>NZ_JAWRZQ010000001.1:0-2996845 GCF_056522795.1 Plesiomonas sp. ISS29
TATGCCAAAAAGCCCATCCTTTCGGATGGGCTTTTTACTTATTTGATGCCTGGCAGTTCCCTACTCTCGCATGGGGAGACCCCACACTACCATCGGCGCTACGGCGTTTCACTGCTGAGTTCGGCATGGGGTCAGGTGGGACCACCGCGCTATCGCCGCCAGGCAAATTCTTGTATTCTATTTACATAACCGCCATCTCATGGCCATTACGCTAAATCTGAAAACGCACTGATAAATTCTGTTTTGCTCTCAAAAACATCGTCTGAACTTCATCGTCCAACATAACTTTGGCGTTGTATGGTTAAGCCTCACGGGCAATTAGTACAGGTTAGCTCAACGTATCGCTACGCTTACACACCCTGCCTATCTACGTCGTAGTCTCCAACAACCCTTTAGGAGGCTCTAGGCCTCAGGGATGACTCATCTCGGGGCAAGTTTCGCGCTTAGATGCTTTCAGCGCTTATCTCTTCCGTATTTAGCTACCCGGCAATGCCACTGGCGTGACAACCGGAACACCAGAGATACGTCCACTCCGGTCCTCTCGTACTAGGAGCAGCCCCCCTCAATCATCCAACGCCCACGACAGATAGGGACCGAACTGTCTCACGACGTTCTAAACCCAGCTCGCGTACCACTTTAAATGGCGAACAGCCATACCCTTGGGACCAACTTCAGCCCCAGGATGTGATGAGCCGACATCGAGGTGCCAAACACCGCCGTCGATATGAACTCTTGGGCGGTATCAGCCTGTTATCCCCGGAGTACCTTTTATCCGTTGAGCGATGGCCCTTCCATGCAGAACCACCGGATCACTATGACCTACTTTCGTATCTGCTCGACCTGTCCGTCTCGCAGTTAAGCTGGCTTATGCCATTGCACTAACCTCCTGATGTCCGACCAGGATTAGCCAACCTTCGTGCTCCTCCGTTACTCTTTAGGAGGAGACCGCCCCAGTCAAACTACCCACCAGACACTGTCCGCATCCCGGATTACGGGACCACGTTAGAACATCAAACATTAAAGGGTGGTATTTCAAGGTCGGCTCCACGCAAACTGGCGTTCACGTTTCAATGCCTCCCACCTATCCTACACATCAAGGCTCAATATTCAGTGTCAAGCTATAGTAAAGGTTCACGGGGTCTTTCCGTCTTGCCGCGGGTACACTGCATCTTCACAGCGATTTCAATTTCACTGAGTCTCGGGTGGAGACAGCCTGGCCATCATTACGCCATTCGTGCAGGTCGGAACTTACCCGACAAGGAATTTCGCTACCTTAGGACCGTTATAGTTACGGCCGCCGTTTACCGGGGCTTCGATCAAGAGCTTCGCTTGCGCTAACCCCATCAATTAACCTTCCGGCACCGGGCAGGCGTCACACCGTATACGTCCACTTTCGTGTTTGCACAGTGCTGTGTTTTTAATAAACAGTTGCAGCCAGCTGGTATCTTCGACTAACTTCAGCTCCATCCGCAAGGGACTTCACCTACCGTCAGCGTGCCTTCTCCCGAAGTTACGGCACCATTTTGCCTAGTTCCTTCACCCGAGTTCTCTCAAGCGCCTGAGTATTCTCTACCTGACCACCTGTGTCGGTTTGGGGTACGATTTCTGGTGACCTGATGCTTAGAGGCTTTTCCTGGAAGCGTAGTATCAGCTACTTCAGCACCGTAGTGCTTCGTCATCACGCCTCAGTGTTATGCAGAAAACCGGATTTACCTAGTCTTCCCACCTTCACGCTTAAACCGGGACAACCGTCGCCCGGATAGCCTAACTTTCTCCGTCCCCCCTTCGCAGTCACCACAAGTACGGGAATATTAACCCGTTTCCCATCGACTACGCTTTTCAGCCTCGCCTTAGGGGTCGACTCACCCTGCTCCGATTAACGTTGAACAGGAACCCTTGGTCTTCCGGCGGGGGAGTTTTTCACTCCCCTTATCGTTACTTATGTCAGCATTCGCACTTCTGATACGTCCAGCATGCCTCACAGCACACCTTCTACCGCTTACAGAACGCTCCCCTACCCAATAACGCCTAAACGTCATTGCCGCAGCTTCGGTGCATGGTTTAGCCCCGTTAAATCTTCCGCGCAGGCCGACTCGACTAGTGAGCTATTACGCTTTCTTTAAATGATGGCTGCTTCTAAGCCAACATCCTAGCTGTCTGAGCCTTCCCACATCGTTTCCCACTTAACCATGACTTTGGGACCTTAGCTGGCGGTCTGGGTTGTTTCCCTCTTCACGACGGACGTTAGCACCCGCCGTGTGTCTCCCGGATAGTACTCTACGGTATTCGGAGTTTGCATGGGGTTGGTAAGTCGGGATGACCCCCTAGCCCAAACAGTGCTCTACCCCCGTAGGTATTCGTCCGAGGCGCTACCTAAATAGCTTTCGGGGAGAACCAGCTATCTCCCGGTTTGATTGGCCTTTCACCCCCAGCCACAAGTCATCCGCTAATTTTTCAACATTAGTCGGTTCGGTCCTCCAGTTAGTGTTACCCAACCTTCAACCTGCCCATGGCTAGATCACCGGGTTTCGGGTCTATACCCTGCAACTAAAGCGCCCTATTAAGACTCGGTTTCCCTACGGCTCCCCTATTCGGTTAACCTTGCTACAGAATATAAGTCGCTGACCCATTATACAAAAGGTACGCAGTCACACCACGAAGGTGCTCCTACTGCTTGTACGTACACGGTTTCAGGTTCTATTTCACTCCCCTCACAGGGGTTCTTTTCGCCTTTCCCTCACGGTACTGGTTCGCTATCGGTCAGTCAGGAGTATTTAGCCTTGGAGGATGGTCCCCCCATCTTCAAACAGGATACCACGTGTCCCGTCTTACTCATCGAGCTCACAACCAGTGCACTTTCATGTACGGGGCTATCACCCTGTATCGCCGGCCTTTCCAGGCCGTTCCATTAACACACTGGCTGATGTTGACTCTGGGCTGCTCCGCGTTCGCTCGCCGCTACTAACGGAATCTCGGTTGATTTCTTTTCCTCGGGGTACTTAGATGTTTCAGTTCTCCCGGTTCGCCTCGTTAAGCTATGTATTCACTTAACGATACCTAAGTTATCTTAGGTGGGTTTCCCCATTCGGACATGGTTGGTTAATAGCGCTTCATCCCAGCTCACCAACCCTTTTCGCAGGGTAGCACGTCCTTCATCGCCTCTGACTGCCAAGGCATCCACCGTGTACGCTTAGTCACTTAACCATACAACCCAAAATTATTTCAGATTGATGAAAGTACTAAACTGGTCATATGCCAGTTTCTCAAGACGCTTGTTCTTAAGAACTTCAGTTATTTATCAGCTTGTTTCCAAATTTTTAAAGAGCAATTGTGGCGTCCCCTAGGGGGTTCGAACCCCTGTTACCGCCGTGAAAGGGCGGTGTCCTAGGCCTCTAGACGAAGGGGACGCAACTTCAAACAATCTGTGTGAGCACTCAGCCAAAGGCTGGTATCGCAGGTAAGGAGGTGATCCAACCGCAGGTTCCCCTACGGTTACCTTGTTACGACTTCACCCCAGTCATGAATCACAAAGTGGTAAGCGCCCCCCCGAAGGTTAAGCTACCTACTTCTTTTGCAACCCACTCCCATGGTGTGACGGGCGGTGTGTACAAGGCCCGGGAACGTATTCACCGTAGCATTCTGATCTACGATTACTAGCGATTCCGACTTCATGGAGTCGAGTTGCAGACTCCAATCCGGACTACGACATACTTTATGGGATTCGCTCACTATCGCTAGCTTGCCGCCCTTTGTATATGCCATTGTAGCACGTGTGTAGCCCTACTCGTAAGGGCCATGATGACTTGACGTCATCCCCACCTTCCTCCGGTTTATCACCGGCAGTCTCCTTTGAGTTCCCGCCATTACGCGCTGGCAACAAAGGATAAGGGTTGCGCTCGTTGCGGGACTTAACCCAACATTTCACAACACGAGCTGACGACAGCCATGCAGCACCTGTCTCAGAGCTCCCGAAGGCACTCCCGTATCTCTACAGGATTCTCTGGATGTCAAGAGTAGGTAAGGTTCTTCGCGTTGCATCGAATTAAACCACATGCTCCACCGCTTGTGCGGGCCCCCGTCAATTCATTTGAGTTTTAACCTTGCGGCCGTACTCCCCAGGCGGTCGATTTAACGCGTTAGCTCCGGAAGCCACGCCTCAAGGGCACAACCTCCAAATCGACATCGTTTACAGCGTGGACTACCAGGGTATCTAATCCTGTTTGCTCCCCACGCTTTCGCACCTGAGCGTCAGTCTTTGTCCAGGGGGCCGCCTTCGCCACCGGTATTCCTCCAGATCTCTACGCATTTCACCGCTACACCTGGAATTCTACCCCCCTCTACAAGACTCTAGCTTGCCAGTTTCAAATGCAGTTCCCACGTTGAGCGCGGGGATTTCACATCTGACTTAACAAACCGCCTGCGTGCGCTTTACGCCCAGTAATTCCGATTAACGCTTGCACCCTCCGTATTACCGCGGCTGCTGGCACGGAGTTAGCCGGTGCTTCTTCTGCGAGTAACGTCATAGCAACAGCGTATTAAGCTGCTCCCTTTCCTCCTCGCTGAAAGTGCTTTACAACCCGAAGGCCTTCTTCACACACGCGGCATGGCTGCATCAGGGTTTCCCCCATTGTGCAATATTCCCCACTGCTGCCTCCCGTAGGAGTCTGGACCGTGTCTCAGTTCCAGTGTGACTGGTCATTCTCTCAAACCAGTTAGAGATCGTCGCCTTGGTGAGCCATTACCCCACCAACTAGCTAATCCCACCTGGGTTCATCCGATAGCATGAGGTCCGAAGAGCCCCCACTTTGGTCCGTAGACATTATGCGGTATTAGCTACAGTTTCCCGTAGTTATCCCCCTCTATCGGGCAGATCCCCAGGCATTACTCACCCGTCCGCCGCTCGTCACCCAAGAAGCAAGCTTCTTTGTGCTACCGCTCGACTTGCATGTGTTAGGCCTGCCGCCAGCGTTCAATCTGAGCCATGATCAAACTCTTCAATTTAAAGTTTGTCGCTCGAAATAACTAGCAAATAAATTGTCAGTCACTCGTTTAACTAAGTATCTTTTGGATAGTCAGCGTCTTCAACGAGTGCCCACACAGATTGTCTGATTAATTTTTTAAAGAGCAGTGTCAGCGCTTTCACGTTGACAGGGTGCGCATTATTCCGCATTTCCCTTTGGCTGTCAAGGTTTGTTTTTCACATTCCTTAAAAGCGTTTTATTCTTTACTGCTTAGCTTTCAGTGATTTGCATCACAGCTGCCGTGTCAGTGGGGTCGCATTATAGGGAGTTTTGAGTTTGGTGCAAGAGGAAATAACGAAATAAATACCTAAAAACGTAAAAAGATTCAGGCCATTTATTTACACCCAGATTATCAACAAGTAACTCACAACAAGGCTGTTATTTCTGTGCATAAGTTGATTGTGGGCCTCTCCAATATATAGAAGGTTTTGCTTTTATCCCCCATTGAGGTTCTGATTTTCTTTGCCTGTACACGCTAGACTTGCATTATGTTGGGATTTGTATGAAAGGCGCGGCGGATTAGCGGTATATAAAGGAGAGAGCTATATAGAAGAAGGGTTATATACAGTGAAACATAAAAGAACCGGGAACCGGGAAACGGGACCGATAGACTCTGCATAAAACACATATAGTAGGGGTTGCTGCTATTTAGTGTGATGAAGGTGAACGTAAATAGTGTGTGAGTACGCAAATAAAGAGGGTAAATGATCAGAATGATGAAGCAAGTGTGAATGTCAGTGGTATAAGCGTCAATGTAGATAGGTACATAATAAGGATGCACTGCTAAGAGAGCTGCTCACAAAAGAGATGCATGTAGTAAATACCGAAAGGGCTGTCATCCCCCCAGTTGATTTGTTTTGTCTGAAAGGCAGATCGTGTAAAAGAGTTGGCTTGCTATTTCACCTAGCGTAGTGCTCTACATAAGCAATATTTATAGCGCAAAAACAAAAAACCTTCTTAAACATTGCTGCTTAAGAAGGTTTTTTGGTGCCAGTGGACGGACTCGAACCGTCACACCCGAAGGCGGTTGATTTTGAATCAACTGTGTCTACCGATTTCACCACACTGGCTTGTTGGTTGGCATTATACATAGCGGTTTGTGCTCTGCAATCAATTTATGTGTTTTTGTGATTTAATCGATTGAAAAAAATACAATTCCTTTTGCGACACGGTAATTATCGCTACACTTTGGCTTTATTTGATTATCTACAGGATGTATATGGCTGTTATGTCTGCCTCTGGCCACGCGCGTGCGGGCTTTTTTCGACGTGTAGGTGCGTTTATCTATGATTTGTTGCTTTCTCTTGCTGTTGTGATGGTTGCAGGGGCAATTGCAGTGGGTTGTACTGCACTGTTGGCTAAAACAGGCGCAATTCAGATCCCGGTGAATATGGATGTGGCGGCGTATTTAGATTCACAGCCGGTGTATTCATTCTATTTATTGGGTTGTTTCTGCTGGTTCTATGTGGGTTTTTGGCAGCGCAGCGGGCAAACGTTAGGTATGCGAGCCTGGCGTTTAAGGGTTCAACAATTAGATGGTCGTAATCTGACATTTACGCAAGCGACTGTGCGCCTGGTAACAGCAACGGTAGGATTGGGTAATTTGGTGGTGTTGTTTGATCGGGGTAATTTGCGGGCGTTTCAAGATTACATGGCTGATTGCGAGGTTGTTGTGCTGGGTAAAGATGAGAATTTATCGCTGCTCGGGAAGCGTAAAGCACAGTAATCGCTTTGAGTTGTGATAGTGACCGTAAGCCGGAAATAAACAGCTTACGGTCATTTTTTTATTTACTGTCAGCGGCGACGCGTTAATAAGTACCAGCTGAGTGCCAAGAACATGAGGCTTGGGAACGCAGCACCAATAATGGCGGGAACATGGTATACCAAGCTCAATGGGCCAAAAATCTGATCGGCTACATAGAAGACAAAGCCAAAGCAAATACCGGTAAGTACGCGAGCACCCATGGTCACGCTGCGCAGCGGGCCAAAGATGAATGAAAGGGCTAGCAGCATCATGACACCAACAGTGACCGGTTGCAGAACTTTCCGCCATAGGGCCAGTTCATAACGCCCTGTCTCTTGTCCGGTCTGTTTTAAGTAATGTAGGTATTGCCATAAGCCGGTGATAGAGAGCGATTCAGGTTTGATGGTGACTACACTGAGTTTGTCGGGGCTTAAACTGGTTTTCCAGCTCGACGAGAACTGTTGCACGCCTTCTACTGATTTTTCACCAATGACGGATTTATCGATTTGATATAGTGTCCAGCTTCCATCACTGTAATTAGCGCTGTTAGCGTAGGTGACTGACTGCAATTGTTGCTGCGGGTTGAATTGGTAAATGTTGATACCATTGAGCTCTTGCTGGTTAACAATACGCTCGATGTAGATAAAATCATTACCCTCTTTTGCCCACAAGCCGCCAGAATTTGAGAGCAGTGATCCACCATAAATGGCTTTTGCACGTAAATTACGGGCCAGTTGGTCTCCCCACGGCGCACCCCACTCGCCCAACACCATTGTCAGTATGACGAGCGGGATAGCTGTTTTCATTACTGCCATGGCAATTTGCAGGCGGGTAAAGCCAGCAGCTTCCATAACTACCAATTCACTACGGCTGGCCAAAATACCCAACCCTAGCAGTGCGCCCAGCAAGGCGGCCATAGGGAAGAAAATATTAATATCAGACGGTATGGTCAGCAGGGTAAATGTGCCTGCGCTCCAGACGCTATAAGCGCCCTCACCCACTTTTTTTAGCTGCTCGACAAATTTGATGATGCCAGATAGCCCGACCAATGTGGCCAGTGTCATCATGATGGTACTAAAGATGGTGCGGCCAATGTACCAGTCAAAGATTCGCATCATGCTGACGCTCCTTGCCATTTGGCACGTAAACGGCGTATTGGCACGCTATCCCAGATATTCAGTATCACCCCGAGAGCTAAGAAGCCGGCGTTGGTCAGCCACATCCATGCACTGGTATCAATTCGCCCATTATCGAGGGCCGATTTTAGTGAGCTTTGCAGCAGGAAATAAATGAGGTACAGCAGCAAGGCCGGAACAACATTAGCAAAGCGCCCTTGCCGTGGATTGACCGCAGAAAGAGGGATCACCAGCAGCGCTAAAATAGGAACAGCCATAATTAAGGTCAGCCGCCAGTTAAGTTCAGAGCGTGCTTTGATGTTGTCATTGTTCCACAGATCACGGGTAGACATCTGTTCCCAGTCATTGTTATCAACGGTGACATCTTGGTGACCAATCACGGCATTGTAGGTATCAAAATGGGTAATTCGAAAATCGCGTAAAAATGCGGTGCCTTCATAGCGAATTCCGTCATCCAGTATCAGCATTTGATCGCCATTTTTCGCCTTTTCTACTGCACCGGATTTTGATACGACAATCGAGGGTCGGCTACTCTCTCCGCGCGGACGCAGTTGTGCAACAAACACATTATTAAGTTTGTTGTTATCGATGTTGTTGACAAAAATAACCGAACTGCCATCGGGTGAGCTTTGGAATTGCCCAGCCACCAGCGCAGCAAGCCCTGGATTGGCTTTTGCTTCTGAGATAACACGCTCTTCAGTTTGTGCCGAGAGCGGGCTTAACCACAAGACATTCGCTGCGGCCATAATGGCAGTAAACAGTGCCAACCATGCCGCAGCACGGATCAGCATCCGCTTACCCATACCGCAGGCGAACATCACGGTCATTTCACTTTCGGCGTAAAGCCGGCCATAGGTGAACAACAAACCGACAAACAGGCTCAGTGGCAACATCAATTGTGCCATATAAGGTAAGCCTAGGCCTAAAATAGACAGCACTAAATCTGCCGGTAGATCGCCTTCTACAGCAGAGGATAAAACTCGGACTAACTTCTGGCAGAAGAAGATCAACATCAAGACGAACAAGATGGCGATCTGGCTCTTAAGCACTTCCCGTACCAGATATCTAATAATGATCACGCTATTTATGCCTGCGAAAACTTGTTTTTTTAAGTGAATATCTATAGTTTTTGGGTTAACAAGCCATTTTTCAATTCTTTGGCCCTCTAACGAGCAAGGGATAATACCCCTTACGTTGTTCGCTAGATAGGTTAACGTATTAGTCTGGTGAATGCGATGAACTTAACCCGTTCGTCATTATCCCGAAAAGCACATCCTTTGTCTTTAGGAGACTGCATGGAGTTTAGTGTTAAAAGCGGCAGCCCAGAAAAGCAGCGTAGCGCCTGCATTGTTGTCGGTGTCTTCGAACCTCGCCGTCTATCACCGATTGCTGAGCAATTGGATAAGATCAGTGATGGTTATATTAGTTCATTATTACGCCGCGGTGATCTTGAGGGTAAACCCGGTCAGATGCTGCTTTTACATCAAGTTCCCAACATTCTTTCCGAGCGTGTATTGCTAGTTGGCTGCGGTAAAGAGCGTGAGCTTGATGAACGTCAGTATAAGCAAATAATCCAGAAAACCATCAATACGCTCAACGAAACCGGTTCAATGGAAGCGGTTTGCTTTTTAACTGAACTGCATGTGCGTGGCCGCAATACCTACTGGAAAGTGCGTCAGGCTGTTGAGTCAGCAAAAGAGGCGCTCTATACCTTTGATCAAATGAAGAGCATCAAAGTTGAGCCGCGTCGTCCATTACGAAAAATGGTCTTTAATGTACCAACCCGCCGTGAATTAACAGTCGGGGAAAAAGCCATTCAGCATGCACTGGCAGTGGCTTCTGGACTAAAAATTGCCAAAGATTTAGGTAACATGCCACCTAATATCTGTAATCCGGCTTATTTAGCGTCACATGCTCGCCAGTTGGCTGATGAGTTTGCACCAGTAACCACCCGTGTTATTGGCGAACAGCAGATGAAAGAGCTGGGCATGAATGCCTATCTTGCTGTTGGTCAGGGCTCACAAAATGAGTCGTTAATGTCGATTATCGATTATAAAGGTGCAGCCAACCCTGAAGATAAGCCAATTGTGCTGATCGGCAAAGGGCTGACCTTTGATGCCGGTGGTATCTCAATCAAACCCGCTGAGGGGATGGATGAGATGAAATACGACATGTGTGGTGCAGCAACAGTATTCGGTGTGATGCGCGCAATAGCCGAACTGCAACTTCCACTGAATGTTGTGGGTATTTTGGCTGGCTGTGAAAATATGGCTGATGGTAAAGCCTATCGCCCGGGTGATATTCTTACCACTATGTCGGGCCAAACAGTTGAAGTGTTAAACACAGATGCCGAAGGCCGTTTGGTATTGTGTGATACACTTACCTATGCTGAACGATTTGAGCCAGAACTGGTGATTGATGTTGCTACATTAACCGGTGCATGTGTAATTGCATTGGGTCACCATATCAGCGGGTTGCTTTCTAACCATAATCCGCTAGCAAATGATCTGCTCAATGCCTCAGAGCAAGCCGGAGACAAAGCCTGGCGTTTACCGCTAGGTGATGAATATCACGAACAGTTAGAGTCTAACTTTGCGGATATGGCAAATATTGGCGGCCGCCCAGCAGGTGCAATTACTGCAGGTTGTTTCCTCTCACGCTTTACCAAAAAGTACAACTGGGCACATCTTGATATTGCCGGTACAGCATGGCGATCAGGCAAAGCAAAAGGCGCAACCGGACGACCTGTTCCGATGCTGACGCAGTTTTTGCTAAACCGCGCAGGCGTGAATATCGAAGAGTAATGCTGCGCAGTCATGCCGCAACAGATGACATGTGTGGTAGCTGCTTCGGCTGTTTTCCACTGAATCTGAGTACTCTCGGGGGCATTTGCCCCCGTTTATATTATGATAAAGCAAGCAACCTTCTACCTATTACATGCACCGGCAGCAGCAGATGCGCCGTCTGATATCGCAAGCCATGAGCTTCTAGCTTGTCAGTTGGCAGCGGATGCGTGGCGTAACGGGCTGCGAGTACTGCTGGCCTGTGCCTCACAGCAAGATGCGTTTCGCCTTGATGAGGCGTTGTGGCAATTTGATCCACAGCAGTTTGTACCGCATAACCTTGCTGGCGAAGGCCCGCACTATGGCTCACCCGTAGAAATTGCGTGGCCAGAAAAACGTAACGCATCACGACGCGATTTACTGATATCCTTACTACCTCAGGTTGCTGACTTTGCCTCTGCATTTACCCAAGTGGTAGACTTCGTGCCGTATGACGAAACTCTAAAGCAGCTGGCGCGTGAGCGCTACAAAGCATACCGGCAAGCCGGCTTCCAGCTTGCAACCCACGATCTTGGCGTAACGCCTTCAACGAATTAGCCTTAAGATGACCATGGAAAAGACCTATAACCCGAACGCCATCGAACAAGCCTTATATCAAGCTTGGGAAGAGAACGGCTACTTTAAGCCACACGGTGATACCAGCAAAGACAGTTATTGCATCATGATCCCGCCGCCGAATGTCACCGGCAGCCTGCACATGGGGCACGCTTTCCAGCAAACCATGATGGATGCACTTACCCGCTATCAGCGGATGCAGGGCAAAAATACCTTATGGCAGGTTGGTACCGATCACGCGGGTATTGCAACCCAAATGGTCGTAGAGCGTAAAATTGCCGCGGAAGAGAACAAAACCCGCCAAGATTATGGCCGTGAAGCGTTTATCGACAAGATCTGGGAATGGAAAGCCGAGTCTGGCGGTACAATTTGCAAACAAATGCGCCGCTTAGGCGCATCCGTTGACTGGGAACGTGAACGTTTCACCATGGATGACGGCCTGTCTAATGCCGTTAAAGAAGTCTTTGTACGCCTGTACGAAGACGATCTGATCTACCGTGGCAAGCGTCTGGTAAACTGGGATCCCAAACTGCACACCGCAATTTCTGATCTGGAAGTGGAAAACAAAGAGAGTAAAGGCTCGATGTGGCATTTCCGCTACCCGCTGGCAGACGGTGTTAAAACCGCAGACGGTAAAGACTACATCGTAGTCGCGACTACGCGTCCGGAAACCATGCTGGGTGATACCGGCGTTGCTGTAAACCCTGAAGATCCACGCTATAAAAATCTGATTGGTAAAGAGATCACTCTGCCAATTGTTGGACGCCGCATTCCTATTTTGGGCGATGAACACGCCGATATGGAAAAAGGCACCGGTTGCGTGAAGATCACCCCGGCACACGATTTCAATGACTATGAAGTCGGCAAACGCCATAACTTGCCGATGATCAACATTTTGACCTTCAATGCGGATATCCGCGATGAAGCTGAAGTGTTCAATACCAACGGCGAACCAAGCACCGCTTACAGCACCGAGCTGCCAGCTAAGTATCGTGGCATGGAGCGTTTTGCTGCGCGTAAAGCCGTAGTTGCTGAATTTGAAGCTCTTGGCCTGCTCGAAGAGATCAAACCACACGATCTGACCATTCCTTACGGAGATCGCGGTGGCGTGGTGATAGAGCCGATGCTGACCGACCAGTGGTATGTACGCGTAGCGCCACTGGCCAAAACTGCCGTTGAAGCCGTTGAAAACGGGGATATCCAGTTCGTTCCAAAGCAGTACGAAAACATGTACTTCTCTTGGATGCGTGATATTCAAGACTGGTGTATCTCACGTCAGCTCTGGTGGGGTCACCGCATTCCAGCTTGGTACGATAACAACGGTAACGTCTATGTCGGCCGTACCGAAGAAGAAGTGCGCAGCAAATATAACTTAGACAACGTTATTGTACTGCGCCAAGACGATGATGTACTCGACACCTGGTTCTCCTCCGCTCTGTGGACTTTCTCCACCCTCGGCTGGCCGGAAAATACCGATGCACTGAAAACCTTCCATCCGACTGATGTGTTGATGACCGGTTTTGACATCATCTTCTTCTGGGTTGCCCGCATGATCATGATGACCATGCACTTCATCAAAGATGAAGACGGTAAACCGCAAGTTCCATTTAAAACCGTGTATGTCACCGGCCTTATCCGTGATGAACAGGGTCAGAAAATGTCAAAATCCAAGGGTAACGTTATCGACCCACTGGATATGATTGACGGTATTTCGCTGGAAAATCTGCTGGAAAAACGCACCGGTAATATGATGCAACCACAGCTAGCAGAGAAAATCGGCAAGAGTACACAAAAACAGTTCCCAGAAGGCATTGAAGCACATGGCACTGATGCCTTACGTTTCACCCTAGCAGCACTCGCCTCTACCGGCCGAGATATCAACTGGGATATGAAACGTCTGGAAGGTTACCGTAATTTCTGTAATAAATTATGGAACGCCAGCCGCTTTGTATTAATGAATACCGAAGATCAAGATTGCGGCCAACACGGTGGCGAAATGGTACTGTCGCTGGCCGATCGCTGGATTTTAGGTGAATTCAACAACACCGTAAAAGCCTTCCGTGAAGCACTCGACAACTACCGCTTTGATATCGCAGCTGGTATTTTGTACGAATTCACTTGGAATCAGTTCTGCGACTGGTATCTGGAACTGACCAAACCGGTGATGAACAGCGGCTCAGATTCCGAGCTGCGTGGCACACGCCACACCCTGATCCATGTGCTCGAAGGCCTGCTGCGTCTGGCGCACCCGATTATTCCATTTATTACCGAAGAGATCTGGCAGCGGGTTAAAGTGCTGGCCAATGTTGATGCCGCAACCATCATGTTGCAGCCATTCCCAGAATATCAGCCAGAGGCGACCGACGCCGCAGCAATGGAAGATCTCGAGTGGATCAAACAGCTAATCATTGCCGTACGTAATATCCGTGCAGAGATGAATATCGCACCAAGCAAGCCACTCGATATTCTGCTGCGCAACGCCAGTACCGAAGAACAGCGCCGCGTAAACGCCAACCAAACCTTCATTCAAAGTCTGGCGCGTTTAGAGAGCATAACATTGCTGGCTGAAGGGGAAAAAGGCCCTGTTTCCGTGACAAAACTGGTCGGAAACACCGAGGTACTGATCCCAATGGCAGGCCTTATCGATAAAGATGCAGAGCTTGCTCGCCTGCAAAAAGAGATCGAAAAGGTGAATGGTGAAGTTTCGCGTATTGAAAACAAACTGGCCAACGAAGGTTTTGTTGCCCGAGCGCCGGAAGCGGTCATCGCCAAAGAGCGTGAAAAACTCGTAGGTTACGCACAAGCAAAACAAAAACTTGAAGAGCAACACACAGTGATCGCTTCACTGTAATATACTGATTTTTACTGTTGTATAACAACGATACCGGTTAAACCTTACCGTTATCATGTTAAAAATCACACAGAAAATTACCGAGCTCTTCTGATATACAAAGCCCTGTCATTTGACAGGGCTTTTTTTATACTTTTTGACATATTCCATTCCCCACTATAAAAAAACTCACATTTTTAGGGACACACAGCCTCTCAAAAACAATTTTTTATTTGGGATATTTAGAAATAGATAAAACAGAAAAGAGAAAAGAGAAAAGAGAAAAGAGAAAAGGAAATAAACGCGACAGAGGGAAAGAGGACAAAGCAAACAAAAAATCCCATACAAGGGATAAAAAAATACCGGTTTGCGATAAACAAACCGGCACTATGACTATGAATTATCTAGTCTGAATTGCCATTACCTATATCAATAACCTTGTACAGGTAACAGCACTATCATGATGCGCAATATTCAACACACATCATGATATTTTCGCTAGTAATAATTACTCTTTTGGTGCTGCTGGACGCTCGCGACGCTCGCCATTGTGGCTGCGCTCACCGCTACGACGTTCACCGTTACCAAAACCACCACGACGCTCGCCACCTTCACGACGAGGAGGACGATCACCACGTGGACGATCACCTTCACGGCGAGGAGGACGATCACCGCGTGGACGGTCACCTGCCGGACGTGCAGCTGCTTCACCAACCAGTTGCATACGGATTGGTTTGTTCAGAATGCGAGTACGGGTGAAATGATCCAGCAGATCAGTTGGCATACCACGTGGCAATTCAACTGTTGAATGCGAATCAAACAGCTTGATGTTACCGATATAACGGCTGCTCAAATCACCTTCGTTGGCAATTGCACCGACGATATGACGAACTTCAACACCATCTTCACGACCCACTTCGATGCGATAAACATCCATCGGGCCTGCATCACGACGCTCACGACGCTCTGGGCGATCTCCATCACGGGCACCTTCACGACGTGGACGATCATCACGGCGACCGTCACGGCGGTCATCACGACGACCACGATCATCACGATCACGGAATTCACGACGCGGACGGCGATCCATAGCAGGCTCAGGAGGCAGAATCAGTTTACGATCGCCTTGTGCCATCATCAGCAGTGCTGCTGACAAATCAGCCATATCTTGATCTTCGCCCATCAGACCAGTCAGCAGATCACGGTAAGCTGGCAAGTCATGATGCTCAAGCTGCAGAGCAATCTTCGCTTTAAACTGCTCAATACGGCGTTGAGCCAGCAGAGCGTTGGTTGGAAGATCAACTTCTGGAATGCTGACATTCATGGTGCGTTCAACGTTACGCAGCAGACGACGCTCACGCGGTTCAACGAACAACAGTGCGCGGCCACTACGACCAGCACGACCAGTACGGCCGATACGGTGTACGTAAGACTCTGCATCCAATGGAATATCGTAGTTTACAACCAAACTGATACGCTCAACATCTAGACCACGTGCTGCAACATCCGTTGCAATCAGAATGTCTAAACGGCCATTACGCAGGCGATCAAGTGTCTGCTCACGCAGTGGCTGAGTCATATCACCGTTCAATGCCGCACAGCTATAACCATGACGCTCAAGCGCTTCAGCAACATCTAATGTGGCAGTACGAGTACGTACGAAGATGATGGCCGCATCAAAATCTTCTGATTCTAAGAAGCGAACCAGTGCGTCATTCTTGCTCATGCCATACACAGTCCAGTAATTCTGGGCAATGTTTGGTGTAGTACGAACGGCCGCCTGAATTTTCACTTCTTGCGGGTTTTTCATGAAACGGCGCGTAATGCGACGGATCGGATCTGGCATGGTTGCAGAGAACAGCGCCGTTTGGTGCTCTTCTGGCAGCTCAGCCATAATAGTTTCAACATCTTCGATGAAGCCCATACGCAGCATTTCATCGGCTTCATCCAGAACCAGCCCTTTCAGACCAGATAAGTCGAGCGTTCCGCGCTTGATATGATCAAGCAAACGGCCCGGTGTACCCACAACAACTTGTGGGCCTTGACGCAGCGCACGCAACTGAATGTCGTAACGCTGACCACCGTACAGGGCCAACACACGGACACCGCTCATGTTTTTGGAAAATTCACCAAAAGCCTCAGATACCTGTACAGCCAGCTCACGAGTCGGCGCTAGTACCAGTACCTGAGGACGAGCTACTTCAGGCTGAATACGGGATAATAACGGCAACGCAAACGCTGCTGTTTTACCGCTACCGGTTTGAGCCATGCCCAGAACATCACGCCCTTCTAGCAGGTGAGGAATACACGCCGCTTGAATCGGCGACGGCTTTTCATAGCCCATGCTTTCAATGGCGGTCAAGATCGAGGTTGGCAAACCCAGTTCAGCAAAAGTAGTCTCTAATTCAGCCATGACGTAGTCTCAATATAAAAAACGGGCGCCAGTTTACATTAGTTGGCGAGAAAATGCGCGGAGCATTTCAAGCAAAACTGTGAACTGACGCGATCACAATGACAAGACGAGCGCAGTCATCACCGTAAAGTAATGACTGATACTCATAAAATTCAATTAGTTGGCTTCTGACGTATCGCCCTGTCCTAATAAAGACAGTTCAAGCATAGCATAACGATGTTCCACAAAATTATGGACATTGTTAGCCATTGTCAGTTTAAAAAGGGATACCGCACCATTGACATCCCCTTTGCTTAGATAGCGTTTGCCTAAGTAGAAATATGCTTCACTTAGGTGCTCTGCCAGAGACGTGTTATCGGTGGAGTTATCCTGTAATCGACGCATAAACTCGGCATCAGAAATGTCGCCCAAATACAGTGCAACAATATTCCAGCCAGGGTTATCTTGGCTTGCAGCTTCATAACGTTGCCGCAGTGCCTTTAGCGCCTCATCCTTGCTCTGCTCTGATTCTACCAGATAAAGCCACAAAACCCTAAAGGGATCGTCAGGATCATCTTGATAAAAAGCGAGCAAGTCTTCCTGAGCGAGCTTATAACGGCCACCGTAATACAACGCAATACCCCGATTGAGTAAAGCGTAACGGTACTCAGGATCCAATTCCAGTACAGAGTCAAATGCTTCATATGCTGCATCAAACTGGCCTGACTGGGTAAAATACACGCCTAAGTAGTTGAAAACCTCAGGCATATCCTGGCGCAATGCCAGTGCCTGGGTAAAATCATTCCGAGCCAATGCCTGTAGCCCGAGGCTGTCATACAACACGCCACGTTCATACAGTAACTGCGCTCGTTCTCCATCACTCAGTGCCCTGCTGGAGAGTATTTGCTCCATGCGAGCCAGCATGACTTCCTGTTGCAGGCTAGGTTGTAATGGTATAGCCAGTACGGCACTTTGACGCCAGTCAAAGCCAGCGCTGCTACATCCGGTCAGCAACACTACCATTACACCGCATACCCAGCGCGAGAATGGGTTCATTTCCAACTCCTGACCGCAAAAATCGGGGAGGCATCCCGCCCCCCGATATTTTTACGAGATTGGCTTGTGCAATATTGGCCGCAACGCGTCGTCAAACCGATTTATTCAGCCGCAGGTTGTTGCTCTTCTGTCTGCTCAGAAGCCATAGCTTCTTTAATGCTCAGACGGATACGACCTTGACGATCAACTTCCAATACTTTAACACGAACTTCCTGACCCATCTCAAGGTAATCAGAGACTTTCTCTACACGCTTATCGGTGATTTGAGAAATATGAACCAGGCCTTCTTTAGCACCAACAACAGAAACAAAGGCACCAAAGTCAACAATACGTGTCACTTTACCGGTATAAATACGGTTAACTTCCACATCAGCAGTGATCTGCTCAATACGAGCAATTGCACGCTTCGCAGCTTCACCGTCAGCAGAAGCAATCTTCACTGTGCCATCATCTTCAATTTCGATGGTTGTGCCGGTCTCTTCGGTCAGCGCACGGATCACCGCACCACCTTTACCGATAACATCTTTGATCTTCTCAGGACTGATCTTGATGGTATGGATACGTGGTGCAAATTCAGAGATATCATTACGTGGAGTCAGAATCGCTTCTTCCATCACGTTCAGGATGTGCATACGTGCACCCTTCGCCTGATTCAATGCAATTTGCATGATCTCGCGGGTGATACCTTCGATTTTGATATCCATCTGCAGTGCAGTTACACCACCACGGGTACCGGCTACTTTAAAGTCCATGTCACCTAGATGATCTTCATCACCTAGGATGTCAGAAAGAACCACAAAGCGCTCATCTTCTTTCACCAGACCCATTGCAATACCGGCAACAGATGCCTTAACCGGTACGCCTGCATCCATCAGCGCCAAAGAAGCACCGCAGACTGACGCCATAGAAGAAGAGCCGTTAGATTCGGTGATTTCAGAAACCACACGAACGGTATACGGGAATTCAGCCGGTGACGGCATTACAGCGGCAACACCGCGTTTTGCCAAACGACCATGACCGATTTCACGGCGCTTTGGTGAGCCCATCATACCGGTTTCGCCCACAGAGTACGGTGGGAAGTTGTAGTGCAGCATGAAACGATCGGTGCGCTCACCGGTCAACTCATCAATGGTTTGTGCATCACGCTCAGTACCCAGTGTTGCAGTAACCAGAGCCTGCGTTTCACCACGGGTAAACAGTGCAGAACCATGGGTACGTGGCAATACGCCAGTACGAACATCAAGAGCACGAACCATATCTGGCTCACGGCCATCGATGCGTGGTTCACCGTTCAGGATGCTATCACGTACAACACGGTACTCAAGATCGCTCAGCAGGTCACTGATTTCACCGGCATCAAGTGCTTCATCTTCTGCAACTAGCACGGCAGTTACGTCAGCTTTAATTGCTGCAACGTGCTCATAGCGTACTTGTTTTTCTTTGATGCGATAAGCGTCATTGATACGAGCAGTTGCCAGCTCAGCAATACGTGCTTTCAGTGGCGCATTAACTGCCGGCGCATGCCATTCCCACGGAGTGACATTTGCTTCAGCAACGAATGCTTTAATATTTTCAATAACAGTTTGCTGCTGGTCATGACCAAACACAACCGCACCCAGCATCTGATCTTCGCTCAGAATATCGGCTTCTGATTCAACCATCAGCACTGCGTTGTCTGTACCTGCAACAACCAGATCCAAGCGGCTCACAGCCAGCTCATCCATTGTTGGGTTCAGTACATACTGATCATTGATATAACCTACACGAGCTGCACCAATTGGGCCGCTAAACGGAATACCAGACAAGGTCAGTGCAGCTGATGCACCGATCATTGCAACAATATCTGGGCAGATTTGCGGGTTCACTGATACTACAGTTGCTACAACCTGAACTTCGTTCAAGAAACCTTCTGGGAACAGAGGGCGGATTGGGCGGTCAATCAGGCGAGAGGTTAATGTTTCGCCTTCTGATGGGCGGCCTTCACGCTTAAAGAAGCCACCTGGAATACGGCCAGCTGCGTAAGTACGCTCTTGATAATTGACTGTCAGCGGGAAAAAGCTCTGGCCTGGCTTGGCTTCTTTTTTACCGACAACGGTCACGAAAACGCAGGTATCATCCATGCTGACCATAACGGCAGCTGTTGCTTGACGACCCATAACACCGGTTTCCAGTGTAACGGTATGCTGACCATACTTAAATTTACGTACGATAGGATTCACGTGTTTATCCTTAAATAGATGTCAACTGTCTAATGCGCTGTTCAGTATATCGAATATCCTCTGATTGCGCTTAGCCCTATCACCGTCATTGTCGAAAATAACTGCATTCTCGCGACTAACGAGACACGTTTTTGCTGAGTAAAAACGTGTCTCGTTAGTCGCGCGAACTCATGCAGAAGAATTTATTTTTCGATTTGATTGCGGTGTATTAGATGTTCAATGACTCTTTACGGGTAATCGATGCAGTTCACGGCATGTTTGCAAATAACAATACAAATACCGACGGCATTAAATCCCAACTGCGATATGCAGCGAGTTTAATAGAAGAAAGGGGCCGTAAGGCCCCTTTCCCGAATCTTTTCGCAATTAGCGACGCAGACCCAGACGTGCGATCAGCGCAGTGTAACGCTCAACGTCTTTACGCTTCAGGTAATCAAGCAGTTTACGACGCTGAGAAACCATACGCAGCAGACCACGACGACCGTGGTGATCTTTTTTGTGTGCTGCAAAGTGGCCTTGCAGGTGGTTAATCTGTGCAGTCAGCAGAGCAACTTGAACATCGCTAGAACCGGTATCTTTTTCATCGCGACCAAATTCAGCAACAATCTTTGCAACAGCTTCAGTACTTAGAGACATTGTACGCTCCTAAAAGCTTAATAAAGTTTCAATAACATGGCGCCGATCTCTAATTCAGCACCACAATAAGACTCGATATTCTAGCCTGACCACTGGCACAACGCAAGGTGCAAGCTAGGGCTAAGTGGTCAAATTATTATCAAATCACTCAATCAGCAGGCAGTTAACTAACAATCAAACGGCGAGGCGCTACACGGCCTTGATCGTCAATATCTGCCATACCAAAGAACAGGTGTTCATCACCTTCGGTCATCCGCACGAGGCCAGATGTCGGCGCTCCGGCAACTTGTACCGGCTGCCCTTGTTTAGCATATGCTGCAACAATGGTTGGCATATTCACTTCAGGGAAGTCTTGCACTGCGGTATCCATCGGTAACAGCAGCGGATCCAGCGTGATGCTTGGTGATGTTTCGTTTTCTTGGGCTTGCAGCAACAGCGCTTCAAGTTGCTCAAGTGTCACCATGCGATCTTGCGGATATTTAGAGACAGCAAGACGGCGCAGATAAATCACATGTGCGCCACAGCCTAACATTTCACCTAAATCATCCACGATGGTGCGGATATACGTGCCTTTTGAGCAGTGTACTTCTAGCTCAACCTCATCACCTTCAAAACGCACTAATGTGCATTCATAGATAGTGATCGGGCGAGACTCTCGCGGAATATCAATGCCTTGACGCGCATACTCGTACAGCGGTTTACCCTGATACTTGAGCGCCGAGAACATCGATGGCACTTGCTGGATCTCTCCATCAAAGTGCGTCAGTGCCTGTTGCAGTTGAGTAAGCTCAACATTGACTGGACGTTCACAAATCACTTCGCCATCAGCATCAGAGGTATTGGTGCGCTGTCCGAGCTTGGCTATCACACGGTATCGCTTATCGGAATCAAGCAGATACTGAGAGAATTTTGTCGCCTCACCAAAGCAAAGTGGCAACATCCCCGTCGCTAATGGATCGAGCGCACCGGTATGACCTGCTTTATTGGCATTATAAAGACGCTTCACTTTTTGCAGGGCATCGTTCGAGCTGATCCCTTGCGGCTTATCAAGCAACAGGATACCGTTAATATCGCGGCCGCGACGACGTGGACGAGACATCAGATCTGCTCCCCATCCTGTGCAGCGGAGGCATCAGTATCACCGCTTACTTCCGGCTCATCTTGACGGCGACGATCATCTTCTTTGACTACACTGGTAACCAAATTAGACATCCGCATGCCTTCAGTCAGTGATTGATCGTACTCAAAACGCAGGTCTGGCACGATACGCAGACGCATCGCTTTGCCGACTAAGGTACGAATATAACCGGTTGAATCACGAAGTGATTTTAAACCGCTCGCAATCGCTTCGCTATCATCAAACAAGAAGGTTACAAAAACTTTGGCGTATGCCAGATCGCGTGAGACTTCAACGCTAGAGACAGTGACCATACCAATTTGCGGATTTTTAACTTCACGCTGCAAAATGATAGCCACTTCTTTTTGCAATTCTTGAGCGACACGCTTACTACGACCGAACTCTTTTGCCATGGTGTTTTCCCCAGACAGATTGGGGGGCGTAAGCCCCCCAATGGTGTGTATCAATATGACCTGTTAGTGGCCACGCCGTGCAGGATATATCCGCAATATGCGACTCCTGCTCGGGGATTAATCGATAGTACGTTTAACTTCAATAATTTCGTACACTTCGATCATATCGCCAACACGCACGTCGTTATAGTTTTTAACGCCGATACCACATTCCATGCCGTTACGCACTTCTGCCAGGTCATCTTTAAAGCGACGCAGAGATTCCAGCTCGCCTTCATAGATCACCACGTTGTCACGCAGTACACGGATAGGGTTATGACGCTTAACGATACCTTCAGTAACCATACAACCAGCAATAGAGCCGATTTTCGGTGATTTAAAGACATCACGTACTTCTGCCAGACCGATGATCTCTTGCTTGAACTCAGGCGCTAGCATACCGCTCATCGCCTGCTTCACTTCATCAATCAGATGATAGATAACAGAGTAGTAACGTAGATCCAGATTTTCAACTTCAACAACACGGCGTGCAGTTGCATCAGCACGAACGTTAAAGCCAACCAGAATTGCGTTAGATGCTGCAGCCAAGGTTGCATCAGTTTCAGTGATACCACCTACGCCTGAACCGACAATCTTCACTTTTACTTCATCAGTAGACAGTTTAGTCAGTGAATCGCAGATTGCTTCCACAGAACCTTGTACGTCTGCTTTCAGTACGATATTCAGTTCAGAAACATCACCTTCAGCCATGTTCGCAAACATGTTTTCCAGTTTTGCTTTTTGCTGACGAGCAAGTTTCACATCACGGAATTTACCCTGACGGTACAGTGCTACTTCACGGGCCTTTTTCTCATCACGAACAACGGTAACTTCATCACCCGCTGCTGGAACACCTGACAAGCCTAAGATTTCAACCGGAATAGACGGGCCTGCTTCAACAGAGTCACGGCCTAGCTCATCACGCATAGCACGTACACGGCCATACTCGAAACCACACAGAACGATATCGCCTTTGTTCAGTGTACCTTCTTGTACCAGTACCGTTGCTACCGGGCCACGACCCTTATCCAGATAGGATTCGATCACAACACCGCTTGCCATGCCATCACGTACAGCTTTCAGCTCAAGGACTTCAGATTGAAGCAAAATGGCTTCTAGCAGCTCATCGATGCCCTGACCGCTTTTTGCGGAAACATGCACGAACTGGCTCTCACCACCCCAATCTTCAGACATGACGTTGTATTGCGCCAACTCTTGCTTAACACGATCAGGATTTGCTGCATCTTTATCAATTTTGTTTACCGCAACAACAATCGGTACACCGGCAGCTTTCGCATGCTGGATAGCTTCGATAGTTTGTGGCATCACGCCATCATCTGCTGCAACAACCAGTACAACGATATCAGTCGCTTTTGCACCACGAGCACGCATAGAGGTAAATGCGGCGTGACCTGGAGTATCTAAGAAGGTAATCATACCGTTCTCAGTTTCCACATGGTACGCACCAATGTGCTGGGTAATACCACCGGCTTCGCCTGCGGCAACTTTCGCCGAGCGAATGTAGTCAAGCAGTGATGTTTTACCGTGGTCAACGTGGCCCATGATGGTCACAACCGGTGCACGCGGCATGCTCGCAGCATCAGTATCACGATCGCTCATGACGGACTCTTCCAGCTCGTTTTCACGACGCAGGATAACTTTATGGCCCATCTCTTCCGCAACCATTTGTGCGGTTTCTTGATCGATCACTTGGTTAATGGTTGCCATAGCGCCCATTTTCATCATCGCTTTGATGACTTCAGAACCTTTAACAGCCATTTTTGCCGCTAACTCAGCCACA
This sequence comes from Plesiomonas sp. ISS29, assembly GCF_056522795.1. Lineage (NCBI taxonomy): Bacteria > Pseudomonadati > Pseudomonadota > Gammaproteobacteria > Enterobacterales > Enterobacteriaceae > Plesiomonas > Plesiomonas sp. ISS29. Next base: position 23,803 of record NZ_JAWRZQ010000001.1, read on the forward strand.
GTGATGGTTTCACCAATGATAACGTCACGGTTTACCGGCTGTGCTGGCTTATTAAAGCCATGCTGCTGCAGTGCGCTCTTACGCTTAAGTTTTCCGCCCTTACCGCGACGTGCTTCTTCACGCTCAGCTTTAGACTCGGAAACTTTTCCTTTTTTAGCCGTTTTCGCTTTAGTGCTGCGAGTGCTACGACCGCGTGATTCCTCACGGCGATCATCTTCATCTTCTGCTTCACGAGCGTAACGAGAGGTGGTGACATGATAATCAGCGCTAGTCTCATCTGGGGTAGCAGGAGCAGCTGGATTTACTGGGGTCTCAGGGGTCACTGGAGTAGTGCTAATTTCTTCGTGTTGTTCTGCCATCTTACGAGCCTCTTCTGCCATACGCTTCGCGTTTTCTTCGGCTTTGCGTCGTGCAGCCTCTTCCGCTTTACATTTCAGTTCTGCGGTATCGGCTTCGCGCTTCGCCTTCTCTTCGGCAGCACGCTTAGCTTTCTCTTCCGCTTCACGTTGGGACGCAATCGTCGCCTCACGTTTCGCCTTTTCCTCTGCGTCTCGTTTAGCTTTTTCTTCCGCTTCGCGTTTAGCTTGTTCTTGTGCCGCACATTTCGCTGATTCTTCAGCTTCCTGGCGAGCTAATTGTTCTGCCTCACGTTTAGCCAATTCCTCTTGTGCTAAACGGGCAGCCTCTTCGGCCGCCATTGCTTCATCGGTCTGAAGCGCTGACGGATCGCGTTTCACGTAAGTACGTGTTTTACGGACTTCAACTTGCACAGATTTACTTTTACCACCTGTGCTCGGTACGCTAAGCGTACTTCGGGTTTTGCGTTGCAATGTCAGTTTGCTTGGCGTAGCACCACTACCACCGTGTTCACGGTTTAAGTGAAGCAGCAGGGTCTCTTTTTCCTGCTGGCTTACGCTATCGGTGGCGCTTTTAGCGATACCCGCATTCGCAAACTGTTGCAGCAAACGATCAACCGGGGTCTGAATTTCTTCGGCCAGAGATTTTACGGTTACTTCAGTCATGCTGCTCCTTCCTGCTGCGGTTTAATTAGGCTTCGTTGCCAAACCAACAAATATTACGTGCGGCCATAATCAGCTCGCCCGCTTTGTTTTCATCAAGACCTTCAATATCGGCTAAATCATCGATACCTTGCTCGGCAAGATCTTCAAGATTGATAATCTTACGCGCTGCCAACTTATAAGCCAGTTGGCGTTCCAGACCTGGTAAATTCAGCAGGTCTTCAGCCGGCTCTACGCCATCTAAAGACTCTTCTTTTGCCAGAGCCAGAGTTGTTAGTGCTGCTTTTGCACGTGAACGCAGTGCATCAACAGTATCTTCATCCAAGCCATCAATGCTTAACAGCTCATTGACTGGGACATAAGCGAGTTGCTCGAGTGAAGAGAAACCTTCTTCAACCAGCACCTGAGCAAAATCTTCATCGATATCAAGATGCTTAGTAAACAAGTCAATCGCTTCAGATGCTTCAGCCTGATGCTTAGCAGCCAAATCAGCTACTGTCATAACGTTCAGTGTCCAGCCGGTAAGCTGGGAAGCTAAACGTACGTTCTGACCATTACGACCAATCGCTTGTGCCAGGTTTGATGCTTCAACGGCGATATCCATGCTGTGAGAATCTTCATCCATCACGATAGATGCAACATCAGCCGGTGCCATTGCATTGATAACAAACTGCGCCGGATTATCATCCCACAGTACGATATCAACACGCTCACCGCCCAATTCGCCGGAAACAGCCTGCACACGTGCGCCACGCATACCCACGCATGCACCAACAGGATCAATACGTTTGTCATTGCTTTTTACAGCAATTTTGGCGCGTGAACCTGGATCGCGGGCTGCCGCTTTAATTTCAATCAGCTCTTCGCCGATTTCAGGCACTTCAATGCGGAACAGTTCAACTAGCATTTCAGACTTGGCACGCGTAACAAATAACTGCGCACCACGTGCTTCAGGTCGCACAGCGTACAGTACACCGCGAATACGGTCACCTGGGCGGAAGTTTTCACGTGGCAACATATCTTCACGAGCCAGCATAGCTTCGGCATTGTTGCCTAAATCTAAGATAATGCTGTCACGGTTTACTTTTTTCGCAACGCCGGTGATGATCTCACCTTCTTGCTCGCGGAATTGATCAACAACCATCGCGCGCTCAGCTTCACGTACTTTTTGTACGATCACTTGTTTTGCGGTTTGGGTAGTGATGCGGTCGAAAGTTACTGACTCAATGTCATCTTCAACGTAATCACCCAGTTGCAGATCCGGGTTCTCTTCCAGCAAGCGAGAGGCTTCAATTTCCATCTCACGGGTCGGTTGAGTCACTTCTTCAACAACCATCCAGCGGCGGAAAGTGTCAAAATCACCAGTACGGCGATCGATACTCACTCGCACTTCAACGTCGTATTCGTATTTTTTCTTGGTTGCCGTGGCAAGCGCAATTTCCAGTGCCTCGAAGATCTTCTCACGTGGAAGAGCTTTCTCGTTGGAAACGGCTTCAACTACCGCCAGAATCTCTTTGTTCATCTCAGGTGCCTCATCCAGACCTTAAAACTTTGGTACCAGGTTCGCTTTCTGGATGTTGCTCAGTGCGAACACTTCATTTTTACCGTCAACTAAAATGGTGATCATTTCGCCTTCGGCGCCAACAATGGAACCTTTCCAGTTACGACGGTTCTGCATTGCCATACGTAACGTCAAAGTTACATCATGGCCAATAAAACGTGCATAGTGTGCAGCGGTAAACAGTGGGCGATCTAATCCAGGCGAAGAAACCTCAAGGTTGTATGCAACAGAGATAGGATCTTCAACATCCAGTACTGCACTTGCCTGATGACTCACTTCAGCGCAGTTTTCAACATAGATACCATTTTCATGGTCAATATAGATACGAAGAGTGGAGTGTTGGCCGGCACGGATAAACTCGACACCTACCAACTCATAGCCCAGAGCCTGTACGGGTGCTTCCAGCATCTGGGTTAATTGCTGTTCTAACGTTGCCAAGATAACCCCCAAGAAATAAAAAAAGGGCCTAAAAGCCCAGTCACATCGTCTAAGACGTCGTATACAGATAACAAAAAACCCCGAAAATCGGGGTTTTTAGCAACTGGACCCTGATTGTCGCAATTGCGACGTGAGAAGAAATGGTGTTCTTCTCTTCTCTGATTAAGTATAGGAGATAACTTAACATCAGAGAATGGTTGCGGGGGCCGGACTTGAACCGACGACCTTCGGGTTATGAGCCCGACGAGCTACCAACTGCTCCACCCCGCGTCCGAAACGTGCAATATACTATCTTGCGACCATCTTTTTTTCAAGATTTATCAGGTCTACAAACTTGGTGCCGAGGGCGGGACTTGAACCCGCACACCACTAAATGGGCACTACCACCTCAAGGTAGCGTGTCTACCAATTCCACCACCACGGCAAATTCTTTACAGCTTACTTATTACTTAGTTGGGATATCGTTATTCTGATCCGCAACTTTAACCGCTGCTGCTTTTTCTTGTGCTGCAGCTGGCTGACTCAGGTTTTCCCACTCGCTGCCTGGTTTAGTTTGATTGTGGGTAATGTTACCCAGCACTAAACTGATCAGGAAAAATAGCGTAGCAAGAATTGCTGTTGTCCGAGTCATGAAGTTACCGGAGCCACCTGATCCGAATACAGTGTTTGAAGCACCTGCACCGAATGAAGCTCCCATGTCCGCGCCTTTGCCCTGCTGGATTAATACCAAGCCGATTAGCCCCAGCGCGATTAACAAATATACTACGAGTAAAATTTCGTACATGGTCTAATCCATTTGTTAACGCTTTGCAGTGTGCTGGACAGTCAAAACCACCAGCGCGACACGATGCTCTCAAACCTAAGAGCGGAGAGAATACTAGCGAAAGTACCCGATACACGCAAGGTAATTTTTTGTTTTCTCTATTAATTGCTGAAAAATCAAGCACACTTGCCGCTAAGCTTTAGTATTCAATAAAAAAGCGGCGCACAGGCCGCTTAATCTTGTTTTTACTGTGACTCAGGCAACGCTTTATCAATCTATTTAAATATATTGATAACTGCTCTGAATCACCTGCTATTACGTGTTGTACTTTGTCTAGCCTTGCGCTTTTACCGCAGCGGCAATATCAAGTGCATACTGACGTACGTTATCCAGATTTTCACCTTCTACCATGACGCGGATTAAAGGCTCAGTACCGGATTTTCGCAGCAAAACGCGACCTCGGCCTTGCATTTTAGCTTCAACAGCCACAACTGCTGCTTTTACCTCATCAGCATCAAGCGGGTTATGCTCACCGGCAAAGCGCACATTTTCAAGTACTTGTGGGAACAGTGTCATACCGCTGCTAAGATCACTGAGGCTCATTTTATTGCCAACCATCGCGGCCAGAACTTGTAAGCCCGCTACAATGCCATCACCTGTTGTTGTCATATCCAATGCGATAACATGGCCTGAGTTTTCAGCGCCTAAACGCCAGCCTTTTTCGAGCATCATTTCAAGCACGTAGCGGTCACCCACTTTTGCACGAGCAAACGGAATGCCCAGTTGCTTAAGAGCAATCTCCAGCCCCATATTGCTCATCAGCGTACCGACTGCACCGCCTTTTAGCTTGCCACTACGCAGCGCTTCACGGGCCATAATGTAGAGGATTTGGTCACCATCAATCAGGTTGCCAAGATGATCGATCATCATGATCCGGTCACCATCACCATCGAGCGCAATACCTACATCAGCCTTTTCAGCCAAAACACGCTTTTTCAGAGCCAGCGTGTCGGTTGCACCGCATTTTTCATTGATGTTCATACCATCAGGCTCACAGCCAATGGTGATCACCTCGGCACCCAGTTCACGCAATACGTTGGGAGCGATATGGTAGGTTGCACCATTAGCACAATCGACCACAATTTTCAGATGACTTAGGCTTAATTCGTTTGGAAAGCAGCTTTTACAGAACTCAATATAGCGGCCAGCAGCATCAGTAATGCGGCTGGCACGCCCTAACTCAGCCGATGTTACACAGGTCAGCGGCTTTTCCATTTCAGCTTCAATGGCTTCTTCTACATCGTCTGGCAGTTTTGTGCCATCAATAGAGAAAAACTTAATTCCATTATCATCATACGGGTTATGAGAAGCGGAGATCACAATACCAGCTTCGGCACGAAAGGTACGTGTGAGGTAGGCAACTGCCGGAGTTGGCATAGGGCCGGTAAAGGCTGCAGAGAGGCCTGCTGCCGCTAAACCGGCTTCAAGCGCAGATTCAAGCATATAACCAGAGATTCGCGTATCTTTACCGATCAGCACCTTACGCGATCCATGACGCGCCAGAACTTTACCTGCAGCCCAGCCGAGTTTGAGTACAAAATCGGGTGTAATAGGCGCTTGCCCAACTGTGCCGCGGATCCCGTCAGTGCCGAAATATTTACGCTTACTCATGGATGACATTCCTTAATTAGTCTTTAGTGCAGCCTGCATAACGTGTAAGACGTCGGCAGTTTCCTGCACGTCGTGTACACGAATGATCTGAGCGCCTTTTTGTGCCGCCAACAGGGCACACGCCAGACTTCCAGCCAAACGTTCTTCTAGTTTATTGTTGAGTAGTTTACCAATCATTGACTTCCTCGACATCCCCACAAGTAACGGATAGTGCAGTACATGCAGTTTTTCGAGCTGATTCAACAATTGATAGTTGTGTTCGAGCGTTTTTCCAAAGCCAAAACCAGGATCGAGCAAAATATTTTCACGCAAAATACCGGCAGCAAGACACTTTTCCGCGCGCTGCTGCAAAAAAGAACTGACTTCACTGATCACATTTTGGTACTGCGGCTGCTGCTGCATAGTATCGGGAGTGCCTTGCATGTGCATCAAGCAAACCGGAACTTGCTCTGCAGCGGCAACGGCCAGTGCACCCTCACTTTGCAGGGCGTTGATATCGTTTATCAAGTGTGCGCCAGCACGGCAAGCTTCACGCATAACCACCGGTTTGTAGGTATCAATCGAGATCCAGATATCAAGCTCACGGCTTAACGCTTCAATAACTGGAATAACACGATCCAGCTCTTGTGCTTCACTGACTATATCAGCACCCGGACGCGTTGATTCGCCCCCGATATCAATAATAGCAGCCCCCGCACGTTGCATAGCGCGTGCATGAGCAATGGCATGAGTTTGCTGGTTAAATTGGCCACCGTCAGAGAACGAGTCGGGCGTGACATTAAGAATACCCATGATTTGTGGCCGAGTCAGATCAAGAGTTCGGTTTTTACTGCGTAAAATCATCTGTGTTTGCACCTTTAAATAACCGCCACACTCATCACCACAGGTTAGGTTTTGGCGTACCCATTGCACTCATCACGTAGCAACCATGTAGCAACAGCCTAGTAACTACTATCAGGTAACGATAGTCACGTAACATAGCGACAGAAATAGAAAAACCCCGAGCAAGCTCGGGGTTTTATTGATAATGCGCGTTAAACCGACGGTTTATCGTCTGATTTATTTTCTGGCTTATCGTTTTCTACAGCAGGTGCAACCTCAGTGGTTGGCTGCGTATGCGTACTTTCTGCTACCGGCACATCAGAAGATGTAGCGGATGACACGCTTGGCTCTGCCACAGCAGGTTCTGCTGCTGGCGCTGTCTGCGGATGATCACTCCAACCAGCTGGCGGGCGAACATCTGTTTTACGCTCCATCAGATCATTAATCTGCGGGGCATCAATGGTTTCATACTTCATCAGCGTGTCTTTCATGCTGTGCAGGATGTCCATATTTTCAGACAGAATTTTGCGTGTACGCTGATAGTTACGGTCAATAATGGCGCGTACTTCAACATCGATAGCACGGGCAGTTTCATCAGACATGTGCTTGGCTTTGGCCATTGAGCGGCCTAAGAACACTTCGCCATCTTCTTCTGCGTACAACAGTGGGCCTAGCTTCTCAGAGAAGCCCCACTGAGTCACCATTTTACGGGCAATGTCGGTAGCGCGTTCAATATCATTAGACGCACCGGTAGAGACTTTATCTGCACCGTAAATCAGCTCTTCAGCAACACGACCACCGTAAAGGCTAGAGATCATGCTTTCAAGATACTGACGGCTGTGGCTCACCCGATCCTGCTCAGGCAGGTACATGGTGACACCCAGTGCACGCCCGCGTGGAATGATGCTGACTTTATAGACAGGATCATGATCCGGCACGGTACGGCCAACAATGGCATGACCGGCTTCGTGGAAGGCGGTGGCTTCTTTCTGGTCTTCAGTCATTACCATAGATCGGCGCTCTGCACCCATCATGATTTTGTCTTTCGCTTTTTCAAACTCGACCATCGAAACTACACGCTGGTTATTACGTGCAGCAAACAGCGCCGCTTCGTTGACTAAGTTAGCCAAGTCAGCACCAGAGAAGCCTGGTGTACCACGAGCAATCAGAGAGGCATTCACATCACTTCCCAAAGGAACGCGACGCATATGAACTTTCAGAATTTGTTCACGGCCACGCACATCTGGCAAGCCAACCACAACCTGACGGTCGAAACGGCCCGGACGCAGTAATGCAGGGTCAAGAACATCAGGGCGGTTAGTTGCGGCGATAACGATAATGCCTTCGTTACCTTCAAAACCATCCATTTCAACCAGCATTTGGTTCAGTGTTTGCTCACGCTCATCGTGACCACCACCTAAACCTGCACCACGCTGACGGCCTACTGCATCAATTTCATCGATAAAGATGATACATGGTGCTGCTTTTTTGGCTTGTTCAAACATATCACGGACACGGGATGCACCCACACCGACAAACATTTCAACAAAGTCAGAACCGGAAATAGTGAAGAACGGAACTTTAGCTTCACCGGCAATGGCTTTTGCCAGCAAGGTTTTACCGGTACCCGGTGGGCCAACCATCAGCACACCTTTTGGGATCTTACCGCCGAGTTTTTGGAAACGGCTTGGATCACGCAGGTACTCAACCAGTTCTGTTACTTCCTCTTTTGCTTCATCGCAACCGGCGACATCAGCAAAGGTTGTTTTTACCTGATCTTCGGTCAGCATACGCGCACGGCTTTTACCAAAGGACATTGCCCCTTTGCCACCGCCGCCTTGCATTTGGCGCATGAAGAAAATCCACACCCCGATCAGCAATAACATTGGGAACCACGAGATGAAGATAGAAGCCAGCAGGCTTGGCTCTTCAGGTGGCTCACCGTAAACTTTAATTTTTTTGTTAATCAGATCATCGAGCAGTTTAGGATCGTTCAGTGGCATATATGTCACTGAACGAACACCATCGCTTTTGGTGAACTGAATTTCACGACCATCAATACGAACTTCGCGGATCTGGTTTTGGCCGACATCATTGACAAACGCGGTGTAATCCACCTGACGGTCATTGGATTTGCTCGGTCCAAAACTCTGAAACACCGACATAAGCACGACGGCAATGACGAGCCAAAGAATTAGATTTTTCGCCATATCACTCAAGGGATTAACCTCGCTTTACAACTGATTGTGAACTTGAGCTAGAGTACTACAGTTTGTACCCTGTAGCCACAATGTAAACTTCGCGCGATCGAGCGCGTGAAGAGTCCGGCTTACGAATTTTTACAGTCGTAAACATTTTCCGTATTTCGTTGAGGTAATCGTCAAACCCATCTCCCTGAAAAACCTTGACTACAAAAGCACCTTTGGCTGCAAGCACCTGACGGCACATATCTAAAGCAAGCTCAACTAAATACATTGCCCGCGGCTGGTCGACTGATGAGTTACCACTCATGTTAGGTGCCATATCTGACATCACAACATCTACCATGTCATTTCCAACACGCTCAAGTAGTGCATTTAGAACGGCTTCTTCGCGAAAATCACCTTGCAAGAAATCAACCCCGACCATCGGGTCCATCGGTAAAATATCACAAGCAATGACGTGCCCTTGATCACCAATTTTATCAACTACATATTGTGACCACCCACCAGGAGCAGCACCAAGGTCAACAATTGTCATGCCTGGTTTAAACAGTTTGTCTGATTGCTGAATCTCTTCCAGTTTAAAATAAGCACGCGAACGTAGTCCCATTTTCTGGGCTTCTTGTACATACTTGTCATGAAAGTGTTCATCTAACCAGCGCGATGAACTGCCTGTGCGTTTTTTCTTAACCATATTTCATCCGATACGCAAACAAACTATGCGGAATTGTCTCTCACGCTTGGTGATAAACACTAGATGGCGGTAGAATGCCGCGTTTTCAACCTTTAGAGTGAAAAAAGCACCATGACTCTCTCCAACAAACAAAAGCAGCACCTAAAAGGTCTTGCTCACCCACTCAAGCCCGTGGTACTGCTTGGCAATAATGGCCTAACCGAAGGTGTGCTTGCTGAAATTGACGGCGCACTCAATCATCATGAGCTGATTAAAGTTAAGGTTGCCGCTGAAGAGCGTGAAACCAAAGCACTGATCGTTGATGCGATTGTACGTGAAACCAAGGCGCACAAAGTTCAGGTGATCGGTAACATTCTTGTACTGTACCGCCCAAGCGAAGATCGTAAAATTTCTCTGCCTCGCTAATTATTAGCAGGGAATTGGCGATTTACATCTTATCAAAGGCCGCTTTTACGGCCTTTTTTTTGCCCTGATATGGATGTTGATGTCTCTTTTAGAGGTATTTTACATCTAAAATTTCAAATTCAACTTCGCCACCCGGTGTACGAATCACTACAACATCATCCTGCTCTTTACCAATCAGGCCACGGGCAATAGGTGAGTTAACCGAAATCAGGTTTTGTTTAAAATCGGCTTCATCATCCCCCACAATGCGGTAGTTTTGCTCTTCATCAGTTTCAATGTTCAGCACTGTCACCGTTGAGCCAAAAATCACCCGGCCATTGTTTGGCATTTTGGTGATATCAATCACCTGTGCATTTGACAGCTTCGCTTCAATTTCTTGAATGCGGCCTTCACAAAAACCCTGCTGCTCACGGGCGGCATGATATTCAGCATTTTCCTTCAGATCGCCGTGCTCACGCGCATCAGCAATGGCATCAATGATCTCTGGGCGACGTACGTTTTTAAGGAAATCAAGCTCTTCGCGCAGTTTCTCAGCACCGCGTACTGTCATTGGGATCTGGTTCATAAAGCGTATTACCCCTTGCAAACGAACTGTTTTTATCAAGTCAGTAAAAACAAAAAAGCAGCGTGGCTTACCAAACAAGGTGAAGCCAATGCCGATAAATTAATATTTCTATTCTAACGTGGAGTTAAGCATGGGTCATCGTTTACTTTTTTCCTACTTTGTTCATAGTATGTGAACACTTCCACTTAATTTGTATTTAGTCATGCGTTTTTTTATCACTACCGCGCTTACCGCCTGCATTCTTTCGGTACAGGCTCATGCCAGCATCATACCTATTAATGATTATGAGCAAGCATTGCCTCCTGGTGCTCAGGCCACGGTATTAGTGCAATCAACGGCCAGCAATCAGCCAATGCTGGCGTATCAACCCGATAAAATGGTGTTACCCGCCAGCACCCAAAAAGTGTTTACTGCGCTAGCAGCGCTGTTAGAGCTTGGGCCAGACTTTCGTTTTAATACCACAGTAGGCACATCAGCGGCGATCCAAGAGGGGGCTGTAAAAGGTGATTTGGTGGTTAAATTCACCGGTGACCCGCGTTTAACTCGTGATCAAGTTCGCAATTTAGCGCTGCAATTATCCAAGCAAAATATTCGCTCTGTCAGCGGGAATTTAGTGATAGATACCTCTGTCTTCGGCAGCCATGATAAAGCACCGGGGTGGTCGTGGAACGATTTAACCCAATGCTTTAATGCCTTGCCAGCCGCCGCCTCTATTGATGGAAACTGTTTTTATGCTGTGCTCAACAGTGCCCCAACGCTGGGCGATTTGGCCACAGCATCAGTTGCTTCACGCTATCCGGTAACGGTTGAAAGTGAAGTCAGAACCGTGAACCGAAAAATGCCTGAAGCCCGCTACTGCGAGCTAGATGTTGAGCCAAAAGATAACAATCGTTATGTATTAACGGGTTGTCTGGTTCAGCAAAAAGAGCCGTTTGGCCTGAGTTTTTCAGTACAAGATCCGGCCAATTACGCAGCCGGTATTGTGCGCCAAGAGTTAACCCGCGCCGGTATTACCATTAACGGTGAAAATAAGATTAGCCGTATTCCGGTTACCATGGACAATATTCTGGCCGAGAATGTTTCAAAGCCAGCCTCTGCGCTGCTTAAAACCATGCTCAAAGAGTCTGATAATCAGATTGCCGATGTCATGTTTCGCACCGTTGGCCAGCACTACTACGGTGTTCCGGGCACATTTCGTTCCGGTTCAAATGCGGTAAGGGCGATTTTATCGAGCAAAGCTGGTGTTCGGTTTGGTAATACGCTGATGGCCGACGGTTCAGGGTTATCACGGCACAATTTAGTATCGGCCCAAACCATGATGGATGCCCTACAGTATATTGCGCGCCATGATGCCGAGCTGGGCATGATTGCTATGCTGCCGGTTTCGGGTACTGACGGTACGCTGCGATACCGTGCCAGTGTGCGTGATACACCGCTTAAAGGGCAGGTTCATGCCAAAACCGGCGCACTGCAAGGGGTCTATAATCTGGCCGGATTTATGCGTAATGCACGGGGTGAACTGGTTGCTTTTGTCCAGTTTGTTTCCGGATATTCAGCCGAAGATCACCGTACCCGCCGCGCAGGTTTAAACAAATTTGAATCTCAACTTTACAAGGCTATTTACAATAATTGATGAGCTGAGTTGCCGATACAGCGGTGTTCTCTGACCCGTTTATGAGCAGAGAGTCGAGCATAAAATTGTAAAGAAAAATTGTCTTGGTTTTTTTACAGACAGGTTTACAGCCTTCGCTGTTTTAAGCATAAAAAAACCGCATCTTTCGATGCGGTTTTATTTTTTCGCAAATAAAAACAATATTTTATGGGGAATTATTCATTTACATGCCGATTTTACGGTGCATCTCCTGAACCGAAATCACATTGGCGGCCGGATCTGCTGCCATTGCCATTGCGGTGGCAAATGCACCATTCAATGTGGTGTCATAATGCACTTTATATTGCAGCGCGCTGCGGCGCAGAAGTTTTGAGTCTTCTATTGCCTGACGGCCTTCGGCGGTATTGATGATATAGGTATATTCACCATTTTTGATACGGTCTTGAATGTGCGGACGGCCTTCGTGCACTTTGTTTACCAAACGCGGGTTTATTCCGGCTTCGCCCAGTACCACTGCCGTACCGTGCGTAGCATCGAGTTCAAAACCGAGCTTGAGCAACTTAGCGGCCAGATCAATCACACGCTGTTTATCACCATGACGCACAGAGAGCAGTGCACGCCCCTGACGAGGCACTTTATAGTTTCCGCCAAGTAGCCCCTTCGAGAAGGCTTCAGCAAAGGTATTACCCACACCCATTACCTCGCCTGTAGAGCGCATTTCCGGCCCTAATAGTGGGTCAACACCTGGGAATTTATTAAACGGCAGCACCACTTCTTTAACAGAGTAGTACGGTGGGATAATTTCTTTCACTGCGCCCTGCTGTGCCAATGTTTTGCCGACCATGACCCGAGCAGCAATTTTTGCCAACGGTACACCAATGGCTTTTGAGACAAACGGTACAGTACGCGCGGCACGCGGGTTAACTTCAATCAGGTAGACATCACTGCCTTTAATCGCAAATTGCGCATTCATCAGACCACGTACGCACAGCTCAAAGGCCAGTTTTTCAATTTGCTGACGAATGACATCCTGAATCTCTTGGCTCAGGGTGTAGGCTGGCAATGAACATGCTGAGTCACCCGAGTGAACACCCGCCTGCTCGATATGTTCCATAATGCCGCCAATCAGTACGCGCTCACCATCACAGATAGCGTCAACATCGACTTCAATAGCGTTATCAAGGAAGCGATCGAGCAGTACTGGGGCATCGTTCGATACACTGACTGCTGTTGTAAAGTAACGGCGCAAATCAATCTCATCCGACACAATTTCCATTGCGCGGCCGCCCAGAACATACGAAGGGCGCACTACCAGCGGATAACCAATCTCTTTGGCTTTTTCGACTGCCTGTTCAAGGGTCGTGACGGTTGCGTTTTCCGGCTGTTTCAGACCTAAACGCTGCACCGCTTGCTGGAAGCGCTCACGATCTTCTGCGCGGTCAATTGCATCAGGGCTAGTACCAATAACAGGAACTCCGGCAGCTTCAAGCGCACGCGCCAGTTTCAATGGTGTCTGACCACCGTACTGCACGATCACTCCTTTAGGCTGCTCAACACGGACAATCTCAAGTACATCTTCGAGTGTTACCGGCTCAAAGTATAGGCGATCTGAGGTGTCATAATCGGTAGATACTGTTTCAGGGTTACAGTTGACCATGATGGTCTCATAACCATCTTCACGCAGTGCAAGTGAAGCATGTACGCAGCAGTAATCAAATTCGATACCCTGACCAATTCGGTTTGGCCCACCGCCCAGCACCATAATTTTGTCATTGCTGCTTGGGTTAGCCTCGCACTCTTCATCATAAGTAGAGAAAAGATACGCGGTATCAGTCGCAAATTCGGCAGCACAGGTATCAACACGCTTATACACTGGGAAGATTTCAAATCGATAACGCAACTTACGTAATTCAGTTTCAGACACACCAATGAGTGTGGCCAAGCGCGCATCAGAGAAACCTTTACGTTTTAGCTTTCTGAGTAAATCGGCATCTAAACCAGCAAAGCCGACTTCGGCTACGTGCTCTTCTAAACGCACCAACTCTTCAATTTGTACCAAGAACCAGCGATCAATATTAGTCAGGTTGTGCACGCCATCAACCGATAAACCGGCACGGAAGGCATCAGCCAGATACCAAATACGGTCAGAGCCAGCCTCTTTCAGCTCGTAGCGAATACGGGTCAATGCATCGGGAGCATCAAGATCTACTTTTGGATCAAAGCCGGTTGCACCGACTTCCAGACCGCGCAGCGCTTTTTGCAGTGACTCTTGCTGATTACGACCAATCGCCATCACCTCGCCCACTGATTTCATCTGAGTGGTCAGGCGATCATTAGCACCGACAAATTTCTCGAAGTTAAAGCGCGGAATTTTGGTGACAACATAATCGATCGAAGGCTCAAAAGAGGCAGGCGTACGGCCACCGGTTATGTCATTCATCAGCTCATCGAGCGTGTAACCTACCGCCAGTTTTGCGGCCACTTTTGCTATCGGAAAACCGGTCGCTTTCGATGCCAGCGCAGAGGAGCGCGACACACGCGGGTTCATTTCAATAACGATCATCCGGCCATCTTTCGGGTTTACCGAGAACTGTACGTTTGAACCACCCGTCTCAACACCGATTTCACGTAATACCGCCATCGAGGCGTTACGCATGATTTGGTACTCTTTATCGGTTAGCGTTTGTGCCGGTGCAACAGTAATTGAGTCTCCGGTGTGGATACCCATTGGGTCAAGGTTTTCAATTGAGCAGACGATGATGCAGTTGTCATTCTTATCACGCACCACTTCCATCTCGTACTCTTTCCAGCCAATCAGAGACTCATCAATCAGCAGCTCATTGGTTGGGGAGAGATCCAGACCACGGGTACAAATCTCATCAAACTCTTCGCGGTTATAAGCGATACCGCCACCGGTTCCGCCCATGGTAAATGAAGGGCGGATAATACACGGAAAGCCCAGATCAGCTTGTACCGCATACGCCTCTTCCATGGTATGTGCGATACCTGAACGCGCGGTATCTAGGCCAATTTTTTTCATTGCCTGATCAAAACGGCGGCGATCTTCGGCTTTATCGATTGCGTCGGCTGTTGCGCCAATCATCTGTACGCCAAATTCAGCCAGCACGCCATGCCGCTCAAGATCCAGCGCACAGTTCAGTGCAGTTTGGCCGCCCATGGTTGGCAATACAGCATCCGGACGCTCTTTTTCGATAATTTTACGCACCACCTGCCACTGTACTGGCTCGATATAGGTTGCATCGGCCATTTCTGGGTCAGTCATGATAGTGGCGGGGTTTGAGTTCACCAGAATAACGCGGTAACCCTCTTCGCGCAGAGCTTTACACGCTTGTGCGCCAGAGTAGTCAAACTCACAGGCTTGACCAATTACAATAGGGCCAGCACCCAGAATAAGAATACTTTGAATATCAGTACGTTTTGGCATGTGTAGCAACTCCTGTCTGTTCTGGCTGCGTTATTTCAGGTTTAGCGTGCGGTTCTGGCGGTACACATTGATGAGATCAATAAAGTGATCAAATAACGGTGCGGCATCATGCGGGCCTGGGCTAGCTTCTGGGTGTCCTTGGAAGCTAAATGCCGGTTTATCCGTACGATGAATGCCTTGTAGTGAGCCATCAAACAGTGATTTATGGGTAGCGCGCAAGGTGGCTGGCAGGCTGCTCTCATCCACAGCAAAACCGTGGTTCTGTGCGGTAATCATCACCACATCACGGTCTAAATCTTTAACTGGATGGTTGCCGCCATGATGGCCAAACTTCATTTTTGTGGTTTTTGCACCCGATGCCAGCGCAAGCAGTTGGTGGCCTAAACAGATCCCGAAAACAGGAACATCCGTGTGTAAAATCTGCTCAATGGCTTCGATAGCGTAATCGCACGGGGCAGGATCGCCTGGGCCGTTGGAAAGAAACACGCCATCAGGGTTTAGTGCCAGCACGTCAGCAGCACTGGTTTTTGCTGGCACAACAGTCAGGCGACAGCCACGATCAACGAGCATCCGTAATATATTGCGCTTTACACCATAATCGTACGCAACCACGTGCAGCGGCAGTTCACTGTCTGATTTTGCGGCCGGCAGACCGCCAGTCAACGTCCAGCTTCCTTGTGTCCAGCTGTAGGTTTCTGCGGTGGTGACCTCTTTGGCCAAATCCAGACCACTTAATCCGGCAAAGGCACGGGCTTTTTCTAGCGCAAACTGGGCATCGGGCTCAATACCGGCAATGATGCAGCCATTTTGAGCGCCTTTTTCACGCAGAATTCGGGTCAGTTTACGGGTATCAATATCGGCGATGCCAACAACATTATGGTGTTTGAGATATTCAGAGAGGGTAGCGGTACTGCGGAAATTACTGGCAACTAACGGTAAATCTCGAATCACTAAACCTTGAGCATGTACATAAGGTGACTCTTCGTCTTCAGGGTTAGTGCCTACATTACCAATATGGGGATAAGTGAGAGTAACAATTTGGCGGGAATAAGAGGGGTCAGTCAGTATTTCTTGATATCCGGTCATCGAGGTATTAAAAACAACTTCCCCAACGGCAGACCCTTCTGCGCCAATGGCGGTACCTTTGAAGACTGTACCGTCTTCGAGAACTAATAGTGCCGTCTTACTCAAAACAACCTCCATGAATATTTAATCTCTTTTGCCGAATTTTCATTCAGATCATACTGAACGATTTGCTACCTAACATCAACTGTTATGGATTTTTGGCAAATTGCGCAAATTTTATAGATAGAGTGATAACCTGTCTATAAAAATGATTGAAAAAACGCACTAAAATAGAGCAAAAAAAGATTAAATGAATCGGGAAATCCAAAATAAGAACAAAAAAGCGAAAAACAACCGTTTGCTAGCAAAGATAATATTTAAGCAATAAAAAAACCGTATGATAAATATCACACAAATAAATAAAGGGGAAATAAGCGAAAAAAACCGCACTAAACTATATAAAATAGCCATCATGCGGAATTATTTGTTCTTTAAGCTTGTTTTTATAAGCTTAATATCAATAAAAATCTGTAATAGCCTAATCGACAACATCAGCACTGTTACAGTGCATGTAGTCCTAAAACATCTTTCATATCATATTGTGCAGGTAACTGATTATTCACCCACTGTGCAGCTTTCACTGCACCGTTAGCAAATGTCATACGGCTGGAGGCTTTGTGTGAAATCTCAACACGCTCACCAATATCGGCAAACATCACGGTATGATCGCCGACAATATCACCTGCCCGCACGGTCGAAAAACCGATAGTGCCCGCTTCACGTTCACCGGTAATACCTTCACGAGCATACACCGCGCACTGGTCAAGCTCACGGCCCAGCGCCTGTGCAATCACTTCACCCATTGAGAGCGCAGTGCCTGACGGTGCATCAATTTTATGCCGATGGTGCGCTTCGATAATTTCAATATCTGTGTAATCACCCATGATAGTGGCGGCTTTTTCCAGCAACTTGAAGACCACATTCACACCTACACTGAAGTTCGAGGCAAACACAATACCGATTTGCTGGGCGGCATCGGTAATCATCTGCTTACCTGCGGCATCAAATCCAGTCGTACCGATGACCATTTTTTTCTGATGCGCCCGGCAAAAGGCCAGATGCGATAAGGTGGCAGCCGGTACAGTAAAATCAATTAAGACATCAAAATCATCAGCTACCGCAGTAAGTGAGTCACTCACTTTCACATCTAACCGCCCGATACCGGCCAATTCACCAGCATCAGCACCAACTAGACTAGAACCTGCCCGCTCAATTGCCGCGCCCAACGTTACGCCTTGTGCTGATTGTATGGCTTGAATCAGCTGACGCCCCATGCGCCCCCCTGCCCCAGCTACTGCAATTTTGATCATGGCTATCCCTTTTAAAATTGAATGTGGTTGCACACGTGAGTGTGTTTTGAATCTGTGATAAAACACTATTACTGATTTGTAAAAAAAGAGGAAGCATTACACTTCCTCTTTTCTATGTTCACGTTTAAGTCTGTATATTTACGTTTGATATTCAATCAATTTGCTGAACACGTAGCTCTTTAGGCACTTCAAAAGTGATATTCTCTTCGCGCCCAGGGCTCTCTATCACGGCAAGGCCACCAAGTTGCTGCAAACGGTCAATCACTGCTTTTACCAAAACTTCCGGTGCTGAAGCGCCTGCGGTTAAGCCCACAGTTTTCACGCCTTGCAACCACTGCTCATTAATATCTTCTGCACCATCAATCAGGTAAGCCGCTTTTCCTGAACGATTAGCCAATTCAGCTAAACGGGTAGAGTTAGAGGAGTTTTTTGAGCCGACCACCAGTACCACATCGGCCTGCTCGGCCAGATCGCGCACCGCCTCTTGGCGGTTAGTGGTGGCATAGCAGATATCATCTTTACGCGGCCCTTCAATTGCTGGAAAGCGCTGGCGTAGTGCGTCAATAACCTCAGAGGTATCATCAATTGAGAGGGTTGTTTGCGTCATAAAACAGAGCTGCTGAGGGTTTTTCACTACCAGTTTTGCCACATCAGCCGGAGACTCCACCAGATACATGCCACCCTGAGCACTATTATACTGCCCCATCGTGCCTTCTACTTCTGGATGACCAGCATGGCCGATTAATATTGCCTCAACGCCTTTCCGGCTTGCCCGTGCTACTTCCATATGCACTTTAGTGACCAGCGGGCAGGTCGCATCAAAGACCGTTAGCTCACGTGATTTTGCCTCGGCACGCACCGCTTGTGATACACCGTGCGCTGAAAAAATCACGATACAGCCATCGGGAACTTCATGCAGCTCTTCGACAAACACCGCACCACGGCTACGTAATTGTTCAACCACGTAACGGTTGTGTACCACTTCATGGCGCACATAAATGGGTGCGCCATACAATTCCAGTGCACGATCAACAATACTGATGGCACGGTCAACACCGGCGCAAAAACCACGGGGGTTGGCTAACAGAATCTGCATGATGTTATCTCTTACTCGTTTTCAGGATCCAGCGCCATGATCTCAATATCAAAGGTCACAGCCTGCCCCGCCAGCGGGTGGTTAAAATCAATGGTGACCGAATCACCGGCAATCGCCCGAACAATACCGGGGATCTCTTGGCCATCAGGCTGAGAAAACAGCATGATCATGCCGTTTTCTAGCTCTGCATCTGCGGCAAAACGGCTTCGGTCAAAGTGGTGCATGTTATCGGGATTTGGTAACCCAAATGCCTGTTCAGGCGCGAGGGTAAAGCGCTTTTTATCACCAACTGATAAACCGAGCAGTTCAGCCTCAAGAGCAGGAGAGAGACTTTGATCGCCAAAGCAAAACAGGGCCGGTTTATTCTCAACGCGTGTTGAATCAGCGGCACTGCCATCACTGAGCAGCAAATCAAAGTGGACCAGAACGCGGCTGTCAGCCTGAATGTGCGGGGTCAGCATACATATCCTTTTTGTAAGCTTAAAAGTCGGTAATCGTGATTTTCATTCAGTATGAATAATATCCTAGTACGTAATGCTAAGTGCGCAATTCAAGATGTACCGTACAATAATCAATGCTGAATGAAAAAACAGGCTGGCAGCTGCCAGCCTGTTGATTGTAACGCAGTAACGCTGTTAAACCGGAGACTATCGTCAGGATTTATGCGCTTGAGTCTTTTCTGACGGCGCTAAAAAACCATCTAAAACCACCAGCCCAGCACCAAGACAAATGGCAATATCGGCAATGTTAAATGCTGGCCAATGTGATGTTCCGATATAAAAATCAAGAAAATCGATCACATAGCCGTGCACTAATCGGTCAAACAGATTCCCCAGTGCACCGCCAATAATCAGCGCGTAAGCGAAATTGGGTAATCGGTGATCGGCCGGCGTTTTGTACATCCACACCATCAATGAAGCTGTCACTAATGAAGCGATGCCGGCAAAAAACCAACGCTGCCAACCACTGTGTTCGGCTAAAAAGCTAAATGCCGCACCCGGATTGTGCACATAAGTCAGGTTGAAAAATGGCAAAACTTTAACGGATTCATACAGTGTAAAACTGTCCATCACCCAAAGTTTGGTGCCGATATCAACTACAAAAATCAGGGCGGCCAGCCATAACCAGCGCAACCCCGTAGACAATAGTGGTTTACTCATTAAGCAAACTTACGTGTTTCACCGTTTCCGGCGATATTGGTTACACAACGGCCACACAGTGTCGGATGCTCAGCAACTGAACCGATGTCGGCAGCATAGTGCCAGCAACGCGGACATTTTGTATTTGCTGAGCGGATCAGTGTAATAGCCAACCCTTTGCTATCAGTTGCCATGGCATCAGCAGGTGCTGAGGTAAAAGGAGCAACAACCGCTTTTGATGTCAGCAGAACAAAACGCAGCTCATCACTTAAAGCAAGCAGCTTGTTGCTCAGCGCATCATCAGCATACAGAGTCACTTCAGCTTCCAGTGCACCACCGACTTTCTTGTCGTTACGTGCCTGCTCAATCACTTTATTCACGTCACCGCGAACTTTCAGTAATTCAGCCCAGTAAGCATCGTTCATCTCTTCGCCTTCGGCTAAACCGAACAGCCCCTGATACCACTCTTCCGTGAACACAAATTCAGAGCGCTCGCCCGGCAAAAAGTTCCAGATCTCATCAGCAGTAAATGACATGATCGGCGCCATCCAGCGGACTAACGCTTCGGCAATGTGATACAGCGCGGTTTGACAGCTGCGGCGGGCGATGCCGTCGGTCTTAGCGGTGTACTGACGATCTTTGATGATGTCCAGATAGAATGAACCCATCTCAACCGAGCAGAACTGCATGAGACGCTGCACTACCATGTGGAAATCATACGCTTCATAAGCTTGCATGATCTCAGTTTGTGCTGCTTGCGCACGGCCAACAGCCCAACGGTCAAGCACCACCATCTCTTCGGGTTGCACGCTGTGCAGCTTAGGATCAAAACCGTTCAGGTTCGCCAGCAAGAAGCGGGCTGTATTGCGGATACGACGGTACGCATCAGCAGAACGCTTGAGGATCTCATCGGACACGGCCATTTCAGCGGTATAATCCGTAGATGCCACCCACAGGCGCAGAATATCGCCACCGAGTTTGTTCATCACATCTTGCGGGCTAACCACGTTGCCGACTGATTTCGACATCTTGCGGCCCTGACCATCCACGGTAAAGCCGTGGGTCAGCACTTCGCGGTATGGCGCTGTGCCTTTCATCGCGGTAGAGATCATCAGTGATGACATGAACCAGCCACGGTGTTGATCCGAACCTTCCAGATACAGATCCGGGGTATGGCCGTTGAACTCAGGGCGCGCATCAACCACAGACGAATGTGTTGAGCCTGAGTCAAACCAGACATCAAGGGTATCTGGCACTTTGACGTAATCAGCAGCATCTGTACCCAGAATTTCACTTGGGTCAAGATCCCACCACGCCTGAATACCTTTCTCAGCGACGCGCTTAGCAACTTCTTCCATCAGTTCAACAGAACGTGGATGCAACACTTCGGTATCTTTGTGTACAAACAGTGCCAAAGGTACGCCCCACGTACGCTGGCGTGAAATACACCAGTCTGGACGGTTGGCAACCATAGTTTCAATACGCGCCTGACCCCAATCCGGGATCCATTTCACGTCTTTAATTTCGCCCAGCGCTTTTTGACGCAGACCCGCTTGTTCCATGCTGATAAACCACTGTGGCGTTGCACGGAAAATGATCGGGGTTTTATGACGCCAGCAGTGCGGGTAGCTGTGCAGGAATTTTTCAAAGTGCAGCAATGCGCCACGCTCACGCAGAACATCAAGCACTGCATCATTGGCTTTAAAGACTGACTGACCAGCAAACAGCGGCGTTTCTGGCAAATACGTACCATCAGGCGCAACCGGATTGGCCACTTCCAGATGGTATTTTTGTCCGACAACGAAGTCTTCCTGACCATGCCCTGGGGCGGTATGTACCGCACCGGTACCGGCATCGGTAGTAACGTGCTCACCCAAAATAATCGGCACATCAAAATCATAGAATGGGTGCTTAACGCGCAGCAGCTCTAAATCTGCACCGACACAGGTGGCCAGAACGGTTGAATCGGTAATGCCGGCACGCTGTAGAACGCTCTCTGCCAGTGCGCTGGCCAGAATCAGGCGTTCATCACCGGCCTGAATCAGTTGGTATTCAAGATCGGCATTAAGTGCAACAGCACGGTTGGCCGGCAGTGTCCACGGGGTGGTTGTCCAGATAACCACGGAGATGGTGCCATTACCAGCCTGCGTGCCGAATTTTGCCAGTACTGCAGCTTCATCAACAGCATGAAAACGCACGTCAATTGACGGTGAAGTTTTGTCGTAATACTCAACTTCCGCTTCTGCCAATGCCGAGCGACATTCGGTACACCAGTGCACCGGTTTTGCACCTTTGTGCAGGTGGCCGTTACCGACAATTTTTGCCATTGAGCGGATGATATTCGCTTCGGTTGCAAAATCCATTGTCAGGTAAGGGTGATCCCAATCGCCCAGTACGCCTAAACGGATAAAATCTTTTTTCTGGCCGGCAACTTGCTCGGCAGCATAATCACGGCACGCCTGACGAAACTCAGCCGCGGTGACTTTCTCACCCGGTTTACCAACCAGTTGTTCTACTTTTAGCTCGATCGGCAAGCCGTGGCAATCCCAGCCCGGAATATACGGCGAGTCAAAACCTGACAGACCTTTAGACTTAATAATAATGTCTTTGAGGATCTTGTTTACTGAGTGACCAATGTGAATGTTACCGTTAGCGTACGGCGGGCCATCATGCAGGATGAAGGATTTTTTGCCCTTCTTCGCCTGACGAATTGCGCCATACAGATTGTTGTCATACCAACGCTGCAACATACCAGGTTCGCGTTTGGCTAAATCGCCACGCATCGGAAACCCTGTATCCGGAAGGTTCAAAGGGTATTTATTGTCACTCATTGATTCTCGATTCCGTATTTTCGGCAAAAAGAAAGTTAGACTCCGATCGGCAGCTGGAAGTAGCGGCGAGCGGTATTCGCATCCTGTGCAATCTGCGCAGTTAGAGCGTCAAATGAAGCAAAACGCATCTCAGGGCGAATTTTTTCCCGCAGCACCACTTCGAGCTGACGACCGTAAAGATTCAGATTAACATCAAATAGATGGACTTCAAGCTGTTGACGCACGCCATCAACCGTTGGACGTGTGCCAATATTTGCAACACCTGGCATAGGTTTCGCACCCAGCCCGAGTACTTCGACTGCATACACACCATTTACTGGTGCTACACGGCGTTTTAACGGGATATTCGCCGTAGGAAAACCGATGGTTCTCCCGAGTTTTTTTCCATGTGAAACACGGCCACTGATGCTGTAAGGGCGGCCAAGCAGACGCTCTGCCAGTGCCAGATCATCATGATACAGGGCCTGACGAATTGCAGTACTGCTGACGCGTTGCTCACCAACGCAATAGCTATGGCTGTTGACAACTTCAAACCCGTACTGGCTACCGGCTGCTTGCAGCATGGTATAGTCACCCTGACGCGCCGCGCCAAAGCGAAAATCATCGCCCACACCCAAAAAAGCCACGCCTAATTTATCCACCAATAAGTGCTGTACAAACGCATGGGCACTCATCTGTGCAAAATGGTGATTAAAGCTAACACAGAGCAGCCTATCAACCCCTGCACGGGCAAGATGCACATACTTATCGCGCAGGCGCATTAAACGAGCCGGGGCAAGCTCCGGTGTAAACAGCTCTTGCGGTTGAGGCTCAAACACCATGACCGTTAACGGTAAATTCAGTGCGCGCGCTTTGGCTTTAACTTGTTGCAAAACCGCCTGATGACCTAGATGTACGCCATCAAAGTTACCAATAGTTAACACACAGCCATGATGCTGAGGTTTAATATTCTGGATACCGCGTATCAGCTCCATGGGTACATCACCCTGTCAGCTCTGCCATTAAAGAGAGAAAATAGCTGCCGATTATACCGCATTCGGGGCATTTGTCTTAGTTGGCAATATCAGTATCTGCACGTAAATGGCGCGGACGCACTCCCAGCAGCAGCAGTAAAACCACATATACCACCGCTGCCAGACCAATCAGGCCCGCTAACCACATCATACGTAACATATTGTGTTGCACTTGCCAAACTGCAATATCCGGCATGACCCAGAACAAAATTCCGGCCATACCTAGACCGGCAATCACCACTTTGCTTATCAGCAACCAGCTTTGGCGGCTAAATTTATAGACATTGGCTGAAGATAAACCGCGATACAACAACCACGCATTTAACGTGCCCGACATCGCTGAGGCAATGGCCAACCCAACATAACTAAAGGGAATCGCCAACAGGTTAAAGCCCATATTGCTGACCATCGAAATTATGCCGTAGCGTACCGGTGTCTTGGTATCCTGACGGGCATAATAACCCGGTGCCAAGACTTTAATCAGCATGAAGCTGACCAAACCGCAGTTAAATGCCAGCAATGAAAGGGAAGCGGCATTGACATCGGCAAAGGTAAACTCTCCACGCATAAAGAGCACCATCATCATCGGCTTGGCCAGCACCGCAATACCGCACATGGCCGGAACGCCGAGCAAAAAGATCATGCGTACGCCCCAATCCATGGTTTTTGCAAAGTGCTCACCCGAGCTTTCGTTATGCCGGCGCGACAAGGCCGGTAAAATGACCGTAGCAATCGCAATACCGAATAACCCGAGCGGAAACTCAAGCAGACGATCAGAATAGTAGAGATAACTGATAGAGCCAGTCATCAGGAAACTGGCAATAAAGGTATCTAGCAGCAGATTAATCTGGCTGACCGATACCCCAAACAGTGCCGGGATCATCAGGGTGCGGATTTTTTTCACTCCCGGATCATTCCATGCCCACTTTGGTTTCACCAGTAAACCGGCTTTTTTCATATACGGAATTTGAAATAAGAACTGGAATAAACCACCCAGAAAAATACCAATCGCCAGACCAATTTCAGGATATTGGGTATGCGGAGCAATCCAGATTGCCGCGCCAATCATGGCAACATTCAGTAAAACCGGTGAAAAAGCCGCCACCCCGAACTGGCCAAGGGTATTTAAGATAGCGCCAGAGAGCGCAACCAGCGTAATAAACCATAGATAAGGAAAGGTGATTTTCAGCAATAATGAGGCTAACTCGTATTTACCGGCATCAGGCCCGCCCTGTAGCCAGTCAATAAACCACCCTGTACCAAACAGGGCAGCAACAACCGGCGAGCCAACCATTGCCAGTACGGTGACTAGGGTGATTAATCCACCCAGCGTACCAGAGACTTTGGCCACAAACTCTTGTGTCTTGGAGAGATCACCCTCTTTTTGGTACTCGGTTAACACTGGCACGAAAGCTTGCGAGAATGCACCCTCGGCAAATAAGCGGCGTAAAAAGTTCGGAATGCGGTTAGCAAACAGGAAAACATCGGCAGCGGCACCGGCACCAATCAGGTTAGCAATGACCACATCACGCACTAACCCCAAGACCCGAGATAAGAGTGTCATCGAGCTGACAATCAGCCCTGATTTCAATAAACGTTTACTCAAGATGGATTCACTCGTTTAAATACGTCTCTGACGCTGTATTCCAGCATTAAAAGCTGTTAAAATTGCTCACCATAATAACCGTCATGCGCTGCTTGTACCAGCCTCGGGAAACCGGCGTTTATTTGCACAAATCCATTGACAAAAGAAGGCGAAAAAGGCATAGTCCTCGGCCTTTGAAATGTCCAAAAAAAGTTATATTTGGGAGTTGGACCTTGGCTAATATCAAGTCTGCTAAGAAGCGCGCTGTCCAAGCTGAGAAGCGTCGTCAGCATAACGCTAGCCGTCGCTCCATGATGCGTACTTTCGTTAAGAAAGTATACGCTGCGATCGCGACTGGCAACAAAGAAACTGCAATGACCGCATTTGCGACCATGCAACCTATTCTGGATCGTATGGCAAGCAAAGGCCTGATCCACAAGAACAAGGCTGCTCGTCATAAAGCGAACCTGGTAGCTCAAATCAAAGCAATGTAATTATTGCCTGATTTAAGATATCGAAAAAAACCGGCATTTATGCCGGTTTTTTTTATCTCAATAATTTTTATTTCGATAATCAGAGAATCTCGTTTATCTAATAGCTCCTCTGTGATTTATTTGCGTTCATGCGTAAACCTACTCACCGTAACCTCATCGCTAAGATTTACTGCTTTAAGCGGCTTACGCATCCACGTATTCAATAACAGTCTCTGTATATTCTGGTTGTTCAGCACAATATAAACGGTGAAGAGTGCTAATAACCTCTTTTACCGCATGGCTACTGAGTGAATAGAATACGGTCTGTGCTTCCTTGCGAGTTTTCACTAATCCGTCACGGCGCAGCCATGCCAAATGTTGTGAAAGTGCTGATTGTGAAAGATTTAATCGTTCACTTAGCACACCAACGGATACCTCTTTATCTTGCAAGTGACAAAGGATGAAAAGCCTTTTTTCATTTGCCATGGCTTTTAACAGCATGACGGCTCTCCCTACGTTTTGTTCCATGCTCTCTATCTCTACTGTATTTTTCATCATTTTCTGATTTCTATTATTTTGTTGATTACATGTTGCATGTATTACTGCAAGCGTACATTAAGCAACTCAGAGCATACAATTGCTACGCGATGAAAACAAATCAGAAAAATCTTCGCTACATACTTGCTGCACTGCCGGATGCTTTATCATACGATCAGCAAAAATAGCAAAGTACTCTTCTGATAGCCCAGTAAGACGCCCTAACTCGACCATATTGTCATCACACACCAGTTCGTTAACGTACAAAGACGGTACAACAAAAATAGCATTATGTGCGTTGCCAAATGCTTTCATGAGCGCAGCATCATCAAACTCACCCAACACCTGGACGTCTAAACCTTGCTGATCAATCCAGGTCAGTATTTTTCTGCCTAAGGCAGAGCGGCGGCCAGGCATGAGCAATTTACGCTCTTGTAAACAGGCAGGAAACGCGGTGGTAGGGGCAGGTTTACTGCACACGAAACTGATCGCGCACTCCCCTAATTTGACTGAAAATAACCCTTCATTCTGTGATGAATCTACTGGGCAATCAGACAGGATCATATCCAGCTTATGCTGGCTTAACTGCTCTAACAGCAGCTCATGTGTTGATTCGAAACAGCGTAAGTGAATCTGTTCATTGGCAGGAATTGCAGCTTGTAATACACGGCTGACTAGGCGTTTAGATAGCGCATCGGCAACACCAACATCAAATAAGATATTGGCTTCTTTGCGGTAGTTGACAATGTCTAGCATCTCTTGACTCAGAGAGAACATTTTTTCGGCATAACGAAAAACCAACTGACCAAGTTCAGTTGGTTCTAATCCGCGCCCGTTACGTTTAAACAATTTCCCGTTAAAACGCAATTCAAGTGCTCGAATTTGGCCAGTTACCGTTTGAGGAGTAATAAACAGCGTTTCGGCTGCTTTAGCAACTGAGCCGTGTTTGCATACGGCCCAAAAATAGTACAGATGATTAAAATTTAAATGCGACATAGCCCCTCTCTATATTGGCTGATGCCGCATCAGTATGCCGCCAGCTCACAGGAATGGCTACCTGCAAATAGCTGACATTTTATGAGAATTTATCTTTTCACAGTCGGCAGAAATATCCGTAATAAACTGTAGCCAATCACGGCGGCCAGTGTTGAACCGATTAAAATGCCCAAGCGTGAATAGACGCCGTATTCCATACCTGCATGCTCAAATGCTAATGAGGCAATAAACATCGACATGGTAAAGCCGATACCACACAACACCGATACCGCAAAGATCTGCCGGAAATTCACGCCATCGGGTAATTTTGCTAAACCAAACTTCACCGATAGGAAACTAAAAGAGAAAATACCCAACGGTTTACCCAAAAATAGGCCGGCAGCAATACCCAGTGGCAGTGCCGATGTCAGAGCATCAACCGATACGCCTTTCAACGAAACCCCTGCATTGGCAAATGCAAACAGCGGTAATATCAGGTAAGCAACCCATGGGTGCAAGCTGTGCTCGATATGCTCAAGTGGCCGCTGACCTTGTGCTTTAAGCGGGATACAAAAGCCCAGTACCACTCCGGCCAGTGTTGCATGCACGCCTGATTTTAACAGGCTTACCCACAGCACTAAGCCCACCACCATATACCAGCTGATTTTGGCTACACCACGCCGATTCATCACAATCAGTAGTACAGTTGAGGCAATGGCAACCGCTAACGCTGCTAGCGATAAGTTGCTGGTATAAAACAGGGCGATGATGACAATAACACCCAAATCATCAATGATTGCCAGTGCTAACAAAAAGACTTTTAGGCTGATAGGAACGCGCTTTCCCAGCAATGCCATAATACCCAGCGCAAAAGCAATATCCGTTGCTGCTGGGATAGCCCAGCCAGCACGCGCAACTTCATGGTCACCATTAAACAGTAGATAAATCAGGGCCGGTGCAAGCATTCCGCCCAATGCGGCAATCGCCGGAAAAACAGCTTTCTCTTTGCTGTTGAGTGCCCCGACGAGCATTTCACGTTTAACTTCCAAACCGACTAACAGGAAGAATACGGCCATCAGACCATCATTTATCCAGAGTAATAACGGTTTATTAATCAGTAAGCTGCCAAATTGTACGACGACAGGGATAGCCAGAAACTGATCATAAATCCCTTCAAGGCTGGTATTGGCAAGCACTAACGCCAGCGCTGAGGCGATAATCAGTAAGATGCCTCCGGCTGACTCCAGCCGTAAAAACTGACGAATCATATCGGTCATTGAGAACTCCAGTACTTCTATTTTTATGCAGTTACACAGCGCAAAATACGCCAGTTGTCTTATTTTCAGTGTAAAACAGAATGCAAACTCGATAAAATCGTTTCTATTGATGATTTTCATCGAAAAAACCGAGTATTAAATCTATCTATTAACAGTTTTATCTACGAAATAGCTCAATTACCGCTTTATTATCTGCCTGCTATCACAAATATGCGCTTAATCTCCTATTCACCATGCTATTTTGAGGGTTTTTTCTGTTTTGAAATATATCTGTAATATTTCAACGTTAGGATTCTCTGCAATAAATCTGACATCAGAGATTCATTAATGCGCAAGATGCCTACTGAACAAAACACAACGACACCTTCGCCTCTGACTACACTATTATCTTGGTCGGCGCTGTTTATTGCTCTCTATTGCTTGCTGCTCGCGGTTGCGATGGTCAGCGATGGTTTTAAATTAGCGGCCGGCGATCACGCCAAAGCTCTGTTTGAATTTGCCGAGCACCCACTGGCCGGTTTAATGGTTGGCTTATTGGCAACCGCCCTAATTCAATCTTCAAGTACCGTGACATCCATCATTGTTGGCTTAGTTGCCGGTGGTTTGCCGATTGCTACCGCTATTCCAATGATCATGGGTGCCAACATTGGCACTACTCTAACAAACACCTTAGTGAGCTTAGGGCATTTACGTTGTAACAACGAGTTTCGCCGAGCCTTTGCCAGTGCCACTATCCACGACTTTTTTAACCTGCTGGCGGTATTTATCTTCTTACCACTTGAGATGGCTTTTGGCATCCTCGATAAGATCAGCAGCTGGTTAGTCACCCCGTTTTCGGCTTCCGGCAACCTAAATTTTGTAGGCTTTGACTTTATCAAACCACTGACCAAGCCGGTTGTTGCAGCAACCAAATCAATGCTAGCTGATTTATCCCCAACACTGGCCGGTACGATTATGGCACTGATGGGTATTGCACTGATTTTCTGTGCTATCACGGGTATGGGTAAATTGTTAAAAGGCCTGATGGTTGGGCGGGCAAAAGATCTGTTAAAGCACGCAATTGGCCGTGGCCCACTGCATGGTATAGCCTCGGGTGCGACCGTTACCGTACTGGTACAATCCTCTTCTACCACCACCAGCCTGATGGTGCCGTTTGTGGGTAACGGGTTACTGACACTGCGTGAAGTCTATCCGTTTACACTGGGTGCAAATATCGGCACCTGCATCACCGCGCTGCTGGCTGCGACCGCAGTATCGGGCAGCAATGCGCTGTTTGCCCTGCAAATTGCACTGGTGCATTTAACCTTTAATGTGCTGGCAGTGGGCCTAATTTATGGTGTGCCGTGGCTACGTAATTTACCGGTTAAAGCCGCTGAAGGGCTGGCAAATCTAGCTATCAAAAACCGTTTAGCGGTGCTCGGGTATCTAGGTGGTGTGTTCTTTGTTTTACCGGGTATTCTGCTCGTTGCAACCCGCTAAATCACAATCGATACATACTCAGCTACACTGAACAATACTGACTAAAAAGGCGCTCTAATGAGCGCCTTTTTTGATCTCTTTATTTTTGAATAACCGATTTTTGAATAGTCGGTAGTACAGAAGATGATTAAACCACTGTAAAAGGAAAATTAAATCGCGATAGGTGCTTTAATTGCCGGATACGGGTCGTAACCTGTGATCTCAAAATCTTCAAACTGATAGTCGAAAATAGAGGCAGGCTTGCGGGTAAGCGTCAGTGTTGGCAATGCTCGTGGCGTACGCGATAACTGCAGTTCTGCCTGCTCAAGGTGATTCATATACAAGTGTGTGTCACCGCCTGTCCAGACAAAATCACCGACCTCTAGATCGCACTGCTGAGCCAGCATATGGGTTAATAGCGCATAACTGGCAATATTAAATGGCAGGCCTAAAAATACATCACAAGAGCGTTGGTAAAGCTGACACGAGAGCTTACCGTTGGCAACATAGAACTGAAACAGTGCATGGCACGGCATCAGAGCCATTTGATCAAGCTCACCAACATTCCATGCCGACACAATAATCCGACGCGAATTGGGATCTTGTTTTAACTGCTCTACTACTGTACTCAGCTGATCCAAGGTACGGCCATCGGCACTGCCCCATGCCCGCCACTGTTTTCCGTAAATCGGCCCTAAGTTGCCTTGTTCATCGGCCCACTCATCCCAGATTTTGACATTATGCTCATGCAGATACGCAACATTGGTATCCCCCTGCAAAAACCATAACAACTCATGGATAATCGAGCGTAAATGACAACGTTTGGTTGTAACCAACGGAAAGCCTTTTGATAGATCAAAGCGCATCTGATGACCAAAAATTGACTTTGTACCGGTTCCGGTACGATCCCCTTTTTCAGCCCCTTCAGCCAACACTTTGCGCATTAGATCATGATACTGTTGCATGTTATCCCCGTACTGCTTGAATCGGATTACGGCGGTAAGCCCAAATAATTAATCCTGCACCTGCCAGCACCATCGGTACCGACAGTAATTGCCCCATGGTCAGCCAGCCATCAAAGAAGCCAAGTTGAGCATCAGGTTCGCGGAAGAATTCGCAGAAAATACGGAACAACCCGTAAAAAACCAAGAACATACCGGAAACACTGCCGGTTGGGCGCGGCTTATTCACAAATAAATTCAAGATAATAAACAGAACCAGACCTTCAAGTAAGGCTTCATAGATCTGAGAAGGATGACGCGGGAATGGGCCACCTTCAGGAAACACCATAGCCCAAGGCACATCAGTTACCCGGCCCCACAACTCACCGTTGATAAAGTTACCAATACGGCCAACCCCCAAACCAAACGGGATCAGCGGCGCAACAAAATCGGCCACAGCAAACATCGGGCGGTGTGTACGGTAAGCAAAAATGCACATGGCGGTGATCACACCAATCAAACCACCGTGGAAGGACATTCCGCCTTCCCAGACTTTAAACAGATACAGGGGGTTGGCCAAAAACAGATCAAAGTTATAAAACAGCACATAACCGATACGGCCACCTAGAAATACACCAAAAAAGCCGGCATACAGCAGGTTTTCAACATCATCTTTGGTCCAGCCGCTGTTTGGCTTAGCGGCACGGCGTGAACCCAGCCACAAAGCAAATACAAACCCCACCAGATACATCAGACCATACCAGCGCAGCGCCAGCGGCCCTATCTGAAAAATAACAGGGTCAATATTCGGAAAAGTCAGATAGCTACTGTTTATCATCGGTCAGTTACCACAACATGTTTAATGCAACAAATATCAGAAGAACGGCAAACCCTTTTTTCAGAGTCGGCACGGGTAAGCGGCTGACTAAATTAGCGCCAACCTTGGATGTTTGTATTGATGTTAGCGTGATACAGAGCAGTGCCGGCAAGTAGACATAGCCTAAACTATACGCCGGTAAATCGCTCTCATGTAATCCACTAAAGATCAGCGTTAGTGATCCGCCGACTCCGAGCATCATGCCGCATACCGCAGAAACACCAATCGCGGTGCGCATCGGTACAGAATGCCAGTTCAGATAAGGCACGGTCAAACTGCCGCCACCAATCCCCGCAAGGCTGGAAAAAATACCAATCAGCGTACCGGCAGTAAACAGTTTTCCCCCTGACGGCAGCGGATGTACTGATTTTGCCTTGACCGACCACGCCATCTGAAGTGCAAGAATGAGAACCAGCACGCCAAAGATTTTGCCTATCATAGCCGAAGGGATCAAGGTGATGGCATGCGCGCCGATCACCGCGCCGATAATACCGCCGGGGATCATCGCTTTTACAATTTTCCAGTCAACATTACCCAGTTGATGATGCCGCCATGACGATGAGACTCCGGTCAGAACAATCGAGGCCAGTGATGTACCCAGTGCTATCGGCATCAGATGCTGGGGTAAGACTCCGGCTTTAGGTAGCAAAAAAGCCAGAGCAGGAACAATGATCAGCCCACCGCCAATGCCCAATAAACCAGCCAGAATGCCGACAACAGCCCCGAGCAACAGGCAGGCAATAACAAACAGCAACATGGATAGCCTCAACTTACACAAAAGTAGCAATGTGTAACAACTTGAGTGCCAACATCATAGCGAAGGGTTACCACAGCAAGAGATCAACACATTGCACTAGAAACAGGGCATATAGCATACCGAGAGATATCGCACAGGCCTATCAATAATCAGCATAACCTGCGTAATTTAAAGGTAACTACAGTGCTATACGCAGGCCGCGTGTGTATAAATAAATTGTTGTATCAGTAAATTGGTAAACCGGTACAAATATGGTATCAGTAAAATGAGTTCCCACCGCGAATAAAGCCGCCCAGCCCACGCCGCTCCATAAATGCGGCCGTTAAATGCCGCACCTCGGTAGTCACTCGGGCACTAAGGGCGCGCTCGGCCAGTGTTTGCAAATCATCGAGTGTCACTGCGCGCAGTAGATATTTAATCCGCGCCACATTACGCCCGTTCATACTTAAGTGTCGATAACCCATGCCAACCAGTAGCAGTGCCCCTACCGGATCGCCGGCCAGCTCACCACACAAACTGACCGGCAGATTAAACTGCTGCCCTTCTGTGCTGATCTGTTTAAGTGCCCGCAATACTGCCGGATGCAGTGAGTCAAAAATATCGGCAACACGGGCATTATTACGGTCAACCGCCAGCAGATATTGGGTGAGATCATTTGATCCTACCGAGATAAAATCAATTTTTCCGGGCAAAAATTGCAACTGATACAACATTGACGGCACTTCAACCATAATGCCGACTTTGGGCATTTTCAGTATCAGCCCCTGAGCTTGCACCTGCTCGGCCACTTCACGAAAGGCGCGATCAATTAGCAATCTGGCTTCATCAACTTCACCGACCCCTGAGATCATCGGCAGCATAATCGAGAGGTTATCGTGCCCGACACTCGCACGCAGCATCGCCCTGATTTGGGCAATAAAGATATCGGGGTGATCGAGTGTCAGACGGATCCCACGCCAGCCCAAAAACGGGTTATCCTCATGAATCGGTAGATAAGGTAGCGGTTTGTCGCCCCCAACATCTAGAGTACGCATAACAACCGGCTTGTTCGGGTAGCTTTGTAAAATCAGCTGATACAGGGCAACTTGTTCATCTTCTGAGGGAAAACTGCCATGTAACAGAAACGGGACTTCAGTACGGTATAACCCGACACCGTCTACCCCTTGATTCACGGCAATATGGCAGTCAGCACTTAAACCTGCATTGAGTAAAATATCAACCTGCTGGCCGCATGCCGTTTGCGCGTGTTTATCCAGATCAACGGCAACGCGTTCATCAAGCTCACGCTCTTCGAGGATCAAACGCTGGTACTCGGTACGAATAGCATTTTCCGGATCAACAATCACGCTACCGCGATAACCGTCAATAATCAGCTCGCGCCGCTCAAGCTGATCGGGTTCAATATCCACCCCCATCACGGTGGGTACGCCAAGTGCACGCGCCAAAATAGCGGCATGAGAGTTGGCTGCGCCATCGCGCACAATAATGCCGGCCATTTTTTCACGCGGTAACTCGGCAATCAGTGTAGCTGTCAGCTCATCAGTCACCAGAATAAAGTGCTCGGGCAAATTCCATTCACTTTCCGGCACATCCATCAAATGAAACAGCAGACGCTGGGCTAAAGCACGCATATCATTGGCCCGCTCACGCAGGTACGGATCGGGCAGGCCGGCAAACTGTTCAGCAAAGTGCTCAAACGTTTTGCGCACCGCCCACTCAGCCACCACACCCTGATCAAGCTGTTCGGCCATCGCTTTACGCAGTGCCATATCTGATAGCAAATGGATATAGAGATCAAAAATAGCGGCAGATTCAGAGCTGATGTCGGCATTAAAGCGCTTGCTGTGACGACGAAACTCACTGGCCGCCGACTCTACCGCACGCGATAAACGCTCACGCTCGGTATCAAGGTCCAGCGTGCTGGCCTGTGCAATATCTTCTAACGACAGGTGCGTTCTATCCAGCCAGCCAATACCGATAGCTACACCCGGTGCGGCAGCCTGTGCGCGGATCCGCCGTTGCTGGCTGTCACTGAGCAACCCCAATGATTGGGTATGCGATAAAATACTTGCCAGCTGGGTGGCCAGAGTCACTAAAAAAGACTCTTCACTCTCATCAAACTGACGCACTTCGCGTTGCTGTACCACCAGCACCCCAAGTAGCTGACGCCGGTAGATAATCGGGGTACCCAAAAATGAGCGATAAGACTCTTCACGCACATCAGGCAGGAATTTAAAACTGGGGTGTTGGCGTACATCGGCCAGATTAATCGGCTCTGCCCGTGAGCCGACCAGCCCGACAACGCCCTCATCAAAGGCCAAACTTACCGATTTCCCCGCAGGCTTTGCCAGCCCGCGAGTGGCCATTAACCGATAACAACGGTGGGTGTGATCAGCCAGATACACCGAACACACTTCGGTTTTCATAATCTGGCAGGTTTTGTTGACCAGCAGTTCCAATGCCTGTGGTAAATCGGTCGCGGCGGCGACCTGCTCGACAATTTCCCGCAATTTGGTCAACATAATCAGGTTATCCTTTCCTTCTTATTCTTGCATTTTTCAGCGATGATCTTTCCAGATC
The DNA here is from genome assembly GCF_056522795.1 of Plesiomonas sp. ISS29. Lineage (NCBI taxonomy): Bacteria > Pseudomonadati > Pseudomonadota > Gammaproteobacteria > Enterobacterales > Enterobacteriaceae > Plesiomonas > Plesiomonas sp. ISS29. Next base: position 58,973 of record NZ_JAWRZQ010000001.1, read on the forward strand.
ATCAATGGGCATCACAACCGAAACAAACTCTTTCATCACTCGCCGGTAAACATCACGCTTAAACGACACTACCTGCCGTACCGGATACCAATAACTGACCCAGCGCCAGTCATCAAACTCAGGGTTTCCGCTGGTTTGCATGTTTACCTTTGACTCATCACACATCAACTGTAATAAGAACCAGCGTTGTTTCTGCCCGATACACACCGGTTTGGTATCCCACCGCACCAGACGTTTTGGCAATTTATAACGTAACCAATTACGGGTTGAAGTGAGTAAACGGACATCTTTTTTTGTCAGCCCCACCTCTTCAAACAACTCACGGTACATGGCCTGTTCAGCCGTTTCCCCTGAATTGATCCCCCCTTGTGGAAATTGCCATGAGTGCTGTCCATATCGGCGAGCCCACAGCACTTGCCCCTCTCGGTTACAAATGACAATGCCAACATTTGGGCGGTAGCCATCACCATCAATCACAGGACTACCTCAATACTGAAAACGTCAGTTATGCTGCGATTGTTTCATACAACCTAGAGTCGGTAAACCGGTGTACGCATCCGGAAGTGCTTGATGTGTTATGCATCAACATTATTGAGCGACCTTGCTGCTTATTTGTACACCCTATGGATAACTTTTACCGCAACAAACACTTATAAACAACTTTCACCCTGACAGCGGGAAATTATTCACTTTTTCTGTGGATATCACTGTGTAGAAATACACACCATCACGCAAAATATGCTTCTTAACGCGAAAAGATCAAACCAAAAATAATAAATTAAAAATATAAAATACAAAGACTTAAAATAAAAACACAATTTATCCACTGTAAAATATCGCACTTGGTGATCGAAAGGATCATCGATTGTGCAAAGATCCATCAGTGGTGAATTTATCCACACTTATCGCTGACAAGATCAGCAGTTTTCCCTATTGTTGCACGTGCTTCCCGTTATGCAGACAGGGTATACCGCCTTACTCACAGCGGTTATCCACGATTATCCCAGTTTTCTGTGGATAACTAGGGGGGAGATCCTGTTTATTGTTGGTGATTTGTACAGTTAGGATTTTATTATTATGGATGATCTTAAGATAATTGCATTATTATTTCTTTATAGATCATAGGATTAAAAAAATAAGATCAAAACATCACCACATGATCTGATGTGGATGACTCTGGCTGCTCAAAAAACAACCTACGCAGGTTGTTGGCCGAATCATCCCCGTGCAAAATAAACGCACCGTATCCACTCGGTTTATTCTTCAAACCGATTTTTCACCTACAGCTTCTCAGACTCAAAAGTAGCACGAAGAAATACAGAAAAAAGAACGGTAGAAAAAAGCATGGTAAAATATGCCAATGAACAGATCTGAATTCTCTATTCCCCTCTCACGCCACGTACTGTGGCAACGGGCACTACAGTTAGCCGGTTACCGCTTAGGCGACCTTGCTGCTGCCTGTGGCCAGACCGTTCCGGTTAACTTAAAGCGTGATAAAGGTTGGGTCGGCATGCTAATAGAGCGCCACTTAGGTGCGTGTGCAGGCAGTAAACCCGAGCAAGACTTCCCCCATTTGGGTGTTGAATTAAAAACAATTCCTATTGATCGACAGGGAAAACCACTGGAAACTACGTTTGTCAGTGTAGCGCCGCTCACTGGTACCTGTGGTGTCAGTTGGGAAACCAGCCATGTTAGGCACAAGTTACAGTGTGTTCTATGGCTGCCGGTAGAGGGGGAGCGCTCAATTCCACTGGCTGAACGGCGTATTGGCACTCCGCTGCTCTGGACTCCTTCAGAAGAGGAGGAGATGCTACTGCGCCGTGACTGGGAAGAGCTAATGGATTTAATTGTGCTGGGGGAAGTTGAAAATATTACCGCCCGCCACGGTGAGGTGTTGCAGCTTCGCCCTAAAGCCAGCAACAGCCGAGCCTTAACCGATGCTGTCGGGCGTAACGGCCAGCTAATCAAAACACTGCCGCGCGGGTTTTATCTTAAAAAAGCCTTTACTGCCGCTATTTTAGCTAAACATTTCGATTTATAACACTTAATGAAAAATCCCTATCAACAGGTTATGATTTCAGGTCATTCCCGTACTGTTTAGGTGTAGGTTTTTCATGGAATTGCTTGTTGATCCAAATGCGTGGATTGCTCTGTTAACGCTCACCGCACTCGAAATTGTGTTAGGCATTGATAATATTATCTTTTTAAGTATTTTAGTTAGCCGCTTACCTGAGCATCAACGGCAGAAAGGGCGCATTCTGGGTTTAGGCCTTGCCATGGGCACACGGATCTTGCTGCTTATCTCATTAACCTGGATGATGCGCCTTACTGAACCGGTTTTTACATTGGCAGAACATGCCATATCAGGGCGCGATCTGATTTTGTTCTTTGGTGGGCTATTTTTGATAGCCAAAAGCACCCACGAGATCCACGAAAGTTTACAGCAACACAGTGCCGATGATCAGCCACAGCTAGGCCGAGCCAGCAGTCATTTTCTGCTCACCCTAGTACAAATTGCCATTTTAGATATCGTATTTTCACTCGATTCAGTGATTACGGCGGTTGGATTGGTTAGCGACATTCCCATTATGGTCGTTGCCATTGTGATTGCCGTACTGATTATGATGGTTGCAGCGAAAAGTATCGGTGAGTTTGTGGATAACAACCCGACCATCAAGATGCTGGCACTGGCCTTTCTGATCTTGGTTGGCTTTACGCTTGTTGGTGAGAGTTTTGGCGCGCATATCCCCAAAGGTTATATCTATTTTGCGATGGGTTTTTCCTTTGGTGTCGAGATGCTCAATATCCGTTTGCAACGGGGTAAATCAATCACACTGAACAAAAATACCCCTGACTAACCACTCTGCTGTCTGTCTTTCATTCACACATTTGCACCCTTGCACACTGGCAGTAAGTACGATACTTACTGCTGTTTTGCAGGCAAAAAAAAACCTGCGACTCCGCGCAGGTTGGTGCAAACAGGGCTATCGTAAGCCCCTAAAATATTTCTTGGAATTAGAGTAGCGAATGCCCAAGTCTGACTCCAGCACTGATTGGCAACAAACAGGTTCAAAACGTAACGAAGGTTTTCAGACCTGAGTGTACGGATAATAATGAGAGTGGGGTTAACAGACTAAGCTACTGGTAATCAGCACGCAAATCAGCATTAGGTAATACTAAATTGTTTGATACAGAGGCTAAACCAGTAAGATAACGACTGAAAAAAATAAAATAGGAAAGAGAAAACAGAGAAAACAGAAGAGGAAGCGTAACAAAAAGGATATGGAGCGGGTGAAGGGAATCGAACCCTCGTATGCAGCTTGGGAAGCTACCGTTCTACCATTGAACTACACCCGCATCACTAAAATCTGACTTTTAAAAGCAAAAGCTGTTACACGCAATACCCGTAACGTGTGCTCGATTATAACCTTCTTAGCGGTGACTGCAAGCAACCATATGCTTAACTGATTGAGAATTAAGCAGGAAAAAGTATGGATATATGTTTCCGTGCTCTAAATCCCAATTAATGGCATAAAAAAACGGAGTCAACCGACTCCGTTTTCTGATATTACGAACATGCCGGTATGCTTAGATACCAGCAGGCAATCACTTATTTTTGCGGACGCATTGCCGGGAACAGGATCACGTCACGGATACTCGGTGCGTTAGCAAAAATCATTGCCAGACGGTCGATACCGATACCTTCACCTGCTGTTGGCGGCAGGCCGTACTCCATTGCCATGATGTATTCAGCATCATAATGCATTGCTTCAGCATCACCTGAATCACGCTCTACCAGCTGCTGGCGGAAACGGCGATCTTGGTCTTCTGGGTCATTCAACTCAGAGTAAGCATTGGCAATTTCACGTGCACCGATGAACAGTTCAAAACGATCGGTAACACTTGCATCTTCATCATTAGCACGTGCCAGCGGAGAAGTTTCTGCCGGATGCTTGGTGATGAAGGTTGGTTGAATCAGGCAGTGCTCAGCCAGCTCTTCGAAGATCTCAACTTGCAGACGGCCTACGCCCCACTGCGGTTGATACTTGATCTTGTGCGCATCACACGTTGCACGTGCCGCTTCCAGCGTATCAAGCTTATCGATAGTCAGGTCAGTATATTTCACGGTAGCTTCAGCAGGCGTCAGGCGATCAAACGGCTGGCTGAAATCATACACATGATCACCGTAATGAACGGTGGTTGAACCCAGAATGCTCATCGCCAGAGTACGGAACATATCTTCGGTTTTATCCATCAGATCGTTGTAGTCTGCGTATGCCTGATAGAACTCAAGCATGGTGAACTCAGGGTTATGGCGTGCTGACAGGCCTTCGTTACGGAAGTTACGGTTAACTTCGAATACGCGCTCCATACCACCTACAACCAGACGCTTCAGATACAGCTCTGGTGCGATACGCAAGAACATCTCTTGATCCAGCGCATTGTGGTGGGTTGCAAATGGCAGTGCTGTAGTACCACCCGGAATCGGGTGCAGCATTGGGGTTTCCACTTCAACGAAGTTTTGCTCTTCCAGATAACGGCGAATACCGCTGATCACTTTAGAACGGATCTCAAACGTACGGCGAGATTCCGGGTTGGTGATCAGGTCTAAATAACGCTGACGATAGCGCATTTCGGTATCGGACAGGCCGTGGAACTTGTCTGGCAGAGGGCGCAGTGCTTTAGTCAGCAAACGCACTTCTGTACAGTGAATCGTCAGCTCGCCTGTTTGTGTCTTAAACAACTTACCGCGTGCACCAACGATATCGCCCATGTCCCATTTCTTGAACTTCTCGTTGTAAACGCCTTCTGGCAGATCATCACGAGATACATACAGCTGGATCTGACCACCCATATCCTGCAAAGTGACGAAAGCAGCTTTACCCATGATACGACGGGTCATGATACGGCCAGCCACTACCACTTCTTTGTTCAGTGCTTCCAGCTCTTCCTTAGACTTATCATCAAACGCGGCATGCACTTCGTTAGAAATGCTGTCACGACGGAAATCATTTGGGAAAGCAATCCCCTCTTCGCGCAGAGCTGCCAGCTTTGCACGGCGGGTTGCCATTTCACTGTTCAGATCTAATGTACTTTCTTGCTCAAGATTTTGTTGTTCAGACATGGGAGTTCCTTACAATCCGGCTTTTAAACTTGCCTCAATAAAGCGATCTAAATCACCATCCAATACAGCTTGCGTATTGCGATTTTCGATTCCTGTGCGTAAATCTTTAATACGGGAGTCATCCAGAACATAAGAGCGGATCTGACTGCCCCAACCGATATCAGACTTGGTGTCTTCCATCGCTTGTTTCTCAGCGTTTTGCTTTTGCAGTTCCAACTCATAGAGTTTGGCTTTTAACTGCTTCATACACTGATCTTTATTCTTATGCTGCGAACGGTCATTCTGACACTGTACCACGGTGTTGGTCGGTATGTGTGTAATACGTACCGCAGATTCTGTCCGGTTTACGTGCTGCCCACCTGCACCCGAGGCGCGGTAAACATCAATGCGCAGGTCGGCCGGATTAATATCAATATCAATATTGTCATCAATTTCCGGATAGACAAATGCAGAGCTAAATGAAGTATGGCGACGGCCACCCGAGTCAAACGGGCTTTTGCGTACTAAACGGTGAACGCCGGTCTCGGTACGTAACCAGCCGTAAGCGTATTCACCGCTGATCTTGATGGTTGCGCCTTTAATACCAGCAACATCACCATCAGACTCATCCATCACTTCGGTTTTAAAGCCTTTGCTCTCTGCCCAGCGCAGATACATACGTAGCAGCATGCTGGCCCAGTCTTGTGCTTCTGTACCACCAGAACCGGCTTGCAGATCAAGGTAACAATCTGAACTGTCATTCGGGCCAGAGAACATCCGGCGGAATTCAAGTTTTGCCAATTTCTTTTCCAGCTCGGCTAACTCGGCAACGGTTTCGTTGAAGGTGTCTTCATCTTCAGCGTCAACTGCCAGCTCTAACAGGCCTTCAACATCTTCTAAGCCCTGATCCAGATCATCAATGGTATTGACGACAGCTTCTAAGCCAGAGCGCTCTTTACCCAATGCTTGCGCACGGTCAGGCTCATTCCAGACATCAGGTTGTTCTAATTCCGCATTAACTTCTTCTAGACGCTCTTTTTTAGCATCGTAGTCAAAGATACCCCCGAAGGGTGTTGGTGCGTTCGCTCAGGTCTTGAATGCCGTTTTTTACAGGATTAATTTCAAACATAGTGATTCGCGTCTTTACTCGTTATTTTGGCCAAAACACTTGGAGTCTAGCGGATTAACGCCCGAAGTTACAAGGTCAGTTCATACTCATCGCGCTTCTGGTCTAATCATAATGCTTCGATATGCTCAACCAACAGTTGTAAGTTCCGGCTGCCACGAAATTCATTAATATCCAAACGGTATGCAAGCCGAGCTTGTCGTACTGAAGGATCGGGCCACAAGGTGGTATCAACATTAAATGCAATCGCATCAAGCATCGGGCCACCCGCTACCGGTTCAAGCAACATTTTCAGGTGCTTATCACCTACTCTGCGCTGCTGCAGTAAAGTAAAATCGCCATCAAACAGCGGTTCACTAAACCCTTGCCCCCATGGGCCTGCTTGACGCAGCATCTCTGCGGTTTCCATCGTCATCAGTGCAGCCGGTAACTCGCCATCACTCCAGATTTTCCCCTGCAGTGCCGACTCATCTAACCACTCGGTGACAATCTCGGCAAAACAGTGCTGAAAACGGGTAAATTGCGCTTCATCTATCGATAATCCGGCGGCCATTGCATGCCCGCCAAAGCGCTGAATTAATCCTGGATTTTGCGAGTCTAATCGCTCCAGTGCATCGCGCATATGTAGGCCAACAATCGAGCGGCCCGAACCTTTCAAAATACCCTCACCTGCCGGCGCAAATGCAATTACAGGTCTATGAAAACGTTCTTTAATACGAGATGCTAAAATTCCTACCACTCCTTGATGCCACTCTGGATGAAACAGTGCAAGCCCACATGGTAACAAATTATGATCTTGATCTAACTTTTGACAAAGATTTAATGCTTCTTGCTGCATACCCTGCTCAATTTCTCGCCGGGTTTGGTTTAATGCATCAAGATCACAGGCCAACTCACGGGCCGTTCCCATGTCCTCACACAAGAGTAATGTCACGCCGATTGACATGTTATCCAGACGTCCTGCTGCGTTTAAACGCGGGCCCAGTGCAAAGCCTAAGTCACTGGCGACTAATTGGCGTGAATCTCTGTTAGCAACTTCCAGCAGTGCCAAAATTCCCGGTCGACAACGCCCTGCTCGAATGCGGTTTAACCCCTGCCAGATCAGCAGGCGATTATTAGCATCAAGTGGCACAACATCGGCAACACTGCCCAGCGCCACTAAGTCTAGCAGTTCCGCCAGATTAGGCTCACTGATCCCCCTGCGGGAAAACCAGTCATCGGCCCGTAAAGCAGCCCGCAGTGCCAGCATCAGGTAAAAAGCCACACCAACACCGGCCAGTGCTTTTGAGGGAAAACAACAGCTGTGTAAATTCGGGTTTACGATGGCATCGGCATCGGGCAGCGTAGTACCTTGCAGATGGTGATCGGTAATCAACACCTGTATTCCGCGCGCATGGGCTTCTTGCACGCCGCTGTGCGATGAAATGCCGTTATCCACCGTCATAATCAACTCTGCACCCAGAGCTTGTGCCTGTATCACCACTTCTGGGCTAAGACCGTAACCATCTTCAAAACGGTTCGGCACTAAAAAATTCACCCGTTTTGCCCCCAGCGCACGCAATGCCAATACGCTGAGCGCGGTGCTCGTTGCACCGTCAGCATCAAAATCACCCACAATGGTAATCTGACGATCCGCATAGATCGCCTGCTGTAAAAGCTCGGTTGCCTGCTCAATGCCCTGCAGTTGACGGTAATCAAGCAAATGCTTGACCGAGCGATCTAACTGCTGCAGAGCACTGACGCCACGGCAGGCGTAAATCTGACGTAAAAACGGCGGAGAGACCTCAGCCAGATGTGAATCATCTACCTGCGGACGACGGCAAATTTCAGTATTCATGGTGTTCCTAACAGCATAACGATGCAAAAAACGGCGCAGAAAAAGCACAGAAATGGCGGATAAACAGAGGTATCAGGCATGTAATTTTACCCGTACAACAACACTAACCCACAGGTTATCGCTACTGTACGGGTAATCAGGCATGCAACGCTAATCGAGCATTACTTACCGGTAGCGCTGAGCACTTCAAGCAGCGCTTTAGGGTCACGATAACCCGGCAGCATATCGCCATTTGGTAACAGCATAGCCGGCGTACCTTGCACACCAAACTGATGGCCTAGCATAAATTGTTTCGCCACAATGGAGTCTTTGCTGTCTTTAGCTGGTGCAGGTTTACCGGCAAAAGCATCAGCAAATGCCTGTTTCGGGTCAGCCGATGCCCAGATCCCCGCCATTTCATTGGCGGCATTTGAACCGATACCATAACGCGGGAATGCCATATAACGAATGGTGATCCCCAGATCATTGTACTCTTTCATTTCATCGTGCAGTTTACGGCAGTAACCGCAGGTAATGTCGGTGAACACGGTGACCACATATTTTTGGTCTTTGGCTTTGTAGACAATCATCTCTTTGTCGAACTTGGCTAGCTCTTTCATCAGCAGTTGATTGGTAACATTCACCGGCTGTTTTCCGCTCAGTTGAAACATTGGGCCTTGCAGCACAAATTCACCGTTGTCACTGACATATAAAACCCCATTTTCGGTCAGCACGGTTTTCATGCCCGCCAGTGGTGAGGCTTGGATTTCTGGGTTTTCAATACCTAGCTCAGTCAGTTTGGTTTTGATGATTTGTTCATCTGCATGTGCGACACTAAACGCAAACGTGGTCAGCAACGCTGCTAACGTCAAAGTTTTTTTCATGAGTTATCCTATTTTATTGTATGCAACGTTCGATTATACGTAATACGTATACTGTCATTATACGCATTGTGTGATTGAAGTATCATTGAATACCCTAACTCTACTGTTACTGAAAATACGCAATTATGCTCTGGGGTGATGCTGTTCATGCAGCTGCTTTAGGCGTTCAGTGGCCACATGGGTGTAAATTTGCGTAGTGGATAAATCACTGTGACCCAGCAGCATTTGTACCACCCGCAAATCAGCACCGTGGTTTAACAGATGCGTTGCAAAAGCATGGCGCAACACGTGTGGCGATAACTTTTCAGCATCAATTCCAGCAACCACGGCATAGTGCTTGATACGGTGCCAGAAGGTTTGCCGCGTCATCTGTGTGCCGCGCGAGCTTGGAAACACCACATCAGAAGAGTTGTCTTTGAGCAACGTTGGCCGCCCGTAAGTCAGAAACTGCTCTACCCAGTAGAGTGACTCTTCCCCCATCGGTACAAGCCGCTCTTTATTTCCTTTACCGACCACCCGAATCACCCCTTGTCGCAAGCTCAGGCAATCCATCGTCAGACCGACCAACTCAGAGACCCGCAGGCCTGCGGCATATAGCAGTTCTAACATTGCTTTATCACGCAATTCAATGGTCTGTTCCGGATTTGGTGCTGCCATCAGGTATTCAACCTGCAATTCACTAAGATCTTTTGGCAAGCGAGCCGGTAATTTGGGGGATGAAAGCGCCACACTCGGGTCATCGCTGCGCTGTTTTTCACGATACAGATACTGAAACAGCCGGCGCATTGCACTAAGCATGCGGGCCGAACTGCTGGCTTTGTAACCCTTATCCAGCCGCTCGGCCATAAAGGCTTGCAGCTGATCAATTGAAGCGCTCAGCAGTGAGCTTTTCTCACGTTGTAGCATTTCAAGCAGTTGAGCAAGATCGTGCCGATACGAGGCCAGCGTATTTTCTGATAAATTTCGCTCTAACCACATCGCATCTAAAAATTGTTCAACTAATTGCTGATCTTGCTGCACTCGATCCCCTTACATTACAAGCCTAAAATAAGCATAGTGACGATTTCTGGTACACTGAGCAGAGATTACATTATCACAGGATATCTGGCATGAAATTTGGCTTATTTTATGGCTCAACCACCTGTTACACCGAAATGGCAGCAGAGAAAATCCGTGATGCAATAGGCGCCGAACTGGTTGAACTACACAATGTAAAAGAGACCCCGCTAACACAGATGCGCGATTATGATGTGCTGATTTTAGGGATCTCCACCTGGGATTTTGGTGAACTACAAGAAGATTGGGATGCCATCTGGCACTCGCTCGATAATCTTGATCTCTCCGGAAAAATCATTGCACTGTACGGCCTTGGTGATCAAATAGGCTACGGCGAATGGTTTCTTGATGCGATGGGGTTATTACACGATAAATTGCTGACCAGCAGCGCACAGCTGATCGGTTACTGGCCGGTCGACGGGTATACCTTTACCGCATCCAAAGCCCTCACTGCTGATAACCGTGCTTTTGTCGGGCTAGCGCTTGATGAAGAGAATCAATATGAACTTAGCGATGAGCGAATTGTAGACTGGAGCGGGCAGATTTTGCTGGAAATTGAAGCTCTACTCTGACAGATAAACAAAAAGCCACCTCACAGTGATCCCCTAAGAGTCACGATGAGATGGCTTTTTAATCAGCACAACAACATACGCCTATTATCAGGCTGTTTGCGCTTCACCTTCACTTTCACGGCTTGGCAGCATCAGTGCAATCGCTAGCGCAATCAATGTTGGTAACACCCATGCCATGCTCTTATCAAACAGCGGCAGGAAGTTCATTACCGACAGATTTGCACCCGCAGCAACCGCCGCATCCATAAGGCTAAATACCAGTGCCACACTCAGCACCAAACGGTAACCCAGTGCCGGATTTTTTAACCACGGGCGGGCAAATGTCAGCATCACTAAGCCAACGGCCAGCGGATACAGTGCATACAACACCGGTACTGACAGGCTAATCAGCGTACTCAAGCCAACGTTAGCTACCACGGCACAAGTCACACCCAGTGCAATCACCCACTGACGATACGAGAACGAGGTCAGGCTTGAGAAGTAATCAGAACAGGCACTGATCAGGCCAACTGCGGTTGTCATACAGGCCAAAATCACCACAGTAGATAAAATCCACTGACCCGGCTGACCGAACAGCGCTTGTACATAGGCCGCAAAAATAGCCCCACCGTTATCCAAACCACCGGCGATCGAGCCCGATGTTGCGCCCAAACGGAACAGCGAAATATAGACAAATGCCAAACCTGCTGCCGCAATCAAACCAGCAATGATGAGATATTTGCAGGTGACTTTGCTGTCAGTGATCCCCTTACTGCGAATAACATCCACAATCAGCATACCGAACATCAGCGCGGCAAAGGTATCCATGGTGTTATAACCATCCAAGAAACCTTTGGTAAACGGTGAGTGAATATAGTCACCCTGCGCCGCCTCTACCACACCTTGCGGAGCAACCACCACGGCTACCGCCAGCACGGCTAGCAGCAGGAACAAAATCGGGGTCATCACCTTACCAATGCTGTCAATCAGTGCACCACGGCTCCATGACAGCATCATCGCCAGAACAAAAAACCCGGCTGTCATCAGCATTTGTGTTGTGCCATCGGGTGCGCTGAAATAGGGCTTCATTGCCATTTCATACGCCACCAAACCAGTACGTGGTGCGGCAAACGCTGGGCCAATCACGATAAACAAAAGTACCGATGCAAATGTACCAAACCCTGCTGGCAGATCACGGGTCATATCTGGCAAACCACCACCGGCACGTGCCACGGCAATAATTGAAATCAGGGGCAAACCAACGGCAGTGGCAAGAAAGCCAAGGGTAGCGTACAGAGAGTGATCACCGGCCAGCTGACCTGCCAGCGGAGGAAAAATAATATTTCCAGCACCCAAAAAGAAGGCAAATGTCATCATGCCCAACCCCATTACATCTTGCCATCTCAATGCTTGTTTCACGGCAACACCTCTTAACTTAGCAATATCTGTCAGTACATAACCGGTATAAAAACTACAAATCGGGCGGAGTAAACCACACGGTCATACGCGCTATACGTTATGAAATCCGGTTAATGTGAAAATGTTAGGGCAAAACAGAGGATAAATTCTGCACGGTAGCAGGGCTTTATTGCCCTGTATTGCGGTTGAATAATTGTTAATCAGAATAACCCGCTGGAGACTTTGCACTAAAAAGCATCATCTATGATCGATACTGACAGCGCAATGCACTCAGAAAAAAAGGTAAAAATCTTTTGTTAGATCGCGATAATCGCAGTGATAAACTCCACCAATATCGTTAATTACCAGTTTTTTATCCTGCCTATCTTGTCTGACAAATCCAAATTCCAGCAGAATACGTTGTGCTTTTTTCCCTTCACGGCTAAAAACGGCTACGGCCTGATAGCAGAACAGACCAAAATTCTGTGCTAATGCGCATAGGGGTTCAGCAACATCAAACGGCAGAACCAGACACACGCGGCCGGTTGGCGCTAATACACGACAAGCACTCTGCAACAGCACTTCATGGCTGAGTGTATCGGTATAACGTGCTGCATCTCTGGCACTATTACGGCAGGCTACGCCAGATTCAAAATAGGGGGGATTAGAGACTACCAGATCAAATTTCGGCAGATTATGCTGCGAAAATTGCTGAATAGACTGGTTAAATAACCTGATTTTATGCTGCCAGGGTGAGGCGGTAATATTCTGCTGCGCTTGCTCGGCTGCAGTATTGTCAAGCTCAACTGCCGTAATCTGTGTATCAGCAGGGGTGCGTTGTGCTAACATCAGTGCTATCAGGCCGGTTCCCGATCCGATATCCAGAATCTTTGCCGCGCCGTTTATTGGCGACCACGCACCCAGCAGGATCCCATCCGTTCCGACTTTCATGGCGCAGCGATCGTGTGCCACAAAAAACTGCTTGAAGGTAAACCCGTTACGCGCCAGATTGCTGGTCGCTTTTTTGGGCGTAATTTCAGCATTGTTATTGAGTAAGGGTGGCTTATCAGACATGGCATCTCTCCGCAAAAAGGTTGCCAAGCATAGGCGAAATGCAATTAAGCGTGAAGAGGCGTGAAGCAAAACGCCGGCAAGGTTATAATCCCCCCCTCGCATAAGAGGTGAACCATGGTAGCGACACAATTTACAGAATTAGATCTCGACAAACGTCTTCTGGCCGCACTGAAAGATAAGGGTTACGAACGCCCGACTGTCATTCAAAGTGAGACCATTCCAGCCGCCATGGAAGGGCGCGATGTCATGGGGTCAGCCCCGACAGGTACGGGTAAAACCGCTGCGTTCTTGTTGCCTGCAATTCAGCATTTGCTGGATTACCCACGCAGAAAACCAGGTACACCGCGTGTACTGGTACTCGCCCCAACACGTGAACTGGCAATGCAAGTGGCTGACCAAGCACGTGAACTGGCAGCACACACCAATCTGGCAATTGCAACCATTACCGGTGGCGTTGCCTATTTGAACCATGCTGAAGTGTTCAGCCAAAATCAGGACATCGTGGTTGCCACCCCAGGGCGCTTGCTGCAATACATCAAAGAAGAGAACTTTGATTGCCGTGCGGTTGAAATTCTGATTTTTGACGAAGCCGACCGCCTGCTGCAAATGGGCTTTGGTCAGGATGCTGAGAAAATCGCAGCAGAAACCCGCTGGCGTAAGCAGACCTTCTTGTTCTCTGCAACGCTTGAAGGTGATTTGCTGACCGATTTTGCCGATCGCCTGCTCAATGATCCCATTAAAATTGAAGCCGAGCCGAGCCGCCGTGAGCGCAAGAAGATCCTGCAGTGGTACTACCGCTCTGATGATGTAGAACACAAAACCGCGCAACTGGCACACTTGCTCAAGCAAGAAGATGTCACCCGTACAATTGTGTTTGTACGCAAACGTGAACGTGTGCGTGAGCTGGTTGATGCTCTGCATAAGCACGGTATTGTGGCCGGTTTCCTTGAAGGTGAAATGGCACAAACCCAGCGTACCCGTGCGATTGATAAGTTGAAAAACGGCGAAATCAGCGTACTGGTTGCAACCGATGTTGCTTCACGCGGTATCGATATTGATGATGTCAGCCATGTGTTCAACTTTGACATGCCGCGCACCGCTGATGCCTATTTGCACCGTATTGGCCGTACTGGCCGAATGGGCCGTAAAGGTACGGCTATTTCACTGGTTGAAGCGCATGATTTTGATCTACTGGGTAAAATTACCCGTTATATCGATGATCCGCTCAAGTACCGTGTGATTGATGAGCTACGCCCGAGCACCAAAGCGCCAAAGCATGAAGGCCGCCGTGGTCCATCGAAAAAGCAAAAAGAGCGTATCAAAAAGAAACGTGCTGATAAGCTGGAACAAAAAGATACCGAGAAAACTAAAATCCGCCATCGGGATAAAAAGAATATCGGTAAGCGCCGTACAGCCAGCAACGAAGCAAACGTAGAAGCCAAGCACAAGCAGGATGCTGCTGCTAAAGCTGCGCACAAACGCGAACAAGCTGCCAAACGTGCTGCAGATGACGATTACGACGATTAATCGTAAAAGTGTCTGAACTGCCATAAAAAAGCCCATTCTGGGCTTTTTTTTGTTTCTGTATTTTATTATGAACTATGTAATAACAACACAGCCCTGATTCAATCTAAAATATTTTGTTGTGATTTTCTAACAAAATTCCCAGCCAGAAAATCAGCGCATCAAGCATCCCGCTATTTTGACGATAACCATGCAGAGATAAGCGAGCCCAATTCGGAGACATCGGAATACAGATGATCATAACCCTGCACCTCGATGCACTGGCAACGCTGGCTGTTTACCGCCTGTTTAACCACAGAGAAGTGCCCGAATGGGTCACTATCCTGCTGAATAATCAGCAGATTAACCTGATCATTTTCTGATAGTTCACGCAGCTTTACTTTATCCGCATCAGAGTACAAAGAGAGAGCAATACCGATAAAAACGATATTTTTCACTTTCAGTTTATCCAGTGCTCGCAGTGTAATTAACGTACCAATCGATTTAGCAACCACGGTATCAAATTCACCGGCAGGTACATATTCCACTTCTGCGGTAACGTTAAACTCTGCAGCCGGATGCTGCCATGCAAGCAACGAATGAGTAGTCAATTGCAGATCAGGCAGGCTAACGGCATTTACAACCTGATTAATCCATGTCTTAGTTGCAGGTATTTTTCCCGGAACAGCAATAACATTCATATTATACGCAACCTATGCTCAACTTTAATTCGTTGGTCGTTGTATATCGGTGTTGTTTAATATTAATCCTATTACCAATGTTCCCCTGTAATAAAGCATGTTTAAGTGTGTCACCCTCTGTTTTATCCGTGATTAATCTTGATGCTCACGTTTAAATACCGGTACAGTTGCAGTAGAGTCGGCTTCTGAGTAGTAATAACCCTCTAGTGCAAAATCAAGCAGTTGCTCCGGTGCTGTTAATTGTTGCTGAATAATATAACGGCTCATTAACCCGCGGGCTTTTTTCGCATAAAAGCTAATAACTTTATACTGTCCATTTTTTTGATCTAAAAAGACCGGTTTAATCACAGTCGCATGAAGCTCACGCAGCTTAACGGCTTTAAAATACTCATCAGATGCTAAGTTAATCAAAATATTATCGCCCTGATCTATTAACGCCTGATTTAATGACTCAGTAATACGGTTTCCCCAAAACTGATACAGATCTTTGCCTGCCGGATTAGCCAGTTTAGTGCCCATCTCTAATCGGTAAGGTTGCATCAAATCCAAAGGGCGTAATACCCCGTATAATCCCGACAAAATACGCAAATGTTGCTGCGCGGTATCAAAGTCAGCCTCTGAAAAACTCTCAACCTGTAAACCAGTGTAAACATCGCCCTTGAATGCCAATAGCGCTGGGCGGGCATTGTCTGGCGTAAAATCAGGCTGCCATTCGGCAAAGCGCGCCGCATTGAGGCCTGCCAGTGCATCGCTGATCTTCATCAGTGAACCAATCTGTGCCGGTGTTAGATCACGACACAAGCTAATCAGCGCAGCGGAATCTTGCAATAATTGTGGCTGGCTGTAACGTTCAGTGGCTAGTTCAGAGGTGTAATCAAGCGTTTTTGCCGGAGAAATAACTGTCAACATAACTGCCGTATCCTTATGGTTGTTATCGGCCAAACATTAAAACAGACATTAAAAGAACAGATGCCCGCGGTAAACACAGGAGATAACATCTTTACAGAATCTGCAGTTTATCGCGTTCAGACAGCAAAAAGCCACGCTCAGGTTGTAGGCAACACTGGCGTGGCTTTTCAGTGGTAGAGCGGCCAATCAGGGTACTGCACTGCAGCCCCCTGATATTGGCCAAAACGTTAACCGATAATTACTCTGCCATTTTTCTCAGTGCTTCAGGATCATCCCAAATTCCGGGCTCTAACTGGCTGTGCAGCTCAGGATACTTACGGACATCAAAGACCGGCAGCTTTCCTGAATCAAGTTGCTCGTTATAATCTTTTGCCAGCTTAATCGCAGTGCCTGAAAGCAGTAAAATAGCAATTAGGTTAGTTAGTGCCATCATTCCCATTGAGATATCAGCCATTGCCCAGACCATTGGCAAATCAGCCAGCGTACCAAAAGCAACCATGCCCAGCACTAAGCAGCGGAACAGCGCCAAACCGGCAGTGCTTTTGTGCTCAAGGAAAACTAAGTTGGTCTCGGCATACGCATAGTTGGCAATGATTGAGGTAAAGGCAAAGAAGAACACTGCAACAGCGATGAAAATTGCACCCCAGTCACCCACCGCGGTAGAGAGCGCGCGCTGAGTCAGATCAATACCGCTCATGCCCTGTGCGGTCTCCAGCGTACCGGAAGTCAGGATAATCGCCGCTGTTGCTGTACAGATAACGATAGTATCCATAAAGACACCTAGCATCTGTACATAGCCTTGCGAGGCCGGATGTGGCGGGTATGGCGATGCCGCAGCCGCCGCATTAGGTGCAGAGCCCATACCGGCTTCGTTCGAGAACAGGCCACGTTTTACACCATTAATCATTGCTTGGCTGATGGTATAAGCCAGTGCACCGGCCGCCGCTTCTTCCCAGCCAAACGCACTGCGGATAATCAGCATGATAACATCCGGCAGCTTTTCGATATTAATCCCGACCACATACAGTGCCAGCAGCAGGTAAACCAGCGCCATCACCGGTACAACCAGCTCAGCAACTCGAGCGATTGTACGAATTCCACCAAAAATGATGATTGCGGTTAAGACCACCAATCCAGCACCAACGGCAATTTGCGGAACGCCAAATGCCACGTGCATGGCTTGTGCAATCGAGTTTGACTGTACGGCGTTAAATACCAAACCAAAGGCAATGATTAAAAAGACCGAGAACAGCATACCCATACGGCGCATGCCCAGACCTTTCTCCATGTAATAAGCCGGGCCACCGCGGTAGTTCCCTTGTGCATCTTTGGTTTTATACAGCTGTGCCAGTGTGCTTTCGACAAAAGCCGTTGCCATACCGATAAAGGCTACCAGCCACATCCAAAAAATTGCACCCGGCCCGCCGAGTGTGAGTGCAACGGCAACACCGGCCAGATTACCTGTGCCAACACGGGCAGCCAAACTGGTACACAGTGCCTGAAAAGAGGAGATCCCTGAGGAATCAGAGCGGCGGCTTCGGCGTAAAATTGAGAACATGTGGCCAAAATGACGCACCTGTAAAAAACCTAACCGTAAGGTAAAGTAGATACCCGCGCCCAATAGAAAATAGATCAGCACCGATCCCCATAAGAGATCGTTAATAAACGAGATTAAGGCATTCACAGCAAATCCTCAGCAAAGAAAAAAGTTAACTATTAATTAAAAATTATGAATATTATTATGTATGCTCTGATAAGAGCTTATGCCGTACTACTCTGGCTATCGGCGAAAGCTAAGCGTACGATATTATTTTGCCGTTGAACGTAAACAGGGTAACGGTGTACCGATAAAAAGGTCAATTTGCAATTTAGAACCAAACGTTTGCGCAAAATAAACATACCATACACTGCAAATTGTTACAAAGATCACACACAATAGACCCCGAAGTAAAAAAGCTTGCCCTTACCCAAGATCTGCCTGCGTGCTATTATCAGATGCCAACAAGGAAGGGTCTGCACTCAACGTAAACACCGAATTTCATATTTCCATATTAAAACACTGCGTTATATGTTTATCACGTTGCTGACAAGATCATGCAAAGTGATTCATTATGTAATGAGTGTGTGGATAACGATAAATTCACCAGTTTAGGTTTGGTGTGATGAGCGGCAGACGTGTTCTGAAATGGCCCGGGGATCGACACTTCCGGTATATTTAAACACACTAACGTCGAGAAAATACCAATGGCTGATAAACTCTCTGCTCTACGCAAACTCACTACAGTTGTCGCTGATACAGGCGATATCGAAGCCATCAAGCGCTACCAACCGGAAGACGCGACCACCAATCCATCATTAATTCTCAATGCTGCACAAATTCCTGATTATGCTCCGTTGATTAATGACGCTATTGCTTATGCTAAAGCACAGAGCAGTGACCACTCCCAGCAGATTGTCGATGCTGCCGATAAGCTGGCCGTCAATATTGGTTTGGAAATTCTAAAAACAGTGCCGGGCCGTATTTCCACAGAAGTGGATGCCCGCCTCTCTTACGATACCGAAGCCAGCCTAATTAAAGCCCGCAAACTGATCCGCTTATATAATGAAGCAGGTATCAGCAATGATCGTATTTTGATCAAATTAGCCTCTACATGGCAGGGAATTAAAGCGGCAGAGGTTCTGGAAAAAGAGGGAATCAACTGTAACCTGACACTGCTGTTCTCTTTCGCGCAAGCGCGTGCCTGTGCAGAAGCCGGCGCATTTCTGATCTCTCCGTTTGTTGGCCGGATCATGGATTGGTACAAAGCCAATACCGAAACCAAAACTTTTGCACCACACGATGATCCGGGCGTGATCTCGGTAACCAATATTTATAACTACTACAAACAGCATGGTTATAATACGGTGGTCATGGGCGCAAGTTTCCGCAATATTGGCGAGATCACTGAACTAGCCGGTTGTGACCGTCTGACCATTGGCCCGAACCTGCTGCAAGAGCTAGCAGAGGCTGAAGGTGAGCTGCCGTGTAAACTGGCTTATCAGGGCGAGATTTTGCCGCGTCCGGCCGCAATGACCGAGTCAGAGTTCTATTGGCAGCATAACCAAGATCCAATGGCCGTGGAAAAACTCGCCGATGGTATCCGTAAATTTGCCGTAGATCAGGGTAAACTGGAAACCATGATTAGCGCGCGTCTGTAATCTTCCGATACAACGCAAAGTGCACAGCAGAAATTGCTGAAAAACAGTGCAAAAAGGTGCGTATTACGCGCCTTTTTTATTGCCGAAAAGGGCACTGATCACACACTCAAAAATATTTCACTTCTGCTCAACAAAACCGTCAT
Source organism: Plesiomonas sp. ISS29 (assembly GCF_056522795.1). Classification (NCBI taxonomy): domain Bacteria; kingdom Pseudomonadati; phylum Pseudomonadota; class Gammaproteobacteria; order Enterobacterales; family Enterobacteriaceae; genus Plesiomonas; species Plesiomonas sp. ISS29. The sequence continues at coordinate 78,436 of NZ_JAWRZQ010000001.1, forward strand.
TAACTTATTCTATTTTTAATATTGCTGTGCTATTACCAATATAGATTAACCACGTAACGAGGTGACCATGGAAGGGTATTTCTTCGACGAAACTGAAATCAGTGATAAGGCTTCACGTGGAGGGAAACAGCAGCAAAAAAAACGGAAGTGGCGTGAGATAGAAGCGTTAAAAGACAAGTATCGTCTGCAACGTGAGCTAAAAAATATCGATATTCTCAATGACTATGCGCTGGAAGAGTTGCGTTTGTAGCAATATCACAACGCAATCACTGATTAACCACTAACTTATCCGCCACTTAACAAGGGCCGTTTAAGCGTTACGTTAAGATTGAAGTTCGGGTTTAGTCGCTAAGATACACGGCAGTTTTTGATGTAAAGTGGCATTTATGCTGCCAAAAACAGCAGAAAAACAAAAGGGCTCAGCTACATATGCAGCTAAGCCCTTGTTTTATTTGGTGGCCCCACCCCGGTTTGAACGGGGGACCAAGCGATTATGAGTCGCCTGCTCTAACCACTGAGCTATGGGGCCGAATGAGCGCAATTATAGGGAATCACAACCGATGCGTCTACTACTCATCGTACTAGTTGCTGATTTTTAATACAACAAAATCAAAAAACGCGTTTATAAGCTAATGTTATTCATACAAATCCTACTTAATCAATTCTGAATGTAGGTAATTTTAAGTGCCAGCGAATTGCCGCCAAGCGAATACCTAAAGTAGCAAACAGCCCCAATAACATCGCCGTTTGGGAGGCCATACCATACTGTAAAGCACAGGTATGTAAGATCCCCCCTACAATACAAGCGGTTGCATAAATTTCAGTACGTAATACCATCGGCACTTCACGTGCCAACACATCACGGATAATACCGCCGCCAACACCCGTAATCACGCCCATCACCACTGCAACCATCGGCCCTGCGCCATTGGCCAGTGCCTTATTTACGCCGATACCCAAAAATACCGCCAAGCCAATAGCATCCAATACGGGTAAAATCCACCATGCAATGTTGCGCGGGCGCCGTACCAACAGCATAGTCAGTGCACAGGTAACAAAAATTACCACCAAATAGAAAGGGTCGGTGATCCAAAACACCGGCCCGGCATCCAGCGCCATATCACGGATAGTACCGCCGCCAATGGCGGTCACCGCCGCTAATACCACGACACCAAAAGGGTCCATTCGCAAACGGCCAGCCAGCAGTACCCCCGAAATTGCAAATACCGCCGTGCCTAACATGTCGAAAAAATACAGCATGTGCTCGTTGACTCTCATTGTATCGGTTAAAAATCAGGAGCGGCGATTTTAGCGTTTGCGTAACGGCTGGCAATGGGATTATTAAAAAATCATGATGCAGGTGATATTTTTGCCAGCGCCTGACAAATCTGTTGTGCACCTTGTACCATACGTGGCCCGTTCCGGCTGAGCAGAGCTTCATCAACCGAAATCACCGGCACATTGAGCATACTTCCCCAGTATGCCCGCACCTGTTTGGCACTGTCGGCCGAACCAGGAAGGAAAATGACATCAGGCTTACGCAGTAAAACCTGCTCTCGGCTGATTTTCGGCCAGCTGATACTGCTATCGGAAAAAATATTCTTACCGCCACACAGTGCTACAATCTCTGACTGTAGCGTACCCTTTGCTGGGGTAAACATCGCCTGCGTGCCGTACTGGATAAAAACATTCAGCGGTTTTTCCCGCGCATACTGTTGGCGCAAATCGGCCAACTGCGCGCGGATCTGCGCCGCGCTTGCACGGGCCACAGCCGGTTGTGGGCTATCTTTGGCCAGCACATCCAGCTCGCTGGCCAGATCATCGAGTGTCAACGGGTTAATGTACAGAACCCGAATACCCAACTGCTCTAATTGGTGCAATGGCCGGGCCGGATTCCCTCCCTTCCACGCCAGTACCAGATCCGGTTTTAACAGTAAAATCCGCTCAATATTGATACCCCGGTGATCGGCAACCCGCTCAAGTTGTTGCGCCGCTGGCGGGTAATCAGAGTAGCTGCTGGCTGCCACTAGCGCATCGCCCATACCGGCGGCATAAGCAAACTCAGTGCTTGAAGGCGATAATGAAATAATCCGCTGCGCACTGTGAACCGGCAGCGCAGATAGCAGCGCGCAAAACACAAGGCTACAGCGCAATATACGAGCCATCAGCACAGCACCTTTACACGCCGTGAAGTGTGCTTGAATCTCAGAACAACATTGCTTTTGCATTACAGCAGTATCCATAAAGAAGTTAAGCTCAGCACAACCAAAGCACGCCACTGTAGTTGCCGCACAAGCACCAACAGTTGTGCTGCCTGTATACTGCTTTGCCCGCCCAGTGTCGGGCGGCTGACACGAACTCCCCGATAACGCAGCGGCCCGCCCATGGCAATATTCAGCCTTAACCCTGCTTGCGTATAGAGCGCACCTATTGGGTAGTAGGCCCACCCCTTGGCCTGCACGTGCATACGCCGCAAGCGCAAGAGCATATTTTTTCCGGGGATGAAAAGCAGCACAAACAAGAGCGTACCCGGTAGCTCGGCCAGTAAAACCAGTGCCGCAGAAAAACGGCCAAAATAGTGAAACTGCGGTTGTAACGGTGACCAGACCCGTGCCAGCAACTGGCACAAACGGTACAACAGAGCGGCAATGCCGCCCCCGAGCGCAAACCAAATCAGCACATGAATAAGGCCGCGTAAATAGCCCTGCAGCAAAGTTTCAGCGCCTGCTTTACCCAGCCCGAGCAGTGAAAGCGTATCTGTATCACGTTGCACACTTTCAGCTAATAACGTTCTGGCAGTATGCTTTTGCTGCAGATGCAGTGCTTGCCTTAAGCGCTGGTTATCCGGCCACACACGGGCCCAATCAAATGCCAACCAGAGTAACAGCAGATTAAACAGCGCATCTGACCATACCAACACCGCCAGAGCCAACAGCATAATCGCCATGGGAATTAACAGCAGTAAAGTGCTTAACATGCCTGCCAGTTGCTGCTGAAAAGGGGGATTATCAGCATGCAAAACCCGCTGCTGTAAACGCAAGGCAACGATAGTTACCCCCTGCCGTAACACCTGTGCGGGCTGCGCAAGAAACAAGTGCAATGCAATTCCACCCCACAAAATAAACAACGGGCTGAATAATACGAACCACTGCATTGCATCTGCCGGTAACACGTTTGCCAAGTTAATACCTGCTATCGTTGTGTAACCGGCATAATGCGCTGAACTTAGTGGGTAGGCACTAATTCAGTCAGCATCGCGGCTACAATTTTAGAAGATTGTTCTGCGGCAATCGGTAAAAACGTATCAAAACTCATGCTGGCTTCTTTATCAGCCACATCAGAAATTGCCCGCACCACCACAAATGGCAGCTGATACTGATGACATACATGCGCAACACCGGCCGCTTCCATTTCAACGGCGGTCACAGCCGGGAAGTTTTGCTTGATACGGGCCAGATTCTCTGCGCCATGAATGAAAGCATCACCACTGCACACCAATCCTTTAACGGCATGTAACCCGTTGGCTTGAATGCTGTTTTGTGCAGCGTTAATCAGCATTTGATCGGCGATAAATGCTGCCGGACAATTTGGCAACTGCCCGATGACATAACCAAATGCAGTCACATCAGCATCGTGGTAACGAACTTCTGTTGAAACAACGATATCACCGACATTCAGGCCGCTGTCTAACCCGCCTGCTGATCCGGTGTTGATAATGACATCAGGTTGAAAATGCTCAATCAGCAGGGTTGTTCCGAGTGCAACGGCAACTTTACCGATCCCCGATTTCAGCAGCGCTACCTCCACGCCGTTGAGCTGACCGCTGTAAATTTCACAGCCTGCACGCTCAAAGGTCTGCAGGTTGCTAATCTGACCACGTAAAATGGCCACTTCTTGCTCCATTGCACCAATAATGCCAACTTTCATGCTGTTTGCTTTCATGTTATCCACGCTAAATTTTTGCCTGTACCCTGTATTGCCCGACAGTATATTGACCAATATATTCAGCACCGGATATTCACCGGCTGTATACAGATCAACAGTGGCCGACAGGCTCAACGGTAGGCGGTAAAAGTGAGGCCAACAGTATACCTGCTTTCAAACCGACAGCGTAAATCCGCCCATTTCGCCGATAAAAAAGGGGCAAACAGTGCGAATAACCACACCATTTTCCCCGTATTTTTATAACAATAACCATACTATAACGATCACTGCACTGATAACCGTGTCGATAACCATATCAACATAATGGCAATATTATCGGCCAGTTGAATGATCAGTGAGCTGATCTATACACCCAGATAATCCATGATCCCTTCAGCAGCTTTACGACCTTCTGCAATCGCAGTGACCACCAGATCAGAACCACGCACCGCATCACCACCGGCAAAAATTTTAGGGTGGCTGGTTTGATGGGCAAATTCACGATCAACGGGTGCAACAATCCGCCCTTTTTTATCTAATTCAACATCGTGTGCAGCCAGCCAGTTCATACTGTGTGGCTGGAAACCAAACGCCATGATCACTGCATCGGCCGGTAACACATGTTCAGATCCAACCACCACTTGCGGATGGCGACGACCGGCTGAATCAGCCACACCCAGTTCAGTACGCACAACCTTCACACCCGACGCTTGCCCGTTGGCATCAAGGGCAATACCTAACGGCTGCAGGTTAAACATAAACTCAACCCCCTCTTCACGCGCATTTTTCACCTCGCGTTTTGAGCCGGGCATGTTTTGTTCATCACGGCGATAAGCGCACACCACGTGTGCTGCTGACTGACGAATTGCAGTACGCACGCAATCCATCGCGGTATCACCCCCGCCCAGAACCACGACACGTTTTCCAGCCATATCAATGTAATCGGCAGGACTCGCCTCAAAGCCCATTAAGCGATGCGTATTGGCCACCAGATAAGGCAAAGCATCATACACACCGGCGGACTCTTCGTTTTCCAGCCCGCCGCGCATGTTCTGATACGTGCCCACGCCAAGGAATACCGCATCAAATTCAGCCAGCAGAGTATCAAACGGCAGATCTTTACCCACCTCGGTATTTAAGCGAAATTCGACGCCCATTCCGGTAAAGACTTCACGGCGGCGGATCATCACCTCTTTTTCCAGCTTAAAGGCCGGAATACCAAAGGTCAGTAACCCGCCAATTTCAGGGTAACGATCAAATACCACCGGTTTCACACCATTACGCACCAACACATCAGCACAGGCTAAACCTGCTGGGCCTGCACCAATAATGGCGACCTTTTTATCGGTATGCACTACGTGCGACATATCCGGCTTCCAGCCCATTTCAAAGGCTTTCTCGGTAATGTACTTTTCGATATTACCGATGGTCACCGCGCCGAACTCATCATTCAGGGTACAAGCCCCTTCACACAGGCGATCTTGCGGGCACACTCGCCCACACACTTCTGGCAAACTGTTGGTTTGATGTGCAAGTTCAACGGCTTCGAGTATCCGCCCTTCGTGAGCCAACTTGAGCCAGTTCGGGATGTAGTTATGTACCGGACACTTCCATTCGCAATACGGGTTTCCGCACCCTAAACAGCGGTCGGCTTGCGCGTTGACCTGCGTGTCGGAAAAATTTTCATAGATCTCAACAAACTCAATCTTACGAATTTTCAGCGGTTTTTTCGGCGGATCGACCCGCTGTAAGTCAATAAACTGATAGACATTCTGGCTCATGGCATGATCTCCCTTTACTGCGCCTGAACCCGGAGTTCCGCCGAAGAGCGGCTACGGTGACCAAGTAGTGCTTTAACATCGCTGGATTTCGGTTTTACCAGCACAAATTTATCCGCCCAACTTTCCCAGTTAGCGAGGATCTCTTCACCACGGCCAGAGCCGGTAGACTGTACATGCTCGGTAATTAAACCGCGCAGATGCTCTTGATGGATCGCCAGATCAGTGACATCAAGCACCTCGACCAATTCAGCATTCACCCGCTTACGGAACTCACCGCTTTCATCGAGCACATAAGCAAACCCGCCAGTCATTCCTGCGCCAAAGTTCACGCCGGTACGCCCCAATACGCAGATAATACCGCCGGTCATATATTCACAACCGTTATCACCAATGCCTTCAACAACGGCAATTGCCCCTGAATTACGTACGGCAAAACGCTCTCCGCCACGGCCAGCCGCAAATAATTTACCGCCAGTTGCACCGTATAAACAGGTGTTACCGATAATCGTGGCCTGATGGGCTTTAAACGCCGAGCCAATCGGTGGGCGAATGGCAATTTTACCGCCGGCCATGCCTTTACCGACATAGTCATTGGCATCACCGGTCAGCGACAGTTCAACACCGCCTGCATTCCAAACACCAAAGCTTTGTCCAGCCGTGCCGCTAAACTGCACTTTAATCGGATCGCCAGCCATCCCCTGATTACCCAAACGGGAGGCAATATCGCCCGACAACCGCGCGCCAACCGAACGGTCAGTATTGCGAATATCAAAGAACAGCCGCTTAGCTTTGCGCTCTTCTAGGCACTGCTGTGCTTGCTGCAACAACTGAGTATTCAGCTCACCTTTATCAAACGGCGGATTGCCTTCGGTACAGTACATTGCCTTACCCGGATGTGGCTTGGCAGTGACCAGCAACGCTGACAAATCGAGTTTATTTTGTTTCGCACTGATACCGTCAATTTCGGTCAGCAGGTCTGTACGGCCAATCAAATCAACCAGTTGTGTTACACCAAGCTGCGCCATCAGTTGACGGGTCTCTTCTGCGATAAACTGGAAATAGTTAATCACCCGCTCAGGTAAACCGTGGTAGTGATCACGGCGCAGTTTTTCATCTTGTGTTGCAACACCAGTAGCACAGTTGTTTAAGTGGCAAATACGCAGATATTTACAGCCTAGCGCCACCATCGGGCCGGTACCAAAACCAAAGCTTTCCGCACCTAAAATCGCCGCCTTGATGATATCAAGACCGGTTTTTAAACCGCCATCAACCTGCAAACGGATCTTATGGCGCAAACCGTTCGCCACCAATGCTTGTTGGGTTTCTACTAAGCCCAATTCCCACGGGCAACCGGCATATTTAACGGACGCAAGCGGGCTCGCACCGGTACCACCATCGTAACCGGCGATAGTAATTAAATCGGCATACGCTTTGGCCACGCCAGTGGCGATAGTGCCAACACCGGGTTCGGAAACCAATTTGACCGAAATCAGTGCCTTCGGGTTAACCTGCTTTAAGTCAAAAATCAGTTGCGCCAGATCTTCAATCGAGTAGATATCATGGTGTGGTGGAGGTGAAATCAGGGTGACACCAGGCACCGAGTAACGCAGTTTTGCAATGTACGGCGTAACTTTATCACCCGGCAACTGCCCGCCTTCACCCGGTTTTGCACCTTGTGCGACCTTAATCTGAATTACATCAGCATTCATCAGATAGTGCGGCGTAACCCCAAAACGGCCAGAGGCCACTTGTTTGATACGCGATACTTTATTGGTGCCAAAGCGTACCGGATCTTCACCACCTTCACCCGAATTGGAAAAACCACCTAGCGTGTTCATCGCAACCGCCAATGACTCATGCGCTTCTGGGCTTAATGCGCCAATTGACATGGCCGCGGTATCAAAGCGTTTAAACAGCTCGGTCGCCGGTTCAACCTGCTCAAGCGCTACGGTTTCACCCTTTGGCGTGACTTGCAGCAAATCGCGCAGTGTGGCAACGGGGCGATTATTCACCAAATCAGCATAACGCTGATAATCGCTAAATTTGCCTGAGTGCACGGCTTGTTGCAGGGTTTGCACCACATCTGGGTTGTAAGCGTGATATTCGCTGTTATGCACATATTTTAGCTGCCCCCCCTGCTCAAGTGGTTTACGTTTTAACCACGCGCGGCGGGCTAAATTGCTCAGGTCTTGCTGGAAATCACTAAAATCAGCGCCTTCAATCCGGCTCGGTACACCGTGGAAACAGAGATCAACCACTTCAGAGGCGATCCCGACCGCTTCAAACAGCTTCGAGCAGCGGTAAGACGCAATGGTTGAGATCCCCATTTTTGACATGATCTTATACAGACCTTTGTTGATGCCGTTACGGTAATTCAGCATCAGTGTGCGGTACGGTTTATCAATTGCACCGTCATCGGCCAGTTTTGCCAGTGACTCATACGCCAGATACGGGTAAACAGCCGTAGCACCAAACCCGAGCAGCACCGCAAAATGGTGCGGATCGCGTGCACTCGCAGTTTCAACAATGATGTTGGCATCGCAGCGCAAGTTATTGTCAACCAAACGGGTTTGCAGCGCGCCAACAGCCATCGCTGCAGGAATCGGTAAACGATCTTGTGCAATGGCCCGATCAGAGAGCATCAGCAATACCGAACCACTGCGAACATGTTGCTCGGCCTGATCACAAAGATCATACACAGCTTGCTTGAGATCTTTTTCGCGCGGATCAAAGGTGATATCCATCGGCGTATGCCGGTAGAATTTATCATCCAACGAAAGCAGTTGATGATAGTCAGAGTAAAGCAGGATTGGGGATTTGAAATTGACCCGATGTGCCTGACCTTCCGCCTCACAAAACACGTTCATCTCTTGGCCAATTGAGGTTGCCAGTGACATAACATGTGCTTCACGCAGTGGGTCAATCGGCGGGTTGGTCACTTGCGCAAATTGCTGGCGGAAGTAGTCATAAATACCGCGAGATTGGGTCGACAACACCGCAAATGGGGTATCATCGCCCATTGAGCCAACCGCTTCTTGGGCGTTTTCACCCAGCACCCGCAGGATATTATCTAGCTCTTCGTTGCTGTAGTTAAACTGCTTTTGATAGGTGGCAAGTTGCTCGTCATTCAGATCACGGCAACCCACTTGATCGTCGGGCAACTGTTCGAACGGGATTAAACGCTTAACGTTTTTCTCCATCCACTCTTTATACGGATGGCGCTGCTTGAGATCGTTATCGATCTCTAGTGAGTGCAAGATCTTGCCGTAACGGGTATCGATCACCAACAGTTCACCCGGGCCAACACGCCCTTTTTCAACCACTTCATCAGGCTGGTAATCCCAGATCCCTACCTCTGATGCACAGGTAATCAGTTTATCGGTGGTGATGACATAACGTGCTGGGCGCAAACCGTTACGATCAAGGTTACAGGCAGCATAGCGGCCATCTGACATCACCACACCGGCTGGACCATCCCACGGCTCCATGTGCATGGAGTTAAAGTCATAGAAAGCGCGAAGATCATCATCCATATCCGGATTATTCTGCCATGCTGGCGGGATCAACAAACGCATGGCGCGGAATGGATCCATCCCGCCGCTTAAGAACAGCTCTAACATATTATCGAGTGAGCTAGAGTCTGATCCGGTTTCGTTCACAAAAGGAGCGGCAGTTTGCAGATCAGGGATCAGCGGGGTATTGAACTTGTAAGCACGCGCACGCGCCCACTGGCGGTTACCGGTAATAGTGTTAATTTCACCGTTGTGCGCCAGATAGCGGAACGGCTGGGCCAACGGCCAGCGCGGTACGGTATTGGTTGAAAAACGCTGATGGAATAAGCAAATGGCAGACTCCATCCGCAAATCGGCCAGATCTAAGTAAAAACGCGGCAGATCTGAGGGCATGCACAGCCCTTTATAGATATTCACCAGATTCGATAAGCTACAAACATAAAAATCTTTGTCATCTTGAATGCGCTTTTCAATCCGGCGGCGCACTACAAATAGGCGGCGTTCAACATCGCGCGGTCGCCAACCTGCTGGTGCGTTAACAAACAGTTGTTCAATCACCGGCAGTGAAGCCAGTGCAATTTCACCGAGTACATCAGGGTTTGTCGGCACCACACGCCAGCCAACCACAGAGAGGGTTTCTCGTTGTAATTCTTCCTCTGTAATTTGACGCGCGATTGCGGCTTTAACAGGGTCTGTACTCAAAAAGAACATGCCGACGGCATAGTTCTTTGCCAAGTGCCAGCCACGCTCTTCAGCAACCATACGGAAAAAACGTTCCGGTTTTTGCATTAATAAGCCGCAGCCGTCACCGGTTTTACCGTCGGCTAAAATCGCCCCCCGGTGCTGCATTCTGGCTAACGCGTGAATCGCGGTACGCACTACCTTGTGGCTGGGCTCACCTTCTATGTGGGCAATAAGCCCAAAACCACAGTTATCCCGTTCCTGGGATGAATCGTACAGCATGATTGCCTTCCTCCCTTGCCTTAACCCAACGACAAAATACTCTGCATAAATATGGCGATGCCGCTTTTTGCCGAATCGCTTCCAATCGACTTCTCAAATTAACGATAAATGTTACATAGGTCAAACATTGTGTAATCGATTCGCAACATGCTCGACAAGGTTAATTTTTTCTCCTTTATTTTATTATTCATGCAGTTGCACTGGCATAAGTCACTTCACTACCGCAATCAACCAAGGGGATACCTCAAGGGCTTAGTAGCAGAGGATCGTTTTTTTCAACTATCCACTACAATATCCTTCTGTAAAGAGGCTTACTTTTAATGATTATTGCTTATTTATTTAGCATTCAAGGGATAAAGATAAGTGTTAAGCCTCATTGAAAAATAACTGCACTGCACATTTTTCAATAAAATCATTAAGTGCATAAATAAATGATAAAAATGATTTTATATTCCATTAAGGGAGTTGTTTTTCATCCCCAAAATAGGTATTAAAAATGTTTTTACTCGGATGAATTTGGGTTGATCCGCATCATTACAACGAGATAACAAAACCTGTAATCTGAGCCGCTTTATGTTGGGCGGAACAGAGCAATGCAGCTGCACGAATTAGTGAATATGTTTGGCGGTGATCTGCGCCAGCGCTACGGTGAAAAAATCCACAAATTAACCTTGCACGGTGGTTTTAGCTGCCCCAATCGTGATGGCTCACTCGGCCGTGGTGGCTGTACATTCTGCAATGTTGCCTCATTTTCTGATGAAAATGCACAGTATCAATCTATTGCCGATCAGGTGGCCGCACAGGCGAAAAAAATCCATCGGGCACAACGCTATCTGGCCTATTTTCAAGCCTATACCAGCACCTATTCTGAACTGTGTTTGTTAAAGCGCATGTATGAAGAAGCCTTACAACAGGCTGATATTGTAGGGCTTTGTGTTGGAACTCGGCCCGATTGTGTTTCAGATGCAGTGCTTGATCTGCTGGCTGATTATCAGCAACAAGGATATGAAATCTGGCTAGAACTCGGTTTGCAATCGGCGCAAGATCAAACGTTAAAACGCATCAACCGTGGCCATGATTTTGCCAGCTATGTGTATACCACTCAGGCGGCACGCGCACGTGGATTGAAAGTGTGTACTCACTTAATTGTCGGGTTACCGCACGAAACAAAAGCCGATTGCCTAAACACACTAGCACAGGTGATTAACGCCGGTACTGACGGTATCAAGCTGCACCCGCTGCATATTGTCAGCGGCAGCACCATGGCCAAAGCATGGGCTGCTGGCCGCCAGCAAGCGATAGAATTGACTGAATATGCGGATATCGCTGCCGAGATGATCCGCCACACCCCGCATGACATTATTTACCACCGCGTATCGGCCAGTGCCCGCCGACCGACACTGTTAGCGCCGTTGTGGTGTGAAAACCGCTGGACAGGCATGGTTGAGATTAACCGATTGCTCTGTGAACGCGGACCACAAGGCTCGGCACTAGGTCAACCTTTTCTACGCAAACAAGAAAAGTAAGTATTCACTTATAAAGGCGCATTCACTGATCAGCCGCTCAAGTACTGACACTCAACGATCTGCCAAGCGGCATTGTTATGCCAATCCTGTGATTATACGAACAGGCTAAACACGCCAAGGTGGAGTGCAGTGCCAACTCACAGTAAGATGGGATCTCACGCTCTTTTTCTACGGATGGTGTATGAACCGGATAAAAATCCTAGCGCAATATTATGTTGATTTGATGGTCAAACTGGGAATTGTCCGGTTTTCTATTTTGCTAGCGACCATACTGGTGGCGCTGGCATTAGTGGTACAGATTGGCGTAACCCTTTTTTTGCAAGGCTCAGTGCATGGCATTGATGTTGTGCGCTCGGTTTTCTTTGGATTACTGATCACCCCGTGGGCAGTCTACTTTCTTTCTGTGGTGGTCGAGCAGCAAGAGGAGTCACGGCAACGGCTAGCCAATGTTGTCAGTAAATTGGAAGAGATGCGTGAACGTGATTTACGGCTTAATGCGCAGTTGCAGGAAAAAATCCAGCAATTGAGCCTCGAAAATGAAGAGCGCTGCAAAGCTGAACATGCCCGCCAAATTGCAATGGAAGATCTGGAAAATGAGGTCTACGAACGCGAACAGGCACAAATTCAGCTCGCCCAGCAAGGCGCACTGTTGCGCTCATTTTTAGATGCCTCACCCGATCTGGTGTATTACCGTAACGAACAGGGGCAATTTTCAGGCTGTAACCGCGCCATGGAGTTGTTGGCCGGAAAAGTAGAAAAACAGCTGATTGGCCTTACGCCGTGGGATGTCTACAGCAAAGATGTCGCCAATAAGGTTGTCGAAACTGATGCCGATGTCTTTCAGCACAATATGCCGTTAACTTATGAGCAGTGGCTTGATTATCCTGATGGGCGCAAAGCCTGTTTTGAACTGCGTAAAGTGCCTTTTTATGACAGACAAGGCGTGCGCCGGGGTCTGATGGGTTTTGGCCGTGATATCACTGAACGAAAGCGCTATCAGGAAGCACAAGAGAAAGCCAGCCGTGACAAGACAACCTTTATTTCAACGGTCAGCCATGAGCTGCGCACGCCTCTCAATGGTATTGTCGGTTTAAGCCGGATCCTACTTGATACTGAACTGACCACAGAGCAGCATAAGTACCTGAAAACTATCCACCTGAGTGCGATAACACTCGGCCATATTTTCAATGATATTATTGATATGGATAAACTTGATCGCCGCCGGTTAGAGGTGTTTAAAAAGCCAACCGACTTTATCGGGTTAATCAGCGATCTTGAGAATCTCTCTGGTTTACTTGCCGAACAAAAAGGTCTTAAATTTCAGCTTGTTCGCCACGAACCACTGCCAGATTGGATTGAAGCTGACGGTACTCGTTTGCGGCAAATATTGTGGAATTTAATTGGCAATGCCATGAAATTCACCCAACAAGGTGGCGTAACCCTCACCCTCAGCGCCGAACATCAGCATGACAGCACCCTGCTACGCTTCTCGGTACAAGATACCGGGGTGGGTATTCCTCCGGCTGAAATTGACAAGATTTTTGCCATGTATTATCAGGTGAAGGGGCAGGATGGCCGTTTAAATCCAACCGGAACGGGGATCGGATTGGCGGTATCTCGTCGTCTTGCCCAGATGATGGGCGGTGATATTCATGTTACTAGTGAACTCAATAGTGGCTCTTGTTTTACACTTGAAATCAGTTGCAAAGAGCTGCAATCGCCCACTACAGAAACTCAAAGCACACCAACACCGATCCCCCCACTGCACATTCTGTTGGTTGAAGATATTGAACTGAACGTGGTAGTAGCCCGCTCGGTACTGGAAAAACTGGGCCATTCGCTGGATGTAGCCATGACCGGTGAGCAAGCTTTACAGCTGTATCAGCCGGATAAATACAACTTGGTGTTGCTTGATATTCAACTGCCTGATATGACAGGGTTTGATATCGCCTGCCGTTTACGTGAGCACTACAGCACCTTACCTCCACTGGTCGCTCTGACTGCCAACGTATTGAAAGATAAGAGCGAATATCTTGCCAGAGGTATGGATGATGCATTAAGCAAACCGTTATCGGTCAAAGCGTTGCAGGCCATGCTTACCCGTCAGCTGCCAGTGGCCAAAGTGAGCAATAACCTCAGTACCACCGCCAATCATCTGATAGAGCAAGAGCCAATTGATCAAGAGCGCCACCTCAATACCGAGATGCTTGAGCAGTACCTTGAGCTGGTCGGGCCGGCATTAATGCTCAATAACGTTGATTTGTTTGAGAAAATGCTGCCTGAATATCTGGCAATTCTTGATTCCAACATGATTGCCCGCGATCAGGATGGGATCGTTTCAGAAGCACACAAGATCAAAGGGGCTGCCGGTTCTATCGGCTTGAAATATATTCAGCAACTGGCGCAGCAAGCGCAGTCACCGGATCTTCCAGCATGGTGGGATAATGTGGATGATTGGATTGACGAAATCCATCGCGGCTGGCGTACCGATGTTGCGCTATTGCGTCAGTGGATCAACACTCACACCACCAACGCATAGTGCACATCTCGGATCTAAAAATCAGGCATAAAAAAAGGCGCACTCTGCGCCTTTTTTACACGGTTTATTCCGTTATTTATCACAAGTTATAACGGGAGACTGAAACAATTACTCTTCAAGCTCGCCGCAAAAACGGTAACCTTCACCGTGAATGGTCGCGATAATTTCTGGCGTATCTGCAACCGACTCAAAATGCTTACGAATACGACGAATGGTAACGTCAACCGTACGATCGTGCGGCTTCAGCTCACGACCGGTCATTTTTTTCAGCAACTCAGCACGTGACTGGATCTTGCCCGGGTTTTCGCAGAAATGCAGCATCGCACGGAATTCACTGCGCGGTAACTTAAACTGCTCGCCCGCTGGGCTAACCAGTGAACGGCTGTTGATGTCTAACGTCCAGCCATTAAAGCAGTACTCTTCAACCAGACGACGCTCTTCTGTGCCGCTACCGATATTCATTGTACGAGACAACAAATTACGTGCACGGATAGTCAGCTCACGCGGGTTGAATGGCTTGGTAATGTAGTCATCTGCGCCGATTTCCAGACCCAGAATTTTATCCACTTCATTATCACGGCCGGTCAAAAACATCAGCGCGATATTTGCTTGCTCGCGCAGTTCACGCGCCAGCAACAGGCCATTTTTGCCTGGCAAATTAATATCCATGATAACCAAGCTGATATCATGATCAGACAACATCTGGTGCATTTCGGTGCCGTCATTGGCTTCGTGAACCATGTAGCCTTCGGCTTCGAAAATACTTTTCAGCGTGTTGCGTGTAACCAGTTCGTCTTCGACGATCAAAATGTGCGGGGTTTGCATGTATGCTACCTAAGACAATGACAAAAATATGAATCTTGTGGTGTAAGATTATGCACTAAACATTACTCTGGCTAATGCTGACTCTTCATGCGTAGTGCACAGAAATTAACTTATAATTCAGCTGCTTGTGCTTTCCTTAGGCGCGATGTTGGCACATTTGCCTACGCAGAACACCGCAGATGTCGTCAATGACTAATGGCAGGAAATATTTTATATACGTAATATTCTATCTGTGTAACAGCATTATAACAATGCGCTATGCTCGACTAGCGAAAATAATATAAACTTGCTTGATATATATCAAAGTTTACTAACCTTACCAATCTTAGCCTAAAACGCATATAAAATATCACCATTTATCAATAATTTGTTTATCAATATGTGCGGAATTTATGCTAGTTATTAACAACAGACACACTCTTTACTGACTGATTCTATCTGCAGTTGTAACGCATTTATTATCTGTCCGTTAGTGGCTTTATGTACTATCGTTATTCGGTAGGATAATTAAGTAACTACTTGAATTTAATAACAAGGATCGAGCCATGTTGGATTTACTGCCTGATTTGTGTGATTGCTACGCAGAGTCACTGACGGTGTTACCCCCGTTATTTCGCAATTTTGGTGGGAAGCCGATTTTTTATGGTTCAGTGGTTACTGTTCGTTGCCCCGAAGATAACTCGCTGGTACGGGAGATTGTCGCCCAACCAGGGTACGGGCAGATTTTGGTGGTCGATGGCGCAGGATCACTGCGACGTGCACTGCTTGGCGATCAACTGGCGTACAAAGCGCAACACAATGGCTGGGCTGGTATCGTGGTTTTCGGTGCGATACGCGATGTTGGTGAGCTGGCACAGATGCCACTTGGCATTCAGGCACTCGGCGCTTGCCCGATGAAAACTGATAAGCGCGGGCTGGGTGAGCACGGGATCAGTGTAGATATTCAGGGGATCAGAATTCATCCGGGAGACTGGCTATATGCCGATCTAAACGGTATTGCCATTTCAAAAACCGAGCTGGATCTGACACAGCTGTAATCAGATTAGCTCTAAACCAAGCCAGCGAAAAGTCATAACGTTAAAAATCAACCCCCAGACCTAACCCAAGTTGGATATCTGACATTTTTTCTGATTTTTGAAGATTCATTCCCGCTTTAATATCCATCACCTGATTTAACTGCATTGCACTGCCAAAACCAATCGCTGCTTGGTAAGCATCACCGTTCATTGAAGGGCCTGCCGCCGACTGGTTTTGCCAGCTTACCGCACTCTCTAGCCGTAACGATTGTGTCAGCTGATAACTAACACCGCTAAGAATACCCTGATGCCGTTTTCCAGCATTGATTGACGGCGCTGAGAGTTGATTGGCCACAAAAACCTGCCACTGCGAGTTCATCTTAACCTCAACCCCGCTAGAGATATGCCATTCATCAAACGAAGTCAGCTCATTACCTGAATCAAAATAAGGGCGAGTTTTAAAATCACTCAGCGATAATGCCAAAGCCGGAAAGCTCATTGCAGCGCTTATCAATGCCGCGAACAGTAACGGCATCACCACTACACTTATCTGCTGGGAGCTGGCGACATAACTTTTGAAAGTACCAACATCCCACCCAAACCCTGAAACTGAAGGCATAATCCAAATCCTTCTGAAAGCCGCTGACACAACCGACATATCGTGTACATAACACGCATTGTTTCAGTATGTGTCATCACTGCTATTTTTTCCTGACACTGGCCTTTGTTTTTTAATCAAACCGCTGTTACAGCCTGATTTCACGCTATTTTTAAATCAATTGCGCGAAAATCGTAGTTTACGGTGATACGGGAACACATCCTCAATATGCCCCTGCTCTATTTTTTGCTGTAAATCACGCCAATAACGGGCTTCGAACAGATCGCCGTGCAGCTCTTCAAATACCCTTTTTACCTGCGGGTTAATGCAAAGAAATGTACGAAACTCTTCAGGGAAGATATCCAGCGGCCCGACGCTGTACCAAGGTTCAGCCGCCATTTCATCTTCTAAATTTCGCGGTGCGGGAATATCACGGAAATTCATCTCGGTCATGTAATTAATCTCATCATAGTCATAAAACACCACCCGACCATGACGTGTTACCCCAAAGTTTTTAAACAGCATATCGCCGGGGAAAATATTGGCCGCCGCCAGCTGCTTAATAGCGCTGCCATATTCATCAAGTACCTGACGCAACTGCGCTTCATCGGCCTGTTCAAGATAAATATTGAGTGGAGTCATGCGCCGTTCCATATACAGGTGGCGGATGATCAGCTCATCGCCGTTCTCTTCCAGCATAGAAGGCGCTTCACGGCGCAGTTCATCAAGCAATTCAGCGCAAACCCGTTGCCGTGGTAGTACAAAGTTTTCGTACTCTTGGGTATCGGCCATGCGCCCGACCCGATCATGCTCTTTTACCAGCCGGTATTTACTCTTTACTGTTTCACGCGTCATCTCTTTTTGTGGTGCAAAACGGTCTTTAATCACTTTAAAAACAGTATCATAAGAGGGAAGCGTGAAAACCAGCATCACCATACCTTTGATGCCCGGCGCAATAATAAAAGGATCATCAGAGCAATCTAAATGGCGCAAATATTCACGATAAAACTCGGTTTTCCCGTGCTTTTGGCACCCAATCGCCGTATATAACTCAGCCTGAGTTTTAGCCGGTAAAATGGTTTGCAGCCAGCGAACCACCGCTGAGGGCACAGGTGCATGCACCATAAAGTAGGAGCGCGCAAAACCAAATACGATACTGATATCGTCAAATTCAGTTAAGCAGGTATCTACAAAGATCCCGCCCTGCTGATTATGGTGAATTGGTAGCACAAAAGGCGCATAGCATTGATTTGGTAGGTTAATTCGCCCGATCAGATACGCGGCTTTATTGCGGAAAAAGGGCTCTCGTAATGTAGTGATAGACGCTTGAGCAAGGGTTGAGGGATCAAAGCGAGCGCTCAGACGGCGGCTAATATGCTCAATATCACGCGTGAGAGCTTCCCACGGTAACGTAAACGACATGTCATCTAAAATCTGCGCCAACACCGTAGGAACACCACGTTGCAAAGCATAGGTTTTATCCAAAGGCCGCTGAGGAAGATCTTCACGTGCAGTTTGTGAACTAAATACAAACAGTTTATGCGGCTTTAAATTCCGGTGGGAAAAAATACGGCAATAAACAGAATTAAAAAAACTCTCGGCAATTTCATAGCGCGGATAATCGTGTAGCAGGGTTTCAAACGCACTCTTAACCCGCATCACAAAATGTGGATCACTGTACAGATCACCGCTCATGCTTTTTAACTGGGCCACCGCCAGTGTGACATGGTGATCATACAGGTTAATCCGCTGTTTCATGGCATCTTGCACCGCATGCCACTGCGCCTGCTCAAAGCGCTGTTGCGCACCGGCGGTGATCTCGAGAAAACGCCCATATTGCGCATCGAACCCTTGCAGTATGGTGTGAGCAATTAAATATTCCAGTGCCGAAGTCAATTCTCATATCCTTATGCTTATATTTTCACCACAACTTGTTACTATGGCTGCTATTTGCTCAGTGCGCAACTGCCTAAAATTGCATTTCTCAGGGAAGTCGTTAGAGTTTGCGGCAGTGGAATATTGAGGGAAGTGATAATGCAGTTTCATATTATTTTGGTCGAACCGGCACGGCCGGAAAATGTCGGTGCCGCTGCTCGGGCGATGAAAACTATGGGGTTTACTTCACTGCGTATTGTAAACAGTGATGCGCACTTGCAAGACCCAGCCCGTTGGGTTGCTCACGGCTCGCAAGAGGTACTGGCATCGGCACAAGTTTTTTCTACGTTAGCAGAGGCTGTTGCCGACACTGAATGGGTAATAGCCAGCACAGCCCGTGAACGGGCACGCTTCAACTATTATGCAACCCCACGTGAAGTATTGACGCAAGCACATGAAAAACAGAGCTGGATGCACTCTGCCGCACTGGTTTTTGGCCGTGAAGAGTCTGGGCTGACCAATGAGGAGTTGGCGCTGGCTGATCTGCTAACCTGCGTGCCTATGCAGGCCGACTACCCTTCACTCAATTTGGGTCAGGCTGTCATGGTGTATTGCTATCAACTGGCAGAAGTGAACGGCGTTGCCCCGGAAACCGAATGTCCACCACAAGCGGGCCAACTACAAGCTTTGCGCCGTCGCATGCAAAATTTACTGGTACAAATGGCAGTAGATGACGATCAAAAGCTGACTGACTGGCTAGATCAACGAATGGGGGTACTCGCCCAGCGTGATACTGCAATGTTACATACTTTGCTTAATGATATTGAAAAATATTGTGCAGCCAAAAAAGTGCTGTAATCACCCCTATTTTTATATCAAACCCTACTAATAGACTATTTTTAAGCGATAAATAACGTAAACAATAATCTTTTTAGCTATTAATATCACACTAGAGTGCAGCAAAATTAGAGTGTCATGCGATCAGTTGATTGACATCATCTCAAATTTGCTTTAACCAATAGGGTAATTTATGCGGTGTCAGCCGTAGGTGAGATGTAACCACGTTATAAATAACGTGGTTACTAAGCAGTATCAAGATCAAGCCAGAAGAGATGAAACGATGCCAAGCACTGCCCTGATGGTCATGATTATTACCACCACCACGACAATGACCATAACAGGTCATGGCGCGGGCTGACGCACACATACACAAAATGATTCAGGCCCGTATCCCCCCAAGGAACGGGCCTTTTTTTTGAGCCTGTTTTTCGTATCCATTTTAGTGACCTGTGCAGCAGGATAGATACGGCAATAATAGACAACAGTTTTTGCGCGAGACTCTGCTAACTAGCTGATTCGCTCAGAAAACGGATATTCATTCAGCGAAGGGAGAGCTGTGATGCGAGTACTAAAATTTGGTGGAACTTCACTGGCTAATGCCGAGCGATTTGCACGTGCTGCCGATATTATTGAAAGTAATGCCCAACAAGGGCAAGTGGCTGCCGTACTCTCAGCACCGGCCAAAATAACCAACCACTTAGTGGCTATGATTGAAAAAACGGTAGCCGGGCAGGATATCCAGCCCAATCTTCATGATGCAGAGCGCATTTTCACCGATCTGCTGCAAGGGTTGCACGCCGAATTAGCCGCTTTTGATATCGCCAAAGTACAGGCATTTATTGCACGTGAATTTGCTGATTTACGCCAACTACTGCACGGTATCAGCTTGTTACGCCAGTGTCCTGATAGTATCAATGCCAGCATCATCAGCCGGGGTGAAAAGCTCTCTATTGCGGTGATGGAAGCACTGTTTATTGCCCGTGGTTATCCGGTAAAAGTGATCAATCCAGTGGTCAGCCTGCTGGCCCGTGGCAACTATCTTGAATCAACGGTAGATATTGATATCTCTACCGCACGCTGTCAGGCCGATCCGATTCCACAAGGCGCGGTTGCGCTGATGGCCGGTTTTACCGCCAGCAATGAAAAAGGCGAATTAGTGGTACTTGGCCGCAATGGTTCTGACTACTCAGCAGCCGTGCTAGCTGCCTGCTTGCGTGCAGAGTGTTGTGAGATCTGGACAGACGTAGATGGTGTTTACACCTGCGATCCGCGTTTAGTGCCTGATGCACGCCTGCTCAAATCAATGTCGTATCAAGAGGCGATGGAGTTGTCATACTTCGGCGCTAAAGTCTTGCACCCACGCACTATTCTGCCGATTGCCCAGTTCCAGATCCCCTGCTTGATCAAAAACACCGCCAACCCGCAAGCCGAAGGCACATTGATTGGCGCTGACAGCGGCGCTGATAAGCTTGATGTAAAAGGCATCACCAATTTATCGAATGTGGCGATGCTGAATGTCTCAGGGCCGGGTATGAAAGGCATGGTTGGCATGGCTGCCCGTGTTTTTTCGGTGATGTCGCGCACGGGTATTTCAGTGGTTTTAATTACCCAATCATCTTCTGAATACAGTATCAGTTTTTGTGTGCCGCAATCAGAGCTGGCAAAAGCGCAGCGGGCGCTGACTGATGAGTTTTATTTAGAGCTGAAAAATGGCCTACTCGAACCGCTGGATGTACAAGAGAAACTGGCCGTTGTTTCAGTAGTCGGTGACGGCATGCGCACTGCACGCGGGATCTCGGCACGCTTTTTCACCGCGCTGGCACAGGCCAATATCAATATTGTCGCCATTGCTCAGGGCTCTTCCGAGCGCTCAATCTCGGCGGTAATTGCCGATGAAAAAGTGACCGAAGCGGTTCGCAGTTGCCATGAAGCACTGTTTAGTTCACGCCAAGTTATTGATGTATTCGTGATTGGCGTTGGTGGCGTTGGTGGCGCATTGGTTGAACAGATCCGCCGTCAACAGCCGCGTTTGCTGGCACAAAGCAATACACAGCTGCGCGTGTGCGGGCTATCCAATTCACGCGCAATGCTGCTTGATGTCAACGGAATCGCGCTTGAACACTGGCAAGATCAGATTCGAACGGCGGAAGAGCCATTCTCATTTGCACGGCTGATCCGAGCAGTAAACCAGCATCATCTGCTAAATCCGGTGATCGTAGATTGTACCTCAGATCAACACATTGCTGATCAGTATGCCGAATTTCTGGCCGCCGGATTCCACGTTATCACGCCAAATAAAAAGGCCAACACCTCTTCAATGGCGTACTACCATTTGCTGCGCCGCACGGCACAAAACAGCCGCCGTAAATTCCTGTACGACACTAACGTAGGTGCGGGGTTGCCGGTCATTGAAAACCTGCAAAACTTACTCAACGCTGGTGATGAACTGACCCGCTTTAGCGGTGTACTCTCCGGCTCATTATCCTTTATGTTCGGTAAACTCGAAGAGGGTATGAGCCTGTCAGCAGCAACCACATTAGCACGCAGCAAAGGCTTTACCGAACCTGATCCACGTGATGATCTCTCCGGTATGGATGTCGCCCGTAAGCTGCTGATTCTGGCACGAGAAGTGGGTTATTCGCTGGAGCTGAGCGATGTTGAGGTCGAGGGTGTTTTACCGGCTGACTTTGATGCCTCAGGTGATGTTGAGAGCTTCATGGCCCGCTTACCGGAACTTGATCAGGCCTTTGCGGTGCGGGTGGCCGATGCTGAACGTGCCGGTAAGGTGCTGCGCTATGTGGGTCAAATTGAAGAGGGCCGCTGCAAGGTCTCAATTGTCGCTGTTGACGGCAGTGATCCGCTGTATAAAGTCAAAGAGGGTGAAAATGCGCTGGCCTTTTACAGCCGTTACTACCAACCGCTGCCGCTGGTACTACGCGGTTATGGCGCGGGTAACGATGTCACAGCGGCCGGTATTTTTGCTGATTTATTACGAACCCTGCCGTGGAAGCGTGGAGTTTAACAATGGTCATAAAAGTCTATGCGCCGGCCTCTATCGGTAATGTGAGTGTCGGATTTGATGTTCTGGGTGCAGCGGTAACGCCGGTTGATGGCTCACTGCTTGGTGATGTCGTCAGTGCCGAAGCCTGTCACGAGCCGTTTGAGCTATCATGCCGTGGCCGTTTTGTGGATAAACTACCCGTCAATCCGCATGAAAATATCGTGTATCAGTGTTGGGTACTCTTTAGTGAGCGCTTGCACTTGCAGGGGAGAAAAACAAAACCAGTACGTCTAGTACTCGAAAAAAATATGCCCATCGGCTCGGGGCTTGGCTCAAGTGCCTGCTCTATTGTCGCGGCACTGGTCGCGCTAAATGAGTGGAACGATTGCCCGTTTGATGAGCACGCCATGTTAAGCATGATGGGTGAGCTAGAAGGGCGGATCTCCGGTAGCATTCATTACGATAATGTCGCCCCCTGCTACCTCGGTGGTTTACAACTGATGGTGGAAGAACTCGGTATTATCAGCCAGTCAGTACCCTGTTTTGATGAGTGGTATTGGGTCATGGCCTACCCCGGAATTAAGGTTTCAACTGCCGAAGCACGGGCTATTTTACCAGCGCAATATCGCCGCCAAGACTGTATCACCCACGGCCGTCATCTGGCCGGATTTATCCACGCCTGTTACAGCCGCCAGCCACGTTTGGCGGCACAGATGATTAAAGATGTTATTGCTGAACCTTATCGTGAGCGCTTACTTCCCGGCTTTGCCGAGGCGCGACGCCACGCCGCAGATATCGGCGCGCTGACTACCGGGATATCCGGTTCAGGCCCGACACTGTTTTCCGTCTGTACCGACTATGCTGTAGCAACACGGGTTGCACGCTGGCTAACGGAAAACTATCTGCAAAATGACGAAGGATTTGTCCATATCTGCCGGATGGATCTGGCAGGCGCGCGCATACTGGAGTAACCAATGAAACTGTATAATATTAAAGATCACAATGAGCAGGTTAATTTTTCACAGGCAGTACGTCAGGGGTTAGGCAGCCAGCAAGGGCTATTTTTCCCGTTTGACTTGCCGCCACTGAGCAATATCGATCGGCTATTGGATTTACCGTTTGTCGAGCGTAGCAGTGAAATTCTCAGCGCTTTAATTGGTGATGAAATGCCGGCCGAGCAAGTGCATGCTTTAGTCGATCGCGCATTCAATTTCCCGCTGGCTTTACAGCCGGTTGCTGACAACATCTATGCATTAGAGTTATTCCATGGGCCAACTCTTGCCTTTAAAGACTTCGGCGGCCGTTTTATGGCGCAGGTACTTGAGCATGTCAGGGGCAAAGAGAAGATCACCATTCTTACTGCCACATCAGGTGATACCGGTGCTGCCGTTGCACAAGCGTTTTATGGGATAGAGCAGATCCAAGTAGTGATCCTCTATCCAAAAGGGAAGATCAGCCCCTTGCAAGAGAAACTGTTTTGCACCTTAGGCGGGAATATCCACACACTCGCCGTAGAGGGGGATTTTGATACCTGTCAGGCATTAGTGAAACAAGCCTTTGATGATGAGCCACTGCGTCAGGTAATTGGTCTAAATTCAGCCAACTCTATTAATATCAGCCGGTTACTAGCACAAATATGCTATTACTTTGAAGCTGTTGCACAGTTGCCGAAAGAGAAACGTAATCAACTCGTAGTGTCTGTACCGAGCGGTAATTTTGGTAACCTGACTGCTGGGCTGTTGGCACAAAGTCTAGGTCTGCCAATTAAACGCTTTATTGCCGCCACCAATGCTAATGATACCGTACCACGGTATCTAGCCAGCAAACAGTGGCAACCCAACGCCACGGTAGCAACGCTGTCAAACTCAATGGATGTCAGCCGCCCCAACAACTGGCCGCGCATTGAAGAGCTGTACCGCCGCAAAGAGTGCCGCATTCCGACGCTGGCTTCCGGTTCAGTCAGTGATGAGCAGATGAAAGAGACACTGCAACAGCTTGATCAACAAGGCTATCTGTGTGAGCCGCACGGTGCTACGGCGTACCGGATACTGGCCGAGCAGTTGCAAGAGGGTGAAACCGGCATCTTTTTATGTACCGCGCATCCGGCAAAATTCAAAGAGAGTGTCGAGCAGATCCTCGATAAAGAGATAGGGCTTCCTCCGGCATTAGCGGCACGTGCTGATCTTCCACTGTTATCCGACCCAATGTCTGCCGATTTTACGCAGCTAAAACAGTGGCTAACTAAAACGCTACTGTAAATCATTCAAACGAACTGACGGCAATGTACTAAAAGCACACCCGAAAATACGAAGTAAAGCATCAAGCAAAACACAAAACAAAAAGCCGATCCCCTGCAGGGAATCGGCTTTTTCATTCGTCATTATCGGATCACTAACCAGTTTTCACTTAGATTGCAGACTCAGGTTCAGCCAACTCCTGATGGACTTTACGCACACTTTTGATCCATGCATCAGTATAATATGGGGTTACATGCTGCTGTGCCGCCGTTCGAGCCTCTTGCAGTGAACTGTACTCGCCCTGCACCACTAAATACCACGCCTGTTTATGCCGTAGCGTTTTATACAGGTATCGCGGCATGGATGTGCCAGATGACGGAATATTACGCTCCTGCTCTACCGCCTTGGCCAACGGATAATTTGGGGTAGCAATTAGCTGGATAGTATAGGCACTGGCCGGCATTGACCGCAGCTTTTGCACTACAGTAGACATATCGGGTATTAGAGGTGTTATCGGCACAGTCGACTCTGGCAAAGTTTCAGCCAGTAATTGCGTTTTTTTTGTATTAATCGGTACATCCATTGCTAATGGCACAGCAATATCGGGCTCACCTGATAAAGGTGAGTCAGGTTGTAACACTCCTGTGGAATGCACGCTATTTTCTACCGGAAACAAGGGCATTCCAGCCTGAAAAATTACCGTAGGCACTGTACTTATTGCCTGCTGATAACGGCCAATATTGCTTTGTATTCGCATCGAATACACCAATGACTTTGCCACAACTTCATCAGCAATACCGTCAATCAATAATGAACTACCATCAATCGGCATTTGAATAATCGGCATCGAGAGCAATTGCCCATCAATCAGTACCGCTAGATTACCCTGCACATGCTCACGGGTTTGTGTCGATAAGATCGACTGCCCCTGAGCAGAAAGATCAAGCCGAACAGTTGGCCCGCTGCCATCCATTGAATAAATATAAAAAACATCATCAATATGCTGGCACTGCAGTAATGGCGGTGACAAATAAAAACGCTCATCTTCACTGTTGCGAAACTCAATCGCGTTGGGGTTTTGCGCTTCATACAACAGATGCAGCGATAAACGCGGAATACATGCCTCGGCAATGCGAGAGCTGATCGCCGAAGATACACAACCACTGAGTACTCCGCCAAAGAGTAAACACAATATTACGCAAAGAAGGCGCAACCCTCTTGCAGGGAAGCGCCTTCTGTATTGCCGGAAAGTTTTCGCTATCATCAAAAACATGAAAACATGCCGTTCAACCAGAATAAACCACGCGGCTTACGCCTGCGTAGCCTTGGCCTGATTAGGGTTCTCATGCGGTAAACCGTTATCAACCAGTAAGCTGATTGCACCATCACCTGTCACGTTACAGGCAGTACCAAAACTATCTTGTGCCAGATACAGTGCAATCATCAGTGCCAACTGTGCTTCGGTAAACCCAAGCATTGAACCTAGCAGGCCTAGTGCTGACATTACCGCACCACCGGGCGCGCCCGGCGCAGCAATCATAGTGACACCCAGCATCAAAATAAACGGCAGCATAGTCAGCAGGCTTGGAATGGCCATGTGTTGTGCCAGATACATCACCGCAGTGGCACAGGTCACCAGAGTAATGGTCGAACCCGAAAGATGAATGGTGGCACACAGTGGAACGGTAAAGTTTGCTACCCCCTCACTCACTCCCATTGCTTTGCTCTGACGCAATGTCACCGGAATGGTGGCGGCAGATGACATTGTACCTACTGCGGTAAAATAGGCCGGCAGCATAGTCCGCAGCAAAAACAGCGGTGAACGGCCAGATACCAGACCCGCAGCAACATACAGCACGGTCAACCATAACCAGTGCATACTGATTGCCAAAACCAACACAATACCGAACGTTTTCAAGGTACTAAAGACTGTACCATCAAGGGTCATTTCGGCAAAAACACCCGCAATATACAGTGGTAGCAAAGGAATAATGACGTTTGCCAGCAAACCATCAATAATGTCACGGCCACCATCACTGGCCGCTTTCAGTGTAATATTCTGTGTTTTACTGATCCCGATTCCGAACAAAAATGCCGTTGCCAGCGCGGTCATCACCCCAAATAGCGGGGGAATCGACATCTGCATAAACGGCTCTAATTTCACCGCATTGTGTGCGATAGATTCAGCAACCGGTGTTAACAGCGGAATAACCTGACTGGCAATCAGAAACGCTAATGTACCGGCAACAATGGTCGAGGCGTATGCCAACCCCACTGTTTTACCGAGCAGTTTGCCCGAATTCTGCGGTAAACTGGCAATACCGCTGGTAATAAAAAAAGAATAATCAGTGGGATAGTAAAATTAATCATTTCACCAATCAGCACTTTTATGGTCAAGAGTGTACGTAAAAACCATTCGGGGGCAAAAAAGCCGAAGATCACCCCAGCCAGTATCCCGGCGATGAGTTTCGCTATTAATTTCATGTAAGAATTCCTGTACTTAATCGTGGTTTATTACTTTTTTATTGCTAGTCATAACGAACCGCTAGCATTGTTGAATAAACTACCATAAAAACAGCGAAACATCTGTGACTAGAATGCAAGGAAGAGATGAGAGAGGTGTAACACATAACCAAATAAAAAAGGAGACATAAAGCCTCCTTTTTTCTGCTAAATAAACAACTTAGCGGTGTATCACCAATACTTACAGGCTCTGTGTAAAAGTACGGGTAATCACATCACGCTGTTGTTCTGGTGTCAGTGAGTTAAAACGCACTGCATAACCAGAAACACGAATAGTCAGTTGTGGGTACTTCTCTGGGTGATTCACCGCATCTTCCAGTGTTTCACGCTTGAGTACGTTAACGTTCAGGTGCTGACCACCTTCCACACGTACTGTTGGCTCTACATCCAGCGCCACTTCGCGGTACTCAATGTCACCCAGTTCGTTAACCGGTACGATCTGGTCTTCAGCAAAATCACTTTTAGCACAAACACAACGTGCTTCATTAGTGGTGCTGTCTAGTAACCAGAAAGAGTTCAGCAGTGAGTCATTTGCTGCTTTAGTGATCTGAATTCCAGTAATCATAGCGATCTCCCACAAGGTAATTATAGAAAGAGTTGATAGTTTACAACCTTTGTTGATGGTTATTGTGTGACCTTGCTTGATTTATGTCAATATCCAGATCAAAAGTAAGGGCTAATTGCACAGCTAAAAATGATCTGCCGCACATTTAACTTTACGCGCGTAAATTTAGAACCAGCAAAAACTGATCTAGGTTCGAATTTAGCTTTTCTCTAATTTATCGAACTGCAAGACATTCATAAAATCATGTTGATACTGCTCTTCCAGTGCATGCCGCCAGTATTGTTGCGACAGAGGCAGCAGGAAAAAATACTCACGGGTAGTATCAGTTGAAAATGCCATACCCAGCGGCATCAGTTCATGGTGAATATCGTGTACAAAATCGAGCGAAAATTTGGTTCGACCAGTCAGTAAGCTAATGTCTTTACGGGTTAAATAAACCCCCTGTTTGTTATTTTTAAAACGCTCAAACAACCACTGAGCAAACTCTTTTGCACTGATCATCGACATAAATACCTCAACATCGCCAGCCTTTTGTTAACAGCATAGCAACAAAGAGGCAATGCAGCCAAAACTGTGGCTAGTCAGTGTGATGGGCAACAGGGTAAGCTGAGAGCTTTCTATCTGTTGATAAGAGATGAGTAGCGTTGTCATTCTACTCATTTTGCTGAATCACGAAGAGGTTCAACATGCCAGAACAAACCTGGAGTTCAGTTATTGGGGCGGAAAAGCAACAACCCTATTTTATGGATATCATGCAGCGCGTTGCCGCAGAAAGAGCCGCAGGAAAAGAGATTTATCCCCCAGAAAAAGATGTTTTCAGTGCTTTTCGCTATACTCCGATTGATCAGGTAAAAGTCGTCATTTTGGGGCAAGATCCGTATCACGGGCCAAATCAGGCGCACGGATTATGTTTTTCAGTGCAACCGGGCATTGCCACGCCCCCTTCACTGCTCAATATGTATAAAGAGCTGAAAGCCGATATTCCCGGCTTTGAAATACCCAATCATGGCTGTTTAAGCAGCTGGACAACTCAGGGGATTCTACTGCTCAATACAGTATTAACCGTAGAGCGTAGCAAGGCGCATTCACACGCCAAGTTTGGCTGGGAAACCTTTACAGATGCAGTGATTGCCGCGATTAACACGCACCGCGAAGGGGTTATTTTCCTGCTATGGGGGGCTCATGCGCAGAAAAAAGGGCAGATGATTGATCGTCAGCGACACCATGTTTTGACCGCGCCACACCCTTCACCGCTTTCGGCACACCGTGGTTTTCTGGGGTGTAAGCACTTCTCACAGACCAACCAAATTTTACAGCAAAAAGGGTTAGCGCCGATTAACTGGCAACCAGAGATCTGAGGTTTTGCGCTGATATACGGTGCAGTGCTTGTTGTGTTGTTCTTTTTGCGGAGTGATAGTGCGCACCTGCCGGCAAAGGCAGGTGCGATGTTTTTTTGACAACACTTTTTGACAACACACGGACATAGGTTACCCATACGGTAACGCAATTTGACGTTTACTCTGCGCTATGCAGACGGCTTAACGTACCGCGCCATGTCAGCTTACGCTGCATGCGAGTCATTCCCGGCTGCGGTTTGTCAGTACCATCAAGGCTATCAAGCACCAGTTTCAGCACGGTTTCAGCCACATCACGGTGGCGTTGTGATAGAGACATCACCTTACAGCCCAGAAAATCCAATAATTCGTGATCACCAAATGTTGCAATGGTCAGTGAAGATGGGATCTTACCGTAATGCGCAATGATCTCATCGAGTACCCCTTGTAACAGCGCAAACGACGTCGTAAAGAGGGCATCAGGCAGTGGATTATCCTGCAACCAGATTTTAAAACGCGCAGCGGCCGCATCACGCTCATAACTGGCTGCATGCAGGTAGGTAATGCTGCGCTTATCACCTTCACAAGCCTGACGAAAACCCTGCTCACGCAGCTGACTTACCGATAACTCAGGCAGTGCGCCCACATAAACAATCGAAGCAACATCTTTTTGCTGCAACAGCTCATGTCCGAGCACTTCAGCATCAGCACGGTCAGCACCCACAACACTGATAAAATGCTGGGGATCAAGCGCACGGTCGAGGGCAATAATCGGCAGATCGCGCCCAGCCCACTGCTGATAAAACGCGTGGGTTGATGAAAGCGCAGTAGACACAATCAAGGCATCTACCTGACGCTGCAATAGATGGCTGACACAGCGCATCTCGTTGTCAGTATTATCTTCCGAGCAAGCAATCAGTAATTGATAACCATGCTGACGCGCACGACGCTCTAAATGGTTGGCAATACGGGTGTAACTGGTGTTCTCCAGATCTGGGATCACTAACCCGATCGAACGGGTACGCCCTGCCCGTAAACCGGCGGCCACAGCATTAGGCTGGTAGTTATGCTCACGCACCACCGCCATCACTTTTTCTACCGTTTTATCGCTTACACGGTACTGTTTCGCCTTACCATTAATGACATAACTGGCCGTAGTACGTGACACTCCGGCCAATCGGGCGATCTCATCTAATTTCACTACAATCCCCTTTTGATGAGATTTATACATAATTGAAGATCTAACCGCATAAACACCGTTCTATGCAATATTTTTTTGATTTTAAACTCACGTATTTAGCGCTTTATTTACACATCCACAGTCTGAACCTAAATAGCGAAAAATAAACTCTTCGCTGCTCACACTTTCCATGTAATTTTTTGATATGCAATAGTAGGCCTGTTATAAAAATGACATACTCTGCGGTCAAAAAAAGCAACAGAGCTTCATTTATTTACCATGACCATTCATTGATCTGTATGTTGTTTTTTGGGGGAAAGTGTGTCGAGTCAAACCATTACCGATAAAATATTCCACATTATAAAAAAAGACATTTTGTTGGGAATATTAAAGCCAAGTCAAAAACTGGTTGTGGCCGAATTAAAAGAGCGTTATGGCGTTGGCGCATCACCCATTCGCGAAGCACTCATTAAATTATCATGGTCAAAATTTGTCTGTATTGAGCCACAAAAAGGTTGTTGGGTTGCACCTGTTTCCGTTGCCGAATTGGAAGATATTCTTGAAACACGGCAAATTTTAGAGCGTATTTTACTGACCAAATCTATTGAGCAAGGCAGTGAAGAGTGGGAGCTTAATGTCCTGACTAGCCACCATAAACTGGCCAGAATAGATGATCCGGCAAACCCGAATATTGATTACGATGAGTGGGAAATCAGACACAATCAATTTCATCTGGCACTATTTAGCGGCAGTAATAACCCTAAAATGCAGGAGTTTTTGCAAAATATTCTTGAGCAAATTGCCCGCTATCGGCACGTATGGGTGAGTGTGCATTTAGATTATGATAAACGTTACCATGATAACGGTGAACACGAAAAGCTGATGCAAGCTGTTCTTAATCGAGACATTCCGCAAGCCATCATGCTCACAGAGCAGCACTCTAGCCGTGCATTTGATCTGTTTAAGAAATCAATTCAGCAACTTGAGCATATTGATACACGACAAAAATCACCGGCTTAGTAAATAAAAATATCAATCAACCAAATGATATAAGCACAAAAAAACAAAACAGAAAGACTAGAATAGGATAAGCAGCGAATAAAAAAGATAAACCGTTAATGCCATACCGTGTTAGCGTTAGTATTAACATACAAAATAAAAGTAATAATAAAGTAATGTAAGGAAAAAAACAGAAAGCAGGTCAAACCATTTAACCGAACAAATACAACATACAGGGTTAACTTCTGATGTTAATAACAACACAGTTAACAATATCAAGATATAAGCATATAAAAAAGCGGGCATTTAAATGCCCGCTTTTTTATACTCGACTAACAGTAAATTCACGCTTAAATTTCAATACCAAAGGCAATGCATAGCGCTTGCTCTTAGCCAAATACTGAACGCTCACCACGTGAAATACCCACCACACCAGAGCGTGCCACCTCAACAATCTCGGTACAGCCTTTTACCGAAGCCAAAAATGCATCAAGCTTTTCACTCGTTCCGGTTAATTGCACGGTATACAACACCGTACTGACATCCACAATTTGCCCGCGAAAAATATCCGTGATCCGTTTTAGTTCATCACGTACCCCAGCGGGTGCCTGCATTTTTACCAGCATTAACTCGCGCTCAACATGTGGGCCTTGCGTTAAATCACTAACTTTGAGTACATCAATCAACTTATGCAGCTGTTTTTCAATTTGTTCTAACACATTCTCTTCACCGGCCGTCACTATCGTAATTCGTGATAGTGTTGGGTCATCAGTCGGCGCAACGGTTAATGTTTCAATGTTATAACCGCGCTGGGAAAACAACCCGATAACACGGGATAATGCCCCAGACTCGTTCTCTAATAATACCGATAAGATCCTGCGCATTAAGTTCTCTCCGTTTTACTTAACCACATTTCATCCATAGCGCCACCGCGTACCAGCATCGGGTAAACATGCTCGGTTTCATCTACGGTAATATCCACAAACACTAAACGATTTTTAATTGCCAATGCCTGCGCTAATTTCGGCTCAAGCTCTTCAGGTGTACGAATCGCAATACCAACATGCCCGTAAGCTTCGGCAATTTTGACAAAATCAGGTAGAGATTCCATATAAGAGTGTGAATGGCGGCCGGAATAGATCATATCTTGCCACTGCTTCACCATCCCTAAAAAGCGGTTATTAAGATTAACAATCACCACTGGAACATCATATTGCAGCGCGGTTGATAGCTCTTGAATATTCATTTGAATACTGCCATCACCGGTCACACACACCACTTGCTCGTGTGGCAATGCCATTTTAACGCCAATAGCAGCAGGGAAACCAAAACCCATAGTGCCCAACCCACCGGAGTTAATCCAGCGACGCGGTTTAGCAAACGGGTAATACAGCGCGGCAAACATCTGATGCTGCCCGACATCAGAAGTCACATAAGCCTCGCCGTTTGTTAGTTTATACAAGGCCTCAATCGCTGCCTGCGGTTTGATTTTTACGCTATCACGCGGGAAATCAAGACACTTACGGGCACGCCACTGACTGATTTGCTGCCACCAGCCAGTCAGCACTGCCGAATCATAATCAGGGTACTGCTCATCCAACAATGTCAGCATTTTATTCAGCACATTTTCAGCACAACCGACGATCGGAATATCAACGGCTATGGTTTTCGAGATCGAGGTAGGATCAATATCAATGTGCAGGATCGTAGCGTTCGGGCAATATTTTGCCACGTTATTGGTGGTGCGATCGTCAAAACGCACGCCAATGGCAAAAATCAGATCCGCATTATGCATCACCATATTCGCTTCATAGGTGCCGTGCATGCCCAACATGCCCACACTTTGCGGATCATTGCCGGGAAATGCCCCTAGCCCCATTAACGTAGTGGTCACCGGTACATTTAATCTGCGGGCAAAGGTAGTCAGCAGTTCGCTGCAATTAGCACCAATGACACCGCCACCGGCATAAATCACCGGCTGACGGGCAGCAAGCAACGCTTGCAAACCTTTTTTAATCTGACCGGTATGCCCTGTCACATTCGGGTGATACGAGCGCAACTCAACACTTTCAGGATAACTGTACGGCAACTTATTAGCGGGATTAAGAATATCTTTGGGTAAATCTACCACTACCGGCCCCGGGCGGCCGGTGGCAGCAATATAGAACGCTTTTTTCATCACCAGTGGGATATCTTCAGTGCGCTTAACCAAAAAGCTGTGCTTCACGACAGGGCGTGAAATGCCCACCATATCGCACTCTTGAAAGGCATCATTACCAATCAGGCTGGTTGCCACCTGACCGGAGAGCACCACCAGCGGAATCGAATCGGTATAGGCTGTGGCAATACCGGTAATGGCGTTGGTCGCCCCCGGCCCTGACGTGACTAGCGCCACGCCCACTTGTCCGGTTGCTCGCGCATAGCCATCAGCCATATGCACAGCCGCTTGCTCGTGACGAACCAGCACATGCTCAATGCAGCCTAGGGTATGCAGTGCGTCATAAATATCAAGCACAGCTCCCCCGGGATAACCGAAAACATGTTTAATACCTTGATCGTGCAGTGCTTGCACCACCATTTCGGCGCCTGACAACATCTCCATACGTCTGTCTCCCGGTCGGATTCGATTCCTAAGCTTCCAGCATGGTTGCTTATCTTATTGATTACTAAGCATCTACTGATTTTTAGTGGTGGTATTAATGGGTTAATTACCCTATTTCACTCTGTAATTAACCTGATAAGAGCAAAACCACGGCCTAACTCACTTTAACGTTGATTTTGTAACAAAGTCCATCATTACAGCACGTTAATTATCCACAAGATTAATGCAAATATGAAATACAGTGATAACACAGGGTTAATTAATAAAATACAGAGGAATATTTCAATCAATAGGAAAGAAGCAAAATCTTCTTATGGGCGGGATAGCAGCATAAAAAAAACCACCTTGCGGTGGTTTTTTTTATGAAAATAGAGTGCCAATTACGCTTTATTCGTACATAGAGTCAATTTCACGCTGATAACGCTGTGAAATGATCTTCCGGCGCAGTTTTAGCGTTGGTGTGAGTTCACCACTCTCCATCGTGAAAGCATCTGGCAGCAGTGTAAAACGTTTTACCTGCTCAAAACGCGCCAGCTCTTTCTGAATACCTTTCAAACGTTGCTCGAACATTTCACGGATCTGGCCGTTCTTCAACAGCTCCATACGATCGTGATATTTAATATTCACGCTACGGGCATAATCTTCTAAAGATTCAAAACAAGGTACGATTAAGGCAGAAACAAATTTACGCGTATCAGCAATCACGGCAATCTGCTCAATGAAGCGATCCTGCCCCAGCGCACCTTCAATCATCTGCGGTGCGATATACTTCCCGCCCGATGTTTTCATCAGATCTTTAATCCGCTCGGTGATGAAAAAATTGCCGTGTTCGTCAACAGCGCCTGCATCACCGGTTTTTAACCAGCCATCAGTGGTAAAGCTGTTTGCGGTCTCTTCTGGTTTGTTGTAGTAACCACGCATAACCGATGTACCGCGAACCTGAATTTCATTCTCTTGGTCTGCAGCAATCCGCACTTCCAAACCCGGCAGCGGCGTACCAATAGAGCCAAACTGGTACTCGTCATCTTCCCAGCAGGTTACGGTGGCACAGGTTTCGGTCATACCGTAACCGTACTTAATGTTGATGCCGATTGACTGGAAAAACAGGTTAATACCGTCATCGAGTTTTGCACCCGATGTTGGTAAAAAACGGGTTCGGCCACCCAGAGCACCACGCAATTTGCTCAACACCAGCTTATCAGCCAGACGATAGCTGCCCTGTAAAAGCGCGCCTGGACGACGCTTCTGGCGCAAGCACCAAAAATATTTCTCACCGGTTTTCACGGCCCACTTAAACAGCATGCGGCGGATAAGCGGAGCTTTTGCCACTTTATCGTGAATGGCGCTGAACACTTTTTCGTAAAAGCGAGGGACTGCACACATTACGGTCGGGCGTACCGCCAACATCGCGGCCTGCGCTTTATGCGGATCACGCAAAAAGACATTCACCGCGCCACGGTGCAGCACATAGAAACACCATGCGCGTTCAAATACGTGCGACAACGGCAGGAAGCTGAGAGAAACATCATCTTCAGTTAGGCTTAAACGATCATCGTGTAAATGCAGCTGTGTGGCCATATTGCGGTAATCGAGCATAACGCCTTTTGGCTCACCGGTTGTGCCCGAGGTATAAATCAGGGTAAACAGATCGGCCAAATCACGATCAGCAATGCGGCTCTCCAACTCTGCGTCAAACTCTGCCGTACCCTGCTGGCGGAAATCAGCCAGATGGCAGGCAATGCTGCACCCTTTTAAATCAACTTTCGGATCAAGGGCAATAATGTGCGTTAACTGCGGGCAAGTCTCTTGCAGTGCAATAGCAGCATTCATCTGCGCCTGTTCGCCAACAAATAAAATGCGGACATCGGCATCATCCAGCACGTATGCAGTTTGTGCCGCGGTGTTGGTCGGGTAAATGGGAACGGTAATTGCGCGTAGGTGCAAAATGGCCAAGTCAGTGAGTGTCCACTCAGCCATATTCTGGGAAAAAATCGCCACGCGCTCTTGTACGCCAACACCGAGGCTCAGTAATGCTCGGGCGGTGGCGCGCAGGCGCTCATTGGCTTCCTGCCAACAGATGTCAATCCACGCTTTGCCTTGCTGATCACGCATGGCAACCTTTGCGGGATTACGGGAAATCTGATCCTGGATACGCTCTATCAGGTGATAACCTTTCATCTTCGGACCTTAAAATTCGTGGGTAAGTTTCAGCGTACAGTTGTACGCTTAGATAACAATAAGTGTAACTGAACTTGTCGATAGAAGAAAAGGATTTAAACAGCTGTTTATGAGTAAGCACTCACAAAGCGGATAAATGCAACAGAATGGTATTTTTATCCCGCCCAAAAATGGCTTTTTTAGACAACCTGTTCCTTTTAAGTTCGACTTATAAACCGAACTCGGTGTAAAGGTTCAGTGCCGGTAGTGAGAGATCGCTATCGAGCGGGCTACAATCTTGCAAGCTTTCAACCACACTTTCCGGAAACTCTACGCTTGCCCACAATCTTTTTTTCAGGGCAGAAACATCGCCTGACGCGCCATCAGCTATCCAGCGGGAAACTGCACAGGCCACATCAGGAAAAACTACCCGGCCAACCGCGCTGCTGTGCAGCCAGTGATGCAGCGCGCCCTGATCGAGCTGATTAAGACGGGTTGCCAACCCCATAATATCGAGTGTTAACGCATTACTTTGTTGTTCAAACTGCCCTTGTAGCGGCTTTACCAGCAGCTTTTTCCCCAGCGCCATCGCTTCAGAGGGTAGTTCAAAACCGGCATTAGCAATCACGCCATGACAACTGGCCAGAGCCTGACGAAAACGTGCGTGCGATAGCGGATACAAACGGATATTTTTGTGTTTTTTCTCTTGCTTTACCGCTGGGTGAAAACAATCAAACGTGGCATGGCGGCACTCGCTCAGCCAGTGCAAGATACTGTTTAAATTCTCAAACGGCAGATACACCAAGATCTGCCCGTTATCACTGGCTGTTAAGGTTGTGCTGCTATCAATAATCGGTGGAAGAATCAGGCAATCATGGTGAAACCAGTGCAGGCCAATCGCCTGTTGTACTGGCGCAAAATGGCGCATCAATTGGCGGTTAAGCAGGCTATCACCCTCTTTGAGGATAGGGTATTGAAAAGCAGCCTGATGGCTGACCGTCAGGCTCGGTACGCCGGCACGCTGTGCTGCCCATGCGCTGATCGGCTCAAAATCGCTAAAAACCAGATCATATCCACGCAGATCGAGAGCATGAATATCGCGTAGCAGTTGTAACAAATGGTTGTGCCGAACGGTTTTCCCCAGTGCAATTTTGCCATGCTGTGAAACAAAACTCAGCCCTCGGCGGGTCTGATAGCGGCCAAAAACCTGCATATCAAAATAGTCATTCGGGTTGCGCCCCGAGCAGATCACATCCACCTGTACGCCTTGCTGCCGTAATGCCGGCACTAAGGCGCGGCCGCGCGACAAATGACCAT
Source organism: Plesiomonas sp. ISS29 (assembly GCF_056522795.1). Classification (NCBI taxonomy): domain Bacteria; kingdom Pseudomonadati; phylum Pseudomonadota; class Gammaproteobacteria; order Enterobacterales; family Enterobacteriaceae; genus Plesiomonas; species Plesiomonas sp. ISS29. The sequence goes on from NZ_JAWRZQ010000001.1 coordinate 115,750, forward strand.
TTCCCGTGCCTTGTATCCCGTATAAAATCTTCATGCCCACTCCAGTGCCAGAGTGGAACAGCCTAGCCCCAAGATTGCTCCGGCAATAATGTCTGTCAGAAAATGTACGCCAAGCAGCACGCGTGACAAACCAATCAGCAATGCCCAACTTAAGGCGATGGGTAACCAGAATGGATAGTAAGCGGCCACTAACCCTGTCATTAAAAACGCGGCAGCGGTGTGGCCAGAAGGTAGGCTGTAACGATCAGAGGGTACAATAAAACAGGGGAGATTCAGGGGTCTATCACGCCGGATGCTGTTTTTCAGTAGCCAGTAAATCGGCAGCTCAACTGCAAAAGCCAGACAGCCGGTGCGTAAAAAATGCGGGCCCGCATGAGGTTCAGTGTAGTAAAGCAGTACGCCCACCAGCAGATAGAGCGGGCCATCACCGGTACGCGACACCATACGGGAGATCCGGGCGACAGCATGATTGAAACGGTGGCATAAACAAAATGTTGAAACCGCCAGATCAAAACGCCGCAAGGATAAACGCACCATAGACTTCTCCTGATTGAACCGAGCAGACTTGGCTTTACTCTATAAACCCAAGATGACAATTCATTGATAGTTTTGCAGCAGTTTTATTTCCCTGATTCAACCATTCCAATCAAACTATTGACAAAGACATAACATCTGAAGTATCACATAAGCATTGCGGATATTTTATCGCCAACCGATACCTCTTTATCCCTTAATTAATCATTAGATGAATGAGAACGCGACCATGAATATCACTTCGCTGCTACTTAACCTACTCCTACTCGCTGCTTATCAGCGCGGGTCAGCTCAGGGTTTGTTCAAGTAGCAACGAGAACGGTCAGCAAACCAAATCCCCGAGCCCGCGCAGTCAGCGCGGGCTTTTTTTTCCGGCTGACCGCAGGGATGGTACGACAGCAAAAGGAATTTTTATCATGAGTAATCAGGTCATTATATTCGATACCACGTTACGCGACGGGGAACAGGCGTTACGCGCCAGCTTAAGCGTGAAAGAGAAGTTGCAAATTGCCTTTGCGCTTGAACGCTTAGGGGTGGATGTGATGGAGGTGGGGTTTCCTGTCTCTTCGCCAGGCGATTTTGAGTCAGTACAAACCATTGCCCGCAATATTAAACACAGCCGAGTCTGCGCACTGGCCCGCGCGGTCGATCAGGATATTGATGTTGCCGCTGAGTCATTAAAAGTGGCCGAGGCGTTTCGTATTCATACCTTTATTGCCACTTCAACGTTGCATATTGAAACTAAGCTCAAGCGCAGTTTTGATGATGTGCTCGAGATGGCAGTACGCGCGGTAAAACGTGCGCGCCAGTATACCGATGATGTGGAGTTCTCTTGCGAAGATGCAGGGCGAACACCGATTGATAATTTGTGCCGTGTGGTTGAGGCAGCCATTCGTGCCGGTGCAAAAACTATCAACATCCCCGATACGGTGGGTTATACCATTCCGAGCCAGTTTGGCGGCATTATTGAAACCCTGTTTAACCGCGTACCCAATATTGATCAGGCGGTGATCTCAGTGCATTGCCATAACGATCTCGGGTTATCGGTGGCCAATTCGATTGCGGCAGTACAAGCCGGTGCACGCCAAATTGAGTGCACCATGAACGGGATCGGCGAACGGGCCGGTAACTGTTCACTCGAAGAGGTGGCGATGATCATCAAAACCCGCGCAGATTTGCTGGGCGTGCACACCGGCATTCGCCACCAAGATATTCACCGCACCAGCCAGTTGGTCAGCCAGTTGTGCAATATGCCAGTACAGGCAAACAAGGCCATTGTCGGCGCGAACGCTTTTGCCCACTCTTCCGGCATTCACCAAGATGGCATGCTGAAAAATAAATCGAACTACGAAATTATCACGCCGGAATCTATCGGGTTAAACCAAAATCAGTTAAATCTGACCTCACGCTCAGGTCGTGCGGCGGTGAAACACCGCATGGAAGCGATGGGCTATTCAGAAAGCAATTACGACATTGATTCGCTCTACGCCGCCTTTTTGAAACTGGCCGATAAAAAGGGGCAAGTGTTTGATTATGATCTGGAGGCGCTGGCCTTTATCAATATGCAGCAGGAAGAGTCAGAGCATTTTTGCCTGAACTACCTGAGCGTGCAATCCGGTGGCAGCGTGATGGCCACCGCATCAGTACGCCTAAAGGCCGGCGAGAATGAATATACCGAAGCGGCTACTGGCAACGGGCCGGTCGATGCGGTCTATCAGTGCATCAACCGTATTACCGGTTATGAAATCAGCATTGTGAACTACCAGTTATCGGCCAAAGGTCAGGGCAAAGATGCGCTCGGTCAGGTGGATATCGTGGCTGATTATCAGGGCCGCCGCTTCCACGGTGTCGGGCTGGAAACCGACATTATCGAATCTTCTGCGCAAGCGCTGATCCACGTTATCAACGCAATTCACCGTGCTCAGCGGGTTTCTCAAGAAACACAACGCATTCACCAACAACGTACAGAGGCAGCACAATCATGACAGGGATGACAACAGACGCCGCAGACCATCATCACACCAACAACCACTACACTATCGCCGTATTAGCCGGAGACGGTATCGGGCCGGAAGTGATGCAAGAAGCGATTAAAGTGCTGGCCGCAGTGCAACCGCATTTTGGTTTCAGCTTAGCATACAACGAACACCCTGTCGGCGGCATTGCCATTGATCTGCACGGCACACCGCTACCGGCGGAAACACTCTCGGGCTGCGAAGCGGCCGATGCCATTTTATTTGGCTCAGTCGGCGGGCCGAAGTGGGAACACCTGCCCCCTCAGCAGCAACCGGAACGCGGCGCTCTGCTGCCACTGCGCAAACACTTCCAACTGTTTTGTAATCTGCGCCCAGCAACCCTGTATGCAGGGCTGGAAGATTTTTGCCCGTTACGGGCGGATATTGCTGCGCGCGGTTTTGATATTGTTTGTGTACGCGAGCTGACCGGCGGGATCTACTTTGGTCAGCCGAAAGGCCGCGCAGGTGAAGGCGCGCAAGAGCACGCCTTTGATACCGAAATTTATCATCGTTACGAAATTGAGCGAATTGCCCGCATCGCCTTTGAATCGGCGCGTGTTCGCCGTGCCAAAGTGACTTCAGTGGATAAAGCCAACGTGCTGCAAAGCTCAATTTTATGGCGCGAAGTGGTCAGCAGCATCGCCAAAGAGTACCCCGATGTGAAGCTGGAACACATCTATATCGACAACGCCACCATGCAGTTGATTAAAGCCCCTGATCAGTTTGATGTATTACTGTGCTCGAATATTTTTGGCGATATTTTGTCGGATGAGTGCGCCATGATCACCGGTTCAATGGGCATGCTGCCTTCTGCTAGCCTGAACGAAAGCCGCTTTGGGCTGTTTGAACCGGCCGGCGGCTCTGCGCCGGATATCGCCGGAAAAGGTATCGCCAACCCGATAGCCCAGATTTTATCTGCCGCACTGATGTTGCGCTACAGCCTAGGGCAAGAATCTGCGGCGCAAGCCATTGAGCAGGCCGTGACCGCAGTATTGGCACAAGGTTGGCGTACCACCGATCTGGCTGGCGAGCAAACGGCACTCAGCACCGCTGAAATGGGCAGCAAAATTGCCGCCTATATCACTGAGCAGGCCGGTGCTGTAGCACAGGTTGCTGAAACAGCTTAAGGCGAGGCAAACCACGGCAGCCTTGCAATCGGCTGGCACTTGGCTGTGAACAGCCAGTTGGTTGCAAACCGTGATTCGTGAACCGTAACGAATGCAGGCGCAATTGCGCCACAAGGATGTAAATCATGGGAAAAACCTTGCACTCAACAACATTGCACCCAAAAACACTGTACCAAAAATTGTTCGATGCCCACGTAGTGCATGAAACAGCCGGTGAAACACCACTACTGTATATTGACCGCCATTTGGTGCATGAAGTCACATCACCGCAGGCATTTGACGGCCTGCGTGCCATGCAGCGAGCTGTCCGCCAGCCTAGCAAAACCTTTGCGACGATGGATCACAACGTCTCGACTCAAACCCGTGATATTGCAGCATCCGGCGAAATGGCACGTATCCAGATGCAGGAATTGGCAAAAAACTGCGCTGAATTTGGCATCACCTTGTACGATTTAGATCACCCTAATCAGGGCATTGTGCATGTAATGGGGCCAGAGCAAGGGCTAACCTTACCGGGAATGACCATTGTGTGTGGTGATTCGCACACAGCCACTCACGGTGCATTTGGCGCGCTAGCATTTGGTATCGGCACCTCTGAAGTTGAGCATGTACTAGCCTCGCAAACCCTCAAACAAAGCCGGGCAAAAACACTGAAAATTGAGGTGCAGGGGCAAGTTTCTGGCGGGATCACCGCAAAAGATATTGTACTGGCGGTGATTGGCAAAGTCGGTCATGCCGGAGGTACTGGGTATGTGGTCGAGTTCTGCGGCGAGGCCATCACCGCTCTGAGCATGGAAGGCCGCATGACCGTTTGCAACATGGCCATTGAGCTGGGTGCAAAAGCTGGGCTGATCGCCCCTGATGCCACCACCTTTGCTTATTTGGAAAACCGCCCGTTTGCTCCGCAAGGTGAAGACTGGGCAGAAGCCGTAGCTTACTGGGCAACACTGCGCAGTGATGCAGATGCCCACTTTGACCACACCATCACCCTGCACGCCAGCGAAATCGCTCCGCAAGTGACATGGGGAACCAACCCCGGACAGGTGATTGCCATTGATCAGCCAATCCCCGCACCGACATCATTTAGTGATACCAATGAACGCGTATCGGCAGAAAAAGCGTTGCACTATATGGGGTTGCAGGCGGGCGAAAAGCTGTCAGATATTCGCATCGATAAAGTGTTTATCGGCTCTTGTACCAACTCACGCATTGAAGATCTGCGTGCAGCGGCCAGTATTGCCAAAGGGCATAAAGTGGCCAGCGGAGTACAGGCGTTGGTGGTGCCCGGCTCTGGTCTGGTGAAAGCGCAAGCCGAAGCCGAAGGGCTGGATAAAATTTTCATCGATGCTGGCTTTGAGTGGCGGTTGCCCGGCTGCTCTATGTGCTTGGCGATGAACAATGATCGCTTGGCTGCTGGTGAGCGCTGTGCATCAACCAGTAACCGCAATTTTGAGGGGCGGCAAGGGCGTGGCGGACGCACCCATCTGGTCAGCCCAGCGATGGCAGCCGCCGCTGCAATCAAAGGGCATTTCACCGATGTGCGCAGTTTCGCAGATAACCCGCCGCAATTCGGGTAAGCCCCGACTTGACTTATCTCTATACGATAGCCTGTGCACAGCAGACACTCTGCATGGGAAAAAGGAGTGATACATGACAGGATTCACGCAACATACCGGCATTGTCGCACCGTTAGATGCTGCCAATATCGATACCGATGCCATTATTCCGAAGCAGTTTTTACAAAAAGTGACCCGTACTGGCTTTGGTCAGCACCTGTTCCATGACTGGCGTTTTCTCGATGATACCGGTACACAGGAAAACCCTGCGTTTATTCTGAATCTGCCGGTATATCGCAGTGCCTCAGTCTTACTGACCCGAGAGAATTTCGGGTGTGGTTCGTCGCGCGAGCATGCGCCGTGGGCTCTGGCCGATTACGGCTTTAAAGTGATTATTGCACCGAGCTTTGCTGATATTTTTTACGGTAATGCCATCAACAACCAACTGTTACCGGTACGTTTAGCCGCAGCCGATATTGATGCACTATTTACCCATGTTGCGGCCAACCCAAGCACGCAATTGACCATTGATCTGACAGCACAAACGGTGTCAGTCTGTGGCGCTGATAACAATACGGATAACAATATTGATAGTAATGCCAATAGCAATAATGGCGAAAACACCTACGCTTTTACGCTCGACCCGTTTCACCGCCACTGCCTGCTTAACGGATTAGACAGCATTGGCCTAACCTTGCAGCATGCCGATAAAATCAGTGCTTACGAAAGCCATCAACCGGCCTTTTTACGCTGAGTTTTTAGATCTAATCAAAAAAGCGGATAAGAGTGATCTCTTATCCGCTTTTTTATATCAGGTTTACATGAAACTGACGTAAACCACTGTAAACCATTACGCTGAGTGCATAATCACAACCGATGTTGCAATGACTACAATACCGGCCCAACCAATCGGTTTGAGTTTCTCTTTAAAGATAATCCAGCTACCAATGGCCGTACCTAAAATACCAATTGCACCCCATGACGCGTAGGCCACGGCAAGATCCATACCCCGAACGGCTTCGGTCAATAACGTAAACGCACTCATAACCAGTAAAATAGAGAGAAAACCCCAGCGCTTACGTTTAAAACCTTTGGACTTATTCAGTGCCATATTTGCAGCAACATCCAGCAGGGCAGCAGCAATAACGAATCCAATATGTAACATTACGCCTCCTCCTGTTGTGGATGGCTTTCACCCGCGTTCACCATAATAATACCGGTGACGGCCAGCGCTAACCCGATCATCTCTTGTAACGAGAGCGAGTAGCCAAAAATAAACACCGATATCAGTGTAATTAAGGTCACCCCTACCCCTTCCCACAGTGCATAAGCGATGCCAATAGGAATTTTCTTGATCGCTTTAGAGAGGAAAAAGTAAGATATTCCGATCCCTGCCCACATAGGCAAATAACTGAAAAATGAACCGTTTTCGATAATTTTATTGATAGATGATGTTCCTGCAACTTCGGTAATAATAGCCAGTAACAGAAACATCCATGCGAATAACATGTGAGTACCCTTTAATATCCTTAATGCCCCGTGATCTGCTGATAACGTTTGCGGCACAGCGTTACTCTAGCCTTCCTGCTAGCAATATACTAATCGCTCAGCGTCAACTTTTCCGACGCTACTGTTTGACAATTTGTTTACACCCTCTAGGATCAGCCGCTGATGTCTGGAGTAGCCAATGAAGTTCTCGCAGTTAGAAATGTTTGTAGAAGCCGCCAATAACGGCTCAATTACCGAAGCGGCACGCCGTTTGGGCAAAAGCCGCAGTACCGTGAGCACGGCAATCAGTGCACTGGAAGATAGCTTAGGTGTCAGTCTTTTTGAACGCGGTTCAAACTTAACGGAATTGACTGTTATCGGTGAACAGATTTTGGATGACAGTGAACGGATTTTACAAATTGCCTATATCATCGAACAGAAATGCCAGCACTACGCCACCGGCGCGGAAGCCTTGCTGCGCATCGCACGCGATGATGCGCTATCAGAAGTTTTCTGGCGGCGGTTGTTAGGCCAGTTGAAACAACAGTTTGCCGGCACCAGTGTCTCTTTGGTGTTGGCATCACCGCCCGAATTGCCCGCACTGGTTGAAGAGGGCATTGTCGATGCAGCCTTTGGGCTACTGACCCAAGAGCAGGAGAACTCGTCACTGAAAATTGAGGTGCTGCATCCGCTGCGGACGATGATGGTGGTGGAAAAAAGCCATCCGCTGGCGCTGTTAAAACGGGTTCAGCACAATGATCTGGAATCACATACGCAAATTACGCTGTCGTATGTGGATGATGAATCAGTGAAAACGCTGCAACCGGTCAGCGGTGATCATATCGGGCTATCTTGCTTTGAGATGATCCGTGATGCAGTGGTTGATAAGCTTGGCTGGGCTATTTTGCCGATCCCGCTGGTGCAAACCCAGTTGCGCCATGATCAGTTGCAGGTGCTTAAACATAAATTCAGCATGCAGTGGCGTGATTATGCCGCTTATGCCTCCCCCGCTGCTTACCACGGTAAAGTGCTCTCATGGATCCAACAAGAGATCCAAAAAGAGCTAGAGTCTTACGATTGATTAACTCACGCGAAGGTGAATGCTGTTTGGTCAGCCTGTTGGGTAAGTACAGCTAGACTAGGCTTGTTTCGGTTGGCGGCGATACCAGAAAATAAAATGCAGTAACGCCATGCCGCCGTGCCCGATGATATACACCTCTATCAAACCGGTCAGCGCTTTATGCAGTGATTTAACATCGGCCGCCCACACTGAGCCGCTGCGCCAAAGTACAAACCAACTAATCCCTGATACCACCACCAGCAGCAATGCGCCTAATCCCAACCCCTGAATGCAGGTTGCCAACCCTTTGGGTTGTGATTCAGGCAGCCGAAAATGCAGCAGTTCGCGCACATCAGCAGTGATCTGCTGTGTATCCCCCCATAAGTAAGGGTAAAAATAGCGCAGCCCACGGGTCAGTAAACAGTAAGGCAGTAACAGTGCAGTCAGCAGTAATGCGACAATGCCGCTACCGATATGCAACCATGTACACAGTTGATCCAGCCAGCCGGCACCGATCTGTTGTTCAGGCGTAAAGTGCATGCCGTTGCTGTTGATAATCTGCAAAATCACCAGCAGTGCAATGCCTGCGTGCAGTACACGTAAAAACAGGCGCTGATTTTGCGCTAAATAACGCCAAAAACTGGAAAAAATACGCATAGAGATCCCTGATGCCTGCATACATGGCTTGAAAATATAGCCTGAAAATAGGGCTTTAAAAGATAAAACTGCAGCAAAATAACTTTAGGGGATAAAAACAATAAAATCTGTGTGGGGATATCACGATCTTCAGACAAAACGGCAGGTGCTAAAAAGCGCTCTGCCGTTGGGGATAAAGTCCGATGTTAACCGGCGCTATTTATGTACCGGAAAAACCGAATTATTCACTGAAAAAAAGGGATAACTCACTCTTCGAGGTAGCTACGTAGCATCCACGCCATTTTTTCATGTGCAGTGCAGCGATCATCTAACAGTGAGGCGGTTGCACCATCCATCACTTCACCGGTCAGCGGATAGATACCGCGAATGCGCTCAATCACGGTAGCGTGGCCTTGCAGCAGGAAGGTAATCATCTCATTGTTGCTAAGGTTTGATTGTGGTTCAGGTAAACGGCTCATTTCTTGGTATGCACTAAATGATCCCGGCGCTTCAAAACCCAACTCACGAATACGCTCGGCGATATCATCGAGTGAATTCCAAATACCTGTGTACTGCTGTTCAAACATTTGATGAATCGGCAAAAAACGCATGCCCTTCACGTTCCAGTGAAAATAGTGCGTACTCAGGTAGAGGCTGAAGCTTTCAGCCAGAAGGTGAGCCAAACTGTCAGCGATCTGTTTTCTGTTTGCATCAGGAATAGAAATATCAACTTTCATGACCAGTGCTCCGTATGGAATAACTCGGCGATAACGCCATTGCAGTTACGATACAACCGACCAATGTATCTTTCTGTAGGGAAGTGCGAATATCTGCTTCAGATTGCGACAATTTTTGTCTAAAAAAAAAGCAACCTCAGTGAGGTTGCTTTTTATCTTTATCGCCCAATTAACCACTACAGTGCATCATCAGCACCGGATATTTGAGCAGAGAATTAAGCCAGAACTTGTTGTAGCCACGGCCAGCCCTGCTTTTTACGGCTCAGGGTGTTTTGCATCATCAGAACACCGTTGTCAGCATGTGCTTCTAATTTTGCTGACCATTCGCCCTGATACAGCAGACGGGTGGTTGCAGTAGTAATGTCAGTCAGCATCAGAGCGGCCAAGACCAGTGAATCTTCGCTGCAACGGCGCTGCAAATCGGCATTCAGTGCATCGATCATCTCATCAACTTGCGCCAGTGTTGCCAGCTCAATCTGGCCAACGACCACATTATGGCCATTCAGCGGATAAGCTTTCAGATCTTTTTCGACCAGCTCTGCCGCGCTCAAGCCGGCGATATCGGTTTTAGCAATCAGCAGCTCGGTGATAAAATCATCCAGATCGGTAATTTCAGCCAGCTCTGCTAACGCATAGACCGCATCTTTATCTTTTTGCGTGCAGGTAGGTGAAGCAAAACCGACGGTGTCACTGATGATGGCCGACATCATCAGAATCGCCAGCGGGCGAGTGATCGGAGCATTTTCCATTTTGAACAGGTTGAACAAAATAGTGTTGGTGCAGCCTACTGGCCAAATCCACGCTTCCAGCGGCTGTGCGGTGGTCACATCACCTAAACGGTGGTGATCAACGATACCCAGAATTTCAGCCTGTGCCAGATCGTCCGGGCCTTGCGCCATATCGGAATAATCTACCAGCCAGACTTGTTGTCCGGCCACACCAGTACACATATCTGGCTGCTCAACACCGGCTTTATTTAAGATAAACTGAGTTTCACGGTTGATGTCACCCTGACGTACAGCCTTGGCATTCAGACCGCGCGCTTGCAGCAGTGCGGTTGCTACCAGCGCCGAGCAGATGCTATCGCTGTCTGGGTTTTTATGACCTACTACTTGAATCATATAACTTCCTTTAACTCTTTCTTTTTGTTTGGAGCGAGTTTTGTTCTCGCCTATTTTTGCTGATTTCAAAAATCAGGCTCGCAGCAAAACTGTAACGGCTCACCGGTTTTTGGATGGGTGATATTCAGCTCCAGCGCATGCAACTGCAAGCGTTCAGCCATCGCCTGTGCCTGTGCGTTGGCATAAAAGCGATCACCTAAAATCGGATGTCCCAGTGCCAGCATGTGTACCCGCAACTGGTGTGAACGGCCAGTGATTGGTGTCAGTTTAACACGGCTTGTTCCATCTAAATCGCGGCTCAGCACCTGATACAGCGTCTGAGCCGGCTTGCCGGTTTCATGGCACACCTTCTGCTGTGGCCGATTCGGCCAGTCACACACCAGCGGTAAATCTATCTCACCGCTATCGTGCTCAGGGTGCCCCCAGATTCGGGCGATATACGCTTTTTTCGGCTCACGCTCACGAAACTGACGTTTGAGCTCACGCTCGGCCTGTTTAGTTAATGCCACCACCAGCACGCCACTGGTCGCCATATCAAGGCGATGTACCGATTCGGCCAGCGGATAGTCATCCTGTACCCGCTGCATAATGCTGTCGCGGTGCTCAGGCGCTCGCCCCTGCACTGACAACAGCCCGCTCGGTTTGTTGACTACCATAATGCTGGCATCCTGATAGAGGATCTCCAGCCAAGGATCAGTCGGCGGATGGTAAGACTCCAGCGGCGGCGCGCCGCTAGGGGCGGGAGGCTCTCCCGCCAGATAAGCGGCTTTACGCTGCCGTTTGGTGCTACTTGATTGTGCCATGCGATGACCTTTGCTAAACACTTATTGATGCGTAACCACAACCACACGCAGCGAATCTAACCGCCAGTTGGCTTCATCAAGATGCTGCATCACTTGCTTACGGCCCAGCTCCAGCACGGTGACTTCATCATCACGGATGTTCGGATTGACCGCTTTGAGTGCCAACATGCGATCGAGTTCGGCAGTCATCACGTTATCTGCCAGCTGACGGGCTGCATCAATTTCAATGCGCGCCAATTCAGTGGCTTTCGGCTCGGCCAGTGTCAGCATCGCGTGGATCTCTTTTTGTACCGCATTGACCAGTTTGCTACCGGTATGACGATTCACCGGGCTAAGCTGGCGGTTCAGCGCTTCGAATGCGACTGACTGAGACAAGTCATTACCGTTTACATCCATCAGCAAGCGAATCGGGCTTGGCGGCAGGAAGCGGGTCAGTTGCAGGTGTTTCGGGGCTTGCGCCTCAACCACATAGACCAGCTCCAGCAGCAGCGTTCCGGCTGGCAGCGCTTTGTTTTTCAGCAAAGACATTGCGGTCATTCCGGTATCACCGGACAAAATCAGATCAATGCCGTTGCGTAGAATCGGGTGTTCCCATGTCAAAAACTGGGCATCTTCGCGCGACAAAGCCACATCGCGATCAAAGGTTACTGTACAGCCATCTGACGGCAAGCCCGGGAAATCAGGCACTAGCATATGGCCGGTCGGTTCAAGTACCAGCATGTGCTCACCGCGATCTTCTTGCTGCACCCCGATAATATCAAACAGATTCAGCGCAAAACTGACTAAGTCAGTATCGCCATCTTGTTCACCAATTTTTTCGGCCAACGCCTGTGCTTCTGTGCCGCCATTGGAGTGCATCTCAAGTAGACGATCACGGCCCGTTTCCAGCTTGGCTTTCAGGCTGTCGTGCAGCGCGCGGCTGTCGGCAATCAGCTCATCAAAACCTTCCGTCGCACTTGGGTCAGCCAAAAACGGAATCAAACGCTCAACAAACTGATCGTACACCGGCCGTCCGGTCGGGCAAGTGTGCTCAAACGCATCCAGCCCCTCATGGAACCAACGCGACAGCAGCGCCTGTGATGTGCCTTCAAGGCAAGGAACATGAATAGCGATATCGTGGCGCTGACCGATACGGTCAAGACGGCCAATCCGCTGCTCAAGCAGATCTGGGTTCATCGGCAAGTCAAACATCACCAACTGGCTGGCAAACTGGAAATTGCGCCCTTCCGAGCCAATTTCAGAGCAGAGCAGCACCTGCGCGCCCTCTTCTTGCTGCGCAAAGTAGGCCGAGGCTTTATCACGCTCAATAATTGACAGCCCTTCATGGAATACCGCAGCCCGAATCGCTTCACGCTCACGCAGTGCCTGCTCTAAATGCACCGCGGTTTCCGCTTTCGCACAGATCACCAACACCTTGTCATCACGGTGATTTTTCAAGAATGTCAGCAGCCACTCAACCCGCGGGTCAAAGTTCCACCAAGTGGCATTTTCGCCCTCAAAAGCTTGATAAATTTGTTCGGGATAGAGCATCTGCAGCGCACGATCATCAATCTTGCTTGATCCCATCATACGCGCAACGCGAATGGCGGTCTGATACTGGCTTGGCAGTGGCAAAGTGATCTGGTTTAAGCTGCGTTGTGGAAAGCCCTTCACACCCTGACGGGTATTACGGAACAGTACGCGGCCAGTGCCATGGCGATCCATCAGATTACTGATCAACGTCTGGCGGGCACTGATACGCTCAGCTTCATCCACACTCTTGGCATTGATCACTTTCAACAGCGGCTCAACGTCTTGCTCTGGCAGCAGCTCAGTCAGCAGGTTTTGTGCCGCAACCGTCAGTGGTTTGCCACCGGTAATATCAGCAACGGCATCAGCAATCGGCTGATACTGCTGCTGCTCGGCAACAAACTCTTCGTAATCATGAAAACGATCAGGGTCGAGCAAGCGCAAACGGGCAAAATGGCTCTGCTGGCCAAGCTGCTCAGGGGTGGCAGTCAGCAGCAACACGCCCGGAATATTCTCAGCCAGCGCTTCGACCACCTGATATTCGCGGCTCGGTTTCTCTTCATCCCAAACCAGATGGTGAGCTTCATCCACCACCAGCAGATCCCACTCAGCATCAACGGCCTGCTCGCAACGCTGGCGTTTTTTACGGATAAAATCGAGTGAGCAGATCACCAGCTGTTCGGTTTCAAACGGGTTCTCGGCATCAAGCCCCGCTTCAGCACAGCGCTCTTCATCAAACAGCGCAAAACGTAGATTGAAACGGCGCAGCATCTCCACCAGCCACTGGTGCTGTAAAGATTCAGGCACGACCACCAACACCCGCTCGGCACGGCCAGAGAGCAGTTGCTGATGAATGATCATCCCCGCTTCAATGGTTTTACCCAAACCCACTTCATCGGCCAGCAGAACACGCGGTGCATAACGGCAGCCCACTTCATGGGCAATATAAACCTGATGCGGGATAAGGCTGGCACGCACGCCGCGTAATCCGCGCAGTGGTGAGCGGAACTGATCGCGCTGATGGTTCAGGGCGCGATAACGCAGTGCAAAGCGATCCATCCTATCAATCTGACCGGCAAACAGACGATCCTGCGGGCGGCTGAAGGTCAGCTTGTTGTCTAGCATCACCTCACGCAGGGTGACATTTTCCTCTTCGGTATCTACGCGTGTACCGATGTAGGTCAGTACTCCGTGTGCTTCCAGCACCTCTTCGACACACAATTTCCAGCCCTCATGGCAGCTGATTGTGTCGCCTTGATTGAACATGACGCGGGTTACCGGCGCATCAACGCGGGAATAGACGCGGTTTTCACCGGAAACAGGAAACAGGATAGTCACGGTGCGGGCTTCTATCGCCACGACCGTACCTAAACCCAACTCACTCTCAGTATCACTGATCCAACGTTGACCAAGTGCAAAAGGCATAGTGCGGACTCAACTCTCTTCTTTGGGGTGGGTGCGGGAAAGGGCGCTATGGTAATTCAAGGTGTGTTTCCCGTCACGGATTTATCCGTATTCAATACTCTAAAAACTGTGCGATTGTCACAAGCATGTCATGAAGTATGCGTTTGATTGTTAATACGTTGCTACACTTAACAAAAGGGGCAACACCCGTGCAAAGAGCGCACTGTTTTAACACTGACAAGGAGATTGCTATGGGCACAGACGAACGAAAAAATTTCGTCCTCGATACCAATATTCTACTCCATGAACCCCAGTCTATTTTTTCGTTTCAGGAACACAATGTCATCATCCCGATGACCGTACTTGAAGAGCTCGACAGGATTAAGGATAGTAAACGCGACGTATCACGCGAGGCCAGAATCGCGATTCGTATGCTCGAAAGTGTGTTTCTTGATGCCACTGCCGAAGAGATAGCTGCCGGTGTTCCGCTCAGTAAACACGGCGCTCAGGCATCAGGCTGCATCGCTATTTTTGCTGATTACGGCCTCGATGAAACGGCCTTCGCCTTCCCGCATAAAGAGGGCGATAGCCGTATCCTCAATGGGGTATTATACCTGCAAAAGCAGCGCGCCCCTCAACCGATTATTTTAGTCACTAAAGATATTAATATGCGCCTGCGTGCCAAAGGCGCGGGAGTGATACGGGTTGAAGATTACCGTACCGATCAACTTATTGATGATGTCCGCTTCCTGACCAAGGGTTTTCGCCATCTTCCCGGTAATTTTTGGGATAAGGTCGAGGTCTGCCAAACCCAGCATGAGGGGCGAGAAACTTACCACGCCGTTGATGCTTCACTGATCCCGACAGCGCATATCAATGAATATCTGTTTGATGATACCGAGCATTTTGCCGGACGCATCTGCGCTATTGGCGAGGATCGCGTCACATTTCGCGATCTTGGCCGCGAGAAAATGATGCATCGCCAGGCCTGGGGTATCCACCCGAAAAATATGTATCAGGCGATGGCGCTGCATGCCCTGCTCGATCCCTCGATTGATTTGGTGATCTTAACTGGCCCTGCCGGTAGCGGTAAAACTCTATTGGCAATGGCCGCCGCGCTCGAACAGGTGATCGAGAAAAAGATGTTCGATAAGATTATCGTCACCCGCAATACGCCAGATATCGGCGAGTCAATTGGCTATTTACCGGGCACCGAAGAGGAAAAAATGATGCCGTGGCTGGCAGCCATTACCGATACGCTTGAGGTGCTGCATAAAAACGATCACAACACCGAGGCATCGATCAAATATATTCAGGATAAAGCCAATATCCAGTTTAAATCGATTAACTTTATGCGCGGGCGCTCGATTCAAAATGCATTTGTCCTGCTTGATGAGTGCCAGAATTTAAGTGCGTCACAGCTAAAAACCATTATTACCCGCTGTGGTGAGGGCACTAAAATTGTTTGCTCAGGCAATCTGGCACAAATCGATAGCGCCTATCTCACCCCAGTAACCTCGGGATTAACCTATATTGTTGAGCGTTTTAAAGATTTTGAGGGTAGCGTAAACCTGTATCTGAACGGCGTTGTGCGCAGCCGTTTAGCCTCTTATGCTGAGGAACATCTGTAAAATTGGTGTGGGAGCAAAACAATCTCTGGTTTTGCTCCTCTTCCTGCTGTTTTATTCTGCCTTTGCACCGCCGATTGACGGTGCAAAGCGCACCTTGCACAATACTTTCCTGTAAAATCACAACACTTCCCAATAAAATTTTTCCCCGTCAGTTTGTTCTGACCAACTACATTGAGATACTGATGGATGCTCTATTTGTACACATACAGCTCTATGCCGCGCAGTATGCGCTGACTGCGGTTTTTTTGGCGGCGCTGATTGAGTCGATTGCGGTTATCGGCCTGCTGATCCCAAGCTCGATCATTATGACATCGATTGGCCTGATGATCGGCCACGGTGAGGTTAACTTTTGGCTGGCATGGCTGCTCGCAACACTCGGTTGCATGGTTGGTGATTGGGGATCATTTCTGACTGGGCACTACTTTACCGTGCCGCTGCGTAAAGCACGCCCCTTGCAGCGCTATACCGGCCAGATCAACAAAATTGAACATGCACTGCATCAGCACAGTCTACTTACTATCTTCTGGGGGCGACATATCGGCCCGACACGTCCGATTGTGCCACTGGTTGCCGGTATGCTTAATCTGCCGCTGCAAAAGTTTGCGCTGCCCAATTTTCTGGCCTGCGCAACATGGCCTCCGGTTTATCTGTTACCCGGTTTGCTGGCCGGCGTAGCACTGGGGATCCCAAACGGGCAAGATCTCGGCGCGTTCCGTGTCTGGCTGATCCTCGGCGCGGTCAGTTGTACACTCGCGGTCTGGTTGTGCTGGCGTTACTGGCGGGCAGATCACCAGAAAGCGGATATTTTTAGCCGGCTGTTAACCCCTAGCCGTTTACGGATATGCGCGCCGATCACGTTGATTGCGGCAATTATCAGCACAGTATTGTTGCTACAACAACCGCTGATGCCGCTGTATGCCAAGCAGGTCTGGCTGATAATCAAACCATAAACACGACTATTTATGGTATACGTACAAGATAGCTACGCTATCTTGTACGTATATTCCCGCCCACATTGAGCAAGGTTTTATACGCTAATTTGAGTAAGTGATAAGAGATAAATCATCAATAATACCCGTGATTAACAACCTATTCCGAGTACCCGAGCAGCAGGCGTTTCGCCGCGGATGAGCGCCTGTGTGCTACCGTCATAGTAAATCCGGCCATCAACAATCAGTAGAGTACGCGGAGCTATCCGCGCTGCATCTTCTAAATTGTGCGACACCATCAGTAAGGTTAAATTTGCCCGCTGGCAGGCTAAATCAACACACTGCAACATATCGGCACGCAGCGCCGGATCAAGCGCCGAAAACGGCTCATCGAGCAGCAAAATAGGGGTGTCGCGCACCAAACAGCGCGCCAGAGCAACTCGCTGGCGCTGGCCGCCCGAGAGCGTATCCGGCAGCCGATCAAGATACTCGCTCAGCCCAACATCTTCCACCACTTGCGCCAAACGCTGGCGCTGTGCATCGTTCAGCTTTAGCCCCGGATTTAGCCCTAAGCCAATATTCTGCCGCACGGTCAAATGATTAAACAGATTATGCTCTTGAAACAGCATCGATACTGGGCGTTTTGCAATAGGTAAATGCACCGCATCCACCCCGTTTAAGCGAAGCTGGCCGCTATTGAGATGCTCAAAACCGGCAATAATATTCAGCAGTGTACTTTTTCCTGCCCCGCTCGGGCCAAGAATCGCTACCCGCTCTCCGGCTTTTATGTGTACATCAAAACGCATCGGCAGATGGTCGTAAATAAACAGGCCTTGCGTTAACGAAATCATGATCGGGGTTCCGTGCGCTGCCGTGGCAAACGCTCAAAAAAGGTAAACAGACCAAAACAGAGCAGCATCAATAGTAGTGCCGTGACTGCCGCATCATTGCTGCGGTATGCTCCAATCTGCTGATACAAATACAGAGGAAGGGTACGCAGATCATCACTGCCCAGCAGCGCTATCACCCCGAAATCGCCCAGAGACAACACGCAGGAAAATGACATCGCCAGTGAGAGCGGGCGGGCCAGCGCGCGCCACTCTACCCAGCGCAAACGTTGCCAGCCCTGTATCCCAAGTGAGGCGCACAACCGGTTATAATGCACCGCCAGATCCCACATCGGAACACTGAGGGTTTTCAGCACATATGGCAGTGCCATCAGTGCATTACAGATAATCACCAGCAACATGGCATGCTCGGCCAGTGCCGGATAAGGCTGCAACAACAAAAACAGGCCGGTAGCCAGCACCAGACCGGGCATCGCCAAAATCAACATCCCCGACAGCTCCAGACGCGCGGCCCAGCGGCGGCACCCCTGCATCCGTAACTGGCGGCTTGACCAAAGGATCATCATGCCCAGTATCACCGCCAGCGCCCCCGCGCCCAGCGCTATCTGCAACGAGGTCAGCAACGCCTGCCAGAGCGCCGCTTGGCGCAACACCGACCACAACGACATATTCAGGCCGCTCACCAGCACCGATAATAGCGGTGGTAGCAACAGCAGTAGTGCCGCCCCGATCAGCAGTAAATCGCCCAGCAAGCGGCCTCGGTGTCGATCTCGCTCATGCCAGATCCCACCATTACCGACGGCGGCAGGCAGTGCTCCAGCCAACCGCTGGCTGATCACCACCAGCCCAAGGCAAACGGCCATCTGCAACAGCGCCAGCAACGCGGCCTGCCCCAGATCAAAGTCATAGGTTAGCGCCTGATAAATCGCCAGCTCAATACTGGTCGCTTTTGGCCCACCACCGAGCGCCAATACCACCGCAAAACTGGCAAAACAGAGCATGAAAATCAGGCTGGCCGTCGGCAATAACTGGCGACGCAGATAAGGCCACTCTAAAAATCGAAACCGTTGCCCTGCATTCATTCCCAACTGTGCAGCAAGACGGCGTTGTTCAAGGGGAATAGCTTCTAAGCTCTGTAAAAACAGGCGGCATGCCAGCGGTAAATTAAAGAACACATGTGCCAGTAAAATCCCCTGCAAGCCATACGGGGAAAAACGGTAGTGAATGCCAAGCCACCGACACAGCTGTGCCAGCCAGCCGTTTTGCCCGTACACACTGATCAGGCCAAATACCGCCACCAGCACCGGCAATACCAAGGTCAGTGAAAACAGCCGCACCAGTAAAGCGCGACCAATAAACCGCCGTCGCGCCAGTGCCCGAGCCAGAAAAATCGCCGGCAACACCGAGAGCAGTGTCGATAAGCCTGCCTGCATCAACGTAAAACGTAATACGTGCTGTAAATAGGGGTCATCGAGCAAAAATACAGGTTCTGTCGCAGGAGCATTCAGCCATAAACTGGCCAAGGCGCTCACCGCCAACAGCAACAGCAATAATGCGGCCACCATGCCCGGCCACAACCAGCCGGGCACACGACAACTACGGAAAAAAAACAAAATTACTGACTGACGGCCGATTGCCATTCCCGTACCCACGCTTTGCGCTGCTTAGCCACTTCCTGTGGGGAGAATTCCAACGTTTTCTTCGGTGCAACCACCTGCTCAAATCCGGCGGGCAGAGCAATATTCGTCACAGGCAGCATCCAGTTAGCCGTTGGCATCTGCTGCTGAAAAGCCGGTGTCAGCATAAACTGTAAAAACTGTTGCGCCAGTTGCGGCTGCTGGCTACTGGCAAGCTGTCCGGCCACCTCAACCTGCAAATAGTGCCCCTCGGCAAAATCGGCTGCAGCATAACGCGCATCTTTTTCACTGATCAAATGGTACATCGGCGACGTGCTGTAACTGAGCACCATATCCGCCTCACCTTTAAGAAATAGGCCATAAGCCTCACTCCAGCCTTTCGTCACAGTGACCGTTTTTTTCGCCAGTTGCTGCCACTTAGTTGCTGCATTTTCACCATATACGGCCTTCATCCACAGCATTAACCCCTGCCCCGGCGTACTGGTCCGTGGGTCTTGGTAGATAATAGTCCACGGCTGTGGGCTCTCAATCAGTTGGCTTAAACTGGTCGGTGGGTTAGGCAACTTCTCTTTGTTATACACAAAAGCAAAATAGCCATAATCATAAGGAAGGAAAACCCGATTGCTCCAACCATCAGGCAGGGTTAACGCATCAGTATTCACTGATAACGGGGCAAATAATCCGGTTTTTTCAGCCTCAGCCACCAAATTATTATCAAGCCCAAGCACCACATCAGCCTTACTGCGCTTGCCTTCCATCCGCACCCGATTGAGGATCGACACCCCATCATCAAGTGCCACAAACTTCAACTCACACCCACCACACTGCGCTTCAAACGCCTTTTTCACCGCCGGGCCTGGGCCCCAATCAGAGGCAAATGAGTCATAGGTATAAACCGTCAACGTTTTACCGGCATGACTGCCCGCACCTGCCGTATCAAGCGGCTTTGTCGCTGTCGTATCGAGTGATAAAGACGTTTTGGAGGATACAGATGCAGAATCAGCCGCAACCGACGGTAAAGCGACCGGCAATAGCAGAGCAGCCAGCAGAGCATGAGGACGAACCGAAGAGATGTAATCGGTAACAGACGTGAATATTGACACTTTGCGCTCCTTACAACCTTGTTGGAGTCGGCAAAGGTTTTGGTAGCCGCAGGCAAATACCGGCAGCAATCCCCAATCCCTCCGCCGGTATTAACCGGATCAGGTTCGACGGGTGTTATCTCAGCCACAAGGCACCCCGTTGAGAACGCCGCTATTGTAATCTCAAGTGGCTGATCCGCCAACTCTAATCCCCACCGTTGCAACGCACCTTTTTAGGTCATCACCACAGAATTCATCCACTAACTGGCCGACTAACCCCAGATAATCGCGAAAATAAACCACTGCCAGATGAAAATACCACCTCACATATGAAACATTGTGTTCTGAAAATAACACGAAAAAAATCGACTTACCGCTCAAAATCAGCATCAAACTCCATACAGTAATCGACTCTCTGCATGATTTGTATGATGCTAATGCTCCGCTCGGTCTTAAGGATATGAGATGATCCCGCACGGTATGCTACAGCAATGGATTTTTGCCCACGATCAACGCTCACTGATTGATTTGGCGCTGCCCGAATTAGCGCTCTTATTGAACGCTGAACAGTGCTGGTTGTTCAGCGGGCGGGAAGATCCAACACTGCTTGATAGCTGGCCGTCAACCACTCCGCACGATACGGCATTCGGCCATTGCGCGCTGATCATACAGATCCATCAGCTTACACAAGACGGTATCTGGCAAACTTTTACCGACGATCCTACCCTGCAAATCTGCCGCTTAAGTGGCAGTGATGACAACACTCAGATTTTGGTCTGGAAGCTCAACAACACTGCATCTACAGAGCAAGACTCTTCCACCCAAATTTGTGCTCTGCTCTTTTTCGGCCAATTGCTGCAAAAACATCACACCGAAACACGAAGCTGTGCCGATCGCGCCAAACGCGATCTGCAAGAAGCCATGCTGGCCAAACAGCTCAATGACCTGCGTAATCAGGTCAATACCATTCGGGAACTGCAACAGCTAATGAGTGCCATGGTGTTGTGCCGTGAGCTTGATGAGCTTTACCAGCTGGCCGTAGAACAGTTGCGCTCAATTCTACCCGGTTGCCGCAGCGCACTGATGCTGTACGATCCGGCTACCGGCCAAGTACAGGGAACATTTGGTACTGACAGCAACGGCAATACTGCCGATGAACGCAGCATTATCTACAGCTACCGCGATCAAACCGACACCTTCAATGATGCACTGCGCAGTCAAGACCAAGAGTTGGTCATCAAAGAGAACGCACCGCTGTATACTCAGCACGAAATTGTCGGGGTAGGCTGGAACGCAATGCTGATCCTGCGTGATGAAAACGGCCCAATAGCCTGGTTTGCACTCGATAACCTGATTTCACAACGCCCACTCACTGCCGCACAACAGGTATTACTGATCACTTTCGGGCGAATGGTCTCATCAGTACTGGTACAAATGCTGCGTGAAAAACAGCTGCGTTTTTTGCATGAAGGCCTGCTGGCAATGGCAGAGACCGATAATATTCTGTTGGCATGCAAAGTAGCGGTAGAAAAGATTAAAACGCTGGGTGTTGATCGTGCTGCCGTGGCATTGTGGGATCAAAAAACACATATGCTGTGCGGTACTTATGGTTGTGATGAGCAGGGTAACTTGCGTGGTGAGCATCACCTGCATATTGACCCTTATGCTGATCCAGTTATTACCCCGATGCTGACCGTGCAGGATTACTTTACCGTTCGGCGGGATGCACCTCTGTTTAACGATAACCACCTGATCGGCATCGGCTGGCACTTAAGTGCGGGTCTGTGGCACGGCGGGCGTTTTTTCGGTGCAATTTTTGCCGACAACCTGCTCAGCCGCCGAGTGATGACCAGCCACCAGCAAACCATTTTGCATCTGTTTACCGCCGTGGTTGCCAGCTTGCTAGCCCGTTTTCAGAGTGAGCAGGATCTGCGTCATCTCAATCTTTCGCTCGATAATCAGGTACAAGAACGCACACAGGCACTCAATGAGGCCAATCAGCGCCTGCTTGATCTCTCTTATCATGATCCGCTAACCGGGCTCTACAATCGCCGTTATTTTGATCAAATTATCCAGCAAATGATGGAAGAGCCCGCAGCACCCGGCTTGATCTTAATTGATATCGACTCATTCAAAGCCTTTAACGATATTTACGGCCATCCGGCTGGTGATGAGTGCCTGCGTAGCTTCTCTGTCACACTGAGAAACTGCATGCACAGCTGCACCGTGGCACGCATGGGAGGGGAAGAGTTTGCAGTATTGATTCCAGCCGTACAGCAGCATGAGTTAACTGAACTGATCAATGATCTGATGAATATTACCGAGCAGCTGGCCATTCCACACCGAGGTTCACCGTTTGGCTTGTTAACTTTCTCAGCCGGTTATGCCAGCGGGGAAAACCGCACCATTACCGAACTCTACCATACCGCAGATAAAGCCCTGTACCGCGCCAAACAGCGTGGTCGGCACTGTTTAGTACAAGCACCAGATGCTAAACCGCAAAACCTGCCCGATCTCAGAGCACAAAAAGAGCCGCTTATTACATCTTCAGAACTCAATCAAGCGTAAGTTTAACCCAGCCAGCATACCCGCAACCTAACAGCAATTAGGCCGTGGAAATACAACAGGCTCATTCGCGGTAACACGAAGAGCCTGAGAGTGTAAATATGGGTACCGTATTACGCAAAACGAGACCGCAGTTTACTGCCAATAGCAAGGCAAACCCTCGTTAGTCTCAACTCTTATAGCCGGTTTTAGCGAAAACCACGCTCACGTCGGATCAGGTCATAAGCGGCCTGAATATCCTGTGCTTTTTGCTTGGCTAACTCCATCATCTGAGGCGGTAAACCTTTTGCCACCAGCTTGTCGGGGTGATGCTCATTCATCAGCTTGCGATAAGCTCGCTTCACCGTTTGATCATCATCGCTGCTGCTGACGCCTAAAACTTTACAGGCATCGGCCAGTGTCGGGCCATTGGCATTGCGCGGGGCCCAGCCCTCTTGCTGTGAACCTTGCTCACCACGAAATTGTGAACTGCCCTCAAGCATAGATAACAGCTGCTCAAATTGGCTGCGCGAAAAGCCCAGCTCTTCGGCTATCACATACAACACATCGCGCTCGCTCGGATGCAAAGAGCCGTCGGCAAACGCGGTTTGCAGCTGGATCTCCATAAACATCTTAAGCAGGTCAAAGCGGCCAAAACAGGCCCGGCGGAAATCACGCAACGTCTGGCGCAGCGGAAAATCGGCCAGCTTGCCATCACGAAACGCTTCCTGAGCCGCTTTTCGCGCCTCACCATGCAGATTCATCCGGCTCATCATCGCATTCGCCATTTGAATATCGGCTTCGGTCACCCGCCCTTTTGACTTGGTTAAATGCCCCATCGTCGAAAATGTCGCGTGAAAAAACAGCGACTGACGCGCCTGCTGGTTGCTAAAATAGCCCTGAAAGTTAGCTTGGGCTGCCACCCGCTTATCAATTTGATGGCCGATTAATAATCCGAAAAAAGCACCAATCGGCCCGCCAGCTAGCGATCCCAGTGCAATACCCACCAATTTGCCCCACAACTGCATTCCTGCCCCTCTTAAACCCCATCAATGTGGTTGAAAAATCTCGCTAAAAAGATCTGTTTTTGTACTCGTTGTTGTACTAAATAAGCATTTTTCTCATCAACAATTTACGCGGTATACTGGCTTTCACAGACAAATAATCATAAATGTGCCGAGTGACGCAAATTGCTTTATCATACTCTGCATTCAGCTCAATTGCTTGCGGGCATTATGGCTCGCTCAGGTTGTAGGACCCTCTATACCGGTATGAAAAAAATTCTTCCGACAATCTTAGCTTCAACCATCGGAGCCATACTGTTTAGCCCGCACACGTACGCCGATCTGCGTAGTCAATGCTTATCTGGTGTGCCGCACTATACCAAGCCGCTGGTTGAGGGTGATCCTAACACGCAAACCGTCACTATTTTGTCTGACGATGCCAATGTTGATTACCCAAATCGTGCCTTTTATCAGGGAAATGTGAATGTTGAGCAGGGCAACCGCCAGCTAACCTCACATGATGCAGAAGTGACCCAACAGCTTAAAAACGGCCAACCGGTCAAACGTGAAATGACCGCCCGCGGTAACGTACACTATTTTGACCCGACCATTAGCCTAAAAGGCCCACGCGCATGGTCAGATTTAGACAGTAAAGATACCGATGTTGATCAAGCCAGCTACCAGTTTGTAGATAAACAGGGGCGCGGCACAGCCAAAGAGCTGCAACTGCGGGAAAACCGTTACAACATCATGAAAAGTGCCGTATTTACCACCTGCCTTCCTGAAGATGACAGTTGGAGTATTGCCGCCACCACCATGGTGCAAGATCGCCAAGAAGAGATGGCAGAGTTGTGGAATGCCCGCTTTCAAGTCGCCGGGGTACCGATTTTCTATACCCCGTATTTACAAATTCCGCTCGGCAACAAACGCCGCTCCGGTTTTTTAGTTCCGGCATTTAAAACATCCAATAAAGACGGTATTCAGCTCGACATTCCCTACTACTGGAATATCGCGCCTAACTATGACGCGACCATTACTCCGCGTTATATGAGCAAACGCGGAACCGAGTGGATGACCGAATTCCGTTACCTCACCACGCCAGGGGCCGGCACGATTGCCTTCGACTACCTGCCAAATGATCCACTACACCAAGATGAGTCGCGCTACCTGACCTACTGGGGGCATAGCGGCGTGATTAATCAAGTGTGGCGTTTTAATGTGAACTACACCAAAGTCAGTGATCCGCAATATTTCTCTGACTTAGATTCCCCATATGGCAGCACAACTGATGGCTATGTAACACAAACCGGCAGCATCGGCTATGCCGATCCGAACTGGATGGTGAATCTTTCTGCCACACAGTTTCAGATATTTGACAGCCAAGTGGCCAGTGCCTATCGCACCTCGCCACAGCTAGATATCAACTATTACGACACCAGTTTGCTCGACGAGAAGCTAAATACCCATCTGTTCGGCCAAATCGTACGTTTTGAAAATAATAATCCGATAATGCCGACAGCAACACGGGTACATTTAGAGCCTAGCTTCAGCTACCCACTGGCCAACCGCTGGGGCAGCATAGAGGCCAGCGGCAAGCTGTATGCCACCCATTATCAGCAAGATATTCCACAAAATGCAGCCAATAATGCATTAGAAGAGTCGGTTTCGCGTTTTATTCCGCAAGGAAAGATCGATGCTAAAATGATCTTAGAGCGAGATACAGCCCTGCTAAACGGCTATACCCAGACTTTAGAGCCGCAAGTACAGTACTTGTATCGTCCGTATACAGATCAAAAAGCCATCGGTAACTATGACTCTACCACGCTGCAACTCGACTATTTGGGCATGTTCCGAGATCGCCGTTACAGCGGTTTAGACCGTATCTCATCGGCCAATCAAATCACTACCGGTTTAACCACCCGGATTTTCGATCAGGGCCTTAATGAGCGCTTTAACTTTGCTATCGGGCAGATTTATTACCTGTCAGCACCGCGCATTACTGAAAAAGCACAACATGAAGCGCGAACTTCTGCTTGGGCCACTGAGTCTAATGTGCTGTTCAATGAGAACTGGAGCGCCAAGGCCGGAGTACAATATGACCCGCAAGACAAGCAGGTTACACTGGCTAATACCGCCGTTGAGTACCGTAAAGATAGCGAGCGTTTAGTACAGCTAAACTACCGTTACGCCAGTCAGGAGTACATCAACAGTGCCTTGCCGAATAAGAACTATGACCATAACATCTCCCAAGTGGGCGTAGTTTCAGCATGGCCGGTCACCGATAAACTGGGCGTAGTAGGCCAATACTATTACGATACCGGTTTGAAACAGTCGGCAGAACAGTTGTTAGGGTTACAATATAATACCTGCTGCTGGGCGGTGAACCTGATGTATGAGCGCAAAACAATTGGTTACGACAACAACACGCGAACCAGCACCTATGATAATGCTGTTTCATTCAATGTTGAGATCCGTGGCCTTGGCAACAACTACTCAACCGGTATCGGTAAGATGTTGGGTAGTGGTATCCTGCCGTATCAGCGTCCGTTTACATTGAATAACTAAATTTCACACATCATCGGATGATGTGTACAGTTAACTTCAATAACAGATATTTACCTTATTAATTAAACGCTGCAAAGCGCAGGATGGAAAGGCGAATGAAGAACTGGAAGACGTGGTTTTCACTGCTGGCAATGGTCAGTACCAGTGTGATTGCCGCCCCGCAATCAATTGATCAGGTAGCTGCAATCGTCAATAACGGTGTGGTATTACAAAGTGATGTCAACAGCCTAATGCAATCAGTAAAACTGAATGCACGGCAGGCCAATCAACAGTTACCCGATGATGCGGCACTGCGCCATCAGGTGCTTGATCGCCTGATTTTGGATCAAATCCAGTTACAACTGGCCAGTAAACTGGGTATCAGCGTCAGTGATGCCGATCTCGATGGTGCAATTGCTACCATTGCCGGACAAAACCGTCTGAGTGTCGGGCAGTTGCAGCAGAATCTGCAATCACAGGGCATCAATTATGCTGACTACCGTGAGCAGATCCGTAAAGAGATGCTCGCAACCGAAGCGCGTAACTCGCAAGTACGCAGTCGAATCAATATCCTGCCACAAGAAGTTGATACGCTAGCTAAACAGATCAGCCAGCAAGTGCAAAAAGGTCAGGAGTACAACCTCAGCCACATCCAGATCCCATTGCCGGAAAACCCAACCCAAAGCGAAGTGGATGCTGCCCAAGCCAAAGCTGATCAAGTCATGCGTGAGCTGAAAAAAGGCGCTGACTTCTCAAAAATGGCTATCGCAAACTCTTCTGGCCCGAAAGCGCTGGAAGGCGGTAACTTAGGCTGGGTGCGCCCACAAAGCATCCCGACTGTGTTTGCGGAAAAAATCACCAATGCCACCACCGGAACACTGGTTGGCCCGTTCCGTACCGGTGTCGGTTTCCATATCCTCAAAGTCAATGCACTGCGTGGTGAAGAGCAAAGTGTGCAGGCCACCGAAGTGCATGCCCGCCATATTTTGCTGAAAACCTCAGTTATGCTCAGTGACGAACAAGCGCAATCGCAACTGCTGAAAATGCGGGCAGATCTACTGGCCAAAAAAGCCGATTTTGCTGCACTGGCAAAAGAGTATTCACAAGATCCTGGCTCTGCTGCACAGGGTGGCGATTTAGGCTGGACTCTGCCTGATGCATTTGTGCCACAGTTCCGCAACGAACTCGACAGCCTCAAGATAGATCAAATCAGCCAGCCATTTAAGACGCCGTTTGGCTGGCACATTGTTCAGTTACTCGGCACCAAAAAAGTTGACCGTACCGATGCGGCCATTAAAGATCGCGCCTACCGCATGCTGTTTAACATGAAGTTTGCAGAAGAGACTCCGGTCTGGCTGCAAGAGCAACGTGCTGCCGCATATGTCAAAGTGGTTGACCCAAACGATGAGTAATCGCATACCACGTATGATCATCACCCCCGGCGAACCTGCCGGGGTTGGCCCTGATCTGGTGGTAAAACTGGCACAACAGGCATGGCCGGTACAGTTAGTGGTTTGCGCAGACCCTGCGTTACTACACAGCCGTGCCACCGCGCTAGATCTGCCGCTAACGTTAATCCCCTATGCTGCCGATACGGTTGCCTGCCCTCAGGCAGCCGGAACGCTGACCATTTTGTCAGAGCCGCTGTCAGCGCCGGTTATTGCCGGAGAGCTAAACAGTGCCAATGCCGGCTATGTTCTCAATACGCTGGTACGCGCCGCTGACGGCTGTCAGCATGGTGAGTTCGCCGCACTGATTACCGGCCCGGTGCATAAAGGCATTATTAATGAATCCGGTATCCCGTTTAGCGGGCATACCGAATTTTTTGCCCAGCGTGCAGGATGCGAAAAGGTAGTGATGATGTTGGCAACCCACGAGTTACGGGTTGCACTTGCCACCACCCATTTACCACTACGCGATGTGGCCGATGCCATTACCCTTGATAGCCTGCGTGAAGTGATCCAGATCCTGCATCAGGATTTACAGCGTAAATTTGGCTGTGCTAATCCGCGTATCTATGTGTGTGGCCTAAATCCGCATGCTGGCGAGGGCGGGCATATCGGCATGGAAGAGATCACCACCATTGAACCGGTTTTGCAGCAACTGCGTCAGCAAGGGTTTGATCTGGTTGGCCCGCTTCCTGCAGATACTCTGTTTCAAGATAAATACCTGCACGATGCCGACGCAGTACTGGCCATGTATCATGATCAGGGGTTGCCGGTACTCAAGTATCAGGGCTTTGGCCGTGCGGTAAATATTACACTGGGGTTGCCGTATATCCGCACCTCAGTCGATCACGGAACGGCATTGGATCTTGCCGGTACCCGACTTGCTGACGAGGGGAGCTTTCGGACAGCGCTCACTCTCGCGATTACTATGACGGATTCACAAACACAATGAATGACAGTGTTCACCTTGGCCACCGTGCCCGTAAACGTTTTGGCCAGAATTTCCTTAATGATCTCTTTGTCATTGATAGTATTGTCGCCGCGATCAACCCACGTAATGATCAAGCTATGCTCGAGATCGGCCCCGGCCTTGCCGCACTGACCGAACCTGTAGCCCGCGATCTTGATCATATGACCGTGATCGAGATCGATCGCGATCTGGCTGAACGCTTGCGCAATCATCCAAAGTTAAAAGACAAATTAACCGTACGCCAGCAAGATGCCATGACTGCCGATTTCAGCCAGATTGCGGCTGAATTGGGGCAAAAGCTGCGTGTATTTGGTAACTTGCCATACAACATCTCAACCCCGCTGATGTTCCATCTGTTCAGTTTTACTGACAGCATCAGCGATATGCATTTTATGCTGCAAAAAGAGGTGGTTAATCGCCTAGCCGCCGGCCCAAACAGCAAAGCTTATGGCCGTTTAAGTGTGATGGCGCAGTATTTTTGTCAGGTGATTCCGGTACTCGAAGTGCCTCCGCATGCGTTTAAGCCAGCACCAAAAGTTGACTCCGCTGTGGTACGACTGATCCCGCACGCAGAAAAACCGTATCCGGTACAAAACCTGCGCTGGCTTAGCCGTGTTACCACCGATGCGTTCAACCAGCGCCGGAAAACTATCCGTAACGGTCTTGGCCACCTGTTCAGTGTTGAACAGCTCGAAGCGCTGGGCATTAACCCGGGTCTGCGAGCGGAAAACATTACCGTTGAGCAATATTGCATGCTGGCAAACTGGCTGGATAACAACCCGCCACAAGCTGCCGATGCGCATGCCGCACATGATCCACGTTAATTTGCAGCCGTGAATTTACTGTAAATCACGGTGCAAACACGGCGCTGATATCATCAACTTACTGCTGATATCAGCGTTTAGTGTCTCTTTTTCTGCACCACATCCAGCAAGAAAGTAAGGTATCTACAGCAATGGCAACGTATCTGGTCGGTGATCTGCAAGGTTGCTACGATGAACTTTTGGCCCTGCTCGAACAGGTAAAGTTTAACCCGCAACATGATGAGCTTTGGTTAACCGGTGATCTGGTTGCCCGCGGGCCAAAATCACTCGAATGCCTGCGCTTTGTGCGCGCGTTAGGCCCGGCAGCACGCACCATTTTAGGCAACCATGATCTGCACTTACTCAGTATTGATGCCGGGCTTGCCAAAGCCAAAGCACGTGATTACCTGCAACCGATTTTAGATGCCCCCGATCGTCACGAACTGCTGCACTGGCTGCGTCAGCAACCGTTGCTACTGGTACACCCTACCTATCCATTTGTCATGGTACATGCCGGAATCTCTCCGGCTTGGGATCTGAGCACCGCAACAGCATGCGCCGCAGAGGTCGGGCAGGTTCTACGTAGCCCGCAGTATCAGGCGATGCTGAGCATGATGTATGGCAATTTGCCCGACAAGTGGTCACCCGATTTACAAGGTGATGACCGCCTGCGTTATATCATCAACGCCTTCACCCGCATGCGTTTTTGCTACCCTGACGGGCGGCTTGAAATGCACTGTAAACTGCCAGCAGACCAAGCACCTGCACCACTGCTACCGTGGTATCAGTTACCTAATCCATTACTGGCCAACCATCGAGTGGTTTTTGGCCACTGGGCTTCACTGCTTGGGAAAACGAACCAACCGGCAGTCTATGCGCTGGATACCGGTTGTGTCTGGGGAAATCATCTGACATTGCTGCGTTGGGATGATCAGCGCTATTTTCAGCAACCGCGGATCAGTGCATAAACAAGTAAGCACAGCCCTTTTTATATCCATTACTGATTATACCCATCACTGAGTATTGGCAGTTTGGCGCGCTAAAATGGTAAACCGGTAAGCATATTGGTTTGCAGCATCTGCGGTGTGCGCCTCACTGAAAATCTCGTGCCACTCTGCGGTATCCCATTGCGGGAAGCGGGTATCACCGTCAATCTCGGCATCAATCCGTGTCAGATACAGATGTGATGCCAGTGGTAAGGCTTCATGGTAGACATGCCCACCACCAATCACCATGACCTCGGGAACATCTCCGGCCAGCCTCAGAGCGTCTGACAAAGATACTGCCCATAATACCCGCTCATCATTGCCCGCCTGACGCGACAGCACAATATTTTGCCGACCCGGTAACGGTCTCCCGATCGACTCATAGGTTTTTCGCCCCATGATGACAGGTTTTCCAAGCGTATTCGCTTTAAACCATGCTAGATCAGCCGGTAAATGCCACGGCATCTGGTTATTCAGACCAATCACCCGATTAGCGGCCATTGCCGCAATTAAACTTATTTTCATCTAGGCACTCTTTTGCAGTCGACTGTCATTCTCGGCCGCATCATAGCAAATCAGGCAATCGGAATCAGCGGGCTATTTTTTTATACGACCGGGCGGCGACGATAAAACAGCAAACCGGGGATCGCCAGCCCCAACGCCAGTGCCCCAACAATGAAAAAGCTTTGCAGAAAATGGGTCACCATTTGCGACATCAACTCATGGGTGTAGCCCTGATGGTTTATCTCAACCAGTGCAATCATCGCTTTATAAGCTTTCACCCCCGGAACCATTGGGATCACCGCGGCAACCGTAAAGACCTTCGGATGAGCCAGATAGCGGTGCGACCAGTGAACGCCAATCATACCAATTGTGGTTGATGCTGCCAGCGTGCTCCACTCAATCGGAAACCCGTAATGCAGCAGTAAAAAGCGCATTCCGTGCCCCAATGCGCCCAGCATCGCGCAATAGCGCAGTGCCCGCACCGGAACATTAAACAGCAAGCCAAATCCAACCGCAGGAATGGCGGCAAAAAACATATCCTGTACCAGCATCCACAATAAACTGGCCATTATGACCACCCCCTGACATCCCACAGCGCCATTGCCATGACAATCCCGGCACAAGTGGCAAAGGTCAGTAAGGTCGCCATCATCCAGCGGGCTAGCCCCATATTGACATGCCCCTTGACCATATCTGACAACGCATTAATCAGCGGAAAGCCCGGAACCAATAGCAGCACACTTGATGCCATCGCCAATGAGGGCTGATTACCTAGCTGATACACCAACCCGACCGAGGAAACGGAACTGGCCACAAACGCCGTCAGGCAGAAATTAACCAACGGATTAAAATGCCGCAGAGCCAGCTCTTGACGCACCAGCATCGCAATCGCACTAGCAATAAATGTCACCGCAAAAACGGTGGCATCGCCTCCCGATAAGTGTGAAAAACTAGCACAGGATAACCCCACCATCACAACAACCCACGAGCGCGGATAACGCAGTGGTTTAATCTTATCCAATCGTTTGCGCACTTCCGCAACAGAGAGCAAGCCGCGTTCCGCCATAATCAGCGTACGCTGCACCTCGGTAACCACCTGCATGTTAATACCGCGGTCTACATTGCGCCGGGTGGTAGTAATACACTGCCCATGGTTGAGCGTTGATAACACAATCGCATTGGCCGAGATAGAGCTTTCAACACTCTGCACACCCAGCGCCAACCCTAAGCGCTCTGCCACCTGCTCAACTAGCGTACTCTCAGCGCCGTGCTGTAACAGCAGCAACGCGCTTTGTACGCATAAACGGGTGATCTCGCGCTGTATTTCTGTGTCTGCCCACTGATCTTGATGCATTCCGTGCCGCGCTCCCTTACCAAACCTGAATAACCCGCAAAATAACATCTTGTGACATTAAACCGTTTTTCGGGATAAAAAAGCCTGATATAGAGCAAAAAAAACCGCTTTCTGTGAACAGAAGCGGTTTTTATCGCAGCGTCTTTGTTTATCCCGAAAATGGGGTAAACAAACGTGCTGGAAAATCTATGATTACGGCTTGTAGATGGTCTCTACATCGTACTCATCTTCATCCCAGTCATCGTCATCAAGGTCATCAGAGTCATCCGCACCTTCCCAGACATCACTCAGCTGTTCGCGGTGGTAATCATCCCACTTGAACTTCACCTCTTCGGTGATCGCTTCTGGCTCGGCATCAGCTTTTGGCAGGCTCTCAATTAGCTGCATGATATCCCAGCACAACGGCGTTACATTTTTACCGGTGGCTGCAGAGATGGTGTAGTAGTCCTCACCCCAACCCAGATCGGCAACGATCTTATCGATCCGCTCTTGGGCCTCTTCTTCGCTCATCAAGTCAACTTTGTTGAACACTAACCAGCGTGGTTTAGAGGCCAGCAGCTCACTGTACTGCTCAAGCTCAGAGACAATAATACGTGCATTTTCTGCCGGATCAGATCCATCAACAGGGTTGATATCAATAATATGCAGCAGTACACGGCAACGCTCAAGATGCTTAAGGAAGCGAATACCTAAACCCGCACCTTCTGCCGCGCCTTCAATCAGACCCGGAATATCGGCAACAACGAAGCTGCGCTCGCTATCCATACGCACCACACCCAAGCTTGGGATCAAGGTGGTAAACGGATAGTCAGCCACTTTCGGGCGTGCCGCAGAGACTGCACGAATGAAGGTCGATTTACCGGCATTTGGCATACCCAGCATACCCACATCGGCCAGCAGCATCAGCTCTAAACGCAGCTCGCGTTTTTCACCTTCCGTACCACTGGTTTTCTGGTATGGCGTACGGTTTACCGACGATTTAAAACGGGTATTACCCAAACCGTGATAACCGCCCTTCGCAACCAGCATTTTCTGGCCGTGCAGAGTCAGATCGCCCAGCGTTTCGCCGGTCTCTTCATCAACGGCACGTGTACCTACCGGTACTTTCAGGGTGATGTCTTGGCCACGCTTACCGGTACAGTTACTGCCCCGACCATTCTCGCCACGTTCAGCGCGGAAGCTGCGCTCAAAGCGGTAATCAATCAGGGTATTTAAGTTTTCATCAGCAATGATAAATACATCACCGCCATCACCGCCGTCGCCACCATCTGGGCCACCTTTCGGGATATATTTCTCACGACGGAAGCTGGCACAGCCATTACCGCCATCACCAGCATCAACGCGAATTACCGCTTCATCGACAAACTTCATGATCGTCTCCGTGCAAAAGTGCAAACCGGGTTATTTCACGCCCGCTGCCGGTGCTCTCACAGCACGTTGAGGCAGCAGACGGTGGCCGATCGCAGAAAACATGGCGCCGGCAACCACCACCAACGCACCAAGATAACCCAGCATATTCAGCGGAGCGGCGGCAAATTGTGCCGGAGCCCACATACTCAATAGCTCTAAAAACAGTATGGTGAACAGTGGCGCTAACGTCACTATTGCACTCACTTTAGCCGAATCCCACTTCGCCATGGCTTCTGCAAATGCACCGTATCCAACCAGTGTATTGATACAGCAAAATGCCAGCATTGCCCACTGACGTGCATCCATCGCTAACGCCTGCTGCGGTTGTGCTACTGGTGAAAACAGTAAGGCACTGAGCACATACAAGGTCAATAAAATCTGTGGGGAGGAGAGACGACGCAATAAAACCTTTTGTGCCAAGCCGTACACGACCCAGACCAACGCGGCAACCACTGCCAGCAGTACCCCTAGTGTATAGGAGCTTAAACTGGTGAACAGCTCATACAGCCGTGCATTGAAAAACAGCAGCATACCGCCAACGAGCAGCAACAAACCAATCACCTGATGCCGTTGTAGTTGCTCTTTTAACACCACGACACTGGCTATCAACAACAACACCGGAGCAAGTTGAATAACAACTTGTACGACTGCTGGGCTAAGAAATTGCAACGCACTGTTGAATAAGAGGAAATTACTGGCAAGCCCTAAGGTTGCAGCCAGAATCAACCACCGATAATGTCGCCACAATAGCGTAGGTGAGGGTAAATTACCGCGAATAGCCAGCCAGATACCTAACCCAACCGCTGCGGTGGTAAAACGAAACCACACAATGGTGTAAGGATCGACAACTTCCAACGCCTGTTTCATGGCAATTGGCAGTGCGCCCCAAAAAATGGCGGTCAGCAGCGCCAGAAAGAATCCCAGCATAGCGTGCTGTCGCATCATATGGCTCCCGATAGCTGATATAAAAAAGCCCCGCAACTGCGCGGGGCTCTTCCTGTGAACCGGTCAAGGCCAGTAATTAGTCAGCAATGATGCTTACATATTTACGGTTGTTCGGGCCTTTAACTTCAAACTTCACTTTACCGTTAGCAGTTGCAAACAGAGTGTGGTCTTTACCACAACCCATGTTCACACCAGCGTGGAACTTAGTACCACGCTGACGAACGATGATGTTACCTGCCAGAACAGATTCACCACCGAAACGCTTAACACCTAGGCGTTTGCTTTCGGAATCGCGGCCGTTACGTGTGGAACCGCCAGCTTTTTTATGTGCCATTTGTCCGTTCTCCTAAACTTAAGCGCTGATAGCTGTAATTTTGATTTCAGTGAACCACTGACGGTGGCCCTGCTGCTTACGGCTGTGCTTACGACGACGGAACTTAACGATCTTAACTTTGTCGCCACGACCGTGAACTACAACTTCAGCTTTAACCATACCGCCGGCTACGAAAGGTGCACCGATTTTGATATCTTCGCCATTGGCGATCATCAGTACTTCTTCGAATGCAACTGATTCACCAGTTGCTACGTCCAGCTTCTCCAGGCGAATGGTTTGGCCTTCGCTTACTCGGTGTTGCTTACCACCACTTTGGAAAACCGCGTACATATAAAACTCCGCTCTTTTTCGGCACCGCAGACTCGATCTTATAAGTCAATTTGGGTGCTCAATAAAACTATTCAATAGGGCGCGAATTCTACGCAAAAAGCAGCTCAATGACAAGAGCTCTTCTGGCAATATCGGAGAAAAATTCTCCAACTTGCCCTTGCGCGTTTCCGTTCCTCGTTTTTAAGGTACAATCCATGCAGACAAGGTTTTATTATGGACTGATCTTCCCCCTATGATAACAAAATTAGAAGACTGACGGACTATGAAGCTTGAAGAGATTCGCGCCTTAAGCAATGCCGACATGGAAAATGTGAATGCGGCTATTTTGCAGCAACTCAATTCAGAGGTCGCACTGATTAATCAGCTCGGCTATTACATTATCAGCGGAGGGGGAAAACGGATCCGGCCGATGATCGCTGTTTTAGCTGCGCGCGCACTGAATTATCAGGGCGATGGGCATGTTACCGCTGCGGCATTTATTGAGTTTATCCATACCGCCACCTTGCTGCACGATGATGTGGTTGATGAGTCAGATTTGCGCCGGGGTAAAGCCACCGCAAATGCAGCATTTGGTAATGCAGCCAGTGTGTTGGTGGGTGATTTTATTTACACCCGCGCATTTCAGATGATGACCAGCTTAGGTTCGCTGCGAATTTTAGAGCTAATGGCCGCGGCCACCAACGTCATTGCAGAAGGTGAAGTGCAGCAGCTGATGAACTGCAATAACCCTGATATCACCGAGCAAGATTACATGCAGGTGATTTACAGTAAAACAGCACGGCTATTTGAAGCAGCCGCACAATCATCGGCCATTTTAGCCAATGCCAGTGATGAGCAAGAGAGTGCCATGCGTGATTATGGCCGTTATCTAGGCACCGCTTTCCAACTGATTGATGATCTACTCGATTACAGTGCCGGTGAAGAGCTGGGTAAGAATCTGGGCGATGATCTCAACGAAGGCAAGCCTACCCTGCCCTTGCTGCACGCTATGCAACACGGCAATGCTGAGCAGGCCGCGATGATCCGCCAAGCTATCGAAAAGGGTAATGGCCGTGACTTACTCGAGCCGGTACTTGAGGCGATGCAACAGTGTGGTTCACTTGAGCACACCCGTCTGCGAGCGGAAGAGGAGGCGGATAAAGCCATTCACGCGCTAGCCTGCATTCCGCCAAGCCCATACCGCGAGGCGCTGGAAGGATTAGCGCATCTGGCCGTTTATCGCAGTCATTGATTGAATTGATTAGCCCGATCATTCATTGATCCGGCAATTGATTGATCCTGCGAACAACACAAGCCGTGCAGCACACGCACGGCTTGTTGCAATATGTCTTTGCTAAACTGTGTATATGATCACACCGTTTACACATTCAAACTCTCTAGGTGATCAATCTGCCAACCTCTTAAGATCGGTATTTGCGTAAAAAGATCTGTACAGATCGCAGTTGATCGGGCCTGCTGCTACCCTACACAGTAGCCGGTATTTTTATGTGCCGTTTTTAAAATTACGTGGTGTCTTTTACACTCTAGTAAAGAAGCCTATAAAAAAGGCTGCGCAACCGGCAGCCTTTATTCACAACATGAAGTACCCGATTAACGGTTAGCCGTTAACAAATGCTTCACCCAGTGCAATTTCATCACGCAGAGTTGGCAGCATGCTTTCAAGTGCATTTTGTTCAAACGCACTGAGCGCACCAATCGGTAAATACTCTTCAATACCGTTAGGGCCCAACACAACCGGCTGTGCAAAGAAGCGTGAATATTGCCCGTCACCTTCTACATAGGTGCACTCAACAATACCCTTCTCGCCTTGCATTGCACGCAGCAGTGACAAACCAAAACGTGCCGCAGCCTGCCCCATAGAGAGGGTAGCTGAACCACCACCGGCTTTTGCTTCAACCACTTCAGTACCGGCATTTTGAATACGTTTGGTCAGTGCGGCTATTTCGTCATCACTGAAAGTGACACCTTCAATTTGTGACAACAGAGGCAAAATAGTCAGCCCTGAATGGCCACCCACCACGCGAACATCCAAATCCTGCGGCTGTTTATTTTTCAACTCGGCCACAAAGGTATTAGAACGGATCACATCTAATGTAGAGATACCAAACAGTTTACGCTTGTTGTAAACACCGGCTTTTTTCAGCACTTCTGCGGCAATGGCAACCGTGGTGTTAACAGGGTTGGTAATAATACCCACACATGCTGTAGGGCATACAACAGCCACTTTTTCGATCAAGTTACGCACAATACCGGCGTTCACATTGAACAGATCTGAACGATCCATACCCGGCTTACGTGCCACCCCCGCAGAGATAAGCACGATGTCAGCGCCTTCCAGTGCAGGGCTTGGATCTTCGCCAGAAAAACCTTTGATCTTGACTGCTGTAGGGATGTGACTGAGATCCACTGCAACACCCGGAGTTACGGGGGCAATGTCATACAGGGAAAGATCAGAACCTGCTGGAAGTTGAACCTTCAACAGCAGAGCCAGAGCTTGACCGATGCCGCCTGCAGCACCTAAAACCGCAACTTTCATCCTTAATGCTCCTTGTAAAATCCTATTGTGTTGGGTATCAAGATGACTAGACACTAATCCAACATCAAACTAAACACAATCTGTTAACACACAGATTGAGAGTTAGCGCAAAGCTGGCTCAATGTTGCATCATATGCTGATTTAATTCTGTTTCGATTGTACGGGCAGAGCTGGAAAATAACGCTGATGTAACGCCGCTAACGCGCCATCGGCACGCATAGCATCCAGCGCATTATCCAGCTCGCGTTTTAAAACATGGCTCTGTTTTGGTAGCGCAATCCCCAGCCCCTGTCCGAAATAATCACGCGAGGTATAGGCATGCCCCAAAATTTTCCACTGACTCTCTTTATGCTGATTCAGCCAGTTTAGGGCCACTGCCTGATCGGTAAATACCGCATCAATATTTCCGGCAATTAGATCAGAAAAGGCCTCTTGATAGCTGGCATAAGGTAAGGGAGTAATCTCTTCCCCTAAATGGCCATCTACCACAAAATTCATCAAGGTCGTGCCTGTTTGTACACCTACCAACCGCTCTTTGAGCACATCAGGGCTTACCACATTATCAGTATTAACCACCAATACAGCAGCATTATCCAGATAAGGCTGGGTGAAGTTCATCAGTTGTAAACGGTTGTTATTGATATCCAGCGCAGCAATAGCTGCATCATATGCGCCAAGGCGCAACCCTGATAGAATCGTATTAAATGGTTGTTCAATAAACTCGCAACGGCGTTGCAGGCGATCACACAGTGCCATTGCCAGTTCAATATCAAACCCGGCTAATTGCCCTTGTTCATTGTGGTATTCAAAAGGGGGATAGGTCGGATCAGTGGCAAAACGAATAGAAACAGACTCATCAGCCTGTACGAAAAAGCAGCACAGGAAACTAATTGAAACAAGAAAACGCGCCATTTTACACCTTATGCACACAATCTCAGTTGTTTGAGTATTGAAAATAAATGAATTTTTATGCAGTATGAGCGCTGTTTTTTTGCATTTTGGAGCCCATAATGCGTAGCCCAGATAAGCAAGAACAGCTCATTCGTGCGTTTAAAGCACTTCTGAACGAAGAGAAGTTCAGCTCGCAAGGTGAGATAGTTCAAGCATTATTAGATCAAGGTTTTCGTAATATAAACCAATCTAAAGTATCACGCATGCTGACCAAATTCGGTGCGGTACGTACACGCAATGCGAAGATGGAGATGGTTTATTGCCTACCCGCAGAGCTGGGTGTTCCAACAACGTCGAGCCCATTGAAAAATCTGGTTCTTGATGTTGATTATAACAGTGCGCTAATTGTTATACACACTAGCCCCGGTGCGGCACAGTTAATTGCACGGATGCTCGATTCGCTCGGTAAAGCGGAAGGCATTCTAGGCACGATTGCCGGTGATGACACCATTTTTATCACGCCTTGCCGCACTGTTGCGATTGAAACTTTATACCACTCCGTTCTGGAGTTATTCGAACAGCACGAGTAATTATCGCAAGATGACAACCGTCATTGGTTTTGAAGCAAAAAAGCCCTAACGGGCTTTTTTGCTATGGCCGGCTGATTTAACCTCGGCTATCTCTTAAACTTAAACGTCAACATTAACGTCAACAGTTTCAATCGACTCAATCGCGCCAATAAGCCGGAGACATCAGCACTAGGAATGGAAAAATCTCCAATCGGCCAAATAACATGGCCAGCATCATCACGTATTTTGATGGCTCTTTGAGGCCGCTGAAATTTGAACCTGATGCACCATACCCAATCCCCATATTATTGATACAACCGGCAGTAGAGCCAATGGCAGTATCAAGCGTTTCACCAAATGCAGTCAGCAAGAAGACAAAAATCAGTGTCATCATGACATACAAAAAGAAAAAGCCGAGTACTGCCAACCCTTGGCGATCATGAATCGGTTTGCCCGCCATTTTCAGTGATACCACCGAACGCGGATGGATCAGTAATTTGACCTCTTTGACACTTTGCGCAATCAGAACCAATATTCGCAAAGCTTTGATCCCGCCACACGTTGACCCGACACAGCCGCCAAAAAAGCTAGCACCAATCAGCAAAAAAGTGACATCAACCGGCCAATCAGGGTAACCCGCAGTGCCTAATCCGTTATCCGTCATCACCGACATTGACTGGAAAAAACCGTGATAAAAAGAGGCCCATAGATCAAAGGTATTCGAACGGTATAGCCCCCAGACTGTGTAGGCAACCACACAAAAACAGACCAGAATATATAATCTGAACTCTGGGTTGCGGCTGATCACTTTAATATTGCGACGCTGAAATGCGATAAAATAGAGCGCAAAGTTAATACCGGCCAGAATAGAGAATATACCCGCAACCAGCTCAACACCGGCGCTGTTAAAATAAGCCACACTTTCGGTATAAGTAGAAAAACCACCTAATGAAATAGTGGCAAAGGCGTGGCAAATAGCATCAAACCACCCCATCCCCACAGCCCGAAAACTGAAGATACAGGCAAATGTCAGCGCGCAATAGACCACCCACAGGCTCTTAGCAGTATCAACAATACGCGGGGTCATTTTCTCATCTTTCATCGGCCCGGGCATTTCCGTTTGAGCCAGCATTCCGCCTACACCAATAAAGGGAAGTACGGCAATGGCTAAAACGATAATCCCCAACCCGCCAAAAAAATTCAGTTGAGCGCGGTAATACAGCAAGCTTTTCGGTGCATTGGTAACATCACTTAAAATCGTCGCACCGGTTGTGGTGATACCGGAGATACTCTCAAAAAGGGCATCGGTCAGGCTAATATCCACGCCTTTCAGCATCACCATCGGTAAGGTGCTGAAAAAGGAAAATACCAGCCAAAATATCAATACCACTAAATAACCGTCTTTTGTCCCTAATTGTGACTTATTATTTTTGGTCAAATAGTAGGTCATCAAACTTAATAATAGGGATATAACAAACGATTTAAAGTAAGCGGCGGATTCTCCATCGCCCTCATAAATAGCGACAAATATCGGAATAATAAATGTGACGGAATAAAGCGCTAACAAATAGCTATTTATCTTTAAAATCGCCTTGAATTTACCGGCTGTAATCATGCAAAAACCTTACTCTATTTCAGGCAATTAAAGCGTAATACGAAAATAACCTATTCAAACTGGCCATCAGAACCCCAGTACAAAAGTGGGTACTCCTGATGGGCCAATTCAGGGTGCAGCAGTCGATCCTACCGCACAAATTGCTTAGCGCCAATCCCGCAAAGAACAGCAAACCTCTGTGCTGTCCGTGAATGACCTAGCAAATGTGCGGTTTGTCACAATAATGCGATTTACTGCGCAGAAAGGTGCTCAAGTGCAGCCAATAATTTTTGATGAATACCACCAAAATTGCCGTTACTCATCACCAAAATATAGTCCCCCTCTTTAGCGGTTCGCATGATCATGGTGACTAATACATCAACATCCGCAGCCCAGTGTGCCGGCTGTACACAGGCTTCTGCTACATCAGTGACCATCCACGGAATATTAGTAGGTTGCAGCAGGAAAACTTCATCGGCACGCCCCAAAGCGGGGGCCAGATCCTGCTTTTGTACACCCAATTTCATGGTATTAGAGCGCGGTTCAAGTACTGCGAGAATACGGGCTGTACCACCAATTTTAGCGCGTAATGC
This sequence comes from Plesiomonas sp. ISS29, assembly GCF_056522795.1. NCBI lineage: Bacteria > Pseudomonadati > Pseudomonadota > Gammaproteobacteria > Enterobacterales > Enterobacteriaceae > Plesiomonas > Plesiomonas sp. ISS29. The sequence goes on from NZ_JAWRZQ010000001.1 coordinate 157,226, forward strand.
GGATAATGTGGCGGTGATTGCTGTTGGGTGATGGGCAAAATCATCATACACAGTCACGCCTGATACACAGCCTTTGAGCTCTAAGCGGCGGCGTGCATTGATAAACTGGCTCAATGCCGCACAGGCATAAGCTGGCTCAACCCCCACATGGCGAGCGGCGGCAATCGCCATCAGGCCATTGTGCATATTGTGCTCACCCACTAAGCCCCAGTGCACTTCGCCAACATATTGCTGATCAAGCTGAACACTAAATTGTGCCGCATCGTGGCTCAGTTTTTCTGCCTTCCACTCCCCATTGTCACCCGCACTTTCAACTTCACTCCAGCAGCCCATATTCAGCACCGCTTTGACGTTGTTATCATGCTGCGGCACGATCAATTTGCCATTGTTCGGCACAATGCGAACCAAATGGTGGAACTGTTTTTGGATCGCATGTAGATCATCAAAAATATCAGCATGATCAAACTCAAGGTTATTGAGGATCAAGGTGCGCGGGCTGTAGTGCAGGAATTTCGAGCGCTTATCAAAAAAAGCACAATCATATTCATCGGCTTCTATCACGAAAAACGGGCTGTTACCCAGCCGTGCCGACACATCAAAATTCCCCGGTACACCGCCAATTAAAAATCCCGGTTCATAACCACAGTGCTCTAAAATCCACGCTAACATACCTGCAGTGGTCGTTTTACCGTGTGTACCGGCAACCGCCAGTACCCAACGATCACCTAATAGATGATCATGCAACCACTGTGGGCCTGAGGTATAAGGCAGACTATTTGCCAGCACATACTCAACACAGGGATTACCACGCGACATAGCGTTGCCAATCACGACGCAATCAGGCTTCGGGGTTAACTGAGCCGGATCGAATCCTTGAATAATATCAATGCCTTGCTCTTGCAATAAAGTGCTCATTGGTGGATAGACATTACTGTCAGAACCGGTCACGGTGTGGCCCTGCGCACGCGCTAATAGAGCTAATCCGCCCATAAATGTGCCGCAAATGCCTAAAATATGAATATGCATAGCTAACTGTTCTCACCCTCATGATTTATCGTGCATTCTACTCTCGTCTGCAAAAGAGAGGAAATCACGCTGCCAAAGCGCGGAAATGTTCGACAGCGCAGGATATTTTTTATCATTATCGCTAAAATTGTGAACAGGTACGCAAACGTTTGGTTTGAAGACCTTCGTGTTGTATCACTGTACGCCTACTCACATGATAAATAATCAGGAAGATGACAATGAAAACACTTGGCGAATTTATCGTCGAGAAACAGCAGGATTTTCCCCACGCAACGGGAGAGCTGACTTCTCTGCTGGCCGCAATCAAACTGGCCGCAAAAATTATTCACCGCGATATTAATAAAGCCGGTTTGGTGGATATTCTGGGTGCTAACGGCCTTGCCAATGTGCAGGGTGAAAGCCAGATGAAGCTGGATGTGTATGCCAATGATAAATTGAAGGCCGCGCTACAGGCTCGCGGTGAGGTTGCCGGAATTGCCTCAGAAGAGGAGGATGACATTGTCATTTTCGAAGGTGATCGAGGCTGTAATGCCAAGTATGTGGTGTTGATGGACCCGCTAGATGGCTCATCAAACATTGATGTGAATGTGTCGGTCGGGACTATTTTCTCAATCTACCGCCGTATCACGCCAACAGGAACGCCAGTAACACGGGAAGATTTCTTGCAATCTGGCAACCGGCAAGTGGCTGCCGGTTACGTGGTTTATGGTTCATCAACCATGTTGGTATACACCACTGGCCGTGGCGTACATGGCTTTACCTATGACCCGAGTCTGGGTGTTTTTTGTCTGTCGCACGAAAATATTCGCATTCCGCAAACTGGGGTGATTTACTCAATTAATGAGGGCAATTACATCAAGTTTCCACAGGGTGTGAAAAAATACATTAAGTATTGTCAGGATCATGACACTGCCAGCAAGCGCCCCTATACCTCACGCTACATCGGCTCGTTAGTAGCAGATTTTCACCGCAATATGCTCAAAGGGGGGATCTACATCTACCCAAGCACAGCAAACAGCCCAAAAGGGAAATTACGTTTACTGTATGAGTGCAACCCGATGGCGTTTTTAGCCGAGCAGGCCGGAGGAAGGGCCAGTGATGGCACGCACCGCATTTTGGATATTATCCCCAGTGAGCTGCATCAGCGTGTGCCTTTCTTTGTTGGCTCACAAGCAATGATGGATGATGCCGAACGCTTTATGCGCGAATACCCAGACCGCGAATATCCAGACAATGTCTGAATCGGGATCTGACAACCGCAATAGATTGCCTCGGTGATGAAGCCATACGTACAAAATAAGGTGCTGAATACTCAGCACCTGTGCGGTGCATTTTTCATCTTTTTATTTTAACCGAGATCGTTATACTCATTGCGTTAACGATAACCTCTTTCAACAAGGAATTTGACATGAGCTTAAGCAAAGTACCTGCGGGAAAAAGCCTACCCGATGATATCTACGTTGTGATTGAAATTCCGGCAAATGCTGATCCTATCAAGTATGAAGTGGATAAAGAGTCTGGTGCTATTTTTGTTGACCGCTTTATGTCTACCCCGATGTTCTATCCGTGTAACTACGGGTATGTGAACCACACGCTGTCACTCGACGGTGATCCGGTCGATGTGCTAGTACCAACACCCTACCCGCTACTACCCGGTTCGGTTATTCGCTGTCGTCCAGTCGGCGTGCTGAAGATGACTGACGAATCAGGTGAAGATGCCAAAGTAGTTGCTGTACCGCACAGTAAGCTGAGCAAGCAGTATGACCATGTGCAAGATATCGGCGATCTGCCCGAGCTGCTGCGCGCACAGATCACCCACTTTTTCGAGCGTTACAAAGAGCTAGAATCTGGTAAGTGGGTCAAAGTTGAAGGCTGGGAAGGGGTTGAAGCAGCCAAAGCTGAAATTCTGACCTCATTTGAGCGCGCTAAAAAAGCATAACTTGCTAGAGCAACGCGCTATCTTCAAGTCCGGCTGCAAACAACCATAAAAAAACACCGCTCACATGGGCGGTGTTTTTTGTTGTCTACGTACCAGACTCACTGGCGCAGCACATTTTTTGTTTAAAACTCAAACTGATAAATCAGATCAACTGCCTGATTTAAGCCCGATATCGCCTGTAAATACAATCTTGGCATTAAGCGATAACGCAGTGTTAGCTCTGCTAGTGAGTCAAAAATACCTACGCCGTATTTCACCTGTAACCCTGGCATGATGTAACCACTCACCACCACTTGAGAGCTATCACCCACACCCTGAGTATCCAATGATAGATCACTGATACCAAATGCCTGACCAATCTGCCCGACTAGCTGGCTTCCTTGTGATAAACCGATACCAATCAGCGCCGAGGTCATCGCACCACTGTCACCATCACCATCATCCAGTGGTTCACCGCGCAACAGGTAAGAGAGCGCTTCCGCCTGCGACATGGCCGGTTGAGAAAAAATAGTCAGTACTGGGCTACTTGCTAAACCAGTAATCCGTAAACCTGCGACAACATCGTTCTCTACGGCATCTGGATTACGGATAGCTTCAATATTTAGCATCGGCTGATCCGGTGGCCCGACAAACAGTAATTTACCTCTACGAATAACTAAATCCTGGCCAAACGAATGATAACGACCATCGGCCAAATAAACTTCACCACGGATCGTTGGGCCTTGCATATTCTGTAAAACGTGTAGACTTCCCAACAAACGCGCTTTTAAACCAAAAGCATTCAGGCGGATATCATCACCTAACCGGATCATCAGGTCAGTTTTCACTGCTGCGCCCGGATTACTCTTCTCTACCGGTTGCAACTGATTATTGAGGATCACCAGATCAGATGAGCTGTCTACCGCACTCTCAGGCAAGCTATCAACATTGATGCGCGCCCACGGGATCTGCACCGATCCGGTCAGCTCTATTTGTGTTGGTGAGGCTGTGAAGGTGAGATCCGGTGTGACATCCAGTTGCACCATCGGCGGCAATGCGATCCGTAAGCGGTTTGCATTGGCCTTGACCAGTGCACTCCACTGTTCCGGTTTTTGCCAGTTGGCCTCACCAGTCAGATTAAGAACGCTTTCAGGGGTTTTTAATGCACCAGTCAGCGTTGAACTTGTTCCCAAGAAGCGGATATTCAGGTTGCCGCCAGTAATATCAACCGGCAACCATGCGCCGGTGAGCTGAGGCTCATTCACACTCAGATCACCACGCAATAACGGTTTTAACAGAGAACCACCCAGCTGCAAATCGGCATTGATATCACCCTGCGCCTTTTCACTTTTTTCCAGCATCGGTGAAAGCACGCCCAGTGAAAGCTGGTTGATTTTAATGCTGCCACCCAAACGGCGGCTACCGGCCAGATCGCTGATCTCAATGCGGTTATCCAGACCGCCATTACCCTTAATCTGAACCTGATTGGTCAGCAGTAAGCGCCCTTTTTCGATATTCAGATTGAGTGCCAGCGTACTTAAATCTATCGGAAGACGACGGCCCATAAGCCACTGAACAACCCGAATATCGCTGCTGTTGATGCTGGCTTTGACCGTAGGAATGGCATCATCTGCCCGCCAGCGGATCTCACTTTGCCCCTGTAGCTGCCCTTTCAGGCGGGTTTGATCGCCCAAGAAAGGTTTGAGCATAGCCAGATCAAAGCGGCGCAAAGCAATTTGCGCCTGCCCGCTCGCGCCTACTGTGGCAGCCTGTGGCAGACACACCTCAGCATTTGGGTTGATTAAACACAATGGGCTGATGGTAAGTTGCTGTTGCGTATTTTTATACGCCAGAGCAACTGGTGCTTGCAGCGTCCACGGGCCGACTGGTGTTTGTGCTTGTGTCTGGCTCAGCGTGCCTTTCCAGTTCATGCTGTTACGATCAAAGCTGCCGTTTAACCGTAATCCGGCGGAAACCGGCTCACCCTGCATCGCAAAGCGCAACTGATGCTGACGCTCATCGCCGCTAGCTGCCAGTGTCAGTGTTTTAACTGACAGATCACCCTGCACCAGATTTTGCAGGCTGATATCCATATTGCCCTTAATTTGCTGCTGCGAATCTACTTTACCTTTAGCCTGTAAACGGCCAATTTGCAGATCTTGCCAGCGTAAACGGGTCGCGGTTAGATCAAGATCAACATTCGGTGTCAGCAGTGCACCGCGCAGTTGCAAGTTACCTTTTACCTGCCCGCCTAAATCCGGCAAAATGCCATCAAGACGCGGAGCGTTGATCTCGGCATCCATCTTCCAGTTTTTATCAATAACCCCTTTTGCCAGCAGATTATTGCCCCCCATATTGAGCTTGAGCGCTGAGATATTCCATTTTCCGGTACTGCGACCGCTGACAACTGCCTGTAAATCGAGTGGTTTTTTCAGCGCCTGCCCTTTGATGTTAAAAATCGGTACATCAACAGCCCACGCTTCACCTTGTAGTTCACCTTTGGTGCTAACACGGCCATTTAATTGTGCCGGATAATCAGGCCACTGCTTGGTGGTACTCAGATTATTCAGAGAGAGATCAGCACGCCATTTAAGCAGTTTTTTCCATGCCAGAGAGCCTTTCAGTTGTGCATTGCCACCGAGTGTATCAAGGCGCAAGTTTTGAATGGCGACATGGCTAAGATCACCCTGCGCAGCTAACCCTATTTTACTGGCTGGCAGATCTGTACCGCTGACTGCGGCATTCAATTTAAGTTGATAATTTTCAGCACTGCCAGTCAGCTTCAGGGCCAGATCCTGCACGCTGTAATCTGCCGTACCGGTTAACGGCCAGACCAGCCGTTTGCTATCAACCGACAGTTGCAGTGGTAAACCAGCTTTAGCCAGTTCGGTCTGCAAGGAAACCTGCGCCTGTACATCACCACGCAGTGCCAGCGCTACATTTAGCTGCTCATACAGTGCACCGCTCACATCCAACTGTACCTGCTGTTTATTTAGCGGTTCCAGTGCAAGGTTGGAATCTAATGTGAGCTGTACCGGAAAGCTTTTTGCCAGATCAATCGTTCCCGATAGTGATGCACGCCCTTGCGGCAGGGTGACTTGCAGTGTGTCGATACTGACTTTGTTATCGGTGGTATTAGCACTGAGCAGCAGATCATCAATCTGCAATGGCGTGCCGGTATCAATCAGTGTTTGCTTGGCATGGATCTGCTCAATAGCAATATCCACCGGCAAGGTGATGGCCGGCAGCTCAGGCAGCAGTGGTTTTGCAAATAACGCGGTTAGCTGCTGAGCGATATCATCAGATGCCGCGCTGTCGGTTGTATTGGCGGCAGCGCTGTGAGTGACCGAACTACTGACGGGTTTCTTTTGATCGGCAACGGCTTTTTTAGGTGTTATTGCCTTGCTGCTGTCAGTAGCCGACAGTTTTGGTGCTGCGCTATCTTCTGATGTCGCACTATCAATCGCTGCAGGGGCAGTTTTCACCGTAAGACCATTGAACTCAGTCGGTTTCAAGGTGACTAACTGCTCACGCCAGCTGGCAGCGCTGGTAAAGTGGGCCAGTGAAATCTGTGTACCATCGACCGAAACATTGATGTTATCAAGCTGCAATAGTTGCAACCCCAACGGATACGGTGTTGAGATACGGGTAAGCGGGGCAGACTCTGACGGTTCAGAAGCCGGCAGCAGCGCTGTATCTATCGCCACATTAACCTTATTGGTCGTCAACTGGCGAATACAGAGCTCGCTGCGGCGCAGGCAGCGCATATCAAGCTGCAACAGAAAATCATCAACCGTGACATCCACGCCAGGCGTACGATATTCCACCCCCTCTAGGTGAATACCACGAGACCAGTTTCCGGAAACGGCGCGAATATCCAACCCCGGTACCCAGCGGGCGGCACTGTTAAACACAATCTGCAAACCTGACTCAGTACCCAGTAAACCGGCCAATGCCGCAATCAGCAAAAACAGGGTAATTAAAAAACCAATACTTAATTTTTTTAACGGATTCATAGCTCTGGCCCCAGAGAGATATAAAGCTGCACGCCGGAGCTATCTTTAGCAAGAGGATGTGCAATATCAACGCGTACCGGGCCCAGTGGTGACCCCCAGCGAACACCTACGCCCACACCTGATTTCAGGTCATCACGGCTAAACTTGTTGGTTGCAAAACCGGTGTCATAGAACACCGCGCCCCACCAATTACCGCTGACATTATACTGGTACTCCAGTGATCCGGTCGCCATTCGCGACGCACCGGTCAGTTTCCCTTCACTGTCAACCGGAGAGATCGACTCATACTTATAACCGCGAATACTGCGATCACCACCAGCAAAGAAACGCAATGATGGCGGCACTTTATCAAAGTCACTGCTCTCTAACCAACCAGCCTCAAGACGCGAAACAAAACGGTGTTTCTCTGCGTAAGTCCGAATCCAAGTGGTGCGGCCACGCAACTGCAGCATATCAATGTCTGACATCCACGCGGTATTGGCATAATAAATACCAAAGACCTGTGAATCCCCCCAATATGGCATCAAACCGCCGCGTGAGCGGGTACGAGCAAATTGCACCCCCGGATATAACAAGAAGGTATCGGCTTGTTGTGAGCCCTGTTCAAAGCTGCTGTAGCTGGTATTTAAAGTAAGCGTATGCTGCCAACCAGAAGATACATTCCAGTACGCACCGATACTGGCAGAGACAGATTGATCTTTGGTGTCATTATTATTCTTTGATTCAATCTTACTGTTGAAGGTATAGAATTTTTCCAGCGGATTATCACGCGTAGGAATACGGTAGCCAAACTCCAGCGTTTGTTCTGGTTGTGAAAGCCCCATTTTCGTTTCAGAGCTGTGGCCCAACTTATTTGTCCACGGTTTATTCCAGGTGATATTGGTTCGCGGGCCAATATCTGTGGCATACCCCAGACTAAATTCAACTTTGTTGGGTGCTCGCGGCGCAACCGTTACCTGTAAAGGCAACTCCATATTATCAGAAACCTTACTGAATAACGGGTCAATGACCACGTTACGGTACCAGTTAGTATCCGATAAATTTTGGTTAAATTTTGCCAGCGTAGTGGCTAAATAATAATCCCCTGTTTTGAAGGGAATTAACGGCGTTAAGCGGGATTCAAGAATTTGCGAGCCACTGAAAGTCACATCACCAAAACGGTAACGGCGACCACTGTCGAGCGTAATATCCCAAAATGCTTCATACAATTCAGGTGCAACTTCCAGTTTACTGTTTGATATCTGTGCCTTGAAATAACCGCGCTCTAATGCCAGAGAGGTTAATTGCTTACGAAATGCATCAAAATCACCCTGATTCAAAACAGAACCGACTTTAGGTGTCTTTTTTAGTAATGCCTGAAATACTGGGTCATTACGAGCATCCCCTAGTAACTCAATATTGATTTTCTTAATTTTAATCGGTTCACCAGGCTTTACCTTGGCAATCAACAGTGGCTTTGCCGGTGGCTCACGGCGGACTAAATCAAACTTAATTTCAGGGCTAAAATAGCCAAGCGCTTTCAGGCCATCTTCAATACCGGCTTTAACCCGCCGTTTAAAACGCGGGCTAGCAGAGACCTCGTCATCGGTAATTGTTGAAAGGTGTGCACGAACGTTACGTTGCAGTTCACCACTCAGGCCATCTATTTGTAATTTTACCGAGGCTTGTAACGGTAATGATGCTAATAGTAATGTGAATAACAAATATGCTGTTCTTTTTCGCACAAACACCTCAACGGAGATCACGTTGATTAAATTCAAGAAACAATTTCTTGCTCTACAATGGTAGAGATCATAACTATCCATTCCACAGTAATATACAGCGTAGAGCAAAAATACAGAGGATTTTATGATGAATTCAGATAAATCTGTCTTAGTCAGTGCAAATAATGCATTAAAGGGACGATCTGTTCCGATAGAGCTTAGCACTCCCCATGCGGTATTTGGCACGTCTTTGTATGCAGATGCACCGCCTAATACACAGACGATTATTATGGCTATGGGCTGTTTTTGGGGAGTAGAACGCCTATTTTGGCAGCAAGAAGGGGTTTGCTACACCGCCGCCGGATATACTGCCGGATACACTGAAAATCCGCATTATGATGAAGTCTGCTCTGGCCTGACCGGGCATACTGAAGCCGTACTTATCCGTTATAACCCTGAAATCATTCGTTTTGAGCAATTGTTACAACTCTTTTGGGAACACCACGATCCAGCGCAAGGTATGCGGCAGGGTAATGATCGCGGCACACAATACCGCTCGGGGATCTACACATTTACCGAAGAGCAAGCGCAGCTAGCTACTCGCAGCCTACACGACTACCAGCGCGCCCTGCGCGATGCCGGTGATCTGCGCAGCATTACCACTGAGATTTTTCCTGCCAAGACATTTTATTTTGCCGAAGAGTACCATCAGCAATATTTGTTTAAAAATCCGCACGGATACTGTGGGCTGGCGGGAACCGGAGTCTGTCTGCCACCACAAGGTTAACAACGACACCTAGCTTCTAATTCAACGGACAGCTATACTGCGTAAGTTAGTTAAGTTGGTTACTTAATCTACAACAAGTAACTGCTGCGCTGCGATCTTATCGTCAGACTCCTCCTTGTCGCTATGATCGTAGCGCGCGTGACTTTAGTAGTACGAACAACAAATAGTACCGACAACGAAATGCTCCACAATTTGGAGCCATAATTACTGTTAAGGTCTCGTGATAATGCTGGAAAATATACTGGCCATTGTTCTGCTGATCGCGGGAAGTGCTTTCTTTTCCATTTCAGAAATCTCTCTCGCAGCCTCTCGTAAAATCAAACTCAAGGTGATGGCCGATGAAGGCAATATAGGTGCAGCGCGTGTCATTGCCCTACAAGAACAGCCTGGCAACTTCTTTACTGTGGTACAAATAGGGTTAAATGCCGTTGCAATTTTAGGCGGTATTATTGGTGACACCGCGTTTTCGCCTTACTTTGAAAGCCTGCTGGTTCACTGGCTCTCACCGGAAATGGCCGGAAAAGTCGGCTTTTTACTCTCATTCTCTATTGTTACCGGTGGTTTTATCCTGTTTGCAGATCTGATGCCAAAACGCATTGGTATGGCAGCGCCTGAGTCAATCTCAACGCGCATTGTTACACCAATGCAATTTTGCATCACCGTATTCAAACCATTAGTCTGGTTTTTCAATGGGATAGCAAACACACTGTTTAAACTGTTCAATATTCCCACCATTCGCAAAGAAGATATCACCTCTGATGACATCTACACCGTGTTTGAGCAAGGCGCGCTAGCAGGGGTGCTCGGTAAGCAAGAGCATCATCTGATTGAAAACGTGTTTGAACTTGAATCGCGCACAGTGCCCTCTTCGATGACACCACGTGAAGATGTGATCTACTTTGATATCCGCGAAAGTGAACAGAGCATCCGCGAAAAAATCTCCTCACACCCGCACTCTAAGTTTTTGGTGTGTGATAACAACATTGACAGTGTCGTCGGCTATGTTGACTCAAAAGATATGTTGATGCGGATTTTGAACGGAAAGAGCATTGCCTTGCATGAAGGCTTGCCAATGCACAACCCACTGTTTGTCCCTGACTCACTCACCTTGTCTGAAACACTGGAAAGCTTTAAAGGCAGCAGTGAAGATTTTGCCGTTATCCTCAATGAGTATGCTCTGGTTGTCGGTATTATCACTCTCAATGATGTGATGAGCACCTTGATGGGTGATCTGGTCAATCAGAATCAGGAAGAGCTGATTGTACAGCGTGATGAAAATACGTGGCTGATTGAAGGCAGTACACCGATTGATGATGTCATGCGGGCATTAGATATTGATGAATTTCCGGATTCAGATAACTATGAGACCATTGGTGGTTTCATGATGTTTATGCTGCGGAAAATACCCAAGCGTACCGATTACACTATCTTCGATAAATATAAATTTGAAGTGGTGGATATTGATAACTTTAAAATTGATCAGTTACTTATCACTCGTATGTCACTCGAGAGCATCAATAAAGAAGAGATTGAATTAGCAAAACGTGGTGATGGCACACAAACGCCGGAAGAAACTGAACAGAAAAACTAAATAAAGATAAAATAGGCCAACAGCCCACAGTGAATATGGTTACTGTGGGCTCTGCATAAAACGGTATAAAACGCTATAACATAAAGAACATCAATATACCGAATAACAGAGTCTACCTAAGTCCTGCCTATCTTTTACTAAACTGATCACTAAAAAAGCCATCACTATTGATGGCTTTTTTTATCGCATTATTCTGTTGTGCTTTTATTACAATCTGATTATGCGGGCATACTGTATCTCACCAATATACTCATCTCTTACGCTGCCTCAGCATGAAGTTCACTGATATGGCGATTAATCTCACTCATCACAGTGTAATGCTGTTTATCTTTTGTTTTTGGCAGCAGGATCTTGCCCTGATCAAATTCAAAAGCACCAATTCCCTTAATATAGACACGGCCACGGAAAAATCCCTTTACGTAGCGCGCAATCACTGGGGGGTTGTAATGTTGAAAAATACGCATCATTGGTTTGACCTCCATTCAAGTCCACTTGTCTGCTCTCTCGGCTTTTGAACATTCCTCGTCAACCAAGCACAACATAATATTAACACAAGTGAGGTAAATCGTCATCATGACCAGGTCATCATAGTCATAATGTCATTTCAGGTCGTTGATGATAGTCGGAAAATATTGCTGAAATTTTTCAAAAAAACGATATTTTGTGACGATTCACAAATTTATCCCGCGATATAATCATGCTTACATACGGAGTGTTACTCTAACCATACAGCAAAAACCGTATTTAACTGCCAGAGTGCGCGATTCCCCCGAAAGAAGAACAACACAAAACAGCAACCAAGCTGTAACCTGTGCCTGACAAACCCTGCTGTGCAGGCTATGCTAACCACAGGTCATATTCTTACCGTATGACTTCTACACTTCAGTCAATCACACCTATTTCAATAAGATCACGGTAACTGCCGCAGATGACGATTGATGTTCTTTCCCTATTTTATTAAGGATTAAAGAGAAATGAAGAAGATAGCCCTGATGATTGCACTTAGTGCCCTGTTTCCAGCTTGGGTATTTGCTTCTATTATCCAGCAAGATAAGCCACTGCCGAGTGCCACAGTGATTGATAAAGGCGAAATGGTTATCCAAAAAACCGAGAAATCAGGTACTGAGATTGCATATACCCCCTGGAGCACACAACAGCTGAACGGCAAAGTCCGTGTGGTACAGGCGATTGCTGGCCGCTCATCCGCCAAAGAGATGAATGCACCTTTTATTGAGGCCATTAAAGCCGCCAAGTTTTCACGCGAGCGCTACCAAACCACCACTATCGTGAATGCGGATGATGCCATTATCGGCACCAGTGCTTTTGTGCGCAGCAGCCTAAAAGACAGCAAACTCGAATTTCCGTGGTCACAATTTATTTATGATGCCAACGGTGTGGTGCAACAGGCATGGCAATTAAAGCCGGAAAATTCTGCCATTATTGTGCTGAATGCACAAGGGAAGGTGCTGTTTGCCAAAGAAGGGCCGCTGACGGCAGGTGAAATCAATCAGGCAATGGGCCTGATTCAAGCTGAGCTGAAAAAATAGCCACTAAAATAAGTGGTTTACTACCGAAATCATTAACACGCTGAGATCACCACGGGCGATGCGATAAAACTGCCCGTGATGATCTCGTGATGCTTGATGCTTAGTGCTTAGTGCTTAGTGCTTAATGGATAGTGCCAATTTTTAATGTGGGCGCTTACAGAATATCCAGCAGCTCAACATCAAATTGCAGCATGCTACAAGGCGGGATAGATTGACCAGCACCTCGTTCACCATATGCCAGCGCATGTGGAATGTACAAACGCCACTTAGAGCCGACCGGCATCATGGTCAGTGCTTCGGTCCAACCTGCAATCACGCCATTAACCGGAAACTCTGCCGGTTGGCCGCGCTGTACTGAACTATCGAAAACAGTGCCATTTAACAGGCTACCGGTGTAGTGTACCTGCACACGGTCAGTACGTGCAGGGATCGGGCCAGTACCCTGTTCCAGCACTTCAAACTGCAAGCCTGAACCTGTACTGTTAACACCTTCACGGCTAGCATTTTGTTGCAAAAAGGCTTCACCTTCGGCAGCAACTTCTTGGAATTGAGCCTGACGAGCTGTTTCAGCACGGGTGTGCATTTCACGCAGTGCGCGATGAACCACATCAACCGGAATTGCCGGTGCATTGCCTTCTAACGCATCACGCAGGCCAGCAGACAGCGCATCAAGCGCTAAATCAGCCATACCACTGTCAACCAGTTGTTGGCCAATTTGCAAACCAATACCATAACTTGCTTGTGCTTCTAAGGTTTCAAGAATCGGGGTTGTCATCTGTTTTCCTTACCGATAAACCGCTTACTGAACCGCGAGCATAGCAGTCTCTGTTCTTTCCGGCAAAAAGTGGGAAGAGAAATCCGAGTTTTCAATCTAAATACCGTGACATTTGTCGTCGAAAAGGAAAAAATGAACTTATCGCGGCACGTCTAGTACATGGAGCAAAAGTGGACCTGCGAACAGATAATGGGCCTGTGGGAAGAACAGGTCAAAAGCGCCGAGCAAAACCGGTCAAAAAAAATCAGAACAGCCGCACACGGCGTCTGCAACGCTGGTTTAATCGCCTAGAGTTGCCTCAGTGGCAGCTGCCGGCAATGAATATCTCGCTGCCGTCGGCAGAGTTAGGGTTGTCTGGCGTATTACAAGCTGGCCTGATTGCACTGTGGCACATTCCTGATCGCTTTACGTGGTTTGGTCCGGTCTCGCCTTTTCATCGCCGCTGGATGACCGTCAGCCTGCTGGTTATTCTGCTGGGAGTCTTGCTGCCTTCGGGTGACAACGCCTCACGCGCATCTGCGGCAACCTCAGAAGATGGAAACAGTGTGCTCAGCGGTACGAATACCAATGACGGCCAACCAGTAACACTGACACCGGAAGCGCTGTCTGCCCGTGAGCCTGATCGCCGTATTCCGCAAGAGATGCCAGAAGAGCTTGAGCGGCAAACCGAGGTTGAACCGGTTATGCCTCCCGCTCGCGATAATGGCAATAACACCTCTGCGGTAAATTCAGCCAATCGTACTCCGGCAGCAGAACGCCCGATCATTGAGCGGCCAAAAAGCACGGTAACTGCACCACCTGCCCGTAACACGAGCAGCGAAAAAACCGTGGTCGCCGATAAACCGGTGGTCAAACCAACGCCGGTAACCAAACCACCGGTTAAAGAAGCGGCCAAAGAGGTGGTAAAAACCACACCGCCACCGGCGGCTGTTGGCAACAGTGCTGGCTGGAAAAGCTATCAGGTTGGTAAAGGCGTCACCTTGGCGCAGGTATTTCGCTCAGGCAACTTACCGCTGCCAGATCTGATGGCAATGACACGCGCACAGGCGGCTGATAAACCGCTCAGTAATGTCAAAGCTGGCCAAACCGTAAGGGTAAAAACCAATGCTCAGGGTGAGGTTGATGCTCTGCAAATTGATGCGCTGACTGGCGGAAAGCCGGTTATTTTTGTCCGTACCGCCGCAGGATTTGTGCAGTCACAATAACTATTGTGCTAACGCTTACGGCAATAATGGCAGCAACCGTAAAATGCTAAAATAATCAGATAGATAAAATAAAAAGCCTTTCGGTATCCGAAAGGCTTTTTTGCTGAAGTTTCTGTTTCAAAAAGAAAAATAGCGCGCCATGTAATACTGACCAGCAGTGCCATTCTCGCACTTATTGTTTTTTAATCCGCCTACTGTTTTGCTTTTGCAGCCTGTGGCGCAAGATCAATACGGTAGACGGCAAAGCCGTTGTCATCTTTTCCTACCTGTGTCATCGGATATTGTGCATGTGCGTTGATAAACTGGGTGGCCTTCTCTGATGGTGAGGTTTCCATCCGAATATCGAGTGGCGTTTTGCTATTAATCGGGGCTAACCGCCAGTTGTTATCTGCCGTCGGCACAACCTGACCGTGTTTTTTACTTTCTTGGGTGATGTAAGAGGCCAGCACTTGGCGGTTCTCATCTGGTGAGGCAAATGCAATGAACTGGCTGCCGGTACCGGCAAATTTCTCACCGTAAGCACGGTAGTTGTTGGTGACAACAATAAAGGCTGCTTTCGGATCAATTGGTTTACCGTTAAAACTCAGCCCCTGAATACGCTCAGAAGCTGGGTTAATCAACTGGCACTCACCGTCAAAACGCGCAGGTTGCGTCACATCAATTTGATACTTAACACCGTCAATGACATCAAAATTATAGGTGCGGAAACCATCCCAGTTAATCAGTGATTGTGGAGCACTGCTGTTAACATCAATCTGATTAAACTGACCAGCCGAACACTCCAGCCAATCTTTCAGTTGTGCACCATTGAGTTTTACCGCCACCAGCGTATTGGGATACAAATACAGATCAGCAGCGTTGCGGAACGTTAGCTGGCCTTTTTCCACCTCAACATAACTGGTTGGATCATTTTTACGGCCACCCACTTTAAACGGCGCGGCAGCAGAGAGCACCGGAATACCGTCTAAATCCGGATCACCTTGAATAAAGTGCTCGGCATAGGCTTTTTGGGCGTTATTGACAATCTGTACCGTCGGATCATCTTGGATCAGCGCCAAAAAACTGTACATATTGTCTGAGGCTTTACCAATCGGCTGGCTGACAAACTCACGCGTCCCCGCATGATCGGCTTTCAACGCTGCCGTTAGTTTTGGATCAGCCTCTACTAGCGGTTTATTGCCCGCCTTATCAAAAATCGGGCGCGCATGTGCAGAGGCATCAGCAACCTGCCATTTACCGCTGTCATTGTTGAGCACAAAATCTACCACACCCAGATGATCGCCCCACTGCCCCGGCATCACCGCAGGCACGCCATTGAGTGTACCTTTTTCTATATTAGCGCCTGGAAGCGCTGCAAACTCTTTACTTGGGAAGATGCCGTGTGAATGGCCGAACATAATTGCATCAATGCCCTTCACCTCAGAGAGGTAATAAACAGAGTTTTCAGCCATCGCTTTATACGGGTCTGATGAAACCCCTGAGTGTGGGATCGCAATCACCAAATCTGCACCTTCGGCCCGCATTTTTGGCACTAACGCTTCGGCAGTCTGCTTAATGTCTTTCACCGTGACTTTACCGTCGAGATTAGCTTTATCCCAAATCAAAATCTGTGGCGGCACAAAACCGATATAGCCGATTTTCAATGTCTGCTTATTGCCTTCATTATCCACCACCTCAGTCTCTTTAATCAGATACTGCTGCAATAACGGTTTTCCGGTTTTGGCATCAAAAACGTTGGCGTTAATGTACGGGAATGCCGCACCTTCCAGCGCATTTTTCAGGTAGTCCAGCCCATAGTTAAACTCATGGTTACCCAGATTTCCCACCTGATAATCAAGCAAATTCATCGCCTTGTAGACTGGATGCACCTCGCCTTTTTTCAGCCCTTTGGCCGCCTGATAATCGCCCATCGGGCTGCCCTGAATCAGATCGCCGTTATCCACCAGCACGCTGTTTTTAGACTCTTTTCGTGCCGCATCAATCAAAGTTGCCGTACGGGTTAAACCAAATTTTTCGGTAGCACGATCTTTGTAATAGTCATAATCCATCATGTTACTGTGCAAATCAGTGGTTTCTAGCACACGTAGGGAAACGGTTGCGGCACTTGCCAGACCTGAGCAGAGCAAACCTGCGGCAATGGCCAGCGCCAGCGGAGTACGGGATAAAGACATAAAAATTCCTCGAACAAACAGTAGGGGTAAGAAATTCCCGACAAGGGTAGCAAATCTGAATGTATAACGAGTTTTTTACGTGACGCTCTGTGAACCTCATCCCGTTTAATTCGTTGCTTTCACTCCACCTATTTACCTGATCGCACAGCCCCTATTTACTGCCAAACATCTATGGCGAAAAAAGCATCGGAATTAGAACAAAACGGAATTTGAAATGCGAATTCAGCATTTATACGTCTATCAATAACGCTCTATAGTGCTTGCCAGAGAGGGAATTACTGCCGAGGGTTGTCATGGAATACTTACCCCTATTTGCCCAGATTAAAGGGCGTTCGGTTTTAGTTGTGGGTGGCGGCAGCGTGGCTGAACGCAAAATAGCCCTGCTACTAAGTGCCCAAGCCAATATTCATATTGTCAGTGCCAGCTTAACCGCCGCACTGCAACAGCACGTTGAACAGCAGCAGTTACAGTGGCTGAGTACTACCTTTAACCCCGCTCAGCTCGACGGCCAGTTTTTGGTGATTGCTGCAACCGATGACAACAGCCTCAATGCTAAAGTCAGTGCCGCCGCAGAGGCGCGCGGTATTTTTGTAAATGTGGTGGATAACAAAGCCCTGTGCTCGTTTATTGTGCCCGCAATTATTGACCGTTCGCCTATTGTGGTGGCCGTATCTTCCGGCGGAGCAGCCCCTGTGCTGGTTCGACTAATTCGTGAAAAACTCGAAGCGACCCTCCCTGCACACCTTGGCACAATGGCAACGCTGGCAGACAAGTGGCGTAGCAAAGTGAAAGCCGCGCTCCCCTCAGTGACGGCCCGCCGGCGTTTTTGGGAAGCCCTGTTTGGTGGCCGCTTCTCTAGCTTGGTGCAAAATGGGCAGCAGACACAGGCAGAAATGACCCTTGAGCAGGCTTTAGCTACTGTCATCAAGCAAACTGCCGCCGAGACACATCACCCTAAACAATCAACTCACCAACAGCCTGTGCATCAACACAGCGCAAATGATGACACTGCCACCGTTAACGCAGGCGAGGTTTTTCTGGTTGGGGCCGGCCCCGGTGATCCCGGCTTACTGACTCTGCGTGCATTGCAGGTTTTACAGCAGGCTGATGTCGTGCTGTACGACTATCTTGTTTCTGACGCTATTTTAGAGCTGATTCGGCGGGATGCAGAGCGCCTGTGTGTCGGCAAAAAAGCCGGTTTTCACTCTGTTCCGCAAGATGAGATCAACGCCACCCTGCTGGCACTGGCACAGGCCGGAAAACGGGTTGTGCGGCTAAAAGGTGGAGACCCGTTTATTTTTGGCCGTGGAGCAGAAGAGCTTGAAGCGCTGATACCCGCCGGTATTCCGTTTCAAGTCATCCCCGGGATCACCGCTGCCGCAGGCGCAACCGCCTATGCCGGTATTCCGCTGACACACCGCGATTATGCGCAAACAGCCATGTTTATTACCGGACACTGCCGCCCCGATGGCGATCAGCTCGACTGGTCAACACTCGCACGTGGCCGCCAGACACTGGCCATTTACATGGGAACGGTTAAAGCAGCCGAGATCCAGCAGCAACTGATCGCGCACGGGCGGGCAGCCTCCACACCGGTTGCCATTATTGCTAAAGGAACACGCCCTGATCAGCAAGTGCTGCGCGGTGAACTGCAACAACTCTCGACACTCGCCCAGCACGCTGACTCTCCGGCATTGATTATTGTCGGGGAAGTTGCAGCACTGGCCGACTCTCTGCACTGGTTTGGTGAACGGCCACACAGCCCACTTTGGCCTTCTGTTGTAAATTTGGTTTAAGGAAATCGCATGGACGTAAAACAACTGACCCATTTACAGCAACTTGAAGCCGAAAGTATCCATATTCTTCGGGAAGTTGCCGCTGAATTTACCAATCCGGTGATGATGTACTCGATCGGTAAAGACTCCTCGGTGATGCTGCATTTGGCCCGTAAAGCCTTCTATCCGGGAAAAATCCCCTTCCCGTTGCTGCATGTTGATACCGGCTGGAAATTCCGCGAAATGTATGAGTTTCGTGATCGCACCGCCAAAGAGTATGGCTTTGAGCTGCTGGTACACCGCAACCCCGACGGGCTGGCCATGAACATCAACCCATTTGTACACGGCAGTGCCAAACATACCGATATCATGAAAACCGAAGGGCTTAAGCAAGCTCTCAACCACTACAAATTTGATGCCGCCTTTGGCGGCGCGCGCCGTGATGAAGAGAAATCACGCGCCAAAGAGCGGATCTACTCATTTCGGGATCAAGCACACCGCTGGGATCCGAAAAATCAGCGCCCTGAGCTGTGGCACAACTATAACGGCCAGATCAACAAAGGTGAGAGTATCCGCGTCTTCCCGTTATCAAACTGGACCGAGCTAGATATCTGGCAATATATCTATCTGGAAGGGATCAATATAGTCCCTCTGTATCTGGCCAAAGAGCGCCCGGTATTAGAGCGCGATGGCATGCTCATGATGATTGATGATGATCGCATCGAATTACAGCCACACGAGCGCATTGAGCAGCGTAAAGTCCGTTTTCGTACACTCGGTTGCTGGCCGCTGACCGGTGCAATTGAATCTGATGCTGACAGCCTGACCGCTATTATCGAAGAGATGCTGTTATCAAGCAGCAGCGAACGGCAGGGGCGGCTGATCGATAAAGATCAGGCCGGATCAATGGAAATGAAAAAGCGTCAGGGATACTTCTAAGGAGCGGCATCATGAATAACTATATCGCACAACAAATTGCCGAACAGGGTGTGGAAGCCTACCTGCTGGCGCAACAACATAAAGGATTACTGCGGTTCTTAACCTGTGGCAGCGTTGACGACGGTAAAAGCACCTTGATCGGGCGTTTACTGCATGATACCCGCCAAATTTATGAAGATCAGCTCAGTTCGCTGCACGCTGATAGCCGCCGTATTGGAACGGCCGGAGAGAAACTCGATCTGGCCCTGTTGGTTGACGGGCTACAGGCCGAACGTGAGCAAGGCATCACCATTGATGTGGCCTACCGCTACTTCTCAACCGATAAACGTAAATTTATCATTGCTGATACCCCCGGCCATGAGCAGTACACCCGCAATATGGCCACCGGCGCATCCACCTGTGATGTAGCGATTTTACTGATCGACGCCCGCAAAGGCATGCTCGACCAAACTCGCCGCCACAGCTTCATTGCGAACTTGCTCGGTATCCGCCACTTTGTGGTTGCCGTTAATAAAATGGATTTAGTTGCTTACAGCGCCGAGATTTTTGCGCAAATCAAACAGGATTATTTGGCGTTTGCCGATCGTTTAAATCCCGAATTGAATATCACCATTTTACCGCTGTCGGCACTTGATGGTGATAACGTGGTACAGCGCACTGAAAACCTTAGCTGGTATCAGGGCCCGGCACTGTTGCAGGTGCTCGAAGAGATTGATGTTGTGCAATCGCGCACCGAGCAGGCTTTGCGCTTTCCGGTGCAGTATGTCAGCCGCCCTGACCGCGATTTTCGTGGTTATGCCGGCACACTGGCCTCAGGCACTGTCGCCGTTGGGCAAAAAATTAAAGTGTTACCCTCTGGGCTGGAGACCCAAGTCAGCCGCATTGTAACTTTTGATGGCGATTTACCCGTTGCCGTACCCGGGCAAGCCATTACGCTGGTGCTGGCCGATGAAATTGATATCAGCCGTGGCGATCTGCTGGTTGCCGCGGGCGATCTGCTACAAACCACCTCGCGCATTCTGGCCGATGTAGTATGGATGACAGAGCAGCCGTTGCTGGTAGGAAAAACCTACGACATCAAGCTGGCCGGAAAGAAAACACAAGCCCGCATCAGTGCGATACTGCACCAAACCGATGTTAATACCCACGCACAACATGCAACTGATGCACTGCCGCTCAATGGAATTGGCCGTGTAGAGATTGAATTTACCGAACCGCTGCCGCTCGATACCTACCGGCAAAGTGCTGAATGTGGCAGCTTTATCTTTATTGATCGCTTGAGCAATGTCACCGTCGGGGCCGGGCTTATCCACCAGCGTTTATCCGCACGTGGCAATACCGAAACCACATCGCAAGCCGATGTAATAGCCCCAAGTCTGCCCTACAGCGCATTTGAACTGGAACTCAATGCGCTGATCCGTAAACAGTATCCACACTGGGGTGCGCGCGATATCAGTACGGATGAATCTTATGCAGAATGATGCCAAAAACAGCATTGCCGACAACATTGTCTGGCATGCTCATCCGGTTGAGCGGGCTGCCCGCGAACAACTTCATCAGCACCGCGCCGCGGTGCTCTGGTTCACCGGATTATCCGGTGCGGGAAAATCGACACTGGCCGGTGCGCTCGAACACGCCCTGTTCCAACGCGGTATCCACACCTATCTGCTTGATGGGGATAACGTCCGCCACGGCTTATGCCGCGATCTGAGCTTTAGTGCGGCAGACCGCCGCGAAAACATTCGGCGGGTCGGTGAAGTCAGTAAACTGATGGTGGATGCAGGGCTGGTTGTACTTACTGCATTTATCTCTCCGCATCGTGATGAGCGCCGTTTGGTGCGTGAATTAGTCGAGCCAGATCAATTTATTGAGGTGTATGTCGATACGCCGCTCACGGAATGTGAACGCCGCGACGTAAAAGGGCTGTACAAAAAGGCGCGCGCGGGTGAAATTCAAGACTTTACGGGCATCGATGCCGTGTACGAAGCCCCACAAAATCCGGAAGTGCATCTTCACAGCAGTCAGCACTCTGTCAGTGAACTGGTCGATACATTACTGGAGGCGCTGAAAACACGTGGCATCATTAGGTAAGAGAGGTACACCTATGTTGCAGGCGTTAGAGAAGATCGCACGCGAAGCGGGAGCCGCCATCATGTCGGCCTATCAACGTGAAGTGACAATCGTACATAAAGCCGATGAGTCACCGTTGACCGAAGCCGATCTGGCTGCACATCACATTATTGTGAACGGGCTGACATCACTCACCGCAGGTATCCCGGTGTTATCGGAAGAGGCCGCTGCACTACCGTGGGAAACCCGCCGCCACTGGACACGATTCTGGCTGGTAGACCCGCTTGACGGCACAAAAGAGTTTATCAAGCGTAACGGTGAGTTTACCGTCAACATCGCGCTAATTGAACAGGGTGTTCCTATCATGGCTGTAGTATACGCCCCTGCACAAGATAAGCTCTATCTGGCCGAGGGTGGCAAGGCATGGCGTATTCATAACGGTCAGCGTGATAGCCTGCAAGTGCAGCAAGCGATGCCTCCAGTAGTGATTGCCAGCCGTTCACACCAAGACCCGCAGCTTAATCGCTATCTCAATGAACTTGGGCCGCACACATTGATGGCGGTCGGATCATCGCTCAAGTTTTGTTTAGTGGCCGAAGGCAGCGCCCAGCTCTATCCGCGCTTTGGTCGTACTATGGCGTGGGATACCGCTGCCGGACACTGCATTGCCCAAGCGGCAGGTGCCATCATTGAAACGCTCGATAACCAGCCTTTGCGTTATAACCAGAGCGAAGATCTGGCCAATCCAGCCTTTATGGTTAGAGTGCCTTGGCAGCGAGGTTGCTGCTAGAGGTTACTGCTAACGGTGCAAACATCACCAAACACATCTGGCGATAGCAGCACAAATATAGCGAAACCAACCTAAATGATACTGACTAGGTAACTTAAAAAGTAGCTTAAATAAGTGACTCAAACGCAACCACGAAAACTCCGCACTCTGTTGCGGAGTTTTTATTACTGCAGTTTATGGCATTCAGGCAGATGCAGTAATGGCTGTCTGACGTACAGACACCGCAACATGTGCACCAAACAACGCGCTGAGCAACTGCACATATTCGGGCAACACATTGCCGGTAAGCAGTTGCGACAACTCCTCACCCACCGGGCTAAACCGGTAGTAGGTTAAGCGGTGTCCAGCTTCTGCGGCAGTCAGGCTAAGATCTGCGCCGGAAAAGTGCAGGTGAAACGGTTTTCCGGCGATTAAGCTGCCCGACTCCAGCTCCCCGCCCAACAGTAGCCCCAGCTCTTGCAGCAACAGCAACGCACTGTAAGGCAGTTTAAATGTGCCCAGATTGAGCTGCTCAGGCAACGCCGCGCGAAAAAGTGCCTTAAGACCATTTTTTGCCGGCCGTAAACCGGTGATTATTCGCTTAGAGGCGCTGTCACTACTAAAACTGCATGACACTGCACAAGCACGCTGAAACAGCCGGGCTTCACGTTGCGTCATATCACGCAAGGTGCGCAGCGCTTTGATTGAAAAGCTACCCGGCTGCACAATTTCCTGTGCCAGAATTCGCCCCCACAACCGCTGCATGGCGCTACCGCGCGTCTCTTGTGCCAACTGTAAAAAGCTGCTGATCCAGTCAGGATCGGCCTCCACAGCCAACGTATCCTGACACAGGCTTGCGCCGATCCGCATAATGCTCTCTAAGTTTGCCTGCCGATCACGCTGCTCTTGCTGCAAGCGCTGCTGTAATCGCTGGGTCAGTGTCAGCGTCTGTTGCGGGTAGATTTTTCCGTCAATATGCCGTGCGGTAGCAATATCAATCGCTCGTTTACGGGCGCTAATCAGGCGCGGATTGGCGCTGTGGATCTCTTCTGTCGCTTTCGCATCAAAGGGTATGCTTCCGGCATCTAAATCATCACTGTCTATTTTTTGATCAGCCCGCGGCATTCCCTGCACTCCTTAAAAAAGCAACCCTGATGAGGATTGCAAAATCGAAAAATTAAACATATTGTTAACTTAATAATTACATGATGGAGGTAAAAAAATGCATATAATCATTAAAAAGCATATATGGGATTTTTTTATCGCCATTGGATATATATGTTCACTGCTATTTTTAGCGCAATATCTGGCAAGATAACGGGCAAAATGACGGCGCTGCCTGCTTGCTGTATCGGCTGAAATGTATTTTTGTAGAGTGATAAACCTATCTCTGCAATTAAATTAAATAGCGCTGTACGTAGCAACCACCATCAAAAATAGGCTAATTCAATATAGACCAGTCAAACAAAAAAATAAAAACAGAGAAAAGAGCCAAAATAAAGGAAAAGGAAAAGGAAAAGGAAAAGGAAAAGGAAAAGGAAAAGGAAAATCAGTGTGTGAATAGAAAAATAGACTGTAAATAAAAAACGATAAAAAAACAGCCGCTAGGGAAAATTTGCCCACAGTGCGCTATTTTCCCTGTTAATACGGCTATTCAATATCACTTAAAACAACACCTAATCTGCGATTAACCCAGTAGGTAATAGTCAGATACCGGAACCTTGATTTTCAGGTTCTTCATGCAAACCACACTCACGTTTCAAGCCAAAAAAACGGGTCTGCTCTTCGCTCATGCCCGGTTCCCATTTCTGAGTAGTATGAGTATCGCCCACCGATAGATAACCTTGCTCACGCAACGGATGATAAGGCAGTTGATGCTCGGTAAGGTACTGATAAATTTGGCGATCACTCCAATCAACAATTGGTAAAAACTTAAATACTCCGCGTTGTACCGCTAAAACCGGCAATGCAGCACGACTGTCTGACTGGCTGTGGCGTAAACCAGAAAACCAAGTTTGCGCTCCCAAACTTTGTAGCGCCCGCTGCATCGGCTCAACTTTATTGAGCTGGTTATATTGAGTTATCCCTTCAACGCCTTGCTCCCACAAACGGCCATAACGCGCCTCTTGCCATGCAGGAGAATGCTCGGCACGAAAGATCTGTAGATTGAGCTGTAGACGCTCGGTGAGCTCATCAATAAAACGGTAGGTTTCGGCAAACAGATAGCCGGTATCAGTCAGAATAACGGGGATCTGCGGTTGCTGAACACTCAGCAAATGCAGACAGACGGCGGCCTGAATACCAAAGCTTGATGAGAGCACATGCTGCGCGGGAAGTTGGGTGAGCGCCCATGTCACCCGTTGCACTGCACTGAGGCTTTGCAATACCTGATTAATCGGCGCTAATTGCTGTTGCTGTGCGGCTTTATCCAGCGTCAGTAGCTCTGACAGCGCAGGTACGCGCAGCGCCGTGGCCGCCAGCGGCAGCGATGAAGAACCCGATGATAAAGAGACCATAATAACCTCAAAGAATACCGCCAACCGGCGGTATCCGGTAGTCAGACTCAGTGGTAAAAATCACGTGCCGGATCTGTCACCGCACGAACAATGCCGCTGCGCAGGGTAAAATCACCAAACGGTTCATTATCAAGGCGTTCGGCTGACCAACGGCCAATCAGCTGATCTAGCTCGCTGAGAATTTCCGCTTCGCTGATGTTTTCACGATACAGCCGCGGAATGCGCTCACCAGTCAGGCTACCGCCCAGATGCAGGTTATAACGGCCAAGTGCTTTGCCCACCAACCCAACCTCTGCCAGCATAGCGCGGCCACACCCGTTCGGGCAGCCTGTTACACGTAAAATCAGGTGTTCATTGGCCAATTGATGCTTTTGCAATAACTGTTCAACATCTGTCACCAAGCCGGGCAAATAACGCTCGGCTTCGGCCATGGCCAATGGGCAGGTTGGCAGTGATACACAGGCCATGGAGTTTTGTCGCAGAGCACTGACGCCATCAGTCAGCAAGCCGTGCTGACGCGCCAACTTTTCAATCTGGGCTTTTTGCTCTAGTGGAACACCGGCAATGATCAGGTTTTGGTTGGCGGTTAAGCGAAAATCACCGCTATGCTGTTGTGCGATTTCCCGTAAGCCGGTTTTCAGTGTTTGTTCGGCCGTATCAATGATACGCCCGTTTTCAATGAACAAGGTGAGATGCCATTTACCATCAATGCCTTCAACCCAGCCAAACCGGTCACCTCGGCCAGTAAAGGCATACGGGCGAATCGGGGCAAACGTGACACCCGAGCGGCGCTCGACTTCGGCTTTGAAGGTATCAACCCCGATACGCTCTAGGGTATATTTGGTTTTTGAAGTGCGACGGTTACTCCGATCACCAAAATCGCGCTGTGTCGTCACCACCGCTTCAGCAATTTTAATCGCATCTTCTTTTGCGATATAACCAAATTCAGTGGCGGTACGCGGGAAGGTAGCCTGATCGCCATGAGTCATGCCCAAACCACCACCAACCAGTACGTTAAAACCCACTAGCTGGCCCTGATCGGCTATCGCAACAAAGTTCAGGTCATTAGCATGCAGATCAACATCATTTTGTGGCGGGATCACCACTGTCATTTTGAACTTACGCGGCAGATAGGTCGCGCCATAAATCGGTTCTTGCTCACCACCGGCTACTTTCTCTTCATCCAGCCAAATCTCGGCATAGCCTTTAGCATTCGGCATAAAGTGATCCGAGAGTGTTTTGGCATACTCATATGCCTGCGCATGCAGCACCGACTCTGCCGGATTTGATGTACACATAACATTCCGGTTAACATCACCGGCAGTGAAAATAGAGTCAATCCCGACTTTATCCAACCCCTGAAAAACCGATTTTAAGTTGGGTTTGAGAATGCCGTGATACTGAAATGTCTGCCGTGTAGTCAGGCGGATGCTGCCGTAGAGCGTCAGATCACTGGCATACTGGTCAATGGCCAGCCACTGCGCAGGTGAGACAACACCTCCGGCAATACGGGCGCGAAACAAAAAGTGGTGGCGCGGCTCTAATTTTTGCTCTGCACGCTCGGCGCGAATATCACGATCATCTTGCTGATACAGGCCGTGAAATTTAATCAGCTGAATACTGTCAGCGGAAAAACCGCCAGTCAGGCCGTCGTTAATCTCTTCTGCGATGTTGCCGCGTAAAAAGTTACTCTGACTTTTAATACGCTCATTATCCGATAATTTCTGGCTCATCAATACACATCCCTTTGATAGCGTTTCGTTTGGCGCAGTTCGCTAAGGTACTCATCAGCCTGTTCGGCAGAGTAGTGGCCATGCTGGGCGATAACCTCAAGGAGGGCACGTTGTACATCGTGTGCCATGCGGTTGGCATCACCACAGATATACAGGTGTGCGCCCTGCTGCAACCACTGCCAGAGCTGTGCGCCCTGCTCGCGAATTTTATCCTGCACGTACACTTTGTGCGCCTGATCGCGCGACCATGCCAGCGATATTTGCGTCACTAATCCTGATTTTACCCATTTTTGCCACTCAACCTGATACAAGAAGTCATCGGTAAAATGTGGGTTACCGAAAAATAACCAGTTTTTCCCTTCCGCACCAGAGGCTTCGCGTTGTTGCATAAAGGCACGGAATGGGGCAATACCGGTTCCCGGACCAATCATGACCACCGGCGTTGCAGGATTATCCGGCAGGCGGAAGTTATCATTCGGTTCAACAAACACTCGCAGAGCATCACCCGCTTGCAGACGATCGGCTAGAAAACCTGATGCCCCACCACTACGGGCCTGTGCATTCTCTTCATAGCGCACCACTCCGACTGTCAGGTGCACTTCATCGCCCACCTCTTCCTGTGCTGAGGCAATAGAGTACAGGCGCGGAGTTAAGCGGCGTAACATACCAATGAGTTGTTCGGCACTCAGCGGGCTAGGTGCTTGTTGTAGCATGGCAATGAGTGAGTGCTGCTGAGCATAGTGGCGCAGTGCAGCTTTATCCCCCGTTAAGATTTGTAGGTGCTCTGCGCCGCTAAAACCGGCATAAGCTTCAACCACTGAAGGGGCATTTTGGGTGATCTCATAGTGATGAATCAGAGCTTCACGCAGTGACAAACCAAGGTGGCTATCAACACTGACCGTTTCACTGCCCTGCAAACTGACATACCCGAGCAGCTCATCCACCAGCAAAGGATCATTGCTAAACCAGACACCGAGTGCATCACCAGCCTGATAGGTTAAGCCACTTTCGCCCAGATCAATTTCAATGTGGCGGACATCTTTTTCAGAGTCGCGGCCGGTAATTTTTTGCTGGGCAGCAAGCTGCACGGTGCACGGTGCATCTTTGCTGTAGTGCTGCTGTTTCTTAAGGGGGGATATAGCAACAGCAGACGTCACCGAGGAAGGCTCTGAGGAGGCTACCGCTAACTGTGGCGCAAGCTCAGCCACTAACGCAGCAGACCACTGGCCCACGGCGGCCTGATAATCAACATCGGCATCTACCCGCGCGAGTAAACGCCGAGCGCCCAAATCGGCAAGGCGCGAGTCAAAGTCTTTACCGGTTTGACAGAATTTTTCGTAGGAGGAATCCCCCAAGCCAAAAACGGCAAACTGGGCCGCAGAGAGATCAGGCGCTTTTTTACCGTACAGGAATTTATGCAGCTCAACGGCCTCTTCCGGCGGCTCACCTTCGCCATAGGTGGCGGCAATGACAATCAGGATTTGCACCTGAGCCAAACTTTTTAATTTTACATCTGCCGCTTTCAGGTAGTTTACCTGCCAGCCTTCGGTTTGCAGCGTATCACGCAAGCTTTCAGCCACGCGTTTGGCATTGCCGGTTTGTGAGGCAGAGATCAGGGTGATTACGGGTGCCAGAGACTGAGTGACCGTGCTGATAGCGGGTGTCTGGCTGCCAAGAGATGTGGTCAGTGTTGCGGTGCTGGCCTGATGACTCAGTGCCCAAAAATAGCCAGATAACCATGCCAGTTGTTGTACGGAGGGGTCACCCAGAGTCTGCTGTAAGCCGCTTAGCTGCGCGGCACTGATTGGCACAGAGGCCGCCAGTAAATCCTTGGCACTCATCATCACGACATTCCTTATGCTAGAGATGTGGCTAGATTACCTACAGTTCTAAATCAAGATAAAGAATGGATAGCAATGTTTAATAACTGAAAGAAATAAGAACGGGCACCGCAGTGCCCGTTGGGGGAGATAATCGAACAGATTGGATCAATTAGAAACCGAACGACAACCCGCCGTACCAGCCGTTGGTGTTCATGTCACTGGCATTGTTGTTATTTTCGTTGAAGTCCATTTTCGCCCACTGATAACCGGCTTTCAGGTTCAGTGCGCCGGCACGCCATGCCAGACCCAGTTGGCCATCGTAGCCCCATGTGTTGTCATAGAGTGGCATGTTCAGCTCTGCGGTAATCGACAACGGAGTGCTTGGAATACGCAGTTCACCGGCGGAATAAGCCAAGAACATCCCTTGCTCAACACTGTGATTACTCACGGTGTTGGTCTGTTGCCGCCAGCCAGCGCCCAGATCGATGTTGATCAGGCCGTTATCTAGCAGCTGGTAGTAGCCAATCATATCCCACTTTTCTTGTTCGATAACCTGACCGTTAGAGCTGCCATCCAGATTCTGGTAGCGGATCATAGCGTTCGGCAACAATGGGATCGGGTGCTCAAGTTGCAGACCGATACGGTAACCGCTGGCATTGTTATCACTAAAACCATGGCCTGCATCGAGTGTTGTACCGGCCAGAAACTCTGTACTTCCTTTAATTGATAACGCATCGGCCATCGCCGGAGACGCAGCAAACAAAACTAACAGCGCTAAGCTCTTTTTCATTATTAATATCCTTTACACAATCATCTAGTAACACTATCACCTGATCCCGCCCTGAAAGAAAAAACACAGCAGACGCTGTGTTGATTGCCAAAGCACCCGAACGGGAACATTCCAAAAAATTAATGCTGATGCTGTTTTGCAGGCGATACAGTTTTCGCCACCGCATCAATCTTGATCTGCTGGCCGTTATCAAACGTCAGCGTCAACGGCACAGTTGTGCCTTCAGGCAGTGCCTGATGCAAATTCAGCAACATAATGTGCAGACCACCTGGCTGTAAGATCACAGTGCCTTTGGCAGGAATCGCAATCTTTGCAACAGCTTGCATGCTCATCACCCCTTGCGCATTAGTGCTGCTTTGATGCATTTCTGTTTTATCGGCCAGTGGTGAGCTAACCGATACCAACTGCTGCTCATCACTTTCCGGATTAAATAAGGTCAGAAAGACGGCCGAGACACTCGCATTGGCAACGGTGGCTCGCGCGTATGGCTGAGCCGCCACAACTGCGGCCTGTACAGCGCTACTCAACAGGCTACTCAATAGTAAGCTGCTAAACAGCACACAACGACAGAATGCACCACCTAGTCGTAACAAGGAGAAAAGCCCTTTTTGCATGATGATATCCTTATCAGTAAGGGTAACAGCCGATAAATCAGGCGCTAACGATACCGATAAACCACCGAATCTTCTAGCGGGTAAAACGGCTAAATTCACGGTAATTTGAATAAATTCCGTACAAAGACAGCCTAATCACAAAAAAATATCTTCGAAAATGCGGTAACAAATAGATTTATCGCAGGTGACGGCGGCCATAATCGGTCTTGGTGCGGATAAACCAGACCACGATAACCGCCACAATCAGCCACGGTAATACTTTAAATGCGACCGCGAGCATACCGGCCAGTAGCATGAGTACAAAACCGGCGACCAGTGCGGCAATCGCACCGAGTAGCGATAATCCGGTCATCAGCAGCACAGCAAAAAAGCCTAAAACAAAAAACAGTTCCAACATGGCTGTATTCCCTTTGATTCAGGCCACTTGCCTGTAAGTTTGGTCAACCTAATGGCTAACGCGATGCTCAAAAATAGCACAAAATCCGAGCGGGGATTATCATAAGCCAATCACCGTATCGGTTCATGCTGCTTTTTACTGAGTTGCTGCTGACGACTCACGGCTAAGTCGGCCAGATTATCCGCGCTGCACCATGTTCAGTGCTGCCTGTAAGACTTCAATGCCCGCACCGGCTTTATGGGCATTTTCACTTAAATGCCGACGCCACTGGCGTGCGCCCGGGATACCCTGAAAAATGCCCAGCATATGTCGGGTGATATGGCCAAGGTATGTGCCCTGACTGAGTTCGCGCTCGATATACGGGTACATCGCCTCAACGGCGGCAATGCCATCAACTACCGGTGCATTAGAGTCAAACAGCTGCTGATCAACCTGTGTCAGCAGTGTCGGGTTTTGATAGGCTTCGCGCCCGACCATCACGCCATCGAGATGTGCAAGGTGGATTTTTGCCTCATCGAGCGTTTTAATTCCGCCGTTAATGGCAATGGTTAGCTGCGGAAAATCACGCTTGAGCTGATAGACACGCTCATAATCCAGTGGTGGGATCTCGCGGTTCTCTTTGGGGCTCAGGCCCGACAACCACGCTTTACGGGCGTGTACAATAAAGGTATCGCACTCGCCTTTTCCAGCCACAGTCTGAATAAAATCGACCAAAAATGGGTAGCTATCTTGATCATCAATTCCGATTCGGGTTTTCACAGTCACCGGAATGGAAACGACATCGCGCATGGCTTTGATGCTATCGGCAACCAGTGTGGCATTCCCCATCAGGCACGCGCCAAACATGCCGTTTTGTACGCGATCTGACGGGCAGCCCACGTTGAGGTTGATCTCATCATAACCGCGCTGTTCGGCCAGTTTCGCGCACTGCGCCAGATCAGCCGGGTTGCTGCCGCCAAGTTGTAATGCCAACGGATGCTCTTCATCGTTATAGGCCAGATAATCGCCTTTTCCATGAATGATCGCACCGGTAGTCACCATTTCAGTGTACAGCAGGGTTTGGCGTGTTAGTTGGCGGTGGAAATGGCGACAGTGGCGGTCGGTCCAGTCGAGCATCGGGGCAACAGAAAAACGTTGGCTTGGGTATTGGGTCATGCTGATCTCCTCATCGGGCGCGCATTCTAACAAACCCGCACCACTTTTCGCTATTTTTTGACCACTCATGCTAAACTCACGGCCTGAAAAGGCTCTTACTCTGCAGAATTTTGGCATGAATCAGCAAGCACTCCAGCGTTTACTTCAAAAAGCACAGATCTTATGCGAGCAGCGCGGCGTACGCCTGACAGCGCAACGTCAACAGGTGTTGCGTTTACTGGCAGAACATGCCGGTGCAATTAGCGCATATGATCTGCTCGATAAATTACGGCACAGCGAACCACAGGCAAAACCCCCAACGGTATATCGGGCGCTCGATTTTCTGCTAGAGCAGGGCTTTGTGCATAAGGTGGAATCGGTCAACAGTTTTGTACTGTGCAGCGGTTTTGAAGAGCATGTGCATCACACACAGCTTTTTATTTGTGATCAGTGCGGTTGTGTTAATGAGTGCCGTACCGAAGCTATCGATCACACGCTAGCGACGGTAGCTGCCGAGATTGGCTTTACCATTAAGCACCGGATTGTTGAGGTACACGGCACGTGTGCCTCGTGCTCTGCATCCCCCGTAAAGTAATATTTTTTAAAAAAAACGGGGCGTTATCGACGCCCCGAGGTCTGTTTTTACGCGGTTTAACACGTTAACAGCAAGGGCTAATTACTGACGCCACTGTTTAAAGCTGTTGATCAGGCCATTAGTTGAGCTGTCATGGCTTTGCACTGCTCGGCTATCTTGCAACTCAGGCAGAATGCGGTTTGCCAGTTGTTTACCCAGCTCTACGCCCCACTGATCAAAACTGAAAATATTCAGCATTGCGCCCTGTGCAAAGATTTTGTGCTCATATAAAGCAATCAGTGCGCCCAGACTGTACGGGGTGATTTCACGCAGTAAGATGGAGTTGGTCGGGCGGTTGCCTTCAAACACTTTGAACGGAACGATATGCTCAACCTCTGCAGCCGTTTTACCGGCCAAGACAAACTCCTCTTCCACTTCGGCGGCGGTTTTACCAAACGCCAGTGCTTCAGTTTGAGCAAAGAAATTCGACATCAATTTTGCATGATGATCGCCCAGCGGGTTATGGCTGTTGGCCGGTGCGATAAAGTCGCACGGGATCAGTTTTGTTCCCTGATGGATCAGCTGATAAAACGCATGCTGACCGTTGGTGCCCGGTTCACCCCAGATAATCGGGCCGGTCTGGTAGTTCACCGGATCACCGTTACGATCCACCGATTTACCATTCGATTCCATATTTCCCTGCTGGAAATAGGCGGCAAAACGGTGCATGTATTGGTCATACGGTAAAATGGCTTCGGTTTCAGCGCCGAAGAAGTTGTTGTACCACAAGCCAATCAGCGCCAGCAGAACCGGTAGGTTGTGCGACAGTTCGGTTTCAGCAAAGTGGCGGTCCATGGCGTGAGCACCGGACAGCAATTGCTCGAAATTATCAAAGCCAACCGACAGGGCAATTGACAGACCAATGGCTGACCAGAGTGAATAGCGCCCACCAACCCAATCCCAAAACTCAAACATATTGGCTGTATCAATACCGAATGCCGCAACTGCGCTGGCATTGGTTGATAACGCGGCAAAGTGTTTGGCAACATGCGCCTGATCACCTGCTGCGGCCAAGAACCATGCACGTGCAGAGAGCGCGTTGGTCATGGTTTCCTGTGTAGTGAAGGTTTTTGAGGCCACCAAAAAGAGTGTGGTTTCAGGGTTGAGGGTTTTGAGTGTTTCAGCAATATGCGTGCCGTCAACGTTAGAGACAAAATGCATATTCAGGTGGTTTTTATACGCTTTCAGCGCTTCGGTAACCATGTAAGGGCCAAGATCCGAACCGCCGATCCCGATATTTACCACATCAGTAATCGCTTTTCCGGTATAGCCTTCCCACTCACCGCCAATCACGCGATCACAAAATGCTTTCATTTTGGCCAGCACGGCGTTGACTTCCGGCATGACATCTCGGCCATCAACCATAATCGGGGTATTGCTGCGGTTGCGCAGTGCAATATGCAGTACCGCACGATCTTCGGTACGGTTAATTTTTTCGCCGCTGAACATTGATTTGATGGATGCAGGCAGATCAGTTTGTTCTGCCAATGCAAAAAGATGCGTCATAGTTGATTGATTAATCAAGTTTTTCGAATAATCTAACAAAAATTGATCTTCAAATTCAGCAGAATACGCGGTAAAACGATCCGCCTGATCGGCGAAAAGATCGCGCAGATGGGTATGACGCATGGTTTGATAGTGCTGTTCTAGCTGTTGCCAGGCCGCCGTTTGGGTCGGATTAATATTCTTCATTCTCATGTGTTCCTATAAATTGATCTGTTTTTAGAAAGCAGTTTTAAATTAAATAACTTAATTAAAGAACAGATTAGGGTTTTCAGGCACCAAATCAGTGCAAAGAAACCTTGTTTTACGGAAGTTTACTACTCTGAGCGTAATCAATAACGACAATGCCACCATAGAGAGATTAAGATCACAGTTTTAATGCTCTCTTCCTTTTAAATCAAGCAGACGAGGAAATCATGAACAGCAGTGAAATGCGCATTTTCCACGGGGCATGTAGTACACAGCTGCATGGTATTCACAGTGCCATCTACAAAAATGAGAGTAACAACGCGCTTTTTTTGAGTGAGCTGGGTTTTGAAGGCGATCAACAAGCCGATACCCGCTACCACGGTGGTACTGAACGCGCACTGCACTACTATCCGGCGGAACACTACGAGTACTGGAAGAGTATTTACCCTGATAATCCCAATTTTGTCCGCGGTGCGTTTG
This sequence comes from Plesiomonas sp. ISS29, assembly GCF_056522795.1. Classification (NCBI taxonomy): domain Bacteria; kingdom Pseudomonadati; phylum Pseudomonadota; class Gammaproteobacteria; order Enterobacterales; family Enterobacteriaceae; genus Plesiomonas; species Plesiomonas sp. ISS29. The sequence continues at coordinate 191,331 of NZ_JAWRZQ010000001.1, forward strand.
GTGAGAATCTGTCAGGATTTGGGCTGACCGAAGAGAATTGCCATGTCGGTGATCTGTTTCAGTTAGGCGAAGCGGTTGTACAAATCAGCCAGCCGCGCTCGCCCTGCTATAAACTAAACGTGCGTTTTGACGTTGAAAATCTGGCGATGACCATGCAAAACAGTGGCCGTACCGGCTGGTTGTTGCGGGTATTACAGGCAGGTACGGTAAAACCGGATGATACGTTAACACTACTAACCCACGGTGACTGCCCGCTCTCGGTCTATCACATGAACCATATCTTCTATACTGAACCCCTCAACCATGTCGGGCTTGTTGCAATGAATGACTGCCAGCAACTTTCGGTCAGCTGGAAAAATCAGGTGCAGGCGCGTTTGCACAGCGGCATGGTGGAAGACTGGAATAAGCGTCTGTACGGTAAAGCGCTGTGGGCTGAATAATGGTGAGCTGAATAGTCATTGTGAACACAATTGTGGTACACAGAATGTAACTTGAACCTGCTCTTTTGTATGCAGGCAATCATGACTTTACGCAGTCTGCCGATTGCCTGTCGTACAGTGTTATTAAACGGCACAAACGCTATGCCGTTGGCGCAATAATCGGTTAATCACCAACATACTGCATCTGCACCCGAGGGGTGAGTTTGGTCACCAGCTCATAAGCGATTGTTCCGGTATATTGCGCAACTTGCTCACACGGCAAACCTTCGCCCCATAAAATGGCCTCATCGCCGACTTTATCTTGCGTTTCCGGCCCTAGATCAACGGTGACCATATCCATAGATACCCGCCCGACCAGCGGAACAATACGGCCGTTAATCAGCACAGGCGTACCGGTTGCAGCATCACGCGGATAGCCGTCACCATAACCTATCGCCACCACGCCCAAGCGGGTGTCACGCTCACTCACCCAGCAGCCACCATAACCTACCGCTTCACCGGCCTTATGCTCACGTACAGCGATCAGGCTCGATTTCAGCGTCATCGCTGGGCGCAGCCCGTAGCAATCGGCAAACGAGTCATTAAACGGTGAGATACCGTATATAATAATGCCCGGGCGCACCCAGTCTCGGTGTGATTGCGGCCATAACAAAATACCGCCGGATGCGGCGATAGACTGCGCCCCCGGTTTGGTTGCCACAATCGAATCAAAACAGGCCAACTGATCGCGTGTTGTGCTCACTTCTGGCTCATCAGCACGGCTGAAATGGCTCATAAAGCGCACCGGCTGCACCACATTACGGCAAGTCTGCAAGCGCTGATAAAACGCCTCTGCATGCTCGGGGCGTACACCTAAACGGTGCATGCCGGTATCGAGTTTCATCCAGACCGTAATGGGCCTATCCAATACCGCCTGCTCAAGGGCTTCTAATTGCTCGATACTGTGTACTACGGTATCAATATTATTGGCGACCAGTACCGGTAAATCTTCGGCAGAGAAGAACCCTTCCAGCATAAGAATCGGTTTTACAATACCGCCGGAGCGTAAGGCCAGTGCCTCTTCAATGCGCGCGACCCCAAAACAATCGGCCTGTTCTTTGAGTGTGTGCGCTACTTCCACCAAACCATGACCGTAGCCATTGGCTTTAACGACGACGATAATCCGGCTGTCTGGTGCAAAATCCTTAACCCGTTGCAGATTATGTCGCAACGCGATGCGATCAATCACTGCGGTCGCTGCTTTCACGTGTTTGTCCTTAATACTCATCGTCATATGCGGGGCCGGCATAGTTATCAAACCGAGACCACTGTCCTTGGAACGCCAAGCGCACCGAACCTATCGGGCCGTTACGCTGCTTACCGATAATGATCTCGGCAACGCCTTTCTGATCACTATTTTCGTGATATACCTCATCACGATAAATAAACATAATCAAGTCAGCATCTTGCTCGATAGAGCCGGATTCACGCAAATCGGAGTTCACCGGCCGCTTATCGGCACGCTGCTCTAGGCTTCGGTTCAACTGCGACAACGCCACCACCGGCACTTGCAGCTCTTTGGCCAACGCTTTGAGTGAACGCGAGATCTCGGCAATTTCCAGTGTCCGGTTGTCAGACAGTGCCGGAACACGCATCAGTTGCAGGTAGTCGACCATGATCATACTCAGGCCGCCATGCTCACGGAAAATCCGTCGTGCACGGGCGCGCAGTTCGGTCGGTGTTAGCGCAGACGAGTCATCAATGTACATGTTGCGCTTTTCTAGCAACAAGCCCATGGTACTTGAGATCCGCGCCCAATCCTCATCATCGAGCTGACCGGTACGAATGCGGGTTTGATCAACACGGGAAAGTGAAGCCAGAATACGCATCATGATCTGTTCAGCCGGCATCTCAAGGCTGAAAATCAGTACCGGTTTATCCTGCATCATCGCCGCATTTTCACACAGGTTCATCGCGAAGGTGGTTTTACCCATAGATGGGCGCGCCGCCACGATAATCAGATCAGATGACTGCAAGCCGGCCGTTTTTTTATCCAAATCACCAAAACCGGTCGAGACACCGGTAACGCCATCGTGTGGGCGTTGATACAGCTGCTCAATACGCGAGACAGTATCTTCCAAAATGGTCTCGATACTTTTCGGGCCTTCATCTTTGCTGACCCGATTTTCGGCAATCTGGAAGACTTTAGATTCAGCCAGATCGAGTAAATCTTCACTGTTACGGCCCTGCGGATCGTAACCGGCATCGGCAATTTCATGCGCTACCGAAATCATGTCGCGTACCACCGCGCGCTCGCGCACTATCTCGGCATAAGCTGAGATATTGGCCGCGCTGGGGGTATTTTTCGATAATTCAGCTAAATAGGCAAAGCCACCAACATCATCCAAAATACCTTTTACTTCAAGAGATTCAGAGAGAGTAATCAGGTCAATCGGCTTACTGCGCTCTAATAAGCGGTGCATCTCTTCAAAAATCAGACGGTGCGGACGGCTGTAAAAATCACGGGCTACCACTTTTTCGGCCACGTTATCCCAGCGTTCGTTATCCAGCATTAAGCCGCCGAGAACAAACTGTTCAGCTTCTAATGAGTGTGGCGGCAGTTTAATGCCGTCAACCTGCGCATCTCTGCGTGTGGGTTTGGTTTGTTTAACCGCCATAGACATTCACTGCACTTGAGAGTATCACCCTAACGGATGATAGAAATGAGACTGAGCCGGCAAGTATACCTTGTGGCTACACGAGAGAGAATGCGTAATATGGGTTGTTTTAGCTGAAGTTGACTGAAGGGTCTGCAGAAACAAAAAACGCCGACAAAAGTCGGCGTTTTTCTTAAGCAAGAAAGCGAAACAATTATGCTTCAGCTTCTACGCTGATAACTACAGTAGCGAAAACTTCACCGTGCAGTTGGAAGCGAATGTCGTGCTCGCCAGTGGTGCGCAGAGCACCATTGTCCAGACGAACTTCGCTCTTACAAACTTCAACGCCTGCTGCGGTTACGGCATCAGCGATATCGCGAGTACCGATAGAACCGAACAGCTTGCCACCGTCACCCGCTTTAGAGGTGATAGTTACGCGCGCCAGTGCAGTCAGAGTCTCTGCACGTGCTGCGGCTGCAATCAGGGTTTCAGCCAGTTTGGCTTCTAATTCAGCGCGACGAGCTTCGAAGAACTCGATGTTCTTCTTAGTTGCCATCACTGCTTTAGCCTGAGGTACCAGATAGTTACGAGCGTAACCAGCCTTAACGTTTACCTTGTCACCAAGGCTACCCAGGTTTGCAACTTTATCAAGCAGAATAACTTCCATTACCGTGTCCTCTTTAGAGTCTTAAAATACAGACAGCAGCCTATTACTGATGACCATCAGTATACGGCAGCAGAGCTAGGTAACGTGAACGCTTGATAGCGCGTGCCAGCTGACGCTGGTACTTAGCACGAGTACCTGTGATACGGCTAGGAACAATCTTGCCGCTTTCGGTAATGTAGTTCTTCAGAGTGAAGGTATCTTTGTAGTCGATCTCTTGAACGCCTTCCGCTGTAAAACGGCAGAACTTACGACGACGGAAATAACGTGCCATGTGGCTTGTCTCCTGAATCTATAAATTCGATCTGCTCGGCATGCAACACTAATTGATTTAGTCCGTTGCGGGTCTGATGATGGGTAATAAAACCGGTAACCATCAGGTTGCTGCCAACCGCTAATCTGTGAGTATTGGCTTGTGACGCCTGCCCACTGACAACCACGACCATTCGGCACCAGGCTTGTCTGGAAAAACCGGCTTCCTGTTGTTCTGAGCGATGCTCAAGCACAAACTGGCAGTGCGGTATTCCGGCGGGGCTGACTGACCGCTTGGGTATCTTGCACACTGTGCCCGACAACACCAGACGATTAGCTGTCATAGCGATAATTACTCAGCAGCTTCCTCTGCGCTATCGTCAGCACCAGCGAATTCGTCACGACGATCACGACGTTCTTCACGCGCTTTAGCCATTGGTGACGCTTCGGTGACTGCATGCTTAGTACGCATAACCAGGTTACGGATTACAGCGTCGTTGTAGCGGAAGTTAGTTTCCAGCTCGTCAATCACTTCTTGCGTAGCTTCAACGTTCATCAGAACGTAGTGAGCTTTGTGCAATTTGTTGATTGGGTAAGCCAGTTGACGGCGGCCCCAGTCTTCCATACGGTGGATTGTGCCACCTACAGCTTGGATTGAGCCAGTGTAACGCTCGATCATGCCTGGAACCTGTTCGCTTTGGTCAGGATGAACCATAAATACGATTTCGTAATGACGCATCAATTGCTCCTTACGGATTATTCAGCCTCCGATCCGGGTCAGTCGTCAGCCCGCGGAAGCAAGGAACGATTTCAAAGTACGACTGAATTTAAGCCGCCGAAGTGTACTTAACCCCAGCAGGGAATACAAGAATATTCGCGTAAATCGCTGAATTAGACGGCGGCTTATCAGGCGTGCGGAACGGGAAAACTGTAAAGAAACGGCTAACAGTGGCGGTAATAGTTTACACCGCAGTATTTACATCAACGGTATTTACATCCACAGCCAGCCGTATTCGGTGTTACCGGCCAATGAGGGCCGGTAACCGTGAAGCGCTGTTACGCTTTGCGCTGACGCACGGCTTCAAACAGGCAGATGCCGGTTGCTACCGAAACGTTCAGTGAAGAGACAGTACCAGCCATCGGGATGCTAATGAGCTCATCACAATGTTCACGCGTTAGGCGGCGCATACCTTCGCCCTCTGCGCCCATCACCAGTGCCATCGGGCCGTTAAGCTTGCTCTGGTATAGGTCATGGGTAGCTTCACCGGCAGTACCGACCAACCAGATGCCACGCTCTTGCAGCGCACGCATAGTACGTGCCAAGTTAGTCACGCTGATCAGCGGAACATGCTCAGCAGCACCACAGGCCACTTTACGGGCAATCGAGTTCAGCTTGGCTGAGCGGTCACGCGGGGCAATCACGGCGTGTACTCCGGCAGCATCGGCGCTACGTAAACACGCGCCAAGGTTGTGCGGATCGGTGATACCATCGAGGATCAGTAAAAACGGGGTCGTGGTTTTATCCAGCAGATCGCTTAAGTCGTGCTCATCGTACTGCTTACCTTCGGTGACTCGCGCCACAATACCTTGGTGCACCGCACCTTCGGATTTGGCATCAAGCACCTGACGGTTAGCCAGCTGAATGCTCACACCAACGCGGCGCAGCTCATTGAGCAGCGGACGCATACGCTCGTCTTCACGGCCTTTGAGGATAAATACATCGATAAATCGCTCTGGATCTGATTCCAGCAACGATTTGACGGCATGAATGCCGAAAATCACATCACTCATGGATTATTGTTTCTTCTTTCGGTTCGGTTTCTTAGCGCCGCCAGCTTTTGGCTTGTCGGAGCGGTTAATTTTTGGTTTTTTCGGGCCACGACCCTCTGCATCTTTTGGCAGATTAAACACCGGTTTACCGGCATTTGAGCGCCCTGATTTTTTATTGCCGGTACGCTTTTCTCCGCCATTTTTCAGTGCGTTACGGGCTGTTTTTCCCGCACCACGTGGCTGACGATCGGTTTCCAGCAATTCAAAGTCAATTTTACGCTCATCGAGATGAACGGCGCTGACTTTGACTTTCACACCATCGCCTAAACGATAGATGTTGCCCATGTTCTCACCGATCAGGCGCTGACCTACCGCATCAAACTGGTAGTAATCGTTCGCCAGTGAAGAGACATGCACTAAGCCATCAATGAACAGCTCATCAAGCCGGACAAAAAAACCAAAGCCGGTAACAGCCGCAATCACGCCGCGGAACTCTTCGCCGACATGGTCTTGCATGTATTCACACTTGAGCCAGTCAGAGACATCACGCGTTGCATCATCGGCACGGCGCTCGCACATCGAGCAGTGCTCACCAAGCTGATCCATATCGCTGTCGAGATAGTGCCAGCCACCGCTGTTTGTCCAGCGCTCTTTCGATTCACCGGCTTGCTTGGCTAACAGATATTTAATGCCACGATGCAGTGACAGATCCGGATAGCGGCGAATCGGTGAGGTAAAGTGCGAGTAGGCTTCCAACGCCAAACCAAAGTGACCGCGGTTTTCTGGATCATAAATTGCCTGCTTCATCGAGCGCAGCAGCATGGTCTGGATCAGCTCTCGATCGGTACGTTCACTGATATCATCCATCAGTTTAGCGTAATCGGCCGGCTCTGGTTTTAATCCGCCGGTCAAACTTAGGCCTAACTCGCCCAAGAAGCTGCGAAAACCGGTTAGACGCTCTTCACCCGGCAGATCGTGCACGCGGTAAAGTGCCGGTTCTTGGTATTTCTCCATGAAACGGGCTGAAGAGATATTTGCTAAGATCATGCACTCTTCGATGATCTTGTGCGCATCATTGCGAACTAACGGTACAATTCGCTCAATACGGCGATCGGCATTGAAGATAAATTGTGTCTCTTGGGTTTCAAAATCAATCGCGCCGCGCTGCTCACGGTTTTTACGCAGCATTTTGTACAAGCCATACAGCTCTTCAAGATGCGGCACCAGTGGCGCGTAGTGTTCACGCAGCTCTTCATCGCCTTCCAGCATACGCCAGACTTTGTTGTAAGTCAGACGGGCATGAGAGTTCATTACCGCTTCATAGAAGGTGTAGGATGAGAGCTTACCGCGTGGTGAGATGGTCATTTCGCAGACCATACACAGGCGATCAACTTGCGGATTGAGTGAACATAATCCGTTCGAGAGCACTTCCGGCAGCATCGGGATGACTTGTGATGGGAAGTAAACTGATGTACCCCGATTACGGGCTTCGGTATCTAATGCAGTTTTCGGGCGAACATAGTAGCTCACATCGGCGATAGCAACCCATAGCCGCCAACCACCGGAGGCAATTTTTTCGCAATAAACAGCATCGTCAAAGTCACGGGCATCTTCGCCGTCAATGGTGACTAACGGTAGATCACGCAGGTCAATTCGACCGCGTTTAGCCTCTTCCGGCACTTGTTCTTTTAACTTGCTAACCTGCTTTTCAACGGCTTCCGGCCAAGTATGCGGAATATCATGGTTACGCAGGGCAATTTGAATCTCCATGCCCGGTGCCATGTTTTCACCCAGCACTTCGACCACGCGGCCAACGGCATTGATCCGCTTACCCGGGCGCTGAGTCAGCTCGACCACCACAACATGGCCCATGCGCGCACCATTGCTGTCGTCTGGCGGGATCATGATATCTTGGCTAATACGGTTATCATCGGGAACGACAAAGCCGAGCCCCTGATCCATAAAATAGCGGCCAACGATCTGGGCTTTACGCGGTTCGACAACCCGCACGATACGGGCTTCACGACGACCACGACGATCAAGCCCCATCGGTTGGGCTAGGATCACATCACCATGCAGGACTTGACGCATTTGATCGTTAGGCAAGAAAAGATCGTCTTTTTGCCCTTCAACACGCAAGAAACCATAACCATCGCGATGCCCGACCACGGTACCGCGCACCATATCAAGGCGCTCAGGCAGGGCATAACATTGGCGACGGGTGAAAACCAGTTGACCATCACGCTCCATGGCGCGTAGGCGACGACGCAGGCCTTCTAATGATTCTTCATCAGTCAGACCCAGTTCACGGCTCAACTCTTCACGGCTTGCAGGTGCATGGCGCTCGGCAAGGTGAGCCAGTATGAATTCTCGACTCGGGATCGGATGCTCGTATTTCTCGGCTTCTCTTTCCAGATATGGATCCTGCGACATAATAACTGTCCGGTTGAGGAGGGTAACCTCGAGTATACCCTATTCCGGCAAGTGTAACAGCTGACGTAACGGCAAGTTTTGGCTGATTAAATCGGCCAGTGTGTACTTATCCAACTCCGCCAAAAATGCCGCAGCGGCATCTGCCAGAATCTGCTTCAAACGGCAGGCCGGTGTAATGTGGCAAAATTCACTGCTACAGTTCACCAGTTGCATCGGCTCAAGGCCGCGCACCACATCCCCCACACAGATTTGCTCTGCCGGCCTGCCAAGCCGAATACCGCCATTTTTACCGCGCACCGCCTCAACCACCCCCATGTGACCGAGCTGATTGATAATCTTAACCATGTGGTTACGTGAAACACCGTATGCTTGGGTGACTTCACTGATATTTGTCAGTTTTCCTTCCGGTAATAAGGCCATATAAATCAGTGCTCTTAGGCCATAATCAGTAAAACTCGTTAATTGCACTCAAAGCTCTCCACCACGAAAAATACAGGGGCTATATCGATAATCAGGCGACTGCATTGCTCTATTATCGTTGTTTTTGTTCTGCACTGTGCCACAAATTAAGCTGTCAGATAGCGCTTATTTTTAACATTTCTGGTTGACTATAAAGGTGCATTTAATATACAACTTATAACAACAAGATGATAATCCCAATTTAAAGAGTGACAACTGACTATGTTAGATACCCAAACTATCGCCATTGTAAAAGCAACGGCTCCGCTACTGGCAGAGACAGGCCCGAAACTGACCGCACATTTTTATGATCGGATGTTTTCTCATCACCCTGAGCTGCAAGATATTTTTAACATGGCACATCAATCTAGCGGTCGTCAGCGTGAAGCTCTGTTTAATGCGATTGTTGCCTATGCCAATAACATCGAAAATCTGGCAGCCCTGCTGCCCGCAGTAGAAAAAATTGCGCAAAAGCATGCCAGCTTTAATATCCAACCGGCGCAATATCAGATTGTTGGCGAGCATTTGCTGGCCACTATCCGTGAACTGTTTAACCCAGGTCAGGAAGTGTTGGATGCTTGGGGTAAAGCGTATCAGGTGTTGGCTGATGTTTTTATCGGGCGCGAAGCGGCGATTTACCAAGAGCGTTCAACGCAAAACGGCGGCTGGGTCGGCACGCGTGCTTTTACACTGGTTGAGAAACGCCAAGAGAGCGATGTGATCACCAGTTTTGTTTTTGCGCCGGTTGACGGCCAACCTGTTGCTGATTATTTACCGGGCCAATATCTGGCGGTATATCTGCGCCCTGCCTCTTTTGAGTATCGTGAAATTCGCCAGTACTCTTTATCTGACGCGCCAAACGGCAAAACCTACCGCATTGCAGTAAAACGCGAAGAGGGCGGTAAGGTTTCACCGTATCTGCATAACGAAGCGCAAGTGGGTGATGTGGTTGAACTGGCCATGCCGTACGGTGATTTCTTCCTGCAAACCGAGGCGCATACCCCGGTCGCACTGATCTCCGGCGGTGTGGGTTTAACCCCAATGCTGAGTATGTTTAATACGCTGATTCAGCAGCAGCACAGCGCTGATATTCACTGGATCCACGCAGCTGAAAATGGCAAACATCACGCCTTTGCCGCGGATATTAACGCACAAGCAGCACAGCACAGCCATATCAGCCGCCATGTTTGGTATAACCAACCTACCGCGCAGGATCTACCGGGTGAAGATTACCAATATCAGGGTTTAGTTGATCTGCAAGCTCTGCGCAGCACGCTAGATACACGCGATATGCAGTACTACTTCTGTGGCCCGCTAGGCTTTATGCAGCATATTGGCCAAACACTACAAGGCTGGGGTGTTGATGCCAGCCGTATTCACTATGAGTGTTTTGGCCCACACAAAGTGCTTTAATTTTTCCCACTCTACTGCTTACAGCCATCAGAGCACTCATCGAGTGCTCTTTTTTTATCTCTATTTATGTTATGGCATTTTTGTGTAACCGCAAAAATGTGACGCCTTGATTTGAAATAAACGTAACACTATGTATACTTACTTGTGTGTATCGCTAGGTATCAACTGTACAGTGAATAAATCATACATTATTGTTAATCAATACATCGAAACTGTATTTATTACACAAAAGATCATTGTAAAGATAAGCGATGATTTATTGTCTGCTAATTACTGTATGCAGTACACCACACTTACTGATTAACACCACCTCTTCTATTTTTAGGTTTAGTTAATAAGTAACTTAATGATATGAAATGGCAAACTGTACTGAAAAGTCAGGACGCAAAGCTTCCGGTCTTCGGACAAAATACATCGCCTAAATAGAATAGGATAGATAGGTGTGTGTTAAGTCAAAGATAGCGGGGTTACCAAGAGAGATAAGTATGCTGATTACAAACTTTACCTGCCATAAGTATGAAACCCAATGCATTAGTGAATACGTGCGTATCTAACACGCACGTATTCACGCACGCTAACCTTATTAATAGAATCATTCTTACCTATATGAATGGTAGTCCGTTCTATTAATAGGGTTTCATCGATAAAAATAATATTCACCTATTATTCATCCCTTCAAGGTGCATGAAATAGATCTCTATATTTATTACTATTAATTTATGGATGATTATTCTATGAAGCTAAAAACATTACCACTTTTGATGAGTGCATTATTTGTCACCAGCCCTATACATGCAAAAGCCAATATCGTTAATGCAGAGCAACAACACTTTAAAACAACCTATGAAAGCATCTACACGCAAATCAATAATAAACTCGAAGAGATTAGACAGTTAGCATCAAACGAAAATAATATTTTACAAGAGAATGGAAAACGCTACATCAACGTTAATGGCTTGAAATATGAAGTCAATGCTAAAAACTTCCCTATTATTCCTATTCGTCACTGGAGTGATGAATCATACATGCGAAATATGTTTGATTTCATCTCTGATGATTGGGAGTTAACCATGTTCCAAGGCGGAATGGTTGCCGTTAATAAATTATTTGGCAACTATGACTACGGTAATGGCTGCCTTATTGAGTATTTCCCGAAGGGGACGTTAACCAATAATGGATTAGAACATCTAGTAATAGAAACAGCCTCTTGTTCAGTAAATAATTTTGATTCTGAACAACGAGTTTTTGAGAGAGTTAAAAAAATAAAACCAGAACAAGTTAACCTTTCTGAATTTTCAAGCAGTGCAGTTGAAGTGTATAAAGATAAAATTTATGTCAGCCAAGATACCAACCTAGGGTATATAAATGTTTTTGATGCCAACACATTAGAGCTGACTAATACAATTCAGGGTGCAATCCAAAATGGTGCAGTAAGCCCATACAATCGTATTACTGAAATCAGTAAATACAATAATTTCTTATACGTTTCATCATTATCATCAAACCGTGTTGATATTTTTGATATGGATAATAATGATAAATATGTGATGTCATTAGGCAATGGTTCATGGAGCGGACAAGGTGACTTAGTTCTTGTTCATGCACAAGCTGTTGCGGCTAACAATCAGTACATTGCTGTTAAAGATATTTCAGACAAGATATCCATCTATCTACAAGATGAGATTAAAACTGAAAATAGTTTTAATCTCAAAAAACATGCTTATTTGCAATTTGAAAGCCAAAATATTTATGCTTCAAATCAAATGCATATTATTGATGATTACCTAATAGTTAATACATCAAATAAAAATTATTATGTTTATGATCTGAAGAAGGTTGCTGTATCTGCTACTACCGGCGAACGACTACAGCCAGAGAAAATAGTTGCAAATAAAATATCAAAAATTGATTTAAACAACAATACCTTTGCTGTATATACCAATAATAAAATAAGTTATTATGATGCAAAAGATTTTATTGCTAATGACTTTATTTTTGAAAACGAGTTAAACGCTATTTCTGGATTAGATAAAGCAAACACCAACTTCAGAGATTTCAAACAAACTGATGACAAGCTAGTCACTTTAACCAAAGGTGATATCTCGGTTTATAACATCATTAACAATAAAGTTAAATTTTTAAAAGACCAAAAAGAAACTGTTAGCCATATAAAGTTTGATAGCCTGATGCCAACGTCAGTCTCTTATGTCTTGGGTAATAATGAGAGTTTTGAAACACTAACGAATCCAGAACTTCGTTCTGTAAACATCAACTCATTAGTTAAAACTGAAATTCTTGAAAACAATACAGTTCAAATTACTAATTATGCAGCAAAAGAGCTAAAAGATATTAATATTGAGCTTAAAGTTAATGGCATTGATAAGTGGTTTACATTAACCAATATTGATAAAATACCTGCCTACGCACAAATCAATATTTCATTGGATCAACTAGCTAAAAATGGCCGATTGAATAGTGTAAATAATGACGGTGTTTTTGATCTCTATGAGCTATTCAAAAGTGATGTTGATCTCAATGCACTCCTTTCACACCGCTTTAGTTCAGCAACAGATGAGTTCGCCAAAACATTATCACGCCTAAAACCAAGCTGGAAAGTTATTTTTGCAAAAAATAATGATGCTAAATGGGTAAAAATGAATCCCGTTTATGCTCGTGAGTGGTTAGCAATAATGACTAACTTCGCCTATATGGTTTCACAAGATGAATTCAAACATGTTTGGTTTAATTTTGAAAAAATATATGGCTACAATATGAATGGTGCAGCGGGAGCGGTAACCCAGCCTAATGGCTATTTCACACCAGAAGATTACCAATATTATTATGATGGGTTAATGAACCGAGATACTGTAAATCTTGGTGTGACTATTATAGGTGGAGGATTAGGTAATCAGCATATCACTGGTGTTGATACCTGGATGTTCTACACGCACTATTATGGTTCTTGGGGTATTATTGCGCATGAATTCGGGCACGGATTTGACGGTAAAAATACCTATCATCATGAGACTAGCTTTGCTAACGGTTCTAATGGATGGCAGCCATTAATTACCGCACTGGCTAATTATCACATCCGTAAAGGTGACTTACCGTATATGGATGATAATATTACTGCTATCCATAAAGAAGAGAATGCTAAATACCTTGCAGTAAATGTTGATCACAACAAACGTAAACATCGTAGTAATTTGCACATGAACAAACTCGATGAATACTTTATGACATTCTCTGATATGCCACAAGGCTGGTTTAAGCATACGCCAAGCTTCACACCTGAAGCACTGAATAACCAAGAACGAATGATGCTTTCGACATTGACTATCAATGATAAAGCAGAATATGTATGCCGCTTTAACTTTGTTGATGATACTCAGCAAACAACACTACACGGCTATGTTGAGCAAATCGATGATAATCAGTTCCGTTGTACTGGCGGTAAAGATATCAGTTATCGTAAAGCCGATGGTGAAAAAGTTAATTTCCAATCATCGATTAACCAATTTGAGTGGCTCTCTGCCTATAATGAAAAAAATAAGCAAGAACCAATAACAACCTATAATGGCAAAGCATTATGTAGCCTGACCAAGGCTAACTTTTACGGTGTCGGTTTTATAAATGAAAAAAATCAGTGTGTGCAGCAACCTGAAATATACTGGTCTAACGGCGTTCGCTGGATTTTCTCCAGCTCATGGGCTGATTACCGTACCCGTTAATCAAATCTAAAAGAGCAATAACCCTTAACTCTTGGCCTGCTATACAGCAGGCCAATTTATCACTGTACTTTTACTCTATCATCCACGTAACAACATCAAGACATTCACCCAACATTCAGGCATCACCAAAACCCACGCTGTTTGGTGGAACGCTGAATAATATTGCCCGGCATTTTGGCGGCTAGTTTTTGCCGTAAGCTAGCAATCACCTGATGCTGCGCTGTATCTGCAGTAATGCTTTCGGATAACCAGCGATAACTCGCTTCATAATCGAGCGGGCTACCCTGATTGGCCACCAGCATTTGTGCCAGCGCAATCCTGCTCGACACACTGCCTAAACTCGCCCCTTCACGCAGATAGCGTATCGCGCGTTCACTGTCTTGCTGCACAAATTGACCTTGCCGGTAAAACTGCCCTAAGCGTAAAAAGGCGGCAGGAAGTGCCTGCTCCGCGGATTTTTGCAGGTAATACAACCCTAATTCAGGGTTTTGTGGCACACAAACACCCTGAGTGAGCATATCCCCCCACAAAAACTGATACGCCGGATATTCCGCCTGACGCGCACGCAGCTCAATATCTTCAACCAGCTGACACTGATCGGCCTGAACCTGTTGTAAATGCTGCTCACTGACTATTTGCCGCAACAATTTCTCTTGATCATACACTTCAACCGGTGCGCCACCATCAGCCTGCACACTGCAAGCACTCAGCAACAACAGCGGGAACAATACGCCCCGTAAAAATGACACATAACACAACTGCACGGTTAGCCCCTTATACCCTTGGCTGTAGTGCTGTATCGGCGGCACAGCACTGATCTTTACCCATAAAAAAAGGCTCCGAAGAGCCTTTTCTAAATTCAGGATACAAACCTGTCAGTGTGAAATAACCACACTATTTATTTTTGCGCCTGAGGCTGTGCGGCTGGCGTTTTCATGTACTTAAAGAAATCGCTGTCTGGCTTTAACACCAACATATCTTGCTTACCGCGGAAGCTGTTTTCATACGCTTTTAAGCTGCGCATAAAGGCGTAGAACTCTGGATCTTTATTGTAAGCATCAGCATAGATCTTCGCGGCAGTAGCATCACCCTCACCACGCATACTGCGAGCTTTACTCTCCGCCTCTGCCTGCATCACCGTTACACGGCGATCCACATCAGCTTTAAGGATCTCAGCCTGCTCACGGCCCTGCGAACGGTGCTCACGCGCTACCGCATTACGTTCAGCACGCATACGCTGGTAGATAGAGTTAGAGACTTCCGCCGGAAGGTTAATCTGCTTAACCCGCACATCAACCACTTCGATACCCAGATCTGATGCGCTATCAGCGCCGGTATTGAGCGAGTTACGGGCATCATCCATTAGCTCGCCACGCGATCCGGAGACAATATCTTTGATCGTACGGCTACCAATCTCAGATCGCAGACGATCACTGATTTTCCGCTTCAACAAGGCTTCGGCTTGTTGCATGTTGCCGCCACCGGTTGATAAATAGTAACGGCCAAAGTCCTGAATCTTCCACTTTACGTAGGAATCAACAATCAAGTCTTTTTTCTCTGCGGTAACAAAACGATCAGCCTGATCGTCCATGGTCTGTACGCGAGCATCGAGCATTTTTACGCTGTCAAAAAACGGCGCTTTCAGGTGCAGACCCGGGTTATAAACCTGAACTACATCTTGGCTATCACGCTTTACTTTGCCAAAGCGCAGCATAATACCGCGTTCACCTTCAGGCACCACAAACAGTGATGAAGAACCGATCAGTACCGCGACAATCACCGCCGGGATCACAAACTTATTCATGCTTAGAATCTCCCCTGACGATCAAGTCCATTATCTACGCGGCTGTTCTGGCCATCCGTACTGGTCTGGTAAGTACCCGAGTTACGGCCAACATCATTGACTGATGGTAACGTTGTCACTGCCGCAGCAGCGGCAGCAGCCGTTGTTGCATCGGCGTTATTTTTCAGCATTTGATCGGTAGGCAACATCAATAGATTATTCCCGTTGGTATCCACCAGAATTTTATTGCTGTTACCCAGCACTTTTTCCATGGTGTCGAGATACATACGCTCACGGGTGACCTGTGGAGCGGCTTGATATTCAGGCAGCAGCTTGTTAAAGCGGGCAGCATCACCTTCTGATTCAAGGATCACGCGTTGCTTATAAGCTTGTGACTCTTCTTCAACACGCTTTACGTTACCACGCGCTTTCGGTTCAACTTCGCGAGCATAAGCTTCTGCTTCACGGATAAAGCGCTGTTCATCTTCTTGCGCAGCAATCGCATCGTCAAAGGCCTCTTTCACCTCTTCCGGCGGACGGGCAGACTGGAAGTTAACATCCATAATCTGTAGCCCCATGTTGTAAGGCGCTACAATTTGATCCAGTAAAACCCAGGTATCTTGACGAACCTTGGCACGCCCTTTGGTCAGCACATCATCCATTTTTGTGTGACCAATAACGTAACGTAAGGCGCTGTCAGTAGCCTGACGCAGGCTGTCATCCGGATTACGGACACTAAACAGATATTGCGCCGGATCAGACACTTTATACTGCACGTTCATCTCAACGCGCACCACGTTTTCATCTTGAGTCAACATAAAACCAGTCGCCGGAAGCTCGCGTACTGCACCAATATTGACCGGCGTAACCGATTCAATAAAGGTAGGCTTCCAATTCAGGCCAGGTTGAACCACACGGTTAAGTTTACCTAAACGGGTAACCACACCACGCTCGGCTTCCTTAATCGTATAGAAACCACTCACACCCCATACAATGACAACCGCAGCAACTGCTAGGCCAATCAAACGAGGGGAAAATGTCACCCGCTTGTTGTCGCCATTATTGTTTTGATCACCGCCACTCTTTTTCCCGCCACCGAACTTTTTGCCCAGTTTGCGAAAAACATCGTCCAGATCGGGTGGCCCTTGGTCACGTCCGCCACTGCGGTTACTCCAAGGGTCGCGGTCCTGACCGTTATTACCGGGCTGATTCCACGCCATCATCTACTCCATTAACAAAAAAACGTGCCACAGGCACAACAATTCAGGCGAGCAGGCTCACTGAACACTGCTTTCGAGTTCAGCCTCTTGCTTACATAAGCGATGCCAATCTACTGCTGGCATTCGAACCGTTAACCACAAGCTACCATCTTGCTCATCGACACGCTCATCCGTTAACGCATCCATCTGGTAGAAGCGGCTGCGCAATCGCCACAGGCGCGGAGGCAGATGCAGCTGGTGCTGCACAATATCCTGCGCCAAGCGTTCACTGATCGCCTGAAAAACTAACTCCATGCCAGCACCGGTTTGCGCCGATACCCATACATGGGTCGGTACGCCTTCATCGTTGCGGGCTATGCGCGGGGTAACATCCTCTAGCTGATCAATTTTATTCATGATCAGCAATACGGGGATCTCTCCGGCATCAATATCATGTAGCACTTGATTTACCGCATGAATATTCTCATCCATGCGTGGATCTGCTGCGTCGATCACATGCAGCAACAGTGTAGCTTCTTGTGTCTCTTGCAGCGTTGCTTTAAATGCGGAAACCAAATCATGCGGCAAATGGCGGATAAATCCGACCGTATCTGCCAGCACCACGGCGCCAACATCCGTAACATCAATCCGGCGTAAGGTCGGATCGAGTGTCGCAAACAACTGATCAGCGGCATACACACCGGCAGAGGTAATCGTATTAAACAGGCTCGATTTTCCGGCATTAGTGTAACCCACCAGCGATACGGTCGGGATCTCGGCACGATTACGTGCACGACGCCCTTGCTGACGCTGTTTGGCCACTTTATCCAACCGATTGATGATCAAACGGATCCTGTCTTTAATCAGACGGCGGTCAGTTTCCAGTTGTGTTTCACCCGGCCCACGCAGGCCGATCCCGCCTTTTTGCCGCTCAAGGTGTGTCCACCCTCGAACCAGACGCGTGGCAAGATGGCGCAACTGCGCTAATTCAACTTGAAGTTTACCTTCGTGCGTACGAGCACGCTGGGCGAAAATATCGAGAATAAGACCCGTACGGTCAATAACCCGACATTGACAAAGACGCTCAAGATTACGCTCTTGAGCCGAGGATAGGGTGTGATTAAACAGGATAACCGATGCACCGGTTGCTGCAACCGCAGCGGCGATCTCTTCGGCTTTACCTTCGCCGACGAAATATTTGGAGTGCGGCGTACGGCGGCTGCCGGTAATTACCTGCATCGCCGTAACACCCGCAGAGGACACCAGGTTTTCGAACTCCCGGAGATCCTCTACATCCCGATCTTGCGGGAAATTGATGTGCACCAATATTGCCTGTTCACCAGCTTCATAACGATCAAACAAGCTAATGGCTCCTAAAGCTGAAGTTATTCAGCGTCAGTGGAATCTTGCTGAATAGGGGTTGTGCCCGGCTGACCATGTGGTGCGCCAGTATGGCCACTGTTGCTGTGATGCGAAACAGGGCGAGCAGGAACAACAGTAGAAATCGCGTGCTTATAAACCATCTGGCTGACGGTGTTTTTAAGTAGGATAACAAACTGATCAAATGACTCAATTTGACCTTGTAGTTTAATACCGTTAACCAAATAGATAGAAACAGGAACGCGCTCGCGACGCAGTGCGTTCAAGAACGGGTCTTGCAGTGATTGCCCCTTAGCCATTTTATCTTTCCTTATTTGTTTGTTGTTGCAATTATTGATTTAATTAAATTAATAGTGCACATGGGAGCATAGAGGATTGTACACAAACCATCAGTTAACCTCTAATAGCTTTGATGACGATTTGTAACGCATCTTCCGGTTTATCACTATTTAGCCAGGTGATATCACCCCAGCTACGCAACCATGTCATTTGCCGTTTCGCCAGTTGGCGAGTGGCACAAATCCCACGGAACGCCATCTCTTGTGCATCGTAATCACCGCGCAAATATTCCCACATTTGACGATAACCGACACAGCGGATCGAAGGCAGATCCGGGTTAAGATCGCCGCGCTTGAACAGCTTCCCTACTTCTTGTTCAAACCCAGCTTCCAGCATTAGCTGAAAGCGTATGGCAATTTTCTCATGCAGTTGCTCACGCGTTGGCGGGGCAATTGCAAATTGCTGCACTTGATACGGGAGTGTATCCCCCTGAATCTGTGTCAGCTCTGTTAACGTTTTACCTGAAATTGCAAAAACTTCCAATGCCCGGCTCAAACGCTGTGGATCATTTGGATGGATCCGAGCAGCAGAAACCGGATCGATTCGCTGTAAATCAGCGTGCAATGCCTGCCAGCCGCGCATTTGCGCCGCTTTTTCTATCTCGGCCCGTACGTTAAGGTCTGCCGACGGTAACGGTGACAACCCCTCAAGCAGCGCTTTAAAATACAACATTGTGCCACCAACCAGTAATGGGATCTTACCAGCAGCGGTAATTTCAGCCATTTCACGCAGCGCATCGGCCCGAAAATCAGCCGCCGAATACGCCTGTGACGGATCGCGAATATCAATCAAACGGTGTGGCGCTTGCGCCAACTCTGCCGCCGACGGTTTTGCGGTGCCAATGTCCATACCAGTATAGATCAATGCTGAATCTACGCTGATCACTTCAACCGGCAAGTGCTGGCGTAACCGAATGGCCAAGTCGGTTTTACCCGATGCGGTCGGCCCCATTAAAAAGAGTGCTGGAGGTAATTTAGTCATGCTGTAATGCGGTGATGGCCGCCTCAAGTTCCACAGGTTTAATTAATAACGGGCTCTGCTGTCGCAGCTTTTCTGGGCATAACAGCTCCAAATCAGCCAACAATGTAACGGCTTGCGACAGTGTCCAATGTGCCTGCTCTTCCTTGAGTTGACCAACCAACCACTCTACCAATACGGGTATGGTTAACGTTGGGTCAGCCTGTAATTTATTCAATAGTAAGGGGATAATTTGTTGTAAGTTGTGATGCCGCAGCGGTAATGGTACGGCCAGTACGGTGATTTTCTTGCGCTCATTACAACGCAAATCAATACCGAGCTGCTGTAAAAGAGGTTGCTGTTGCTGTGCAGCTTGCAACTGCTCGGCATCTGCTTTCATCATTAACGGGATTAACAGCGGTTGCGCTTTTAACGGCTGACCATTCGGTAATAGCTGTGCCTGTTTACGCCATGCCGCAGCTCGGGGCAATGAAAGCAACCCGATGCCCTGTGCACGCTCAACCAGCAGATACTGCTCAGCCACAATAGCCAAAGCACGCCCGAGCGAGCTTGACGGAGCGCTGTATTGTGCTACCGGATAGGTGCTATCAGAGAGTGCGCGTTCCGTTACCGCGCCCGCTGCTCTTTGGGGGGTGTGAGTTGCCACCGTTTCCGGATCGGTGGACTGCGGCAAGTCTGCCTGCAACAAGCGGGCGTATACAGCAGACTCACGCCGCAGTGTATCAGGGTTTACCTGATGGTTCAGGGGCTTCTGCGGATGGCTGCTGTTTGGCTGGCGGCTAAACAAGCGCTCGACCGCCGGATTAGTGGCCTGATAACTGGCTGCTGCTTCCTGTAATTGCTGCGCGTTTTGCTCACTGCCATGAGAATCAAAAGGGACTCTGTGCGGCTGGCTGGCGCTCGTTTTCCCATCTTGTACCGCCGGTGCAAATTGGCTGCTGCCCGCCGCAATGCGCGGGGTTGCCAATGTCTGTGGCGGGTTTACCGATTGTGTTGAACTCAAAGCGTTATCAGATGATAAATCCGCACCGGATTGATTATCCCCGAAACCATGATGAATAACAGATCCCGCCTCATCAACGGTATGTTGCAGCGCAGTCAGCACCGCCTGATAGATAAAATCATGCACCAAACGGGCCTGATGAAAACGCACTTCATGCTTAGCTGGGTGTACATTAACATCAACCTGATTCGGCGCGAGTGTCAGATAGAGCACAAAGGCCGGATATTCGGCCTCTTGCAGCAGCGTCTGATAAGCCTGACGGATAGCATGATTAATCAGCTTATCGCGCATCATCCGGCCATTGACATAGCTGTAAGCCATATCATTTTGCTGCCTTGAGCCTTGTGCCGAGCAGACCCACCCCGAGATAGTCAACTCAGCATGCTGCCACTCAACGGCTACAGCATGCTGCAAAAAAGCCGGCCCGCAGATCCCCGCCAAACGCCGCTCTTTTTGCTCTTGCGTGGCGGCGGCACGGTACTGGCGAACCATTTTACCGTTATGACGCAGGGTAAAACTCACGTCAAAGCGGGCCAGCGCAATCCGCCGTACCACTTCGTCAATATGGGTAAATTCGGTTTTCTCAGTCCGCAGAAACTTACGGCGAGCGGGGGTATTGTAAAACAGGTCTCGCACTTCAAGGGTCGTACCGACCGGATGCGCGGCCGGTTTTACCGTGACCTGCATATCCCGCCCCTCTGCATAGGCCTGCCATGCTTCTGGCTGATCGGCTGTGCGCGAGGTCATCAGCAAACGTGAGACTGAGCTGATACTGGCCAGCGCTTCACCACGAAAACCGAGGCTGACAATCGCTTCCAGATCGTCGAGTGAGCTAATTTTACTGGTGGCATGGCGGGCCAGCGCCAGTGCTAGATCGGCTTTATTTATGCCACAGCCATCATCACGAATACGGATCAGCTGCGCCCCGCCTTTATCAATATCAATATCGATACGGGTAGCGCCAGCATCCAGACTGTTCTCCACCAGCTCTTTCACCACAGAGGAGGGGCGTTCAACCACTTCCCCTGCCGCGATCTGGTTCGCCAGTTGTGCGGGTAAAATCTGAATTGCCATTGCTGACCTCTGCCTTACTGTTGCGGAATTTTCAACGTTTGCCCGATCATCACCTGATCTGATTTTAGCTTGTTAAATTGGCGTAACCGAGACAATCCGACACCGTATTTTTCCGCAATCATGGAAAGAGACTCCCCAGACTTCACTTTATGCTGGGCTGGGCGTACTTCCGGCTTGGCCGATTCAGCTGTGGTTGTCGACACAACACCATCGAGCGGGATCTTAATTTTCTGGCCAACTTGCACCTGATTGCTGCGCAGATTATTGGCAAACTTCAGGGCGTCTATTGAGATTGAGTAACGGGCCGCAATTTTACCCAGTGAGTCGCCACGCTGTACGGTATAAACCTCGATACTGCCTTTTTTTGCCGTACTGTTTTTTATCGTAGCACTGCTATCACTTTGGGGGGCCGTTTTGGCTACATCGGCAACCGGCGCACCGCCCGCTGCAGGCACTTTCAGTTTCTGCCCAACATTAACCTGATCTCCGGTTAACTGGTTCAGAGAGCGCAGAGTCTGCATGCTGGTGTTATAGCGCTCAGCAATGCGTAACAAATTCTCGCCACGCTTGACCTCATGCCATTGCGTTCCGCCCGTTGCTACAGTAATCGGTTTTTCTGTCACCGGATCAGGCTGACTGATCACTGGAGGTAGCGGCTTACTGTTAACGGTATTGCCGCTCACCGGAACTTTAAGTTTTTGCCCAACCTGAACCTCACCCGAGCGCAGACGGTTCAACTCTTTCATCTCAGCCACCGTGCTACCGTACTGGCTAGCAATTCGAGTCAATGTTTCACCGCGTTTTACCGTATGCGTCTGGGTACGGGAAGTGGTTTTTTGGCTGTTATCGATAACCGGAGTAGACTCAACAATCGGCCCCGGCTGAGCAGGAACATGCTCGGTTTTCTGTACCGGTTTCTCTGCTGTTTTGTTCTCAACGGGCTTTGCCGCAGGTTTTCCCGCCACCGAACTGCTGCTTGAATTCGATTTACCCGCTACAGCACCCGGATTACTGACCCGCAGATTAGGGTGTTGACGGTAATAGGTTCTTATCCCGCGATAAACGGCGGTAGCAATTTTGGTCTGGTGCGCGCTACTGCCAAGCAAACGCTCTTCTGACAAATTAGAGATAAAGCCAGTTTCCACCAACAATGAAGGGATATCGGGCGATCGCAGCACACCTAGACTGGCATGTTCAGGCCGGCGTTTATGTAACGGGGATATTCTGCCCATCTCAGCGAGTACTTTTGATGCCACATCGTAACCTACGCGCTGTGAGTGGCCAAATTGCAAATCCAGCACCGTCTGGCTCAGATAGCGGTCGTTATTGCTACCTGAGAGCACCTCTCCGGCACCGCCCAGCAGTTCAGACTGCTTTTCATGATCTTCTAGCCAGCGGCCCATTTCAGAGTTGGCTCGGCGGTTCGACAGGACCCAGACCGAGGCGCCTTTTGCGCTACGGTTCGGCGCGGCATCGGCGTGGATAGAGATCAACAGTTGTGCATCTTTTTCACGCGCAATATCAGAACGACCACTGACCGAGATAAAATAGTCGCGCTCACGGGTCATCACCGCTTTAAAATTGCTGTCATTGTTCAGCATATCGCGCAGTTTTTGCGCAATCGCCAGTGTGACTTGTTTTTCACGCAGGCCATTTTTACCAACAGCCCCCGGATCTTGCCCGCCGTGACCAGGGTCAATCGCTATCACGATCGGCTCACTGCTACTGCGCGTGCTGCGCGATGTTGAGGTGGTCTGGGTACTGCGTGATGCGGCACTGCTGCCGCCAATTGGCGTGAGTGACAACACCACCTGATAACCACTTCCGCGCTTTTCGGTCACCGCCTTGGCGTTTACCCGCTGTGACAAATCCAGCACAAGCCGCAGTGTACCGCGCTGCGGGGCACTGCTAGTGCGAATGTTCTCCACCAGCTTCCCACGATAACGCTTGGGCAGGCTAACTTTCTGCGTGGTATCGCGTAAATCAACTACCACGCGATCAGGCTGGCTTAAATTAAAATAACCGTACGACGGTTTCCCGCTAAAACTCAGTACCAGCTCATTTTTTGAGCCGGTATCGCGCAGGCTAACATCGGTTAGCGTTGCCGCAAAGACCGGTAACCCACAACACAACAACAGCACACCCAGTAGCAGTTGCCCACGAGATTTAATCCACATCCCTATTCGTCACTCACTCGCGCCAGTAATTGTTGCCCGTTTAGCGTATTAGCCTGCAAAACCGCACTGCGTGCCTCGCCATCATAGTGCAGCGTCACAGTAACATCGGCAGGCGGTAAAAAGCCCTCTCCGCGCTGTGGCCACTCGACTAAGCAGAGTGAACGATCACCAAAATAGTCACGAATTCCCATAAATTCGAGCTCTTCGGGATCAGCCAAACGGTATAGATCAAAATGGCAAACTGTCCACTCAGGCAGCTGATACGGCTCAACTAGCGTATAGGTTGGGCTTTTCACATTGCCCGTGTGCCCCAGTGTTTGCACAAATCCACGGCACAAGGTTGTTTTCCCTGCCCCCAAATCACCATGCAAGTAGATCACTGTAGCACTCACACAACCCTGTGCCAGACGCTTTCCCAGTGCCACTGTGGCAGCTTCATCAGCCAAATGTAACGTTACAGATTTCATCATGATTCATTATTCGTTCTAATTAGAATGACTTAACGACTGATCAATGGGCAGATCATAGCACTGCTGGCAGTAAATATTGAAGTTACGCCAGTAATTACCCGCAATAGCCCGACTTTCCGCTAAAATAACCGAAATAGACTCGGTTAAATACCCGTCGTGTTCAAGAAGTTTACACACTTATGCGTAATGGCAACAATTCCATCACCTAAACCACAATCAAAAACCGGCATATAAAACTGATATTGGCATGATACCACCAACTGAAACACCTGCAGCACAACCCACACCGGCCACGCTGTCAGCAGCGGAACTGGAACAATTAGCCCTGTCAATCAAACAGTGGGGGCTAGAACTTGGCTTTCAGCAGACAGGTATCTGTGATATTGACCTGCAAGAGCATGAGCCGCTGCTGCAACAATGGCTGGATAACCACTATCACGGTGAAATGGGTTGGATGGCCAGCCACGGCATGATGCGGGCTCGCCCCGCCGAATTACACCCCGGAACATTGCGGGTGATCAGCGTGCGTATGAACTACCTGCCAACCCATGCCCGTTTTGCCAACGTACTCAAAGACCCGACTCTTGGCTATGTCAGCCGCTATGCGCTCGGGCGCGACTATCACAAACTGCTGCGCCAGCGTTTAAAGCAGCTGGGGGATAAAATCCAACAGCAAGTCGGGCTGCGTGGTTTTCGCCCGTTTGTTGACTCCGCACCGCTGCTAGAACGCCCACTGGCGGCAAAAGCCGGTATCGGCTGGATTGGTAAGCACTCACTGCTTTTAAACCGTGAAGCGGGATCTTGGTTTTTCCTCGGCGAACTGCTGGTTGATTTAGCCCTGCCGGTTGATCAGCCGCTGAACGCCGAATGTGGCCGCTGCGTTGCCTGTATCACCACCTGCCC
Source organism: Plesiomonas sp. ISS29 (assembly GCF_056522795.1). Taxonomy (NCBI): domain Bacteria; kingdom Pseudomonadati; phylum Pseudomonadota; class Gammaproteobacteria; order Enterobacterales; family Enterobacteriaceae; genus Plesiomonas; species Plesiomonas sp. ISS29. The sequence continues at coordinate 216,435 of NZ_JAWRZQ010000001.1, forward strand.
GACTGGCGCAATTGTCGAGCCATATGTGGTAGATGCCCGCCGCTGCATTTCATACCTGACTATCGAGGCAGAAGGCGCAATCCCTCTGGCGCTGCGCCCAGCTATTGGCAACCGCATCTACGGCTGTGATGACTGCCAGTTAATCTGCCCGTGGAACCGTTTTTCACAGCTGACCGAAGAGCCTGATTTCAGCCCGCGCGCCCACCTGCATGCGCCACAGTTACTCACGCTTTTTTCGTGGGATGAAACCACGTTTTTAAAACAAACTGAAGGCTCGGCTATCCGCCGTATCGGGCATCGCCGTTGGCTGCGCAATATTGCCGTAGCGCTGGGTAATGCGCCCTATCAGGCCGCTATTTTACAAGCACTGCAACAGCGTTTGGGGGATGATGAGCTGGTCAATGAGCATATTCAGTGGGCTATCGGAGAACAGCAGCGCAAGCAGAACACGTTACAGGCATATTGTGGCGATGCGCCCCTCATTCCAATACAGCAAGACAGTACTGCTCAGCAGCGCAGGCTAGTGCGGGCAATTGAAAAAGGGCTGCCGCGCGATGCGTAAGGGGCTATTTCGTCGCCCGCAATTCGCAACTGAATATTCGCCGCTAAATATCGTCCCGAGTGCTGCGCAATATCCACACTAACCATGTAAACACAAAACAACAAAAGCACGACAGTCAGCGAAACAGATCACTAATTTTGCCGACAACAGTTGACGGCAGGCTAAGCGATTGTTCTTACACTGGGGATATGTGGATAACAATTAGCAGACACGCGAAATCAAGCACAGACCGGAATAAGGCTGCGTTGAATTGAAGCACAGAAAAAGCCCTTGAAAGCCCGTATATTCTGGGGATTTAGCCATAATCAAAGCATAAATCACTGCTTTTTTAGCCGTGTTAAATGTTCTGTTCACTGTGGATAACTCTGTTCACAAGGCACGCAAAGCCGCATCAACAGTGCGATGAGACAGAGAAAATAAACTCAACATCAGCAGTGTAAACGCAGCAGAATATAAACAGACAGTGATCAGTAACGACAAAAAAAGCCCGCTCTGGGCTTATTTCCCTACTCTGCAATAAGCAAAATACGGTGACGATCTAGAGATAGTATATTTATGGTTAGTTTGGAGCGGGAAACGAGACTCGAACTCGCGACCCCGACCTTGGCAAGGTCGTGCTCTACCAACTGAGCTATTCCCGCATAACTAAAACATAAACTCTGCTGTAATACGTAGAATTGGAGCGGGAAACGAGACTCGAACTCGCGACCCCGACCTTGGCAAGGTCGTGCTCTACCAACTGAGCTATTCCCGCTTGTATTACGGCAGCGGCGCATTCTACATCGGTAACACATGGTTGGATAGACATGTGCATTTGGAGCGGGAAACGAGACTCGAACTCGCGACCCCGACCTTGGCAAGGTCGTGCTCTACCAACTGAGCTATTCCCGCATACCTGTAGCATGCTGTTTAACGTCGTGAATATGCGCTGTGCTTGGAGCGGGAAACGAGACTCGAACTCGCGACCCCGACCTTGGCAAGGTCGTGCTCTACCAACTGAGCTATTCCCGCATCGCGGTAAGCATCATATCAAGACGGTGTAAGTTTGGAGCGGGAAACGAGACTCGAACTCGCGACCCCGACCTTGGCAAGGTCGTGCTCTACCAACTGAGCTATTCCCGCATCACATCCCCTATAGGGGCTTACACACGTAACAGCAAAAACCTCACTGCTACGGGCTGCGAATTATACGGAGATTCGCCTTTGGTGCAAGTCTAAAACGAAAAAAACTTGCACTAATTTGTTGGATTGCTGACAAATCATGCAGTTTGTTTACTTTGCCAGCAAGCCGGAAGAATAACAGGTTAAAGCTGAATAAAGTGCTCACGGTAATAGCACAATTCAGCAATAGATTCACGAATATCATCAAGTGCTAAATGGGTGCCCTGCTTTTGAAAACCGGCCAGAATTTCCGGCTTCCAGCGGCGTGCCAGCTCTTTAAGTGTGCTAACATCAAGATAGCGGTAGTGAAAATACTGCTCTAATTCTGGCATATGGCGGTATAAAAAGCGGCGATCTTGGCCAATGCTGTTACCGCAAATGGGTGAGCAACCTGCGGGTACCCACTCGGCTAAAAATGCCAGTGTTTGTGCCTGTGCTTGTGCTTCGGTGCACGTACTGCTGCGCACGCGATCAACCAATCCGCTTGCCGTATGGGTTCGGGTACACCACTCATCCATCTTCGCCAGCACATCGTCAGGCTGATGAATAGCCAGTACCGGCCCTTCAGCAAGAATATTGAGATCTTTATCGGTGACAATGGTAGCAATTTCCAGCACCTTATCGGTATCCGGCTCTAGCCCTGTCATCTCCATATCAATCCAGATTAGATGTTCTTTATTGTTTGTCATCACCACTCCTGCGTTTTTTCTCGCAAACTGCGTGTATGATACAGGGTTTAAACCCTCTGCGTGTAATTACCAACGGGCAAATTACTTTGAGTAAGAAAAAGCTAACTCTCGGCCAACAGCGCCGTGTCAATGCAAACCAGCAACGTCGGCTCAAGCAAAAAGATCGCACTGTCGAGTGGGATGATGCTCTGCTTGGCGAGGCACAAGAGGGCCTCGTGATCAGCCGCTTCGGCATGCATGCCGATATTGAATCAACCGATGGCAGCTTACACCGTTGTAATTTGCGCCGTGCCATCAAAAGTCTGGTCGCCGGTGATCAAGTGGTCTGGCGGCCGGGAAAAGAGCACCTGCAAGGCATCAGCGGTGTGGTTGAAGCGGTACACGAGCGCCACTCGGTGCTAACCCGCCCCGATTTTTACGACGGTGTAAAAGCGGTAGCCGCCAATATCGATCAGATTATTATTGTCTCATCTGTACTGCCTGAGCTCTCTACCGATATCATCGACCGCTATTTAGTGGCCTGTGAGCAGGTCAACATCACGCCTATTATAGTACTAAATAAAGTCGATTTGCTTAGTGATGCCGACCGTATTTGGGTGAACGAAACCCTGCAGCAGTATCAAGATATCGGCTACAAGATTTTGTGGGTCTCTTCCCATACCGGTGAGGGGATGGATCTGCTCAATGCGCAGCTGAGCGGACAGATCAATATTTTTGTCGGCCAGTCAGGGGTGGGAAAATCAAGCCTGATTAACTTCCTGCTGCCAGAGGCCAATGCCAGTACCGGTTTGGTTTCCGACAACTCAGGATTAGGTCAGCACACCACTACTGCAGCTCGGTTATATCATCTGTCGCAAGGCGGAAATCTGATTGATTCACCGGGTATTCGTGAGTTTGGTTTGTGGCACTTAGATTCCGAACAAGTGACCGAGTCTTTTATTGAGTTTCGTGACTATTTAGGTTCGTGCAAATTCCGTGACTGTAAGCATGATAATGACCCCGGCTGCGCGATTCGTGCCGCGGTTGATGCGGGTAAAATTAGTACCGCGCGCTATGACAGTTACCACCGGATCTTGGAAAGCATGCTGTTAGCCCGTGCGCGCCGCCACTTTCCACAACGTGAAAGCTAAGCGCACAACCGAAAAATGCAGGCTGACTGACAAACCCGACTATTACAGGTAAAATGCGCGCCTTTTATATGCCGTCACCGGCACGGTATTGTTGTTAAGGCACGGTACACATGAGTGTCTGGCACAATTTACAGACTCCGGCGTTAAAGGCGCACCAGAGAGGCATGACGTGTTAAACAAAATTAAAATTGCACTACAATATCTGCTGCCAAAACAGCTGCTCACTCAGTGTGCCGGTTGGGCTGCAGAAAAGCAGGCCGGCGTGATGACACGTACTGCCGTCAGCTTGTTTGCCCGCCATTACAATGTGAATATGCAAGAAGCGGTGAACAGCGATCTGGCTTCTTATCCCACATTTAATGCTTTTTTTACCCGCCCACTTAAGCAAAGTGCGCGCCCGATTAATTTTGAACACAACAGCCTCTGCCTGCCTGCTGACGGTATGATTAGCCAACTGGGTGCGCTGCGTGATGACCTGCTGCTGCAAGCAAAAGGCCACTACTATACGTTAGATGCGCTGCTCGGCGGTGAAACCGCACTGGCCAAACAGTTCCGCCACGGTGCGTTTGCTACTACTTACCTTTCTCCGCGTGATTATCACCGTGTACATATGCCGTGTGATGGTGTGCTACGCGAGATGATCTACGTGCCTGGTGAGCTGTTTTCGGTTAACCCGTTGACGGCTGAAAACATTCCAAGCCTGTTCGCCCGTAATGAGCGGGTGATTTGTCTGTTTGATACCGAGTTTGGCCCGATGGCACAAATTCTGGTTGGTGCAACCATTGTCGGCAGCATGGAAACCGTGTGGGAAGGTACGGTAACACCTCCGCGTAAAGGTGAATTGATGCGCTGGAACTACCCGGCCCGCGGTGAAACCGGCGCAGTTGAGTTAACTAAAGGGGCTGAAATGGGCCGCTTTAAACTCGGCTCTACTGTTATCAATATTTTCCCGCAAGACAGCATTATTTTCGACAACGGATTAGAGCATGGTACAGTAACCCGCATGGGTGAAAGCTTTGCTCAGCTTATGCACCCATCTGCACGCACGGTTGCGGTTACATCAGATGAAGAAAAATCAGAATTAAATGATAATAATCAAGGCGATAATACAATAAGCGAGTAAATTTAACCGCGCATTATCGTTTAAAAAGTAACCGACAATACGTGAATAAATAGTGAATACTCAGACCGTCGCTTACGGCGGTCTTTTGTTCTTATGAGGTCGCGCATGTCACGACAACCGCTTACTCGCCTGCCACTTTTTCTGTTCTTTTGCCTGTTTTTTCCCCTGATTGCCATGCGGCCGGCAGTAGCCGATGTGCTGCAATCTGCAGAAAAAATACAACAATCTATTGTAACTATTGAAGCCGGAAATCTGCCGGATAAAAAGTTACTGACTGATAATCTGCAAACTGCGCTGACATGGCTGAAAACCCGTGATGATGCCCAGAAACGGCGCAATGACTATCAATCAACCATTGATAATTATCCGGAGATGACTGCCGAGTTACGGCAGAAATTACTGGCGCTGCAACAGAGCAAAACCCCGCCATTACGCGCTGCAACCTCAGCCGAACTGGAACAACATCTGTTACAGGCCAACAGTAAATTGCTTTCGGCCACACGGGAGTTACAGCAAGAGAGCGAGCAGATTCAATCAATTATTGATTCCCTCAATGATATTCCCACACGGCAAAGCGAAGCGCGTAGCTCACTAGCACAGGCGGAACAACGTTTACAATCTCTGCCGCAAAACAGTACGCCAGCTAACCAGTCGCAAGAGCAGGCATTGCGGGCTGAAGTAGCGGCACGTAAAGCGCAGGTAGACACGCTCGAACTTGAGCAGCTTTCGGCCAACAACCGGTTAGAGCTGGCCCGTTTAGCACAAGAGATCTCGCGGATTGAGCGCGACAGGCTTGATGAGCAGCAGCAAGCCCTGCGTGCAGAGTTTAATGAAATGCGTCAAAAAGAGGCGCGCCAAGCACTCGATCAGAGCAATCAGCTGATTGAGAGCAGTACCGATTTACCGCAGTTTTTATCCGAGCTGGTCAACCAAAACCAGCAGCTGTCACAAGCGCTCAATCAACAAGCCCTGTTTTTAGAGCGAACCGCTGAAGCACAGCGCACCGCACAGGCCAATACTAATCAGGTCAAACTGGCGTTGAGCAGTATCCGTGAGCAAGCTCAGTGGTTGTCGGTATCCAATGCATTGGGCGAGAGTTTACGCTCACAGATCGCTAAACTGCCGAAAATGCCCAAGCCGCAGCAGCTCGATCGCGAAATGGCCGATATCCGCGCCAAACGCATTCAGTATGATGAGATGCAGACCACCGCATTAACCGATGAGCAAAAAGAGAACATCAAAGCCCTGCCAAAAAATCAGCAGCAAATCTGGGATAGTCAGTATCAGATCCAGCATGACTTGCTGACCTCCCTGATCACCGGCACTGATACCAGCATTTTGGAGTTGGCGAAGCTAAAAGTGGCCACCAACCAGCAGATTGATGCACTAAAAGAGATCAAAATTGCCACCAACCGTTATCTGTTCTGGCTGCCTGATCTCAATCCTATCGGCTTTAGTTTTCCGCTGGCCGTACTGAATGATATGCATCAAGTTGTCTCAATGGATGTTCTCGGGCAAATTGCGCAGGGCTTTGTTGAAAGCGTGCAAAGCGAAAGCGTTATCTGGATGATTGCGGCGCTCTGCTTGGTGATTGCCGCCCGCTACAGCCGTAACCGCTACCTCTGCTTTCTTGATATGGCCTCAAGCCGTGTTGGTAAAGTTACGCTCGACTCTTTTGGGCTGACCTTGCGTACCTTAATTTGGTCCACATGGTATGCAATGCCGGTACCGATTTTATTAGCTGCCGTGGGTAACGGCCTGCTCAATGCCTGGGCTTATCCGGCCGCAATCGCCTTTGGCGAAAGCCTGCTCAGCCTCGTACCGGTAATTAGCCTGTTTGTGCTAACCGCCAATTTTGCCCGCGCCAAGGGGCTATTTATCATCCATTTTGGTTGGGACAATCAGCAAGTCAGCCGTGCGATGCGCTATTACGCGGTTTCGCTGACCAGTTTTGTGCCACTGTGGTGCATTTCTGATGCACTCAATTCACTCAATGATCGCCAGTTCAACGATACGCTGGTCAGGCTTGCCTTTATCGGCCTGTGCGTGGTGCTGATGGTGCTAACCGCCAGCTTAAAACGCGCCAAAGTGCCGCTGTACCTGAACGCGCAGGGCTCGGGCCAGAACATGATTAACTACCTGCTGTGGGGTGTAGTGCTGGCAACCCCACCACTGGCGATTTTGTTCACCTGCTTAGGGTATCTCTCAACCTCACGGGTACTGCTGGCTCGGGTGGAAGTCTCTCTCGTCGTCTGGCTATTTTTGCTGTTGGTCTATTACCTCACCCGCCGCTGGATGCTGATCCAACGCCGTCGCATCGCCTTTGATCGTGCCAAGCATCGCCGCTCAGAGATCCTCGCCCAGCGTGCGCGTAACGATGATGACAGTAATACTAACAGCAGCAACGATACGGCACTCGATATGATCGAAGAACCGGTGATTGATCTGGATGTGATCAGCGCCAAATCACTGCAACTGATTCGCTCGATCATCTCACTAGCAGCACTTGGCTCACTGGTGTTGATCTGGTCAGAACTGCATTCGGCGTTTGCATTTTTAGATAATGTGAATTTGTGGAATGTCATCGATATCAGCAACGGGGTCGAAAACATCCAGCCGATTACCCTCGGTTCACTGCTGTTTGCCGGCCTTTCTCTGATGATCACCGCCAAGATTATCCGCAACCTGCCGGCACTGATGGAGCTAGCACTGCTGCAGCATTTAGACCTAACACCGGGCACCGGTTATGCCATCACCACACTCACTAAATATTCGATTATTATTCTGGGGATCATGATCACCGCTTCGATGATCGGCGTTGACTGGGCTAAATTACAATGGCTGGTCGCGGCACTGGGGGTCGGGCTGGGGTTTGGCCTGCAAGAGATCTTTGCCAACTTTATCTCCGGCCTGATTATTTTGTTTGAAAAACCGATCCGAATTGGCGATACCGTCACGATCCGCGATCTCACCGGTACGATCACCAAAATCAACACCCGCGCCACCACCATTGTGGATTGGGATCGCAAAGAGATCATTGTGCCGAACAAGGCCTTTATTACCGAGCAGTTTATCAACTGGTCACTGTCAGACCCGATCACCCGTATTGTATTGCGCATTCCCGCACCGCCTGACGCAGACAGTGAACTGGTTAGCCGCCTGATTGAACAGGCCGCGCGGCATACTACCAATGCACTGGAAACACCGGCACCTGAAGTCTATTTAGTGGATCTGCAACAAGGTATTCCGTTGTATGAAATTCGCCTGTACGCCGCCGAGATGGGGCATCGGATGCCAATTCGCAATGATCTACACAAAAATGTACTGGCCCTGTTCCGTGCACATCAGCTTGAACTGCCATATCCGCCAAGCCAGATCCGAGTTGAAACCATGAAGGCCGCACAAGTATTCAAAACAGGTGGATTGTAATGGTTGGAAACGGCGTATCCCGCTGAAAGGTTAAATGTTGACGGGATTAACCGAAACTCAAAATTGCGCACAAATGCGAATGATAATTTATTGCATTTAAATGCAGTCTGTTTTATGGTGGTAACTATGGTCTATAAGGTAAAAATCTGTAGCGTAAAAGCCTGTAAGGTAAAACCATCATCATCAGCATGACCTCTGAACCGGTTTCAGCAAAACGGCCACCTTGCAGGGTGGCCGTGATCGGTAGGTATATGATCGGTAGATATAACCCGATGACTCAAGATGATTAGATGATTTTGTGAGTACACCGTAATTCAAGTGATGATGAACAACGATAAACCACAATCCACGGCAATAAATCTTGCCACCACCAAAACGGCATACAGCACCTTCGCATTTAAGCAATATCAATCGGGAAGGCAATAACCTCGCTGATATGCTCTGCACCCACTGCAATCATCAGCAAACGCTCCACACCCAATGCCACACCAGAACAATCAGGAATCCCCGCTTCCACTGCCGCCATCAGACGCTCATCAATAGGGTAAGTTGCCAGCCCGCGTGACGCGCGTTTCAGGTTCTCTTGCTCTAAACGCTTGCGTAGCTCATCAATATCGGCCAGTTCATGAAAACCGTCGGCCAGCTCTAATCCCTTAAAATAGAGTTGAAAACGCTCGGCTACCCGGTGATCTTCAGAGCTAATTTGTGCCAGTTCTGCCTGATTGGCCGGAAAGTGATACACAAATGCCGGTTTTTCAGCGCCCAAATTCGGCACTACCGCGTGCTGAAACAGCACATGCAACAGGCAATCGCGATCTTCACAACTGATTTCAGCCACCAGCTCCTGCTGCTGCACTTGTTCTAACAATACGGCTTTATCGGCTGACAACGGGTCAATATTTAAGTGGCGCAAAAATGCCTGCTGATAGGTCAGGCTCTCTGCGGCTTCACAATCCAACACCTGCTGCACCAGATCATCCACTTCATTGATCAGGCGGTACATATCAAAACAGGGGCGATACCACTCTAAAATCGTAAATTCAGGATTATGCTGACGATCTGCATCCTTGTTACGGAAAGATTTGGCCAACTGAAAGATCGGCCCACTGCCAGCAGCCAGCAAACGCTTCATATGATATTCAGGGTTGGTGGTCAGGTAGAGTTTCTGACTTTCACAGGTATCACAGCCCTGATAATCCAGCTGAAAGGGGAATTGATAGACATCCGCTAGCGTGGTTTGGCTCATCGAAGGTGTGTCGACTTCCAGCACACCACGATCAGCAAAAAAACGACGAACATCTGCCAGCATCGCAGCGCGTTTGAGTAAGTTACTCATGGGTGCTGTGGGTTGCCAGCTTACCGATTCGCTCATGATTTCCTCTGATTTACCGATTCAATTGGTGCCGCAGTCTACGCGTGCTCGCCCTGACACACAAATCTGACAGATCATTCCCTTTTAGGGGATGATGCTAAAATGTAAAAATCTGTATTAAAGCGCATAAAAAGTGAAATATTCCACCTTAAATGTAAAAGCAATGGAGTTGTTTCTGCTTTTATGACTTTGTGCGATTTTTTGCGCTTGATCACGAATTCAGATCTTACTACCTCTTAACGGTGAGGAAAGTCTCAAAAGAGGTGACTACATCAAGTTTTGTTACAGATCACGGTTCTACAATAGCACTGCTGAAACCAAGGATTTTTCCCCTTAGTTCTTTTTATTAATCCCGATGACTATTTTGTCAACATTTCGGAGGAATGCTGTGCAGACCTTTACCGCAGACATCGCCATCATTGGTGCGGGTGGCGCGGGCTTGCGTGCCGCTATTGCCGCAGCTGAAGCGAACCCAAATCTTAAGATCGCGTTAGTATCCAAGGTATACCCTATGCGCAGTCACACTGTTGCAGCCGAAGGTGGCTCCGCAGCAGTAGCACTGGATCATGATAGCTACGATAACCACTTCAACGATACTGTATCGGGTGGTGACTGGCTGTGTGAACAAGACGTAGTTGAATACTTCGTTAAGAACTCCCCTAACGAGATGACCCAACTAGAACAGTGGGGTTGTCCGTGGAGCCGTCGTCCGGACGGTTCAGTCAACGTGCGCCGTTTTGGTGGCATGAAGATCGAGCGTACTTGGTTTGCCGCGGATAAATCCGGCTTCCACATGCTGCATACGCTGTTCCAAACCTCGATCAAATATCCGCAAATCCAGCGTTTTGACGAGCACTTCGTTCTAGACCTGCTGGTCGACAACGGCGAGGCCCGTGGTCTGGTTGCTATGAATATGATGGAAGGCACACTGGTTCAGATCCGCGCCAACAGCGTGATCTTGGCAACCGGCGGTGCAGGCCGTGTTTACCGCTACAACACCAATGGCGGCATTGTTACCGGTGATGGTATGGCAATGGCCTATCGCCACGGTGTACCACTGCGTGACATGGAATTCGTTCAGTACCACCCAACCGGTCTGCCAGGCTCAGGTATTCTGATGACCGAAGGCTGCCGTGGTGAAGGCGGTATTCTGGTGAACAAAGATGGCTACCGCTATCTGCAAGACTACGGCATGGGCCCAGAAACACCGGTCGGCCAGCCGAAGAACAAATACATGGAGCTGGGCCCGCGTGACAAAGTTTCACAGGCATTCTGGCACGAGTGGCGCGCAGGCCGCACTATCTCTACACCACTGGGAGATGCGGTACATCTTGACCTGCGTCATCTGGGTGAGAAGTACCTGAACGAGCGTCTGCCGTTTATCTGTGAACTGGCCAAGGCTTATGTCGGTGTCGACCCAGTGAAAGAGCCGATTCCGGTTCGTCCGGCGGTGCACTACACCATGGGCGGTATCGAAACCGATAACCAGTGCGAAACCCGCATCAAGGGCCTGTTCGCCGTGGGTGAGTGTTCATCTGTCGGCCTACACGGTGCTAACCGTTTGGGTTCTAACTCGCTGGCTGAGATCGTGGTATTTGGCCGTTTGGCCGGTGAAAACGCCGTTGCGCGTGCTGCCGAAATGGGCGAAGCCAACGATGCTGCACTGAACGCACAAGTCAAAGACATTGAAAACCGTCTGCACACTGTTCTGAACCAAGAAGGCAATGAGTCTTGGTCGAAGATCCGTGACGAGATGGGTCAGTCAATGGAAGAAGGCTGCGGTATCTATCGTACCGAAGATCTGATGCAAGCCACGGTTGATAAACTGGCAGAGCTGAAAGAACGTATCAAGAAAGTCTCCATTAAAGACCGCTCAAGCGTGTTTAACACTGACTTGCTGTACGCTATCGAAGTGGGTTACAGCTTGGATGTGGCCGATGCCATGGCAAACTCTGCGCTGGCACGTAAAGAGTCTCGTGGTGCGCACCAACGTCTGGATGAAGGCTACACCGAGCGTGATGATGTGAACTTCCTGAAGCACACATTAGCATTCCGCAGTGAAGATGGCGGCGCGCCGCGCTTGGAATACAGCGATGTCTGCATCACAACCTCTCAGCCTGCCAAGCGTGTATATGGCGCAGAAGCTGAAGACCAAGAAAAGCTGAAGAAGGAGCAGGCATAATGGCAAGCCGTACTCTAAAGATGGACGTGATGCGCTACAATCCTGAGCAGGATAACGAGCCATACTTCCAGACTTTTGATGTGCCTTACGACAACGCAACCTCGTTGCTTGATGCGCTAGGCTACATCAAAGACAACTTAGACAGCGACCTGTCTTACCGCTGGTCTTGCCGAATGGCGATTTGCGGCTCATGCGGCATGATGGTTAACAATGTGCCAAAACTGGCCTGTAAGACCTTCCTGCGTGACTATACCGAAGAGGGCATGCGCATTGAAGCGCTGGCCAACTTCCCAGTAGAGCGTGATTTAGTGGTCGATATGACCCACTTTATCGAAAGTCTTGAGTCTATCAAACCGTATGTGATCGGTAACGATCGCAAGGTTTCAGAAGGCCCGAACATCCAGACACCCGCACAAATGGAGAAATATAGCCAATTCTCTATGTGCATCAACTGTGGCCTGTGCTACGCAGCCTGCCCACAGTTTGGTCTGAACCCTGAGTTTGTTGGCCCAGGCGTACTGGCACTGGCACAGCGTTACAACACCGACAGCCGTGACCACGGTCAGGCCGAGCGTATGCCGGTACTGAATGGTAAAAACGGCGTGTGGAGCTGTACGTTTGTTGGATACTGTTCTGAAGTCTGTCCAAAGCACGTTGATCCGGCTGCTGCTATCCAGCAGGGCAAGGTAGAAAGTGCCAAAGACTTCATGATCGCCATGCTGAAGCCACAGTGAGGAATAAAATGAGCACTATGTCGAAGCGTAAACCTTATGTTCGTGGGATGAAAGCGAACTGGTGGCAGAAACTGGGCTTTTACAAGTTCTACATGATCCGTGAAGGCAGCGCTATCCCTACCGTTTGGTTTGGTCTGGTACTGTTATACGGCATGTTCGCCCTGCGTAGCGGTGCAGAAAGCTGGGGAACGTTTGTTGGTTTCCTGCAAAACCCTATCGTACTGGTACTAAACTTGATTGCTCTGGCCATGACCTTGCTGCACACCGCAACTTGGTTCAATCTAGCGCCAAAAGCACAGATGATCATCATTAACGGTGAAAAGCTGGCCGAGTCAAAGATTGTTAAAGCACTGTGGGCAGTGATGATAGCATTCACTGTATTTGCCTTAGCTATCGTACTGATTTAAGGAAGGAATACGATGAAATCATCCATCCCTCAGCGTTCTGACGAACCGATCTTCTGGGGTCTGTTTGGTGCAGGCGGTATGTGGAGCGCTATTGTTTCTCCGGTCATCATTCTGCTGGTTGGCGTTCTGCTGCCACTGGGTATGCTGCCGGCAGATGCCATGAGCTATGAGCGCGTACTGAGCTTTGCACAAAGCATCATTGGTCGCCTGTTCATGCTCGGTATGCTGATCCTGCCTATCTGGTGTGGTATGCACCGTATCCACCACGCAATGCACGATCTGAAAGTGCATGTGCCGGCTGGCAAGCTCGTATTCTACGGCCTGTCTGCAATCTATAGCCTGCTGGCGCTGATTGTGGTTTTCACGCTGTAATCCGGCGAGTGATACAGGCTTTTGAGTCATACGAAACCCTGAGATGCTCTCAGGGTTTTTTTTATCCCTTAAAAATCAGCTCTGTTCATAAAATATAATGTCGCAGCAGGCAGAAATAGACGTAGACTTACCGTTATCTGTCATATTTTCAGCATTACAAGGATGATCTCATGCGAATGACACTACTGCTGGCCGCATTAACCACGCTGCTGCTCGGCGGCTGCACACAAGCCCCCAAAGGCGTAACACCGATCACTGACTTTCAAACCCAGCAATATCTGGGCACTTGGTATGAAATTGCACGGCTAGACCACAGTTTTGAGCGCGGTTTAAGCCATGTGACTGCCAACTATTCACCGCGTGATGACGGGGGAATTAAGGTTATTAACCGTGGCTATGATGTACAAAAGAAGCAGTGGAAGGAGGCTGAAGGCAAGGCATATTTGCTGGATAAAGCCAATGTCGGCTCGTTGAAAGTTTCATTTTTTGGCCCGTTTTACGGCGGATACCACATCATGGCGTTGGATAAAGATTACCAATATGCCCTGATCAGTGGCCCGGATCTCGACTATTTGTGGATCTTATCCCGCACGCCAACACTGAGCCAACCCACACTCAATATGCTGATTAAAACCGCGCAACAAGCTGGATTTGATACGCAAAAGTTGCTCTTCCCGATGCAGCAAAATCGCCCACAAGAGACCACCAGCACATAACAGTATCGCCGGATTATCGTGCTATATGCGCTATCGATACAGGGCAGACAATACTCTGCCCTATCAGTTTACATGCCGCGTCAACACTGAAAGACCGTACAACGCATGCCAATTAGCTCGATAGCTTTAAGCCAAGAATACCCAGCATAATCAGCGCTAAACTGGCTATCCGCAACGCAGATGCCGATTCCCCCAGCAGCACAATGCCAACAATGGCCGTGCCCACCGCACCAATACCTGTCCAGATAGCATAAGCACTGCCGACCGGCAGATGCCGCATTGCCAGCGCCAGCAACACCATACTGCCGGTAATGGTAACGGCAAAAATTACATTCGGTAACGGCTTGGAAAAGCCCTCACTAGCTTTCAATGCCAGCGCCCAACACACTTCCAGTAACCCTGCAATAATCAGGTATACCCACGCCATAATCATAACCTTTGATGGCTGATGGGGTCGTCCCCGCGAACAAAATACGTCGGTCAGGTCGTCCTGATAACGTCAGATAAAAGAGAGCCTGAGCCACTCTATACAAGCGAGCCTTGCCAATCAACCTTGATACTCGCATGGTTAAGCGGGGATGCCCCACAGAGCATGACAATATGCTACCTTAAGACATTATTTGTAACTAAAACTATTGTGGCAGGGGATCTGTATGGCGAACTCGCAAGACCAAGAGGGGCTGATCGTTACGCCCCCGCTATTGCAACAGGCAGTGAGCGACGGTTTACTCACTGACTCCCAGCGCGCAGCGCTATGGCGCTACCTTGAACAGCATGCCGCGTCGGCCAGCCGATTCACCTTCTCGCACGTGCTCTATGTGCTTGGCGGGTTGTTGGCTATCGGCGCAATGACGCTTTTTATGCGCCTAAGCTGGAGTTACTACGGCCCGCTGACCTTCAGCAGTTTATCGGCACTGTATGTTGTCATTGCCGCCCTGATGACGGAATACCTGCACCGCCGCCAGCTCACCACACCGGCAGCACTGTGTGCGGTACTGGTGATGGTGACCGTTCCGATAGTCCTGTACGGCATTCAGGTTCATTTCGGCTGGTGGGATACAAAAATACCGTTACACCACCTGTTCATTGGTTTGATTGATCAGCGCTGGCTGAGTTTGGAGTTGAGCGTCGTACTCAGTGGCACTCTGCTGCTGTGGCGCTACCGATATCCGGTACTGATGCTACCACTGAGCCTTGCCGTATGGGGGATGCTGCTCGATGGCAGCCTAAATCTGCTTGATGGCTGGCAAACACCAGACCATCTTCAGTATAAAGTCTCACTGCTGATCGGGCTGGGTATGCTGTTGCTGGCATTCTGGCTCGATTTTCGTTACCGCCGTAACCCCGATTATGCCGGATGGTGGTACGTCACCGGTATGGCTGTCAGTTGGATCAGCCTAACACTGCTCGACAGCAACAGTGAACTGGGGCGCTTTCTCTATTTTCTGCTGAATTTAGCGGTGATGTTTAGCGGCCCGTGGTTTAACCGCCGTATTTTTACGCTGTTTGGCATGCTCGGTGTCACCGCCTATATCGGCTATCTGGCTTGGTCACTGTTTGCCGGCAGCATGGCCTTCCCTTTTATTTTATGTGGGATTGGTTTGCTGGTGATTATGCTGGGAGTCAAGTGGCAGCGGCATGAAACTGACATTGCCCGCTGGTTGCAGCAACGCTTACCGGCACACTGGCGGCCATAAACGCGTGGCATAACACTAACGGCTATCCGCAGCCAGAAGCTGTGTTATCCAGAAGCTATATTACCGAGATCGACCGAGTAACGGCCGATCTCGGTAAAAAAAGCCCGCCGAATCAAAATCAGCCAAATAAACACAGATAAGCAGAATCTTGCTCAACCACCAGATCAAACGCGCTGTTTCCTGCCACGGCAAATTGCTCACCGGCAGCAAAGGTGGCCCACTCAGTTTCACCGTCTAAACGCACGGTCAGTGCCCCACGGACAACCTGCATTATCTCAGGTGCGCCGGTCGTAAAGCGGTACTCACCGGAGCGCATCACCCCCACAGTGGCGGTTGACTCTCCGTCAGCAAAACCAATTGATTTTACGTTACCGGCAAAATACTCATTAACCTTCAGCATCAACTCTCTCCTTGTTGTTACTCTGCTTGTCTGCCGCAGTCGCAGACCTGCTCTACGGCTACGCCTGCAATATGCCTTGGCGCATATCCGGTGAAATGAGCATACCATGTGTCACAATTGTGTGGCCAGAATGAAACTTTCCTGCCAGTTTAATCTACCGCACGCTGAATAGAGCCGCCCAGCTTTTGCACATCACGGCCAAAGCCTTTGGTGGTTTCACAGCCGCTGGTCAACAGCGCGGCTAGCAAGGGTAACAACACCCATAATCCGCGTAATTTCATCTAATTCCCCTTCTTACCGCTTGGCGATATTCCACTTTTTATTATCGTACAGCCCACTGTTTTTTGTGGTGATCCGCCTGAAAAACAGCAGCCAATATCGTCGGTATTGTGCATGATCTTGCCGCGATTTTTCGAATAAATCCAGCCGATACAGATCAGCGTACAGTCTAAAAACCGTGATCCATTTAACACCTGTACCGATTTTTTACGCCACTGGTTTGCAATCAACCTATAGCTGTGACACCTTATATCGATATCTGAAATTACTGGATATGTATCGCAAAAAATAACGATCAATATGCCATTCATGCACTAATCTAAAACAGGTGCTTACGCACCTGATGGCGTATTGAACCCATGTGTTTTGTCACACATGGCAAGCCATACCCGTATGTTCACGATGAACTGCCGCGAAAGACAAGGATGCTTCATATGCTCGATAACCCCGATATGATCCTGCGCCGGATCCAACATCATCTTTGGCAAACACTCAATCAGGCCACCACGGTTGATGATTTTACCCTGCGCAAACCACGCCATCAGCGCGAAAAACTGCGCCCACGTTTTAGTCTGCCACAAGGGTTTAACAGCCGTAGCCAGCATTTTCGCCCGTATGTTGAAGAGCTGTTGTACGAGGTTGACTCTTTGCATATGCAGTCAGACAGCCCGCTGATTGATGTCAAAATTTCAGCGTTAGCGCATAAAGTTGAGCTGATCCGAAAAGAGATCCGCAGCCAACTCCGCGCGGCAATCGCCAGCACCACCCCAGCCGTAGAGATTAGCCATTAATCACATACAATCTCACGATAATGCGTAGTAAATCGTATACCGTGCGCATTATCTCTCTGGCTTTCTAAACATTTCCGACGATCCGGCAATAAAAAACCCCGCAATGCGGGGTTTTTTTGCTGTTTCGGTATTGGCTGCACAGGTATTACCAGTTTTAATATTACCCAGCACAAAAACGGTCGCGTAATCTGTGACCACACTGCGCCCTGTAGCTCAAAAGCCCAGACTCAGTGCGGTAAACAGAAATTACATCATACCGCCCATTCCACCCATACCGCCCATGCCACCCATACCGGCGCCCATGTCAGCTTTGTCATCTTTTGCCAGATCAGTCACCATGCACTCGGTGGTGATCATCAGACCGGCCACAGATGCTGCGTACTGCAGTGCAGAACGAGTCACTTTAGTTGGGTCAAGAATACCCATCTCCAGCATATCGCCGTACTCTTCGGTAGAAGCGTTATAACCGTAGTTACCTTCGCCGTTCTTCACGTTGTTCGCAATAACAGAACCTTCTTCACCGGCGTTAATCACGATCTGGCGCAAAGGCGCTTCCATCGCACGCAGAGCAACGCGGATACCCACGTTCTGGTCTTCATTCTGGCCACGCAGTGCGGTAATTTTGCTGGCAACACGAACCAGAGCAACACCACCACCGGCAACAACGCCCTCTTCAACAGCAGCACGTGTTGCATGCAGAGCATCTTCAACACGGGCTTTTTTCTCTTTCATTTCAACTTCAGTGGCTGCGCCAACTTTAATCACAGCAACACCGCCAGCCAGTTTCGCTACGCGCTCTTGCAGTTTTTCACGATCATAGTCAGAAGTTGCATCTTCAATTTGCTGACGAATTTGTGCAACACGGCCTTGAATTGCGGCTTCATCACCCACGCCATCAATAATGGTAGTGTTATCTTTAGTGATAACAACACGCTTAGCTTGGCCTAAGTCTTCCAGCGTCGCTTTTTCCAGCTCCATACCAATCTCTTCAGAGATCACAGTACCGTGAGTCAGGGTTGCGATATCCTGCAGCATCGCTTTACGGCGATCACCAAAACCTGGTGCTTTTACTGCCGCAACTTTCACAATGCCACGCATGGTGTTAACCACCAGTGTTGCCAGCGCTTCGCCTTCAACATCTTCAGCAATGATCATCAGTGGTTTGCCAGATTTTGCTACTGCTTCCAGAACCGGCAGCAATTCACGGATGTTAGAGATTTTCTTATCAACCAGCAAAATGAACGGGCTATCTAGCTCAACAGAACCGGTCTCCGGCTTATTGATGAAGTACGGAGACAGGTAGCCGCGATCAAACTGCATACCTTCAACCACATCCAACTCATCTTGCAGGCCAGTGCCGTCTTCTACGGTGATCACGCCTTCTTTACCTACGCGCTCCATCGCTTCTGCAATCAGCGTACCGACAGTTTCATCAGAGTTGGCAGAAATGGTACCCACCTGTGCAATAGCTTTGGTATCGGCGCAAGGTACAGACAGCTTTTTCAGCTCTTCTACTGCAGCAATTACTGCTTTATCAATACCGCGCTTTAGATCCATCGGGTTCATGCCCGCAGCAACCGCTTTCAGGCCTTCGTTAACGATAGATTGTGCCAGTACGGTTGCGGTGGTTGTGCCGTCGCCTGCTGCGTCATTCGCTTTAGAGGCCACTTCTTTCACCATTTGTGCGCCCATGTTCTCGAACTTGTCTTCCAGTTCGATTTCACGTGCCACAGAAACACCATCTTTAGTAATGATCGGTGCACCGAATGATTTATCCAGCACTACGTTACGGCCTTTCGGGCCCAGCGTAACTTTTACTGCATCAGCCAGAACGTTAACACCGCGCAGCATTTTTACGCGCGCATCATTACCAAATTTAACTTCTTTTGCTGCCATGACTCATTATTCCTTTAGACTTTAAAAATAGGGTGAAATTCTACGCAGAGCCGTAAACGGCAACTACGCTTCAACAATCGCCAGAATGTCACTTTCGGACATGATCAGCACTTCTTCGCCGTCAATTTTCTCGCTCTTCACGCCGTAACCATCGTTGAAAATAACGATATCACCTACTTTTACATCCAGCGGTTTCACTTCGCCGTTCTCAAGAATTCGGCCATGACCTACCGCTAAGATTTCACCACGGGTAGATTTACCTGCCGCAGATCCGGTCAATACAATGCCACCTGCAGACTTGGACTCAACTTCTTTACGTTTAATAATTACACGATCATGCAATGGACGAATTTTCATCGAGCTACTCTCCAAATAACAAGCTTTAAGCAGGTATTCCGTACCTGCTCTAGGTTGGTCAATTAGTTAAAGGTGGTGACAGCTTAGCGCTGTCACACTGTGTACTAAGAGATGGGGGTCAGATGGTCAGCTTCAAGGGGAAAGATGAACTTTTTTTTGCCTCATGCGTGATGACAGCTGAAAAAATGACCGGCATCACATATTTTATGCTTATTGTTTGTAACAGCCTCAGCTATCCGCAGACATGGTGTTCAAACACCCCACCATTTAGCGCTGCATCATCACCAGAATAATAGTTATTTATTCTGTGGCGCTCGCGGATTACCACTGTCAGAATCTGGCAAATCAGTAGACCCGTTATCTAAATCATTGACCTGATCGCCCGCCAGAGTCTCCCCGTTTTTTACCTCTGTTTCACCAGTAAGCTGTTCAGTTTCAATTACCGCCGCACGGTGCTCAATTTCAATGATCTGTGGTGATGCGGTTTTTACCGGCTTATCGGCCGACTCAAACTCACCCTCAAAGGTTCGGCTATCATTACGCTGTGCGCCAAACCCAAACGGGCTAAAACCTTGGCTACTGTTTGCGGCAGCAGAAAATACCTGCATGCGGGATAACAGCAACAGCCC
This sequence comes from Plesiomonas sp. ISS29, assembly GCF_056522795.1. Classification (NCBI taxonomy): domain Bacteria; kingdom Pseudomonadati; phylum Pseudomonadota; class Gammaproteobacteria; order Enterobacterales; family Enterobacteriaceae; genus Plesiomonas; species Plesiomonas sp. ISS29. The sequence goes on from NZ_JAWRZQ010000001.1 coordinate 236,361, forward strand.
GATCCCCTTTTGTACCCAAGGCAACAGCAGAATCAGTGCCACAAAATCGGTTAAAAAGCCGGGGATAATCAGTAAAATACCCGAGATAACCAGCAGGCAACCCTGCAGTAACTCTTGGGCCGGCATTTCGCCCTGAGCAAGTTTACGTTGCACATGGCGCAATGTTTGCACACCTTTACTGCGGATCAGTGAAACACCGAGTACCGAAGCCAGCAATGCCAGCGCTAATGTTGTCCAACCGCCAATTTGATCAGCAACTTGTATAAATAACGTGATCTCAATAAACGGTAAAAACAGAAACAGGAACAAGAAGAAAAGACGCACAATGGTGCTCCTTTGGAGTAAATGTCATCAATAAAGATGGGGGCTCGCGGATCTAGTTTCAAGATAGAGGATTTTTACCCCCCATTACACGTGAGTCAGATCACATTTATTAACTCTAATTAGGTAACATGCAACAAATAGTGATCTAGGTAAATTTTTTCCCTGCGTATAACAATAAGATCGTCGGCACTTTCAGGGAAGAACAGTAATTTTCTCTGCCGTTTTAGATAAAAACGACATACTATATTTTAACAATCTCATTACCCATACATTCAAGGCTTACCTATTATGGCTAACAACATTCGTATCGAAGAAGACCTGCTGGGTACCCGCGAAGTTTCTGCTGATGCTTACTACGGCATCCATACTCTGCGCGCTATCGAAAACTTCAACATCTCTAACACCACTATCTCTGATGTTCCAGAGTTTGTACGCGGCATGGTGATGGTGAAAAAAGCGACTGCACTGGCAAACCAAGAGCTGGGCGCAATTCCTGCTGATGTCGGTGATATGATTGTTAAAGCATGTGATCTGATCCTGACTACCGGTAAGTGCATGGATCAGTTCCCAACTGACGTGTACCAAGGCGGTGCGGGTACATCAGTCAACATGAATACCAACGAAGTCGTTGCAAACGTTGCACTTGAGCTAATGGGTCTGGAGAAAGGCCGTTATGATGTGATCAACCCATGTGATCATGTGAATGCCAGCCAGTCAACTAACGATGCATATCCAACCGGTTTCCGTATTGCTGTTTATAACAGTGTTATGCAACTGATCGAAAAAATCGAGTACCTGAAAACAGGCTTCGATCACAAAGCCACTGAGTTTGCTAAAGTGCTGAAAATGGGCCGCACCCAGCTGCAAGATGCTGTGCCGATGACCCTTGGCCAAGAGTTCCGTGCATTCTCTGTTCTGATGCAAGAAGAAGTGCGTAACCTTAAGCGTACTGCTGAACTGCTGCTGGAAGTTAACTTGGGCGCAACCGCAATCGGTACAGGCGTAAACACGCCAGAAGGTTACTCTGCAACTATTATTGGTCACCTGACCGCAGTAACCGGTTTGCCATGCCTGATCTCTGAAGATCTGATTGAAGCGACCTCTGACTGTGGTGCTTACGTGATGATGCACGGTGCACTCAAGCGTACTGCCGTGAAAATGTCTAAGATCTGTAATGACTTACGTCTGCTCTCTTCTGGCCCGCGTGCGGCACTTAAAGAGATCAATCTGCCAGAACTGCAGGCCGGTTCTTCTATCATGCCAGCAAAAGTAAACCCGGTAATCCCAGAAGTGGTGAACCAAGTTTGCTTTAAAGTGATTGGTAACGACACCACTGTTACTTTCGCTGCCGAAGCCGGTCAGCTACAGCTGAACGTGATGGAGCCGGTGATTGGTCAGGCAATGTTTGAATCCATTTCCATTCTGGCGAACGCCTGTGTGAACCTGCGTGATTTCTGTGTAGACGGCATCACTGCTAACCCTGAGCAGTGCGCAGCTTACGTATTCAACTCTATCGGTATCGTAACGTATCTGAACCCGTTCATTGGCCACCACAACGGTGACATCGTCGGTAAGATCTGTGCTGAAACCGGTAAAGGCGTACGTGAAGTGGTACTTGAGCGTGGTCTGCTGACTGAAGCTCAGCTCGATGACATTTTGTCTGTCGAGAACCTGATGAACCCGCAGTACAAAGCGAAACGCTTCACGGAAGAAAACGCGTAATCAACTCGAACGATGACTAAAGCCGGCTTTTGCCGGCTTTTTCTAGTTCAGTTGGTGTCGTGTTTACATGGAAGGATTTTTTGTTAATCGACACCCCTTGGAGAAAAATAACATGATGTGGATGGAACTTGCCGTTGTCCTTATCGGCATATTTATTGGTGCACGAATTGGTGGTATTGGGATCGGTTTTGCCGGTGGTTTAGGTGTTATCGCGCTGGCGCTGATGGGTGTAAAACCCGGCAATATCCCGTGGGATGTGATCCTGATTATTATGGCCGTTATTTCGGCTATCGCAGCAATGCAAGTGGCTGGCGGTATGGATTATCTGGTCAGTGAAGCAGAGAAAATTCTGCGCAAACACCCAAAACAAATTACGTTTCTCGCACCGCTGGTGACTTATTTTATGACGCTGTTGGCAGGTACTGGCCACACCGCGTTTTCCACCCTACCGGTTATCGCTGAAGTGGCGAAAGAGCAAGGTATTCGCCCGTCTCGCCCACTCTCTATCGCAGTGGTCTCATCACAAATTGCGATTACTGCGTCTCCCGTTTCTGCTGCGGTAGTGTTTTTCTCCGGCATCATGGAACCGCTGGGTGTTAGCTATCTGCAAATTCTGGGTATCTGTATCTCTACCACGCTGCTGGCAGTGATCTTAACCTCATTTGTCACTAACTTCCTCGGCTGCGAACTCAAAGATGACCCGGTTTATCAAGAGCGTTTAGCAAAAGGCCAGATTAAACTGCGTGGCTCACAAGCCATCACGCTGCTGCCAGGTGCTAAACTTTCTGTCGGTCTGTTCCTGCTGGCCATTATTGCGGTTATGGCCTATGCCACTGCCATTTCACCTACCGTTGGTCTGATTGAAAATCCGGTCATGCCGCGTAACGATGCGATCATTGCCTTTATGCTGACCGCCGCTACCGCGATTACTGTGCTGTGCAAAATTGACTCCAGCAAAATTGTCAATGCGGCAACCTTCAAATCCGGTATGTCAGCCTGTATCTGTGTGATGGGCGTAGCGTGGCTGGGTGATACATTTGTATCGGCTCACATTGAAGGCATCAAAGAGACAGCAAGTGCTATTCTGGCACAGTATCCGTGGATGCTAGCTGTTGTGCTGTTCTTTTCTGCTATGTTGCTGTACTCACAAGCCGCAACAGCCAAAGCACTGATCCCTGCTGCACTGATGTTAGGTGTTAGCCCAGTAACCGCAATTGCCTCTTTTGCCGCAGTATCTGCACTGTTTGTACTGCCAACCTACCCAACCCTGCTTGCCGCGGTTGAGATGGACGACACCGGTTCTACCCGTATCGGTAAAGCGGTATTTAACCACCCCTTCATCATCCCAGGCGTATTGTGTATCAGCCTGTCAGTGATGTTTGGTTTTATTATTGGCGGAATGGTTCTGTAATTTCAGAATCCGTTATTTTTAATAACAATTGCTGCTACACAATCAAGCACCTGAAAGGGTGCTTTTTTATTGCGGCAATATAACTTATTAGACATGTGTTTTTGTATAATTATCACTCTCCGCTCCACATTATTTATACAACACACAAGCCTTCAATCATTTCACATAACAACTGATTTTCTTTAACCATTTCTTTTATTTTTAATGATAAATCACAGCAAACACTTTTTGTCAGAAAAAAATCACTCTCTTTTTGATATTTCTGTTTATACCCGCCAATTTCATTCTGTAAACTGTTGATATCGGTATGTAGTTTGTCAAGCCTTACGCCTAACAGATCAACTTTAGATGAACGTATATCATTTTTAAGGTATTGATTATCGCAATAACTCTCAACCAACATTGGGTAAATAGTTTCTTTTATCCAGTCTACCTGCTCATAGAGTTCATTACCTAAAACAGACAGTGTATTTACATGTAAAGCACCATTATTGATATAATTATGATTTCTAATTCTACTCTCAGAGAAATAGTCAAAAACACCATATGAACTTGTAATTAAAGGATTCACCCTGTTACTAATAAATGCAGGGATAACACTATTTAAATGTACTGTCTCACAAAAAACACGTTCATCCGATGATAGAAAAACAGGAAGAGAGTCAATTAACTTACAATTTGTATTTTTGATAAACTGACCGACATTCATCTTATCATTTAAAGTGAAAACTAAAGACATATCATTGTCATGATATCCTAACTGGCCCTGTTGAATAAATTCATCTTTAATGATATCCAACATCTCTTTTTGTATCGGCTTGACTGCGCGGCAAACAGGCTGGCCGTTAACCAGTAATTCAGCACGATAAACTTCAGGTATTACTTGATGTCTAATAAAAGAATAGTCATTACTAAGATAGAACTTTAGTTGGCAACTTGATTTATTTTTCTTATAAAAATCGAGTAAAAAGGAAAAGATTGTATTTAATGGTTCTATATTCGTCTCAGCATAATAGTTGCGAATAGCCACCTTGCTATATTGCTTGCAATACTGCATAGAACCCTCTACTGCACCTTCTTTTTTTTTGTTATATACTCCTACTTGCCATAAAACCAAATTATTAATCTGATATTTCAGTTTTATTGAATGTTCATATAACGAAACCGCCCTTAATTTCCCATCCGCATTAAATATCTTATTGATCCTTTCATGTGTTACTGAATCGTCAGTTACTGTCATTATAAATAATGAATTCCCTTGATAACGGAAATCAAAATCCCCTGTATTATTAGATCGTTTAGTATAAACCAGGTTATAGTTTTCAATGTACTCATGCTTTGTCAACTGCATCAGCGTTAGGTAATTATCCAATTTTTCCAACTGCGTAACATCACTGTCATCGTCTGCATGAATATTTATCTTTTGATAGATATTTTCAAGTTCACTGTATGCAGTTTTATATTTCAGCAACTGGCTGAAATACGAAAAAAACCACTCAGCCCATGATTTTTCTGATAGAGGCCGCTCTCCATTTAATATGCTACTCACCTGATCACACGGTAATTTAACGCCTGATTGTGCCACTATCGTTGTCATTGCATTACCAATAAGAAACTCATGTTAAAAGATACAAAACAATGCCTAAGCAACCTTATTATCCATACTTTTAAAATATAGGATAAACTCTGAAAATATGTTACCAGTAAGAATACTTAGTTTTTAATAATGACAGATAGATAACCACTGAAAATTATTTACTATCAGGTTAACTACTCTTTTTATCCATTTCTATTAGTGCTATATCAATCTTTTAGTACAGATATAGGTCAGTATTACTCGTGTTATCCTACCGTTTCCCCAAGCCACCGCCTGCAGTACAATCAGCCCTTAACGTAGCGTTGTGCACATCGCAAAGGCACATATCCCGTATCGCAATTTGCTTAACGTGATGATACTCATAACCATAACATCACGCTTATTCACCATTTGAAGGGAAATAAAGCATGACAACCTCGGCACAAATAGTGCTCTGCACTGTTCCCAATAATCTGGGTTCTGATGATCAGGGGCAACAGACTGCACGCCATATAGCCCAAACACTGGTCAGCGAACGTTGGGCGGCATGTGTTAACCTGCTACCTGCTATGCAATCAGTGTATCGTTGGCAAGAAAATATCGAAGAGAGCAGCGAAATTCAGCTGCTGATAAAAACCGATCAAAGCCATCTCGATGGCCTGATGCAACGCCTTCGTGAACTGCACCCCTACCAAACGCCAGAAATACTGGTTCTCGATATCGCGCACGGTGACAAGGAGTACCTGACATGGCTCAGCGCCTGTTTACACTGATTTTACTGCTGTCACTTTGCAGCACCGCCAATGCAATCAACCTATTTGCACCGAAAAGTCAGGGGTTTGTACCGGTAGACAGCGCCTTCCCGTTTGATTTCAGTCAGAAAGGCGATCAACTCACGCTCAACTGGCAGGTCAAAGAGGGCTACTACCTCTATCGTCATCAATTTAAAGTCACCGCGCACAATGCAACCTTAGGCGAATTCACCCTACCGACAGGCAAAGCACACCGTGACGAGTTTTTTGGTGAAGTACAGATCTTCACCCAACCGCTGCAATTAACCCTGCCGATTTTGCAGGCAGGCAGTAACGCCACGCTTGATGTCAGCTATCAAGGGTGTGCCAGTGCCGGATTTTGCTATCCACCGGAAACCCGCAGTATCCCGCTACAAGCTGTGCTGGCATCGTCAGCCAAACCCAATCAAACCACACCACCAGCCTCTGTTGAACAACCCGAACAAGAGCGTTTAGCCGACCAATTGGCAACAAACCGCTGGACACCGCTGCTGTTTTTTATCCTCGGTATCGGCATGGCCTTTACACCCTGCGTACTGCCGATGTTCCCCCTGCTCTCAAGCGTGGTGCTTGGCGGAGGCCAGCGGCATTCGCATCGTCGGGCCTTTATTCTCGCTATGGCGTACGTACAGGGCATGGCTCTGACCTACACCCTGCTCGGGCTTGTCGTTGCCGCAGCCGGATTACAATTTCAGGCCGCCCTGCAGCACCCGTACGTACTGGTTGGTTTATCAATACTGTTTGGCCTACTGGCACTGTCAATGTTTGGCCTGTTCAGTCTGCAACTGCCAAGCAGCCTGCAAACCCGCCTCACGCTGCTCAGCGGGCAGCAACAAGGTGGCAATATTCCGGGCGTATTTCTGATGGGCGCAATTGCAGGCCTTATCTGTTCACCCTGCACCACCGCACCGCTGTCCGGCGCACTGCTGTATGTCGCCAACAGTGGCGATCTGCTGACCGGCGCTGTCACCCTCTACCTACTGGCATTCGGCATGGGCTTACCGCTGATTGGCATCGCCCTGTTCGGTAACCGCCTATTGCCAAAAAATGGCGCATGGATGACCCATGTCAAAACCGGATTTGGCTTCCTGCTGCTTGCCATGCCGATTGTTCTGCTCTCACGTTTACTGCCTGAACTCTGGGTCACACGCTTGTGGAGCATACTGGCTGTCAGCGGTGGCGGCTGGCTGCTGTTTATCATCCCCAGCCAGCGCACCGTACAAATATTGCTAAAAGCGGCTGTACTGCTGGCCGTCATTATCGGTGCCAAACCGTTGCAAGAGTGGGTCTATACCCCACAGCAAACCACCGCATCATCGGCATCCGATATCTCGTCAGCAAAAGCAATACCGCCAACCAAACCCTTTATTTTGGTAGATAGCCTACCGGCGCTCCAACAGGCTCTGGCCAACGCCAAAGGTAAACCGGTCATGCTCGATTTTTACGCCGACTGGTGTGTTGCCTGCAAAGAGTTCAGCAAATACACCTTCAGTGATCTGCAAGTACAACAACAGTTTGCGGATATGGTGCTGTTAAAAGCCGATGTCACCGCCAACAACCAAGCTGATAAACAGTTGCTAGAAAGCCTGCGGGTCATGGGGCTACCCACACTGCTGTTTTTTGATCGCGATGGAAACGAAATTCCACAAAGCCGCGTCACCGGATTCATGCCTGCCGTGCCATTTTTATCGCACCTGCAAAACATCACCTCACAGTAACTTTTTTGTCGCGTGCCGCACATTTAGGCACGCGACAATTTGCACTGCAGCATGCGCATTTGCTAACGTAAAAAAAACGTTAATAGAATGATGTTATGGATAATGACTGCACGCTGATAATTGCCGACGACCACCCACTTTTTCGCGCAGCCCTGCTGCAAGCGCTAACCCGCGGCGTGCCACAGGCCACACTACACGAAGCCGACTCACTGGCCGCACTGCTCGATTTACTAGAACACAACCCAGATCCCGACCTACTGCTGCTCGATCTCAAAATGCCCGGCAGTCACGGTTTTCACGGCCTGCAAACCCTACGTCAGCGCTACCCATTACTGCCGATTGTCGTCATCTCCGCCAGTGATGATCCCTGCATTATTCAGCAAATCCGCCACTACGGTGCGCTCGGGTTTATCCCCAAATCAGCACAACTGCCGGTTTTAGTGCATGATATTGAACGTGCGCTGGCCGGAGACAGCATCTTCCCACCAGATCTGGCCACCGATGACAGCACATGGCAACAACACGAACTGCACGCCAATGATCTGCAAACCCGGCTTAGCAGCCTCACCGCCCAACAGCACCGTGTACTGGATATGCTTAATGAGGGTCTACTGAATAAGCAAATCGCCTATGACCTCAATGTCTCCGAAGCTACTATAAAAGCGCACATGACCGCAATATTTCGTAAACTAGGTGTAAAAAACCGCACCCAAGCGGTGATCTTGCTGCAACAAATCGAGCTGAATTCACAAACAGGGTTATAATGGCCGCTTATCAGTAAACAAGGAAGCCTGTATGTTTGAATCACTGATTGTTCAGTTTGTTGTATTGTGGGCCGTGATCGACCCAATCGGATCTATCCCCGTCTACCTGTCAAAAACCTCAGCACTGTCCGCCCAAGACCGCCGCAAAGTGGCCAGCAAAGCCATCTTAGTCTCTACCGGTATCCTGCTGTTTTTCCTGATCGCCGGCCAGTTCTTGCTCGAAGCCATGCAAATCCCGCTCAGCGCCTTTCAAACTGCCGGTGGCTTGGTACTCCTACTGTTTGCACTGACCATGATTTTTGGCGAAGGAAAACCCGATCAAGAGATGCGGATGGATTACGACATCAGTGATCTGGCCGTTTTCCCGATTGCCGTTCCCTCGATAGCCTCACCCGGTGCCATGATGGCCGTCGTCATGCTGACCGACAACCACCGTTACGCCATGGGCGAACAGGCACTCACCGCACTAGTGATGCTCACCGTACTGGTTATCACCTACCTGTTGCTGCGCAGCGCATCTAGCATTCAGAAAGTGATCGGCCGCACCGGCGCTTCTGTTATCAGCCGCGTCATGGGCTTGATACTTGCCGCCGTTGCCGTCAATAACCTCTTGATTGGATTACGGGATTTTTTCGCCCCGCTAAGCTAACCATCCGTTATACAGCTTCCTGTTCGGGCTGCTTGCACTAAGTAGCCCCTATACCCCTAATCACCACATCAAACCGCCTCACGCTAAGTTAAACCAAAGCAATCTGCCTGTTTACTCCCACAGTATGATTCCCTTTGTGCAACCGCACATTTTTACTGTAACGCCCGCTCACTCAACACAACAAAAACTGTTTTGGGATAAAAAAAGATACCCATCACGCAAACGTTTTCGTTAGAATAGAACCATCCCAGCGCACAACAACGAGCAACCTTTACCTAGCAAAAACAGAACATACTGGCAAGGCAATGCCACAGCGATGAGTGCAGGCCGCTTACGCAAACCCGCTACGGTTTGCGTAAGCTACTTTCTGCTCACTCGAAGGGGATGTCATCAACCATGGAACAGCACCGTCCTGTACGCCGAGCACTGCTCAGCGTTTCTGATAAAACCGGCATTGTAGAGTTTGCCCGCGCACTGGCAGCTCGTCACATTGAACTGCTGTCAACCGGCGGAACAGCCCGCTTACTCAGCGATGCCGGATTACCGGTTACCGAAGTCTCTGATTACACCGGTTTTCCTGAAATGATGGACGGTCGGGTCAAAACACTGCATCCCAAAATTCACGGAGGCATTTTAGGCCGCCGCGACCACGACAGCGCCATCATGCAGCAGCACGACATCGCCCCGATAGACATGGTCGTCGTCAACCTCTACCCATTTGCCCAAACCATTGCCCGCGAAAACTGCACACTGGCCGATGCCGTCGAAAATATCGATATCGGTGGGCCAACAATGGTGCGATCAGCGGCAAAAAACCACAATGATGTCGCCATTATCGTCAACAGCCACGATTACGATCGCGTCCTCACCGAAATGGATGCCCAAAACGGCTCACTCAGCCAAACCACTCGTTTTGACTTAGCCATCGCCGCCTTTGAGCACACTGCTGCCTACGACAGCATGATAGCCAACTACTTTGGCAGTTTAGTACCCGCTTATCACCACGCCTTTGGCGAAACCCAACAACAGCCTGAACCGGCTGGCCGCTTCCCGCGTACCCTCAACCTTAACTTCATCAAAAAACAGGACATGCGCTACGGCGAAAACAGCCATCAGGGTGCCGCCTTCTATATTGAAAATACCGTGCCACAAGGATCGGTTGCTGCCGCAACCCAACTGCAAGGCAAAGCCCTCTCTTACAACAATATCGCCGATACCGATGCTGCACTCGAATGCGTCAAAGAGTTTGATGCTCCGGCCTGTGTCATTGTAAAGCACGCCAACCCGTGCGGTGTTGCACTTGGCGGCAACCTGCTAGAAGCCTATAACCGCGCGTTTCGTACCGACCCAACCTCCGCATTTGGCGGCATTATCGCCTTCAACCGCGAGCTCGATGCCGACACCGCACAAGCTATTATCGAACGCCAGTTTGTTGAAGTGATCATCGCCCCAAGCCTGACTGCACAAGCCGCCGTGATCCTCTCAAGCAAACAAAATATACGCGTACTGGTCTGCGGCGAATGGGAAACCCGCCAGCACGATCTCGACATGAAACGCATCAACGGCGGCCTACTGGTACAAGATCGCGATAACGGCAGCGTCACCGCCGCCGATCTGAGCATCGTAAGCACCCGCCAGCCCACTGCTGAAGAGCTGCGCGATGCCCTGTTCTGCTGGAAAGTGGCTAAATATGTCAAATCCAACGCCATCGTCTACGCCAAAGGCGACATGACTATCGGCGTTGGTGCCGGACAAATGAGCCGCGTCTACTCAGCCAAAATCGCCGGCATTAAAGCCGCTGATGAAGGCTTAGAAGTTCAAGGCTGCGTCATGGCATCCGATGCCTTTTTCCCATTCCGTGATGGCATTGATGCGGCAGCACAAGCCGGCGTTACCTGCGTGATCCAACCGGGCGGATCTATCCGTGATGATGAAGTGATCCAGGCCGCCAACGAACACGGCATGGCCATGATCTTCACCCACATGCGCCACTTCCGCCACTGATCCACCACCGTATCTATCCCCTTTTCGGGGGGCTTGCTCCCCGAAAAACAGGTACATAAACCCACACAACACCCGCGCCGTCAGATCCCGAAAATATGGCTGATCGCGCGTAATACCCAATTTATTGCCCATACGCTGGAGTCTCCCGCATGCAGATCCTGATTATCGGTAACGGTGGCCGTGAACATGCACTGGCATGGAAAGCCGTACAATCCCCGCTTGTTACCCGCGTATTTGTCGCCCCCGGCAATGCCGGCACCGCCCTCGAACCGGGCGTAGAAAACGTCGCTATCTCCGCCACCGACATTCACGCACTGGCCGAGTTTGCAAAGCAACAGCAAATTGCACTCACCATCGTCGGCCCCGAAGCCCCGCTGGTGAAAGGCGTAGTAGATCACTTCCGCGCCCACGATCTTCCTATTTTTGGCCCAACACAAGCTGCCGCACAGCTTGAAGGCTCGAAAGCCTTCACCAAAGACTTTTTGGCTCGCCATCAGATCCCAACTGCCGAATACCAAAACTTCACTGAATTAGCCCCAGCGCTAGCCTACATCCGTGAAAAAGGTGCGCCAATTGTCATCAAAGCCGACGGGCTGGCTGCCGGTAAAGGGGTTATTGTGGCCATGACACTGGCCGAAGCCGAAGCCGCCGCGCAAGATATGCTGGCCGGCAATGCCTTTGGCGATGCCGGACACCGCATCGTGGTCGAAGAGTTTTTAGATGGTGAAGAGGCCAGCTTTATTGTCATGGTCGATGGCCAGCATGTGTTGCCGATGGCCACTAGCCAAGATCATAAACGTATCGGGGATAACGACTCCGGCCCGAATACCGGCGGAATGGGGGCGTACTCACCGGCACCCGTGGTCACTGATGCCATTCATCAGCGCGTCATGGAAGAGGTTATTTGGCCAACCGTACGCGGCATGGCCGCAGAAGGTAACATCTACACCGGTTTTCTGTATGCCGGACTGATGATCATGGCTGATGGCACGCCGAAAGTGATTGAGTACAACTGCCGTTTTGGTGATCCAGAAACACAACCCATTATGATGCGCCTGCAATCTGATCTGGTCGCACTCTGTCTGGCTGCCGTCAACGGGAAACTCGATCAATGCCACTCTGAATGGGATCCCCGTCCGGCTCTCGGCGTAGTACTAGCAGCCGGTGGCTATCCGAATGATTACCGTCAGGGCGATGTGATCAGCGGCCTATCTGCCCCCCACTCGGCTGACAGTAAAGTCTTTCATGCTGGCACCACCCTAGACCAAAGCCGCCAACCGGCAACCGTACACACCCAAGGTGGGCGCGTACTCTGTGTTACTGCACTTGGCCACAGCGTCGCGCAGGCACAACAGCTTGCTTATCAGCATGTTCAGCACATTAGCTGGCCGGATATGTACTGCCGTAATGACATCGGCTACCGAGCCATTGCCCGTGAACAAAAGAGCTAGTCTGCAAAAAGTGGCTGTTGAAAATGATACAATAAAAAATCATGTTTTTAGATCGTATCAGCATATGGTTTTATCGCTGTAACAAAAAAAACGTTAACGTAAACGTAAACATTGTCATATTTAAACACCGTGGTCACCGAGTAATCTCCGCTTACCACACACCACAGATTGATGACATCAGATAAAAATCACCCAGTGATACCGGAATAACAACCGGTATCACTTCTTTCCTGAGAACGCACCAGATAACTCCAGTCTACATCGCTAAATTACAACAAGCTTAAAATAACGCTTACGTTAACGTAATGCTTGAAAACAGCCTAATCCATGCCATTATTTTTCAACAAAAGCTTCGTTACTCTGAAATAGAATGCACATATAAATCAAGTTACTGTGTGATGCGAAGCGATTTTCACATCATGAACAGAAGTGCGTTATTCACAAGGAGCTGAAAAATATGAGTACGGAAATTTTTAAAACTTTTGCAGACCAAGCACAGAACTTTTATGCACCGGTATACAAATACAACCAACTGTTCACCAGCAGCCTAGAGCAAATCAACAAGCTGCAACTGTCTGCAGCAAAAACTTACTCAGAGCTGAGCCTTGAGCAGATCAAAGCGGTTAGCGATATCAAAGATCCACAATCTCTGGTTGCGTTTGGCAACAAACAACTGGAAATGGTCAACAAACTCTCTAAACAAATGCTCGACGACACCCAAAAGCTGACCTCAATGAGCGAAGGCTTCAAAAAAGAGCTGGAAACCCTGAGCAAAGATAACTTGGCTAACTTGCAAGTTAACAACGCAAAATAAACCGGCAACTCGACACGCCTGCGGGCGTGTCATTCTTTGATGATGGTGTTACAGGGAGAAAGCCATGGCTTCTGCAAATCAGTTCAACGACGCGCTGGATGCGCTGGCTGATCTGAACCGTAAGCTGGTTGAGCTGTACCTGTCGCGTTCTACGGCTCAAGGCCCGCTCAATCAGGTATTGATGCAGACCAACATGAACGATGCAAATCGCTTCTTTGAGCACGCACTTGAACAGCCTAACTCGCTTTTAGAGCAGCAAATCAAGTGGTGGCAGCAACAACTTCAACTTTCACAACATGCCGTATTGCGCATGTTCGGTCAGCCAAGTGAACCTGTGATTACTCCCGATCGGAGTGATCGCCGCTTTACCTCCGAAGAGTGGCAGCAAAACGTGATGTTTGATTACCTCAAACAGTCCTACCTGCTGACCACAAAAAATGTTCTCGATAGCATCAACCAGCTTGAAACGCTTGATGAAGAGACCCGCAAGCGGCTTGAGTTTTTCACTCGCCAATACTTGTCTGCGGCCTCACCGAGCAACTATTTACTGAGCAATCCTGAGCTATTAAAAGCCACAATCGACGATAACGGCCAAAATCTGGTCAAAGGGATGACCCTGTTCGTTGAGGATATGGAAAAAAGCGCAGACACACTCAATATCCGTATGACGGATCAAAACTCATTCCGGCCGGGCGAAAATATTGCCGTGACTCCGGGTAAAGTTATTTTCCGCAACGCCCTGTTTGAGCTGATTCAATACACCCCAACCACCAGCGAAGTTCTGCAAAGACCGCTGCTGATTGTGCCGCCATTTATCAATAAATACTATATTCTGGATCTGCAAGCCCAGAACTCATTTGTACGCTGGGCCGTTGCACAAGGCCACACCGTATTTATGATGTCATGGGTCAACGCCACACCAGAACATAACCAGATTAACTTTGAAGATTACGTCGTCGATGGCGTGCTAGCAGCGCTTGATGCCATTGAAATCGCTACCGGTGAAAAAGAGGTCAACGGGATAGGTTACTGTATCGGCGGAACGCTGCTCAGTATCACCATGGCCTATCTGGCAACCCGCCGGATGAAGCAACGGATTCGAACCGGTACACTGTTCACCACACTGCTTGATTTTGCTAAACCGGGTGATATCGGCGTGTTCATCAATGAAGAGTCTGTCTCTGCATTGGAAACACAGAACAAAATCAAAGGCTATATGGATGGCCGCCAAATTGCTGCCTCATTTAGTCTGCTGCGTGAAAATTCCCTGTACTGGAACTACTTCGTCGACAATTACCTGAAAGGTAAAAGTCCGATGGCCTTTGATCTTCTGTACTGGAATTGCGATAGCACTAACGTTCCGGGCGCTTGCCACAGCTTCCTGCTGCGCGAATGCTACCTTGAGAACAAACTGATCACCCCAGGTGGCATCTCCATTCGTGGTACTGCCATTGACCTGAGTAAGATCAAACTGCCGCTGTATTTCCTTTCTGCTGCCGAAGATCATATCGCCTTGTGGGATGCGACCTACGATGGCGCAAAAACTATCGGCAAAGATAATAACCACGTGACCTTTGTACTGGGCGAATCCGGCCATATTGCCGGCGTTGTCAATCCGCCGGAAAAAGGGAAATATGGTTATTGGGTCAACAGTGATACCAGCTTCTTCCCAACCGAACATCAGGCATGGCTCAATGCCGCCGAGCATCACAAAGGCTCATGGTGGACACACTGGCAGCAGTGGATTGTCAGCCATATTCCTGAAGGCTCAAAATCGGTTGCCGCCCGTGAACCTGTCGCGCGCGATAACCAACCGCTGCTTGGAGATGCACCGGGTGAATACGTAAAAGTACGTATCAGTGATATTGACACACTCTGGAAAGAGGTTATCAACCCGACGCCTGCCGACATTGACGCAGCTTAACCCATTGCAATGGCGAACACGCTTTGCGTTGTAAGTTAGATTAGCGTTGCAAACAGTAAAAAAAACGGGGTGTCACACGACACCCCGTTTTTTATTACTGCGGTAAGACATTACTTTACTGAATCTTTCAGCGCTTTACCGGCAACAAACGCAGGCACATTAGCTTCTGCGATTTGGATCTCTTTACCCGTTTGCGGGTTACGGCCTGTACGCGCAGCACGGTGGTTCACTTTAAACGTACCGAAACCGACCAGCTGCACCGGATCACCCTCTTTTAGTGATTCAGTGATTGCAGTCAGCGTAGATTCCAATGCTGCTTTTGCCTGTACTTTAGACAGATCCGCTTTCTCTGCAATAGCATCGATCAGTTGAGTCTTGTTCATAGGTTGTCCTTACGTTTTATTTATCACGTTATGAGTAGTCATACAGGTTTATTTAACCCATCCTGATTACTTCGTTATGACAAGGCAGACAATATGCTCACCTTATCAACACTCTCTCGCCCCAGTATCCATTGGGCTGATGCAAATCCACCCAACTGTAGAACAATTCCACACAGATAGGGAAGCTACAAACCTGAAATCCGGCGGTAAATCACGCTTCTCGCGTACCGCCCACAACTTCCAGACCAATATTACTGGTTCCGGCTTCACGCAAATCAGCACGCAGCCCTTTAATCAGCTCGATATCGCGCTCTTCGCACTCAAGCAGCAGACGATAAATCTCCCACTGCACATCCAGCTCGGTCTGAATACTTGGCAGCTCTTTTAGCTCATCTTCCGACATGTCACGATCGGCATCATTCATCGCTAACATCGCCACGGTATTGATTGAAATCTGGCTAATGCTCAACGTGAACTCCAGCTCATCACCGCTCAACGCCGAGTGCAATAAATCACTCAGTGCCACACAAGCATCAATCGCCGGATATACACCGTACATATCAAAATCGTCAGCGGCAGGGATCTGCTCTTCAAACTTCTCTAACTGATTCTCAAAGTTAATCTTCGCACCTTTGACTGTCAGCACTTCCCATGACAAGTCTAAAATCGTGCGATACAGTTGAGGCTGACCAAATCCGGTTGCCAGCGAGAAGGCTTGATAGTTGGGATACATCCGCTCACACAGGCATACCATAAAAGTCTGTAGCTGCCATGGTGCAAATCGTTCTAATCGTTTATGAATTGGATTACGTAACATACCCATACCTCTTGCTGCGTCTGCCGTGGAGTGTAACTGATCTTAGGGAATAACCGATAGGCATATGCGGAGATCACCCCGCAGATTGCTCTGATTTCCAGCAATTTAGGTGATCTGCCGCATCCGATTGCTTAAAGCCTGTACAGGGTGTCACAACGGTATCCCGTTCTGCTTACCCCGTTTAGCGGTGATAAGCAGCAGACAGCTCATGTACCGCTTCAACAAACACACCCGCATGCTCCGGATTAACATCAGGATGAATGCCGTGGCCTAAGTTGAATACGTGGCCGTTACCCTGCCCATACCCCTGTAAGATGGTCGCAACCTCTTCACGGATGCGTGCCGCTGGCGCATATAGCATAGATGGGTCCATGTTGCCTTGCAGCGCAACACGCTGGCCGATCCGTGCACGGGCGTCGGCAATATCGGTTGTCCAATCAATGCCCACGGCATCACAACCGGTATCGGCAATCGCTTCCAACCACTGGCCACCGCCTTTGGTAAAGAGCGTTACCGGAACACGGCGGCCTTCATTTTCACGAATCAAGCCATCCACAATTTTATGCATATACTGTAACGAGAAGTCGCGATAATCACGGCCGGTCAGCGCACCGCCCCAGGTATCAAACACCATTACCGATTGTGCACCCGCTCGGATCTGGGCATTGAGATAACTGATCACACTGTCGGCCAGCTTATCCAGCAGCAAATGCAGTGTCTGCGGCTCGGCATACATCATCTTCTTAATTTTGGTAAATGCCTTACTGCTGCCACCTTCGACCATGTAAGTCGCCAGTGTCCACGGGCTGCCAGAGAAACCAATCAGCGGAACAGCCCCGGCCAAGCCTTTACGAATGGTGCGTACCGCATCCATCACATACCCAAGTTCCATTTCCGGATCAGGGATCCCTATCTTCTCAACATCTGCCCGACAACGAATGGGATGATGAAAACGTGGGCCTTCACCGGTTTCAAAATGCAGGCCTAAGCCCATCGCATCGGGAATGGTCAGAATATCAGAGAACAAAATCGCCGCATCCAGCGCAAAACGGCGTAGCGGTTGCAAAGTCACCTCGCACGCCAGCTCAGGATTTTTGCACAGTGACATAAAATCACCGGCCTCGGCACGGGTTGCACGATACTCAGGAAGATAACGTCCGGCCTGACGCATCATCCATACCGGTGTTACATCTACCGGCTGACGCAGCAGCGCGCGTAAATAGCGATCATTTTTTAACTCGGTCATGCAGTGATCCTCGGTTCATCCGCCAAGTAGAAGTGCCCGATTGTACCACCTCCCCCAACAGGAACGATTCCCTCATAAGGTTTAATCTTGTGCCGATCCCAGCTCTACAGCGTGATCCGCTGCACATAATAATAACGTTTGATCGATCAGCTCACGGGCCACGGTACCGGCTGGCGGTAATAGCGGCAACTGTTCAGCACTAAACCAGTTCGCATCAACCAGCTCGGTAGTATCAATACACAGTTCACCTTCAGCATAATCAGCAAGAAATGCCATCATCAGTGAATTGGGAAACGGCCATGGCTGTGACTTCACATAACGGATATTACAAATGGCAATACCCGCCTCTTCACGCACCTCCCGTTCAACCGCCTGCTCAAGTGTCTCACCAGCCTCTACAAAACCGGCCAATACCGTGTACATATTGCCCTGATGGCGCGGGTGCTGTGCCAATAAAATCTGCCGGTCTTTGCGCACCGCCATAATGACACAAGGCGCAATCACCGGATAATCGCACTGCTGACAGCCCGTGCAGCGCACCGACCACTCACCGGCGGGTTTGCGCATTGGCTGACCACACTGGCCGCAAAAACGGTGTGTACGCAAAAAATGTGTCAGTTGTACCGCTCGCCCGGCCAGTTGAAACAGTTCAACGGGGCTATCTAGTAGGCTACGTACCGAATGCCACTGCGCATCGGGTTTCTCTATCCCGATCACCAGCCAAACTGGGCTCTCCTGCCACGTACCCAGCCGGTAGTGCTGACCAGAGAGTAATCCTAAATCCTCTGCCATACCGTGCGGGATCTGCCCCTCAGGCAGCCACAACTGGCCGTTAAAACAGAGCATCCACCAACTTGCTACCCTACTTGGCTCGTTTTTTCGTTCATCGCACATAAATTGTTCTATTGCACTCCTTGCAGCTACGCAAATTTACTGGCATCTTTTATAACAAGCCTGTCACAATTTCACATTAGACAGGTAAACGTACCACCTTAATGTATCTGCGGAGACAGACCATGCTCACCCCTCTAGAGAGCCACCCTGCGCCCGTCAGGGTTAATGCAAAAATTATTGACCTGTGGCTGGCAGAACGCAAAGCCTTATTGATTGATTACTGCCGTCTTGCCGGTCTACCGCCTTTTCAGCACGAAAAGCAGTGTCTGCCGACTGCAGAATCTGTCTCGTTATTTTGCGCGCGTTTAATCGATTATCTCTCTGCCGGGCACTTTGAGATCTACGATCACATCATCTCAGAAGCCGAAACCTTACCACATAGCAATATCAGTCAGTTACACAGTAAAATTCACCCGTTGCTGAATGAAAATACCCAGCACATCCTTCATTTTAATGATCAATATGCCGAAATCAGTGAGGATGAAGAGAGCTTGTTGGATATCGATCAACATCTTTCTACACTGGGCGAGCAGCTCGAAGCCCGTTTTGCACTCGAAGATAAGCTGATTAAAAGTGTGGTACTCAGTACTGGGCAAAGTTTTTAACAGCACTTTTTGCTGTAAAATTAATGCATTGATTTTAAAGCAATAATAATTAAAAAATGATAATAAATTGGAAGATAACGAGCAGGATATCGGCATGATGGCAGGAAAAGGGATGCCTGAGTGGCAAAAAGCAGAAATTTTTTTACTGGTTGGATTTTCAAGTTACATATAAAAAGGGCATCTCGAAAGATGCCCTTTTTGTTACTGCAATGTTTATCACCGCAATACTGACCAGATTGCTGGCCACAGTGAATCTATTCGGTATGAATTGCCGTATCAGCCTCTTGGCCCATACGGCAATTCATCAGCAATGATTACTCTTCGCTGCTACCGAAAGCACTCAGCAGACCGGCCAAATTAGCCGATGCTTCTTCTGCGCTCACTTGTGGTGCAACCGGTGCATCACCTTTCTGGCGACGACGGGTACGATCTTGATGGTACGCATAACCGGTACCCGCTGGGATCAGACGACCGACGATCACGTTCTCTTTCAGACCGCGCAACTCATCACGCTTACCTGCTACTGCCGCTTCGGTCAGTACGCGGGTAGTTTCCTGGAAGGAAGCCGCAGAGATGAATGACTCAGTTGCCAGAGAAGCCTTGGTGATACCCAACAGCTCGCGCTCAAACGTTACCGGCTCTTTGCCTTGCGCTTCACGCTCACGGTTAGTGATCTTCACGCGGGCAACTTCAGCCTGCTCACCTTCCAAGAATTCGGAATCGTAAGCCTGAGAAATTGTACCCTTACGCAGCATCTGACGGATGATAACTTCGATATGCTTATCGTTAATCTTAACGCCTTGCAGACGGTAAACGTCTTGCACTTCGTTAACGATATAGTTAGTCACCGCATGCACGCCACGCAGACGCAAGATATCGTGTGGCGTTTCTGGACCATCGGAGATCACATCGCCACGCTGTACCAATTCGCCTTCAAATACGTTCAGTTGACGCCACTTAGGAATCATCTCTTCGTAGTGATCAGCACCATCAATCGGTGTAATTACCAGACGACGCTTACCTTTGGTCTCTTTACCGAAGGAAACGATACCGGTAATTTCCGCCAGAATCGCAGGCTCTTTCGGCTTACGCGCTTCGAACAAGTCAGCAACGCGTGGCAGACCACCGGTGATATCTTTAGTACCGCCAGACTCTTGTGGAATACGTGCTAACGCATCACCCGTACCGACCTGAGTACCATCGTCCAACTGAACGATAGCTTTACCCGGCAGGAAGTACTGCGCAGGCATATCAGTGCCAGGAACCAGAATGTCGTTACCGTTCGCATCAACCAGCTTCAGCGCAGGACGCAAGTCTTTACCACCGGCTGTACGCTCTGCAGCGTCCAGAACTACGATGGAAGACAGACCGGTCAGCTCATCGGTCTGACGAGTTACTGTCAGGCCATCAAGCATATCAACAAACTTGATGTAACCGCCCACTTCGGTAATAACCGGCATGGTATGCGGATCCCAGTTTGCGACGGTCTCACCCGCGTTCACATCCATGCCGTCACCTTTAGCCATAGTTGCACCGTAAGGTACTTTATAGCTCTCTTTGGTGCGACCGAACTCGTCGATCACGGTCATTTCAGTGTTACGTGAAGTGATAACCAGCTTCTTATCTGCATTGATAACGAATTTCGCGTTATGCAGCTTCAGGCTACCCTTGTTCTTCACTTGGATGCTGTTCTCGGCTGCCGCACGCGATGCCGCACCACCGATGTGGAACGTACGCATGGTCAGCTGAGTACCTGGCTCACCGATGGACTGTGCAGCGATAACACCGACAGCTTCACCTTTGTTGATCAGGTGTCCACGTGCCAGATCACGGCCGTAGCAGTTCGCACACACACCGAAATCGGTGTTACAGGTAACCACTGAACGAACCAGAATCGTATCAACCGATTTCTCTTCGATCAGATCACAGAGCTTCTCATCCAGCAGTGTATTACGCGGGATTAGGATATCTGCAGTACCTGGCGTCAGAATGTCTTCAGCCGCAACTCGGCCCAACACGCGCTCACGCAGTGGTTCTTTAACATCACCACCTTCGATCAGCGGCGTCATGATCACGCCTTCTAGCGTGCCACAGTCATCTTCGGTGATCACCAAATCTTGCGCTACGTCTACCAGACGACGAGTCAGGTAACCGGAGTTCGCTGTCTTCAGTGCGGTATCCGCCAGACCTTTACGCGCACCGTGTGTAGAGATGAAGTACTGGAGTACGTTCAGGCCTTCACGGAAGTTCGCGGTGATCGGGGTTTCGATGATCGAGCCATCAGGCTTGGCCATCAGACCACGCATACCGGCCAGCTGACGCATCTGCGCAGCAGAACCACGCGCACCGGAGTCGGCCATCATAAATACGCTGTTGAAGGAAGACTGCTTCTCTTCTTCGCCGTTACGATTAATCACGGTTTCAGTTGAGAGGTTTTCCATCATGGCTTTCGATACTTTATCGTTCGCCACAGCCCAGATATCGATAACTTTGTTGTAACGCTCGCCTGCGGTTACCAGACCAGACTGGAACTGCTCTTGAATGTCAGCAACTTCAGATTCTGCATCGGCCAGGATCTTCGCTTTCGCTTCCGGGATAACCATGTCGTCAATACCGACAGAGACACCCGAGCGGGCTGCATATGCAAAACCGGTGTACATGATCTGGTCAGCAAACACTACGGTCGCTTTCAGGCCCAGCACACGGTAGCAAGTGTTCAGCATGCGAGAGATCGCTTTTTTACCCAGCGCTTGGTTAACGATAGAGTAAGGCAGACCTTTCGGTACGATCATCCACAAAATAGCACGGCCAACCGTGGTATCGATCAGGCGAGTAGACACCTCGATCTCACCAGTATCGGTTTTCACATGCTCGGTGATACGCACTTTAACGCGTGCATGCAATTCTGCCTGACCTGAGCGATACAGACGTTCCGCTTCTTTCGGGCCAGTCAGCACCATGCCTTCGCCTTGGGCATTGATCTTGTCGCGGGTCATGTAGTACAGACCCAATACCACGTCCTGAGAAGGCACGATGATTGGCTCACCGGATGCCGGAGACAGGATGTTGTTGGTTGACATCATCAACGCACGCGCTTCCAACTGCGCTTCAAGCGTCAGTGGAACGTGAACCGCCATCTGGTCACCATCGAAGTCGGCGTTATAAGCCGCACACACCAGTGGGTGCAACTGCAGCGCTTTACCTTCGATCAGTACAGGTTCAAAAGCCTGAATACCCAGACGGTGCAACGTTGGTGCACGGTTCAGCAGGATTGGATGTTCACGGATGACTTCATCGAGAATATCCCAAACCACTGCTTCTTCGCGCTCTACCATTTTCTTGGCAGCTTTGATCGTTGTAGCCAGACCACGTGCTTCGAGTTTGCCGTAGATGAATGGCTTGAACAGCTCAAGACCCATTTTCTTCGGCAGACCGCACTGGTGCAGACGCAGGTATGGACCTACGGTGATTACAGAACGACCAGAGTAGTCAACACGCTTACCGAGCAGGTTCTGACGGAAACGACCCTGCTTACCTTTGATCATATCGGCCAAAGATTTCAGTGGGCGCTTGTTAGAACCGGTGATCGCACGACCGCGACGGCCGTTATCCAGCAATGCATCAACCGCTTCTTGCAACATACGCTTTTCGTTACGTACGATGATATCCGGCGCAGCCAGATCCAACAGACGCTTCAAACGGTTGTTACGGTTGATCACACGGCGGTACAGATCGTTCAGGTCAGACGTTGCAAAACGGCCACCATCAAGCGGTACCAACGGACGTAGATCTGGCGGCAGAACTGGCAGAACGGTCAGGATCATCCACTCAGGCTTGTTACCTGACTGAATAAAGGCTTCGAGTAGCTTGATGCGCTTAGTGATCTTTTTACGTTTTGTTTCTGAGTTAGTAACACCCAGCTCTTCACGCAACTGCTCACACTCAACCGGAAGATCCATCGCGCGCAGCAGTGCTTGCACCGCTTCAGCACCCATTTTGGCGTCAAATTCATCACCAAACTCTTCCAGTGCATCTAAATACTGCTCTTCAGTCAGCATTTGACCACGGTCAAGGTTGGTCATACCGCCTTCAACAACCACATAGGATTCGAAGTACAGTACACGCTCAATATCACGCAACGGCATATCTAATAATAGACCGATACGGGATGGCAGCGATTTTAGGAACCAGATATGCGCAGTTGGGCAAGCCAGTTCGATGTGGCCCATACGGTCACGACGAACTTTAGTCTGGGTCACTTCGACGCCACACTTCTCACAAATCACGCCACGATGCTTCAGGCGCTTGTACTTGCCACACAGACACTCGTAATCCTTCACTGGGCCAAAGATACGCGCACAGAATAAACCGTCGCGCTCTGGCTTGAAGGTACGGTAGTTAATGGTTTCCGGCTTTTTCACTTCGCCGAAAGACCAAGAACGGATCATGTCTGGAGACGCAAGACCGATTTTGATGGCATCAAACTCTTCGGTCTTAGTTTGCGCTTTCAGAAACTTTAGTAAGTCTTTCACGGATTGGCTCCCGTCGGAGTTAAACCAGTGGAGCGTGGCGGCGCCACGCTCCTATTTCCTGCTGCGATCTAATGTGAACCGCTATCGATAAGAAAACTATTCGTCTTCTAGTTCGATATTGATACCCAGAGAGCGGATCTCTTTCAACAATACGTTGAACGACTCTGGCATACCCGGTTCCATACGATGATCGCCATCCACGATGTTCTTATACATCTTGGTACGGCCATTCACGTCATCAGACTTAACAGTGAGCATTTCTTGCAGTGTATACGCAGCACCGTATGCTTCTAGCGCCCACACTTCCATCTCACCGAAACGCTGACCACCGAACTGCGCCTTACCACCCAGCGGCTGCTGAGTAACCAAGCTGTACGAACCGGTAGAACGCGCATGCATTTTGTCATCGACTAAGTGGTTCAGTTTCAGCATATACATGTAACCGACGGTTACTGAACGCTCAAACTTCTCCCCTGTACGGCCATCAAACAGTGTGATTTGACCAGAGCGTGGTAAACCACCTAACTCCAGCAAGTCTTTAATTTCAGACTCTTTCGCACCGTCAAATACCGGGGTCGCCAATGGCATACCTTTGCGCAGGTTCTCAGCTAAACGCAATACTTCGTCGTCGCTGAAGGTGTTCATATCGACTTTCTGACGGACATCACTGCCCAGATCGTACGCTTTTTGGATGAATTCACGCAGCTTAGCAACTTCTTGCTGCTGCTTGATCATCGCGTTGATCTTCTCACCAATGCCCTTCGCGGCCATGCCCAGATGCGTTTCCAGAATCTGACCAATGTTCATACGCGATGGAACACCCAGTGGGTTCAGTACGATATCAACCGGCACACCGTGTTCATCGTGTGGCATGTCTTCGATAGGGTTAATCTTAGAGATAACACCCTTGTTACCGTGACGGCCCGCCATCTTATCACCCGGTTGAATCTGACGTTTAACAGCCAGATAAACCTTCACGATCTTCAGCACACCTGGTGCCAAATCATCGCCTTGGGTGATCTTACGACGCTTGCCTTCCAGCTTCTTCTCGAACTCTGCCTTCAGCTCATCGTATTGCTCGCTCAGCTGCTCCAGCTGATGCTGCTTGTCTTCGTCATCCAGAGCCAGATCCAGCCACTTGTCGCGAGACAATTTAGCCAGTTTCTCAGCTTCCAGACCACCGCCAACCAGCAGATCGTGGATACGCGCAAACAAACCTGCTTCGAGGATTTTCAGCTCTTCAGTCAGGTCTTTTTTAACCTG
The DNA here is from genome assembly GCF_056522795.1 of Plesiomonas sp. ISS29. Taxonomy (NCBI): domain Bacteria; kingdom Pseudomonadati; phylum Pseudomonadota; class Gammaproteobacteria; order Enterobacterales; family Enterobacteriaceae; genus Plesiomonas; species Plesiomonas sp. ISS29. The sequence goes on from NZ_JAWRZQ010000001.1 coordinate 261,249, forward strand.
CTTAAGCTGCATCTCTTCGATTTCTAATGCACGCTTGTCTTTATCTACACCATCACGGGTGAAGACTTGAACATCGATAATAGTACCGGATGTTCCGTTTGGTACGCGCAGCGAGGAGTCTTTAACATCCGACGCTTTTTCACCAAAGATTGCACGCAACAGCTTCTCTTCTGGTGTCAGTTGAGTTTCACCTTTTGGTGTTACTTTACCGACCAGAATGTCACCGCCTTTGACTTCAGCACCGATATACACGATACCGGACTCATCGAGCTTAGACAGCGCTGCTTCACCCACGTTAGGGATGTCTGCGGTGATCTCTTCAGATCCTAATTTTGTATCACGCGCTACACATGCCAATTCTTGGATGTGAATCGTAGTGAAACGGTCTTCTTGAACAACACGCTCGGAAACCAAGATGGAGTCTTCGAAGTTGTAACCGTTCCATGGCATAAATGCCACGCGCATATTCTGACCCAGTGCCAGTTCGCCTAAATCAGTAGACGGACCATCAGCCAATACATCACCGCGGTTCACCGGCTCGCCCAGCGCCACACATGGGATCTGGTTGATACAGGTGTTCTGGTTAGAACGGGTGTACTTGGTCAGGTTGTAGATATCAATGCCTGCTTCACCCGGGATGGTCTCGTCTTCGTTAACTTTGATAACGATACGAGAAGCATCAGCGTACTGAATCAGACCGCCACGCTTAGCCACTACGGTAACACCGGAGTCAACGGCAACAGCGCGTTCCATACCTGTACCAACCAGCGGCTTATCAGCACGCAAAGTAGGTACGGCTTGACGTTGCATGTTCGCACCCATCAGGGCGCGGTTAGCATCATCGTGCTCAAGGAATGGGATCAGTGACGCACCGACAGAAACAACCTGTTGGGTTGAAACGTCCATGTAGTCAACTTGATCTTTGCTGAACAAGCTAGATTCGCCTTTACTACGGCAAGTAACCAGTTCTTCTTCAAAACGGCCGTCTTCATCCAGGTTTGAGTTAGCCTGAGCGATAACGTAATTACCCTCTTCAATTGCAGAGAGGTAATGAATTTCGTCGGTCACTACACCATCTTTTACGCGACGGTACGGAGTCTCAAGGAAACCATACTCGTTAGTCTGTGCGTAAACAGACAGGGAGTTAATCAGACCGATGTTTGGACCTTCCGGCGTTTCGATTGGACATACGCGACCATAATGAGTCGGGTGTACGTCTCGCACTTCGAAGCCTGCACGTTCACGTGTCAGACCGCCCGGGCCCAGTGCAGAAATACGACGCTTATGCGTGATCTCTGACAACGGGTTGTTCTGATCCATAAACTGAGACAGCTGAGAAGAGCCAAAGAACTCTTTCACTGCCGCAGAAATTGGTTTGGCGTTAATCAGATCCTGTGGCATCAGGGTATCAAGATCGCCTAAAGACAGACGCTCTTTCACCGCACGCTCAACACGGACTAAACCAACACGGAATTGGTTCTCAGCCATTTCACCGACAGAACGGATACGACGGTTGCCCAGGTGATCGATATCATCGACTTCACCTTTACCGTTACGAATATCAATGAGTTTTTTCATCACTTCAATGATATCGTCGTTGCTCAGTGTACCGGCACCTTCGATCTCGTCACGTAGCAGAGAACGGTTAAACTTCATCCGGCCTACCGCAGACAAGTCATAGCGGTCAGCAGAGAAGAACAGGTTCTCGAACAACGCTTCGGCAGCATCACGTGTTGGCGGCTCACCAGGGCGCATCATGCGGTAGATTTCAACCAGCGCACTCAGACGATCTGTAGTGGAATCAACACGTAATGTCTCAGACATGTACGGACCGTGGTCTAGATCATTGGTGAACAGAACCTCGATACGCTTGTGTCCGCCTTGGCTCAGTTTAGCCAAAGTTTCCAGTGACAACTCCATGTTCGCGCCGCAAATCAGCTCGCCCGTAGAGGTATCAACATAATCTTTTGCAGAGACTTTACCGACAATGTACTCAATAGGTACATCGATACAGGTAATCTCATCTTTTTCTAGCTGACGAATATGGCGAGCCGTAATACGGCGGCCTTTTTCGATATAAACCTTGCCATTCGCTTCGATGTCGAAGGTCGCAGTTTCACCACGCAGACGCTCTGGAACCAGAGTCATCTCTAACTTACCGTGACGAACTTCAAATACGATCTTCTCAAAGAACAGATCAAGGATCTGCTCAGTCGTGTAGCGCAGCGCACGTAAAATAATGGTGGCTGGCAGTTTACGACGACGGTCAATACGAACAAACAAGTTGTCTTTCGGGTCAAACTCGAAATCCAACCAAGAACCACGGTAAGGAATGATACGTGCGTTATACAGCACCTTACCTGAGGAGTGGGTTTTACCCTTATCGCTGTCAAAGAACACACCCGGGCTACGATGCAGCTGGGATACGATAACTCGCTCGGTACCGTTAATAACGAAAGTACCGTTCTCGGTCATGAGCGGAATTTCGCCCATGTAAACTTCTTGCTCTTTGATGTCTTTTACTGTGCCTTCTGGCGCGTCTTTTTCATACAGCGTCATGCGCAGTTTAACACGCAGAGGTGCAGAATAAGTTACGCCGCGGATTTGGCACTCTTTCACATCAAAGACAGGCTCACCGAGACGATAGCTAACGTATTGCAGCTCTGAATTGCCGCTGTAGCTCTGAATCGGGAAAACGGAACGGAACGCCGCTTCCAGACCGTACTGCCCTTCCGGATCTTGCTCGATAAACTTTTGAAACGAGTCAAGCTGGATAGAGAGTAAGTAAGGCACGTCCAACACTTGGGGACGTTTGCCAAAATCCTTACGAATGCGTTTTTTCTCGGTATAGGAGTAAACCATAGGGTTCCTCAGCTCGCTGAATAGTCGACCCATTCTGTCCGTCCTGCTAGGACAGTTCGTGCAACACTATTTTTTTGTGACCGAAGGGCGATTGACCCTTCGCAATACCTGTTTCTATCACGCTTAAATCATTTCATTGTGCTTTACACAGAGCAGCGACTCTGGCGCAGTATATTAAGTCGTCAATAGAAAAAATATTGAGGATCACTTATGGCCAAACAGTGTGAAACACCACAAGCATCCTTTACAGCGCAAAAAGGCTGGTGACTAAAAAGTCACCAGCCATTAGCCTTTGCAAATCAGGCTACGAACTGGAAAGTCCGATTACTTGATTTCAACAGAAGCGCCAGCTGCTTCCAGATCAGCTTTCAGAGCGTCAGCTTCTGCTTTGCTGATACCTTCTTTCAGGTTAGCTGGTGCAGATTCTACCAGGTCTTTAGCTTCTTTCAGGCCCAGACCAGTTGCGCTACGTACTGCTTTGATTACAGCAACTTTGTTTGCGCCGATAGCAGACAGAACTACGTCGAATTCAGTCTTCTCTTCAGCAGCTTCAGCTGGACCTGCAGCAACAGCTACAGCTGCAGCAGCAGAAACGCCGAACTTCTCTTCCATAGCAGAGATCAGTTCAACAACTTCCATTACAGACATTGCTGCAACTGCATCAATGATTTGGTCTTTAGTGATAGACATAACAATTATTTCCTAAAATAAGAAGATGGTTATCTTGCAAACGAAAAGCGAAAGAGGGTGCTATTAAGCAGCTTCTTTTGCATCGCGAATAGCCGCGATAGTGCGAACCAGTTTGCCTGCAGAGGCTTCTTTCATGGTCGCCATCAAGCGTGCAATCGCTTCGTCGTAAGTTGGCAGAGTTGCCAAACGGTCAATGTTGTCCGCTTGAATGAACTCGCCTTCAAAGGCTGCGCCTTTAACTTCGAATTTGGCATTATCTTTAGCAAATGCTTTGAACAGACGAGCTGCAGCGCCCGGATGTTCGTTAGAGAATGCAACCAAAGTTGGACCAACAAACGCATCAGCCATACACTCATAAGAGGTACCAGCTACAGCACGACGCAGCAGAGTGTTACGTACTACACGTACGTACACACCAGCTTCACGGCTGATTTTGCGCAGTTCAGTCATTTTTGCTACAGAAACGCCACGTGCATCAGCGATTACTGCAGACAGCGCACCTTTGGCCACTTCGTTGACTTCAGCAACAATCGCTTGTTTGTCTTGAAGATTCAGTGCCATTGGCTTTTGCTCCTGGATTAGCCGAGCATAATTGCTCGGAACTCACACCACCCAAATACTCGGGCGTAATACACGGCGAGCAGAATCCAGTCAGAAAAAATTCTTTCGGTTCTGTCACCGTCTACGCAGGTTGATCAGATTAAGTGCTTTTCAGCACACCTGCGGTCTTGGACGGAGGCTTGGAAAAGGCCAAGCTCCAACCATAATCAAAGGCGTCAAATTGTATAGAAATCCAACGCCCTTGTAAAGCAGTGCTATTTATTAAACAGCAGCGCTCAGGGTATTCTGATCAAGAGCTACGCCTGCACCCATAGTGGTGGAGATGCTAACTTTCTTGATGAATACGCCTTTTGCAGAAGAAGGCTTCGCTTTCTTCAGTGCAACCAGCAGAGCTTCCAAGTTTTCTTTCAGTTGCTCAGTGGTGAAGTCTACCTTACCGATAGTAGAATGGATGATACCATTCTTGTCGTTACGGTAACGAACCTGACCTGCTTTAGCGTTGTTCACAGCTTCAGCAACGTTCGGGGTTACAGTACCCACTTTCGGGTTAGGCATCAGACCACGTGGGCCCAGGATTTGGCCCAGTTGACCTACAACGCGCATTGCATCAGGAGATGCGATAACTACGTCGAAGTTCATTTCGCCTTTTTTGATCTGGTCAGCCAGATCTTCCATACCTACCAGGTCTGCACCGGCTGCTTTAGCGGCTTCTGCGTTTGCACCTTGGGTGAACACAGCAACGCGAACAGTACGGCCAGTACCGTGTGGCAGTACAGTAGCGCCACGAACGTTTTGGTCTGATTTACGAGCGTCGATACCCAGATTTACTGCAACATCAACACTTTCTACAAATTTAGCAGTTGCCAGCTCTTTCAGTAGAGCAACGGCTTCGTTGATTTCGTACTGTTTAGTAGCATCAACTTTGTCACGGATCACGCGCATGCGCTTGGTCAGCTTAGCCATTGTCTTAGTCCTCTACAACCAGGCCCATGGAACGTGCAGTACCTTCAATGGAGCGCATCATCGCTTCCACATCAGCACCAGTCATGTCCGCCGCTTTAGTTTCGGCGATTTCGCGAACTTGAGCACGTGCAACTTTACCGCACTTCTCTTTGTTCGGCTTGCCAGAACCTGACTTGATACCAGCCGCTTTCTTCAGCAGAACTGCTGCTGGAGGCGTTTTGGTAACGAAAGTGAAAGAACGGTCAGCGTAAACAGTGATAACCACTGGAATCGGCAGGCCTTTTTCCATGCTCTCAGTGCGAGCATTGAATGCCTTACAGAATTCCATGATGTTAACACCTTGTTGACCCAGTGCTGGACCAACTGGTGGAGATGGGTTAGCCATACCCGCTGCAACTTGCAGCTTAACGTAGGCTTGTACTTTCTTAGCCATTAATATTTCCTCAGTTTGGGTTCGAGCGCCTCAGAATTAAGGCTCCCCGATAACAAAAAGGCGCGAAATTGTAGGTCAATTTCACGCCTTTTACAAGCATCAGATTAAAATATGATCACGCTTTTTCAACTTGGCTGAAGTCTAATTCAACCGGTGTTGCACGACCAAAAATAGATACTGATACTTTTAAGCGGCTCTTTTCATAATCCACTTCTTCGACCACACCGTTGAAGTCAGCAAATGGACCATCGCTAACGCGAACCATTTCACCCGGTTCAAACAAGGTTTTCGGACGTGGCTTATCACCCACTTGTTGCAGGCGATTCAAAATGGCATCAGCTTCTTTATCACTGATAGGCGCTGGGCGATCGGATGTACCACCGATGAAACCCATAACGCGTGGGATGCTACGCACTAAGTGCCAGCTTGCATCATCCATCACCATTTGTACTAATACATAGCCAGGGAAGAATTTACGCTCGCTTTTGCGGCGTTGTCCACCACGCATTTCAACGACTTCTTCAGTAGGTACGAGTACCTCACCGAACAGCTCTTCCATGTTATGCAGCTTGATATGCTCACGCAGCGATTGGGCTACGCGGCCCTCAAAACCAGAAAACGCTTGTACAACGTACCAACGTTTTTTAGGAGCTTCAGTCATGTTAGAACCTCAAGCCTGTAATAAATGACACTACGTTGACCAGAATGGTATCTAGCCCCCACAGTGCTAATGACATAACGACAGTAACAGCAGCCACAATCAGGGTTGTATGCAAGGTCTCTTGGCGGGTTGGCCACACGACTTTACGGACTTCCATACGGGATTCGCGGGCGAATTCCAAGAATGTCTTACCCTGGCGAGTAAATGCAGCAATACCCAACGCCGCCGCCACCATCAAAATAATCACCAAAGCGCGGAGCACGACGGCAACATCATTAAACACAGCGTTACCGACTACGGCTGCTGCTAAGATGACAAAAATGCCAACCCATTTAACGATGTTCAAGCTGCTTCCGTTGCCTTGGGTTTCGGTATTCGCATTCATACAACCCACCTGTTACTCTCGAACGAATAGAAATAAATTTGATAGAAACAATTCAACCTCGCAATGCGAGGTCTACAGTAAGGCGTATATTACCCTATATACGCTTATCAACCGAGACTTATTGTAGTCCCTGATTGATAAGCGTAGAAAAAGGGCATCATAAAGATGCCCTTTTTCGGTCTTGAAGGTCAAGACTTAAGCGATGATTTTAGCAACCACGCCCGCACCTACTGTACGGCCACCTTCACGGATAGCGAAGCGCAAGCCTTCGTCCATCGCGATTGGGGCAATCAGGTTTACAACCATTTGAATGTTGTCACCTGGCATTACCATCTCTACGCCTTCTGGCAGTTCGATGGTACCGGTCACGTCAGTTGTACGGAAGTAGAACTGTGGACGGTAGCCTTTGAAGAATGGAGTGTGACGACCACCTTCTTCTTTAGACAGAATATAAACTTCTGCTACGAAGTTGGTGTGTGGCTTGATTGAGCCTGGCTTAGCCAGTACTTGACCACGCTCTACGTCATCACGCTTGGTACCACGCAGAAGAACACCTACGTTCTCACCTGCACGGCCTTCGTCAAGCAGCTTACGGAACATTTCAACGCCGGTACAAGTTGTTTTAGTGGTATCTTTGATACCTACGATTTCAACTTCTTCACCCACTTTAACGATACCGCGCTCTACACGACCGGTTACTACTGTACCACGGCCAGAGATTGAGAATACGTCTTCGATTGGCAGCAGGAATGGCTTGTCGATTGCACGCTCTGGTTGTGGAATGTAGCTGTCCAGATGCTCTGCCAGTTCAACAATTTTCGCTTCCCACTCTGCGTCGCCTTCCAGTGCTTTCAGCGCTGAACCACGAACAACTGGGGTGTCGTCACCTGGGAAATCGTACTGAGACAGAAGCTCACGCACTTCCATTTCTACCAGTTCCAGCAGCTCTTCGTCATCAACCATGTCACACTTGTTCAGGAACACGATGATGTAAGGAACGCCTACTTGACGACCCAGCAGGATGTGCTCACGAGTCTGTGGCATTGGGCCATCAGTTGCAGCAACAACCAGGATCGCGCCGTCCATCTGAGCAGCACCGGTGATCATGTTCTTAACGTAGTCGGCGTGACCTGGGCAGTCAACGTGTGCGTAATGACGGCTTGGAGTGTCATACTCTACGTGAGAAGTGTTGATGGTGATACCACGAGCTTTTTCTTCTGGTGCGTTATCGATTTGATCGAATGCACGAGCTTGGCCACCGTATACTTTTGACAGTACGGTAGTGATTGCTGCAGTTAGGGTAGTTTTACCGTGGTCAACGTGGCCGATAGTACCAACGTTAACGTGCGGTTTAGTACGTTCGAATTTCTCTTTAGACATTGAATAGTCCCTCTAGACGCGGTTATCGGTGGTAATAGTTACCACATCAACCAAGCATGGCTTGTTGAATATAGAACAACGTTAGAATGGGATAGAAGAATTCAGGAAAGATGGTGCTGATACCCAGAGTCGAACTGGGGACCTCACCCTTACCAAGGGTGCGCTCTACCAACTGAGCCATATCAGCACATTGGAGCGGGCAGCGGGAGTCGAACCCGCGTCATCAGCTTGGAAGGCTGAGGTAATAGCCATTATACGATGCCCGCATCCTGAAACTCGGCTACCACATTCTGGTAATTTGGTGGAGGGAGAAGGATTCGAACCTTCGAAGGCTGAGCCGTCAGATTTACAGTCTGATCCCTTTGGCCGCTCGGGAATCCCTCCGGATTCTTTGTTATGGTGCCGACTACCGGAATCGAACTGGTGACCTACTGATTACAAGTCAGTTGCTCTACCTACTGAGCTAAGTCGGCGTACCACAAGTGCTGCGCATTTTATGGGTACTTGAGAGGTGATGCAACTGTTTTATCGCAAAAAAATCCACAAAATGGTTCAACTGCGTAGATTTTGTTCAGGGAATGTGTCTATTACGTTCTATACTATCGCCTTTGCCACAGGCACTATCTGTATTGTTCTCTTTTTTAGCGGTTAAATACGTTTGTTTAACCCCGGATTTGGCTATGACACAAAATCAAAACATTGCTACACCTTTCGTTTCCTTTGATCGACAAGCATGGGCAAATCTCCGTGATTCGATTCCGTTGACCTTAACGGAGTCTGACTTATCACGTTTAAAAGGGATTAATGACGAGCTTTCACTCGATGAGATTGTGGATATTTATTTGCCTCTCTCGCGTTTGCTAAATTTTTATATTCGTTCAAATCTGCGCCGGCAATCAGTGTTAGATCAGTTTTTAGGGCGAGAACGCCAGCGTATACCGTATGTGATAGGTATTGCAGGCAGTGTTGCAGTAGGAAAAAGTACTACGGCTCGGATTTTACAAGCGCTGTTAACCCGCTGGCCAGAGCACCGCAATGTAGAGTTGGTAACAACCGATGGTTTTTTGCATCCTAATAAAGTGCTTAATGAGCGCGATATCATGAAGAAAAAAGGGTTTCCTGAATCTTATGATATGAAAAGTCTGGTGCAATTTATCTCTGAAATTAAATCAGGCAAGCCGAATGTAGCAGCGCCGGTCTACTCACATTTAATTTACGATATTATGCCGGACACCAAAAAAGTGGTTGAACAGCCGGATATATTGTTACTTGAAGGTTTAAACGTGCTGCAAAGTGGGATGGATTACCCACATGATCCGCACCGTGTTTTTGTGTCTGATTTTGTTGATTTCTCTATTTATGTTGATGCGGATACAGCACTCTTAAAAAGCTGGTATATCGAGCGTTTTCTGAAATTCCGCCAAGGTGCATTTTCAAACCCTGACTCCTACTTTCACCATTATGCGCAGCTTCCTGAAACGGATGCGGTAGGCATTGCCAATCAAATTTGGGATGAAATTAACGGTCTGAACTTAGAGCAGAATATTTTGCCGACCAAAGAACGCGCCAGTCTGATTTTAACGAAGGGACCAGCTCATGCCATTGAGCGGGTGTCATTGCGTAAGTGAGCGGGTGTACTTGCATAAGTTGAGTCTATAAGTCGATGGCAAGGGCGCGGTGTAGAGATAAAACTCACCGCTTCCCTGAGTATGTTTTATGTTTTTATTTTGCGTGCGCTTGTAGCCACGGAGCTACGGCAGATAAAAAGTAGCGCCCGCAATGCCGCCCGACCCAGTAGTCGTGATCAAGCTCATTTTGCTTGCTGCCCAGAGTTTTACTGGCTAGGTTGTGTGGCGGATAGATCTCAATAATCCGTAAATTATCCGGCGGATTGAGTAAAAAGTGTTGGGCTTGCTGATAGCTCTGCTCATGGTGTTCGACCATTTTCGCCATATGGTTAAACTTGCTGTGTGACAGCCACTGACTAAACCGGCTGAGCCATTCAGAGGTGTAGTAAGGCTCAGAAGGAACAGTTCGGATCACCACCACGACATCGGCACCACGCCGATAAGCCTCTTCCACCGGTATTGCCGCGCTGACACCGCCATCCCAGTAACGCTCTCCGGCTACATCAACACCATTTCGGTATAAGCCCGGAATGGCGGATGAGGCTTTCATGCTGGCATGCCAGCTATCTGCATGCGCAGGAAAGTAGACCGGTTTGAAGTTGTCATAGCGTGAGGCGCACATCAGAAATTCACGGTTATGCAGGCGCTTTTCTGCACGTTCTAACGCTAATGGGTAGACCTGTGAAACGGAATCCATCAGCCAATCTAAGTTAAGCATGTGCCCGCCGGAGGCAAAGCTCATCGGGCTGAAAAAGCGTTTTTGGGTGGTAAAGCGGGTGATAACATTTCGTGCATAGCCGGTTTGGTTGAGGACGTAGGCGGATGCATTTTGTGCGCCTGCAGAAGTGCCCAGAATCAGACCAAACGGGTAGTATTCATCCCCTAAAAACTCATCTAATACGCCGGCGGTAAAGATGCCGCGCTGACCGCCGCCTTCACACACCAGTGCAAGTTTGTTATAGCGGATGGGATGGGCAATCGACAAAGGCTCAATTCGACCCAAGCTTAACGGCAGACGCTTACCCATAAACAGACCTTCAGACATCAATAAAACGTATCATAGAGTAAGTGAAGTGTAACCGCGAAACGAGAATTCGGTTCATTTCACTTACATCTAATTAGTAAGAATGCGTTTAATGGGTAAGAATAGTTTTCCACGGAAGTGCGGGATCACCCACGCTGATGAAATTCGGGTTTTCCAGCGTTTCACGCAGGTTGTAGCTCAGTGGCTGCAGATAGGTATCTGACAGATGACCACCAGCTTCATGCAAAATACACTGGGTTGCACCAGTATCCCACTCACCGGTAGGCCCTAAGCGCAGGTAACAATCAGCGATACCTTCGGCCACCATACAGCTTTTTAGTGAGCTTGAGCCATGTGGTAGCAGGGTGTAGTGCCAGTCCGAGTTGAGCTGTTCAGCCAGCATAGCTTCCGACTGACGGCGACTGACGGCAATGGTGATCTGCTTTGTCTGCACATCAACTTTACGGGTCTGTAAACGGGTAGTGACTCCGGTGGTATCACGTTTAAAAGCACCACCGCCATGGGTTGCGTAATAGCTGACTTTGCTGATAGGCGCATAAACGACACCAAGCACCGGCTGATTCTGTTCAATCAGGGCTATCATGGTGGTAAATTCACCGCTACCGTAGATAAACTCTTGTGTGCCATCAAGCGGGTCAACCAACCAGTAACGTGACCACTGGCTGCGGATGCTCAGCGGAATATCGCACTCCTCTTCAGAGAGTACGGGGATATCCGGCGTGAGTGCGCGCAGGCGTTCACTGATCAGGGCATGAGCGGCCAAGTCAGCGCTGGTTACCGGCGTATGATCTGATTTTATCTGCTGCTTAAAGTTGCCTTGTTGATAGATATCAGCAATCAACTGACCGGCCTCTTGGGCTATCGCCAATACCGGCGATAACAGCGCCTCAGGTGTCATGGAGTTCTCCGCTTAAGGTTGAGATGCCTGTTCGGCATGGTGTGCGGTCTGGTTATTCAGCCAATCACGTACCATAAACAGTGCTGTCATGGCCCGTGCTTCATTAAATTCAGGCAGTGCTAGCAGTGCGTCAATATCACTTAACGGCCAGCGAATGAGCGTGAGCGGTTCTGGCTCATCGCCTTCGAGCTTGCAGGGGTAGAGATCACGCGCCAACAGCAGTGTCATCCGGCTTGAGAAGTACGCCGGTGACATCATGACCGATTTTAAGACGGTCAGCTGATGAGCACCAAAACCGGCTTCCTCCATCAGTTCACGGTTGGCGGCAGCTAACACGCTCTCTCCGCGATCAACCAGCCCTTTGGGGAATCCGAGTTCATAACCCTCTACACCGACGGCATACTCGCTGATCAGCAGCAAGTCATTATCGATAATCGGGACAATCATCACCGATTCTCGCTGACTAGGGTGCATCCGCTCGTACACGCGCTCAACGCCGTTGCTAAAGCGTAAGTTTACCGATTCAATATGAAACAGGCGTGAACGAGCTGCGGTGGTTACCGAGAGTATGGTGGGTTTATGCAAAATTTTATCCATAGTGCGCCCTGTATTACCCCTGTGCTGATCATGTCGCGGCCCCTGCGACTACGCTAATATGACTCTGCTGATATTATCTTGTGATAGTACTGCTGAGAATGCCGTTTGACCATGTTAACGGCAGAATATGTATACAACGGGCTTTGTGAAGATATATGCCATTTGCATAAATAGCGGTATTCACACCACCCGCTGAACGGCCGAAAAGCTATAGTGACAAGAGCACACTACCACGGCTGTTTGAGTTGTAACGGGTAATTCCCTTGTGCATCCGGTGAGCCAAGCAGTGCAAGCCCTTGTTGGAGCATCGGGGCAAGGTCAGCTTTCGGTTGCAGTGAGCCTTGCAGATCCCAACCTGCGGTGGTCAGATTGGCTTTCGCATCAACCACAAATTGCGGCGATTGGGCTTTCAGGATCGCATGCAAGGTTTGTGGCTTCGGGCAGGAGAGGATTGCTCCCGCCGGTTTGGCTGTAAGCTCATTGCCCATCAACGTTGCACTGGCCTGATTCCATACCACAACGGCTTGCAGCTGTTCGCACCCTGCGGATGTGAACTGTGCTTCGGTGAGGTTCAAATCTATACGGCCACTTAATATCATCGGCAGTATCGGTACAAAGGTATTAACGCTGTTGGCCGGCAAGCTAACCCGCCACTCACGCAGTAGCCAGCCTGACCAAGTGCGGCGCACTTCACCATGACCTGCGATATGCAATTCACTGTTTTGGCCGAGTTTGAGTTCAACGGCCGGTTGCAGTTGCAGCAATGCCAGCCAATTAATCCGCCAACTGACTTCGCCTAAATCCCACTGTTGATAGCGTGTTTGAGCAGCACTGCCTTGCCACCAGTAACCGTTAAGGGTACCCAGTTTAAGCTCTGGTTGGATAACCGCCAGCAGCGGGCGCATCAGGTAAGCCGGAGCGTGCACCATCGCACTGATGCCCACCACGCCGGCCAATAACAGGGTACTTTTCCACACAGTTCGCATGTTTAAGGTTGCTCCAGTTGCAGACGTTCCACTTTCACCATGCCGGATTGTTCGGTAGGAAGCACATCGAGATACACCACTTCGATACCCTGTTCGAGCCGCAATTTCAGTAGCCAACTGAGTAGCTGGTTAAAGGGGAGATCGTCTATCCACAACTGTAGTGATCGCTCTTGCGGTTGCATACGGATCACTTTTAACCCGTTTTGACTGGCACTTAAACTGACTTGTTGCGACAGACTTTGGCTACTACTACCCGCTGGGCTGGTTTTGCCCTGTTGCTGTTGCCAGCTGCGGATGCTGTCCGCCGAGGTTTGTATCTGGGTCAGCAGTTGCTGGTTTTGGCGCAAGCGCAGCGCTTGTTGGGCAATGTTTTGATTTAGAGGTTGCCATATCCCCCAGAAAAAAATACCCAGCAACAAACAGAGCATGCCTGCTTGTAATAGGCGTTTCTCACGTAAGGAGAGCTGTTTCCACCATATCGGCATTAGGGTTTCTCCTTGATAGTGAGCGTACCGACGACTTGACCGGCTTCACGCGATAACTGGCCCTGTTCGACCGAAAACTGGTTACTGAGTGCCGAGCGCAGTTGCTCAAGCTGGGCAAAATCGGCCGCTTTGGCCTGAATGCGTAATGTTTGACGGTCGCGATCGTATTTCATACCCATAAAACGCACTGAGGTTGCGGTATTGGCTTGTTGCTCTTTTGTCACGGTTTCGGCCACTTTACGCAGGCGCGGAATGAGCCCCTGCATCACCGGTTGGCCGCGCATCTGGCGCAAAACGCCGTTGAGCTGTGCACGTAAATTCACCAGCCGCTTTTGCTGCGGGAACAACACCCGATAGGCGTTTTCCGCCTGCAACTGGGCCAGATCGGCCTGACGGGTCAGTTGCCACAGGTGCACACCGCGATCGATAAACACCAAACTGAGCAACACGCAGGCGGCAATAGCCACCGGTTTCCAGCGCTGCCACTGCTGCTGATAGGCGTGCTTCGGGGCAAAATCCCCGGTCAGTAAGTTGGCTTTTTGTGTCACGCCTGCCTGTTGAGCGCCTTGCGCCAACAGTTCCAACGCCGTTTGGCCGTGGGTGGGTGTGGTCACTTCCCACGCCAGTGGCAAGGTGGCCGCTAACGGCAAGAGGGCGTTTGGCAACGGGTTTAGACTCTGTACGTGCAGCCGATGGTCAGAGCCCGTGCTTTTTGCTGTTACCGCAAGCGCAGGTGCTTCTTCTACTTCAGCTATTTCAGCCTTATTTTGGGCCTGATGACTGAGCGCGCTAAACAGTGGCAGTAGCAGGGCCTCTTCGGCAGTAAAACCCAGCCACGGCTGCTGCCTAACCAGCCAGTCATCATGCAGTTGTAATGCGCTGATGGCATGAGTATGCAGCGGAAGTGCCAGCCAGTCGGGCAGCAGACGCTGGGCTTTCAGCCCTGCTGCCGACAGCCACGCCAGCCACTGCTCAATTTTTTTCCGCTGGATAACGGCAACATGCGCATAACTTCCGCTGCGATGCAGCAGGGCAAAGTGCAGATCATCAATATCTTCGGCCAGCTCATCTTCCAACAGTACCGGCAGTAAGTTTTCAGCCTGCTTGGCCGCACCTTTTGGTAGGGTACAGGCGCGAACACTGACCTGATGGCCAGGCACCAGTACCCAAAGTGGGTGCTGATGATAATCACTGAGCTGACTAAGCGCGTCTGTGCCAGTCAGTTCGCCACCAACAAGCTGTTTTTGTTGTTCTTTTGACCACAACAGCCAACTGACATTGCCTGTCGCCTCTGCGGGTAACCGAATAATGAGGACACCGTTCACTCAACTTCTCCTAACTGATGCCGCAGAACATAAAATGAGGACTCTTTTTTACCTTTTGCCAACCCGCTGCGCAGAGTGAGTTCTACCCGCCCTATCTGAGTGCGTGAGGTCAGCAGAAAATAGTGGCTGTTGACCGTCAGCATCGGCGTAACGGCCTGTTTAACTTTATCCTCTAATCCTGCAATTTCAGGCGCATTGAGGAAGGTTTGTACGTCAATCCAGCCATCTCGCGGGCGATCACTGATCAATCGTTGTGCTTGTTCGAGTGAAAGGTAGGGTGTAAACAGTGCTTGCAGCAACAGGGCTTTATCTTCGGTCAGCGTGTTGACGTTGACCTCCAGTTTTTTCTCGGGCAACGCGCACAGATACGGGGCGAGAGCCTGATATGTTGCGGCATCGATGCCGTTCACCGCCCGCAGTTCGCTGACATCGGCCAGCAATGTGTTTGGTGCAAGATACGGAACGGGTAAGCCAAGATAGTGGCTGTCTTCCACGCCGTATTGGGTTTCCACGGTGCTGTTGCTGTCAATAAACTCCCACAGACTGTCGGTGATCACTTCGGCCTGATAGCTGTCAATTGGCTTGTCATCAATTGTGATACCGCCGAGCAGAGCTAAAAACTGTTTTGCCAGCAGCGGCCGCTCAATGCTACCTTCCTGATGTTTTAAACCCGCCATGGCATTGAGATTAAAGCAAGACTGCATGTCGGTTAATTCGGTGGTGATGCTGCCCAGATCAAGCGGAAAAGTCTGCTTTCCAATTGCCCATGGCTGCCCTAAATGAACCCGTTTCTCATCACTTAATGAGGCATTTAATACGCTGATGGCCAGAGCTTCACTGCTCATGGCGTACCAGTAAGCCTGCGTGTAGAGCTGCTGGTTTTCGGCCCGCCGGATCTGCTGCTGCAAACGTACTGTCAGCTGACTGGCCAGCACGGTTAAAATTACCAGTAACATCAGCACCACAACCAGTGCCATACCGGAACGAGGGCGAGTTAGCATTCGGCGAGAGGCCAAAAAGGGAAGAGATCGCATCAGTTGCTGCCCTCTTCGTTATTTTGATCCGGTTGTGCGCTAATACCACTGCCAAGCAGCCAGATTCGCTCAATATCTCCGCGACCGGTCAGCGTTAATGTTAGGCGCATGGCTTGTGGCAGAGTGCTAGCTTCTGTCCAGCCATCTTGCCAACGCTCGCCGTTATAAAAGGCGAATTTCATATTTTCGACATCATTCAAAACCGTACGCACGGTTGGCTCGGTACGGCTCGGGGCATCAACCACCGGCCAAACTAGACGTTGAAGCTGCCGATCTTTTACCCGATATCCAACCCGTAATAGTTGGCTTCTAGGCAACTGCATTTGCGGGTTAACCAGCCCGCCACGTACCACTCGAATACCCATACTGTCAGAACCGAGCAAGCCATTTCCAACCAGCAGCGCCGGTTCAGGGTCGGCAAAGTCACTGCGCACTTGTCTGGCAAGCATCTGCCCCAAATCGCGCTGTAAATATTGCATGCTTTTTTGCAGCTCAATCAGACGGGCGCTATTTTCCCGGCTAATCACATCGGTGCGCCACACGCCGTCAACAACCTGATAAGCACTCATGGTCAAAAAGGCAAAAATGGCGATCGCGACCAATAACTCAAGCAGAGTAAAACCGGATGAGACTCTCATACGCCGCATCATGGGTTCTCTGCCGCACGATCATCACGACTAAAATAGCTGCGCAGTACTGCCGA
The DNA here is from genome assembly GCF_056522795.1 of Plesiomonas sp. ISS29. NCBI lineage: Bacteria > Pseudomonadati > Pseudomonadota > Gammaproteobacteria > Enterobacterales > Enterobacteriaceae > Plesiomonas > Plesiomonas sp. ISS29. Next base: position 277,885 of record NZ_JAWRZQ010000001.1, read on the forward strand.
GGTAGGTGACATGCTAGCCTGCGGGCTGACACTCAGATCAATAGCCTGCAATAGCGGGGTTTCGGTTTTCACCGGTTTACTGCGCCAATACCACATCTGGCCGCCGAGTTCGGTTTGGCCGCGCTGTTCTCGCACTCTTTCGGCTGCGGGCATTAACGCCAGCAACGCTTGCTGATTTTCAGCCACCCAACCGGCAAACAATTTCTCTTCCAGCAGGCTTAAACTGCGAATATGGCCACTGGCTGCCTGCATCACGGCCAAAGCGGCCACCGCAAAAACGGCCAGCGCCACCAGTACTTCCAACAGTGTAAAACCGCGCTTCATTTGCGGCCCTGCTCAGACGGTTCCATTATTTGTAACTCTCCGCTCTCTTCGCCCTCAACAACCCACTGTGAATTATTGTCCGCAGCAAGTTCAGCGGTTTTAAAGCGCAGGGTAAAGGGCAGAGAGTCACCGCCGGCATCGAGCCAAATTTGTGGCGGCTGCTGCTTGTCTTTATCCTGCCCATCATTAAGGGAGGTGCTTTCATCATGCAGGCTCAAGCGCGTACGGCTCAGCTCCAGATCGCTCTCTTGCGTATTTTGCCAGCGGTACTGGCCCAGCGTCAGATCAAGCGTCAGGCCCTGCGGCAGCGTCACTGCGGTGGTAAATTTTTGATCGCGCAGTGGCTGCCACTCTCCCTGTTCTAATTGCATCAATTGATAACCGTTTTTTTCAATACGAATACCGTATAAGCGACCGCCCAGTGTGGCCTCCTCTTGCACCAGCTGCGCCAGTGCCAGAAAGCGCTGCGCCTCCTCTTTGGCCTGATCTTGTTTACTGTCTGGTAGCATCATCATTACGCCACTACCGGTCAGGCCAATCAAAAAGATCACCAGCATCATCTCAAGCAGAGTAAAGCCACGGCGAATCACTATTTTTGGTACTCGTTGATGTTCCAGTTACCGATATCCACCGCACTGCCTTCACCGCCCTCTTGGCCATCAGAGCCTAATGAGTAGATATCGGTGCTGCCTTTTTCGCCCGGGCTAAGATACTGATACTCGTTGCCCCACGGATCTTGTGGCAGACGTTTGATATAGCCACCCTCACGGTAATTACGCGGCTCAGGTGTACCCGATGGTTTGCTAACCAGTGCCTGTAAACCCTGTTCGGTAGTCGGGTAGACGCTGTTATCAAGCTTGTACATATCCAAACTATTCTCCAGCGCGACAATATCGCTGACAACTTTTTGCTGATCGGCTTTCTCTTTGTTTCCCAGCAAATTAGGCACAACCAGACTGGCCAAAATGCCGAGAATAACAATCACCACCATCACTTCAAGCAAGGTAAAACCCTGCTTGGGGGATGTGTGCTGACGGCAAGAAACACGGTTTTTGGGCATAATTTTAATATCTGACATAGTTTAACTCCTGAAAATAGTACGCCGATCACCGGCCTGCGGTTTACATACCGACCATATTGTTAAGCTGCAGCATCGGCTGCAAAATAGAGATCACGATAAACAAAACAATGCCGGCCATACTGACAATCAGCACCGGTTCAAACACACCTAATGCAAGGCTGACTAAAGATTCAAACTCTCGGTCTTGGTTATCTGCAGCCCGTGTCAGCATCTGTTCAAGCTCGCCACTGCGCTCACCAGAGGCGATCATATGCAGCATCATCGGAGGGAACAGTTTGCTTTCATCCAGTGCGGCACGCAGGCTAGTACCTTCACGCACACGCTCTGATGCAGCAATCACCTGCTGCTCAACATAGCGGTTAGACGCGACACTGGCGGCAATTTGCATGCCCTCAAGCAAAGGCACGCTGCTGGATGACAAAATACTGAGCGTCCGGGCAAAACGGGCGGTATTGAGCCCACGGCTGACTTTGCCCACCAAAGGTACGCGTAAAATTCGCTGATCCCAGCGCAAGCGAACTGCCGGCCGCTGTAACAGCCGTTGCCACAACACCGAAATCACCACAAGGGCTATCACGATAAAAAGCCCGTATGCACGAACGCCATCACTGAGGATAATCAGTATCTGGGTCGAGGTGGGCAGTGCCTGCCCTAAATGCTCAAACTGTGAAACCACTTTCGGCACGACCGAGGCCAACAAAATACCGATAACCCCGATTGCAACCACGGTAAGTACCAGTGGATAGAGCATCGCTTGCAGCATTTTGCCTTTCATATGCTGGCGCTGTTCGGTGTAGTCGGCCAGCCGGTTCAGGACCGCATCCAGATGACCTGATTTTTCACCGGCCGCCACCATGGCGCAAAACAGCTCATCAAACACTTTATGGTGCGCGCGCAGGCTGTCGGCCAGCGTATAGCCTTCGAGTACCCGTGAGCGCACCGCAAACATCAGTGTTTTCAGGTGCGGTTTTTCGCACTGTTCACCCACGGCGCGTAAACACTCTTCGAGCGGCATCGAGGCCTGAACCAGCGTGGCTAATTGGCGAGTTATCAGGGCAAGATCGGCGGCACTCGCGCCACGCTGCCAACGTGGGGAAGCGGTTTTCACGCCATCAGAATCAACGGTTTGACGTGATGTGCTTTCGGCTAGCTCGGTTGGTAACAAGCCTTTATCGCGCAACATCTGGCGGGCCTGCCGTGCGGAATCAGCTTCTATCACCCCTTTTTCAGTTTTGCCACTGGCGCTCAGGGCGCGGTATTGATAGGCCGCCATTATCCCTCCCGCGTCACGCGCAACACTTCTTCAAGTGTTGTGATCCCAGCTAAGACTTTGCTCATGCCATTATCACGAATACTTGGGCTGTGCAGACGCGCGTAACGCTCGATCTGCTGCTCTCCAGCATCACTGTGGATCATTTCACGCACTGACTCATCAACAACCAGCAATTCATGGATCCCCGTACGCCCCCGATAGCCTTTCTGATTACACTTCGGGCAACCTTCGGCATGATAAAGCGTGACTGGATTGGTGTGGCTCACGCCGAGCGCTTTGCGCTCCTCATCGGTGGCTTCTGCCGGACGGCGACACTCAGTACATAAGGTGCGTACCAACCGCTGGGCCAGTACGCCTAACAAGCTTGAGGAGATCAAAAATGGCTCAATCCCCATATCGCGCAAACGGGTTACTGCACCCACTGCGGTATTGGTGTGTAGCGTCGAAAGTACTAGGTGGCCGGTTAATGAGGCTTGTACGGCAATTTGCGCGGTCTCTAGATCGCGGATTTCACCGATCATCACCACATCAGGGTCTTGACGCAAAATGGCGCGTAGCCCGCGGGCAAAGGTCATATCTACTTTGCTATTAACCTGCGTCTGCCCAATACCCTCAAGGGTGTACTCAATCGGGTCTTCCACTGTCAGGATGTTACGCTCTTGGCTGTTAAGCTCCTGTAAACCAGCGTATAAGGTGGTACTTTTTCCTGAACCCGTTGGGCCTGTCACCAGTAAAATACCGTGTGGTTTGAAAATCAGTGAGCGAAAAATGGCGCTCATTTGCGGCTGCATACCGAGATGGCTAAGGGTCAAACGCGCCTGATTTTTATCCAGCAAACGCAGTACTACCCGCTCACCGTGGTTCGACGGCATAGTCGAAACCCGAACATCCACCGCCCGACCGCCGAGTAACAGGGCAATACGGCCATCCTGTGGAATGCGCTTTTCAGCAATATCCAGCCGTGCCATAACTTTAATCCGCGAAACCAGCAGGGTGGCCAATTTACGGCTCGGGCGCAGTACTTCACGCAGTACGCCGTCAATCCGAAAACGGATCACCAGCACTTTTTCGAACGTTTCAATATGAATATCAGATGCGCCCTCTTTGATCGCCTCACCGAGCATGGCGTTGATCAACTTGATGATCGGAGCATCATCCTCGCTTTCGAGCAGATCTTCAGTCTGCGGTAGCTCTTCTGCTAGCGTGTAAAAATCGCCATCGGCGCTGATGTCTTCCATTAGCTGGCGCGCCTCGCTCGAATCACGCTGATAAGATTGGGTCAGCCGCTGCTCAAACTCAGCAGGGTCAAGCGCTTGCAAACGAAATATGCTACCAATCACCCGCCGCAGCTCAAGCAGCACTTCAAGGCTCAGCGGTTGTGCATGGTAGACACACACACGCTGAGCAGCATCAGAGAGCCCTTGCCCCTCTGATGCTGACACAGCCGTGGCCAAATCCGCGCGTTGAGGCTCGGATTCGGTATCGAGGATCACCCCGAAGCGGCGAGCAAAACTGAACGGCAAGCGGCGTGATGGCAGTTCAGCGGCCTGCTCACTCATGCCTTGATCCCCCGAGCATTCAGGAATGCTCGCACTTCTGCCGGCAGGTCTGCATCTTTACCGTATTCGGGTAAAATCGGCAGCGGTGTTTGCGGCATCAAGCTCATGCCTTTATCGTCACGATAGAGTTGCTCGGCACGAATATAGTTATATTTACGCTGGGAAACGCCATCGGCCGCCATGCCATCACGCAGGATAGTTGGGCGGATAAAGATCATCAGATTGCGCTTCTCTTTCTTGTTCGAGGTTGATTTAAACAGATGTCCTAAAATCGGAATATCGCCCAGTAACGGTACTTTCGCGACACTTTCACCGCTTTGATCATCAATCAAACCGCCCAGTACGATCAAATCGCCGTCATCGGCCAGCACGGTGGTTTTTAGCTTACGTTCGGCAAACACCACATCAAGGTTGGTTTGGCCTTCCACTTTTGAGACTTCTTGTTCAATGGTCAGCTGAACGGCATTCCCTTCGTTGATCTGCGGAGTCACTTTCAGCATGGTGCCGACTTTTTTACGCTCAACGGTATTAAACGGGTTTTTATTGTCTGAGCCGGTGGTTGAGCCGGTAAGCACCGGTACATCTTGCCCGACCATAAATGAGGCTTCTTGGTTATCGAGCGTGGTGATACTTGGGGTTGAGAGCACGTTTGAGTTTGAGTCAGTTTTAACAGCCTGCACTAAAGCGGCCCAATCGCCTTTAACTATACCCACCGCTGCGCCGCTGTAACTGCTTAACAGCTGGGTTAACGCTGAGATATCACCGGGCTTATCCGGGTTAATGGTGGTTGAGCCGTTATCATTGATAATGGTTGAACCCTGTTCGGGTCTGGCCTGATACAGCGCGCCGGCTAACGAGCCAATCGGGATCTGATTACCGTTGGCAAATTGCACTAAACCGGCATTCTTTGACCCCCACTGCACACCAAAATTGACGTTATTACCTTCGGCTATCTCTACAATCAGTGCTTCGACATGCACCTGTGCACGGCGGACATCCAGCTGGGAAATTACGCTTTGCAAAGACTGCATAATGTCTTGCGGAGCGGTGACCACCAGCGCATTGGTATTTTTATTCGCCGCGATAGAGACTAGCGCATTACCACCCGAACCCGCAGCTGCCTGCCCCTTCTGGGCATCTTTACTGGCTTTTAGTGTGCCGCTGACCTGATTAAGCACTTCCACCAAATCTTCGGCTTTACTGTATTTGAGATAAAACACCCGGCTGTTGCCAGTATTTTCAATTTCAGAATCAAGTTGCCGTACCAAGCGTTTGAGGCTTTCACGTACCGCCGGATCACCGCTGATCACAATGCTGTTAGTTCGCTCATCAGCAACCACTTGTGATTTTAAGGTAGCTGGCTGGTTCTGATCATTGGCTTTGTTCAGGCTATCAACCACCCGCACCATCTCTGAAGCAGATGCGTTACGCAAGGCGACCACTTCTGAGGCTTTGTTACCGGTTAAATCAACCCGATGAATAACCTCCGCCAAGCGGTTAACCACCGAGGCACGCCCAGTCAGCATGATTACATTCGACGGGTCATAGTTGACCACGTTGCCCGAACCTGCGCTGTCAATCAGCTGGCGCAATAATGGCGCAAGTTCCCGTACTGAAACATTACGCACCGGAACAACACGAGTGACCATTTCATCACCTTCAAAGCCCCCCGTACCATTACTGACAACCGGCAACGGCTCTGTTTTTGCATCACGTGATTTGACCACTTTGAGCACGCCGTTATCCATTGGGATTGCCGAATACCCGTTGGCCTGCAACACATTCAAAAACAGCTGGTAATATTGACGCTCGGTTAACAGCTCGGTACTGCGAACGTTAATGCGCCCTTGTATTGATGGGTCGGTAATGATGGTTTTATTTAAATTTCGACCGACCGTATCAATAAAGGTATTGAGATCAGTATCTTTGAAATTTGCCGAAAACTCGTTTGCCCAAGCCACCCCTTGTACCATCAGTAAAGAGGCGACCATTAGCGCTTTTAATGTGGGTTTTACCCGCTTACAGGCAAACCTGAACCGAGCTGAAGATTCGGGTGCGATGTTATTAATCATGGTTTGCCCTTGTATTACGCAAATATCCATCAAATTTAAGGCGTGATCAGAATGTCGTAGCGCATTCCTGCACGCTGTACGGTTAGGGTGATGCTTGGGACCGTCGCCAACTGTTGCATCACTTGCAGCGCTTGCTTATCGTCGGTTAAATCCAGCCCGTTAAGTGCCACTGCAATGTCTTGATCTTTTAAACCAAACGAATCAAACAGACTACGATTAGCCCCCGGTGAAACCCGGTAGCCGACTAATGTTTTCTCTTTACGCACTGGGCTTAAGCGAATGTAGTTCAGAACTTTTTGCGGATCTTGTGCGATTAAAGCGCGTACTTCCGCCAAATCAGCTTTCACGACAGAGCCTTCGGCAACCTCACTGTCAGCGGCGGGTGTATCGGCGACCGAAGCCTCTTGCGCTGGCGTATTGGCAGGCGGGCTGTTGCTGGCAGCGGGTGCTATCAGATTCCCACGTGCTAGGGAAGCAGAAGGCTCGGAAGCGGCCGGCTCACCCGGTAAACGTAAAACCTCATGCTGACCAGCGTTATCGAGCAACACTTGTAAAGGTTCAACCGCCAGCAGAGTGACATTTGAACCATCAATTTTTTCCCCCAGCATATAGCTTTGCTGTTTGCCCTGCGCCTCGATCACCGCAGCACTGCGTGTGGAATCTTGGCTTGGTGCTACCCCGCGCAACACAAAGTTGAGCTTGGTGGGCATAATCACTTTATTGATCGGCTCAGGCGCTGATTTTACGGGGGATAGTGAACCAAACCACTGTTGCTGAAAAACAATGCCAAGATCGGCTTCTGTCAATGAGTTGGCAGAGGGTACGGTTGCCTTTACCCGCGCAATCGGCGGTAGTAATGAAGGCTCAGGAGCTGGCAAGATTAACCAGACCAATTGGCCTATGCTCCATGCACAGGCCAGCCACAAGGCGCGTTGCAGCCAGCGTGCGCAACGTTCTTGCCATTGTGTTTGAGTGCATTGATGCAGCACTGCCAAAAATCGGGCAAACAAAACCACCGTTATTTCCCTATATTCTTAACCCGAAAACATGCTTGGGCCATCATAACTATGCAACGAATAATTAACATCACTGATCGTATTATTTTATTACTTTTATAGGCAGCACTCAGGCTAAACAGCAAGCCGACTGCAAAAGATAATCAGCCATCATTTAATAATGACATAATGGCATAAGACAACAGGGTGACAGATTACTGCAATAGTATGTAATAAATCATTACCCACTGAAATACGTTACAACTTATTTTTTGAATATTTCAATTAAAATCACACAAAAATCACTTGATAAGAAAACTAATTTAGCGTATCTGAAAATAGCATTTCTCAGCAAGATGCCACTTAATTGCTTTCACTATTTTCCACATATTCCCACTACGCCATATGCAATTTGTGCCCTTATTCACAACAGTAGGCTTCCAACCAGAGAAGTGAGATACTTTTCTCATATATAGTGAGTTATAGCAGGGTAGCCAATGCGCGGAAAAAGCCGCCTTGAAAAAGGCACGTTACTGCAAGGGGCTGATAGCCTCCCGGCAATACGGTTAGATAAATGGCTCTGGGCAGCACGCTTTTATAAAACGCGGGCTCTGGCACGTGAAATGGTGGAAGGCGGTAAAGTTCACTATAACGGTCAGCGCAGTAAGCCGAGTAAACTTATTGAACTCGGTGCAACCCTGACTTTGCGGCAAGGAAATGACACGCGTACCGTGATTATCTTGCTGGTTGCAGAACAGCGCCGCAGTGCGGTTGAAGCACAATTGATGTATCAAGAGACCGCAGAGAGCATTCAGCAGCGTGAGCAAGTCAGCCTGGCGCGTAAAATGAATGCGTTATCGATGCCGCATCCTGACCGGCGGCCGGATAAAAAAGAGCGCCGCGATCTGCTCCGTTTTAAATATAACGATGCCGAGTAACCGCTCGCCATCAAAAACGCTAATCGAGAGAACGTTATGCACAATCATGATCATACCTCCCCAAGCTTAAACACACACGACCAACTGCATCGCTATCTGTTTGATAAAGTGTCGGTGCGTGGTGAGATGGTGCGTCTAGCTGAGACTTATCAGCAGATGCTGAATAATCACGACTACCCGTTGCCGGTACAACGGCTGCTCGGTGAGATGCTCGTTGCCACCAGTTTGTTAACCGCAACCTTGAAGTTTGAAGGCACAATCACCGTGCAACTGCAAGGGGATGGCCCACTGCGCTTAGCGGTTATTAACGGCGATCATCAACAAAAACTACGTGGCGTAGCCCGTGTTCAGGGTGATATCAGCGATGAAATGACGCTACGCCAGATGATAGGTCAAGGGCATTTAGTGATAACCATCACCCCGAATCAGGGTGAGCGTTATCAGGGTATTGTTGGGCTAGAAGGCGAAACATTAGCTGAATGCTTAGAAGGCTATTTTGCTCAGTCTGAACAGTTACCAACCCGCCTGTTTTTGTTGACCGGCACCCATCAAGATCAGCCGGTTGCCGGCGGCTTCCTGCTGCAAGTGCTGCCCGATGAGCACGCTAATGGCGATGAGTTCGAGCATTTAAGCCAGCTGACATCCACCATGACCGCCGATGAGATGTTCGGGCTAGAGGCCGAAGAGGTGCTGTATCGCTTGTATCATCAAGAAGAGGTGACCATCTATCCGGCCCAAGCGGTCTGTTTTAGCTGTACCTGTTCACGTGAACGCTCTGGCGCAGCAATTTTGACTGTAGATCCGTTAGAAATAGAGCAGATTCTGTCGGAAAGCGGTGAAATTGATATGCATTGTGACTACTGCCAAGCCCATTACCGATTCGATGCGATAGATATTCAGGCACTTCGAAACGGATCACACACAAATTCATCAAATCAGCTACACTGATCACAAGGCGGGAACATTCCCGCCATTTCTTTGTGTTTCCCTTAAAAATAATAACCAAAGTTTGATGATGCTCGCTGTATCGATTAGGCACATCATTAGTATGGTTATTAGGAACAAGGAATTGTCCAATTACAAAGGAGCTGAAAGATGAGTGTATTAGAGGTAGAAAGCCCAATCGTCTTGGATCTGGCCAGTTACGGAATCAAAGACGTTAACGAGATCATCTACAATCCATCCTACGAACTGTTATTTCAAGAAGAAACCTGCAAAAACCTTTCCGGCTATGAACGTGGCGTTGTGACCAATATGGGCGCAGTGGCTGTTGATACCGGTATTTTTACCGGCCGCTCCCCGAAAGATAAATACATTGTCCGCGATGATACCACCCGTAATACCATCTGGTGGGCTGATCAGGGTAAGGGCAAAAACGATAATAAAGCGATCTCCCCTGAAGTCTGGCACGATCTAAAAGCGCTGGTTACCAAGCAACTTTCGCACAAGCGCCTGTTTGTGGTGGATGCATTCTGTGGTGCAAACCCAGATACCCGCCTGAAAGTGCGTGTGATTACCGAAGTAGCATGGCAAGCACACTTTGTGAAGAATATGTTCATTCGCCCAAGCGCGGAAGAGCTGCAACATTTCACCCCTGATTTTATCGTGATGAATGGCGCAAAATGCACCAATCCTCACTGGAAAGAGCAAGGCCTGAACTCTGAAAACTTTGTGGCATTTAACCTGACCGAGCGCATTCAGCTCATCGGCGGCACATGGTACGGCGGCGAGATGAAAAAAGGGATGTTCTCAGTGATGAACTACCTGCTGCCGCTACAGGGTATTGCCTCTATGCACTGCTCGGCCAACGTTGGTGAAAAAGAGGATGTTGCTGTCTTCTTTGGTCTATCTGGTACCGGTAAAACCACTCTGTCTACCGATCCAAAGCGTCGCTTAATTGGTGATGATGAACACGGTTGGGATGATGACGGTGTCTTCAACTTTGAAGGCGGCTGCTACGCGAAAACGATTAAGCTTTCGGAAGAAGCAGAGCCAGATATTTTCCATGCCATTAAGCGTGATGCGCTGCTGGAAAACGTGACCGTTCGGGCTGATGGTTCAATTGATTTTGATGATGGTTCAAAGACCGAAAATACCCGTGTCTCTTACCCTATCAACCATATTCAAAATATTGTTAAACCGGTATCAAAAGCTGGCCATGCCAATAAGGTCATTTTCCTCACCGCAGATGCGTTTGGTGTGCTGCCTCCGGTCTCGAAGCTGACCCCTGAGCAGACCAAGTATCACTTCCTGTCTGGTTTTACCGCTAAACTGGCCGGTACAGAGCGTGGGATCACCGAGCCAACCCCAACATTCTCTGCCTGTTTTGGCGCAGCCTTCCTAACGCTGCACCCGACACAGTATGCCGAGGTGCTGGTGAAGCGTATGGAAGCGGCCGGTGCTCAGGCCTATCTGGTCAATACTGGCTGGAACGGTACAGGCAAACGGATCTCCATCAAAGATACCCGTGCAATTATTGATGCGATTCTTGATGGTTCAATTGAAGAGATGCCAACAGCCACACTGCCAATTTTCGACCTTGAGATCCCGCTGACATTGCCTGGGGCAGATACCGGTATTCTTGACCCGCGCAATACCTACAGCGAACTGGCACAGTGGGAAGATAAAGCCAAAGATCTGGCGCAACGCTTTATCACCAACTTTGACAAATACACCGATACCCCTGAGGGTGCAGCGCTGGTGCAAGCAGGCCCACAGCTGTAATACGCCGAAAACACATCACGCGGTAAATCCACCGGTGATATTGTTGCATTCGCTATACAAAAGCTAAGCACAGGCCTTATCGGTCTGTGCTTTTTTTATACTTTTTATTCCTCTTTATTCTTCTTTTATTCCTATTTATTCCTGCTGACCGCCATCATGTTCATTTTTAATGAACGCAATATTCATTTTATTCAAATATCATGCATCAAAAGATTGACCTATGGTATGACCATTAACCATTCAGTCAGGCGGTGCAATATGCAAGATTTCATTATTGGCGTGATGCTGGCTGTTCCCTGGGCCTTGCTGTTTATTGTCGCATTCTGGTGTTTTAGCCGGATTGGCGACTGCGATATTAACGATCGCTCATAATTGTTACTGATTACTGATTACTGATTACTGATTACTGATTACTGATTACTGATTACTGATATAGTTGGACAATATCCGCTCACACATCTTTGTGCTGGGCGTTTTTTTTATCCTCCGTGTGATACAAAAAAAGACCAAAACAGCACACAGGGGATAAAAAAAGGGGAGCAACTGCCCCCCGTTATATGTGCGGTTATACGTGATGGTACTGTGATGCACCAAATAGATATGCGCAGTATCCGTTATTTGCTTTTACGCAGTGCTGCTGCGAGCGCATCACCCATCGCGCTGTTACCTTGGCTGCTGTCATTGCGGTTTGTGCTACGGCTTGCGTTTCTACCACCAGCATGACTCCCCTGACCTGCCGGAGTGCGATCAGTACGGTCTGATGGACGAGACATTGTGCTGTTATGCGCCGAATTTACGTTATTCCGCTCAACGCTTGAGCTATTTTTCGCCCCAGCGCTGGCCGATTGATCATCAAGACGCATGCTCAGAGCAATCCGCTTACGCGCAATATCCACTTCCAGCACTTTAACCTTGACGATATCACCGGCTTTCACCACTTTATGTGGATCATCAATAAATTTATCTGACAGCGATGAGATGTGTACCAAGCCATCCTGATGCACACCGATATCAACAAATGCGCCAAAATTGGTCACATTGGTCACTGTGCCTTCTAAAATCAGCCCCGCAGAGAGATCATCGAGGGTTTCCACCCCCTCAGCAAAAGTGGCCGTTTTAAATTCGGGGCGCGGATCGCGGCCGGGTTTTTCCAGCTCTTTTAGGATATCGGTGACCGTCGGTAAACCGAAGCGATCATCGGTAAACTCACTGGCTTTGACACTGCGTAGCAGCTCGCCGTTGCCCATGAGGTCACGCACGGTTTTGCCGGTGGCAGCCAGAATACGCTCAACAACCGGATAGGTTTCCGGATGTACCGTTGAGGCATCCAGCGGGTTTTTACCGTCATTGATGCGTAAAAATCCGGCACACTGCTCAAACGCCTTCGGGCCTAAACGCCCCACTTTCAGCAACTGCTGACGGCTATCGAAACGACCATGCTCATCACGGAAAGCCACCACATTCTGAGCCAGTGTTTTTGACAATCCAGCCACACGAGTCAGCAGCGCAACCGAGGCGGTATTCAGATCAACCCCCACGGCGTTCACACAGTCTTCCACCACGCCATCAAGACGGCGCGCCAGTTGTGACTGGGAAACATCGTGCTGATACTGACCCACCCCGATGGATTTTGGCTCAATTTTGACCAGTTCAGCCAGCGGATCTTGCAGACGACGGGCTATCGAAACCGCACCACGCAGTGAGACATCAAGGTCAGGGAACTCCAGCGCGGCCAGCTCCGAGGCTGAATACACCGAGGCCCCGGCCTCACTGACTGTCACTTTTTGTGCCTGAATATCGGGATACAGACGAAACATCTCGGCAGTAAAACGGTCGGTTTCACGTGATGCCGTGCCGTTGCCGATAGCAATCAGCGCAACCTGATGTTTTTGGCACAGCTGCGCGACCGTATGCAGCGCTTTATCCATCTGTCCGGTATGCGGGTAGACGGTAGCGGTATCAACCAGTTTTCCAGTAGCATCAACCACTGCCACTTTCACGCCGGTACGCAAACCGGGATCCAGCCCCATGGTCGCTTTTGCACCCGCCGGTGCAGCCATTAGCAAGTCACTCATATTACGGGCAAATACGTTAATCGCTTCGGCTTCGGCCTGTTCACGTACCGTGCCCATCAGCTCGGTTTCCATGTGCAGCAAAATTTTGATGCGCCATGCCCAGCTGATGACCGTTTTACGCCAGCTATCGGCCGGTGCGTTGTTCAGCATCACCTGATAATGCTCGGCAATCAGGGTTTCACAATAGCTGCTGCGAATGCTCTCTTCCTGTTCAGGATCGGCATTGAGTGAAAGGTTTAACACCCCCTCATTGCGGCCACGGAACATCGCCAGTGCGCGGTGCGACGGCACTTTTGCAATCGGCTCGTGGTGAGCAAAGTAATCACGAAACTTCGCCCCCTCTTCCTCTTTACCAGCCGCTACAGTTGACACTAATTGGGCATATTTCCACAAATAGGTACGGATTTTCTGCAATAACGGCGCGTCTTCGGCAAAACGTTCCATCAGAATATAGCGCGCGCCATCTAATGCGGCTTTACTGTCGGCAACCCCCTGATCGGCATTGATAAAGGTCGCGGCCAGCGTGTCTGGGTCTTGCTGCGGATTATTCCACAGGCTATCGGCCAGTGGCGCTAACCCAGCTTCAATGGCAATTTGACCGCGCGTGCGGCGTTTTGGCCGATACGGTAGATAGAGATCTTCAAGCTCTGTTTTATTGTCGGTGCTGAGTAACGCCTGTTGCAGCGCCTCGGTTAACTTGCCCTGCTCAGTGATTGATTTCAAAATCGTCTGACGGCGATCTTCCAATTCACGCAGATAAATTAAGCGCGTTTCCAGATTTCGCAGCTGGGTATCATCCAGCCCGCCGGTCGCTTCTTTACGGTAACGGGCAATAAAGGGGACGGTATTGCCCTCATCGAGCAAGTTAATGGCGGCGCTGACCTGATCGGCGCGGGCGGCAATTTCACTGGCAATAACACGGCTAAAATGATTATTCATAGGCTCAATTGGGGTTCATCAGAGAATTTTGAGTGATAACCGACTTTTATACGTTTCTGCGTGGCAAAATACCAGCCATCAGGCAGAAGGATATCTGTGAACGTGAAGCGCATTGAGTAAACCAAGGATAAAATGAGCACAACAAAAGCACACTACATCACCCGTGAAGGCTGGCTGGCTCTGGATAAAGAGCTGAAATATTTGTGGAAAATTGAACGTCCACAGGTAACACAAGCCGTTTCTGAAGCGGCAGCAATGGGCGACCGCTCAGAGAATGCCGAGTACATCTACGGTAAAAAACGCTTACGCGAAATCGACCGCAGAGTACGCTTTTTAAGCAAACGGTTGGATATTCTCAAAATCATTGATCCGAGCCCGCAGCAAGAGGGAAAAGTGTTTTTCGGTGCGTGGGTCACGCTGGAAAACGAACAAGGGATCGAGAGCTGCTACCGTATTGTCGGAGCCGATGAATTTGATCCGGCCAAAAACTGGATCTCGATTAACTCACCCGTCGCCCGCGCCCTGATTGGCAAAGTGGTTGATGATGAAATCGTAATCGAAACCCCTTCCGGCTGTGTCTGCTATCTAGTGCTCGGTATCCGTTATCAGCCGCTTAGCTCGGATAAACCGATGTGATTAAAGTGCCCAGCATCAATAGCGTGATGTTACGGACAAAAATCTAATGCAGTGCGGGATATCCGACACAACTTGTGCAATATTAATACTGTTGCACAGCAACAGCCATCACCGAAAACTGCATGACAAGCATTCACATTACTATAACAACACGTCATCTCAATCGTGTGATTTACGCCTTGTTACCATGCTTATCCCTCGGCTCAGTTTATAGATTAACTTTGTAACAATTTCCTGTGCAGTAGCTCGCGAATGTTGCATACAATAGACTCAATTACGGATGACATGCTCACTGCATCATCCTATTTTCGGTGTAAATGATTTCGCTTTTTTTTGGAGTAATGAACATGCAAGAGAATCACAAAATCCTCGTGGTCGACGATGATATGCGCCTGCGCGCACTGCTAGAGCGCTATCTGACAGAACAAGGCTTTGTGGTTCGCAGCGTTGCTAACGCCGAGCAGATGGACCGTCTGCTGGTGCGTGAAAGCTTCCATTTAATGGTGCTGGATCTGATGTTGCCGGGCGAAGATGGCCTATCAATCTGCCGCCGTCTGCGCAGCCAAGATAACAACATGCCGATCATTATGCTGACGGCAAAAGGCGATGAAATTGATCGTATCGTGGGTCTGGAAGTGGGTGCTGATGACTATCTGCCAAAACCGTTTAACCCACGTGAACTGCTAGCCCGTCTGCGCGCGATTTTACGCCGCCATATCACCGAACTGCCGGGCGCACCTTCACAAGAAGAAGCAATCATTGAATTTGGCCCATTCCGCCTGAATCTGGGTACCCGCGAAATGTTCCGCGGTGATGAAGCTATGCTACTGACCAGCGGTGAGTTCGCCGTA
Organism: Plesiomonas sp. ISS29; assembly: GCF_056522795.1. Classification (NCBI taxonomy): domain Bacteria; kingdom Pseudomonadati; phylum Pseudomonadota; class Gammaproteobacteria; order Enterobacterales; family Enterobacteriaceae; genus Plesiomonas; species Plesiomonas sp. ISS29. The sequence goes on from NZ_JAWRZQ010000001.1 coordinate 293,352, forward strand.
CTCAAAGCGCTGATCACCCACCCGCGTGAACCACTATCTCGTGATAAGCTGATGAATCTGGCTCGTGGCCGCGAGTACAGTGCGATGGAGCGTGCAATTGACGTACAGATCTCCCGCCTGCGCCGTATGCTAGAAGAAGATCCGGCACGCCCGCGTTATATTCAAACCGTGTGGGGCTTAGGCTACGTATTTGTTCCGGATGATCACAAAGCATAATGACCAGCTGGCTTCCGCGCAGTACGTTTGCTCGTACCCTGCTCATGATGGTGGTGCTGCTGCTGATTTGCATGCTCACTACCTATATGGCGGTAATGAATTTTGCGATCCGGCCTACCGTATCGCAATTTAATCGCATGATTGCGTATGAAATTAAGCTAGCCGCCAAAATAGACAAACAAGCCTCGCCCAGTGTACGGCAAATTTTGCGCAATGAGCTGGCTTCTGATCTGGATATCCGCCTCTACAGCACGCAAGAGGCACTATTGCTCGGGCTGGCACAAGCTGAACATTATCCGTTTTTAGATCAAGAGTTTACTCGGCTGTTTGGCACTTATGTGGATGTCAGGTTAGAAACCGGCTCTGAGTTTTTTGTACTCTGGCTGCATGACCCGACGGATAAAGACAGTGACCTTTGGTCGCGCATTCCCTTAATCAAACTGCGCCAAGAGGCATTTGCGCCGCTGTTCCGCTATATTTTCGCCATCTTCATGCTCATTCTGGCCGGTGCCTGGGTGTTTATCCGCCTGCAAAACCGCCCGTTAATGGAGCTGGAAAAAGCGGCATTACGGGTTGGCCGCGGTGAGTACCCTGATCAACTGCCGGAACAGGGTGCATCAGAAGTTCGTTCGGTGATTCACTCTTTTAACGTGATGAGCAAAGGCATTAAAGCTCTGGCACAGGATAGAAACCTGATTCTGGCCGGTATCAGCCATGATTTGCGCACCCCACTGACGCGGATCAGGCTAGCAACCGAAATGATGTCGCAAGAAGACAGTTATCTGGCGGAATCCATCAATAAAGATATTGATGAATCCAACGATATTATCGGCCAGTTTATCGATTTTCTGCGCGCGCAAAACGGTGATATGCCAACCGAACAATATGATCTGAATATGCTGGTGAGTGAAGTCGCAACCGCAGAAAGCAACGAAGATCATATGATTAACGTTGAGCTGTTCCACGATGTTTTACTCTGCAATATTCACCCGTTATCAATCAAGCGGGCGATTGCCAACATCATTACCAATGCGATCCGCTACGGAAACGGCATGATCAGTGTCAGCAGCGGTATTGATGATACCGGTTATATTTGGGCACAAGTTGATGACAACGGGCCGGGTATTCCCGATGATCAGATTGAAAATCTGTTCCAGCCGTTTGTTCGGGGTGATGAGGCGCGCGGCAGCAGCGAAGGCTCAGGGTTAGGGCTGGCTATCTTGAAACGCATCATTGATGCGCATCACGGTAAAATCAACCTCAGCCGCAGTGCTACACTCGGCGGGCTGGCTATGCGGATCTCTTTGCCCATCAGCCGTGAAACCGATACTCAGGTTAAATCAGCCTCATAATACGTAGTCTGCAATATACTCTCGTTCTGCCGTGCAATAATACGGCAGAATGTTTTTTGCACGATGAGAATCTCAATCACAATATCCTGTACACCCCATCTTTGCTCATCAGGTTTTAGTACGAAAATCGGCTTTCGGGTGCGGGCGTACTGAGTACCAGTAACGGCAGGCGATCACTTTGCCGTGCAGTGCCATACGGTTATTTACTGCCGTCAATGCATTCGGAAACGGGGGATAATAGCGCGGGCAATCCTCTTTGCTGACCCACTCCCCTTCAATTACCGCCTCGGCAGACGTTGGCAGTAAATCAGGATCCGGCGTGTGTGGCTCTGCGCTCTCCTGCTCTTTTTCATCCTCATCGGTAGTCAGCCAGTCTCGGTCTTGCGGATGCGCATCAACTGCGCGCTTGCCCGGCGAGGCGATAACTTCCTCGGGTTGTACAATTCGCTCACGCACCTGATTATCATGCCGCGCCTGCTCGGTTGACGGATTCACCGAGGTCGGCAGCACCGATACTGCCTGATTGGTGGGGCTGACATTCATCATGTTGGTCTATTTCCCTGAGCAAATAACAGATCACAGCATGAACACAAGAAGCCGCCCGCAACATGGCAGAACAACGCTCACAATAGTGCGTTTATACCCACAGATAACGGTGACAAAATATGTCTATCATCTGGGCACAACGTGCCGGTTCAGCAATAAAAGGGGCGTGTGCGCCTTGGGCAATAATCTCAACGTGTGAGTCTGGCCAGCAGGCATTGACTTGCGCAATCACCTGATGCGGAACCAGCCCGTCTAACCGGCCATAAATACGCAGCGCCGGTAAAGTGAGTGCCGATACACGCTCCCTGAAATCTGTGTCGGCCAACAGATCCAGACCTTTAGCCAGAACTTCGGCAGTAGGGGCAGGAACAGACAGTACCGCCTGTTTCAGATAGCGGGTATCCTGCCGGGCGGTAGCTGTACCCAGTGTTTGCAGTGCCAAAAAACGCTCTACGGTACGGCTAAAATCGTGCTGCAATTGCAGGCGAAATTGGGCCAAGACCTCTGGCTTGATACCCGGCCAGTTATCTTGCATCACAAAACAGGGTGATGAGGCCAGCGTAATTAATCCGGCTATCGCCACACCTTGGCCAGATAATGCCGTTTCCACTGCCAGTGTATCGGCAGCCTGAGCCTGTAAAGCCGCTTCAGTTGCCACCAGCCCACCCAGTGACCACCCGATCCAAACAGCATTGGCCGGTGCTTGCTGTAACAAAATATGTGCCATTTCAGGCAGTGACAGTGCACCATAACCGCTGCTGCGCCCGTAACCGGGTAAATCAACCGTGTGTACCCGATAATGCGAACTTAATTCCGCCACCAGCGGTTGCCATACTTCGGCATTCAGCCCCCAACCGTGTAGCAGCACAATATCGCGTTCACCCTGCCCCTGTTGTTGCCAATACAGTTTGCTCATCCCCTATACTCTTTTGTTGTGATCTTTTTTTGCGATCTTTGGTTAAACAACCGGTTAGCCCCTTGCACGGTAACCTCAAACTTAAAGCGAAAACTAGAGCCAAAACCATATTGATAAGGGATAACCCAATGCCATGGTGGCCGTTACCGCGCTCATTTGCACTGCCGCGCCTGCTACAAGCAGATACACGCAGCCCCTGTTTGGTGTGCCAGCAACCACTCTATCACCGCCAGCACGGTATTTGCAGTGTCTGCAAAAGCCACTTTCCGCTGATAACCTTTCCTTGCCGCCGGTGCGGGATTAGCCGTTCAGGCCCGAATAGCCGCTGTATGTTCTGCCAAACCTCAGCTCCGCCATGGGACAGCCTGACGGCAATTGCCGACTACAGCGAGCCATTTACCTATTTGCTAGCAAAGTTGAAATACCGACAGCAATTTTGGCTGGCCGAAGCGCTGGCCCGCCAGTTGTTGCTGACGCTGCTGGCTGCGCGGCGCGAAAATCCCGCACCGTGGCCAGATCTGATTTTACCGGTACCGCTGCAACGCCAGCGCCAATGGTGGCGCGGATTTAACCAGAGTGAATATCTTGCCCGAGCCTTGTCACACTGGTTGCACATCCCGCTCGATCCTGACGCGCTGATCCGTTATAAGAGTAAACGTGCCCAACATACGCTACGCGCCAGTGAAAGACGGCTCAACCAGCTAAACACTTATTCGGTGACTAAACCGCTGCACGGTTTACGGATTGCGTTGCTCGATGATGTGGTGACGACCGGTTCAACGGTCAGCGTGATAAGCCATGCACTGCGCGAGCAAGGGGCAAGCCACATTCAGATCTGGTGCTTGTGTCGTACCCAGTAACGCAATCAACGTAAATGCGTGAACCCTGTACTACTCAGGCCTGATGAAAGGGTGTATGATGTTTAACCAAGTAAATCAGTCAACTATTGAGACGAGCCATGATCCGCATTTCTGATGCTGCACAAGCCCACTTCAGTAAGCTTTTGGCACAACAGGCCGAAGGCACTAACATCCGCGTTTTTGTTGTTAATCCCGGTACGCCAAATGCCGAGTGCGGTGTTTCCTACTGCCCTGCCGATGCGGTAGAAGATAAGGATACCGAGCTGAAATTTTACAACTTTTCTGCTTATGTCGATATCATGAGCGTGCCTTATCTGGAAGATGCGGACATTGATTTTACCACCGACGCACTCGGCTCACAGCTTACCCTCAAAGCGCCCAACGCAAAAATGCGTAAAGTGGCCGATGATGCACCGCTGGCCGAGCGCGTAGAGTATGCGCTGCAATCACAGGTTAACCCACAGTTAGCCGCACATGGTGGCCGAGTATCTCTGATGGAGATCACCGATGATGGCTATGCTATCGTGCAATTTGGTGGCGGCTGTAACGGCTGTTCAATGATTGATGTCACCCTGAAAGAGGGCATCGAGAAAGAGCTGCTGGCACAATTCCCTGAGCTAAAAGGGGTGAAGGATATTACCGAGCATCAGCGCGGCGATCACTCGTTTTACTAAGCACTCAATATAAGTACTTAATATAACTGCCTAATAACCACAATAGTGGATAGCAGCACAGTAATATTTAACATTGCTACCGCTGTGATAACCGACGCGCAATAGCGCGTCGGTTTTTGGTTTGTATCACCCTTTCCATTTAAGCCTAGCATGTTACTCGCACATTAAACGGGTGCGACGGTAATACTCCAGCGACACCCCGCGCAGAGCTAAAAACACCATGAGTGCCAGCCACAACACGTGATTTTGCCCACGGCCCAGCGTGAAACCAATCACCACCGTCAGTGCATAGCCGCATCCGGCTAGCAGCATGCTGTTACGCATTTCTCGGCCGCGGGTCGCCCCGATAAACAGGCCATCAAGCAAATAGCACCACACACCAATCAGCGGCAATGCCACCAGCCACGGCAGGTAAAGATTAGCCTGCTCTTGCAGTGCGGGAAGATGCGTTAGCAATGCGATAATCTGCTGACCCCACAACGCATAGGCAAATGAAAACAGGGCGGCCAACAGCAATGATTGTCGACAGGCTGCCCGCCATACGGTACGCAGAGTTCGCTGATCGCGCGCGCCGATAGCGTGGCCGGTCAGCGCTTCAATGGCATAGGCAAAACCGTCAAGCGCAAAGGCGGTAAAGGTCAGGAAATTTAGCAACAGTGCATTGGTGGCCACCGTATCACCGCCAATACGGGCACCAAGTACGGTAAAAGAGGCAAAACAGAGCTGTAAAACCAGCGATCGCAGAAAGATATCTCGGTTTAATGACAACAACCGCCCGCTGTTTTTCCGCCATGTGGTTCTATCACCCAGTAATGACCTGATCATACTGTGTGGCTTATCCACCGGATGCAGCCTCACCATCTGCGCCGCACGCACGGTGCGCCACACCAGCCACAACCCCATCAGCAATGTCACATATTCGGCACACACACTGGCAACAGCAACACCACGCACCTGCCAGTCGGCATGCAACACCAGCGCGATATCCAGCACAATGTTAGTGAGGTTTCCGCACACCAGTAGCAAGACCGGTGCTTTCATTTTTTGCATGCCCAACAGCCAGCCCAGCAGTACTAAATTTGCCAAGGTAGCCGGAATAGCCCAAAAGCGGATCTGCAAATAAAGCTCGGCATACTCACGCAGTACACCGGAAACGCCACTGATCGATAACCCCAGCTGGATCAGCGGTTGCTGTAACAGTAACAACAGCAGGCTCAATAACCCACTGAGCAGCAAAGGTTGGCCAAGCGCCTGCAACAGTGTTGCGGTGCTGTTTTGTAGATCGTTATCCTGCGCGCCCTTGGCCTGTGCGGTAATGCCGGTGGTACTCATGCGCAAAAAATTGAACATCATGGTTAAAAAAGCCAGCACCATGCCGCCAACGGCCACCGCCGACAGATACACCGCACTATCAAGATGGCCGATAACTGCGGTATCAACCAACCCCAGCAGCGGAATAGTGATGTTGGAAAAGATCATCGGCAGCGCCAGTTGCCACAAACGCCGGTCAGTCGGCGACCAACAGCGTCGGAACAGAGTTTGCGGCATCATCGGGGGGAGATCTCCTTTTTATCGTTTAATTGTCTTTATGTTTTGGTTACTTTCATCACAGCCATGCCGCGGGGTTTCGCGGTGGCAATAAAAAACCCGCTCATGGCATAACATGGCGGGTTTTAACAGCAACAGGTGCTAGTGTCGGCAGATTACATCCAGTTATTATTACGAATAACCCCAACCGCCAGCCCTTCAATGGTGAGTGATTGGCTGCGCAGATCAATCACTATCGGCGAAAACTCTTCATTTTCCGCATGCAAGAATACCTGATTACCGCGGCGCTCAAGGCGCTTTACAGTTACATCATCATCAACCCGAGCCACCACAACCTGCCCGTTGCGTACCTCTTGGGTTTTATGCACTGCCAGCAGATCACCATCAATAATACCGATATTTTTCATCGACATGCCATTAACCCGCAACAGGAAATCGGCACTCGGCTTAAACAGAGTTGGGTCAACCTGATAGTGCCCTTCAACATGCTGCTGCGCTAAAATAGGCTCTCCGGCAGCTACGCGGCCAATCAGTGGCAAGCCATCATTGGCGGCCTCTTCCGGCTCAACTTCCGCCAGCAAACGAATACCACGTGACGCACCGGCAACAATTTCGATCGCGCCTTTACGTGCCAACGCTTTCAGATGCTCTTCTGCAGCATTCGGTGAACGAAAACCGAGATCACGGGCAATTTCAGCACGGGTTGGCGGCATTCCGGTTTGCACGATGTGATCACGGATCAGATTGTAAACCTGTTGCTGTCTTTCGGTCAGTGGCTTCATCGTCTTATCCTGTTTTTTTATACAGCTATACTGGCAGTATATACAGGAGTTATCGCATTGAACACCCCGTAATCACTATGGCCAGAGAATAATTCCCCAGACCAGTGGTACAAGTGCCAACGCCACAAAAACCGCCGCCGACCCCATATCTTTCGCGCGGCCGGCTAACTCATGGTATTCACTACCAATACGGTCAACTACCGCCTCCACGGCACTGTTGAGCAGCTCGGTAATCAGCACCAATCCGATCACCATAATCATCAACACACGCTCAACGGCCGTAACATCAAAATAGAACGCTAGCGGAAGCATCACCAGTGTTAAAACTAGCTCTTGGCGGAATGCAGCTTCATACCGAAATGCGTGCTGAAAGCCTTGCCATGAGTAGATTGCGGCTTTATATACGCGGGTAAATCCGGTGTTTTTTTGCATGTTACTTCCTCGTTGTTTACATAATCTATGAAGCTGTACGGCCAAACGTTACTATGACTGTGCGGGTGAATCTGATCTTACCAGTTATTTCTGCTATTCTTGCCCGGTTTTGTTGGATGTTGAGGCCCCACACCATGTCTGGTTGGAAGCATATTTATCACAAATTTTTAGATCTGCCGCTGACATTGCTGGTTCGTAGCAAACTGATCCCCGCAGATCCAATTCGCGAGCTGAACATTGATCCGGCACGCCCGATCCTGTACGTCTTGCCTTATCAGTCAGAGACTGACCTATTAACACTGCGCCGCTACTGTTTAGCGCAGCATTTGCCTGATCCGCTGGCCAAGCTCAATATTCATGGCCGACAGTTGCCAAGCTACGTGTTTATTGATGAGCGCCCAACGGTGTTCAAAGACCGTGTGCCAAAGCCGGAGTCTATCACCCTTTTTCACGACTATCTGGATCTGCACCGCGAAGATGCGACGCTGGACGTACAGATGGTGCCCGTGACTGTGTTATGGGGTCGGGCACCCGGCCATGAAGGGCAATTGGTGTTACCCAAATTGCGCCTGCTCAACGGCATTCAAAAGTTGATGGCCGTACTCTGGCTGGGCCGCGACAGTTTTGTGCGCTTCTCTAACTGTGTATCGCTACGTTATATGGCCGATCAACACGGTACTGACCAGATTATCGCGCAAAAATTGGCGCGGGTGGCACGGATGCACTTTTCGCGTCAGCGTTTGGTCGCGGCAGGCCCGCGCCTGCCTGATCGTAAAGCGCTGTTTAACCAGCTGCTGCACTCAAAAGCAATTGAAAAAGCGGTAGCCGATGAAGTCACCGCCACCGGTGTATCTCCGGAAAAAGCGCGCCAAAAAGCCATTGGCATGATGGAAGAGATTGCGGCTAATTTTTCATATGAGCTGGTACGGATTGGTGATCGCTTTTTAGGCTGGTTGTGGAATCGGCTGTATCAGGGGATCAACGTGGGCCATGCCGAACGCGTACGCCAGCTGGCACAAGATGGCCACGAGATTGTGTATGTGCCTTGTCATCGCAGCCATATGGATTACCTGCTACTTTCGTACGTGCTCTATCATCAGGGGTTAGTGCCGCCGCATATTGCCGCCGGTATTAATTTAAACTTCTTTCCTGCTGGGCCAATCTTCCGTCGTGGCGGGGCGTTTTTTATCCGCCGCAGCTTTAAAGGCAATAAGCTGTACTCAACGGTATTTCGTGAATACATGGCCGAGCTGTTTACCCGCGGTTATTCGGTCGAGTATTTTATTGAAGGCGGGCGCTCACGCACCGGCCGTTTGCTTGATCCGAAAACCGGTACATTAAGTATGACCTTACAGGCGATGCTGCGCGGGTTACAACGCCCGATTTCAATTGTGCCGGTCTATATCGGCTATGAGCATGTCATGGAAGTTGGCACATACGCCAATGAACTGCGCGGGGCAGCCAAGCAAAAAGAGAGTGCAGGGCAAATTTTACGCACTCTGCGCAAGCTGCGCAATTTAGGTCAGGGCTATGTGAACTTCGGCGAGCCGATTCCGCTGGTGCCCTACCTGAACCAACATGTGCCCCAGTGGCGTGATGCGATAGATCCGATTGAGCCACAGCGCCCACAGTGGTTATCGCCCACCGTAAACGGTATCGCGCAGCAAATTATGGTACACATCAACAATGCGGCAGCAGCCAATGCGCTGAACCTGACGGCAACAGCGCTGCTCGCTTCCCGCCAGCGGGCACTGACGCGTGATCAATTGCTTGAGCAGCTTGATTGCTACCAGCAACTGCTGCAAAACGTACCCTATTCCGCTGACAGCACAGTACCAACCGATTCCGCCGCTACTCTGCTTGAGCATGTGATGACGCTCGATAAGCTGCAGGTCGAGAAAGATAGTCTGGGCGATATTATGTTGTTAGATCGCAAACAGGCGGTACTGATGACCTATTACCGCAACAACATTCAGCATATGCTGGCATTGCCTTCACTGATTGCCAGTGTGGTGATCTGCCAGCAGAGCATCAGTCTGGCGCAACTGCACACCACAGTGGCCGGTCTGTACCCGCTGATGCAAGCTGAGCTGTTTATGCGCTATACGCCTGAAGAGTTGGCGGGTGTTGTTGATCAACTGGTTGCAGAGTTGGCCCGTCAGGGGTTAATTGTGCAGCATGGTGAGCAGTTATTGCTAAACAATGACCGCATCCGCCCGCTGCAACTGCTGGCCGCTGGTGTGCGTGAAACGCTGCAACGCTACGCCATCACCTTAACACTGCTCAATACCGACACACCGATTAGCCGCGCAGAGCTGGAAAAAGAGAGCCAGATTATTGCGCAGCGCTTGTCGGTACTGCACGGGATCAATGCACCGGAGTTCTTTGATAAAGCAGTGTTTGCCTCTCTGGTCAGCACCCTACAAAGTGTCGGCTGTATTGATGAGAACGATAATGCGGTCACCGAAAAAGTGGTACAACTCAAAGCGCTACTCAGCCCGCAGTTATCACCCGAAATTCGCTTAACGATCTACAGCGCGCTACCCGCTCACCACGGTACACCGTTAGCAGAATAGTGTTGATAGAGATCGTAGAAATACACGAATAAAAAAATGCCCTGATAAGTGTCAGGGCATTTTTTTTATCCAAAAGGAAAGGATAACAACCGGTATAGCAACACAATAATCAATGCAGCAAATAGCTTCCCGCAATACCGATAAACAGCACCATTCCCACATAATTATTATTCAGAAATGCCTGAAAATAGGCGCTACGATCGCGCGCTTTCAATAGCTGTTGCTGGTAAATAAACAGCCCTGCGCTGAGCAAAATTGCACCGTAATAGAGCAGGCCAAGCTGACTCACCATACCCACTAACACCAGCAATACCAACGTCGCCAACTGCAACAGACCAATGATCAGGGTATCAAAACGGCCAAATAAAATGGCTGTCGATTTCACGCCAATCAGCAGATCGTCATCACGGTCAACCATCGCGTACTGGGTATCGTAGGCCACTGTCCAGCAGATATTGGCCAGTAGCAGTAACCAACAACTCGGCGGTAACACGTTAGTCTGAGCGGCGAATGCCATCGGAATTGACCAGCCAAACGCTACCCCCAATACCACTTGTGGCAGGTGGGTAAACCGCTTCATAAACGGGTAGATAAAGGCTAAGGCCAGAGCTGCCAGTGATAATAGAATCGTCAGGGAGTTGAGTGTCAGCACCAGCAGCAGGGCAACAAAAATCAGCCCGACAAACAGCCAGCGGGCCTCTTTAGGTTTAACCAGACCACTGGGCAGCGGGCGTGATGCCGTGCGCTTAACATGCCCGTCAACCTTACGATCAGCATAATCATTGATCACACAACCGGCCGCGCGCATCACTATCACCCCGAGCACAAAGACCAGCAAAATCGGCAGTGTGGGTTGCCCATCGGCTGCCAGCCACAGTGCCCACAAGGTTGGCCAGAGTAACAACAACGTGCCAATGGGGCGATCCATTCGCATCAGACGCCAGTAAGCGCTCAACTTCTCCCTAAACATGAGCCAAACTCCCTATCAATATACAGGCGCAAAAGGTAAAAAAACTTCGGTAACCAGCAGCGATTGTGCAGCCGTAACTAGCTGTGAACGGCGCGCCAGCAAAGGCTTATCATCGGCCAGATTCAGTGTCTGAGCCAGTGGTGGTGGCAAACAAAGGGTGGCTATCTCCAGCGCTTGCCGCTGCAAATTCGGATCAGCAAACAAGGTCTGGCCGATAGGCTCTGCCCCAATATCCGGCAGATGTTGCCACTGCTGTTGCAGCATCTGCTTAGGGATCAACGTGCGGGCAAAAATCCACGGCACACCATCGCAGTAGAGCAGTACATCACGCAGCCAGAGTGTTGCCGCATCATCAGCAATCTGTTGCATTACGCCTTGTTGCTGCACACTTTGCTGCGCCGGTTCTGGCGGCAACGCTGATGACAACACAGAGGGTTGCGATAAAGACGATGACGGTAAAGAAAGCCACTCGCAGGCCGCTAACTGGCTACGACTGACAAACCCTTCGTGGCCGACCCTAACGCGCAGCGTGCTACAAGATGCACGTAAACGCTCGGTCATCGAGCCAAGACTGCACAGCCATTCGGCCTGCAACGCCGTAAGTTTACAGGCGCTCGCGGGCTGCCAATGCGCATCTAAAGGCAGGATATCCCACCTCGGAGAAAAGTCAGTTTCAAGCACACTCATGATGATTTCGTAGGTACTATTTACCGTATTGCGGGCAGTAAAAGGCGATAATCCGATGATCAGCAAACATGTTTCCGTACTGCCTGCTGCATACCTAGGCCGCTGAACTGCCCCGTTAATTTTGTTCATTCTATCAGTTAACGGCCCAATTTCCGTTAACAGATTTACCCAGACAGGTCACGCTATGCTCAAATCTCTTTGCCGTGTTACTACCCTACTGCTGATTTTACTGCCACTGCCTGCTGCTTTTGCTCAGGATGGCAATGACAGTGCAAACACCACAGAAGCGGCCGTATCCCCCTACGAGTATTTACTATTGGGGGATGATATTGTGACAAATTACCAAACCAATGGCCGCCAGCTGGGGTTTTTACGGGTGAGCGTCAGCCTGATGGTGACCAATACCCCCCTGAAAGAGCAAATCGCGCAGCATGAGCCGCAAATAAGAGATGCATTGATCTGGATTTTAAGCGCGCAAAGTGAGCAGCAAGTTCGCTCACAGCAGCAGCGCGAGGCAATCCGCAAGCAATGCCTTGAGGCGGTAAATACCCTGCTGCAAAAAGAGTTGGGGCAAAAGCCGGTACTTGATGTGCTATTTACCACTTATATGTATCAGTAATTAGCTATTTGGGTGGGGAAACAGAGCAGAAAAAATCGAGTGGAAAAATAGTGTTATAAAAGGCAGCAAGGCTCAGCCAAATACTGACTGAGCCTTGCTGCATCCCCCTAAAATCGCCGAAAAGGGCGACTTGAGCGCATTATCTTGTTCAAGCTGTCATCATCGGCGCGTATTCAGCCGATACTGTTGAGCCAGCTAGATAGGCTGCCAGCTCAGCCTGCTCGCTGGCAGTCAAATACATGCCAAGTTTGGTGCGACGCCACAGGATATCCTCGGCGGTCAACGCCCATTCGTGGGTTTGCAGATAGTGCACTTCGGCCTGATAGCAGTCATGGCCAAAATGCTGCCCGAGCGCGGCCAGAGAGTTCGCTCCCGCTAAAATCACGCGGCTGCGGCTGCCGTAGGTATAGGCATAACGGCGCGCCATCGCCTCGGGTAACCACAGATACTGCTGCTGCAAATGCCGCGCATAGCTATCACGATCCATGCCAAAATCACCGCCCGGCAGCACACTTTGCGCTGTCCAGTCTGCGCCCATATTGGCAAAGTAGGGCTGCAATTTGTGCATCGCGGCCTGCCCGAGTTTGCGGTAGGTAGTCAGCTTACCGCCAAATATCGACAGCAACGGCGCGCTGCCCTGCTCATCAGAGAGCTCTAGCGTGTAATCCCGCGTAACTGCCTGTGCTGAGTCTGATTCATCATCACACAACGGGCGGACTCCCGAGTAAGTCCAGACCACATCATCACGTACCAGTTGATGCTTAAAATGCAGATTGTAGACCTTCAGCAGATAGTTGATCTCATCCTCATCAATGCTGACATCACGCGGTGAACCGTGGTATTCAACATCGGTTGTGCCGATAATCGAGAAATCCTGCATCCACGGGATCACAAACACAATCCGCTGATCTTCATTTTGCAGGATATACGCCTGTGGCTCACTGTGTACGCGCGGCACCACAATATGGCTGCCTTTAATCAGGCGGATACCGCGTGGTGAGGCCTCGTGCAGACTCTCATCAAAAAAGGTTTTCACCCACGGGCCGGCGGCATTGACCAGCGCGCGCGCATAATGGGTCTGGCGCTCACCGCTGATGCTGTGTTCGGTTTCTACCCGCCAAAGCGCGTTTTCGCGCATAGCCTGAATCACCTTGGTTCGGGTATGTACTGCACCGCCTTTTTCAACTACCTGCCCCGCATTCAATACCACTAAACGCGCATCATCTACCCAGCAATCTGAGTATTCAAATCCGCGCACCATTTGCGGTTTTAGTACTGAGTTTTCACCAAAACGTAAACCGCGACTTGCCGGCAAGGTAGTACGTTTACCCAGATGATCGTACAAAAACAGCCCGGCACGGATCATCCATGCGGGGCGCAAATGCGGGCGGTGTGGCAGGCGAAAGCGCATCGGAAAGGCGATATGCGGGGCCATTTTCAGCAGCACTTCTCGCTCGGCTAGCGCTTCACCCACCAGCCGAAATTCGTAATGTTCAAGATAACGCAAGCCACCATGAATAAGCTTTGAACTGGCTGATGAGGTGGCACTGGCCAAGTCATCGGCCTCAAACAATGCCACTGATAAACCACGTCCTGCTGCGTCAGCGGCAATGCCCGTGCCGTTGATGCCACCACCTACCACAATCAGATCTTTGATATCCATGCTCGCCCCGAAAATGTTCGTTATCAATCAAAAACGAGTGTAATCGAAAATAATGAAGCTATCCATCTCTTAACAAAAATAAAACATCCCTATAAATAATAGGGTTTTATGGGCAAAAAAAAGCGCCCGATATTCAAGCGCCTCTTTAGACGGTAATATTAGCCGAGCTCACCGGCAATCAACACAGCACCAAATTGACATCACTCGCTTCAATCACTTTCACCAACTGTGGTGGAGGTAGCTGATCGGTAAACAGGTAGTCGACCTTATCGATTCCCCCCAAATTCACCATGGCACTGCGGCCAAATTTGGAGTGGTCTGTCACTAAAATCACACAACGTGAGTTGGCGATAATCGCATTTTTGGTGCGCACTTCGTGATAATCAAACTCCAGCATTGAGCCATCAAGATCAACGCCGGAGATCCCCAAAATACCGAAATCGAGCCGAAACTGAGAGATAAAATCGAGCGTTGCCTCGCCGACAATACCGCCATCGCGGTTACGCACCTCACCACCGGCTAAAATAACGGTGAAATCCTCTTTAGTGGTCAGCAAAGTGGCCACATTTAAGTTATTGGTCACAATACGCAAATCACGGTGCGACAGCAGAGCGTGCGCTACCGCCTCCGGCGTGGTGCCGATATCAATAAACAGCGTTGCGCCATCGGGGATCAGTTCAGCGACCGACTGCGCAATACGCGCCTTTTCTGACGAGCACATGCCTTTGCGATCATGATAGGCGGTATTGACCGAGCTAGAGGGCAACGCTGCTCCACCATGATGTCGGCGGATCACATTGTCAGCAGCCAGATCATTGAGATCGCGCCGAATCGTTTGCGGGCTGACCGAAAAGTGCGCGACCAGATCTTCGGTACTCACGTAACCCTGCTCACGCACCAACTCGACTATCGCTTCATGCCTTAATGTCTGTTTCACGCTCTCTCCCGTTCTCTTATTTATCTTACTGATGCTTGTTGTTTTTATTAATCTTATTAGGAAGTCTGGCTGAAAGAAAAATACGCACCGTGCTGTTGCCAATCGCAGTGCTGCAAAAACAGCCTCAGCGTGGCGAGGTCTTCCCCTGTATTGTCAGACAGGGTCACCTTATCAACGCACGGCAGCGTGATCACCCAACGCTGATATTCCGGCATTAACAGTGGTAACTGCTGCAACAAATAACGGCCAACCCCACGCCGACGCGTTGCCGCGCGAACACACAAATCATGCAGTTCGGCGGTGCCAGGTTGCTGATCTGTATGTTGAGCATTTATCAACTCAAAAGCCGATAAATCAGGCAACGCACGCAATTTCACGCCTGCCAAAATGCGATCATTAAAACGCGCAATCAGCAGCCCGTTACCCGGCTGTATAGCTTGTTGCCACTCTCGGGTCTGATTGTGTGGCCAAAGTTTGGCTAAATCAGCCTGATCGGCAGATGTCAGTTCCGTTAACCGCTCAATAGTGAGTTTCATGCGATGCCTTCCCTATCCCAATCATCTGTTTTACTGTGGTTTTCTGTTGCTAGTTACCACACAAGCTTGCCGAGTTTACCGCAGTTATTAGCCACGGCGTGCCGATAAATTACCGCTTCTCGAAGGCAGATAACAGCTTGTCAAAGATTGTGGATTATCGTGCGTGCTACAACAAAGTTGAACGATGCATCTGTATTCACGCGGTTTGATATGCAATTGAGACAACACAGCTCAATTTAGCAACAGAAAAAACCGCATACCCGATTTTTTTGTTTCCGATAAATATACTGACTATTGGTCTCCTTACTGAAATTAAACTACCGTTTAAATGTCATATTCAGAGTAAAAAACCAGATTAATTGATTCAGTACAGACATATTGAAATCTTATGCTGTGTTAATGGTGGTTTTATGGAGAATAAATTCACTTGTTTCCTGATATAGAGTGATGTTAAAAGGTTGTTTAGTTAAGAATGTTATGGAATGGATGCAAGCAAGTTCGCAATTATGTGTGCAAGCACCACGCCCGACTCTCTTACCAACGTACCGAATGCTGTTCGACGATGCGTATGACCTTCTAGCCAACCAAGACAGGGATAATCATAATGGCGATGCTCACAGGGAAAAAAAGCCGATTGGCAATCGCGTTAGGCAGCGCACTGGTCTTACTTGGCCATGCTCAGGCAGCCGAGATAAAAATTGGGGTAGCAGGCCCACTTTCAGGGTCAGTGGCCCAGTACGGTGACATGCAATTTATCGGCACGCGTATTGCTGTTGAACAAATCAACCAAGCCGGCGGCATCAATGGCGACAAAATTGTGGCTATTGAATACGATGATGCCTGCGATCCAAAACAGGCGGTAGCTGTAGCAAACAAAGTGGTCAATGACGGCGTGAAATATGTTATCGGCCACCTCTGCTCTGCATCAACCCAGCCAGCCTCTGATGTGTATCAGGATGAGGGCGTGCTGATGATTACCCCAGCCTCAACCAGCCCGACGATTACCGAGCAAGGCTACAGCTTAGTGATGCGCACTATCGGTTTAGACTCCGATCAAGGGCCGACTGCCGCCAAATACATTATCAACAATGTCAAACCGCAGCGGGTAGCGGTGGTGCACGACAAGCAGCAATACGGTGAAGGCATCGCCTCAAGTGTAAAAAAATCACTCGAAGCGGCGGGTGTCAGTGTAGTGGCATTTGAAGGCATCACCTCGGGGGATAAAGATTTCTCGGCGCTGATCGCCAAACTGAAAAAAGATCAGGTCGATTTTGTCTACTACGGCGGCTATCACCCTGAATTGGGGCTGATCTTGCGTCAAGCGCGCTCGGCAGGCTTAAAAGCCACCTTTATGGGGCCGGAAGGGGTCGGTAACAAAGAGATCTCATCCATTGCCGGCTCAGCCTCTGAAGGCTTACTGGTCACACTGCCGAAAAAATATGATCAAGACCCGGCCAACCAACCGGTAGTCAACGCGCTGAAAGCGAAAAACCTCGACAGCACCGGCCCGTTTGTCTGGACCAGCTATGCTGCTACCCAAGCCATCGTGGAAGGGATCAAACGTGCAGGCAGTGATGATCCGGAAGCCATTGCCAAAGCACTGCGCGCTGCGCCGGTCAATACCGTGATGGGCCCGTTGCGCTGGAATGCCAAGGGGGATCTGGAAGGGTTTGAGTTCGGGGTGTTTGAGTGGCACGCCGACGGCTCTTCGAGTGTGAAATAAGTTTTCGGGCGGCAATAATACCCTGCCGCCCTTTCCCCCTATTGCTAGGCCCAACCGCACAGCACCACCATAAAGAATAAATATAAATATAAATATAAACCGGTCATTCACAAAAACCGGCCACCTGCACACAACGCAGAGCACATCAAAAGATAATGACCATTTTGGGGATGAGAAGGAATCTTGTATGCCCGAGCACTTTTTCTACTTTCTGCAACAACTGCTCAACGGACTAACTATCGGCAGCACCTATGCACTCATCGCCATCGGCTACACCATGGTGTACGGCATTATTGGTATGATCAACTTTGCCCACGGTGAGGTATACATGATCGGCAGCTATGTGGCGTTTTTAGCCATCGGCCTGCTGATGATGCTGGGTATCGATTCTAGCGTACTACTGATTGGCGGGGCATTTTTGGTGGCCATTGTGATCACCAGTGCCTATGGCTGGAGCATTGAACGGGTGGCCTATCGTCCGGTACGCAGCTCAAAACGGCTGATTGCCCTGATCTCTGCCATCGGCATGTCAATTTTCTTGCAGAACTATGTGCGGCTGGCGCAAGGCTCGCGCGATCTGGCAATTCCCCATCTGGCCGAAGGAGGCTGGCGTTTCGGGCCAGCGGGTGAAACCTCGGTCAGCTATATGCAGGTCACCATCTGGGTTGTCACCTTTATTGCCATGCTGGTGCTGACACTGTTTATCCGCCACTCGCGGATGGGCCGTGCCTGTCGTGCCTGCGCGGAAGACATCAAAATGGCCAATCTGCTGGGAATTAATACCCATCAGGTGATCTCACTAACCTTTGTGATTGGTGCAGCCATGGCGGCAGTAGCCGGTGTATTGCTCGGCACTTACTACGGGGTAGTAAACCCGTATGTCGGCTTTATCGCTGGCCTGAAAGCCTTTACTGCCGCGGTACTCGGCGGCATCGGCAGTATTCCCGGTGCAATGCTTGGCGGGCTGTTACTCGGTATTGTTGAAGCGCTGACTGCCGGTTATATCAGCTCTGAGTACAAAGACATTATGTCGTTTGCCCTACTGATTGGCGTACTGCTGTTTATGCCAACGGGGATCTTAGGCCGGCCAGAGGTGGAAAAAGTATGAATAAGCAGAGCTTCACCCATGCGCTGTTTTGTGCCGGCATGTTAATCGTACTGACCTTTATGCTAATGGGATTACGCCTGACATCTGAAGGGGCAAAACTGGTTGTCAGCGGCGCGTCTGACGGGCATCTTGAGCTGATTTTTGGCGGCGCACTGCTGCTGTTTATGGTGCAATTACTGCGCCCTGCACTCACGCGTGCGGTGCTTGCTGTTACAGCACGCCTACCAGCACAAAATCTCTCGTCATCCACTCGGCTGGCCTTGCCACAACAGATGCAAACACCCGCTGCTAAACGAGCGGTAGCCACATTCGCTGTAGTTGCTGCACTGCTGTTTCCGTTCATCGCCTCACGCGGGGCGGTAGATATTGCCACCTTAACCCTGATTTATGTGATGCTCGGTCTGGGGCTGAATGTGGTGGTCGGGCTGGCGGGGCTGCTGGATCTGGGCTATGTCGGTTTTTATGCGGTTGGCGCGTACACCTACGCCCTGCTGAACAGCTATTTCGGGTTCAGTTTTTGGCAGGCGCTGCCGCTGGCGGGCATGATGGCCGGTCTGTTTGGTTTTCTGCTCGGCTTTCCGGTGCTGCGCCTGCGCGGTGACTATTTAGCGATTGTTACCTTAGGTTTTGGCGAGATTATCCGTATCTTACTGCTCAACCAAACCAGCCTGACCGGTGGGCCAAACGGCATCAGCCAGATCCCCAAGCCCACCCTGTTTGGCCTTGAGTTCAACCGCACCGTTAAAGAGGGCGGCTGGGATACGTTCCACCACTTTTTTGGCCTGCCATACAGCGGCGATAACAAAGTGATTTTCCTGTATCTGATGGCACTGGCGCTGGTCTTTATCACCCTGCTGGTGATCTACCGCCTCCTGCGGATGCCACTAGGCCGAGCGTGGGAAGCGCTGCGTGAAGATGAAATCGCCTGCCGCTCGCTCGGCCTGAACCCGACTATCATCAAACTCACCGCCTTTACCATCGGCGCAACTTTTGCCGGATTTGCCGGCAGCTTTTTCGCCGCACGACAGGGCTTTATCAGCCCCGAATCGTTCACCTTTATCGAGTCGGCCATTATTCTGGCGATTGTAGTGCTCGGCGGGATGGGGTCACAAGTGGGTATTATTTTGGCCGCTATCGTAATGACGGTTCTGCCCGAGCTGGCACGTGAGTTTAATGAGTACCGGATGCTGCTGTTCGGGCTGATGATGGTTCTCATGATGCTATGGCGGCCACAAGGTCTGCTGCCGATGCAACGCCCACACCTGATACTGAAAACACCGGCAGACAAACAGACAGCCAAACACGCCTCTCACCGCACGCCGTCAGCAGCAGCTACGGAGTTGGGCCAATGAATGAACGCACAATCAATCAGCAACATTACCTACGGAGGCCGCCATGTCTGTACTACTACAAGTAAGCAATCTGACGATGCGCTTTGGCGGCCTACTGGCCGTCAACAAGGTGGCATTAGCGGTCAATTCCGGTGAGATTATCTCGGTGATCGGCCCCAACGGGGCGGGAAAAACCACCGTATTCAACTGCCTGACCGGATTTTACCGCCCGAGCGGCGGGCAAATTCTGTTTCAAGGAAAACCAACGCAACATCTGGCCGGTCATCAGATTGCTCGTTTGGGTATCGTTCGCACTTTCCAGCATGTGCGGCTGTTTAAAGAGATGACAGCGGTCGAAAATCTACTGGTTGCCCAGCACCGTCATTTGAATACCAATTTGTTCTCCGGTTTGCTGAAAACCGCCCATTTTCGTCAAGCTGAAGCGCGGGCGCTTGAGCAGGCGGCCTACTGGCTGGAAAAAATCGGCTTGTCAGCACATGCCAACCGTACCGCCGGAAATCTGGCTTACGGACAGCAACGCCTGCTGGAAATTGCCCGCTGTATGGTGACGCAGCCAAAAATTCTGATGCTCGATGAACCGGCAGCCGGCCTGAACCCGAAAGAGACCGAGGCCCTCAACAACCTGATTATGGACTTGCGCGCCAACTACGGCGTTTCGGTACTGCTAATTGAGCATGATATGAAGCTGGTGATGGGCATCTCTGATCGCATTTACGTGGTCAATCAAGGCACGCCACTGGCCAGCGGTACACCCGATCAGATCCGCCAGCACCCTGATGTTATTCGTGCCTATCTCGGTGAGGCATAAGGATCTGTTTTCACTCTATTGGTGGTAAGTAGGTAAGTGGGTATAAAGTGAGTGGGAAGCACGCACGATATGGCTCTGCATCCCCCAAATAAGCTTTATCAAGTTTACGGTTTATAACATTGTAAGCTGCTAAAGAGTCATCTCAGGAAACAGTCAAAATAAGAACGAAAACAGGGAGGTTGTATGCTTGAGCTGCACAATGTCTGCGCCCACTACGGTAAAATTCAGGCGCTACACAATATCAATATGCAAATTGGTCAGGGTGAAATTGTCAGCTTAATTGGTGCCAATGGTGCGGGGAAAACCACCTTACTGGGGGCGATTTGTGGTGATCCACAAGCCAGCAGCGGGCAAATTATTCTGAACGGGCACGATATTACCCACCTGCCAACAGCACAAATTATGCGTAAAGAGGTCGCCATTGTACCGGAAGGGCGACGGGTTTTTTCGCGCCTGACGGTTGAAGAGAACCTTGCGATGGGCGGGTTTTTCACCGAGAAAGCCGAATACCAGCGGATCATGGCACATGTCTACGCGCTGTTTCCTCGCCTGTCAGAGCGCAAAACCCAGCGTGCGGGGACGATGTCGGGCGGAGAGCAGCAGATGCTGGCGATTGGCCGCGCGCTGATGTCGCGCCCGCGCCTGCTATTTTTAGATGAGCCTTCACTCGGCCTTGCCCCGATCATCATCCAGCAAATTTTTAGCATTATTGCCCAGCTGCGTGATGAAGGGATGACCATTTTTCTGGTTGAGCAAAATGCGCATCAGGCTCTTAAGCTGTCAGATCGCGGTTATGTTCTGGAAAACGGTCATCTGGTGCTGGCCGGCAGCGGCGCTGATCTGCTGGCAAATCCGGCGGTGTGTGAGGCGTATTTGGGCGCTTAACGTGGCTCTTGATCGCCGCTCACAGCGGTATCCGTATCAGAACGATGACGGTTTAAGTGAGCAAAAGTGTACTCTTTGTAGCTTAAAAATAGCATCAATGCACAGGGCAGGATCAGTGCTAAAAACTGGTCCTGTTCAAAGCTATAAACGGCGACCGCAATGCCCACAACAAAACTGACTACCGACCAGAACAGGCTCACCAGCAATTTTCGCTCAGCGGCGCGCAGATCATCAGGCTGCTCAGCACGATCAGCAATATACTCGGTCAGGCGGATCGTCAACTGAATCAGGTTGCCGGTTGCGGTAGCCGTACCAATACGATTACGCAGCAGCAAGCGTGAAATGGCGGCATGAATACCCATGGCTACCACCCCGCACAGCGCAGTCAGCCCCAGAAAAAACTCGTTGAGCATGCCCGAGGCATCAAGACGGCTGCCAAATGCCATACAAAGCAGCAACAGCACACTCTCGGCCACATACCAGCGCGCTTTATAGAAAATACTGTGGCGGCTGTTACGGGTAAAACTGTACGCCACCAGCGCCATCGCAAAAATAAAGAAAGCTACGCTAAGCAGCGCAAACGTCAAGGTGATCGGCGCAGCAGAGCCGGCCACAATCAGGTTTTGGATGATGCTGGACATAAACAGACCGCCCAACCCCAGAAAACCTATTGTATCAATAAAACCACCAACCCATGACAGCACCACAGGTTCTAACAAAAAGGGCTCTTTATGGGGGAAATCCATAGAAGTACCTCAATACTCCACATCATCCCGCGGTCTGGATATCACGGTGATGTTATCTACAATACAGAAAGGAAAATAAGCTACCGATAGTATAAAACCGCGCTTTATCACTATCATTGCAGCACGGCAAGGCATCAAACAACTGCGTATATTCAGGCTATCTGCTCGGATAACCATAAACAGTGACTACAGTACCGTTTTTCATATGTGTAGGGGTTAAAACTTGTAATCAAACATGAGAGCCCGCACTGTTTGTCGGGTCTGTTTTTATCTCTTATCCGGTACAATTACCACTTTCCCGCTATCAGGTGTTTAACTCATGGAACAGTTTCAATTTATCTCGGTCAGTGATGCCAAAGCCAAACTCGATCACGGAAAAGCCGTACTGGTTGATATCCGTGATCCACAAAGTTTTCAGGCTAGCCATGCCGCAAATGCCTTTCATCTGACCAATCAGTCACTGGTGGAATTTATGCAGCAGACCGATTTTTCCACGCCAGTGATTGTGATCTGTTATCACGGCAACAGCAGTCAGGGCGCAGCCCAGTACCTGATTAATCAGGGGTTCGATGAAGTGTACAGCCTGAATGGCGGCTTTGAGGCGTGGCAACGTGCGTACCCTGCCGTTGATGAGTCGTCATGAAAAATACGCTGTAGCGGAAAACCGGCAGTAATCACCGCGGGCAGTAGCCGGGTAAACAATGGCAGGGTAAAGTAGTCACCAATATCACGACAACTTTTGTGAGAACCCGCCATGTTGCGTTTGATAAGCCTACCCAACCCGCGCCTTGCGCAAGCCTATATCGATTATATGGCGACCCGACAGGTCGCAGTCAGTATGCAGCCCGAGGCTGACGGCTATGTACTCTATTTGCATGATGAACAGCACACTGAGTTCGCCCAGCAGGCGCTGGCTGATTTTTTACAGCACCCTGATGCCGCCAAATATCAAGATGCCAGTTGGCAGCGGGCAGATACTGCGACAGCCAAACAGTTTCAGTACGGCCATTTTTCCTATTTGCAGGCACTGAAAGTTGGCGCAGGCCCGTTTACACTGGCGATCATGGCGGTCTGTGTGCTGGTCTATGTATTAAGCCTGTTTGTTGGTGAGACCGCGCTGTTTAGCTGGCTGGGTTTTCCGCAAAACGCAGAGCAGAGCTGGCAATTGTGGCGGCTGTTTTCCCACGCCTTTTTGCATTTCTCGATTTTACACATCAGCTTTAACCTGCTCTGGTGGTGGGATCTGGGCGGGCCATTAGAGAAAAAACTCGGCTCACCAAAACTGATCCAACTGTTTTTATTCTCGGCACTGTTTTCTGGGATCGGACAGGCATGGGTGAGCGGTATTTATTTCGGCGGGTTATCTGGCGTAGTGTATGCGTTGGTGGGATATTTACTGATCTGTGGCGAGCGCGCACCCGAGCGTGGTATCGCGATCCCCCGACCATTAGCGGCTTTTATGCTGGTCTGGCTGGTATTTGGTTGGTTTGACTTATTTGGTTTATCAATAGCCAATACCGCACATCTAATCGGCCTCATCACCGGTGCGCTGCTGGCTCTGTGGGATACGCGTAACGCCCAATCGGCCACACACCACTAAGTTACTCTGCGCTAAGTTACTCTGCGCTAAGTTGCTCTGTACTAAGTTGCTCTGCGACAAATACAACACAGGCGCACCCACACGTTTTTATGTGGTGTGCGCCTGTGCACTACGGGGTTAGCTTAACCCTAACCGTGCTGTTCTTTTTTACGCTTCAACCTCAATCGCCCCTTTGAGCTTTTTCAGCGCATTTTTTTCTAACTGGCGGATGCGCTCGGCTGAAACCTGATAGTGATCAGCCAGCTCTTGCAGGGTGGCTTTCGGCTCATCAAGCCAGCGGGCGCGCACAATATGCTGGCTGCGCTCATCAAGCATATTCATAGCTTCTGACAGCTGATCTGCCGCATGAGATTCCCAGTTATCCTCTTCAATGCCATTGGCAAAATCAGACGATTTATCTTCTAAAAACAGTACCGGTGCTTGCGGTGTTTCACGTGCTTCATCTTCCGGCCCTAAATCAAATGCCATATCCTGCGCCGACATGCGGGATTCCATTTCACGGACATCCTCAGCACTCACACCCAGCTCTTTGGCCACCATATCCACTTCATCAAGGTTGAACCAACCTAAACGCTGTTTGGTTTTGCGCAAATTAAAGAATAGCTTACGCTGCGCTTTGGTGGTGGCTACTTTCACGATCCGCCAGTTGCGCAGCACATATTCGTGAATTTCGGCTTTGATCCAGTGCACGGCAAACGAAACCAAGCGTACGCCCACTTCTGGATTAAAACGGCGCACCGCTTTCATCAGGCCAATGTTACCCTCTTGGATCAAATCGGCCTGCGGTAAACCGTATCCGGCATAGTTACGCGCAACATGAATCACAAAGCGCAGATGTGACAAAATCAGCCGTTTAGCTGCATGAATATCACCATGATAATGCAACCGCTCGGCCAGCTCTTTCTCTTCCTCTGCAGTTAGCATTGGGAAAGCATTAGCATTACGGATATAACTTTCCAGACTGCCCTGCGGCACTAAGAAAGTCATGGATTGCATATCTTGTTGCGTCATTAAATCCTCACGTTTTGGTCGTATATCGAAAAAACAGGAGTAACAAAACTGTGGCTAATCTAGCCCAATTTCCTTCAGGGGAAAAGGGCGAATATTAACCAATTGTATCAGGTATGTCTGGGTGATACCGCACAAAATCAGGTAAAGAGCACGATATCAATACGATACCACTTTATTGACTGCCACTGCGCGCAATAGTTCAGTGACAAGCGCACACATAAATCCACATTATGTCTT
The DNA here is from genome assembly GCF_056522795.1 of Plesiomonas sp. ISS29. Taxonomy (NCBI): domain Bacteria; kingdom Pseudomonadati; phylum Pseudomonadota; class Gammaproteobacteria; order Enterobacterales; family Enterobacteriaceae; genus Plesiomonas; species Plesiomonas sp. ISS29. Next base: position 318,136 of record NZ_JAWRZQ010000001.1, read on the forward strand.
AATTTATATCGGGTTTATGGAGGAGTTATATTTTATTTATATGAAATAAAAAGAGTAACTCTCACATAAAATAACTATCGCCCTACGTAACAAATAATGTGCTGCAACAGATAATGTACTGCGTATTTTAGCCGACATATTGGCTTAATCTATCTACCCAATCTATTTACCCATGTAGTTACTGTATTCAGTAACTACATGGGTATTGGTTCACTAAAATAGCTTGCCTAATATAGGTTCAGGGATATAAACCAAACAGATTGGCTAAATAAGGCCGAACGGGAAAATACCGCTGGCCATTATCAATAACTCTTTTTATCGCTACAGCAGCACACTCTCAGTGCTATATCACCGCTCCATTAATGCAATGGAGCAGATGCAGATAATTTAATAAAATAGCGAGTGTAATAAAATAGATATCAGCACAAATTAATGGGGCAGAAAATCACGCAAATGACGCGCCGTTGCCAGCCATGCGGCACTCCAGCCAATCATGGTGGAAACTATTAACAGAATCAGCACTTCATCCGTCCTAAAACCATGCAAGGTAAACTGCGTGCCAAACACCTGCATGACCGAATTGACCTGAATTTGCAATCGCCATTCGATAACGGCATTCAGCAGCCATGCCAGCAGGCCACCTGACAGCCCCAGCAGTGCGCCGCCATACAAAAACGGACGCAGGATAAAGCCATCTGTTGCACCAATCAGCTTCATCACCTCAATGCTGTCACGGCGGTTAAAGATATTCAGCCGCACGCTGTTGCCGATAATCAGGAATACCGCGCACAACATCAAGATCGCTAGGATAAGGGCGACCTGTGCCACAAGTTCGGTCAATGCCGTCAACCGGTCAAGCCAGGTATTATCCAGTTTGGCCTCGCTAACCCCCTTCTCCGCAGCCAACACATCGCGCAAGCCGGCCAGTGCTGTGCCGTGTGAAAACTCCCCCTGTGGGCGGACAATGATCACAGCCGGCAGCGGGTTATCGTTTAGCATATCGAGTGCATCACTAAAGCCTGACCACTGGCGAAACTCGTTCAAGCTGTCGCTCCGCGAAAGGTAGGTCAACTTGCTGGCTCCCGGGATGGCGCGAATCGAATCGGCCACTGCCTGTGCTTGCGGGTCAGTCAGTGATTTTTGCAGATACACGGTAATTTCCGGCTCGGGATACCACTGGTCAGCCGCTAATGAGGCATTCTTCCAGCCCAGATAACACACCCCCGGCAGGGTCAATGCGATGGCGATAACAACCACGGTCAGCAGCGTGGCTACCGGCTGCAACAACATATCTTGCAAGCAGTTGTGCCATGCATGCCGCCACTGCTCACGTAATCCGCCGCGGGCACGGGTAGCACGCAGTTTCTCCGGACGGCTCTTTTTACTTGCGCCTTTAGCCACGGTCAGACTCCTTTCTGTGTGCGCTGATCCGCCCCTGCTCAAGGGTCAGTACCGGATATGACTTACTGGCGATCAGTTGGGTATCGTGTGTGGCCATCAATACGGTGACACCCACACGGTTAAACTCTTCAAACAGGCGTAAAATGCTGCCCGACAGCGCATCATCAAGATTACCGGTTGGTTCATCGGCCAGCAGCAGTGCCGGTTTGTTCACCACCGCACGAGCAATGCCCACCCGCTGCTGCTCGCCACCGGAAAGCTGAACGGGCAGGCAGCGGGCTTTATCCAGTAGCCCGACTTTATCAAGTGCCGCGCTGACGCGGCGCTTAATGTCATCGGCGGTGTTACCGGTGATCACCAGCGGTAACGCCACGTTTTCGTACACAGTGCGATCCATCAATAAGCGGTGATCTTGAAAAATCATCCCGATATGGCGGCGTAAAAACGGCACTTCACGGGTTTTTAGCCGTGAGATATCGTGCCCGTCAAACCAGATCTGGCCATCACTTGGCCGCTCAATCCCGCAGATCAGCTTTAATAACGTACTTTTCCCCGCCCCTGAATGGCCGGTTAGAAAGGCCATTTCGCCGGCATGCAGGTGAAAAGAGACCCCCTGCAATGCCTGACGGCCGCCCAGATAGGCTTTGCTGACCTGCTGGAAACGGATCATTTTTTACTCCTCACGGGCAAAAAGTGCCTCAATAAAGTCTTTGGCGTGGAACGGGCGCAAATCGTCAATCCCCTCTCCGACACCGATATAACGAATCGGAATGCTAAACTGATCAGCAATGGCAAAGATCACGCCGCCTTTGGCTGTACCGTCGAGTTTAGTCAGTGTAATACCGGTCAGCCCGACCGCTTCCTGAAACAGCTTGGCCTGGCTGATGGCATTCTGGCCAGTACCGGCATCGAGTGTCAGCATAATTTCGTGCGGGGCATTCTCATCAATCTTTTTCATCACCCGTACGATTTTCTTCAACTCTTCCATTAGGTGGCTCTTGTTTTGCAAACGCCCTGCGGTGTCGGCAATCAGTACATCCACTTTGCGGGCTTTGGCCGCCTGAATGGCGTCATAAATCACCGAGGCAGAATCCGCACCGGTATGCTGGGCAATCACCGGAATTTTGTTGCGCTGACCCCAAACCTGTAGCTGCTCTACGGCGGCGGCACGGAAGGTATCGCCGGCAGCCAGCATTACACTTTTGCCTTCAGCTTGGAACTGGCGCGCCAATTTACCGATGGTCGTGGTTTTACCCACACCGTTAACACCGACCATTAAAATGACATACGGGCTTTGACCTTCCACATTCAGCGGCGCTTCAACCGGTGTGAGGATCTCGGCCATCTCTTCTTTCAAAAGACCGTACAGCGCTTCAGCATCACGAAGCTGCTTACGGCTGGCGTGCTGGGTCAGTTTATCGATGATTTTACTGGTGGTGTTAACACCGACATCGGCAATCAGCAGTTGCTCTTCTAGCTCTTCAAACAGCTCATCATCAATTTTCTTGCCACGAAACAGGCTGAAAAATCCGGTACCAATATTCTGTTTGGTTTTCAGAAGGCTGCGCTTTAAGCGGGCAAAGAACCCCTCTTTCGTCGGGCGATCTTGTACTTCCGGCTGAATGTCATCCTCGTTGAGCGGCTCTTCATCCAACGTTTCAGCGATAACAGAGTTAGCAGTCTCGATAACCTCAGTCTCAATAATCTCGACGACCTCGGCGCTCTCTTCGACCACAATCTGCGCCTGTGGTTCAGAGGCAAGCTCAGAAGCCAGCGCAGCAACAGGTTCTGCATCCTGCAGACATTCCGGTTTTTGTTCTTGTTCTGGCTCGGATTCTTGTTTCTGCTCTGCTGTTAGCTCACGTTCTGGCGCTACGGTTGGTGCACCCGCTAAAACAGGTTCAGCCATTTCAGCAATCGGCTCAGGTTCAACAGCAACCAGCTCAGGCTCAATAGCAGCAATCTCTGCAATATGTTCCACAAGAGGTTCAGCAACAGGCTCTGCATCCTGCAGATATTCTGTTTTTTGTTCTTGTTCCGGCTCGGATTCTTGTTCTGGCTCTGCTGCTAGCTCACGTTCTGGCTCTGAAGTTGGAACAAGCACTAAAACAGGTTCAGCAATTTCAGCCACTGGCTCAGGCTCAGGCTCAGGCTCAGGTTCAACAGCCGTAATCTCTTCGACGTGTTCAATAGGCAGCTCGGCGGCTATTTCCGGCGCAGGGGTATGAGGCTCATCGGCAGGTACAACTGCCGATGGGGAGATTGCATCAATAACCGGTGTGATATCTGTATTTGTCTCGGTATGGCTGGTATCTACCTGCGGCGTTTCTGCTTCAACAGAAGGCACTTCAGGCTCGGCTTCTTTGCGCCCTAACCCCAACCAAGACCAAAATCCACGTTTCTTTTCTTTAGTCATTTCGCAATACGACCCTGCGCAATTAGAATGTCATCTTTAATGAACTGTAGAGTTTACCACTTTCCTTGCGGTCGAAAAATTGTATGGCGAAACGATCTTCGAATATGGCGAAAAAATCGTCCGGTCAAATCCGGATTATCAGCGGTCAATGGCGTGGGCGCAAATTGCCGGTGCCCGACAGCCCCGGTTTACGCCCAACCACCGATCGGGTGCGTGAAACGCTGTTTAACTGGCTAGCTCCGGTACTGCACGGCGCACGCTGCTTAGACTGTTTTGCCGGCAGCGGTGCGCTCGGGCTGGAGGCGCTATCGCGCTATGCTGACCATGTTGTGCTACTGGAATTTGAACGCCACGTGGCAGATACATTGCAAAAAAATGTCCGCGATTTGGGCAGTTCTCGTGCCGAGGTTGTGCATACTGACACACTTAATTATCTGAATAAAAACGGTAAACCCTTTGATGTGGTGTTTATTGACCCCCCGTTTCGGCGCGATATGCTGACCACCTGCTGCCAGTATCTTGAAAATAATCACTGGCTGGCAGCAGGTGCCTACATTTATGTGGAAGCGGAGGTCGATGCCGGTCATCTTGCCATGCCTGAGAGCTGGCGGCTGCACCGCGAAAAAGTTGCCGGACAAGTGGCGTACCGTTTGTATATCCGCAGTGGTGATGAAAATCAGCATGAAACAGGGAGTGAAAGTGAGTCGGATACCACCAATGCAGATATAAACGGGGATGATTAAGCGATCTTTTCATCAGCGTAATACAGTGTTTTATGGCTAATAATGGCGATAAAACAGTCAGAAAAACCGGTCTTATAGCGATTTTTTTGTATTATTCATTGAAGCGCGCAAAATTGCTCTTTCAGGGCTTGCACCTGCGCGCTCAATCAGTAAGGTGAGTAAGAGTAGGGTTAATCGCAATTCACTTATTTCCCATATGAAAAATAGGTTGCGTTAAGTTTCTTACTGATTGATTTATTTTTATTTTTTTATTTTGATTCTCTTAATTTGAGGGTATATCAGCCTCTTTTATTGGCGGGCGTAGATTGCGCACCGATGACGCAAGGTTGGATTTTACACTCAGGCTTTCACTCACTCAGCTTAGGATGAACGCGTGATGAAGAATGTAGGGCTTGTTGGATGGCGTGGCATGGTGGGTTCTGTGCTGATGCAGCGTATGCAGGAAGAGCATGATTTTGCTCAGATTAATCCGATCTTTTTTACAACGTCACAGGCAGGCCAAGCCGCGCCGGTGGTTGCGGGGAAGAGCGGTTTATTGCAAGACGCGTACGATATCGATGCACTAAAAGCACTGGATATTATTATTACCTGTCAGGGCGGCGACTATACCAGCGAGATCTACCCAGCATTACGCGCCAGCGGCTGGCAGGGCTACTGGATTGATGCGGCATCTACACTGCGCATGAACGATGACGCTATAATCATTCTTGACCCAGTCAACCAGCACGTGATCCACCAAGGGCTGGATAGAGGGATCAAAACCTTCGTGGGTGGAAACTGCACCGTCAGCCTGATGCTGATGGCCATCGGTGGGCTGTTTGCCAACAACTTGGTCGAATGGGTATCGGCGGCGACCTATCAGGCCGCTTCCGGTGGCGGAGCGCGCCATATGCGTGAGCTACTGACTCAGATGGGGATGTTGCAGCATGAGGTGGCCGCAGAGTTGGCAGATCCAGCCTCAGCCATTTTAGAGATCGAGCGCAAAGTTACCGCCAAAACCCGCAGTGGTACGCTACCAGTTGATAATTTTGGTGTACCGCTGGCCGGTAGCCTGATCCCATGGATTGATAAGCAGCTCGATAACGGTCAGAGCCGTGAAGAGTGGAAAGGTCAGGCGGAAACCAACAAAATTCTGGGCATTGACGGTAAGCCAATTCCGGTTGATGGCCTGTGCGTTCGGGTCGGGGCGCTGCGCTGCCACAGTCAGGCATTTACCCTGAAATTGAAGCAAGATGTCAGCCTTGAGAGCATTGAGCAAATGCTGGCCACCCATAATGATTGGGTCAGCGTGATCCCCAATCAGCGTGAAATTACTATGCAAGAGCTCACCCCCGCGCGCGTTACTGGCACGCTATCTGTACCAGTCGGCCGCCTGCGCAAGCTGAACATGGGGCCGGAGTATTTGTCGGCCTTCACCGTGGGTGATCAGCTGCTGTGGGGCGCGGCAGAGCCGCTGCGTCGCATGTTGCGGGTATTGCTAACAGCCTGATCCTGTTAGCTTATACGGCCTCATCAATAAATAAATGTATGAATATTTGTCGCGTGTGACTCCTCACGGCATTGTGCGCGGCATATCATCTGCAATTCCCCCAGAACATCAGATAAAAACAGCGTAAGTCAGTGCTCGCGCTGTTTTATCACCTTAAGAGCCTCTTTATTGGGGGATAAAGCTCATCTGTTTGGCAAAAAATCGATCACTCCCTCCCCGATGATTGAAAACATTTTATTAACATCATCAATTTGAGAGCAGGCTAACGTTACGGGCTGTTTCCTCGGTGTATATCCCATGGCTTTGTTACACTCACAAAAGAGGGTGAGCATCATAACGGCTGACTGCGCAATGAAAATCACCGTAAATAACGGTGATAACAGTGATAACGGTTATTCACAATGACAGAGATCTACCGTGATTGACCCTCATTGCGCAATACAGACCTGAATTAATCAGACCTGATAACAACATCATCACCCCGCCTCTGACTCTGAACAATGAGAAATAAACCCATGCAAATACCGTGGCAGGCCGCCGTAACCGCACTGATGCTTTCCAGCCTGAACCTGTTTACACCGGTTTTCGCTGCAAGCCTTGATTTTAAAGGGGCGCTCGCCACCCCCTTTTTTGGTCATGCGCGCGGTACAGCGTTCAGTGCTACGCTGTTCTACGATCAAAATGCCCCCAGTTTTGAAACCACCGAAGAGAAAGATCACTGGCAGCAGGAGAATTACCCGTTTCAGCAGGTCTCTATTGTCATTGACGATCAGCTGTATCAGGTCGGGGCGGTAGAACCGTCGAGTATGGATAACCGTATCCGACTGACGCACTGTGAAGTGGCATCCACCACCTGTGTGTACGATGAGATCAGTGTACACGCCAACGGTGAGGTGAACGGTACGCTGGATGCCCCGCGTATCCAGCTGATTTTACGCGGAAATGCCGGCTGGCTGACCAATGCTCAACTGCCCGATGCCATGAAACTGCGCGAACTGTTAGCCAGTGCCAATCAGGCCAGTATGACGCTGCAATCAAATCTTGCGTCATCCTCATTGCGTATTCAGCGCTGATCAGTGCATCATCTAAGACAGAGAATAAACGCTGACCTTGGCTAGAGATCTTCTGGCAGTGGTCAGCCTTGCTGAGGTGGCAGCCATCCATGATGATACAAACACTCACCACCGCGGCAAAAAAAACCGCGATCCTCGCATACCCTCTTTTTTTTAGCTTATGGTTACTGATGATGAGTGAACCCGTACAGGCAAATCAAACTTCCGGCAAGTTACCGGCAGATTTACTGGCTCGAGAGGCTGATTATCCGGCGTTTATGCAGCAGCAGGTTAGCCCGTTTTGGCAGCAAGGGGTGACATCGTCGATAACCGGAAAAGATAACATTCGCCTGAGCACTATTCGCTTTACCGCGCCGGATCACGATAAGGCGATACTGGTTGTTAATGGCCGCCTAGAGACTTACCTGAAGTATCAGGAGCTGGCCTACGACCTGTTCTTACAGGGCTATGATGTATTTTTGTTTGATCATCGCGGACAGGGGCTGTCAGACCGCTTGTTACCTGATCCACAAAAAGGGTATGTCCAGCATTTTAGCGATTATGTCAGTGATATGAAGACGGTCCGCGATCAGCTGTTCACGCAGGCAGAGCAGATGCGCGGCAAGCCATACCGCCAACGCAATCTACTCGCACACTCAATGGGCGGGGCAATTTCAAGCTTGTATCTGGCGCGCTATCCGCAGGATTTTACTGCCGCCGCACTGTCAGCACCGATGCACGGAATTGTGTTTCCGATGCCGATGTGGCAGGTTAAAACCCTGACTAGCGTAGCCAAATTATTCACCCGCTATGACCAAGGTTACGCGCCAAGCACTGGCCCTTATCAGGCCACACCGTTTGCTGGTAATGACCTAACCCACAGCCAACCGCGCTACCAGTGGTTTCGCGATCTGTACGCCGCACATCCGCAAGTACAACTCGGTGGCCCGACACTGCACTGGATTGGTGAAAGTGTAAAAGGTGCAGAACAGGCCATCGCTCAGGCCAGTGCCATTACGACCCCACTGCTGCTACTGCAAGGCAGTGAAGATACGGTAGTCGATAATCAGGCCCACCGCACATTTTGTCAGGCAATGCAGAGCGCTGAGCATCCGTGTGCTACAGGCACACCGGTAACCATTAGCGGTGCTCACCATGAGTTGCTGTTTGAGCAAGACCCACTGCGGGTAGAAGCATTACAGCGGATACTGAACTTTTTTGCCGCGCAGCCGGTGGCGCATTAATTCGCTGACTGGCAGCGAAAGTTTAGTGAGGCCGATCACCCTATCGAGTGAGAATTTGTCATATCAACAGACAGCCTCACACCAGCGGGTATACTGTAGGCCTCACTTTTTCGGTAACCAGAGTATGTAACTATGTATCGTGTTGTCGCCTCAGATCTGGACGGAACTTTACTGACACCGGATCACCGCGTATCTCCTTTTACTGCGGAAACTTTACATCTGCTGACCGAGCAGGGTGTACGTTTTATTTTTGCTACCGGCCGTCATCATGTTGATGTTGCCCGTATCCGCGATAATCTGGGCATCGATGCCTATATGGTCACCTCAAACGGTGCGCGGGTACACAACACCGCCGGAGAGCTGGTGTTCAAGCACGACTTGCCCGCTGAAATTGCCCGCGATCTAATGCTACTGGCGCACAATAATCCCGATATTATCACCAACCTCTATCAGGGTGATGAGTGGTGCATTGACCGTGATGTTGAGTGGCTGGCTGAGTTTCATGAAGAGACCGGTTTTTGCTGCCGTATTGTGGATATGGCCATGGTTGAAAGCCATCAAGATATCGCCAAAGTATTCTATCTTGGCAAACACGAGCAACTGCTGGCGCTGGAAGCGGCAATTAATGCCCGTTTTGGTGATCGCGTAAATGTTAGCTTTTCACTGCCTGAGTGCCTTGAAGTGATGGCCGGTGGTGTATCAAAAGGCCATGCGTTAGAGCAGATCCTGCCGCTTAAAGGGCTGACTCTGCAAGAGTGTATCGCGTTTGGTGATGGCATGAACGATGTTGAAATGCTGAGCATGGTCGGTAAAGGCTGTGTCATGCAAAATGCACATCAACGCCTGAAAGATACCCTGCCTGCGTGTGAGGTGATCGGTGAAAACAGTGATGAGGCCGTCGCGCACTATCTGCGTAAACTCTTTTTGAGCTAACAGCACTCAGACCACTTTATCTCAAGCGGCCTCTTATTTTTCAGTACCGTTTTTCGGTACAAATTCTCGGCACAAGATGTGCGCGTCCAAAAAAGCTGTTCTGTACTCACAGAGCAGCTTTCCACTGTGCTATTTGTTTTCTCTTTTCTCTGCGACAAAAAGTAACCGTTAAAATACCAATATCCCCTTTTTTTCAGCGATAATCAGGCAATAGCTATTCTGGTCTGTTTTTATTTGTTGTTATCGTATTTTAATTTGGGGGAATCGCCCGGTGTTCAGCTCATTACTGGCTGTCAGTGGCGGCGCTGCAATCGGCGCATCGCTTCGCTGGTGGATTGGAACAAAACTCAATCATCTTTTGCCGCATCTTCCGCCCGGAACACTGCTGGTTAACCTGCTGGGCGGCTTTCTGATCGGGTTAGCCATTGAGATATTTTTGCGCACACCGAATGTCTCGCCGCATCTGCGCCTGTTTATCATCACGGGCTTTCTTGGTGGCTTAACCACCTTTTCAAGTTTCTCAGCAGAGATGATTTCTAGCCTTGAAAAAGGGCAAACCTTATGGGTATTTGGCGGGATCATCATGCATTTAGGGGGCTCATTACTGATGACCTTTGCCGGCATGAGCCTCGTACGCTATTTTTGGCCTTAACTTAAAATCAGCAAACAACAAAAAGCCCAGCACTGCGGCTGGGCTTTGATCTGATTAGTATTTTTAACGTTATGGGTGTCATCACACCGGATTTACCAGTTTGCACTCACTGCTTGGCGGCCTTTTGGTTTTGTAAAAACTTTACCGCAACATCAGGAAAATCGGTAAACACACCGTCAACATCAGCGGTATTGTAGAAAATATCCAGCATATCATTCAGATCTTTTGCGTATGCCGGCACTTTGCCCGGATCTTTGCGGAAGGTGTATGGGTGCACCACCAAGCCGTTTTCATGGGCCTCTTTGACCATAATGGTGGTTTTAATATTGCCCGGAGTCGAACTCTCTTCCACCACCATCGGGTACCACGGGCCAACACCATCGGCATATTTAGCAATTTTGGCCATTGCACCTGGCTTAAACATCCAGTCGTAACTGTAGTTGGTTAATGAGCCATCTTTGTTAATGACCATCGTTTCTTGATCTTCAGTTGGCGTAATCAACTGCACCAGTCTGATATTCATACCCATTTTTGGCAGCAGCTCATCATGCACCCGCTGTAAATCTGGCGCATCAAAACTCTGGAAGAACACTTTATCTCCCTTCTGGGTATATCCGTACTTTTTCAGTGTCTCTAGCACCGCCACCGAAATGTCTTTGCCTTCGGTTTTATGAAACCACGGCGCTTTAGTCTCAACATAAATTCCAACATTATTGCCGGTAGAGTGGTTCATCCCCTGAATCATCTCGATCTCTTCGGCCAGAGTATGAATTCGGAAATCAGAAGCCCACATCGGGAAGCGGTTCGGGAATTTCTGGCTCATCTTGCCATCTTTATCCAGCACAAACTCTTCGGTAAAGCTTAGCTGGCGGATCTCAGGCAAGGTAAAATCTATTGCATAGAAACGGCCGTCTTTACGCGCCCTGTCGGGAAATTTCTTCGCTACATCGGTCACACGGTCAAGGTAGTGGTCATGCAGCACAATCAGCTGATTGTCTTTGGTCATTACCACATCTTGTTCCAGATAATCAGCACCCATCGCATAGGCCATCGCTTTTGCGGGCAAGGTGTGCTCAGGCAAGTAACCGCTCGCGCCACGGTGAGCAACCACAATTTTGCCTTCAGTTTTATCGGCTGTAGCTGCATTTTCAGCCAATGCAAACAACGGTGTAGCTAACAACGTTCCAGTCATAAGTGCCAGCAATGTTTTTTTCATCGTGAATGTGCTCTTAGTTTATGTGCGTTGCAGAGTAGGGTACAAAGGTAATGTGTTATTTTTATTAACAGAGAGATAATTTTTAATATAAAACAATTAATTAGGATTTTATTTATTGTCACTGATGATCAAAACGGGTGATGAAAGGGGCGATAAAAAACAATCGGCTTACCCCGCCCCCTCTGATCTCGCTGGATAATCATGACAGCCTAAGCTGCCATGATTTAATACCAGTGGAAGCGACAATTTCGACAGTAGTAAAACCTGTGGAATCAATTACCCGCGGGCTTTATCTTCCTGCGCTTTATTGTCATGGAACATGGTTAATGCCAGCAAGATCACCGCCATCACACATGAACCTATCAGCAGCATAAAGCCACCATCCCAGCCGAAGTGATCCACGGTGTAACCCACCACAGCATTGGCGGCAACCGATCCACCTAAGTAACCAAACAGACCGGTGAAACCAGCGGCCGTGCCTGCCGCTTTTTTCGGGGCCAGTTCAAGGGCATGTAAACCAATCAGCATCACCGGCCCGTAGATTAAAAAGCCAATCGCAACCAGTGCAGCCATATCTACAGTCGGGTTTCCGGCCGGATTTAACCAGTACACGGTAGTGGCAATGGCAACCAAAATCATAAAGAACACACCGGTTGCACCGCGGTTGCCTTTAAAGACTTTATCCGACATCCAACCACATACCAGCGTGCCCGGAATACCGGCCCACTCGTACAGGAAGTAAGCCCACGAGGATTTATCCACCGAAAAATGTTTTACTTCTTTAAGATAGGTCGGTGCCCAGTCAAGCACGCCGTAGCGCAGCAGATAGACGAATACGTTGGCAAAGGCGATATACCACAGCAGTTTGTTCGGCAGGATATATTTGGTGAAGATCTCTTTTGCCGTCAGCTCTATCTCATTTTTAGCGCTGTAATCTTCCGGATAGTCATTTTTGTACTCTTCAATCGGCGGTAAACCACATGACTGTGGCGTATCGCGCATTGTCAGGTAAGCAAAAATAGCCACGCCTACCGCAGCGGCAGCCGGAACATAGAAAGCAGAGCGCCAATCATTGAACCAACCCATGCCGAGAATAAACAGTGGCCCTATCATGCCGCCGCCCACGTTATGCGCACAGTTCCAGACCGAGACTATCTCGCCGCGCTCTTTTTGCGACCACCAGTGCACCATCGTCCGGCCACACGGCGGCCACCCCATACCCTGCACCCAACCGTTCAAAAACAGCAGCACAAACATGATGGTAATGCTGGAGGTTGCCCACGGCACAAAACCCATAAACAGAAAAATCGCCGCTGACATCAGCAAGCCGGCAGTTAAAAATACTCGGGGATTTGAGCGGTCAGACACCGCACCCATCAAGAACTTAGATAACCCGTAGGCAATCGCCACCCCAGACATCGCAAAACCCAAATCACCGCGCGAAAAGCCCTGTTCAACCAGATATGGCATTGCCAGTGAGAAGTTTTTACGCACCAAGTAGTAACCGGCATAACCAAAGAAAATACCGGCGAAAATTTGCCAACGCATGCGTTTATAGGTGCTGTCAATTTGCGCATCCGGCAAACGAGCACTGTGTGCTGCGGGTTGAAAAAAACGCAACATAATCGGATCCTCGATATGTTTTATGAGTGAGATGAGTGTCTTGTTGTAATAATGAGTGAATCATAATAATTAGCGAAATCGCACGCGATAAAGCCAAGATGCAACAAAAATAGAACAGATCACGATTAAATCTGTTCGAAATCGAACGCAATGATAGTGATAATATGAGCGCAATGGTGTGAGGGAAAACACACTTCGCCCGATCAATAATTAATTTTCCTTTTAAAATAAATCGCTTACCTGCTACTTATCGGTATAACCGCAACACAACACTGCGTAAAAATGCATACTGTTTTGCATTTTATTATCGGTACTCCGGATAGATTCCCTATCCAAAATATGATCTGCTATTCACACAACGCTTACAATTGAGCAATTAACGCACATTTACGTGATAAAAATCACAAATAACCACAAAAACAGTGCGCGATAACTTTCGTTTTTGCGCATTTATGGTTCATATCAAACATTTCATGGCAAAAAGTAGGGATACTCTCTGCCATAAAAGAATATGTCGCGGAAAACACGCGCAACGCAAACCACCGGATAACCAAGTGATAACAGAGTTTTCACGCGGATAACCGGATTGATGCCAAGCGTAGCAGCGATACATCTCTTCCCCTTTATTTGGTGTTCTACCGCTGACCTGTGAGAAGTGTGACCATGATGAACAGCGCAACCCGAATTGAAACCGATGTCGCTATTATTGGCGGCGGTGCAACCGGAGCCGGTGTCGCCCGAGATTGCGCCCTGCGCGGCCTGCGCTGCGTACTGCTTGAGCGTGATGATATTGCCACCGGCGCTACCGGACGCAATCATGGTCTGCTGCACAGCGGCGCACGTTACGCGGTGACCGATGAAGAGTCAGCCCGCGAATGCATCAGCGAGAACAAAATTCTTAAAAAAATTGCCCGCCACTGTGTCGAGCCGACCGGTGGCCTGTTTATTACGCTGCCGGAAGATGATCTCAATTTTCAAGCTGGATTTATCCGCGCCTGCCAGAGTGCCGGTATTGATGCTAATGCGATAACCCCGGCAGAGGCTCGCCGTTTAGAGCCTTCCGTGAACCCTGCGCTGATTGGTGCGGTCACCGTACCTGATGGCACGGTTGACCCGTTTCGCCTGACTGCCGCCAATATGCTAGATGCCCGCGAAAAGGGTACGCAAGTGCTCACTTACTGCGAAGTGGTCGGTTTGATTAGAGAAGGTGCAAAAGTCATTGGGGTACGTGCATTTAATCACCAGACCCATACGGTGGTTGAAGTGTATGCCCCGATTGTGGTGAATGCCGGTGGGATCTGGGGGCAACGGATTGCCGAATATGCCGACCTAACCATTCGGATGCTGCCCGCGAAAGGGGCGCTACTGATCATGGGCCACCGCATCAATAATCAGGTCATCAACCGTTGCCGCAAACCGGCGGATGCCGATATTTTAGTGCCGGGTGATACCATTTCGCTGATCGGTACAACCTCTAGCCGGATCCCGTATGACCGGATTGACGATATGCGGGTAACACCGGAAGAGGTTGATATTTTAATCCGTGAGGGAATTAAGCTGTCACCGATTATGGAGAAAACCCGGATTTTACGCGCCTACGCCGGAGTCCGGCCTCTGGTTGCCAGTGATGATGATCCTTCTGGACGCAACGTCAGCCGCGGTATTGTGCTGCTTGATCATGCCAAGCGCGACGGGCTAGACGGGCTGGTGACCATTACCGGCGGCAAGCTAATGACCTACCGCCTGATGGCCGAGTGGACTACCGATCTGGTGTGCGAAAAACTCAATCATAGCGCGCGCTGCACCACTGCCGAACAACCACTGCCCGGCTCAAACGAGCGTACCGAACAGACGCACGATAAAATTATCAGCCTGCCTGCGCCATTACGTGGTTCAGCGGTGTACCGCCACGGCGACCGCGCGCCGCGCTTTGTCAGTATCAACCGTTACGACAGCTCACTGGTATGTGAGTGCGAAGCGGTCACCGCTGCCGAAGTGCGCTATGCGGTGAACGAGCTTAAAGTAAATAACCTCATTGATCTGCGTCGCCGTACACGGGTCGGCATGGGGCCTTGTCAGGGTGAGCTGTGTGCCTGCCGTGCCGCCGGCGTTATGGCGCGTTTTGGCCAGACCACACCGCAACAATCAACCCAACAATTGCGCGAATTTCTAGAAGAGCGCTGGAAAGGCATTCGGCCAATTGCGTGGGGGGATGCGCTGCGCGAATCAGAATTTACCAACTGGATTTATCAGGGCTTATGCGGGCTTGATGATGTTCCGCCAGTTTCATTAAATACCGTCAATACACAGCAAAACACCACGGCAACCCCTACTACTCAAACCGTTCAACAGGAGAACACCAATGAAATTTGATGTGGCTATCATTGGTGCCGGTTTGGCAGGGCTAACCTGTGGGATCAGACTGGCACAGGCTGGGCAACGCTGTACCATTATCAGCGCAGGGCAGTGCGCGCTGAACTTCTCTTCCGGCTCACTCGATTTGCTCAGCCGCTTACCCAACGGGCACGCCGTAGCAACGCCACTGCAAGCACTTGATCAGCTGGCCACCCAAGCGCCACAGCATCCGTATACCCGTATCGGTTATCAGGCGATTACACAGGCCACCGCACAGTTCAGCCAGATACTGGCCGACAGCGGCATGCCGATGCACGGTTCGGCAACACAGAATCATCTGCGGATGACCCCGCTTGGTAGTTTGCGTAGCACTTGGCTAAGCCCAGAGTCAGTGCCGGTACATCCGTTATCTTCCCACGCAGAGCAAAGTGATGGTTCTGCTGCCACACACAGTAAAATTGCACTGATCGGCATCGAAGGCTTCCATGATTTCCAGCCTGAAATGGCTGCCGCAACACTGCGCGAGCACCCGTTGTACCGCCACTGCGATATCGTTACCGACCACCTAACCTTGCCGCAGCTTGACCTGCTGCGTGCAAATCCCAGTGAGTTTCGCTCAGTCAACATCGCCCGCGTGCTAGAGCAACTGACCGACCTTGCGCCTCTGGCCGCCGAGCTGCAACGGGCTGCGCAACAGGCGAAAACCGTGATTTTACCGGCCGTGCTGGGGCTTGAACAGCACGATCTGCTGGATCGTCTGCAAACACTGACCGGCTTAACACTGCTCGAACTGCCTACCCTGCCGCCATCAGTGCTCGGTATCCGGTTACAACAGGCACTTAAACGCCGCTTTCAACAGCTCGGCGGCCTGCTGATGAACGGCGATCAGGTGCGCAGTGCTACGCTTGAATCCGGCCGAGTGCAAGCACTGTATACCCGAAACCATGAGGATATTCCGGTACAAGCCGATTATGTGGTACTGGCCAGTGGCAGCTTTTTCAGTAACGGTCTCATCGCCGAATTTGGCCATATTCGTGAGCCTATCTTTGGGTTAGATGTGGTTGATACCGGTGAGCGCGCACAATGGAGCAACCCGCAGTTTCTGACCAGTCAGCCATTTTTACAGTTTGGTGCACAGGTTGATAACCAGTTGCGCGCGCGTAAAGCGGGGAAAACCATTGAGAATTTATATGTCATCGGCTCGGTGCTCGGTGGCTATGATCCTATCTATCTTGGCTGCGGTGCCGGCGTATCTGTCACCACCGCACTCACCGTAGCAGAACAGATCCTGCAACGTCAGGAGGCCCACGCATGAGCATCACCCCCGATTCAAGCTTTGAAAGCTGCATAAAATGTACCGCCTGCACCACGTTTTGTCCGGTATCGAAAGTCAACCCACTCTACCCCGGCCCCAAGCAGGCCGGCCCTGACGGTGAGCGCCTACGGCTTAAAAACCCTGATCTGTATGATGAAGCGCTAAAATACTGCACCAACTGCAAACGCTGCGAAGTGGCCTGCCCGTCTGATGTCAAAATTGGTGACATAATTCAGCGCGCCCGTGCCCAGTACAGCCAGAAAAAACCGACACTGCGCGATGCGATTTTAAGCCATACCGATCTGATGGGTTCACTCTCTACCCCCTTTGCCCCCATCATCAACCTAACAACCGGCCTCAAACCGGTACGCAAACTGCTCGACAGTACGCTGAAAGTGGATCACCGCCGTGAACTGCCCAAATATTCACACGGCACATTCCGCAACTGGTATCGCAAACACGCGGCAGAAAATCAGGCCAAGTATGCCGAGCAGGTGGCCTATTTTCACGGCTGCTATGTCAACTACAACCATCCGCAACTGGGTAAAGATCTGATCCGCGTATTCAATGCCATGGGGCTTGGTGTGCAGTTATTGGATAAAGAGAAGTGTTGTGGTGTACCGCTGATCGCCAATGGGTTTACAGAAAAAGCGAAAAAACAGGCCAGCTTCAATGTGAAGCACCTAGAAACCGCCGTGGAGCAAAAAGGGTTGCCGGTTGTGGCCACCTCTTCCACCTGCACCTTCACGCTGCGCGATGAGTACCCGCATATTTTGGGGATAGACAACAGCAAAGTGCGCAGCCACATCGATCTGGTCACCCGTTTTTTATACCGTGAGCTGAGCGCTGGCCGCACCTTACCGCTCAAACACACCCCATTGAAAGTGGCTTACCATACGCCATGCCATATGGAAAAAATGGGCTGGGTTCCGTATACCCTTGATTTACTGCAACGTATTCCGGGGATAGAGCTGATTATGCTCGACTCACAATGCTGTGGCATTGCCGGAACATACGGTTTTAAATCTGAGAATTACGACACGTCACAGGCTATCGGCTCACCGCTGTTCCGCCAGATTGAAGAGAGCGGCGTTGATTTTGTGGTGTCTGACTGTGAAACCTGCAAATGGCAGATTGAAATGTCGACCAGCAAACGCTGCGAACACCCAATCACTGTGCTGGCCCAAGCTCTGGCCTGATAACTTAACTAGCAATTAAGCTAACAGACCAAAACAAAAACGGGCATGCCCTCCGCTGCCCGTTTTTGTTGTTTATCCTGCTGATAATACTGCAGGTTTATACACTGACCACAGCGTTAGTTTTGCTGCACCCACACCGTTTTTTCCGGCGTATGAGTCAGGCGTTTGAGCAGAAAATTGAGCAACACGCCGTATGCCGGAACAAACAGCCCTAAACTGATAATCAGCTTGAAGGTGTAATCTACCAGCGCGATCTCTACCCAATGCTGGGCCATAAATAGATCTGGGCTTTTATAGAAGGCAATAAAGAAGAACGATGCAGTATCACTGATATTACCAAACAGCGTAGAAGCCATCGGCGCTAACCACCACGCCTTCATCTGACGTAAACGGTTAAAAACATTAATATCAAGGATTTGGCCGAGCAGATACGCCATAAAACTGGCAACCGCAATCCGCGCCACAAACAGATTAAATGTTGTCAGTGAAGCCACCCCCTGATAGCTTCCCGCCAAAAACAGCACAGAAACCACATACGAGATCAGTAACGAAGGCAACATCACAGCAAGAATTATTCGGCGCGCCATTGCCGCACCATAAATTCTGACCGTTAAATCAGTGGCTAAAAAGATAAACGGAAACGAGAATGCCCCCCACGTGGTATGAAAACCAAAAATCGTGATCGGCAACTGCACCAGATAGTTACTTGAAGCGATGATAAAAACATGAAACAAAACCAGCCAGACAAGCGCATGGCGCTGCTGGTCGCGGCTAAAGGATAGCATGACACGTCCACCTTTTTGTTAGTTGGGGTGAGGGAACCCAATACCAGAAATTCATCAGCCGCAGCCGGTTTTGTGTATGAAATACAAGCTCAACACCAGCGCAGACTGACCTACCGCGCAGAGTATACTCGCCTGTTGCGCAACTGTCAGCTATTGTCCAGCGCCGCAGCAAAAATCGCCTGCTGAGTCGTCAAAAACCGCAATACTGCCTCACCTTCGCTGCACAGAGCCTCTAGCCAGAGCATCTGGGTATAGTGATCACCGCGCAGCAGCAGCGGCGTACCTTCAAATTCCACCCGCCAAGTGTGCAGATCGGCATCACACTGGCGATCAAACACTTGCAACTCGGCCAACAACAATAACGGCTGCACTTTTTCGGCAAAATTATCAAAATCGAGCCCACGGCAGTAGATGCTTAGAATCGGCACTCTTCTTCACCTCTATCTCTTTTTCTGCACATATACATCCTATTTAGTAAAAAAATGTGATCAATGCTTCATTTTATTGACGCCCAGCCGCTAACAAACACAGTTGTAACCTGCACCACTGCACTTTGCTCCACACTGTTGGGCAAACTATGCGTTATTCCCTGCAGCGTTACCCCTCTTTTATGGTGCTCCTCCGCCTATGCGGTGGTCTTGCAACACATCCAGCAACAAGGTTATTTTATGTTATTACCCAGCTTCACCATTGGTAAAAAACTTACCACAGCGTTTTCGGTACTTTGCTTATTACTGATTGGGATAGGAATATTCTCACTAACCCAGTTCAAGCAAATGAACAACCGATCTATGGATCTGACCAATAGTGTTATTCCTAGTATCCGTACTGCAGCCGCTATCCGACAGACAGTGGCCGATTTTCGCCGCTATGAATTAGGTATGTTTCTCGTGATGAGAGATCCGGCACGTAAAGCACAGTATATACAGGCTCTCGGTGACTTAAGTACCGACATCAATACCACTCTTGATGACTATGCTAAGTTGATCACTGAAGAAGATGAAAAGAAAACATACGCCCAGATTAAAGCCAAATGGATTCAGTACATTAACACCAATCATCAATTATTAAATTTCGCAGAGAGCGAACAAATTGATCAGGCGCATAGCCTGTTGCTCGGTCAGAGCATGACAACTTACATCTCTATGCTTTCTGATGTCACCCAACTGATTGAGCTTAACGAAAAATACGCGATAGCCGCACACGCTACCGCCGAATCAGCCTACTCCTCGGCTAAAATCAATATTACTATCTGCATTGTGCTATCGATTGGCTTAGTCATAGTATTTGCAACCGTACTGACACGCCAGATCCGCGACCCACTGATTTTACTGGTAGATCAGGCACAGCAAATTGCCAATGGATATATTGGACGCAGCGCCTTGTGTGACTACATCGATGCTGGCAAATTATCGAATGATGAAATCGGCCAACTAGCCCACGCTATTCGTAAGATGAAAGAGGGGCTAAGCCAGATGGTCAACGAAATCAGTGCTTCAGTCTCACAGCTTAGTACCGCCGTTGAAGAGGTCAGTGCTATTGCAGAGCAGTCATCGCAAGGTATGCAACAACAGCAAAGTGAAGTGTCACAACTTGCAACGGCGATGAATGAGATGCAATCGACCGTGCAGGAAGTTTCGCGCAACACTACCGATGCGGCAACCGCAGCACATAAAGCGACCGATGCTTCAAACAGCGGCAGTAAAGTGGTGCACAGTTCAATCGGAAGTATTGAGCAAGTTGCACAGGAAATTGAGCGTGCCGGTAATGTGGTGCAACAACTTGAGCAAGACAGTGCCAGCATCAGTGTGGTGCTCGATGTCATTCGTAATATCGCCGACCAGACCAACCTGCTGGCGCTGAATGCGGCCATTGAAGCCGCGCGTGCCGGTGAGCAAGGGCGTGGTTTTGCGGTAGTAGCCGATGAAGTTCGTACACTGGCTCAGCGTACCCAAGACTCAACCGCCGAGATCAATAAAATTATCGATGTGCTGCAATCCCGTGCTGCAGAAGCCGGTCAGGCGATGCAAATCAGCCGCCAACAGATGCAAACCAGTGTTGAGCAGGCGCGCCATGCTGGACAAACCATTGGCCAAATCAACCAATCGGTTATTCAGATCTCGGATATGAACACCCAGATTGCCAGCGCGACAGAGCAACAAAACTCAGTGACTGAAGAGCTAAACCGCAGCATTGTGAATATCCATAACGCCTCTGATGAAGTGGCGCAAGGCGCTAACCAGACCGCACAAGCTTGTGTTGAGTTAAGCCAGCTAGCCGTTTCATTGCAGCAGATGACTAACCGCTTCTCTGTGTAATACGACCCGCCTTTTACGGTACACGGTATTTTTCACGTAATACCCGATAACGGAGCAGATTTTCTGCTCCGTTTTTTTATCGCCTACACCTTTACGCCTCTAGCGCTTTACGCTGCTGTTCCGCATTCAGGTTTGCCGCGTGATGTTCACGTTTCCTGAGCCGTTTTATCGTTAAACGCAACTCTGCTCTGCATCCCTACAGTAAATAAACACTAGCACGCCCCCGAATCGGCACGGTTTACCCGGTAATCATTCGTAAAAATTGATACATTCTGGTGATTTTTTGCCCTTTTTTTCTCTTTTCGAAAGACTACACTGCGTCTATTACATTGAGGATGAGAAGAGGTTTGTATGTTACATCTTCGTCAATCTGATCTGCGCGGGCACGATAATCATGGCTGGTTGCAGACTTGGCACAGTTTTTCGTTTGCTGACTATTTCGACCCCAACTACATGGGATTCTCCGCACTGCGGGTGATCAATGAAGATATTGTCGCGCCGCGCTCAGGCTTTCCGACCCACCCGCACAAAGACATGGAGATTCTGACCTATGTCCGGAAGGGGCGGATTGCACACAAAGACAGCATGGGAAATATCACCGAAGTGCAGGCCGGAGAGTTTCAGATAATGAGTGCCGGCACCGGCATTCGCCACTCGGAATACAACCCAAGCGACAGCACACCACTGCACTTATTTCAGATTTGGATTTTACCGCAACAAAATGGGCTTACACCGCGCTATGCACAGCACAGTTTCGCGCCGCAACAGGGTAAACAGCTAATTTTATCACCCGATGGGCACGGCGGTTCACTGCAGGTTTTTCAGGATATGACGCTATGGCGCTGGACACTAGTAGCACACGAACAGGCCCATTACCGTATCGCCGAACGGCGGCATGTCTGGATACAGCTGATCAATGGCGAAATTGAGGTCAATGGGCAGCGGTTACAGCACAGTGATGGTTTGGCCATCTGGGAAGAGCAGGAATTACAAATCAGTGCGCGCAGCAACAGTGAGTTTTTGCTGTTTGATTTAGCCTGAGATGTTCGGTGAATAACCCTGCCCAAAGGCGGTTATTCACCGTCAATATGATCACGGATCATCGCCAAAAACGGCGAGCCAAAACGGGTAAGCTTACGCTGGCCTACGCCGTTTACCGCCAGCATATCACGCGCGGTAACCGGCATTTGCTCGGCCATCTCTTGCAATGTGGCATCATTAAACACCACATACGGGGGAATGCCCTCTTCATCGGCAATGGATTTGCGCAGTTTACGTAACTTGGCAAACAGCTGTCGATCATAGTGGCTAAGCGCGGTTTTAATGCTGTTTTTCAGTGATGACAGCGACGTACGTGGTTCAGCCAACTGCAGGCTCACTTCACCGCGCAGCAACGGGCGAGCCGCTTCAGTGAGTTGCAAGGCCGAATGCTGCAAGATATTTTGGGTCAAAAACCCCAAATGGATCAGCTGGCGCAACACGCTTACCCAGTGCTCATGGCTCTGATCGCGCCCGACACTGTATACCGATAATTTTTCATGCCCGTGCTCGCGAATGCGTTGATTGAGCGAACCGCGCAACACTTCGACCACATAACCAATACCAAAACGCTGGCCCACCCGGTAGACACACGACAGCGCTTTTTGCGCATCTTGTAAACCATCATACCGTTTAGGGGGATCAAGACAGATATCGCAGTTCCCGCACGGCTGCTGACGGCCCTCACCAAAGTAGTTCAGCAACACCAAACGGCGGCAGGTTTGCGCTTCGGCAAATGCGCCCATCGCGTTCAGTTTATGGGTTTCAACATCACGCACCGGCCCGGGCTCTTTCTCTTCGAGCATTCGGCGCAACCAGACCATATCGGCAGGGTCAAAAAATAGCACCGCTTCTGCTGGCAGGCCATCGCGCCCCGCCCGACCGGTCTCTTGGTAGTAAGACTCAATATTACGCGGGATATCAAAGTGCACGACAAAGCGCACATTTGGCTTATTGATGCCCATGCCAAACGCCACTGTAGCCACCACAATCTGTACATCATCACGCTGGAACGCTTCTTGTACCTGATTGCGCCGTTCGGTTGGCAAACCGGCATGATAGGCCGCCACACTCAGCCCGCGGGTTTTCAAACGCTGGGCGGTATCCTCAACTTTGGTGCGGCTGTTACAGTAGATAATGCCGCTTTTTCCGCGCTGATCCTGCACATAACGCAGTAATTGTTCCGCAGGTTTGAATTTCTCCACCAGCGTGTAGCGGATATTTGGCCGGTCAAAACTGCCCAAATGCAGATAGTGATTGGGGATCGCCAAGTGGCGGACAATGTCTTGCCGGGTGGTTTCATCCGCAGTGGCAGTCAGCGCCATGACCGGTAAATGCGGAAAACGCTGTTTTATCTCGCCCAGGGCGCGGTACTCGGGCCTAAAATCATGCCCCCACTGTGAAATGCAGTGTGCCTCATCCACCGCCAGCATAGAAAGAGGCCAGTCGGCCAAGCGGTTGAGCAGCCCGCCAGCCAGCAGCCGTTCCGGTGAGATATACAGCAGTTTGATGCTGCCGTTTTTGACATCCAGCATCACTTGTTGCTGCTGTTCACGGCTTAAGGTGGAGTTCAGGCAGGCTGCGACAACGCCGTTAGCCCGCAGCTGATCGACCTGATCTTTCATCAGCGAGATCAGCGGAGAGATCACCAGCGTGACACCCGGCAACATCAGTGCCGGAACCTGATAGCAGAGCGATTTCCCGCCGCCAGTAGGCATAATCACTAGGCAATCGTTGCCGCTGAGCACCTGCTCGATAATCACCGCTTGTCCGGGGCGGAAGGCCTGATAGCCGAATACCTCGCGCAAAACATGCGCGGCAGCTGAAGGTTCTAAGGGAAGTTCCGCCAATGACACGCAGTGATCCTCGGGTAAACGATAAAATAACGGGCTAAAGAGCGGCTATTGTAGAAAGAGTGCCGCCGTTTGTCGCTATTTTGTTGCCCGCACAGACTTTGCGGGCTTGGTTGTCAGATTTCCATACGGTACAAATTTAGTGCAATACGCACTCGGCGCGCACTCAACCGTACAAATCAGTGCTGTTACATAATATCGTTCAGCATAAAGCCCATACCAAATGAGGTCTGGCGGAAGTTGTAATCAATCATGGTCTGGCCGTAACCGGTAAATAACTGGGTATAAAAACGAACGCTCGGGGTAATCGGGTAGCTCCAGCCTAACTGCGCACTGCCTTTATCCGAGTTCCAGTTATAGCGCCCTTCAAGGCTGTATACGCTGTCGCCGGCTTTATAGCCCACTTGCATACGGTAGTGCCCCAGATAATCGGTGATATCTGGATTATCATCGTTTTTGCTTGAATCAACCCGCACCCAAGGTTCGAGATCAACCATCCAGTTATTGCGCTGAGCCATCACCCGAGCATAAATACGGTTCCAGCTGCGTGAGGTGTCATGCTTTTCATTTTTCTCATCAAAATAGTCGTAACCACGGCCATTTGACTGGTGCACAAACCCCAGCTCCAGCTCTTTAAAGTGCCACCCCGCCAGCGTGTAGTCAGTGCTCCACGCGGTAAACAGGCGCGGTTCATAATTTGTTTCCAAAAAGGGGGCTGAAATGGCAAAGTTGGTGGCCTGCCAGAGTGATTTTTGGGTATAGGCGGCAGCCAAGACTGAGTTATTCCCGAGAATACCGCGCCAAATTGGGAAGGAAAAACTGAGCTGAAATTTGATGTTGTCTTTACGCAAATCATTGGCATCGTAACCACGGTTTGCATACATCGCTTTATTGATATTGCTGCTGTAAGAGTACAGCACATAGTTGGTATCGTACGGGATCAGTAAAAAAGGCGTGTTATGCTCTTCGAGCAAATTGGCAATACGCCCGGCATAATTGGGCTTTACGCTTTGTGCTTCAACCGGCACTGACGCAGCTTGCGCCTCGCTCTCCGGTGCGGTTTGCGCACCGACTGACTGGCTAACGGCTAATCCAGAGAGCAACACACTTGCACCCACAGCCCAACGGCGACCTAACATATATAACGTCTCCATGTGATAATTTTTCACTGCTGACAATTCACTGCTGACAACCTGACTACGCGCACGGCCTATCACCGCAAAATACTCGGTACAACCCCGCGCTATATGCCCACATCTGCCCACAGTAATACGGATGATCTTGCACATCTTAGCCACGAGGGCTGATGGCGCTGATCGACTGCATGCATCCTACCAAGCAATAGCGGATTCTGTTAGCGCATGCACGTCCTTTTCTGTGAGAAAAAAATACCGCAGTTCCGTGACGGTGATAACATTTTTTTAGGCGCGTTACTTTAAAGTAAAAACACTATTTAAACAATTTGATTACAAGGATGTGTATGCTATCACCCCAGCCCGATCTGATCCTTAGCTCTGCCGATGCACGCGACTTTATCGGCCAGTTATTTATGGAGCAGATGCCGTTTAACCGCTTAATCGGCATGACATTAACGCGCAACGAACCTGATATTGTTGAGGTACAGGTGACAATGCGTGATGAGCTGATAGGTAATGCGCACCACAAAATTTTGCATGGCGGAGTCACGGCGGCCATTTTAGATGTTGTCGGCTGTATTTTGGCGGCAACCTCAGCACTGACACAGGAAGAAGAGCAGACCTTGCAGCAATTGGGCAAACGCCTGACCAAGGTAGGAACGATTGATTTACGGATTGATTATCTGCGCCCTGGGCGCGGCCAGCAGTTAATTGCCACCGGCCACCTGATCCGTGCAGGTAATAAAGTGGCCGTTACCCGCATGGAGCTGCACAATGAAGAGGGAACGCACATTGCGTTTGGTACCGGTACCTATCTGGTCGGTTAACCGCTCAAGACCAAAGTGCACTTACCGATAGTACACTTACCCGTAACTGAGGGCTGAACATTATGTTGAGTTTGCCCCTTTACACTGAATAATGAATCTCAGTGTGGTACGCCAGCCGGCAACGCCGGTTTTGGCAGTGCTGCATCCGGTAAGAAACCGGCCGTGAGCTGGCCCGGCGCATTCAGATAGTGCAAAGTCAAATCACGCAGCATCTGTTCAGAAATCCCCGCCAGTAAGGTCGGCATCTGCATAATATCCTCTACCGGATACCCTGCCAGCCAGTAGACACTCAGCATTTGCGCACTGCGCTGCGGATCTTGCCAAAGACCATCAATTTGTCGTTTTATTTGTTGCCGAGCAGCTTCAATTTCCTGCGTGCTACAGCCATCAATCAACAGAGTATTGAGCTCTTTTTTCAGCACAACTTCCGCATCAACATAATGATCCGGTTGCACTTTCGCCCGAATTTGTAGCATGTTCATCTGCATATCAGAGGCCGGATAGGTCATATCCACTGTAACGCTGGCAGAAATACCCAGCGCAGTACGCAATTGCTGTGCCATGCGCTGTTGCAGGATATATTGCAGCATTTTATGTGCCAAACGGTGCTCTACATCATCAGTCATCGCCGGAACAGAGAGCCGGGTAACCACAACTAACGCTTGATCATCAGGGTTATGGGCATCAATCAGCGGTGCACTTTTTTTCAGTAAAAACGGATAGCCGTTCCAGTAGGGTTTGTCGCCCAAATCAAGACCGCCCAGATAGCGGCCAACCGCCGTTAACGCCTGCTGCGGATCAACATTCCCGACAATCACCAGTTCAGCACCCTGCAGTGCATTACGTAACTGTGTATGCACGGCGTTGAGCTGTTTTAAACTGACATTTTGCAAATCACGCGGTGAGCTAAAGCGTACATACGGGTTATTCGGAAACAGATACTGCTGCAAGTGTGATTGAAACAGCCCTTTTGGTGTCTGCAAATACTGGTTCATAGCACGCGCTTCTTGTGTCTGTATTTCATGCAAAATTTGCTCACTAAAAAGCGGGGCCTCCAGCATTTGGCGGGCAAGTGCCAGCCATGCATCAATGTGGGTCTTATCTACCGAGCCGTTAATACCGTGCTGACTAGCGGTGATTATCGGTTGCAGCTGAATACTGTTCTGCGTGGCAAAACTGTGCAAGGGGTTGCTCTGATATGGATCACGCTGGCGTGGGGAAATACTTGGTGAAGGGCTAACCCACAACGGCAATAATTTTGCGGCCGCCAATAATTCAGGTGGCAGAGATCGCATACCGCCGCGTGCGCGCAGCTGTATATAGACGCGATCTTGTGGCAAATTTTCCCGCTTAATCAGCACAGAAAGGCTGTTACTGAAAGTAGCCTGCGTGATATTCCAGGCCGGAAGTTGCTGCTGCTCTTCAATCGTACCGGTCTGTGCCGGAATGGCCATAATCTGGGCGTGACTTGCTTCTGCTGGCGCTTCAGAAAGTGTAGGTGCTATTTGCCACAATGAGAGGCTCGGTATCAGCGGCTTCGGCGTTTCATTGGGTAAAGAGGATTGATTGGCTGACAACGTAGCCGATAATAATGCAGGTTCAGGTATCAGCTGACGTGGCTGGCTCAGCTCACTGATCACTGGCGCAGCCTCTTGCGTTAGCGAATTCGGTGCATCTGCCGCACTCACTGTGCAGCTCAACAGCAGCATGCTGAACAGCGGTATGCCAAGCAACACCGAGCCACGGCGCAGGCGGTTCGCCCAGCGCGGAGTACATCCTTGCATCATGTTACGTCATCCTGAAAATTTAGCGTAAAGCCGGCTTGTGGCAGACTCTGAAATTATTGCGCATATTGCCACAGAAGCATCGACAATGCCGCACGCTCTAATACTGAACACACGATATACCGTGAATGATCATAGACAGATCACTTGCATACAGATCACCAATATACTGGCTGCTCATATACTGATTGCCAATACACGATGAGTGGTTATCACTACTGATATTGGGTCATCCATACAGGGTTGTTGATATCTGCCTGCTAGAGCCTCTTGCTAAATGGCGTTTCACGGCTCTTGCAGCACAAACTGTACCCGGCGGTTTTGAGATCGGCCTTCGGCACTGCCGTTGCTGGCAACCGGCGCTGACTCACCGGCACTGCGGATAAAACTGAGCTGAGCGGCGGGCGTACTTTGCTGCACCAGTGCCGCGGCAGTAGCCTGTGCACGGCGTAAACCGAGTGCCTGATTATACCCTGCCGCCCCAATACTATCGGTATTGCCGACCAAGCCAACCCGCAAGTCACTTTGCTGCATCACCCGCGCCAAACAATCGAGTACTCTCTGATCTGAAGCCGTAATCTGGCTGCGATTAAACGCAAAATAGACCGGCTGAACGGCCAGCACGTTATACTGATTGCTTGGCAGATAAGACTGGCACTCCGGCGGAACAACCTGCGCGGAGTAAGGGCCTGCTATCGGCATCTGGTATCCACGCGCGATCACCTCTTCCCGCACTGAAACCCTCGGCGTTTGGGCAGATTCGGCCAGATAATGTGGTGTACCGACTGATTCGGTATCGCTATAGAGCACCGGTACATCAGCCAGCGCCGTCATCGAGATCAATACTGTGCCCGCGATTACCGCGCTCAGTAACCGCCCTTTCGGCTGCCACTGTTTTTCGCACCATTTATTCGACATTACGTTATGCTGCGATGCCTTATGTTGCATTGCGTTATGTTGCATAGCGCCCTCCGTTGCTGTTTATTTTTATCCCGCCCGATGAGTGCCTGAGATGCTACAGCGTGAGTGTATTATCGCTATCAGGCCCACGTTCGGCAGGTTAAAACATCGTCTATCTACCTATTATGCGAGTGAATCTGACCGCTGAACAAACTCTATTTGGCATAAAACCAAAGAAATCGGTTACATTTTTCCCACTCGATACTCTGTGGTGAAAACGACTACTTTGCCTGATTTTCTACCGGTGATACCGATTCGGTTTTTGCTATTTTTTCGGCGGTAAATCGCTGGCCTTTTTTGACTTGCGGCTCGGCATCTTGCAATAACTGCTGTAAGCGCGTGAACTGGCGTGCCAGTTCACGGTTTAACCACAGGTAACCAAACGGGCTCAGCGGCAGACGATCATCAGTACGCTCCACAATAAAATCCGGCGGCACAAAAGTTTCAAACATACCGCTGTCAGGCCGGGAGGCCGGTAGACCACGCAGACGGCTAGCCTGAGCATTCATGGCGCGCGCCACCTGCATTTGCTCAGCTTTGAGTTTTGGCAACTCCCAGTGAATATGTGCATCAGAGTAAGATTTATGCGTGCCAACCAGCAACTCAAGGGTGCTGAGCATCAGCCGCAACAAACTTTGGATCTCATTGAGCGTATCTAAAGGAAGAAAATGCTCACGCGATGCCGGCGCCATCAGCGGGCGCATCGAAAGATGACGGGTATAAATAGTTTTGATGGCCTGCTCGCTGTCGAGTGCCTGCAACTGCTCGGCGGAACGGTGCACCTGATACAGTTGTGCCATCGCTTTGAGGTTATCGCTAAGCAGCAACTGCCAGCGGCGAGAGGCGCGTTGCGGCCACAGGCTGCTGAACAAAATCGCCAGCAGAGTGCCAATCAGCACATCTGCCGCACGCCACAAAGCTTCACTCTCTCCATCAACGCCGCCCCAGCCGATCATCGCCAGTGTGATCCCACATAACATCGCCACATATGGGCGTTTTCCAACACCATAATAGCCGCAGGCCGTGGCGACCACACTCATCCAGACCCAGCCTATCCACGGTGAAATTAGCTGCATCTCCAGCGCAATCAGCCCCGCTACTGCGCCAATCAGTGTGCCTAAAATACG
The DNA here is from genome assembly GCF_056522795.1 of Plesiomonas sp. ISS29. Classification (NCBI taxonomy): domain Bacteria; kingdom Pseudomonadati; phylum Pseudomonadota; class Gammaproteobacteria; order Enterobacterales; family Enterobacteriaceae; genus Plesiomonas; species Plesiomonas sp. ISS29. Next base: position 347,602 of record NZ_JAWRZQ010000001.1, read on the forward strand.
GTGCCAGCCCTTTTGCCATACCCCGCCCATATACGGGATATTGCTCATCACCACCAGCAGGGTCACCAGTACCCACGGGCTGTGCCCGAGCGGGGCATAGTGCAGCAAAATCAGGGTTAACAAAAATGCCAGCCCCACCCGTAAGGCGTGATAAACACGGTAGTGGCGAAAAATAAACTCACGATCAACCAAACGCATAACGGTGATGCCATAAAAAAAGACAGAGCCTAAATCTTATCAGGCTCTGCCTTACAATGCAGAGAGCAATACCTTTCGCATCGACAAATCAGTTGAGATTTACATCCACACGAACCACGCGAACAGCGTCACAATACCAACACACATCAGGTTCAACCAGATCCCCACACGGACCATTTCACTTTGCTTGATATGGCCGGTACCAAAGACGATGGCATTCGGTGGCGTGGCAACCGGCAGCATAAAGGCACAAGATGCGCCCATACCAATCACCAGTGTCAGCAGGGCCGATGGCATACCGAGCGCATCAGCAACCGTGGCAAATACTGGCACCAGCAGTGCAGCACTGGCGGTATTTGAAGTGAATTCGGTCAGGAAAATAATAAAAGTGGCAACGGCCAGAATAATGATAAACCAGTGGCTAGCACCAAAAATATCGGCCATGCCGTTGGCCAGTACCACGCTAGCGCCCGACTCTTTAAGTACCGCGCTAAGGGTCAAACCACCGCCGAACAGCATCAGCACACCCCATTCAGTATTTTTCTGGATCTGCCCCCAACTGGCCGTACCGGTTGCACCAATGAGCACCGCGGCACTCAGCGCCACCAGCGAGTCAAACTGCTTCACCCCGCCCAGAGCTGCACTGATCTGGCTGCTGAAAATCCAGCACAGCACCGTCAGCGAAAAAATACCCAGTGTGACGATACGGTGCGGTGTCCAGGCCAGTGTTTCCGTTTTAATCGAAAATGTGTGCTTAAGATTTGGCTTTAACAGCATATACAACAGACCGATCATCAGCGGCATAGTCACCAGCATCACTGGAATACCAAACTTCATCCAACCGGCAAAATCCAGCCCCAATTGCGCGGCAGCAATGGCATTCGGCGGGCTACCAACCAGTGTACCCAACCCGCCAATACTGCAACTGTAAGCGATACCCAGCAGCACAAACACAAAAGTTTTATGATCACGCTCCTGATCGAGCTGGCTCAATACCCCCATCGCCAGTGGCAGCATCATCGCCGCCGTTGCCGTGTTGCTGATCCACATTGACAGCAAGGCCGACACACCAAACAGCATCATTGCCGCCACACCCATTCGGCCGCGAGCAGCCACCAACAACTGATTGGCAATCAGGCGATCAATCCCCTGAATATGCAGTGCCGTGGCCAGCGCAAACCCGCCAAAGAACAGGAAAATAATCGGGTCGGCAAACATTGACAGCGCCTTAGGCGCTTCGAGCAGCCCCAAACCCACTGCCACTATCGGGACCAGTAAGGCAGTCAGCGTGACATGCAGCGCCTCGGTCAGCCACAACACGCCGATAAATACCATCAGCGCCAAACCTTTATTCGCCGCCGGTTCAAACGGTAAAACATTCAGCAGCAAAACAAACAGGGCAATATCGGCGATTAAAATCAGCGGATTACGGCCAAACAGTGCCGATTGGGGCATTTGCGGTAACGAAGCATCACTCATATCAACAGTCCTTATCAGGGATCAATAACACCCCTTGTCACACCAAATATTCAGTCACAACACGGATTGATCTTCATCAATTTAACGCCACGATAACGACTTACTTACAGTGTGGGAATGTGTTTACAGCGCAATAACCTGATGGGATTGAGTTTCTGAGAGCTGAAGCGAGTCGCTTAGCCTGAAAGCAATGCACTTATCAGCATAAATTGCCAATAAGCAGCATGAAATCGTGACAATAATAATTACCGTGGTTAAAAAATCCACAGCATTAAAATAGAGGGGATAAAGACCAAAGAAAAAAAGCTTCGCTGTGAAATGAGCCCGAGTACCTTGTGTACATGTCAGCACCACACATCGGGCTTTAGCCGATTACCCCAACACCACACAATTTCGGCCTGAATGCTTGGCTTTATACAGCGCAATATCGGCACGACTTATGGTCTCGGCCATATTTTCATGTATCACCAGCTCTACTACACCAAATGATACCGTCACACTGATCCCCAGCGGCCACTGGGTAAGCACAAACTCCTGACGCAGCAATTCAGCCTGCTCTTGTGCCTGCTCACGATTAAAATCAGGACAAAGCAACATAAACTCCTCCCCGCCCCAGCGCACCAAGCGGCACCGCGGATTAATCAAGCTGCGACAACGGTGTGCCAGATGCTGTAAAACCTCATCGCCAACCAGATGGCCGTAGGTATCATTAATCCGTTTGAAGTGATCGATATCCAGCAAAATCATCGCCGACGGCTCGGTATGCTCAGTCTGGCGCAGCATCTCAAGCATCAAGGTTCGCGCACCATAACGGTTGAATGCACCGGTCAGCGGATCATATTTAGCCTGATACTCCACCTCTTCATTGCGCAGTTTCAGCATGGTATTCAGATCGGTCAACTGCTGCTGACGCTTGCGCGCGATTTTCAGCTCATGGCGCATCTGCAGCTGCATTCCCAGCAAATAACCGAACGTGCAGAGCACCCAAACCGCAATAATCAGCAGGTAATAGTACTCTTGCTCAATCCACGAACCGTGAAATTCAATGTAGTCAAACACCACATGATGCTCACCTTCCGGCATCAGCTCGCTTGAGGCCAGCTCAATCTGGAAAATCCGGTTAAACTGCGGCAGTGCGTGCATCACCGGTATTTTTTTATCATTCACCCACCAGCTGGCCACCTTAAAAGCACTCAGCGGCACATCCAGAAAATTACTGGTATCACTCGGCCGCACGATCAACTCATTGACCTTGTGCGAAAGCGGATCATCAGCGCGTGAATAGGCCCGGTCATAGTTGCGCAGATAGACCCGCCAAAACTGCGGGCCTACCCCCTCACTGCGAATAGGCATCTGAATACGATTAAAACCCGAAAGATCAAGCCCCTCTTCTGGCGTACTCAGCATCAGTGACACTTCACAATACGGCCAGCGATAGACATTTTTCAGCGTGCAGTACAGGTTAATACGGCCATTATTATCCACACTTACCCGCGCTTCGGTTGCCCCGCCGCGTACTCGATCATCCATCGGCTCGATTAGCTGCACGTTGCTCGCATCCACCCGGATCACCCGCGGAGCGATCACCGGATACACCACAACCGCAGTAACGGTGAAGATTAATAACAGCGTAAAAAGCGTGGCGGCGATGTGCTGACGCATAAAATTAGATATTCTCTGAGGTAGAACCTGAAGCAGGTTGTGCCAAATCTTATGGTGAGAATGGTAACACTTTAGGCGTAAGGTGACACATAATCACCTCACAGTAGCACGGGAATCTAGCATCAATTGTTAAAACAGGATAAAACCTTAACCACGATTCTCTTTGATTCTGTGATATTCAATAGCTGACACGAGTCAGTTATGTAGTAAAATTACCGAACTGATATGCTCAAGTATCACAGCACACTTTTGTATTCTCGACGAGAGGTCTCACATGGCTAACGTGAAGAAACCGATGGTTTTGGTCATCCTTGATGGCTACGGCTACCGCGAAGATAAGCAGGACAACGCAATTTTAAACGCTAATACACCGGTCATGGATAAGCTGTGGGCCGAGTGTCCGCACAGTTTAATCTCCGGCTCAGGTCTGGATGTTGGTCTGCCCGATGGCCAAATGGGTAACTCCGAAGTGGGCCACGTCAATCTAGGCGCTGGCCGTATTGTGTACCAAGATTTGACCCGTTTGGATAAAGAGATCAAAGACGGTGATTTCTTCCACAACCCAGTACTGACTGCTGCAGTTGATAAAGCAGTAGCTGCCGGTAAAGCCGTACACATCATGGGTCTGCTATCACCAGGTGGCGTACACAGCCACGAAGAGCATATTCTGGCAATGATCGATCTGGCCGCCCAGCGTGGCGCAGAAAAAATCTACCTGCACGCATTCCTCGATGGCCGCGATACTCCGCCACGTAGCGCAGAAGACAGCCTGACCCGTGTTGCGCACCACTTTGCAGAACTGGGCAAAGGCCGCGTAGCATCACTGGTTGGCCGCTACTACGCCATGGATCGCGATAACCGCTGGGATCGCGTACAACTGGCCTATGATCTGATGACCCAAGCCAAAGCTGAGTTCCACGCCAGCAATGTGCTCGATGGCCTGCAAGCGGCATATGCCCGCGGTGAAAACGATGAGTTCGTCAAACCTACCGTGCTGCAAGCCGACGGCGAAGCCGCTGCTGATATGAATGACGGCGATGCCCTGATTTTCATGAACTTCCGTGCTGACCGTGCGCGCCAGTTAACCCGCACCTTCATCAATGCTGATTTCAACGGATTTATCCGTGAAAAAGTGGTGAATTTCGGTGATTTCGTGATGCTGACCGAGTATGCGGCCGACATCAAAACAGTGTGTGCTTATCCGCCGGAAAATCTGGTCAATACCATGGGCGAGTGGCTGTCAAAGCACCAGAAAACCCAGCTGCGTATCTCAGAAACCGAAAAATATGCACACGTTACCTTCTTCTATAACGGCGGCGTCGAAGACCCGTTTGCTGGTGAAGACCGTATCCTGATCCAATCTCCGCAAGTAGCAACCTATGACCTGCAACCGGAGATGAGCTCGGCCGAACTGACCGAAAAACTGGTTGGCGCAATCGAAAGCGGTAAATACGATGCCATCATCTGTAACTACCCGAACGGCGACATGGTTGGCCATACCGGTATTTTTGATGCTGCAGTCAAAGCGGTTGAAACGCTGGATCACTGCATTGAGCAAGTGGTTGCTGCCGTACGTAAAGTTGATGGTCAACTGCTGATCACCGCAGACCACGGCAACGCCGAGCTGATGAAAGACCAAACTACCGGACAGCCATTTACCGCCCACACCAACCTGCCCGTGCCGCTGATTTATGTCGGCAAACCGGCAGAAACCGTACACGGCGGCAAGTTGTCTGACCTTGCACCGACCATGCTGAGCATGATGGGTATGGAAATTCCTGCAGAGATGACTGGCAAGCCGCTGTTTATCGTGAAATAATTTTCATATGCAGATAAAAAACGGCGTACTACTTAGAAAACAGCTTGTCGGCACACTCAGTGTCGGCCTGTTGCTGTGGTCGTCGTTCACCCTTGCCGCGCCGAAAACTAAAGAGGCGCTGCAAGGAGTGATGCAAGATATTGCTCAGCAAGAAACCAAAGTTGCCGCGCAAAAAGATCAGCGCGAACAACTGCAACAAGCGCTAAAACAACAAGATCAATCGATTGGCGCAGCCAGCAAAGTGCTAAGGCAGACCGAGCAACAACTTAGCCGTTTACAGCGCGATCTGAGCCATTTATCCGCCTCTATCGCCACGCTAGAAAAAACACAAGCACAGCACCAGCAGCGTTTATCCCAACAGCTTGATGCGGCCTTTCGCATCGGCAAACAGGGGCAACTGCAAGCCATTTTATCTTCGGATGATCCTGCCCGTTCAGAACGCCTACTGCACTACTACCGCGCCATTAATGATGAGCGCCGGGCGGTTATCGATGAACTCAGCGTAAACCGCCATGATCTTCAAGAGCAAAAAAACCAGCTCAGTGCGGCCCAAAAGCAGCAAAAAACCCTGCTAGGTACACAGCAGCAGCAACAGAGCAAACTGCAACAAACTCGCCTTGAGCGTAAGAAAACCCTAAGCGCGCTAGAATCTGATTTAAAACAAAATCAGCAGCAACTGGCCCAGCTAAAACTCAATGAACAACGCCTGCGCGATCAGATAGTTCGGGCCGAGCGGGAAGCCAAACTGCGTGCCGAACGTGAAGCCCGTGAGCTGGCCCGCAAACGCGCTAGCGAAGAGAAACGCACCGGCAAACCGTATGTGCCCAATGCCAACGAGCGTACCCTGATGGCACAAAGCGGCGGCTTAGGCCGGCCAGGTAGCCAGCACCGCTGGCCAGTCAATGGCGCAGTGTTACACCGTTTCGGTGATAGCCAAGAGGGTGAATTACGCTGGAAAGGAATGGTTATCTCTGCCAATGAAGGCAGCGAAGTGCGCGCCATTGCCGACGGCAAAGTGTTGCTGGCCGACTGGCTGCAAGGCTACGGGCTGGTGATGGTGATCGAGCACGGCAAAGGTGACATGAGCCTGTACGGGTACAATCAGACCGTACTGTTTAAACCCGGTGATAACGTCAAGGCCGGACAAGCCATCGCACTGGTGGGTGATAGCGGCGGTCAGGGAGTGCCCAGCCTCTATTTTGAAATCCGTCGGCAGGGTCAGGCGGTAAATCCGCGTCCTTGGCTGGGCGGTTAATACCGTTAACCGAGAATCTCCCATGCTGTTATGCCCGCAACACCCAGCACCACGCCGTTTTTCCCTCGTACGTCTGCTGCGTTTCGCCTTCTCACGATCACGTATCTTGCTGCTAATCGGCCTGTCGCTGTATGCGGCCAACGCCAGCGCCGGAAAACTGGTGATCGTCATTGATGATGTTGGTTATCGCGCCGAAGATCATAAAGTCATGCGTCTGCCGCTGCCGGTCACCGTTGCCGTACTGCCCAGTGCGCCACATGCCACCAACATGGCTAAACAGGCCGCACAGCAAAGGCGTGAAACCATTATTCACCTGCCCATGCAGCCGCGCGGCAACCAGCGGGTTGAGGCTGGCGCTCTGCATACCGGTATGGGTGCAGGTGAAGTTCAGCGTACCCTGCAGCAGGCCATGCGTATCGTGCCGAATGCCATTGGTTTGAATAACCATATGGGCAGTGCCGCCACCTCTGATCCAGCACTGATGAAACTGCTGATGCAGCAGCTAAAAACACAGCAACTGCTTTTTTTGGATAGCCGCACCATTAGCAGCTCGGTGGCCGAGTCTACCGCCCGTGAGCTGGGTGTGCCCGCCCTGCGGCGAACCGTGTTTTTAGATGATGATAACAGCCTTGCACGAGTACAGGCAGAGTTTCAACGTGCGGTTAAAATGGCGCAGAACAAAGGCTGGGCCGTGGCTATCGGCCATCCGCGCCCCAATACCATCAAAGTGTTGCAAGCAGGCCTCGCGAGTTTACCGCGCAATGTCCAGCTCGTGCCGCTCAGCACACTGGTGTATGCAAAATCAAATACATCACTGACACCGCCAGCCCAAAAACCACACAGCGAAAAACCGGCAGGCAACACATCCTCCGGCACAGCAAGCGGCCAAATTGTGACCAAACCAAGCACCTCAAATACAGGCAGCGGACTGCATCAGCCGGGGCCGATCATCGAACCGTCGGCCGATAAATCACCGGCTGGAAAATCGCCTACCGATATCGCCCCTGCCGAGAACAAGCCGCACGATCCTGCGCACGGCAACAGCGAACCAACACCGGCGGTTCCGCCTGCTGAATCAGAACAACGGCCAACACAGGCCACGCCACTCGCCCCAGAGCCAGAGATCACCCTTGAAATTTTAGGGATGAGTGAAAGCCCTGACATCAACCAGCTCGATTTACTGCCGGCCAGCACCTCAAAGCCGCCTTACATCAAACTGCCACTGATGCGTGGTCAGCGCGAAGACTGATGCTCTGGCGATAAAAAACGCCCGGCAAGTCAGTGGCCTGCGGGGCGTTTTAATGTCCGAAGCTCTAAGCCATAAACACTAAGGGCTAGATGCTAAGAGCTAGGCAACCAAAATTACAGATTAACCGGCTCTGTCGCCGTTACGCTTTTGGCCACATCCGCAGCCTGATTCCGTGGCGATTCAACCACATGTCCAGCCACTCCTGACGCAATAGCCGCTGCCGAAACAGCCTGCGGAACACGCTCAAGCAAACGTGGATCCATCGGTTTTGGAATGATGTAATCACGGCCAAACGCCAGCGCGCTAACACCGGCGGCATCCAGCACATCCTGCGGTACCGGCTCTTTTGCCAATTGGCGAATAGCCTCAACCGCAGCCAGTTTCATCTCATCATTAATCGCGCGCGCACGCACATCCAGCGCACCGCGGAACAAGAATGGGAAGCAGAGTACATTGTTAATTTGGTTCGGATAATCAGAGCGACCGGTTGCCATGATCAGATCACTGCGGGTGGCAAACGCCAGTGCCGGTTTAATCTCCGGATCAGGGTTAGCACAAGCAAACACCACCGGATTTTTCGCCATCAGCGCCAACGCTTCGGCAGGCAACAGATCAGGGCCGGAAACACCGATAAAGACATCGGCACCGGTCATCGCATCTTCCAACGTACGCTTGTCGGTTTTATTGGCAAACAGCGCCTTAAATTCGTTCAGATCACTGCGATCAGCGTGGATCACGCCCTTACGATCGAGCATATAGATATTTTCACGTGCCGCACCGCATTTGATCAGCATGTTCATGCAGGCCGTCGCCGCTGCACCCGCGCCTAGACAGACCACTTTGGCCTGCGGCAAGGTTTTGCCCTGAATTTCCAGCGCATTGAGCACACCGGCTGCCGTAACAATTGCCGTACCGTGCTGATCATCGTGGAAAACCGGAATACGGCAGCGCTCAATCAAACGCTGTTCAATCTCAAAACACTCAGGGGCTTTAATATCTTCCAGATTAATGCCGCCAAACGAATCTGCAATATTAGCTACCGTATCAATAAATTGCTCAACCGTATCGTGAGTGACCTCAATATCAACCGCATCAATGCCTGCAAAACGTTTGAATAACAGAGCCTTACCTTCCATAACCGGCTTAGAGGCCAGCGGGCCTAAATTGCCCAAGCCCAAAATTGCCGTGCCGTTTGAAATCACCGCCACTAAATTACCCTTACCGGTATAGCGGTAAGCATTTTCCGGATCACGCGCAATTTCACGTACCGGCTCTGCCACTCCGGGGCTGTAGGCTAGTGCCAGATCATGCGCTGTATCGGCAGGTTTGGTCAGAGCAATGGCAGTTTTTCCCGGAATTGGGTAAGCGTGGTAATCAAGAGCTTGTTGGCGAAAATCGGCAGACATCAGACATTCCTATCGTTATTAGTTTTTGTGTTACTGCACGTAACCGGCGTTGATGATAAGCAATATGAGGGGGGATTCCCAGCCGATACATCTGAAAAAACGTGTCAGCAAGAATATAAATCACTACGGAATGGCAGGTATTGCAGAGCAATATCGCAGGCATAAAAAAAGCACCCAAAGGTGCTTTTTCTGCTTTCGCAATACTGCTGGAGTAAGAAGAATTACTTCTTCGCAGACAGTGCGCCGAAACGCTTGTTGAAACGGTCAACACGGCCGCCGGTAGAAACTTCACGCTGCTTACCAGTGTAGAACGGGTGGCAGTTACCGCACACGTCTAGGTTTACGTCGTGGCCGGTAGAACCGATTTTGATGATGTTACCGCAAGAACAGTTTGCAGTAATTTCTTTGTATTCTGGGTGGATACCTTGCTTCATGGGAAACCTCAGTAAAGGCCGTGTCGCTATCTGGTCAACCTTACCCTGATTTACACGGTAATTTGCCAAACACCACACGAGGATTAATAACACAGTTATAAGGCGCAAAATAATACGGCATTCATCCCCACCTTTCAAGCAGGCTGCCGCCTTTTTCACCACTAATCATACCCTTTTTAATACAAAGGATCGATCTACTCTCTGCTTCCCCTTACACTGTATTCTCTGACCCAACGAGCCGCTTGCCCAAATGACTGAATCTGTAGCCCGAATTGCCCTGCCCGTTCCCCTGCCACGCCTGTTTGATTACCTGCTGCCTGCTGCGCAGATTGCGGGCCAACCGGTATTGCCGGGGATGCGGGTTAAAGTGCCGTTCGGGCGGCGCGAATTAATCGGGGTGATTGACAGCCTGACCGACAGCGCCGAGATCCCGCATGATCAGTGCAAAGCGATCATCGCACTGCTCGATCACGATCCTCTCTGGTCACCACAGATCTGGCGCTTATTGCACTGGGCGGCCGCCTATTATCAGCATCCGCTCGGTGATGTGCTAACCCAAGCCATGCCGGTATTACTGCGTCAAGGCCAGAGCACCGAGCAAGCTGCCGAGCAGTACTGGCAACTGACCGAACCGGGTAAAATCAGCCTGCAAACCCAGTTCAAACGTGCGCCTAAACAGTGGCAAATCATTCAGGCACTGCGTAACGGGCCACTTGATAAAACCGCGCTGCAAGAACAAGGCTGCAGTGATAGCGCATTTAATACCCTAAGGCAAAAAGGGTTTATCGATGTGCAGCTAAAAACCCCACAGCGCCACGACTGGCGGCCCACCTACCGCGCCAGCGAGCAGCGCCCGCGCCTGAATACCGAGCAAGCCACCGCCGTGGCCGCAATCAACAGCCGCAGCGATTTTGCCGTCTGGTTGCTCGAAGGGGTCACAGGTTCAGGCAAGACCGAAGTTTATCTCAGCGTGATAGAGCAGGCGCTGGCACAGGGTAAACAAGCACTGGTGCTGGTTCCCGAGATTGGCCTGACACCGCAAACCATCGCCCGTTTTCGTGAACGTTTTAATGTTCCGGTCGATGTTCTGCACTCAGCACTCAACGATAACCAACGGTTGGCGGTGTGGCGGCGCGCGCGCTCGGGTGAAAGTGCCATTGTAATTGGCACCCGATCAGCCCTGTTTACCCCGCTGGCCCGCCCCGGCGTGCTGGTGATTGATGAAGAGCACGACAGCTCATACAAACAGCAAGAGGGCTGGCGCTACCACGCACGCGATCTGGCGGTTATGCGCGGTTATGAAGAACACATTCCCGTGGTACTAGGCTCAGCCACGCCGGCGCTGGAAAGTTTGCACAACTGTCAGCAAGGAAAATACCACCACCTGCACTTGACCGTGCGGGCCGGAAATGCCAAACCGCCGAAGCAATATGTGCTGGATATGAAAGGCCAGCCGGTACAAGCAGGCCTTTCGGCTGAGTTACTGGTGCGTATGCGTCAACATCTGCAACAGGGCAATCAGGTGATGCTGTTTTTAAACCGGCGCGGATTCTCACCGGCTCTTTTGTGCCATGAGTGCGGCTGGGTTGCCCACTGCCCACGCTGTGAGCGCCCCTATACCTTTCATCAGTTTAGCCGCGATCTGCGCTGTCACCATTGCGATAATCAGTACCCCGTACCGCCACAATGTCCGCAGTGTGGATCAACCCAGCTGATACCAGTGGGTGTGGGAACAGAACAGCTAGAGCACACCCTCGGTGAGCTGATGCCGGAATTTAGCATCACCCGCATTGACCGCGACAGTACCCGCAGGAAAGGCTCACTTGAACAGCATTTAGAGGATATACAGCAAGGGCGCAGCCAGATTTTAATCGGCACCCAAATGCTGGCCAAAGGCCACCACTTCCCCAACGTGACTTTGGTGGCACTGCTCGATGTTGACGGCGCACTGTTCTCGGCCGATTTTCGCGCCGCCGAACGCTTTGCCCAGCTCTACACACAAGTAGCTGGGCGCGCCGGGCGTGCCGGAAAACAGGGTGAAGTGTTGCTGCAAACCCACCAGCCAGAACACCCACTGTTGCAGACATTGCTGACAGAGGGTTATCCAGCCTTCGCCGGTCAGGCACTGCTAGAGCGGCAGGCCGCATGGTTGCCGCCGTTTACCTACCATGTGCTGATTCGGGCAGAAGATAATCAAGGAGACCCAGCTTGCCAGTTGCTAACCCAAATCCGCACTATTTTGGATGCCAGCCCGCTGAAAACCGACGATTTATGGCTACTCGGCCCTGCTCCCTCGCTGCAAAGCAAACGTGCCGGACGCTACCGTTGGCAACTCCTTATCCAGCACCCCTCGCGCAAAGTGCTGCAAAATATTCTGACGTTGGCGCGGCCAGCCTGCGAAATGTTACCGCTAGCACGCAAAGTAAAATGGACACTTGATGTTGATCCTATCGATATGATTTAACGTGCCACATCGATCTTTGCGCTCAAAAAGCGAACTGCATCACGAAAAGAATGTAATTTCCGCAATGAAACGCATTCTTCCTACTGTCACAGCTGTTTACAATATTGTCGTTCAGCAGCATTTTCGTTTGGCTGCGAATTTAGCAGCCTGTTGCTGACAGGGAGAACACAACCCTCAGAAATGTAGGAGAATCGTATATGGCAACAATGAAGGACGTTGCCCAGCTTGCAGGCGTATCGACTGCCACGGTATCCCGTGCGCTGATGAACCCGGATAAGGTTTCAACAGCCACCCGCCAACGTGTCGAAAAAGCCGTGGTCGAGGTTGGCTACTCTCCAAACTCGCTTGCCCGCAATCTGCGCAGAAATGAATCAAAAACGATCGTCGTGATCGTGCCCGACATCAGTGATCCCTTTTTTGCGGATGTGATCCGTGGGATCGAAGAGGCGGCAACCGCACAAGGTTATCTGGTGCTGCTTGGTGATTGCGCACAGCAAAATGCCCGTGAACGCTCGTTTGTGAATCTGGTTTTCACCAAACAAGCCGATGGCATGCTACTGCTCAGCTCAAATCTGCCGTTTGATATCAGCAAACCGGAACAAAAAAACCTGCCACCGATTGTCATGGCCAATGAGTTCTCACCCGAACTTGAGCTGCCGACCGTGCATATCGACAACCTAACCGCCGCATTTGATGCCGTGCACTACCTGACCCAGCTCGGCCACAAGCGCATCGCCTGCGTTGCTGGGCCAAGTAGCATGCCGCTGTGCAGTTACCGAACTCAGGGCTATATTCAGGCGATGCGCCGTGTCGGGATTGCGGTGGAAGACCGTTACATGACCTACGGTAACTTCAGTTTTGATGCCGGCGCACAGGCCGTTTCACAACTGATGGCACAACCTTCGCCCCCAACAGCCATTTTTTGCCACAGTGATGTGATGGCCATTGGTGCGCTACAACAGGCGAAGAAGCTAGGGTTTCGGGTACCACAAGACTTATCGATCATTGGTTTTGACGATATCAAGTTCTCAGAGTATTGCGATCCGCCACTGACCACGGTGTCCCAGCCTCGCTATGAGATTGGCCGCCAGTCAATGGAGTTGCTGCTTGATATGCTCAGAGGCAAAGATATCGGTACCAGCTCACGGCTGCTCGATGCAAAACTGGTAGTTCGCGCCAGTACCGCCCCGCCGCGCCGCTAGTCTGTGGCCAGTTTGTTTGGCAATATCTGGCCAAACATCCGTGTGTTATTGGCCGGCGCGTGCGTCGGTCAAATTCAGCACTGCATTGATATTTTATCCGGACAATAACGGGCAAAATACAGGCGATATACGGGCTAATAATCAGCAATGACAGCGGCGATGAGCAAGAAAAGCCTGAGATGATTGATTTTAATGCATAATTTGATCGATAAATAACCCCCTTTTAGCATCCACAACTGGTCAAATCTGCTTCAGTTAAGTAGGATGTTTATCCTATTCCGTTAAACAGTCAGACTCGATATTCATTGTGGCACAACGAGACTATGTATCCCGCGGCAAACGCGCGGCGGCGGCAAAAGCAAAAGCGCGCCGGAACACAAAAAAAACACCTCGACCGTTGCCCATTATGGCTATCGGCCTTGCTGCTGTACTGATCGCCGGTATTGCGGGGGGAGTCTATTACGTCAAAAACCGTGACACCGATGCGGCACTCAACCTTCAGCAGCAAATTAAGCATAAAAATGGCCTGCCGGTAAAACCCGAAGAGCGCTGGAGCTATATTAAAGAGCTGGAAAATAAAGAGGTGGTGATCAGTGATCCGCATAACCCAATGCAAGATCGCACCGCGCCAACCCAGTTAACCGCAGAGCAGCAAGCCATTCTGACCCAGTTGCAAACCGAGATGCAGCAAGCGCCACAGGCTTTGCCGCGTACAGATCGCAACGGCAATATTGATGGTGAGACTCAAATTACGCAGAACAAGCCGGTCTACACCTCCCCAAACAGCAATAATCAGGGGCAGCCAACTGCAAAAATTGAACAAATTCCCCCTCGCCAAACCACAGCGGTAGCCAAAGAGAGCAAGCCAACACTGGTACAGCCGCCGCCAATTCCGCGCGGATCAGAAACAGCAAGAAGTGAAGCGGTAAAAGTTGAAACCGCCAAAAAAGTGGATGAAAAACCACAAAAATGGCTGGTTCAGTGTGGAGCATACCGCACCAGTTCGCAGGCCGAAGAGGTGCAAGCTACTCTGGCATTTCAAGGCATTGAGGCCAATTTACGTACCAGCAATAGCTGGCACCGTGTGGTTCTTGGCCCTTACAACAGCCGTGCGGCCGCTGACAAGCAGCAAAACCGTTTAAAAAGCAGCGGTATGTCGAGCTGTTTAATTCTTCCGGTTCAGGGTTGAAACTCCTTTCCCAAATCCCCATCTAAGCATTATGTGCCCTGACAATGATCAGGGCTTTGCGTAATTCTCCGATGAGGAACACACAGTGACAACAATCGTAAGTGTGCGCCGTAATGGTAAAGTCGTCATTGGCGGTGACGGACAGGTTTCTCTTGGCAACACTGTAATGAAAGGCAATGCGCGTAAAGTACGCACCTTGTATAACGGCCAAGTGATTGCCGGTTTTGCTGGCGGTACTGCCGATGCATTCACCCTGTTTGAGCGGTTTGAGCGTCAGTTAGAGATGCATCAGGGTAATTTAGTTAAAGCAGCCGTTGAGCTGGCCAAAGATTGGCGCTCTGACCGTGCTCTGCGTAAACTTGAAGCACTGCTGGCCGTTGCGGATGAAAATGCCTCTTTAATCATTACCGGTAACGGTGATGTGGTACAGCCGGAAAATGATCTGATTGCAATTGGCTCTGGTGGCCCGTTTGCCCAGTCTGCCGCACGTGCACTGCTGGAAAATACCGAGCTCTCTGCCCATGATATCGTGGAAAAAGCGCTGACCATTGCCGGTGATATTTGTGTGTATACCAACCAGCACAAAACCATCGAAGAACTTCCAAGCAAAATTTAAGGCCTGACCATGTCTGAAATGACCCCACGTGAAATTGTCCACGAGCTTGACCGTCATATCATCGGTCAGGATAAAGCCAAGCGTTCTGTTGCCATTGCACTGCGTAATCGCTGGCGTCGGATGCAGCTGCCTGAAGCGCTGCGCCATGAAGTGACACCCAAAAATATTCTGATGATCGGCCCAACCGGTGTTGGTAAAACTGAAATTGCCCGCCGTCTGGCAAAACTGGCCAATGCTCCGTTCATCAAAGTGGAAGCGACCAAGTTCACCGAAGTTGGCTATGTTGGTAAAGAAGTTGACTCGATTATCCGCGATCTGACAGATTCAGCCATCAAAATGGTGCGTTTGCAGTCTATCGAAAAGAATCGTGTGCGCGCCGAAGAGCTGGCAGAAGATCGTATTTTAGATGCGCTACTGCCACCACCGCGTGATAACTGGGGTCAGACTGAAAAAACTGACGAACAATCACATACCCGCCAGATTTTCCGTAAAAAACTGCGCGAAGGTCAGCTCGATGATAAAGAGATCGAGATTGAGACTTCGGCAGCCGGCAGTGCCGGTGTTGAAATCATGTCGCCTCCGGGCATGGAAGAGATGACTAACCAGTTGCAATCTATGTTCCAGAATCTGGCCGGTCAGCAAAAGAAAAAACGCAAACTCAAAGTGCCCGAAGCACTCAAAGCGCTGATTGAAGAGGAAGCCGCCAAGCTGGTCAATCCTGAAGAGCTCAAAGAGCAAGCCATTCACGCGGTTGAGCAAAACGGCATTGTCTTTATCGATGAGATAGACAAGATCTGTAAGCGTGGCGAAAGCTCCGGCCCTGATGTTTCACGCGAAGGTGTTCAGCGCGATCTGCTGCCACTCGTCGAAGGCTGCACCGTATCTACCAAGCACGGCATGGTGAATACCGATCACATCCTGTTCATCGCCTCGGGTGCATTTCAGGTTGCCCGCCCGTCTGATCTGCTGCCTGAACTACAAGGCCGCCTGCCGATTCGTGTTGAACTCGATGCCCTGACCAGTGCCGATTTTGAGCGCATTTTGTCAGAGCCAAGTGCCTCACTGACCGAGCAGTATAAAGCACTGCTGGCAACCGAAGGCCTGAATGTTGAATTCACGCCAGAAGGTATCCGCCGCCTAGCTGATGCTGCCTTTACCGTCAACGAGCGCACCGAAAATATTGGTGCACGCCGTCTGCATACCGTGATGGAGCGTCTGTTCGAAGAGGTCTCTTTTGATGCCAGCGAGCGCAGTGGTCAGCTAATCACTGTTGATGCCGATTACGTCAGCAAGTACTTGGCTGATGTGGTGGAAGACGAAGATCTCAGCCGTTTCATTCTGTAATCAGCCAAACGAAACGGTGGCAATCAGGGTGCATCATGCTTTGGCATATCACCCATAATAGGCTTGCCCCGCTTTCCGCTTATCAAAAACAGAGCGTGCTTGCGCTCTGTTTTTCCCTTTCCCGCACAAATTATGCTGTGAATTTAACCAAACAGTCATACCCGCACCCCAGCAAGATGCTGTAAACTACAGCGCTCAAATTTCTCGCACAGACTACTTGCGCTATCGCATGATTTGCTCTGCCGGCCATTTTTTAACCCTTAACTATGTTGAAGCCAAACCCATGAGTGACTCCAAATTTGCTATCTGGTTGGAAGCGACACGTCCGCGCACTTTACCGCTGGCCTTAGCCTCAATTATTACCGGAGCTGCAGTTGCTATGTGGCAAGGACGCTTCCAGGCAACCATTACTGTTCTTGCTCTGCTGACTGCCACATTGCTGCAGATTTTATCGAATCTGGCCAATGACTACGGTGATGCCGTCAAGGGCACCGATAAAGATCGGGTTGGCCCACGCCGCGCCGTACAAAGCGGCCTGATCTCGGCACAAAGCATGAAACGCGCGATGCTGATAACCCTGCTGCTCACCTTGGTCAGCGGCGGTACATTAATTTTGCTGGCCTGCCGTAAACCAGAAGACATTATCGGATTCCTGCTGATGGGCGTAGTCGCGATTATCGCGGCCATTACCTATACCGTGGGTAATAAGCCCTATGGTTACATGGGGTTGGGCGATATTTCCGTACTGACTTTCTTCGGTCTTCTGGGTGTTTGTGGCACTTACTATCTACAAACCGGCACATTTGAGGCGGCCCTACTGCTGCCAGCGCTCGGTTGTGGTTTACTGGCCACCGCAGTACTGAATTTAAACAATCTGCGTGATATCGAAACTGATCGGCTCTGTGGAAAACACACACTGGCCGTACGCATGGGCCCACTGTGGGGCAGACGCTATCACCTGATGCTGATTAGCGGCGCGCTGCTAAGTCTGGCCCTGTATGCCCTATTTACCGTGCAGACACGGGTGATCTGGCTATTTCTGCTGGCCAGCCCGCTGCTGATTAAACATGCCATTGCGGTCTGGCACGAGCCAAATGGTGCGGCACTGCGCCCGTTACTGGAACAAGTGGTCAAAGGGGCACTGCTGACCAATATCCTGTTTGCCATCGGGCTGGTACTTAGCTAAACCAGCCGCTAGCGCTTAGCTAAAACAGTAAAAACTGACTTTCGTTGTATTCCCCCCCCTCTGGTGGTTTTGCAATCACCCCCGGCGGGGTTATACTTTGGGCACACTCAATCACAAAGCTGATATCTTATGAAATATGATACTTCTGAACTGTGCGATATCTATTTAGATCAAGTTGATGTGGTTGAACCTATGTTCTCCAGCTTCGGCGGACGCAGTTCTTTTGGTGGAAAAATCACCACCATCAAGTGCTTTGAAGATAACCAACTGATCAGTGACGTGCTAGATGAAAACGGCCTCGGGCGCGTACTGCTGATTGACGGCGGTGGCTCGGTACGTCGGGCGCTGATTGATGCGGCATTGGCACGCAAAGCTTGTGATAATGAGTGGGAAGGCATCATCGTATACGGTGCAATTCGTCAGATAGATGAGCTTGAAGAGAGTGATATTGGTATTCAGGCGCTCGCGCCGATCCCCGTTGGTGCTGATAACCAAGGGCACGGTGAAGCCGATGTTCCGGTCAATTTTGGTGGTGTCACTTTCCTGCCAGAAGATCATGTCTACGCTGATAGTACCGGTATTATTTTATCGCCAGAGCCGCTCGATATTGAGTAACTTAACAATAACCCGGTGAATATACGCTCAATATTCAGTTTGTGTGATTCCGCGTTATCCCACCCATACTGCGCTGATACTGACTGAACGCCGGATAAAAAAACAGAGCATAAATGCTCTGTTTTTTTGTCTTACACTTCTTCCATCTTGCCAAGCAGAACGCGTAAACGCTCTTGCCAGCCATGATGCTCAGAACGCAGTTGCTCATTTTCACGCAGCAGCGCTTCGTGGGCAGATGCACCCTGTTGAACTTGTTGTGCCAAACCATGGTTCTGATCTTTTAGCTCTTCAATTTCCATCTGCAGCAGCTGGATGGTATCGACAGCTTGTTGAACTTTAGATTCCAGCTTCTCAAATACTTCAAAAGACATATAAATACTCCCTCAATCATCGCATTATCGCGACTGTACGTATTGCCGATTGTACCCCACTGCTCGCTTGTACCACAGCCCTATCCACGCAGCTTTTTACTCTCTTTGCATATATCTTGTGATTATTGGTCTTTATCCCCTGAAACATCAGGTTCGATAATGCGCATTTCGGTCTAAAAAATTGCGCCGGCGCAGTAAACACATAAAAACAACATTACACCATATTGCATTACATTCCACTGAATCTACGTGTCTTGGTCAATACCCGCCTGCTTAATTGATTCAGCTATCAGAAAACGCGTAAAGAGCAGATTTCGCTACTTATTGCTAAATTTTGAGCCTGTTCACTAAAAAATGCGCAAAAAATCAGAAATCTTGACCGATAGCGCACATTCTATCTTTCTCATTTTTCGTATTCGAACTTTAACGTTACATTTACACCACGGGCCAGCTATCTGGTCTAACCAGTTATTTTGCCAATTGCGGATTCCACAATAACAACAGGACTGCAGATATGAGCGCAACTCATCACCCTACGCTTACCGCACAATGTACCGCTGAATTTATCGGAACCGGACTTCTCATCTTCTTTGGCCTCGGCTGTGTGGCTGCAGCTAATTTAGCGGGCGCAACCATGAGCTTGTGGGAGATCAGTATTATCTGGGGGGTTGGTGTGGCGATGGCCATCTACCTAACCGCCGGCGTTTCCGGCGCACACCTTAATCCTGCCGTGACAATTGCCCTGTGGCTGTTTGCCTGTTTTGATCGTAAACGTGTCATTCCGTTTATCGTTGCACAAATTGCGGGTGCCTTTTGTGCCGCCGCGCTGATCTACTTCCTGTACGGAAATCTGTTTGCCAACTTTGAAGCGACTCACAACATCGTACGCGGCAGCGTAGAGAGCCTGCAAACTGCCGGCGTGTTCTCTACCTACCCACATGCGGCCATCAGTGTCGGCCACGCTTTTGTGGTTGAATTGGTGATCACCGCGGTTCTGATGGCACTGATTATGGCACTGACCGATGACGGTAACGGCCTGCCGCGCGGCCCGATGGCCCCGCTGCTGATTGGTTTGGTCATTGCAGTCATTGGCGGCGCAATGGGCCCGCTGACAGGCTTTGCAATGAATCCGGCACGTGATTTTGGCCCGAAACTGCTGGCGTTCCTTGCCGGCTGGGGTGATATAGCCCTAACCGGTGGCCGTGATATCCCGTATTTTATTATCCCAATACTGGCTCCGATTGTCGGCGCATGCTTGGGTGCTGCCGGTTACCGCGCCATGATTGGCCGTAACCTGCCCTGCAACAGCTGCAAAATAACCGATGACGATAATGCGGTGACTAAGATCATTCGTGATTAAGCGCGCATCGCCATACCGAACCCATGTGACTTGCCGTGTCTGCAGCATTTTAAAATACACGGCAGGCCGACAGAATAATCTTCTGAATCATCGCGCATTAGCGCGTAAAATTAAGAATAACTGACCTAGGATAGAACAATGGAGTCGACGATGACTGAAAAAAAATTCATGGTTGCGCTGGATCAAGGCACAACCAGTTCACGTGCGATTGTTCTTGATCACGATGCCAATGTTATCAGTGTTTCACAGCGCGAATTTACCCAGCACTACCCGCAAGCGGGCTGGGTTGAACATGATCCGATGGAAATTTGGGGTACGCAAAGTGCCGTACTGGTCGAAGTGCTGGCAAAAGCCGGTATCACCTCTGATCAAGTAGCCGGTATCGGTATCACCAACCAGCGTGAAACCACCATTGTGTGGGAAAAAGAGACCGGCAAGCCGATTTATAATGCCATTGTCTGGCAATGCCGCCGTACCGCGCCTATCTGTGAAGCGCTGAAAGAGCAGGGGCTGGAAGAGTACATCCGCCACAATACTGGTCTGGTAGTTGACCCCTACTTCTCGGGCACCAAAGTTAAGTGGATTTTGGATCACGTAGAAGGTGCACGTGAGCGTGCTAAGCGTGGAGAGCTGCTGTTTGGTACTGTTGATACTTGGCTGGTCTGGAAGATGACCCAAGGGCGCGCGCACGTTACCGACTACACCAACGCCTCGCGTACCATGATGTTTAACATCCATACGCTAGACTGGGATACCCGCATGCTCGAGGCGTTGGATATTCCGCGCGAAATGCTGCCAGCAGTACGCCCATCATCGGAAATTTACGGCCAAACCAACATTGGTGGTAAAGGTGGTACTCGTATCCCGATTGCTGGTATTGCCGGTGACCAGCAGGCCGCGCTGTTTGGTCAGATGTGCGTACATCCGGGCATGGCAAAAAATACTTACGGAACTGGCTGCTTCTTGCTGATGAACACCGGTAAAGAGGCGGTACGTTCGCACCACGGTTTGCTAACAACCATTGCATGCGGCCCGAAAGGTGAGCCAAACTATGCACTTGAAGGGGCTGTATTTATCGGTGGAGCCTCTATTCAGTGGCTGCGAGATGAGCTGCGCCTGCTGGGTGACTCGTTCGACTCTGAATACTTCGCCACCAAGGTTAAAGACAGCAACGGCGTGTATGTCGTGCCTGCCTTTACCGGTTTGGGCGCTCCCTACTGGGATCCGTACGCCCGTGGTGCGATTTTCGGCCTAACCCGTGGTGCAAACCGTGACCATCTGATCCGCGCCACGCTCGAATCAGTCGCCTATCAAACCCGTGATGTGCTTGATGCGATGCAAGCCGACTCCAGTACCCCGCTGACCGCCCTGCGAGTTGATGGTGGCGCGGTGCAAAACAACTTCCTGATGCAGTTCCAGTCTGACATTCTGGGTACTACCGTTGAACGCCCACAAGTGCGTGAAGTTACCGCACTGGGTGCGGCGTATCTGGCCGGTTTAGCCATTGGTTTTTGGAAAAATCTGGATGAACTGAAGTGCAAAGCGGCCATTGATCGGGTATTTGAACCGACCATGTCTGACGGTGAGCGCGCCCGCCTGTATAAGGGCTGGCAAAAAGCCGTCAGCCGAGCACAGCACTGGGAAGATTAATTTCAGCCGTTACGTTAAAAGTACAGAATATAAGCACAAAAAAGCCACCGCATGCGGTGGCTTTTACTTGAACGGCTTTAACGGCTTTTACTACCGTTATTACATGCGCTAAACAAAACTCACGAATATAGCGGCAATACCAATCAGAACAATTTTTTCGCCGTAGCCAGCCAATCAGCCTTAAATGGACGCTTCATATTCTCGATAGCATCGATAATATCGTGGTGAACCATTTTCTCATTTTGGATACCAACGCAACGGCCACCGTAGCCCTCTTGCAGCAGATCAACGGCATACGCACCCATGCGGGAGGCTAGAATGCGGTCATAAGCTACCGGAGCACCACCGCGCTGAATATGCCCCAAAATAGTGGCACGGGTTTCACGCTGGGTCTCTTTTTCGATAAAACGCGCCAGTTCATTCACATCACACATATGCTCGGTGATGGCAACAATCGCGTGTTTTTTACCCTTACTGATACCGGCACGAATTTCATCCACCAGCTCAGCACGGTTAAATTCAACTTCAGGGATAACGATAAACTCACAACCACCGGCAATCGCCGCGGCCAGAGTCAGATCACCGCAGTGACGGCCCATCACTTCAACAATCGAGATGCGCTGATGCGAAGAGGAGGTATCACGCAAGCGGTCAATTGCTTCGAGTACCGTTTCCAGCGCCGTAAAGTAACCGATTGTATAGTCGGTACCGGCTACGTCATTATCAATCGTGCCCGGCAAGCCGATACACGGGAAGCCCATTTCGGTCAGCTTTTTTGCACCCATGTAAGAGCCGTCACCGCCGATAACCACCAGCGCATCAATACCGTGCTGACGCAAATTCGCGATAGACTCTTCACGCACCTTCTCTTCACGAAACTCTGGAAAACGTGCCGAGCCTAAAAATGTACCACCACGGTTGATGACATCTGAAACACTCTGACGATCCAGCTGACGGATCCGGTTTTGATGCAGACCCAGATAACCATCTTGGATCCCGTACACTTCCAATCCTTCGCCCAATGCTGCACGCACAACACCGCGGATCGCGGCATTCATTCCCGGTGCATCACCACCGCTGGTCAATACGCCAATCTTTTTGATCATGACAACCCTCTGACTCTCGAAAGTTAATGACAGCTAAAGCCACACAGCACAACAGGCATCCCCCAATGTCACTGCCGCTCTGTCATTGTGGCTCAATAACCGGCACGCTACCCTAATTCACGCCCAGTAACGCTAACGGTAATAAAATTAAGTGATGAGTATTACAATTTTGAAAAAAAACTACGTTGACGCTCATCACAGTAACTCATCTCACCGAGCGAGCAGGCAAGATCGCTAAGCTTACTCCATTCAGCTTAGCATTTTATGTCTGAGCGGCGTCAATAGCCTACTTTTACCCCTAAACAGTTTGACCAAGCGCGCTGTTTTTCATCTCTTCGGGCACAGCCGATACCGGATCTTGGTGAATCAACACATCAGCACCGGGAAACATCTGCATCAGATCTTTTTCCAGCCCGTCGGCAATCCGGTGTGCATCCACCAGCGGCAAGGCATCTTGCAGTTCAAGGTGCAGTTGGATAAAGCGAGTAGGCCCTGCGCGGCGGGTACGCAATTGGTGCACCCCCATCACGCCGGCAGTCGAGCGCACTTTTTGTAGGATTTGCTCACGCTCTTCGGCAGGCAGCGCCTGATCCATCAAAGACTGTACCGCCTGATATGCCATGTAAAACGCACTGACCAAGATATAGCAGCCAATCCCTATCGCAAACAGCGCATCGGCTTTGCCCCAGCCCCACCAACTTAAACCCAGCGCCAGTAAAATTGCACCGTTCATCAGCAGATCGCTTTGATAGTGCAGCATGTCAGCCTTAATTGCCTGACTGTCGGTACGGCGCACCACATAGCGCTGAAAAATTAGCAGCAGCAACGTAACTAGCAAGGCAAACAGTGTGACGACAATCCCCAAACCGGGATCATCCATCGGCTGCGGCTTAATCAGGCGCTCTATCCCTTGTAATAGTAGGAAAAATGCCGACCCACAGATAAAGGCACTTTGCGCCAGCGCCGCCAGTGACTCAGCTTTTCCGTGGCCAAAACGGTGATCCTCATCTGGCGGCTGCAGTGAGTAGCGGATCACCAGCAGATTGGTCAATGACGCAGCAATATCCAGCAGTGAATCAACCACCGAGGCAAGTAAGCTAACCGCACCGGTTTTCCACCATGCCACAATTTTTACCAGCAGCAGTAAGGTTGCCACTAAGGTAGAACATAATGCTGCCAGTTTTACCCAGCGGCCATAATCCTGATTCATTGTGCTTACCACTCCTGACTCTGTTTTCATGCGCACCATCTTTTGCATGTCGCCCGTTAACTGATGTCAGTATAACGTTTTCCACGCTCAGCCGCCTATGCCGGCGCTGACGCAAATGTATACAAGATTGTCGAGCCGCTGGCTTGAAAAAAAGCAGCCAGCCGGCGCATACTTTTTCTCTCTCTTTTTCGCAGTATGTACGCACCCTACGCAAGGTAAACTTATGTCAGATTTTCTTATGGGGGATACAGCCGCATTACCTGAAACCGCCCCCAAAGTTGCACTGTTACTGCTTGATTTTATGAATGAAACCCTTGATCCACAGGGAAAGTCAGCCGCGCGCGGTTATACACAATTTGCCCAGCGCCACCACGTATTGCCGAACATTACCACCTTGCTACAGCATGCACGGGCACAGCACTGGCGCATTATCCATGTAAGAGTGGCTTTTTCTGCCGATTACCGTGAGGTCAGCCCACACTCACCGCTGTTTTCTGCGGCAGCAAAATCAGGGGCATTTCAAGATGGCAGTTGGGGTGGCGAGTTCTATCCGGCGTTTGCACCGCAAGCAGGGGAAGAGGTGATCACCAAACACCGAGTCAGCGCATGGTGTGGTACTGATTTAGCGTTACGGCTACGGGCAGCAGGCATCAACGAATTGGTTATGGCCGGTTGTGCCACTGATTTGGTGGTGCAAAGCACAGTACGCGAGGCGCACGATCAGGATTTTATCTGCACGGTGGTCGGTGACTGCTGTATCGCAGCCAGTGATGATGATCAAGAGGCAACCCTGCGGATGCTAGCCAAAGTAGCGCGGGTGCTGACCGTTGACTCTCTTATCGGCATAAAATAGAGCTCATCGGCATAAAAAAATCCGGTGCGTAATAGTACTGCATAGCACTTCATAGTACCGCATAGCACTGCACCGGATTTCTATCCTCAGCTCACCTACGTGAGCCGGCAAACACAGCAAAACCTGCGGGCAGTAAGATCACTGGCTGCCCGCAAGCAATATGATTATGCTTTTGCTTTCGCTGCTGCTTTAACGATAACCGCGAAGGCATCGGCTTTGAGTGAAGCACCGCCAACCAGCGCACCATCGATATCTGGCTGGGTGAACAGTTCAGCAGCATTAGCCGCGTTCACTGAACCGCCGTACTGGATGATCACTTGTTCTGCCACTGCCGCATCATGCTTGGCAATGTGACCACGGATAAACGCGTGAATCGCTTGTGCCTGTGCTGGAGTGGCTGATTTACCCGTACCGATAGCCCAGATAGGTTCATAAGCAATCACCGCACCCATCAGCGCCTGTGCACCTAGCGTAGTCAGTACTGCATCGAGTTGAGTTGCACATACAGCTTCAGTTTCACCGGCTTCATTTTGTGCGTCGGTTTCACCGATACACAGAACCGGAGTGAGGCCGGCTGTTTTCAGTGCAGCAAATTTTTGGGCGATGAAAGCATCGCTCTCATGGTGGTAAGTACGGCGCTCAGAGTGGCCAATAATAATATACTGCGCACCAAACTCTTTGAGCATCTCAGGAGAGATATCACCGGTAAATGCACCTGCCACGTTAACGTCAACATTTTGTGCACCCAATACGATGGCTGAACCTGCTAATGCACTCTGGGCTTCCGCCAGATACATCACCGGAGGGGCAATGGCTACGCCACAACCTTCAACACCGGCCAGTTCTGTGTTCAGACCTGCGA
Source organism: Plesiomonas sp. ISS29 (assembly GCF_056522795.1). NCBI lineage: Bacteria > Pseudomonadati > Pseudomonadota > Gammaproteobacteria > Enterobacterales > Enterobacteriaceae > Plesiomonas > Plesiomonas sp. ISS29. The sequence continues at coordinate 373,132 of NZ_JAWRZQ010000001.1, forward strand.
TCAGATCTTGCACCATAGCTTTGTTACCGTTCAGCTTCCAGTTACCCATAACTAATGGACGACGCATGCTTGTACTCTCCAGTTCAACGATCTAATCAATAAAACGATCTAATCAATAAGGTGATAATCATTTGCCCGTGCTGTGTACGTAGTGTTTACGCGCAGGCCACGGCTTTTCTCAAACATAATCGGAAAAATATAACAGCTATTTGAATCGATTTATCTGAGAGCCATCATAGATTTTAGGATTGCATGATTTTTTCTGTTGCCTATTTACGAAACTCGCTTACATCTTTGCCGCTACTTTCCAGAAAGACGGTTGTATTTGTGCCGAGAAACAAGCCTCGCCTGCTGATAAATCACACAAATAGGGCAATAAAAACGCAGTCGCACGGCTTTAACTACAAAACAGTTGACGAGTTCGCCGGTGCTGATTAAGATGCGCGTCATTCGGTGAGTAGCGCAGCCCGGTAGCGCAACTGGTTTGGGACCAGTGGGTCGGAGGTTCGAATCCTCTCTCACCGACCATATTAAGAAAAGCCCGCTCTTTGAGCGGGCTTTTTGCATTCTGTCATCCCTGAATATTGAACTGCTTTTACAGTGCCCTCACTTTCTACAGTGCACTTAGCATGCTCGGTTTTTTACATGCGATTCGGCTAACAGGCTAGTTGGCCAAAATGCTGTTCTACCAACATGCTATTGTAGCAAAATAGAATAATGCTCCAGTGTGCCCTGTGCCCGAAGCATTAAGGCTCTCAATCTCTATCCCGCAAAATATAATGCTTTTTCTTTCTGGTTTTTCTTTTTGGCTTTTCCTGTTTGTGCTTTTACGCCTGCTTTGGCAGCGCAGTAGTACACCCGCTGTGTATATTTTAGCCAATGATGGAACAAAACCACACGGTTCTGACTCTGACAACCTGACGACAAGAATCGCTGAGTGCCAATGCGCCCACATATTGCAGTTATCAAAGGGCGGGAAAGCTGTAATTGCAGTTATAGGCAGGTATACTCAGACCTCTTTCACTCATTCACCCTTAATGGCGAAACACTATGCAGCAACAAGTCATGCAATTTATTCAGGGCCACACCGTTCTCAGTGTGGCATGGATTGGGCTATTTGTGGCCGTGATCGTAACCACGTATAAAAGCCGTTTTTCCCCCATTAAAACCGTAGATAATGCACGCGCTACGCAATTGCTGAACCGTGAAAATGCGATAGCGGTCGATATTCGTTCACCCGATGATTACCGCAAAGGCCATATCGTTGATAGCGTAAATATGCTGCCTTCAGCAATTAAAGATAATAATTTAGGTGAGCTGGAAAAACACAAAGCACAACCGGTGATTGTGGTCTGTGCCACCGGAATGACTGCGCGCAGTGCCGCTGAAAACTTGCATAAACTTGGCTTTACGCAAGTTAGCGTGCTGAGCGAAGGGATTTCCGGCTGGTCAGCAGCACACCTGCCACTGGCGCGTGGAAAGTAAGTTATTTGGTTTGCTATTACGCTTTGCTATGGTGTGCCGCACTGTCAGCGTTACAGATGTGCGTAGCGTCAATACCAGCAAAGCATCCTCTCCGTTTTCAAGGAAACGAAACTAGAAGGTATAAGTGTCATGTCTGAACAAAATATGAGTGAAACCCTGTTCCAAATTCAGCGTATCTACACCAAAGATGTCTCTTTTGAAGCGCCAAACTCGCCAACTATTTTCCAAAAAGAGTGGCAGCCGGATGTGAAACTGGATCTGGATACTGCGTCAAATGAGCTAGGTGATAACACCTATGAAGTGGTTCTGCGCCTGACTGTGACTGCAAACGTGGGCGAGCAAGTGGCTTTCCTGTGTGAAATTCAGCAAGCAGGTATCTTCTCTGTTGCCGGCCTTGATGCTTCACAAATGGCGCATTGCCTAGGTGCATACTGCCCGAACATTCTGTTCCCGTATGCACGTGAGTGTGTAACCAGCTTGGTAACGCGCGGTACATTCCCACAGCTGAACTTAGCCCCGGTTAACTTTGATGCACTGTTCATGAACTACTTGCAAGAACAAGCACAGCAAGGCCAAACTGAACAAGCATAATTGCAGCAATACATACTGTTTTGTTGCCGAAATAAAGAAGATAACACCATGATGAAACCAGATGTCGCCATGACAGTGATCGGTGCCGGTTCGTACGGTACGGCTCTCGCCCTCACCCTTGCTCGTAATCACCACCGTGTCATGCTGTGGGGACATAATCCACAGCACATGGCGAGTCTGGTCTCTTCGCGTGAAAACAGTGCCTTTTTGCCGGGTGTTCCCTTCCCGGCGGCACTGGAAATCGAACCTGATTTAGCCACTGCCGTGGCGGCCAGCCGTGATCTGCTGATTGTTGTACCGAGCCATGTGTTTGGTCAGGTGCTGGCCAATATCAAGCCTTACCTGCGCTCTGAGAGCCGGATTGTCTGGGCCACCAAAGGGCTGGAAGCTGATACCGGCCGCCTTTTGGAAGAGGTAGCGCGTGAGGTGCTAGGCGATACCATTCCACTGGCCGTTCTCTCTGGCCCGACATTTGCCAAAGAGATGGCTGCAGGCATGCCAACTGCCATTTCGGTTTCCGCAACCGACCCGCAATTTTCCGCCGATCTGCAAACCCTGTTTCACTGCGGAAAAAGTTTTCGCGTCTACAACAACCCCGACTTTGTCGGTGTGCAACTGGGCGGCGCGGTGAAAAACGTCATAGCCATTGGTGCAGGAATGTCTGACGGTATGGGGTTTGGCGCTAACGCACGCACTGCGCTGATCACCCGTGGTTTGGCCGAGATGAGCCGGTTAGGTGTGGCCCTTGGCGCAGAGGCTGCTACCTTTATGGGCATGGCCGGATTGGGCGATCTGGTGCTGACATGCACCGATAACCAATCGCGTAACCGCCGTTTTGGGCTGATGCTGGGGCAAGGCAACGGTGTGGATGCCGCGCAGCAGAGTATTGGTCAGGTGGTTGAAGGTTACCGTAACACCAAAGAGGTGCACATTTTGGCCCAGCGTCTGGGGGTTGAAATGCCGATTACCGAACAAATTTATCAGGTGCTTTATTGCGGGAAAGATGCGCGTGAAGCGGCTGTTGCGCTGCTGGCACGCGCCAGCAAAAACGAATAATACTTATGTATGTAGGTCATGGTGGAGTCGGTTGGCATGTATAAACCGGAGCTGGATCTGATCTGGCAAGAGATCAAACAAGAAGCGCGGCAACTGGTTGAGGGCGAGCCAATGCTGGCCAGCTTTTTTCACGCCACGATTTTAAAGCACAACCATCTGGGCAATGCGCTCAGCTATATTCTGGCCAATAAACTGGCTACCGCCACCATGCCGGCCATTTCAGTGCGGGAAATCATTGAAGAAGCGCACGAGCACGATTGCGGCATTATCGAAAGTGCCGCGCTGGATATCCGCGCAGTACGTGATCGCGATCCGGCCGTCAGTATGTGTACCACGCCGCTGCTGTATTTGAAGGGCATCCATGCGCTGCAAGGCTATCGGGTGGCAAACTGGCTGTGGCAGCAAAACCGCACTTCACTGGCCATTTATCTGCAAAACCAGATCTCGGTAGTGTTTGCGGTGGATATTCATCCGGCGGCCCGCATAGGCCACGGGATTATGCTCGACCATGCCACCGGTATTGTGATTGGTGAAACGGCGGTGGTCGAAAATGATGTGTCTATCCTGCAGAATGTCACGCTTGGCGGTACGGGCAAAGAGTCGGGCGATCGCCACCCGAAAATCCGTGAAGGGGTGATGATTGGCGCGGGTGCAAAAGTGCTGGGCAATATTGAAGTTGGGCGCGGGGCTAAGATTGGCGCAGGCTCAGTGGTTTTACAAGCTGTGCCGCCGCATACTACGGTAGCTGGCATTCCGGCGCGGATTGTCGGGCGGCCGGGCTGTGCAAAACCCTCGCTTGAGATGGATCAAGATTTTGACCTGCTGCGGCATCACTTCTCGCATGGCGACGGTATTTAACCGCCGCCATCAGGTTATCACTGGTTTACGAAAACCGGCAATTCCTCCCCTCGCAACGCACGTAAATTAGCGTGCGCCCGCATAACCTAACTGCCGCCACGACTCATACACGACAACGGCAACCGTATTCGACAGATTCATGCTGCGGCTCTCTGCACACATAGGTATGCGGATTTTCTGCTGCGGTGGCAGTGCATCTAAAATTTCGGCTGGCAGACCACGGGTTTCCGGGCCAAACAGCAGAAAATCCCCCGCCTGATAGCTAATTTCACTGTGATTTGGCGTGCCTTTGGTGGTCAGGGCAAACAGGCGATCCGGCTGTTCGCTGGCCAGAAAGGCAGCATAATCATGGTGGCGCTTGATAGAGGTAAACTCGTGGTAATCCAGCCCCGCACGACGCAGACGCTTATCATCCCAAGTAAACCCGAGCGGCTCGATCAGGTGCAACCGGTAGCCGGTATTGGCACATAAACGGATAATATTGCCGGTATTGGGCGGGATTTCGGGCTGATACAGAACGATATTCAGCATACTGATGGTTTCACTGATCACTGTTAATGGAATACCGGCAGGATACCCGATCAACTCACGGCGGTAAAATGCACAGAGACGCAGACCGGCGGGTAAACAACCGGTCTGCAAGCAGGTAATCAACCGCCATGTGGTATCAGTCGGCCAGCGGCAGGCTGATGGTAACACGCAATCCACCCTGCGGGCTGGTGCTGGCGCTGATCGTACCGCGATGCTGCCGAATAGCGTTATCAACAATTGCCAGCCCCAGCCCCGTTCCACCCGAGGTGCGGGTACGCGCCTCATCGGTACGGTAAAACGGGCGGAAAATTTTCTCGCGCTCTTCCGGCGGCACGCCTGGCCCATCATCATCAATAAAAATATGTAGCATACGCGGCGCATCACTGCTCATATCACACTGAAAACGCAAGCTGATGGTTTGATACGCGTAGCGCAAGGCATTGCGGATCACGTTCTCAAGCGCGCTTTCGAGCAGGGCACGGTTACCACTTAACGGCCACGGTTGCAGTACATCCTCAATCACCAGTGTTTTACCGCTCTGTTCTGCCTCAAAGGTGGCATCATCAAGCACCGGCTCCCACAGCTCATCAGCGTGCAGTGCCTCGCGTTCCAGATGGCTGTTGAGCTGTAAACGTGATAGAGCCAGCAGATCGCCAATCATGCCATCTAACCGCTGGGCTTCGGTCTCAATCCGTGCCAGCTCACTGCTCTCGCCCTGACGGCGGCGTACCAGTGCAGTCGCCAGTTGCAAACGGGTAAGCGGGGTGCGCAGCTCATGCGAGATATCCGACAATAGACGCTGTTGATTGCCAACCATTTGCTCAAGCACGCTGACCATTTGGTTAAAACTACGCCCGGCAGCACGAAACTCTTTCGAGCCGCGCTCAAGCAGCGGATCAAGGGTTAGCTCGCCACCAGCCACTTTATTCGCCGCCCGTTGCAAACGCCGCGCGGGGCGGGCTAGGCTCCAGGCCAGCCACAGCAAAAACGGGGTGCTACTCAACATGGTGACCGCCAGCAGGGTAATCGGATGATCAAGCAGATAGTTGATCAGCCCCTTGTTCGGATCGGTCGGGTGCGATAGGAACAGGCGATACATCTCCCCGTGGGCAAACACGATAAACGGCCCGATCACCATGCGCTGGTCATACCGTTTTTTGCGCGGATACTGTAAATCTTCCGACAGCGAGACAAAGTTGCTCATGTCGCGCGCCCCCATATGCCCCGAGCCAAGCAGCAGGCCGTCACCACGCTGAATAATCACCCGCACGCGCGAATGCTGGTTACTGTTGAGCGATAACCGAATCTGCCGATCGGTTGCATCAGCAGGCAGAGCTTGCAGTTGCCGCCCCAGCTGATTGGCCATCCGCTGGTAAGAGGCGTTTTCACGCGGCGAAAGTTCGGTGACATTACGGCTATCCCAGCGCGGTAGCATCAGCACCAGCAGCAACACCAATGCCAGCGTAAACCAGAAAATTGCAAATATCCGCGCAGTCAGGCTGTTCAGGGTTGTTAGTAACCCCATCATGCTGCCGCAACCAGCAGGTAACCACGCCCGCGCAGGGTTTTAAACCACGGCTGGCCATCACTACGCTCGGGCAGCTTTTTGCGCAGATTTGACATGTGCATGTCAATCGAACGGTCAAACGGTGAAAGGCGTTTACCCAGAATATCCAGACTCAGGGTTTCCCGTGAAATAATCTCACCGGGGTGCTGAATGAGCAGGTGCAACAGGGTAAATTCCGTACCGGTCAAATCAAGGGCTGCATCCTGATAGCGCACCTCTTGCCGCCCCGGATAGAGGGTTATCTGATCAAATTGTAGGCACTCCTGCCCCTTATCTTCGCTACTACTGACCCGCACAGTTCGGCGCAAAATAGCCCGAATCCGCGCTACCAGTTCACGATCATTAAAGGGCTTGGGCAGGTAGTCATCCGCGCCCAGCTCCAGCCCCAGCACTCTGTCTAGCTCACTGCCGCGCGCAGTCAGCATCAAAACCGGAGTCGTGAAGTTCAAGCGCAGTGCCTTGAGTGTCTCAAGCCCGTTACGTTTGGGCATCATGATATCGAGCAAGATCAGATCGATACTTTCATCCAATACGCTCAGTGCTTGATCGCCATCGTGGGCGATCAATACCGAAAAGCCTTCCATTTCGAGCAGTTCTGAGAGTAAATCGGTTAATTCGTGGTCATCATCCACAAGCAATAGTTTGGTCATACTGTCCCTCCGCCTGACATAAGGTATGCGATCCCCTGCCTGACAGCCATGTTCCTTTACATAGATTTACACCACCTGACACCACTTTGCATTGATGCGCCTACAATTACCCTCATTGATTGAACGGATAACATCCACCCCTGTTAACCAGTAAAAGGAAAAAACCATGCGAGTACTGAATAAAGTGATGATTGCTTCTGTGTTAGCGTTGACATCGGGTCTGGCTATGGCACAAACCACCGCAGTCACCACCTCGGCAGCGGACAACAGCGCACCGGCAGAGAGAACCGGTATGATGCAAAAGCATCACATGAAAAACGGCGATCATAAAAGTATGCGCTGCTCTGGTTTTACCACTAAAGGGCTGAACCTGAGCGAACAGCAGCAAGCACAGTTCAAAACGCTGTGCCAGCAACAAAAACGCGAACCGCGTATGGCCGATGAAATGCGCGCCGAAATGCACAAAATTATGACTGCAGCAAAATTTGATGAAACTGCGGCCCGCAATATGTTCGAGAAGATGAACGCACAGCGTGTTGACAGCCAGGTTGAGCGTGCCCGTACGCATAACCAGATGTATAACCTGCTGACACCAGAGCAACAAGCTAAGGTAAATCAGCGTTATCAGGCTCGCCAGCCGGTTGTCAAACCTGCAATGCCGGCAGCAGCCATTGCACCAACGGCAAACTAAGGTTTTAACTTTTAGCTTCCCGCTAAAATCGATCTTCACACTCCACCCGCTGGCACTGTGTCAGTGGGTGTTTTTGCTTTCATCCCCCCATATTTTTTAAGTGCTTTGCACTTCTTTCCTCTGAATAGGATTTTCCTTTTACGGCTACATTGCTGTTTTAAGGGGGATAGTCGTGATTTTTTAACACGCAAACGCAAACGGTTACGTCTGTTTTGTGCTAGACTCGGCGGCGTTTTTATTCATTCTCTCTTACAGGTTTGCCCTCATGAAACGTGAATTAGCGATCGAGTTTTCCCGTGTAACCGAAGCGGCGGCACTGGCCGGTTATAAATGGCTGGGGCGTGGCGATAAGAATATTGCCGATGATGCTGCGGTTCGCGCGATGCGCATTATGCTCAATCAAGTTGAGATCGCCGGTGAAATCGTGATCGGTGAAGGTGAAATTGATGAAGCGCCGATGCTATATATCGGTGAGAAAGTGGGTACCGGCCAAGGCTGTGCGGTAGATATCGCGGTTGACCCGATTGAAGGCACGCGGATGACTGCTATGGGGCAGGCCAATGCGCTGGCGGTGCTGGCAGTGGGCGAAAAAGGCACATTTTTACGCGCCCCGGATATGTATATGGAAAAACTGGCGGTCGGCCCAGCAGCAAAAGGGGTGATTGATCTTAATTTATCGCTAACGGAAAACCTGACCCGTGTGGCCGAAAAACTGAACAAACCGCTGCATGCGCTGACGGTTATCACGCTGGCCAAACCGCGCCACGACAGCGCCATTGCACAAATGCAGGCAATGGGCGTGAGGGTCTTTGCTATTCCTGATGGGGATGTTGCAGCCTCTATCCTGACTTGTATGCCAGAGAGTGAAGTGGATGTGCTGTACGGTATCGGCGGTGCGCCGGAGGGTGTTATCTCTGCGGCGGTGATCCGCGCGCTTGATGGCGATATGCAGGGCCGTTTGCTAGCACGTCATCATGTAAAAGGTGATAGCGAAGATAACCGTCGGTTAGGTGAAAGTGAGCTGGCTCGCTGCGCAGAGATGGGCATTGAGGCAGATAAAGTGCTGACGCTGTCAGATATGGCGCGTAACGATAACGTTATTTTCTCGGCCACCGGTATCACCAAAGGCGATCTGCTTGAGGGTATTCACCGTCAGGGCAATGTCGCAACCACCGAAACGCTGCTCATTCGCGGTAAATCGCGCACCATTCGCCGCATTAAATCTACCCATTATCTGGATCGTAAAGACCCAGAGATCTGCCAGATTATTCTGTGATAACAAAAACGGCACTCAATAGAGTGCCGTTTTGATTTGTATCTAACCGATACGGCGCGCAGAGAGATCCAATTTTTGCTGGCGCTGACGGTAAACAATCAGCAACCAAAACAAGCCTATCAGCAAGCCCATCACCAACATCAGCAAACCAAGTGTGGTTTGACCATGCATTGGCAAGCTGGCTGAGAGCCATGTGGTGATCCCTGAGCCCATGTTTTGTAATCCGCCAACCAGCGCACCGGCCGAACCTGCTAACAGCGGATAAGGGTTAAGTGCGCCAGTCGTCGCCAGCGGGAACAACATGCCACCGGCAAAAAAGAACATCGCGGCAGGGATCAGCAAGCTATACACGGTAAGAATACCCAGTGCGCCACACGCCCACATACTAAAACCAGCCAACACAGCAGCACTGACACCAATCCACATTAACTGATTGAGAGTAAAACGTTTTTGCGCAGCCAGCCACGAGCCTAAAAATGCCGCCGGTAACGGCAAAATAAACAAGAGGCTGACCATCACTTCGCTCAACCCCAACTCATTGCTCATCAATACGCCCGCGCTGGCCTCAAATACCGCAACACCCGATAAGGCGCACACCATAATCAGCACATAGCCAACAAAATCACCCTGTTGCAATAAGTGCTTATAGCCTTTGAGTAGGCTAGTTGCGTGATGTTTTGCTGCTTCTGGCCGAGTTTCCGGTAGCCAAAGTGCCATCGATATCCAGACAAACGCCCCCAGCCCAAGCAAAAATACAAAACAGGCTCGCCAGCCAAAATGGGCCGATAGCACGCCGCCCAGCACCGGAGCCAATAGCGGGCTGAATATCACCCCCATACTGATCAAGCTGTTGGCACGGCGCAACGGCGCACCATCAAACAAGTCGCGCGGCACGGTACGGATCATCACACCCGCAACCCCGGTTCCCAAGCCTTGAATCGCGCTACTGGCCACGAGTAGATCTAAATTCGGTGCTAAAATGGCTAATAACGTTCCGGCTACAAACACCAGTAAACCGGCCAGCACCACAGGGCGGCGGCCAATACGATCAGAGAGCGGGCCATAAATCAGTTGTGACAGGCCATACGTCAGTAAATAGGCGGCCATCACCGCCTGTACCGCACCAGGGCGAACCATTAATCCGGTTGCAATCTGCGTCATGGCGGGAACATAGATGGTTTGCGTCATCTGCCCAACAGCCACTAACAAAATCAGCAAAAGCAGCATTTTGTTTTCGTTTGTTTTATTCATGTTTAATTGGCTTCAATTCCACTGCACAACGCCACCGCAACCTTAGATTGCAGCGTTAGCAACGCAGAGTTTTATTCTGTGGATTAAGGGAAATAGTAGATAAAAAATGACTGGAAACAGTCATAGGTAATACGATAGCAAAGTGGTGAGCCAGCTCACAACCTTTATACGCTCGGAAGATTACGGCAGGCGTACAAATAACCGATCACGGCTGGAATAAAATATTTACACCGCCCGCAACAAGGCTCAACCGCCCTTGCTGTACGGCCATATTTCCCACAATCATTTCCTACAATAAGTAAACGCATTGCTTTATAAACTGTGCACGGCATAATAAACATTCTATTAACATGGCGGCGAAACCGGAGCAGATCCCATCATGAAAACGGCGGATATTATTCTGCACCGGCTGAAAAGTCAGGGTGCGCTCAGTGCAAAAATGCTCGCCGCAGATCTGGGCATGACCACTATGGGCATTCGCCAGCACATGCAGCTACTTGAGCAGCAACAACTGGTGCAGTTTGACGATCAACGGCTGAAAATCGGCCGCCCGACCCGTTTTTGGTCACTCACTGCGCAAGGGCATGCCACCTTTCCCGATCGCCACGCCGACCTTTCTGCCGGATTACTGATCAACATTCGTAAACTGTATGGCGAACCGATGCTTAGCCAACTGATGAATGAGCGCGAAGAGCAGCTGTATCAGCAGTATCACGGCGCACTCTTGCATGCCCATACGCTGGAAGCGCGCCTGAGCGCACTGGTACGGCTGCGCCAGCACGAGGGGTATATGGCCGAACTGCAACCCTATGACGGCGGATTTTTGCTGATTGAACAGCACTGCCCGATCTGTTCTGCCGCCAGTGCGTGTCAGGCCTTGTGCGCCAGTGAGCTACACTTATTTCAGCGTCTGCTCGGTGAACCTTATCAGGTTGAACGTATCGAACATATTGTTGGCGGAGACCGCCGTTGTGCCTATGCAATTTCAGCCCGCTGATACCACAACGGCCAGCGAGAACGTTTTTCATTCAGCGATACACAGAAGGTATACAGCATGACAGAGTGGGTTCAGGGCAGCGTCAGTAAAATCGAGCATTGGACTGATCGCCTGTTTTCGCTGCACGTCCGCGCAGCGGTTGCACCGTTTAAAGCCGGCCAGTTCGCCAAGCTGGCGCTGGATATTAACGGTGAACGGGTACAGCGCGCATACTCGTATGTAAATGCTCCCGACAGCGATGATCTGATTTTTTATGTCATTCAGGTGCCTGAAGGCAAACTCTCTGGCGCATTACAGCGGCTACAGGTGGGGGATAACGTCTGGCTGACGGTACAGGCCAACGGTTTTTTTGTGCTTGATGAGCTGCCGCCGACCCGTGATTTATGGATGATCGCCACTGGCACGGCCATCGGCCCCTATTTATCGATGTTAGCGCAACCTTCGCAGCTTACGCATATTCGCCACATCCGCTTGATCCATGCCGTGCGTCAGCAGTCAGATCTCAGCTACTGGCCACAGATGCAAGCGCTGGAAGCTGAGTACGCAGGTAAATTACGCTGCCTGAGTGTGGTGAGCCGTGAAGCGAACCCTGACGGACTGGAGGGGCGGATCCCTGCACTATTAACCTCGGGTGCATTAGAGCAAAAAGCAGAGCTGGCTATTGCGGCCGAACACTCACACATTATGCTGTGCGGAAATCCGCAAATGGTGCGCGATACCCAGCAAACGCTGATCAGCAGCTTTAACTTGCAAAAGCATCTGCGCCGTAAACCCGGCCAGATCACTAGTGAGCATTACTGGTAAGTAAAATCAGTACAACAGCCCACGTTATTAGTTCGATACAAATAGGCGGCGCGGTAACAACTCAATACCGAGCCGCACATGATGAGCAAAACATCATACTCTCGAACATAGCATGATCACGAAAACATCACGGTAAAATTGGCATTACACTAACGGCGAAAACGTACCGGTAACGGAACATCGCCATATTGATTACGGTCTGGTTGGCCACGAAACAGCCCGCAATCAAGGGCAAAAATCACCAGCACGAACAGTGGCATAAAGCGAGCTATTGCCCACTGCCACAGCGGCTCAGTTAAATACGGGCCAATCCCCGGAAAAAACACCGGAATAATCAGCAGTGCGGCAAACCAGCCGGGTTTGCCTCTGTCGTGTAGACGCTTAACCAATACCGCCAGCATTGGCCACAGCAGTACAATCACCACCGCACTGACCGCATTGGTGTAGCCATCAAGTAGCCAAGTTGCCAGCATCAGCAGCAGCAGACAAATCCCCATACCCTGCCAAAACCCCTGACGCTGTAACCGACCCCGAAAAGAAAATAACCATGCATAAAGCGACATAAACGCACCCTGTAGCGGCAGATTGATAACGGATATTATCCTGCATCCTTACTGATTACGCAGCAGTAAAATCCTTTTATATGAGGTCTGCACGAGTACTACACCACGTTTTAACCGTTATCCCCTTACAGGTTTAGCTGCATTGTCTTTCCCTCTAGCCGCTGGCGCGTCAGTGGCTTATATTGGTTAACGTTGGATGAGGCAACACGATGCATATCCGCCTGATCCCTTTTGCTGTTGAACAATGATTCCAGCATGGCATGAACTGTTATCCAATAAGGAAATTATCGATGAAACTGTTCTATACTCCGGGCGCTTGTTCCATGTCTCCGCATATCGTACTCAATGAGCTTGGCCTGCCACACAGCATAGAAAAAGTCGACTTGCGTTCGAAAAAAACCGAACATGGCAGTGACTTTTTGGCTATTAACCCAAAAGGGCAAATCCCTACGCTACTGCTCGATGACGGCTCTATACTGACCGAAGGGGTAGCCATTGTGCAGTATCTGGCCGATCAGTGCCCCAACAATACCCTGACACCGCCCGCTGGCAGCCGCGCCCACTACCACCTGCTTGAGAGTCTGAACTACGTGGCCACCGAGCTACACAAAACGTGGGGCAGCCTGTTCAATCCGGCAATGCCGGCCGAGTGGCGTGAAGTGGTATTAACCCGTATTCAAGGGCAACTGGCCTATTTAGATCAGCAGTTTTCCCAGCAAGAGTATGCCACCGGTGCAACCTTCTCGATTGCTGATGCCTATATGTTTACCGTACTCGGCTGGGCAACACCGCTGAAAATTGATTTTGCCCCGTATCCGCATATACAAGCTTATCTTGCCCGCATCAGCGCACGTCCGGCCGTACAGCAAACGCTGAAAGCCGAAGGGCTGATTTAACCAAGGTTAAGTGGCAGAGTACAGACAGAGCCACCACTCGCTGTATCACTAACGATATTGCTAGATATATCGTTGGCTGCAACTAACTTACGCTAACAAAACGCCCCTGAGCGGCCATGCTACTCAGGGGCGTTTTTATACCGAATTTTTATCTCAGCTTCTTATATCGAACGGTTCAAATAGATTTATTATGTAAGATCACAGCAGCCCGCTGATTTCATGCTGCAGCGCGCTCGGCCAGACACCACACTGCACCTGCCCAATATGCGGGCGTTGCAACAACAGCATGGTCAACCGTGATTGCCCGATACCACCGCCAATAGTTTGCGGCATCGCGCCCTGCAACAGGTTCTGATGCCACGCCTGACTCAAGCGCGCCTCATCTCCGGTCAGTGCTAGCTGATGTTGCAGTGCTGCGGCATCCACTCGAATACCCATTGATGACAGCTCAAGCACATCATCAAGCACCGGGTTCCATACCAGAATGTCACCGTTTAAACCGGCTAAGCCTTCAACCCCTGCAGAGCTCCAGTCATCATAATCGGGGGCACGGCAGTCGTGCGCATCACCGTTTGACAGCGCTCCGCCGATACCTATCAGAAACACGGCCCCCAACTCTTTGGCAATCGCTCGCTCGCGCTCTTTAGCGCTAAGCCCTGGATAACGCTGCAACAGTTGCTCACTGTGCATAAACTGGATCTCAGCAGGCAAGAACGGCGTTAACTCATACTCGGCACACACCGCACGTTCGGTCTGCTTAATTGCACGATAAATTTTCTGCACCGTTTGTTGCAGATAGGCAGGTGTACGCTCAGAATCGGGCATTACTCGCTCCCAATCCCACTGGTCAACATACACCGAGTGAATGGCCGACAGCCGATCTTCATCCGGGCGCAGCGCCTTCATGTGGGTGAAGATCCCCTCTCCGACCTGAAAACCGTAACGACCCAGAGTATGGCGCTTCCATTTTGCCAGTGAATGCACCACCTCAAACTGCGCCTGTGGCAGCGTTTTAACCTTCACTTGCACTGCCTGCTCACTGCCCGACAAGTTATCCTGAATGCCATCACCCACTTGGCTCAAAATTGGCCCCTGCACTTCCACAAGATCAAGCTGCTGTGCCAGTTGATCGGAAAAGTAGGTTTTTACAAAGCTAATTTGCTGCTGGCGCTGGATAAACTCTCTGCTCATGATACGGCTCTTCTTCTGTCATTGCCGGCCTGCTGACCAGTCAAAAAAGGGGAATATCGCGCTAACAGAGCCATGCATACCATTTGCTCCTGCGCCTCTCTGTTTTTGATTCTTCAACAAAAGCACCATACAATTCAATATTCATTAATAAAAATAACCATTACGCGCAATTTTCATTAAAAAAATAGCGTAATATTTAATGAATCAATAATTAAAGGCAGTAAAAATGGCTGAAAATTACCGAATCGATAATCTGGATAAATCGATACTGAGCGCATTAATGGATAACGCACGTACCTCATACGCCGAACTGGCCAAGCGCTTTGGCGTCAGTGCCGGCACAATTCATGTACGGGTTGAAAAGATGAAAGAGGCTGGCATTATTGAAGGTACACGGGTACAGGTCAGCGCTAAACGGCTAGGGTATGATGTCTGCTGTTTTATCGGTATTAATCTGAAAAGTGCCAAAGACTACCCCTCGGCACTGGGGAAACTGCGTGAGCTTGATGAGGTGGTCGAGGCCTACTACACCACCGGTAACTACAGTATTTTTATCAAAGTGATGACCCGCTCAATTGATGAATTACAGCATGTGCTGGTTAATAAAATTCAGAATATTGATGAAATTCAGTCAACTGAAACACTGATCTCACTGCAAAACCCAATTTTGCGTGATGTACAGCCGTAAAATAAACCCCATCCGGCAGAGGCTTATAGTCAACCAAAAACGCAGCATTAAAGAATATGAGTCAGTGTGACCTGATTTTTTCCACTGCGTTTAGAAACATACAAACAATCATCGGCAATGGTAAATACCGTATCAAACGGCTGATACCGAGCAATACAACCACCTACCGAGACTGTAATTCGCTTAACCTCTGCCGCTGGAGACATCTGTGCAATGGTGCTGCGGATCAGCTCTGCCCGATGCCGAATAATCTCTTCCCTATCGGTCATCATAACTAACAGGAACTCTTCGCCACCCCAGCGGGCGACCAGATCGGTGTCACGGGTCAGTTTTTGTAGCACTGATGAAATAGACATCAGCACCTGATCACCGACTGCATGCCCATAAAGATCATTTACCTGCTTAAAATCATCGACATCAATCACCAGCACGCTATAACAAGGGGGTAATTTTTTTAAATTATCATGCACATAGTGGCGATTATATAGCCCGGTCAGGCTATCTAAATAAATCTTAGTTCTGAAGGCAAGCAGATGGGAGGCCACCAACACACTCAGGGTAGAAATAACCAGAGCAATCAGTAAATCAGATACAGTTAATAAAGATAAATTACTGTAACTGATATTAAATTGCTGCGGCGAGCAGGGAATATTGTAATGTTCACTCGGGGTTACATCTGATAAATAGAATTTTGTGTCGTTGTCCTTGTTAAAATGGCGGATAAAATCAGGTATAATCGTTGATTTAATATCCGCAATAACTACCGCATCAAGTTTTCCCTTGTTATACAACGGCATAAGAATACTGAATATCGATAACCCAGAATTACTCTCTTGATAATGCTCAGTCAAATGAACAAAACAGCCACGAAAAGCAAATTGGTTATAGTTTTCACCAAATACATCCGCTTTTAAATTTTCACTTTGAAAAACACTTTGTAATGCAGAGTTATGTAGTGGCGAATGGTTATTATATTTCTGTGGAATAACCAGAGCATATTCACGGTTATATTTTACCAATGACAATGTAGATAAAAACCCTTGAGTGACGCCATCAAGGTTATCTTTTATCGCATTGATATCACTAAAAATATCCGGGACAGGTGATGCGGAATTTTTGTTATCAGAAGGCGCAATAAAAGCAATATTTGGAAATTGTTGGCTTTTAGCTTGCGCATCATCGAGTGGGATTTTCGGTGCATTATGGTAAGCCACCGCCATATTGCGCAACTGATAATAACTGTCGAGAAATAAAATATTGATTTCATCGAGCAAGATAGTTTTACGTAGTACATAGCGAGTCTGCGCGTTATTGAATAAAAACAACGTTACTAATACATTAATGAGGATAAATAGGTAGGGTAAACCTAGCTTTCGTTTGTTTTTTCGCATCGACTCATCGTTCAGTAGTTAACTATCAGGTACATTAGGATGGATTTATCCATCGCAGCGATCAACATGACTATCGGGTAAAACACAATGTCATCAACATAACATGCTAAATATAAACTGAAAGAGCCTGCCGCAAATCTTCTACTATCTTAAACTATATCTTGCTAATGATCTCTCCCCGATGCTTATTAATTTCCACCTTTTATATGATAGCCAGGAAACAAAAAACCAACACAGACACTCTGTTGCAACAGGCCAAATCAATTATCGTACATTTTAAAAAAAACATTTGTACAGGTAAAAAAAATCTTTGTGTTAAGACGATCACACTATTGCATAGCTGTATCGTTTCAGCTATTCTAGCTTTAACAGGAAATGAGACATCAGTCACACTACCTGTTGGTGTAAATTAGAATCCAAAACACTGTCACTTCAAGGAGCTTCATCATGACTTTATCTATCATCCGCCAGCGCGCTATTCAGGCTCAAAAGCAACAAGCAGCCATTAATTTAGTGTCTCGTGCCTTCAATAAAGCACGTGCTTACTGGCACATCCGTAACGCACAAAACTTTTAAGTCACAGAGTGTAACTCAACAATTTAGGTATTTATCGTGGCAGTCTTAGCGAAGATATCTTGTGATGGACTAAAACTAACGGTGTAATCGTATCGTCATTATACGGTGTTTAATGTAAACCATATTGCAACAACGTGTTGAATGTGACATCTGTTGCATAATAGATGGCCGTTTGAATAAAATATTTGAATAGAATAAATGTAGCATACGGATGTTTACCCGATCAGGGTAGAAAAGCGGTATGTTCTTATCTCACTACCAAAATTCAGCTTTTTATCTCTTCTTTTTATTTCCTATTCCTATCGTTTTTTATTATCTCTGTTGATTTTCTATCCCTACTAAATCGCCTCTAACACACTCCTCATGCCCTAGGTTTTGAAATCCCTATGCAGTATTTGTTTTTTTGCTGCTGGTGATCACCAGTATTAGCGCCAAACAGTATTCTGGAAAAGTACTGTTTGGCGATGATAAACCGCTACTGTTGCAACAGGTTAAACAGCTGCTCACTGTCAATTTTATCAACGTGTGATTGCCCGCTCAGTACTTTATCGGCAAGTTCACGCTTTTCACTGTGCAGAGCGACAATTTTCTCTTCTATTGTACCTTCAGCCACCAAGCGATATACGGTCACTGGCTGGGTTTGCCCCATGCGGTGCGCACGATCACTGGCCTGATCTTCAACCGCTGGGTTCCACCACGGGTCAAGGTGAATAACGGTGTCAGCCTCGGTTAAGTTCAGCCCAGTACCGCCCGCTTTCAGGCTGATTAAGAACAGCGGGTGATCTCCGGCTTTAAAACTGTTGATAGCTTGCTGGCGGGCGGTGCTAGAGCAACTGCCATCAAGATAGCTGTAGGTTAGTTTGCGCTGATCAAGCTGTTGACGCAGCAGGGTAAGTAGGCCGACAAACTGGCTGAAAATCAGCACTTTATGCTGGCCGCTCAGTGCCTCATCTATCAGCAATAGTGCCTCTTCGAGCTTACTGGCCGGCCCTTGATAATCGGTCATTGACAGGCGCGGGTGGCAACAGATTTGCCGTAAACGAGTGAGACCAGCCAGCAGGGTCATGCTGCCGCGTTGGTTACTGTCATCGCTGAGTTCGGTCAGTGTTTGCTGGCGAGCGGCTTCATACAGCGCCCACTCTTGTTCGGTTAGGCTGACGCTATGAGTAATTTCTGTTTTATCCGGCAGTTCGGTTAATACCTGTTTTTTGGTACGGCGCAGAATAAACGGTGAAACCAGTGCGCGTAGGCGTTGCAGGCTCTCATCATCACGCACGGCAGTTGCATATTGACGGGTAAATTTATTTTTACTGCCGAGTAACCCAGGATTGATGAAGGCAAACAGACTCCACAATTCGGTGAGATCATTTTCAACCGGCGTGCCACTGAGGGCAATACGGGCTTGCGCCTGCAATTTAAACAGTGAACGGGCGCGCTGAGTATTAGCATTTTTAATCTGCTGCGCTTCATCAAGCACCACAGTTGACCAAGCTTTTTCCAGTAACCACTCTTCACAGCGGGCGATCAGGCCATAACTGAGCAGTACAATATCGCTGGCCGCTGCACGGGTAAACATAGCCGCGCGATCGTCCGCCTGTTCGATATTGAGTACATTCAGTTCAGGGGCGAAACGGGCAATTTCGGCACTCCAGTTATGCAGCACTGATTTTGGAGCAACAACCAGTGCAGGGCCGCTATTTTGTCGAAAACGCAGCAGGGTGAGGGCTTGTAGGGTTTTACCCAGCCCCATGTCATCGGCCAGACAAGCACCAAAGCCGTGTTCACTTAAGTGCGCCAACCACTGCGTGCCTTCACGCTGATAGCTGCGCAGCAGGTGCAGCAAGGCTTCCGGCAGTGCGACCGGCTGCTGCCAGCGGGCGGTCAGTGCTTGCCACTGTTCATCACCTTCGAGCGCTTTTTGCCCCAGCAGTTGTTGCAGCGGGAACGCCAGTTGGCTGTTAAAGCTGTGATCATCATTGACCAGATTGCGCAGTGCGGCCAGATGTTGTTGCAGTTGTTCGGTTAACAGCAGGATCTGGCCATCCTCAAGGGTGATGTAGTCGCGTGACTCGCTGCTCAATAGCTGGCGCAGTGAGGCGACCACCACCTTATCAACGGTGATATCCCCTTCGAGGGAAAACCACTCGCTTTGATCGCTGACCCGCAGTTGCAGGTCGGCCACATCCACGGTATGTGCACGCTGACTTTGCTTACGCCACAAGACGTTAACCTTCCGCAGCAGCGGGCTGCGTTGCAATTGTTGCAACAAACCAATGGCAGCACTGCCCTGCCAGCGCCATTGGTATTGCTCCTCTTCCCCGCCGAGCAGTGCCTGCCACGGCTGGGCCTGTTCAAGCTCTTGTGCCAGATCACGCTGATACCAGTGCAGGGTATTTTGTGGATCAACGACCCACTCATCACCTTTTCCAGCCGGTAGCGGATGACGCCAGCTAGCCTGTGGCTGACTGAACAGTTGGATCTCTAATCCATCCCCCAGCCAGTTGAGCCATAGATAGAGTTTCGGCTGCCAGACCGTCAGTTCGATGTTCCCAGGCAGGGCCGGATGCTGGCTGTACCAGGGCTGCTGCGGCCAGCGCTGGATCATTTTTTGCAGCGAAGGCAGTGAGGTAGCCGGCAGTGCGCTCGGCGCGCGACGAAATGATCGTAACAACGGGGCTAGCTGTTGCGGTAGCTGATAGAACTGCCAGATATCGGTAGTGATTGGGCGCAGTGTGCCCGGGTCCATAGCCTGCCGCGGGGCTAAAATGCAGTTGACGCCATCGCTGTCGGGCTGCACTTCAAAGCGGATCAGCGGCTGAATCGGCAGTAAGGTAAGTGCTTCGCCTTCAGGTAAAAATACACGCGGATGCAGGCTAAGTGCCTGTAATAGTGGTTCATCGACCATCACATCCCGATAAAAATAGTGCTCTTGTGGGTTGGTGGCTCGGTAAACTTTCAAGTCATCTTCATCGAGCAAGCGCTCAGCTTCCAGACGCAGATTATAGATGCTAACCAGCCGGCCTTTAGTCCAACCTTTTTTCCCGCGTTTTTGAATTTTAGCCTGCAACTTCTTGGTTTTCGGCTCTAAAATCCAGATCACCCGCTCGCTGTTTTCTTGTGGTAACTCGGCCAGGGCTGCCAGTGATAATTCAGGCTCTGCAGATGGGTTCGGTTGTGCAACATCCGCCGGCGTGATGGTGGTTCGCTTAAAACCATCAGGGAAAAAACGGTTCAGTAACGGGTGGGTCACCGGATCGCCCGCCAGCGCATGAAAGATACCTTGGGTGAGGCTGATCAGCGGTGCACGCGGGGGATAGCGCATAATATGCTGATAAGTAAGCTGATTTTTTAACGCACTACCCAGCTGTTTGCCCTGAACCAGCAAAGCGAGCCCGATCAGCAGGGTATCCCCCCAATCAGGATGCTGTTGTTCGAGCGCCTGAATCTGGGTAAAGGCATCCGTATTGCTGCCAATGTTTACCAGTTGTGCAATCAGGCGCTGTAACCCCTGATTACCCTGTGCTGCCGCCCACTCAATACAGTGGCAAAACAGCTGATAGGATTCATGGCTGTGCTCGGTTGCACGAGGATCACGCGGGTAATGGTGGTCGGTATTGAGTAAGACTGCACCCAGCAGAGTCACAAAGCTCGGTGCTGTGCCACCGATGGCAGGGAAGCCCTGTTGCAGGGTGTGGCGCAGCGCCTTCAGCCCTTCCCGACTCCAGATCGAAAACCAGTGATCAGCGGGCAGCGTGCCGGAGTTGCATAGCTGGGCATCAACCTGCCATGCCTGTCGGGTGATGGTCTCGGGCAGTAAATCGGCAAACCGGTCGGCTTGCTGCCAAAAGTCGGGATCACACTCGCTGCGAATTTGGCTTAACAACGCATGCTGATAGAGGGTAGCGCGCCACTGATGCGGCAGATACGGTAATCCTGCCCACAATAACGGTGAGCCGGCCAGTAAATCTAACCAATAGCTGATCTCTGTAGCAGAACAGCCGAGTATCGGGTTAGCCAATAATGGTATGCATGGCGCGACATTATCATTATCACCGGCATCACCGGTAAGAGTGGCTGGTGATATCGCCCAACAAGCCAGTAGCTGATACAGGCTTGCCATTAGGCTGTCATCTTCGGCAGCTCGCAGCGGTTGCAGCAGTTTTCCGCACTGCCATAACCGCAAAACAACCCAGATACCCGATCCACTGAGCTGATAAGTTGCATCGGTCGGGTGTTGATCGAGCAGCCCGTAATCGAGCAGTTCATCAATAACCGGTTGCACAACTAAAGGGTGCGCTAATGACTGGGTAACCTGAACCCTCTGGCATACTTGCTCCACCGATAAGGTGTAGTGGCTTGTAGCCAGACATAGAAGTTCAATATGTAAAGGGTGAAGTTTCAAAGCCATCAGACATCCTGCGCAACACTAAACAAACATCGTTCAGCATGCCTCAGAGTTGGGGCGATGTTCAAGGAAAAAGAGGGAAAGAATTGCCAGACTTGTTACAAAAAAGGGATTTTTATTCGCAGAGTGGAATAATCGTGGTGAAAGCCCTGTTCTAATAGCAAAACCCCGCGCATTAGCACGGGGTCTGCTTGAGGCGTGAGTATTTAATCACCTTGCCACTATCACCGGAGAAAGCGTTTACTTCTTCTCAATCCAAGCGTCTTGCCAGTTTGCACCCACACCCGGCTCATAATGGGTAGCATTATTGTTCCACTGAACGCAATAACCACTGTATGGGAAAGGTTTACACTCATACACTTTACCGGTTTTTGGTTGCAGTACAGTCGTACCCGCCGTGTAAGTATTTAGTGATTGTGGGAAAGTAAAATCATGCTCGCCTGACGGCTCTTCTGGGCTGGTTGACTCCTCTTCCAGCATAAAGTCAGCACTCTTTTGAATGACTTTCTGATCTTTATTGCTAGCCTTAATCACCAAACGGTGGTGGCCAGCTTGGGCATTGTCGAGTTTCAACTCAACACTACGCACACTGTCTTTCAGATCAAAGGCACTGAACGCCTGCGCCACACCACTGTGGTTGTATACGGTTGCTTGCACGGCCAAATCACCAACTGCACGCACATCAAACGTTACGGTAGTGCTACCGTTAACCAGCTGATAGGTTTCTTGCAAACCGCCCATTTCAATATCAAGTGGCAAGCTGGTTTCCGCTTTAATAATCTGAATTTCAACGCGCTCTACGCCACTATTTTTCTTGGCATACACGGTATTTTGGCCATATACAGGGTTAATTTTATCCTGTGCATCTTTCTGGCCAGCCTGATACAGCGTTTGGCTACGGTTAATAGTTTCAGACAGCGCATACGCCCACTGGTTTTTCTCACCCAACTCGTCTGACTTGATAGTCAGCGTTGTGGCCAGATCATGGCGCTCACCTTGAGCATCAAACGCACGAGCTTTCACTTTATCGCCCGCTTGCAGATTCACGCTTGGGTAAATCGTTCCTACGCTGCTCCACTGAGCATCAGGTGTCTCTTCGCCACCATTGCCGTTTTCATCAAACATTACGTCAATTAGGTTATAGAAGCTGTTGGTCGTATCACCCACTTCCCACACCGCCATAATGACCTGATAACCGCTACGCTCTGGCACGACGATATCGTGGCTGAACTGCTTTGGTGGTTGCTCCATATTACCGCTCAGTACGGTAAACGGTGTTAACTCAAAGGAGTCACGCGTTAGAGGCGCATTTTGATCCCAATTTTGCTTGGTAATATAGTAGCGCCATTCGCGAGTAACGTGGTTAGCGGTAAAATTCCAACTAATTTTTTGCTTACCGCTGCTAATTGGCATTTTTGCCCAACGAGTGCTGGTTTGTGCATCTAATTCGCTAAACTGCACAACACCTGCGCTACCCAATTTGCCGTCTACAGGGCCAGCTAAGGGGAAGCCTGACGGCGCTTCAACGCTCTGTGGCTCCCACTGTACTGAACCGCACTCACTGTTCAGACCCGTTTTGCATGCGTAAGCACGTGACTGAGGTGCATCAACATAGCCATGCGCCCATACATTCGAACTCAGGGTTGCTAATGTTAACAATGCGATTTTTGATAATTTCACGCGTCTACCACTCTCTTAGTCTTATAATAAAAAGCAGATCTTTTTCTGCACCAAATTCATTCAAGCTCTGTGAACATAGCTCCAGAACATAGCCCCAAAACAGAAACCCAGAGCCTGAATATTTACCCCATAAGAGGAATATAAAAACCATGCACGCCAATTAAGCAGACAATTAACCGTTATTATTTATATACCATTTAGATATTATTTACTGACAAGCATTACTCTTTGCAATGTAGCGGCGGCTAATTACTATTTCTTAATATTATAGCGTGAGTACTCATCTGCCATGATATCTGACCATAAAAACCCCTGACCATAATAAGCACCCGATTTACGCGATATTTCACGATCAGAGATCAGTTCAATACCCTCAATAATCACCGAATCTGCAGAATTATGGCAAATCATCACCAGCTTCCTTAACAAATTAGCATTATCACGGTATATCCAAAAAACCTCTTTATCGATTTTAATACCATCCCATGGGATATCATTGAGCAGTTTAAAATTGATGTTATCGCGCCCAAAATCATCGAGCCATAGCTGATGGCCATGCTGTTTTATTTTATTAATTGCTGCCATAAAAAGATCCCGCGGCTCGGGGATATGCTCAATTTCAATAGCCAGTTTAATCTGTGATTCGGCCAGTAATACAGCAACAAACACAGGATCAAGCAAGGCTTCAGCATCTAGATTGATATGGAAAGTACAAGCCTGATTGAATAGACCGCTCACTTTTCTCAATTGTAATAAAAAAATCTCTTTTTTAGTAGATAACGTACAACTATTGAAGAAGTCTTCTATCTTGATATCACTCGGTGAGACAGTTAATACCTCTACCGCATTGAGCTGATGGGTGTTTAAATCAACAATAGGTTGTAACCGTAATGTAAGCCCGACATTGTTGCAGAAAATATTCATATAAAACCACGCTCATATATTTAATATGCATAGATGTTTATACTTATTCCTTCAGCGCTAAATGTATAACTGGCTAGCCACGCGCCACCAATACAAAACAAGAATGCAAATCAATTTAACAACTCACTAATATTATCTATACTAAGCCCATAACTTGATCTAAGTCACATATTATTTCATGCAGCGTATTTGATGCATTCAAAATGTAGCAAAATAAAAAAACACAACATAATGATATATATGGATAAATCAAAACTAAGATCATTTTTTAATCAAAACAATAAAGCACAAATAGCTAACCTAACACTTAGGAAATAAATCTTATAAATCAATTATTTAGTCACACATTAAATCAAAGGAAAGTATTCATAATTATGATATGATTTATATAATAATGATTAATTTATTAATTATCGCTTTTCAACACAACTTATATGTAACATATACTTGTCGGGTGAGAGGCTATTTAAAGTCATCCATACCATACTATGGTAATGAAACGCATTCATTTCACTGCCCCTGATTACCCGCATCTACGCCTACTCTTTTTAGTAGACACTAACACTGGTTTTAGCGTTGTTTTTCACTAGATACTTTTCTTTAAAATCCACATCGCCATTTACACTTTCATTAGATTCCGTATTAAAAATGTGATTACCTTCTCGGTTTACTGATAAGTTTTATTATCCCAGGAAAAATAGATTTCTCTTTACACCAAAAAACATCGTGAAAATAAAATAAGTTCATTAAATCACATCAATAAAATGTAAACCTATTTTTACGGCCAAAACCACATCAACACTAATGCAGCATATAAATATAGATCACTATCACAAAAATGATTTGCGTGTTTTTAATCCACTCTCAATTCATTACAATTCAATCACAATAGTTAGCATTAATAAGAAAGAACCGGAAAATATAAAAATACGCTCAATTACATATAACTTCAAAGATATACATTTAATAACAAATAGAATAGCAGGTAGAAACACATTCACAGACAAACGAGTCAGACTCCATCAGTCTGACATAAATATAAACACATTTAATATCCCTGCATTAATAAAAAACACCTGCTATTAATTGGAAAAGCAACGAAAATAAACACATGGCAACAACCAAAACACAACAAATAAAGCACATCTATTTTTATCGCTGACGCTTTGACATTATCACGCTAAGCAGACAAAAATAATATCACCTAAAAAAATGGCTATGGTTATTCCTATTCCATACAGCGCAAGCAGTACAGGGTTTATATCTTCACCGTATAACTGCATAGACACAGTTTTATCTTTTGTATTTATACGATGAAGATACACAGACGATATTACTTTCAGCGGTTATTCAGACTAAGCATGAAGGTAATGAAGATTAAGTTTATCGAATAAAGAGATAAATTTTATGGCATCTGCAGATGATAACAAAATGGGGCTGATGGGCCTCACGGTATTAGTCACAGTTAATATGATGGGGTCTGGCATTATTATGCTGCCGGCCAACCTTGCCGGCACTGGCGGTATTACCATGCTTTCATGGCTAGTTACCACCGTCGGGGCACTCTGTATTGCGTACACCTACGCCAAATGCGGCATGTTTTGCCACCGTGATGGCGGTATGTCAGCCTATTCACAAGAGGCGCATGGTAAATCATCGTTCTTTATGGCCTCGTACACCTACTACATTTGTCTGGTGATCAGTGCGGTGGCGATTGCCGTTTCAGCGGTCGGCTATATGAAGCCGTTTTTTCCGTGGCTGGCTGAATCAGGAGTCCACAGCTTTTGGGGTGTGGTTGCCGTATTAATTGTGACGATGGTGGCCAACTTCTGGGGGCCTAAGTATACCGGCCGGATCTCAAGTGTTACCGTTTGGGGAATTATCATTCCGGTTGTTGGGTTGTCAATTGTCGGCTGGTTCTGGTTTAAACCTGAATTGTTTGCCGCCGCATGGAACCCGCACGGCGTAACGACCATAAACGGTATATCTTCAGGTATTGCGCTGACATTGTGGGCATTTTTGGGTATTGAAACCGCCGGTGCAAACTCAGGAGCAGTACGTAATCCTGAAAAAACCGTACCACTGGCTGTGATGCTGGCTACCGTGTTTGTGGCTATTGTCTATATCGCCTCAACCTCGGTCATTCAAGGCATAGTGCCAAATGCTGAACTGGCAAAATCCAGTGCGCCTTTCGGGCTAGTATTTAGCATGATGTTTACCCCAATGATCGGCCAGATCATCTGTGCTCTGGCAATTATTGCCTGTATCGGTTCACTGCTGGCCTGGCAGTTCACCAATGCGCAAGTATCATGGGCTGCCGCGCAAATGCGCCTATTCCCAAGCATTTTTGCCAAAATGAACAAGCATAACGCGCCGATTGCCGGCATGCTCATCATGCTAGTGCTTGAGCTTATTTTAGCCACCATGAGCATCTCACCAAACACCGTGCAGCAATTTAACACCCTGCTTAACCTGTCGGTATTTATCAACATGGTGCCGTATGTACTATCACAAACCGGCTTGTTTGTGATGTTGCGTAAAAACCATGTTTCGGGCCATCAGTGGAAAATTGGGGCAGTGGTCGGCGCATTCGCGGCTATCTACAGTATTTACGGTGTGTATGCTTGCGGCCAAGAAGCGGTCTTCTACGGCTCCATTCTGACCCTGTTCGGATACATCTTCTACGGCTTCATTGCCGCCAATGATGTCCCTACCAGCTATAATGTCGCCGAAGAAAAAATGGAGCACGGTTATATCACCTATCCCTTTAAATAACAGCACAACATTTACCGCATGCTGATAACAGAAATAGACATATGGTAAATGTTCATAAACACACAGCCATACAGCAATAGTGAGGCAGTCAATCATGTTGCCTCACCTCTATACCTAAGATTACTTTTTTTTGATGTTGTTTTTGTGCGCTTTAGACTTTGTCACCGCAGTTATTGTGTAACACAATTATCTGTAGCCCGTTAGGCAGCCTTTGCTGCCTTTTTTATTTTCTTTTTTATGAGATGAAATACAAAAATAAAAAATCGCAATATAATATTGCGCTTTTCAGATTAATCTTAGTTATTGATAACCAGCATTCAAATTATTATGCTGACTTCTCACTTAATACAGTACGGTAAATTAAACCACCCACAATACCGCCTAGGGCTGGAATTAAACAGAACAGCCACAACTGATCAATTGCCCATGTGCCCTGAAATAGCGCAACACCGATACTGCGTGCCGGGTTAACCGATGTATTGGTTACCGGAATACTGATTAAGTGAATCAGGGTCAGAGTCAAACCAATCGCCAGCGGCGCAAAGCCTGCCGGTGCACGCTTGTCTGTAACACCATGAATAACAAGAACAAAAAAAGCAGAAAGCACAAACTCAATGGCGATAGCCGCTTGCATTGAGTAGCCTGCCGGTGAGTGTTCACCGTAGCCGTTTGAAGCAAAACCGCTGGTTGTTGCATCAAAACCGGCTTTACCGCTGGCAACAAAATAGAGCACTGCGGCAGCCGCAATACCACCAAGAACTTGGGCAACAATATAAGGAATCACATTTTTTGCCGGGAAACGACCACCTGCACACAGGCCTAATGTAATCGCCGGATTAAAATGCGCGCCGGAAATATGGCCGACTGCATATGCCATCGTGACAACGGTTAAACCAAATGCCAATGCAACACCCAAAAAGCCAATACCCAATCCAGGATATGCAGCTGAAATAACGGCACTACCACAGCCGCCCAGTACAAGCCAGAATGTTCCTAAAAACTCAGCACTTAATGGTTTAAACATATTTACGCTTCCTTCACATTATTTTAGGGGGGCGATTCTAACGCTCTATTTTAGGGATAAACAAGTTATTTTTTATCCCTAAAATAATATGGCATAGCCAAACAACATTTAATTACCGAATTAAATATCTACAAATAACCTAATGCCACAATTTTATTTCCATTTTATGTCGGTTTATTGATGAATAGATGAGATTAGTGAATCTGGCAATAAAACCACCGACTTTGCAATAGAACATTAACATCTATCGTTATGCACTATTTTATAAGTGGCTGATATTTATTTTAATAGTTAACATGTCACGCGTTACATTTTAATTACATTTTCGCGTTTAATATTTACGAACCCACCCATTTCATTAACCTAGCTTTCCGATACACCCTATCCTGCTGGCATGCTAACCTGTTGGTAGTGAGTCGGGGGGCCATCAGGCTGAGATCACGGCTGTTAGCAGCGTGGAACCCGTTGAACCTGATCCAGTTAACACTGGCGTAGGGAACTGACCGGCATACCGCTGACATCAGCCTCAACCACTGCTGTAGCCCTTTGCTGTGCCGCTGCCCCTGCGTACATGTATTCTTAATGAAGGAATGTTGTATGCAACGCTCTACCAATGCCAATACCCCCCCTTTTTTTGCACCCAGCCACGCAGGTTTACCCCGTGCAGAATCAACACAAATACAGCAATCTATTCCTGTGGTACTGACCATTGCCGGATCTGACAGCGGCGGAGGAGCCGGTATTCAGGCTGATATCAAAACCATCAGCACCACCGGCGGCTATGCCTGCTCAGTGATCACCGCCGTCACCGCGCAAAATACCTGTGGGGTACAGGGGGTATATCCGCTTTCTGCACAAGCGGTTAGCCAGCAACTGCACAGTATATTGAGTGATATCCGGGTGCAGGCCGTGAAAATTGGCATGCTGCATAATGTTGATATTATCCACGCTGTAGCCCAGGTATTACGCCAGTACAGGCCCGCGAGCATTGTGCTCGATCCCGTTATGGTTGCCACCAGCGGTGACACACTGTTAACCGACGATGCTGTCAGCGCTCTGCGCAGTGAACTACTGCCGCTTGCCACACTGGTTACCCCCAATCTGCCGGAAGCCGCTGTGCTGCTTGGCCAGCCGATCCCGACCTATATTGAGGATATCGAAGCGCTGCTACCGCAACTGCAACAACAGATAGCCACCCCCACACTGCTCAAGGGCGGGCATATTACCGATTCGGCATCCAGCACCGACTGGCTGCTGACGCCATCAACCGTTCACCGTTTTGATGCCGCAAGGATTAACACCCGCCACACGCACGGCACCGGCTGTACACTCTCAGCGGCGATTGCCTCTTTTCTCGCCCATGATGAACCTTTGATCAGTGCCATTTATCTAGCCAAACAGTATCTGACACAAGCACTGCTGGCCGCTGATAATCTACACATTGGCCACGGGCACGGGCCGGTCGATCATCTGTTTGCCCTGCGCCCGCCGCACAAGGCTCTCGCGGCGGCAGATGCAGCAGTGCAATACGGCTAATAACCGCGGTTGCCGCCACGCTCTGCTATCTAACCGATATTGAATATCAAACGAACAGGCGATTTTGCCCCTTTTTTGCGCTACTCTCAGCATATACAGAGGTAAGCAGCATCGTCATACCGCAGTGAGCAGGCAGACGTACACCGGTTGCTCTGAATGCGCGCATTATTGCTACCGATTATTGTGCAATATCCTGAGACTACGCTGGCAGATATCCCTGATAGGCCGGCACTTATCATGATAGAAAGTCACGATATTTGAGTAACCTTGCCACTGCCGCTAAAATCTCTTGATACCTATTTGGCTTCTGACAACGGATGACAACACATGACAAAACATTATGACTATCTGGCTATTGGCGGCGGCAGCGGCGGTATTGCCTCGATTAACCGTGCAGCCATGTACGGTAAAAAGTGTGCCCTGATTGAAGCCAAAGCGCTGGGCGGAACCTGTGTCAACGTGGGTTGTGTGCCGAAAAAAGTGATGTGGCACGGAGCGCAAATTGCGGAGGCCATGAATCTGTATGCCGCAGATTATGGTTTTGATGTAGATGTAAAACGCTTTAACTTCAGCAAACTGCTAGAGAACCGTGAAGCCTACATTGACCGAATTCATCAATCTTACGAGCGCGTTCTTGGCAACAATAAAGTTGATGTGATCAGCGGGTTTGCGCGTTTTATTGATGCGCACACCGTTGAGGTCAATGGCGAACAGATCACCGCCGATCACATCCTGATCGCGACCGGTGGTTTCCCCACCCGTCCGCCGATTGAAGGCGCTGAGCACGGCATTGACTCTGACGGCTTCTTCGCGCTGACTGAACTGCCAGAGCGTGTGGCGGTAGTAGGCGCAGGTTATATCGCGGTAGAAATTGCCGGAGTGATGCACGCACTTGGCGTGAAAACAGATCTGCTGGTACGCCAGCATGCGCCGCTGCGCAGCTTTGATCCGCTGATTATTGATACACTACTAGAAGTGATGCAAAACGAAGGCCCGACGCTGCACACGCAAGCTGTGCCAAAGCGAGTTGAAAAGCACGCCGACGGCAGCCTGACGCTGCATCTAGAAGATGGCCGCAGCATCACGGTGGATTGCCTGATTTGGGCAATTGGCCGTAAACCGGCCACCAGTAGCATCAACCTTGATGCTACCGGTGTAGAGCTCGATGATCGCGGCTATATCCGCGTAGATATGTACCAAAACACCAATGTTCCCGGCATTTATGCGGTAGGTGATAATACCGGCCGTATTGAGCTTACGCCTGTTGCGGTAGCCGCCGGCCGCCGTTTGTCAGAGCGCCTGTTCAACAACAAACCGAACGAGCACCTCAACTACGATAATGTGCCGACCGTGGTATTCAGCCATCCACCGATTGGTACTGTGGGCCTGACCGAGCCGCAAGCTATCGAGCAGTACGGCGAAGCGAATGTGAAGGTCTACACCTCATCATTTACTGCAATGTACACCGCCGTGACTTCGCACCGTCAGCCGTGCCGGATGAAGCTTGTGTGCGTTGGCGCAGAGCAGAAAGTGGTGGGTATTCACGGAATCGGTTTTGGTATGGATGAGATGCTGCAAGGCTTCGCCGTTGCGCTGAAAATGGGCGCAACCAAGCGTGATTTTGACAACACAGTGGCCATTCACCCAACCGCATCGGAAGAGTTTGTGACCATGCGCTAACGCGCTGAACAGTTATCGATACAATTTTAAAAAACCCCTTGTAAACACAAGGGGTTTTCTTTTTTTATCCCCAATACGGGAATAATCTACTGGATAACCGACGGTTCAATTAGCTTGCTAATCAATCACCTCGCTGGCGCAAAACGCTGCTCAGTGACCCGTACCACTTCAGTGATCACGCGGCTGGCTGCTTTTAATGAGTCAACCGGTAGATACTCATAAATCGAGTGGAAATTGTGCGCACCGGTAAAAATATTCGGGCATGGCAAACCGTTTTGCGACAGCACCGCACCGTCATAACCGCCGCGCATCGGCGTGACTTGCGGTTCAATGCCCTGATTACGATAGGCTTGCTCAACAATCTCAATTGGGAAAGCCGCCTCACCCTGCAAGCTGTTGAAGACATTGGCGTAGCGATCAGATAACGTGCACTCAACCGACCCTTCGCCCCACAATGCACTGCAACTTTGACTTAAGGTCTTTAAGAAGGCCATCCGCTTGGCATAACCATCTGCGGTAAAATCACGCACATCCATCTTCAGCACGGTTTTAGCACTGTTACCCTGCATGGTTTTCACCCAGTAGTAACCTTCGCGCCCTTCGGTATACTCCGGCGCTTCACCGGCGGGTAGCAGCGCAATAAATTTATGTGCCATCAGCAATGAATTCTTTAATTTTCCTTTGGCTGACATTGGGTGGGCAGATTGCCCGGTAAAGATAATTTCGGCATCACCGGCATTCCAGTTCTCGTACACCAGCTCGCCAATACCGCAGCAATCTAAAGTATAGGCGAAGTCAGCACCAAATCCGGCCACATCAAAGGCCTTTGCCCCACGCAGCCCCTGCTCTTCATCCGGCACAAAACCGACTTTCACCGGCCCGTGCTTAATCTGCGGGTTGGCTTGTAAAAATTGCAGCATATCCATAATCGCCGCCAGTGCCGCTTTATCATCCGCACCCAACAAGCTTGTGCCATCGGTTACGATAATATCCTGCCCAACATAGCGTGCCAGTTCAGGAAATTGCGCTTGCCGTAAATGGATATCCTGCGCAGCATTCAGGCAGATATCCCCCCCGCTATAACGCACTATTTGTGCATGGGTATCGGTATTAAGCTCGGCGCTGGTGTCCAGATGACCAAAAAAGGCCACCGTCGGTACGCTGTAGGCAACATTAGCCGGCAATGTAGCGGTGACAATGGCGCTATCGCGTACCTGCACATCAACCAACCCCAGAGCACTCAGCTCCGCACCGAGCTTATCGGCCAATACTTTCTGGTTGGGTGAGGAAGGCATAATGCCTGCCGCCCCTTTCTCACGATCAGTGGTGGTGTTTATTTGGGTATAAGCAATAAAGCGATCAACGATATTCATACGCATCCATCAATTTCAGAAAAAATCGCATACTATTTTTAGCCAGTTATCTGCAATATTTCGGTATTTAATTGAGCAGCTCTGGCAGAAAATATCAGGTAATACCCCCTAGCATGCGGATAAATGCGGCAACTTTCAGTAAAACAGCGCTGAATTTGTGAACTGAATATGTAATGTGACACGAATGCAACCAGCTTGCTACCAAGCTGTACAGCAGTGTGCGCCAAACACATCAACATCTGTGCATAGCAGATACCTATATAGCCTAACGCTCAGTGCGTTGCTATGTGGGGATAGAGCGAAATATTGGGATCGAGCAAAATTAATGCTGCGAACAAGCAAAGTTGCATTCAGTGCAAAAAAAACCATACCATTTGCCATAATAACGATCTCTAGCCATAACCGCATTTCGCACCATCAAGTGCTAAATAGCGCGCGGTTCTCTATCCAATTGCAGTAACCATGTTTATGGTAATGACTAATCAGACGACGAGAGCAACATGACCGATTTCACAGCCCTATTTCCGGCCTGTTTTACCCTGCTAGGTGAGGAAACCTTCACCGACATCCTGACCACTGCCCACCCCAACAGTGCCTGTGCATTGGTTGATGCGCTGCGTGAGTATGATAGCGAGAGCCCGTGGCTAGCTGATCTGGCCGAACTGGAGTGGGCGATTGAAACAGCGCTACAGGCAAAAGAAGCTGCACCGTTTGATCTGATGTCATTAAGCGCACTCAGTGAGGCTGAGTATGCCCATGTGGTCTTTACTCTGACTCCGGGGACAACGCTGTTACAGTCTGATTTTGCCATTACCGAGCTTTACCAGCAGGTGTTAAACCCGCAAATCACGGCCGCCATGCAGAGCCTGACGATTGAGCTCGAACAACCCTGCCAACTGGCGATATTCAAACGCCAGCAGCAGGTTGTGATGCTACCGCTGGATGATTTTGCGCTGGTGCTGCTGGCCCACTTTCAGCAAGGTGGATCACTTGGGCAAGTGCAGGCAATGGATCCGAGCCAGTTACTGCCAGCACTGATTGAGCAGGGGATCGTCTGCGGGTTTACGCTGGACAACGGCGCAGCGTAACGAATATAAAAAAAGACAGCGAGGCTATCGCTGTCTTTTTTACACGGTTGGCGTTACAACTAACTTGTTACAATCCGCCTGTTACAACCAACCTTTACGCTTAAAGTAGAGGTAGGGCGCTAAACCCGCCAGCACCATTAAGATTAAGGCATACGGGTAGCCCAGATCCCATTTCAACTCGGGCATAAACTCAAAGTTCATGCCGTAGCTCGATGCGACCAGTGTTGGCGGTAGGAAGATCACCGACACAACCGAGAAGATCTTAATGATCCGGTTTTGTTCGATATTGATAAAGCCCATCGCCGCATCCATCAGAAAGTTCACTTTCTGAAACAGCGATTCGTTATGCGGCTGCAAAGATTCAATATCGCGCAGTACTTCACGTGCCTGCTCAAGCTCTTGGGCCGGCAAGCGTGCTTTACGCACTAAAAAGCTCAGTGCCCGCTGGGTATCCATCAGACACAAGCGCACTTTCCAACCAGCATCTTCCTGCTCGGCCAATTTTGACAGTGCTTCATCAAAATTTTCGCCCTGTTTTCCTTCCAAAATAACCCGCCCAAGGGCTTCGAGTTCGCTGTAGATATTCTCTATCACATCAGCAAGTTGCTCTATTTTGGTTTCAAACAGATCGAGCAGCAGCTCGTAGGCATTGCCCTCTTGCAGATACTGCGTGCGTGCGCGCATACGGTAGAGCCGGAAGGCCGGCAGTTCACGTTCACGCAGGGTAAACAACCGCCCTTCGCGGATAGTAAACGCCACCGTGGCATTGCTGGCGTAATCTTCGTTATCTTCGTAATAGAAAAAGGAGTGAATATGCAGGCCGTCTTCGTCTTCAAAAAAACGCGCACTAGCCTCGATATCTTCCAATTCTGGGCGAGTTGCCAGACCTTGCCCCAATTCCTGTTGAACCCGTTCACGCTCTTCTTCATCGGGTTCGATTAAATCAACCCACAGGGCTGATGTCAGTTTATCCTGCTCGTCTAGCTCTAAACGCTGCAGACGGCGATCGTCAAGTTTGAATGCGCTCAGCATGTGTCATACCTCCCCTTGCGGTTACGATATGAACAGCGCTTTGAAGCACGGCCAGAAGCACTCGGCTTCTACCAATTCAAAACTGGGCAAATGAGATTTAATCAGAAACGGCGGGCATCAGTGTGGCGCGGTTGCTGACAGGCAAATACTGTCAACACCTAAACAGGAGAGGACAGTTTAGCAGGCAAAAATCTCATTCCAGCATCGACTGGGTGTGTCCAAGGCGGTGTCCTCTCAAATGATAGTGCGCGAATGTTACGCCGGAGTGGAAAAGACTGTCAACCAGCTAGCGGGTTTGAGATGAATAAATTTTGTACCTTTAGCCGAACAGGTTAACTCACAGATCAAGGTGTTGGTGAAAATAACTGCAGTTTTCAGCCCTGTTTATGCTCTTGTAGGCTCAATGGCGCATAATGCTAATTTACTCTGCCAGATTCACTGCGCTTTTTTCCTTACTCGCGGGATATAAAGCCCGCAACAGCAACCCCAAAGACGGTTAATGCTGCGGAGTTCATGCTAGAGGTTTAAGATGTTATGAGCTTACCGCGTTTAGATTTTTTCAAGATTAGCAAACGCGAGCACCAGCCATTTAACCCCTTCGCCTTTAAACGCAACTTGTACGCGCGCGCCTTCATCGCTGCCTTCCATATTGATAATCGTGCCTTCACCAAATTTGCTGTGCCGCACCCGCTGGCCTAGGCTATAACCGCTGCCATTGCCCAGCGCTGCCGAAGCGGAAGGTGCTGAAAAACGGGTTTGAGTCACCGGCCGCGAGATAGTCGCGCGCAGCCGTACCTCTTCAAGGCACTCATTGGGAAGCTCTTTGATAAAGCGAGATGGCCGGTGGAACTGCTCTTTACCATACACCCGCCGCGACTCAGCATAGGTCAGAGTCAGTTTTTGCATGGCACGGGTGATGCCGACATAGGCCAGACGGCGCTCTTCTTCCAAACGGCCGCTCTCTTCGGCTGACTGCTGGCTGGGGAACATGCCCTCTTCAACACCCACAATAAACACATTCAAAAACTCCAGCCCTTTGGCCGAATGCAGTGTCATGAGCTGTACCGCATCATCATAGGCATCGGCCTGACCTTCGCCAGCCTCAAGTGCAGCATGGGTCAAAAAGGCCTGTAACGGGGTCATGTCTTCGGCCTCTTCCGGCAATTCGTATTGCCGTGTTGCCGTAACCAACTCCTCGAGGTTTTCTATCCTCGCTTGCCCTTTTTCGCCTTTTTCCTGTTCATACATGCTCCATAAACCGGAGTTACGGATCACGCGGTCGGTCTGAATGTGTAGCGGCAGATCACAGGTTTCAATTTCCAGTGCGCCGATCAGCTCGACAAAACGCATCAGTGCCGAAGCAGCACGCCCAGCCAGCACTTTATGCTGTAATAAAAACTCAGCCGCCTGCCAGAGTGTTTGCTGATTATCACGCGCAGCATGGCGGATCTGCTCAAGGGTGCGATCACCAATGCCACGGGTTGGGGTGTTAATCACTCGCTCAAACGCGGCATCATCGTTGCGGTTGGCAATCAGGCGCAGGTAAGCGAGTGTATCTTTAATTTCCTGTCGCTCAAAAAAGCGCATCCCGCCATAAATACGGTATGGCATCCCCGCCTGCAACAGCGCCTCTTCAAGTACCCGAGACTGGGCATTGCTGCGGTATAAAATAGCGCAATCTGACAGTGCCGCGCCGTTATCCTGCCAAGCTTTGATCCGGCTGACCACAAAGCGCGATTCATCCAGCTCATTGAATGCGCAGTACAATGAGATGGGTTCGCCGCCCTGTCCGTCAGTCCAAAGGCTTTTTCCCATCCGCTCACTGTTGTTGGCGATCAGGGCATTGGCTGCCGCTAAAATATTGCCTGACGAGCGGTAGTTTTGCTCCAAACGAATGGTATCTGCGCCATTAAAATCGTGTAGGAATTGCTGGATATTCTCAACCCGCGCACCGCGCCAACCGTAGATTGACTGGTCATCATCACCCACGATCATGACATGGTTCTGATTGCCAGCTAGCATTCTGATCCAAGCATATTGAATGCGGTTGGTATCTTGGAACTCATCGACCAAAATATTGGTAAAACGCTGCTGATAGTGCGCCAGAATCGCCGGTTTATGCAGCCAAAGCTCGTGGGCGCGCAGCAACAGTTCGGCAAAATCAACCAGCCCTGCCCGATCGCAGGCTTCCTGATAAGCCTGATAAATTTTCAGCCAAGTTGCTTCGGTCAGGTTGCCGTAAGTTTCAATGTGCGAAGGGCGCAGGCCTTCATCTTTTTTCCCATTGATAAACCACGCCGCTTGGCGGGCCGGCCACTGTTTTTCATCCAAATTCATGGCTTTAATCAGGCGTTTTAGTAACCGCTGCTGATCATCAGAGTCAAGAATTTGGAAATCCTGTGGTAAACCGGCATCCAGATGATGCGCGCGCAACAGGCGGTGGGCGATGCCGTGGAACGTGCCAATCCACATGCCGCCTTGCATTGTGCCGATCAATTGTTCGATACGATGACGCATTTCAGCCGCGGCTTTGTTGGTAAAGGTCACGGCTAAAATGGAGTATGGCGAGCAGTGCTCCACCTGCATCAGCCAGGCAATGCGGTGTACCAGCACACGGGTTTTACCGCTGCCTGCACCGGCTAGCACCAAGAGATTGCGGCGCGGCGCGGCCACCACATCGCGTTGTTTATCATTCAGGCCATCGAGCAGGCGGGATACATCCATCGGGCACTCTTACTGTGTTTTTATACAATGATGGGGATTATAACAGCTCAAGCAGCGAGTCCAACCGGCGG
Organism: Plesiomonas sp. ISS29; assembly: GCF_056522795.1. NCBI lineage: Bacteria > Pseudomonadati > Pseudomonadota > Gammaproteobacteria > Enterobacterales > Enterobacteriaceae > Plesiomonas > Plesiomonas sp. ISS29. The sequence goes on from NZ_JAWRZQ010000001.1 coordinate 410,506, forward strand.
ATTTCCAGCGTCGGCAGCGCGCGGCTGTCACGGTCAAGGCGCAATTGGCGCTGTTTATCGTTGATCCAGCACGCCTGCGCTCCGGCATGGATTGCCCCTTGAATATCGGTTTCCAGATGATCGCCAACATGCAGTAAGGCCTGCGGCGTAATATTTAGCTCGGCAGCAGCACGGTGAAACATATCCGGATAGGGTTTTGCTCGGCCAGCCGGACCAGCACGCAGGATCAAGCTAAAATAGGGTGCTAAACCGATCACAGCCGGATCAGCATTACCGTTGGTAATCGCCACCAGCGGCCAGCGCTGAGCGAGTATTTGCAATACTTGATGGGTCTCTGCCGGTACTGCAATTCGGTTACGCAGACGAGCAAAATCGGCCATTCCCTGATAGGCGGCTTGCTGCGCTCGGTCGGCGCTGTATCCACGAATATGCAAAGTCTGGTAAATGGCTTGATGACGCAGCGCCGTCATATCATGGCGCAGCAGCGGCTGCTCGGTAGCCACCTGCTGGCGGATCAGCGCCCACTCGGGCGTACCCAAATCGGCCAGCAGTGTATGTTGCTGCCTAAGCGTCTCGGCCGCATCCTGCTCGCAGGCCAGCATGACCGGTTCGTTGTCATACAGGGTATCATCCAGATCAAAACTGATGGCCGCAATCGGGTGCAAGGGGCGGAAAAATCGCATGTGTGCTCTCCTGTGGGATGCGCGCACGGCAGTGCTTTTCAGTGTCGTGCGCGCATGACGCTAGCGGGATCGCGGCGTCAGGGGTAGCGAATCAGTAAACGCTGACTCTGATACCGTGAATGTGGGTGTGGCACTAACCGATACCGGTTCTGCGGTTTTTTCGGTAGTGAACGCTGACGCCGATTGCTCAACGGGTTCAGGCGCTGTTGGTACTGCCGCATTTAACGCCGGCAGCTCTGACTCGGTGGCTGCTAGCAGACGGTTCAAATCGGCCGGTAAACGGCTACGTTTGGCGCGCGGGTGTGCGGCATCATACACATTGGCCAGATGCTGGAAATCAAGGTGGGTATACACCTGTGTGGTCGAGAGGTTGGCATGTCCGAGCATCTCTTGCACGGCGCGTAAATCACCGCTCGATTCGAGCATATGGGTAGCAAATGAGTGCCGCAGTTTATGCGGATGCACATGGCTGTTCAGCCCCTGCTTGATCCCCCATTCGGCCATCCGTTTTTGTACGCTGCGAGTAGCAATCCGCGTGCCCAAGCGTGAGATAAACAGCGCCTCATCGGTCGGTGATAGCAACGGGCGCAGTGTCAGCCAGCGTTGCAGCCACTCGGCGGCAGTACGGCCAAACGGCACTTGTCGCTCTTTTGCGCCTTTACCGAAGACCCGCACCTGCCCTGACTCAATATCCAGCTCGCGATAGTTCAGCCCGACCAGCTCTGACAGACGCAACCCCGCGCCATACATCAGCTCCATGATAGCGCGATCACGTACGGCTAGCGGATCTTGCTCATCCACATTTAAGAGCTGGGCAACCTCATCCACATCCATATTTTTCGGCAATCGGCCGGGTGGTTTCGGGGCGGGAACGGCGCGCGCTGGGTTGGCATTCAGTATGCCTTGTAGCACCAGATAATCGAGAAAACCACGCAAGACCGACAAACGCAGCCCTATCGAGCGCTCTTGCAACCCCTCACGCTTGGCACGTGCCGAGAGTTGTCGCACCCATGCAGCATCAAGCTGTGCCCAGCTTTGCAACTGCATTGCCTGCATCTGCCCGAGCATGACACGCAGCTGGCGGGTGTAGTTCTCGAGCGTCTTCGGGCTGACCTGCCGCTCTACGCGCAGATACAGCAGAAACTGGCTGATAGGCTCAGCCAGTGCGGGCAAGGTATCACTGATAACCGCGTGATCAGTGTTATTAGCCGCAACAGGGTCTGGTGCTATGCTTTTCTGCTCTGCTCGCGCAGCCACTTTGCGACGAGTGGCACTCGCAGCAAATGTTGAGGTGATACGTTTACTCACGGCGCGCCACCCATTTCGGCATTGCTGATTCGACAATTTGCGCCACATACTGCAACAACTGCGTGCCCATACCGGGCTGAAAATGCTGTGGATCACGGCTGGCAAAAATCAGCAGCCCCAGTTCGGCATGCTGGCCGATTCGCTGCATGGCTACAGAACCAACCCGCACGATATCCGGCAGCAGCAAAAGTTGTTCTGAGGCATTGAGCGGCCCCAGATAGCAGTCATGCGGCCTAAACTGGCCGCCAAAGCGCTGAATGCGCAGCGGCGCAAATTGCTCAGGGCTGAGCGACAGCCCGTGTGCGGTACTCGGCGCGCCGAGTAACCAGCGATCACTGAACAGGTGCACGCGACAGGCCAGTAACCCCAGATGGCGCGTCCACTCGCGCAGGCACTGCATGCCCTCGCTCAGATCGGCGGCCATCAGCAGATCGTGCTGTAACGGCAACAGGCGCAAGAATAGCTGCTCATTAGCCGCCACCAGCGTCTGCTGTTCCCGCTGCTGCTGCTGATACTCGGCAACGGTGTGCCGCAGTTGCAGCAGTTGCCGCTCAATCAGTGATACCGCGCCGTGGCTGTGGTGCGGGATCTGCAGCGTGTTGAGCAAGGGGGCATGGCGGTTAAAAAAATCAGGGTGCTCTGCAAGGTAGCGAGAAATAGACTGCTCGGTGAGCAGATTAATCTCTGGCTCTGGCGCAGAAGGGGGTGGCAGATGATCACTCATAGCTGAATAAACCCATCATAAATATGGGCCGCCGGCCCGGTCATATATAAGGGTTGCCCCACACCTTCCCAGCGGATCTGTAACGAGCCACCGGGTAAATCAACTTGCACCTGATTTTCAAGTAACCCCTGCACGATACCCACGGCAACAGCGGCACACGCGCCGCTGCCACAGGCCTGCGTTTCGCCCGCCCCGCGCTCATAGACCCGTAAACGAATATGCTGCGGGCTAAGTGTCTGCATAAAGCCGACATTCACCCGTTCAGGAAAACGCTCGTGGCTCTCAAGCAGCGGGCCAAGGCTTTCAACCGCGGCGGTATCTACGTTATCCACCTGCAGCACACAGTGCGGATTTCCCATGGATACTGCGCCGTAAAACACGGTCTGCGCGTCAGTGCGCAGAATATAGGTTTTCTCTTCTTTAACCGCTCGGTGCGGGATCTGGCTCGGCTCAAAAATCGGCAGCCCCATGTTGACGGTGATCTGCTCATCATCCTGAATTTTCAAGATCATTTTGCCGACCTGCGTGCTCACACGGATCTCACGTTTATTAATCAGCCCTTTTTGGTACACAAAGGCGGCAAAGCACCGCGCCCCATTGCCACATTGCGCCACTTCGCTGCCATCAGCATTGAAGATACGGTAGTGAAAATCCAAATCTGGATCATACGGCGGTTCAACCACCAGCAGCTGATCAAAACCAACACCCCGATGCCGATCTGCCAAACGGCGGATCAGCTCCGGTGAAAAGAAGACATTTTGCGTCACGGCATCGACTACCATAAAGTCGTTGCCAAGCCCATGCATCTTGGAAAATTGCACGCGATTCTCCATCATCACGGCAGCAGGTGCTCCCCGCGCCATAAATCGCTTAATTGCTCTCGTTCGCGGATCAGATAAGCCTTATCACCATCAACCAGCACTTCAGCCGGACGCACCCGCGAATTATAATTTGAGCTCATACTAAAGCCGTACGCACCGGCAGAACGCACAGCCAGCAAATCGCCGGCAGCAATTGGCAACTCGCGCCCTTTGCCGAGAAAATCACTGGTTTCGCACACCGGCCCAACCACATCATACACTGCACTCGGGCGTACTAATCCGGCATTCACCGGAATGATTTTCATCCACGCCTGATACAGAGCCGGGCGCAGCAGATCATTCATACCCGCATCAACAATCGCAAACTGGCGATCGCCGGCCGCTTTCAGGTATTCAACCTGCGTAACCAATAAACCGGCATTGGCCATGATCACCCGACCCGGTTCAAACACCAGTTCAAGCTGTGGCCGATCAGCAAGCTTACTGAGCAACGCGGCGGCATAATCAGCAGGCGGTGGTGGCGTTTCATCGTTATAACGCACGCCCAAACCGCCGCCGACATCAACATGTTGCAGCACAATGCCATCTTCGGCCAGTGCATCAATCAGGTGCAACAAACGGTCAAGTGCATCCATAAACGGGGCTAGATCGGTCAACTGCGAACCGATATGGCAATCAATCCCCACCACTTTTAGGTGCGGCAGATCACGCGCCAAGCGGTAAATCCGCCGCGCATCTTGGTGATTAATACCAAATTTATTCTCTTTTAGGCCAGTTGAGATATAAGGGTGCGTTTTGGCATCCACATCAGGGTTAACTCGCAACGAAACGGGCGCAAGACACCCTTGCTCACCAGCCACCTGATTTAGACGTTGCAGTTCAGCTTCTGATTCAACATTAAAACAGCGAATGCCCAGCTCAAGCGCCCGAACCATATCCTCACGACTTTTTGCTACGCCGGAAAAGACCACTTTACGGGGATCACCACCGGCGGCCAGCACACGCTCAAGCTCGCCGCGCGAAACAATATCAAACCCCGAGCCTAAACGGGCTAGCAGGTTTAACAGCGCCAAATTGGAGTTGGCCTTTACCGCATAGCAAATCAGGTGCGGGTGCCCCGCCACCGCCTGATCAAAGGCGTGAAAATGGCGCTCTACGGTGGCACGTGAATAGACATACAACGGCGTTGAAAACTGTGCCGCCAGCTCCTCAACAGCAATGCCTTCGGCATATAACTGCTGGTTTCCCTGATAATTGAAGTGATCCAACCTAGCCTTCCTTGATTGATATAATCGTCTAAATGGCCGTCTCTATTGATGTCAGCTTACGTAACACAACATCATTTGATATGGAATTACGCCGCCGGTACTGCCGTATTTTCACTCACAGGCGCAGACTCGGTTGTCGTGTTGGACGCTGGCGCTTTCACCGGTGCACTCGGCTGTGCAGGTGCTGGCATATACAACGGCCCTTTTACGCCACAACCGGCCAGAGTAAACAAAGCACATAATGCTAGCGCACGACAAAGAGAATTTTTCATGGGATCGCCTGTTGTTAACGGTTATAAGTTATTTACGCTTGTAAGATCTCTATAATCGCAGCTCGATCATGAAAAGCAAGAGGACACCGACATGAATGACAGCCAATTCCACCAATATGCCGATCAGGTGTGGCAAACTCTCGAAGAAAAACTCGATGATATTGATACCGATATCGATTATGAAAATCAGGGCGGGGTGATGACGCTGACGTTTGAAGATGGCAGCAAAATCATTCTTAACCGCCAAGAGCCGCTACACCAAATCTGGGTTGCCACCAAGTTTGGCGGTTTCCATTTTGATTTTCGGGATGAAGAGTGGATCTGCAACCGCTCAGCGGCTGAGTTTTGGGAATTTTTATCGCTGGCATGCAGTACCCAGTCGGGCGAAGAGGTCTCGTTGCGCTTGTCTTAATTTTTTATTGGCGGTTTTTCGCTGGCCGTATTTTTATTTACCGTAGTCGGTCAGTATAAGCAGCAAAGCCGTATCACCCGCGATGTGATTTAGAACCATACTGTTCTATTCAGGGCACAGGCGGGTGATCTCTTTACGGTATATTTGCAGATATAGCACCGCTTACAGTGAGCTTAAGCCTGCGACTGATGCAGATTAAACAAAATTTCCGGTGGGAATGTCAGCGCTGGGTCTATTACCGCACCATCTCGTACCGCACCATCACGCAGTTCACCGCTGCGGTAAGGGTCTATCTGGGTACGGCCATCACGCTGCACCACCTGATAAAACTGCGGCAAATTGAAATTGATAATGCTGGCACCCACGGTCAGCTTATCGTGCGAGGCGGCATAGAAGCGGTTCACATCCTGCACCAGCTCGTCTTTATTGCCCTCACAGTTTTGATAGACTTCGATGCGGTTAGCTTCATCTAAAATATAGATGTTGAACCCGCGCTCGCTGTCTTCAAAGAAAAACTGAATTAGCCCTTCACTGGCATAAGCATCAACAATCGGTGGCAAGTGTGGTTCGGCCGTGCCGATCACCAGCGGGAAACCGTGCAGTTTGGTATTTGAGATACAGCCGTAAAAATCGACGCCATTCTCCAGCTTTTGTACCGATACGCCACGGCGCTCAAAGAACAGGCCCCACATCTGGCCGGCAATCCGCAGCGGTTTAAAGCGTTTTGGCTCAGGGCATTCGCTCGATAAACGCAAATCAATACACTCAGCAACCACCTGTGAAACACGGTTACGCAAAATGGCACGCAGATGACGGCTATAGCAAAACACATCCACTGCTTCGGGTAGCGCCGCATCCTGATGCATCTTGCCTAAAATGGTCTTAATGGCATCGAGCAGGCACTCTTCACCGCGAAAATGCAGGGTACGCACCTCATTCCACGAGTTGCGATACAGCAGATCAATGCTGCCGATTAAACTCTGCTGCTGCTGGCCGAAGCTAAATACATCGGTCTGGCTAAAATCAAACCGGACTTCGCTATTGTTAAAATCGGCGGTCGGGTCAACTTCTAGATTGATGATGATGCCCAAGTGCCTGATTTCACACGGGCTATACAGATCTTTTTGGCTCGGCATTGGGCGACGAATCGGGAAATGGCTGCGGATATCTTCCACCAACTGACGCAGCTTCGCGGTATCGCAAGCGCTACCAGAGCCCTGCACATGCAGACGGCTTTGCGGTGTCAGCAGGCCATTAAAATAGCTCCAGGCTACCAGTTTACTCAGGTAGCGGTTGTACTCTAAGTTAGGCCGGCCGGCTATCTCAAAAATCAGCGGGGCTTTGTTATACAGATACCAGCCTTTCGGGTTGGAACGCCCTTCTGGAACTTGAATAAAGGTCAGATCACGCTCTGACAGATCAGGCGAAATCTGCGGGTTAACCAGTGTGACTTTCCCCGGTAAAACCTCAAACGCCGCATACAGTTTACGGGTGAGTACCCCGATATCTTCTGGGCTGGCGCTGACACTGATATTGTGCCGCCGCGCAAAACGGATCAAATTGCGGTAGCTCTGCATCAGCGCTTCAAGCAGCTCATTATGCGCTTCACGCACCTGCTCTATTTTCCAGTTAGCACGATCATCGAGCTTGCGAAGTTTTGCCTCGCTCCAACCCCAATCAGCCACCAGTGTTTGCAGGATCTCGCGCCGCCAGCAGTTGCTGGTTGCCGGTTGCGAGAGCTTTTCGCACACTTTCAGATAAAAGCAGCGGCGTGCCAAATCAAGGCGGGTTTCATCACCCACCGATTGTAAATAGCGAGTTACACGGCCAAGCATCATGCTGTAGGCATCAAGGCCATAGCTGATGATATTGCCCTCGTGCATGCACTGCTTCATCTCTAGCGCCAGCAGCTGTGTTTCTGGGTACTCACAGGAGTACGCTTCCAGCAACAGGCTTTTTAATACGGCTTTGTAAGGGGAATCAATACTTTTGTAGAGCTGCCACAAGCTCGCGCCGTAGTACTCGGCTGCCGACAGCTTGCCAAGGCCGCCCAAATCCAGCCACTCATTGGCGTTCAGCGCACCCTGTGCATACAGTAAAAGCACGTACTCATCGTACTGCTCTTCCATCTCAACGGGCACCATGCTCCACAAAATACGCTTACCCGCCAAGCGTACGGCAGTGCGGTAGAACTCATCAAGCAGTAGCAAGTGCTGCATCGAGCCGCAGTTTTCGGTACTCAGGGTATCGTATTCGTTATGGCGAAAACGGTTTTCATCGATCAGAAAGAAGCTAATATCAACGCCGCGTGAACGTGCCCACTGCTCAAGCAGTAAACATTTATCCAGTAAACGCTGACGCTCATCGCGATCTAGCCATGATTGATGACAGATCCAGATATCCAGATCAGAATCACTGCTTTGGCCGACCGACGAGGTGCTGCCCATTGAATAGATGGCGGTAATCGGAAGTTCGCCGTCTTGCGGCTCTTGGATAGGAACGCCCCAGGCGCGCGAACAGTCGTCAATAAACTGCTGCTGCATTTCATCGGGCGTGAACAGGCAGACACCGCAGGGAACGGTATCATCAAGGTAGCCTGGCATCATAGGGTGATTGTAATTCAGCAAAACCGGCAATAAGCTGTAAACCTGATGAAAAGCAGGCCCCATCGCTGCCAGCGCGCGTTCAACACGCAGCTGATTCATGGCATCCATTCGCCGTTTGAGTGTTTCAATATACAGGTACAATACGCGTTGCCTGACATTTATACCGGAATTCCGGTAACCAACCCACCGACACCATACACATCCGTGTCTTACCCTTGCATTGTACTGTTGCTGCACTATGATGGCGGAAACGTGATCAATTTAACACTTTTCCGCATCACCGTAAAGATAGCAGGGTCTATCTCTACCCCGTATTTGCCTTCTCAGCGTACGATTATCCCCGCTCTTTGTATCGTTGAAAAAACGATTGCTTTCACATTTTTTTTACATCATTTATCGATAAATGCAATCTTTATCACAATTATTACGATTTTTCTCGCTGTAAAGCGCAAAGAGTGCGATCCGATGCGCTGACACCTGAGGGCTGCCAATGGTAGGATTAACCAATCTCAATCATACGGTTAATAGCATGTCTACTCCGCATCTCAGTCTGTCGCGCATTCGCATTGCCACCCGCCAAAGCCCGCTGGCGCTCTGGCAGGCCAATTATGTCAGTGCGCTGTTACGTCAGCATCACCCTGATTTAGAAGTCGAACTGGTGCCGATGGTAACAAAGGGCGATATTATTCTCGATACACCTCTGGCAAAAGTGGGCGGTAAGGGCCTGTTTGTCAAAGAGTTAGAGCTTGCGCTGCTAGAAGATCGCGCCGATATCGCCGTACACTCAATGAAAGATGTACCGGTCGATTTTCCTGCCGGACTGGGTTTGCACTGTATTTGTGAACGCGAAGACCCGCGTGATGCGTTTGTCTCGCATCACTATGCTAATCTTGATGCTCTGCCGCATGGCGCGGTCGTTGGCACATCAAGCTTACGTAGGCAGTGTCAGCTGCGCGCAGCACGCCCCGATTTACAGATAAAAGACTTGCGCGGTAATGTCGGCACCCGTTTGGGCAAATTAGACAACCATGAGTACGATGCCATTATCTTGGCGGCGGCCGGCTTAAAGCGCTTGGGGCTGGAAACGCGAATTCGCGCCTACCTAAGTGTTGAGCAATCACTGCCAGCCGTCGGTCAAGGTGCTGTCGGTATCGAGTGCCGTCAGCACGATGCGCGTGTACAAGCACTGCTTGCGCCGCTAAATCATCCGGAAACCGCACTGCGGGTAGCTGCTGAACGGGCGATGAACACCCGCTTGGAAGGCGGTTGCCAAGTGCCTATCGGCAGTTATGCGCTGCTAGAAGGCAATCAGATCTACCTGCGAGCGCTGGTCGGTGCGCCCGATGGATCTCAGATTATTCGCGGTGATATTCGCGGCCATGCCGATACTGCCGAACAGCTGGGCATTACACTGGCCGAACAGCTACTGACACAGGGTGCTGGCCGTATTCTGGCCGAGGTTTATGGCACATTTGGCCCCGCTGCCACTAACGCATGACAATTTTGGTCACACGACCGGGAGATCCTGGTCAGGCTTTAACCCAAGCACTCTCGGCCAGTGGCCGTGCGGCGATTCATGCGCCGCTTTTTGCCCTCAGTGCTGGGCGCGAGCTAAATACCTTATCGGCCGCGTTAAACCGCCTACAAGCCGGTGACTGGATCATTGCCGTTTCAGGTAATGCTGTGCGCTATGCACAGCAAACCTTGCAGCAGATTGGTGCGTCATGGCCTGCGGTGCAGTATGCTGCGGTAGGCCGAAGCACCGCCCATGCGCTGCAACTGGCTTGTGGTCAGCCGGTGCTGTTTCCGGCACAAGATGAAACCAGTGAGGGTCTGTTGCAGGTGATCACCGCACCGGCCATAGCGGGTCGTCAGGTGCTGATTTTACGCGGTAACGGCGGGCGGCCTTTGCTGGCCGACACCTTCACCACGTGGGGGGCAATGGTTACCCTGCACGAGTGTTATCAGCGGTTACCGATTGAACAGTGCGGTGAACAACTGACCGATATCTGGCAACGGGCCAATGTGAATATCCTGCTGATTACCAGCGGCGAGATATTGCAACAACTGGTTGCCTTAGTACCGAAAACTGAACATGATTGGCTGACATCTTGTCGATTAGTCGTCGTCAGTAAACGCATTGCCGCAATGGCGCAGGCGCTCGGGTGGGCTGAAATTGTGATTTCATCCCATGCCGATAACCTGTCTCTCATTGCCGCAGTTGAACAATTTGAATAACTTGGGATGAACCCTCAATGACGGATCACAAGCCCCAGTCGTCCCCTGCTGCGGATGAACAAGCGACTTCAACGTCAACACCTCATGCTGAATCAGCCGTCACTGCTGACAGCAGCAAGACTGCCGCACCGCAAGCGCCGGCAAAAACCGAAACCACCGCCAAAAGCGGGCAGACCCTCGGCGCTATCGCCATTGCACTGGTGATCGCCTTAGGCGGCGGGTTGTACTACCACGGCCACCAGCAGAACGTAACGCAAAGCGGTGAGCTGGCACAGATGCAGCAGAAGGTCGATACCCTGACTAGTGCCCTGACCGAATCACTGGCTAATCAGAAAAAACTAGCCAGCGAAATGAGCAGTGACATCAACCAAACTCTTGCGCGTGCCAAGCAGACACAGGCCGAACAAGAAGAGCAGATCCAGACCCTACAGCGTCAGCTGACCGAAGTAGCTGGCCGCCGCTCGAATGACTGGCTACTGGCGGAAGCTGACTATCTGGCCAAAAATGCCGGCCGTAAACTGTGGATGGAGCAAGACATCACCTCCGCGGGAGCACTGCTCAAGAGTGCCGACCTGAGTGTGGCTCAGATGAACGATCCTAGCCTGCTGCCGATTCGCCAAGCGCTGGCTGACGACATCTCAACCCTCTCTGGCATCACCAAAATCGATACCGATGGTTTAATTCTTAGCATCACTAGCCTTGCCAATCAGGTCGATAACCTGAAACTGGCCGATACCCAACTGCCACCAGCAGAGGGCGCTACTGATGATCTGGGCTTAAGCCACTCGATTCGTGATTGGAAATCCAACCTGATCAAGAGTTGGGATAGCTTTGTGGATGATTTCATCACCGTTCGCCGCCGCGACGGTGCAGTTGAGCCGCTGCTAGCCCCAAACCAAGACTACTATTTGCGTGAAAACATCCGCCAGCGTCTGCAAATGGCAGCGATGGCCATTCCGCGCCATCAAAACGAGCTGTATAAGCAATCACTGGAAAAAGTCGATACGTGGGTGCGCTCCTACTTTGATATGCAAGATAGCAGCACGCAGGCATTTTTAAATGAAATTGGCAGCCTGAGTGAAGAGTCTATTTATGTCGATCTACCGCAAAGCTTAAAGAGCCAGCCACTGATCGATGATGCCTTGCAAACGCGCGTACGCAACCTGCTGGCACAGCCTTCCGTAGGCCAGACTCCGGTAGCACCTGCCACCAGTGTCCCTGCCGCCGCACCGGCTGCACCGGTACTTAACTAACTGGGAGCCGTTATGACGCGGATATTTATACTGTTAGCCATTATTATCGGCGGCCTGATTATCGGGCCACAATTTGCCGGTCATCAGGGCTATGTTCTGATTGTTGCAGGCCCTTATACGGTTGAGATGAGCCTGACGAGCATGATCATTTTGGTGATTTTAACGCTCGCCGCCCTGTTTATCCTTGATTCTGTACTACGCCGTTTAGTGCGCTTTGGCTCATCCACACAAGGCTGGTTTGCACACCGCAAACGCAATCGCGCCCGCAAACAGACCATTGCCGGCCTGCTCAAGCTGACCGAAGGTGATTACCAGCAGGCTGAGCGCCTGATGGCAAAAAGTGCCGAACATGCCGATCAACCGGTCGTTAACCTGCTGATGGCAGCCGAGGCGGCACAGCAGCGCGGCGATAACCTCAACTGCAACCAGTATCTGCACCGCGCCGCCGAGCTGGCCGGCAGCGATACCCTACCAGTTGATATCACTCGCGTGCGCCTACAACTGGCACAAGGTGAAATCCACGCCGCCCGTCACGGTGTCGATAACCTGCTGGCGGTCGCTCCGCGTCATCCGCAGGTTTTGCGTTTAGCACAGCAGACCTATTCACAGGCCGGTGCACATGCCGCTCTGCTTGATCTGCTGCCACAGCTGACCAAATCTAACCTGTTCAGCGAAGATGAGCTGACGCACATTACCCTTGAGGCTGAAAATGGCCTGATGAGTAAAGCGATGCATGAAAACGGCAGTGAAGGGTTGATGGGCTGGCTGCGCAATCAGCCGCGTAAACGCCGAACTAACCCCGATACACTAGCATTGCTGGCTGGGCATTTGATTGAGTGTGATGATCACTACCATGCACAAGCCGTTATCCTCGACGGGCTGCATAAGCAAGCACACCCAGAGCTGCTGAAAATCATCAGCAAACTGCACCCGAGCGATCCGGCGGCAGTCGAAAAAGTGTTGCTGCACCTGCTGAAAAAACAGCCGGATGATGCTCTAATCAACCGAACTCTTGGCCATATTCAGGTTGCACAGGGTGAGTATCAGCAAGCGGAAGCCTCGCTGAAAAAAGCGCTGGCCGCTGAACCGGTAGCCGGTGATTATGCATTACTTGCCAATGTGATGGATAAGCTCGGCATGGCACAAGATGCCGGTGAAATGCGTCGTAAAGGTCTTGCTACCTTAGAGTAACCCTCTCAAATAGCACTAACCTGCGAATAAAAAAACCGTCCTCACTGTGAACTGAAGACGGTTTTTTTTGCGTAAAATTGCACGATATCATTAGGTACTGCAGTCACATGCTGTAAGCATACAGAGGAATCACACAGCAATCACACGATATACATTAAGCTCTCGCTTATGATGACTGATGCATGACTGATGTAACGTCCAACCTTTACAGTAAGCCCATCACCGCCGGTCAGATAAACGCAAACGCATCACCAAATAAACGCGCCGGATCAGCATCACGCTGCTCGCAGAACAAATCTCGTGCTACTTTCGCCATTTCAAAACGGCCAGCAATGTAGATATCGTGTGCCGCCAGTGATGAGAAATCCTGCATCACCGCGGCTAGCACCGTACCACAGCGCCCTTCCCAGCCCGCCTGCGGCTGCTCAATAACCGGGATCACCTGCACGTTCGGGTGCTGTTCTACCAGCTGATCCAGCTCATCGAGATCATACAGATGTTGCAGCTCACGCCCGCCCCAGTACAAGTGCACCTGACGCTGCGGCTGCTGACGCAGCAAATCGAGCAAAATTGAGCGAACATAGGAAAACCCCGTTCCCCCCGCAATCAAAATCACCGGACGCTCACTGTCAGGCTGATACGCGGCCTCACCAAACGGAATCTCGATCATCAGCGGCTCACCGGCTTTGATCTTATCCATCACCGCCATCGCATAAGGGTTGTGCTCAGACGCACCGATATGTAGCTCAAGTTCATCGGTATTATCCGGTGTCGAGGCGATCGAAAACGGGCGCTTATCACGCTCGCCCATCACTACCATCAAATACTGGCCGGCTAGAAAAGAGACCGGCTTTTCCGGCACAATACGTACGCGATAGACCGTCTCAGTCATCGGTTCAACCAAAGTGACTTTGCACAAAGTCACGTTACAGCCCAACGTTGTCATAACTCTCCCTCAGCCATTCTGATGGCCTGATTTTATTCTGTTTGTTGATATTTTATTTATCGATAGCGATAACCACACGGTAAACCGAGCCGCTATTGGCGGCAAGCAGCCATTGGCCAAAAGCGGCCGGCTGATCACAGCCCGCGCGGCACATGACCACTCGGTAACGGGATAGCCAGCGAATCCCAAATCTCATCAATACGGGCAACCACAGCCGGATCTTTGATAATCGGGCGGCCCCATTCGCGGTCGGTCTCCCCCGCCCATTTATTGGTGGCATCCATTCCCATCTTTGAGCCTAAACCTGAAACCGGCGAGGCAAAATCAAGGTAGTCAATCGGTGTATTCTCGATCAGCAAGGTATCGCGGGCGGGATCCATGCGGGTGGTAATCGCCCAAATCACATCATTCCAGTCGCGCGCATTGACATCGTCATCACACACAATCACAAATTTGGTGTACATAAACTGGCGTAAAAATGACCAGACGCCCATCATGACGCGCTTTGCATGCCCCGGATACTGCTTTTTCATTGTCACCACGGCCATACGGTAAGAGCACCCTTCCGGCGGCAGATAAAAATCAATAATTTCAGGAAATTGCTTTTGCAGCAGCGGGACAAAAACCTCATTGAGGGCCACGCCCAAAATGGCCGGTTCGTCGGGCGGGCGGCCGGTGTAGGTTGAGTGGTAGATAGGATCGCGGCGCATTGTCACTGTGGTCACGGTAAATACCGGAAAGCTATCCACCTCATTATAGTAACCGGTGTGATCGCCATACGGGCCTTCGGGCGCAACTTCACCCGCCTCAATATAGCCCTCAAGCACAATCTCGGCCGATGCCGGCACGTCGAGATCACTCGATAGGCAACCGACAACCTCGGTTTTGGTTCCGCGTAGTAATCCAGCAAACGCATATTCAGAGAGAGTATCGGGGATCGGAGTCACTGCCGCTAAAATAGTGGCCGGATCTGCGCCCAGCGCGACGGCAACCGGAAAACGCTCGCCCGGATGAGCCTGCTGCCACTCCTGAAAATCGAGCGCACCGCCACGATGCGATAACCAGCGCATAATCAGCTTATTTTTACCGATCAGCTGTTGACGATAAATACCCAAATTCTGCCGCTCACGGTGCGGGCCACGGGTTACTGTTAGCCCCCAAGTGACCAGCGGTGCAACATCATCTGGCCAGCAGCGCATGATCGGCAAACGGGTCAAGTCAACCTCGTCACCCTGCCACACCACTTCCTGACAAGGCGCGCCTGATAACCGCTTGGTTGGCATGTTCAGTACTTGACGAAATTTCGGCATTTTATCGAGCAAATCGCGAAAACCTTTCGGTGGCTCGGGCTCTTTCAAAAAGGCCAGCAGCTTACCCACATCACGCAGGGCGGCCACATCATCCTGACCCATTCCCAACGCAACCCGTTGTGGTGTGCCGAATAAGTTGCACAATACCGGCATGCTGTAACCGATCGGGTTTTCAAACAGCAGTGCCGGGCCTCCGGCGCGCAATGTCCGGTCGGCAATTTCGGTCATCTCCAGATCCGGTGATACCGGCTGGGTTATCCGAATCAACAACCCTTGTTGCTCAAGAAGCGCTATAAATTCACGTAAATCTTTATATTTCATCGGAGATCCTTTCAGGCGCGGCTACCAGCATTATAAAGAGTTGTGGCGGTAAAACCGAGTACATAACCCGCATAGGGTGAACAGTACACTTTTTCAGCGTAAGTTTCCTCGTTTCACCTTCCAGCCTTCGCCTTCTTAATCTTTGTCTCTGCTGTGTTTTTGCTCTGCATCCCCCAAACTGGTTTTATCTGTTTCCCTATCCAATATTTTCCCATAAAAAAAACGCGACCCCATAGGATCGCGCTCTTCAATTATGCGTATGCAAAAGTGTGGCGGCAATTATGCCAGCAGCAAACGCGCCGCTTCCACCACAATACCTACCGCATCACTTTCAGTGGCTTTCATGGTCTCAGCATTCGGGATCTCTTGCTGGGTACGGTTGACAATCACACCGGCAACCATACCAGCACGCCAGCCCTGACTTGCACACATGGTCAGTAAGGTGGCCGATTCCATTTCATAGTTCATCACGCCCATGGCCTGCCACTCTTTCATTGAGCCTTGGAAACGGCTGACCACACGGCCTGAAACGGTGTCATAGCGCTCCTGCCCCGGATAGAAGGTATCAGAAGAGGCCGTCACCCCGATGTGGGTTTTCGCGCCGCGCGCTTTTGCCGCCGCAACCAGCGCAGTGGTGCACTCAAAGTCGGCCACCGCAGGGAACTCCATCGGCGCAAAATGCAAGCTTGCACCGTCAAGGCGTACTGAGCCTGTAGTTACCAGCACATCACCTACTGCAATGTGCGGCTGAATTGCGCCGGTTGTGCCTACACGTAAAAAGGTATCCACACCCAGTTGGGCCAGCTCTTCAACAGCAATTGAGGTAGATGGGCCGCCGATACCGGTTGAACAAACCACCACCGGCTTACCGTCAAGCTCACCCAGCCATGAGGTAAATTCACGGTGGCTGGCCAAATGCACTGGATTGGCCATCAGCTGGGCAATTTTTTTTACCCGCTCAGGATCACCCGGAATAATGGCCAGTGTTGCGCCTTTTAAATCACTTTTGGTCAAACCAAGGTGAAATACATCTGACTTTGCCATGCAGTTGCTCCTTTTTACTGAATCGGATAAATAAATAGGGTAAGGAATAAGATAATCAATAAGGTAATGCACAAGCATGTATACAAAAAGAACATGCGCCGATCGAATACCCCGATCTCACACAAACGCTCTGTACTGTAACGAACAATACGTGTGTTATTTGTGATACATGCTAAACATAAAAGAATACGATACAACAAATTACCTTTTTTATGTGATGTATCTTTCATTTATTCAGACATATGCGCCCCTCTTCCTCCCACACATCTGTAACAATATAGGGCGATACACCGATAAATCTGAGAACCACAGAAACTGCTTGGCGATCGATCCAGAGAGTGGAACAATCTTTTCACGCAGTTCGGTGACAAAAAGCAGCATAGCCGATAACCGCACCGACATACCCATAACGAACCAATAACAGGAATGTTCTGATCTATGCGTACTGAGACTCCGACCATAAAAAAACGCGATGGCTTTACTAGCAGCTTTGGCGTTATTGCCGCTACCCTCGGCTCTGCCGTGGGGCTGGGTAATATCTGGAAATTCCCCTATCTGACCGGTGCCAATGGCGGTGCGGGTTTTTTACTGGTCTATTTGCTGGCCACGTTGTTGATTGGCCTACCGGTGATGATTGCCGAGCTGACACTTGGCCGAAAAGCCAAAGCCGATGCCATCACCACCTTTACTAGCCTTGCACCACGCGGCTTTCCCTGGTGGTTGATTGGCCTGTTCGGTGTGACCTGTGCGTTTTTGATCATGGGTTTTTACTCGGAAGTGTCGGCGTGGGTATTTGCGTATATCTTTAAATCCCTCGATGGCTCGCTGCTATCAAGTGATCCAAAAACCACTGGCCAAGCCTTTGCCGCACTGATCAGCAACCCATGGCAATCCCTGCTCTGGCAGTGGCTGGTGCTGGCAATGATCGGTGGTGTACTGATTATCGGGGTATCAAAAGGCATTGAGGCCGTCACCAAAAAGCTGATGCCAGTGCTGTTTGTGCTGCTGATTTTGATTGGTCTGCGCAGCCTGACCCTACCGGGTGCGGCAGAAGGGCTCAGTTTCCTGTTCAAACCCGACTTCTCTAAAATAGACAGCGCAGTCATCCTGACCGCGATGGGGCTGGCTTTTTTCAAGCTCTCTATCGGCATGGGCACTATGCTAACTTACGGTAGCTACTTCCGTGATGATCAGAACATTCCAACCACCGCAGTGCGCGTGATGGCCGCCGATCTGTTTGTCTCTATGCTAGCCGGTATTGCCATTTTCCCGGCCGTATTTAGCTTTGGTTTTACCCCATCTGCGGGGCCAGCACTGCTGTTTATCACCATTCCAGCGGTCTTCTCGCAAATGCCGTTTGGCCATTTACTGATGGTGGTCTTTTTTGTACTTTCCGCCATTGCCGCTACCGGCGCAATGCTCTCCATTCTGGAAGTGCCGGTTTCAGTACTCAGTGAGCGTTTCAAAATCAGCCGTGTTAAATCAGTCATCATTAACGTATTGCTGCTAGCCCTGATCGGCTCAACCTGCGCGCTATCAAATAGCGTACTGGCCGACTTTAAAATTGCCGGCTTCAACATGTTTGATTTGTTTGACGAGCTAAGCTCAAAAGTGCTGATGCCCGCCGGCGGGATCTTACTGTGCCTGTTTGTTGGCTGGGTCTGGGGGAAACAAAATCTTCAACAAGCACTGAGCAATCAAGGCACACTGCACAACCAAACGCTAGTGAACGGCCTGTTCTTTATCGTTCGTTTTGTCTCACCACCACTGATTTTACTGGTCATGCTCAAGGGGTTAAATATCTTTTAAAGGATAAAGAGCAAATAAAACCACCTCCACGAGGTGGTTTTATCATAATAGAGCACTAAGGAATTACATCTCTGGTTATTGAGTTTTTCTCTGGCGCAATCCAATATAATCAGAAAAAAATAACAATAAGGTTATGATCTGATATTTTTAATTTAATTAACGTTACTTACACCGAATTAAAACCTAATATAGGGTTTATTATTCACGCCAATAGCATCAAATAATAAAAACAAGATAAGTTTTTATATCGAAAAATAGAAATAACTCAGCCATACACCCCTTCAATCTTAAACCAAAGTTAAATGAAATAGAGAAATAAATATCCATCTTGATGTATCACATCACTCTCCCCCCACTCTAATTATCTTTGCGCATACTCCCTTACCTATTGAATTATAATAATAATTTTTACGCCCTATATTTTTTTAATCCATAACCCTGATGGTTTTCACCTTTTTTAAAACCTATCCATTCAACTTATCTCGTTCATTTTATATTGTTTACTAATAACTCATTATTGTAAGGTTTAGCTGTACGCAATTAAAAAAACATAAGCACGCTAATATGTTAGATAAATATAGAGTAAGAATACCTGAGATTAACAGCACTAATTAAAACACTTAATTAGTAATTAATAATTTAATTGTGTGAGTTTGAACTTATCAGATTGACTTATTCTATTCATGGAGAGGAATAGTGAAACAAGTTTACGAAAACATGTTAAAGCAAGATAGCACAATGATAGCCAAAGAATATTTGGAGAATGAATTACACTTTATCGAAAAGACTCTTTCTAAGGTTAAAGAAAGATCAACTGTCGTCGTCGTAGGTTGTAACAAAGAAATGTATTCTGATGTCATAAAAAAACATGGATTTTACTATGTAGGCATTGACCCTTATACAAATAATACAACCTCTACCGCTGTCTACAAGATGAAGTTTGAATCATATGCAAAAAAGCGAAGCATCATTCATCAGGAAAGCTGTGTGTTTATTTTTTGGTTTAACGTTCTGAGCCATATTGATATTAGCAAAATCCGTGATTGTTTTTTTGAAGGTGACATTATCATTAATTCCGTGTGGGGAAATAACAAACCTGATCTCTATATCAGGGATAAATACTACTCAACATTTAATGACAACTCCTTACAATATAAAGAAATAATACTATCAGCCAGAAAAACAAAAAGCCTGAACGATATTGGCATTCACTTCCAGTCGATTAGCTCTTACTCACAAAGCCCAAATCATTTTGAAGTAGCATATGTTTAAATACACAGATGAGATTCTCACTATGGATCACTTATTACATCACGCTTTTCACAACCGCGTGAAGGAAATGCCCGCAGCTCCTGCTCTTATCTCTGAACATGGAACTATAACAACCTATAACGAATTAAATAGAATGGCCAATCAATTCAGGCAGGCTATTTCATCAACAAGAGCAACCACATATGCAGGGCAAACATTCATTGGTGTTTTATCAAATGTGAATGCAGGAAGTGTTGCTGCATTATTAGGTATACTGAAAATGGGGAAATCTTATGTTCCTATTGATACCCTTTACTCACCTATTCAGCTTCAGCAAATAATCAAAGAAACCAAAATGGTTACGCTAGTTGCTGATAGGGTCATGGTAGAAAGATATCAACCCTATTTAATGAACTGCACACTGGAAACAATTATCATTTTTGATGAATCAGGCACTCCTGAATTATATACTTTAGAAGCAGGGGAAATGATACCCTGTTCTTATGATATTCATCATAATATCGATTGCCTAGAAACAAAAAACCAGCCGTCAGATAGCCTAGCCTACGTCCTTCATACTTCGGGATCAACAGGAACACCTAAAGGTATCATGCTTAGTCACAGAAACGCATTGACCTTTGTTCGTTGGATGCAAAAAGAATTTCAGTTAACAAAAGACGATAAGGTTATTTCACGAGCACCACTTAAATTCGATCTATCCGTATTTGATATATTCAACACATTAAGTGTTGGCGCTGCCATTATTTATTTCGATTGGAACCTGAGACGTGATAAAAACCTCAAACATAAAGATTATGTAAATTTACTGGAACGGGAAAACGCAACACTATTATACACCACGCCCTCAACATTGATTACTCTTATAGAGAAAGGGGGGCTATTTAATAAAAAAAATAATCTACGTACTATTATGTATGCCGGAGAGCCTTTCCCTATAGCGAAACTTAAAAAACTCTGTGAACTGACTACCGAAACAAAAATTGCAAATATTTATGGGCCAACAGAAACAAATATTATCACATTCCACTGGGTGCAAGAGAGTGATCTACTTAACGACAGTATCCCTCTTGGCTATGAAATCGATGATACAGAAATTCTTATTGTTACTGACAATGGTAACCATATTTGCAAAAGCAATGAAATAGGTGAAATTTGGTGTCGGGGCGGTACGGTAACACTGGGATATCTAAATCAACCTGAACTGACAAAAAAATGCCTCGTGACTAGCCCATTTCATCCCTATCCAACACAATTTTGGAGAACGGGTGATTATGGATATAAAGATGAAAAAGGAGTCATTCACTATAAAGGCAGGCGTGATCATATCTATAAAATCAATGGCTATAGAATTGAAATTGGAGAAATAGAGGAGGCAACAGCTAGGCTTCCACACATTCATGAATCCTGCGTAGTAATAAATAAAAGTGGAGAAAAAAGCTCGATTATATGTCACTACTCTTTAAATGACGGAGCCATTTTTAACCAAGAAAAAGCAGTTGAAATGATGAATGATCATCTACAAGCATACAAAATACCACAACATTTTATTCAGCATGATGAACTGCCTAAAACCTCATCAGGGAAAATTGATCGTGTACTTCTTCAGCATTACACCACGACACCAATTATTTAATAGATGTAACAATAGCGTAGTGAAACACAAATAACTTTATCAAAAAACCAAATCAAGGATGTATCTATGTATTCCGTGCTTAACAAAATGGGCGTTAACATTCAGTCTGGTGTGCGTAAAGATCTTTATCTACTTCTTAATGAAAGTGATCAATATGACGTCAGTATTTCTAGTTCAAAAAACAGGGTCTTTACAGATATAAATGGAAAAGAAATTATTGATTTTGCTTCAGGAAACTACCTAGGTTTTGACAAGAGACAAGAAGATTTATTACCCCAAGCACTTCAAGCCACAATGGATTACGGATTACATACAGGTAGAGCCAGACTTACTGGACATTATCGCATTTGTGCCGAACTAGAAGAGAGACTTGCTCACTTTGTCGGTTCAGAAGACGCTCTAATCACAACAAATACATTTTTAGGCTCTATTGGCATTATCCCAGCACTTATTGAGCATAATGATCTTGTCGTTATGGATAAGTCTGCTCACGCTATTATGTTTCATGGAGCACAACTAGCACGAGATAAAGGTGCAATACTGCAAAGTTATGAACATAATAATTTAAATCAGCTGGAAGATATTTTAAAGAAATACAAGCATGCCCGTCATAAACTAATTTGTCTTGATGGCGTATACAGTATTACCGGAAACTTCCTTGATCTAGCAAACTTACAAATGTTAGCTATAAAATATAACGCAATTCTATTTATTGATGATGCACATGGCTTTGGCATGGTTGGTGCGGAAAAAAATAGTACAAATCCGTATGGAAATGGGTCTGGAATTATTAATCATCTAAATAAATCTTATGAGAATATTCTCTACATTGCCGGAACTGCAAAAAATATGGGTGCCGCCATGGCATTTGCCGCCGTACCTCGTGCACTTAAGCGCACATTACTCGCATTCTCACGACCCCTTGACTATTCTCAACAGCCGATACCTTTTGCATTTGGAATTCTAAACGCAGGTATGGATATTTTGGAAAAAGAAGGCGACAGTATTAAAAAATATGTCCATCAGCTAACACGAGAACTTATTGATGGGTTAGAAAACTGTGGATTTGAAACATACAACAATAATGACTTCCCTATTATCTCTGTTCGTATTCCGAACACTGAGATGCTCATTGAGTTTTCAAAAATATTGTATCGAGAGTACGGTCTTTATGTAACATCATGTCCTTATCCAACGATGCCAAAAGGCGATGAATGCATCAGGATGACAGTGACAGCAAAACATGAATCATCACAGATCCAGCAAGCAATTAAAGCATTCTCTGATTATCGTGAATTATTGCTTAATAATAATGGAAACGTTTAATCATGCTAATCAATTATATTAATAGCATTTCTGCTAAAGACTACAATCAATTACGACAATCCGTAGGCTGGTCCGTTCCGGATGAACTCTCCTCACAGAACGCTCTGGATAATTCATTATACATCTGCTGTGCCACAGTCAATGGAATACCCATTGGGAGTGGTCGAGTTGTCGGAGACGGTGCTCTCGCATTCTGTATTCAGGATGTCATGGTACATCCTGAATTTCAGAGGCGCTTTGGTGTTGGTAAAAATATCATGCAAAATTTGCTTGCGTACATCAAGAGTACCGCAAAACCTCAGTCTGATATTTACTGCATGTCTGCTCAGGGATGCGAAACGTTTTATATGGCTGTAGGTTTTATCAAACGGCCGTCATCTAGTCTTGGTGCTGGCATGGTTTTACCTTTTGATGCACTGAAACACCACTGAAGACAGAATGTAAACTCATAATCAGCACACACATTAAGGTCAGATCAACTCTGACCCTAATGTGATTCAAATAATATCATTGGAACGCACATGCGCCTCTCAATTAATAACCCTCTTCCGGCAGCCCTTTCTCTTGTCACACTAACCCTAATATGGAGTTACAGTTGGATTGTAATGAAACAGGTGACTCAGTACATAGGTGCATTTGACTTTACCGCCCTGAGATGTATTTCTGGAGCCTGTATATTATTTATGATACAGCTTTTACGATGTCACTCTCTTCGCCCTACACCATTTTCCTTCACATTAGCCATTGCGCTATTTCAGTCTTGCGGGATGGTGGGGCTAGCGCAGTGGGCATTAATGAGCGGTGGTGCAGGGCAAACAGCCTTACTAAGTTATACGATGCCCTTCTGGGTGGTGATAATCACCGTTCTTCTATACAAAGATCGCATTGGCTGGTTGCGTGGTATTGCTGTCTTAGCCGCTTCTGCTGGGCTGATATTTATCCTGAAACCATGGGATTTATCTTCCATGAAAGGTATTTTACCGGCGCTCTTTTCTGGTATCAGCTGGGCTATCAGCGTACTCACTACCGAACGTATGTTTATCCGCTATCCTGCTACTGATCTAATCGCATTGACAGCCTGGCAAATGATATATGCCGCGATAATCATGAGTGTTATCGCCTTACTGATACCGCAAGGCCCAATCAACTGGCAACCTCCAGTTATTTTTGCACTGGGCTACAGTGCTGTATTTGCAACAGCACTAGCATGGTGTCTCTGGTTATTTATACTACGGAGTCTGCCAATGAGTACCGCCGGATTAACTACTTTGGGGGTTCCTGTGTGCGGAATATTTTTTTCTTGGTTATTCCTGGATGAGATCCCTGACAAGTCTGAGTGTATTGGAATGTCGCTGGTTGTATTATCACTGGTAATGCTCAGCATCTCCCCTGTCCAGAAAATTGTGGCTTCTGACTAAAAATGGCTGATACTGGTGGTGCTAAGTTTCAGAAACATGGCTGTTTTAATGCTGAAAGTGGTTTCTTGGCCACGATGTTACATAAAGCTACATGGCCGCTGGTAAGTCAATGCTCGAGCCAGACTAAGCAAATCACTCACGTGTGCCCATCAAAAATCCCCAATAAGTTTTAATAAACTTATTTAATAAATAAAGTGCAACAACGCAAAAAGCCCATCCTTTCGGATGGGCTTCTTACTTATTTGATGCCTGGCAGTTCCCTACTCTCGCATGGGGAGACCCCACACTACCATCGGCGCTACGGCGTTTCACTGCTGAGTTCGGCATGGGGTCAGGTGGGACCACCGCGCTATCGCCGCCAGGCAAATTCTTTTAATCTATTTACATAACCGCCAACACAACTGTGCTAGCCATTACGCTAAATCTGAAAACGCACTGATAAATTCTGTTTTTGTTCTCAAAAACACGTCTAATACTTCATCGTCCAACATAACTTTGGCGTTGTATGGTTAAGCCTCACGGGCAATTAGTACAGGTTAGCTCAACGTATCGCTACGCTTACACACCCTGCCTATCTACGTCGTAGTCTCCAACAACCCTTTAGGAGGCTCTAGGCCTCAGGGATGACTCATCTCGGGGCAAGTTTCGCGCTTAGATGCTTTCAGCGCTTATCTCTTCCGTATTTAGCTACCCGGCAATGCCACTGGCGTGACAACCGGAACACCAGAGATACGTCCACTCCGGTCCTCTCGTACTAGGAGCAGCCCCCCTCAATCATCCAACGCCCACGACAGATAGGGACCGAACTGTCTCACGACGTTCTAAACCCAGCTCGCGTACCACTTTAAATGGCGAACAGCCATACCCTTGGGACCAACTTCAGCCCCAGGATGTGATGAGCCGACATCGAGGTGCCAAACACCGCCGTCGATATGAACTCTTGGGCGGTATCAGCCTGTTATCCCCGGAGTACCTTTTATCCGTTGAGCGATGGCCCTTCCATACAGAACCACCGGATCACTATGACCTACTTTCGTATCTGCTCGACCTGTCCGTCTCGCAGTTAAGCTGGCTTATGCCATTGCACTAACCTCCTGATGTCCGACCAGGATTAGCCAACCTTCGTGCTCCTCCGTTACTCTTTAGGAGGAGACCGCCCCAGTCAAACTACCCACCAGACACTGTCCGCATCCCGGATTACGGGACCACGTTAGAACATCAAACATTAAAGGGTGGTATTTCAAGGTCGGCTCCACGCAAACTGGCGTTCACGTTTCAATGCCTCCCACCTATCCTACACATCAAGGCTCAATATTCAGTGTCAAGCTATAGTAAAGGTTCACGGGGTCTTTCCGTCTTGCCGCGGGTACACTGCATCTTCACAGCGATTTCAATTTCACTGAGTCTCGGGTGGAGACAGCCTGGCCATCATTACGCCATTCGTGCAGGTCGGAACTTACCCGACAAGGAATTTCGCTACCTTAGGACCGTTATAGTTACGGCCGCCGTTTACCGGGGCTTCGATCAAGAGCTTCGCTTGCGCTAACCCCATCAATTAACCTTCCGGCACCGGGCAGGCGTCACACCGTATACGTCCACTTTCGTGTTTGCACAGTGCTGTGTTTTTAATAAACAGTTGCAGCCAGCTGGTATCTTCGACTGACTTCAGCTCCATCCGCAAGGGACTTCACCTACCGTCAGCGTGCCTTCTCCCGAAGTTACGGCACCATTTTGCCTAGTTCCTTCACCCGAGTTCTCTCAAGCGCCTGAGTATTCTCTACCTGACCACCTGTGTCGGTTTGGGGTACGATTTCTGGTGACCTGATGCTTAGAGGCTTTTCCTGGAAGCGTAGTATCAGCTACTTCAGCACCGTAGTGCTTCGTCATCACGCCTCAGTGTTATTCAGAAAACCGGATTTACCTAGTCTTCCCACCTTCACGCTTAAACCGGGACAACCGTCGCCCGGATAGCCTAACTTTCTCCGTCCCCCCTTCGCAGTCACCACAAGTACGGGAATATTAACCCGTTTCCCATCGACTACGCTTTTCAGCCTCGCCTTAGGGGTCGACTCACCCTGCTCCGATTAACGTTGAACAGGAACCCTTGGTCTTCCGGCGGGGGAGTTTTTCACTCCCCTTATCGTTACTTATGTCAGCATTCGCACTTCTGATACGTCCAGCATGCCTCACAGCACACCTTCTACCGCTTACAGAACGCTCCCCTACCCAATAACGCCTAAACGTCATTGCCGCAGCTTCGGTGCATGGTTTAGCCCCGTTAAATCTTCCGCGCAGGCCGACTCGACTAGTGAGCTATTACGCTTTCTTTAAATGATGGCTGCTTCTAAGCCAACATCCTAGCTGTCTGAGCCTTCCCACATCGTTTCCCACTTAACCATGACTTTGGGACCTTAGCTGGCGGTCTGGGTTGTTTCCCTCTTCACGACGGACGTTAGCACCCGCCGTGTGTCTCCCGGATAGTACTCTACGGTATTCGGAGTTTGCATGGGGTTGGTAAGTCGGGATGACCCCCTAGCCCAAACAGTGCTCTACCCCCGTAGGTATTCGTCCGAGGCGCTACCTAAATAGCTTTCGGGGAGAACCAGCTATCTCCCGGTTTGATTGGCCTTTCACCCCCAGCCACAAGTCATCCGCTAATTTTTCAACATTAGTCGGTTCGGTCCTCCAGTTAGTGTTACCCAACCTTCAACCTGCCCATGGCTAGATCACCGGGTTTCGGGTCTATACCCTGCAACTAAAGCGCCCTATTAAGACTCGGTTTCCCTACGGCTCCCCTATTCGGTTAACCTTGCTACAGAATATAAGTCGCTGACCCATTATACAAAAGGTACGCAGTCACACCACGAAGGTGCTCCTACTGCTTGTACGTACACGGTTTCAGGTTCTATTTCACTCCCCTCACAGGGGTTCTTTTCGCCTTTCCCTCACGGTACTGGTTCGCTATCGGTCAGTCAGGAGTATTTAGCCTTGGAGGATGGTCCCCCCATCTTCAAACAGGATACCACGTGTCCCGTCTTACTCATCGAGCTCACAACCAGTGCACTTTCATGTACGGGGCTATCACCCTGTATCGCCGGCCTTTCCAGGCCGTTCCATTAACACACTGGCTGATGTTGACTCTGGGCTGCTCCGCGTTCGCTCGCCGCTACTAACGGAATCTCGGTTGATTTCTTTTCCTCGGGGTACTTAGATGTTTCAGTTCTCCCGGTTCGCCTCGTTAAGCTATGTATTCACTTAACGATACCTAAGTTATCTTAGGTGGGTTTCCCCATTCGGACATGGTTGGTTAATAGCGCTTCATCCCAGCTCACCAACCCTTTTCGCAGGGTAGCACGTCCTTCATCGCCTCTGACTGCCAAGGCATCCACCGTGTACGCTTAGTCACTTAACCATACAACCCAAAATTATTTCAGATTGATGAAAGTACTAAACTGGTCATATGCCAGTTTCTCAAGACGCTTGTTCTTAAGAACTTCAGTTATTTATCAGCTTGTTTCCAAATTTTTAAAGAGCAATTGTGGCGTCCCCTAGGGGGTTCGAACCCCTGTTACCGCCGTGAAAGGGCGGTGTCCTAGGCCTCTAGACGAAGGGGACGCAACTTCAAACAATCTGTGTGAGCACTCAGCCAAAGGCTGGTATCGCAGGTAAGGAGGTGATCCAACCGCAGGTTCCCCTACGGTTACCTTGTTACGACTTCACCCCAGTCATGAATCACAAAGTGGTAAGCGCCCCCCCGAAGGTTAAGCTACCTACTTCTTTTGCAACCCACTCCCATGGTGTGACGGGCGGTGTGTACAAGGCCCGGGAACGTATTCACCGTAGCATTCTGATCTACGATTA
The DNA here is from genome assembly GCF_056522795.1 of Plesiomonas sp. ISS29. Lineage (NCBI taxonomy): Bacteria > Pseudomonadati > Pseudomonadota > Gammaproteobacteria > Enterobacterales > Enterobacteriaceae > Plesiomonas > Plesiomonas sp. ISS29. The sequence goes on from NZ_JAWRZQ010000001.1 coordinate 438,222, forward strand.
CTAGCGATTCCGACTTCATGGAGTCGAGTTGCAGACTCCAATCCGGACTACGACATACTTTATGGGATTCGCTCACTATCGCTAGCTTGCCGCCCTTTGTATATGCCATTGTAGCACGTGTGTAGCCCTACTCGTAAGGGCCATGATGACTTGACGTCATCCCCACCTTCCTCCGGTTTATCACCGGCAGTCTCCTTTGAGTTCCCGCCATTACGCGCTGGCAACAAAGGATAAGGGTTGCGCTCGTTGCGGGACTTAACCCAACATTTCACAACACGAGCTGACGACAGCCATGCAGCACCTGTCTCAGAGCTCCCGAAGGCACTCCCATATCTCTACAGGATTCTCTGGATGTCAAGAGTAGGTAAGGTTCTTCGCGTTGCATCGAATTAAACCACATGCTCCACCGCTTGTGCGGGCCCCCGTCAATTCATTTGAGTTTTAACCTTGCGGCCGTACTCCCCAGGCGGTCGATTTAACGCGTTAGCTCCGGAAGCCACGCCTCAAGGGCACAACCTCCAAATCGACATCGTTTACAGCGTGGACTACCAGGGTATCTAATCCTGTTTGCTCCCCACGCTTTCGCACCTGAGCGTCAGTCTTTGTCCAGGGGGCCGCCTTCGCCACCGGTATTCCTCCAGATCTCTACGCATTTCACCGCTACACCTGGAATTCTACCCCCCTCTACAAGACTCTAGCTTGCCAGTTTCAAATGCAGTTCCCACGTTGAGCGCGGGGATTTCACATCTGACTTAACAAACCGCCTGCGTGCGCTTTACGCCCAGTAATTCCGATTAACGCTTGCACCCTCCGTATTACCGCGGCTGCTGGCACGGAGTTAGCCGGTGCTTCTTCTGCGAGTAACGTCATAGCAACAGCGTATTAAGCTGCTCCCTTTCCTCCTCGCTGAAAGTGCTTTACAACCCGAAGGCCTTCTTCACACACGCGGCATGGCTGCATCAGGGTTTCCCCCATTGTGCAATATTCCCCACTGCTGCCTCCCGTAGGAGTCTGGACCGTGTCTCAGTTCCAGTGTGACTGGTCATTCTCTCAAACCAGTTAGAGATCGTCGCCTTGGTGAGCCATTACCCCACCAACTAGCTAATCCCACCTGGGTTCATCCGATAGCATGAGGTCCGAAGAGCCCCCACTTTGGTCCGTAGACGTTATGCGGTATTAGCTACAGTTTCCCGTAGTTATCCCCCTCTATCGGGCAGATCCCCAGGCATTACTCACCCGTCCGCCGCTCGTCACCCAAGAAGCAAGCTTCTTTGTGCTACCGCTCGACTTGCATGTGTTAGGCCTGCCGCCAGCGTTCAATCTGAGCCATGATCAAACTCTTCAATTTAAAGTTTGTCGCTCGAAATAACTAGCAAATAAATTGTCAGTCACTCGTTTAACTAAGTATCTTTTGGATAGTCAGCGTCTTCAACGAGTGCCCACACAGATTGTCTGATTAATTTTTTAAAGAGCAGTGCCAGCGCTTTCACGTTGACAGGGCGCGCATTATTCCGCATTTCCCTTTGGCTGTCAAGGTCTGTTTTTCACATTCCTTAAAAGCGTTTTATTCTTTACTGCTTGGCTTTCAGTAGCTTGCGCCGCTGTTGCCGTGTCAGTGGGGTCGCATTATAGGGCGTTTTGAGTTTGGTGCAAGGGATAATCGAGGATAATTTGCATTTTTCTATCTGTTTGATGAAAATCCAATCAAGATGCCCATTTTTGCGAGTTATTTGTGCTGTTTTTACCTTTTTATGGCTTATATAACAGGAGAGATGATGAAAATTGCTACGCTTGAGGTTGATCCACAATGTACGTTTTCACCGTTATGCCCCGCAGAGCTACCGGTACAAGGGGGAGATCAGATTGCCGATGAGCTGAATCGGCAGGCGACGCTAGCAACGTTACGTATTCTGACTAAAGATGCGCACCCGGCCAATGCTGTGTGGGTTGTTCCCCAGCCAGATCAAATGCTACAGCCTTTAGACTACCCAAATGCAGATTTAACTTGGGTAGCGCATGCCGTGCCCGGAACACGCGGTTTTGAAACTATTCCTGGTTTACCGGCTATTACGGAGTACGATTTTGTAGTCTGGAAAGGAATTGAGGCGGATTTGCACCCTTATGGGGCCTGTTATCATGATCTGGGTGAAAAAATGAGTACCGGATTGATTGAATGGCTGCGTGTTAATGAGGTGAAGATTATTTTACTCGGCGGGCTGGCGACCGATTACTGTGTGAAAACTACCGCGCTGCAATTACATAAAACAGGGTTGTTTCAGGTGTGGGTGAATTTAGCGGCATGCCGTGGTATTGCTGCGGGGTCAACACAGGTAGCGTGTGGTGAGATGGAACAGGCTGGAATCCGGCTTTTTGCTAACACGACTCAAATGGCTGATGCGCTACGCGTACTCTCTTGATGCAACAGGCTTGATTGATACCGCCATCGATAGGGTTCGGTTGTGGCGGTTCTTTTTTTATATCCTGATATAGGATTATTTTTATCTCTACATCTCTAGGTATATAGAAAGGATATTTAAAGAAAGATGCTGGGAAAGGAATAAAGGGACATAGCTGAGGTGTGGCTACCGCTAGATAGCAAAAAGCCCGCTCATTGAGCGGGCTCTTCTAAGATGGTCGGTGAGAGAGGATTCGAACCTCCGACCCACTGGTCCCAAACCAGTTGCGCTACCGGGCTGCGCTACTCACCGAAATATCTTTTTATTACGCTAAGAAGTTGTGGTGCGAAGAGAGGGACTTGAACCCTCACGTCCGTTAAGACACTAACACCTGAAGCTAGCGCGTCTACCGATTCCGCCACCTTCGCATATCACTGTACTTCTTTTTGCTCTTTCTCAACACCGCATACTGTATGCCATGCTGTTTAATCTGGGGTGGCTGATGGGGCTCGAACCCACGACAACTGGAATCACAATCCAGGACTCTACCAACTGAGCTACAGCCACCATAGAATCATTTACTACATTTTATATCAGCTGTGTTTCCACAACGTCTGGCACTTAAATGGCGCGCCCGACAGGATTCGAACCTGAGACCTCTGCCTCCGGAGGGCAGCGCTCTATCCAGCTGAGCTACGGGCGCCCAACGCGCCGTTGCGGGGTCGCATATTACGGATTTCACCTACCCCTGTCTAGCCCTTTTCGTGTTTTTTTTCACAAAAAAGGCTGAATGGTCATGTTTTAGCCTAAATTGGGTGAAAATTACAGTTTCCCGCTGAAATGATACGCAACATACTTAAGTAGCTTCACTTGTCGACGCCAGCGTGTAGGTTGTGACAGTAAGCGATAAAGCCACTCAATGCCCAATTTTCGCCACACGGCTGGGGCGCGTTGAACATGGCCGGTAAATACATCGTATGTACCGCCAATTCCCATATACAAAGCATCAGGGTAGTGAGAACGGCAATCACGCATAAACAGCTCTTGTTTAGGCGAACCCATAGCGACAGTTACCAGTTTTGCACCGCTGGCGCGGATTTGCTCAAACAATTCAGGCCGCTGCTCAGCGCTAAAGTAGCCATTTTGACTGCCCACAATATTTACCTTCCACTGCTGGCGCAGTTTCTCTTCGGTTTCACTCAATACGGCTTGTGTTCCGCCTACCAGAAAAACCGGCAGCCCCTGTTTACCCGCCTGCTCCATTAACGCCTCCCACAGTTCACAACCGGGTATGCGCTCTAGGCGGTGGGTATTCGGATATTTACGCTGAATGGAGTTTACAATGCTGACACCATCAGCATATTTATACTCAGCATTCGCCAACAAGGTATTAAGTTCGGGTGACTCTTCGGCTGTCATCACTTTTTCGGCATTAATTGCAATGAGCGTACCGGTTTTCACGGCATTGGGCTCAAGCAAGTAGTCTACACACTGAGACATGTCGCTAAAGCCCCAGATCTCTATCCCACGTAATGTATATTTAGGAATATCAGTCGTCATCATTGTTATTTCGCCTTTATCTGCCGGATCAAGCCGCCACTTTCACACAGCCAGTACAGTAATTTAGCCAATAGCAAGCAGAGCCCGAATATAATCGAGAAAAATACTATCCGTGAGACAAACGAATCAAGCCCTTCACGGACTAAGACGATAATGGTGAAGACATTACCGAAACAGTAAGCTTGTAAAACTGCCGCTTTGTAGCGATTCGTTTCTGTTTTACCAGAACGATACAGCCAATCTAGCCATTTAATTAATAAACCAACTGCAACCGCGCCAAGAGGGATAAATAACACCCCCCCCATAATGACCAGCGAACCTATCAGTGTAGGTGAAATGGCCAATAAACCAGAAAAATACTCTAGAATATCCCATGTAAAATAGTTGGCGGTATTAATAACCAAACTCGGCCTATCAGGCCAGACAGAGGAAGGAATAAAAACATAAAAATCACGGATGATCGGAGCTAGCCCCTGAAAATCAATTTTATGGTAGTTTTCCAGTAACAACGCAAGATTTTGCCATGGCGAGAAAGTATCGCGGGTTAGATATAGGAAGGTATAAAATGCTTCTGACCCTGTCACATCCAAACTATAGCGTTTAAGTGCCAGCCAGAACATACCGACAATGCTACCAACACCGGCCACCAACAACATGCTAAGGGTGATATAACCGCGAATAATGCCGATAAACAAAAACAGGGCAAACGCGATAATAATATTGGCACGGGTGCCGCCGACAATCACGTAGGTCAGTATTCCAAAAGCCACCGTAGAAATTAAAAAGAAAATCCAGCCTTTAGTATCGGGTTTAAGAAAATAGACTACTAGCATAGCGGGAATAAAAAAGTAGAAGAACCGCTTTAATGCAACAGCTGATACTTCCTTTGAAAAGACTTGATTGTAACTTTGCAGTTTAAACAGTAAGAAGCCATTTTGCAGGAAGAAAACACCCACCGTAATGACGGCAACTAACATCAATAAAATCCATGTTAAATTTGCCTCTACACGATTCATACTAAGCCAGTTTCTTTGTGTCGCATGTTTTACTAAGCGTGTTTTATATACGACATAGTAGATCGCATAAAAACAAGTAGATGCCAGCATCGCATACATCAAAAACTCTGGCGGTTCAGTTTGCACATGAAACTGAAATGAGAGTAAACAGGTTAATGGAAAACCGAAATAAAAGGTCAGCAGATAGATCAGGGTAAAAAAGATATTGAAGTTAAAACGCTCACGGCGAAACTCCCGATAACCCAACGTCAGGATCAAGATAAGGGAGGCAACATAAACGACCAGCAGGCCGGAAAAATCCAACAGATTCATGCTTTTTCTCCTGACGAGAGTACCTGCTGCCCAGCGGCCAGCTGTAATGCCTGCTCCCAACCCTGAATATAGTTGGGGTTAAAAAAGCCGATATGCTGACGATCAAGTTCCCCTAATACGCTCTGTACTGTCTGTATCTGGGCAGAACTGATGGTTTCACCGCTAAATAATACCGGCACATGTTGCTCTTGCAGATCCTGTCCAAACGGGTTTTTACGGCTCAGCACAAAGGGAACACCGCTTTGAATCAGTAAGCACAGCGTGCCGATGCCTTGCTGACGCTCAAACAAAAAATAGCCCAGATCGCACTGCGCCAGTAGTTCAAGATAGGTGTTAAACGGGATTTGCTCAGTCAGCAGTGTGACCTGCCCGTTAGGGTAAAGGGTTTCCGCGCAGTGGCGAATTTCACTGATATAAGCCTCATTATTCGCCGGATAGCCTAGTGGGATCTGCACTCGAACCTGCTCGCCAAACTGCAGTTTAATCTCATGCAGTGCGTCAATGTGCCGGTTAGATCGGTCTCCTGAGTTACCAACCAGAATGTTCAGCGGTTCAGCAGGCATCCAGTGACGAACCCCACCCGTCAGAGCTGGATCCATTTTGGTAGGGAAATAGAGCAGTTGTTGCCCCACGTTAGGGTAACGCTGATGGTAGTAGTTTAAATCGCCTCGGGTAGCAAATACGCGCCCGACACGCCCCTGAGCAACTCGCCGCAAACGGTAGAATAACCGAAAACGCCAGTCGGTCGAGTCTTCATATAAATCAGCGCCCCAGATATGCCAACTCACCTGTTTTGGGCGAATAAACCCCACCAGCAGATAGAGCCACAGCAGAATATTAAACTGCCCGTGCAGGATAAAATGTGATTCCGGCTGACTATTAGCTTGCTGACGCAGCACCTGTGCAATCTGCTTTTTACTGGCAAAACAGCGGATATTCAGTTGAGGGAAGCGCTGTGTCAGCGCCGAATCACGGCTGACCACGTAAAACTCACGGGTCAGCTCGGGCGATGATAAACGTGGGCTGAGCACATCATTAAAGAAGCTCAGTACCGTTTGGTTATGGTGTGGGATATCTGATCCCAAAACATGGATTAAGGCTGTCATGCACGCTTTCGATAAATAAGAAAAGCCCCAACACAGAGGCAAAAATAGAGGATGTAAGTCAGCATATAAGCCTGAGCCGCACCCAGCGCGCCATGTATAGGTATGAGGATATAGGCCAATACGCTGAGCAACACAAACTGGCACACTTCCGCCAGTAAGTAGTAACGCAGTGCCGCTTTCGCCACGACCAAATAGCCAAATACATACGCGCCAACTTTAAAGACATCGCCGGTGAGCTGCCATGCAAACAGAGAGCGCATCGGGCGAAACTCTGCAGAAAACAGCAGCCAGATGGCAACATCGCGCAGTAAATAGACCGTCAGGCTGACGGCCGCAACAGCTGGCAACACAAACCGCAGCGAGCGGCCTATCTCGCGCACAATGGCATCTTTATCCTGTAAACGCGACAGCGTAGGCAGCAGATAAACCGAAAATGAAGCAGTGATAAATTGCAGATAGGCATCTGAAATTTTACTCACCCCTTGCCACATGCCTACGGCATCCCAACCATAACGGGCGGCCAGTAAATTTCGCAGCATCACATAAGCGGCAGGCAAAGTGACGGAGGTTATCAGCACCATCACGGTAAATTTCAGCAGATGGCTGGCAAAAAAACGATCCCATGTCGGGCGCAAATAGCCGAGCGGAATGGTTTTTCGTTTCAGCAATACCGTAGCTGCAGGGAGGACGGCAATGGCCGGCACAAGAGCGAGGCCAGCCAATGCCCCAGTATAGCCACCGAGCCAAAAACAGAGGCTGTAGGCCACTACGCCCAGTATGCTGCCACCAATGACTGCCAGCGCATTACCCATCGCATCACGCTGACCTTTGATGATGGCCAAAAATAAGTTGGCATAGGCAATGCCCATCTGAATAAGACCGACCGCCTGTACCACCGCCGTCATTTCACGGTGATCAAACAACAGTTGGCTGATAGGCCCAGCCGCACAAACAAAAATAACGGCCAGTAAAGTAGAAAATAGGGCAACAATGGCGGATGAGGTGCCAAGTAGCGCCCGTAAACGGACGCTGTCGTGTTGATACTCGGCCACATACTTGGTGACGCCATTAAAAATACCCGCACCAGAGAGCACCCCCAGTACGGTCACCATTGTCATAAAGTTACCGGCTTGCCCCACCCCTTGTGGGCCGAACGAGACCGCCAGTAACTTGACCACCAACAGCCCGACACCGATTTTTACCAGTGTAGAGGCGGCAGTCCAAACCGAAGCTTTAGCCAGTGACATAATCAGGCAAAAAAGTTCAGCAACGTTTGAATAACGGTGCGCTGTGTTAAATCATCCATGTTATAGAACAGGGGCAGACGCACTAAACGCTCGCTTTCAGCGGTGGTGAACTGATCTTGACCGTGGAACTGGCCAAATTTCTCTCCGGCAGGGCAAGCATGCAGAGGGATATAGTGGAAAACCGTCATGATTTCAGCCTCTTTCATGAAGCTGATAAAGGCACTACGATCATCCATATCACGCATTTTGATATAGAACATGTGTGCGTTGTGCGCGCAATCAGCCGGACAAGATGGCAGTGTAATACGGCCCGCATCCGCCAATGACTTGAGTGCGCTGTAGTAGGTATTCCATAACACCAAACGGCGCTGGTTGATCTGCTCAGCCGCCTCAAGTTGTGACCATAAATACGCAGCTTGCAGATCAGACATCAGATAGCTTGAACCGATATCCCGCCAAGTGTATTTATCCACTTGCCCACGGAAGAATTGGCTACGATTCGTGCCTTTTTCACGGATAACTTCAGCGCGATCGATCAGTGAAGGGTCATTAATCAGCGTCGCACCGCCCTCACCGCCTGCCGTGTAGTTTTTGGTTTCATGGAAGCTGTAACAACCGATATGGCCAATCGTACCCAGCGCGCGCCCTTTATAGGTCGACATAACACCCTGTGCGGCATCTTCAACCACCCACAGATCGTATTTGGCCGCCAGCGCCATGATGCTGTCCATTTCACAAGCCACACCGGCATAATGAACGGGAACAATCGCTTTGGTTTTCTCGGTTATCGCCGCTTCAATCTTGGTTTCATCAATATTCATGGTGTCAGGGCGCAAATCCACAAACACCACGGTTGCGCCACGCAGTACAAACGCATTTGCAGTAGAGACAAACGTGAAGCTTGGCATAATCACTTCATCGCCCGGCTGGATATCCAGCAAAATTGCAGCCATTTCCAATGATGCGGTGCAAGAAGGAGTCAGTAACACTTTGGCACTGCCAAAATGCTGCTCCATCCACTGCTGACAACGGCGGGTAAATGCGCCATCACCACACAGTTTTCCGCTGCCCATTGCAGCCTGCATATACTCCAATTCCGTGCCGACAACCGGCGGGGCATTAAACGGGATCATGGTTATCACCTGTAAAACCAGTAGGCAGTGTCCACAATGGTGGCACCGCTGCGAATATAAAGACGTAAAGCAGCCAGATTGCCAACTTGTGTTGCGATGCGCAAAGTCTGTATTCCGCGCGCCAAACACCAGTGCTGTGCTGCTAACATCAACTGCTGACCAACGCCACGCCCGCTGCAAGCAGGCATAGCGGCTAAAAGACCAATCCGAGCCTGCTGTTGGCCCAGATCACGCAACGTCACAAACCCTTCGATAACACCCTGTTGCTCTATCACCAAACAGGCATGGTCAAAACTGCCGCGCACACCGTTTTCTACCCAGCGAGCGTAAAAACGGCCACTGTCTTCCGGCTGATACCAAGGCGCACGAAAACGGCTGAGTGCAAAAGCCACCCGCGCCCCCCCTTGTAAGGCCGGAATATCGGCCTCACCGGCCAGCCGGTAGCGTGCACCCGCGGATACGGAATCAGCTAAATCCAGCGCCGGCAGAGGCATGGCTAAATCAACCTCACCTTCCACCAGCCGAAACCCCAGATCGGCAAGCCTATCAGCCAGATCAAGGCGATCTGCGGGGATCTTTGCCTGCGTCACCGCATAAGCGTGCAGAGCGTCGGTGCAAAGCGCAGGTGCCTGTTCAGAGAACTGCAACTTGGCGCTGGGTAAGCCGAAAAACGCCGACTCCCAGTCCAGAAACTCAATATTGGCGTGGACGGACATGAAGCAGTGTCTGCAAATACTGACCGTAACCGGTCTTGCTCAATTGTTGTGCAGTACGGGCGACTTGTTCATCCGTCATCCACCCGTTACGCCACGCAATCTCTTCTAAGCACGCCACTTTAAAACCTTGACGTTTCTCAACCGTTTGGACAAAAGTGCTCGCTTCAATCAGGCTATCGTGAGTACCGGTATCTAGCCATGCAAAACCGCGCCCTAGTAGCTCAACTTTTAGCTCGCCTTGTTGCAGATACATGTCGTTCAGGCTGGTTATCTCAAGCTCACCACGGGCGGAAGGTTTAACCTGCTTGGCCATTTCGACCACTCGGTTATCATAAAAATATAAGCCGGTCACCGCCCAGTTCGATTTGGGTTTCAGCGGTTTTTCTTCCACCGAGAGCGCATTGAAGTTGTCATCAAACTCCACCACACCAAAACGCTCAGGATCCATCACCTGATAACCAAATACGGTAGCTCCATTCGGGCGGGCAGCCACAGCTTTGAGCTTATCGCTGAAATACTGGCCAAAAAAGATGTTATCGCCCAATACCAAACATACGCTGTCATCACCGATAAACTCTTCACCAATGATAAACGCCTGCGCCAGCCCATCAGGGCTAGGCTGTACGGCATAACTCAGTTCAATACCAAAATCCTCACCATTACCCAGCAGACGCTCAAAGGCAGGCAGATCATCCGGTGTTGAGATAATCAAAATTTCGCGAATACCCGCCAGCATTAATACTGATAACGGATAGTAGATCATCGGTTTGTCATAAACCGGCAGCATCTGCTTAGAGACACCACGAGTAATCGGGTACAAACGCGTACCTGATCCGCCCGCCAGAATAATACCTTTCATCGGTTACTCCCCTAGGCCCAAACGCTCACCGGCATACGAGCCATCGAGTACTCGCTGCCACCAGTCAGTATTTGCCAGATACCACTGCACGGTTTTACGCATTCCGCTTTCAAAGGTCTCTTGCGGTAACCAGCCCAGTTCATCGGCAATCTTGCTAGCATCAATCGCGTAACGCAGATCGTGCCCCGGGCGATCTGCCACGTAGGTGATCAGATCGGTATATTTTTCTACACCGGTCGGTTTTTCTGGCACTAACTCTTCCAACAAGGCACACAAGGTCTGTACTACATCAATATTTTTGCGCTCATTGTGGCCGCCAATATTGTAGGTTTCACCGATCTGGCCTTGTGTTGCAACCAGCACCAGTGCGCGGGCATGATCTTCAACATACAGCCAATCTCGCACCTGATTTCCCTGCCCATATACCGGCAAAGGCTTGGCCGCCAGAGCATTCAAAATCATTAGGGGAATCAGTTTTTCAGGGAAGTGGTACGGCCCGTAGTTGTTTGAGCAGTTAGTGATAAGCGTTGGTAAACCATAGGTACGCAGCCACGCGCGCACCAGATGATCACTGGATGCTTTTGAAGCCGAGTACGGGCTGCTTGGCGCATACGGGGTCGTTTCTGTGAACAGATCATCACTGCCGTGCAGATCACCATAGACCTCATCGGTTGAGATATGGTGAAAACGAAACGCCGCTTTATTGGCAGGCTCAAGCGTATTCCAGTAACTTTTGGCCGCTTCGAGCATGTTATATGTGCCGATAATGTTGGTTTCAATAAAAGCTGCAGGGCCATCAATCGAACGATCAACATGGCTTTCTGCTGCCAAATGCATCACCACATCCGGCTGATAGGTGGCAAACACCCGATCAAGCTCACTGCGCTGACAAATATCGACCTGCTCAAAGGTATAACGGGCGTTATCCGCCACCAGCGCCAGTGATTCAAGATTTCCGGCATAGGTCAGCTTATCCAGATTAACGACCTGATAGTCAGTATCCTGAATAATGTGGCGCACCACGGCAGAGCCAATAAAACCGGCACCGCCAGTCACTAAAATTGTTTTCACCGCCAGACTCCTTTGGTATCAACCACCCAAGACTGCGCCACAGAATCGGCGGCAACGGCTTTAAACTGACGGTGATCAACCAGCAATACCAGTACATCAGCATCGGCCAGTGCTTGTTCAGTGCTGATAAGCTCCACCTGACCTTGCAGTTTTTTCGGCAAGGCTTCAACATTCGGCTCAACAGCCAACACACGGCCACTGTGCCACTGTGCAATCAGCTGGGTTATCTCAACCGCTGGGCTTTCGCGCAGATCATCAATATCTGGCTTAAACGCCAGACCCAGACAGGCGATACTGATATCTTGTGCCCGCTTACCGGTCGCGTTCAAGCATTCGGCCACTGCCAGCTTGGTTTTTTCGACCACCCAATGCGGTTTGCCATCGTTTACTTCACGGGCGGCACGGATTAAACGCGCCTCTTGTGGGTTTTGCGCCACAATAAACCACGGGTCAACCGCGATACAGTGGCCACCAACTCCGGGGCCTGGCTGCAAAATATTGACGCGCGGATGGCGGTTCGCCAAGCGGATTAGCTCCCACACGTTAATGTCTTGTTTATCACAGATAACTGACAGCTCATTGGCAAAGGCAATATTCACATCACGGAAGCTGTTTTCAGTCAACTTGCACATTTCGGCAGTCCGTGAGTTAGTGATTACACACTCACCTTGTACAAAGATCTTATACAGGCTGGCTGCGCGCTCAGAGCAGCGCGGAGTCATTCCGCCAATCACCCGATCATTTTGAATCAGCTCAACCATCACCTTGCCCGGCAGTACACGCTCAGGGCAGTAGGCAATGCTGATATCTGCCGCATCACCTGCTTGTGGCGGGAAGCTCAAGTCAGGGCGAGCAGCCATCAGCCACTGCGCCATTTGTTCTGTTGCGGTGACCGGTGAGGTGGACTCTAAAATAACCAGATCGCCTTTTTTCAGCACCGGAGCAATCGAGTTAGCCGCTGCTTCGACATACACCAGATCTGGCTCGTAATCGCCCTTAAACGGGGTAGGTACGGCAATTAAAAAGGCATCAGCCGCTTCCGGCGTGGTACTCGCACGCAAAAACTGCCCTTCGACCGCCTCTTTAACCACGCGGTCTAAATCAGGTTCGACAATGTGGATCTTGCCCTGATTAATGGTATCAACCGCATGCTGGTTAATATCGATACCGATTACTTTTTTCTTCGCAGACGCAAACGCTGCGGCTGTCGGTAGGCCAATATAGCCCAGACCTATCACAGAAATGGTTTCAAAGCTCATGGCGAGTCACCTGATTATTCATTAATGCATCAAGAATTCGTTGGCAGGCATGCCCGTCACCATACGGGTTATGGGCACGACTCATGCGATGGTATTCGTCGTTATCGCTCAGCAGACGTGAGACTTCAGCAACAATAGTCTCTACTTGTGTACCGACCAATCTGACCGTTCCGGCCGCAACCGCTTCAGGGCGCTCGGTGGTATCACGCAAGACTAAAACCGGTTTACCCAGTGAAGGGGCTTCTTCCTGAATACCGCCGGAGTCGGTCAGGATCAGGTAAGCACGGTGCATCAGGTAAACAAACGGCAGGTAGTCTTGTGGATCGATCAAAATCACATTATCGATACCGCTCAAAATACGGTTAACCGGTTCACGCACATTCGGGTTGAGGTGCATCGGGTAGACAATCTGTGCATCAGGGTGCTGACGGGCAATTTGCGCCAGCGCGGTACAGATCCGCTCAAAACCGTCACCAAAACTTTCCCGGCGGTGCCCGGTGACCAGAATCATCTTAGTATCTGCCCGTAAAAACGGATAGCGTGATTCAACACTGTGCAACAGTGCTGGGTCATTTAGCAGCTTATCTCGCACCCAAAACAGCGCATCAATCACGGTATTGCCGGTGACAAATATCTGCGGTTCAGGGATATGTTCTTGGCGTAAATTTTGGTGTGACGTTTCGGTTGGGGCGAAATGGTAGTGTGCCAGATGACCGGTCAGTTTACGGTTACCCTCTTCTGGCCACGGAGAGTAAAGGTTGCCGGTTCGCAGCCCCGCCTCAACATGTCCAACCGGAATTTGGTGGTAAAAGGCCGCTAAACTGGCTGCCATTGTGGTTGTTGTATCACCGTGAACCAGCACTACATCAGGCTGAAACTCATTGAGCACCGGCTTTAAGCCTTCGAGAATACGGCACGTAATCTCGGTTAACCCTTGGCCAGGACGCATGATATTCAGATCAAAATCGGGGGTGATCTCAAACAGCTTCAAGACCTGATCGAGCATCTCACGATGCTGCGCGGTGACACACACCTTCGCCTCAAATGCAGGATGCTCGGCCAAAGCATGAACTAGCGGTGCCATTTTAATGGCTTCAGGACGCGTACCGAAAACGGTCAACACTTTCACAGCAATACTCTTTATTTTGTTGTTTGGTCGCGCTATTTGACTAGCAGCACCTAAAAGTAGGGGGCAATATCATTGCCCCCAGCCCCGGTTTACTGGGCTGAAATACGACGAGCAATCACAATACCTGTTCCCGTCATAGCACCGATAAAGCCCCACAGGATAAATAAGAATACCCGGCGTGGTTTATCGCGCTTAACTGGCTCAACAGGGGTGCGCAAATAGCGGAATGTTTCGATGTTATTATCAAGTTTAGGTGTTATCGCCAAGCCTGCCAGCACCGCTTTATTCTGGGCATAATCCACATCAAAGTTGGCAGCCTGCAAGGTTTCGTTGGCCGTTTCATTTACCGCTTCGCTGTCAGCACGCTTGGCAGCATGGGTGTCAGCCGCAGCTTGCTTGCGCTGATATACCGCTTGTGCGACAGAGGTCTGACGCGCAACCAATGCTTTGACTGACTGCAAACGAGACTGCCAGCGGCCATCAAGGTTGGCGCGCAGAGCCACAATCGCCCGCGCATTTGCAAATGCAATATACTGCTTCAGCAATGTGCTGGCATCAGTGGCATTTTCAGCACTCAGACGAATGCTGTCGTAAGGGCTTTTTTTGTCGTCTTTGCCAGTAAAAATGATGTCGTCAATCAGATCATTGAGCAATTGACCATCAGCACTGGCATTTCCTTCCAAACGTGAGCGGTAATAGTCGGTTTGCAGCCAAAAATCGCGCCGTGTATCGTACGATCCGAGTTGCATACGCAGCTCTTCATACGCTTCATCTTGTACCGGCGGCAAAGTGACACTGGCGGTATCTTGGATATCCAGCCCGCGCAGATATTGCTGCAAAGAAAAATAGTTACCCAGCTGGCTGGTCAGCGGTTTGTCAGTGATTGCATTGGCGCTCCACTCCTGCTTAACCGCATAGGAATAAATCAGTGCCGCAGCCGCAAACAGGGCGGCAACACCAATAATCCATACTTTACCCAGCCACAATGTGCGGACTAATCCTCGGATATCGAGCTCATTATCCATGTTACTGCTCGTCTGTTCTGATACCTGCTTTATCACGGCGCTATAATCCTCAATGGCGCAAAAACCAGTAATCTTAAAAATGTCGTCCAAGCCATACTGTCAGCCGACGACGTACACGGCGAACAAACCGAGTGGCAACCCAAGCCCGGCTGATACAATATCCGTAAACCACAAAGGTCAGTAAAAACGCCAGTAGCATTACCCACTCGGGCCAGCGCATCCACTCACCAAAAATACCAAATCCTGCCAGTAACGCAGCAACACCGGTAATCACCAAAAATGCCTGACCAGAAGAGAAACCGGCACGCATCACCATGTGATGAATGTGCTGGCGATCAGGTGAAAATGGGCTGTGCCCTTTCTTTATCCGGCGATACGTAATGGTGATCATATCCATCAACGGGATCGCAATCACCCACAACGCGG
Source organism: Plesiomonas sp. ISS29 (assembly GCF_056522795.1). Taxonomy (NCBI): domain Bacteria; kingdom Pseudomonadati; phylum Pseudomonadota; class Gammaproteobacteria; order Enterobacterales; family Enterobacteriaceae; genus Plesiomonas; species Plesiomonas sp. ISS29. The sequence goes on from NZ_JAWRZQ010000001.1 coordinate 453,477, forward strand.
TGACCGGATTGAGCGGGTGGTTCTGCCCTTGCGTACTTTGCAGCAGTAACCAGACCACGGTAAAACCAATCACCGTACTGCCTGCATCCCCCATAAAGACTTTAAATTTACGCCCCCACGGGATCCCCAGATTTAATAAAATATAGGGTAAGGTGGCGGCAATAATCGCAAAACACCACAGTGCCAGAGACCCTTGATTATCGAGTAAAAACAAAATCCCCAATGAACCAAAGGTGACACATGACAAACCACCCAGCAGACCGTCAATACCATCAACCATATTGAAGGCGTTAATGGCCGCCAATACCGCCAGTAACGTTAAGACATACCCCAGCGGGCCGAGCGTTAATTCCCAAGACCCCAGAATATTACCTAGGCTGTTAAGATGCAGCCCACCAATACTCATCATGATGATGGCAATTGCCGCCTGTACACAGGCCCGGATTTTTACGCTGACATCAAAACGATCATCAAGAATGCCGACAATCAATAAAATACCAGCACAAAATAAGTACAGACCCGGCTGGCTTAAATGCGACCAGTGCTGAATAAAGAAAAAAGCCATACCTGAAAATACTGATATACCGCCAACCAATGGAATAAAGCCATTGTGTAATTTGCGGTAATTCGGTTTATCCACCAGCCCAACTTTACGCGCCACTTTGCGCGCAATAAATAACGAGGCCAGTGAGAAAAGAAACACAAAAAGAAGATCACTACCCATCATGAGCACGTCACTGCGAAGAAGGTTCACCATCCATAGCCCTTGAATGAGGTGCTCACCTGCACCCTGTAAACTGGTATTAACGTATCAAGCTAACCTATAACCGAAACAGACTTGGCTGTGCAAGACAGTACCCATAATTACATCTATTACTGTTTGTGCCTGAGATCCGATACGGTCTGTAAATGCTTATCTACTGCCAGTAATCTTAACGCTATTTTTCAAATGAATAAACGCGTCGCCGATCAGCGACAAATTTATTGGCCTGAAAAAACAAAAGCGTCGCTAAATAGCGACGCTTTTAAGGTTATATCCAACAATATGCTTAAGAACGCTTCATCATGTCGAAGAATTCATCGTTGGTTTTGGTCATCGCCAATTTATTGATCAGGAACTCCATTGCATCAATTTCACCCATTGGGTGCAATATTTTGCGTAGGATCCACATTTTTTGCAGCTCTTCTGACGATGTCAGCAGCTCTTCACGGCGCGTACCAGAGCGATTGTAATCAATCGCAGGGAAAACACGCTTTTCGGCAATTTTGCGCGCAAGGTGCAGTTCCATGTTACCTGTACCTTTAAACTCTTCGTAGATCACTTCGTCCATCTTCGAGCCGGTATCAACCAGCGCGGTGGCAATAATGGTCAGGCTACCGCCCTCTTCTACGTTACGAGCCGCACCAAAGAAACGCTTTGGACGATGCAGGGCGTTAGCATCAACACCACCGGTCAACACTTTACCGGATGCCGGAACGACGGTGTTATACGCACGTGCCAGACGGGTAATCGAGTCAAGCAGGATAACCACATCTTTCTTATGTTCAACCAAACGCTTGGCCTTCTCGATCACCATTTCGGCAACCTGTACGTGGCGAGAAGCAGGCTCATCAAAGGTAGATGCCACCACTTCACCGTTTACCAGACGCTGCATCTCGGTCACTTCTTCCGGACGCTCGTCAATCAGCAGCACCATCAGCACACAATCAGGGTGATTTGCCGCAATGCTTTGGGCAATATTTTGCAGCAGCATGGTTTTACCCGCTTTTGGCGGAGCAACAATCAATGCACGCTGACCACAACCGATAGGTGATGCCAAATCAAGCACGCGCGCAGTCAGATCTTCGGTCGAACCGTTACCGCGTTCCATACGTAAACGACGATTAGCATGCAGTGGGGTTAAGTTTTCGAACAGGATCTTGTTGCGGGAGTTTTCTGGGCGGTCAAAGTTAACTTCGTTGACTTTCAGCAGGGCAAAATAGCGTTCACCCTCTTTTGGCGGTCGGATTTTACCTGCAATGGTATCACCGGTGCGTAAGTTGAAGCGACGAATTTGACTTGGAGAAACATAGATATCATCGGGGCCAGCAAGGTAAGAGCAATCAGCAGAACGGAGGAAACCAAACCCGTCTTGCAATATCTCTAGCACACCATCGCCAAAGATATCTTCGCCACTCTTGGCGTGCTGTTTCAAAATAGCAAAGATAATATCCTGCTTACGCATCCGAGCCATGTTTTCGAGGCCCATTGACTCACCAAGCGCTACAAGCTCGGAGACAGGTGTATTTTTCAGTTCGGTAAGATTCATAACGATGGGTTCTTGATAGTGAACTCGGGGATAAGCCAATCACGGGAATACTGGCTAACAGAACAGCCTGTTGGCATAGGCCAGCAATCAGTGGTAATTTAAGAAGAATTAGGTGCGTTTAAGCAGTAACAGTAAACTAGCATCAAATCAGAAATGCGTCTAGCAGTTGGTTAAATAAAATGCAGATTCCAACTGCTAGCCGCTATTTTAACTGAAATTTACTTAAATGTGTGCGTCTAAAAACTCTTTCAGTTGAGTTTTAGAGAGTGCGCCCACTTTCGTGGCTGCCACCGCACCATTTTTGAACAATAGCAGGGTTGGAATACCACGAATACCGTACTTTGGTGCGGTAGCCGCATTTTGATCAATGTTCAGTTTTGCGACTGTGACACGACCTTGGTATTCAGTCGCCACTTCATCCAAAATTGGGGCGATCATTTTGCACGGGCCACACCACTCAGCCCAGAAGTCTACCAGCACAGGGCCAGTGGCATTGATGACATCAGTTTCAAAGCTGCTATCGGTCAGTTGAACAATTTTATCGCTCATCTTTACTCCCAAATATTTATTGCTGTGTTGGTGTAACATTGACCAACCGTTGTTATTGACTTTATTTCAATGGATACGCTTTCGTAAAGCAAGAGTTAGCTGATATTCTACCCGCTATGAGCAAAACACACCTAACTGAACAGAAATTCGCCGATTTCGGGTTGCATCCGGATGTCCTGAGTGCTTTAGCACAACAAGGATTCCAGCACTGCACACCAATACAGGCGCTCGCACTGCCTTATTCTCTGGCAGGACGTGACATCGCCGGTCAAGCGCAAACAGGTACAGGGAAGACCCTCGCCTTTTTAACCTCGACTTTTCATCATCTACTGACTCATCCTGCCGGTGAGCAGCACCAACAGAATCAGCCGCGTGCGCTTATTATGGCACCAACGCGCGAACTGGCGGTGCAGATCCATGCTGATGCGCAGCTACTGGCACAAACCACTGGTTTGCGCCTCGGGTTAGCTTACGGTGGCGACGGCTACGATAAGCAACTCAAAGTACTGGAAGCAGGTGTCGATATTCTGATTGGTACAACCGGTCGAATTATTGACTACCAGAAGCAGAATATTATCAACATGGGTGCAATTCAGGTAATGGTTCTTGATGAAGCCGATCGGATGTTCGATCTTGGCTTTATCAAAGATATCCGTTATTTGCTGCGTCGCATGCCAAAACCGGATCAGCGTCTCAATATGCTGTTCTCGGCAACGCTCTCTTACCGTGTCCGCGAGCTGGCTTTCGAATATATGCATAATGCTGAATATGTCGAAGTAGAGCCAGAGCAGAAAACCGGCCACCGCATTAAAGAAGAGCTATTCTACCCTTCAAATGAAGAAAAAATGCGATTATTGCAGACTCTACTGGAAGAAGAGTGGCCAGATCGCAGTATTATTTTTGCCAACACAAAATATCGCTGTGAACAAATCTGGGGGCATTTAGCCGCTGATGGTCATCGGGTTGGATTACTGACCGGTGATGTAGCACAGAAAAAACGTCTGCGCATTTTAGATGACTTTACCAAAGGTAATCTGGATATTCTGGTTGCCACCGACGTGGCTGCCCGCGGCTTGCATATTCCTCTGGTAACGCATGTCTTTAACTATGACCTGCCAGATGACTGCGAAGATTACGTGCACCGTATTGGCCGTACCGGCCGTGCAGGGGAAAGCGGCCACTCTATCAGCTTTGCCTGTGAAGAGTACGCGCTAAATCTGCCGGGTATCGAGACCTACATCGAGCACAGTATTCCGGTAAGTAAATATGACAGCGAAGCCTTGCTGACCGAACTGCCTGCGCCGTTCCGTTTACAACGCCCGCGCCCGACATCGACAACGCGCCAAAATGGTCATCGTCGCCCCGGCGTTCGTAGCCCACGTAAGCGTAATCCGGCCGAATAACAGATGATAAACTCGGTATCCTCTTGCTATGCGGCAATTGATCTTGGCTCAAACAGCTTTCATATGCTGGTTGTGCGTCAGGTTGCCGGAAATATTCAGACCATTGCCCGCATCAAGCGCAAAGTGCGACTAGCTGCAGGTCTAGATGAGCAAAATAATCTCTCACAAGATGCCATTGAGCGTGGCTGGCAGTGCTTGGCGCTGTTTGCCGAGCGTTTACAGGATATTCCAGCTCAGCATGTGCGGGTCGTCGCCACCGCGGCACTGCGCAGTGCACGTAACGCGGCCGATTTCCTGCACACCGCACAGCGCATTTTAGGCCATCCGATTGAGGTGATTGCCGGAGAAGAGGAGGCTCGCCTGATCTATCAGGGGGTAGCCCACACCACCGGAGGGCCAGATCCCCGCTTGGTGGTGGATATTGGTGGAGCCAGTACCGAACTGATTATCGGCAAAGGGTCACAACCACAAGCCTTGGTTAGCCTGCATATGGGCTGTGTTACTTGGCTTGAGCGATACTTTGCCGATCGGCGTTTGTGTGAACATAACTTTGCCGCCGCCGAACAAGCTGCGCGTGATATTTTACAGCCGATTGTGGCCCAATTTACCTCACTCGGCTGGCAAGCCTGTGTCGGTGCATCGGGCACAGTGCAGGCGCTGCAAGAGATCATGCTGGCACAGGGGATGGATGAGCACATTACGCTGGCCAAACTGCGCCAGTTACGTGCACAGGCGATTCAATGCTACAAGCTAGAAGAGCTGGAAATTGAGGGCTTGACGCTCGATCGTGCGCTGGTTTTCCCAAGTGGTCTGTCGATTTTAATCGCTATTTTTGAAACACTGGCGATTGACGATATGACCCTATCAGGGGGCGCGCTGCGTGAAGGGCTGTTATATGGCATGCTGCATCCGCAACATGCTCAGGCACAAGGTGATATCCGCGGGCACACGATAGCCGCGTTGCAACGTCAGTATCATATTGATACCGAACAGGCGCTGCGGGTACGTAATACCGCATGGCAGCTATTTGATCATGTCGCCGGTGACTGGCATCTAAGTGCTCTTAGCCGTGAACTGCTCGGCTGGGTTTCTATGGTGCACGAGATAGGGTTGGGAATTGATTATAAACGTACGCATGAACATGCGGCGTATCTGCTCTCTAATTCCGCCATTCCCGGTTTTACACCCGCACAACGTAAGCTGCTGGCCGCGCTGCTGTATAATCAGCGTGAACAGCCGGATCTGAGCAAATTAGCGGCACAAAATGCTATTTCGGTGGCCGAAGCGTTAAAGCTATGCCGTTTGCTGCGTTTGGCCATTATTTTGGCCAGCCGCCGCCGTGATGATACGCTGCCACAGGTAACGCTTACCGGCGAAGGTGATCGCCTGCAACTGTGCTTGCCTGAAGGCTGGCTAGAGAGCCACCCACTACGGGCCGAAGATTTAGGGCAAGAGGCAAGGTGGCTGGGTAATCTGCACCTTCCGCTGACGCTTGGCTGCCAGACCGAATCTCCGTAACCGGAATATCATCAAGTTGATGGCTGATTGAGCCTCTACCAGATCTATCAAAATTCGGTGATCAGGTTCTGAAATAAAAAAAGCGGCATATTAGGCCGCTTTTTGTTTTTAGGTGTTCGTTAAATATCGCGTTTTAAGTGCCCCTATTTATCAGGGAATAAAGCAACTTATCGCGGGATAAAACAACCTTATCGCACTGAGGATTCATTGAGCCACTGTGCAACTTGCTTAGCAAAGTAGGTCAGAATACCGTCAGCACCGGCACGCTTAAAGCACAGCAGTGATTCCATAATGCACTCACGCTCTTTGAGCCAGCCGTTCTGAATGGCGGCCATGTGCATGGCGTATTCACCCGACACCTGATAAGCAAAGGTCGGTACACCAAACTCATCTTTAACGCGGCGAACGACATCCAGATACGGCATTCCCGGTTTTACCATGACCATATCCGCACCCTCTTGTAAGTCTTGCGCAACTTCCTGCAAGGCTTCATTGCTGTTGGCCGGATCCATCTGGTAATTTTTCTTATCGCCACCCTTCAGGTTACCCGATGATCCAACCGCATCACGGAACGGGCCGTAGTAACAAGAGGCATATTTTGCCGAGTAGGCCATGATCTGGGTATGGATAAAACCATTGGCTTCGAGTGCTTCACGGATAGCACCGATACGACCATCCATCATATCGCTCGGGGCAACTACGTCAGCACCCGCTTCGGCCTGTGAGAGTGCCTGCTGCACTAAAATCTCGGTGGTGATGTCATTTTGCACATAACCGGTGTCATCAATAATGCCATCTTGCCCGTGGACGGTGAACGGGTCGAGCGCCACATCGGTGATAACCCCTAGCTGTGGGTGGGCCGCTTTCAGTGCACGCACGGTACGCTGTACCAGACCTTGTGGGTTATAGGCTTCTTCGGCCAGTAAGGTCTTCTTCTCTTGCCCCACCACCGGGAATAAGGCAATAGCAGGAACCCCTAATGCCACCAGCTCTGCCGCTTCTTGCAGCAGCAAATCTATCGATAAACGCTCAATACCCGGCATTGAGGGGATCGCTTCGCGGCGGTTATCTCCTTCGAGTACAAATACCGGATAGATCAGATCGTTTACACTCAGCTGATGTTCAGCTACCAAGCGGCGGCTAAAGTCGTGCTTACGTACACGGCGTAAACGACGGCCAGGAAATGAGCCGGGAATATTCAGTGTCATGGTTTGTTCCTCATTAAATCCTATAAAAAAAGCCGTCAAACGACGGCCCTTTTATCTCCGTAAGCAGGGAATTTAGTGCCTTGCTTCGGTATCATCATCTTCGCTATCGCGCTGCATGTCGTCATCAACGGTTTCTCGCACGTAAAAGCGCGAACAGAAAACGCCCAGTTCAAACAGCAGGCACATAGGAATAGCCAGCAGTGTTTGTGAAAACACATCTGGCGGTGTCAGTAGCATGGCAACAACAAATACGGCCACAACGATATAAGGCCGCTTTTTACGCAGATCATCTGCATTGGTAACCCCACTCCAGCAGAGCAGGATAATCGCCACAGGGATCTCAAAGGCCAGCCCAAACGCTAAAAACAGCCCCATCACAAAATCAAGGTAGCTGTTAATATCGGTGGCAATGGTGACACCTTGTGGTGCGGTTTGGGTGAAAAAGCCAAAGATCAGCGGAAATACGATGTAGTAGGCAAACAGCATACCGAGATAAAACAGCGCCGAACTCGAAACCAGCAGCGGAATAATCAGGCGGCGTTCATGTTTGTACAACGCCGGCGCGACAAAAGCCCAGATCTGGTACAAGATCAGCGGAGCGGCAATAAATACCGAGACAATTAATGTCAGCTTGATCGGCGCAATAAAGGGCGATGCCACTTCGGTTGCAATCATACTCGCGCCCTGCGGCATACGCTCAACCAAGGGAGCAGAAACCCACGCGTAAATATCGTTTGAGAACCAAACGAGCGCGGTAAAGATCACTAAAATACTGATAATGGCGCGCAGTAAACGGGTACGCAGCTCAATTAGGTGCGAAATCAGGGGCTGGGTATCATCCACCGACATTATGGTTGCTCCCTTTTGAGGCTCTGTTCTGACGCTAAATACTGCGTAGCCTGTGGGGCTGCCTCCGCAACTGGATCAGGCTGATTTAACCCAGAAGCCGGCAAACCTTCGGCCAGATGAACAGGATGCTGATCATCGGCTTCATGCTCGTCTTCGGCTTGCTCGGCCAGCTCTGCCGGTGACGAGCCTTCCGGATAAACCGAGGTAATCGGCTGTGCAGCAGCTACCGTGGAGTTTTCGGCAGCATTTGCTGCGAATGAGACCTCAGTATTAACCTGTTGGGCACTCTCTGCTGATGGCGCATAAGGGCGCTGCACGGAGTCAGCCGCCTCTTTGAGCTCACGCAGTGAGGCATCAAGCTCAGGAGAGAGATCTTTTAAATTCATCTGCTCTGCTTTTTTGAGGTTATTTTGCATCTCTTGCAATTTAAGCTCTTGGTTTAGCTCATTTTGCACCGATGCGGCCATGGCGCGGATAGTTCTTACCCAATGCGCGACAGTGCGTACGGCAACCGGTAACCGTTCAGGCCCTAAGACAACCAAGCCGATAACGGCAATCAGTACCAGCTCCCAGAAACCGATATCAAACACGGGTTATACCTGCTCTTTATTTTGGCTCTTTTTAGCACTGTCATCAGTGCTGCTGTGTTCGGCTTTGCTCTGATCGACAATGTTCTGTGTAAAATCGGCATCGCCAAGATCATTTTTTTGCTGTGCCTTTGCTGCATCGTCATTGAGTGCTTTTTTAAAGTCACGCACGGCTCCGCCCAGATCGCCGCCGATATTGCGCAGTTTTTTGGTACCAAACAGCAGCACAACAATGACCGCAATGATAAGTAACTGCCAAATACTGATTCCGCCCATGTTATATCCCTCTGAAAGAAATTAGGTTGTCATCATGCCGCAACAAGATGGTTTGCATTAAAAGAGTAACTCAAAAATAGTGACTTAAAAATCGGGTTCAATACGATTATTGAATCGCCCATTTTGCGGCCTACTCTGCCGGATTATCAACATAAAAAAACAGTTTTACGCATCACGCTGCCGCGACCAGCCAATGCCCCAGCACACGATACCGGCCACCAGTAGGCCTATCGGCCACAGGGTGCGGGTACTGACCTGCAAAATCACTGATGACAAGACAAGGGTTGCACCGACAGTCAGTAAATAGCGCGCCTGCGCATCATTTTTCTGCCTAACAGCCAGCTGACCGTTAAGCTTGCGCATCTGTTCACTGAGCAGTTTTTGCTGGCGCAGTGAGTCGTACACCAGATCAGGCAGTTCAGGCAGTTTTTCCGCCCAAAACGGCGCTTTATCTTTTACAGCTTGAATCACGGCCTTAATGCCGATCTGCTCGCGCATCCAGCTTTCTAAAAAGGGTTTGGCGGTACTCCACAAATCAAGCTGGGGATAGAGCTGACGGCCAAGCCCTTCAACATACAGCAGCGTTTTTTGCAGCAGTACCAGCTGCGGCTGTACTTCCATATTAAAACGGCGCGCGGTATTAAACAGGTTCAGCAGCACATGGCCAAAAGAGATCTGATCGAGTGGTTTTTCAAAAATCGGCTCGCAAACGGTTCGGATGGCAAACTCAAACTCTTCAATATTGGTGTCTGCAGGAACCCAACCTGAATCCACATGCAATTCAGCCACTTTGCGGTAGTCACGGTTGAAAAAAGCGATAAAATTACCGGCCAGATAGCGTTTATCTTCACGGTTAAGTGAGCCGACAATGCCGCAGTCAATGCCGATATATTGCGGGTCTTCAGGGTGCTGATAGCTGACAAAAATGTTGCCGGGGTGCATGTCGGCATGGAAAAAGCTGTCGCGAAAAACCTGCGTGAAAAAGACCTGTACACCGCGTTCGGCCAGCAGCTTCATGTTGGTACCGTTGGCGTGCAACGCGCTGATGTCAGAAACTGGAATACCGTAAATGCGCTCCATCACCAACAGGCTTTCACGGCAATAATCAGTATATATTTCGGGAACATACAGCATCGGGCTGCTGGTAAAATTGCGCCGTAGCTGAATGGCATTAGCCGCTTCACGCATCAGGTTCAGCTCATCAAGCAGCGTTTTCTCATACTCGCGAACCACTTCAACGGGGCGCAAACGGCGGCCATCGGGTAAAAGGCGCGGCAGTGTGCGGGCCAAGCGATACATCAGCCTGACATCAGCTTTGATAATCGGCAGGATATCAGGGCGAATCACTTTCAGCACCACCTCTTGCCCGTTCGATTTCAAGCGCGCGGTATGCACTTGTGCGATAGAGGCTGAAGCCAGTGCTATCGGGTTAAAGTCATCAAACAGTGTCTCTAGCGGTACGCCAAGCGCAGCATCAATCTGCTGACGGGCCAGTTGACCATCAAAAGAGGCGACCTGATCTTGCAGCAAGGCCAGCTGATCGGCGATATGCGGCGGGAAAAGATCGCGTCGGGTCGAGAGCATCTGGCCAAACTTGATCCAGACCGGCCCTAAGCTTTGCAAGGCAAGGCGCAAGCGCATACCGAGCGGTTTTTCCGGATGCTGATTTTTGATCCAAAAAATACCTTTACGCGCGATGCGCAGCGGCAGTGTCAACCGCATATCGGGCAGCAGTTCATCTAAGCCGTAGCTTAAAAATACCTGTGTAATACGGTATAAACGGCGAAAATCACTCGGCATCATGGCTGTTTTTCCAAACGGGCTAACCGTTGTTCAATGCCGGCAAGTTGCACTGCCAAGGCATCAACTTGATCAGCAAAATAGGCCACTTCCAGCCCGCCAGGTGCAAGACGCCACTCTTCAGTCAGCACCTGTGCAGCATAGTGTTCGTTACGTTGATGCTGCTGTTGCACCGCCTGTAGCGTGCCACGTAATACACGGCTAACACCGTGCGCGACAATATCACCGGTATACGGTGCAAGCACCGTAGCGGGGTCAAGATCGAGCTGCTCAAACAGGGTTTGCACCGGTTGCAGCAGCTGGATATCACCCTGAATATCGAGTGCCTGTTCACGGATTAAGCGGGTGATCTGGCGGCGATCACGCAGTGCAGATAGGGTCAACAGATCGGTATGAATACGGCAATCCGCTTCACCTTCCCACGCGGCCAAAATATCAACCCGATCAGAGAACACCAGTGCCAAAGGCGCACTAAACTCACGCAACTGCAGCACCAGTACACGCCCTTTTAGCCGTAATAAGGCATTTTTAGCATCAGTATTTTGGCTGATCAGAGCATTAAGCGCCGTTTCTAATACACCAGTTACCAGCGGGAGTAAGGGCATAGTCATCCTTTACGTCACATACATCACAACAAGAGTCGGTTTAGCGGATTACCGTAACAGTAACGAACTAAAATTTATAACCGCGATGCAAAGCCACAATACCACCGGTTAAGTTGTAGTAGCTCACTTGGTCAAAGCCGGCCTGTTCCATCATCTCTTTGAGTGCATCTTGTGCCGGATGCATGCGGATAGATTCAGCCAAATAACGATAGCTTTCGCTGTCATTGGCCACCATTTCACCCACTTTCGGCAAAATATGGAATGAGTAGGTATCGTACACTTTGCCCAGCAGTTCAATGGTGGGTTTTGAGAACTCCAGCACCAGTAAACGGCCACCGGGTTTTAATACCCGAAACATAGAGCGTAGTGCCTGCTCTTTTTCAGTGACGTTACGTAAACCAAAACCAATGGTAATGCAGTCAAAATAGTTATCAGGGAAGGGAAGGGCTTCGGCATTGGCCTGCACATAACTGACATTGCCGACCACGCCCAGATCACGCAGCTTTGCGCGCCCGACTTTCAGCATGGAGTCATTAATATCAGCCAGTACCACCTCGCCGGTTTCACCGACAAGACGTGAGAATTTGGCGGTCAGATCACCGGTACCACCGGCTAAATCTAGCACACGCTGCCCGCGGCGCACGCCACTGCAGTCAATCGTGAAACGTTTCCACAAGCGGTGGATACCGAACGACATGAGATCGTTCATCAAATCGTATTTTGCTGCCACGGAGTGAAAAACATCAGCGACCATTCCGGCCTTCTCTTCCTTGGCGACTGTACGGAAACCAAAATGCGTTGTTTCCTGCGGCTGCTCTGCCATGTCTATTGCCTTTGCCTAAATGTATTTACGCCAGTTTACCCCAAGCGCAGTTCAGCCTCCATATATGAAGATTAATCACGGTTAATTAAGCATATTGCCACTGTACTGCTTGGTGATATGGGATACTGCTCGAGACATTTTTAATAAATGTACACGCGAATTAATACCGCTCCCCCTGCTTTAATACAAGGGTTTTCAAAAAAGCGTTTCAATACACGCCATTTCAATGTAAATAATTTTCAACCTAGATTGCTGGCAATAAATTAACCCGCAACATTAATGACTCGTCAAAATTACTCGCCGAGTAAATCTTGTGGGTCTATCCCTTCTGCGGCCATCGCACGTAAAATTTGCTCTTTACGCTCTTCACGTTTTTCACTGATCACCACTTGTAGCTGATGAACCAGATCGCGCAGCTCTTTAATTTCCACATGACGCGCAGCAGAGCGGATACGCTCAGGGCTTTGTGTGCACAGCTCTTTCAATACCCGACCAAACATCACTTTTTCTGGAGAGTCTTCCAGCTGATTCATGATTTTGGCCATTTCAAATGTAGTAAACGATGACATAGCGCTTCTTCTATACAATTAAGGTGTAGGAATGGAAAATCGCACAATCTACGAAATAGATTGCAGGATTTATTACACGTTGAGTGGCTGTGTAAGTGAACAATACACAGAGTATACCCTGTGAATATAATTTTATGCATTCTGACGAAAAAAAGCCCGCTTGAATAGCGGGCAAAGCCTCATTGTGCTCAGTTTTTTATTTATTTTATTCAGTAATTATTTCAGTAACGCATTTTCTGCAAATTTTTAGGCTGAATAACCAGATCGGTAAAGCCACCACGATCACACTCAGTGCCACCGCTAAACGAGCATCTAGCCCTATTTGCTGGATAATAAATGCGATCAGCGCCGCACCGCCCATCTGAATACATCCCAGCAGTGCAGAAGCCGTGCCCGCGCGGTCGGCAAACGGCATCAATGCCAGTGCCGAGGCCGGGCCAAGCATCAGCGCAAAACCGGTACACAGCAGCGCCATCGGCAACATATAGGCCGCCGCCGATAGCGGCAGAACCTGTGCGGAAAACAGCATCACAAAACCGGCGCTGACAAAAACTGTCAGCCCCAGCAATACGGCACGGCGCTCACCCAGTTTCAGCACTACTTTTGGTGCTAAAAAGAACGCCACAATATTGATTAACGCATTACCACCAAACCAAGCACTAAATTGCAGTTCACTCAGCTGTAACTGGCCCACCAGCACCATTGAGGCGTAAGTGACATAACTGAGAATGCCGGTCATTCCCGCCATACAGATAGCCGCGTAGTGTAAAAAAGTACGCGATTGCAAAATCGGCTGATAACGTGCCCAGTGGTACAAACGGCCACTGTGTACCGTGTTCTGCGGGCGGGTTTCCGGCATAAAACGCCAAGCTACCGCGCCCACTAGCACCGCAAACAGCAGCATAAACGCAAAGCAGGCACGCCAGCCAAACTGAATCGTCAATACCCCACCCAGCGCCGGCGCTAATGCTGGAATAATGCACAACGCACCATTCAGATAAGAGTACATTTTGGCGCTTTCGCGCGCATTAAAGCAGTCGCGCACCGCAGCAAAGGCCACGATAGAGGTGGAACAAGCACCTATCCCCTGACCTATCCGTGAAAGTTGCAACAGCCAATAGTGATCAGATAGCGTACCCAGCAACGCGGCTGCCGCATAGAGACTGATACCGGCCAGCAGCACCGGGCGGCGACCAAAACGATCAGTCAGCGGGCCGATAATAATCTGTCCTACGCCCAAACTGAGTAAAAACAGCCCCAGCGTCGATTGCACCTGCGCCGCGCTCATCTGCAAATCTTGCTGCATCAGCGGCATCGCCGGCAGATAAATATCAATCGCCAGCGGGCTAAACATCACCAGCAGCACCAATAAACCAATTAAGTTACGTGGATTCATATTGCACCTTGTGTTTTTTGCGCTACCCTACCCGACTGCTGATATGAAGTGAAATGGCTTTTTTTCCGATATCATTTTCCTTAATGGAATATCTATGAATCTTGATCGCCTGTCCCGTCTGGATCTTAACCTGCTAGTATGCCTGCATGTTCTGCTCGAAGAGCACAGTGTTTCTCGGGCTGCCCAGCGCCTGCATCTATCACAGTCGGCGGTCAGTAAAGCGCTTGCCCGCCTGCGTGAACAACTTGATGATCCGCTGTTTTTCCGCACCGCACACGGCTTAACCCCAACTTATCATGCCGAACAACTCGCACCGGCACTGGGGAATATCCTGCATGAACTGCACTTATTAACCCGCCCGCCGCAATTTGACCCCGCCAGCAGTGAACGCCACTTCAATATCGTGATGCTAGAAAGCGCTTATCAAACATTGATGCCGCGTTTCATTAACAGCCTGCTGCAAAGCGCGCCGCGCCTGCAACTGCACACCCATTTGTGGAGTGCACTCTCACTGCAAGGGCTTGCCGAAGGGCAGTTTGATCTGGCGTTCACCATTCGCGAACTGTACCCAAGCACAGACCAACAACTAACCCAACTGCCGGCAGGCCTCTGTTTTGAAACATTGCTGACAGACGAGCATGTTTGCCTGCTACGTGCAGAGCATCCGGTGCTGCAACAGCCGTGGGATCTGACACAATATCTGACTATGCAACATGTGCAGGCGCGCTGTGAAGGGCGGGAGTGGTGGTCACTGGATTATCTGCTGGCCAGCCGCGGCTTGCAGCGCAACATGCCTATCAGCGTTCCCGATTTTTTTGGCGCAGTGGCCATCTGTTGTCATACCGATCTGATTTTTACTGTGCCGCGCTGTTTTGCCGACCACGTTACCGCACACTATCCGCTGACTACCCTACCACTTCCACTGCAGCCGCCCACCGTCGCCTACCAAATGCTCTGGCATGAACGGCATGAACAAGATCCCGCACACCGCTGGTTGCGAACCTTTTTGTCAAACCGGCTGACCTTACCGGCCACCGCCGTTACGGCATAGCCGCACAGCAGCAACCTACAAAAGCCAATGCCTGTTGGGGGATGCAAAGCAAAGCTAAAAAAATGACTGCCCCAAACAGTTGAGCAGCCAGCTGAATCAGGTGTGGTTTTTTATCTCTTGATCGTGCTCAAATCGATACCTCAATGCCGCACCACAAAGGTTTAACCGTGTCCGACATTAACCGGTGCCATTACAACTGGCGTTACCAAAGTGGGTTCGATATGACTGGGTTCTGGCACAACTTTTAGTCGCATCGCGGACTCAGCACTGTCCGCCGCCGGTGTTGTATGGTCCGGAGTTAACGTAGCCATGCCGGGCAAAATCGGATCAACCCCGATACGCACCAGATTACCAGCCTGATCGGTCAACAATGGCGGTAAAGCTGCCGCTGATACAGTATTTTGCGCCGCTTTACCACTACGCTGCGCGCTGCGGTTAACGGCAGATGCCGTACTTACCGGAAGCGCGGTACTCGCGCCCCCTGCCGCCGACGGAGGAGTAACACCACTTGTTGGCGCAGCGCTCGGTGTTGTTATCGCCGCGGGTGCAGTGGCTGCTGCCCCTACACCCACTGCCGACGCTTCTGCCGGACGCGGTGCAGCATTAGGCGGCGTTGCGATATGCGGAGGTATAGGTTTGGCATTGGCACGGCCAAAAAGCTGGGCAATTTGTGCCGCAGCCTGTTCAGTCAGTACGGTGATCTCGATCCGCCGATTTTGCCCGCTCATCGGATCTTTAATATTGACCGGCATCTGTTCAGCCATCGCCACCAGTTGCAGAATTTGATCACGTTTCATGCCATTGGCGGTCATCACCCGACGCGCGGTCAACGCGCGCTCAGCAGAGAGATCCCAGTTGGTGTAATCCACGTTATTCGGATAACGGGTATTATCAGTGTGGCCGCTGATCATGATCCGATTCTGGATACTGCCCAGTACCGGTGAGATGTGATCCAAAATACCCTTAAAAAATGGCGTAATTCGAGTGCTACCGCGCTCGAACATATAATGTTCGTTATCATCTTGAATTAGCACCCGCAGCCCCTGCGGTACTACTTCCACCCTCACGTTGTTGGTGGCATCTAGACGAACAGCTACCGTATTCAGGGCTTCGGCCAACACTTCCATTTGCTGCTGAGTAAGATACTTACCCTGTAGTTTGCCTAAATCTTGGTTCTTATGCTGACCTGCCGTTTTGTTCTCCTGAAACAGTGCGCTACCTAGCTTATCATTACCATCAAAATCCGATTTAACTGGGTTTTCCAGTGGCGAAGCCTGTCCACCGAAGTCCACCGGAAACGGGCTATTAGTAATATCAAACACATTATCCATGTTATCGAACACACTGTAAGTGGCCATGTATTGCTGAACTTTCTGTCGTTCATCCTTGGAAGCCACTTCCATCACCCACAGCACCATGAAAAAGGCCATCATGGCGATGGCAAAGTCGGCAAACGCCACTTTCCATGCGCCGCCGTGCCCTTCATCGTGCTCGTCGTGCTGGACTTTCTTGATGATAATGGTGTGGTGTGAGTCTTTAGCCATAATCAGTTCTGCTCGGCAGTCAGCCAGCGTTCCATCTCGAAGAAGCTCGGTTTGTATTCGCTGATCAAAAGTTTACGGCCAGCATCCAGAGCCAGCAGGGTTGGACGGCCTTGCTGCTGTGCCACCAAAATGGCCATGACCATCTTCAGGCCCATTACCTCTTTTTTTACTAGGTTAGCCATCGCCGCAGAAAGCGGGTCAAACACCCCGTAGCTCAGCAATACACCGATAAACGTTCCCACCAGCGCGGCTGCCACTTTGGCGCCGATCAAGGCCAGATTGCCACCGATATTTTGCATGGTCACTACAATACCCAGTACCGCCGCAACGATACCAAAACCCGGCATCGCTTCACCGGTTTTACCCAGCGCTTTAGACGGCCGCAATAGGTCATTCTGGATGGTATGAATTTCAGTCTCGAGCAGCGCTTCTAAATCATGTGGCGCCATTTTACCCATCGCCATTAAACGCAGGTTATCGGTAATAAACGCCAGCAATACCGGCGAAGCTGTGACACTCGGGTATTTGGTAAACAGCGCACTAGAGTCTGGTTTCTCGATATGTTCATCGAGCTTTTTAATGCCGTCTTTACGCACGGTTTCCAAAAGCTCAAACATCAATTCGATAATGGCGCGGTAGTAATTCTGGGTATAGCCCTTTCCCATCAGGGTTTTCAGTTGTCCACCAATCCCCTTGAGTACTGCAATCGGATGCGCCACGACCATAGCGCCCATCGCTGCACCCACAATAATAATCATCTCTGCTGGCTGCCACAGAGCACCCAGATTACCTTTCGCTTCCAGATAGCCCAGAACGACACAGCCAAAAACAATAAAAAAACCAATTATCCGTTGCATATATCCCCCATTAGCCCGGCTGATTCCAGCCGTCTAACAGTCTGTTGAGCTGTTTCAGCGCTTTCTTATGTAACTGGCAGATCCGCGCTTCGGTAAGATCCAACACCAGAGCTATCTCTTTTAGATTCATCTCGTGCTCGTAATACAGACTCAAAATGGTCTGTTCCCGCACCGGTATTTGCTTTAGGGCACAGGATAAATCACGTTTGAAACGGACTGACTGGACTTCATCACTCGGCCAATACAGGCTAAAGTTCTCAAAACCATCCTCCTGTAGACTATCTAGGCTATCCACCTGCTCGGCCTGACAGGCCAGCAGACGCTCGCGCAGCTCTTCATCGCTAATTTGCAACGCTAGAGCCAACTCCTGACGGGTCGGCTTGCGCCCCAACTCCCGACTGAGGCTGCGGATACGGTCTTTAAGCTCATGGCTCTTTTGCCGTATACCACGTGAACGCCAGTCCAGACGGCGCAGTTCATCGAGCATAGCGCCGCGGATCCGCGGGCTGGCCATCACTTCCAGTGGCACATCACCATCCGGATCATAACGGCGGATTTCGCCCAGCAGCGCCAACATGCCAATCTGCTCTAAATCGTCACGGCCAATCACCGCACTGACCTGTGAAGTCAGATGGTAGGCTATTCGCCGCACTAGCGGTGCATGCTGCAGCAATAAGCGTTGCTCGCGGGCCTGATGCCCTAGTTTCTGACTGGCCTGATAGGCGTTTAGCCCATGCGCGTTATCCCCGGCTGTGCACATAGCGAGTTACTGCACCACCAGTTTGGTGATCAGCACCTTATCTACCGCATCTTCACCGGCCATCTTCTGTATGGTGGCACGAATGGCGGTAAGCAATTTTTCTTGCAACACCACCACCGCATCCGGATCAGTCAGCTTGGCAAAGTTTTCATGGCTCAGTTCAGTAACGACGCTATTGCGTACCAGCGGCATAAATTCCTGTACCTGAGTTTCAAAATGACTGTTGTAGGTCATCAACGACAGCTCCAACATCATGTAATGCAGACGGTCTTCCCCTTGCACGCTGATGACGAAACGATCCAGATTGATAAAAATCGGTTTTTTCACCACAGCGACTGTTGCCACTTCCTGAGGTTTCGCCGATACCGGCTTGTTGATGACAAAATGCCAATATCCCCAGCCCCCCCCACCCAGTAGGGCGAGCAGTAACAGCGCAATGATGGCCAGCAAAATGACTTTGGATTTATTTCCTTGCGACATGATGTTCTCTCTTAAACCAAACTGTCGAAGTCTGCACGATGACGTGACAGATTCAGAGCCGGAACACTGCTATGGTCAGCGGCACGGCGGATCACCGAATGACCACTGGCAAAACCGGTATCCTGCTGCGGATGATTCCCATGCTGCGGTTGTCCGCCCGATACTGAGACATCAATCAGGTTCATCTGGCTCTGACTGAAGTCATGCCGCAAACGGTCACTGCTCGCCAACAGGGCCTCTCGGAGTTGCGGATGTGCGGCGGTAAATTGTACGCTCAGTTTATCGCCTTCCATACGCAGGCTAATATCCAGTTTCCCCAGCTCTGGCGGGTCGAGCCGGATCTGGGCATGCTGCAACTTGTTACCGGCTTGCAGATGAATACGCTGGCGCAGCTGTTCAATCAGAGCATCACCCCACTGCGGTTTACTGATATCCACACTTAACGTGGGATTAGGGGTTGCCATATCAGCCGGTGCAGTGGTCGGTTGTCCGACGGTGGTGTCTTTGGCACTGGTGAGGGCATTCAGCCCATGCTGGCTCATGGCAACTACCGGCGCGGTGACGGTTTTATCCGCCAGAGCAGTGACCAGAGCACTAAGTTCGGGGTCGGCTGATAGGCTGCTGTGCGCCATCTCTTGGCTATTAACTTCTAGGTTGTCGGCCAGCGGTGTTAACGGCTGCTCGGCCAACGAAGACTCATACGAAAGATCGGTTGCCGACAGGCGATCGACATTGGCGATCCCCCCTTTAAGCCCGGCCTGCGGTAAATTGGCTAACATGGCACTCAGCTGCGCCGGATCGCCTGTCGCCCCTGCGGGCAGACCAAAGCCAGCCTGTAACGGTAACGGATTGACGGCCTGCTGGGTATGCAGCAGGTAGGCTATTTGCTGGGCCAGCTCGCGGTTCGACGAACTTACCGGTTCCGACTCAGTGCCCGGTTGCGCATGCGATGATTCAGCGCCTGCCGCCGCTTTTTTATCCACCTGACCGGGACGGTTTTTTCCCCCGGTCGGTGCCTCACTTGGGTGCGCGTCATGGCCATTTTTCGGACCATTCAATGACGAGCTAAATCGGTGATCGGTGGCTTTCCCAGGGGCCGGTTGTACGGTGCCGCGGGTGTTACCGGCGCTACCAGTGGTACTGGCCGAAGGCTGTGCTGCTGTCAGTTGCATAGTTATGAGTTCTGTATGTAGGCTTGTAAGCCCTGCTGCTGTGTAGGTTGCTGACAAATTTGCTGCCGGATCTGCGCCTGCTCAACCTGAGCGGCAGCAATCCAATGCGGATAGCGGGTGGCCAGCTGACGCAGGATGTCATGAGCATCGGCAGGGAGCGCCGCTGCTGGAAGCCGAGATAGCCCAGCCTGTAACTTCTGATCCAGTGTCGCTAGTAAGGCAAAATCCTTAGCCTGCACCGCCTGCTCCATAGCCTGATGCAAACGTTGCAGCCCGGTAACCAGACCGGTCACCGTGGCTGTCATTGTCCAGTCACTTTGCTCGGATGCAGAGCTAGCCAGCCTTCACGGATCTCACTGATCAGGCCACTGACTTCATCTACGATCGCCATGCTGTTCTGGGCATTAGCTTCAAACAAACGGCGACCACAATAGTCGTACAACCGGTACAGTTCGGTGGCAACGTCGCCGCCTTTTTCCATATCTAAAATAGCGCTTAGCCCTTGCAGAATATCCAGACACTTGGTGATCATCTGGCCCTTATTCTCGACTTGGCCACGCTCCATAAAACCGCGTGCTCGGGTCAAATTATCCAGCAAACCCTCGAGCAGCATCAGGATTAGCCGGTGTGGGCTCGCCGCGGCAGCCTGCGCTTGTGTTTTTGCCTGTTGGTAGGCGTTAAGTCCGTTATTCATCATTCATTCACTGTCAATTAACTCATCAACATGCCGTACAGCATGTTCTGGGTCTGCTGCATGCCACTGATCATTTTGTCCATATTGGCATAGTACTCGCGCAGAGATTGCTCACGTACTTTCAGCCGAGCATCCAGATCATCGCGCTCTTGGCTAATCTTTTTCTGCTCTTGCTCCAAGCGGTCAATCCGAGTGGTAAAGTTACCGCCAGAGGTTTTGTAATCTTTTAAGCTGGTGGTAATGCTCTGCATTAACCCACTCTTGCCATCAGCGCCAAGAAATACGGTGCCGATACTTTCCGGATCTTCGTTGATGGCTTTGGTCAGCTTCTCGTCATCAATTTCCAACTTGCCTTGGCGATCGGTTTTAATACCGAGCATCGACAAGGTCTTGCCGTCATACACCTGACCCAAACTGTTACGCAGCTGACTCATCATGCCGCGCGTCATGCTGTCTCCGCCTAGAGCGCCCGGCTTCTTGCGTTTTTTACCGTCGGCATCGGTCACATCGGTGGCTTTGGAGTGTTTGTCGATAGTATCGACCAGCTCGTTATAAGCGCTGACGAAGCTTTTTACGGCTTCTTTAGTGCCGTCATTATCTGGCTTGACACTGACCGTGGTTTTCCCAACCTGCTTTGCTTCTACCGAAATACCATCGATAATGTTGTCGAATTTATTATTTTTTGAGCTGAACGTCAGACCACCCATTTCTAATTTTGCATCTTGGGCGGTTTGTAATGTGCTGACTTTGGTCGTTGCCTCTGAGGACGTTA
The DNA here is from genome assembly GCF_056522795.1 of Plesiomonas sp. ISS29. Classification (NCBI taxonomy): domain Bacteria; kingdom Pseudomonadati; phylum Pseudomonadota; class Gammaproteobacteria; order Enterobacterales; family Enterobacteriaceae; genus Plesiomonas; species Plesiomonas sp. ISS29. Next base: position 474,699 of record NZ_JAWRZQ010000001.1, read on the forward strand.
CTGTGACAGCCCCCTCTTGGCCGGTATCTTTACCACTCACTACCAGTGAGTATTTATCCCCGTCTTCACGTACTACCGCCGCTTTTACACCCGGATTATTTTTATCACCGTTAATTTGTGCGGCGATATCTTCCAGCGAGCTGCCGGCGGCGACCGTGACATCAAACGCATCTTTACCGTAGCCGATGGTTAATGTTTGATCCTGCGCAGCATTATCATTACCGTCAAACACCACTTTTTCGCGGCCAATCTGGGCCATCTGAGTCACGTTGAACTCATAGTTGCCAGTGGCAGTAGTGCCATTGACGCTGGCCGACAAAATTTTGTCATCTCCGGCAACAACGGTAGTTTTGTTCAGCTCACGGGCGCTATCGAGTTTTTCTGCGGCGGTACGCAGTTTGTTCACAGAGGTTTGTGTTTCACGGTATGCGGCGATCAGTGCCGTATTCTGGCTCTCTTGACGCTGCCACTGAGTTTCTTTGGGCAGGCGCTCGGAGTACAGCTGCGCATAAATCAAATCTTCGATCGGCAGAGTACCGATACCACCAATAGTCATGCCCATAGTCAATCCTCTGTGTCTGGTCTGCCGCGATGCCCACGGCTTACAACTGGCATCGCGTCTACGCGAATATGCAAAAAAAATGCCATCTGGAAAGTTACTGTGTTTTGCCGGTCAAACCCGAACATCCCGCAGGGATGGCCGGCAAAACACAGTAAAAAGGGGCCTTGTGGCCCCTTTTTGTATCTACGTACCGTGGAGCAAGCCCACGGTCATCGGTCATTAACGCAGCAGACCCATGATCATCGATGGGGTCTGGTTGGCTTGAGAAAGCACCGAGATACCCGCTTGCATCATCATATTCTGCTTGGTCATGTTGGCAGATTCTTTGGCAATGTCAGCGTCCATGATGCGGCCTTTCGCCACGCTCACGTTCTCTTCGATGTTAGACAGATTGTTAATGGTGGATTGGAAACGGTTTTGTACCGCACCCAGTTGCGCCATAGCGCTGCCCATTCCGGCAATTGCTGTATCCAGACCAGAAACTACAGCACCGATAGTGCCAGCAGAGCCAGTGATTGCATTACTGGATTTGAATGCTGCAGAGGTATCAACCTTAACGGTGATCTTGTCAGCAGTCTTCATCTCAGCACCCACTTGGAAAGAGATACCGGACTTTAGGCCACCTGCAGAGGCGAACAGAGCCTTACCTGCGAAAGAGGTGGTTTTTTGAATACGCTTCAACTCTGCGTTCAACGCGGTAAACTCTTCATTCAGAGCTGTTTTATCCGCAGTAGTGTTAGTACCGTTAGCTGATTGCAGGGCCAGTTCACGCTGACGCTGCAAAATGTTAGACGCTTCTTTCATCGCGCCTTCTGCCGTTTGTGACAGAGAGATACCATCAGCAGCGTTACGCTGAGCAACAGACAGACCACGGGTCTGAGTTTCCATGCGGTTTGCAATTTGCAGACCGGCAGCATCGTCTTTAGCGCTGTTGATACGCAGACCGGTAGACAGGCGCTGTTGGGAAGTGTTCAGGCTCAGCTGAGTGCCGGTTAAAGAACGCTGTGCTGTCAGGGAAGGCTGGTTAGTATGAACGGATAATGACATGTGATATCTCCTATAATCCTAAAATAGAAACAGGTCTCAAACCTTGTTACTGGTATTAGGCGGAAGAGCACGGGCATTGCTTAAATCTTTTTTAAATAATCTTTTTTAAGACGGGTGGGCTTTAGGCAGTTATTAGGGAAGTGATAGGGAAATAACCTGCTCCGACTGCGCCCTTCCTGAAGGCGTGCGCCGGGCTGATCCGGCGCGCAGGTTCGAGGCTCAGCGGGTGAGCAGTGCCACCACGGTCTGGCGCGACACATCGGCCTGAGCCAGCAGGCTGGATAGTGGCTTATCAGCGATCCTATCGGCTATTCCACCGAGCTCCGCTTCGGGCATCTGGGCATAACGCCCTTGCAGCTGGCGCTCAATCTGCTGCTGATAGCGGGTCAGCTCTTGCAGTGAGCTACGGATCTGCTGCATCAGATGTTCAATATCGGCCAGTGACTGTCGGGTATCTTGGGTTTTACGAAAGCTCAATTTCTCAGCATCAATCATCTGCGGCTGACGTTGCTCTGGCTGCACCTTCACTGGGTTACCGGCCGGAAAAATTTGCCCGTTACCGGTCAGCCAAAACCCTTTTTCAATGTCTTGCCAGTTACCTTTGGCGGCTGAAAACTCCAGATCACCCCACTTGTCGACCTCGGTACGGATCCCACGTGCTGATAAACCACGGCTGAGTTTACGGGCAATGCCGACCATATCGTCATCAGGCTCAATCTGCACTTTGACCTGACGCGGCTTACCACCATCAAAGGCAAATTTTAGCACTTCTGATTGGCTGCGATCCCCTTGCAAACGTAATCCACGAATGGAAAAACGCTGTTGCTGGTTGCGGTTTAAGTGGCGTACAGAGAAATCCGCATTGAACAGCGGTTTGTCATCATAGGTCTGATGCACCTGCTGACTGAGTTGACGCTGCAAGGAGACCAGCTCCTGCGTCATCCGCTGACGACGCCCCTCGGACTGTTTCAAGCTGCGCTGTGCCTGCTGTTTACTTTGTTGCAAGATATCTTCGGCATTGTGCAAGGCCCGTAAGGCAGTCTGGGTTTTGGCCAGTTGGTCATGCGCCTTGGCAGTGATGCCAAGCAGACTACCACGCTGACCGTGGCGTAGGTGCTCGATCTCTTCGTTCGGCGTTCGGGCATCAACAGCCGCACCGGCAGAGGCAGAAACTGCCAAACCCGCTTTTTGCTGACTGACCACCGGTGAGCGATTCAGATCGGTCGTATGCTGAGTACCCAAACGGGTGCTGTTAACTTGGTTAACCAACGTGTGTTCTCTTTATCTGTTTGGTTCTGTGTAATGCGGTCTGCCGCATTCAACGCAGGCCAAAAGACCTGCACATGATGTAATAACGCGATGTTACCTAATGTAGTTAAACAGCGACATATCATTGATTTTTGAGTAGCTTAGCTGGGTTGCCGTCAGCGCCAGCTCATAGCCTTTGAGGCGCGATACTGCCTCTGGAATATCCAGATCCTTGATATCCCCAATCATCTTTTTGTTCATCAGGGTGTTGTCTTCGTGTGCGCCTTCCATGCGCTCGAGTGATTGCATCTGACTACCTAGGCTACCCCAAGCGCTGTTGAGCTGGGTTGAGGTAGAGGTCATCTGGCTATTAACATGTTGCATCTGCTTTTCCAGCTCACTCTGGGGCGTTGCTGGGTCACGCAGTGCCGCGGTCAGATCATCAATGGCTTTAAATACGGTGTCATTCCCGGAGCCAAAAATGGTATCAGCTGTCATATTAACCGGCAACGTCACCCCTTCTGCGGTACTCGAGGTTCGGCGTGCACTATCGCCTTGATAGACATAATCTGGCAGGCTGTATGGCTTATTTTTCAGCTTGTTACCGGCAAATTGGTAATCACCATCTGGGTTTTGGCTGTTTGCTACACTTAGCAGTTCATCACGGATAGACTCCAGCTCGTTCGCCATTGCCTGACGGTCATCCTGCGTCATAGCTCCGTTGCCAAGACCTAGCGTCAGCTCTTTACCACGCAATAAGATATCATTGCCATTACGCATTAGGGCTTCTTGCTGGGTGTACTCGTTCATCACATTTTTGATGTTCTTGCTGTACTGATCGGTGGCACTCTGCTGGTGCTGTAGCAGCATAATCTGCACCGAGCCAATCGGATCATCCGATGGAGTCAGTATTTTGGTCTGCTGCTGCATCTGCATCACGGTGGTGTTGTAGTTGCTGTTAGCAGTCTGCATCCCACCCATCATCATGCTGTTTAGCTGAAAGGTACTCATGCGCATGGTGGTGATTTCCTTAATTGAACATCGCTAAGGTGGTGTCAAACAACTGCTGCGCTGTACTGACAATTTTGGCACTGGATTGATACATCTGGGTATACTGCATCAGATTACCGGCCTCTTCATCTTTGGATACCCCGCAGAGGGATTCCCTATCGTTAAATGCCTGCTGATACAATGAGGTATTCGAGGTCAGCTCGGCCTTGATTTGTGCAGTCTGGATTGCCCAATCACCGCAAATACCGGTATAGGCCTTACTCAGGGTTTTACCATTCAAACCAGACACAGTTACGCCATAAGCAGCTTGATCCGCAGGGGATAAGGTAATCGCCAACGGGGTATCTTTCAGCGCAATCAGCTTAGTCAGGTTATTGCCGTTACCTGGGCCGATATCCACATCATCGCCCAACGCCAGATCGGCAGGGTCTTTAAGCGCCAGTGACAAACGGCTGGCCGCACCTTCGACACTGTCGGCACCGCTGAACATATCCTTACCGCTGAGGTTACCGTTGATGTCGTAACCCTGCTGGTGCACCGCATTGAACTGCTGAGCAAAACCATAAGCCATCACATCCAGCTCTTTTTGCTTTTCGACCAGATCTTGATCACGGAAGGTCATCAGGCCACCGATATTACCGCCAATATTACGCGGCATTGCGAAGGTGGCATCGCCACGTTTGATGCTGATCACGCCATCGCGCGCCATATCTAGCTGACTAGCGGTATTACCGCTAACTAACGGCTGGCCCTGATCCAGGTTGATATCCACCGTACCATCTGGCTTATACTGCACGTTGACATTCAGCTGTTCTGACAGCTGGCTAATCGCCCGATCTCGCGCATCCAATACATCGGTCATAGACTGGCCGCGGGCACCGGCTTCTTTGATCTGCTTGTTCATCTCGGCGATACTGGCCAGCGTCGAATTGGTCTGGCTGATGCTGGAGTCAAGCTGGCTATCGAGCTGCTTGCGCTGACTTTTCAGCTGTGCATCCATATTGTTAAAACGCTGGGTTACCGCATCGGCCTGCGACAAAATAGATTGACGCAGTGCCATATCTTGTGGGTTCACCGCCGCTTCACTGAGTGCTGAATAAAAGCGATCCATACCGACGTTGATGCTAGAGCTGTCCGCAGTCAGGATCTGTTCGGTCTTGCTCATGTAGCGATACTGGGTATTGCTCTGCTGCAACGCTGATGATTGACGCCACAAACTGGTATTCAAAAAGCCATCGGCCAGACGATCAATGCCGGTGACTCCAACACCAGCACCCACGCCACCTGGGCCAACCTGACTGGCCAGACCGATACGCTGGCGGGTATATCCAGGCGTGTTCATGTTCACCAGGTTGTGAGAAGTGGTGCTTAGGCCAGCATTGGCCGCACCCAGACCGGTTAAACCGATATTAATCAGACTCATGACAACGTCCTTACTCAGTGCAAAAACATCCGGCCTACTGGCCGAATGCTAGCAGGCAACAGCCTGCAGGGTTCTGAAAGTAATTAAGCGACCTACCGGGCAAGATGATTAAATTTACCCGCTATACCGAGGATCAATCGGCTATTCCAACATTTGCTGCACTTGCTGCCAAAGCCCTTGTAATTTACGGGCATACTGAGGGTCAGTGGCATAACCGGCTTGTTGTAAATGGTTAAAATAACGTTCTGGATTATCCGTATGCTGCAACGCCTTGGCGTAGCGACGATTACCCTGCAAAAAACGGGCATAATCATCAAACGATTCGGCAAAGCTCCGATATACCCGAAACGGTGATTGCTGATTGACAGTCTGACCGTCGATCACTTCCTCTGCCGATACGGTCACCTGTTCACCCTGCCAGCCAGGGCTGGCCTTGATATTGAACAGGTTATAGCTGCTCTTCTCACCGTGGCGTAATATCCCTTTACCCCAGCCCGTTTCCAGTGCCGCCTGCGCCAGCAATACTGCTGGGCTAGTTCCCAGTGCCCGAGCGGCGCGGATAGCATACGGAAACAGTTTCTTGATGAAGTTCTGTTTTTGCGGATCAGCCATCTGCGCATTCAATGCTGAATCAACAGCTTCGCTCCCAGCCCCTGCACCAAACAAGCGATCTAAGACTGTATCCGGCAGCCACGAGGCATGTAACGGTTTAGCTTGAGTCGGCTTAGCGTGCATGGTTACCGCAAAGCTTTCCGCCGCCCGCGCCGACTCGCTCGCAGTACCTGCTGGTTTATCTGCCGTTTTCGGCAGCGCAGCGCCCAGCTGTTTTACCAGCATCTCGGCGATCCCAATCCGGCTTTTCTTGCTCATCTCCACCGCCAACTGGCCATCGTAAAATGACTGGTAAAAATCTTGCTGGCGGCTGCTGAGTGGGGAGTCAGGATCACGCATTGCACTGCTAGCCTGCCGCATATGCTTGAGTACAGTCTGTAAAAATACCGCTTCAAACTGCTGTGAGACCTGCTGCAAAGCCTGCTGCTGATCGCGGTTGCCCTTGATGTTTTGCAGCTGATGCACATCGTTGTACAGGAACGAGGCTTGCGCCTCGTCTGGGGCAATTTCTATACTCATATCACGATCAGCTCGCCTTCTAGCGCACCGGCCTGTTTGAGTGCCTGTAAGATAGACATCAGATCACTCGGTGTTGCCCCTAAGCTGTTAATAGCGTCTACAATGGTTTTCAGCGAAGTTCCCGCCGGCCAGATAAAGGCTTTACCTCGCTCTTCATTCACGCTGACATCCGATTGTGGTGTCACCACAGTCTTGCCGTTAGACAATGCGTTCGGCTGACTGACTTGAGCGTTCTCAACAATATTCACCGTCAGCGAGCCGTGGCTGACAATCGCCGGACGCACACGGACGTTTTGCCCCATGACGATAGTACCGGTACGAGCATTGAAGATGATCCGCGCTGGGGTCGGGCCTTCGTTAACACTTAGCGTTTCCAGTGCAGCCATAAAACCAACGCGCTGGCTCGGGTCTTGCGGAGCACGCAGTACCACTTTGGTATTGTTCTGGGCATTCGCCACGCCCGGCCCCAACACGCGGTTGATCGCCATTTCGATATTGCGTGCGGTATTGAAGCCCGGCTGTTTCAAGCTCAGTACGATATTAGGATTGCTGAGGAACGAGGATGGAATTTCACGTTCAATCAAAGCACCGTTAGGAATTAACCCAGCAGTCGGAATATTAACGGTGATCCCGCTACCACTGGCGCCTTCGGCATTTAAACCGCCCACGACCAGATTACCCTGCGCCATAGCGTACACCTGCCCATCTACTCCGCGCAGCGGAGTGAGCAGCAGCGTACCGCCGCGCAGACTTTTGGCATCCCCCAATGACGACACCGTAATATCTAATGTCTGGCCTTTAGAGGCCAGCGCCGGCAACGTGGCACTAATGGCCACCGCGGCCACGTTTTTTAATTTTGGATCGGCATTCGGTGGTAACTGCACCCCAAACTGACTCAGCATGTTTTTAATCGACTGCGAGGTAAATTTGGTTTGGCTCTTGTCACCGGTGCCGCTTAAGCCGACCACCAAGCCGTAACCGACCAGCTGGTTTTCTCGGATCCCCTGTACATCCACCATATTCAACAATGGTGCTGCCACCGCGGATACACTGCCAAGCCACAGGCTCAGCAGTAAATAACGCATGCTCATCATCAACCTCAGATTGGGAAGAACGGACTATTAAAGAAGCGGGTCAGCCAGCCAGCGGAGTTGGAGTCTGATAGTGCACCGCGCCCCGAATAGGTGATCCGGGCATCAGCCAGACGCTGGGAAGGCACACGATTCGACCCATCAATATCATCAACGCGTACCAACCCGTTAAGGCGGATATACTCATCACCTTGATTGAGACGCAACCACTTCTCACCGCGCACCCGTAAAATGCCGTTAGGCATCACTTCGTATACCAGTACGGTGATGCTGCCTGATAGTGAGTTTTGCTGGGAACTGGTAGAGTTACCTTTGAAATCACGATCAGCCCCTAACGAGGATGCCGCCTTCGGGTACTCTGTGCCAAATAAGGTGGCCACCCCGACACTGGCATTACTTTCCTTGCCAAAACTGGTACCGGCTCTCTTACTAGAGCTTGTTTGCTCTTGCAATACCACCGTCAACACATCACCGACACGAAACGCGCGCCGATCCTGAAACAGTGCCATGTTGTAATCATTGCTGAACAAACTGCCGTCCTGATCCCGCTCCATGGCTGGTAGTTTCATCGGTGGAGGGGTAAAACTATCTTCACCGGGATAAGGGCCGATGGGCGGGTGCGCACACCCGGCCAGCAACAACAAGGTCATCATTACCAGAACGCGTTTCATGACTGCCTCAATCTTTTTCGTTACAACATTAATTACAGTGACTGGCTGACAAACTTCAGCATCTGATCGGCACTGGATACCACTTTGGCATTCATCTCATACGCGCGCTGGGTGGTGATCATGTTGACCATCTCTTCCACTACGCTGACGTTCGAACCTTCCAGTGAATATTGCTTAAGCTGACCTAAGCCATTTTCTCCGGCAACCCCTTCATTCGGCACGCCGCTAGCACCGGTTTCCTTGAACAGGTTGCTGCCGGCTGCTTCCAGACCACCAGGGTTAGTGAAGTTCACCAGCGAGATCTGACCTAGCTCTTGCGGCTGCGGATCATCGGGGCTGGTATAGGTCACGGTACCGTCCGTTCCCACCGAGAAGCTGGTGGCGTTTTCCGGAATTTCGATATTCGGGCTAAGTGGCAAGCCGTTGGCATTTACCAGCATGCCTTCGGCATTGCGGTGAAACTGACCGTTACGGGTGTACGCCGTAGTGCCATCGGCCATTTCAATCTGGAAAAAACCTTGGCCTTGAATCGACAAATCTGTTGGTACATCAGTTTGCTGGTAAGCGCCGGTTTTCATCAGCTTTTCGGTGCCAACAACCCGTACCCCGTTTCCCAGCATCAGGCCGCCGGGAGTTTCATTTTGCTGATCGGCCATCCCGCCCGGCTGCTTTTTGATCTGATAGAACAGATCTTCAAACGCGGCGCGGTCTTGCTTAAAACCGATGGTGTTCACGTTGGCCAAGTTGTTGGAGATCACCTGCATCTGTACGTCTTGTGCCGCCAGACCGGTTTTACTTACCCATAATGCTGCATTCATTCTGTTATGCCTTACTCACGGATCAGACGATTACCGGCAGTGGTCAGATCCTCTGCGGTTTTCATCATCTTGACCTGAAATTCAAAATTACGTGCCAGTGTCATGTTGCGGATCAGGGCATCGACCGCATTCACGTTGCTGGATTCCAGATAACCACTGGCAACTTGCACTCCGTCATCACTGGCAGCGCTAGAGCCATCACGTAAGCGGAACAAGCCATCTTCGCTTTTGCTGATCGCTTCCGGCGATGGGTTGACCAGCTTGAGCTGGCCAACTTCCTGCATTACGCCGCCATTGGGGGCTACGATCGACAAAGTGCCGTCTTTACCTACACTCAGTTGGCTGTATTCTGGCAGTACAATCGGGCCATCAGTGCCCAGCAATGGGTGGCCGTTCACACTCAACTCACCCGCATCGTTGGTGGAGAAGTTACCAGCTCGGGTATAAGCCTCACCTTGCGGAGTCTCAACAGCAAAAAAACCATCGCCCTGTACCGCCATATCCAGCGGCCGATCGGTGCGTTGCAAGGCGCCGCCGGAGAGATCCGAGCCTAAGGCTTGCTCCCCCACCAGCGCACGTGTCTGATAACCTGCGCCACGCAGCAGCTCAGTCGAGGCCTGCTCTAAATCGGCCCGAAAACCGGAAGTGTTTACGTTGGCCAGATTGTTGGCCTGCACCTGCTGCGACAGCAAAGTGCGGCGCGCGCCAGACAGGGCAGTAAACAGCAATTTATCCATAACTCAGACCCGGCCCTTACAAGGAGTTGAACAAGACTTTGGTCATCTCATTGGCAACCTGAATCGACTTGGCGTTGGCCTGATAGTTACTCTGCGCCCCCATCAATCCGACCATCTCATCGCTGATATTCACGTTAGAGTTTTCATAACGCCCAGTCAGAATGCTGCCCAACTGACCTTCACCGGCCACCCCAGCCATCGCCTGGCCCGAGGCAAACGTTTCGGTCCAACGATTACCACCAGCCGGCTGTAAGCCTTCGTTGTTGGTAAAGCGCGCCAGCTCTAGCTGACCTTGGCTCACTTTTTCACCATTGGTATAACGGGCTATCACAGTGCCATCCGGCTCGAATGACCAGTTGGCAAACTTGCCCGCAGCATAACCGTCAGAGCTAACGGTGTTGATGCTAAAACCACCGCCGTACTGGGTCATTCCACTCATATCCAGTGCCAGTGGCTGGCCGTTAGATAGGGTCAATGAAAGGCTCGCTGGGCTAGGCTTGGTCAGCTTACCGCTGTCATCAAACTCAACAGGGGTCGGGCCGCCAGGCAATAGCTTATTATCCATCGCCACGTGCATTTCCCACTTACCGTCGCCGGTTTTACGGTAGTACTGCGTCACCTGATGCTCGTTGCCCAGCGAGTCGTACGCCTTTACATTACTGGTTGAGTTGTAGGTTGACGGATCGTTGATATCAAATGGCTTGGCGGCATCGATCACTGGTGCACCGGCATCCAGATTCAGCCCCAGTGAACCTTTGGTGCTGGCCTTTGGCGCCTGATCAGCTTGGTCAATGGTGATCGGCTGACCGCCTTTGCCCAGTAGCAAAGAACCATCGGAACTGACCAGATTCAGCATGCTTGGGTTGTTCTTGTCCTGACGAGTATCAAAGATGCCGGCACGGGTATAAAACTTCTGGCCATTATTCTCTACCGCAAAAAAACCATCGCCGTTGATCGCCAAATCGGCATTACGGCCAGTGGTGGTCATACTGCCGGTGGCAAAGCTCTGCCGGATCCCAGATACGGCCACCCCGTTGGCCTGACCGCCGCCAAAAGTGGCGGAATACACATCCTGAAATTCAGTACGAGAGGATTTAAAGCCGGCGGTCGAGCCATTGGCAATGTTGTGGCTGATGGTATCCATCTGCTCACTGGTGGATTTCAGACCGCTCAGGCCGATATTAAAAGACATACAAATTCCTGAATAATCTAGGTGATCAAATGAGAGACAGTGGGAATGGCATCCGTGATGACTTGGCCATCACCGGCGCAGAATCAGACTCGGCAATTTCACGCATGTCATAGATAGACATCTTGCCAAGACCGGCTAGTTCGAGCTGGTTCGGGGTCATGCCATCGGTGCTGATGTGCACAGCCTGCACTTTGGCTGCCAGCAGCATGTTCTGACTCCAGGCATCACTACCGCTTTCAGCCAGGACTTCGAATTTGTATTTACCGGCCCCCAACTTGTCACCGTCGATATCGAATTTCACCAGACCCGCCGGTTGCGGACCCAGTTGTAAGGTATCGACCAGCTTGCCCTCTTCGTCGTACACCGCCACTTTGACGTTATCCGCCGCTTTATCCAGACGTACCCGACCGTCAAGTTTCTGGCCTTCTTTAACGTCCAGTGCGTTGCTGACTTCCATCAACACGCTCTTGCCAATCAGGTTGGTGCTCTGCAGCATCTCCATATTGCTCATACCAATATTGAGATTCATCATGCCCATCTTCACCCCTTCCAGACTTTCAACCGCTGACATCATTCCGAGCTGGGTTAAGTACTGAGTACCGTCCATCGGGTTTAGCGGATTCTGGTTGCGGATCTGGGCCACCATCATGGTCATGAAATCATTCTTGGTGGGGTTAACGCCGTTTTTGCTCACAGCGCCTGATGGCAAAGCATCATCGGTCGATGGCTGGTTCGCCGACTGTACTCGGGCAAGGCTCATGGTGATTCCTTAAGTCAGATAATCCGAAAAGTTACGCTGGGTTACCCAAGCGCAAGATCCCCTGCTGCATGCTGCGCACACGAGACAACACATCCACATTGGTTTCAAAGCTGCGCGATGCGGCCATCATGTCTGCCATCTCTTCGACGATGTTGACGTTGGAGACAAACACATAGCCCTCTTTATCCGCTTGTGGATTTTTCGGCTCATAACGGCGAGTCAGCGGGGATTGGCTCTCTTCGATACCAAGGATATTCACCTTGGCTGTTGCTAGACCACCGTGGGAAGTGTTCCCCATGATGGTGGAAAATACCGGCCGCCGAGCACGGTAACCCTCTGCCGCATTACCGGCAGTTACATCCACGTTCGCCATGTTACTGGCTACGGTGTTGAGTCTTACGGTTTGCGCAGTCATCGCCGAACCGGCAATGTCATAAATATCTCCGAATGACATCGGTCACCTCATTACTGTCCGGTAATTGCTTGCTTTAACCCGCTAAAGGTCATATTCATAAACGTCAGGCTGGTCTGAAAATCCATTGCGTTACGGGCAAACTGAGCCTGCTCAACACCTTGGTCAACGGTGTTACCGTCTTTAGACGGCTGATATGGATTACGGTACATCGCCACATAATTAGGATCAGAGGGCGCGGGATTAGCCTGTGGCCCCGCAGTGGTGGCGTGTTTAATCTGGCGCATCACATCGTTAAAGCTAAGATCGCGCGCCTTATAATTTGGGGTATCGACGTTGGCGAGGTTACCGGCCAGCACCTTGGCCCGTTCGGTACGAAAATCGAGCGTATGCGGGAACACTCCCAGCGCCTTATCAAAACTCAGTGACATGTTTTATCCCCTGCAACAACATGAATAAGCTCTGTCTCTTAGCAATTAACACGCCAATTTTTTAACCATCTGGATTACAATGCGTAAAACCAAGAGCTATTCCCTCGTTGCCATGCACAGAACACGCACCAGAAACTGCGCACCTAAGGAGGCGACATGCCTGCTCTCAGCCGATACCACTCTCTTTTGCTACCCCTGTTGCTTATCAGCTCGTCACTGCGGGCAGCGGATGTGACCCCCGTCGAACAAGTGACACAATTTATCCAACAAGACGTGACCTCTTTTGCAAAAGCACAAAAGAGTCAGCAGTTTGACGTTAAGTTGCGCAACATGCCGGATTTCCCAATTTGCGCCACTCAGCTGCAAATCCAGCGCCTAACTGAAGCCCCACCCGCCGGTAGAGTCAGTTACGACGTGCGCTGCACAACCCCAAAAACCTGGCATGTGAGCGTGAAAGCAGATGTCTCTATCTTCCTGCCGTTGATTTTTGCAAGCCGTAATTTGGAACGTGGGCAAGTGCTAAGTGCCGGCGATCTGAGCGTGAAAACCACTAATATTGCTTTTTTGCGCCAGGCCTATTTCACTGATCCACAAGCCCTGATTGGCCAGAACTTGCGGCGCAATCTACCGGCCGGTCGGCTAATTAACCGTAATATGCTGGCCGAGCCGGAACTCATTAAGCGGGGCGATGAGGTGGTGATCTTGGCGCAAAAAGAAGGAGTAAGAGCCTCGATGAAAGGGATTGCGCTGGAAGGTGGCAGTAAGGGCAAAAAAATCCGTGTCGAAAACACCCTTAGTGGTAAGGAGATTAGAGCCAAAGTCAGTGCAACGGGGCAAGTTATGACTGATTTTTAACCACCAGTGCCAAATTGCGCCGCTGCCGAGATCTAAAAAGAGCCACAGATAAAAAACTGACGAGAAAAAGGGATTACCGGATTTAAGTTAGGCAGCCTGCTGGTCGCCGTATATAATTAAGCAGTCAGAATGTGGCGCACAGTAAAACTCGCCCGTACTGACTTCACTGACGACGTAAAGGTATACAGCACCATGATGCCTACACAGCCTAATGCAAAAGGAGCAACCATGATTGGTAAAGTACAGCGTGACGTGGCAGTCAGTACCGTACAGACTCCGGCCAGCGGCAGCGCCCAAAAAAACCTGGCCACCCGCAGCAAACCGATCGAGTCGGTGGCGTTAAGCCGCGATCTGAAAATGCTGGATCAGGCCCAGCAAACGCCACGGCCAGCCGAAGTAGATCTGGATAAAGTTGCTAAGATGCGTACCTTGCTAGCAGACGGTGGGCTTAGTATCAACACCGATCGTCTGGCCGACAGCCTCTATCAATACTACAAAGGCTAAACGGCATTATGGATCATAAGTCACGGGTCAAAATCTTACTGCAAACACTGGCACAAGATGTGCGCGATTATCAGCATATACTGCCGCTATTACAGCAACAGTATGCACTGATGCAACAGCGGGATAGCCGTGGATTAAGTGATAGCAACGGCCAATTGCAACCGCTACTGCACACGCTACAACAGCGTGCCACCGAGCGTTGTCAGCATTTGCAAGCTATCGGTCTACCCGCTGATGATCAGGGAATACAAGCACTGTTTCGTGCGCTGCCAGATACCTTGAGGGCTTCCGCCCAGCAGCAATGGCAACAACTGCACCAGCTGATCCGTGACTGTCAGCAGCAAAACAACCGTAACGGCAAATTGCTGGCCCAGCAAAAACAGCTGGTAACCCAATTACTGCAACCGGATGCCGGGCTAACCTACGCCCCACGCTAAACCGAGCCCAGACTCGCCGCGTTATTACCGACAGCCCTGCTGACGGCGTAAGAAACGCTGACCAGACAACTCATCCAATACTCGCTGCTCATGCTTGGCTTCACGCTGTAGTTGCTGCTGTTGCAGTTTTTGTAGCAGGATATCGCCCTTTTTCAGGTTCAGATGTTGATGCAACACCCGCTCGCTAGCAGTACGAAGCTCCGCTTCTGCCAGAGCCAACTCTTGTTGTTGTAATTGAGTGATCAGAGAAAGCTGATTGCGAAAACGGCCAATACCTTTAACCAGCAGAGCGCTGGAATCGTTACCGTTGCCCAGTGCGTACTGGGTAGAGACCTGCTGTAACAGTGCCAATCGCTCGGCATGAGCCTGTTGTTGTTGTTGCCAGCTACCCTGTTCAGACTGCAACTGCTCAAAACACTGCTGCTGCTGCTGATACCAGGCGTGCAGTACGCCGTGCTGACGAAACATAACGAAAGACCGCTCCTCGAAAATTCAACATAAACACCCTCCCGCCAAAAAGCCGGTCGGCTGAGACTCAGCACCAGTCAGCTTCGCAGGTTAACGCAGTTGTAATAACTGCTCCGTACTGTCGGTAAGGGTTACTTTTTCCTGCATACCTTGCTGCAGATAAGCACAGATTGCCGGATAGCTGGCAATCGCCGTATCCAGCTGTGGATCTTTCCCCGGCTGGTAACCCCCCAATGCCAGCAGATCTTGCACCTGCCGGTAACGGGAATAGCGCTGTTTGACCAGCTGCGCTTGGCGCAAATGCTCGGCAGAGACAATCTGCGGCATGGCCCGACTGATCGACTGCTCAATATCAATAGCCGGATAATGACCACTTTCTGCCAATGTCCGGTTCAGCACGATATGACCATCCAAAATAGCACGCGCCGCATCGGCAATCGGATCTTGCTGGTCATCGCCCTCTGATAGTACGGTGTAAAAGGCGGTGATTGAGCCTTTACCGTGCGCGCCATTACCCGCACGCTCAACTAATTGCGGCAGCAAGCTGAAAACGGAGGGTGGATAGCCTTTGGTAGCCGGCGGCTCACCCACAGCCAACGCAATCTCGCGCTGTGCTTGAGCATAGCGGGTGAGGGAATCCATCAGCAGCAGTACATCATGGCCCCGATCGCGGAAAAACTCGGCGATACGATGACACAAGACCGAGGCACGCAAACGCAGCAGTGGCGGATCATCGGCCGGTGACGCTATCACCACCGCATTTTTCAGCCCTTCACTGCCCAGCGAATGTTCGATAAATTCGCGCACCTCACGGCCCCGCTCACCGATTAATCCGACGACCGTAATCTCAGCGGTGGTGTTGCGGGTCATCATGCCAAGTAGCACGCTTTTACCCACCCCACTACCCGCGAATAACCCAAGGCGCTGACCCTTACCGACACTCAGCATGCCGTTAATGGCGCGCACCCCAACATCCAGCTGCTCGCTGATTGGTTGGCGAATCAATGGGTTGATGCTTTCGCCTTGTAGGTGAATGCGCTGATCGGTCTGTAGTGGGCCACGGTCATCCAGTGGCTCACCAACCCCATTCAACACCCGACCCAACAAGCCGTAGCCAACGGCAATTTTACTATCACCTTGCAGCGGCAATACCCGGCAACCAGGACGCAAGCCCGAAGTATGACGAATTGGCATCAGAAAAGAAGACTCACGGTCAAAACCGACTACTTCGGCTTCCACCAGTGCGCCGCTGTCGGTCTCAATCATGCAACACTGACCGCTACTGAGACGACAACCCACCGCTTCCAGCGTCAAACCGGTCATGCGAATCAAGCGCCCATAAGTACGCGCAACAGGCAAATCCGGCAGTTGACGGCCCGCCTGCGCTAAGCGACGCGCTAAGGTTTGCTGCGGATTACTCATTCGGCATGTTCAGCTGCCGAGTCGGCCAGCAGAGTATCGTGTACCGCATCCATGCAAGCTTGCAGGCGCTCTTCGCTGTCAACAACAGCCTCTGAATCACGGGTCACCACTCGGCAACTGCCACTTTCCAGCGCACTGTCCATCTCTAGCTGCCATTTATTCACGACATCCGGCAACAACTGCTGCAGACGCTGGCAATCTTGCGGATTGAGGTAAACCGCAATCTGGCCTTCTTGCTCCGGCACTTGAGCCAAGGTCTCTTCAATCAGTGCGACCAGTTGCTGCGGGTGTAAGGTCAACTCACAGCGGATCACCTGTCGGGCAACTTTTTGTACCAGATCGCAGATCATTTCGTTCTGTTCACGCACTTGCTGATGGAACACCTGCTGAATCTGTTGCAACAAAGAATCCGTCGCCATGACCGAATCGGTTAATTGCTGACGGCCCTCTTGTAATCCCTGCTGCTGACCATCTTGGTAACCGGCCTGATAACCTTGTTGACGGCCACCTTCCAATCCTTGCTGCTGGCCTTGTAAAAAGCCTTCGTCGTAGCCTTTTTGCATGCCATCTTGAAAGCCGTTGTTAAACTCTTCCTGATACTGAGCCGCACCGCTGTCGTAGCCGCCATGACTATCATCAGAAAAATCATCAAACTCATCACCGCGTGACCGCTCTTCCACCAACGGCGGAAAACGATATGGTCGGAGCTGACCAGGTTGCGGGCGAAAAATGGCTCCGGGTTTGTCACTCATGGCTGCACTCCGCTTACTCAACCACATTTTCCGCGAACAGCGACAACTCGACTTCGCCGTCGTTAGCCAGCTGACGCAAAGTCTGCATGATCTCGGTTCGGGCTTCTTCCACCGCACTCATGCGTACCGCCCCCTTGGTCTCCATATCTTCACGCAAGTACTGAGCCGCACGTTTCGGCAGGCAGGCAAATACCTTGTTTTGCAAGGTATCCGACGCACCCTTCATCGCCAGAGCCAAACGCTCTTGTGGCACTTCTTCGATCATCCGGCTCAGGGTTGCCTCGCTTTGGCGTTCCAGAATGTCGAACTGGTACATACTCTCTTCGAGCTTCACCATCAGGCTCGGATCCATGTCGCGCAGCGATAGCATTATCTCAGGTGTTCGAGTGCCCATACGGTTGAGAATATCCACGGCCTTTTTAGTGCCGTCGACCTGTGAACTGGTGCGGTGTCCCACTTGTTGCAGGAATTTCTCCAGCAGAACATGCACTTCATCAATCATATCTGGATGGATCTCATCGAGATTGGCCAACCGGTACAGCAGGTCATCATGCGTTTCCGGTGGCAAACGGCTGAGCAACTGACTTGCCATGTCTGGCTCTAGGTAAGCCAGAAACACGGCCTGTAATTGTGGATGCTCACCAGCAATCAGCTCAACCAATTTGGAAGGCTCCAACCACTGAAGACGTTGCAAGCTGCTGCGCAGGGTATCGCCATAAATACTATTAATTAGCGGACGCGCCAAAGAGCGACCGAGAGCCTTATCCAGGGTGCGCTCCAGATAACCGCGCGAAGCGCCGGTGATCCCGGACTCAGCGCGGAAATCGGTGAAAAAACGCAGAAATACCGATTGCGCCTGATCTTTTTTCACACCCGGCAAGCTGGCCATCGCAACGGTCAGACGGC
The DNA here is from genome assembly GCF_056522795.1 of Plesiomonas sp. ISS29. Lineage (NCBI taxonomy): Bacteria > Pseudomonadati > Pseudomonadota > Gammaproteobacteria > Enterobacterales > Enterobacteriaceae > Plesiomonas > Plesiomonas sp. ISS29. The sequence continues at coordinate 492,577 of NZ_JAWRZQ010000001.1, forward strand.
TAACTTCCTCACGACTGAGCTGTTTAAGGATGTTAGCCGCAGCCTCTTCCCCCATGCTCAGCAGCAAAATCGCCGCCTGTTGCAAACCGTCTTGCGGCTGCATTACCTCAGTTTCCGTCATGTTGCTCAACCTTTATCCACTGTTTAACCACCTGCGCAACCCGCTCCGGCTCCTGATTAACCAAGAGCTGGATACGCTCGAGCTGCACTTCCAGACCGGTTTCCGGTGATGGTAGTTCCAGCAGGCTTTCATTCAATGTCAGACTCGGACGTGATACTAGTGCCGTACTGCCCTCGGTATTCTGACTGCCGCTTTCCGACTGTATCTCACCGTCAGTCATATTCTCATCATCCAACCGAGTTGGCAGTGCCGAATCGTTGACCGGCAACGGTTTGGCCAGCTGACGCAGTATCGGACGAACTACCCCGAACAGCACCGCCAATACGACCACCGCCGCCAGTACATAGCGCAGCACATCTACCCAGAACGGATCTTTCCACCATGGTGCAACATCATCACTCAGTGAGTTATCACTTGCCACAAACGGGACGACATGCAAGCTAATCTGATCGCCATCAGCACCACGCAGACCCAAAGCATCTTGTAGCATAGTGGTCATCTGCTCCAACTCTGTCTTGGAATACTGCTCCGGCTTACCATTGATCAGTACCGACACACTCAAGTGCTGTAATTCACCCTGCTGATAACGAATATGACGCTGGGTTTTATCCAGTTGGAAATCTCGGTTCAACTCACTGGTATGATTTACCAGCTCGCTGCTATTAGATGAGTTTCCCTCAGAAGTCGCGGTGGTTTTTTTGTTGTTATTCGCTGGCTTATCTGCTCGTTTATCAGCAGGTTGGTTACTCAGTGCACCGGGTACACCTGCGCTTTGTTCTTTATTACTGCTATCTTCACGGCTGGATTCACGGGTCAACGCCCCTTGCGGGTTATAGAGCTCTTCGGTGGCTTCTTTACGATCAAAGTTCACCTTGGCCGCCACCTGCACCTCAAAATTTCCCATCCCCAATATCGGATCCAGCATACGGGTGGCACGGTCAATGTAGCTGCGCTCCAAGCGGTTTACGTATTCCAGATATTGCGTGTTGGTTTCACTGGCCTGTGTATCAGCATCATTAGTACTCAGCAGGCGGCCGGCCTGATCGACCACTGTGACATTTTCCGGCTTCAGATCGATAACACTGCCAGAGACCAGATTGACTATCGCCCGCACCTGTTCTGACTTCAACGTAACACCCGGTTCTAGAGAAACCGCAATCGAGGCCGATGGCAGCTCTGGATTGCCACGGATAAACAGGGTGCGTTTAGGAATGGCCAGATGCACACGCGCATTGGTAATACCATCGAGCGACATGATGGTACGGGCCAGTTCCCCCTCTAAACCATGCCGGTAACGTGCATCTTCGATAAACTGACTCGTACCAAGGCTATTGTCTTTCTCGAGGATCTCCAAACCGGTTGGTAGCTGCACTTTCACATCAGCCGCCGCCAGCGCCATACGCGCTTTACCCAGTTGATCGCGTGCCACCATCAGCTGGCCATTGTTACCATCGACATAAAAACTAAAACCCTGCTTGTCCAGCACTGACATGACCTGGCTCTGATCAAAGGTTTCGTTACGGCCATACAGTGGGCGATATTCGCTGTTACCCAGCCACAAAGCCAGCACCACAATTCCGGTCACCACCAGCGCTATTACCCCAAGCAGGGCGCTCAGGCGACGGCCTTTTACCTTGGCCAGCATCGCCGACGATGCCGGCAGCTGAGCCCATTTTTTCTGTAATAATTCGGTCACGTCTGGATCTCACTTATACCGGCATTTTCATGACATCGTCATAGGCAGTCATCAGCTTCTGCCGTACCTGCACCAAAGCAGTAAACGACAGGCTGGCTTTCTGGCTGGCGATCATCGCACCAACCAGATCCTGGCTAACGCCGGTATCTACTGCGGTCACCATATCTTTGGCGGTTTTACCCAGATTATCCACCCGGCTTACCGCTTGGGTCATCGCTGCCTGGAAACTCGGCCCCTGTGTACCAGTGGTGGTCAACGGGTTAGCGGCCACTATTTCAGTGCTGCTGCCAACGCTGATTTGTGACTTTACCGCCTCCATCTGGGCCAAGGTGTTCTGTATTCCCGGGGCTGTGTGATACATGACGCTGACTCTCCGACAGTTTTACGTGCTGTTAAAAAAGCAAGTAACGTGCCATTAATTAAGCAGCGTCACACGGCCTCACTGACCGTTCTTTGTCACTTGTCAATCAATACCCACCCAAACACATGAAATCATGTCATCCTTGAGACTTAAGTCAAAAATATGACACTTCAATTACAATTATTTATCACAAATAAGTCGACAGGATGCACATAAAGACGGGAATAGCCTTGTTCAAAAACTGGCAGAGAATTTGCATAAAAGTGACATTACTGATTACAGACTCCGAGTTTTGCGGTCGAGAAGACTCGGTAAGACGTTACCGAGTGAGCAGGAATGAAAACAACCAAACGAAAAATTATCTCTCCCAGCGAACAGGCGCATATCAAATCCTTTGATCTGGCAAACCCAGAACACCGGATTGGTATGCTACAGGCAACCCTTGATACCATTTGCCAACGCTTCGAACGCTCCGCTAAGCAGTTCTTCTTCGGTCTACTGCGCAAGCCGGTGAATTTTCACTTCGAACAGCAAGATACTCTAAAGCTCGGTGAATATTTGGCCTCTATCCCGAAGCCCAACAGCCAGCATGAGTTCCTCGTCGAGCCGCACGATATGTGTGGTCTGATTGCGATGGACAGTAACCTACTGTTTTTCATGGCCGATCTGTTCTTCGGCGGTAAAGGCATCAGCGTGCGCCGAAGCAGCGAAATGAGCGATACCGAGCAGCGCCTCGTTGAGCGGATTTTCCGGCAATTATTGGAATTATTTGATGAGTGCTGGTGCAGCCAGACCAGTTGGTGCAGCCAGATGACCCAACAGCAATCCCTGCACCTGAACAGCAGCATGGCGAATCAACCGCTATTTCAGATTTGCCGCTTCTCCATTCAGGTTGGTGAACATCAGGGTTGGCTAGAGATCGCCCTACCGTTTAACGGGCTGGAGTTCTTACGCACCCCAACAACCGAAGAAGCCAACGTAGAGCTAGATCCGACCCTGCAAGCCAAGGTGGAAGAGCGCCTACAACAAGTATCACTGCGCCTGAAAACTACTCTGTGCGAAAAATCGCTGACCTTGGGTGAAGTGATGGATTTACGGGTCGGTGACGTGATCTCGGTAGATATGCCATCGCAACTCACTGTACGCGCCGGTAATAGCCCGCTGTACAAAGCGCGTATTGCTGAGCGTAACGGTAATCTGGTGCTGCAAGTTGATGACGTGCTCGATACGCCAGTCTGAGCCATTTCACTGCCCGGCCGTAGCCGGGAATACTGATGATGTTCTGTTTTTTGTAACTGCAAGGAATCCCCGATGTCCGAAACCCTGAATGATTTAAATCTGGATCTAAATGATCTCGATATGGGCGATTTGGCCACAGACACACCGGCGACTGCACCGGAGGAAGCCAGCTTCCCGACTGACATGAAATTTATCCGCAACATCCCGGTGAAACTGACGTTGGAAGTTGGCAGCACTGAACTGATGATCGGCGATCTGATGAGTATCGGTCGCGGCACAGTCATCGAGCTAGACAAGCTCAACGGCGAGCCGATGGATGTCAAAGTCAACGGTACTCTGCTCGGCCATGCCGAAGTGGTGATCGTGAATAACAAATATGGCCTACGCCTAACCAACGTAGTGGAAAGTGGCGACATGCTCAAAGGGTTATCCCACTAATGCGCAAGATCGGGTTACTGGTGCTGCTATGCCTGCTGGCACACCCAGCCTTGGCAGCGAACGGAGATATTGGCCTACTGACAGTCACATCGCAGGCCGATGGCGCACAGGAGTACAGCGTCAAGCTGCAGATCTTGCTGCTGATGACAGCACTATCCTTCTTGCCAACCATGCTGCTGATGACCACCAGCTTTACCCGCATCATTATTGTGTTGGCTATTTTGCGTCAGGCGCTCGGCCTGCAGCAAAGCCCGCCCAACCGGATCTTAATAGGAATAGCCCTGACCCTGACCTTGTTCATCATGCGCCCGGAGTTCAATGACATTTATGTTAACGCCTTCGAGCCGTATCAGAACGATACATTGACCTTAAAACAGGCCTTCACTCAGGCGGAAAAACCGTTGCGTAAATTTATGCTGGCGCAAACGCGGGAAAGTGATCTACAGCAGCTGCTAGACATTGCTGGTGAATCACGTGCCACACCGCCAGAGAAAGTGGATTTTCTGATCCTGATGCCCGCCTTTGTACTCAGTGAGCTAAAAACCTCGTTCCAGATTGGCTTTATGATTTTCATCCCGTTTATGATTATCGACATGGTGGTATCGAGCGTGCTGATGGCCATGGGGATGATGATGCTCTCGCCACTGATCATCTCACTGCCTTTCAAGCTGATGATTTTCGTGCTAGTCGACGGCTGGGCGATGACTGTCGGCACTCTCAGTGCCAGTTTCGGCTGATCGAACAGGATATTTATGGATACCACCGCCATCTCCGTTATTTTTAGCCAAGCCCTGACTGTGATCGCGACTATGGTATGCATCTTAGTGTTACCGAGTCTGGTGGTCGGTCTGCTGGTTAGCATTTTTCAGGCGGCAACTCAAATCAACGAACAGACGCTATCATTCTTGCCACGCTTTTTGGTGATGCTAGCGATGATCGGGTTTACCGGCTCGTGGATGCTATCCACCTTGCATGATCTGTTTACCCAAATTTTCCACGACATTCCGACCCTAATCGGCTGATGAACCTCACCGGATGTTGACCTAATGTTAACCTTAAGCGCAGCGGATATTACCGCCTGGATGGGCATACTGTGGTGGCCATTTTTCCGCCTTACCGCCGCCTTTTTGGTGATGCCGCTATTTGGCAACCCGCAAATCCCGACTCAGGTTCGGATCGGGTTAGCGTTTCTGATCAGCGTGGTCGCTGCACCACTCATGCCGCCAATGCCGTTGGTTGACCCGTTCTCACCACTAGCAATTTTCTATGCCTTTCAACAGCTGATAATAGGTGCACTGCTCGGGCTAGTGATTGATATTCTGTTTGCCGTGTTCACCACCTTGGGGCAGCTGGTTTCCATGCAGATGGGCCTTGGCATGGCAATGATGAACGATCCGGTTAACGGCGTAAGCTCAGCGATACTCGGGGTGATGTACCAGATGTATGTCTCATTGCTGTTTTTAGCGTTAAACGGCCATCTGGTCGTGCTAGATATTCTGGTACGCAGCTTTAGTGCTATTCCGGTCGGCAGCATGCTATCAGATACCGTCCTACAGCAGATCATCCACATGTTTGGCTGGATGATAGGCGCTGCACTGCTGCTGGCTCTGCCAGCTATCGCCGCCATGCTGCTGGTCAACCTGACCTTCGGCATCATGACCCGCGCCGCGCCGCAGCTAAACATCTACTCGCTCGGTTTTCCGATGACCTTAATGTGCGGCGTACTGAGTGTTGGTCTAACTCTCTCTAGCGTGCCAGAAAACTTTACCCAGTTTAGCCGGGAAGTACTGAACCTGCTGGGCACCATCTACACCCCGTTACAGGCAGGGACACCATAAATGAGCGGGGATAAGAGCGAAAAGCCCACCGGCCGGCGGCTGGATAATGCACGTAAAGAGGGTAACCTGCCGCGCTCACGTGAACTGGTCACTGCCCTGCTGGTGCTCGGTGGCACCATCACGCTATCGGCATTTAGTGATACCTTAGGCCGCCTGTTAACCGACAGCATGCGCTACAACTTAACCTTAAGTAAGCAAGACGTATTCGACCCACAACTAGCATTCAAACATTTGGGCGAAAGTCTGTCAGCCATGGGCTGGGCGCTGCTCGCACCTCTGGGCTTGCTGATGCTGATAGCCTTAGTGGGTAACCTGCTGCGCGGCGGCTGGAATGTCAGCATAGAATCCCTACAACCCAAATTTTCCAAGCTCAACCCGATCAGCGGCATGGGGCGGATGTTCTCCTCGCAATCGTTAGCTGATCTGGTAAAAAGCGTGCTGAAAACTGCACTAATTTCCCTGACCCTGTGGAGTGTTGTAGGCGAAAAAATCCAGATGCTGCTGAGCCTGCAACACCGTGATATCGGCACGGCCATCACCCTGACCCTCGACCTTATCTGGTCGACAGTGTTGCTGTACGGGCTGGCACTGCTGCTCATTGCCCTAATTGATCTGCCCTATACCCACTGGCAATACATCAAAAAGCTAAAAATGAGCAAGCAGGAAGTCAAAGAAGAGCACAAAAACAGTGACGGAAACCCGCAGATAAAATCGCGCATTCGTAACCTGCAACGCCAGATGGCAATGCGCCGGATGCACAAAGTGATCCCACAGGCAGACGTCATTATCACCAACCCGACCCATTATGCAGTAGCGCTGAAATACGACCAGAACAAGGCCGAAGCGCCGTTTGTACTGGCCAAAGCGGTAGATGCCATGGCGTTACAAATGCAGCAATTGGCCCGCCAGCATAACTGCCCGATAGTGAATGTCCCGCCACTGACCCGGGCAGTGTACTACTCCACCAAAGAGTGGCAGGAGATCCCGGCAGGGCTGTATACCGCTGTAGCCCATATTTTGACCTATGTCTTCCATCTGGAAGAGTACCGACGCGGACGCGGCTCACCGCCACCACCGTTGCCTGATTTAACCATCCCGCCAGAACTGCGCCATTAAGCGGAGACATGATGCGAATTAAACTATCCAACTTCACCCGTTACCTGAGTCAAGGGCAGATCGGTATTCCACTGATGCTGCTGGTACTGCTCGCCATGGTAATTTTACCTATCCCGCCACTGCTGCTGGATATGTTCTTCACCTTCAACATTGTGCTGGCACTGCTGGTACTGCTGGTCAGCGTATACAGCCGGCGGCCGCTGGATTTCTCGGCGTTCCCAACCGTGCTACTGATCGCCACCTTACTGCGTCTGGGCCTCAACGTTGCCTCCACCCGCGTCGTTTTACTCAACGGTCATGAAGGCGGTGACGCTGCCGGTAAAGTGATCCAAGCTTTCGGTGAAGTGGTAATCGGCGGTAACTACGTAGTGGGGATCGTAGTGTTCGTCATCTTAATGATCATCAACTTCGTGGTGGTCACCAAAGGGGGCGAGCGGATCTCCGAAGTCGGTGCGCGCTTTACCCTCGATGCCATGCCGGGCAAACAGATGGCGATTGACGCCGATCTGAACGCCGGTTTAATCGATCACGAACAGGCGCGTAATCGTCGGGAAGATGTGGCGAACGAAGCCGACTTCTATGGCGCGATGGACGGTACCTCCAAGTTTGTGCGCGGCGATGCCGTAGCCGGTATGTTGATTTTGTTCATCAACATTATCGGCGGAGTCAGTATTGGCGTGTTCCAGTACGGCATGCCGTTTGGTAGCGCCTTCCAGACCTATGCTTTGCTGACCATTGGTGATGGCTTAGTCGCCCAAATCCCATCGTTACTGCTCTCCACCGCTGCCGCCATCCTCGTGACCCGAGTCACTGATCAGGACACCTTCTCACAGCAGATCAGCCGCCAGATGTTAGCCTCACCGGTGGTGCTGTTTGTCGTCGCCACCATCATGCTAATCTTGGGATTAGTGCCCGGTATGCCGCACCTTGCATTTTTCGCCTTTGCGGGTGTCATTGCACTGGCCGGCTGGAAGATGCGCCATCACCATGAAGACAACACTACCTCAGAAGATGAACTGCGCCGTGCAGAAGCACTGGTGCAGCCACCGGAGTTCGGCTCAGTACAAGAGATCAATAATGATGATATTCCGGCGGTATACGCCCTCAGCATTGCCGTCGGTTATCGCCTAGTACACCTGATCGATCAACGCCAAGGTGCTGAACTGCTCACCCGACTGACAGGGATCCGCAAAACCTTGTCAGAACAACGCGGTTTTCTGATCCCACAAATCCGAGTTCACGACGATCTCACACTGGCTCCGGATGAGTACCGCATCAGCTTACGTGAAGCGGTATTGATCAATGCCGAACTGGAAGATAACCACCTGCTGGCGATCAACCCAGGCGAAGTGTACGGCAATATTGATGGTATTTTGACTACCGATCCGGCCTACCAGATGGAAGCGGTCTGGATTAATCCAGACAACAAAGACCGCGCAGTCAACTACGGCTATACCGTAGTGGATCACGCCACTATCTTGTCTACTCACGTCAGCAAAATCATCAATGACTATATCGATGAAGTCATGGGGCCAGCCGAGGTACGCCAAATCATCGAACGCCTGCAGGCCAGCGATGCCAAAATGAGCGATGATCTGCAGCAACGTCTTAATCCACAGCAACTATTGCGGGTATTCCGCCAACTGGCAGCCGAAAACGTGTCACTGCGCGATATCGTCACCATCACCAACTCACTGCTAGAGTCAGCCGAGCTGACCAAAGACCCGATCCTGCTGTGCGCCGATATCCGCTGCGCCCTGCGCCGCCCACTACTGCACCAGTTAGTCGGCAACCGTAGCGACATACCGGTAATTACCTTGGCCATCGAACTGGAAAATATCTTGCTCGGCGCCCTAAGCCAAGCCCAACAAGCTGGCCACGTTCAGCTCGATGGCTTTGCGCTAGAGCCGGGTGTGATCGAAAAACTGCAGTACAGCCTGCCACAAGTGGTAGACAACATGCGCATGGCTGGGCATACCCCTTTGTTGATGGTAATGCCTCAACTGCGCCCACTACTGTCACGCTACGCCCGCGTCTGCGCTCCGGGCCTGAGCGTGCTTTCGTTCAATGAAATTCCCGATGACAAAAATGTGTCAGTGGTAGGCAATTTGGGCTAATACCTTTTCATGTAACAACCATCCCGAACCACATCGGGATATTCACTGCATAAAAAAACCGCGGATAACCGCGGTTTTTTTTATTTTGATATCACCAGTCACTCACACCATCATCAATGACTTCATCAGAGTAAATGCTCGCCATCTTTCCATACTGGCTGATAACCGCGCGCCAAAATAGCGGCCGCCACCTCAGCGGTAGTGCGGTTGTCATCAATACTGAACTGCTCTAAACGCACATCCTGTTCAGCATAGCCACCCGGCTGGGTAGATGACTCAGCACTCATCGCCGTGATCCCAAGAGGAAAGACTTGATCACGAAAACGCGCCGACTCACGGGTCGACAGGCTCAACTCAACCTGATCATTGAATAAACGATAGGCACAAATCAGTTGCACCAGCTCACGCTCACTCATCCCCGACTGCTGAGCCCCCTTTCCAGCACAAGGGCGCAAGCGGGGAAAAGAGATAGAGTAGCGGCTGCGCCAATACACCTGCTCCAGCAAGGTCAAATGCTGCGCAACAAAAAAGGCATCGGTACGCCAGTCAGACAAGCCAAACAGTGCACCAAGGCCAATTTTATTGATCCCCGCCCGACCGAGCCGATCCGGTGTCTCCAACCGCCAGTGAAAGTCTCTCTTCTTCCCACGTAGGTGATGCTGAGCATAACTGACCGGATGGTAGGTTTCCTGATACACCAACACCGCATCGAGCCCATGCTCAGCCAGCTCACGGTACTGAGCCTCATCCAGCGGCTGCACCTCCATTGATAAATGGGCAAAATGGGGGCGCAACAGATCCAATGCCTGCACAAAATAGGGCATCCCAACCTTAGTCTCTGCCTCACCGGAAACCAGCAACAGATGCTGATAACCACGGCTGCGAATCGCCTGTCCCTCACGTGCAATTTGTGCTGGATTGAGCGCCATCCGACGGATCGGCAAATTCATCGAAAACCCGCAATAACTGCACTCATTAGCACACAAATTTGAGAGATACAGGGGGATGTATAACTGTACCGCCCGCCCAAATCGCTGCAGTGTTTTCTGCTGTGCTCGCTGCGCCATTTGCTCAAGATAGGGTGCAGCAGCAGGAGAGATCAGTGCCTGAAAATCATCTAAATTAAGCTGGGAACGTGCCAGCGCCCGTTCAACATCAGCCGCCGTTTTGCTATAAAGGCGTAGCCGGATATCATCCCAATCCAGCGCTCTTAGTCTATCTGCCACCGGCGTTAATGATGCAAAAGATGTGCTCATAGCAAAAACCCAGTCAACGGGCTGCTAGCCTGTGCCTGCTGCGATGCCCCCGCCAGCCCAGCCAGATACCCCAGCCTTCCGGCCTGCACCGCCAGCGCAAACGCACGCGCCATCGCCACCGGATCGCGCGCCGCCGCAATAGCCGTATTCACCAATACCGCATCGGCCCCCAACTCCATCGCCTGCGCGGCATGCGCCGGAGAGCCAATACCGGCATCAACCACCACCGGCACCCGCGCCTGTTCGATGATAATCTGCAAAAACTCTGCCGTTTTTAGCCCCTGATTGCTGCCAATTGGCGCACCAAGCGGCATCACGGCCGCACATCCTACCTCCTCCAAGCGCTTACACAGCACCGGATCGGCATGACAATAGGGCAGCACGGTAAACCCCTCGGCCACTAGCGCTTCGGCGGCTTTGAGTGTTTCAATCGGATCGGGCAGTAAATACTTAGGGTCTGGGTGGATCTCTAATTTCAGCCAGTGTGTACCCAGCGCCTCTCGCGCTAAATGGGCGGCTAAAATGGCTTCGCGAGCATCACGCGCACCCGAGGTATTGGGCAACCAGTGCAGTGCAGGTAATGTATGCAGCGCACGTAAAATCGGTTCATCGGGCTGCTGTAAATCCACCCGTTTTAACGCCATCGTCACCAGCTCTGATCCCGATGCAGCCAGCGCCTGCTGCATCACAGTAGCCGAGGCAAACTTACCGCTGCCGGTCAGTAACCGAGAGGTAAACAGCCGATCAGCAATACGCAGCGGATCATCAGCCTTATCCATCTGATTATCCATTCTCTCAACCTCCGGCAATGGCTTGAAAAAGCATGACATCATCGCAATCATGCAACGGCGTGCTGTCCCACTGGCTGCGTGGCACAATCTGGCCGTTCAGTGCCAGCGCACACCCCTGCGGATTTACCGCTATCTGCTGCAACAGCGCACTGATACTCAGCCCTACTGCCACCTGCATTGGCCGATCATTGATTCGAACTGATACCAACACCTGTTCAATCGCCGGCTTACCGCTCGTTTCCCTGTCCTGATAGAGGCTCATTTTGCTGTTGCTCCACACACCACACAGGCCGGATCGGCAACAGGGTGAAGCGTCTGCCACTGCCCTTGCCAAGCGTTAATATTGACTAGCTGCGGCTGTAAATCCGGCGAGCCAGAAGCTTTATCTGCCAGCACAATCCGCAGCGCCTCAAGCGCCTGCCAGCTCCCCAGCATGGTTGCCAACGGGCTGATAACTCCCTGCGTCTGGCAATTTTGCAAGCGGTCTACAGCATCAGGAAACAGACAGTGATAGCAGCCTTGCTGTGGTAAAAAGCTCATCAACAGCCCTTGCCAGCCGGTGACTGCTGCACTAACCAACGGCTTTGCAGCCTGAACACAAGCGGCATTCACCGCTTGGCGCGTCAGCGCGTTATCACTGCAATCGAGCACCAGATCAGCCAGCGGGGTTTCCAACGCCAGAATATCTGCGGTAACCCGCCGTGAGATCGGGCGAATCAGTGCATTCGGCGCAAGCTGATGCAAAAAGGCCACCGCAACAGTCGCTTTATCACGCCCAACATCAGCATCACGGTACAGCAGTTGACGCGGTAAATTTGAATCATCAATCTGATCATCATCAGCCAGCACCAACTGCCCCACTCCGGCAGCCAACAGGGCTTGCGCCGCACTGCACCCCAGCCCACCAACGCCAATTAGTAATACGCGCAACTTTGCCAACCGCTGCTGCCCAGCTTCACCCACTTCGGGCAACATGATCTGGCGGCTGAAACGGATAAATTGCCTATCGGTTAACATTGGCAACCTCCGGATTTTGTACCGCTTGTCGCTCCGGCCTCAATGTAAGCCGTGGTGATGTAGAGCATGATGTAGACCATAGCGCCTGCCAACGAGCTACGGTCGCCGGAAGATCAGAGGCTTGCGTCACCGCCCGCACTACAGCCACGCTACCAACGCCGGTTGCCAATACATCTGTAACATTGCCCAGATCTATCCCACCAATGGCAACGGTTGGATAGTCATGTACCAGTTGCTGATAAGTGGCTAAACGCCCCACCCCTTGCGGCAATGAAGGCATCTGTTTGGTCGTGGTGGGGAAGATATGGCCAAGGGCAATGTAGCTTGGCTGCCAGCGGGATGCGCACAGCAACTCATAGTAACCGTGTGTTGAAATCCCCAAACGCAACCCTGCCTGCGCAATGGCCACCAGATCGGCCTGCAACAGATCCTCCTGCCCTAGATGAACACCATACGCGCCAGCAGCAATAGCCAACTGCCAGTGATCATTAATAAACAACCGCGCCCGATATTGATGGCCCAGAGTTACCGCTTCGGTAATAGTATTTTCAAGTGATTGATCAAGTGATAACACTGCTGATTGCTTGATCCGCAACTGCAGCGTAGTCACCCCCAGCGCCAGCAGTTGCCGCAGCAGCGGCACACTATCAACCACCGGATAAAAACCCAACTTGGTAGTTTCAGCGGGTAAAAAACAGCGGGGGAAATGAGGCGTTAACGGCGCAGAAACGGTGAAATCACTATCAATAATGCACGGAAAATCAGCACGTTGCACCGGCCAAACACACTGCTGCGTATTCGCAAACGCACCGGCAAGCACCAGTGCATCCAACCCGTAAAAACCAAGCTGTGGCATTACAGACAAGGCGGCCAGCAACCAATGTTCACTGCTCTCACTCGGTCGCCAGACAGAAACCTGTTGGCCATCAGGCAAAAAGCCAGAGTCAACCCAGCCTCCCTCTACTGGCTGATTTAATAACGCGCGAGTGGCCGACGCTTCTAGCTGCAACACATGTTCAGACCACACCGCCACATCAAATTCGGTATCAACCAGCCCACGCAGCAAGGCCTGCTGCCAGATCCCGCGCACAATAACTTCAGCGTTCGGTCTCATACCTGCTCCGAACTGGCTGATACTTGCGACACAACATCAGGTATTGCAGGGTGATACAATTCACTGCCAGAAGATCGAAATTGGGCCGACATTTGCTGCATTCCCTGCTCAAGTTCACCTTCAGCAAGAGGCTCTTGTTGTGTGCTTTTTAGAGCATTTAGCTGCAAATTTTCAGCATAATCGCGTACATCTTGCGATATCTTCATCGAGCAAAACTTCGGCCCACACATCGAACAAAAGTGTGCAACCTTGCCCGACTCTTGCGGCAAACTCTCATCATGGAATGCTCGTGCAGTCACCGGATCAAGTGATAAGTTAAACTGATCTTCCCAGCGAAATTCAAAGCGTGCTTTTGATAACGCATTATCACGCAACTGTGCACCCGGGTGTCCTTTTGCCAAATCAGCCGCATGTGCGGCCAATTTGTAAGTAATCAGCCCCGTTTTAACATCCTCTTTATTCGGTAATCCTAAATGCTCTTTCGGTGTGACATAACAGAGCATAGCGCAGCCATACCAGCCAATCATCGCCGCCCCAATACCTGAAGTAATATGGTCATAACCGGGCGCAATATCGGTAGTTAACGGGCCTAAAGTATAAAATGGCGCTTCATCGCAATGCTTTAGCTGCTCTTCCATATTGGCTTTAATCAGCTGCATTGGCACATGCCCCGGCCCTTCAATCATCACCTGCACATCATGTTGCCACGCAATTTTGGTCAGCTCGCCAAGCGTGCGTAATTCGGCAAATTGTGCCTCATCGTTGGCATCATGAATTGAGCCGGGGCGTAAACCATCTCCCAATGAAAGCGACACATCGTACGCCTGACAGATCTGACAAATCTCAGTAAAATGCTGATATAAAAAATTTTCTTTATGGTGGGATAAACACCACTTCGCCATAATCGAACCACCACGCGATACAATACCGGTCAGCCGCTTAGCCGTCATCGGTACATAACGCAGCAACACACCGGCATGAATCGTAAAATAATCCACCCCCTGCTCAGCCTGCTCAATCAAGGTATCGCGCATGACCTCCCAACTCAGATCCTCGGCTATTCCGTTAACTTTCTCTAATGCCTGATAAAGTGGAACCGTGCCAATCGGTACGGGGCTGTTACGTAAAATCCACTCGCGTGTTTCATGGATATAGCGCCCCGTTGACAGATCCATCACCGTATCAGCGCCCCAACGCGTTGCCCATACCAGCTTCTCCACCTCCTCCTCTACCGAAGAGCTGACGGATGAATTACCAATATTGGCGTTTACCTTCACCAGAAAATTTCGCCCGATAATCATTGGCTCAGCTTCGGGGTGGTTAATATTTGCTGGAATAATAGCCCGCCCAGCCGCCACCTCCTGACGAACGAACTCAGGTGTAATCTGCACCGGAAACGGCTGACCATCATGCACACCCGCATGCTGATGCGCCAAATGTGGGTTAGTATTACCTGCGCAAGCCATATTCTCGCGCAGCGCAATATACTCCATCTCAGGCGTGATGATGCCACAACGCGCATAATGCAGCTGAGTCACACAGCGGCCAGATTTTGCCTTACGCACCGCCGGCAATACCGGAAAACGCAAAGCAAAATAGTGCGAATCATCCAACCGCTCACGGGTAAACACAGAACTCACCTCAGGCAATACCTCGGTATCTACACGTTCATCAATCCACGCCGTACGCAAACAAGGTAAGCCAGATTGGATCTGAATATTCGCTTGCTGATCACTGTAATTGCCTGACGAGTCATACACTCTAACTGGCTGATTATCCTGATAAACAGGCTCACTCTTACTGCCCCCCACCAAACTCGGTGCCAGCGCAATCTCACGCATACCTACACGAATATCCGGGCGTGAGCCTTGTAAATACACTTTATGGGAATTGGGATAAGGATAGGCTTGTAGCGTATCAAGAAAGGTCTTTGCCGCCGCCCGACTAGCCTGACGTGTAGGCGCTTGCTGAGCTTGATCAGACGATTTGGCAGAAGAGACAATCACCACGGTACGTGATGAATCAAGAGATGATGTAGAAGACATAGCATTCCTTATTAATCCGTAGATAAGAGATGCTTGTCGAGAGTAGAGCGGTAAACCTCAGTAAATTTTAACCATCACAGCAACCAGCAGATATCAGTAATAACCGATATTCTGTACAGGTAGCTAACGATACTCTTGTGTAATTAATAATAATTAACTTTAAAATCAGTATGATAAATAAAAAATACCCTAGCTTGATGCCGTCTCCCAATAAGGGTGACTCACTAAAGCGTTATCATACACAACAAGATTCAACATATTCTGAGTTGTTTTCCAACCCTTGTTCCCTTCGCAGGTATTAACCTGATCAGGTTCAACGGATCCCGCGTTACAACAGCGGTCTCAGCCAAATGGCACTCCGACAAGAGCCTTGAGTATAACAAGCTTCAGTATGGAAACAAGCGCCGCCTATGTGCAGGATAAAAGATCACTGCTCCATCCTTCTATCCTGTTATCTGTTACCCACTTTACAGTGACGGGTCACAGCTATAAAAAAAGCCTAGCATTGCTGCTAGGCTTTTTTTATGAAATTTTTATCGAATCTGATCTTATACAGAGAACTACTTATAGCGAAAATCAGCATTCTTTCTTTTTGGCAGGGGCGGAGAGACTCGAACTCCCAACATTCGGTTTTGGAGACCGACGCTCTACCAATTGAACTACGCCCCTATAAGAAAAATTATATCAACAATCTGTACGCTATTCAATCTGCCAATTGAGCAAATTGCATGACTAGTCCTGATATAAGTTGACAGTTTTCTGTCTGTAAAATGCCTGATGAACATCATCGGGCGTTTTGTATTTTAGGGCCAGGTGTGGCCGCTCATGGTTATAAATTGCCACGGATTCTTTTACCATTTCCCGGGCTTGCGCTAGGTCTGCAGGACGCGAGAGTAAAAACTCATTTTTCAGGATCCCGTTTATTCGCTCAGCCAGTGCATTCTGGTAGCAGTCATAACCATCGGTCATTGAACAGGTTATCCCGTTTTTCTCATGGACTGACTGATAAAGCGCTGAACAGTATTGCAGCCCTCTGTCAGAGTGATGAACCAGGGGCCCCGTCGTTTTTCTTCGCCTCAGAGCCTGTTTAAACGCTTTTACCACATTTTCTGCTTGCAGGTTTTCCCCGACATGATAACCCATGATTTTTCTGGAGCAAGCATCTGTGACCAGACTCAGATAAGCTGTGCCACTGAGCAGTGGAAGGTACGTAATGTCGGCAACCCAGACCTGCTCTGGCTCAAGGGCGGTAACCTGTCCTGGGCCGGGTTTCAGCAGATTAGGATGCCGGTAAAAGCGATGGTGGCTGTTGGTGGTTTTGTGATACGCCCGTTTCACTGGCACCAGAAGCCGGTATTCATTCAGCAGGTTAAACAGACGGTCTCGTCCTATATTCAGCATGTTATCGGCCTGAGTGTTCAGCAGATAGTGCAGTTTACGCGTGCCGATTCGCGGCTGACGACACCTGACACGGGCAACAAACGCAAGAACCCGGGCATGATGCTCCTGGCGTTTTCTGCGCCTTGTGTTGTCCTGATACCACGCCTGTCTGCTGTGCCCCAGGAACTGGCATGCGCGCGTAACAGTTATTTTTGGGGCCGGACTTTGCGCGAGGACTTGCCGGGCCGCTTTTTTACGACATTTACCCCGTAATCATTTTTCAGGACATTGATAACCGACTCAAAAAACTCAGCTTTCTGGTTCGCCAGCTCAAGCTGTTCTTCAAGTTCCCTGATTCTTTGCTCGGGTGTAAGCGGGATAGTCGTCTGAGCCACAGGCCGTTTCCTCTTCACTAGGTCAGGAAATCCGGGACTCCAGTCAAGCCGGCCATATTTACGCAGCCAGACAAGAACGGTAGAGCGCCCCTGGATACCATACCGCTGCTGGGCCTGTTTATAGGTCATCTCGCCTTTTTCAACCTGCTCAACAACAGCTATTTTAAAGGATAGAGGATAATCACGTTGGGTGCGTTTGAACTCAATCATCATCACGTTCTCCAGATTTAAGTCAGGAACGTGTCAACGCTATTCAGGACGGGTCAGCAGACGAAAAAAAGCCCAGCGATTAAGCTGGGCTTATTTCAATCAGTGGCGGTGTGGACGGGACTCGAACCCGCGACCCCCGGCGTGACAGGCCGGTATTCTAACCAACTGAACTACCACACCACCGATTCTGTTGCTCACCTGCTTGTGCAGATGACTAAATTTGATGCCTGGCAGTTCCCTACTCTCGCATGGGGAGACCCCACACTACCATCGGCGCTACGGCGTTTCACTGCTGAGTTCGGCATGGGGTCAGGTGGGACCACCGCGCTATCGCCGCCAGGCAAATTCTTTTATTCTATTTACATAACCGCCATTTCATGGCCATTACGCTAAATCTGAAAACGCACTGATAAATTCTGTTTTGCTCTCAAAAACATCGTCTGAACTTCATCGTCCAACATAACTTTGGCGTTGTATGGTTAAGCCTCACGGGCAATTAGTACAGGTTAGCTCAACGTATCGCTACGCTTACACACCCTGCCTATCTACGTCGTAGTCTCCAACAACCCTTTAGGAGGCTCTAGGCCTCAGGGATGACTCATCTCGGGGCAAGTTTCGCGCTTAGATGCTTTCAGCGCTTATCTCTTCCGTATTTAGCTACCCGGCAATGCCACTGGCGTGACAACCGGAACACCAGAGATACGTCCACTCCGGTCCTCTCGTACTAGGAGCAGCCCCCCTCAATCATCCAACGCCCACGACAGATAGGGACCGAACTGTCTCACGACGTTCTAAACCCAGCTCGCGTACCACTTTAAATGGCGAACAGCCATACCCTTGGGACCAACTTCAGCCCCAGGATGTGATGAGCCGACATCGAGGTGCCAAACACCGCCGTCGATATGAACTCTTGGGCGGTATCAGCCTGTTATCCCCGGAGTACCTTTTATCCGTTGAGCGATGGCCCTTCCATGCAGAACCACCGGATCACTATGACCTACTTTCGTATCTGCTCGACCTGTCCGTCTCGCAGTTAAGCTGGCTTATGCCATTGCACTAACCTCCTGATGTCCGACCAGGATTAGCCAACCTTCGTGCTCCTCCGTTACTCTTTAGGAGGAGACCGCCCCAGTCAAACTACCCACCAGACACTGTCCGCATCCCGGATTACGGGACCACGTTAGAACATCAAACATTAAAGGGTGGTATTTCAAGGTCGGCTCCACGCAAACTGGCGTTCACGTTTCAATGCCTCCCACCTATCCTACACATCAAGGCTCAATATTCAGTGTCAAGCTATAGTAAAGGTTCACGGGGTCTTTCCGTCTTGCCGCGGGTACACTGCATCTTCACAGCGATTTCAATTTCACTGAGTCTCGGGTGGAGACAGCCTGGCCATCATTACGCCATTCGTGCAGGTCGGAACTTACCCGACAAGGAATTTCGCTACCTTAGGACCGTTATAGTTACGGCCGCCGTTTACCGGGGCTTCGATCAAGAGCTTCGCTTGCGCTAACCCCATCAATTAACCTTCCGGCACCGGGCAGGCGTCACACCGTATACGTCCACTTTCGTGTTTGCACAGTGCTGTGTTTTTAATAAACAGTTGCAGCCAGCTGGTATCTTCGACTGACTTCAGCTCCATCCGCAAGGGACTTCACCTACCGTCAGCGTGCCTTCTCCCGAAGTTACGGCACCATTTTGCCTAGTTCCTTCACCCGAGTTCTCTCAAGCGCCTGAGTATTCTCTACCTGACCACCTGTGTCGGTTTGGGGTACGATTTCTGGTGACCTGATGCTTAGAGGCTTTTCCTGGAAGCGTAGTATCAGCTACTTCAGCACCGTAGTGCTTCGTCATCACGCCTCAGTGTTATGCAGAAAACCGGATTTACCTAGTCTTCCCACCTTCACGCTTAAACCGGGACAACCGTCGCCCGGATAGCCTAACTTTCTCCGTCCCCCCTTCGCAGTCACCACAAGTACGGGAATATTAACCCGTTTCCCATCGACTACGCTTTTCAGCCTCGCCTTAGGGGTCGACTCACCCTGCTCCGATTAACGTTGAACAGGAACCCTTGGTCTTCCGGCGGGGGAGTTTTTCACTCCCCTTATCGTTACTTATGTCAGCATTCGCACTTCTGATACGTCCAGCATGCCTCACAGCACACCTTCTACCGCTTACAGAACGCTCCCCTACCCAATAACACCTAAATGTCATTGCCGCAGCTTCGGTGCATGGTTTAGCCCCGTTAAATCTTCCGCGCAGGCCGACTCGACTAGTGAGCTATTACGCTTTCTTTAAATGATGGCTGCTTCTAAGCCAACATCCTAGCTGTCTGAGCCTTCCCACATCGTTTCCCACTTAACCATGACTTTGGGACCTTAGCTGGCGGTCTGGGTTGTTTCCCTCTTCACGACGGACGTTAGCACCCGCCGTGTGTCTCCCGGATAGTACTCTACGGTATTCGGAGTTTGCATGGGGTTGGTAAGTCGGGATGACCCCCTAGCCCAAACAGTGCTCTACCCCCGTAGGTATTCGTCCGAGGCGCTACCTAAATAGCTTTCGGGGAGAACCAGCTATCTCCCGGTTTGATTGGCCTTTCACCCCCAGCCACAAGTCATCCGCTAATTTTTCAACATTAGTCGGTTCGGTCCTCCAGTTAGTGTTACCCAACCTTCAACCTGCCCATGGCTAGATCACCGGGTTTCGGGTCTATACCCTGCAACTAAATCGCCCAGTTAAGACTCGGTTTCCCTACGGCTCCCCTATTCGGTTAACCTTGCTACAGAATATAAGTCGCTGACCCATTATACAAAAGGTACGCAGTCACACCACGAAGGTGCTCCTACTGCTTGTACGTACACGGTTTCAGGTTCTATTTCACTCCCCTCACAGGGGTTCTTTTCGCCTTTCCCTCACGGTACTGGTTCGCTATCGGTCAGTCAGGAGTATTTAGCCTTGGAGGATGGTCCCCCCATCTTCAAACAGGATACCACGTGTCCCGTCTTACTCATCGAGCTCACAACCAGTGCACTTTCATGTACGGGGCTATCACCCTGTATCGCCGGCCTTTCCAGGCCGTTCCATTAACACACTGGCTGATGTTGACTCTGGGCTGCTCCGCGTTCGCTCGCCGCTACTAACGGAATCTCGGTTGATTTCTTTTCCTCGGGGTACTTAGATGTTTCAGTTCTCCCGGTTCGCCTCGTTAAGCTATGTATTCACTTAACGATACCTAAGTTATCTTAGGTGGGTTTCCCCATTCGGACATGGTTGGTTAATAGCGCTTCATCCCAGCTCACCAACCCTTTTCGCAGGGTAGCACGTCCTTCATCGCCTCTGACTGCCAAGGCATCCACCGTGTACGCTTAGTCACTTAACCATACAACCCAAAATTATTTCAGATTGATGAAAGTACTAAACTGGTCATATGCCAGTTTCTCAAGACGCTTGTTCTTAAGAACTTCAGTTATTTATCAGCTTGTTTCCAAATTTTTAAAGAGCTTTCTCTTCGCTTTCGCAAAGACAAACAAACAATCTGTGTGAGCACTCAGCCAAAGGCTGGTATCGCAGGTAAGGAGGTGATCCAACCGCAGGTTCCCCTACGGTTACCTTGTTACGACTTCACCCCAGTCATGAATCACAAAGTGGTAAGCGCCCCCCCGAAGGTTAAGCTACCTACTTCTTTTGCAACCCACTCCCATGGTGTGACGGGCGGTGTGTACAAGGCCCGGGAACGTATTCACCGTAGCATTCTGATCTACGATTACTAGCGATTCCGACTTCATGGAGTCGAGTTGCAGACTCCAATCCGGACTACGACATACTTTATGGGATTCGCTCACTATCGCTAGCTTGCCGCCCTTTGTATATGCCATTGTAGCACGTGTGTAGCCCTACTCGTAAGGGCCATGATGACTTGACGTCATCCCCACCTTCCTCCGGTTTATCACCGGCAGTCTCCTTTGAGTTCCCGCCATCACGCGCTGGCAACAAAGGATAAGGGTTGCGCTCGTTGCGGGACTTAACCCAACATTTCACAACACGAGCTGACGACAGCCATGCAGCACCTGTCTCAGAGCTCCCGAAGGCACTCCCATATCTCTACAGGATTCTCTGGATGTCAAGAGTAGGTAAGGTTCTTCGCGTTGCATCGAATTAAACCACATGCTCCACCGCTTGTGCGGGCCCCCGTCAATTCATTTGAGTTTTAACCTTGCGGCCGTACTCCCCAGGCGGTCGATTTAACGCGTTAGCTCCGGAAGCCACGCCTCAAGGGCACAACCTCCAAATCGACATCGTTTACAGCGTGGACTACCAGGGTATCTAATCCTGTTTGCTCCCCACGCTTTCGCACCTGAGCGTCAGTCTTTGTCCAGGGGGCCGCCTTCGCCACCGGTATTCCTCCAGATCTCTACGCATTTCACCGCTACACCTGGAATTCTACCCCCCTCTACAAGACTCTAGCTTGCCAGTTTCAAATGCAGTTCCCACGTTGAGCGCGGGGATTTCACATCTGACTTAACAAACCGCCTGCGTGCGCTTTACGCCCAGTAATTCCGATTAACGCTTGCACCCTCCGTATTACCGCGGCTGCTGGCACGGAGTTAGCCGGTGCTTCTTCTGCGAGTAACGTCATAGCAACAGCGTATTAAGCTGCTCCCTTTCCTCCTCGCTGAAAGTGCTTTACAACCCGAAGGCCTTCTTCACACACGCGGCATGGCTGCATCAGGGTTTCCCCCATTGTGCAATATTCCCCACTGCTGCCTCCCGTAGGAGTCTGGACCGTGTCTCAGTTCCAGTGTGACTGGTCATTCTCTCAAACCAGTTAGAGATCGTCGCCTTGGTGAGCCATTACCCCACCAACTAGCTAATCCCACCTGGGTTCATCCGATAGCATGAGGTCCGAAGAGCCCCCACTTTGGTCCGAAGACATTATGCGGTATTAGCTACAGTTTCCCGTAGTTATCCCCCTCTATCGGGCAGATCCCCAGGCATTACTCACCCGTCCGCCGCTCGTCACCCAAGAAGCAAGCTTCTTTGTGCTACCGCTCGACTTGCATGTGTTAGGCCTGCCGCCAGCGTTCAATCTGAGCCATGATCAAACTCTTCAATTTAAAGTTTGTCGCTCGAAATAACTAGCAAATAAATTGTCAGTCACTCGTTTAACTAAGTATCTTTTGGATAGTCAGCGTCTTCAACGAGTGCCCACACAGATTGTCTGATTGATTTTTTAAAGAGCAGCGCCAACGCTTTCACGTTGACAGGGCGCGCATTATTTCGCATTTCCCTTTGGCTGTCAAGGTCTGTTTTTCACATTCCTTAAAAGCGTTTTATTCTTTACTGCTTAGCTTTCAGTGATTTGCATCACAGTTGCCGTGTCAGTGGGGTCGCATTATAGGGCGTTTTGAGTTTGGCACAAGGGGAAATGTGCGTTTTTTTTCTGTTTGCTTAAATGCTGTACGAACAGGAGGAAATAACGGCAATTAAGGAGGGCGAATGGGTCTTTATCCCTAAAAAGTAAGGCTTTTGCTGTTATTTTTGCAGGCTCGTATAAATACGGATATTACTTATATAGGTGAACGATGTTTATAACGCGGTGTGAAGTAGGCTGTGAAGAAGCATTTTTAGCCGTGCCGGTTTGACGGGCTTGGCAAGGAAGTAGGCGGCGTGTTGTTGTACATGCTGTTGGATGTGTGTGGAGCGGTCGGCACTGAGGACGACGATCTTGGCCTGCGGGAGGTGGGTGTTAAGTGTGGTGGTGATGTCTAGACCGCAAATTCCGTCGGCCAGATGGTAGTCGGTGAGAATAATATGGGGTTGCCAGCCATTTTGCAGTTCGTGCAAGGCTTGTGTTTCGGTGGCGACGGTTCTGACTTCACACTCCCAGCGAGTCAGTAGGAGCTGGAGTGCATCTAGGATGTCAGGTTCGTTATCGATACAGAGTATTTTTAGCCCATACAGGTGGTTGCTGTGTGGTGCAGGATCAGTGGGTCGTTGAGTGCTGACAGAGGTATCGGCATGGCTTAAGGGAACGCTGACGCTGAATACTGAGCCTTTACCGAGCTGTGATTCAACAGTAATGGGGTGTTCGAGCATGTTGGCCATACCTTTGGCGATGGCAAGGCCTAACCCGAGACCATTTTCTTTGGCTGTACGCCCGTGATCAAGCCGAGAAAATTCATCAAAGATGATGCCAACCTTATCTTGCGGGATGCCAACACCGTTATCCCAGACTTGCAGGGTCAGTTGGTTGCACTGTCGCCGACAACCGAGCAGTACGCGACCATGCGGGGCGTAGCGAAAGGCGTTAGTGAGGAAGTTTTGCAGTATACGGCGCAGGAGTTTGCGATCACTGTCGACCCACTGGTGGCTTCGGATAACGGTAAGGTGCATATGCTGTGCTTGCGCCAGAACGCCAAACTCGGCGGCTAGATTGTCGAGGATCTCATTAATCGGGAAACGGGTTCGGCGAATATTGAGCTTTCCGCCTTCAATGCGTGACATATCGAGCAAGTCACTAATCAGCTCTTCTGCCGAGGTCATGGCATCTTCAACGCGACAAGCCAGTTCACGAGTCTGGCCTGCGGGCAGCATTTCTAATAAAGAGGCATTAAAGAGCTTGGCGGCGTTGAGCGGCTGCATGAGATCATGGCTGACAGCGGCTAAAAACCGACTTTTGGAATGCGCGGCCTGATGAGCAGTTTGTGTGGCACTGACCAGTTGTTGATTTAGTAAAGTCAGCTCTTGGGTACGCTCTTGTACCCGCGCTTCAAGGGTTTCATTGGCTTCAAGCAGGGCATTTTCAGCTTCAATAAAGGGGGTTATATCGGTGAAGCTCATGACAAATCCACCGCCCGGCATCGGGTTACCTTGAAGTTCAATAACCCGCCCATCGGGCCGCCGACGAGCAGAGCGGTGTGCACTGCCTTGTTGCATGTGTGCTACCCGCCGCCGGACTTGCTCTTCAATGCTGCCTCGGCCACATAACCCCTGCTGTGCGTTATAGCGAATGATCTCTTCAATCGGCCGCCCTACATGGATCAACCCAGCAGGGAAGTTAAACAGTTCAAGATAACGGCGATTCCATGCAACAAGCCGCAGTTGTTTATCAATAACACTCAGCCCTAGATCGATATGCTCAATGGATCCTTGCAGTAAGGTGCGCGAAAAATCAAATAGTTCAGAGGCTTCATCAACAATGGTAGCAACCTCTTCAAGCTGCATATCACGCCCCTGCAAAGCAGAAGAGAGAACCAGACGGGCTGAAGATGCACCAAACACACCAGCTAGTAAGCGCTCACTATGGCGAATAAGCTCAGCAGAGGCAAAGGAATTCGGTGTAAAGACTTGTTGGCGCTGATCGGCAAAGCGCATAAACGCACGGCGTGCGCGAAACTGCCCTAAAAAACGGGCAATTAACGTTTCAAGCTCTTCAAGGGTAACGCGAGTTTGGTACAGAGTATGGGTATCGCTCTCTTGAGTTGGCAGGCCAATAAAGCTGGCAGCTTGTAAGCGCTCACTAATTGATGCGCGGGTCATCAGTGAAACAACAATATAAAGCCCGGCATTAATCACTAAACTTAATAGCGCGCCCCAATCGGCCAGACTCAGTGAGGTGGTCAGTGCCCATGCCGGTGGAGTGATAATACGCAGTAAAATGTTGTTATCAGCCGTACCGGCCAGCAAATTTGTTTGCCCAACCAGCGCCAGTAACCAGAGTAAAAATCCGCTGATTAGCCCGACATACACACCTTTTCGGTTGCCTTGCCGCCAATATAATCCGCCGATCAGGGCCGGTAAAAATTGGGCTACGGCAGATAATGAGAGATAGCCGATATCTGCCAGTGCGGGGATCTGATCAATAGCCAAATAGCAGGCCCACGCCAACAGCAGCAATACGGCGATAGTAATTCGCCGAACATTCAATAATAGGCCGGAAAATTGGTGATAGGTTCGGTGTGAGAAACGCTGCTGACGCAGTAACAGCGGTAAAATCAGATCATTACTGACCATAATCGCCAGTGCAATGCTCGATACTATGACCATGCCCGCCGCCGCTGACGCACCGCCCAAAAAAGCCAGCATACTTAATGAGGGATAACCAAAGGCCAGTGGTAGGTTAATCACATAGGTATCTGGCAGCACTTCAGACGGCAATACTGCCGCACCAATCAGGGCAATGGGGATAACAAACAGGCTCATCAGCAGTAAGTAAAACGGAAATACCCAACGGGCGACATGTAAATCTTGCGGCTGAGAGCTTTCAACAACGGTGGTATGAAATTGACGCGGCAAACAGATCACTGCGCTCATGGCCAATAACAGGTGAATACTGAAGCTGCCGATATGGGTTGGTGTCATCGATATATTATCGGGGATCTGCCAGCTGATTTGCTGCTGGCTGGCCAACCAGACAATGCCGAACCCTACACCGAGAAAAGCCACTAGCTTGACCAGTGATTCAAACGCTATCGCTAAAACCACCCCACGATGATGCTCAGTCGCATCTATATTACGAGTACCAAACAGTATCGCAAAGATACTGAGCCCTACACCCACCAACAGTGCCAGCTGATTATTACTTAAGTGTGCAATCACTATCAGATCGGGAGCCAAAATGGTTAGCCCGGTGCTGATGGCTTTCATCTGCAGAGCAATATAAGGCAGTACACCCGCCACAGAAATCAAGGTAACCAACACGCCAATGGTTTGTGCTTTGCCATAACGGGCAGCAATAAAATCAGCAATCGAGGTAATGTGTTCACGCTTGGCAATTAGGATCATGCGGGCCAGCATCCGCCAGCCAAACAAAAAAACCAACATCGGGCCAAGGTAGATAGGGATAAATGAGAATATGTCGCGACTAGCTTGACCGACCGTGCCAAAAAAAGTCCACGAGGTGCAGTATACGGCAATCGAAAAGCTATAAATGAGCGGACGCCAAGCGGAGCTGCCGCGGTAATATCTATCACCTAGCCAGGCTACTAAAAATAGCAGCCCTAACCACGCGAGTATGACAGGAACAACAATCCATCCTTGCATTGCTTTTGCCTTATCCTTTGGCATTTACCGTATTGTATGCGTAATAACCGCATCCGAAAATGAGATTATTACGCATTAACTCGTTACGCAGTTGTATGTGAAGGGCGCAATAAAATCGCGGGAATCGCCAGTAATGCCATACACCAAAATACGTTGCTGCCTAAATAAGTATATAAATAGCCGGAAACAACCGTCATCACCGCAATACCACCGCCAGTTACCAGTGCCGCATAAATCGCTTGCAGGCGGATAGTGTGGCTCTCTGGTTGTTCACGGATAAACCGAATCGACGCCACATGGCATAGTGCAAAGGTCATCCCGTGCATCAACTGGACGACAATCAGCCCAGGCAGTATCTCCACTTCAGCTAATAATCCCCAGCGAACAAAAACACAAACCGCGCACAGTAATAAAATCCGGCGAATTGACCAACGGCCAAAAAAACGCCCCGAAAAAGCAAATACCGCAATTTCAGCAATCACCCCCACAGACCACAGCATACTGATAACTGCCGTGCTGTATCCTAAGCCCTTCCAATATAAGGTACTAAAAGCATAATAAGCAGCATGAGAACCTTGCAACAAGGTCACGCAAAGCAAAAACTTAACCACATCCGATGATCGCAATACATCGGCGAAACTAACCAACTGCTGCTGTTTAGTCACTTTTTCTGCGGGAAGGATTGTCGGCGTCTGCCACCAACAAAGGTTCATCACCGCCAAACCCACCAATAACCCCCACAGGGCGGCATGATAATCGGTATAACTGATAAGCCAACCAACCAGCGTTGAACCGGTAATAAAAGCAAATGAACCCCATAGCCGGGCACGGCCATAATCCAACCCAATCTGGCGTTGCCAGGTATTTGCCAGTGCATCACCCAGCGGAATCAACGGCCCGTTCATCAGGTTAAACAGCACCATAATGATAAATAGCCACCCGACATATTGCTGACCAACTAAAAAGCCTGCTGCACTGACTAAACTCAATCCACCAAGCAAACGCAGTGCATGAATCAATAATCCAGCATGTTTTACGCGCGGCGTAATAAATAAATTACCAACAAAACGGGCTGTCAGCCCAACACCCAGCAATAGGCCAATATTCTCTGCTGATTGCCCGGTTCCCGATAGCCATAAAGACCAAAAAGGTAAATAAATTCCATACGTTAGGAAATAGGTAAAAAAATACACCCCTAACCATAACGGTGATGACAGTGTCATCTGCGCACTCCTTGCACAAGCCAAAGCGGTACTCTGACAAAGCACCTGTACAGTTGCAACCGATCGCGCTGTTTTTTCTCTACTTTCCAAACTGCATCTACTTAACGTCTCTCATCCCAAAGTCTAATTGTGATCCCCTCCCTTTAAGTTCACATTTTATTAACACCTGAGATTGACCAATGCCAAGGAGAGCCTTATGAGTCATACGAATCTACATCCGGTAATGCCACAATTTTCAGCCAATGCGCTGATCAACCAACAGCAATATCAAGAGATGTATTGCCAGTCAGTGCAAAACCCAGACAATTTCTGGCGTGAACAAGGCAAGATTGTTGACTGGATCCGCCCTTACCAGAGCGTAAAAAATACCTCCTATGATTCTGGGCACGTCAGTATTCGTTGGTTTGAAGACGGTACACTCAATCTTTCTGCTAACTGTATCGACCGCCACCTTGCAACCCGTGGAGATGAAACCGCCATTATCTGGGAAGGGGACAACCCTGCTGAAGATAAAAAAATCACTTATCGACAACTGCATCAGCAAGTGTGCCAATTTGCCAACGCACTTAAAGCACAAGGCGTGCGTAAGGGTGATGTTGTTGCTATTTATATGCCGATGGTTGTAGAAGCAGCAGTTGCTATGTTGGCTTGTGCACGTATTGGTGCTATTCACTCGGTTGTGTTTGGTGGTTTCTCTCCTGAAGCACTTTCAGGACGGATCATAGACTGCAAAGCCAAGATAGTGATCACTGCCGATGAAGGTTTACGGGCAGGAAAGTGCGTACCGTTAAAGAAAAATGTTGATGAATCACTGACTAATCCAGAAGTAAAAACCGTTGAAAAAGTGATCGTCTATCAGCGCACCGGCAATCCGGTTGCATGGCATAGCCACCGCGACTGTTGGTGGCATGAGCTGACTGCTAATGCCTCCACTGACTGCCCACCTGAAGAGATGAACGCAGAAGATCCACTGTTTATTCTTTACACCTCAGGTTCAACCGGAAAACCTAAAGGGGTATTGCATACCACCGGCGGATATCTGGTCTATGCCACCATGACATTCAAATACATTTTTGATTACCACCATGATGATATTTACTGGTGTACCGCCGATGTAGGCTGGGTGACTGGGCACTCCTACCTGCTGTATGGACCATTGGCCAACGGCGCTACTACCTTAATGTTCGAAGGTGTACCTAATTATCCGAACGTTAACAGAATGGCCCAAGTTGTTGATAAACATCAGGTCAGTATCCTGTATACCGCCCCAACTGCAATTCGCGCATTAATGGCAAAAGGCAGTGCTGCCATTGAAGGCACATCGCGCCAAAGCTTGCGCCTACTCGGCTCAGTTGGTGAACCGATCAACCCAGAAGCTTGGGAGTGGTACTACCGCATGATAGGCGATAGCCAGTGCCCGATTGTTGATACCTGGTGGCAAACCGAAACCGGTGGCATTTTAATCACCCCACTGCCAGGAGCAACAGCGCTCAAACCCGGCTCAGCAACCCTACCATTTTTTGGCGTGCAACCGGCTATTGTCGACAATATGGGCAATATTCAAGACGGTGTCTGCGAAGGAAATCTGGTATTGGTTGACGCATGGCCAGGGCAAGCTCGTACTCTGTTTGGCGATCATGAACGCTTCGAACAAACCTATTTCTCAACCTTTAAAGGCATGTACTTTACTGGGGATGGAGCACGCCGTGATGAAGATGGCTACTACTGGATAACCGGCCGTGTTGACGATGTCCTCAATGTTTCCGGCCACCGTCTGGGAACAGCCGAAATAGAATCAGCCTTAGTTTCACATCCGAAAATCGCTGAAGCTGCGGTAGTTGGCGTTCCACATGATATCAAAGGCCAAGCAATCTACGCTTACATCACCCTCAATAGCGGCGAAATAGCCAGCGCAGCCCTGCATGCGGATGTGCGCGATTGGGTACGTAAAGAGATCGGCCCGATTGCCACTCCCGATGTATTGCACTGGACAGACGGTTTACCAAAAACCCGCTCTGGAAAAATAATGCGCCGTATTTTGCGCAAAATTGCTGCCGGAGAAACCAGCAACTTAGGTGATACCTCAACCCTTGCCGATCCAAGTGTTGTTGAACGCTTGATCGAACAGAAAAATCTATTACTCACAGAAGCGGCACAGTAATCCCTAACAATAAAACAAACCGATGTTCACCCTATGTTCAAAAAGGAAGAGCACCATGAACGAAAATGTCTATCAACGGATTGAACGTAATCCGCATTTTCAAGAGTTAGTTCGTAAGCGTCAACGCTTTGCCTGGACACTCTCTTTGATCATGCTGGCCTGCTATTTAGGTTTTATTCTGTTAATTGCCTTTGATCCAGCATGGCTAGGAACACCTATTAGCCCAGACTCAAGCATTACACGCGGCATTCCCGTTGGCGTTGGTATTATTTTTACCGCATTTATCTTAACGGGAATTTATGTTCAACGCGCCAATGGCGAATTTGATCAATTAAACCAAGAAATATTAAATGAGGTGAGCAAATGATACGCCGCAGCCTGCTCGGGATCAGCCTCTATAACCTATTATCACTGACAACAGCACATGCTGAAGCATTAACCGGTGAAGTACAAAAACAGCCGCTTAATCTTTCCGCCATCATCATGTTTCTTATCTTTGTTGGCGCAACATTGTGCATCACCTATTGGGCATCAAAACGTAACCGCTCAACCGCTGATTATTATGCCGCTGGCGGGCGTATCACCGGATTTCAAAATGGCTTAGCCATTGCCGGTGATTACATGTCAGCCGCCTCATTTTTAGGTATTTCGGCACTGGTATATACATCCGGCTACGACGGATTAATTTACTCTATCGGCTTTTTAGTTGGCTGGCCGCTGATTCTGTTTTTAATTGCAGAGCGCCTGCGTAACCTCGGTAAATATACCTTCGCCGATGTCGCCTCTTACCGATTAAAGCAAAAAGATGTGCGGATTTTATCGGCTTGTGGATCATTAGTGGTTGTTTCACTCTATCTGATCGCACAAATGGTAGGAGCCGGTAAACTGATAGAACTGCTATTTGGCCTAAATTACCATGTTGCTGTGATTATGGTGGGGATCTTAATGGTGTTGTACGTACTGTTTGGCGGCATGCTCGCCACAACGTGGGTACAAATCATTAAAGCCGTTATGCTACTTTCTGGCGCAAGCTTTATGGCAATCATGGTATTGAAACACGTAAACTTCGATATCTCTTCACTGTTCAATGAAGCCATTAAAGTTCATCCAAAAAGTACTGCCATCATGAGCCCCGGAGGTTTAGTTTCCGACCCCATCTCTGCAATATCATTAGGCCTCGCCTTAATGTTCGGAACTGCCGGTTTACCACACATTTTAATGCGCTTTTTTACCGTCAGTGATGCCAAAGAAGCCCGCAAGAGTGTCTTTTATGCCACCGGATTTATCGGCTACTTCTATATCCTGACTTTTATTATTGGTTTTGGCGCGATTTTATTAGTCAGCACTAACCCTGCATTTAAAGATGCAGCAGGTAGCCTAATTGGTGGTAATAACATGGCAGCTATTCATTTAGCTGATGCGGTAGGAGGAAGCCTGTTCTTAGGTTTTATCTCTGCGGTTGCCTTTGCCACAATATTGGCCGTTGTAGCAGGGCTAACGTTAGCTGGCGCTTCTGCAGTATCACACGATTTGTATGCCAGCGTAATCTGTAAAGGCAAAGCAAAAGAAGCCGATGAGCTAAAAGTATCTAAACTCACCACGTTGATACTCGGTCTTGTAGCTATTGGCTTAGGTATTTTGTTTGAAAAACAAAATATCGCCTTCATGGTCGGGTTAGCTTTCTCTATCGCAGCAAGCTGTAACTTCCCAGTACTGTTCTTATCCATGTACTGGTCAAAATTAACAACCCGTGGCGCAGTTATCGGTGGCTGGGCAGGATTAATTACCGCCGTAACACTGATGATTTTAGGGCCAACTATTTGGGTGAAAGTGCTCGGTCATGCAGAAGCGATTTTCCCGTACGAGTACCCAGCCCTATTTTCAATGCTGGTTGCATTTGTCGGTGTTTGGTTCTTCTCTATTACCGATAAATCAGCCGCAGCAACGGATGAACGCGCTAAATTCATGCCACAATTTGTTCGTTCACAAACTGGTGTTGGAGCATCGGGTGCTGTGTCTCATTAATACTCTGTATTGCCCAATATTGAAGATAACTAGCTTATCAATATGATTGTTATAACTAATAGCATTCATAACTGATAGGATTCAATTCTATCGATACTCACTAACCCCGTCTTTACGGGGTTTTTTATACATCAAAAACAGAGCCTAAAAGAAAACGCTTTTATGGGATACACAAACCAATCCAGCCCCATCCATACGCCATCAAAAGAACGGCTCAACTACCCATGTCCTAGTTACAGAGGACTACATAGATAGTTTCATAGGTAATTGGTAATTGGTAATTGGTAATTGGTAATTGGTAATTGGACAGTTAGGGCGTTGAGCTACTGATAAGTTCATTATCGTGTGAGCCTCAGCAAATCGCTCATGTGTGCCTGTCCAAAATCCCCAATAAGTTTTAATAAATAAAATACAACAACGCAAAAAGCCCATCCTTTCGGATGGGCTTCTTACTTATTTGATGCCTGGCAGTTCCCTACTCTCGCATGGGGAGACCCCACACTACCATCGGCGCTACGGCGTTTCACTGCTGAGTTCGGCATGGGGTCAGGTGGGACCACCGCGCTATCGCCGCCAGGCAAATTCTTCTATTCTATCTGCATAACCGCCATTTTATGGCCATTACGCTAAATCTGAAAACGCACTGATAAATTCTGTTTTTGTTCTCAAAAACATCGTCTGAACTTCATCGTCCAACATAACTTTGGCGTTGTATGGTTAAGCCTCACGGGCAATTAGTACAGGTTAGCTCAACGTATCGCTACGCTTACACACCCTGCCTATCTACGTCGTAGTCTCCAACAACCCTTTAGGAGGCTCTAGGCCTCAGGGATGACTCATCTCGGGGCAAGTTTCGCGCTTAGATGCTTTCAGCGCTTATCTCTTCCGTATTTAGCTACCCGGCAATGCCACTGGCGTGACAACCGGAACACCAGAGATACGTCCACTCCGGTCCTCTCGTACTAGGAGCAGCCCCCCTCAATCATCCAACGCCCACGACAGATAGGGACCGAACTGTCTCACGACGTTCTAAACCCAGCTCGCGTACCACTTTAAATGGCGAACAGCCATACCCTTGGGACCAACTTCAGCCCCAGGATGTGATGAGCCGACATCGAGGTGCCAAACACCGCCGTCGATATGAACTCTTGGGCGGTATCAGCCTGTTATCCCCGGAGTACCTTTTATCCGTTGAGCGATGGCCCTTCCATACAGAACCACCGGATCACTATGACCTACTTTCGTATCTGCTCGACCTGTCCGTCTCGCAGTTAAGCTGGCTTATGCCATTGCACTAACCTCCTGATGTCCGACCAGGATTAGCCAACCTTCGTGCTCCTCCGTTACTCTTTAGGAGGAGACCGCCCCAGTCAAACTACCCACCAGACACTGTCCGCATCCCAGATTATGGGACCACGTTAGAACATCAAACATTAAAGGGTGGTATTTCAAGGTCGGCTCCACGCAAACTGGCGTTCACGTTTCAATGCCTCCCACCTATCCTACACATCAAGGCTCAATATTCAGTGTCAAGCTATAGTAAAGGTTCACGGGGTCTTTCCGTCTTGCCGCGGGTACACTGCATCTTCACAGCGATTTCAATTTCACTGAGTCTCGGGTGGAGACAGCCTGGCCATCATTACGCCATTCGTGCAGGTCGGAACTTACCCGACAAGGAATTTCGCTACCTTAGGACCGTTATAGTTACGGCCGCCGTTTACCGGGGCTTCGATCAAGAGCTTCGCTTGCGCTAACCCCATCAATTAACCTTCCGGCACCGGGCAGGCGTCACACCGTATACGTCCACTTTCGTGTTTGCACAGTGCTGTGTTTTTAATAAACAGTTGCAGCCAGCTGGTATCTTCGACTGACTTCGGCTCCATCCGCAAGGGATTTCACCTACCGTCAGCGTGCCTTCTCCCGAAGTTACGGCACCATTTTGCCTAGTTCCTTCACCCGAGTTCTCTCAAGCGCCTGAGTATTCTCTACCTGACCACCTGTGTCGGTTTGGGGTACGATTTCTGGTGACCTGATGCTTAGAGGCTTTTCCTGGAAGCGTAGTATCAGCTACTTCAGCACCGTAGTGCTTCGTCATCACGCCTCAGTGTTATACAGAAAACCGGATTTACCTAGTCTTCCCACCTTCACGCTTAAACCGGGACAACCGTCGCCCGGATAGCCTAACTTTCTCCGTCCCCCCTTCGCAGTCACCACAAGTACGGGAATATTAACCCGTTTCCCATCGACTACGCTTTTCAGCCTCGCCTTAGGGGTCGACTCACCCTGCTCCGATTAACGTTGAACAGGAACCCTTGGTCTTCCGGCGGGGGAGTTTTTCACTCCCCTTATCGTTACTTATGTCAGCATTCGCACTTCTGATACGTCCAGCATGCCTCACAGCACACCTTCTACCGCTTACAGAACGCTCCCCTACCCAATAACGCCTAAACGTCATTGCCGCAGCTTCGGTGCATGGTTTAGCCCCGTTAAATCTTCCGCGCAGGCCGACTCGACTAGTGAGCTATTACGCTTTCTTTAAATGATGGCTGCTTCTAAGCCAACATCCTAGCTGTCTGAGCCTTCCCACATCGTTTCCCACTTAACCATGACTTTGGGACCTTAGCTGGCGGTCTGGGTTGTTTCCCTCTTCACGACGGACGTTAGCACCCGCCGTGTGTCTCCCGGATAGTACTCTACGGTATTCGGAGTTTGCATGGGGTTGGTAAGTCGGGATGACCCCCTAGCCCAAACAGTGCTCTACCCCCGTAGGTATTCGTCCGAGGCGCTACCTAAATAGCTTTCGGGGAGAACCAGCTATCTCCCGGTTTGATTGGCCTTTCACCCCCAGCCACAAGTCATCCGCTAATTTTTCAACATTAGTCGGTTCGGTCCTCCAGTTAGTGTTACCCAACCTTCAACCTGCCCATGGCTAGATCACCGGGTTTCGGGTCTATACCCTGCAACTAAAGCGCCCTATTAAGACTCGGTTTCCCTACGGCTCCCCTATTCGGTTAACCTTGCTACAGAATATAAGTCGCTGACCCATTATACAAAAGGTACGCAGTCACACCACGAAGGTGCTCCTACTGCTTGTACGTACACGGTTTCAGGTTCTATTTCACTCCCCTCACAGGGGTTCTTTTCGCCTTTCCCTCACGGTACTGGTTCGCTATCGGTCAGTCAGGAGTATTTAGCCTTGGAGGATGGTCCCCCCATCTTCAAACAGGATACCACGTGTCCCGTCTTACTCATCGAGCTCACAACCAGTGCACTTTCATGTACGGGGCTATCACCCTGTATCGCCGGCCTTTCCAGGCCGTTCCACTAACACACTGGCTGATGTTGACTCTGGGCTGCTCCGCGTTCGCTCGCCGCTACTAACGGAATCTCGGTTGATTTCTTTTCCTCGGGGTACTTAGATGTTTCAGTTCTCCCGGTTCGCCTCGTTAAGCTATGTATTCACTTAACGATACCTAAGTTATCTTAGGTGGGTTTCCCCATTCGGACATGGTTGGTTAATAGCGCTTCATCCCAGCTCACCAACCCTTTTCGCAGGGTAGCACGTCCTTCATCGCCTCTGACTGCCAAGGCATCCACCGTGTACGCTTAGTCACTTAACCATACAACCCAAAATTATTTCAGATTGATGAAAGTACTAAACTGGTCATATGCCAGTTTCTCAAGACGCTTGTTCTTAAGAACTTCAGTTATTTATCAGCTTGTTTCCAAATTTTTAAAGAGCAAGGTAGTTCACAGTGTTCTGCAAATACCATATGGCAAAGTGAACTGTTACGTTCAATTCGCTTTGCGATATGGTGGAGCTATGCGGGATCGAACCGCAGACCTCCTGCGTGCAAGGCAGGCGCTCTCCCAGCTGAGCTATAACCCCATACCGGTGTGACTTATCTTTCCACTTTCCTCTGAAAAGGAAGTGGTGGGTCTGAGTGGACTTGAACCACCGACCTCACCCTTATCAGGGGTGCGCTCTAACCACCTGAGCTACAGACCCAGATAAGTCTCTCTTCTTTCAATTAATCAAACAATCTGTGTGAGCACTCAGCCAAAGGCTGGTATCGCAGGTAAGGAGGTGATCCAACCGCAGGTTCCCCTACGGTTACCTTGTTACGACTTCACCCCAGTCATGAATCACAAAGTGGTAAGCGCCCCCCCGAAGGTTAAGCTACCTACTTCTTTTGCAACCCACTCCCATGGTGTGACGGGCGGTGTGTACAAGGCCCGGGAACGTATTCACCGTAGCATTCTGATCTACGATTACTAGCGATTCCGACTTCATGGAGTCGAGTTGCAGACTCCAATCCGGACTACGACATACTTTATGGGATTCGCTCACTATCGCTAGCTTGCCGCCCTTTGTATATGCCATTGTAGCACGTGTGTAGCCCTACTCGTAAGGGCCATGATGACTTGACGTCATCCCCACCTTCCTCCGGTTTATCACCGGCAGTCTCCTTTGAGTTCCCGCCATTACGCGCTGGCAACAAAGGATAAGGGTTGCGCTCGTTGCGGGACTTAACCCAACATTTCACAACACGAGCTGACGACAGCCATGCAGCACCTGTCTCAGAGCTCCCGAAGGCACTCCCGTATCTCTACAGGATTCTCTGGATGTCAAGAGTAGGTAAGGTTCTTCGCGTTGCATCGAATTAAACCACATGCTCCACCGCTTGTGCGGGCCCCCGTCAATTCATTTGAGTTTTAACCTTGCGGCCGTACTCCCCAGGCGGTCGATTTAACGCGTTAGCTCCGGAAGCCACGCCTCAAGGGCACAACCTCCAAATCGACATCGTTTACAGCGTGGACTACCAGGGTATCTAATCCTGTTTGCTCCCCACGCTTTCGCACCTGAGCGTCAGTCTTTGTCCAGGGGGCCGCCTTCGCCACCGGTATTCCTCCAGATCTCTACGCATTTCACCGCTACACCTGGAATTCTACCCCCCTCTACAAGACTCTAGCTTGCCAGTTTCAAATGCAGTTCCCACGTTGAGCGCGGGGATTTCACATCTGACTTAACAAACCGCCTGCGTGCGCTTTACGCCCAGTAATTCCGATTAACGCTTGCACCCTCCGTATTACCGCGGCTGCTGGCACGGAGTTAGCCGGTGCTTCTTCTGCGAGTAACGTCATAGCAACAGCGTATTAAGCTGCTCCCTTTCCTCCTCGCTGAAAGTGCTTTACAACCCGAAGGCCTTCTTCACACACGCGGCATGGCTGCATCAGGGTTTCCCCCATTGTGCAATATTCCCCACTGCTGCCTCCCGTAGGAGTCTGGACCGTGTCTCAGTTCCAGTGTGACTGGTCATTCTCTCAAACCAGTTAGAGATCGTCGCCTTGGTGAGCCATTACCCCACCAACTAGCTAATCCCACCTGGGTTCATCCGATAGCATGAGGTCCGAAGAGCCCCCACTTTGGTCCGTAGACGTTATGCGGTATTAGCTACAGTTTCCCGTAGTTATCCCCCTCTATCGGGCAGATCCCCAGGCATTACTCACCCGTCCGCCGCTCGTCACCCAAGAAGCAAGCTTCTTTGTGCTACCGCTCGACTTGCATGTGTTAGGCCTGCCGCCAGCGTTCAATCTGAGCCATGATCAAACTCTTCAATTTAAAGTTTGTCGCTCGAAATAACTAGCAAATAAATTGTCAGTCACTCGTTTAACTAAGTATCTTTTGGATAGTCAGCGTCTTCAACGAGTGCCCACACAGATTGTCTGATTAATTTTTTAAAGAGCAGTGCCAGCGCTTTCACGTTGACAGGGCGCGCATTATTCCGCATTTCCCTTTGGCTGTCAAGGTCTGTTTTTCACATTCCTTAAAAGCATTTTATTCTTTTACTGCTTGGCTTTCAGTAGCTTGCGCTGCTGTTGCCGTGTCAGTGGGGTCGCATTATAGGGCGTTTTGAGTTTGGCACAAGGGGAAATGTGCATTTTTTTTCTGTTTGCTTAAATGCTGTACGAACAGGAGGAAATAACGGCAATTAAGGAGGGCGAATGAGGCTTTATCCCTAAAAAGTAAGGCTTGTGCTGTTATTTTTGCTTTTAGGTTCTGATCTTAGGAGTGTCTTATCTATAGAGAGAGGAATATAAAGAGAAGAAAAAGGAGTTTGTGGGCTCGGTTGATGGTCAGTGGGTTGTTGTTTTGCATTATCTGTATAGAACTATATAGATAGAAATATGTAAAAACCGCCTTGAGATTGAACTGCAAGGCGGTTTTTAGGGTAGCAAGGTGCGTGGGTTTATCAGAACGGGATGTCGTCGTCAAAATCCATTGGCGGTTCAGCATTACCAAAACCGGCGTTGTTATTGGCCGGAGCAGGCGCTGCGTTATTGTTGTAATTGTTTTGTGCTGGGGCGTTGCTGTAGCCACCTTGTGGTGCAGCAGATTGCTGTGGCGCAAAGTTTTGGTTTTGCGGTTGCTGTGGTTGACCCCAACCACCTTGCTGTGACTGGCCACTTGGTGCGCCGTTCATGCCACCACGGGTATCAAGCATTTGCAGTTCATCTGCCTGAATTTCGGTGGTGTAACGCTCTTGGCCGCTCTGATCCTGCCATTTACGGGTACGCAGTTTGCCTTCAATGTAAACTTTTGCGCCCTTTTTCAGGTATTCACCGGCAACTTCAGCCAGTCGGCGGTACAGGACAACACGGTGCCATTCGGTAAGCTCTTTTTGCTCGCCGGTGTTCTTATCGCGCCAGCTTTCAGAGGTCGCGATGCTGATGTTGGCAACAGCATTGCCATTCGGCATGTAACGCACTTCAGGGTCTTGCCCTAAATTACCGATCAGTATGACTTTGTTAATGCCACCTCTGGCCATAACTCTCTCCGCTTGGTTGGGTTGTGGTATTGATTCAATTTCTAACCGCTGAGTGTAACACGGTCAACCTGAATGTTGACGAGATTTACCAAAAGAACTTGGGGAAGAGAAAAGATCGGGAAGTCAGTTCGCAGCAGACATGCTTGCACATAGATTCATACGGTGTGAATTACTGGATATCTATTCAGTTTTTTATCTTTTATGCGATACTGAAACCATTCCCGTCTGCCTGAAGTGACTGTATGAATAAGATCGAAGTCAGGGGTGCGCGTACCCATAATCTGAAAAATATCAATCTGATCATTCCGCGTGATAAGTTAATTGTGATCACGGGGCTTTCTGGTTCCGGAAAGTCATCTTTGGCTTTTGATACGCTGTATGCCGAAGGGCAGCGGCGCTATGTCGAGTCACTTTCAGCGTATGCGCGCCAGTTTTTATCGTTAATGGAAAAACCGGATGTTGACCATATCGAGGGGTTATCACCGGCGATTTCTATTGAGCAAAAATCAACCTCTCATAATCCGCGCTCGACCGTTGGGACTATCACTGAGATCCATGACTATTTGCGTTTGCTGTTTGCCCGGGTAGGTGAGCCACGCTGCCCTACGCATGATGCGCCATTAGCGGCGCAGACGGTTAGCCAGATGGTGGACAATGTGCTGAGTCTGCCTGAGGGCAGTAAGCTGATGCTGCTAGCGCCAATTATTAAAGAGCGTAAAGGTGAGCACAGTAAGACGCTAGAGAGCCTAGCGGCCCAAGGGTACATTCGCGCTCGGATTGATGGTGAGGTGTGTGATCTGTCTGATCCGCCAGCGCTTGAGCTGCATAAGAAGCATACGATTGAGGTTGTGGTTGACCGCTTTAAGGTACGGGCTGATTTAGCACAGCGGTTGGCCGAGAGTTTTGAGACGGCGCTGGCGCTGTCAGGCGGTACGGTGACTATTGCGGATATGGATAATCCGCAAACGGCATTGCAGGTGTTCTCTTCTAACTTTGCCTGTCCGCAATGCGGCTACAGTATGCATGAGTTAGAGCCGCGATTGTTTTCGTTTAATAATCCGGCCGGTGCATGCCCAACGTGTGACGGTTTAGGGGTGCAGCAGTATTTTGACCCTGATCGGGTGGTACAAAATCCAGATCTCTCTTTAGCTGGCGGGGCGATTAAAGGGTGGGATCGGCGTAATTTCTACTATTTCCAGATGTTGAAATCATTGGCTGAGCACTATGATTTTGATATTGAAGCGCCGTTTAGTTCGCTATCAGCTCGGGTACAAAAAGCAGTATTGTCGGGCTCTGGCCGTGAGAATATTGAGTTTAAGTACATCAATGATCGTGGAGATACGACGGTACGCCACCACCCTTTTGAAGGGGTGTTGCACAATATGGAACGCCGCTATAAAGAGACGGAGTCAATGGCGGTACGCGAGGAGCTGGCAAAGTATATCAATAACCGCTCGTGCGCCAGTTGCCATGGTTCGCGCTTACGTGAAGAGGCGCGGCATGTGTTTGTGGCAGAAACTACGCTGCCAGATATCACGCAAATGAGTATTGGTGATGCGCTGACGTTCTTCCACCAGCTACAGTTTGTCGGGCAAAAAGCGCAGATTGCGGAAAAGGTGCTAAAAGAGATTCAGGATCGGCTGCTGTTTTTGGTCAATGTGGGCCTGAACTATCTGACACTGGCGCGTTCGGCGGAAACCTTGTCAGGCGGAGAAGCACAGCGGATCCGATTGGCCAGCCAGATTGGTGCAGGGCTGGTCGGGGTGATGTATGTGCTGGATGAGCCTTCTATTGGCTTACATCAGCGGGATAATGAGCGGTTACTGCAAACGCTGGTGCATCTGCGCGATCAGGGAAATACCGTGATCGTTGTTGAGCATGATGAAGATGCGATTTTGGCCGCAGATCATATTATTGATATTGGCCCGGGTGCTGGGGTACACGGGGGTGAGGTGGTTGCCGAGGGAACTGCTGCACAGATTATGGCAAATCCGGCCTCGTTGACTGGCCAATATCTTTCCGGCACTCGGGCAATTGAGATCCCAAAAGTGCGAACACTGGCTGATCCGGCCAAGGTGTTGCGGCTGATTGGGGCGACCGGCAATAATTTGAAGAATGTCACGCTGTCGATTCCAGTTGGGCTGTTTACCTGTGTGACCGGTGTGTCGGGCTCGGGAAAATCCACGCTGATTAACGATACACTGTTTCGTATTGCCCACCGTGCGCTCAATGGTGCTACGGCGGATGAGCCTGCGCCATACCGTGATATTCAGGGGCTGGAGCATTTCGACAAGGTGATCGATATTGACCAAAGCCCGATTGGTCGAACACCGCGTTCAAATCCGGCAACCTATACCGGTATTTTCACACCGATTCGTGAGTTGTTTTCCGGCGTACCGGAATCTCGTACCCGCGGTTACACACCGGGGCGTTTTAGCTTTAACGTGCGGGGTGGCCGCTGTGAGGCATGTCAGGGCGATGGCATGATTAAAGTGGAGATGCACTTTTTGCCTGATGTGTATGTGCCGTGCGATCAGTGCAAAGGTAAACGCTATAACCGTGAAACGCTAGAGATCAAGTACAAGGGCAAGAGCATTCACGAGGTACTGGATATGACCGTTGAAGATGCACGCGCATTTTTTGATGCAGTTCCGGCACTGGCGCGTAAGCTGCAAACACTGATAGATGTTGGGCTGTCATATATTCGATTAGGGCAGTCAGCCACTACGTTGTCAGGCGGTGAGGCGCAGCGGGTGAAGCTGGCACGTGAGTTGTCAAAGCGTGATACCGGTAAAACGCTGTATATTCTGGATGAACCAACCACCGGCCTACATTTTGCTGATATTCAGCAATTACTGACCGTACTGCATAAGCTGCGCGATCACGGCAACAGTATTGTAGTGATTGAGCATAATTTGGATGTCATAAAAACGGCCGACTGGGTGGTCGATTTAGGCCCAGAAGGGGGCAGTGGTGGCGGTGAAATTCTGGTGGCCGGCACACCGGAAACTGTCGCGCAGTCAACCACCTCACACACGGCGCGTTTTTTAAAACCAATATTGCAGCATTAATCATCTATCAGCAGTAATTGACGATAACACCAAAAGGGGCAAACGCCCTTTTTGGTTTGTATCAGATTCGGTTGATATCCAGTAACACACCATCTCCATCAAGCAAGATACGGTTACCGGATATCACAGTTGCGTTATCTACGTTATAAATGAAGGCCGAGCCTCTAACGCAGGACATCCTGCAAAGCCTTGAGACATAGCGCCACATTTTCACGGCGAGCAGCATAGCCCATCAGCCCAATCCGCCACGCTTTTCCGGCCAGTGCACCCAATCCGGCACCTATCTCAAGATTGTATTCGCTGAGTAAACGCGATCGGATCTGTGCATCATCAACACCTGCGGGAATATAAACGGTATTTAACTGCGGCAAACGGTGTGCTTCATCTACCACAAACTGCAACCCTAGCGCCTGTAAACCCTCTTTTAGTTCGGTGTGCATCTGGCGGTGTCTGGCCCACGCATTTTCCAGCCCCTCTTGCTGCAACAGCAACAACGACTCATGCAAGGCATATAGTGTATTCACCGGCGCGGTATGGTGATAACTGCGCTTACTGCCGCCGCTCCAGTATCCCAACACTAAGGTTTGATCTAAAAACCAGCTGGGCACTTTGGTTTTGCGCGCTTGTATTTTTGCTAGCGCACGGGCAGAGAACGACAGCGGCGATAAACCAGGAACACAGGATAAACACTTCTGGCTGCCGGAGTAGACCGCATCAATACCCCATTTATCAACATACAGCGGTACTCCGCCGAGTGAAGTCACCGCATCCACAATCGTCAAACAACCATGCTCACGGGCCAACTGACACAGTGCTTGTGCATCTGAGCACGCGCCGGTTGAGGTTTCGGCATGCACAAAGGCCACGATTTTAATGTCAGGATCAGCTTGCAGCGCGGCGGCCACTTTATCCACCGAAACTGGTGCGCCCCATGCATCATCCACCAGCACCACTTGGCCACCTACCCGCTCAACATTTTCGGCCATTCGTGCGCCAAACACACCATTGCGACATACCAGCACTTTATCGCCTGGCTCAACAATGTTGACAAAACACGCTTCCATGCCCGCCGAACCGGGCGCAGAGACCGCAATGGTAAACGGATTTTCAGTTTGAAACGCGTACTGTAACAGCGCTTTTAGCTCATCCATCATCTGAATAAACAGCGGGTCAAGATGGCCAATAGTTGGCCGCGACAGTGCCTGTAACACTTGTGGGCTAACATCTGACGGGCCAGGGCCCATTAAAATTCGCCGTGGCGGCATAAATGAATGTAAAGGCATCGGAACACTCCTTGTTGGCTAACCAGAAAAATACACACAGTTTAGTATCGGAAGGCTTGGCCATAATCGCAATAATCACATTGATTAACAATTTGATTGACAGCTTAAAAATAAACCGATATTTCTGGTGTCAACCTTGCTTGCCACCGTATATGGATTGAGGGTAAGCAGGCCAGAAGAGGTGCATCATTCAGGTAACGGGTAACAGACGCCGCAGTCAATGAGTATCCGCAAGGGGAGTGTATGCCGAGATTGTGTTGCTGCGGATGCAACATGATCGGCTACGGGGGCTGAATCCTCCGGGCTGTCACCGTTATCGGTGGAGCGCTTCTGGGTGCAGGAATTTTCATCGGTATTTGGGTATCTTACTCCCCGGATTTTTGGCTAAATTCCGTTCGCATTTGCGACTCCCGCTGCTTGCTTTACCCCTTCTCGGTTCTGCGGGCTACGTGCCAAGAACGTAAGGACTATTTTCGAGGTCACGAGGAATTTTCATGATGTCTTATCTGACTGTTGCCAAATTTGGCGGAACGAGTGTCGCCAACCATCCGGCCATGTGCCGCTGTGCCGATATAGTTTTAGATGATCGACAAACTAAAGTTGTCGTGCTTTCTGCCTCGGCAGGTGTCACCAATTTACTGGTCGCGCTAGCCAATGGCTGTGATGCTGACCAACGGGTTGATTACCTCAATGAAGTTCGCCAAATTCAGCACGCCATTTTACGTGATTTAGGTAATCCGCCGGCAACGGTCAACGCCATTCATCATATGCTTGAAAGCATCAGCGCACTGGCAGAGGCGGCCAGCCTTGCGACATCACCCGCACTGACCGATCAGTTAATTAGTCACGGTGAACTGATGTCAACGCTACTGTTTACTGAGCTGCTGACTCAGCGTGGTATCAAGGCGATATGGGTGGATATCCGCAAAGTGCTGCGCACCGACAGCCACTTTGGCCGCGCAACACCGAACATTGCCGAAACTGCACGCCTGAGTGAGCAGCTTATCATGCCGCATCTGGCCGATAGCATTATCATCACCCAAGGGTTTATCGGCGCTGATGCGCACAATAAAACCACCACCCTTGGCCGTGGCGGCAGTGATTACAGTGCAGCACTGCTGGCCGAGGCTCTGCGCGCAGATAGCCTGATTATCTGGACTGATGTTGACGGTATCTACACCACCGATCCGCGGATAGTGCAGCAAGCCACTCGTATTGATGAAATCAGTTTTTCTGAAGCCTCGGAAATGGCCACCTTTGGCGCTAAAATTTTGCATCCAGCCACGCTACTTCCGGCCGTGCGCAGTGATATTCCAGTATTTGTCGGCTCAAGCAAAGATCCAAAAGCCGGTGGCACGTGGGTTACGCGTAATGCCAAACAAAAACCGCTGTTTCGGGCGCTGGCCGTACGCCGCGATCAGATCCTACTGACACTACACAGCCTGAGTATGCTGCATGCGCAGGGTTTTTTAGCCGAAGTCTTCAATATTCTAGCTCAGCACAAAATATCAGTTGATCTGATCACCACCTCGGAAGTCAGTATAGCCCTCACGTTGGATAAAACCGGCTCGGCCTCTTCCGGCGCAAGTTTACTGACCGACTCACTGCTCGAGGCCTTAAGCCAATTGTGCCGTGTGGAGGTAGAACACGATTTAGCACTGGTCGCGCTAATCGGCAATCAGATGAGCCAAACCGCGGGTGCCGGTAAGCAGATTTTTGATGCGCTGAGTAACGTGAATATCCGCATGATCAGTTATGGTGCAAGCGCCCACAATTTATGCCTGTTAACGCGAGGTTCTGATGCCGACCGCGTGGTGCAAATACTGCACCAGCGGTTATTAGAGCAGTGATAGTCGGCATGACCACCGCCTTGCGGGTGCAACAACACAGCACCCGCAGCAAA
Source organism: Plesiomonas sp. ISS29 (assembly GCF_056522795.1). Taxonomy (NCBI): domain Bacteria; kingdom Pseudomonadati; phylum Pseudomonadota; class Gammaproteobacteria; order Enterobacterales; family Enterobacteriaceae; genus Plesiomonas; species Plesiomonas sp. ISS29. Next base: position 537,252 of record NZ_JAWRZQ010000001.1, read on the forward strand.
TCTCACCTTAATCTTCCGGATCGTAACCCAAATTAGGCGTCAGCCAGCGTTCTGTTTCCGCCACCGACATACCTTTACGGGCTGCATAGTCCTGGATCTGATCACGCTGTACCTGCGCCACCGCAAAATATTTACTGTCAGGATGACTAAAATACCAGCCCGATACCGAAGCCCCAGGCCACATGGCATAGGATTCCGTTAGACGCATTCCAATACGTTCCTCAACCTGTAACAATGACCAGATAGCGGATTTTTCGGTGTGCTCAGGGCAGGCCGCATAGCCCGGTGCAGGCCTGATCCCCTGATAGTTTTCACGGATCAGCTCATCATTGCTGAGCTGCTCATCAGGCGCATACCCCCAGAAAGATTGGCGCACCTGCTGATGTAAATATTCAGCAAACGCCTCTGCTAACCGATCGGCTATCGCCTTCACCATAATTTTATTGTAATCATCTTGCTTTACATCAAACGCATCAGCCAAATCATGCTCTTCTAGCCCCCCAGTGACGGCAAATGCGCCGTAATAGTCCGCTTTTCCGCTGGATTTTGGTGCGATAAAATCACTCAAACAGTAATTGGGAAACTCGCTTTTTTCGGTCTGCTGGCGCAGATGGTGGCTAACTGCTAGTACTTGTTGACGGCTATCATCGGCATAAATAACCACATCATCATCAATACTGTTAGCAGCAAACAGCCCCATCACACCACGCGGTTGCAAGGTCCGATCTGCGGCCAACTGATCGAGCATTGCGTTGGCATCGTCAAACACATTTTGTGCGGCCTCACCCACCACCTCATCCTGCAAAATCTGCGGATACTTTCCGGCCAAAGACCAGGTCATGAAAAACGGAGTCCAATCAATATATTCGCGCAACGTGCTGATATCTGCAGCCACTTCACGTACACCTAGCTGTTTTGGCACCGGTGGCTGGTAATTTTCCCAATCGATTTTTACCGCATTGGCACGCGCTTGTACCAAAGTAATCGGCGGTGTACGCGGCTTTTTACGGGCAAACTGTGCCCGTACCTGCTCGTATTCACGGCGAGTGCGCGCAACAAAATCCTCTTTTTGTGTTTCAGACAACAGTGCAGAGCAGACCCCGACCGTACGTGAAGCATTTTGTACATAGGTTGTTGGGCCGCTGTAGTTTTGCTCAATTTTTACCGCAGTATGGGCTTTTGAAGTGGTCGCCCCGCCAATCAGTAGCGGCACGGTAAAGCCCTGACGCTGCATCTCTTTGGCAACATGCACCATTTCATCGAGCGAAGGGGTGATTAATCCAGACAGGCCAATAATATCTACATTCTGTTCACGGGCGGTTTTGAGGATTTTCTCACACGAGACCATCACACCTAAATCTATGATTTCATAGTTATTACACTGTAAAACCACCCCGACAATATTCTTGCCGATATCATGCACATCCCCCTTTACGGTCGCCAGTAAGATTTTACCCGCCGAAGACCCCTGCTGTTTTGAGGCTTGAATATAGGGTTCTAAATAGGCCACCGCCTGCTTCATCACCCGCGCAGATTTAACCACCTGCGGCAAAAACATTTTGCCTTCCCCGAACAGATCACCCACTACGTTCATGCCGGCCATTAGTGGGCCTTCAATCACATGCAGTGGTTTTTCAGCCTCTTGCCGGGCCGCTTCAGTATCTTGCTCAATAAACTCGGTGACACCTTTCACCAGCGCATACTCAAGCCGCTTACTCACTGACCAACTGCGCCACTCTGCGGCCTGCTTATCCTCAACTTCCCCATTTTTTGCAGCACGGTATTTTTCCGCCAACGTCAGCAAATTATCGGTACTGTCAGCGCGGCGATTGAGCACCACATCTTCCACCGCATCGCGCAGTTCACGCGGTAAATCATCATAAATAGCCAACTGACCGGCATTTACAATGCCCATATCCATGCCATTACGAATAGCGTAATACAAGAACACCGCATGAATGGCTTCACGCACCGCATCATTGCCACGAAACGAAAACGACACATTCGATACACCGCCGGAGATTAACGCATGCGGCAAATGCTGTTTGATATCGGCGCAAGCCTCAATAAAATCAACCGCATAGTTATTGTGCTCTTCAATACCGGTGGCAATAGCAAAAATGTTCGGGTCAAAAATAATATCTTCAGGTGGAAAGCCAATCTGCTCAGTGAGCAACTGATAAGCACGCTGGCAAATCTCAAATTTACGGGCACGGGTATCGGCTTGTCCGGCTTCATCAAACGCCATCACCACCACCGCCGCACCATAACGGCGCACCAAACGCGCCTGCGCCAGAAATTTCTCCTCGCCCTCTTTCATCGAAATTGAGTTAACAATCCCTTTTCCCTGAACACATTTTAATCCGGCCTCAATCACCTCCCACTTTGACGAATCAATCATCACTGGAACACGGGCAATATCAGGTTCAGAAGCGATCAGATTCAAAAAACGCACCATGGCTTTTTCAGCATCGAGCATGCCTTCATCCATGTTGATATCGATGATCTGGGCTCCGCTCTCAACCTGTTGGCGGGCCACATCTAACGCTTCATCATATTTTTCATCTTTAATCAGGCGCTTAAATTTTGCTGAACCAGTAACATTCGTGCGTTCACCCACATTCACAAAGAGTGTTTTTGGATCAATAGCATAAGGCTCTAAACCCGATAAACGGCAGGCCACCGGCAAAACAGGTAGTGGGCGAGGTGCAAGCCCTTCAACGGCTAAAACCATGGCAGCAATATGGGCGGGCGTTGTACCACAACAGCCCCCCACCATATTCAAAAAACCACTTTGAGCCCATTCACGAATATGCTCAGCCATCTCCGTTGGGCCTAAATCATACTCGCCAAACGCATTTGGCAGGCCAGCATTCGGGTGCGCTGAAACATAACATTCAGAAATTCTTGATAGTTCAGCCACATACTGGCGAAGCTCATCCGGCCCGAGCGCACAGTTAAGCCCAAACGAGAGCGGCTGCACATGGCGCATGGCATTATAAAATGCCTCCGTTGTCTGCCCTGACAGCGTTCGGCCTGACGCATCGGTGATCGTACCCGAAATCATAATCGGTAAACGGTAACCCACCTCATCAAATACTGACTCAACGGCAAATGCGGCCGCTTTTGCATTCAAAGTATCAAAAATGGTTTCGATCATAATCAGATCAACACCGCCTCGTAGCAACGCACGAGTCGCCTCTTGATAGGAGACAACCAATTGATCAAACGAGGTATTACGAAAGCCAGGATCATTAACATCTGGCGAGATAGACGCGGTGCGGTTCGTTGGCCCTAAAACACCGGCCACATACCGTGGTTTCTCTGGAGTTTTGGAACTCCACGCATCGGCAGAGGCCCGTGCTAATTTTGCACCAACATAGTTCATCTCAGCCGCCAGTGATTCCATCTGGTAATCGGCCATCGCAATCGACGTTGAGTTGAAGGTATTGGTCTCTAAAATATCCGCACCGGCCTCAAGATAGGCATCGTGGATGGCTGAAATCACACTCGGATTGGTTAATACCAGCAGATCATTGTTGCCTTTCAGATCACTAGGCCAATCAGCAAACCGTGCTCCGCGATAATCGGCCTCTTGTAACCGATACTGCTGGATCATGGTGCCCATACCACCATCAATAATCAAAATTCGCTTGGCTAACTGCTGTTCTAAGCTGCTTAATACGCGTGGCTCTACCATGATTCCCTCTTGCATTCCTTGCTACGGCTTCACAACATCCTACCATAATTACAACAATTAGAAATCTAGATGGCTAAAGTCACCGAGCTATTTATCCACGTTTAACATTCATATAAAAATAATCCATTACCTAAACCTCATATCATAGGATAATTACCCACAGTAACCGCACCTATAACGAGCAAATTATCTATCGAACACATATTTTGAGGGTTTTATGAGTGTTTATTACACCTTGTGCTTTCTAGCCGCTATCGCGATTATGATTGCCTATTTAAATCAATTCATCAGTAAAGTTCAGACAACTATCGCCATTACTGCGGGCGCGCTACTCTGCTCGTTAATCCTGATTATTGCCGGACATTTTGGCTGGTTTAATCTTGAAAGCATTGCGCAAGGCATTGTAGAAAAGATCGATTTCCAAAACTTCCTACTAAAAGGGATTTTAGGCTTCTTGCTCTTTGCTGGCGCTCTGGGTATAAAACTTCCAGTACTTAAAGACCAAAAGTGGGAAATCACCGTACTGGCGCTCTTTTCAACCCTGTTTTCGACCTTTCTGATCGGGTTTGCCACTTATGGCATCACCCATCTGATTGGTATCAACATGGCATTTATCCACTGTTTGCTGTTTGGTGCATTAATTTCCCCTACCGACCCTATCGCTGTTTTAGCGATCATCAAAAAACTCAATGCACCGCGCCGAGTTTCCATGCAAGTGGAAGGGGAATCGCTGTTTAATGACGGGGTTGGGTTGGTTATTTTTGTCACCATTTTCGCCGTTTCATTTGGCGGGCGCTCGCCAACATTCTTTGATGTTTCTGAAGTATTTTTACACGAAGCACTTGGCGGGATAGTATACGGCTTGGTGATTGGCTATATCGCACACCTGCTGATCTGCGCTACTGATGATGGTAGCCTAGAGCAATTAATTACCCTACTCGTTCCTACTGCTGGCTTTGCGCTAGCTAATATGCTCGGTGTTTCGGGCGCGCTGGCCATGGTTGTTGCCGGTATCATGGTCGGTAACTGGACACGTTATCAGGGGTTTTCCGAGCAAAGTTCCCGTTATATGGACCACTTCTGGGAGATGATCGACCACTTTCTTAATGCGCTGTTGTTCCTGCTGATTGGCCTGTGTTTACTGCTGATCGATTTAACCCCACAAGGTATGTTATTGATGCTGCTGGCTATTCCGGTCTGTCTGCTTGCGCGTTACATCAGCGTTGCTGTACCTTTTATCGCCTTCCGCCGGTTTCGCACTTACAACCCATACACCCTGAAAATATTGACTTGGGGCGGCCTACGCGGTGGTTTGGCTCTTGCCATGGCCCTATCCATTCCGGCAGGAACGGCCTTTGTCGCCGGAACTCACACTGATGTCCGTGATCTCATTTTGGTGATGACCTATGCCGTGGTTCTATTCTCGATTTTAATTCAAGGCTCATCCATTGAGCGTATGATCATTAAATCAAAAAGTGTTGAGCCTTCCAAAAAAGAGCACAAACACCCAAATATAGAACCTCATCACTAAGCAATTGATCGCCACATTCTATGCATTCATTACAAAACTAAGGGCTCTAAGAGCCCTTTTTTTATAAGATATTTATTGTAGGATATCAGCCAAATAACCATTCAGACGCACTAATCCCCTCGGTACTAACCCTTACTCCAGTGTCGGTTTCATCACACGCAAATCATACGGCGTAATTTGGTACACACAGTAATTGAGCCAGTTACTGAACAACAAATGACCATGACTACGCCAGGTCGCCATCGGGCGATTCATCGGATTATTATCAGGAAAGTAATTCACTGGGATCTTTGGCGATAAGCCCTCAGCCAAATCACGCTGATACTCACCCGCCAGAGTCAACGTATCATATTCAGCATGCCCAGTTACAAATACCTGCCGCCGATCATGGCTTGCCAACAGATAAGCCCCTGCCTGCTCAGAGCGGGATAACAGATGTAAATCAGTATATTGACGAATTATTTGCTCAGGAAAATCAGCATAGCGCGAGTGTGGTGCTAAAAAAAACTCATCAAATCCACGTGTTAAAGGCGCGAGTGGATCAAGCACCTCATGCTGATATACACCCGACAACTTCTCTTCACGCGTAATCTTCGGTAATCCAAACAGCACGTTCAACGCAGCCTGAACCGCCCAACAAACAAACAATGTGGATGTAACATGGGTTTTTGACCACTCAATCAATGTTCGAATTTGATCCCAATACGCCACATCAGCAAATTCAACTCGTCCCAGCGGAGCGCCGGTAACAATTAAGCCATCATAATTTTTATCCGCAATCTGGCTAAAACTACGGTAAAACAGATCTAAATGCTCATGCGGTGTGTTATGGCTAGGACGATGATCAATGCGTAGTAGCTCAATATTTAGCTGCAGAGAGGAGTTAGAGAGTAAACGTAAAAACTGGTTTTCTGTCTCAATTTTCTTAGGCATTAAATTGAGGATCAATACATTCAGTGGCCGAATATCTTGATGCACAGCACGCGATTCAGGCATGACAAAGATATTTTCCTGACGTAACACCTGAGCTGCAGGTAACTCATCGGGAATACGGATAGGCATTCAATCGACCTCTCGTTATATCCATATAAACGTTTAGACATCTAGAAATCCATAATAATGCGCTTTTTATTCAAGATCCAGCCAAAAACTGTCCTTTATCCAAATACCCAACTTACCAGCCGACTAAAATCCCCAAACACAACAACGCAAAAAGCCCATCCTTTCGGATGGGCTTTTTACTTATTTGATGCCTGGCAGTTCCCTACTCTCGCATGGGGAGACCCCACACTACCATCGGCGCTACGGCGTTTCACTGCTGAGTTCGGCATGGGGTCAGGTGGGACCACCGCGCTATCGCCGCCAGGCAAATTCTTGTATTCTATTTACATAACCGCCATCTCATGGCCATTACGCTAAATCTGAAAACGCACTGATAAATTCTGTTTTGCTCTCAAAAACATCGTCTCGGACTTTCATCGTCCAACATAACTTTGGCGTTGTATGGTTAAGCCTCACGGGCAATTAGTACAGGTTAGCTCAACGTATCGCTACGCTTACACACCCTGCCTATCTACGTCGTAGTCTCCAACAACCCTTTAGGAGGCTCTAGGCCTCAGGGATGACTCATCTCGGGGCAAGTTTCGCGCTTAGATGCTTTCAGCGCTTATCTCTTCCGTATTTAGCTACCCGGCAATGCCACTGGCGTGACAACCGGAACACCAGAGATACGTCCACTCCGGTCCTCTCGTACTAGGAGCAGCCCCCCTCAATCATCCAACGCCCACGACAGATAGGGACCGAACTGTCTCACGACGTTCTAAACCCAGCTCGCGTACCACTTTAAATGGCGAACAGCCATACCCTTGGGACCAACTTCAGCCCCAGGATGTGATGAGCCGACATCGAGGTGCCAAACACCGCCGTCGATATGAACTCTTGGGCGGTATCAGCCTGTTATCCCCGGAGTACCTTTTATCCGTTGAGCGATGGCCCTTCCATGCAGAACCACCGGATCACTATGACCTACTTTCGTATCTGCTCGACCTGTCCGTCTCGCAGTTAAGCTGGCTTATGCCATTGCACTAACCTCCTGATGTCCGACCAGGATTAGCCAACCTTCGTGCTCCTCCGTTACTCTTTAGGAGGAGACCGCCCCAGTCAAACTACCCACCAGACACTGTCCGCATCCCGGATTACGGGACCACGTTAGAACATCAAACATTAAAGGGTGGTATTTCAAGGTCGGCTCCACGCAAACTGGCGTTCACGTTTCAATGCCTCCCACCTATCCTACACATCAAGGCTCAATATTCAGTGTCAAGCTATAGTAAAGGTTCACGGGGTCTTTCCGTCTTGCCGCGGGTACACTGCATCTTCACAGCGATTTCAATTTCACTGAGTCTCGGGTGGAGACAGCCTGGCCATCATTACGCCATTCGTGCAGGTCGGAACTTACCCGACAAGGAATTTCGCTACCTTAGGACCGTTATAGTTACGGCCGCCGTTTACCGGGGCTTCGATCAAGAGCTTCGCTTGCGCTAACCCCATCAATTAACCTTCCGGCACCGGGCAGGCGTCACACCGTATACGTCCACTTTCGTGTTTGCACAGTGCTGTGTTTTTAATAAACAGTTGCAGCCAGCTGGTATCTTCGACTAACTTCAGCTCCATCCGCAAGGGACTTCACCTACCGTCAGCGTGCCTTCTCCCGAAGTTACGGCACCATTTTGCCTAGTTCCTTCACCCGAGTTCTCTCAAGCGCCTGAGTATTCTCTACCTGACCACCTGTGTCGGTTTGGGGTACGATTTCTGGTGACCTGATGCTTAGAGGCTTTTCCTGGAAGCGTAGTATCAGCTACTTCAGCACCGTAGTGCTTCGTCATCACGCCTCAGTGTTATGCAGAAAACCGGATTTACCTAGTCTTCCCACCTTCACGCTTAAACCGGGACAACCGTCGCCCGGATAGCCTAACTTTCTCCGTCCCCCCTTCGCAGTCACCACAAGTACGGGAATATTAACCCGTTTCCCATCGACTACGCTTTTCAGCCTCGCCTTAGGGGTCGACTCACCCTGCTCCGATTAACGTTGAACAGGAACCCTTGGTCTTCCGGCGGGGGAGTTTTTCACTCCCCTTATCGTTACTTATGTCAGCATTCGCACTTCTGATACGTCCAGCATGCCTCACAGCACACCTTCTACCGCTTACAGAACGCTCCCCTACCCAATAACGCCTAAACGTCATTGCCGCAGCTTCGGTGCATGGTTTAGCCCCGTTAAATCTTCCGCGCAGGCCGACTCGACTAGTGAGCTATTACGCTTTCTTTAAATGATGGCTGCTTCTAAGCCAACATCCTAGCTGTCTGAGCCTTCCCACATCGTTTCCCACTTAACCATGACTTTGGGACCTTAGCTGGCGGTCTGGGTTGTTTCCCTCTTCACGACGGACGTTAGCACCCGCCGTGTGTCTCCCGGATAGTACTCTACGGTATTCGGAGTTTGCATGGGGTTGGTAAGTCGGGATGACCCCCTAGCCCAAACAGTGCTCTACCCCCGTAGGTATTCGTCCGAGGCGCTACCTAAATAGCTTTCGGGGAGAACCAGCTATCTCCCGGTTTGATTGGCCTTTCACCCCCAGCCACAAGTCATCCGCTAATTTTTCAACATTAGTCGGTTCGGTCCTCCAGTTAGTGTTACCCAACCTTCAACCTGCCCATGGCTAGATCACCGGGTTTCGGGTCTATACCCTGCAACTAAAGCGCCCTATTAAGACTCGGTTTCCCTACGGCTCCCCTATTCGGTTAACCTTGCTACAGAATATAAGTCGCTGACCCATTATACAAAAGGTACGCAGTCACACCACGAAGGTGCTCCTACTGCTTGTACGTACACGGTTTCAGGTTCTATTTCACTCCCCTCACAGGGGTTCTTTTCGCCTTTCCCTCACGGTACTGGTTCGCTATCGGTCAGTCAGGAGTATTTAGCCTTGGAGGATGGTCCCCCCATCTTCAAACAGGATACCACGTGTCCCGTCTTACTCATCGAGCTCACAACCAGTGCACTTTCATGTACGGGGCTATCACCCTGTATCGCCGGCCTTTCCAGGCCGTTCCATTAACACACTGGCTGATGTTGACTCTGGGCTGCTCCGCGTTCGCTCGCCGCTACTAACGGAATCTCGGTTGATTTCTTTTCCTCGGGGTACTTAGATGTTTCAGTTCTCCCGGTTCGCCTCGTTAAGCTATGTATTCACTTAACGATACCTAAGTTATCTTAGGTGGGTTTCCCCATTCGGACATGGTTGGTTAATAGCGCTTCATCCCAGCTCACCAACCCTTTTCGCAGGGTAGCACGTCCTTCATCGCCTCTGACTGCCAAGGCATCCACCGTGTACGCTTAGTCACTTAACCATACAACCCAAAATTATTTCAGATTGATGAAAGTACTAAACTGGTCATATGCCAGTTTCTCAAGACGCTTGTTCTTAAGAACTTCAGTTATTTATCAGCTTGTTTCCAAATTTTTAAAGAGCTTTCTCTTCGCTTTCGCAAAGACAAACAAACAATCTGTGTGAGCACTCAGCCAAAGGCTGGTATCGCAGGTAAGGAGGTGATCCAACCGCAGGTTCCCCTACGGTTACCTTGTTACGACTTCACCCCAGTCATGAATCACAAAGTGGTAAGCGCCCCCCCGAAGGTTAAGCTACCTACTTCTTTTGCAACCCACTCCCATGGTGTGACGGGCGGTGTGTACAAGGCCCGGGAACGTATTCACCGTAGCATTCTGATCTACGATTACTAGCGATTCCGACTTCATGGAGTCGAGTTGCAGACTCCAATCCGGACTACGACATACTTTATGGGATTCGCTCACTATCGCTAGCTTGCCGCCCTTTGTATATGCCATTGTAGCACGTGTGTAGCCCTACTCGTAAGGGCCATGATGACTTGACGTCATCCCCACCTTCCTCCGGTTTATCACCGGCAGTCTCCTTTGAGTTCCCGCCATTACGCGCTGGCAACAAAGGATAAGGGTTGCGCTCGTTGCGGGACTTAACCCAACATTTCACAACACGAGCTGACGACAGCCATGCAGCACCTGTCTCAGAGCTCCCGAAGGCACTCCCGCATCTCTGCAGGATTCTCTGGATGTCAAGAGTAGGTAAGGTTCTTCGCGTTGCATCGAATTAAACCACATGCTCCACCGCTTGTGCGGGCCCCCGTCAATTCATTTGAGTTTTAACCTTGCGGCCGTACTCCCCAGGCGGTCGATTTAACGCGTTAGCTCCGGAAGCCACGCCTCAAGGGCACAACCTCCAAATCGACATCGTTTACAGCGTGGACTACCAGGGTATCTAATCCTGTTTGCTCCCCACGCTTTCGCACCTGAGCGTCAGTCTTTGTCCAGGGGGCCGCCTTCGCCACCGGTATTCCTCCAGATCTCTACGCATTTCACCGCTACACCTGGAATTCTACCCCCCTCTACAAGACTCTAGCTTGCCAGTTTCAAATGCAGTTCCCACGTTGAGCGCGGGGATTTCACATCTGACTTAACAAACCGCCTGCGTGCGCTTTACGCCCAGTAATTCCGATTAACGCTTGCACCCTCCGTATTACCGCGGCTGCTGGCACGGAGTTAGCCGGTGCTTCTTCTGCGAGTAACGTCATAGCAACAGCGTATTAAGCTGCTCCCTTTCCTCCTCGCTGAAAGTGCTTTACAACCCGAAGGCCTTCTTCACACACGCGGCATGGCTGCATCAGGGTTTCCCCCATTGTGCAATATTCCCCACTGCTGCCTCCCGTAGGAGTCTGGACCGTGTCTCAGTTCCAGTGTGACTGGTCATTCTCTCAAACCAGTTAGAGATCGTCGCCTTGGTGAGCCATTACCCCACCAACTAGCTAATCCCACCTGGGTTCATCCGATAGCATGAGGTCCGAAGAGCCCCCACTTTGGTCCGTAGACGTTATGCGGTATTAGCTACAGTTTCCCGTAGTTATCCCCCTCTATCGGGCAGATCCCCAGGCATTACTCACCCGTCCGCCGCTCGTCACCCAAGAAGCAAGCTTCTTTGTGCTACCGCTCGACTTGCATGTGTTAGGCCTGCCGCCAGCGTTCAATCTGAGCCATGATCAAACTCTTCAATTTAAAGTTTGTCGCTCGAAATAACTAGCAAATAAATTGTCAGTCACTCGTTTAACTAAGTATCTTTTGGATAGTCAGCGTCTTCAACGAGTGCCCACACAGATTGTCTGATTAATTTTTTAAAGAGCAGTGCCAGCGCTTTCACGTTGACAGGGCGCGCATTATTCCGCATTTCCCTTTGGCTGTCAAGGTCTGTTTTTCACATTCCTTAAAAGCATTTTATTCTTTACTGCTTGGCTTTCAGTGATTTGCATCACAGTTGCCGTGTCAGTGGGGTCGCATTATAGGGCGTTTTGAGTTGGGTGCAAGGGATAATATGAAAAAATAACGCGTTCGCGTTATTTTTAACCACTTCCCGTAAAAAAAGGCTGTTTTGCTATTTTAAGCGTGCTAATTCGCTGAATTGTTGAGCGAATTCTTTCACTTTATCCCAATTAGTGTATTCAATTTCTTTGCTGGTATCAGTTTCACCACCGGTAATGCGCATGATGAGTTGGATCATGATGCGGTCGAACCATTTATAACGTGGGTAGTAGAGTGCGCCGGCAAAAACGGCGGCAAGTTTCGGTTTCCACGGGGAGCGTTGTAGGAACTTCTTTATATAGGCATTGGTTTCTGGTGTATTTTTTCCCTCTTTACGGGCTGTGAGGTTTACACCAAAAAAAGCGCTGGGCCGGGAGTTGAGTGTTTGCTGGTGCTGCCCGATAAATTGTTCGACTGCGGGGTTGAAATGCCCGTAACGGATGGAGGCACCAATTAGAACGGCGCGGTAGTTATCCCATTGCGGTGTGAAGGGTTGCTGTATATCACGCAGCTCTACCGATGCGGGGCTGAGTGTGGCAGCAATATTCGCCATGATGCGCTGGGTTTGTCCGTCAGTACTGGAGTACAGCAGTAACAAGGTATCGGCCATGATCAGTTTTTCCAGAAAGTAGGAGTAAATAGAACCAGTAAGGTGAAGACTTCTAGTCGACCAAATAACATGGCGACAATCAATATCCATTTGGCGCTGGCATTCAAATCGGCAAAGTGCGGGGCAACGAGCCCAAGCCCGGGGCCAAGGTTGTTAAGGCTGGCCACGACGGCGGAAAAGGCGGTGAGTTCATCAACACCGGTGGCGATAACGGCAATCATGCAAACAATAAAGACCAGTGTATAGGCAGAAAAGAACCCCCACACACCTTCTATAATGCGCTCAGGCAGCGCGCGACGGCTGAGTTTGATGGCATATACAGCGTTAGGGTGCACCAGCCGTTTCAGTTCTCGATTCCCTTGTAAGTAAAGAAGCAAAATACGGATAACTTTTAAGCCGCCACCGGTTGATCCGGCACAACCACCTATAAAGGAGGAGAACAGCAGTAAAATTGGCAGGAAAGAGGGCCAGTCAGCAAAGCTGGCAGTAGAAAAACCGGCGGTGGTGCTGATGGAGACCGCTTGAAAGAAGGCGTTATCCAGTGCCAGCCATGCGTTGTCGTATACGTTGCGATCAAATAACACCCAAAAGCAGATCAGGGTTAGGCTGAGCTGTACAAACAGGAAAAAACGGCATTCCGGATCTCGCCAGTAGTGACGCCACGGGGTGCGACTCGTCAGGGCGGAGAAGTGCAGGGCAAAGTTACAACCGGCGATAATCAGGAAAACGGCGGTAATAATGTTGATCAGCGGGCTGTTAAAGTAGCCAATGCTGGCATCGTGGGTAGAGAAGCCGCCAATGGCGATGGTAGCAAAGCTGTGGCTGATGGCATCAAAGACACTCATTCCCGCCCCCCAGAATGCAAGGGCACAAGCGATGGTGAGTGATACATAGATAAACCAGAGTGTTTTGGCTGTTTCCGCGATGCGGGGGCGCATTTTATGATCTTTTTGTGGCCCGGGCATTTCGGCGCGATACAGCTGCATGCCGCCTATCCCTAATAAAGGAAGAATGGCAACGGCAAGGACGATAATCCCCATGCCGCCAAGCCATTGCAGCATTTGCCGATAAAACAGCAGGGCTTTGGGCAGGTTATCTAGACCAACAATGACGGTTGCACCGGTGGTCGTCAGGCCGGAGAAGGATTCAAAGAAGGCATCGGTCAGTGAGATGGGCAGTTCATTGGCAAAAATAAAGGGCAGAGCCCCGACACTGCCAAGCACTGTCCAGAATAAGACGACAATAATGAAGCCATCACGTGATTTAAGATCGTGTTTATCATGGCGATTTGGAAACCACAACAGTGCGCCAATGACCAGTGCAGCAATAAACGTTTTGGTAAACGCGGTGCCTGCGCCATCGCGATAGAGCAGCGCCACCAGTGCCGGAACAAACATGGTGACGGAAAATAGCATGATCAGCATGCCAACAATACGGGTGATAGAGCGAAACTGCATGTAACAGCAATCCTTCGAGCTAAACTAAACGGTGATTATTCAGGCAATGCCTGCAGGATAACGCTACCGCGAGAGCGATCTTTAAGCGTAGCGGAAAAAGCCGCTACGCTCTCAATCGGTAAGGCGAGTGTTAATGTCACCTGTTCGGTAAACTCACTCTCTATTTTTTCACCCTGATAGTCGGGTAGCATATTTTCAATGGTGCTAAGCAGTGTGTAATCACACACCAGACGGTAGTGTTTACGTTCAATTTTCTCTTGCGTTACTAACAGTTTTAGCGCTTGCTGAGGGCCATTGCCGTATGCCCGCACTAGCCCCCCTGTTCCCAACCTTATCCCACCGTAATAGCGCACTACAATGGCGGTGATCTCACCAACGCCGCTGCCGAGTAGACAGCTTAAGATCGGTTTGCCGGCCGTACCGGCAGGCTCTCCGTCATCGGAGAAGCCCAGTTGTTGTGAGTCATGCGGGCTGCCGGCAACAAAGGCCCAGCAGTGATGCCGGGCCTGCGGATGTTCGGCTTTCACTTGATTCACAAATTGCTTGGCCGCATCAACGCCTGCGGTATGTGCCAGCAGGGTGATGAAGCGACTTTTTTTGATCTCCTCTTCAAACACGGTGGTTTGAGTGGGAATAGGGTAATGCGCCATAAAAACGGTGCGCCATCTATAAAAAATAAAATACGGTTAATTGAGTGCCAGATCACGGGTGAGGTTTTCAACACCCTGTTCGGTAATCACGATGTTGTCTTCAATCCGAATTCCCCCAAATGGGCGCAATTGATCAATTTTCGCCCAGTTAAAATTGGCGGCCAGCGGGTGCTGTTTCCATGGTTCGAGCAGTGAGTCAATAAAGTAGAGGCCCGGCTCAATGGTCAGTACCATGCGCGGCTCAAGCTGCCGAGTACAGCGCAAGGCTGGATACTCTGCCGGTGCAACAAGGTGTGTACCCTGCTCATCTTGCATAAATCCGGCAACATCGTGCACTTGCAGACCAAGGAAGTGACCTAAACCGTGTGGCAGGAAGGGGCGGGTGACGCCTTCGGCCATCATGGTGTCTTCGCTCATACGGACAATGTCGTGCTGACGCAGCATTCCGGCGATGCGCTGATGCATCTGAATATGCAGATCAATATAGTGCATGCCCGGCTGAATGCTGGCGATCAGTGCTTGCTGTTGCTGGTGCATATCACTAATCAGGGCAGCAAAATCATTTTGCTCGCGCGCATAGGTGCGGGTGATGTCGGCGGCATAGCCGTTATACGATGCGCCGGCATCGAGTAAAAAGCTGTCTGAACGTGCCGGTGCTTTTTGTGCCAAGCTGGTGTAATGCAGCACAGCACTGTTTTGATTTAGCGCCACGATATTGTTGTACGGCACATCGCTATCGCTCTGACCGGTGGCTGCCAGATACGCAAGGTTTATATCGAACTCGCTCATGTTGGCCATGAAAGCATCGTAGGCAGCACGGTGTCCGGTAACGGCAATTTTCTGCGCTTCCCGCATACAGTGCAGTTCATAATCGGTTTTGAAGGCACGCTGATAGTGAAAGAAGTTCAAAATCGCGGTCGGGTTGATATGCCCAATCCCCATATCGGCCGCTTTTTGCTCGCTGGCACCAATATAGGCTAAGTGGCTGCGCTCTTGTGGCAGATATTGCAGGATATCTTCTGGCTGGCGCAGGGCGATAAGCTCTACTTCTTCTGTCCAGAAGGCGGTTGGCAACGGTTCAACGCTGTGCCAGTAATCTACCGGTGCGTAAAAGAACAGTTGCGGTTTGTTGTCACCGTCAACCAGTAGCCAGCTGTGCGTGACATTGGTCACCGGTACCCACGCTTTAAAGTGCGGGTTAACGCGAAACGGATAAGTGTTGTCATCCAAAAAGGCATAAATGGGTTCGCCAGAGTGGATAAGAAGCCCTCGCAGCTGATGACGCTCCAATACTGTTCGGGTACGTGCTTGCAGTTCTGCAATATGCGCGCGGTAAGCCTGTTCCATAGAATGCCCCTTCGTTATTCATCAATGACTAGACGCTGCATAGTATCACAGCCCCTGAATTTGTGGCCGTTCCTGCATTCACCGCCCTCTTTCCACTAAAAATGCGACCTGAATCGCTTCATGCACTTGTTAAGATAAAATTAAACAAATGTTTTAAATGAGTGTTGAAATGTTGTTAAATTGCCAGCACACTGCTTTACAGAGGACGACGACTCGTCATCAACCACCCTAATACCACCGGATATCACACCGGCTCAGGAGAGTAGAACCATGCTTTATCAAAGCCCAACCCTGACCCTTCGCTGGCTAAGCGAAGGTATTGCTGAGTTGCAGTTTGCCGCACAATCCGGGCCAGTGAATAAATTCGACCGCCATACACTCAATAGTCTCAGTGAGGCGATGGAGATCCTACATTCACTGCCGACCCTACGCGGGCTATTGCTGACCTCGGCAAAAGAGGCATTTATTGTCGGGGCCGATATCACGGAGTTTTTGGGATTATTCACACTGAGTGCGGATGAGCTGCACGGGTGGCTTGATCGTGCCAATGCAATTTTCAATCAGCTAGAAGACCTGCCGGTGCCGACTGTGTGTGCAGTCAACGGGTTTGCGCTGGGCGGTGGGTTTGAGTGCGTGCTGGCAACCGATTTGCGGATTGGCGACAGTAATGCGCGCGTGGGTCTGCCGGAAACAAAACTGGGGATCATGCCCGGCTTTGGCGGTTCAGTGCGCTTGCCGCGCTTAATTGGTGCAGACAGTGCACTTGAGCTTATCACCGCAGGTAAAGAGTTGCGGGCCGAAGAAGCACTGAAAATCGGTATGCTTGATGCGGTAGTTGCACCGGAAAAACTGCATGCCGCGGCGCTGAGTATGCTGCAAGAGGCTATCAGTGGCCGACTCGACTGGCAGGCCAGACGCGCGGTGAAGTTACAGCCGTTACCGCTTAATCGCACCGAAGCTGCGATGAGCTTTAGCACCGCCAAAGCAGTGGTTGCTCAAGTTGCCGGTAAACACTATCCGGCGCCGATGGCTGCGGTGTGTGCGGTAGAAGCGGCAGCCCGCTGTACCCGTGCCGAGGCGCTGCAAATTGAAACCCGCCACTTTATTCCGTTAGCGCACTCTGAAGTAGCTAAATCACTGGTCGGGCTATTTTTAAGCGAACAACAGATCAAAGGGCTGGCCCGCAAAGCAGCCAAATCCGGTAAGCCTACGGAACATGCAGCAGTATTGGGCGCAGGTATTATGGGCGGTGGTATTGCCTATCAGTCGGCGCTGAAAGGCGTTCCGGTACTGATGAAGGATATCAGCGAAAAATCACTTGAGCTGGGCATGAACGAAGCGGCGAAGTTGCTGGATAAGCAGCTTGAGCGTGGAAAAATCAGTGGCCTAAGCATGGCCAAAACGCTGGCATCGATTACGCCGAGCCTGCGTTATGACGGTATTGACCGCAGCGATATTATTGTCGAGGCCGTGGTTGAAAATCCAAAAATCAAACAAGCGGTACTGTGCGAGGTGGAGTCTTTAATCAGTGAAGAGGCCATTTTAGCGTCAAATACCTCGACTATTCCGATTAATACCTTGGCTGCCGCCCTGCAACGCCCGCAAAACTTTTGTGGGATGCACTTTTTTAATCCGGTTCACCGTATGCCGCTGGTTGAAATTATTCGTGGCACAAAAACCTCGGATGACACCATCAACCGAGTGGTGGCGTATGCCGCCAAAATGGGCAAATCCCCGATTGTGGTCAATGACTGCCCGGGATTTTTTGTTAACCGCGTCCTGTTCCCGTATTTTGCCGGATTTAGCCTGCTGCTGCGCGATGGCGCTGATTTCCAGCAAATCGATAAGGTGATGGAAAAACAGTTCGGGTGGCCAATGGGCCCAGCTTATCTGCTCGATGTGGTGGGTATGGATACTGCACACCACGCTCAAGCGGTGATGGCCGCCGGTTTCCCACAGCGCATGAGTAAAGATTATCGGGATGCCGTTGATGTAATGTTTACCGAACAGCGTTTCGGGCAAAAAAGCGGTAAAGGCTTTTACTTATACAGCCAAGATGCCAAGGGTAAACCGAAAAAAGTGGCCGATACGGAAACCAATGCACTGCTGGCTCCAGTGTGCGCACAAAAGTGTGATTTTACCGCTGACCAGATTATCGCCCGACTGATGATCCCAATGATCAATGAGGTGATCCGTTGCTTGGAAGAGGGAATTATCGCCAGCCCTGCCGAAGCGGACATGGCTCTGGTTTATGGTTTAGGTTTCCCTCCGTTCCGTGGCGGGGCATGCCGTTACCTCGACAGCCTCGGTAGTCGCAATTATGTGGCACTGGCCGACTCACTGGCTGAACTCGGTGCGCTGTATCAAGTACCTGCAGGTCTGCGCGAGAAAGCGGCCACCAATGACACTTACTATCCACGCCACAGCCTGCCGCAGGCCTAACGGAGAAAAACTCATGAACAACGTTGTTATTGTTGACTGCCTGCGTACCCCAATGGGCCGTTCAAAAGGCGGGGCATTTCGTCATGTGCGTGCCGAAGATCTCTCGGCACATTTAATGCACAGCCTACTAGCGCGTAATCCGCAGCTAAATCCAAGCAGTATCGAAGATATCTACTGGGGCTGTGTGCAGCAAACGCTGGAACAAGGGTTCAATATTGCCCGTAATGCCGCGCTGCTGGCCGGTATTCCGCATTCCGTTGGGGCGGTTACCGTTAACCGCTTGTGCGGATCATCGATGCAGGCGATTCACGATGCCGCGCGTGCCATCATGGTGGGTGATGGTGAGGTGTTTTTAATTGGCGGCGTTGAGCATATGGGCCATGTTCCGATGTCGCACGGGGTTGATTTCCATCCGGGGCTTTCAAAGTCAGTTGCTAAAGCGGCTGGCATGATGGGGTTAACCGCCGAGATGCTCGGGAAAATTCACGGTATCAGCCGTGAGATGCAAGATGAATTTGCCGCCCGATCACACCAATTGGCGCATCAGGCGACATTAGAAGGGCGCTTTAAGGCGGAGATTGCACCGCTGGCCGGCCACGATGCCGACGGGGTGATGAAGCTGTTCGATTACGATGAGGTTATCCGGCCAGAAACCACGGTCCAATCGCTGGCGGCACTGCGTCCGGCCTTTGATCCGGTTAACGGCACGGTGACGGCCGGTTCATCCTCGGCACTGTCAGACGGCGCTGCAGCGATGCTGATGATGAGCGAAAGCAAGGCCCGTGAGCTAGGCTTGCCGATCCGTGCCCGCGTGAAGGCGATGGCGGTGGCAGGTTGTGATCCCTCAATTATGGGATATGGCCCAGTACCGGCAACCCAAAAGGCGCTACAGCGTGCGAGGCTGCACATCCGTGATATGGGTGTGATTGAGCTAAATGAGGCATTTGCCGCCCAAAGCCTACCATGCGCCAAAGATTTGGGGCTGCTAGAGGTGATGGACGATAAAGTAAACCTAAACGGCGGTGCGATAGCGCTTGGCCATCCGCTCGGGTGCTCGGGGGCACGAATCTCAACGACGCTGATCAATATAATGGAAGCCAAAGATGCGCAATTTGGGCTTGCCACTATGTGTATCGGTTTAGGTCAGGGAATTGCGACGGTATTTGAACGGGTTTAATTTGCCTTAACAGCGTGCGGATATCTCGCCGTTTCTATCCCACCGTCTCTATCCCACAAAAAAACCGCTGTTGATCTGCAATAGCGGTTTTTTATTACCCACTGATTACCCACTATATTTATCAAATAACGGGTTACTCAGATAATGCATAATTCAGGAGATGCGTAGCGCAGCAAATTTACTGAATATTCCAACGACGCACTTGCTCTAATCCCACACCAATAACTGGCAATGCCAACGCCGCAAGTGAGAGCAGTTGAAACTGGTTTTCCACCAGTTGCAGTAAGAGAGTGCAGCCGGCAATAAACCCGAGTGCGCCATACAGAGCCAGCCGATCATGATAGGTAAACATCATCCACGCCCTCTTTTTTACCGTTGGTCACTTTACCCTAGCGGGTATTGCCGTTTATGCAATTGCACAGCTAACAGTTTGCGGATTTTTTTCGATCAACGGTTGGAGAGTGCGAAATTCATCATTAAACTAGTTTGTCTGAACAGGCGGTATACCCGCGCGGTGTGACGACTCCCGCACTATGATGACCGTACACAATGACTGTTAATGATGGCTGTATAAAGAGGCGGTATGACAACCCCAAGCTCCAATGCTGAGCACCCCGATAACACGCTCGATGCCTTAGGTTTACGCTGCCCTGAACCTGTGATGATGGTGCGAAAAACAATCCGTACCATGCAGGCTGGGCAAACACTGCTGATTATTGCTGATGATCCGGCAACAACCCGCGATATTCCTAGCTTTTGCCGTTTTATGGATCACCAGTTATTACAGGCCGATACCGATGTACTGCCGTACCGGTATTTAATCCGTAAGCAAGGCGAATAGACTTTTTTATCACCGAAGGCTGAACAGAGTATGAGTACTATTGAACGTATTGGCACCACCACCCGCTGGTCAGATCTTGTGATCCACAATGGCACTGTGTATGTCGTTGAAGTGCCCTCTACGCTGGATGCTGATATCCACCAGCAGAGCATTGAGGTGCTAAACAGCCTTGAGTTGTTGCTGCAAAAAGCGGGCTCAAGCAAGGCACATATTCTGATGGCGACCATTTACCTGCAAGATATCCAAGATATCGCCGCATTTAATGCGGTGTGGGATCAGTGGCTGCCCAATGGCTGTGCACCAGTACGAGCCTGTGTACAGGCGCGTTTGGCACATGCTGAGTATAAAGTTGAGATCCAGCTAACTGCCGCAACGTGCTAAAAATCTGCCTTTGCACAATAAAAAATGCCGACAAAATATGTCGGCATTTTTTTACTCACTCAAACCGGATAACTTAGTTAATCGGGCTAAGGGTAATCTCTACACGGCGGTTTTGTGCACGGCCGCTTTCGCTGCTGTTTGAGGCAACAGGGCTGTCTGGGCCTGCACCGTAAGTACGCAGACGCGCACCAGAAACACCTTGGGTGATCAGGCTTGATGCAACAGATTGTGCACGACGCTCAGATAGCTGCATGTTGTATGCACGCTTACCGGTGCTGTCGGTATAACCCACCACGTTAACCAGTGTTTTTTCATACTCTTTAAGGATCATCGCCACGCCGCTCAGGGTGTTGATGCCCGCAGGCTTTAAGCTGGTGCTGTTGGTATCAAACGTCACATTGTTTGGCATGTTCAGCACAATGTTGTTACCGTCACGCGTTACGCTCACCCCTGTGCCTTGCAGTTGCTGACGCAACTTCGCTTCTTGCACATCCATGTAGTAACCGATACCGCCACCCAGCGCTGCACCAGCCGCTGCACCAATCAACGCACCTTTACCGCGATCTTTTTTCGAGGAAGAGGCCACACCAATCAGTGCACCCGCAGCCGCTCCCAGTAAAGAACCGGTAGTGCCCTTGGCGGTTTGCTGCTCATTGGTATACGGGTTTACCGTAGTACAACCCGACAACGCAACTGAAATACACAGCGCGCCGATTAAACTCGTTACACGTTTGTTCATATTAAAATACCTAAAAAATCCATTAACCGCGCCAATCATTGCGCAGAACAAAAGCAACACCGACGCCTAAGAATCACGCCCCTGCCTCATCGTGCGTATTGCAGCAATTCACCCCGCATTTCGCAACTTATTTAATGCAAGAAACCCCATCAACATGGTGTTTGACAGGGTTTAGGCATACTCGAGACTTAATTTCTGACTGGGCAGCTTACAAAACCAGCAATGAAGCCAATCCCAAGCCGGCAAAAACCAGTGCCGCAGCGCGGTGTCCCCAAGCTGATTTCATGTACGGGCTTAACCGCTCGCCAAACCACAACATCGGCGCATTCGCCGCCACCATACCCAGCGTTGAACCGATTAAGACCAGTGTAACACTGTCATAACGAGCGCTCAGTAATGTCGTAGCAATCTGGGTTTTATCCCCGATCTCGGCAATAAAAAAGATCACCAGTGAAGTCCAGAACGGGTGCCCACCCTTGACCTCGCCGTTGTCTTTATCAGGAATTAAGATCCAACCGGCCATCAGTAAAAACCCGATGCCCACCACCCAGCGCATAATATCAGGGGTGATATAACTGGCCAGCTCAACCCCAATCCATGCAGCCACAAAGTGGTTCAGCAATGTTGCCGTTACAATAGCAGCAAGAATAGCCCACGGTTTATGGAAACGTGCCACCAGTAATAACGTCAGCAGTTGGGTTCTATCGCCCATTTCAGCCAGCGCCACGGAGGCAAAAGAAGTAGCAATTATCGACACGACATACTCACAAGGGGCGAGGACCAACGTAAACATATGGCATAACGCTGCCCCCGCCCCTGCGGTTACAGTCGTTAGCCATAGGTCTCGTCAACCTCAGTGGAGCGAGGCTGCTGCCGCCATGCCCTTCGGGCAAGCTTGTTGACGACAGCTCTGTATCAAAACGGCGCACTCAAACAAGTACTAAGATACAAAAGACTACTCCCCCATGACAGAAGGAGCTTCATGCGGGGAGATCCTCCCACATGAAAACAGGCGAATTCTACTCACTTCATACAACAGAAACAAGTGTGTAAACTTACCCTGTAATCAGAATATCCGTGTGGTATAGCATTGGTATAATATTGATACTGATAAACCGACTTTCCAATCAAAGCTAGCCACAGATTAATTTAACGTAATACGGTTTTAGCACTGACCCACTCATAACGTTGCATCGCAACTCCTTGGTTGATGTCCAGCCTATCGCACTTTTACCCGCAGCCGGTTTGTTTCCATATCAGTGCTTTCTATATCGGGTGTGCAAACGCTATACTAAACGCCTTTATCCTAACAAGACCGAATTTGCAATCCATTATGCAGAAGTTCGATACTAAAACCTTTCAAGGCCTGATCCTGACACTGCAGGATTACTGGGCACAGCAAGGCTGCACTATCGTGCAACCTTTAGATATGGAAGTGGGCGCCGGTACATCGCATCCGATGACCTGCCTACGCGCACTCGGTCCTGAACCGATTGCCGCCGCTTACGTGCAGCCTTCACGCCGCCCGACCGATGGTCGTTACGGTGAGAACCCGAACCGTCTACAACACTACTACCAGTTTCAGGTCATCATCAAGCCATCACCTGAGAATATTCAAGAGCTCTATTTAGGCTCGCTCAAGGCACTCGGCCTTGATCCTCTGGTGCATGATATCCGCTTTGTAGAAGACAACTGGGAAAACCCGACACTCGGTGCATGGGGTTTGGGCTGGGAAATCTGGCTCAACGGTATGGAAGTCACCCAGTTCACCTACTTCCAGCAAGTTGGCGGCATGGAGTGTAAACCGGTTACCGGTGAAATTACCTACGGTCTAGAGCGCCTCGCTATGTACATTCAGGGCGTAGACAGCGTCTACGATCTGGTCTGGAGCGATGGCCCGCTGGGTAAAACCACCTACGGTGACGTTTTCCACCAGAATGAAGTTGAGCAATCTACCTACAACTTCGAACACGCCGATGTTGATTTCCTGTTCACCTGCTTTGAACAGTATGAGAAAGAAGCACTGCATCTGCTGAATCTGGAAAAACCGCTACCTCTGCCAGCCTATGAGCGCATCCTCAAAGCGGCGCACACCTTCAACCTGCTTGATGCCCGCAAAGCTATTTCAGTGACAGAGCGCCAGCGCTATATCCTGCGCATTCGTACACTGACCAAAGCCGTGGCAGAAGCCTATTACGCATCCCGCGAAGCCCTCGGTTTCCCGATGTGTCACCGTGAAGGGGCGAAATAATCATGAGCCAAGCAACATTTTTAGTTGAAATCGGTACCGAAGAGTTACCACCGAAATCGTTGCGTGCACTGGCACAAGCCTTTGCTGATAACTTCACCGCCGAGCTGGATAAAGCCAACTTAGGCCACGGTACGGTCAGCTGGTTTGCCGCCCCACGCCGTTTAGCTCTGAAAGTGGCTGACCTGCAAAAAGCGCAGCCCGATCAGTCAATTGAAAAACGTGGCCCAGCCATTGCTCAAGCCTTTGATACCGAAGGCCAGCCAACCAAAGCGGCCCAAGGCTGGGCGCGTGGCTGCGGGATCACCGTTGAACAAGCCGAGCGCATGGTCACCGATAAAGGCGAATGG
The DNA here is from genome assembly GCF_056522795.1 of Plesiomonas sp. ISS29. Classification (NCBI taxonomy): domain Bacteria; kingdom Pseudomonadati; phylum Pseudomonadota; class Gammaproteobacteria; order Enterobacterales; family Enterobacteriaceae; genus Plesiomonas; species Plesiomonas sp. ISS29. The sequence continues at coordinate 561,170 of NZ_JAWRZQ010000001.1, forward strand.
TTATTACACCGCGCCGTTGTCGCCGGCCGCCCAGCTAAAGAACTTTTGTGCGAAATGGTCGCCAGCGCACTGGCCAAGCTGCCAATGCCAAAACCAATGCGCTGGGCAGATAAGAGTATCTCTTTTATCCGCCCTGTTCACACTGTTACCCTACTTTTGGGTGATGAGCTGGTGGCAGGTGAAATTTTAGGCGTAGCCTCTGGCCGCACAGTACGTGGTCACCGCTTCATGGGCGAGGCTCAATTCACGCTGGAAAATGCCGATCAGTACCCGCAAGTGCTCGAAACCCGCGGAAAAGTGATTGCTGATTACCAAACCCGTAAAGCGATGATTTTGGCCGATGCGCAAAAAGCGGCCGCACAACTCGGTGGTATTGCAGATCTCTCTGACAGCCTAGTGGAAGAGGTGACATCACTGGTCGAGTGGCCGGTAGTACTGACCGCCACATTTGAAGAGAAATTCCTTGCCGTTCCGGCTGAAGCACTGGTTTACACCATGAAAGGTGACCAGAAATACTTCCCGGTCTACAGCAAAGAGGGCAAATTACTGCCGCACTTCATTTTTGTGACCAATATTGAATCGAAAGACCCACAACAGATCATCAGTGGTAACGAGAAAGTTGTTCGTCCGCGGCTGTCTGATGCTGAGTTCTTCTTCAAAACTGACCTCAAACATACGCTTGCTGATCGCCTGCCGCGCCTGCAAACCGTGTTGTTCCAGCAACAACTTGGCACGCTGCGCGATAAAACCGATCGTATTGAGCAAATGGCCGGCTTTATCGCCGACCAAATCGGTGCTAACACCGAACATGCCCGCCGTGCCGGTCTGCTGTCAAAGTGCGATCTGATGACCAACATGGTGTTTGAATTTACCGACACCCAAGGTGTGATGGGCATGCACTACGCCCGTCACGATGGTGAAGCTGAAGATGTTGCCGTTGCCTTAAACGAGCAGTATATGCCGCGCTTTGCCGGTGATGCCCTGCCATCGTCTCTGGTTGCCTGTGCTGTTGCGCTGGCCGACAAAATGGATACGCTGGCCGGTATTTTCGGTATCGGACAACATCCAAAAGGCGATAAAGACCCGTTCGCGCTGCGCCGCGCGGCCTTGGGCGCACTGCGGATCATCGTTGAAAAGCAACTGCCACTTGATCTGCAAACACTGACCGAAGAGGCTGTCCGCCTGTACGGAGACAAAATCAGCAACGCCAATACCGTCAACGATGTGGTCGATTTTATGCTTGGCCGTTTCCGTGCGTGGTATCAAGATGAAGGTTTTGGCGTCGATGTGATTCAAGCAGTACTGGCTCGCCGCCCGACCCGTCCGGCAGATTTTGATGCACGGGTAAAAGCGGTATCCCACTTCCGTAGCCTTGATGCAGCCATTGCGCTGGCCGCTGCGAATAAGCGGGTATCCAACATTCTGGCCAAAGTTGATGGCGAACTGCCAAAAGCTATCAATAGCGCACTGCTGACCGAACCGGCTGAAAAAGCACTGGCCGAGCAGGTAATTGCGCTATCAGCTGCACTGCAACCGCTGTTTGCAGAAGGCCGTTATCAGGAGGCCCTGACCGAGCTAGCCGCACTGCGTGAGCCGGTTGATGCATTCTTTGATACCGTGATGGTAATGGCCGATGATACCGCACTGCGTAACAATCGCCTGACCCTGCTCAGCACGCTGCGCAACCTGTTCCTGCAAATTGCGGATATCTCTGTACTGCAATAACGGTTATCGCATCGCGTAAAATAAAACCGAAAGCCCCGTCACGGATACCCTGACGGGGCTTTTTTTTATCCCACACCGTTTGATTGTTTTTCTTCTCTTTTCCCTGCTTATTTTTTACGCTTTTGTATTGGTTTTTTGTTCCTGATTTGGGATAAAAAAAATCCCCAGCACATGGCCGGGGATCGCTTATCTTACGGGTTTACAGTGTGTCTAACTTATTGTTTTACACACATTACGTGGTATACACCGTCTTCTTTCTCAGCACCTTCAGTTTCGTGTTCGAAACCAGGGAAAGTCTCATCCCATGCTTGTAGTGCCTTCATATAACCAATTTGCGGGCTATTTTCGTCACCGAAGTTTTCGCCAGACATCAGCATTGGGATACCTGGTGGATACGGGATAACAGAGTTCGCAGTCGTACGGCCTTTCAGGTTGGTGATAGAGACCATCTCAACATTATCAGTCACCAATTGAGAGAACGCCTGACCTGGCAACATATCAATTTGTGGCAGTGTTGAATACGCTTGGTTCAGTTTCACACTTGGGTTATGGGTTTTTAAGAAACCGATCATCTTATCGCCCAGATCACGCATACCCAAATCACCGTAAACACTTGGCGCTACCGCAACCAAATCTGGCAGCACTTCGGTCAGCGGAGTGTTGGCATCGTAGTGCTTTTTGAACGCCATCAGGCTGTTCATCAACGTCACCCACTTACCTTTAGTCACGCCCATAGAGAACAAGAACATGATTTGGAAGTCAGTAGTACGGGTTGGCACAATACCAATGCTAGACAGGTAAGCTGTAACCAATGCTGCAGGAACGCCAGTTGGTTGCAAAGAACCGTCAATGTTCAGGCCTGGAGCCAAAATGCTGACTTTAACTGGATCAAGCATTACCCAGTCATCTTCCATTTCAGCAAAACCGTGCCACTCTTCACCTGGGCGCAGTTTCCAGCAAGATTGCTCACTGCTCAGCAACTCAACCGGTGCATCTTCAAAGCGGAAAGTCTCGCCGGTACGCGGGTCAGTCACCACTTCTGGGTTCCATGGTTTGAAGAACCAGTCATCACCCTCGTTGCACTCTTTGTGCATACGCGCTACGGCCTGACGGAAATCAACCGCTTCTTCAATCACTTCAGCGATCAGATGCTCGCCTTGCTTACCTTCCATCATCGCCGCGGCAACATCGTTTGATGCAGCAATAGAGTACAGCGGAGAGGTAGTCGCGTGCAGCATATACGCTTGGCTGAACTGCGCTTCTTTAATGTTACGACGGCCTTCACGCATATGAATGAATGAACCCTGAGACAGCGCATTCAACAGTTTATGTGTAGAGTGAGTCGCAAAAATGGTTGGATCATTTTCACTGTGCTCAGACTTATCACCGCGCATTGCGTGATAGCCTTTGTACATTGGGTGGAAATGAGAGTAACCAAACCAAGCTTCATCGTAATGAATACGGTCAACACTCTCACCCAGCAGTTTCTGGATGGTGTCACCGTTATAAATCAGACCATCATAAGTACAGTTAGTCACAACACTGTAAGAAGCTTTCGCCGCCTTATTGGTGATCAAATCGTTTTCAGCAATCTTCTTCTGGATAGAAGCCGCTTGCATTTGCGCTTTCGGGATTGGGCCGATAATGCCGTATGCGTTACGAGTTGGGGTCATATAAACCGGGTTAACACCGGTCAGGATCAGACCCTGTTCGATAGATTTATGGCTGTTACGGTCACACAGAACAGTATCACCTGCCGCACAACATGCTTGCATGATGGTACGGTTAGAACCAGAAGTACCACCTACCAGTGAGTAGCTGCGGTCTGCACCGAATACGCGGGCAACATATTTCTCACTGTCACCGAATGCGCCGGTGTGGTCTAGCATAGAACCTAACGCAGCACGTTCAATACCCATATCGGTACGGAACAGGTTTTCACCGTAGAAATCAAAGAATTTACGGCCAACAGGCGTTTTACAAAAACCGATACCACCTTGGTGGCCTGGCGCTGACCATGAGTACTCTTTAACTTTCGCGTAATCCATCATCGCCGCCATCAAAGGAGGCATGATAGCTTTCTCATAACGCGCTACCGCAGCTTGCAAACGGCCCACGATAAAGTCAGTAGTATCATCTAAAATCAGGAAGGTTTCAGTCACCAGCTCCATCAGCTCAGAGGTCACAGCTTTATTATCACTGTGTGAGCTCACCAGCAGGAATACCGGTGCTTTTTCGTGGCGAATGCGCAGTTGCTTCAAAAAGCTAATAATGTTTTGAGCTTCAGCAGGAACCCACTCAGCCATCACACAATCTACTGCCGCATTTGAGGTTGCGTAGTTAGTTGCATTCTCGTAAGAGTGTGCAAACTGAATCACTTCGCCTTTACTGCTCAGAGAAGAAACAATACGCTCAATCGCCTCTTCTAAAGGAATATTGGTAACAGCGCTGTTTCCTACGATCAGGTATTTTTTATCACACATAGATAAACCCATCATTAAAATGTACGCCACACAGCTTATCGTGTTGTAGATAGCAACAGCTTAAGTTGCTGCGGCAAGATACGGTCATAAACTGCAAATTAAAGTTTTATAATGTATTCAGGTTGAATCAGTCTAAAAAAACAGAGCCAACCAGAATACATTTAAAAACCAATAACAAATGAGGTGGAAATAATCACGCATTAAAAAATTATTAAAAAAGCCAGACGACTCAGTATTTACTTATTGAGCTATTTACTTAATGAAACTGCGAAGATGGAATATTTAAAACGCCCAATTTCAAAACAGCGTTGCCTAACTGATTTAGATATTAAAACTAAAATGTATTTATTGCTATTAACTAGTATTTCAAAACATTACAAAAACAAAAACAGAGAATACTAAAACAAAAACAATACATAACTATTCAAAAAAACCACAAAACCACGAGACAATCAGCACTAACTAGTGAATAATAATAAAATAAACACTCAACATTTACTAAATAACACCATCCATTTATCGAATAACATTATTTCCATAGTCTAAAAACCAGAGCTAACGCAATCTAATGGCCACTTATATTAATTGACGCACATCACATTTAATTAATTTAATTCACCACGGAAACAAACTGAAATAAACTAAAACATCTCAATACGGCAAGCATTAAATGCAAACAACAAGAACAATAAAATCACATTTAACGCAGATTATTCATACATCCAAACATCTGAAACATACCTGGCAATCAATATATACACACAACCAAAAATCCGCCAACTCAATACCCATTAAATTCAATTAGTTATAGAATAAACCTGAAATTATTATGGAAATACAAGGTTACGTATTGCCAACGTTTTTTATTGAACTCAAATTGACGTTTATCTCTAACTGCCATAATGTTTATAGCGTAAAGCTAAGATATAGCGCACTCATTAGTCATTGTATTATTTATTCCATTTCGTTTATGCATAACAAGCATTGGGTAAATAAAATCTATCTGCGGCAGTTATTACATAAGCATACTGGAAATAAAAGTGTATCTGCATACTCACTGTAAGCTAAAGGTAATCCTTATTGATAATGACTACCTTTACAGATTGAAACCTATTTATAGGAAGAAAACCAATCAATACAGATCCAGTAAAACAGAGAAGTGAAGGCAAATATGCTTTTATTTCCAGTTAGCATATAACAATGTCTAATTAATCATATTTTTAAAAATTAAAAGAATAATCCCTTATCGGAGATACAATTCATGGCTACAGAATCGAAAAAAATGGGGCTAATCGGTTTAACCGTATTAGTTGCCGTTAATATGATGGGTTCAGGTATCATCATGTTACCGGCCAGCTTGGCACAAACCGGTGCTATATCGCTGCTTTCATGGGTAGTTACCGCTATTGGTGCAATGTGTATTGCTTATACTTTTGCAAAATGCGGTGCATTTTGTAAGCGTGATGGCGGTATGTCTGCTTATTCTGAAGAAGCACACGGTAAATCTTCATTCTTTATTGCCTCTTACACCTACTATGTTTGCCTGGTAATCAGTGCGGTGGCTATCGCCGTATCTTGCGTAGGTTACCTGAAACCTTTCTTCCCATGGCTTGGCCTGACCCCGATCCACACCTTTGTGGGTGTCGTTGCCATTTTGATTGTGACGATGGTCGCTAACTTTGCCGGCCCGAAAATCACCGGTCAAATCTCTGGCTTTACCGTTTGGGGGATTATCATTCCGGTAGCAGGCCTGTCAATCATTGGCTGGTTCTGGTTTGAACCAAAGATCTTTATGGCCGCATGGAACCCGCATGCAGACAGCACAGTTCATGCCGTATCTTCTGGTATCGCGCTGACTTTGTGGGCATTCTTGGGTATTGAATCTGCGGGTGCAAACTCCGGCGCAGTAGAAAACCCAGAGCGTAACGTACCACTCGCTTGCTTGTTCGGTACTGCATTTGCTGCTGTTGTTTATATTGCATCAACATCAGTTATCCAAGGTATCGTACCTAACGAAATTCTAGCCACATCAGATGCACCGTTCGGCCTAGTCTTCTCTATGATGTTCAGCCCGCTAGTAGGCCAAATTGTTACCGCACTGGCTGTTATCGCCTGTATCGGTTCTCTGCTTGGCTGGCAGTTCACCAACGCCCAAGTATCTAAAGCCGCAGCAGACTCTAAACTGTTCCCGCAAATCTTCAGCAAAATTAATGCTGCAGGTGCACCGGTTGCCGGTATGCTGATTATGCTGGTACTTGAGCTGATCTTAGCGTGTATGACCATCTCTCCAAACCTTATCAGCCAGTTCAACGCACTGTTAAACCTTGCCGTATTCATCAACATGGTACCGTACATCCTCTCGATGACCGGTCTGGAAGTGCTACTGCGTAAAAACAAAGTCAGCAAAAGCCAGTACAAAATCGGTGCAACTGTCGGTACTATCGCGGTGGTTTACAGCATCTACGGTGTTTATGCATGTGGTGCTGATGCAGTATTCGGTGGTTCAATCATCACCCTGTTCGGTTACATCTTCTACGGCTTCATCGCAGCACGTGATGTTCCGGTAAACCAAGTAAAATAAACATCCACTCAGTGAGTGCTACTGGTAATAACAGGTAGCATCCACTAGATAAAAAAGCCTTATCTTAATTAAGATAAGGCTTTTTTTTGCACCAGTGTTGGGCACATCAGCACATCAGCACATCAGCACATCAGCACATCAGCACATCAGCACATCAGCACATCAGCACATCAGCACATCAGCACATCAGCACATCAGCACATCAGCACATCAGCACATCAGCACATCAGCACATCAGCACAAGCAAAACATCTATTAATTTAAAACCAACCATTGCCTGATAAACAGACAAAAAAAAGCGGCTCTGAATCAGAGCCGCTTCATTAACAGTGGGCGTTACTTACAACTTAACGTCTTGCCTTATTGGTCAATTCGATAACTCGTAGTTTTGCCAACGCTTTTGCCAGTTCAGCAGAGGCCTGAGCATAATCGATATCGCCATGAGAGCTCTTAATCAGCTCTTCTGCACGGCGTTTAGCCTCTTGTGCACGAGCCAGATCCAGATCCTCGCCACGAATAGCGGTATCGACCAGAACCGTCACCGAGTTAGGCTGAACTTCAAGCAGACCACCGGAAAGATAAATCACTTCCTCTTTCCCGTGCTGTTTTACTATCCGTACCATACCCGGTTTAATGGCAGTCAGCAGAGGTGTATGGCCGGATAAAATACCCAGCTCACCTTCACTGCCTGTCACTTGAACGGTTTCAACCAGACCCGAGAAAATACGCTTCTCAGCACTGACAACATCCAGCTGAAAGGTTATTGCAGCCATATTGCCCTCCTCAACGAAGCATTAATACTTCTTGGCTTTCTCAACCACTTCGTCGATGCCACCTACCATGTAGAAAGCTTGTTCTGGCAGATGATCAAAATCACCTTCCAAAATGCCTTTAAAGCCACGGATAGTCTCTTGCAGCGGAACATACTTACCCGGAGAACCGGTAAATACTTCAGCTACGAAGAACGGCTGAGACAAGTAACGCTCAATTTTACGCGCACGTGATACGGTCAGCTTGTCGGTTTCAGACAGCTCATCCATACCCAAAATCGCGATAATATCTTTCAGCTCTTTATAACGCTGTAATACCGACTGAACATTACGTGCAACATCATAGTGCTCTTGACCCACAACTAGCGGATCAAGCTGACGTGATGTGGAGTCGAGTGGATCTACCGCTGGGTAAATACCCAGAGATGCGATCTGACGGCTCAGTACCACGGTCGCATCTAAGTGCGCAAACGTTGTTGCCGGAGACGGGTCAGTCAAGTCATCCGCAGGAACGTAAACTGCCTGTACAGATGTGATAGAACCGGTGCGGGTAGAGGTAATACGCTCTTGTAGCACACCCATCTCTTCGGCCAGAGTTGGCTGATAACCTACTGCCGATGGCATACGGCCAAGCAGTGCCGATACTTCGGTTCCTGCCAGGGTATAACGGTAGATGTTATCGATAAACAGCAGAACATCACGGCCTTCATCACGGAATTTTTCCGCCATGGTCAGGCCGGTCAGTGCTACACGCAGGCGGTTGCCTGGTGGCTCGTTCATCTGACCATACACCAGCGATACTTTATCCAGTACGTTGGAGTCTTTCATTTCGTGGTAGAAGTCGTTTCCTTCACGGGTACGCTCACCTACACCAGCAAATACCGAGTAACCTGAGTGCTCAATCGCGATATTACGGATCAGCTCCATCATGTTTACGGTTTTACCTACACCGGCACCACCAAACAAGCCAACCTTACCACCTTTAGCAAACGGGCAGACAAGGTCAATAACCTTGATACCGGTTTCCAGCAGTTCAGTGCTGTTTGCTTGATCTTCATAGCTTGGTGCTTCACGGTGGATAACCCAACGATCTTGCTCGCCGATAGGACCTTTCTGGTCAATCGGGTTGCCCAGCACATCCATGATACGGCCCAGTGTTTCAACCCCAACAGGAACAGTAATCGGTGCGCCAGTATTGGTTGTTTTCAGACCGCGCTTAAGGCCATCAGATGCCCCCATCGCGATACAACGTACAATACCACCGCCCAGTTGTTGCTGAACTTCCAGCACCAACTCAACACCTTCAACTATCAGTGCATCGTAAACCTGAGGTACAGCGTCCTGCGGGAACTCCACGTCCACCACGGCGCCGATGATCTGGACGACGTTTCCAGTAGCCATCTTGAATCCTCTAAAGTAATTCGTTTGCCCTTAAACCGCCGCAGCGCCGGACACAATTTCGCTCAGTTCCTGAGTAATGCTGGTCTGACGGGCTTTGTTATACACCAGTTTCAGATCATCAATCAGGTTACCGGCATTGTCGGTCGCCGCCTTCATGGCCACCATCCGCGCCGCTTGCTCACAAGCGAGGTTTTCTACCACACCCTGATACACCTGCGACTCAATAAAACGCGCAAGCAGTGTATCTAGCAATGGCTTAGGATCAGGCTCATATAAGTAATCCCACTTATGGGTTGGGATCTCTTGTTTTTCCGGTTTAGGTAAGGGCAGAAGCTGATCGATCTTAGGCACTTGCGACATGGTGTTTACAAACTTGTTGTACACCACGTACAACTGATCTAAGCGGCCTTCATCGTAGGCTTGCAACATCACCTTCACAGGCCCAATCAAATCAGACAGGGTAGGTGTATCGCCAAGACCGTTGGTCTGAGCAACGACTTTTGCTCCGGCTGAGCTAAAAAAGCCAGTTGCTTTTGAACCGATAAGTGCAACTTCAACGGCAACGCCCTGATCACTCCACGTTTTCATGCTGCCGAGGGTCTTTTTGAACAGGTTAATGTTCAAACCACCACACAGGCCGCGATCGGTAGAAATAACCAGATAGCCGACACGCTTGATCTCTCGTTGTTCTAGGTACGGATGTTTGTACTCCAGATTACCAAGCGCGATATGACCGATCACCTTACGCATAGTTTCGGCATACGGGCGACTAGCAGCCATGCGTTCTTGCGTTTTACGCATTTTAGACGCAGCCACCATCTCCATAGCCTTGGTGATCTTCTGTGTGCTTTGCACACTAGCGATCTTTGTTCGTATCTCTTTTGCGCTGGCCATCTCTGCCTCTCCGTCATTACGGGGTGGCTGCTCACACAGCCACCCGACAGGTTACCAGGTCTGGGTTGCCTTGAAGGTTTCAAGAATAGACTTAAAGCCATTCTCAATCTCTTCGTTATAAGCACCAGTTTGGTTGATCTGCGTGATGAGCTCAGCATTTTCACGCTGGGCATAGGAAAGCAGAGCCGCTTCGAAATCACCGATCTTATTCAGTTCGACGTCATCGAGATAACCACGCTCAGCAGCAAACAGTACTAAAGCCTGTGCCGCAACTGACATTGGTGCGTACTGCTTTTGCTTGAGCAATTCAGTCACTTTCTGACCGTGTGCCAGTTGTTTACGGGTAGCATCATCCAGATCAGAGGCAAACTGGGCAAATGCGGCCAGTTCACGATACTGTGCCAGAGCGGTACGGATACCACCGGACAGTTTCTTGATAATCTTAGTCTGTGCTGCACCACCCACACGGGATACTGAGATCCCCGGGTTAACCGCAGGGCGGATACCGGCGTTGAACAGGTTAGATTCCAAGAAGATCTGACCATCGGTGATAGAGATCACGTTGGTCGGAACGAATGCAGAAACGTCACCCGCTTGGGTCTCGATAATTGGCAACGCAGTCAGTGAACCAGTCTGGCCTTTTACCGCACCATTGGTAAAGCGCTCAACGTAATCAACGTTAACACGCGCAGCACGCTCAAGCAGACGGGAGTGCAAATAGAATACATCCCCTGGATACGCTTCACGGCCAGGCGGACGGCGCAGCAGCAAAGAGATCTGACGGTAAGCCACAGCTTGCTTAGACAGATCATCATAAACGATCAGTGCATCTTCGCCGCGGTCACGGAAATATTCACCCATTGCGCAACCAGAGTATGGCGCAAGGTATTGCAAAGCCGCTGATTCAGAGGCTGATGCAACCACAACAATGGTATTTGCTAGAGCGCCATGCTCATCAAGTTTGCGTACTACGTTAGCAATGGTCGATGCTTTCTGACCGATAGCTACATACACACACTTAATGCCGGAATCACGCTGATTGATGATCGCATCAATCGCCATCGCGGTTTTACCGGTCTGACGGTCACCGATAATCAGCTCACGCTGACCACGGCCGATAGGGATCATAGCATCAACAGATTTATAGCCGGTTTGTACTGGCTGATCGACCGATTGACGATCGATAACACCTGGCGCGATCATCTCAACAGGTGAGAAACCGTCGTGCTCAAGTGCACCTTTACCGTCAATTGGCTGACCCAGTGTGTTAACCACACGGCCAAGCAAACCACGACCAACCGGAACTTCGAGGATACGGCCGGTACAAGATACTTTCATGCCTTCTGCCAGATCGGCATACGGGCCCATTACTACTGCACCCACAGAGTCGCGCTCGAGGTTCAGTGCAATGGCATAACGACTACCTGGCAGTGCGATCATCTCACCCTGCATCACATCGGCTAGGCCGTGGATGCGAATAATCCCGTCACTGACCGAAACGATAGTCCCTTCGTTGCGAGCGGTGCTCACAACATTGAACTGAGCAATACGTTGCTTGATCAGTTCACTAATTTCGGTGGAATTAAGTTGCATGCTCCAGTCCCCTTAAGACTGCAACGATTCTGTTAAACGGGTGAGGCGTCCGCGAATTGAGCCGTCGATCACCAGATCGCCGGCACGGATCACTATGCCACCCATTACAGAACTCTCAATGTTGCAATTCAGCTTCACTTTGCGTGCCAAACGTTTTTCCATGGCCGTAATAATCTTATCTTGCTGCTCTTGGCTTAACGGCGTAGCAGATGTCACATCGACCTCTACTGTCGCTTCATAAGCGGTTCGCAGTTCAATGAACTGCAACAGAACATCGGATAACACAGCCAATCGTCGATTTTCTGCCATCACCCGAATCAGGTTTTGGCCATACTCATCGAGTTGTTCAGCGCAGATGGCAATCAGTAAATCAGACAGCGCTTCGGGTGCTAAAGCACCGTCTAATAGCGAAGCAATCTCTTCATTACGCGCAACTTCCGCCGCAAACCCCAGCATATCCTGCCAGTGTGTGATGGCATTCTGCTCGACTGCAAAGTCAAACGCTGCTTTGGCGTAGGGACGGGCAACCGTAGTCATTGTAGACATAAGCCCTACCCTCCTTTTACAGTTCAGCGACTAATTTATCGACGATATCGCTGTTTGCAGCTTCATCGACGGAACGTTCGAGGATGCGTTCTGCACCGGCAATCGCCAATACAGCAACCTGCTTACGCAGCTCCTCACGCGCACGCTTACGTTCAGCGTCAATTTCGGCACGGCCTTGCTCAATGATCTTCTGACGTTCAAGGTCAGCTTCATTGCGCGCTTCGTCCAAAATCATTGCTTTACGCTTATTTGCTTGTTCAATAATGGCCGCTGCCTGAACTTTGGCATCTTTAAGTTGATCAGCTGATTTCGCTTTCACCAACTCTAAATCTTTGGTTGCACGATCTGACGCTGCCAGACCATCTGCAATTTTGTTCTGACGCTCTTCAATGGCTGCAATCAATGGCGGCCAAACGAGTTTCATGCAGAACCAGACAAACAAGATAAATGAAATTGCCTGGCCCAGCAGGGTTGCGTTGATATTCACAACAGCACCTCTCTAACAGTTAAGTGGCCGCTGATCATTAACCCTGCAACAGACCCACAAACGGGTTAGCGAAGACGAAGAACAGTGCAATACCGACAGCAATCATGGAGATCGCATCAAGCAGACCAGCAACGATAAACATTTTAACTTGCAGAGCCGGTGCCATTTCAGGCTGACGAGCAGAAGCTTCGAGGAATTTGCCGCCCAAAATAGCAAAGCCGATAGCAGTACCCAGCGCAGCCAGACCGATCATGATAGCAACACCGATGATAGTAATGCTAATTACAGTTTCCATGGTTATCTCCAATTTATGTTTATAAACAGCTAGTTATTAAGGTTAGGGGGTTACTTTTAATGATCTGAATCCGTATGCGCCATGCTCAGGTACACCACGGTCAGCATCATGAAAATAAATGCTTGTAAGGTAATAACCAGAATATGGAAGATGGCCCAGCCTAGCTGCAAGAACGTGGCGATAAAGCCAGAACCTAAGCCTGCGGTGTACATCACTGCAATCAGGATAAAAATTAACTCGCCTGCATACATGTTACCGAACAGACGCAAAGACAATGAAATTGGCTTTGCAATCAGGGTGACCAGTTCCAGAACTAAGTTAAATGGGATCATTAGCGGGTGGTTAAATGGGTGCAGAGTGAGTTCTTTAATGAACCCTTTTGGCCCTTTAACCTTAATGCTATAAAAAATGATAAGGAAGAACACGCCAATGGACAGTGCAAAGGTGGTGTTCAGATCCGTTGTTGGCACAACACGCATATAGGGAATACCCAAATGCTGTGCAGCCACTGGCAGGAAGTCAACCGGGATCAAGTCCATGGTATTCATCAAAAATACCCAGACAAAGATGGTCAGTGCTAATGGTGCTATCGTGTTATTACGGCTTTGAAAGGTGTCTCGGACTGTCTGATCAACAAACTCAACCAGCATCTCAACGGCACACTGCAACTTACCCGGAACACCGGAGGTTGCTTGTACCGCGACACGACGAAAAACCCATAAAAACAGGCAGCCGATAGCAAAACCAAAAAATAGCGTATCTAGATGAAATGTCCAAAAACCCTGCCCCACTGATAAGTTAGTCAGATGGTGCTGAATATAACCGGACGGTGTGAGAGCTTCACCCGATGCAGACATGATGCTTCCTACTCGTTGTTGTTAAAAATTACGGGTGCTAATAGGTTAACTATCAACACGGCCAAATAGGTCAAGCACAAGGGAATGAGTAACACATCCATGTACCTGTAAACGAAAACAAATAGCGCTAATGTTAAACCAATTTTTGCCACTTCACCGACAAAAAAAGAGCGCATAACCAAGCTAGATTGGCGAGCCCCTGAATAGCGAAACACGCACCAGGCAAAAACCGCATTGGGTAAAAGAGTTATCAACCCAGAAGCCAGTGCCGACCATGCCCACGCTCGGCTATACCCGGTAAATGCCAGTGCACACACCAATACCACAGCCGCTTGGCTAAACCACAACTGGCAAGCCAGTTTTCGCCCTTGAGCGGTTAATGATGACATACCACCCTTCTTGCTGACTATTAATCTGTGGTTATTACTGCACACCATCATATACAACAGCGGTTATTGTTACTGAAAATAACGTTAGTATCTAAAATTACCGCTATCGACACTAAAGTAATGGAAATTATACGGAGTCAGTAATGCAATGCAATCAGTTCGCAGCAAAAACAAGTCAAATCATTTACATTTTGTAAACTTTATGCGTCTGTTTTGTATGATGTTTGAGTCGAATTGTAACTAAAATGCCACCCTTCCCGCATTTATTGTTAATGTTTTTAATTTAACCTTACGGATTACCTGCAATTGCAGCATAAACGCGCAACGCTAATATAAACATCAACAAGCCTTGAACCGTAAAATATTGCGTAAAAGATGTTACCAGCTCACAAGATTAATTATTCCATTTTGTTGCTAAGATTAAGGCTATTAAATGTCAGAAATATCGAGCTACTGACAAAATAATGGAATACACGCCTTTATTTTGCGATTTATTTCACAGAATAAAGCCTAAATACGCGTTGCATATTAATTTGCTTAATCGATACAACAAAAATAAATAATAAAAAAGCCCACGTTAAATTTGGTGGGCTTTAGAATACTACTGAGTCTTTTTTTTACCGATCAGCACTAGATGCCTTTCTGCATTGAGTTCAGGAACACAAAGTGGGATCACCGATTTAACATCACACCATGTCGGTAATTCTTCAGTTTCATGCTGCGGGTGTTGCCCTTTTAGTGCATAAAACAGCCCGTTCTCTGCGGCAGGAAGATGCTGACACCAGTGCAGCATATCGTTCAGTGAAGCAAATGCTCGGCTTAACACGCCATCTAGCGGTTGCTCAGGCTGGTACTCTTCAACCCGGCTCTGTACCGCGGTGATATTGGTCAAGCCTAGTTCGTGTTGAACCTGACGAATAAAGCGAATTCGCTTACCCAAGCTATCGAGCAGCACAAAGTGCTTGTCTGGGTTCATGATAGCCAGCGGGATCCCGGGTAAACCGGGACCTGTACCAACATCAATAAAGTGCGTTCCCTGTAAGTGAGGGCTAACAACAATACTGTCCAAAATATGCTTAATCAGCATCTCTTGCGGATCACGTACTGAAGTCAGATTATACGCTTTATTCCATTTATCGAGCAGTTGCACAAAGCTGAGCAACTGCTGTTTTTGCTGTTCAGAAACACTTAACTCTGTTTGTGCCAGCAACTGATTTAATTTTTCAGCTAACATCATGCGTCCTTTAGGATCGTTTACGCGGTTCGACGCAGCAAGCCCTGCTTTTTTAACCAGATCAGCAAAATCGAAATTGCCGCCGGTGTAATGCCGGAAATACGTGAAGCTTGTCCGATACTAGTTGGACGGTGATCATTGAGTTTTGCGATCACTTCATTTGACAGACCGTTAACCTGCTGATAATCAATATCCTCAGGCAGCAACGTATTTTCATTACGCAGTTGCTTGGCAACTTCCTCTTTTTGCCGCGAGATATAACCGTCATATTTAACCTGAATTTCAACCTGCTCTGCAGCTTGTTGATCAGCTAATGGCGGCATAAATGCGCTTAGCTTAGTCAAAGTGACGTAATCCATCTCAGGTCGGCGCAGCAGATCTTCACCGCTAGCTTCACGTGATAGCGGTGCTGACAAGGTTGCATTGACTTCGTCAATTTGCTCAGTTTTTGGGTTTACCCATGTTTGACGCAGACGCTGACGCTCTTGCTCAATGCTTTCCAGTTTTTGGTTAAAACGCGCCCAACGCAGATCATCCACTAGACCAAGCTCACGCCCTTTGGCGGTGAGGCGCAAATCGGCGTTATCTTCACGCAGTAACAAACGGTACTCTGCACGTGAGGTAAACATACGATATGGTTCTTGTGTACCAAGGGTGCAGAGATCATCAACCAATACGCCCATATACGCTTGATCGCGGCGTGGGAACCAACCCTCTTTTTCCTGCGCATACAGACCCGCATTCATGCCTGCCAGTAGGCCTTGTGCTGCCGCTTCTTCGTAACCGGTTGTACCGTTTATCTGACCGGCAAAGAACAGCCCGCGGATCACTTTACTTTCAAGAGTCTGCTTGAGATCGCGAGGATCAAAGAAATCGTACTCGATCGCGTAACCTGGACGGACGATATTGACATTTTCCATACCGTGGATCGAACGTACGATCGCCATTTGTACATCAAACGGTAAGCTTGTTGAGATACCATTTGGGTAGATTTCGTGGCTGGTTAAACCTTCAGGCTCTAAAAAGACCTGATGGCCGTTACGATCGCCAAAACGCATGACTTTGTCTTCAATTGACGGACAGTAACGCGGGCCGATCCCTTCGATGATCCCGGCATACATCGGGCTGCGATCCAAATTTGCACGGATCACATCGTGAGTGCGCTCATTGGTATGCGTGATGTAACAAGGCATCTGTTCAGGATGATCTTCAGCGCGCCCCATGAAGGAGAATACTGGCGCTGTATTATCTCCCCACTGCTGCTGAAGTGCAGAGAAATCAATGGTTCTGGCATCAAGACGTGGTGGTGTACCGGTTTTTAAGCGGTTAACCCGTAAAGGTAATTCACGTAATCGGTGTGACAGGGCGATAGCCGGAGGATCGCCGGCACGGCCACCACTGTAATTTTCAAGCCCGATATGGATCTTGCCATCAAGAAACGTACCGACGGTCAATACCACGGCTTTGGCGCGAAACTTTAAGCCCATCTGGGTTACTGCACCAACAACTTGATCGTTTTCAACGATCAGATCCTCAACGGCTTGCTGGAAGATCTGCAGGTTTGGCTGATTCTCCAGTGCTGTTCGGATAGCTTGACGGTACAGAACACGGTCTGCTTGTGCACGGGTAGCCCGTACTGCTGGGCCTTTACTGGCATTTAAAATACGAAATTGGATACCGGCTTTATCGGTGGCTAGGGCCATCAGGCCGCCAAGAGCATCAAGTTCTTTCACCAGATGCCCTTTACCGATACCGCCTATCGCTGGGTTGCAAGACATGTGCCCCAATGTATCGACATTGTGGGTCAACAGGAGTGTCCGCAATCCCATGCGGGCAGATGCCATCGCGGCTTCGGTTCCGGCGTGTCCGCCACCGATCACGATGATGTCGAAGGGATCTGGGTAAAACATGATCGCCACACCTCGGTTTGTGCGTTAAGAAGATCAACGGGGGGATGATTGTCACAGAGGGTGAATTCTACTGAAGTTTAGCGCTGAGGGAAACTGTGATCTGATCCGTAGTTAAATAAAATAAAGATCTTTTATATAGAGATCCTTTATTGGATCTTTTATTAAGATCGCCAGATCGTGTGGATAAGCGTTAATTGATCAATAAGATCATCTGGTTAGAAAGGATCATTTGCTGTGGAAGATCCGTGATCCTAGCGAGGATAAGCTGGGATCTAAATAGGTGTTTATCCACAGGTGGCGATCTTGGTAAGAGTTATTAATGGAATAACTACCGGTTATACCCCCGTTTGATCCAAGCTTATCCACAGAGTTTCGGTGAAAATAAATAAAAAAAATTTATATCTGAGTTATCCACTGTGGCAGCCAGGCTTCTGCACTCTCTTCGGGGATAACTCCACTGCTGACATCGATCTCAAGCGGTGATCCGATCCGTTGTGCTCCACGCTGTTGTAGAGCATGATCGAGTGTGTGAGCGGCCTGACAGAAGGTATCGTAATCACGGCTACCAAGCCCGATGATCCCGTATTGCAGTGCGCTCAGATCGTTTTGTTGTTCGAGCTGCTGCAAGAAAGGTTGCAAATTATCAGGTAACTCTCCGGCTCCGTGTGTTGAGCAGATCAGCAGCCAGAGCCCGTGTGACGGGACTTCATGCCATTGCGGGCCATGATAAACCTGTGCGGTGATGGATTGCTGTGCAAGTAGTGTTTCAAGATGTTCGGCGACATATTCGGCACCACCAAGGGTACTGCCGGTGATCAGGCTGATGTTTTTCATTGGGGGCTGTGGGTGTCCGTTATTGGGCGAATGCGTTGATTGTACCGCGCGGTGATCGGCTTGCCCAGATCTGACTAAGATCTTGTGGATAAGTGACAAATTGATCGGGATGACGGGTAAAAACAGAATCAGAGGTAGGAGATCGTTTTATCGGTGATCATCGGATCGCTAGGTGATTATTATCGATTCTGAAGACGATCTTCATGTTGAAAGGATCGGGTTTGGTTGCAGATCCTATTTTTTTGTCACCCATATTGCCGGTAAGATGATGGTACAGGGGCCGACATTTTGATGAAAACCGCGAGTATTAGCTGATTTTTGCGTGAAAAAATGCACAAAAAAACGCGTAATCGGGTAATAAATACCCGATTACGCGTATGAGTCGGCAGGATAACTCGTGTTTATTTCCCAATACAGAAGCTGGTAAATATACGCCCAAGCAGATCATCTGAACTGAATTCGCCGGTGATCTCACCAAGTGATTGCTGGGCTAAACGTAGCTCTTCAGCCAGCAGTTCTCCGGCGTTGTAGCCAACCAGTTGTGCTAACCCGAGTTGCAGATGTTGGTCTGCCGTTTCAAGTGCCTGTAGGTGGCGGCGGCGGGCTAAAAAGCCACCTTCCGGTGCGCTTTCAAAGCCCATAGACTGCTTTAAGTGCTGACGCAGTAACTCAACCCCTTCACCGGTGTGGGCTGACAGGCGTTGCAGTGTGTAGCCGGCATGCTCGCTCAGACCGAGTGCTTCACCGGTTAGATCGGCTTTATTGCGAATCACGGTAATCGGGATATTTTCCGGCAAACGGGCCACAAATTCCGGCCAGATGTGCTGTGGTTCAACGGCCTCGGTAGTGGTGCCATCAACCATAAACAGCACCCGATCAGCTTGTGCTATTTCGCTCCATGCCCGCTCAATGCCGATACGTTCAACTTCGTCAGTGGCTTCGCGCAAACCTGCGGTATCAATGATATGCAAAGGCATTCCATCGATATGGATATGCTCACGCAGCACGTCTCGGGTTGTACCGGCGATATCAGTGACGATGGCGGCATCGCGCCCAGCCAGTGCGTTGAGCAGGCTAGATTTTCCGGCATTCGGGCGGCCGGCAATCACCACTTTCATCCCTTCACGCAGTAGGCTGCCTTGGCGTGCTTCTGCCCGAACTTGCTGCAGCTCGGTCATTATGGCATTGAGATCACCGAGCACTTTACCGTCGGAGAGAAAATCTATCTCTTCATCGGGAAAATCAATGGCGGCCTCGACATAAATACGCAGATGGATCAGTGACTCTACCAGCTGGTGAATGTGCTTGGAGAACACCCCTTGCAGCGAATTTACCGCCGAACGGGCGGCTTGTTCTGAGCTGGCATCAATCAGATCGGCTATCGCTTCGGCCTGGGCAAGGTCGAGCTTATCGTTCATAAAGGCACGTTCAGAGAACTCACCCGGACGGGCAACCCGCAGACCTGGGAAGTTGAGAATACGCTTCATCAGCAAATCGAGGATCACCGGCCCGCCGTGGCCTTGCAACTCCAGAACATCTTCACCGGTAAAAGAGTGTGGAGCCTTAAAATACAGGGCAATACCCTGATCGAGCACGGTATCATCAGCATCTTTAAACGGCAGATAGTCGGCATAGCGTGGTTTTGGGCAGCGCCCTAGCACGGCATGGGCTACTGCAACCGCTTGTGGCCCAGAAACGCGCAGAATGCCTACGCCGCCACGTCCGGGCGGTGTGGCTTGGGCAATAATTGTATCTTGGCTGCCTGCGTTGGCGATATCAGCAGATTGGGTGTCATTCAAAGGGGTCATGACGCCTCCTGAAAAAAAGGCGACCGAGAGGCCGCCTATGCTTAAAATTGAGGTCAGTTCGCGCTTATTTTTTATCGCGCGAGTGCAGCCCTTTGTGTTCAAGGCTGCGGTAGATAATTTGTTGCTGGATAATGGTCACACAGTTAGAGACCAACCAGTACAGTACCAGACCTGATGGGAACCACAGGAAGAATACAGTAAACATAACCGGCATAAAGTTCATCACTTTTTGCTGGATAGGGTCGGTTACCGCACTTGGTGATAACTTCTGCAGGAAGAACATCGATACACCCATCAGCAGTGGCAGGATGTAATACGGGTCTGGCGCAGACAGATCGTGGATCCACAAAATAAACGGTGCATGACGCAGCTCTACCGACTCCATCAGCGTCCAGTATAGGGCGATGAAGATTGGCATTTGCAAGATCAGAGGTAAGCAGCCACCCAGCGGGTTAACTTTCTCTTTCTTGTATAGCTCCATCATCTCTTGGCTCATGCGCTGGCGGTCATCGCCCAAACGCTCGCGCATCGCTTGCAGTTTTGGCTGCAACATGCGCATTTTGGCCATTGAGGTGTACTGTGCTTTGGTCAGCGGGTACAAAATTCCTTTCACGATAAAGGTGATCAGAATAATGGCAACGCCCCAGTTACCGACAATACCGTGCAGGAATTGCAGCAGTTGGAACATCGGTTTGGCAATAAACCATAACCAACCGTAATCGATAGTCAGATCAAGGTTAGGGGCCACTTTTTCCATCGCATCTTGCAGTTTTGGACCAATCCACAGCACGCTGTCGAGATCTTTGGTCTGCCCTGCGGCAACTACGGTTTCCGGACCACGAAAGCCCATAAAGCCGATACCGTTACTGTCACGGCTGTACAGTTGATTGGTTTCATCTGCTGGCGGAACCCATGCGGTTGCGAAGTAGTGTTGCATCATAGCAACCCAGCCGCCTTGCGTTGAGATGGCAAGATTTTTCTCTTCCATCTCTTTGAAGCTGTACTTCTTATAACGGGTTTCAGCCGAAGAGTACGCGCCACCTTGGTAGGTTGGCATGGTCAGGCTGCCACCTTTTTCGGTAACAGTTTGCTTCATCTGGCCATACAGCTGTACGGTAACCGGCTTATCGCTCTGGTTGTTGATGCCGTAGTTCACATCAATGGCGTAGCTGTCAGGTTTTAAAACGAAGGTTTTGGTGTAAGTGACCCCGTTTTTAACCACTGTCAGAGGAACACGCAGTTCAGACTGATTTTGGCCCAACGTAAAGCTATCACCCTCAATCTGGTACTGCGCACGGCCAGCGGTCGTATCGATACCATCTGCACCAATTAAACCACTCTGAGCAACATAGATATGCTTGGCAGAGTCATTTAACAATACCAGCGGTTGCGTTGAGTTGAGTGATTCTGGGTATTTTAACAGCTCAGCTTTAACCACATCACCACCTAAGGTGTCGATAGTCAGGCTAAGCACGTTGCTTTGCACAGTAATCAGACGGCCTTGAGTGCTGCTATCAAGGGTTTGCGCGCTGTCAGCATGCGCAGGTACGTCACCTGCTGCTTTCGCTTCAACCTGTTGTGTGACTTCTGCGGCGGGTTGTTGACCGAAGTCAGTATTCCACTGCTGGTACACCAGGAAGGAGACAAAAAGCAGAGCGATGAGAAGGAGGTTACGTTGGGAATCCATCGTCAATGTTCTCTGTTATCGTCAGATTTGGGGGGAACAGGATCGTACCCACCTATGTTCAAAGGGTGGCATTTTAATACGCGTTTGATTGTCAACCAACTACCTTTTACTGCTCCAAACCGGCGCAATGCCTCAATTCCGTAATGTGAACAGGTAGGTTGAAAGCGACAACGGGGGCCTATCAGCGGGCTGATTACCCACTGATAGACTTTGATGAATAATATCATCAACCACGCGAGAGGCGAGAATGGCGACGCCATAATTTACTCAAAAGCTCCGTCAACTCATGGTTACTGAGTTCGCCAATGCCTTTTTTAGCTATCACCACGAAGTCTACCGAAGGCAGTTCATGCTGATTAAGGCGAAAGCTTTCTCGAACCAGACGTTTAATGCGATTGCGATCATGAGCACGTTTTAAATGTTTCTTCGCGACCGTAAGACCAAGACGAGCATGGTCTAGATTGTTCGCACGCGCAAGAATTGTGAGTTGGGGAGAGCCTGCCCGTTGAGGCTGCTGGAAGACGACGCTGAATTGAGCGGGAGTTAACAAACGTAACTCCCGAGGAAAAGCTAGCTTAACCACACTATGTTCAGTGTTCAGTTAAGCTGACAGGCTGGAGCGACCTTTTGCACGACGACGACCCAATACTGCACGACCACCTTTAGTGGCCATACGAGCACGGAAGCCGTGAGCACGGGAACGCTTCAGAACTGACGGTTGGAAAGTGCGTTTCATAGCGATTTCTACCTAAATCTGTATTACTGATCAGTAACGCATTACGTAGTAAATACGTAAGACGGCGAGCGCTTGTTCGGCTGACTTATTCTAACGAATAGGACAGTTTTGAACAAAATGGCGCCTCAAAAGAGGCAGAATTGTAGTGATTGTACAATCCTGAGTCAATCGGCATCTGTTCAATAAACATAAGTTTCGCGCTGGTCGGGAATTATACGCAAGCTATACATAAGTACAAGGATCAGAATGATCCTTCTGCAAACAAAGGGCTTTTAGCCTGATTGGGTGATCATGCTGGGGATCGGATCGCGATTTTTCTGTGGATAACAGAAGATCTTGGCAGGGCTTTAGGCTATGATCATCGGTCCTCAGATCCTGATCTGATTCATGATCGGGGCATCATCGGGTACCCTGTGTTTCCCCTTTTTTATAGGTATTGTTCGAGTGGAGTCCGCCGTGTCATCTTCGCTTTGGCAGCAGTGTCTTGCCCAGTTGCAAGAAGAGCTACAAGCCACCGAATTCAGCATGTGGATCCGTCCTTTACAGGCGGAGCTACGCGACAATACGTTGACGTTATATGCGCCAAACCGTTTTGTATTGGATTGGGTTCGCGATAAGTATTTAAACAGTATTAACCGTTTGCTGAATGATTATTGTGGTACTCAAACCCCTGAGTTGCGTTTTGAAGTGGGCAGTAAGCCCGTTAGTGTAGTGCTTCCTGAGTCTACACCGGTACGCCACCAGCCGGTTTCGGCATCACCTAAGCCTGCGCCATCGCGCAGTTGGGATTCTGCGCCGGTACGGCCAGATATTCAGCACCGTTCGAACGTAAACCCAAAGCACTGCTTTGATAACTTTGTGGAAGGTAAATCAAACCAGCTTGGCCGCGCTGCCGCGCGTCAGGTGGCTGACAACCCCGGTGGGGCGTATAATCCGCTGTTTTTGTATGGCGGCACCGGCCTTGGAAAAACCCACTTGTTGCATGCGGTAGGTAACGGGATTATTGCCCGGAAACCCAATGCCAAAGTGGTGTATATGCACTCTGAGCGGTTTGTGCAGGATATGGTCAAAGCCCTGCAAAATAACGCAATTGAAGAGTTTAAGCGTTATTACCGTTCGGTGGATGCACTGCTGATTGATGATATCCAGTTTTTTGCCAACAAAGAGCGCTCTCAGGAGGAGTTCTTCCATACCTTTAATGCGTTGTTAGAGGGTAATCAGCAGATTATTCTGACCTCTGACCGTTATCCCAAAGAGATTAACGGGGTGGAAGATCGGCTTAAATCGCGTTTTGGCTGGGGTTTAACGGTGGCGATTGAGCCGCCGGAGCTAGAGACGCGGGTGGCGATTTTGATGAAAAAGGCGGATGAAAATAATATCCGTTTGCCTGATGAAGTGGCCTTTTTTATCGCTAAACGCTTGCGCTCGAATGTGCGAGAATTAGAGGGCGCATTGAACCGCGTGATTGCCAATGCCAACTTTACCGGACGGGCGATTACCATTGATTTTGTGCGTGAAGCACTGCGCGATCTTCTGGCATTACAAGAAAAACTGGTCACTATCGACAATATTCAGAAGACTGTCGCCGAGTATTACAAGATTAAAGTGGCAGATCTGTTGTCAAAACGCCGCTCACGATCGGTTGCGCGCCCGCGCCAGATGGCGATGGCGTTGGCCAAAGAGCTAACCAATCACAGTTTACCTGAAATTGGTGATGCGTTTGGTGGGCGAGACCATACCACGGTGCTGCACGCTTGCCGTAAGATCGAGCAGCTGCGTGAAGAGAGCCATGATATCAAAGAAGATTACTCTAACTTAATTCGGACATTGTCATCATAACGCCATGAAATTTATCGTAGAACGTGAACGCCTGCTAAAACCGTTGCAGCAGGTCTGCGGCGCCCTGGGTGGGCGGCCGTCCTTACCGATTTTAGGCAACCTGTTGTTACAGGTGGTGGAAGGCTGCCTGCTGATTACCGGTACTGATCTGGAAGTTGAGATGGTTGTTCGCATCACGTTGCTGGGTGAACAGCAAAATGGTGCGGTGACTGTGCCTGCGCGCAAGTTTCTTGATATTTGCCGTGGTCTGCCTGACGGTGCTGAAATTACCGTGCTGCTGGATGGCGATCGGGCGCTGCTGCGCTCTGGTCGCAGCCGTTTTTCACTTTCGACCCTGCCGGCTGCCGATTTCCCTAATTTGGATGATTGGCAAAGTGAGGTTGAATTTACGCTGCCACAGGCTACGTTGCGCCGCTTGATTGATGCAACTCAGTTTTCAATGGCGCACCAAGATGTGCGTTATTACCTAAACGGTATGCTGTTTGAAACCGAAGGTGAAACGCTGCGTACGGTGGCAACTGACGGCCACCGCTTGGCGGTGTGCAATATGCCTATCGGGCAGGATTTACCGCAGCATTCGGTGATTGTGCCACGTAAAGGGGTACTGGAGCTGGTTCGGCTACTTGATGGCGGTGAGACACCGCTATTATTGAAGATCGGGCGCGGTAATTTACGGGCGATGGTCGGTGATTTTACCTTTACCTCAAAGCTGGTAGATGGCCGTTTTCCAGACTACCGCCGGGTACTGCCGAAAAATCCGGATAAATCATTAGAAGCCGGTTGTGATGAGCTTAAACAAGCCTTTTCACGCGCTGCGATTTTATCCAATGAAAAATTTCGGGGCGTTCGTCTGCACATTGCGCCGGGTTTGCTGAAAATCACCGCGAATAACCCTGAGCAAGAGGAAGCAGAAGAGATCCTCGATGTAGATTATCAGGGGCAGGAGCTTGAGATCGGGTTTAATGTCAGCTACGTGCTGGATGTATTAAATACTCTGAAATGTGATCGTGTTCGCCTACTGTTGAACGATTCGGTATCGAGTGCACAGATTGAAGATTGTGCCAGTGATTCCGCGGCTTATGTCGTGATGCCGATGCGTTTGTAGTGGCCAGCATTGTGACTCGCGGCAGTTTTTTTTAGCATGGCGATTACCCGCCTGTTATTGCAGGATTTTCGTAATATTTCCGATGCGGATTTGACCTTTGACAGCGGATTTAATTTTCTGGTCGGGGCTAACGGCAGCGGGAAAACCAGTGTGCTTGAGGCGATTTATTACCTTGGGCATGCGCGTTCGTTTAAAAGTCAGTTGACCAGCCGTGTTATCCAGCATGAAAAGCCGCACTTTGTGCTGCATGGTCGGGTACAAGATGGTCAGCATACTGCGTCACTGGGGCTACAAAAAACGCGCCAGGGTGATACCACTGTCCGTATTGACGGGCAGGATGGGCATAAGGTGGCAGAATTAGCCCAATTATTGCCAATGCAATTGATCACGCCAGAGGGGTTTACGCTGTTAAATGGTGGCCCGAAGTACCGGCGTGCATTTCTTGATTGGGGGTTATTCCATGATGAAGCCGCTTTTTATCCCGCATGGAGTAATCTTAAACGTCTGCTCAAACAGCGGAATGCCGCGTTAAAATCGGCACGGCGTTATGCAGAGCTACGCCCTTGGGACCGTGAGCTGGTACAATTAGCAGACAGTGTCAGTGCATGGCGTAGTGCGTATGCCGAGGCTATTGCGCTGGAGATCCAGCAGACTTGCGCGCTGTTTTTACCTGAGTTGCCTATTAGCGTCAGTTTTCACCGAGGCTGGGAGAAAGGCGCTGAGTATGCCGCGTTGCTGGAGCGTGATTTTGAGCGCGATCGCGCGCTCACCTATACCGCGGTAGGCCCGCACAAGGCGGATTTTCGTTTTCGTGTGGCGGGTGCGCCGGTAGAAGATGTGTTGTCCCGCGGACAGCTCAAATTGTTGATGTGTGCATTGCGTTTGGCACAAGGGCAATACCTGACCCAACGCAGTGCACGCCAATGTATTTATTTGATTGATGATTTTGCCTCTGAGCTCGACAGTGAACGGCGACAGTTGTTGGCTGACAAACTCAAACAGACCGGGGCGCAAGTATTTGTAAGCGCCATCAGCCCTGAACAGATCAGTGATATGACTGGCGAGCAGGGCAAGATGTTCCGTGTGGAACAGGGCAAAATAAGCGCACAATGACAGTGCAGGATAGAAGGCGAGATATTCTAATGTCGAACACCTATGACTCCTCAAGTATCAAGGTTCTGAAAGGGCTAGACGCCGTACGTAAGCGTCCTGGCATGTATATCGGTGATACCGATGATGGCACCGGTTTGCACCACATGGTGTTCGAAGTGGTGGATAACGCAATCGACGAAGCCCTCGCCGGACACTGTAAAGATATCACCGTGACCATTCATGCGGATAATTCAGTTTCCGTACAAGATGATGGCCGCGGTATTCCGACCGGTATTCACCCTGAAGAGGGCGTCTCTGCGGCGGAAGTGATCATGACCGTGCTGCATGCCGGCGGTAAGTTTGATGATAACTCGTATAAAGTTTCCGGTGGCCTGCACGGTGTGGGTATTTCGGTGGTTAACGCGTTGTCAGATAAATTGGAACTGACGATTCGCCGTGAAGGTAAAGTGCACGAGCAGGTTTACCGTTTAGGTGAACCACAAGCACCACTGGCGGTAGTCGGTGATACTACGGCAACCGGTACGCGTGTCCGTTTCTGGCCAAGCCCAAACACCTTTACCAATATTGAATTTCAGTACGAAATTCTGGCAAAGCGCTTGCGTGAACTCTCATTTTTGAATTCAGGTGTCTCAATTATGCTGCAAGATAAACGCAGTGATAAGAGTGACCACTTCAAATATGAGGGCGGAATTCAGGCTTTTGTTGAGTATCTAAACCGCAATAAAACCCCGATTCACGATAAAGTCTGCTATTTCTCGTCAGAAAAAGACGGGATCGGTGTGGAAGTGGCGTTGCAGTGGAATGATGGTTTCCAAGAGAACCTGTACTGCTTTACCAATAACATTCCACAGCGTGACGGTGGCTCGCATCTGGCAGGATTTCGTGCGGCAATGACCCGTAGCCTGAATGCCTATATCGAGAAAGAGGGTTTTGCGAAAAAGGCCAAAATCAACATGACCGGTGATGACTCGCGTGAAGGGTTAACCGCGGTTGTATCGGTAAAAGTGCCTGATCCTAAGTTCTCTTCCCAGACCAAAGACAAGCTGGTCTCTTCAGAAGTGAAGCCGGCGGTTGAGTCTTTAATGGGTGAAAAGATGCAGGAGTTCCTGCTCGAAAACCCAGCGGATGCGCGGATTGTGGTCGGTAAGATCATTGATGCGGCACGTGCACGTGAAGCGGCACGTAAGGCCCGTGAGATGACGCGCCGTAAAGGTGCGCTCGACTTAGGCGGTTTGCCGGGTAAGCTGGCTGACTGTCAGGAACGAGATCCAGCGCTGTCTGAACTCTACATTGTGGAAGGGGACTCTGCGGGCGGTTCAGCCAAGCAGGGGCGCAACCGTAAAAATCAGGCGATTTTGCCGCTAAAAGGTAAGATCCTGAACGTAGAGAAAGCCCGTTTTGACAAAATGCTCTCTTCCCAAGAGGTGGTCACCCTGATCACTGCTCTGGGTTGCGGCATTGGTCGTGACGAGTACAATCCGGACAAATTGCGTTACCACAGCATTATCATCATGACCGATGCTGATGTGGATGGATCGCACATTCGTACACTGCTGCTGACTTTCTTCTATCGCCAGATGCCGGAAATCATCGAGCGGGGCTATGTCTATATTGCCCAGCCGCCGCTGTATAAGGTGAAAAAAGGCAAGCAAGAGCAGTACATCAAAGATGATGATGCGATGGATCAGTACCAGATTTCACTGGCATTAGACGGTGCGAATCTGTTTGTGAATGAGCATGCACCGGCAATGTCTGGCATGGCGCTGGAGAGTCTGGTGAAAGAGTATAACGCCGTGATCAAACTGATCCGTCGTTTGGCGCGCCGTTACCCTGAAGCGCTGCTCAAAGAGCTGATTTATCATCCGACGCTGGATGAGAGTGCGTTAAATGATCGTGATGTTCTGACCGCATGGGCCGATTCGCTGGTGGCAAAACTGGCGGCGAGTGAAACCTCGGGCAGCAGCTACAGCTTTAGCGTGCGTGAAAACCAAGAGCGCCATCTGTTTGAGGTGGTGGTGACAGTACGTACACACGGTATTGATACTGATTATCTGCTGGACTTTGATTTTATTCATGGCGGCGAATACCACCGTATCTGTACGCTCGGTGAGCAGTTACGTGAGCTGCTGGATGAGACTGCATTTGTTGAGCGTGGCGAACGTCGTCAGCCGGTAGGCAGTTTCGAGCAGGCGCTTGAGTGGCTGGTGAAAGAGTCACGCCGAGGTTTCTCATTGCAGCGTTACAAAGGTCTGGGTGAAATGAACCCTGATCAGCTGTGGGAAACGACGATGGATCCGAACAGCCGCCGTATGTTGCAGGTAACCATTAAAGATGCGATTGCCGCTGATCAGCTGTTTACCACGCTGATGGGTGATGAAGTTGAGCCGCGCCGTGCTTTTATTGAGCTGAACGCGCTGAACGCAAATCTTGATATCTAGTTATCGTATTTAAGGCCTGAGCGCTGATCTTTGAGTGATGATATTTAAGCGCGCTTGCGTATAAAAAAACACCAAAAAAAGAGAGGGAAACCTCTCTTTTTTTATGCCTGCTGTTTTTACCCCTATAAATAATGGCTTTAATTACAAGTTGTTATGAAGGGTGTCGGTGATCGGCGACAGCTTTTCTTTATTTATTATTAGGTTACACTTCAACCCATCATTAAAAAATAGAGTGTATGGCAAGGAAGTGCCACCCGCGTTGTGCTGTCGTTGGCTGCTATCCCCCGTACATCATCTCTGTTTTCCCCTACTTCTTACAAATCAGGTTTCAGCATGACAATTAAACGTTTCAGTGTGGTCATTCTGGCAGCAGGCAAAGGCACGCGGATGCACTCCGACCTGCCAAAAGTATTACATCCGATCGCCGGAAAGCCGATGGTTTCGCACGTTATTGATACTGCCCGTAGTATTGGTGCCGAGAACATTCATCTGATCTACGGCCACGGTGGTGATCAGCTGCAAGCACGTTTGAGCGGCGATGACCTAAACTGGGTGATCCAAGCTGAGCAGCTCGGTACCGGCCATGCAATGCAGCAGGCTGCACCACACTTTGCCGATGATGAAGTGATCCTGATGCTGTACGGTGATGTGCCGCTGATCTCTGCTAACACCTTGAAGCGTTTGTTACAGGCAAAACCGGTTGATGGCATTGGTTTGCTCACCGCAAAATTGGATAACCCGGCCGGTTACGGGCGTATTTTGCGTGAAAACGGTAAGGTTTCCGGCATTATTGAGCATAAAGATGCCAGTGCCGAGCAGCTGAGCATCCGTGAAGTAAACACCGGTATTCTGGTGGCCGATGGTAAAAACCTCAAACACTGGTTAAGCCAGCTCAACAATGATAACGCCAAGGGCGAGTATTACATGACCGACGTGATCGCGATGGCGCACGTTGAGCAGCATGAAATAGTGGCCGTTCATCCTACTCACTTCTATGAAGTTGAGGGTGTCAACAATCGCCAGCAGTTGTCACGTTTAGAGCGTATTTATCAGCGTGAGCAGAGTGATCGCCTGTTGCTTGAAGGGGTTATGCTGCTTGATCCGGAGCGTTTTGACTTGCGTGGTACGCTTGAGTGCGGCCGTGATGTGGTGATCGACACCAACGTTATCCTCGAAGGGCGCGTGGTTTTGGGTAACCGCGTGCGAGTGGGTACCGGTTGTGTGCTCAAAGATTGCGTAATTGGTGATGATACTGACATTAAGCCCTACAGCCTGATTGATGATTCAACGGTAGGGGCTGGTTGTTCTGTCGGCCCTTACGGCCGTTTACGTCCGGGCTCTGTTATGCAAGATGATGCGCATCTTGGCAATTTTGTTGAGATGAAAAAATCAACGCTCGGTAAAGGCTCGAAAGCTAACCACCTGACCTATTTGGGGGATGCGGTGATCGGTGAGCGCGTGAATATCGGGGCGGGGACTATCACCTGTAATTATGATGGTGTGAATAAGTTCCAGACTGTGATCGGTAATGATGTGTTTGTCGGCTCGGATACGCAGCTAGTTGCACCTGTAACGGTAGCTGATGGCGCAACGATTGGCGCGGGTTCAACCGTGACTAAAAATATCGCCGAAAATGAGCTGGTGATCAGCCGTGTGGCTCAGCGCCATATTCAGGGCTGGCAGCGTCCGGTAAAAAAAGCGTAATTTTTCATCAGGATATCCTCAGTGTAAAGCGGCGAGTTTTAGGCTGAGATGTAAGACAATACGATAAGATGTGGTGATAACACATCAATAAAATAGTGCGAAATAGTGACATCAGGGCTGAGTTTTCTCAGCCCTTTTTTTATCGGTATACACTGGCCGGTACTCGTGCTGTCTGCACGGTATGTCTGTTCTATCTTCCTGTTTTATCTGCACATACCAATATTTCCCGTGCTTATGGCTTTATCGTCTAAAAATCCCCCCGTATGTTTTGATCTCTTCTTGTGTTTTTTCTTTTACTTGTGCTGTTGAGCTATGCGGTTTTACAGTTGATCTTTCGTTTCGTAAGAATATAATGCGATTTATATTCCGAAAAATGCTTTATCGAAACTTTTGGTGGCAGTGCATGAGTAAACGCAATACCCAGCAGCGGCGACATACGATTGTTAATTTACTGCGTGAGCAGGGTGAAGTGAGCGTTGATACGCTTGCCCGCCGCTTTGAAACCTCTGAAGTGACCATTCGCAAAGATTTGGCTGAGTTAGAGCGTAACGGTTTGCTGTTACGCCGCTACGGTGGTGCGGTGCTGATCCCTCAGGAGCTGGTGAGCGAGCCGGAAGAGGATAAAGTTTCGTTGCAAAAATTAGCGATAGCGGCGCTGGCTGCAACGCTGATCCGTGATCATAACCGGCTGATTATTGATTCGGGCAGCACTACAACAGCGGTGATCCCGCATTTGGCCGGTTACCGTGGTTTGGTGGTGATGACCAATGCAATGAGTGTGGCGGCAGCTTTGCAGGAACTGGAGATCGAGCCTACTATTTTAATGACCGGCGGAACATGGGATCCGCATTCCGAGTCATTTCAGGGACAGGTGGCTGAACAGGTGTTGCGCTCGTATGACTTTGACCAGCTTTTTGTCGGCGCGGCAGGCATTGACCCTGAGCGCGGCACAACCACCTTTAATGAGCTGCTCGGGTTATCACGGGTGATGGCCGAGGTTGCGCGTGAGGTTATTGTGTTGGCGGAGTCGCACAAGGTTGGGCGCAAAATCCCCAATTTAGAGCTGCCGTGGTCGCAGATCACCTATTTAGTGACCGATCAGGGCATTAACCCAGACATTAGATTACACATTGAACAACAGGGTGTGCAGGTTCTTTGCGCACAAGTGCCGAGCCTATAACGGCCGGCCAGCGCTCATGATTGTTAGCGTTAACCATTGTCAGTGCCGGATGTTGTAGTGATAGACAGGCAGTGATCATTTATCAAGGAATTGAATACGATGTGTGGAATTGTTGGCGCAGTAGCGCAGCGGGATGTTGCAGAGATTTTGCTCGAAGGGTTGCGCCGTTTGGAGTACCGCGGCTATGACTCAGCGGGTGTGGCAGTGGTCAATGCACAAGGTGATCTACAGCGTGTTCGCCGTTTGGGTAAAGTGCAGGTGCTGGCTGAGGCGATTGAGCAGCAGCCGATTGTCGGGGGTACTGGTATTGCGCATACCCGCTGGGCCACGCACGGCGAACCTTCTGAAGCGAACGCCCACCCCCATACGTCTGAATTTATTGCGGTGGTGCATAACGGCATTATCGAAAACTATGAGTCACTGCGCGCGCAACTGCGTGATCGGGGTTATGTGTTTAGTTCACAAACTGATACCGAAGTTATCGCGCATTTAACGCACTGGGAGCTGACCGAGCACGGTGGCAGCCTATTTGCCGCAGTGCAGCGGATGTTGCGCCAGCTCAGTGGTGCATACGGCACTGTGGTGATGGATTGCCGTGATCCGAGCCGCGTGGTGGTGGCACGTTCTGGCAGCCCGCTGGTGATTGGTTTGGGTTTGGGTGAGAACTTTATTGCCTCTGATCAGCTGGCACTGCTACCGGTAACCCGCCGTTTTATCTTTTTGGAAGAGGGGGATGTTGCCGAGGTTACGCGCCGCGAGGTGAATATTGTTGACGTGCAGGGGCAAGCGGTTGAACGTGCGATTATTGAGTCAAGTGTGCAGCATGATGCCGGTGATAAAGGCCAGTTCCGGCACTATATGCAAAAAGAGATTTATGAGCAGCCGGTGGCGATAAAAAATACCCTTGAGGGGCGGATCAGCCACGGGTTAGTAGATTTAAGTGAGCTGGGTGAAGAGGCTGATCGCTTACTTTCAGCGGTACAGCATGTGCAGATTGTGGCCTGTGGCACGTCGTATCATGCCGGTGCTGTGGCGCGTTACTGGTTTGAGAGCATCGCTGGCGTGGCCTGCAATGTGGAGATTGCGTCTGAGTTTCGCTATCGCAAATCGGTGCTGCGCCCCGGCAGTTTGCTGATTACTTTATCTCAGTCGGGCGAAACCGCCGATACTCTTGCGGCGCTGCGTTTATCGAAAGAGTTGGGCTATTTGGGCTCGCTGGCGGTGTGTAATGTGCCGGGCTCGTCATTAGTGCGTGAGTCAGATTTATCGCTGATGACCCGCGCCGGGGCTGAGATTGGTGTGGCCTCGACCAAGGCATTTACTACCCAATTGGCGGCGTTACTGCTGCTGGTGGGGCGAATTGGCCGTTTACATAAGATGAGTGATGCACGCGAGCGTACGCTGGTGCAGGCGTTACAGGCGCTGCCAAGCCGGATTGAGCAGATGTTGTCGCTTGATAAGGTGATCGAAAAGCTGGCGATGGATTTTAACGAGAAGCAACATGCGCTATTTTTAGGGCGTGGTGATCAGTACCCGATTGCGATGGAAGGGGCGCTGAAACTCAAAGAGATCTCTTACATTCATGCTGAAGCTTATGCTGCCGGTGAGCTAAAACACGGCCCGCTGGCGCTGATTGATGCTGATATGCCAGTGATTGTGGTTGCGCCGAACAATGAGCTGCTAGAAAAACTTAAATCGAATATTGAAGAGGTGCGCGCGCGCGGCGGCCAACTGTATGTCTTTACCGCGCAGGATACCGATTTTACTGCCGCCGAGGGGATGAACATTATTCCGCTGCCGCCAGTAGAAGATGATGTTGCGCCGATTTTCTACACCATTCCGCTGCAACTGTTGTCGTACCATGTTGCCGTAAATAAGGGTACAGATGTTGATCAGCCGCGAAACTTGGCTAAGTCGGTAACGGTGGAGTAATTAAGGTTTAATTATTTTCTCATACCGTACCAAGGGTCTTTCCGGTACGGTATGAGGCTATTTTCCTGTCATGTTTACTGTATGATTTTTAACGGTTATCTCCTGCATCTTTCTCTTATCATGCTGTTTTTATTTCTGTATCTGCATGACCATTTCGATACCGCATTTCACTATCACATAGCTTATTAAATAACAGCATCAAATAAGAGTATTAAACCAGAGCATTGATTTTCTGCTGTAGGCGTTCGGCATGGTGATACGCACGAGCGTCTACTGCCTCTTGTGTATGATGCACATTCGGAACATAGGCCATGTTATGGCTATAAACTGGTTTGCGGTAAACCATTTGGGTGAGATAAGCCGTTTGCTCTAGCGGGCGCAGCATTTGTTCAATGCTAAAGTGATTATATCCCAGCGCACTATAAGCTTCTTCAGGCGCACCGACAGTAAATGAGAGGATCAGATCTTTCCCTTTCAGTTTGTCGCCTTTAGAGCCATAGGCAAAGTTAAAGGTAAAGACCTCATCAATCCATTTTTTCAGCAGTGCGGGTATGGAATACCAGTAAAATGGAAATTGCAGTACCACAATATCGGCTGCAAGTAAGGCTTGCTGTTCACGCTCAATATCAATGTTAAAGTCGGGATAGAGGCTATCTAAACGGCGAACCTGAACCTGTACTGTATTTTGTTCTAGTTGTTCGAGGATCAGGCGGTTAGTGTACGAGGTTGCCAGATTCGGATGGCCGGAGATAACCAGCACCTGACGGGCGCGCTGAGTGTGGTGTGTAGATGTTGTCATTGTTCTGCCTCGGCTAATCTGCAGGGAGTGGTGATAGTGTTACCAGAGCAGAGAGCTTAGCGTGAAGCGGGTGTGCGCTGTAGGGGCGTTTGACCCACTTCATTATTAGGTTTTAGCTACTAATAATTAAAATACCGGTAGATAACTATGTTTATGAAGGGTGTTACGGCAAACCAGTTGTGGGTATTTCAAACCATTGTGCAGCAGAGCAGTATTCGCGCGGCGGCGGGTAAGCTAGGCATTGCTCCACCGTCAGTGAGTCAGGCACTGAAGCAACTTGAAACCGTGCTGGGCTTATCACTGTTTACCCGTAATACCCGCCGTATGGAGCTAACCGCTGCCGGATTACAGCTGTATCAACGCACGAAGCCTTTGTTAGCTGAGCTGGCTGATGCGGTCGACAGCTTGCAGGAGCTACGTGATCAGCCAATCGGCCATGTCAGTATTACCCTGCCGCGTTTTGTGTATCAGTTCTTTTTCCGCCCGATCTATGCTGAGTTTTGTTTGCGCTACCCACAGATCCAGCTTGAGATCTCTATCTCGGATGCAACGGTAGATATTCTGCGTCAGGGTATTGATATGGGGATACGGTTTGGTGATCGTTTGGAAGAGGATATGGTAGCCCACCGTTTAACGCCGCCGATGCACGATGCACTGTTTGCAACGGCTGATTACCTAAAGCGCTATGGCACTCCTACAACGCCACAGGCGTTGCGGCAGCATAAATTGGTGCAGTACCGTTTTATTACCTCAAATCAATTTGCGCCGGTGCGCCTGTGGTATGAAGATCAGTCATTGGTGGTGGATATACCGGCCAGCATTGTGGTAAATGATACCGATGCGGTGGTGGATGCCGCACTAAAAGGCCTTGGTGTCGGGCGAATTATGCAGCCAATCGTGGCCGATTTGCTGGCCGAAGGGCGTTTGCAACCGGTGTTGGAGGCCCATTGGCACCCTTATCCTGGGTTGTACGTTTACTTTCCACAGCACAGCCAAAAAACACGACGGGTACGGGTTCTGATTGATTTTTTGTTGGAAAAAAGCGTGCGCTAATTACGGCGCTGCATACTGGGAAGGTAGCTATACCGATTTAAGTAGAAATAAGGTAAGACGGATCTGCCCAACGTTTACATGCCATTTAGTTTTACAAAGTACAAGCATCCCTTCGGTAATGATTTATCCGCCAGAGGGTTGTAAAATCACAGGGTTGTTACTGATGCTTTTTTGTACGAGTAAAGTGTTGTTTAAATTAAGGATAATACATTGATATATAATCATAAATTAACAGCGTTAATGATGGTCTGTATTATGGCTACTCTGGTCAGTGGGTGTGTCAAAACGGGGGCTGAACAAGCGGGAAAACCCCTTAAAGGGAACTCTCCGATTCAGGTTGCTTTCGACTCAATGGGCAATGATTTTCAGGATAGTGTCACTAATTTAAGTGTGATACAGCGTGTTAATAGCGGGGAGTCGCCTGATAAAGCGGTGGTTACTATCGAAGAGTCGGGATTACAAGATGACTCTATTTTCGCCGAAAAAACTATTTTTTCCTTGAGCTACCAAGACGGTAAATGGCAAATAATTAATCGGGTAAAAACGCAACAATGCCGGCCTGAACGAGGTCATCAGAACTTTTCTGAGCAGCCATGCCATTAGATATCGATGTATTAAGATACCCGTTTACTTGTACATCACTGCGTTAAGATTAACGCAGTGATGTACAATTTTAGTGCGCGCCGCTGTTGCCGCCTCCGGCATTAAACGGCGGTTTGGCGAACCAGATCAGCACCAGTAAGCCGATAAACAGTGCTCCACACAGGGTAAAAATGGTGTTGGCCGACAAAATATAACTTTGTTGCGTGATCTGGTTCGCCAGCATGCCGGCCGATTGTTGGGCGCTTAATCCGGCACTTTGCAGCCCGTGCAGGGCCTGCTGCGCCGCTGGATTGTAAGGGTTCACATGCTCAGTTAGGTAATTTTGGTTTACCGCTTCGCCGTTATCCCACAACGTTGTGGTGATGGATGTACCAATAGAACCTGCCAGTGTACGCATAAAATTCGACAAGCTGGTGGCGTTGGCCAGCTGATTGGCCGGTAATCCTGATAGGGTAATGGTTGTCAGCGGCATAAAGAAGCAGGCCACCGCAATACCCTGTACAAACTGCGGCCAGACAATCCACTCAAAGCTGATATCGGTGGTAAACAGCGTTGCGCGCCAGAAAAAGCAGCCGGAATAGACCAGAAAACTGATGCTGACCAGCACCCGCATATCGATTTTATTCGCGTATTTACCGATAAGCGGCGATAAAAATAGCGGAATAAACCCGACCGGTGCCGAAGCCCATCCTGCCCACGATGCGGTATAACCGAGGTTGGTCTGCATCATCAGCGGTAGCAGCACAATCACCCCGAAGTAGATCATATAACCTAGGCTGGTACAGATCACCGCAATGGTAAAGTTGCGGTAGCCAAACAGCGATAAATCGATAACCGGATTATCGTCGGTCAGCTCCCAGATGATGAAAAATGAGAGTGCTACGGCGGCAGTTACGGCCAAGATCAGTATCTCAT
This sequence comes from Plesiomonas sp. ISS29, assembly GCF_056522795.1. Taxonomy (NCBI): domain Bacteria; kingdom Pseudomonadati; phylum Pseudomonadota; class Gammaproteobacteria; order Enterobacterales; family Enterobacteriaceae; genus Plesiomonas; species Plesiomonas sp. ISS29. The sequence continues at coordinate 598,081 of NZ_JAWRZQ010000001.1, forward strand.
TGGAGTTAAACCAGCCGAGCTCACGCCCCTGATCGAGCATGATTTGCAGGCTACCTACCCCGATAACCATCAGGCCCAGCCCGACCATATCCATCGGTTTATATTCACGTTCAGTTTCGCGCCCTGCTAGCACTTTACGGGTTAACAACACCACAAAAATGCCGACCGGGACGTTGATAAAGAATATCCATGCCCAGTGGAAATTATCACTGATATAACCGCCAAGCACCGGCCCACAAATCGGGGCGACGATTACCGTCATCGACCAGAGTGCTAGTGCAATAGCCCGTTTTGCTGGCGGATAGTTTGACAGCAGAAGGCTCTGTGACAGCGGGATCATTGGGCCAGAGACTAGCCCTTGCATCACTCGGAAAAAAATCAGCATTTCGAGTGAGGATGAAACGCCGCACAGCCACGAGAACAGGGTGAACAAAATCGTTGAGGCGATAAACAGCTTCACCTCGCCAAAACGTTTGGCAAACCAGCCCGTTAGCGGCAGTGAAATAGCATTGGCTACACCAAATGAGGTGATAACCCATGTGCCCTGTGTGGTTGATGCCCCTAAACTGCCGGAGATCGTCGGAATGGCCACGTTGGCAATTGAGGAGTCAAGCACCTGCATAAAGGTCGCCAGTGACAGCGCCAGCGTTGCCCAGACCAGTGCTTTGCCCTCTAATGGCTTTTGCATACTGGCCTCTTATCCCTGATTTTGGGCAAGGATAGCGGCAATATTCTGCTCTATCGGTGCCATATTGATATCCAGTGCCTGTGTACTGGCGGTGGCGGTTTGTTGCGGTTTTTCTGCCAGCTCTGCACCGGAGTGATCAAGGGTGTTGACGTTGACAGTCATTGACAAGCCAACCCGTAACGGGTGCGTAGTCAGCTCTGTGGCATCAAGCTGAATGCGTACCGGCAGGCGCTGCACCACTTTGATCCAGTTACCGGTTGCATTTTGCGGTGGTAGCAGGGAGAACGCACTGCCCGTACCGGCTGATAAGCCCTGTACCGTGCCGTGATAAACGGTGTTGTCACCGTAAAAATCGGAGATCAGTGTTACTGGCTGCCCGATTCGCATGTTTTGCAGTTGTGTCTCTTTGAAGTTGGCATTTACCCAGACATTTTGCAGCGGGATTACTGCCATCAGCGGGTTACCCGGAGCAATGTAGCTGCCTACTTGTACCGAGCGTTTCGCTACATAACCTTCGCTCGGGCTGACAATGGTGGTGCGTTGCAGATTAATCCACGCCTGCTTCACCCCTTCTACCGCATGTTTTACTGCAGGTTGGGCGGCCAGCGGGGTATTGAGCACCAGTGCCTGAGTGGCATTTAGCTGCTGCTGGGCAGCGGTCAGCTCTGCTTGTGCCTGACGCACGGCATTTTGGGCATGTTGCAAATCTTGCTGCGAAATAGCATCACTGCGGCCAAGTGTGCTGAACCGTTTTAAATCAGACATTGCCTGAGACAAGATCACTGCGCGGGCTTCCACGTTGGCCTGTAACTGGCGGACATCGAGCATCAGTTTGTGGGTATTGCGCACGGTTTCAGCCAATTGTGTTTTCGCCTGTTCCAGCGCCAGCGTTGCATCGGTACTATCGAGCGTAACCAGTGGCTGTCCGGCTAGCACTTTGTCGTTATCGTCGGCAAAAATAGCAGTAACGCTGCCGGTTATCTGGGTATTGATTGGAATGATATTACCGGCCACATATGCATCATCGGTCTGCTGATAGTGGCGCAGCTCCAGATACCAGTAAGCAAAATAGGCGGCGGCGGCCAGAATAAACAGCGCCGATACCGCGAGCATGGCACGTTTACGGATGGTTTTTTTGGCGCTGATCGGCGGCGTGCTTGGCGCTGTCATGGTGTTCATGTCCTTCTTAGATCTGTAACAAAAGTTTGTGGAGTAGATGTTCAAATTGTGCCCGCTCATCGGCGGTGAACGGCGACCAAAGAGCACACAACCGCTCACGCTCTGGCGGCAAAATAGCGTGCATAAAATCAAGCCCCTGCGCGGTTAATGTCAGTTGAAAGCAGCGCCGATCATCGGCTACTAGCTGGCGTGAAATCCATCCGCGCGCTTCCATTTCATCGGCAATGCGTGTTGCGCTGGTGCGTGATGTATTTAGCAGTGTACTCAGATCTGAGGGTTGCAAAGTGTAACCTTCACTGGTGTACAGCAGTATCAGCGCGGTAAAAAGTGAATCATTAATCTGGTACTGCTTGAGTGCTTCATTGTGCTGACTGAGCAACTGGTTGTGCGTGTGTTGCAGTAAACGGCACAGAATAATCGCTTGCCGCGCATCGGAATGGTCTAGCTGCCTTGCGCGTTCTAACAAGGTTTCAATCGGAAGTTTGGGTTTTGGCATGATAGGCAGTAATCTACATACAAAGTTGAGTTTTTATCAGACAAATGCGGCTGATACTGAAAATAGTAACGTCTGAAATTACTTTCTGCAATTTTCCAGTGCCATTATTTGGCCACTAATTCGTTACAAATTACTAAATAGGAAGTGTCGTCAGCGATAACGGCCCTGCGGCAGAGTCTGCTACCATTGCGCAACATAGGCCGGTACAGATTACGGATCATTAAAAAATCAGACAGTGACTGGATTTAACAATGCAAACTGAGCATAAGAAAAACATGCCGGCACTGACGCTGGCCGCCATTGGCGTGGTGTATGGGGATATCGGCACCAGCCCGTTATACACCCTACGGGAGTGTATTTTGTCGATGGCCGGATTGGGCGTTACCCAATCGGTGATCTATGGCTTTCTTTCCACCATTTTCTGGGTGTTGATGCTGGTAGTCTCGGTCAAATATATCTGCTTTGTGATGCGAGCCGATAATGCCGGCGAGGGCGGTATTCTGACGCTGATGTCACTGGCCGGTCGGCGAACTCAGCCGCGGACTACTGCCATTATTTTGGTTCTGGGGCTAATTGGCGCTGGCTTTTTCTACGGTGATGGTATTATCACCCCCGCTATTTCAGTGCTTTCCGCGATGGAAGGATTAGAGCTGATTACTCCGGCATTTGACCCCTATATCCTGCCGATTGGCATTGCCGTATTAACCGGCCTATTTATGATCCAGCGCCACGGCACCAGTTTGGTCGGCAAGGTGTTTGGCCCAGTAATGCTGCTCTGGTTTAGCGTGCTGGCGCTGATGGGGGTTCGCGGAATAGCCATGCATCCGGAAGTGTTACAGGCGCTCGATCCGCGCTGGGCCCTCGATTTTTTCTGGGCGCACAAAATACTGGCCTTTTTTGCACTCGGCTCGGTGGTATTGGCCGTTACTGGTGCAGAAGCCTTGTATGCCGATATGGGGCACTTTGGCACCAAACCTATCCGCTTGGCATGGTTTATTCTGGTGATCCCATCACTGGTGCTGAACTATTTTGGGCAGGGCGCGCTGCTGCTGAGTAATCCAGCCGCAGTGAAAAATCCGTTCTTTATGCTAGCCCCCGAATGGGCGTTGTTTCCGCTAGTGATTTTAGCCACATTCGCCACGGTTATTGCCTCGCAAGCGGTGATTTCTGGCGCATTCTCTCTGACACGACAGGCCGTTCGCCTAGGCTATCTTCCCCCGATGACCATTTTGCACACCTCAGAAGAGGAAGCGGGTCAGATTTATGTTCCACTGGTCAACTGGCTGCTGTTTATTGCCGTGGTGCTGGTGGTGCTGACATTCCGCCACTCGAGCAATCTGGCCTCGGCTTACGGCATTGTGGTAACAGGAACGATGGTGCTCACTTCGATTCTGTTGTCAGTGGTGGCACTGCGTAACTGGCGCTGGCCATTACCGCTGGTGTTGCTGATGCTGACGCTGATGCTAATGATAGACTTGCCGTTGTTTGCCTCAAACCTGATTAAGCTTGAGTCTGGCGGCTGGTTCCCGGTGCTGATTGGCTGCACCATGGTCGGCATTATGATGACATGGAAAAGTGAACGTTTTCATCTGGTTCGCCGTTTATGTGAAAACAACGGCGCACTCGATACGATGATCAATGCGCTGGAAAAGAACCCGCCAACCCGCGTGCCGGGAACGGCTATCTTCTTATCGCGCGCGCCCAATGCCGTGCCGTATGCCCTGCTGCATAACCTAAAGCACAATAAAGTGCTGCATGAGCGCGTGGTATTGATGACCATTCGTACCGAAGATGTGCCGTATGTGGCCGCCGACCAGCACATTGAAATAGAGCCGTTATCACCGAGTTTTGTACGGGTGATCGCCACCTATGGTTTTAAAGAGACCCCTGATGTAGAAGAGGTTTTCCGCCGCTGCTGTATGAAAGGCATGATGTTTAGCCTGATGGATACCTCGTTTTTCTTATCACGGGAAACTCTGATCATGGGGAAACGCTCACTGTTTGGGCAGGTTCGTGGTCTGATTTTCATGTGGCTGAGCAAAAATGCGTTACGTTCTACCGACTTTTTCCATATTCCACCGAATCGAGTGGTAGAGTTAGGGGCACAGGTAGAAATATAATTCTGTTAGGTTACAGTGAAGACCAACAGATAACGCAGACGTGAGGTGAGGAAGTGATTTGGTTTGCAGGCGATCCTCACGGCTCTTTGGCCTACTTATTGCCTTTGGTGCAGGCAGAAAAGCCCGATGCGCTGGTCATTTTGGGTGATTTGGCCTTGCAATCGTCGGCTGATTTGCAGGCGCTGGAAGAGGTCACCGAGGTTTGGTTTATTCCCGGCAACCATGACAGCCTTTCGGTGGCCGCCTATGAAGCGCTGTTCAGTGGCGCGTTTGGCGGGCGCAATCTGCACGGGCGGGTGGTCGAGATTGCCGGAGTGCGGGTTGCCGGTCTAGGTGGCGTGTTTCGCGGCCAGATCTGGATGCCGCCTTACAAGCCGATGTTTTTTGACCCTATCCACTACTGTCAGCATTTAGAGCAGGGCCAGTTATGGCGCGGCGGCCTGCCCCTGCGCCACCGCACCACGCTCTTTCCCTCAGATCTAGAAGGGTTAAGCCAACAGCAGGCTGATATTTTAGTCACCCACGAAGCACCGGCGGCCCATCCGCGCGGTTTTCAGGTGATCGACAACGTTGCACGCTCACTTGGCGTGCGACAACTGTTTCACGGTCATCACCACATTAACCGTGAGTATGATCCAGCCGTAGGTTTTCAGGCTGTTGCGGTGGGTTATCGGGCGGTATGCGATCAGCATTTACGCTGGATAAGCCTGGGTGAAGAGGTTGCTCCGCACCATCAACCGCGGCAATCCCGCAATACTGCAGGTGGTGATGCACCCACTTCCCGTCGCTAATACTCACCGCTGTTTTCATCTGAATGCAGACTTTTACCCTTCTGCTTAACCGATCCGGCTAAAAGTTTTGGCATAAAGTTTATCGTTTGCGTCACATTTTATCTGATCCTGATTGTCGTTTTGCTGCAATGTGTTTTAATAACTGCATATCGAAACGTTTCGATGCCTGTTTTTAGCCTTTTGCTGCGAGTAACGGCCATGAAGAAAAGTTTTCTGTTAAATGCCGAATTATCCCACCTGATTGCCCGCCTTGGGCATACCGATGGCCTGACGTTGTGCGATGCCGGTCTGCCGATTCCCGCTGATCCGCAGCGTATTGATCTGGCGGTTTCAGCCGGCGTGCCCTCGTTTATGCAGGTGATGACGGCCATCACCCATGAAATGCAGGTTGAAGCGGTGCTGATGGCCGAAGAGTTTATCAGCGTCAACCCGCAGCTGCATACGCAAGTGGTCGAGCATTTGACCCAGCTTGGCGTGCAGCAGGGGAATACCATTCGCATTGAGTATGTGCCGCACGAAGCCTTCAAAGCGCGCACCCGCAGCAGCCGTGGTGTGGTGCGCAGTGGTGAGTGTACGGCGTATGCCAACGTGATTTTCTACTCCGGCGTGGTGTTCTGAGGAAACGGTTATGTCTGACACTCTGTTACTGCAGTTAAGTGGTATTGATAAAGCCTTTCCTGGCGTGAAGGCGCTCTCTGGCGCGAGCCTGTCAGTGTATGGCGGCCGCGTGATGGCACTGATGGGCGAAAACGGGGCGGGAAAATCGACCCTGATGAAAGTGTTGACTGGGATCTACCAAAAAGATGCCGGTACGCTGAACTACCTCGGGCAGGCTGCCAGTTTTAGCGGCCCGAAAGCCTCGCAGGAAGCGGGTATCAGCATCATCCACCAAGAACTGAATCTGATCCCGCAGCTGACTATTGCCGAAAATATCTTTTTAGGCCGCGAATTTCTTGGCCGTTTTGGTCAGATAGACTGGCCAACCATGTATGCAAAAGCCGATCAACTGCTGGCGCGGCTGAATGTGCGCCACAGCAGCCGCCAGTTATTGGCCGATCTCTCTATCGGTGAGCAGCAGATGGTTGAAATTGCCAAAGCCATCAGTTTTGAGTCACGCGTGATCATCATGGATGAGCCGACTGATGCGCTGACCGATACCGAAACTGAGGCACTGTTTGCGGTGATCCGCGAACTGAAAGCTGAAGGGCGCGGTATCGTGTATATCTCGCATCGCTTAAAAGAGATCTTTGCCATTTGTGATGATGTCACCGTGCTGCGTGATGGTCAGTTTATCGGCGAATGTACCGTGGCCAGTCTAAATGAAGACCGCCTGATAGAGATGATGGTCGGGCGCAAGCTTGATGAGCAGTACCCGCGCCTGATTCAGCCGTGTGGCCCACTGCGTTTACAAGCTGAAAATATCAGTGGTGCGGGTGTCAGTAATGTCAGTTTCAACCTGTATCAGGGCGAGATCCTCGGAATTTCCGGCCTGATGGGGGCTGGGCGAACCGAGCTAATGAAAGTGCTGTATGGCGCACTGCCACGGCAGCAAGGCACGCTGCAACTCGACGGCAAAACGGTGCAAATCCGCTCACCTGAACAGGGTTTGCAGCAGGGAATTGTCTATATTTCAGAAGATCGTAAAGGTGATGGTCTGGTGCTTGGCATGTCGGTCAAAGAGAACATGACGCTGACAGCACTGAACTATTTCAGCTCGGCATGGGCACTGCGTCAGCGCGAAGAGCAGCAGGCGGTGGGCGATTTTATCCGCTTATTTGCGATTAAAACCCCCAGCATGGAGCAGCCGATTGGCCTACTGTCAGGTGGAAACCAGCAGAAGGTGGCGATTGCGCGCGGGCTGATGACGCGCCCGAAAGTACTGATTTTGGATGAGCCTACCCGTGGGGTGGATGTTGGCGCGAAAAAAGAGATTTATCAGCTAATTAACCAGTTTAAGCGTGACGGACTGAGCATCATCTTGGTCTCTTCCGAAATGCCTGAGGTGCTGGGAATGAGCGATCGTGTATTGGTGATGCACGAAGGGCGGATTAGCGGCGAATTTACCCGCGAAACCGCAACCCAAGAGACGCTGATGGCCGCTGCCGTTGGCAAACCCGCAGGACAAGCAGCATGAGTGTGCAGAGTATGAAAAGCAACGATCCCACCCCGTCGCGTTATATCAGTAAAGCGTGGCTGTTAGAGCAAAAATCCTTAATCGCACTGCTGGTGTTGATTGTGGTGGTCTCTTTCCTTAATCCGAATTTTTTTGCCGTTGATAACCTGCTGAATATTCTGCGCCAGACCTCGGTCAACGCCATTATTGCCGTCGGGATGACGCTGGTGATTTTGACTGCCGGCATTGATCTGTCGGTCGGCTCGGTCTTGGCGTTATGTGGCGCGGTGGCCGCTACGCTAGTGGGGCTAGAGCTGCCGATTTGGGTTGTGATCCCCGCAGCATTAGGGCTTGGCGCACTGCTTGGCGGTGCAACAGGTGTGGTGATAGCCAAAGGTAAAGTGCAGGCGTTTATCGCCACCTTAGTGACCATGACTTTACTGCGCGGCGCTACGCTGGTTTATACCGAAGGCCGACCAGTTAGCACCGGGTTTTCTGACTCTGCCGATGCTTTTGCATGGTTAGGCACAGGCTATCTGTTTGGTATTCCAGTACCGATTTGGCTGATGGCGCTGGTGTTCGCTGGTGCGTGGTACATGCTCAACCATACCCGTATGGGGCGCTATATCTATGCACTTGGTGGCAATGAGTCGGCAACCCGTTTGTCGGGCATCAATGTTGATCGGGTAAAAATTGCGGTCTATGCCCTGTGCGGCATGCTGGCGGCACTGGCTGGTTTGATTGTTACCTCCCGCCTCTCTTCTGCCCAGCCAACTGCGGGTACTGGCTATGAGCTTGATGCAATTGCGGCGGTAGTCTTGGGGGGCACCAGTTTAGCCGGTGGTAAAGGCCGGATTATGGGAACGCTGGTCGGTGCGCTGATTATCGGCTTTTTGAACAACGCGTTGAATCTGTTAGATGTCTCCTCTTATTACCAGATGATAGCAAAAGCTGTGGTGATTTTGCTGGCTGTTCTGGTGGATAACAAAAGCGGTAAATAGTGCTGCAGTACCGCCTGTTTAACCCACGTTTTTACGTTACCTCTGATAATAATGATAAGGAATATAGTGATGAACATCAAAAAGTTAGCAACCTTCGTTTCTGCTGCTGTACTGAGTGCCACCTTGAGCGCGAATGCGCTGGCTGCCGATACCATTGCCATGGTGGTTTCGACACTAAATAACCCCTTTTTTGTGACGATGAAAGAGGGGGCAGAGAAAAAAGCCAAGGCGCTGGGTTACAACATTATTGTGCTCGACTCGCAAAATGACCCGGCAAAAGAGCTGGCGAATGTGGAAGATTTGACCGTGCGTGGCGTGAAAGTATTACTGATTAACCCGACGGATTCAGCCGCTGTCGCTAATGCCGTTGCCATGGCAAACCGCAGCAATATTCCGGTGATCACTCTCGACCGTGGCGCGGAGAAGGGCAAAGTGGTTAGCCACATTGCTTCTGACAACGTAGCAGGCGGCAAAATGGCCGGTGACTTTATCGCACAAAAAGTGGGCAAACAGGCAAAAGTGATTGAATTAGAAGGTATTGCCGGTACATCTGCTGCCCGTGATCGTGGTCAGGGCTTTAAGCAGGCGGTGGCAGAGCATCAGCTTAATTTACTGGCTGCTCAACCGGCAGATTTTGATCGCACCAAGGGCCTGAATGTGATGGAAAACCTGTTAGCGGCTCAGCCAACCGTACAGGCCGTATTTGCACAAAATGATGAAATGGCACTTGGTGCGCTGCGTGCTTTGCAAGCGGCGGGTAAAGAGCAGGTGCTGGTGGTCGGGTTTGATGGCACAGAGGATGGGATCAAAGCCGTATCACGTGGTAAGTTAGGCGCAACTATTGCCCAGCAGCCTGAGCTGATCGGTGAGATTGGGGTGGAAACAGCAGATAAAGTCCTGAAAGGCCAGCCGGTTGATGCAAACATCCCTGTTGCCCTGAAAGTGGTTTCCCAGTAATCCTTGCTGCTGCGGATAGCGTCGTCATCGATTGACTATTCGCAGCACTTTTTCCCCGTCGTCAAATCGTGATAGGTTCAGGCCACGCAGGCACGATCCAACCAGAGAGTCATTGTATGAATAGCCGAAAATTAGTGGTCTTAGGCAGCGTGAATGCCGACCATATTTTGTCAGTAAACCATTTTCCACGTCCGGGCGAAACACTGACTGGCCGCCATTACCAGATTGTGTATGGCGGGAAAGGGGCGAATCAGGCCGTGGCTGCCGGGCGTTTAGGTGCTCAGGTTGGCTTTATTGCCTGTGTGGGCGATGATGACATTGGTCTGCGGATGCGCGAGCAATTTGTGCGTGATGGTATTGATGTGCAGGGTGTCAGCGCTATTCCGGGTATGAATACCGGTGTGGCGATGATCTTTGTCACTGAGCTGGGCGAAAACAGCATAGGTATTGCAGCGGAAGCCAACGCCGCGCTAACCCCCGATCGCCTACAGCCGCATCTACCACTGATTGAAGATGCCGATGCGTTGCTGATGCAACTGGAAACGCCGCTGGAGGCGATTATCAGCGCTGCCCGTTGCGCCAAATCTGCCGGTACTCAGGTGATCTTAAACCCTGCTCCGGCGCGCCCGTTGCCCGATGAGCTGCTGGCGCTGGTGGATATTATCACCCCGAATGAAACCGAAGCGGAGTGCTTAACCGGCATTAAAGTTGACGCTGATGCCGATGCCGCGCGAGCTGCCCAACTGCTGCATGCTAAAGGTATTGCAACTGTGCTGATTACCCTCGGTGCACGCGGTGTTTGGGTTAGCCAACAGGGGCAGGCCGGAGAAGTGATCCCCGGATTTAGGGTACAGGCGTTCGATACCACCGCCGCTGGAGATACCTTTAATGGCGCACTGGTCACTGCGATGCTTGAGCAAAAAACGCTGCCTGAAGCGATCCGCTTTGCCCATGCGGCGGCAGCCATTTCTGTTACCCGTTTTGGCGCGCAGCCCTCAATTCCGTGGCGACATGAAACCGATCATTTTTTATTGCAGCAGCATCCGAATTACCAGCCGGTAGCCGATTAATTATGGCAACCATGAAAGATGTCGCCCGCTTAGCGGGTGTTTCTACCTCTACCGTATCGCATGTAATTAACGATAGCCGCTTTGTCAGCGATGAAATTCGCGCGCGCATCATCAATGCCGTTGAGACGCTCAACTACTCGCCGTCGGCGCTGGCCCGCAGCCTGAAAGTTAACCAAACTCATACTATTGGTATGTTGGTGACGACCAGTAATAACCCGTTTTTTGCCGAAGTGGTGCGTGGCGTGGAGCAGAGCTGCTATGAGCGTGGCTATCAGTTAGTGCTTTGCAATACCGCCGGTGATCCGCAGCGGATGAGCCACAGTCTGGATACGTTGCTGCAAAAGCGGGTTGATGGCATTTTGATGATGTGCAGTGAATCGCACGCCGATATCAGCAGCCTGTTCCGCCGGCATCCGAAAATTCCTCTGGTGATGATGGATTGGGGGCCGTTGGGCGGGCAGGCTGATCTGATCCGTGATAACTCTGAATATGGCGGTTATCTGGCAACCTGCCACTTGCTGGATCAGGGCCATCGACAGATTGCGATTATCACCGGCCCGCTCGATAAACACCCTTCTCAGGGGCGTTTGCAGGGGTACTTACGTGCGCTGAATGAGGCAGGGATTACGCCTGATCCTGCTTACCAAGTTGAGGGCGATTTTGATTTCTCTGGCGGGCTGTGTGGGATGACACAGCTGTTATCGTGTAACCCAAGGCCTACTGCCGTATTTTGTGGTAATGATGTGATGGCGGTGGGGGCGTATCAGGTGCTGCACTACGCCGGATTACAAGTACCGGAAGATATGTCGGTGATGGGGTATGACGATATTGAGCTGGCCCGTTACCTTTCACCGCCGCTGACTAGCGTGCATCAGCCCAAAGAGGATCTTGGGCAGCTGGCGGTTGATGCACTGCTGGCACGCCTGCATGATCGCAACCGTGATCCGGTGGTGATTATGCTTGAGCCAAGTTTGGTCCGGCGTGCCTCGGTCGCCCCACATCAGCCGCTGGCCTGATGCATCCGTTCTGTCTCTGTTTGATTATTTCCCATTCATGATTAACTATTTGGTCATTCATCAATGGGGGTGTTAGCTATCAGTCAAAATCGGCATACGGCGTTAGCGGTTCTGGTGGTAGCAGTAGATCGCCATTCCAGCCATTAAAGCTATAACGTAGATACAATAACCCATGGCTTGGCGTGTAGGTGTCTGATTTTTCAAGATCAAATGCTGCACCGACAAACCAATGCGGTGTTAGGCGGTGCTCGGCCAGCAAGCGTGCCCGATAGCCGATTCCCGGCGTTCCGCCGCTGCTGTAAAACGGTGAGATCGAGGTTTCATCGACAATATTCTGAGCCTGTTGCTGCAGATCTGGTCTAGTCGGGTAATACGCACCACCGTTTGATTTTGGCCATGAGTAGCCGACCGAGGCTTCCATGTGCAAAGACCAGTCTTCCCAGCGCTGGCTGTAGCTGACGGGCAGTGAAACTGAAACGTAGCGTTGTGGGCTGTAGTAACCACCTTGACCGAAGGTGTAGCCACTGAGATCTTTGTCAAATGTCCAGTACATGGCATTCGTGCCGATCCGCAAACGGCGGTGTGGCTCATCAATCAGCCGGTGGTATACGCCGCTCATTAAGCGTAAACGGGTATTGTCTTCTACATTTTGACCGCTCAAAAGATGGTATTGCAGGCTTGACCATACACCGTATGGCCCGCCCTGATCCCAGCTTAACCCCAGTTTTCCGCCAGTAGCACGTACCCCCCCCCAGACTTCGCCGGTATTTGGATCAATCGTTCCAGCGTAGGCGAGTAGTGAGTTGCTCAGTGGCCGACGCGAGAGCACAGCTGACCACCCGAGCTGGCCGATATCACCTTTCGTGCTGATACCACCCACCCAGTCGGTGACTTCAAAACCCAGCGGTGTGGTACCGATATCGGCCTGCCAGCGCTCTCCGCGCCAGCCGACTGCCAGTGCTGTACCCTGCGCCCGCTGGCTGCTGCTGCCAAACTGACAGCGTTTTTCAGGATGGAGCTCGGTCGGGGCACATAATAAGGCGCTGCCAAAGTCTGCCGCATTATCAACATTCAGCAGATCGGCCTTACCGGCATTCATGCTGACCTGATCGGCTCGGAAAAACAGGCGACCATCCTGATAGGGTATCGCCGCTTCTAGCATCAGGTTACCGGCGCTGAGATCTGATGTTCCGGCTGTGCCCTTGCTGCCCCAGCGGTCATATTCGAGCGTAACGGTCGGGTCTTGCTGGCGGTACAAATCCTCGGCATCACTGCGGATGCTGCGTTTTAGCCAGTCATCTTGCGGATTAATCCGTGTCTGGCGGGTGGCATCAAGGTGCTGTTGCTCTGTGACATTCGGTACAGTGTCATCGGTTTTGGTACCGGCTTTCACCGCGCTTGCGGCTTGGGGTTTTACAGCGGTGCTGGCTGGTTGATCAATGGGCTGATCAATCAGCTGTAAGGCGCGTTCAAAATCACGGGTTGCCTGCTGCGGGTTGCCGGTTAAGCGCTCTACCCGCCCTGCATCCCGAAAAAGCAGTGGATCTTTAGTTTCTGCGGTCAGTAATGGGCTCAGCAGTGAGCGGGCTTGTTGCGGATTGCCCAGTTGTACCCATATATTGGCCGCCCGGCGCTGCATATCTGGCGTAACAACGGCTTCACTGTTTTGCTTTTGTGCGGTAGGGGTAGTAGAAGCGGCCTTTAATGTTAGATGTTCGGCGGTGAAGGTGTTTAAAGCTTGCTGTGCGGCCTGTTTATGGCCCTGAGCAACATCAATTTCAATGAGGCTAAGGGTAGCATCGGCATTATTGGGTTCGAGTTTCAATGCCTGCTGATAATAACTGCGTGCCGCTGACCACTGAGCTGCTTGCTGTGCCCAGTCACCGAGTGTCAGTGGAATGGCGGCCCGCTCAGGATAGGTTTTTTGCTGCATCTGTAGATAAGCGATGGCGGTTTTATTTTGCCCACGGTTATACATAGCACGGGCATTATCCATGATACTGCCAAACTCCAGCCGGCTGGCCAGTTCGTGCATTCGGGTATCCCACTGGGTTTCTGGCAATGTTCTTAGACTACTGATGGCCTGTTTTTCCTGCCCCTGTCCGGCTAAAAACAGACTGTAGGCATAACGTAATTCGGGATCGGTTGGTTTTTTAGTTAATTGGGCAGAGAAGGTTTCTGCGGCATTTTGCTGGCCAAGCTGGGCGCGCAATTTAGCTAAATTATAGGCCAGCCAAACATCATCAGGCTGTAAGCGTAGTGCTTGGCTGTATTTGCCTTCTGCGCCGAGCAGTTGCTGCTGGCCGATCATCTGTTCGGCCTCTTTTTGCAATTGTGTAGCTTCAATCCGGTTTAAGTCACTGGCAAAGCTTTTACGTTGCGCTGGCGATAGGGTCGCCAGTAAGCGGCGGGCTTTGGCCGGGTCTTTTTCCAAATACAAATTAACTCGCCCGCGCAGAGCGCTGCTGTTGTCGGGCTGTTGGCGCAGAGCCTGCTGATACAGTTGATCGGCTTTGGCTGTATCGCCCCGTTTGGCGGCAACGCTGGCCAGCCCAATATTGGCGTACGGATCAGTGGGTTCAATCGGCAAGGCTCGGCGGTAAGCATTTTCCGCCTGACTTAGCTGCCCATTCTCAAGGGCTTTATCCCCCAAATTAATCTGCTGCCAGTAACGGGCTGTACTCACTAGCGCCGACCACTTGCTCGCATTATCTGCCGAAGTATTCAGCTTTTGTGCCCGTTCAAACAGATTGATGGCATCAGTGTGTCGCCCTTGTCGCAGGCGTAACCGACCTAGCTCACCAATCAGCTCTGGATCATTGGGGTATCCGCGCAGGGCTTTTTGCAGCTCTTGTTCGATCAGTGCGTAGTTGGTTGAATTGGTGTCTAACTGGCGGTAAGCACGGCTTTTTGCTTGGAATGCTGGATTTTTCAGTAGCGCGGTCAGCTCGGTATACCCGCTTTTAGCCTCTGGGCTAGCGTCGGGATAAAGGCTGAGATAGCGCTGCCAAAGGTCAGCGGTAGACTGCTGTTGTGGCAGCCGTTGCAGTTGGTTATACCAAAGCTGTGAGGCATCATTGCGCTCAATCGGGTTATCAGCCAGCTTGCCAAGCAGGGCAAATGCCGCCGCAGAGTCAGGGGTTTTATCCAGCAATAATCGGGTATATGCCAGTTGCACAGCGCCGTTATTGGGATACAGAGCATTGAGCTGTTGCAGTGCTTGTTGTGCTTGCTCGGTTTGCCCATTTCGGGCGGCGGTATCCCAGTATTCAAGTGCCAGTATTGGGGTCGGGAATACGCCGTGAAACAGATCCTGATACAGTGTTAACGCTTGTTCGTAGCGGCCGGCACGGGCAAATAGGCGGGCCTGTTGCAGTTTAGCTTTTTGCTGTGGCTGCGTCAGGTTGTAGTTTATTTGTGCCGTTTTATAGGCTAGCGAGTCAGGGGCTATCTGTTGTAACTTTGCCAGCGTAGCGGCTGCCGCAGAGAGATTATTTTGCCGCAGATCAAGGCGTAACTGGGCACTTAAGCCATCAGGATTATTCGGTTCAATGCTGAACAGGCGGTGCAGTGAGTCTTGTACCAAATCATCACGAAAGCGCGATTCGCCCAGCTGGATCTGGCTGAGTAACCAATTGACCGGTGAGACCTCAGCAGGTGGCTGTGTGGCACTGACCTGTGGAATGGCCTGACTGAGGCTGACAGCCAATAGCGAATAGATCAGTGGTTTTAATCCTGACATGCGGTACGACCTTGTAAAATCAGCTCACCTTGTGGTGAAAATGAGTAGCGGTTTTCCAGCCAACCCAGCCCGAACAGTGTCAGAGCACTGTTGTAATAAGCATCAGCCGCCAGCGGGTTATCTGCAATTCTCTGGCGCTGTTCGGCCAGTGCTTGGTCTGCTTTTGACTGTTTTAGCAGCGGTAACAGCGCGGCTGAAAAGCCAACCGGCGGGTTTCCGCTGACCTGTAATGATTGTATGTCTATTTTTTCAGGCGGCTGTTGATGCTCATTGACATAGCTGACCATTGGCTGAAAACGGGCAATCAGGGGGGTAAAATCGGGTGCATCGGGGTTTAGCATGCCAACCCACAGATAAACACGAATAGCATCGTAACTGCCAAGCCAAGGTGCATCAGCTTTAGGCTGCCACTGTTGTTGTTTGGTCCAGTTAATCCAGTTCGGTGCAAAACCGTGCGGAGCACTCTCTAGTAGTAGGGTACGTGCCGCTTGGCGAATAGTCGGCCAGCGGCTGCGCGGGTAGCTGGCTGCCAGATTATCGAGGATAAACGGCGGCAGATAGCTTGGGTTGAGTGTCCAGTAATCGGGTTTGATAAACCCCTGATTTCCGGGTAATAACATCGGGCCAAGTTGTGGCAAATCACTGACTTCTTGTTGCAGGATCTTTTGTAACAGCAGGGCCGACTGGCTTTGATAATCACGGATTTTCCATAATCGCCCCGCTTCTTTTAGGCTATAGGCTATCCATAAATCAGAGTCAGAGGCTGAATTAGCATCAAGTATTTGCATGTTGCCCTGATCATCACGCCCCCATAACCAAGCGGGAAGGTTTTCGCTTAAATCACCTTGTGCCAGATGGGTTTCTGTCCAGCGTAATATCTGGCGAAATGCGGTTTTATCTCCAGCAACAAGCGCAAAAAACAGCCCGTAAGATTGCCCTTCCGAGGTGGTTATCTGGCGCGGATCGCTGCGATCAATAATTCGGCCAGATTCATCTAAAAAGCGCTGTTTAAACAGCGCCCAGTCAGGCCATTGGCAGGATGCAGCCTGCAGCACAGGGCTGACCGTCAGCATGACGGTCAGCAGGAGTGTGATCAGGGGCTTGTTCACGGTTATCCCTTTCATGTGATGCGTTACTCTTTCCCTGCTGATTCAAGTTAATGATGACTTAACGGCGGTCATCATCCAAGCGGCGACGGGTAACCCAGCGCAGGGTGTTCCACAGTGCAATCGCCACCAAGACAACCGACAGCGCTGCAACCAGTGCCAGCACCACCGGATAGTGCGACAGGTGATACCACAGCAGCATCCACCACGGTAATTGGCCGACATAGTACATTTCACCGACACGATCACTGTGCAGCTGACCATCTCGGAACACCACCACCGAGCCGTTCATAGCGGCCACTTTGCCAGAGTCATTCAGGCTGTGGGTGATCAGGTCAAAATTGTTTGCATCTGAAGCCATCATCGCAACAACGCTGCGTTGTGTGCCGTACGGTGATTCAAAGCCAACCATAGCAGCAATATTCCCCTCTGATTGTGTGTCAACATGGCTGGCAGCTTGCAGGCTGGGGTTTGGCTCTTGTGATGGTGTTAGTTGCAGATCACTGATCTGGCGCATTGGCTGGTTGAGCCATGCGCGGCTCTGTTTGATTAACCCGCTGTGATCTTTGCTTAGCAGCAGCTCATCTGAAGGTAGTTGGCCAATCAGTAACAGATCTTTATCCGCAGTTTTTGCCTGTTGCCAGTTATCGGTCAGGCTGACATTAATCACCGGATAACCGGTTGATGCGCCCATACGCCCCATCAGGCTAAACAGCAGATCCAGCTCTGCGTTGTCGGGTTTTTCTGGCATTAAGACCAGTGTTTGTGATAAATCGGCCAGACGGGTAAACGGGAAACCTACGTTGGCAAAGGCGCGCAGATCAGGCATCGCGATATAGTGGTGATAACCACTAAAGTCGATGGTTGAGCTGGGTTCGATAGCAGCCTGTACATTGGGAGTAATGTTGGTCACACACGTGCCTTTTGGCCCGCCGTTAACATACGAACCAAACGAGAAATCAAAACGCAGCTGGTTACGAGCACCAATTTTTAGGGCTGGAATCATCACGTTATTGTCGTTGGTGAACATGTTGGTCAGTACCGGTAAACGTACTCGCTCAGAGCTACCGCCTTGTCCGGAATCGCGCAGTAAAAAGGCCTGTACGAACTGATCGTTAATGCTCACATTCAGCCGTGAGCTGTCGGTGGTGACCGGCGGTGTATAACGGTACTGTAAATTGAGCGGAATTCCCGAGCTGCGCCAGGTGAACAGATCTGGCGGTACATTCATATTTAGGGTGATGGGGCTTGGTGTTAGGCCAGAGACCTGCAACTGTTGCGGATACTCCATCAGTTCGCTAAACGGAATCGGGCGGTCGGTACGGATCCAATTTGGCGCATCGTAGGGTTTACGTTTGGCCAGTAAGTCGACCTGATTAATGGTGGTTGATTGCCCGCGCAGCAGGGTATTTCCCAGCGCAATGCCCTGACTGGCGGTCAGCAAATCATCATCATTACGGCCAAGGATCAGCAGCAGCTTAATATACGGGTTATTTGGGTGGCTGATCATCTCAACGGTGGGCGCATCTACCGGCGGATAATCTTTTAAAAAGTCAGGCCGATTGGTGTTGGTAGCGAAGATGATCGCATTACGCTCAGGCAACTGATTAAACAGCACTGGAAATTGCTGCCCACGCCATGCGGCTTTAATCCCGAACCAAGAGGCCAGTGTTGATGCCGCTTTTTGGGTGATCAGTGACGGAGTCTGCTGGAAGACAAACGGTAAGGTTAAGGTGTTGATATCCCGCGGGTCAAAAAACGGCTCAGGGAACATCGCCAGATTATTTTTCAGTGCTAAAGATTGCACCGTTAAATCAAGGGTACTTTTACGGCTGAGATCGGCCCACAGTGCGTTATTCAGCGGATCTTCACAGTCGGCTTCATAGTGACCGATTAACTCAAAGCGCAGTGTATTGAAATCTTTAATGAATTTAGATTCAAGTGGGATGGTTTGATTGATCTCTTTACCCATTTGGCTCTGTTCAATGGCAATGACCTGCATCAGCTCATCATTCATATACACTTTGAGCTGTGACATCACCGGGATCATGGCCGGAGAGGGGGTAAACACCAGATGCAGATTGGCATTGGTGATCACCTGATCACTACGAACACCAAAATCGAGTTTGATGGTTTTTAATGCGTTGCGCAGCTCTAAAACACCAGAAGGTAGCAGCTGATTAAACGTCAGCTGTTCGTTTTTAACCGGTGGTGTATCTGCCGAGCTCATTTCGGTGGTGGTGGTTGAGGCTGCCGGTGTCAGTTGTGGCGCAGTACTGGTTTGTACGCTAGCGGGCATGGCTGCCAGCGGCATGGCCGTTTGTGTCTGAGCCAGATTACCGATTACCGCCTCGGCCTGTACCAGTGCCGGAGTGACCCCGATCAGGGAGAGCGCGATCAACATGATTTTTTTTGATAATTCAGTCATGATTTAGCTTCTTGCTTCGAGTTAACAGGGTCCGCAACTGGGCTCATTGTCGGCGTATGAGGCATAAATGTTCCGATCCATTCGGTGATCCACACAAGGGCATTAATCAGCCAGCGAACAGAAGCCGGAGCTTGTTTGGCCATTTGCTTATAACCACGCAGCCCGACCGCGAAAATATCGCGGATGCTGCGCATTGGTTGATCAACTTGGTAGCTCTCTTGCCACATTGCCCAGGTGTCGGCACGGGCAAAGGTACACTGTACAAAGTGGATATGAGACTGCAAATCCATATGCTCCAGCTGTATTCCCAAAAAAGTATTGCGCTGATTACAGACGCGGGCTTTAAACAAAAACTCTTGTGTGCCGCGTTTGAGCATCAGTTGCACGGTTTCACCGGCATCAAATTTTTGCACCTGCGGCATCTCGATACCCACACCGCCATCAGAGTAATCAACCATGGTACAAGGGTAGGCATGCCCGTTGTTGCGGTAAATCACGGCCGGCAGAGTAATTTGCACGCGGTGCGTGCGCCGTACCTGTTTAACCTCTGAGGCCACAGCTACCGCGCCACCGAGTAGCAGTAGGTTATAAAATGTCCACAACAGGCTGACAAACACGGTGATCATTTCATCACCCGGCCCCCAGATAAAACGGTAACTGGCAAATCCAACCCCGATCAGGTTGAGCATTGCCAGTACTAAAAAGGGGCGCGAAATATCCCAATCAAAATACTGATCATCAATCAGGCCACCTTTGGCGGTGACATTGAACTTCCCTTTACGCGGGTTGATCAGTGCTACTGTGGTTGGCCTTGCAATATACCAAGAGAGTACGGTTTCGTAGATCTCACTCCAGAAAGAGTAGCGGTATTTTCCCTGAATGCGCGAGTTGGTTAAGCTGGCGTGCACCATGTGCGGAACAACGTACAGCAAAATCATGACTGCTGGGGCGTAGATGATATAGGCATGGAAGATTAAAAATGCCAGTGGGGCAGTCAGATACACTAAGCGGGGAACACCCGATAAAAAGTGCAGCATCGCATTGCTGTAACAGATGCGTTGTGCCCATGATAACCCTTTTCCAAACAATGGGTTATCTAGCCGGAATATTTGTACCATGCCGCGTGCCCAGCGGATTCGTTGCCCGACATGCGCCGAGAGGCTTTCGGTAGCCAGCCCTGCGGCCTGCGGGATTCGGATATAGGCAGAGCGGTAGCCGTGGCGGTGCAGCCGCAGCGAGGTATGTGCATCTTCGGTGACGGTTTCTACCGCAAAACCGCCAATCTCTTCTAGCGCTGAGCGGCGGATTACCGCGCATGAGCCGCAGAAAAAGGTGGCATCCCAGGTGTCATTACCGTCTTGCACTAAACCGTAAAACAGGGTGTTTTCATTGGGTGTTTTACGAAAGTTACCCAAGTTGCGCTCAAACGGGTCGGGTGAAAAAAAGTGGTGCGGTGTCTGCATCACCCCGAGTTTGTCATCTTTAACAAACCAACCGAGTGTCATTTGTAGGAATGAGCGGGTGGGAATATGGTCACAGTCAAAAACTGCAATAAATTCGCCGTTGGTGATTTTCATCGCCGCATTTAGGTTACCGGCTTTGGCGTGGAAATTGTTATCCCGAATCAGATAATGCACCCCCACTTCGGCTGCAAAATCAGCTAAATAGCTCCGCTTCCCATCATCCAAAATGTAGATGTTGAGTTTTTCTTGCGGCCAGTCTAAGCCGAGTGCCGCGTATACGGTCGGGCGGATAACCGATAAATCCTCATTATATGTAGGGATATAGATATCAACCGAGGGCCAGTTATCCATATTGGCCGGCAGCGGGTAGGGGGTTCGTTGCAGTGGCCAGATGGTCTGGAAGTAACCCAGCATCAGCACCAGCCATGAGTAAGTTTCGGCGGCCAACAGGCCAAGGCCGAAGAAGAGATCGACGCCATTATCCCAGTTTAAGGTTGCGGTATAGCGCCACCACAGGTAGCGGCAGGAGATAACCACCGAGAGCACGATCATCATCATGCTGGAAAACCGACCGGGAATATTGCGGATCAGCAGCGCCATCACCCACAAGATGATCACAAACGTCAGCTGGGCCAGCAGGCCAAAAGGTTCGGTAATACAGAGCACCGCCAGCAGTAGTGCAATCACCAGATAACTCCAGCGCAGTGCAGCGGTCAGCCAGTTATTGGTTTGGTACCACGGGCCTTTTTCGCTCAGTGAGCGCAACAGCGGTGAGTTGTAGTACTGGAATGTATTGATCTTGTGGTATAGCCGTTGTTTGAGTACTGAAAGATGACCAAACAGCGCAGCTGATAACCCGCTGATTTTTTGTGCAACATTGGTCTTATGGCTATAGGCCCCGCGCAGTAATAACCAAGCGGTTTGTATTAATAAACGCAGCGGATCGGCAAATTGCCGCTTGGGTTGGCGCAGTAATGGGTAGAGTGTCTGTTTGTTCTGGCTCAGCCACTGGCAGGCGGGTGATTCAAGGCGCAATACCGACCATATGAGCAGCCACAGCACCACGCCACACAGAGCAATCGGGCTGCGCCAATGGCGGTGATAACGCTGATAGCGTGCCTGTATGCTGGCAGTAAATTCGGGGGTAAAAACCCAGCCTAATACTGAACCGAACATCAAGACTGCTCCAATAGCGCTTTACACCAAGTTGCTAGTGACAGGAAATCCTGCATGGCCAGCGATCCGGGGGCAGAGCGGGTGATCAACTGTTTTTTTGCTAGTGCTTCACGCAGTGCTTCATCCTGATGAATGGCACTGGGGATCAGCCACTGTCCCAGCGTAGTGTGCCACAGTTGCCAGATATCACGCGAAAGCAAGGTGGCGGTATGATAGCGGTTTACCAGCCAGTAACGTTGCAGTGCTGTACTTTGCGCATCATCCTGATGTGTTTGATTTTGTTGTTTATTTTCATCAGGTTGAGGCATGTTTTGCTGGGTTGGCAAACGGTTTTGCATCAGCGCATGGCAGGCCGGATCAGCTTCTGTCACTTGCAGCCAGATATCTGCCGCCTGTTCAGCTTGTTGGCTGAGAAAGTGCGGATACAAGGGGGTATCAAGGATCACCCAGCTGTTACGCGGTAAGTCTAAACGGGTTAGTGCATTGCTCAGCCAGTCAGCAGGCAGTGAATTGAGCGCCTGAATGTTGTTGATAAGGCCAAAGGGTAATAACTGAAGACCGGCATGTTCGGTGGTAAATGCGGCATGGTGCCAGGGCTGCTCTTGTGTCATCGCATTGGCCCAGCCGGTGGCTTCGCTAAAAGGTAGCCCAAGATGCTGGCCAAGCAGATTATTGGGGCTTAAATCCCACAGCAATACCGGATAGTTTAAGCTCTGAAGTGCGGCTGCCAGCCCTGCGGCGACGGTTGTTGCACCGCATCCTCCGCGAATCCCTTGAATAGCAATCACTGGCATAGCGCATATCCTTTGTGTGGTCGGTTGACGGTGTTTATTCCGGCATTATGCTCAACTTTTTTGTGCTGTTGATGGTTGCGTTATCGCTTCATCAACAGATTCTGCGAGCAGCGGCCAGCGCTGTGTTATCTGTTTGATTGCCTGAATATCTTTTACTTCAAGATACTGCATTTGATTCATACTGTAGCAGTGGATCAGGTTAGCCACATCATCACCGACGACATATTGTTTTGTTATCTTACCCATTGCTCATTCCTCAGATGCTTACGGACTTCCTGTAAATTCAACACCCAAATGCCGCATATGAATGGAACAAGAATAGGTTAACGGTGCGTCGGCAATATATGACAGCTTGGAATAGATCGATTAAATGCCGTCATTGTAAGAATAACGTTAGTTGCAGATTATACATAACCTAAGGTAAATGTAGACTTTATGGAACTGTTAGTCTATTTGTTTTGCATGTGTGTTATGTTTAAAAGTAACGCATTTTTAGCAAAAAAATACAAAATAAGCCCAATGTTTTATTATTATTGATATGAGAGTACAACGCACCGTTATATTTCATTTGTTAAACGGCATTTTTGTGACAAATGATTGTTTAATAAGGTTGTATTGTAGATAAGCCATATGCATTGAGAACTCAATATAATGAATGATACGTTCCAATTAGCCATTGATGGGTTACCTACCAGCTTCACTGAACTGCGTGAAGGCGGTGTGTATTGGGTGACAGCAGATCATCCTTCCATTGCCGAGCTGTTAATTGTCACGTTTTTACAGCGTTTTGAGCCCAATACGCGCTACTATTTTTCCACCGCATTGCCGCTCGGAGAGCCGTATCAGGTGGTGTTAAAAAATGAGCAGCTAGTTGGTGATATATTTCAATTAGAGCAAGATAACCAGGGTAAATGGCTGAGCCGTTTACCGGATGAAATGCGCTGGTTTGGGCTCAAGCG
This sequence comes from Plesiomonas sp. ISS29, assembly GCF_056522795.1. NCBI lineage: Bacteria > Pseudomonadati > Pseudomonadota > Gammaproteobacteria > Enterobacterales > Enterobacteriaceae > Plesiomonas > Plesiomonas sp. ISS29. Next base: position 621,180 of record NZ_JAWRZQ010000001.1, read on the forward strand.
GTTAGACATCATTATTGTGCAGTATCAGGCAGCAGCCTTAGAGAGCAGTGAAGCGGCACGCTTACAAAAAGATGTGCAGGTGCTTTCGCGCTGGGCGGAAGATAAAGCACTAACTGTACTGATGGTGGGCGTAGGGGCAAATGTTCAGCAACAGCGGCAAGGGTTGAATCAGTGTAATCCGTGGTTAGCCGGTTGTGTGCATCTGAGCCGCCAAGCTGAGTTGATTGAGTATGATTTAGCATACTGGCGCAATGTGCTAGGGGTGTCGGCTGGCGTAAGCGTGAAACTCTCTGTTCAGCAAAATCGGCTGGCGCTGCATACATCTGGGAATGATCTGGTACTGGGTTCGTTGGCCGATGAAGATCAAATTTTAGCTATACAGAGTGTGCTGGCCGGAACAATAGCACCTTCCCGTCATTGGAAACTGTTTGTGGATAGACCTTCGCTATTGGCAGCCGCGCGGCAGGCAGTCAATGCTACCGTGATTTTTGCAATTACCGAAACGGCACAAACTGATGGCCTTGCGCGCGATATTTATCAGCTGCGCAGTGAACGCGGTGCGCGATTAAAAATTGTGGTGCGTGAAACGGCAAACTGCCTGCGTAATCTCGATGATAGCCTGTTTTTGTCGGCAGGCGCTAACATGGTGATGCCATTCTCTTGCCATGTGTCACGTTTTATCGGCTTGCTGCAAATGGTACAGGGGGTGATTTTTCCGCATATGCTGCGCCCGAGCATTGATAGCCTGCTCGCCTCTTCACAGCCGCTGCATCTAAAAGGTTACATTCCGGCGCGCGATTTTTATCCGTTATTGCAAGATGAAATTGATCGCAGCTTAACTGCCGAAACGCGCGGATTATTGATTATCTTACAGCCTGCGCCGAGTCTGGGGTTGGTTGATATACTGGCGCAGTGCGAAATGCGCCGTCAGGGTGATGTGATCACCGTGGCTGACGATCAGATTTATGTGTTCTTTTTTGCCTGTCGGCCAAATGATGCAGACCGTGCGCTGCAAAATACGTTTCATCTTCCCATCAATACACTATTTACTGAATCACAAGTTATTAACGGGCAGGATGCACTGCAAACTGAGTTAAAACGCCTGTCGTGGTTGCCAGAACCGAAAGATTATACTGATGATCTGCTGGCGCAACTGGGCGTGCGAGATACCCAGATCCAAGAGCAACAAAAATTGGATATTGCCTCGCTGGAACGCCGTCATGCAGGCGTGACACCTACCGTGCTGCCATTGAAGGTGTGATGATGGATTTACAATCGTTTGGTCAGGTTGTGTTGATCACAGCCATTATTGCGGGCCTGATAGGGTTTTATACCCGTCCGATTTTTGTCTGGGGAAAAAAGAGGGTGTTGCGTGCGCTGATCCGCCCGCAGCATCAAAAACGCATTATGAGAGTGTCACTGGGTAAAATAGAGCGGGTGGCTGAATTTTATCAAAAGCAAAACCCGCAAAAACAGGGTGCGCAAAAACAAGAGCCGCAAAAATCAGATCAACAAAAACCAGATACCCAGAAAAAAGCGGCTGAGAAAAAGGGTGCTGCCCCACAGGAAAATCAGCCAAAATAATAAGATACAGCAATCACACCGCGTAAGGTAATCAACAGGGTAACAGGCCGATCATGACCAATATAATGCACAATAAGGGATTAGTATGAATGACGTGACGCTATCGCCGTTACCTGCTGCTTTACGCCACTGGCGCGGCTTAGGTCTATGGAATTTTTACTTTATCACCAAATTTGCACTGTTCGGATTTGGGCTGATCAATTTTCACCCGCTGTACAATTTGGCGTTGGCTGCTTTTTTACTTTTTCCGCTGCCTCCGGTTTGGTTGCATAGGTTACGGCATCTGCTGGCCATTCCGGCCGGTGTGGCGCTGTATTACTATGATTCATGGCTGCCGCCGTTTAGCCGTTTGATTGCCCAGTCGTCGGCGGTAGAGTCATTTTCTGCCGATTATATGCTGGAGTTGGCCGGCCGCTTTATTAACTGGAACTGGCTGGCCATCGGTCTGGTGATTTTGCTCAGTTACCTGTTTTTGAGCCAGTTCATCCGTTTTTCAGCACTGATTTTTGCTTATCTGCTGTATGTTGCAGTAAGCCCTTACTTACCGATGTTAATTAGCCACTCAGCTAAAGCAGTGGCTGATGATCGTATTGCTCCGCAAACTGCGCTGCGGCCGACAACAACCGCAAATAGTGCTAGTACAGAGACAGACAGTGCGGTTGCATCACAACCACAACTGACCAGTGTGCCGGATGATCAGGTGCTAAACAGTGCGTTGGCTGCATTTTATCAGCAGCAGAGTCAGCAGGTGACCACCTTCTCACCTATCCCGCCGGAAAATACGCCATTTGATGTATTGATCCTCAATATTTGCTCATTGAGCTGGTCAGACATGGAGACCGTTGGGCTGCGTGATCATCCGTTGTGGAATTCGATGGATGTGGTGTTTGATGAGTTTAACTCAGCCTCAACGTACAGCGGGCCGGCGATGATCCGGCTACTGCGCGCTAGTTGCGGGCAGGAGTCAAATGCCGGCTTGTTTAAGCCGGCCGATCCGCGCTGTTATCTGTTTGATAACCTAAAGAAAATCGGTTTTAACGAATCATGGGCAATGAACCATGATGGCCATTTTGGCGATTTTGTTCAGGAAGCGCGCACGCTGGGGAATTTACAAACTACGCCAATGCCGTTTACCGGTTTAACGCCGGCGATGACCTCGTTTGATGGTTCACCTATCTATCGTGATATTTCGGTACTGGATACTTGGTGGAAAAACCGGGTTAAATCGGGTTCTGCGCGCGAGGCGCTGTATTACAACACTATTAGCCTGCACGATGGCAACCGGATGATTAACGCACAAACCGGTAAAACTGCCCGTGCAGATTACAAGCAGAGTCTGCGGACGTTGTTTGATGATTTAAATACTTTCTTGCAGCAGCTTGAGAAGTCTGGTCGCCCTGTGATGGTGGTGATTGTGCCAGAGCACGGGGCTGCACTGAAGGGCGATATGATGCAGATCTCGGGGATGCGCGAGATCCCAAGCCCTTCTATTGTGCATGTGCCGGTGGGGGTGAAGTTTATCAATGCTAAATCAGTGCTGGCAGAGCATCCGATGCACATTACCAAGCCAAGCAGCTATCTGGCGATTTCCCAACTGGTGGCTAGTATGGTAGGGAGCGAGGCTTATTCGCGGGATAATGTCGATCTGGCGGCAATGGTTAATGCACTGCCAGAGACAACACCGGTGGTGGCGGCTAACGAGGGTAGCGTGATGCTGCGCTACAACAACAAAGAGTATTTGAGTTTGGATATGAAGAGCTGGTTGCCGTATCCGGCAACATCACAGTTATAGTATAGCTTATCGATGTTGTCGCTATTGTTGCTGCCAGAAAGCGTTAATAGAGTACTGATCCAACATAACCCTTCTGATCTAGTAGTGCGGCAGTATTGCCGCACTACTGTTTTTGCTACTCATCCACCAACGGATTGCTTTTAGGTGCGTGCATATTGGCCCCGTCATGCGGCTTCATCAGCATAAAGATCACGCCCGATAATAAGGTTATTCCCGCTACTGTTAGGAAGGTGTGGTGAAACGCCAGATTCAGGGTGAACCCCTGCGCTTTATACAGGCTCAGTATTGAGGCGCTGCCGGCTATCCCGAAACTTATTGCCAGTTGTTGGGCCACACTCAGTACCGCGTTACCGCCACTGGCATTGTGTTCAGACAAACCACTGAGTGCGAGGGTGTTCATTGAGGTCAGTTGTATCGACATCAGCATACCAAACATCAGCAGCAGTGGGATCAGTACCCAGATAGGATAGGATGCGCGATAAAGGCCAAATCCGGCGATGCAAGCGGCGGTGAGTACTGTGGTCAGCAGCAGTGTGGTGCGATAGCTCAGCCGTTTTAGCAATTGGGTGATAAAGGGTTTGGATAAAATGGCGGCCACCGCAATCGGAGCCATCATCCAGCCAGAGATTTCGGCACTATAGCCTAGCCCGACTTGTAACATCAGCGGTAATAAAAACGGTATGCCGCCGGTACCTAAGCGTGAAAACATATTGCCGGCAATGCCGATACTGAATGTGCGGATACGAAACAATTTCAGATCAATCAGCGGATTGGGGTAGTGGGTGGCATGCCAGCCATAACTGAGCAGCAGCAAAATACCGCTTCCCAAGGTGGCATACGCAATACCGCGCCCAAGTGAGTGCTCGCCAAACAGCTCCATACCTAGTGTGATCAGCACCAACCCCAGCCCGAAAAAGAGAAATCCGCGCCAGTCTAAACGGTGGGTCGGCATGCGGATATCCGGCATGCAACGCTTTGCATACCAGAGGCCAAGCAGACCGATGGGCAAATTGATCAGAAAAATCCAGTGCCACGAGGTATAGGTCACCAGCCATCCGCCGAGTAACGGGCCAAGCACCGGCCCAACCAGCCCCGGCATGGTGACAAAGTTCAGTACTGGCAGTAGTTGTTCGCGCGGATAGGCGCGGATCAGCGCCAGCCGTGCAACCGGCATCATCATGGCGCCGCCGACACCTTGTAAGATGCGCGAGCCTATCAGCATACCCAGATTGCTTGAAACGGCGCAGCTCAGTGAGCCGAGAATAAACAGTGAAACGGCGGTCAGAAAGACCCGTTTGGTGCCAAAACGATCAGCCATCCAGCCGCTGATGGGGATTAACAGCGCTACGGTCAGGGTGTAACTGATGATGGCCGATTGCATGGCAATCGGTGAACGTTGCAGACTGGCGGCCATGGCAGGCAGCGCGGTGTTTAAGATGGTGGCATCCAGTGTCTGCATGAAAAGTGCCATGGCGGCAATCCATGGCAGACCAGCCATACTGCGTGGCGGTGTCATGCGGTAAACCTCAATTGTCACATGTACCCATCAGGATAAAGCCTGATTGAAGCCCTGATTTTACCTGAAACAGGGCGTCTGGGTAGCTTTTTGCCGTGAAGCTGAGGGCTAATTAACGAAACAAAATATCAGCCCAGCGGGTTAAGCCGGCGGTAACTGAGCCAAAATCATCGCCACCGACCAGCGGGATCCCCGGTAATTGCTGTTGCAATGCGTGGCGTAACAGCGGCGATCGGGCACTGCCGCCGGTGATGTAGATAACATCTGGCTGGCGATTGCTTGTTGCTAAGGCTTCCGAAACCAGCGCCTGAATTTTTTGCAGCGGCTGCTCAATGGCCTGTGCCAGTGCTGTTTCGGTAATCTGATGCTGTAAGCCTGTGCTGATAAAGCTCAGATCAAGCGCGGTTTGTGCTTGCAGGGAAAGGGCGATTTTACTCTCTTCGGCTGCCCGTACTAAGCGATAACCGAGCCGCTGACGGTACACTTTGACCAAGCGAGCAAAGGTTATCGGGTCTTCGGCATCACGCAGCAGGGCTTGTAGTACTTTGCCGTTGGCACTGCCGTAGAAATCGGCTTGTGCGGGAACATTATTAATGGCGATGGCATTCCAGTATGGCAGTGTCGGCAGAGCTGTGCCTTTTTCGGTGTTTCCTCCCATGCCCAGCAGTGGCATCAGTTGATGAAAGGTCAGGGCAATATCCAGATCATTACCACCGACTCGACACCCGCTGTGTCCGAGCAGGCTGTGCTGACGATCAGTTTGCGCGTGCCACTGTGGGCCCATCAGCAGCAATGAGCAGTCGGTTGTTCCCCCGCCGATATCGACAACCAGTACCACCTGCTCTTTTTGCAAGGTGGCCTCAAAATCAAGCCCGGCAGCGACGGGTTCGAATTGAAACTCAATATCCTCAAATCCGGCGCGTTGTGCAGCGCGCAGCAAGATCCCCTGCGCCTGCAGGTTGGCCTCTTCACCACCGGTACCTTGAAAGTTAATCGGGCGACCGATCACCGTTTGGGTGATAGTGCTGTTGAGCTGAGACTCAGCTTGCTGTTTGATGTGGTGCATCATGCCGCAAACCAGATCTTCAAACAGGGCAATCTGCAGGCTTTTTAGCCCGTTTGCGCCCAAAAATGATTTGGGTGATTTTACAAAATAGACTTCATCCGGCTCTTGCATATAGTGTTGCAGCGCATGCAAACCAAAGCGCAGGCAGTCGGTGCTGACCTGAATATCCTCATCACGGTTGGTGTTCATTGCGGTGCGCAGCAGTTGTTGGCTGGCTTTATCGGTAGCTGGAAGTTGCCAGTGGCGGTGCAGGTATTCGCTGACAGCCTCACGGGTAGGGGCGCAGATCATTGACGGGAGGTAGGGCGAGTCTTGCTCTAAGGTCAGCAGTTGTGGCCCGTGAGCTGCCATATGGCCGACAGAACAGTTGGCTGTGCCGTAATCAAATCCGATATACATCTGTAAAATCCCCGTGAGTACGCGGCAAAAGTGGGTGACTTTACCTGAGTGAATGCGTTTCGCCAAGCCAATCGATAGGCGTATGAAAAGTAGGCTACAGGCATAATAAGACCTTGATATCCGATAGATGACCGGATACCAAGGTTGAGCAGCTATCAGCGAGTTATCCGCGAAATAGTGCGGTGAAGAGGGTTAATCCTGATCGTTAATCAGTGACTCTACCGCAGCGGCGGCGGCATCAGGGTCTGAGCGTAAAATCGCATCAATAATCGCCTGATGGCACTCTAAGCGCACCACCGAATCACGGGTGACAGTGCGAAAGTAGACCTGAAACACGGCTTTAAACAGGTTACCAAACGGAGTCAGGAATGGGTTTCCGCTGGAGAAATAGATCATCTGATGGAATTGGGTATCCACCTCAATCCAGCGCTCTTTATCAAACTGTTCGTCAAGGGCGCGCATCTCGCCCATCAGCAGTGACAACTGATGCCGATCTTCTGGTGAGGCGTGCATAGCGGCCATTGAGGCAGCTTTCGGTTCAAGCATTTCACGCATCACATGAAATTCAGCAACCAGTTTTTGTTTATCATCCTGCTCGGCCCACCAAGTCAGTAGGTCTTGATCAAGAAAATTCCAGTTACGGCGCGGCATTACACGGGTACCAATGCGCGGGCGAGGCAATAACATCCCCTTGGCTGCCAGCATTTTTACTGCTTCTCGCACGGCGGTGCGGCTCACGCCGTACATTTCGCCCAGCTCCATTTCGCCCGGTAAAATCGAACCCGGTTCTATTTGGCCGTTTAGCATCTGGCGGCCAATACTCTCTGCCAACTGATACGACAGATTACGCTGAGCCGCTTTTTGATGGTGGTGGTGATTCATGTGTCCTCCCAACCGAATGCGGTGGTGTCATGGTGCAATTATTATGTCGTTATAGGTTTTGCTGTTGTGTTGCAATGCGCGTATCAGCCCATGATCTGGCACACTTTGTTGTATGCTGGCCTATCGAGCACAGTACGCCGATCTGTGATGCAGGTCAGGCGTGCAGCTTCAGCCAGGTTTGAATGAAATCGGCAAATTGCGCTGGTTGATTGATATCCAGTATCGGAACTGAAAGTGTACAAGGCAGTACATCCGGGGTATCCGTACCCAGTGCGATCAGTTGTGAATCGAGCGAGGCTAGCAGGCTAGCCAGCGGTTTTTTTACTGCTTCACGGTACAGCATGATTTTAGGGATCGGCTCATGCTTAAACCCCTCTACCAGTACCAGATCAAGCGTGGCTGAATCGAGCTGATGACACAGCGCAGCCAGTGAAGCCGGTGTGCGCGGTGTTTCAGTCATCAGTGCCCAGCGCTGATCACACACCACGATAGTTTGGTCGGCACCGGCTTTACGCAGCTCAAAGCTGTCTTTACCCGGTGTATCGACATCAACATCATGGTGAGTGTGTTTTATCAGTGCTGGTCGGATGCCTCGCTGACGCAGCAGAGGTAATAGCATTTTGAGCAGCGTGGTCTTGCCGCTGCCGCTATAGCCGACAATACCCAGCATTGGCAGTATCATGTATGGCTCCCTAATAGTGACTCTATCATCATACAATTATCGGGAGTGTTTACATTACAAAAAGCGGCTGCTTGATCAGAGAAATCAACCGTTACGCAATGTTGCTGAGCAAAAAATAGCATAAGCTTGTGCTCATCTCTCTGCAAAAAGTGCTGTAATGTGGGGATCAGCTTGCGGTGCAGCAGTGCAAAAACCGGATGCGTCCGCTCACCGTCTGTCACTATTGCACAGTCGGCAGTGCCAACGGCGTTTAACAAGCGAGTGGCTAAATCATGGGGTAATAGAGGGCTGTCACACGGCACACACACTACCCAATCGGTTTGTGCATGCTGTAATGCGGTGAGCATACCAGCTAGCGGGCCTTGGTATCCGGCCAGAGAGTCAGTATGTACCGGATAACCGCTGCGGCGGTATTCGGTAAGATGTCGGTTGGCATTTATCAGCAGTTGGCTGACTTGTGGCGCTAAACGTTGTGCGACATGCTGATACAGCGGGTTGCCGGCAACAACGATCAATCCTTTGTCTTTTCCTCCCATGCGCCTTGCTTTTCCACCGGCTAAAATCACACCGGTAATCGGCTCTCTCACTGCGGGCTCCTCTGTACTTACTGCTGTTATTCTACGCATAACCAGTATAATTGAAATGTTTTCATACAAAATAATGGTGATAAGCCCATTGCGTAGTACCTAATTCTGTACTGTTGGTCTGTGAAAGAGAAATATCACATACTGATGTTCAGTGCCGCTAAATCTTGCTACCTTTTGCGGCCGATAGTACTAGCCATAAATAAACGATATTTATGGCTAGTATCTGCGCCATTTAATGAGATGTAAGGAGTTTGATAAGATGAAATCTCACCGTGTCAATGAGCTGATTGAACTGTTACACCCGGCATGGCAGAAAGACCCGGATCTGAATCTGATCGCATTTTTGCAAAAATTAGCACAAGAAGCCGGATTTCAGGGCGAGTTGAGCGATCTGACCGACGATATACTGATTTACCACCTGAAAATGCGTGAGTCAGAAAAAACAGCACCGATTCCGGGGCTGGCTAAAGACTATGAAGATGATTTTAAAACCGCCCTGTTACGCGCGCGCGGTATCATCAAAGACTGATTTGTGTGGCAGCGTGTTTGCGTAAAAAACGCCATCCCAAAAAGATAATTTTTGCTCTGTTTTTTTGTTCTTTTGAGATAGAAAAATAGGCAAGGGAAGGGCTGCACAGTAAACACGGGGTTTTCAAGAATAGTTTTTGTGCCGCTGGGGGGATGGCTGCCAGCGGTACTCTGCTTTCTATTTCTATTCCCATTTCTGCTGCGATTATCGATGTCGCGCACATGCTGCTAAAAAGTTAGCAAAATGTTTGTCTGTTTTGGTTTTGCACGCCGTATAATCAAGATTATCAGCTAAATGCCTGTCTGAGCAGGGAGCGCTTTTGATGCGGCCAGATCCCCATATCCATGTAAAAAATATTCCTACTAAACCCGAACCGTTTGACCCGACCCAGCGGGTGTATGTTCGTGCCGTTAGCGGTGCTTATCAACGTTTGCGCCGCAATATGGGCTGGCTGTTGATGCTGCTATTTTTTGGTCTGCCATGGCTGAATTTTCACGGGCAGCAGGCGGTACTGTTTGATTTGGCTCAGCAGCGGTTCACCTTTTTTGGCACCAGTTTATTCCCGCAGGATTTAACTCTGCTGGCGTGGTTGTTGATTATTGCGGCATTTGCGCTGTTTTTTATCACCACCTTTTTGGGGCGGGTGTGGTGCGGTTTTATCTGCCCGCAGACGGTCTGGACCTTTATTTTTATCTGGTTTGAGGCGCGTTTTGAAGGCAGCGCCAATCAGCGGCGTAAATTGGATCAGCGGGCATGGGATCGTGATAAGTTTCTGAGGAAAACCGCCAAACATCTGTGCTGGCTGGCATTTTCGTTGCTCACTGCGCTGGCATTTGTCAGCTATTTTATCCCCGCATCGCAGTTGTTTCGCGAGTTTTTTAGCGGTACAAGCAGTGGTTGGGTGGTGTTTTGGGTGCTGTTTTTTATGCTCTGCACCTACGGGAATGCCGGTTGGATGCGGGCTATTATGTGTACCCATATCTGCCCGTATGCCCGTTTTCAGTCGGCGATGTTTGATCGTGATACTTATATTGTCGGCTACGATGCCGCGCGCGGTGAAACGCGTGGGCCGCGCAGCCGCAAAGCGGATCCGAAAACACTCGGGCTGGGCGATTGTATTGATTGTGCGCTCTGTGTACAGGTGTGTCCGACCGGTATTGATATCCGCCATGGGCTGCAATATGAGTGTATTAACTGTGGTGCCTGTGTGGATGCTTGTGACGATACCATGCAAAAAATGGGCTATGCCACCGGTTTAATCAGCTATACCACTGAGCATAAGCTGGCCGAAAAATCAGCCGAAAATCAGCAGCAGATACGCCCTAAATCACGTTTACTGCGGCCAAAATTACTCGGATACGGCTTAGTACTACTGGTCATGGTGGGGCTGTTTACTGTTAATTTGCTCAGTTTAAGCAGTGTGAATCTTGATGTGCTGCGTGATCGCAATCAGCTCTATCGCATCAATAATGAGGGTGATGTAGAGAACACCTTTATTCTCAAAGTGCAGAATAAGACCCAGCAGAGCGCGCAGTACCGCTTAAATGTGGTTGGTTTGCCAGCGGGTATACAGTGGTACGGCCCGCAGACTATTGACGTTGCGGCGGGGGAGATTTATACCCAACCGGTGAGTGTGGCAATCGCCCCTGAGAGCCTGAGTAAAGCCGTCACCGATATTGTTTTTACTGTCAGCCTTGCCGATGATGCTGACGATATTGAAGCGCGCGCCGAAAGCCGTTTCTTTACCGAGCGTTAATGCTTGCTGAAAACCAGTTGGAAATCAGCGCCGTACTGGGCGGTTACTCGGTGCGGCGTTTTTTGTCATGCCCGACTCTGCTATGCTGCATCAATGAATCCTCATCAGAGCCGATCATTATGACCAGCCACTCCGGCAGTGCTTTTGCTTTTCAGACTCTCTCGCCCGATCTCATTATGGATGCTCTTGAAGCGGTAGGTTTGCGGGTAGACTCCGGTCTGCTGGCACTCAATAGCTATGAAAATCGGGTATATCAATTTTTGGATGAAGATCGCCGTCGCTATGTGGTGAAGTTTTACCGCCCAGGGCGCTGGAGTGAGGCGCAGATCCTCGAAGAGCACCAGTTCGCACAAGAGCTGGCCGATGCCGAAATTCCGGTGGTGGCCGCGCTGGCGTTAAACGGTCAGACACTGCATCGGTATCAGGATTTTCTGTTTGCGGTCTTCCCAAGTGTCGGCGGTCGTCAGTACGAAGTCGACAACCTTGAACAGCTTGAGTGGGTGGGGCGTTTTATGGGGCGTTTGCACCAGCAGGGGCGCAAACAGCGTTTTGCCAAGCGCCCGACCATGGGGCTAGATGAATATCTGTATCAGCCGCGTGATTTTTTGCAGCAGTCAGGGTTTATTCCCGATGGTCTGCGTAAGGTATTTTTCTCTGATCTCAACTTGTTGATCAGCGAGATAGAGCAACGCTGGTATACCGACTGGCAGCCACTGCGTTTGCACGGTGATTGTCATCCGGGCAATATTTTGTGGCGCGATGGCCCGCTGTTTGTTGATTTGGACGATGCTCGTAACGGCCCTGCGATGCAAGATTTATGGATGCTGCTCAATGGCGATCGTAATGAACGGCTAATGCAACTAGATCTGTTGATTGAAAGTTACAGCGAATTTAGTGATTTTACTGCCCGTGAAGTGCAACTGATCGAACCATTACGTGGTCTGAGGATGGTGCATTATATGGCATGGCTGGCACGCCGCTGGGAAGACCCTGCGTTTCCGCGTAGTTTTCCGTGGTTTGCCGAACCGCGCTACTGGGAGCAGCAAATATTGGCCTGTAAAGAGCAAATTGCTGCACTGCGTGAACCGCCACTGCAATTAATGCCGATGTATTGAGAGTAGCGGCGCGGTACGAATTATCCCTATAATGCTGATAAAAATAACTTGTTGTCACTTTAATAATTGAAAGGATTATTTTACATGAAAAAAATTTGGCTTACGTTGGCCTTGCTGGTGCTGGCTACCAATGTCTCTGCGGCGCAGCTTGCTAAGAAGCAGTTTAAAGAGGGAAAAGAGTACACTGCGCTTAATCGTCCAGCCTCAATACAACCGGAGGCAGTTGAGTTCTTCTCATTTTACTGTCCGGCCTGTTTTGCTTTTGAAAGTACCTATCACATTCCGCAAACTGTACGCAGTGAAGTGCCAAGAGACGGCAGTTTCAAGCAGTATCATGTCGATTTTATGGGGCCACTGGCAAAAGATTTGAGCCGCGCATGGGCGGTTGCTAATGTGCTGGGTGTGGAAGAGAAAGTTGCGCCGGTACTGTTTGAAGGCATTCAAAAATCACGCAGCATTAAAACACCGGCGGATATTCGCGCAGTGTTTGAGAAAATCGGGGTGAAGGGTAAGGAGTATGATGCTGCGTTGAACAGCTTTATGGTCAGCTCATTTGTGGCGCAGCAAAGCAAAGCGGCACAAGATTTTCAGGTTGAAGGTGTGCCGGCTTTCTACATTAATGGCAAATTCCGTATTGAAGCTCGCGGAATTGATGCGAAAAGTAATGAAGATTTCACCAAGCAATTTGGTGAAATTGTAAAATTTTTGCTGACCCAAAAATAATTTTTAAGTTGTTAGTGTCGATTGGGGTGAATTTTACCTGAATCGGCCCGATTGACTGTTTGCAGCCTGTGTGTAGCAGGCTGCAGCGGTTTTTGGTGAACGGCTCTCTATCCCCCCTAACGTTTTTTTTGACTATGGAACAGATTGCGCAATTTTACGCAGAGGTTTTGGCTGTTTCATGTTACCCAATCTTTACAAAACTTTATCATTAACGCTATTGCTGGATCAGTAACCCTTGCCTTAAAGTAGCCGCCGATACGATTTAAAAACTATTATTTGAAAATAATGATATCGGGGTTATACATGAAAAAAATAGGAACATTGCTGATAGGCCTGCTGTTAAGCACGCCTCTTTTTGCTGCGTCTGTTATCAAAGATACCTTTACTGATGGCAAGCAGTACACCACCTTTGATAAACCGGCCACCGCAGCACCGCAAGCGCTGGAGTTTTTCTCGTTTTATTGCCCGCACTGCTATGACTTTGAATTCTCATACCATCTTCCGGCACAGATTAAAAAAGCGGTACCGGAAGGCGGTGAGTTTTTGCAGTATCACGTGGATTTTCTTGGCCCATTAGGTAAAGATCTGACCCGTGCTTGGGCTGTGGCTATGGTGATGGGGGTTGAGGCAAAAGTGCAGCCGGTGCTGTTTGAAGGCATTCAAAAGACACAAAGCATTAAAAGCGCTCAGGATATTCGTGCCGCGTTTGAGAGTATTGGTGTCAATGGCACTGAATATGATGCCGCCTTGAACAGCTTTATGGTCAACTCACTGGTTGCCAAGCAAGAGATGGCCGTACAAACCTATGAAATTCGTGGTGTGCCGGCAGTGATCATTAACGGTAAGTACCAGATTAATATGGGTGGAATTGAAGCCAAAGACACGGCTGATTTTACCCAGCAATATGATGGTTTGGTGAAGTTCTTGCTTCAGCAGCGTTAAGTTAAGTAACAGACAGGCCATATTGCAGGCTTGTCTGTTTTCTCTTTGTTCTTAGTGGCATGCGAAAATACGCTATACATCAGCACACCGTGAAATGGATTATTTGGTCTAAAATAATTTTACTGGGATAAAAAAAGAGAAATTATCGCGAAAAAAGAGGCTTTTTGCTGCTTATTTGAGCCGATTGTTGATTTTTGAAGCATGATATACATTCAGGTGAATTTCTACATTCACTTGGATTAGCGCAACAATGTCTGAACGTTCTTCTGCTTTACCGATAACAGAGCGCCGCCAGCAAGCGGCGACTACCCGCAGTTGGTTTGTTCCCCTGTTAATGCGTTTACATTTCTATGTTGGCATGTTTGTTGGCCCTTTTATGCTGGTTGCCGCACTTAGCGGGATCTTATATGCCCTTACCCCGCAAATTGAATCACGCCTGTATGCTGGCTTTTTGTACAACAGCAGTCAGGGTGAGGTGTTGCCGCTACGACAGCAAGTTGAGGCGGCAAAAAAATTCGCACCTGTAGAGGCTCAGTTGTCTGCGGTGCGCCCTTCACCTGCGGAGGGAGACAACACGCGGGTGCTGTTTAATGTCGAGGGGTTAAACCCGTCTGAGCGTTTGGCGGTGTTTGTTGATCCAGTCACGGCGAAAACTCACGGTGCGCTGGTGGCTTACGGTACCAGTGGCGTATTACCGCTGCGTACTTGGATTGATCAGTTGCATGTCAACTTGCAGCTAGGTGATATCGGCCGCTACTACAGTGAGCTGGCCGCTTCTTGGCTATGGGTGGCGGCGTTAGGCGGGTTGCTGTTATGGGCATACCGTCAGCACAAACCGAGCAACCGCGTGGCAGCGACCTCTGCACCATCCACAGCAACATCAGCAGTTTCGGCTGTACCCAAAAAGCGGGGTCTGCGTACTTTACATCAGAAACTGGGGCTGTTTTTGTTACTGGGCTTGCTGTTTTTCTCGGCAACTGGCCTGACATGGTCACGCTGGGCAGGCGATAATATCGGTATTTTACGTCAGCAGTTTGGCTGGACTACGCCATCTCTTTCAACCTCACTTTCTGAGGCAAGCACTTCAGCTACCGCAGTGAATCCGCATGCCGGTCATCATGATCACACTACGGGCTCGGACGATCACATTGAAGTTCCCACACCACAGAATGCTACGCTGTACGATGCGGTATTAGCCGTAGCACGTCAGGCCGGTATTAATGCGGCCAAAGTTGAAATCAAGCAGCCGCCGAAGGCCGATCAGGCATGGAGTGTGGTCGAGCTTGACCGCCACTGGCCGACACAGGCAGATGCTGTTGCTGTTAATCCTGTCACGCTGGCGGTTACCGATCAGGTGCGCTTTGAGCAGTACCCGTTAGCCGCCAAATTAACCCGTTGGGGCATTGATATGCACATGGGGCTGCTGTTTGGTGTGGCCAATGAACTGGCTTTGGTTGTTGTTGCCGTAGGGCTGATGACGATGGTTATTATGGGATACCAAATGTGGTGGCGAGGCCGGCCAACCGGCCGTCAAACTCGAACACTGCGATCACCGTTTGCACTGCTTAGTAAAGCGCCCAAGCTGCCACAGGTCATGATTATTGTCATAACACTGGTTGTGGGTTTTAGTTTGCCGGTGATGGGTGTCAGTTTACTGGCCTTTTTGCTGTATGACTGGCTGCGCTATCTCTGGTTGTGTCAGCGTCAGCGCTCAGATCTTCAGCCTAAAAGAGGCCGGTCTTAACTAAGCAACCGGTAAGAAACCTGAAGATCGGTTATATCCGATCTTCAGGTTCGGATATCTAGGTGTGGGTATTGAGGTTCGGTCTTTAGGCGCAAGTATTTAGGTGCAGGTATTCAGTTACAGATTTTCAGTCATAGAGCTGCGGGTAACAGTGAAAGCAGGCTACGGATCAGCGCATCGTGCGAGCTGTTTTGTGGCCAGATAGCGTACAGGGTCAATGGCAATGGCGGGATCTTGTCAACCGCCGTTAACCCGCGTGAACCGAGCTCTGCGTGCATATTGGCGGGTAAAAATGCACACCCTTTGCTCTGATTCAGTTGATGCAAAACCTGGCGCATCGAATGGCTGTACAGTCGCGGGGGGATATCGGGTGTAAACCATGCACTCTGTTGCTGCATAAAACCGCTGCCCCACTCAATTAAGTGGTAGTGTTCAGCTAAGTAGTTATGTTCAGCATGGTTTTTCTGCGTTTGTGTGGTGCTACAGGCAAACAATTGTAACGAGATCTCTGCGCAAGGCTGCGCGGTAAATTCATCACTGCGCGGCTGATCAAAACTAAAACCCAGATCCACACTCTGCTCAAGCAGTTGGCGCAGTAATGTGCGCGGCGGGCCGTACTCAGTACGCAGCGGCAGCGCCGGATACTGCTGGCTTACCTGATGCAAAAAATCACCCAGCACTGACTCCCAAATACAGGGTGCTGCCATTATCCGTAATGGTGCGATTTGATGCGATTGGCTGACATCTTGCTGAGCTTGTTGCCAAGTTTGCAACAAATTGCTGGCATAGGGCACTAACCGCTCACCAGCCGGTGTTAGCTGAATATTGTTACGATGGCGGTTGAATAGCGTTACGTTTAGTTGTGTTTCTAGCTGGCGAATTCGGAAGCTGACTGCCGATTGGGTCAGAAACAGAGATTCAGCTGCTTTACCGAAGTGGCGGGTTTTACTGACCACGATAAAGGTTTTCAGTAATTCGGTATCCACTGCACATCTCCAAAAAAACTTATCATCACGATTAAAATAATTTGTTTTACATCAGCGTCAAGGCTCAATAATACTCCGCGCCATAGACCCTTCGACCATGATAGTTTAGGAGCTTGTCTCAATATGGCGGAAAGCTTTGTCACAACACGTCGTTTCTTCGATAACAAGCATTATCCGCGTGGTTTCGCCCGTCACGGCGATTTCACCATCAAAGAGGCTCAACTTCTTGAGCAGTTTGGCTGTGCGTTTGATGAGTTAGACTCAGGAAAGCGACAGGCTGCTACTGAAGAAGAGCAGCTCTTTGTGGCAGCGTGCCAGAATGAGCGTCAGCCGGTAACTGATCACGAAAAAGTCTGGATTAAGTACCGTGATCGTACGCGTCGTCCGAAACGTTTTCACACCTTATCCGGCGGTAAACCGCAGGCAGATGCGGTGGAAGACTACACCGACAACGACGAGTAAAACAAGACGAGTAAGACAACAGGAGCCGCTGGCTCCTGTTTTTTTTGGGGGATAACCTCATCGTTAGGTCAATTTTGTATTCAGGTGTGTACACCACATTTTATATTCACAATCAGCATTCATCATCAGCTCTTACAATCAAGCTTGCTGAGTCAGGCGTTGCAAAAGCCGGTCCATTGCGCGGTAACCGAGTGCTTCGGCCAAGTGTACGCGCTGAATTTTATCGTCGGCGGCCAAATCAGCAATAGTACGTGCCACTTTTAAGATCCGGTGATAGGCCCGTACCGACAGGCCCAGCCGGTTGAGTGTCTGCTCAAGAAAATCACTGTCAGCACTGTTGAGCCGACAATCTTGCTCCACTTCACGGCTGCTGAGCATCGCATTGAGCTTGCCGCGCCGCTGTTTTTGCCGTTGCTGCGCTTGTAATACCCGCTCACGGACTTGCTGGCTGCTGTCGCCGCGTTGTGGGTTTTGTGTCAGGCTGCCCTGCGGCAGTAAAGGCACTTCAATTGACAGGTCAAAACGGTCTAAAAACGGGCCGGATAAGCGGCTTAAATAGCGCAACACCTGCTGAGGATTGCTGCGGTTGTGTACCCCTTGATAGTGTCCGGTCGGGCTGGGGTTCATTGCTGCAATCAGTTGAAAGCGGGCCGGAAAACAGACCTTGGCTTGAGCACGTGAAATCACAATCTCCCCTGACTCTAACGGTTCGCGCAGCGCATCGAGCACTTTACGCTCAAACTCTGGCAACTCATCTAAAAACAAAATGCCGTTATGGGATAGCGAAATTTCACCGGGGCGCGGCATACTGCCGCCACCCACCAGTGCCGCGGTTGATGCACTGTGATGCGGGGTGCGAAATGGCCGCTGTTTCCAGTTTCCGCGATGAATATCCTGATGCACTAAACTGCCGATAGCCGCGGTCTCGAGCGCCTCCTGATCGCTCATTACCGGCAGCAGATCACGCAGGCGGCTGGCCAGCATGGTTTTTCCTGTTCCCGGTGGGCCGAGCAACAGCAGATGATGCTGCCCACTGGCCGCAATCTCCAGTGCTCGCTTGGCCTGTTGCTGGCCAATAATATCCTGTAAATCTAGCCCTGATCCGCTCTGATAGCCGTTTACTGCACTCTCTGCATCCTGAGTTTGCGGCATATCGAGCGCCGCCTTACCGTTGAGGTAGTCACACACCGCCTGTAACGAGCAGGCAGAGAGCGGATCGGCATGGGTCACCAGTTGCGCCTGTTCGGCGTTGGTGGTGGCAAGGATTAAACGCCGCTGCACCTGATGTGCCGAGAGTGCGGCGGGGATCACCCCGGTGACCGCGCGTAGCTCACCCGACAGTGCCAACTCCCCGATAAATTCGTGCATTGGCAGCTTATCGGCGGCGATCTGCCCAGAGGCAGCCAAAATCCCCAGTGCTATTGGTAAATCAAAACGGCCACCCTCTTTGGGAAGATCGGCCGGTGCAAGGTTAACGGTTATTCGCCGTGCCGGAAATTCAAACCCACTGTTGAGCAGCGCACTGCGTACCCGATCCCGCGCCTCTTTGACTGAGGTTTCGGCTAACCCGACTAATGTTAACCCCGGTAGGCCCTGACTGAGATGCACCTCAATGGTAACGGCAGGGGCTTGTACGCCAATGCTGGCGCGGCTGTGAATAATGGCCAATGACATAGCAGGTTTCCGACATAAGGAAAAAACGCTGTATCGGCCACATTGAATAAACATGCGGGCTGTATCCGTGGCCGACAGTTCGGTAAAAATCTGCAGTACAAAAAAGTGCAGTAAAACCGGCTTTAGTTTTACCCTTTAAAATCAGTTTGTTATTTGGGATGAATTCAAAAGCGGGAAGATTTTCGCAAAAAAACGTTGTCAAAAAGTAAACAGCTATGGTAACTCTTTTACTGTGTAAAGCATGACCAAAGCATTGAACGCGCTGCGTGGTAACACCCGCCGCACCGGTTCTGGGCATTGAGATAATAAAAACAACACAACAAAAAGAATTCATAACATGATGCTATTCGGCCAAGTTCTGACCCTCATTCTTCTACTCGTGGTGGTGATTATTCACGCTCCATGCGGGGTCGTATTTGGAAAACGAAGGCTGAACAGATAGAGAAGCCGGAAACGAAAAAGCCCCCGCACCGAAAGGTTCGGGGGCTTTTTTATCGGCGTTCACACAAAAATTAACCTTATCAAGGGATGTGAGCCGGATGTTGTTGTACAGGCTTTTAGCTGAAATAGCAGGATCAACAATAGCGGGATTAACGATAGCCACCCACGGTATCACCGGTATAGCAACAGGAGTGCAGCAATGAATCGACCACAACCCGATCGGATGCCAACCGCCCGATCATACCGTTATCCGCCCTGTTCGTTGTGGGCTTTTTGCAGACAGGCGGGGTAACGCTATGACAGACACACACCCGCATGCAGGCATGCCGCAACAGGTGTTGATGCACCTAGACACAGATGTGCCGATGCACGTGAGCACCGATGAGCCGGTTAGCGTGAGTAAAACCGGCGCGCAATGGGTGGTGGAGATGCTGCGTCAGCATGCGGTGACCACGGTATTTGGTTATCCGGGCGGCGCGATTATGCCGGTGTACGATGCCCTGTACGATGGCGGAGTGGAACATCTGCTGTGCCGCCATGAGCAGGGAGCGGCGATGGCCGCGATAGGTTATGCCCGTGCCAGCGGCGGAGTGGGTGTGTGTCTGGCAACGTCTGGGCCGGGGGCAACAAACTTGATCACTGGTTTAGCGGATGCCCTGCTCGACTCGGTTCCGGTGGTGGCGATTACCGGACAAGTGGCACGCCCGTTAATCGGTACGGATGCGTTTCAAGAAATTGATGTACTCGGTATGTCTTTATCCTGCACCAAGCACAGCTTTTTGGTACGTGAGCCCGAAGAGTTGTTGACGGTTCTTACCGAGGCGTTTGCGCTGGCCCAAGAGGGCCGCCCGGGGCCGGTGTTAGTGGACATCCCCAAAGATATTCAGATGATGGCGATTAGTGCCATACGTGGAAATGATACCGAAGCAGGCTTTTTGGGGTCAGATGATGAGCGATTACTGGCAACATCACTGCTGAATGAAGATATCGAGGGTGATCAGACATGGCTGCC
Organism: Plesiomonas sp. ISS29; assembly: GCF_056522795.1. NCBI lineage: Bacteria > Pseudomonadati > Pseudomonadota > Gammaproteobacteria > Enterobacterales > Enterobacteriaceae > Plesiomonas > Plesiomonas sp. ISS29. The sequence goes on from NZ_JAWRZQ010000001.1 coordinate 641,072, forward strand.
GACAGAAACGTTGATGCAATTGCGTAAAGCTCAGCACCTGCTGCAACAGGCACAGCGGCCGATGTTGTATATCGGCGGTGGTGTCGCGCTGGCAAAAGCGACCGAGCATTTACGGGCATTTAGCCACCGCACCGGTATGCCGAGTGTTGCCACGTTAAAAGGGCTGGGAGCGCTCGCACCGGATGATGTCGGTTATCTGGGTATGTTGGGGATGCATGGCACAAAAGCAGCGAATCTGGCAGTACAGCAGTGTGATCTGCTGGTGGTAGTCGGTGCGCGCTTTGATGATCGGGTGACCGGTAAACTCGATACTTTTGCCGCTGGCGCACGGGTCATTCATCTGGATATTGATGCGGCTGAGCTGGGTAAACTGCGCACGCCTGATGCGGCGCTGTGCGGGCATCTGGCACAACTGCTGCCCGCGTTAACCGCTGGGCTGCCTGTATTGCCCGATACCTCCGCATGGCGCGAACAGATTGCTGCGCTGAAAGCCGAGCACGGTTGGCGTTATGATCACCCCGGTGAGCCGATTTATGCCCCGTTGTTGCTGCAACAGTTGTCGGCACGTAAGCCTGCCAACACGGTGGTGACGACCGATGTCGGTCAGCATCAGATGTGGGTGGCGCAGCATATGCAGTTTCAGCAGCCCGAAGATCTGCTGACCTCAGCAGGCCTTGGCACGATGGGTTTTGGCCTACCTGCGGCAATCGGCGCTCAGGTGGCGCGGCCGCAGGATACGGTGATCTGTATCTCAGGTGATGGCTCTTTTATGATGAATATCCAAGAGCTAGGCACGATAAAACGCAAGCGGCTGCCGGTAAAAATTGTGCTGATTGATAACCAGCGTCTTGGTATGGTACGGCAGTGGCAAACCCTGTTTTTTGATGGCCGTTATAGCGAAACCGATTTGTCAGATAACCCTGATTTTCTGGCTCTGGCCGCGGCATTTGGTATTACTGGTCAGCGCATTGAGACAAAAGCACAGGTTATTCCGGCGATTGACGCTCTGCTTGCCAGTGAAGGCCCGTATCTGCTGCATGTCCGTATTGATGAGGCGGAAAATGTCTGGCCGTTAGTGCCGCCGGGGGCTAGCAATGCTGCCATGATTGAGGCGCTGCCGACATTGTTATCGAACCACACGGCAGAAGCCGTGCAGGAAAACAGCACCGGCATGGCCGGTAAACGGCAGGAGGCCGCACAATGACAATGCCGCATGACAGTGATTCTCACACTCCCCGTTACCGCCTGACGATTGAGGCGCGTTTTCGCCCTGAAGTGCTCGAGCGTGTACTCCGTGTAACGCGGCATCGCGGATTTCAGGTCTGTGCCATGAATATGGTGCTGGAAGATGCTACAGATCGTGTCAATATTGAGCTAATAGTATCCAGCCTGCGCCCCGTGCAGCAGCTATTTTTGCAACTGACTAAATTAATTGATGTGGTGAATGTGCATCAGCCGAGCGTAGTACCGCATGTGACGATACCGCCCACGCTGCAAGTTCATACCTTCACCCAACCGCTAATCCGTGCATAGTGCGCGACAAGGATGACGAAAATGACAAAGAAAGCTGATTTTATCTGGTTTAACGGCGAAATGACCGCATGGGCAGAGGCAAAAGTACACGTAATGTCGCATGCACTGCACTATGGCACATCGGTTTTTGAGGGAATTCGCTGCTATGACACCCCACGCGGGCCGGTGGTTTTCCGCCACCGCGAGCATATGCAACGGCTGCTAGACTCTGCCAAAATTTACCGCTTCCCCATTCCCTATTCATTAGAAGGCTTAATGGAAGCCTGCCGTGAAACCCTGCGCGTGAATAAGCTGACCAGTGCGTATATCCGCCCGCTGGCATTTATTGGTGATGTGGGCTTGGGCGTAAACCCTCCTCCGGGTTATCAGTGTGATTTGATCATTGCCGCGTTTCCGTGGGGCGCATATCTGGGCGAAGAGGCCCTGAAAAACGGGGTGGATGCAATGGTTTCTTCATGGAATCGCGTTGCGCCAAACACCATTCCGACCGCTGCAAAAGCTGGGGGGAACTACCTTTCATCTCTGCTGGTGGGCAGTGAAGCACGCCGCCACGGTTATGCCGAAGGTATTGCGCTGGATGTGCGTGGCTATGTCTCTGAAGGGGCGGGTGAAAACCTGTTTGTGATTAAAAATGGCGTGATTTTTACGCCGCCATCAACCTGCGCCTCATTGCCGGGGATCACCCGAGATGCGGTCAGCACACTGGCTAAAGATCTCGGCTATGAGGTGCGCGAAGAGGTGTTGGCTCGTGAAGCTTTGTATCTGGCCGATGAGGTATTTATGACTGGTACGGCGGCAGAGATCACCCCAGTACGCAGCATTGATGGTATTGAAATCGGCGCCGGTTGCCGTGGCCCGATTACCGAGCGGGTACAGCAAGCATTCTTTGGCCTGTTTAACGGTGAAACGCAAGACAAATGGGGCTGGTTAGATCCGGTTAACGCCTAAATTTAGGTTTGTTCGCAACATCGGTGTACCGTGCCGCTCACGGTAACACCAATCGCCACACACAATTGAACACAGGGATGAGAGTCATGGCAAAGTACCGTTCAGCAACCACCACGCACGGGCGTAATATGGCTGGCGCCCGCGCCTTATGGCGGGCGACAGGGATGCAAGAGAGTGATTTTGGGAAACCGATTATTGCGGTTGTGAACTCGTTTACCCAGTTTGTACCCGGCCATGTTCATTTGCGTGATATGGGCGCGCTGGTGGCCACTGAAATTGAAGCGGCCGGTGGTGTGGCAAAAGAGTTCAACACCATTGCCGTGGATGACGGTATTGCCATGGGGCACGGCGGCATGCTGTATTCACTGCCCTCACGCGAGCTGATTGCCGACTCGGTCGAGTACATGGTTAATGCGCATTGTGCCGATGCGATGGTCTGCATCTCGAACTGCGATAAGATCACCCCCGGCATGCTGATGGCCGCATTGCGGCTGAATATTCCGGTGATTTTTGTCTCCGGCGGGCCGATGGAAGCAGGGAAAACCAAGCTCTCGGATCAGATTATCAAGCTTGATCTGGTCGATGCGATGATTCAGGGTGCTGATCCCAAAGTGTCTGACGAGCAAAGCTTGCAAGTCGAACGCTCGGCTTGCCCAACCTGCGGCTCGTGCTCGGGCATGTTTACCGCCAACTCAATGAACTGCCTGACCGAAGCGCTGGGGCTGAGTTTACCGGGCAACGGTTCACTACTGGCAACCCATCTTGATCGTAAACAGCTATTTTTGGAAGCCGGACGCCGGATAGTGGCGCTGACCAAACGCTACTATGAGCAAGATGATCTCAGCGCCCTGCCGCGTAATATCGCCAGCAAAGCTGCCTTTGAAAACGCCATGGTGCTGGATATCGCCATGGGTGGTTCAACCAATACCGTATTGCACCTGCTGGCCGCCGCGCAGGAAGCCGAAATTGATTTCACGATGGCCGATATTGACCGCTTATCACGCCATGTTCCGCACCTGTGTAAAGTTGCGCCAAGCAGCCAGAAATACCACATGGAAGATGTACATCGTGCCGGTGGCGTGCATGGCATTTTAGGCGAACTCGATCGTGCTGAGCTGCTCAACCGTGATGTTCGCAATGTGCTCGGGTTGGATCTCACTGAAACACTGGCGCAGTACGACATTATGCAGACCGAGGATCAGGCGGTGCATACCCGCTACCGCGCCGGCCCTGCGGGCATTCGTACTACCCACGCGTTCTCACAAGAGTGCCGCTGGCCACTGCTCGATCAAGACCGTGAGCACGGCTGTATCCGAGCCATTGCGCATGCTTATAGTCAGGATGGCGGTCTGGCGGTGTTGTCGGGCAATTTGGCAGAAAACGGTAGTATAGTGAAAACCGCCGGTGTGGATGCCGATAACCTGCTGTTCCGCGGCCCTGCGCGCGTTTTTGAGAGCCAAGACAGCGCGGTAGACGCGATTTTGGGTGGAACAGTGCACGCTGGTGATGTAGTGGTGATCCGCTATGAAGGCCCTAAAGGCGGGCCGGGCATGCAAGAGATGCTCTATCCCACCACCTATTTAAAATCAATGGGGCTGGGAAAAGCCTGTGCCCTGATTACCGATGGCCGTTTTTCCGGCGGCACATCGGGCCTGTCGATTGGCCATGTTTCACCGGAAGCGGCCAGTGGCGGCACGATTGCACTGGTGGAAGAGGGCGATTTGATTGCCATTAATATTCCCCAGCGCAGTATGGTGCTGGAGGTAAGTGATGCCGAGCTGAACGCTCGTCGTAGTGCGATGCAGGCGCGCGGCGCACAGGCGTGGAAGCCGCTCGATCGCCAGCGTCCGGTCTCGATGGCGCTACGTGCCTATGCCAGCCTTGCCACCAGCGCTGATCGCGGCGCGGTACGTGATCGCAGCAAACTCGAGGATATGTTCTGATGTCTGACTCAGCGCCCCTTAGCGGGCAACCCTGTGCTGCCGAATATTTACGTGCGGTGCTGCGCGCCCCGGTTTATGAAGTGGCACAGGTCACGCCACTGCAACCGATGAGCAAATTGTCAGCCCGCCTTGGCAATACCGTGCTGGTAAAGCGCGAAGATCGCCAGCCGGTACACAGTTTTAAACTGCGCGGTGCTCACGCCATGATTGCAGGGTTAACGGTAGAGCAAAAAGCGGCGGGTGTAGTGGCCGCTTCTGCTGGCAATCATGCGCAGGGGGTGGCACTGTCTGCCAGCAAACAGGGGGTGAAATCTCTGATTGTGATGCCGCGTACCACCCCTGAGATAAAAGTGGATGCTGTGCGCGGGTTTGGCGGTGAAGTGCTGCTGCACGGCGCAAACTTTGATGAAGCCAAAACCCGAGCCATTGAACTGGCCGAGCAGCAGGGGCTGACGTTTATCCCACCGTTTGATCACCCCGCAGTGATTGCCGGACAAGGCACGTTGGCACTTGAGTTATTACAGCAAGATGCCCACCTCGATCGGATTTTTGTACCGGTTGGCGGCGGCGGTTTGGCCGCTGGTGTGGCGGTGCTGATTAAACAACTGATGCCGCAGATTAAAGTGATTGGTGTTGAGGCGGAAGATTCTGCCTGCCTGCATGCCGCATTGCAGGCCGGTCAGCCGGTTGATCTGGCGCGGGTTGGCATGTTTGCTGATGGCGTAGCGGTAAAGCGCATTGGTGATGAAACCTTCCGGCTGTGTCAGCAATATCTGGATGATGTGATTACCGTTGATACCGATGCAATTTGTGCGGCAGTCAAAGACTTGTTTGAGGATGTGCGGGCGGTGGCCGAACCCTCGGGGGCGCTGGCGCTGGCGGGGCTAAAAAAATATGCCCAGCAGCATCAGTTACAGGGCGAGCGTTTGGCACATGTGCTGTCGGGGGCAAACCTCAATTTTCATGGCCTGCGGTATGTCTCCGAGCGTTGCGAGCTAGGTGAGCAGCGTGAAGCGCTGTTGGCAGTGACTATTCCCGAGCGTAAAGGCAGTTTTTTGCAGTTCTGCCAGCTGCTGGGCGGGCGTTCAGTGACCGAATTTAACTACCGCTATGCTGATCCGGATCGGGCAGCGATTTTTGTCGGAGTGCGGTTAACCCGTGGTCTGGCTGAGCGTGAAGAGATCGTGCAAGAGCTGCGGGCTGGCGGCTATGACACCGTTGATCTTTCCGATGATGAAGTTGCCAAACTGCACGTACGCTATATGGTCGGCGGTCGTCCGGCACAGCCGTTAACCGAGCGGTTGTACAGTGTGGAGTTTCCTGAGTGTCCGGGGGCGCTGATTAAGTTTTTGCAGATGCTCGGTACGCGCTGGAATATCTCACTGTTTCACTATCGCAATCACGGTGCAGATTATGGCCGAGTGCTGACCGCATTTGAGCTGAAACCTGACGATCAGAGCGCGTTTGATCAGCATCTGAACGAGCTAGGCTATGTGGCACACGATGAAACCGATAATCCGGCATTCCGCTATTTTCTTGCTCGTTAGTTTCAGTAGTACAACTCAGCCGCTTACTCTGCAATGGTTCTGGCGGGGTTTTCCCCGCATTATTGCGGTTACAGCATCTGCCAGAATGCGGCAATCAGCGGCTCATGCAGCCGCTTTTTCTGGGTACAGACTCCCAGATCAAGTGGCGCAAAGCCGCTGATCTCCAGCCGCTCTATCCGATCACGTACAGGGCTATTATCGACCACCACCGTCGGCATCGCGGCTACGCCACACCCGAGTGCTACCATTGAGACAATCGCCTCGTGCCCAGAAACTGTCGCATAAATGTGCGGATGTGAGATTTGCTGAGCGCGCAACCACTGCTCAATTCGGCGTCTGGCCGGCCCGTGTTCGGGCAGGATAAACGGGATCTGCGCCCACTCAGGCGGTGTCTGACAGGCCATTTCACGTACCCGACAGGGAATGGTCGGAATAATCAACGCCAGTGCTATCTCCCCTAAAGAGGCAAAAGCTGCAGATGCCGGCAGTGGCTCAGGGCGCGCCGCGATTGCCAGATCGGCTTCATCCCCCAAAACTTTGCTTATTGCATCGGCGGCATCACCAGTGGTCAGCTTAATATCTACTTTCGGGTAGCGGGCGCGAAAACGGTCGAGGATCTGCGGCAGATGGCTGTATGCGGCAGTGACCGAACAGAACAGCCGCAGCTCACCCAGCAGATCATCGGCCTGCGGGTGGACACTGGCGTGCAGTTGTTGCCACTGCTGCAGAGTTTGTTCGGCAAAACTGCGCATTTTTAGCCCGGCATCGGTTAGCGTGACGCTGCGGTTATCCCGCACAAACAGCGGTTGCCCCAGCTCTTCTTCTAAGCGCTGGATCTGGCGGGATAAGGTTGATGGGCTGACATGGCAAGCCTGTGCGCTGCGGCCAAAATGGCAGCTATTGGCAAGGTGTAAAAATAGCTTTAAATCGCGTAAATCCATGCGCGGCCTCGTGGTCAGATTTCCTTCTGATACAGGCAAACTGCGGTGCAGTTCATGTTTCATATCCTGCAATATGGTCTTGTTAATATATCAATTTAAGCAATGCTCGTCTTAGCCTACTATCAAAAAAAGCAGGTTGGAAATAACAGCCTAAACCATCTTCAACGGAATAATTGGTCAGAGTAAAGGGAGCAACACATGACAAACTACTTTAATACCTTGAATTTACGCCAGCAGTTGGCACAGCTGGGCAAGTGTCGTTTTATGCATCGCAGTGAATTTGCCGAAGGCGTCAGCTATCTGCAAGGCAAAAAAGTGGTGATTGTCGGGTGTGGCGCTCAAGGGCTAAATCAGGGCCTGAATATGCGTGATTCAGGGCTGGATGTGGCCTATGCACTGCGTGATGAGGCGATTGTCGAGCAACGTGCATCGTGGAAACAAGCTACCGAGAACGGTTTTACCGTTGGCACGTATGCGCAGTTGATCCCACAGGCAGATTTGGTGGTTAACTTAACGCCAGATAAGCAGCACTCGGCGGTGGTACAGGCAGTGATGCCGCTGATGAAACAAGGCGCAGCACTGGGTTATTCACACGGCTTTAATATTGTCGAAGTGGGCGAGAAAATCCGTGCTGATCTGACTGTAGTGATGGTTGCACCAAAATGTCCGGGCACTGAAGTGCGTGAAGAGTATAAGCGCGGTTTTGGCGTGCCGACCCTGATTGCTGTACATCCAGAAAATGATCCACGTGGCGATGGCTTGGCGATTGCAAAAGCGTGGGCGGCGGCTACGGGTGGTGATCGCGCTGGCGTGCTGGAATCCTCTTTCGTGGCAGAAGTTAAATCTGACTTGATGGGCGAGCAGACTATTTTGTGCGGCATGTTACAGGCCGGTTCACTGATCTGTTTTGATAAGCTGGTGGCCGAAGGTACTGATCCGGCGTATGCCGGAAAGCTGATTCAGTTTGGCTGGGAAACCATCACCGAAGCCTTAAAACAGGGCGGGATCACCCTGATGATGGATCGCCTGTCAAATCCGGCTAAGTTGCGCGCTTTTGAGCTGTCTGAAAGCATGAAGCAGAGCCTACGCCCGCTGTTTGAAAAGCATATGGACGATATTATCTGTGGTGAGTTCTCTGCCGGAATGATGGCGGATTGGGCAGAAGATGATATTAAACTGCTGACATGGCGTGCTGAAACCGGTTTGAGCGCATTTGAAAATTCGCCACAATTTAGCGGGAAAATTGAAGAGCAGACCTATTTTGATCAAGGTACGTTAATGGTTGCCATGGTGAAAGCGGGTGTAGAGCTGGCGTTTGAAACCATGGTGGCATCGGGTATTTATGATGAGTCAGCGTATTATGAATCACTGCATGAGTTGCCGCTGATTGCCAACACCATTGCCCGTAAGCGTTTGTATGAAATGAACGTAGTGATCTCAGATACCGCCGAGTACGGTAACTACCTGTTCGCCAATGCTGCCGTGCCTTTACTGCAAGCAACCTTGCTGCCGCAGTTACGTGCCGGTGATTTGGGGCAAGCCGTTCCGGCCTGTGCGGTAGATAATGCGCGTTTGCGTGATGTGAATGATGCTATTCGCCAGCACCCGATTGAAACTATTGGTCAGACATTGCGTGGCTACATGACAGACATGAAGCGCATTGCAGTAGCTGGTTAATTTTCTGGGATACCAAATTTTTACAGACAAGATTTTGCATACAAGACTTGCGTACAATCTTTTGCATAAAAGACAACCCAGTGTTCGCGCTGGGTTTTTTTATGCTATTTGGCTAGCAGGTGGATGGCAATGGCGAGTTTTCCGTGATCCAGCGCTCTTCTTGTCGGCCAGCAATTGCCGTTGTGCTCGGTTGGCGGTATGCTCAGAGTGTTAAATTCTCAGGGCGGGGTGTAAGTCCCCACCGGCGGTATCTGTAGACAGCACTGGCTGGATTACAGCAGCCCGCGAGCGCTTGTCACGGTAGTGATTGTGATTAACCACATGATTATACCGCGGCAAGGTCAGCAGATCCGGTGAGATGCCGGGGCCGACGGTTATAGTCCGGATAGAAGAGAGTAACGACACTGACGGGTTATTCGGATAAAAATCGCTGGCGGATGTCAGGCTGACTTTTTATCGGGAAACCGTACCCAGCTGTTCGGCTGCCATCGGGTATCGCCTCAGACAGAACGTTGCTGTGCTGCAACGTATCTCTTGTTTGAGCGTAGATTACCTGTTTGTTGCAGTAACTCCTCTTGTTGTGCCCTGATTCTGGTAATCCATTAAAGTGTATTAAGGACGTTTTTTACCATGAATCAGTCACTGCTTAGTGCTTATGGCTCCCCCATTGAACGTGTTGAACGCGGTTTAGCAGCATTGCGTGCCGGTAATGGTGTGTTGGTGTTAGATGATGAAGATCGTGAAAATGAAGGCGATCTGATTTTTTCTGCCGAGACCATTACCCCTGCGCAAATGGCGCTGACTATTCGTCATGGTAGCGGCATTGTGTGCCTGTGCATTACCGAAGAGCGTCGTCAGCGGTTAGAGCTGCCGATGATGGTTGAGGTCAATTCAAGTCAAAATCAGACCGCATTTACGGTGACGATTGAAGCGGCTACCGGCGTGACTACCGGTGTTTCTGCACAAGACCGCGTGACAACTATTCGTGCAGCGATTGCTGATGATGCGCAGCCACAGGATATCCATCGCCCGGGGCATGTATTCCCACTGCGTGCGCACAGTGGTGGCGTATTGGCCCGTCGTGGCCATACTGAAGCGACGATTGATTTGATGCAGTTGTCCGGTTTTAAACCCTACGGTGTGTTATGTGAACTGACCAATGATGACGGGACTATGTCGCGTGCACCTGAGGTGATTGAGTTCGCTAAACAACATGATATGCCGGTGCTAACGATTGAAGATCTGGTGGCTTATCGTTTGGCGCAGCAAATCGAAGCATAATTTTGCCGCGGCACTCACCGCTAAGCTGGCCGCGCAGAACTCACTGCGCGGTCAGTTGTTTTTATACTCTTAATGTTAATGGTATTTTTCGCGAATCAGCTCGGATTCGGCTCTGTTTTTGCCGGTAAAAAACGCACAATATCAACCTCATCAATCTGCTCTGGGCGCATGTAGCGCTCGGCGTAATCTCGCCAGATCCCGCTCTGTAAAAATAGGGTAAACAGCTCGGTATCCAAGTGCTGGCCTTTAACCATTCCAGCCATAATACCCAAGGATTCGGTCAGTGTTTTCCCTTTTTTATAGGGGCGATCAACGGCTGTGAGCGCCTCAAACACATCGGCAATTGCCATCATTCTGGCCGTCAGGCTCATCTGCTCTTTTTTCAGGCGGCAAGGGTAGCCGTTGCCATCAAGACGCTCGTGGTGGCCGCCGGCGATCTCAGGTACGTGCGACATGGTGCGTGGGAATGGCAGCGTTTTGAGCATCACAATGGTTTGGACAATGTGTTCGTTGATCTTATAGCGCTCTTCATCGGTCAGTGTGCCGCGGCGGATTGACAGGTTGTAGATCTCCCCACGGTTATACAGATATTGCGGTTCTTGCATCTGGAAGCCGTGGCCCTCTGGCAGGCGATCACGTGCTTCGCGGTAGAAAATGTGATCTTCGCGGTCGGCCAGCAGATGCTCCCATACCGGCAATGGCGGTTGTTCAACCCGTGCTTTACGCTGTTGCTCTTCGTGCGATAAACCAATTCGATCATCAAGCGTTCGTAACCAGCGGCGTTCGGCAATTTTGTTGATACGTGCCAGACGCTCATCAGACATAAATTCACCGCCGACGTTTGATTCGGCCAGAAACAGAAAATCATCATCGAGTTCGCTGATCTGTTGCTGATATAACGCCTCAGTTTGCTCATTCGGGATGCCACCGAGTTGCTGCTCCAGAGCGCTGATTTTGGCATCACGCTTGAGCACTTCAATGCGCATTCTGATTTCATTGAGGCGGTCGTACATTGTTTCGAGCTTGGTGGCTTTATCCACCACAAACTCAGGGGTGGTGACTTTACCGCAGTCGTGCAGCCAACTGGCGATATGCAGCTCTTCACGCTCTTCATCGCTCAAGGTAAAGTTGGCAAAGGGCCCGCTTTGTGTTTGAACAGCGGCTTCGGCCAGCATTTCGGTAATTTCCGGTACGCGCTGACAGTGGCCGCCGGTGTAGGCACTTTTTGCATCAATTGCGCCGGCCATCAGTTGGATAAAGGCATTCAGTAGATTTTTTTGTTCCTGTAACAGCCGCTGTGTTTCCACCGAAACCGACAAGCTGCCAGCAAGGGCTTCAACCAGTTTGAGTTTGGCCGGTTCAATGGCGGCTTGGCTTGGATTGTGCGGGTTCAGCAGTACCAATAGGCCAATAAGTTGATTGTCTCGGTTACGCATGGCAACCATGACTGCGTCTAAATCCCCTAACTTTTTAGTAAATGCTGACAGTGTTGCGATGGCGCTGTGCTGACTTAGGTGGTGATAAACCACATGCCCTTGCAGTGCTTGTTGCAGGGCTGAGTGGGTGATACTTGGAATGTGAATGGTGGGAACATCTTGCAGCGGTTGTGGCTGGCCTTGCCATTGCCATAGCGCGGGTGTCAGGGTGATGCTATCACGATCGGGTAGGTAGATAATTCCGCCTTCCATATCGACCAGTTGGGTTGTTTCATGCATTAAGCGTGAAAGCAGAGTGGTAAAATCACGCTCTGCGGCCAGCGAATTACCAATGTTCAAAAACTGCTGAATAGTACTGCGCATCTGGCTCATGGTTCGCGCCAGTTCATCAATTTCCAGCACAATCGAGTTGGTAGGCTTAGGCTGTTCAAAATTAAAGCGGCGTATTTGCTCGGCATCTTGTTGCAGTTGACGTAGTGGACTTGAGATTCGGTAAGCTATCCACCAGACAATCGGCAGGGCGGTGAACAGCACCAGTATGGCAATCAGGGTTGATTGATTACGAATTTCAATTGAGCTGGCCAGCAGCACATCAGAGGGTGTGGCGATGGCTAAACGAAAAGTGCCTTGTGAGTTTTTGATCGGCAATACCGAGCCAAACCACATCTGCCCCATACTTTTAAATTCAAGGTTATAGCTATTGGTATACGGCTTTCCTTCAACCTGACGTAATAGTTGGGAAAGTGCAGGATTGGGGAAGGTATCAACGGAAGACATGCTGATTTTACGGTCGGCATCCATACGAAATACTTCACGTGGATCTAAACTGGCAACCACTTTATTTTGCGGGTTAATCAGCGCCATTTTACTGCCGGCCGGCAGTTGTTGCTCTTTAAGCAGATCACTGAAAGTTTTCAGTGAGATATCAATACCAATAACACCTTGGTGATTTTGTGCTTTACGGCTGATGGTGGTGCCGATTTCACGCGATGCAGCAAACACATACATCGGTGCCATTTGCAGCCCCGGTTTTGCCATTGACAGCTTATACCACGGGCGTACACGCGGGTCGTACTGGAAATCAGGCCGATCACTGTTACCTAGCAACTTAAGGTTGTAGTCAAAGTAGAGGTAGTTTTGCCGTACGGTATCGCCTTCATGGTCAACACTTTGCACGACCCATGCCGTGCCCTCCGGTGCATCCCATTCACTGAGTGCATGTTTTGCAACTCGGCGCATCAGGAACATATCGCCGTCGGCATAACCGCAATAAACAGCATTGGCATACGGGCTGCTGAGCAGAATTTCACGCAGGCGTGGCAGTGAGTCAAAACGCTGCTCAAGGGTTGAGAAGGTGGTGATAGGCATAGTGGTCAGCAGATTCACCGCGACGCCGAGCGAGCGACTGTTCAGCTCAAGCTGTGAGGCCGCGTTATCGCCAATATAGCTGTATAGCGCATGCGTATTTTCAATATTGAGCTTATTGGTACGGTAGTAATTAAACCCTATCAGCAATATCCCTATCAGAAATAACAGCAGACTAAATAAGCTGGCTATCTGGATCTGCAGCGGATAGCGCTTGTTACGCCAAGTCAAGGCCATAGTCTTCATTCTCATTATCATCTCTATCGGAAAATACGGTGGGCAGCCACCCTGTTATCTGTGGCTGCCTTATTAGAAAATGTAGTCACGAATTGCGGTTTTCGCTGCAACATTTTACCGATAGGCATGTAATGAGCTGATACGACATCACATATTTTAGTTTTTAAATAATCATTTAGTTTTTAAATAATCAGTTACTGTTGATAAGCCGCTGTAATTGACCTTCTGACCATTACAGCAGGGCTAAGCTGATCCCCATGACAGCCATGCCGCACAGAACGCCGTGGCTTGGGTTGGTTTTCGGATCGATCTCTTTTGCCAGCGGCATCAGCTCATCGACAGACAGCGCTACCATAATGCCGGCTACCACCGCCATAATCATCGCCATGCTAACGGGGCTGAGGCTATCACCAAACACAAAGGCGGCCAGTAACCCGCCGACAATTTCGGCCACTCCTGATAAGCCTGCCCAAAGTAGCGCTTTTTGCTTTGAACCGGTGGCGGCATACACTGGCGCAGCAACCGCCAGCCCTTCAGGAATATTATGAATGGCTACTGCCAGTGCAATGCCAAGGCCCAGCTCAAGGTTGGTGCTGGCGGTCACATAGGTGGCAATGCCTTCGGGAAAGTTGTGCAGGCTGATACCCAAGGTCAGCAAAATAGCCGCGCGCTTAATGTCTTTGGGCGGGCGCGGTGTGCTGGCATCATGGTTGTTGAGCATCAGATCATGGGCGTGATCGTGCGGTAATAAGCGGTCGAGTGCAAAATAGCCAAGTAACCCGACAATAAATGCTCCGTAGCCGGTCAGCGCGCTAACACCGGGGGTCGCCAGTGTTGCCGGTAGCATCTCCATTAATGCGATTAACAGCATAATGCCCGCCGCAAAGCCAAGTGAAAAACTTAAAACGCGGTTTGATGGTTTACGCCCGATAACACCGCCGATTGCACCGATAAAGGTCGCGCTACCGGCCAGAACTGTCAGTATCAGTGCAGTCGACATAATGATATTTCCTTACTATTAATTGATAATAATTCTCAGTTGCATTAATTGTAACGGCTTTTAACGGAAAATAAAGCCCGCATTGCAGATATAATTAATAGGAATTAACAATCAATAATGAAAATAGCATCGTTTTATTTTTATCACATTATCGCAAAACAGTTTTGTAGGGAGATGGTCGGGCAACGCAGTGCCGATAAGCGGTGCCGATAAATAGTGCAGATAAATAGCCAGAGAAATGAAAAAATAGAGATGGCTTAACACCGAGATAAAACAGTTTCGGGGGATACATAGCAAAAGCAGAGTGCTACGGAAAATGAAATTCCCACGCGGAAAATAAAAACAGCGCATACCGACATATTGTCTGCGCTGTTTTAATACTGTAGCCGGATCACTGGCGTTATTCGCTTTTATCGCTCTGATCTTGGCTGAATGGTGCGGTGCTAGCAGATGATTGTGCCGCCAGACGCGCTTCGAGTTCGGCTAAACGCGCTTCGAACTGAACCAGTTTTTCACGGGTACGCAATAGTACCTGAGTTTGCACATCAAACTCTTCACGGCTGACCAAATCTAAGCGGCCTAGCTGGGCTTGCAGTGTTTGGCGGATTTTCTTTTCGGCTTCTTCACCGAACTCACGGATGCCTTTTGGCATGGATTCGTGAACTTGGCGGGCTAGTTGCTCAATTTTTTTTGGATCAATCATCAGGGTTATCCTCCGAAAGGTGCTGTAAGCATTGTACGGCAAGCGCCGCTGATAGGTAATAAAAAAGGCCAGCGACAATGCGCTGGCCTGTGTGAGCAATAACACAGTTACAGAAGGTTAACCCTTACTGTTCACTGTATATGAGCCATTTACTGTTGCTCATGTTTGCTGTTGATCATATTTACTGTGAATCACGGTTTTCACGGTTTTGCAAGATAGCAGCACGGGCTTCATCAGCGCGTTGTAGCTTTTCCAGATCTTTATCTTCCACAAAGACCGGCAGCGGTTTGTGCTGGCTGGCAAGGAAAGTGTAGATAACTGGCAGTACAAATAGGGTAAACAGCGTACCGATAGCCAGACCTGCTACGATAACAATCGCCATACTAAAACGTGCTGCTGCACCTGGCCCTGAGGCATACAGCAGTGGGATTAGACCGGCAATCATCGCCGCAGTGGTCATCAGAATCGGGCGTAGACGCACTTTGGCGGCGGCCATCACGGCATCCATACGGTTACGGCCGTGCATTAGCTGCTCTTCTTTGGCCACTTCACAGATCAAGATACCGTGCTTGGTGATCAAGCCGACCAGGGTGATTAAGCCCACCTGTGAGTAGATGTTCATGGTGGCAAAGCCCCATGCCAGCCCGATCAGCGCACCACAAATAGCCAGCGGTACGGAAACCATGATGACTAACGGGTCGCGCAGTGATTCAAACTGAATTGACAATACCAAGAAGATCACCGCCAGTGCCAAACCGAACGTCCCGAGCAGAGCGTTACCTTCGCTGACAAACTGACGAGATTCACCGGTAAAGTTATAGCTATAACCTTGCGGCAACTTCTCGGCGGCTTGGGCTTCAATCCAGCTAACAGCATCACCCATTGCCACACCCGGCGCTAGAACTGCACTCAGCGTTGCGGAGTTCATCTGGTTGAAGTGTGATAGTGATGGTGGTGCTGACTGAACAGTCATCTTCACAAAGTTGCTTAGCGGCACTGACTTACCGTCAGCGGCACGCACGTACAACTGGTTCAGTAGATCAGGGTTCAGACGATACTTACGCTCAAGCTGCGGGATCACTTCATACGAGCGGCCATACAGGTCAATCCGGTTGACATAGCCATCGGCCAGCATGGTTGAGAGCGTATTACCGATACTCTGCATTGTCACACCGTATGCACCGGCTTTGTCTTTATCGATCTGGATATTGACGGTGGCCGAGTTGAAGTTCAGATCCATTGATGAGTAGACGAACATACCGTTACTCTTGATCTGACCCAACATATCCGTTGCAATTTGGAATAGGCTTTCGAAGCTATTTGGTGTGGTGAGAACAAACTGGAATGGCAGGCCGCTCGATGCACCCGGTAGGGATGGCATCTGGAATGCGGTGACTGACATCGCCGGTAAGTCTTTCACTAAGCCCGTTACCCGGTTGGCCACTTCCTGCTGAGAGGCGGTACGCTCACTCCACGGTTTTAATGTGGCCAGACCAAAGGCCTGATTCGCAGTTGGAATCCCCGAGAAAATCTGTGAGAACTGTACTTCTGGTTGTTCAGACAGGATTTTGTTGATTGGCGCCATGCTCTGCTGGATGTAATCCAAGTTGGCATTTGACGGCGCTGTACCCATCAGAACCACCACGCCGTTATCTTCATTCGGCGCAAGTTCGCTTGGAATGAATTTAAACAGCAGAGGCAGTGACATAAAGACCAGTACCGCAAAGGCAATCACGACAGCACGATGCTGCATAATGGCGTGCATTATGCGGTCGTAACGTTCGGTCAGATTATCCAGCGCCGTGTGTACGGTCAGCTCGAACTTGCTCGGTTTGTCGTGCGCTTTGAGGATATGCGCGCACATCATCGGCGACAGTGTCAGAGCGATAATACCGGAAACCAGTACCGCACCGGCTAGCGTTAGCGCAAACTCTTTGAACAGAGAACCGGTCAGGCCGCCCATCAGGGCAATCGGTGCGTATACCGCGCCGAGTGTCAGGGTCATGGCGATAACCGGAACGGCGATTTCACGCGTACCAATAATTGCCGCGCGGAACGGAGACTCACCCTCTTTGATATGCCGATCGACGTTTTCGAGAACCACGATCGCATCATCGACCACCAGACCGATCGCCAGCACCATCGCGAGCAGTGTCATCAGGTTTAGGGTAAACCCAAAGAACTGCATCATCATCGCCACACCAATCAGCGATAGCGGGATGGTAACAACTGGGATCAGTACCGCACGGAAAGAGCCGAGGAACAGCGTGATCACCACCAGTACAATCACACCCGCCTCGACAATGGTTTTCACCACTTCATCGATAGAGTCATTGATTGCAATAGTCGAGTCATACATCACGTTCATCTGAATCGTGCTTGGCATGTTACGGGTCATGTCCGGTAACAGTTTCAGCACGTTGGCCGCTACGGTGATCGGGTTAGCAGATGGTGCGCCGTTAATTGCCGCAACCACCGCTTCTCGGCCGTTGGCAGAGGCACGGTACAAGTCATGGCTTTTCGCCATAGAGACTTTTGCGATATCGCCTAAACGAATCACCTGACCGCTTTTGTTGCTGCTGATGACCAGATTTTCCATGTCAGAGACATCGTTAACCTGCGTATCGGCATTACCGTTGTAGAACACGAAATCGCCGTTTACCTGACCGGTTGCTGACTGGTAGTTATTGGCGGTCATCACCTGTACTAAATCGGTTGAGGTAATACCAAATGCCGCCATTTTGGCCGGATCAGGCCAGACGCGCATCGCATACTTTTCACCGCCGTACAGGTCAACTTTCGCAACCCCGTCAACGGTAAACAGCATCGGTTTTACTACCCGATCAAGGTAGTCAGCAATCTGGCTGGAGTTCAACTCTTGGCTGGTAAAGCCTAAGTAGAGAATACCTGTACTTGAACCGGTTGAACTGGTAATCGTCGGGTCTTGCGCCTCTTTTGGGATCTGAGAACGCACCGAGTTTACCTTCGCCAGAATATCCGACATCGCGGCATTTGGGTCAGTATTGAGCTTCATGTAAACCGTAATGGTAGAAGAACCCATCAGGCTGCTTGAGGTCATGAAGTCAATGTTATCCGCCTGTGCAATAGCCTGTTCAAGCGGGGTAGTGATAAAGCCCTGAATCAGGTCAGCACTGGCACCGTAGTAACTGGTGCTGACCGTGATCACGGTGTTGGTCATGTCAGGATACTGACGTACCTGCATTTTTAACAAAGCTTGCAGGCCGAGCAATGCGATCAGAAAACTGATCGAAATCGCAAGTACCGGCCGCCGTATAAATATATCGGTAAAGCGCATCATTACACTCCGGTCTTATAGCATCGGTGGCTGTGCTGGCGTGACCAGCGGATCATCATTCACGACATGCACTTTGCTGCCGTTACTCAGACGAACCTGACCTGTAGTAACCAAACGATCGCCGGCTTTTAAGCCCTCAAGCACGTGCACGCTGTCGCCTTTACGATCACCGGCTTTCACCGTGATTTGTTCAGCGCGCAGTACACCCTCTTTCTCTTGCAGGACATACGCAGTTTCACCGTACAGCGTAAAAGTGATTGCTGTTTGTGGGATCACAATCTGATCGGCAAGCGTAGGCAGAATAATCTTCGCCTGTGCAAACATACCAGAACGCAGGCGGCCATCATTGTTTGGAATATCTGCTTGAATTTCAATCAAACCACTTTGTGCAGTTACCGCAGGTTCAATCGCTGTTACTTGACCTTTGAACGGCACTTGTGGGTAAGCATCAACATAAATGTCGATTGGCTGGCCGGTGTGTACGCGCGAGATTTCCGTTTGCGGGATAGTGAAGCGCAGCTTCATCACCGAGACCTCTTCTAAACGCACAATATTAGTACCCGGCTGCAGGTATTGGCCTAAGTTGATATTGCGGATCCCGACAATACCGCTAAATGGTGCGCGGATTTTGTAGTGATCGATAGTCGCCTTCAGGCTCTCAATCTGGGCCAGCAGGGAAGCGTAGTTAGCCTGCGCTTCATCGAGGCTTGATTTAGAGACAAACTTGGTTTTTGACAGCTCTAAATAGCGCTGATAAGTGGCTTTTACCGACGGTAATTTTGCCTGTGCCGCCTGTAAATTGGCTCGCTCAACCTGATCATCAAGCTGAACCAGTACCGTTCCTGCAGTAACTTGATCGCCGGAGTTAAAATTGATCTGTTTTACGATACCGGGGGTTTGTGTTGATACAAACACACCCTGATTTGGCTCGATAAAACCGATCGCTTCAATCGTCGGGATCCAGTTGGTAGCCTTAATGGTCATTTCCGTTACCGGATAATCCGGCTCGGGGCGGTTCGCCAGTGCGTTGGCGATCATATGCTCTTTGAATATGTTAAACCCGATGACGCTGCCAAGAAGGACAACCACCAGCAATAACATCCCTGCGACCCATTTTTTCATCTTGATCTGATGCTCCGTATTAAAAATATCGCTCTGTTAATATGTTCGCGTTCCGTGTGTTTATCCCTTGCTGGGCTGGTTTCACAGACTTATGGTGCGAATACTGATTTATCGGGTTTATGCAATAAAGCACATCTATCCCGCGTATAATCTCTTTATTATCCCTTATCGGGCCGTAAAATAGCGCGCCAGCTGGCCTCAATAGTTTGTTCTATTATCTGCGGGCTGAAAGTGGTGGTATCACCGTGAATACTCATGCGCCGAAAAAGCCCCTGCGCAGTTTCCAAACTTAAAGTAGATAACACCTGCTGCGGCAAATCAATTAACTCACCGCTGGCTACCCCCTCTTCCAGCACTTTAAACCAAACCGCATAACGCTCACGCTGTTCGGCCCATAACGGGCGGCTAAAACCGGGCACGTTATCGTACTGGTATTGGTTATTAATCTGGTTGGGGTTTTCACAACAAAACTGCCATAAATTCAACCACAACTGGCGATAACGGGCATACAAAGGCCCTTCTGTTGCCACATCGGCACAGATCTGATTGGCAATACGGGTACGAATGGCTGCCGCCAGTTGAATCAGCAGGTCGTGTTTATCTTTAAAATGGCAATAGATAGTACCGGCCGCAATACCCGCCTGCTGAGCCACTTTCTGCATAGAAAGACCCTGAAAACCGTGGGTGGCCAAGACAATTTCAGTTGCCGCAAGGATCTGTTCTCGGGTATCGAGCATGGTTAATTCAGATATTCCTGAAGGGTTATCGATCATCACACAGCACAGTGGTTGGTACCCGACTCGGGTAAAATAGCACCAATTCTGAATGAACGTTCAGTTCACATTATTGTAAGCGTTATTTGCGTTTGTGCAAACAAAACCCAATGTTGCCGCATAAAATCACATTACTGCTCAGCACGAATGTTACTCACTGTTTCAGGGATAACCAATCAAACAGGTTATCGATTGGCTTTTTAGCCCGTTTGGGCGCATGAAGTGCTAAAATCAGCGCGGTATTTGGCAGTGAATTTTCGGAGAAGTGGTATGCGTTTAAACCCCCGTCAGCAGGAAGCGGTAGAGAGTGTTAGCGGCCCCTGCCTTGTTTTAGCCGGTGCAGGTTCGGGTAAAACACGGGTGATCACCACCAAAATTGCGCACCTGATCCGCGTTTGTGGTTATCAGGCCCGCCACATTGTTGCCGTAACGTTTACTAACAAAGCCGCGCGTGAAATGAAAGAGCGTGTTAGCCAGACACTCACTCGCCCTGAAACCAAGGGGCTGCTGGTTTCCACCTTTCACTCACTCGGGTTGGAAATTCTAAAACGTGAACACAAAGCCATTGGTCTCAAGAGCGGTTTTTCACTGTTTGATGCTCAAGACCAAATGGCACTGCTCAAAGAGCTGACAGAGACTCAACTTCAGGGGGATAAAGATCTGCTCAGCCAGTTGGTAAACCAAATTTCCAGCTGGAAAAATGATCTGATTTTACCCGAGCGCGCCAAAGTGATTGCGCAAGGTGAGCAAGGTTTTCTGTTCGCCTACTGCTACGAGCAGTACGACAAACAACTGCGCGCCTGTAATGTGCTCGATTTTGATGACCTGATTTTGCTGCCCACACTGCTGCTACGCAACAACCAAGAGGTGCGTGAACGCTGGCAGCAGCGGGTACGCTACCTGTTGGTGGATGAGTATCAAGATACCAACACCAGCCAGTATGAACTGGTGAAGCTCTTGGTGGGAAGCCGCGCCCGTTTTACCGTAGTGGGGGATGATGACCAGTCAATCTACTCATGGCGTGGCGCTCGCCCGCAAAACCTGACTCTGCTGAAACAGGATTTTCCGGCTCTGCAAGTGATTAAACTTGAGCAGAACTACCGATCATCTGAGCGGATCTTAAAATCGGCGAATATTCTGATTGCCAACAACCCGCATGAATTTGAAAAACGGCTGTTCTCTGAACTGGGCTATGGCGAACCGTTACGCGTACTGCAAGCCAACAACGAAGAGCACGAATCAGAGCGGGTGGTCGGTGAGATTATTGCCCACCGTTTCCTGAATAAAACCCAGTACAGTGATTACGCCATTTTATACCGCGGTAACCACCAGTCACGCACACTGGAAAAGTTGCTGATGCAAAACCGCATCCCGTACAAAATCTCGGGTGGCACCTCATTTTTTGCCCGCGCCGAGATAAAAGATATCATGGCGTATCTGCGTCTGCTGACTAACCCTGACGATGACACCGCCTTTTTGCGCGTGGTGAACACCCCGCGCCGCGAGATTGGCCCGGCTACGCTTGAGAAACTCGGCACGTGGGCGCACACCCGCAATAAAAGCTTGTTTGCCGCCAGCTTTGATCTGGGGTTAGAGCAACACCTGCAAGGCCGCGGTTTGGATGCCCTGCGCCAGTTCACCCGCTGGATAGTTGAGATTGGCGATCGCGCCCAGCGTGGCGATCCGGTTGCCGCCCTGCGCGATTTGATCCACGGTATTCACTATGAAGCGTGGCTGAACGAAACCTCACCAAGCCCGAAAGCCGCCGAGATGCGGATGCGTAACGTATCCACCCTGTTTGGCTGGATCACCAATATGCTCGAAGGCGATCAGCACAGCGATAATGAACCGATGACCCTGCCGCAGGTAGTACAACGCCTGACTCTGCGCGATATGCTCGAGCGCGGCGAGAGTGATGAAGATGCCGATCAAGTGCAACTGATGACCCTGCACGCCTCAAAAGGGCTGGAGTTTCCGCATGTGTTTTTAATCGGCATGGAAGAGGGCATTTTGCCGCATCAAAGCAGCATGGATGAGGATAATGTGGATGAAGAGCGCCGGCTGGCCTACGTGGGCATTACCCGCGCGCAGAAAACCCTGACCTTTAGCCTATGCAAAGAGCGCCGCCAGTACGGTGAACTGATCCGCCCCGAGCCAAGCCGCTTTTTACTCGAGTTGCCGCAAGATGATCTGAACTGGGAGCTGCGTAAAGCCCCCGCCAGCGCCGAGCAGCGTATGCAGACCGGCCGCGCCGGTGTAGCCGGATTGCGCGATATGCTGGCAAAAGCGAAAAACAAGCCTGACTAATTATACTAACGGCCTGATTTACGGGTTTGCAGATAACGGGTATTGAGCAGATTCACCAGCAGTAACGAGCGCTTTTCGCCATCTGGCTCAAGGTAGATGGCGGATAACCCCTCTAACCACACTGTTTCTGGGTCAGCAGAATCTGCTGATTTTTTCGCATTTCCTGAACTATCACACGGGTGATAAGGGGGCTTGTGTGGTTTATTCGTGTTGGGCTTTTCAGTACCCGGTATTTGCGCAGGCTTTGTGGTTGAGGCCTGCTCTGCGATGGTATCCACAAAGCCCGGATCAAAGCTGCCATACGAGCGCTCAAGCCCACGGACAACCGCATCGGGCACTTTTGCCAGATCATCACCAAAGCGCACCATCCGCGCCACACCACGGGTGGCATGCACCTTGGTTACACTGAACACATCAGGGTCAAAGTGTACAAATAAGTAGTTGGGAAACAGCGCTTCTTGCTCTTCGCGCCAGTGCCCGCGGCGCAACTTTTTCACGGTCAGTACCGGGCAAAAATGGCGGATAGCCTGCATATCTAAATGCTGCACTGCCCGCGATTGCTGCCCGCGTTTACAATAAAGAAGATACCAAGCGTTCATAAGTGTTTGAGCACATTAAATTAATACCGTATTGGTAACAATTATGTCATAAATAACCGAATGCTAATAAGAGGAATACACTGAAATTCAGCGTACCCCCGCTATAATATGTAATAAGAGTTGTACTCGGCTCTCTGCACCGCCGATTTGTGCCTGCCCACGGCTCTCTGCGTGATAAATTACAGCCCTTGTGTCATATACACGATGGCCGCTTTGATCTCATCATCACTACAGTCGGTACAAGTTCCACGCGGTGGCATCTGGTTTATCCCGTTGATGGCGTGTTTTTGCAGCGTATCAATACCCTGTTTCAGGCGTGGCCCCCAGAATGCGGCATCACGAAACTTCGGCGAACCGAGCACACCTGAACCATGGCAAGCAACACAAGCCCCGTTATACACCTGCTCACCGGTACGCGGGCCGGCAGGCTTGGCCGCTGCCGCTTTATCTTCAAGGTACACGCCGCCCACCGGTTTGATCCGCTCATTAATGGCATCGTGCGACATATCCGCCGCCCACACCGCAGAGGAAAGGCTTACTAGCAGCACTGCAAGGGTCTTCACTGACCGAGTTATCCGTGTCTTCACCGTATTGCTCCCAAGATAAATACGTTTATATGTTTGTGCTTGCTTGTTTTTTGCGCGATATTACCTTGGTTGCTGATCGGTAACGGGTTGCAGAGCCTATGTGCCGGCTGTACAGAACGCGCACTTTGTTGCGCGATTATAAGTTAACTGTAAATAAAATGAAGTGAATAATAATTTGATTTAGTGTCACGTTTATAGCTAAAGTGCGAGGTTCACAGCAGGTTTACAGACTGATACTGACTATTTCAGCGTTGTATTTGGCGCAGCTCGCACATTCCCTTATAATCAGCGCGCAAAATTTTTCGGAATAGATCACACTAATACTGAGTAAATTAAGCGGGATACTGACAAGGGCTGTGACCCAAGGACGAGTATTTTTATGGAAATTTCCTGCGCTTATCAAAAGGTTACACATCATTTCCACATCAAACTCAGCACTTTAGGAGCTGCAACCTAAGGGCGGTAGCGTGTATTTTTCATACAGTGAGTGCTTAACCTCATATCTTGTATTTCACTGTATAAAGCTTAATTCCTTCATCTTTTTACTCAATACATAGAAGTTATCTACTTATGCAAGCTAAAACTATTCTCGTTACTGGCGGCGCTGGCTTCATTGGTTCTGCTGTTATCCGACATATTATTCAAAATACGCAAGACAGTGTTATCAATGTGGATAAGCTTACCTATGCCGGTAATCTTGAGTCATTAGAGTGTATTGCAGAAAGCCCACGTTATGCATTTGAACAGGTTGATATTTGTGACCGAGCTGCACTTGATCGTGTATTTACTGAACATAAACCTGATGCTGTAATGCATTTAGCCGCAGAAAGCCATGTGGACCGTTCAATTACCGGCCCAGCTACATTTATTGAAACCAATATTATTGGCACTTATACATTACTAGAAGCTGCTCGCCAGTATTGGAATGCATTAGATTCAGCGCGTAAGTCTGCATTTCGTTTTCATCATATATCTACTGATGAAGTCTATGGAGACTTACCACACCCAGATGAAATATCTGGCACATTATCTCTATTTACTGAAGAGACAGCCTACGCACCAAGTAGCCCGTATTCAGCCTCAAAGGCTTCGAGTGATCACCTTGTTCGGGCTTGGCTACGCACTTATGGCCTTCCAACAATGATCACTAATTGCTCTAATAACTATGGGCCACACCATTTTCCTGAAAAACTGATCCCATTAGTGATTTTAAATGCACTGGAAAATAAACCGCTGCCTATATATGGCAAAGGCGATCAAATTCGTGACTGGTTATATGTTGATGACCATGCTCGAGCTTTATATAAAGTGGTTACCGAAGGAGAAGTGGGTGAAACCTATAATATCGGTGGCCATAATGAAAAACAAAATTTAGACGTGGTGCATACCATTTGTGATCTGCTTGATGAAATAGTGCCAAAAGCTAACTCTTACCGTGAGCAGATTACTTATGTGGCAGACCGCCCAGGCCATGATCGCCGTTATGCGATTGATGCAACTAAAATGAGTGCAGAGCTAAACTGGCAACCACAAGAAACATTTGAATCGGGCATTCGTAAAACGGTGCAGTGGTATTTAGAAAATACTGTATGGGTGAATAATGTGCGTAGTGGTTCGTATCAAAATTGGATTACACAACAGTACGGAGATCAACGTTAAATGCGGATCTTGCTATTAGGTAAAAATGGGCAAGTTGGCTGGGAGTTACAACGTGCCTTGGCTCCGCTTGGTGATATTATTGCAGTTGATTTTGACTCTACTGATTATTGTGGTGATTTTAGCCAGTCTGACGGTATTGCCGCTACCGTACGCAGTGTAAAGCCTGATGTGATTGTAAATGCTGCAGCGCACACTGCGGTTGATAAAGCGGAAAGTGAAGTTGATTTTGCACGTTTATTAAATGCGACTACGGTTGCTGTATTGGCAAAAGAGGCTGCAGCGCTTGGAGCATGGCTGATTCATTACTCTACCGACTATGTATTTGATGGTAATGGTGATACGCCTTGGCTAGAAACTGATAGTCCAGCACCGCTTAATGTGTATGGTCAAACTAAATTAGAAGGTGAACAGGCGATACAGGCTGTGTGCCATAAACACCTGATTTTTCGTACTAGCTGGGTTTATGCTGCACGTGGCAATAATTTTGCTAAAACCATGCTGCGTTTTGGTAAAGAGCGCACCGCAATGTCAGTGATTAATGACCAATTTGGTGCACCAACCAGTGCTGAGTTACTGGCTGACTGTACAGCTCATGCTATTCGTGTAGCATTTGCTAAACCTGAGGTTGCAGGGTTATATCACCTTATTGCATCAGGCACTACCACGTGGTTTGACTATGCTGAGCTAGTATTTGCAGAAGCACGCAAACAAGGTGTTGAATTGGCGGTTACGCAGTTAAATGCCGTGCCTACCCATGAATTCCCTACACCCGCTAAGCGCCCGCACAATTCACGTTTAAATACCACTCATTTTCAACAGGCCTTTGGGCTGGTACTGCCACAGTGGCAAGACGGTGTAAAACGTATGTTAACTGAAATTTTAGGTAAATAATTAAAATGAACAACCGTAAAGGTATTATTTTAGCCGGTGGATCTGGCACACGTCTTTACCCTGTGACTATGGCTGTGAGTAAGCAACTGTTGCCTATTTATGATAAGCCGATGATCTATTACCCGCTGAGCACTCTGATGCTGGCAGGGATCCGCGATATTCTGATTATCAGTACCCCACAAGATACCCCACGCTTTAAACAACTGCTGGGTGATGGCAGCCAGTGGGGATTAAACTTACAGTATAAAGTTCAACCAAGCCCAGATGGTTTGGCGCAAGCTTTTATTATTGGTGAAGAGTTTATTGGTAATGACCCTTGTGCGCTGGTGCTGGGCGACAATATTTTCTACGGCCACAGCCTGCAAAAGCAGTTGGCCGAAGCGAACCAACAAACATCAGGCGCAACCGTATTTGCTTATCACGTGCATGACCCCGAGCGTTATGGTGTGGTCGAGTTTGATAAAGCTGGTACAGCTATTTCACTGGAAGAAAAACCGGTTGAACCAAAAAGTAATTATGCGGTAACTGGCCTCTATTTTTATGATAACCGCGTTGTCGAGTTGGCAAAAAATTTAAAACCGTCTGCCCGTGGTGAGCTTGAAATTACCGATATTAACCGTTTGTATATGCAGCAAGGTGATCTTTCAGTTGCCATGATGGGGCGCGGTTATGCATGGCTTGATACCGGTACCCATGAAAGCTTGATTGAAGCGAGTAATTTTATTCAAACTATTGAAACTCGGCAAGGATTGAAAGTGGCTTGCCCAGAAGAGATTGCTTACCGCATGAAATTTATTGATGCAGAGCAAGTTAAAATATTGGCTCAACCATTGGCAAAAAATGCGTATGGGCAAT
Organism: Plesiomonas sp. ISS29; assembly: GCF_056522795.1. NCBI lineage: Bacteria > Pseudomonadati > Pseudomonadota > Gammaproteobacteria > Enterobacterales > Enterobacteriaceae > Plesiomonas > Plesiomonas sp. ISS29. The sequence continues at coordinate 667,792 of NZ_JAWRZQ010000001.1, forward strand.
ACCTGTTAAATATGATTAAAGGCCAATAATAACCATGAATATTATTAAAACTGACATTCCCGATGTGTTAATTATTGAGCCAAAAGTTTTTGGTGATGAGCGAGGCTTCTTTTTTGAAAGTTTTAATCAAAAACAGTTTGAAGAAGTGGTAGGTTATCCCGCGCATTTTGTACAAGATAATCACTCAAAATCAAAAAAAGGGATCTTGCGTGGATTACATTATCAAAAAGAGAATGCGCAAGGTAAATTAGTTCGTGTTGTTCACGGTGAAGTATTTGATGTTGCTGTTGATATAAGAAAAAATTCATCAACATTTGGACAGTGGGTAGGAGTTTATCTTTCTGCAGAGAATAAGCGACAATTATGGATTCCTAAAGGATTTGCGCATGGATTCTATGTGACAAGTGAAGAAGCTGAGTTTGTTTATAAGTGTACCGATTACTATAACCCGAACGCCGAGATTTCTATCGTTTGGAGTGATAGTGAAATTGGAATTGAATGGCCTATTTTGGTCGATTCAGCTCCTAAGTTGTCGGCGAAGGATTCGCAAGGTTTGATTTTTCTCAATGCTCCTTACCTATGAAAATTAATTATGCAATTATGCGTTTGGTATTTTTATGAATAGTAATTCCAATTCTATATCCCCAATGAATATGTTTAACAGTTTATGGAGGTATAGAGGTTTAATAAGTTCGATGGCCTATCGAGAGATTATAGGAAGATATAAAGGTTCAACTATTGGACTGGCATGGTCTTTTTTTAATCCACTATTGATGCTTGCGGTGTATACATTCGTGTTTTCAATAGTATTTAAAGCCAAATGGAATGGCAATTTAGGTGGTGGGCAGGGTGAGTTCGCTGTTATTCTTTTTACTGGGATGATAGTGTTTAATATATTCGCAGAATGTTTCAATCGAGCTCCAACTTTAATACTATCAAATGTGAGCTATGTAAAAAAAATAGTATTTCCTATTGAAGTACTTCCATGGGTTGTTTTAGGTAATGCTATTTTTCATGGTGTAATAAGTCTAATTGTATTGTTTATCGCACAGCTGATTGTTTTTAAAACAATACCATTAACATTTCTATTTTTGCCAATAATAATGATTCCATTTTTTTTGGGGTTGATGGGTGTTTGTTGGGTACTGTCAGCTGTTGGTGTGTACATAAGAGATTTAAGTCAGCTTGTTAGTGTTTTTACATCGGTATTGATGTTTACATCACCGCTATTTTTCCCATTATCTGCTCTACCGAGAAGCCTTCAACCTTTCTTAATGTTAAACCCTCTTGCATATTTTATTGAAGCTTCAAGAATAGTCATTATTTTTGGAGGCTATCCTTCGTGGAGTAGTATAATTGTAGCCTACGCAGTATCTTTGTTAATAGCTTTTATTGGCTTTGCATTTTTCCAAAAAACAAGGAAAGGGTTTGCTGATGTCATCTAATATAGCAATTCAAGTTAAAGATCTGACCAAATCTTATCAGATCTATGCGAACCCCAAACATCGACTTTTGCAAATGTTATTTCGCGGTAAAAGGCAGTACTACAAAGTCTTTTCTGCACTTAATAATGTCACATTTGATGTCGAAAAAGGTGATTCTATAGGGATTCTTGGTCACAACGGAGCGGGGAAGTCCACGCTATTACAGCTATTGACGGGCACTTTAACCCCAACATCAGGGAGTATCAAAACTAATGGTAGAATCGCTGCATTGTTAGAGCTTGGCGCTGGTTTTAACCCTGAATTTACAGGCAAAGAAAACGTCTATATGAATGCGACGATTCTAGGGCTAAGTAAAAAAGAAATTGATGAAAAGTATGATGACATACTAAAGTTTGCTGATGTTGGCGAATTTATTCATCAACCAGTGAAAACTTACTCATCAGGTATGTACGTTCGCCTTGCATTTTCTGTAGCGGTGCATATTGAACCTGAAATTCTTATAATTGATGAAGCATTGGCCGTCGGTGATATTCGCTTTCAGATGAAGTGTTTACAGCATATGGAAGGTATGAAATCGAAAGGGACAACAATTATTTTTGTGTCTCATTCTCCTGAACAAATAAAACGCTTCTGTAATAAGGCCGTGTGGCTAAATCAGGGAAAAGTTAAGGCTCTTGGTTATGCAAATGAAATCTGTGATAAATACCGAGATTACATGGCAATAGGATCAGAACCTAATGAGACTGAAGTTATTATAAAGGATAAAAATGGAGCACTTCCTGCTAGATTAGTTTCTACTAGTTTAGAAAAAACAATATTGAAAGTTGGACAGGATATTAAACTAAAAATTATCTACGAAGTTTTTGATGACATCGTTGATGGTCTACTTATCGGTGCCGCTGTATACAGACCTAACAGGGAATATATTTTTGGAGCCAATACATATTTGGATGGTTTCGAAATTCCAAATACTAAAGGGATACATGAACTAACTTATAAATTGGAAAGCCCTCCACTGTTACCTGCATCTTTTGAATTCGATGTCGGCTTGTTTACAGACAAGAGTATGGTCAATATAGATTATTTTACTGGAGTGGAAAAGTTTGAAGTTGTGGATGAATATAAATCTGAAGGTTTAGTTTATATTAATCACCATTGGAAAATTAATTTACAGTAATAATATGAGTAGATATGGTAGAGAAGTTAATCAAAAAAAAGATTCGCTGTTTTTTGTATCCAATGCTATAAAACCAAATAGTAAAGTTTTGGATTTGGGATGTTGGGAGGGCGCTTTAGGTGATTTTTTAATTAAAAATAAAAATTGTATAGTTGATGGTATTGAATTAAATAAGTTAGTAGCAGGTAAAGCTAGGGAAATATACCGAAATGTTTTCGAATCTGACTTAGAGTTAACTGAGTTTGATGATAATCATGAGAAATATGACTATATAGTTTGTGCAGATGTTTTGGAGCATCTAAGGAATCCAGAGTTCTTATTAGCGAATTTAAGAAAAATCTTGAATGAGTCTGGGGAAGTTATAATATCAATACCAAATATTAGTTACGGTGGTGTAATTGCTGAGATTGTAAACAACCACTTTTATTATAGGCCAACAGGGATATTAGACTCTACTCACTATAGGTTTTTCACTTACGTTACTCTTACAGAAATGATTAATCAATGTGGCTATAATATAAGCAATGTTGATTATGTTGTTGCGCATATGTTTGAAAGCGAATTTGCAAACAACTTTGAAGGGGAAGACAGGTTTAATTTAGCCACCTTGCTTTCTAATGTAGAGAATTCAGGTGTGTATCAATTTGTTGTCACATGTAAACCTAACCACGGAAACCTAATACCGTTTATTCCAAGTCAGCATTCTAAAAACACTTTGCGATTTCGGACTCAAGTATATTGGGCTGATGATCCTCACTGCTTTAGTGAAGAAAGCTCTATAATTTCGTTATCAAAGCTAAATAAAGCTAACAAGCTAACAATAAATATACCACAACAGAAAGATAGTTGTTTTATTCGAGTTGATATCGCGGATTTTTATGGTGCTTTCTCTATAAAAAGTATCATTGTTAGTGATGCTTCTGAAAAAAAATTATATGAATTATCTTCTGAAACATTTGATAGGTGTGACTTTAGAGTAAATGGCGGGGAGCTCTATCTATCAAATGTAAGTGACGAATCGATTGTTTTCTTTAGCGAGAGTAATGATTCAAACATTATCTTATATGTTGATAGCACATCTTTTAAAAAGAGTGGTGATTGGCGTGTTAATATAGATTTTGAATATTTAGACTCAGTTGTTAATTACAGAAGACTAATCGAAGTGAATCTTAAAATTGACAAGATAAATAAAATTAAATGTGAAGTTGAACATGCTTTAGAACTAACAAAAAATGAGTTAATTTGTAAATTAAATGACGCCGATAACTATAAAAAGTCATCGGGGTTAATTCAATGCTCAACTTGGTGGAAATTAACCAAGATAAAAATGATATTCAAAAATCTATTGTGTGGTAACAAGAAAAAATAAAAAATATATTGCGGATGCATTGCAATATTTTTTAATCTTAGATTGAACGCAAAAATAAATTTGGTTGTGATTGGAAATGAATTATTTAAATAAAATTGTGCTATTACCTGGTTTGCTAATCAAATCTATAAAGATAAAAGGTGGTCTAATACGGGCAATCTCGAAGTTTTTTGAGCTATATAAAAAAGGTGGGCTTCAAGGACTTAGAGTTGGTCTAGTAAAAGTCTATTTGCATGGAAAACCTGGTACATTTATCCAAAGTAGTCCCGTCGCTAACTCTGATAGCCATGATAGAAATGATTATCCCTATTGGAATAAAAAGTATAATAGTTTTAGTCTTGAGGAGTATGAAGCACAGAAGGTATCCGCGAATAGTTTTGATAATAAGCCATTAATTTCAATTGTTATGCCTGTATATAACCCTAAGCCGGAGTGGTTAGAGGAGGTTATCAATTCAATAACAGAACAGACTTATCAAAACTGGCAACTTTGTATTGCAGACGATTGTTCGACCGACAGCAGAGTTAAGGAAGTTCTACGTAGCAAGGCAATTTCTGATGCTCGTATTGACGTAGTTTTTAGGGAGAAAAATGGACATATATCTAACGCTTCAAATAGTGCGCTAGAAATTGCAAATGGTAAGTGGATAGCATTGGTTGACCATGATGATTTACTACCTAAGCATGCTCTTTATGAGGTTGTTAAATCAATTAATGAAAATCCACAGGGTAAACTATTTTATTCAGATGAAGACAAGGTGAATGAAGATGGTGTTTACTTTGAACCTTATTTCAAAACTGATTGGAACAGAACCCTATTCTACTCACATAATATGATTTGTCACTTGGGTGTGTATTTAAAAGAAATTGTAGATGATATATCTGGCTTTAGAATTGGTTTAGAAGGTGCTCAAGATTATGACTTGGCCCTTAGATACATTGAGAAGATTGAAGATAACCAAATAATCCATATTCCTAAGGTACTCTACCATTGGCGATCTCATAAGAATAGTACAGCAAGTGCGACTAGCGATGCTAAACCTTACGCTATGGTTGCAGGTGAAAAGGCATTGAATGAACATTTTGTTCGTATTGGGTTAAATGCAAAAGCTGAGTTAACGAATTTTAGTAACTATAGAATTAAATATGGCCTGCCGGACATCGAACCATTAGTTTCTATCATTATTCCAACAAGGAATGGAAAAGATTTGGTTCAGAAATGTATTAATAGCATTGAAACTAAAACGACTTATAGTAATTATGAAATCATTCTTATAGATAATGGTTCCGATGATAAAGAATCTTTGGAGTATTTTAACTATTTAGATGAAAAGAATAATATAAGAGTTGTTAGGGATAATAGTCCTTTCAATTATTCTAAGTTGAATAATAAAGCGGTTAAATTATCGAGTGGTGAGTTTATCTGTTTATTAAATAATGATGTTGAGGTTATCTCTGAAGATTGGTTAACTGAACTTTTGTCTAGAACTACTCTTCCAAATGTTGGGGTTGTTGGAGCTAAACTGTATTATCCAAATGATACTATTCAACATGCTGGTGTTATATTGGGGGTTGGAGGGGTTGCTGGTCATGCCTTCAAATGCTTCCCTAAAAACAACTTGGGATATATGGGGCGCGCAAGTATTGATAGCGAGTATACAGCAGTAACAGCAGCTTGTTTTGTCGTTAAAAAGTCTATATTTGAACAGGTTGGTGGCCTAAATGAAATAGATTTATCTGTAGCTTTTAACGACGTAGATTTTTGTTTGAAAGTGTATAATGCGGGGTACCGAAATATTTTGACGCCGCATGCTGAGCTATACCATCATGAATCAATTACTCGTGGTTACGAAGATACACCCGAGAAGATAGCTCGTTTTGGAAAAGAGGTAGCTTATATGAAATATACTTGGGGAAAACTCTTAGCCAATGATCCAGCATATAATCCTAATTTAAGTTTAGAATGTGAAGATTTTAGCTTGAAGTGGAAGTAGTATTATATATATTTTTGTTTTGTGTCTAGGTAAATATAATGAGTAAAATCAATTATTTAGTTGTTGATTTGGATGGTACATTAATAAAGACAGATATTTTTGTTGAGACCTTGTTAAAGTACCTTAAGTTAAATTTCGCTAATTTTTTTTATTTTGTTAAGTTTTTAATTAAAGGAAAAAGTGTTCTCAAGTACGAAATATCAAAGAAGATAGATATCGATGCATCTTTGCTCCCTTATAACCTAGAAGTTATCGAGTTTATTGAGAAAGAAAAGAGAACAGGTAGTACGGTTGTTTTGGCAACAGCAACCAATGTTAAGTATGCTGAACAAATCTCTGCCTACATCGGTCTTTTTGATGATGTCATTGCAAGTGATTATAACAATAACCTAGCTTCAACAAAGAAGGCAGATGAACTTGCCAAACGCTACGGGGAGCGTGGTTTTGATTATGTTGGTAACTCAAAGGCAGACTTGAAAGTTTGGGCAAGAGCCAAAAATGCGATTGTAGTGAATCCTGATCGAGGGGTGTTAGCTAAAGCCAAGTCTCAAGGTAATGTCACTGAAGTTATTGAGAGTAGGCCGAACTTTGTCAAAACGTTATTAAAAGCACTTCGCATCCATCAATACGCAAAAAATGCGTTAATTTTTGTTCCGCTTGCCGCTTCTCATAAGCTATTCGATATTTCAAATATCACCACAGTGCTGACTGCATTCTGCATGTTTAGTTTGTGTGCTTCTACGGTTTATTTGCTTAATGACCTACTAGACTTAGAAGACGATAGACATCATAAAACAAAATGTCGCCGACCTTTCGCTAGTGGTGCTTTGGATGTACGTATTGGAGTTGTGCTTTGCCCTGCAATTTTGAGTGTTGTCATTATCCTATCACTTCTCTTACTTCCAATTGAGTTTTTTGCTGTCCTCGTCGTCTATTACGTCGCGACACTCCTTTACTCATTTAAATTAAAGAGAATGGTAATGGTTGATGTCATTACGCTTGCCACTCTTTATACCGTGAGAATTGTTGCGGGTTCCGCTGCATTAGGCTTGAAGTTGTCGTTTTGGTTGCTGGCATTCTCTATGTTTATTTTCCTCAGTCTCGCACTCGTTAAACGTTACGCTGAGCTCAGTGAACTTAAACTTTCTGGGAAAAAGAAAGCAAGAGGCAGGGGCTATCATCCATCAGATTTAGCGTTACTTTCTTCACTTGGGGCTTCATCAGGTTATCTTTCTGTGCTTGTTTTAGCACTCTATATTAATGATGAAAATACCGCAGCGCTCTACAACGATCCTATCTACATATGGCTAGCCTGCCCGCTATTGCTTTATTGGATTAGCCGTACTTGGATGATTACTCACCGTGGATATATGCACGATGATCCTGTTGTGTTTGCTTTGAAAGACCGAGTGAGTCAAGTTGTTGGGTGCTTATTTATTCTTGTATTTTGGTTGGCTATATGAAAACAATAAAATCATGGGGACGCTATCCTAATTATCCTCAAACGGTGAAAGCATTCAATTGGATGAAAGATATCGAATCCCAAGTGAACGCTCTTTCTGATAATTTTTTGCCGTTTGGCAACGGCCGCAGCTATGGTGACAGCTGCTTATCCGCCAACGATTTGGCACTAGGTTTAAGAACGCTCAATCGATTTATCTCGGCTGACTGGTCTACCGGTATTGTGAGAGCTGAGGCTGGTGTTTTACTCAGTGAAGTGTTAGATGTTGCCGTTCCGCGCGGATGGTTTTTATCGTCAACACCTGGAACAAAGTTGATTACGCTGGGGGGTGCTACTGCAAATGATGTACATGGTAAGAACCACCATGTCGCAGGTACATTTGGTAAACACGTCAGAAAATTTGCTTTATACCGAACTGATATGGGTTTACTCGAGTGCTCTCCTGAGGAAAATAGTGATCTCTACCATGCAACCATTGCTGGTTTAGGCTTAACCGGCGTTATTTTATGGGTTGAGATACAGTTACGACCGATACAGACAAGCTTGATTGATAGCCAAAACATTAAGTTTTCAAATCTCGATGAATTCTTTGACCTTTCAAGGGAAATTGATAAAGACTTTGACTACACGGTAGCTTGGATTGATTGTGTATCTACAGGCTCTAAGTTAGGTCGTGGAATTTATATGGTCGGTAATCATGCAGAGAAAGGAGCTCTTGAACTTCCTCGCAGTAGTAAACTGATAGTTCCAGTAGATTTGCCATTTTCCATGGTTAACCCATTAACATTAAAAGCATTTAACACGCTTTATTATGGTAAGCAAATCTCTAAACAGGTTGCTAAAACGATTAGCTATGAGCCATTTTTCTATCCACTTGATGCCATACTTGAATGGAATCGGATCTATGGAAAATCTGGTTTTCAACAATATCAGTGTGTGCTACCGGAAGATAATGCACAAGTAGCAATGAAAGAGATATTGACCATAATATCAAGTAAAAAGATGGGGTCATTCCTCGCAGTGCTAAAAAGATGTGGTGATATTGAATCTCCGGGCTTACTTTCATTTCCTATGAAAGGCGCTACCTTAGCGTTAGATTTCCCTCATATAGATGGAAAAACGAACAAATTGTTTGATCAATTAGATACTATCGTAATGCAAGCGGGCGGACGCTTATATCCTGCTAAGGATGCGCATATGAGTGCTGAGTTTTTCCAAAAATCTTATCCTGAATGGGAGACACTGGAAAATATCCGCGATCCCCAAATAATGTCAAGATTCTGGAAAAGAGTAACTGAAAAATGAAAAAAGTAGTTATCATTGGTGCAACATCAGCAATGGCAGCAGCAGTTGCAAAAATATATGCCGATCAAAGTAGTAGGCTCTTTTTAGTTGGGAGAAATACTGAAAAACTGACTTCGATTTTGAATGACCTAAAAGTAAGAGGCGCTGATAAAGTTGGTATGTTTGAGCTGGATATTAATGATATTTCACAACATAAGTCAATGTTAGTTGAAGCGGAACAATGTCTAGAAGGTATCGACATTGTTTTAATTGCGCATGGAACGCTACCCGACCAGAGGCTTTGTGAGCAGAATGTGCCAATAGCGTTGGTAGAGTTCAATACGAATGCTGTGAATACCATCGCATTACTTACAGAAATAGCTAATAGCTTTGAAGAAAAGAAATCTGGCGTTATTGCTGTCATCACTTCAGTAGCTGGAGATAGAGGTAGACCATCAAATTATCTATATGGTTCAGCTAAAGCGGCAGTGAGTACTTTCTTGGAAGGTCTACGAGCTAGAATGTTTAAAGTGGGAGTTCATGTATTAGATATTCGACCAGGATTTGTTGCAACACCTATGACCCAAGATCTCGATTTACCGAAGTTACTAACAGTAGAGCCAGAAATTGTCGCTAATTCTATTGTCAAAGCGATAGGTAAGGAAAAATATATTATTTACACTCCATTTTTTTGGAAGTATATACTATTTGTTATAAAAAACATCCCTAGATGTATTTTTAAGAGAATGAGTCTGTAGAATGTTGTTGTCACGACTTTTAAAAAAGAAAGTGGAAATTTTATTTTTAATACTTGCTGCTTATTTTGTGTTCGCGACTATTTTCGGTGTGGTTGCTAATTACTCACCAGTCCCCTATTGGGATATGTGGAATGGCTATTTAGAGTTTTATTCTAAAATAGTAAATGGTGATTATAGTATATGGCTAGCACAACATAACGAGCATAGGATATTCTTATCTAGAATATTATTCTATATTGATATCAAGTATTTTAATGGAACAATTAAGTTTTTAATAACCAGCAATGTTATTTTACTGTCGCTTATAACATTGACTCTTTGCAAAATGCTTCAGGCTAGTAGAGGAAAGGATCTTTGTTGGAGATATCTACTAATCATTTCGTTTATGTTTTTCTGGTGTCAGCATGAAAATTTAACGTGGGGGTTTCAATCGCAGTTCTTTCTAGCCTATCTTATTCCCCTAGTATCATTTTATTTTTTATTTAAATATGAATTGTCAAGTAAGCGTTTATATTTTTGGCTGTCTATTTCTTTTGGATTCTTATCTATATGGACGATGGCAAATGGTGCATTAGCTATGCCCTTGTTGATTACCCTATCAATTCTTCTAGGTTTGAATAGATGTGATGTGTTTAAAATAATTGTACTGGCTTTGCTTTCATTTATATGTTTCTTTTACAATTATAACTCAATTGAAGTGGCTGGGCACACATCTCTATCTGAGGCTATATCAACTTATCCAGTTGAAATGATGATGTATTTTTTCTCATATATAGGCTCACCATTTCATTACGCATTTATTTATTCAAAGCATGCAATTGCTTTGTCAATTGCATGTGGGATTGTTCTGTGTGTAGTTTCTTTATTGATTGTAATGAATACAATTATAAGAAAAAAATATGACGCTTATTTTTGGATGGTGTTGATTGGCGCACTTTATATATTGGGATCTGCTTTTGTTACTGCGTCTGGACGCGTTACTCTTGGTTTAGAGCAAGCCTTATCAAGTCGGTACACAACACCTGCGTTAGTTCTATGGGGATTATTCTTTATATTTATTTCATCACGGCGTTACGAGTTTGGTGAGAAAGTAAATAACATAATAAAGATGATTCTTCTTTCTTTGATTATATCCATGTCATTTTATCAGTATTCAGCATTTAAAAATCAAGATGATACTGGTTTTAACGCACGACTAGCTGCGTTACAAGTTGCTTTAGGAATAAAAGATGATAATCAGATTCGGTTTACATTTCCATCGGCAGATTGGGCGGCTTCTATTTTTTCAAAAAATGAAGTAAATAAAGTTTCAATTTTTATTCAACATCCATACGTTGATGTAATAAATGATCTTTACTCTTATGAAAGTAAGCTCTCTATTCCTGCAAAGAATGAGTGTGATGGTAACCTAGATTCGACAACATATGTAGATTCGGGTAAGTATTACAGATATGTAGGCTGGGCGTTAAATAAAAAATTTAGTGAGCCACCGCGGTATGGTCTAATATTAAACGATAAAAAAAATCTTATCGGTGCGGTTTTGAATGGTTTTACTCGTGGTGATGTTAGTAATATATATGGTGAGCGCTATAAATCATCAGGGTTCGTAGGTTATACAAAATCAAAAATGCACAATGGATATATATATTTCCCGGATGTCGATTGTACCATTGTAATTAAATATTAGAGTATTAGCGAAGAAATTTATTTATAAGTAAGCTGTGTGCTTTGTTATTTTAAGGATCGCAAGCAGGCAGTACTATGACCATGGTGTTTAAATTGTATATATGTTAAGCATAATATTTACTTGATGTGGTTTACATGCGGCTATAGCAATAGGACGATTATTGTGATGATTAAAGGGTTCAGGGTCTTTGTTAGTTTAATATTGGTTTTAGCAATTATATATATACGAAGGCCTGATCAGATTTTGCATCCTTATATTTGGAACGAAGATGCTATTTTTATATTGAGAGATTTTTTAGATCATGGAATATGGTCAGTTTTCCTGCCTGTTCAAGGATATCTTGTTTTATCATCGAAGCTAATAAATTTTATATCATTTAAGTTGAGCATTAATTATTATCCAGAGATAGCGGCTTATTTATCAGTGGTTTTTATGTTTTTGATATTTATGGCCATATGGAGATCGCCAACCACATTAAAATATAAGTTTCTATGTGCTTTTTTGATTTTTTTCAGCCGTTTAATCCAGAGGCTTTTTCAGTAGCACTATATTCATTTTGGTGGGCTGGGTTGTTATTAATATTGGCTTTGCTCTGGAGCGATAATTCAAAGCTCTTTTGGTTAAGAATTGTATATGTGATATTTGGAGGGCTTTCGTCACCATTAATAGTTGGTTTTATGCCTATTTTTATCCTTAGACTATATTTTAATAAAACCAGAAGAGAGTTATTAATTGTATTCTTAGCAGCTATTATTTGTTTTGTACAGTTGAGTTTTATATTAACTACAGGGGCGGCTAAGAGTCAAGTAGTAAGTTTATATGAACTCGTTTGTGGTTTTGATGTTATTGCAATAAAGTTTTTTAAGAACTATGTTTTTTACTCTTCTAACGATGGTGGAAGTATATTTGGCTTAGGTTTTTTTCTTTTTTTGTGTTGCGGCGTGTTAGCTAGGTGGAAATCGTATAACCTATTAGCTTTAATGTCTGTGCTAATATGTACGATACTAATGTCTATCTATCGAGTCCCTATTTATATGATAGACTCTGTATCTAATGGGCCAAGATATTTCTTTTATCCTTATATTGTCACAACATGGTTAACACTATATATTTCTGGTACTTATCATGGATGGTGGAGGTATATTGGGTTTTCAATTATTGCTTTTGCCTGTGTTAATACTGTCACAAGCGGGGCCTTATCTCGTAGACATGAGCCAATTGATTGGAAAGAGAGTATTTCAAATTGTCTTAATTTCGAAACATATGATTTTCCTGTTCACTACAATGGAAATATTAGTGAGTTATGGGCTTTGAAATTAAATAAACAAGAATGTGCTAATCTTAAGAATATTCCGATACTAAACTTTCAATTGCCTATAAATGATATAAATTATCGATTTGGCACATTTTATGGTGATGAAGTTAAAAGCAATATCGATTTTATAAAGCCTCAGGTTAATGGTTGGCAGAGTGATGCAATATATCCCGGTGGGGTTATAACACCATTTTCCGAACATAAAGTAATCGGCTCATTTATTAATTCTGATTTGTTTATTGGTGCTCAAGATTTGTTTGTTACTGATGATGATTCAGTGAGTATAATATATACCACGGGGCCTAGTGTGCGCGGGCAATATATCGAAGTGTATAAAGTTAATAGCAACAGTAATCAATTGATAAAAAAAATCCCTTTGAGAATGTCGCAGGGTAAATGGTCCTTACTTGATATACATTCTAACATTAATGGTAAGCTGCTATATAGAATAAATGATTCATCAAGTGAATGGGGTGAATGGTCTGCTTATGTCATTAATTAGTTTGTGCATAAAATTTAAAGAGGTTGTATGAAAGTTGTTTTACCCGGTGGCGCTGGTCTAGTTGGCCAAAATTTAGTTGTTAGATTGAAGGCTAAAGGTTTTACAGACTTAGTGGTTCTTGACAAGCATAAATCTAACATAGAGATACTGAAAAGAACGCATCCTGATATTACCGTTGTATACGCAGACTTAGCAGAAGATGGTGACTGGAAGCAGTACTTCGATGGGGCAGATAGCGTTGTTATGCTTCAAGCTCAGATTGGTGCTAAAGAAACAGAATTGTTTGTTAGAAATAATATCACTGCAACTAAGCACGTGCTCGATGCCATAAAAAAACATGATATTAAACACACTGTTCACATCAGCTCATCAGTCGTCGAATCTGTTGCAGATGACGATTATACCAATACCAAAAAAGAGCAAGAGAAAATCGTTCTCGATAGCGGTATTGAGTGTGTCGTACTAAGACCTACTCTTATGTTCGGTTGGTTTGATCGTAAGCATCTAGGCTGGCTATCGCGCTTTATGACTAAGGTACCAGTGTTCCCGATTCCCGGGGATGGTAAATATATGCGTCAGCCGTTGTATGTAGGTGATTTCGCAAACATAATTATTAGTTGTATTGAAAGCCGTCGAGTAGGGGGTGTGTTCAACATTTCTGGCCTAGAGATGGTTGACTATATTGATATCATTCGTGAAATTAAGCGTGCGATTAAATCTAAAACGCTAATCATTAATATACCGTTCAAGCTTTTTTGGGTTTTATTAAAAATATGGGCGATTTTTGATCGTAATCCACCGTTTACCGCTGATCAGCTTGATGCTTTAGTTGCATCTGACGAATTCGAAGTTATAGATTGGGAAGGAGAATTTAATGTAACCGCAACTTGTTTTAAGGATGCGATTCATGAAACGTTCTGTGATCCAGTATATAGCAAAATCGAGTTGGAGTTTTAAGTGAAAAAAAATATTGCTGTTTTAGGTGCTGGGCCTATGGGGCTGACGGTAGCCTACGAACTAGTGAAAAAAGGCCACAGTGTTACTGTCTATGAGGCTGATGATCGCGTTGGTGGCATGACTGCTTCTTTTGACTTTGATGGTTTATCTATTGAACGTTACTACCATTTTATCTGTGCTAATGATCAACCACATTTTGATATGATCAAAGAAATTGGACTGAGTAGTAAGCTAAAGTGGACGAAGACAAAAATGGGATATTACTACCAAGGTGAGCTATTTCCTTGGGGAAATCCAATTGCACTTCTTAAGTTTCCTAAGTTGAGCTTTATCTCCAAACTTCGCTATGGGGCTCATGCATTTCTCTCCACTAAACGATCTAATTGGTCTAAGTTAGATAAAGTTGAAGCATCTGTCTGGATTAAAAAATGGATTGGTGAACAAGCCTATAATGTAATGTGGCGCAGTTTATTTGATCTAAAGTTCTACAATTATGCAAATAATCTTTCTGCGGCTTGGATATGGACTCGCATTAAGCGAATTGGTAATTCCCGTTATAGCATGATGGAAGAGAAATTAGGTTATCTGGAAGGTGGTTCAGAGATCTTACTTATTGCGATGAAGAACAAAATCGAAGATATAGGCGGTATTGTTAAGTTATCTTCACCTGCAGAACAAGTAGTGATTGAAAGTGGCAAAATCTGTGGTGTTAAAGTAAATGGTGAAATTCACCAGCATGATTTCGTGGTAAGTACTATCCCTGCACCATATATCCCTTCTATCATTCCAGACTTACCACAAGTAGAATTAAATAAGTTTAAATCCTTAAAGAATATTGCGGTTGTTTGTTTAATTGTCAAATTGCGCAAAGCGGTAACAGAAAATTTTTGGTTAAATATCAATGATAAACGTATGGATATACCGGGTATTGTTGAATATAGCAACTTGAACCCTTTGGAAGATAACATTGTATATGTTCCTTACTATATGCCAGAAGAACATCCAAAATACGCAGAATCTAACGATGTGTTTATTGGTAAAGTGAAATCATATCTTAAAATGATTAATCCTAAGTTGAACGATAATGATTTTATAGATATTCATGTGAGCAGATACAGATATGCACAGCCGATCTGCGAGCCGGGTTTTCTAGACACTCTACCGCCAGTTGATTTACCTATCGACGGGCTTTATGTCGCGGATACATCATATTACTATCCAGAAGATCGTGGGGTTTCTGAAGGTATTCGTTTTGGTAAAGAGATTGCGAATAAGGTGGATAAAAATTAAATGATTTCTCGCCAGTTTTTGATGTTTTTATGTACTGGTGGTGTGGCGGCAGCTGTCAATTTTGGCAGCTGCATCATTTTAAACCAGGTGATGACTTTTTCTAGTGCTATTATTGTTGCCTATCTGTTTGGTATGTGTACTGCTTTTATATTAGCTAAATTATTTGTTTTTAAAAAGAGTACTCATTCTACACTAAAATCAGCGTTTTACTTCGTCATTGTTAATGGCTTTGCAATATTTCAGACTTGGTCAATTACGCTCGTATTAGCGTACTATGTTCTTCCAGCTATAGGTGTGAGTAATTACGTTGATGAAATGTCTCATTTTGTTGGCGTTGTATTTCCTGTGTTTACGAGCTTTGCTGGTCATAAGTATTTTTCATTTAGGGAGTAATATGTTCAATGCGCGAATCCGTAGTCGAACAGCAATGTTGTTTTTTTTGTTATTGACATCGGTTTACGTTTTTACAGCATTCAAGCTCGATGATAGTTTGGCTCTTGATATGTTAGGTCATCTATCGTTAGAAAATATAATTACAATTATATTTATTTTCTCTTTAAGCCTCTTACTTAGGTATGCTCGATGGATTATATTGATGCGTCACCATCAGGTAAAGCAGAGCTTATTCTCTGGATTGTTGTTTTACATTTCAGGTTTTGCTTATTCTGCCACGCCAGGAAAGGTTGGCGAGTTATCTAGAGTAATCCATTATAATGCGATCGGGGTTCCGTCTTATGTTGTCGTTTCATGCTTTATCATTGAAAGGCTTTTTGATCTTGTTGCAGTTCTTATTTTATCGACAATTATGTTCGCAAATATTGATGGCTTAGAGTTCGTGGCCGCATTGGTTATTTTAATGATTAGTGTTGTGATTTTTTTTGTCTTAAATAAAAATGTAATTAAAGCTCTGTGCAAATTGATGTTTCGGTTTAAATTAAAAAAAACACTAAGGGTGATGCTGTTATTTTATCTCGCAATTAATAGTGTTAGAAATAACTTAAGTTACAAGCGAGGAGTTGTAGTATTTGTTTTGGCTCTGATGGCTTGGAGCATGGTATCTTTAGTTTTTGTGTATACTTGCTGGTTGTTTCACTTGGATATTGAAGTGTCTAATTTATACTCAATTTATCCTGTAGCTATGCTGTCTGGTGCTGTGTCTTTTATTCCGGGTGGTGTAGGTGCTACAGAAGGGGTTATGATTTTACTTTTGAACCAATTTGGTACTCCTGTGGCTGTAGCTACAATGATTGCAATTATAGTTAGAATTTCAACTTTATGGCTTGCTATATTATTAGGTTTTATTTGTACAGTAAAGCTGAGCTTATCTTCAAATTATAAACTTCATGAGTAGCTAGTAAACTCTATTTGGCAGCAAAAAATATGTATCGAAATTTGGCAGCAATTATTGTGACATTTAACCCAGAGATAGATGGGTTGACTCAGTTAATTGATTTAATCCGTGATCAAGTTGGGAGAGTATTCATTATAGATAATGGATCGGAAATCAGTATTCTACCATATATAAATAAGGCGTGTGAATTAATCGAGCTTGATGATAATTTCGGCATTGCAAAGGCTCAAAATATAGGTCTACTTAAAGCCATAAATAACGGTTATACTGATTTTATATTCTTTGATCAGGATAGCATGCCAGAATCAAGCATGATCGAAAAAATGCTCATGATGCGTAAATTAGCTGAAGAGTCAGGCATTAATATAGCTGCAGTTGGGCCATTACATATTGATAAATGTAATGGAAAGGAATGTACATATATTGACACTAGTACTGATAAATTACGTAAAATAACCCCGTCTAAGCTAAAATCTCTTGGGATTAATTTCACTCAGTGTGATTTTCTTATTGCTTCAGGCTGTTTGTTTTCCAAAAAATCGTTAGAATTAGTTGGTTTTATGGAAGATGAACTTTTTATCGATTGTGTTGATATAGAGTGGGGTTATCGGGCATTAGATTTAGGTTTATCTTGTGTTGTTACGTTTGATGCAATAATGCATCATAAAATCGGTGATGACTCTTTACACCTTTTTGGCAGAAACCTAACAACTCACTCTCCTATCCGACATTATTATTTCTATCGAAATTTTTATACTTTACTTAAACGTAGCTATATCCCATCTTGTTGGAAGCGTCATACTTTATTGAAGTCTTCAATTCAGGCTGTTATATTTTCATCATTTTTGCCTCCGAGGTTTGAGCAGTTTAAATATATTGTCAAAGGTGTATTCCACGGGGTGATTGGGAAAAATGGAAAGTTTAAATAAAAAAATTGCTTTTGTTATTAATGTTGATTGGTATTTCAAGTTACATTGGATAGAGAGGGCGGACTACTTTAAGTCATCGGGATATTCAATCCATGTTATCAGTAGTTTTCAAGATGAGAAGATAAAAAATCATTTGTTGTCGCGTGGTTACTATTGTCATGATTTTATAATTAAACGTAAGAGCGTCAATCCTTTTAGAGAATTCACAAGCATTGCTCATTTATATCGACTTATAAAGAAAATTAATCCAGATTTAATTCATAGCGTTACAATTAAGCCAAATATCTATGCGGGCCTTTTAAATTTGGTGCTTATTAATAAGCCGATTGTTTTTGGAATTACAGGTCTTGGGGCTGTTTTTAGTTCGTCAACGTATAAATTCGCCTGTATAAAACACATTATTTCTACATGTTATAAATTAATATCTAATTCTAGAACTCATTTTATTTTTGAGAATGGTGACGATTTTGCTTTGTTTAAAAGATTAGGCGTAATAAAAAATGATAATGGAACTTTAATTAAAGGGGCTGGAATAGATTTAAATCGTTTCAAGCCTACTACCTTATTAGCTACTGATAGTGTCCTGTTTGCCGCACGCTTGTTAGAGGACAAGGGGCTTGCATGTTTAATTGAAGCAAAAAGAATTTTGCAGAAGCAAGGCTATAATTTCAAGCTTAATGTTGCTGGTATCATTGATAATGATGTTTCTAATGCTATACCATTTAGCCAAATCGAGGATTGGGATAGAAATGGTGATATTAATTGGCTTGGTAGCGTTATAGATATGCCAAATTTAATCAATAATAATGCTATTATTTGCTTACCGACTACATATGGTGAAGGTGTGCCAAGAATTTTAATTGAAGCTGCGGCATGTCAGAGGGCTATTGTTGCTACTAATGTTAGTGGTTGTCGGGAAATAGTCAGTCATGGCTATAATGGCTATTTAGTAGAACCAAATAGTCCTGAGTTATTGGCAGGTTATTTAAAATTGTTGCTTGAGGATAATCTTAAGCTAGTAAGTTTTGGTGAAAACGGACGTTATAAAGTAGAGTCTGAGTTTTCACAAGAAATTGTATTTGAGAAAACTCAGAGAGTATATCGTCAGGTTTTAGGGTTATAGCTTGTAGGAGAAGAAATTAAGATTTATGGTTGTATGTCAAAATGGTGATTAACATTAGGCGTAATGCACACATTTGATAAACGTACTAATGACCTTGTCATGTATTCCAGTCGATTTTGAGTACCTCAGTATCTTACGGTTTGGCCGTTTCAGCCTGTTGCGAAAGTTCAGATTTTCACGTTCAATACGTTGTGTGTAAAGTTACCCGTGATGTATTTTTCATTCGGTAAGAGGCCATAAACATTGATATTGTCCGTACACCAGAAAGCTACATTAAAACCTGAAAATAATCCCAGTAACTTACGCAGCGTGTTGCCAAAAGAGTCAGCAATAATACGCTTGAGGCCACCCATATGTACTACAGCCAGTGTTGCTGCTTTCTATTGCTGATAAATGGCCATATTTTATTAACTTTGTAAATGATCTGAATTTACCGATTATCCAGCGGAAAAGAGATTCCTTTTTTCGGTGAGAGTTTTTTAGAGTACGCCAACAGTATTAATGCTGATGTACAATATGCGAGTGGTGTTTCTGGCCCGTTATTATTCATGGCAAGGTTGAAAATTTGAGTATTCACTCACTCCCTATTAGTCGGCAGTGAGTGAATACTCAAGTGAAGGTTTCGGTGGTATGACTGACAGTGATAAAATTAGATTCCCAGCCATATTTTTTCACCGAATCTGTTTGCTTGCAAAATGAGCATTTTACATCAACCTTAGCCGTGATGATCTCTTTGATAAAAAGAAGTCGAGTATCTGATTATACTCCGGATTAAATATGCAACCAAAGATATAATATGATAAAATTAGAAAACAAGATGGTATTAAAAATATTAGTCACCGGAGCATCAGGATTCCTTGGTAGCCGGATACTGGTCTTGGCACATAAGCGAGGTGAGTTACTAGTTGCGCAATCACGTAGTAAACAAAACAGTGCATTTGAGCAAGTGCAGCTTGATATTACAGCTGAAACAGACTGGCGAAAATCTTTAGTGGGTGTTGATTGTGTGATTCATTGTGCTGCTAAAGTACATCAAATGCAGGATAGTGGTATTGATATATTAAGTGAATATAGAGCTGTTAATACAGAGGGAACACTTAATTTAGCTCGTCAAGCTGTAGCCGCCGGAGTTAGTCGCTTTATTTTTCTAAGTTCAATTAAAGTTAACGGCGAAGAAACTAAAAGTCAGGAACCTTTTCGATTTGATGATTGTATACAGCCTGTAGATCCTTATGCGTTGAGTAAATTTGAAGCAGAACAACGATTATTGTCTTTATCAAGGCAGACAGGATTGGAAGTTGTCATTATTCGCCCTCCATTGGTATATGGTGAGGGGGTTAAGGCAAACTTTCTGTCTATGATGAGATGGATGAAAAAATGCATTCCTTTACCTTTTGGGGCAATCAATAATCGAAGAAGTTTAGTTTATGTTGATAATCTTGTTGATCTGATCCTTTTGTGTTGTCGGCATCCCAATGCGGCGGGTAAAGTTTTTTTGGTTTCAGATGATCATGATGTATCGCTAACACAGCTGCTTAAAGAGATAGCTGTCCAGATGCAGATAAAGAGTAGATTAATACCTATACCTCAACCATTGTTGCAAGGTCTATTTTCTATGGTTCGTATGAAAGGTATTAGCCAGCGTTTATGTGGTAACTTAGTATTAGATATTACAGAGACAAAAAAAATATTAGGCTGGCATCCTCCAGTTACGTTTGAACAAGGTATTAAACGTACCGTTGATGACTATTTATTACAGCAGGCTAAACGATAATGCATTCTATGCTAAGAGTATTCGATTTTACTTTTTCTTTATTAGGGTTGTTTTTTTTATGGCCTTTGTTGATTTTAATTTATATCATCGGTTATTTTGATACTGGATCACCTATTTTTTTTCAGCAGCGGGTTGGCCGTGAACAAAACCCCTTTACCTTAATTAAGTTTCGTACTATGCCAGTACATACCGCTTCGGTTGCAACACATTTAGTCAGTGCTGCTGAAATTACCTCTTTAGGTCGGTTTTTACGAAAGACTAAACTTGATGAGTTGCCCCAGTTAATTAATGTAATTAAAGGTGATATGAGCTTGGTTGGCCCTCGCCCATGCTTATTTAATCAGCATGAGTTGATTTTTGAACGTCAATCAAGAGGTGTGTTTGGTGTATTGCCAGGAATCACGGGTTTAGCACAAATCAATAATATTGATATGTCTACCCCAATAAAACTAGCTGAGTTTGATCAGAAAATGATAAAAACAATGAGTTTAAAAAACTATATCGGCTACATTGTTAAAACAGTATTGGGAAATGGAAGTGGTGACAGGATAAAGCCCTGACTTTTTTTAACCGCAAAGGATACTTTAATGTATAGGTAGGTAATAGCTAGTGATTAAAAGTGTGTTTTTTATACTAAATATCTATTGAATGATGAGAAAGATCATGAGTCTCTCGAGTGGTAATTATTTACTTGGTTTTTTAGGTACCCTTTCTCGTACAAGTAAAAGACTTATCTCTGTATGCACTGATAGTATTCTGATTACATTAACCTTTTGGGGGGCATATTGGATTCGGTTAGAAGATGAGTGGCCAATAGATAGCCTGCACCACTGGTTATTATTAGCTGCATTGGTGTTTTTTAGTATTACTATTTTTGCTCGTTTAGGTTTATATCGTGCAGTGCTGCGTTATGTAAGCTTTCGCGTGTTATGGACTATTTTACTTGGGGCCTCGCTTTCTACCAGTTTTTTTGTTGTTACCGCATTTTACTTTAATGTTTTTTTACCTCGAACAGTATCCGTAATTTTTTTAACCTTTTTAGTACTTTCTATTGGTGGTGTTCGTTTATTTTTCCGTGCGTTATTGAATACTACAAAACTAGCACGAGCGCAGGTTATTATTTATGGTGCAGGGTCATCTGGTCGTCAGTTACAAGTTGCGTTATTGCAGGGGAGTGATTTTTATCCTGTTGCGTTTGTAGATGATGATCCGGTTAAGCAAGGTTGCACCATCCAAAACTGTTCAGTATTCCCAAGCACTCAACTGCCAATATTAATTAATCATCATGGTGTCAGTAAAATTCTATTGGCAATGCCGAGTAGTTCTAAACAACGCCGCTTAGAGGTGATTAATAGTCTAGAGGCATTCCCTTGTGAAGTACTTTCTATTCCGGGAATGGTAGATTTAGTTGAAGGCCATGCAAAAATCAGTAATCTAAAAAAAGTATCTATTGATGATTTATTAGGTCGAGACTCTGTAGCACCCAATGCAAAACTTTTAGCAGAGAATATAGCAGGTAAAGCGGTTATGGTTACCGGAGCAGGGGGGTCAATTGGCTCTGAACTATGCCGACAAATTATACGGCAAAAACCTGCTAAGTTAGTACTATTTGAGTTATCTGAATATGCTTTATATGCTATTGAAAAAGAGCTATCAGAACTATGCAATAAAGAAAGGCTTGATATTAAAATAGCCCCGCTATTAGGCTCTGTACAGCGGCAAAACCGTTTACAAGCAGTAATGAAATCTTTTGGCGTGCAAACAGTCTACCATGCTGCGGCATATAAGCATGTGCCATTAGTTGAGCACAATGTGGTAGAAGGTGTACGCAATAATGTGTTTGGTACACTATATTGCGCGCAATCAGCCATTGCTTCCGGTGTAGAAACCTTTGTTCTTATTTCAACAGATAAAGCAGTTCGCCCAACTAATACTATGGGTACAACAAAGCGTTTAGCCGAGTTAGTGTTGCAGGCCTTATCTGCTGAGCAGCCTAAAACCCGCTTTTGTATGGTACGTTTTGGTAATGTGCTGGGTTCATCAGGTTCAGTTGTACCTCTGTTTGAGCGGCAAATTAGCCAAGGTGGGCCAGTTACGCTCACCCACCGCGATATTATCCGTTACTTTATGACGATTCCAGAAGCTTCTCAGCTGGTTATCCAAGCTGGGGCAATGGGTAAAGGAGGCGATGTTTTTGTATTGGATATGGGCGATCCGGTAAAAATTTACGATCTGGCAAAACGGATGATCCGTTTAAGTGGCTTAACCGTCCGTAATGAAAATAACCCAGAGGGCGATATTGCCATTGAGGTGACGGGTTTACGCCCAGGTGAAAAATTGTATGAAGAGCTGCTAATTGGTGATTCAGTAAAGGGTACAACGCACCCACGTATCATGACAGCCAATGAAGTTATGCTGAATTGGGCTGAGCTTTCAGTACTGCTTAAGCAATTAGATGAGGCTTGCCATGATTTTGATCACGAGCGAATTCGGCAATTGCTGTTAAAAGCTCCCGCGGCTTTCCAGCCAACAGATGGTATTTGTGATTTGGTGTGGCAGGCAAAACAAGAGTCTGGTGCATTGAGTAACGTGGTGCATTTGTAATTTACAGCAACACACCGATCGCGTTATCGCCCCACGGCCGGCATGTTCAGTGCTTAATTGCGATAAAATTAAACGCTATGGTGGTGTTCCCTCACCGTGGCCACAGCGTTTAGCGCAGGTGGTGGCGGCGCTTAACTCTGCATCTGTTGCTGGTGATACTGCTGCAGCTCTGCCACGCTAACGCGAGAAATAAACTCATCGTTTAAATAAAAATCCACGTTTTCGTCTACTTTTTTACCGCGCAGTGTATGTTGTGCGCCATTCGTATAGGTGACATGCATATCAAGCGTGTTGTCATCTACCGGCATAATGTTTGCGTGCTTAATCTGGTTATTGGCCAGAGGTGCGCGGGTTAGTGAACGGTCAAGTTTTGGGTTAACCTTGATCACTGCGCCCATTTTCTCATCAACCAATGCAGGTGCGCGTTGGGTGATTGGGTTTTTACCCGTCCAGAACTCAATACTGTTGAAAATAAACAGATCAGCTGTAGCGGTGATGCCGTACACCGGGCTTAACAGTACATACAACCCCGCACGACCATAGCGGTTATCAATGGCGGATAAGTTGGCTTGGGTCAGCATTTTAGATGCGCCCATCTGCCCCATACAACCACTCAATGTAGTCGCAATTAACAGTACGCCGAGGCTTTTGAGCATAAATTGTGTTTTCACGTGTAAATAACCGATTAAAAATGGGGCGGCAATTTTAAAAGAAAACCGTATTCAGGTCGATAAACTGCGTATAAGCCTGCAGTAAAAGCGCACAATTAGATTATAAGCGCGAGTAAAACAACAAAAGATAAACCCGTGTTAGCGGCTAGCTGATCGTTAAGCACCTAAAATGTTAAGCACCTAAAATACAGCGTTGATCTGCTCTCATTTTAGAGGGAAGGCGTGCTTTCCAACCACTCCCCCAACTCCTCAATCTGCATCGGTTTAGCAAACAGAAAACCTTGCAGAGTCTGTACACCTTTCGCTTGCAGATAAGCGGCTTGGTGCTCGCTTTCAACCCCTTCGGCAACAATAGAGATTTGCAGGCGGTGCGCCAGGCTGATAATGCTGTCGAGTACCGCGGTCTCAATGTCAGGGTCATCAATGCTGCGGGTAAAGCGCTTGTCGATTTTCAGATATTGCGGTTTGAGGCGGTGCAGGTAGCTCAAAGAGCAGTGGCCAGTACCAAAATCATCCAGCGCCAGCGTAACGCCACCAATATCGAGCAGTGCACTGAACAGCTTTTGTTGTGGCTGGCCGAAGGAAAGCGGTGAGCTTTCAGTGATCTCAAGCACCAGCTGTATTCTTTCCGGTAAATGCTTGCGCAGTTTACGGGTATGCGCCAGCAGGGCTC
This sequence comes from Plesiomonas sp. ISS29, assembly GCF_056522795.1. NCBI lineage: Bacteria > Pseudomonadati > Pseudomonadota > Gammaproteobacteria > Enterobacterales > Enterobacteriaceae > Plesiomonas > Plesiomonas sp. ISS29. The sequence continues at coordinate 692,156 of NZ_JAWRZQ010000001.1, forward strand.
GGTTATTAAAGTGATCAGCCGAGATATTGACCGACATCCGAAAGCTGTCTGCTAACCGCTCAATCGGCAGTTGCTGGGCATCTTCTGCGATAAGTTTCATCAGATGATGAGTTAGGCGCGGCATCAGCCGGTGCTGCTCTATCAGCGGAATAAAAATCTCAGGCGAAAGCAGTTCTGTGGCGCTGTAGTGCCAGCGCAGCAGCGCTTCCACCCCGACACAACCGCCAGTGTGGCTATCGATCAGCGGTTGATAGTACATCTGTAGCCGTTGCTGGCGAATTGCCGCACTGAGATCAAAGCTAACATGCTGGCGTAGGCTGTAGAGCCGGAACGCCAGCATCGCACCGCACAGGCCAAGCAGCAGGGCTATCTGTAGCGGTATACCAAGCAGTAACGGCAGCAGTTGTATACCGCTTGGGCCATACAGGTGCAGGCGAAACTCATGGTTCTGATCCTGCCAGCTAAAACGTGGCGGCGGTAGCTTGCCTATCTCCATTAACCGGCCGCTCTCACCTACGGCAGCCATAGAGCCAATCTGCAGTGAAAGGTAATCAACAAACGGCGGGCGCGGTTGCAGCAGCTGATGGGTCAGCGCATAAATATCGTGGATAGAGAGCACGCCCTGATCGGTTTTGCCGGGCGAAAGTTGCCAGTGCACAATCAGCGGGTAGCCCCCCAGCAGATCATAGCTGAACATCAGGCCGTGTGAGTGTTGCAGTAACTGGGGCAAGATAGGGGCAACCACCTGACTCTCATCCTCAAGGCTGGCAGAGGCGCAGTAGATTTTCCCCGCGCGGATCAGCAGATAACTGCGCACCTCGCGATCGCGCGTGGCGGCTTGCTGTAAATCAGTGCGAATGTTGTCACACGGCTGGCCAATCTGCGCACGCAAAGATTGATGCCAGCGTTTGTTAAACAGCCGCTGGCTGAGAATATCATCACTGATTTGGCTTAAGGTCAGTTGCTGCTGCTGACGGGCTTGTTCCTGCAATTGCAAAAAACTACTCAGTAGGGATAACAGCACGCACAGCAAACCGGCCAACAGTGCAATGCTCAGGCGGCGCAGGGTATAGCGTTTATGCAGTGCTGAGTAATAAGCCATGAAACTGAGTCAGTATCCTTAATAATTAACTGCTTTTGCTGTGCAGCTTGCCGGTAAACGGCTGTTTATGAGTCTAACAAATCGGCCCGATAACCTGAACCGCAGGTTATATTCTGTCGAGGCAGCGCCGGTTTTGCCGCAATAGATACCCGCAGCAGTACCGAGTATGCAACGGTTGCAAGCCAATAGCGGTTGATATGCATCAAGGTGAGCTGAAACAGAGTAGTGTTTTTTTACCGGAAGCGGGTAGTGAGATTGTGCGAAGTGGTGAGCGGTACAGTATTGTTGAACAAGATAATATTGTTGTACAAGATAAAGATCAACGGCTGATGGGGGATACACACCAGCCGTTTGCCGTTTTCAGCGTAATGATTCCGGTTCGTTATTCGGTCTTCTTACTCAGGGACAACCCAGTTTACGCTGAAATGGCCGGTGCCTTCTGGTGTCATGGCTTCGGTTATCCACGGCAGCAGGGTTTGCATCTGGCTTTCGAGCTGCCACGGCGGGTTGATCACTATCATGCCGGAAGCTGTCATGCCGCGATGATCGGAATCGGGCTTGATGCCTAACTCAATTTGCATAATTCGGCGGATACCGGTCTCTTCTAGCTGGCGCAGCATACGCTTGATGCTCTGGCGCAACACCACCGGATACCAGATGGCATACACACCGGTGGCAAAACGCTTATGCCCTTCAACAATTGCCTCAACTACGCGCTGATAATCCTCTTTCAGCTCGTAAGGTGGGTCAATCAGCACCAGTGCGCGGCGCTCTTTCGGCGGCAGTTGTGATTTTAGCTGTGGATAACCGTCGGTGCGTTTGGTAGTAGCACGCTCATCACGCGAAAACTCATTGCGCAGCAGCGGAAAATCGCTCGGGTGTAGCTCGGTCAGCAGCATACGATCTTGCGCCCGCAGCAAGTGCTGGGCAATCAGCGGCGAACCCGGGTAGTGGAACAGTTGCGGGCCGCGGTTGACCGCTTTTACCGCCGAAATATACGGGGCCAGCAGCTCAGGAATATCATCACGCTGCCAGATACGCGCAATGCCCTCAAGGTACTCACCGGTTTTGGTGGCATGGTCACTTTTCAGGTAGTAACGGCCCGCACCCGAGTGGGTATCAAGATACAAAAATGGCTTATCTTTCTGCTTGAGCGCTTCAATAATCAGCGATTGAACGCTGTGCTTGAGAACATCGGCATAATTGCCGGCGTGAAAACTGTGTCGATAGCTGAGCATGATAACCTCTCTCTTTGATCGCACATTATGCCTGAGTCACCATTGAATTTCGCCTGTTGTGTCGCCATCTTATAGAGAGATAATTTATTTTAAGGATAACTGACCATGAGCAACCCGCTGCTGAGCTTCAACGGATTACCGCCGTTTTCCCAGATCAAACCGGAGCAGGTTGTTCCGGCGGTCGAGCAGGCCATTACCGAATGCCGCGCTGAAGTTGACCGCGTACTGGCGCACGGCGCGCCTTTTACGTGGGAAAACTTGTGCGAGCCGCTCGCCGAGGTCAATGATCGTCTCAGCCGCTTGTGGTCACCGGTCGGCCATTTGAACTCGGTTAAAAACAGCCCCGAACTGCGCGATGCCTACCAGCAGTGCCTGCCGTTACTGTCAGAATATGGCACGTGGATGGGGCAACATGCCGGCTTATACCAAGCTTATAAAAACCTACACGATAGCGCAGCGTTCAGCCAGCTGACCGGCGCGCAGCGCAAAGCGGTGGAAAATAGCCTGCGTGATTTTGAGCTCTCGGGTATCGCCTTAAACCCTGAACAGCAACAGCGTTACGGGGAAATTATGGCGCGATTATCCGCGCTGTCGAATCAGTTTAGCAACCATGTGCTCGATGCCACCATGGGCTGGAGCAAGCTAGTCACTGATGTTGCTGATCTCAGCGGCATGCCAGAAAGTGCTCTGCTGGCGGCACAGGCTGCAGCCGAGGCCAAACAGCAGCAGGGCTATCTGCTCACGCTCGATATTCCAAGCTACCTGCCGGTGATGACCTATTGCGACAATCGTGCCCTGCGCCAAGAGCTGTATCAGGCTTTCAATACCCGCGCCTCAGATCAGGGCCCGCATGCCGGTCAGTGGGATAACACGCCGCTGATTGAAGAGATCCTCGCCCTGCGCCACGAGCTGGCACAACTGCTTGGCTTCCCGACCTATGCCGATAAATCACTGGCCACCAAAATGGCCGAAAACCCGCAGCAGGTGCTCGACTTTTTAAATAATCTGGCCACCCGCGCCCGCACACAGGGGCAAAAAGAGCTAGCCGAGTTGCAAGATTTTGCCCGCCAGCACTGTCAGGCCGAACAGCTTGATGTGTGGGATGTGGCCTATTACAGCGAAAAACAAAAACAGCACCTGTTCTCGATCAGTGATGAAGAGCTGCGCCCCTATTTTCCAGAAAACCGCGTGATCAGCGGGCTGTTTGAAGTCTTGCAGCGCGTGTTCGGTATTCAGGCCCGTGAACGTGCCACACACACCCGCGATACCGCCGCTAACGCTGCAGAAAACAGCATTGATGTGTGGGATAACAGCGTCCGCTTCTTTGAACTGGTTGATGCACAAGGCCAGTTGCGCGGCAGCTTCTACCTTGACCTGTATGCCCGCGAGCATAAACGTGGCGGCGCATGGATGGATGACTGTATCGGCCGCAACCGCCGTTTAGATGGCACACTGCAAAAACCGGTCGCCTATCTCACCTGTAACTTCAACAAACCGGTCGGCGGCAAACCGGCACTGTTTACCCATGATGAAGTGACCACCCTGTTCCACGAATTTGGCCACGGCATTCACCATATGCTGACCGAAGTGGATACCGGCGCAGTCTCCGGCATTAACGGTGTACCGTGGGATGCCGTTGAGTTGCCGAGCCAGTTTATGGAAAACTGGTGTTGGGAAGCCGAAGCACTGGCCTTTATCTCGGGCCATTACGAGAGCGGTGAACCGTTACCGGCCGATAAACTGCAAAAACTGCTCGATGCAAAAAACTATCAGGCTGCTATGTTTGTGCTGCGTCAGCTTGAATTTGCTCTGTTTGATTTCCGCCTGCACCACGAATACCAGCCCGAACAGGGCGCACGCGTACTCGAGATGCTGTTTGATGTGAAAGATAAAGTTGCAGTTATTGAAGCCCCGCGCTGGCAGCGTTTCCCGCACAGCTTTAGCCATATCTTTGCCGGTGGCTATGCAGCCGGTTACTACAGCTACCTGTGGGCCGAAGTGCTGTCGGCTGATGCTTTTGCTCGTTTTGAGGAAGAGGGCATTTTTAACCCACAAATCGGGCAAGATTTCTTGCACAGCATTCTTGAGCGTGGCGGCTCGGAAGCGCCAATGGCACTGTTTAAGCGTTTTCGTGGTCGTGAACCACAGCTTGATGCCCTGCTACGCCACAAAGGTATTGCCGGTTAAATGTTGCTTGGCTCAATAACCGCAGGTTAAATCTAAAGCAACAACACGTTTTGGCGGGATATAAGCCGATACCGTATACCGCCACAGACTAGGTTTTGATCACAGGCACGCTATAATAGCGTGCTTTTTTTTGGCCTTTTAGTTTTTGGTCTTTTGGTTTTGTTGTGGCGTTGTCAGTGGCTGCCGAATTCGGTGATGCTCTGCCCGCCTATTTATCGCTGATGCAGCCTCCCGCAGGCGCGCCGCGCCGATGTTCAGGAGTCTGCTTTGTACCCAATCCAGCTTATTTGCCAATCCCCCACTGATACCGCGCGGCTGGCCGAACTCGCTGCCCGCTGGCAGCTCGTCAACACCCCGGATGCCCCGTTCGCTCTGGTGCTAACGGAAAACCGCCTTGAGCTACAAAAGTGTGACGAACCCAAACTTGGCGCAATTTACGTCGATTTTGTGGCCGGTACTCAGGCACACCGGCGCAAGTTTGGCGGCGGGCGCGGTGAGGCGGTGGCTAAAGCTATCGGCATCAAAAAAGGCTACCTGCCCGACGTGGTCGATGCCACCGCAGGCTTGGGGCGCGATGGTTTTGTGCTCGCCAGCCTTGGCTGCAAAGTCCGGCTGCTTGAGCGCCATCCGGTGGTGGCCGCCTTGCTCGATGATGGCCTGCAGCGCGCATATGCCGATTCGGAGATCGGTGGCTGGATGCAGCAGCGGATGACACTGCTGCACGCCTCAAGCATTGATGCGCTGCATAACCTCACGCCACCGCCCGATGTGGTATATCTCGACCCTATGTATCCGCACAAAACCAAATCGGCGCTAGTGAAAAAAGAGATGCGGGTGTTTCAGTCATTAGTGGGGGCTGATTTGGATGCCGACTCCCTGCTAGCACCGGCATTGCAACTGGCCACCCGCCGAGTGGTGGTAAAACGCCCTGATTACGCCCCACCGCTCGCTGGGCAAAAAGCCAGTGCCGCCGTGCCGACCAAAAGCCACCGTTTTGATCTGTATGTAAAAAGTGCGATGTAGCCGTGGGTATTAGGCCTTCACCTCTCATCTTTTCGAATATTTCGAAAGTTGACTAAATTTCGAATATTTCGTATAATTTAGCCGATATACTGAGGATTTAAAGAGGGAATGAGATGAATATCACTACGGTGTTACCAAGTGCAGAAGAGATTGCATTAGCAAAATTAGGTAGCCAAGAGCTATCTGCTGTTATCGAAACTAACGGAGAAGCCCAATTAATCAATATTGTTGATAAATTAGGTAAATTTCATGCGGTGACTGTACCAGCTAGTGCACTTAAATTGATGATAGAAGTGCTGACTCAGTTAGGTGAAGGTAACTCAGTGAGTATTACGCCCATTCATGCAGAGTTAACAACTCAAGAGGGGGCTGATATGTTAAATATGTCACGTCCAACATTTATTAAGTTACTCGATGCTGGGGAAATATCATTTAGCAGAACAGGAAATCGCCGTAAAGTTCCGTTTTCTGCTGTTATTGAGTACAAAAATAAACTTGAAAGCCAGAGACTAGAAGCGCTTTCTACCCTGTCTGAATTGGATCAAGAAATGGGTATGGGGTATTAATGGCAACATATACGGTAATTCTTGATGCATGTGTTATGTATCCCGCACCGCTTCGTAGTTATTTAATGTATCTGGCAAATACCGGGTTATTTAGGGCCAGATGGACCGAACAAATCCATGAAGAGTGGATACGTAACCTGTTAAAAAACAATCCTAATCTTGATATCGAAAAAATAGAACGTACCAAAGCACTCATGAATAGCCATGTGCCAGATTGTTTAGTTGAAGGGTATGAACCACTGATTCCTGGCATATTGTTGCCTGATGATGATGACCGACATGTTGTTGCTGCTGCAATCAAAGGGCAAGCGGAGTCTATTATTACGTTTAATATGAAGGATTTCCCTGCCGATAGATTAGAGGCTTTAGGTCTATCAGCAATACACCCTGATGAGTTTCTATGTGACATGTTTGAGTTAAATGCTAGTGCCTGTGTTAAAGCAGCACAACAGCAGCGTAATAGTTTAAAAAAGCCGCCTATGGCAGTGAATGAATTTTTAGCCTGTTTGCAAAAGCAAAAATTACCAAGATTTGTCTCTAAGCTAAAAATGTATGAAATTATTTTATAATAGATTCTGATGTTTGTAGCTTGTGCATACTGTTTGTCGTGATCGCACCTGTACCACAGCAGTCAATCTGCCCACACACCCGATAAGCACTTGCTGATTTTCTCAATTACGGGTATTACTCGTACAAGAAGCAACCCGTTTGCACGATAAATAATAATGAAATCAGAGGGTGTTATGGAGATTCGTCGGCTCTGTAAGTGGGGAAGAGATGAGTACAGTGAGCATTTTAGTTTGCTGTGTGAAATTACCCGTAAACCAAAATTTAGCTGTATTCGCTGCGGGCGTAGTGCGCGTAAAAAACGTTATTTATGTAAGCCACAAAAGCGTGAGTAATCTGTTGTTGAGGTGGTTTAACTCAATTTAACTGAATACAGATTAACTAAATCAAACCCAATATTGCGCCGTCATTGCGCGGCGCAATATGTAAACGCATGATTATCGAATCACCGCCGATCGTCGAATCCGAGTGTATAGTTACTCATCATCGCGCAGCGGGACAATCAGCATATCAATCGGGATATTGTTCATCAGCTGGCGTGCCGATGACATCAGCTTACTCCAGAAATCCTGATGATGGCCGCAGACCAGCAGATCCACATCATACTGCTTGATAGCATCAATCAGTACCTGCCCTAAATCACCGGTGCCGCTCAGGGTTTCGCGGATAGGATAACCGCCGCTCAGTGCCAGTTCACGCAGTGCCGCATGTGTCTCTTCCGTGATCTTCTGCTTCATATCCCCCAAGTTGACATCAATCAGCCCGGTATACAGATCCGAATAGTTGACATCGACATGGATCAACGAAACTTTGGCTGCGTTACGTTTGGCAATACCGATCGCTTTTTTCACCAAGTAGTGGCTTTCCGGTGACAGGTCAACGGCCACTAAAATGTGTTGATAGGCCATGATGATGCTCCTTTTTCATTCATGTATTTGATGACTCTGATGGTAGCACCGGCTTGCGGTGCAAAATGCCTTACCGATCACAGGCTGCTATCGAGTTCGGTACCGAGTTCGCTAACAAAACCGGTTTGCTGCTTGGAGGGTATAACCATTCTGGCAGTGAATGGTGTGATTAAGTGCGGCGCGTTATAACCCTTGTGACAGACTCTTTTACCGAATGAAACGCTGAAAACACGATAAATAAAAAAAATTAAACACTATGTTTTATCTTGTTATGTGGTTATTTAATCGGCATATTGGTTAAAGTGTAGCCTGTCGGTCTGGTTTCTATCCCAGAAATAAACAGATCTTTTGTTTTTCTAATTTGGGTGAAATTTGCCGCGATGGATTTCCGGTGTCATTGATAACGGTATCAAGTGATACACGACAGAACGTGATCAGGCTTACAAACTTATTTATTACGATCAACGCAGAACAGGTGCAGGAGTGATGCAATGAAAAATAAAATCTGTGTAGTAACCGGTGGTGGTCGTGGCATTGGCCGGCAAATTGTGAATACCTTGGCCGATGCAGGTGCAGCAATGGTAATTGCCTGCGACCTTGATCCGGCAGCATTGGAAGAGACTGCCAGCGGGCGGGCCAATGTGCGCGGTTATGTGCTAAATGTGACCGACCGCAGTGCGATTCCGGCATTTATTGAATCGGTGGTCAAAGAGTTCGGCCAGATTGATGTGCTGGTCAATAATGCTGGTGTCACGCGTGATAACCTGATCCAGAAGATGACCGAGCAAGAGTGGGATCTGGTGCTGGATATCAACCTCAAAGGGGTCTTTAACCTGACACAAGCGGTTGCTCCGGTGATGATGGAGCAGGGCAGTGGTGCGGTGGTCAGCCTCTCTTCGGTGGTAGGAATCGACGGTAATATTGGTCAGAGTAACTATGCGGCCAGTAAAGGTGGGGTGATTGCGATGACTAAAACCTGGGCTAAAGAGTTTACCCGCAAGGGGGCGAAGATCAGGGTCAATGCAGTCGCACCGGGCTTTATCCGCACGCCAATGACGGCGGTTGTGCCAGATAAGGTGATTGATTATATGGTCAGTAAAACGCCGCTCGGGCGAATGGGTGAAGCGGATGATATTGCGCAGGCGGTGCTGTTTCTAGTTAGCGATCAGTCGGCCTTTATCACCGGACAGGTATTGCGCGTTGACGGCGGGCTGACGGTTTAACCGTTGGTTTAACGGGAATTTAACCCGATATTGGGTACGAAGACCCTGCCCCAATATCAGGGCCAGACCACAATGCAGTGGCTTGAGTAAACATAATAATAACAATCCGTGTATGATTGCCCCGCATTGCGGGGCTTTTTTTTGCCCGTGCATGCGTGTGAATTTGTGAATGGAAATTGATACCCAGAGGGTATCCTTGGAGGATTGAACCATAATGATAAACAAAGGGTGGGTTTTCGGCCTGATTATCGGCGCATCAGTTGGCTTCAGCACACAGGCTGTTGCGAAAGAGAAATTGTACGTCTATAACTGGACAGATTATATTCCAGCCGCGCTGTTAGAGCAGTTCACTAAAGAGACGGGTATCGATGTTATTTACTCAACCTTTGAGAGTAACGAAGAGATGTACTCGAAACTGAAACTAACGCAAGGGGCCGGGTATGATTTGGTTGTTCCCTCAACGTACTACATCAGCAAAATGGCCCGCGAGGGTATGCTGCAAACGCTGGATCACCGCCAGCTGAAAAATTTTGCTAACCTCGACCCGAGTTTATTATCCCAAGAGTTCGATCCTAAAAATCAGTTTTCAGTACCCTATGTCTGGGGTGCGACCGGCATTGCGGTTAATCGCGCGGAAATTGACCCGACTACAGTGAACAGTTGGCAGGATTTGTGGAAGCCGGCATTTAAAGATCATCTGCTGCTGACGAATGATTCACGTGAAGTTTTCCACATGGCGCTGCTGGTGAAGGGGTTTTCCCCCAATACCACCAATCCAGATGAGATCCGCCAAGCATATGAATTTTTGCGCCAGCTGATGCCAAATGTTCGGGTATTTAACTCTGATGCGCCAGATGTACCCTATCTGCAAGATGAGGTGTCGGTCGGAATGATCTGGAATGGCCCAGCATGGCGTGCTGCGCAAGAGAACCACGATATTCAGTTTATCTACCCCAAAGAGGGGGCGATTTTCTGGATGGACAGCATGGCGATTCCTGCACAAGCTAAAAATCCGCAGGCCGCTTACCAGTTTATCGATTTTTTGTTGCGCCCAGAGAGTGCGGTGGCGATTATAAAAGAGTTAGGTTATTCAGTGCCAAACCGTGCGGCTATTCCGTTACTAGATAAAGCGATGGCCGAGAATACGACCTTGTTCCCGCCAGCAGCGGCGATGCAAAAAGGCCAGTTTCAGCGTGATGTGGGGGATGCCATTACACTGTACGAAACCTACTGGAATCAGTTACGCTCGGGGAAATAAGCGGATATGTTCAGCAGTAACCTGTTTGGGTTGCTGTATTTTAGCGCTGACGATGACAATGTCAGCGTAAGCAGAATTTCTATTCTCAATATCAAGGAGTTTTTATGCTGGCACAAGCCATGATTGATAAATTAAATGAGCAGTTGAATCTGGAATTCTTCTCATCCAACTTGTATCTGCAAATGAGCGCATGGTGTGATCACCACGGGTTTGACGGTGCGGCGCTGTTTTTACGTCAGCACGCAACGGAAGAGATGCAGCATATGCAGCGTTTGTTCAACTATGTCAGCGAAACCGGCGCATTGCCGCTGATTGGTGCTATTGCAGCGCCAGATACCGAGTACCGCTCGCTGTCTGACGTGTTTGATAAAACCTATGAGCATGAGCAGCTGATCACCCGCCAAATCAATGAGCTGGTGCATGTAGCGTTCAGTACACAAGATTACTCTACGTTCAGCTTCCTACAATGGTATGTGGCCGAGCAGCACGAAGAAGAGAAGCTGTTTAAAAGCATTCTGGATAAGATTGAGCTGGTGGGTGAAGATGGCAAAGCATTGTTCTTTATCGATAAAGACCTAAAAGCTTTAGCGCAAACCGGTAATGCCAATGCGGTAGCCAGCAGCGCGGAATAATCTGCGTGACAGCTTGAGCGAAACCGAAGTAAGAAATAGCGCCGTGCAGGATAGATCCCTGACCTGAACTGCGCTATATCTATTTCGTGGCACGATATCTATTTTGCACTAAATGTGTTTGCACTGAATATGGCACCACCAAAATTAACACAGCACACCGTAAACGGAATACGGAAGAGAGTAGGTAGATGGATTTACACCTGATTGTTTGGGTTTTACTGCTGATCAGCGTCGTGAATATTGCGCGCTATATTTCCAGCCTAAAAGTGCTGCTGCTTATTATGCGGGAAAGTGACCCATACCTGTATTTACAGGTTGATGGGCGAGGTTTTTTTCGTGCAACAGGGGTGCTGTCAAAGCAGATCCGGTTGTTTCACTATCTGCGTGAACAGCGTTATGTATCCCACCATGATCCGCTATTTATCGAAAAATGCGCCAAAGTCAGGCAGTTGTTTGTCTTTACCAGCAGCTTATTGTTGCTGATGCTGGCCACACTATTGCTGAGTATTTTCTTGCCGGAAGCGGCGGTATTGGCTGAGTAGTGCTAAAACAACATCGGCAACCCGAGGGCTGCCGATGTTGTAATCGTTCTGATTATCTGATGACGGAAAAAGTGTACGGTCAGAGGATAATGTAGCTTGCGATCCAAAAGAGTGCACAAGAGAGCAGCATCGTGGCCGGTAAGGTGAAAACCCACGCCATGAGAATGCTTTTCACTGTGCCTGATTGCAGGCGGTTTTTGTTGGCTAACATCGATCCCGCAACAGCGGAAGAGAGTACGTGCGTAGTCGATACCGGCATGCCGGTAATACTGGCGATCCCGATAGCAGAGGCCGCAGTGATCTGCGCTGCCATGCCCTGAGAATAGCCCATTCCGCGCTCGCCAATTTTTTCACCCACAGTGACCACAATACGACGCCAGCCGACCAGTGTACCCAGACCCAGTGCCAGTGCGACAGCTACAATCACCCACGTTGGTGCATATTCGGTGGTCTGATTCAGATCGCCACGTAAGGTATTGAGGTTGCTGGAGTCAGACTTCGATAACCCCGGCTGTGATGCCACTTTCTTCGCGGTATCATCAATACACAGGATCAAACGGCGCGTCATCCGGCGTTGCTCGGTATCCAGATCGCTGTAACTGTTTACGCCCTGCAGCAGATCCCCTAGCTTATCCAAAGACTCACGCGTCTGCGCTGGATTGCAGTGGAATTTGCCCTGTGGAATGGCATTATCTTCAGTGCTAACCGGATGGCTGGCAATAAAGGCGTCTAATACCCCCGTGTTGCTGGCATAAATGCTGGCAATGTGTTCTGCCGCATCGGCAGTTTTGGCGATTTCGTACTTGCTGGCATCCATGTTGACCACGAACTGCGACGGTGCGATACCGATCAAAACCAGCATCAGCAAACCAATCCCTTTCTGGCCATCATTCGAACCGTGTGCAAAGCTGACACCAAATGAGGAGAGGATCAGCATAGTACGCGGCCAAAATGGCGGATGCTTCTTTCCATCAAGCAGTTGACGCTCTTCTGGATTAAGATGCATGTGCGATGTTGGGTAGAGCCGTTTTAGCGTTAGCAGCACCACACCGGCAACCGCAAGGCCAACCAGTGGCGAGACGATCAGCGAAAGCATCACATCCAGCGCTTTTTTGAGGTTCACTCCATCACTGATCGAGGTGTGTGTCATCAATGCATTGGCCACGCCGACACCCAAAATCGAACCGATTAAGGTGTGCGAACTTGAGGCCGGTAGCCCCAGATACCATGTGCCAAAATTCCACACAATGGCGGTCAATAGCATTGAGAAGACCATGATCAAGCCATGTGTCGAGCTGATATTGACCAACAGATCAATCGGCAGCAGGTGCACAATGGCATAGGCGACACTCAGTCCTCCTAACAACACCCCGAAGAAATTAAAAAATCCCGACAGTACAACTGCAAGTTGTGCCGGCATTGCTTTGGTGTAGATAACCGTTGCTACCGCATTGGCAGTGTCGTGAAATCCGTTAATAAACTCGTAAGCCAAAACAAATAACAGCGCCAGCCCAAGAAGAATGGCGATATGAGTATCAAGACCGGTAAATATATCAAACATAAAATAAGCCATAAAACCGTCATCAGACTGGCGCATTATCAATATAAATAGCGTCGCTACAAAGCGAAAATTCGAGTTATTTTTAAAAGCGCCGCAAAAAAGGCAGAAATAATTGCACGCTGTTACGCGTAACCTTAAGTGATTGTTGTAATTAACAAATTGATTTATAAGTAAATTAATACTTAATTACATTTATATCTGCTTTTTCAATGAACCCTGCATATAAATCCGTGGTTAAGATTGCATTTTGCGATGATTGTGCCGCTTTATGACACAATTTAGCGTTTTTATGCTTTCTCCTACCTAATTCATATCTTGAAGATTATTTCAATGCGGCCTTTCGCTGTTATGTTGATATTTGTCCTTCATGATTTTTTATTTTCTCTTATCCTGTTTTACGTTATGTCGTGTTTTTCGCTTTATTTTATCTTTTCTGTTTAGAATAGATTTAAGACCCTCTTTTTATTCTGTTTCCCCGAGCTATTGCTTCTTTATTGTTCTTAAGGCGCTGACGATATCTGGTGGTTAGCCGGAAAGCCCATTACAATCCGCCGATGATTTGGTGGCAGCCGGTGAACGTAGGGCTGCGACAACAAGGTGAACTAGAGGCGAGTGTGAAGACTGAATTTGATGTAGTGATTATCGGTGCAGGGGCGGCAGGGTTACTGTGTGCGGCGATGGCTGCCGAGCGCGGGCGGCGCGTGCTGGTGGTGGATAACGGTAAAAAAGCTGGACGTAAAATTCTGATGTCGGGCGGTGGCCGTTGTAATTTCACCAATTTGTATATTGAACCGGCTGCCTATCTGTCTGAAAATCCGCATTTTTGTAAGTCAGCACTCTCACGCTATACCCAGTGGGATTTCATTGCGCTGGTGGCTAAACACAATATTGCCTATCACGAGAAAACCCTCGGTCAGCTGTTTTGCGATGATTCTGCCGAGCAGATCGTGGCTATGTTGTTAGCCGAATGTGCCGAGCACGGCGCACAAATTCGCCTGCGGTGTGATGTCAGTGCGGTTGAGCGGGTTGCTGACAGCGCCGATGCACCGTATCTGGTGCAGACCAGCAGCGGGGCAATTTGTTGCCAGTCGGTGGTGGTGGCCTGTGGCGGGTTATCGATGCCGGGGCTGGGTGCAACCCCGCTCGGTTACCGGATTGCCGAGCAGTTCGCGCTGCCGGTGATCCCCACCCGTGCCGGATTAGTGCCGTTTACGCTGCACAAAGCCGAGCTAGATGCTCAGCAATCACTGGCGGGGATTGCTATTCCGGTCAGCGTAGAGTCACAGCAGGGGGTGGTGTTCCGTGAAAACCTGCTATTTACTCACCGCGGGTTATCGGGTCCGGCGATTTTGCAGATCTCCAGTTACTGGAAAGCCGGGGAAACGGTCAGTGTGAATCTGCTGCCTGATCTTGATTTGCTGGCAGAGCTAGAACAGTTGCGGCAGGCACAGCCAAATCTTAGCCTAAAAAATGCACTGTCGCGCTGGTTACCAAAACGTTTTGTCGAGTGCTGGATTGAGCAGCAGCGGTTGCCAAATCCGGTGTTGTCACAGCTAAGTAATGCGCAAAAAGCGGCGCTGGTCAGTGCGTTGCAGCAGTGGGCTGTGCAGCCAAACAGCACCGAAGGTTACCGTACTGCTGAGGTCACGCTCGGCGGTGTTGATACACGGGTGTTGTCATCGAAAACTATGCAGGCGAACGATATTCCCGGTCTCTATTTTATTGGCGAAGTGGTGGATGTGACCGGTTGGCTGGGAGGATACAACTTCCAATGGGCATGGAGTTCTGCCTACGCTTGTGCTCAGGCGTTATAAATGAGGTATTGATAAGCACAAAAGCACTCGATACTGGACGATGACAGTTGATCACACGATGATAGGAAAGTAGATGATAGACAAGTAAATGCAGGAAGCAGATCGCAGCCTCGTTGTACCCACAGCAGGTTTGCTCAGGTAAATACCTTGTTTGTCACAATTGCAGCAGATTTACCGCTGCTACCGTTTACAATGCTAATGATAATCGTTATCATTAAGTTGTGTTGATGAGGTTGTGACACGACAGCTGCATTAACGCACGACATTGCTCACATATTGCTTCCAAAATGCACTTCGGCCAGCTTAAATCCCATAAGCTGGCCATTTTTTTATCTGTGTCTTTTTCTTTATCCCAACACGGCTAATCTCTTGCGCAATTTCCATACAAATTTTGTCTGGGTAGCCCCTTAATGACAAAAATGGGTGATAAAATCAGCATGCCCTGATTTTGTGTTCTGCGCGCCATCACTTATCTGCTCTGGGCTTGATAAAAGTCAAGGACAAAAACAGTATCCACAGCAGATGATCATATTAAGATCAAGTATTGATCAGCATTAATTTTATTAACTGCATGATTAATAAAGATGTTTATCAGGTTTTTCCTCTAGATCACAATGATGATCACAAAATCGCGTTTTATTGTTCACAAACTTATCCACAGATCAGCAATCATCAAAAAACCGCCTCTAGCCCTTGCTGGTGATCATGGGGTGTGCGGGAATTTTGTACAGAAAGCCGCTTTATTCAGCATATTGCGCTCTGCTGCTGATCTGGCGGGTGATAACCGGTTTTCTGTTGGGAAAGATGAGCAACATGCTGTGCTGTGATTCGCTTCTGTGCGCAGGTGTGGCATCCTTTAGGGCATTGATGACTGACCGGATACCTTTATTATGGCTGAGATTGCGCCCAATCCGTTGATCCTCGTGGATGGATCATCTTACCTCTACCGTGCCTACCATGCTTTTCCACCGCTGACCAATGCACATGGAGAGCCGACCGGTGCAATGTACGGTGTGCTGAACATGCTGAAAAGCCTGTTAAATCAGTATGCACCCAGCCAGATGGCGGTGGTATTCGATGCCAAGGGCAAAACCTTCCGTGACGAGATGTTCGCCGAATATAAGGCTCACCGCCCACCGATGCCCGATGATCTGCGCAGCCAGATAGCGCCGCTGCACGAAATGGTGCAGGCGATGGGGTTGCCGTTGCTGGTCGTCAGCGGAGTGGAAGCGGATGATGTCATTGGTACGCTGGCTACTCAGGCAGCTGCCGACGGGCGTGATGTGCTGATCAGCACCGGTGATAAAGACATGGCGCAGCTGGTGAACCCGCGGATCACCCTGATTAACACCATGAACAATACCGTGTTAGGCCCGCAGGAAGTACAAGAGAAGTACGGTGTTGGCCCCGAGCTGATTATCGATTTTCTGGCACTGATGGGGGATTCCTCCGATAATATTCCAGGCGTTCCGGGTGTAGGCGAAAAGACCGCGCTGGCCCTGCTGAACGGAATCGGCAGTATCAAGCAGATTTACACGCAGCTGGATGCGATCCCAGCGCTCGGTTTTCGTGGGGCAAAAACGCTGCCGGCAAAACTAGAGTTGCACAAAGCCAATGCCGACCTTTCGTACGCACTGGCAACAATCAAAACCGATGTGCCGTTAGAGCAAGATCATCTGTCGCTCGATATTCAGCCTGCCGATACAGACAGCCTGATCCGCCTGTTTGGTCGCTTTGAGTTCAAGCGTTGGCTGGCTGATTTGCTCGACGGTAAAGACATCAGCGCGCCCGTACCGCTGGCGGCTTCTCGCCGTACCGGAACCGGCTCAGGCAGTGAAAACAGTGTTAGCTCATCAGCAGCGGCACAAGCGGCGGTAGCAGGGGTAACGGCGATTACCGTTGATCGCAGTGCGTATGACACCATTCTGACACAGGCGCAGCTTGATCTGTGGTTGCAAAAACTGCAAGCAGCCGATCTGTTTGCCTTTGATACCGAAACCGACGGGCTGGACTATATGACAGCCAATCTGGTCGGTGTCTCTTTTGCCTGCGCAGCAGGTGAAGCGGCCTATCTGCCACTGGCCCATGACTACTTGGATGCGCCAGATCAGCTTGATCTAACCGCTGTGCTGGCACAGCTCAAGCCGCTACTGGAAGATGCGCAGCGGCAGAAAGTTGGGCAAAACCTGAAGTTTGATCAGAGTATTCTGGCGCGTTACGGCATTGAACTGCGCGGTATCGCCTATGACACTATGCTTGAATCTTATGTGCTCAACAGCGTAGCCGGTCGTCATGATATGGATAGCCTTGCCGAACGCCATCTGGCGCACCAGACCATCAGCTTTGAAGAGGTGGCCGGTAAGGGAAAGAATCAGCTAACCTTTAACCAAATTGCCCTTGAGCAGGCCGCGCCGTATGCCGCGGAAGATGCTGATATCACCCTGCGTTTGCATCAGGCACTGTGGCCACAGCTACAGGCCCAGCCGAGTCTGGAAAAGGTTTTTCGTGAGATAGAGATCCCGCTCGTGCCGGTATTGTCACGCATTGAGCGCACTGGCGTATTAATTGAGCCGATGCTGCTCAATCAGCAATCATCTGAGTTGGCACAGCGTTTGGCCGAACTGGAAACGGAAGCGCACACCTTAGCGGGTGAGCCGTTTAATCTGGCTTCACCTAAGCAATTGCAGGCGATTTTGTTCGATAAACTCGGTTTACCGGTGTTGAAAAAAACACCCGGTGGCGCACCATCTACCAATGAAGAGGTGTTGGCGGAATTGGCACTCGATTACCCGTTACCGGCTATTTTGCTTGAGTACCGTGGTCTGGCAAAACTCAAATCAACCTATACCGATAAACTGCCGCAGATGATTAATCCGCAGACTGGCCGTTTGCATACCTCGTATCATCAGGCGGTAACCGCGACCGGCCGTTTATCCTCAACCGACCCGAACTTGCAAAATATTCCGGTACGTAATGAAGAGGGCCGCCGTATCCGGCAGGCGTTTATCGCCGATACCGGCTGTAAAATTGTGGCAGCTGACTATTCGCAAATTGAGTTGCGGATCATGGCGCATCTCTCTGGCGATCAGGGGCTGCTGAAGGCGTTCAGTGAAGGGGTAGATATTCACCGAGCCACTGCTGCCGAGGTGTTTGGGTTAGATCGCGATCAAGTCAGCGCCGATCAGCGTCGCAGCGCCAAAGCAATTAACTTTGGCCTAATCTATGGCATGAGTGCCTTTGGTCTGGCGCGTCAGCTTGGCATTGGCCGTAATGAAGCCCAGCGCTATATGGATCTCTATTTCGAACGTTATCCCGGCGTACTTGATTATATGGAGAGTACGCGCACGCAGGCTACGGCACAGGGGTATGTTGAAACCCTATTTGGCCGCCGCTTACAGTTGCCGGATATTAATGCGCGCAATGGTATCCGCCGCAAGGCCGCTGAGCGAGCTGCAATCAACGCCCCTATGCAGGGTACGGCGGCCGATATCATCAAAAAAGCGATGCTGGCCGTTGATCAGTGGTTGCGTGAAACCCCTGAGCTAGGTGTTCGCTTGCTGATGCAGGTACACGATGAACTGGTGTTTGAAATTCCACAGCAGCATGTTGAGCACTGTACTGCACAAATTAAGCAGATTATGGAGCAGTGTGCCGCGCTGAGTGTGCCGCTGGTGGTGGATGTTGGTGTGGGTGATAACTGGGATCAGGCGCATTAATAGTCATACACATCTATCAGCGGCCAGTGTTGCTGTGTTGAGCAACCATATTGTTGGAGTGAGAAAGTAATTTCATAGTAAAAAATAACTTTCTGATTAATGTTATTTTTTGTGATGAAGTGCAACAAAAAAGTGAAAGTAAACTACAGAAAGCACTTTACCTGCGCCGTTGAATTGCTGTACAGTTTACCACGTAGGGTACAGAGGTAAGATGTTCTATCTTTCAGACCTTTTACTTCACGTAATCGGATTTGGCTGAATTTTTAGCCGCCCCAGTCGTTATGACTGGGGCGTTCTTTTATCCGGAATACTTCAAAATAAAACGCTGTTTTTTTCTCTTTTTTTCCCCTTTTTTGTACTGCTTTTATTTGATACCCGCATTTACCGTCCTAACTGACTTTTCCGGATAACTCTGCTTATTTGCCGTTTTCCGGCCTTGTTATTGTTTTTTCTTCCTGTATTGCGAGTTTTTCACCTTAACTTACTCTTTTAAAAGATAAACAATGATAATTGTGCGATGTGGTTCACTGATTTTCGCGTTTAAATTAGAGTAATTACTTTAATTTAAGGAGAGAGTCGATATAATGAGCAGGCTCTTCTTATTTATCTTAATTGTGCTGTGTTTGCCTTGGTTGTATGCAGGGAAAACAGACAATGACTCTACTGTATTTTCAGGCCAGCGTTTGCTGGCTTTTTTTATGGTTTTTTTCGGCCAGTGATCGGGAAAAACGTCTGTTTTTTAGCGATTTCTACGCTGTTTTTTCTTGTTGTTATTGCCTAAACCGTTATGCAGTAACGGGCGTATATGTTGTTATAAAAAAACAACATTGTCTGACTTATTTATTTCTGCGAAACTAATTATTAATGACAAAGTGAAATGTTAATCCAGCGTTATTTGATAACCCATTGAGCCGATTAAAATTAAAACCTTAGAGCTAGCGCAACTTGTATGATGTAGTGCCTGATCTTGCATAAATATCTTGCGAAACCACGCAGGATCGAAGATCCTAAACTCATAACGATAAAAATCTCCTATTTCTCTCCCGTTGCCCCATCGTACGATGGGGACTTTGTTTCCATCTGCTATTAATCTCTGCATGTAAATGCCCGCCCGTGTTCGCACACTTTTTTGCCAACTTTTTGTGTCAATTTTTTTGTCAATCATCCCTAATATTTCTGCTCTGTTTTGGCACATAAAAGCACAACATAGAGAGCGACCTAGCAATATGTGATACAGAATATAGCCGCAGGATACTGCCACAGCGGTAGGTTATCGGGTGCGCTATACTGGTTGAAAATCGGTTTTTTGGCGGCTAAATGTGCTACAGAGCGGCTATAAATGTGTTAACCGGTGCGATTTTCCCGCTTTTTGTTCATTTGCAGGGCCGAAAGCCTAGAATGTTCTATTTCTGAACGTAAACACTGGCATAATATGGCCTACTGATCCCGCATCACAATGGTGTTGATATGACCCGCGAAAAGAAAACCCGTAAAGCGCCAGGTGGCGTTAAACTTGATTCATCAAAACCGAAAAAAAGCCGTGCTGAACTTGATCAAATGTCACGTGATCAAAAACGTCTGAAAAAGCGTAAAGGTTTGACCTCAGGCGCACGTCAGAATCCAGAAGGGGCTTCACGTCAGGCAGATAAACGTGCGGATAAAGACCCGCGTATCGGCAGTAAAAAGCCGGTGCCACTGATGGTTGAATTTGTAAACCGCCAGCCGAAAAAAGCGGCCGCTGTTAAGCCGGTAGAAAAAGAGACGCTGGCTCCAGAACTTGAACTGGCACAGTTAGAAGCCGATGAGCGTCTGCACCTGTTGTTAGACCGTGTAGATAGCGGTGAAAGCGTCAGCGAAGAAGAGCAAAACTACATCGACAGCAGCCTTGATCGTGTTGATGAGTTGATGCAACTGCTTGGCTTGTCTGATGAAGAAGAGGAAGAATCTGAAACGCCTGCACCGGTAAAAAGCAGTGATCCGGAAGATTTGTGGGAGCGTTTTAACAACAGTGATCCGAAGTCATTCTGATGCTGTGGCAACAGGGATTAGTATTGGCAGCAGTGATGATGCTGCTGCCATTGGCCTTATACGCGGGCTGGTTACTGGGCAAGCTGTGGCAACAGCGGCAAGCACAGCACCATCGGCAACAGCAACGTAATAAGACACTGGCCGACAGTATTCAGACCATCGCATTGGCAATGCAGTCTGGGCAGTGTAATTTATCGGAAGGCGTGTTGCGCCTGCACCCTCTGCTTGAGGCGGTTAATCAGGCAGATACCCCGCAATTATCTACCCATTTTCCGGCAATGCAGGCTCTGTTTGAGGCTGTCGCTGCCATGCCAACACATGAAGCCCGCAAAAATTACAAACGCAATCAAATTATGAAATGGGATCTGGAACGCGAGCTGGCGGAGAGCCGCCTGCAAACAGAGATCGAAGATGAGCTTCCCACTCTGCTTGCGTGGTGTTCTGCATTACCGAAATAAAAGCAGTTTAAGCTGCGGTGAATTGGAAGGAATGAGCATGTCTGTGATCGTGAATAACCCCACCGAGTGGGATCTGGCGTTAATCCAGAAGTATAACTACTCTGGCCCGCGGTATACGTCGTATCCTACGGCGCTTGAATTTCATGAAGGTTATCAAGAGAGCGATTTCAGGCAAGCGGTGGCTCGTTACCCTGAGCGCCCGTTATCACTGTATATCCACATTCCTTTTTGCCACAAGCTCTGCTATTTCTGTGGTTGTAATAAAGTGATCACCCGCCATGTGCACAAGGCAGATCACTACCTTGATGTGCTGGAACAAGAGATTATTCAGCGCGCTGCCCTGTTTACGGATCGTCAGGTTTCACAGATTCACTGGGGCGGCGGCACGCCGACATTTCTGAGCAAAACCCAAGTCAGCCGTTTGATTCATCTGCTGCGTACCCATTTTAATGTGCGTGCCGATGCCGAGATCAGCATTGAACTTGATCCGCGTGAAATTGAGCTAGATATGCTCGATCACCTGCGTGCCGAAGGCTTTAATCGCATGAGCATGGGGGTGCAGGATTTCAACAAAGAAGTTCAGCAGTTGGTTAATCGTGAACAGGATGAAGATTTTATCTTTGCTCTGATTGCCCGCGCCCGCCAGCTTGGGTTTGCCTCAACCAATATTGACTTGATTTACGGCCTGCCAAAGCAGACACCGGAAAGCTTTGCGTTTACCCTGCAAAAGGTCATTGAGTTGAATCCTGATCGCCTGAGTGTGTTTAATTATGCGCACCTGCCTTCACGTTTTCCGGCCCAGCGTAAAATCCGTGATGAAGATTTGCCTGCCCCAGCGCAGAAATTGGCCATCTTGCAAGAGACGATTGAAACGCTCTGTGGGGCGGGTTATCAGTTTATCGGCATGGACCACTTTGCCCGTCCGCAAGATGAGCTGGCCGTTGCCCAGCGTCAGGGCCAGTTGCACCGTAATTTTCAGGGGTACACCACGCAAGCAGAGTGCGATCTGCTCGGCATGGGCGTATCGGCCATCAGCATGATTGGCGATCACTATGCACAAAATCAGCGTGAGCTTAAACACTACTATGCTCAAGTTACCGAACAGGGAAATGCGCTGAATAAAGGCTTGCGGATGAGCGATGAAGACTGCTTGCGCCGCGATGTGATCAAAGCGCTGATCTGTAATTTCCAGCTTTCGTTTGCCGAGATAGAAGCGCAGTACCCGATTGATTTTAAAAAGCACTTTGCAGAAGATTTGGCACTGCTTGCCCCGTTAGCCGCCGATGGGTTAGTGGCTCTGAGCGATGAGGGCATTACCGTGATGCCGCGTGGTCATTTGCTGATCCGCAACATCTGCATGTGTTTTGATACTTACCTGCGTCAGCAGGCGCGTCGTCAGCAGTTCTCGCGGGTGATTTAACAGATAAAAAAATGCCGCCGTGATGCACTTGCATCCGGCGGCATTTTTACGTTATTTAACACTCACAAAAACGCGTGTGAAGATTACTCTTCGTCTGCTGCTGCAAGTTGTGCGTTTAACGCATCAATTTCATGGGTAAACCAGCTATCAAGCTTAATGCGTAGCAGGTCAACACCGAATTTTTTCAGTGATGAGAACGCTTCAACCTGAATATCACCACCAAAAGAGACAACCGCATCACGCACCATTTTTACCTGGTTTTTACGTGCGCCACTGGCCAGTTTGTCGGCTTTGGTCAGCAAAATGAGCACAGGTTTTCCCGCTTCAACGGCCCACTGCACCATTTGCTGATCCAGATCTTTGAGTGGATGACGGATATCCATTAGCACCACTAGACCACGCAAACATTCGCGTTTTTGCAGATATTCACCCAGCGCCCGCTGCCACTTCAGCTTCATCTCTTCAGGCACTTGTGCATAACCGTAACCGGGTAAATCGACTAAACGCGCTTGTTCTGCCACTTCGAACAAGTTGATCAGTTGGGTACGGCCTGGCGTTTTACTGGTACGAGCCAGACTTTTTTGATTGGTTAATGTATTTAGCGCGCTGGATTTTCCGGCGTTTGAGCGGCCAGCAAAGGCAACTTCAATTGCATTATCCATCGGAAGGTGACGGATATCCGGAGCACTGGTGACAAAATGTGTAACATGATAATTAAATTGAGCCACGGAACGATCTCCACCCTAGTCAAATGTGGTGCACTGATTTCTTTTATGTGAAAATGTGTAAAATATCTGTTGTAATAATTCAGGGGCTAGCGTGAAATTATCCCCTTACTGTAACGGACAGGATTATCCGTTATCGGCATAACAACAATCATATAGCTAAATGGAACGCCATGAAAAAATTTGCGCTCGTGATGTCAATGATGCTAGGTGTTAGCGGTATGGCGCAGGCACAGGGAGATGCGGAAGCGGGTAAAAAAATTGCTTCTGCGGCTTGTGTTGCTTGCCACAATGCCGATGGGAATAGCACCATCACTGCCAACCCTAAATTGGCCGGACAACATAACAAATATCTGCTCAAGCAGCTAAAAGAATTCCAGTTAGCTGCGCATACTAATGCTCAGCAGGGGCGTGCTAACCCGATTATGCAGGGGCAAGTAGCCACACTGTCAGAGCAAGATCTGGAAAATTTGGCTGCATGGTTCTCACAGCAGACCTCTGCACCCGCTTATACCCGTAAAGACAGCGTAGAGCTCGGTAAGCAGCTGTATATGGCAGGTGATAAACAACGCGGCATTCCGGCGTGTGTTGCCTGCCATGGTCCACGGGGTAATGGTACCGATCTTTCGGGCTTCCCGAAAATATCGGGCCAACATGCTGATTACATTATCGCACAACTTAACGCGTTTCGTGCCGGACAGCGGCAAAATGACCCAAATAGCATGATGCGTCAGATTGCGGCATCGCTGACAGACAAAGAGATCAGTGCGTTAGCCGGTTATTTGGGTGGTTTACACTGAGTTTTTTGGCGTGATAGTCGGCAGCACGGTGGCCTGTTTACAGGCCACACAGTGAGTATGTTGATGCATTGCTACGTGCTTATATACCGGTTTACTTGTGTTCGTGTTTGCTAATATTTAGGAGCATGAGTACGTTAAGTACCCATCAGATAAATTACATGCTGCGCGCCCGCGCGCTAGCACGCAATGCGGCTTTATCCCCTGCGCTTAAAAAGGCTTGTGTCATACCATTTTCTTGTGCTTGGCGGATTTGTGCTGGTGAAAGGCCTGCTGCTGGTGCTGCAACATTGTATTCGTGGCGAATTTCAATGCCTTCAACGGCCGGATCATCGGTATTTATGCTGGCCAGAATACCGTGTTCCAAAAACGTTTTCAGCGGATGCGTGCTAAGTGCACTGACTGTGGTGGTTTGCACGTTTGAGGTTAGCGCCGACTCAATGCCAATTTGATGTTCGGCCAGATAATTCATCAGTCGCGGGTCTTCAATGGCTTTTACTCCGTGCCCGATACGCTCGGCACCGAGTTCATGAATTGCCTGCCACATACTGGCCGCGCCAGCCGCTTCACCGGCATGTACGGTGACATGCAATCCTGCATCACGCACCTGACGAAAATGCGGAACAAACAGCTCACCGGGCTGGCCAAGTTCATCACCGGCCAGATCAATGGCAACCAGATCCTGATGACAAGCCAGCAGTGCGCCCAGCTCTTGTTGACAAGCTACCGTGCCGAATGTACGGCTCAAAATACCGATTAAGTTAGCCTGTACGGTAAAATCTTTGCGGCCAAGCGCAATACCGTCGGCCACCGCCTCAACCACCCCTTGCAGCGGCAGATTGTGCTTCATCGCCATGTAATACGGCGAAAAACGCAGTTCGGTGTAGTCTAATCCGGCATTGTCGGCATCTTGCATATTTTCATACGCCACGCGGCGGCAAGCATCCAGATCGGCAAGTACTGCAACACCCCAATCGAGCTTTTGCAGGAAGCTGACTAGTGTCGGGGCATTATCGGTAATTCTGACATGGGGTAACAGTGCGCTGAGATTGTCTGCGGGTAGCGCGATACCGTGCTGCTGACCTAATGCCAAGATAGTTTCAGGGCGGATATTGCCATCAAGGTGGCGGTGTAAATCGGTCAACGGTAAATCACGTGCGATCATGCTGCATTCCCCATAATAATATGGTGTGAGAGTATAGGCATCGGGCTGTAAATTACCTAGTTTTGTTGCTTTTTTTATGTGACAAAAATCACATCAAAATATAAAAGTACCATTCTGTTTTAGGCAGTTGGAGTGCGTGCACCGCCAAATTTTGTTTGGCTGTACGTGGCCACTGCTATGTTAGTAATCGGAATCTAGATCAAACTCTTTGAGTTTACGGGTCAGCGTATTACGCCCCCATCCTAGCAGACGTGCGGCTTCCTGCTTATGCCCTTGGGTGTGCTGTAACGCGGTGAGCAGTAAGGTGCGTTCAAACTCAGGCTGCGCATGGGTCAGTAGTGCCTGCTCGCCCTGCTGTAGGCGTTGCATTGCCCAGCGTTGCAGTTGTTGTTGCCACTCAATAGCGTGGCCGGATGCTTGCAGGTCAGGTGCTGGAGCACGCAACTCCTCAGGTAAATCTGCTACCAAGATCTCTTTTCCCGCCGCCATGACGGTTAGGCCTCGGCAGATATTCTCTAGCTGGCGCACATTACCCGGCCAGCGAAAAGCGCCCATGATTTGCAGCGCCGCAGGGTGCAATGTTTTCACCTCTACACCCAGTTCACGGGCCGCCAGCTGCAAAAAATGCTGTGCTAATACCGCAATATCTTGTATTCGTTCACGCAGGGCCGGTAGCAAAATTTTAATCACATTCAGGCGGTGATACAGATCTTCCCGAAACAGCCCTTGCTGCACATGCCGTTCCAGATTCTGGTGGGTGGCAGCAATAATACGTACATCAACGTTAACCGCCTGATGCCCGCCAACCCGGTAAAATTGCCCTTCAGCCAGAACGCGCAGCAGGCGGGTTTGTACATCAACCGGCATATCACCTATCTCATCTAAAAACAGTGTGCCGCCATTGGCCTGCTCAAAGCGCCCCTGACGCACTGTATTGGCACCGGTAAATGCCCCTTTTTCATGCCCGAACAGCTCTGATTCAATCAGATCTTTGGGGATGGCCGCCATATTGAGGGCGATAAATGGCGCACCTGCACGCGGGCTGTGCCTGTGCAGGGCGTGGGCAATCAGCTCTTTGCCGGTGCCCGACTCACCATTAATTAGCACGCTGATAGAGGAGCGCGACAGCCTGCCTATAGCACGAAAGACCTCCTGCATGGCAGGCGCTTCACCAATAATCGCCGGGCTTTGCGGATCGGGGGGCGGGGCAATATCGGGTTGTGTCCGGCGCAGCTCGCGGCTGTGTAAAATGGCCCGTTCGGTTAGATTGACCGCATCATCAATATCAAACGGTTTGGGCAGATAGTCAAACGCGCCGCGCTGATAGGCGCTGACTGCTGCATCTAAATCGGAATGTGCGGTCATAATGATGACCGGAAGGTCAGGCTGTTGCGTGTGCAGTTGGCTGAGCAGTGTCAGGCCGTCGATCCCCGGCATCCGGATGTCAGAGATCAGCACATCAGGGCGGCGAGTGGTGAGGGCGTGCAGCACTTGCTGCGCATCATCGAAGGTTTCACAGCTGATCCCGCTGCCTGAGAGCGCTTTATCCAACACCCAGCGGATGGCACTGTCATCATCTACAACCCAGACGCGTCCTTTACTCATGTTTTGCCTCATCAACCTAGCCTGAATTTACCGATTACTTGCGCAGCGGCAGATACACCGAGAATTCGGTGTGTCCGGGCCAGCTGCTGCACTCTATTTTACCCTGATGCTGATCGATCAAATTGCGCGCAATAGACAGCCCCAGCCCAGTACCGCCCTCACGTCCGCTGACCATCGGGTAAAAGAGCGTATCTTGCAGATGGGCCGGAATACCTGATCCGGTATCAATAATATCGAGCCGCACTACCAGCCGGTAGCGTTCACCGTGCAGCATCTGCTGAAATGCGGTGCGGGTGCGTAGAGTAATGCTGCCAGCCTGCTCACCGAGTGCCTGCAGCGCGTTGCGTACAATATTTAAGATAGCCTGTTCGAGTTGTTCGGCATCATGTTCAAACTCAGGCAGGCTCGGGTCATAGTCACGGATCAGGCGAATTTGTTCCGGTTTTTCTAGCTCGACTAACTGCCGGACTCGCTCAAGCACCACATGCAGGTTTTGTTCCATGCGCACGCCGGGCCGTTGCGGCCCGAGCAGACGATCGACCAAATTTCGTAGCCGATCGGCCTGTGCGATGATTATCTGGGTGTATTCGGTAAGCTCGGGGTTGGGCAGCGCTTTTTCCAGCAGTTGAGCTGCACCGCGTAATCCGCCCAGCGGGTTTTTGATCTCGTGCGCTAGCCCGCGCACCAAATCGCGCGCGGCAATTTGCTGTGCCTGATGCAGCTGCTCTTGGCTGATTTTCCGGTGGGTATCGAGTGGGTGTAGCTCAACCAAAATTGTCGAACTCTCGGGTGTGATCAGCGGTTGGGCAGTCAGGGCCAGCGTGTGGGCACGCCCGTCAATCACCAGCATCACTTCGTTGTCGGTAAAACTTTGCTGGCTGTCGAGCGTGTGCTGCATCAGCGTCAGATCAAGCGAGATATGGCTAAACAGTGATGCCAGCGGTAGGCCATTGAGCTTGCGGGTGCTGTGCGCCAGCAGCTGTTCGGCGGCCAAATTGGCAAACTGAATGGTTAAATCATCATCAAGCAGCAGGACACTGGTTTTAAGATTATTAAGCAGCAGGTGGGAATAGTGCAGCATACCGCGCCTTATCGTAATACGTCCGACAGCAAATAAAGCCAGTGTACACGCACCTTCTAGTAGGCGGATACCCCTTTTGCACCAAAAAAGTGCGCACGGTTATTGGGTGCTATGAACCCACCTTCGGTGCGCGAAAGCCCACGATTACGCGGGTGGTGACATTGTGCGAAAGGTGATACTGAACCACCCGCTATATACTACATGGGCAATGATATCTAACCGATCACCGGCCATTATTTCGGTGCAATCGGCGGATTCAGCGCTTCACGGTTGAGAATGCTGGCACGGTGCAGATAAAGAGTTACCGCTGGTGCGGTGGCCACTACTTGGCCCTTATCAAGCAGCTGTGCGCTGACCTGATGTGATCCACGGTCAATATTTTTCAGCTGTTGTTGGATACTGCGGGTTGGTGAGCCGCTCGGGCTACCATCAAGCAGCAGCTGTACCGTCTGGCTTTCGGTTAATTTTGGTACCACCATCACGGTGACATCAATATCGCCGCTGTTATTGCGCACGGTCTGCTCATCAATTGGCGATAAAATCGCAATCTGGGTGGTTAAGTTGCTGACGGCCTGTGGGCGTGCGCGTGGCACACTGGCTGCGCTGCTGCTGGCTATTGAGGCTCGGTTGGGCAGTTTATCGCTCGGCAGTTTACCGGAGTCATATTTTATCGGCGCACTTGGTGAGATCTCTTTGCAGGTCGCCCCTTTGGTTTTGGTGGTGCTAAAGTGCGTAGTACCACGGGCGTCGGTCCACGAACAGATCAATCGGGCTTCACTGGCCAGCACCGGTGCGCTTAATAGCAGCAATGTCAGACAAAACAGGCGCATGACAAGTTCTCCGCAAATCAAAAAAGGGTGTTTTAGATTACCGCACTTAGTGACTATGCTAAACGCTAAGCCACATAGTGTCATCACTTCCCGCCAGTCACCGCAAGCGTAAAAAAGCCCGCTTGTGAGGCGGGCTGAAAGTTTCCACGGCAACAAAAGGAGTTGTTACACGCATGAGCGGTGAAATTTCCGCCAGTGTTGGGTTTTTCGATAGGCTAAACGTAAGTTTAGCGGCAAGAAAAACTTAAACGCTGTAGTACATTTCAAATTCAACCGGATGCGGCATCATGCGCACACGGTCGATATCCGCGCGTTTCAACTCAATATAAGAATCGATAAATTCGTCGGTAAATACACCACCACGGGTTAAGAACTCGCGGTTTTCGTTCAGAGCCTGCATTGCTTCTTCCAGTGAACCGGCAACAGTTGGGATCTCAGCGGCTTCTTCTGGTGGCAGATCGTACAGGTTCTTGTCCATGGCATCGCCAGGGTGAATTTTGTTGATGATGCCATCAAGGCCAGCCATCAGCTGGGCAGCAAATGCCAAGTATGGGTTAGCTGCTGGATCTGGGAAGCGCACTTCAATACGGCGTGCTTTCGGGCTGGCAACCACCGGAATACGGATAGAAGCCGAGCGGTTACGGGCAGAGTAAGCCAGCATGACCGGTGCTTCATAACCCGGCACCAAACGCTTGTAGGAGTTGGTGGTTGGGTTAGCAAAGGCGTTGATAGCTTTCGCGTGCTTGATGATACCGCCGATGTAGTACAGTGCCATTTCAGACAGGCCAGCATACTTATCACCTGAGAACAGGTTTACGCCATTTTTTGCCAGAGACTGGTGGCAGTGCATACCTGAACCGTTATCACCGAACAGTGGTTTTGGCATGAAAGTTGCGGTTTTATTGTAAGCATGCGCAACGTTGTGAACCACATACTTATAAATTTGGGTTTCATCTGCTTTAATGGTCATGGTGTTGAAGCGGGTTGCCACTTCGTTTTGGCCTGCAGTGGCCACTTCGTGGTGGTGTGCTTCAACCACTAAGCCCATCTCTTCCATCACCAGACACATTGCAGAGCGCAGGTTTTGTGATGAATCAACCGGTGCAACCGGGAAGTAACCGCCTTTGACCGCCGGACGATGGCCTTTGTTGCCGCCTTCGTACTCAGTGCCGGTATTCCATGCCGCTTCGATATCATCAAGCTTAAAGAAAGAGCCGGAAATGCCGGTGCTAAAGCGCACATCATCAAACACAAAGAATTCAGGCTCTGGCCCGAACAGAACCGTGTCAGCAATGCCGGTAGAGCGCAGAAAATCCTCTGCACGCTTAGAGATAGAGCGCGGATCGCGGTCATAGCCTTGCATTGTACCCGGCTCGAGGATGTCGCAACGTACAATCAGCGTGCTGTCATCAGTGAATGGATCCATAACTGCGGTAGTCGGATCAGGCATCAGAACCATGTCTGATTCGTTAATGCCTTTCCAGCCTTCGATAGAAGAGCCATCAAACATTTTGCCTTCTTCAAAGAAGTCAGCATTCACTTGATGTGCTGGAATTGATACGTGCTGTTCCTTGCCCTTGGTGTCAGTAAAGCGCAGATCAACGAATTTCACTTCGTGTTCTTGCAGCAGTGCTAATACGTGTTCAGCTGACATGGTGTAACCTCCGATGTTGTCGCAATCATGGTGTTGTCGTGGATTTTTAGTGTACGCATTCAAATTTGTATGGGTTGCGTACCGCTAATGTATACCTGATTTGTTGCTCATTTATATCTGAAACCTAGGCCGCTTCGTGCCTTCGATATCTACTAAGCGAGAAGCATGCCAACTTTTATGGTTCGTGATATTCCCTGTGAAACAGCAGCATGCCATGTCAAACTGTGGTGTTCAAGCTTGCATTAATGCACTAACATGGTGAATGATTGCACTATTTTGGTGCAAGGAAGGAATTAATATCCTTCTATATTAAGTTGGTTGTATAATTGATCAGCAAAATAAGCAGAGAATTCGTCCAGCATGCCGCAAAGATCATATTGAGATCGATATGTGGCAGCAAAATTGCGATTCTTCTGTAATAATGTTCACACTTTAATTGTGTACCTTGTGAAGTGGCTCACGCCCGCAGGCAGGTAAACTTGCCAGCAATGTTTTGCTGTGATCGGTTTAGTCTTTTGCTCAACCTGTGTACAATAGCCGCTAATTTGTTAACCCCCAGAGACCACATCTGTGATTGAGAATCTGCGTAATATCGCCATCATTGCCCACGTTGACCACGGTAAAACCACCCTGGTTGATAAGCTGCTGCAACAATCCGGCACCCTCGGAGAGCGTAATGACGCGACCGAACGTGTAATGGACTCCAACGATCTGGAAAAAGAGCGTGGAATTACCATTCTGGCTAAAAACACCGCCATCGAGTGGAACGGATACCGCATTAACATCGTTGACACCCCGGGTCACGCCGACTTCGGTGGTGAAGTAGAGCGTGTGATGTCGATGGTAGATTCCGTACTGTTGCTGGTAGATGCAATGGACGGCCCGATGCCACAAACTCGTTTCGTAACCCAAAAAGCGTTTGCTTACGGTTTACGTCCGATCGTGGTTATCAACAAGGTTGACCGCCCAGGTTCACGCCCTGATTGGGTTGTTGATCAGGTATTTGACCTGTTCGTTAACCTGGGTGCGACCGATGAACAACTGGACTTCCCAATTGTTTATGCTTCAGCACTGAACGGTATCGCCGGTCTGGAAACTGACGAAATGGCTGACAACATGACGCCATTGTTCGAAACCATCGTTAAGCACGTACAGCCACCACAAGTTGAGATGGAAGCACCTTTCCAGATGCAAATCTCTCAGCTCGATTACAACAACTATGTTGGTGTTATCGGTATCGGCCGTATCAAGCGTGGTTCTGTGAAGCCGAACCAGCAGATCGTTATTGTTGATAGCGAAGGCAACCGTCGTAACGGTAAAGTCGGTAAAGTTCTGGGCCATATGGGCCTGCAACGTATCGAAGCTGAAGTGTGTGAAGCGGGCGATATCATCGCTATCACCGGTTTAGGCGAGCTGAATATCTCTGATACTCTGTGTGACCCTACTGCCGTTGAAGCACTGCCAGCACTGACTGTTGATGAACCAACCGTTACCATGTTCTTCTGTGTAAACACCTCGCCATTCTGTGGCCGCGAAGGTAAGTTTGTGACTTCACGTCAGATTCTTGACCGTCTGCGTAAAGAGCTGGTACACAACGTTGCACTGCGCGTTGAAGAGACAGAAGATCCAGATGCATTCCGTGTATCAGGCCGTGGTGAATTGCACCTGTCTGTTTTGATCGAAAACATGCGTCGTGAAGGTTACGAGCTGGCGGTATCCCGTCCGAAAGTAATTTTCCGTGATATCGATGGCCGTAAACAAGAGCCATTCGAGCAAGTGACTCTGGACATCGAAGAGCAGAACCAAGGTTCTGTGATGGAAGCGATGGGTCTGCGTAAGGGTGAAATGCGCGACATGATCCCTGATGGCAAGGGCCGTATCCGTTTGGATTACATCATCCCTAGCCGTGGCCTGATCGGTTTCCGTACTGATTTCATGACCATGACTTCTGGTACTGGCCTGCTGTACTCTAGCTTCAGCCACTATGATGACGTGCGTCCGGGCGAAATTGGTCAGCGCATCAACGGTGTTCTGATCTCTAACGGTACTGGTAAAGCACTGGCTTACGCGCTGTACAGTCTGCAAGATCGTGGTCGCCTGTTCTTGGGTCACGGTACTGAAGTTTACGAAGGCCAGATCATCGGTATTCACAGCCGTTCTAATGACCTGACTGTAAACTGTCTGCAAGGTAAGAAGCTGACTAACATGCGTGCTTCTGGTACAGACGAAGCAACAACGCTGGTTAGCCCTATCAAGATGACCCTGGAGCAAGCTCTGGAGTTCATCGATGATGACGAACTGGTAGAAGTAACGCCACAAAGCGTTCGTATTCGTAAGAAACACCTGACTGAAAACGACCGTAAGCGTGCACACCGTAAGTAATCCCTACGGATTAGTTATTGCGTGTTCTGCATCCTAAAATGTAGTTATTATGTTTTGGGTGATGAGAAAGAGGATGCCTACGGGTGTCCTCTTTTTTTTATCTAGACTAAACACGGTAAAGCATGTGATTGACTGCATGGTGTGATTAGATGATGTGATTAGATGGCACTGATGAGTGCATCTGATAACAGCATGTGAACAAATAAAACTGCAACAGATGAGGAAAAGAGCGATGTATAAAGGGTTACAGCCGACCACATGGTGGCAGAATCGGGGCTTTTTCCGTCTATTATTGAGCCGCAGTGGCGAGAGCCGTTTGACGATCACGGCCGGTTATCTTGCCTATGTGACGCTGCTTTCACTGGTTCCTCTGGTGACGGTGATTTTTTCGGTGTTTACTGCTTTTCCGGTCTTTGTTGGGATCACCGATCAGGTAAAACATTTTGTGTTCAGTAATTTTGTACCGGCGACCGGTGATGTGGTACAAAATTATCTCGATCAGTTTGTTTCAAATTCCAGCAACATGAGTGCGGTGGGCATTATTGCGCTGGTGGTGACTTCGTTACTGCTAATTTCTGCGGTAGATAAAGCATTAAATGCTATCTGGCGCAGTAAACACCGTCGTCCGGCGATGGTTTCATTTGCCGTGTACTGGATGATTTTGACGTTAGGCCCGCTGCTGGCGGGGGCCAGTTTAGTGACCAGTTCGTATCTGTTATCGCTTAAATTACTGAGTGATACCGGCATTAATGGGGTGCTGGATAACCTGCTGGTGCTGTTGCCGATGATCTTGTCTGCGCTGTCATTTTGGTTGTTGTACGGTGTAGTACCGACCGAGCGGGTACCAACATGGCATGCGTTCAGTGGTGCGCTGTTTGCGGCGTTGCTGTTTGAGGTAAGTAAAAAAATCTTTACGCTGTATATTGCCTTTTTCCCATCGTATCAGTTGATTTACGGTGCGCTGGCGGTGATCCCTATCTTATTTGTTTGGGTTTATCTGAGCTGGTGTATTGTGTTGTTGGGCGCTGAGGTAACGGCAACATTGGGTGAATGGCAGCTACAAAAGCAGATAGCAGATTCAGACTCAGACCCACAAGCTGGGGCGGGGAACGCGTAACACAAAGTGTGTTCATCACGGTGTTTTCCATGGTATAGGGAGTTGTTATGTTCCATTTGTATCCACCTATTCACCCGTTTGCAAGCGGCTTCATTCGCCGTGGAGAACACCAGATTTATGTTGAGCAGGCTGGTAATCCGCAGGGTATTCCGGTGCTGTTTGTGCACGGTGGCCCTGGGGCGGGTTGCAGTGAACAGAGCCGGCGTTTTTTTGATCCCACCCGTTTTCATATTATTTTATTTGATCAGCGCGGCTGTGGCCGTTCACTGCCGTACGGCAGTTTGCAGGATAATCATCCGCAGGCGCTGATTGATGATATGGAAGCGATTCGTGAATCGCTCGATTTAGCGCAGTGGATGCTGTTTGGCGGGTCATGGGGCAGTACGTTAAGTTTATTGTATGCGATTGCCCACCCGCAGCGTGTTAGTGCGATGGTACTGCGCGGTATTTTCCTTTCCCGCCAACAAGATTTTGATTGGCTCTACAGCCCGCAGGGCGGTGCTAGTCAGGTTTTTCCTGAGCATTACCAGCAGTTTATTGCGCCGCTTGGTGGCGTTACCGATAGTGAGCAGGTGCTGGAAGGTTACTGGCAACGTCTGAGTTCGGATAATGAGTTAGAGCGCAGTGCTGCGGCAAAAAGCTGGGCGTTGTGGGAGGCGCATTTGATGCAACTGTTGCCAGACCCGACAGTGTGGGAGCAGATGAGTAATTTGCAGCATGCCGTAGCGCTGGCACGGTTGGAGTGCCACTATTTTCGCGCGGCGACACGTTTGCCTGAGAATTTTATTGTGCAGAATGCGGCGGTATTGCAGGGAATACCAGTGCGTATTGTGCATGGCCGTTACGATATGATCTGCCCGTTTGAGAATGCGTGGCAGTTGTGTCAGGCCTTGCCACAGGCGGCATTGCAGGTAGTGCCAAATGCCGGCCACAGCAGTATGGAGCCGGGGATCACCGATGGGTTGATTCGCGCACTGCTTGAGCTGACCGAGGCATACCCGTTGTAGTTGCCAATTTGGGTATTTTTAGAAAAAGAGAGTGATTAGGATGATTGGATTGATTCAGCGTGTGCGTGAAGCACGGGTCGAGGTTGACGGGCACGTGGTGGGTGAGATTGGCCACGGGCTGCTGATTTTGCTGGGCGTAGAAAAAGAGGATGATGAGGCGAAAGCGCGTCGTCTGGTTGATCGGGTGTTGGGCTACCGCATTTTTGATGATGCTGATGGCAAGATGAACCTGAATGTACAGCAGGCCGGCGGCAGTGTGCTGGTGGTTTCCCAATTTACGCTGGCAGCCGATACTGGCAAGGGGATGCGCCCGAGCTTCTCATCAGCGGCTTCGCCGCAACAGGCTGAGGCGTTATACGACTATTTCAGTGCTTGTTGCCGTGAAAAAATCAGTACCGCACAGGGGCAGTTTGCTGCTGATATGCAGGTGAGCCTGCAAAATGATGGCCCAGTGACTTTCTGGTTGCAGGTGTAGCCGGTATCCGGCAGATGGTTTCTCTATTGTAAAAGAGGGCGACAAGGATGTATCGCTTAAGTACTCCGCTGACTGAAGAGGCGCTGCAGCGCTATTACCATTTTCGCTGGCAGATGCTACGTGAGCCGTTACGCCAGCCGGTAGGATCAGAGCGCGATGGCTATGATGCTTGTGCGCATCATCAAATGGTGGTGGATGATCAGGATAATCCGGTCGCAATTGGGCGGGTCTATATCAATGCCGATGATGAGGCGGCGATCCGCTTTATGGCGGTAGATGCGAGTTTTCGCGGGCGGGGTTTAGGCACGCTGGTGGCGATGGCGCTAGAGTCGGTTGCCCGCCAAGAGGGGGCGAAGAGGGTGGTATGCAGTGCCCGCGAGGAGGCTGTGCCTTTTTTTATCCAGCTGGGCTATCAGAATCAGGGTGAGATTCAGGCAGGGCTGACAACGCCGGTGCGACACTTTCTGATGATAAAGCCGCTGCCGGATATGGATGCTATCTTACACCGGCCTGACTGGTGTCATCAGTTACAGCAGGCGTGGTATCAGTCGATTCCGATCAGCGAAAAAATGGGGGTGAAGATTGTGCAGTACACCGGACAGCGTTTCGAAACAGCGCTGCCGCTGAATGCGAATTTGAACCCGCATGATTCGGTGTTTGCCGGCAGTCTGTTTTCACTGGCAACGCTAACGGGTTGGGGGCTGATCTGGCTGCTGTTGCGTGAGCGTAATCTGGGCGGTGAGATTATTCTGGTAGATGCACATATTCGTTATCCGCAGGCGGTGCGTAACCGTCCACGAGCGGTGGCGGATCTGAATGATTTAGGCGGCGATCTGGATCGTCTGGCACGCGGACGCAAAGCCCGCGTGCAGATCAAGGTGCGCCTGTTGACCGATGAATCGCAAGGCGCGGTATTTGTCGGGACTTATATGGTACTGCCAGCCGGAACACATTCGGGTACGCCGCTGACTGAGCTGCTGCTCTGATCGGGCCCATGATCCGCTGTTGTATCAGAATCATTAACCGTATTTTGTGCCGTTGCTGATGGCGCAATGCGGGTTAGCGGGGTACGCCAGATACGGGTAAGCCGTTGGCAGTTGATGCGGTTATCGAGCTGCAGTTGCAGACGGTACGGTTCGGCTGTTGGGCTGACCGGCGGTTGTGCCAGCGAATAACTGCCGCTGATCCACCCTTGTAGCTGATCGCCACTAAAGGCGGCATTTTGTACCTGTATCTGCCCCTTTTCTGCCCGCAGATGCAGCTGCAGATTTCTCAGCAAGGTCTGTTGCCCTTCAAGCGTTGACTGCGCAATCCACTGATCGGGTATCGGTGAGCGTTGGGCTTGTGACCACAGGCTCGGGGCATTAATCCCGCGCAGCAGTGCTTGATCGGCGGTCAGTTGTAGCTCTCCGCTAAGCGATTGTCGTGCGCTGTCAGCCGTGAGCAAATTAGCCTGCAAATTGAGGTTCAGGTTGCCGACACCGCGCAGCGGCAGGGTGTGCCAGCCCCACTGTTGTAGGCTGTCGAGCGCTATTTGCTGGCCGCTCAGTTGTAGGCTGGCTGGCCAGTTATCCCGTTGCAGTAGTGTGCCATTTCCTTCCAGTAACCCTTTTCCGGTAAAGGCGCTGAAATCACGCAGAGTCACTGCGCCGTTATCGGCTTGCAGATCAGCGGCGACATTGCGCATATCTACTTTATTGACCGTTGCCGCGCGGGCGCTGGCACGTAAGCTGCCGCGCCACAATCCCCAGCGCTGATGCTGTGCCAGTTGCAGGTTGCTGCCGTTGGCGTTAAGTGCGGTGAACTGAAAAGGCCGCAGTGGGTTTATATCCACCAATAAGTTGTTGTTTAGCTCTAGCTTTAATACGTTGATTTGGCTGAATGCGGCAGGCAGCGGGCGGGTCAGCCACTGTGCCCATGTGGCCGGAATACTGTATTCAATGCCGGTAATGTTGAGTTGATCCCACTGCAACGTTTGGTCGGCAGCGCGCCAACTGCCGTAGCCGTTGATCAGGCCATTTTCAAAGCGGGTACTAAAATCATCAATGGTGATGCCGTCGGCGGTAAAACTCAGGCGCAGCGCTGGTTCACGCAGGTGCAGATTGCCGCGCACTAGATCAAGTGTGTTGATGCTCAGTTGGCCGTCGTGCGATGACCATTTGCCTTGGCCGATTTGCAGGTTACTGAGGCTAAGATCAAGATCGTTGACTGACCAGTCATTGCCCTCTACCCGTGCGCCGACAATATCGGCCCGTTGCAGGGTGATATTGGGCAGAGTGTGCCAGTAGCGAGCCAGCAGCGCGGGCAGGCGGTTATCTTGCAGGCGTAGGCGGGTCAGGCGCAGATCATTGATCTTCCATGCCCCTTGTATGCTGCGTTCGGCGGTGGCGGTGATTTGCCCCTGCAGTGCATCGGCACCAAAATCATCAATGCGCAGTTTTCCCTGCTGCCAGTGGCCTTGTAAAAAGAGGTTATTTAGGGTCAACTCGCCCAGATCAAGTTGGGGGGATGAGAGCTCAAAGCGGGCATTTTCCCCCAAAAAGCTCTGTTGATCTGGGCTGAATGGGGTGATACCACCGTTAACCGGATGGGCGGTTAGCGGCATATCGGCCACACGGCTACTGATAGCCATGTTGTCGAGCTGCAGTTGTTGTGCGGACAAAAACGGGCCGCTCGCCGGTTTTAGCAGGGCGGGCAGGCGCAGTTCACCCTCTTGCAGCAGAATTTTTTGCCAATGCAGCGGGTGCAGTAGAGTGCGTAAATTCAGGGTCAGCGTGACCTGCCGAGCATCGAGCAGTGCGCTGCCTTGCTGGGCTAAGCGCACCTCTGTCAGGCGAATTTGGCGCGGTGACAGCGGGCTGTGTTGAATGCCGGTCAGTGAGAGCTGATACGGTGTGTAGGCTGAAATCCAGCGGCTGACCCGTTCTGCACCCAGTGGCGTTTGCAGCAGTGCATACGCCAGTATGATGGCCAGCAGGAACAGGATCAGCAGTGTGGCCAGAAATTTTGTCAGTATCTTCATAATGGGCAGTTGATGATAAGCCAAGGGGTTATACGCCTGCAGATAACAGGCACGTTTTCTGTCTACTCTTCCGTGTTTGCTCTTTATTGCTGTTGTGTTTTTGGTGATGGCTTTGGCGAGTAATCACTGTGTGCTCAGTTCCGCCTGATGCCGGTTCAGTGGCGACATTCCCGCCTGTGCGTAGGCGCGTGCTAGACGTAAATTGAGCTGCGGTGATCCGCCCGACTGCTGGTATACGTGCTCAAGACAGCGGATCGCTAAGTGTAGCAAGTCTTGCTTGAGCAGCAGATCAGACAAAAACAGGAGCTCTTCCGGTGCGCGCTCTTTGAGTATCTGGTTGAGTAGGGTGAAATTATCGGACATCAATCCTCCGTGAGTGCACCTTGACGTGTGCATGGCTCTTCCGTAAGTCAGGTATGCTGATTTTATCAACAGTCTGCCTGTTTCTGCCGAGAGTTACTAGCCTTGTTGCATGTTGTTGTTGGTTATGCGGGATGGACGCAAATCGCGCTAAAGTTGATTGACTCACCACCAACGGCGGTGAGTCAAAAGTAGTAAGCAAAGGGGAAAGGGTGCGGATTTCTATTGCTGATCTATAGAGCGGGCAGTGAGGGTACTTTTTACGGTCTGAGGCTGTTCAGTGAAACCCTTTTCAGGCAACTCTTGCGGCAGAATTAAATTCAGTGCGATGGCGGTAAAGCCGCCAGCCGCCAAACCGGATGAGAGCACCGAGCGCAGCCAGTCAGGGGCAAATTGCAGGATTTGTGGCTGCTGGGCCACACCTAAGCCCATCGCCAGTGAAATGGCAATGATCAGTACGGCACGGCGGTCGAGCTGTTCACGTGCGATAATCCGTACACCGGCGGCAGCAATGGAGCCAAACATCACAATGGTTGCACCGCCCAGTACGGGCTCTGGAATGCTCAGTACCCAGTTGGCGATGGAAGGGAACAAACCAAGCAGTGCCAACATTGCGGCTACCGCATAACCGACATAGCGGCTGGCAACGCCAGTCATTTGGATCACGCCGTTGTTCTGGCTAAATGTTGAGTTAGGAAAGCTGTTGAAAACACCGGCCAGTGCCGAGTTAATGCCATCAGCCAGCACTCCGCCTTTGATGCGGCGGATGTACACCGGCCCGCTGACCGGTTGTTCAGAGACCTCTGACGTGGCGGTAATATCACCAATCGCCTCGAGCGAGGTGACTAAAAATACCAGCACCAGCGGCAGCAGTAAGCTCCAGTTAACACTCAGACCGTAGTAGAGTGGGGTTGGCAGCATCAGTAGTGGGGCATCGTGCGGAACTGTTGGCAGCATGTTCAATGCCCATGCCACCAGATAACCGGCCCCCATGGCGATCACCAGTGAGGCAACCCGCAAATAGGGGTTGCGCTGGCGGTTAAGCAGCACAATCAGCCCGATAACCACTCCGGCCAGCAGCAGATTTTTCGGGCTACCGAAACTGCCATCACTGAGCGCACCAAAGCCTCCGCCAATCGAGACTAAACCAACCTGAATCAGGGTCAGACCAATTAAGGTCACGACAATGCCCGAAACCAGCGGGGTAATCACTCTTTGTGCTAGATGCAGAATTCGTGATAGCAGCACCTCACTGAATGAGGCCAGAATGATCGTGCCAAATAGCGCCGCCATCATGGTCGGGATATCTGCACCGCCCTGTTTTAATGCCAGCCCTCCGGCAATAATTGGGCCTAAAAAGTTGAAACTGGTACCCTGAATTGAGAGTAAACCCGAGCCCATCGGCCCAACAGTGCGAATAGTCAGAAAAGAGGCTAACCCTGAAACAAACAGTGACATGCTGATGATGCGCTGGGTATCAGCTACCGGCAGCCCAAGAGCCTGACAAATCAGCAATGGCGGCGTGATAACCGCCACAAACATTGCCAGTAAATGCTGACCAGCGGCAAACAGGGTTTGTGGCAACGGCGGGCGATCGTCAAGGCGATAAACCAGATCGGGGTTATGTCGGGCGGCAGGTGCAGGAGTGGTATCGATGTGTTCCGGTTCGATAGCTTGTGAGCTCATGCTAGATTCCAGTGATCATGAAAGTAAGAAAACAGTGTGATGTATGAAGACCACAATGGTGGATTGTGGTGAGTGCATTAACGTAGGTATTGTTGGATATGGCGCGCATTTTAACGTGATCACCACAAAAAGCAAACGTTTGCCTGTGATCTTGGCGAGATTATCGGTTAGAAAATAGGATTACAAAAGCGGAATAACGCGGGAAAATTAGGCGTTGGAGTAGTCGGTACTGTGTGCCAACCAACGGTCAATAATCGCCTGACTGTGTTGCGGATAGTGCTGATGTAGGTAGCGCGCCAGTTTTTGTATATCGGGGATCAGGTGCTGATCGCGCAGCAGATCGGCAATCCGAAAGCTCATCATGCCGGTCTGTTTAGTACCAAGCAGCTCACCCGGCCCGCGAATATCAAGATCGCGCTGGGCGATAATAAAGCCATCGTTGCTGTCGCGCAGCACTGAGAGCCGTTGCTGGGCGGTTTTACTCAGCGGCGTTTTATACAGCAGTACACAGTGTGAGGCGACAGCGCCACGGCCAACCCTCCCACGCAGTTGGTGCAGTTGTGCTAGCCCCAGACGCTCGGGGTTTTCGATAATCATCAGGCTGGCATTGGGTACATCTACCCCGACTTCAATCACGGTGGTGGCGACCAGTAAGTTGAGTGTGCCGGCTTTAAACTCTGCCATCACCGCCTGTTTTTCAGCCGCTTTCATGCGCCCGTGTACCAAACCGATGTGCAGGTGTGGCAGCTGTAAACGCAAGTCAGCGGCAGTCTCTTCTGCTGCCTGTGCTTCGAGCATGTCTGATTCATCAATCAGAGTGCAGACCCAGTATGCCTGCCGCTGCTCATTGTGACAGGCCTCGTTAACGCGGCGGATGATATCCGCCCGGCGTGTATCGGGGATCGCAACGGTAGTTACCGGCGTGCGGCCGGGTGGTAGCTCATCGATTACCGAGGTATCTAGATCTGCGTAGGCCGTCATCGCCAGTGTGCGCGGAATGGGGGTGGCGGTCATGATCAGTTGGTGCGGAGCGTA
Organism: Plesiomonas sp. ISS29; assembly: GCF_056522795.1. Taxonomy (NCBI): domain Bacteria; kingdom Pseudomonadati; phylum Pseudomonadota; class Gammaproteobacteria; order Enterobacterales; family Enterobacteriaceae; genus Plesiomonas; species Plesiomonas sp. ISS29. The sequence continues at coordinate 733,340 of NZ_JAWRZQ010000001.1, forward strand.
GCCGTGAATACTGCCCTTTTCCCGCAGCGTCAGCCGCTGGTGCACACCAAAACGGTGCTGCTCATCAATAATAATCAGTGCCAGATCAGAGAACGCAACACTCTGCTGAAACAGCGCATGAGTGCCGATAATCATCGCTACCTCACCCGATGCAATGGCCTGCTCTTGTGCCGCGCGCGCTTTGCCTTTTTGCTTTCCGGCCAGCCAGCCTACCTGAATACCGAGCGGGGTAAACCACTGGCGAAAGGTATTGGCGTGCTGTTCGGCTAGCAGCTCGGTTGGGGCCATCAGCGCCACTTGCTTACCGTGGCTGATGGCACGCAAGGCCGCCAGCGCTGCGACCAGTGTTTTACCCGACCCCACATCACCCTGTACTAGTCGCATCATCGGAAATGGGTTGGCCAGATCAGATTCAATTTCACTGACGACCCGCTGCTGTGCGCCGGTAGGTGAAAACGGCAACGCCTGCAGGAATGCCTGTTTGAGCGGAACTTCCTGATTGTGTGGCAAGATTTCGGGCAATGCGTAAGCAGGATGCGCCTGCGCACAGGTGCGGGCATGCAGCATGCTGAGGTTATGCGCCAGTAACTCTTCTAAAATCAGCCGTTGTTGTGCCGGATGTTTGCCCTGTTCAAGTTCGCTAAGTGCGATATCGGGCGTTGGGCGATGCAGCAGGTGCAAGGCCTGCTGGATGCTGATCTGGCGGTGATTGAGCTGTGAAGGAAGCAGTTCAGGAATGGCCAATTTATCGAGCATGGCCAGCGCCTGATCGGTCAGTTTACGCAAGCTGGCCTGTTTTAAGCCTTCAGTGGTTGGATAGACCGGTGTGAGTGTCTCTTCGGTGACAGCCTGATCGTGCTGCCCGATGGCACGGTACTCGGGGTGAATGATCTCCGGCCCGTGGACACCGGGTTTCACCTCGCCGAATACCTTGATGCGCTTGCCTTCGGTCAGGCCATTTTTCATGGCCGCCGTGAAGTGAAAAAAGCGCAGTGTTAGCGTGCCGGTACCGTCACTGATGCGGCAGGTCAGCATTCGCCGCCGACCCGCGCTGATTTCGGTTCGCAGCACCGCGCCTTCGGCGCTAGCGTGTAAACGCGGTAACAGCTGGGCAATCGGCGTGATGCGGGTACGATCTTCGTAACGCAGCGGCAGGTGAAACAGCAAATCTTGCACGCTATGCAAACCGAGTTTGTTTAAGCGTGCGGCAATACTGCTGCCGACTCCGGACAGTGCCGTTAATGGCTGACTATCAAGCTGCGAGATCCCCATCAGTTACGGTTACGGCTCACCTTGATAACATCCGGCATCACACGAATCTTACGCATAATATTGGCCAGATGTACCCGATCACGGGCGCTCAGGCGAATGAAAATATTGTACAACCGACCATCGCGCTCTTCGGTGGTCAGGTTATAAATATTGGCTTCAGCCGTGGCGATAACGGCGGTTAAATCAGCCAGTGCACCGTGGTGGTTGACCATCTCGACTTTAATTTCGGTGATAAATTCCTGTTCGAGAACGGTTTTATCCCACTCGACTGCCATGAATTTTTCCGGCTCTTTTTGGTAGCCGCGAATATTCCGACAAGACTCATGGTGGATAACCAAGCCTTTGCCGGGGCTGACATGCGCAATAATCGGATCACCCGGAATTGGTCGGCAGCATTTGGCAAAGGTGAGCAAAATACCGTCGGCCCCGCGGATCGGCAGCTTTTTATGCGTGTTTGGTTTTTCGCTACTTTCGGCAACCGGTTGAGGTTCGGTGGCTTTTTGCTGTAACCGGCGCGCAATGACCACGCTCATGGCATTGCCTAAACCGACTTCAGCAAGCAGATCATCGAGCGTATGCAGTTTCAGATCATCGAGCACGCGCTGGGTATTTTCACGGGTAATATCGGCCAGTTTTACGCCACCTAATGCGTGGTTGAGCAGACGACGGCCAAGGATCACCGAGTCATCCCGCTTGAGATTTTTTAGCATCTGGCGGATTTTGGAGCGCGCTTTTGAGCTGACGACAAAGTTGAGCCATGCCGCGTTCGGGCGGGTACCCGGTGCGGTAATAATTTCAACGGTTTGGCCGGAGCTTAGCGCCTGAGAGAGCGGGAACGGCAGGCGATCAACCCGTGAGCCGACACAGGTGTGACCAATATCGGTATGCACGGCGTAGGCAAAATCGACCGGTGTTGAGCCGGCAGGCAGCTCGACAATTCGCCCTTCTGGGGTGAAGACGTAGATCTCATCAGGGAACAGATCAGATTTTACGTTTTCAATAAATTCAAATGAGTTACCGGCACTCTGTTGCAGCTCAAGCAGGCTTTTCATCCAGCGCTGTGCCCGCAGTTGTGCGGTGCTAACGGGTTCGCCCTGTTGCTTGTAAGCCCAGTGTGCGGCAACCCCCATTTCAGCCATTTGATCCATATAATCGGTACGGATCTGCACTTCAACGGGCACGCCGTGCGGCCCGATCATTGAGGTGTGCAGTGACTGATAGCCGTTGGCTTTGGGGATGGCAATATAATCTTTTACCCGACCCGGACGCGGTTTGTACAGGCTGTGCATCTGCCCAAGCACGCGGTAACAACTGTCGACATCTTTGACTATCACGCGAAAGGCGTAGATATCCATAATGCTGTGAAATCGTTGCTCTTTGAGCCGCATTTTGTTGTAGATGGAGTACAGATGTTTTTCGCGTCCGCTGACTTTTGCAGGTAGCCCGACCTCTTTCAGACGACCATCAATTTCAGACAGGATTTTCTGGATCATCTCTTTACGGTTGCCGCGTGCGGATTTTACCACTTCTTTGAGTACACGAAAGCGGTTGGGATATAGCGCTTCAAAGCCAAGCTCTTCAAGCTCAGTTTTCAAGTGATGAATACCAAGGCGGTGTGCTAGCGGGCTGTAAATTTCGAGGGTTTCACGCGCGATACGGCGGCGTTTATCGGGGCGCAGAGAACCGAGTGTGCGCATGTTGTGCGTACGGTCGGCCAGCTTGATCAAGATGACGCGGATGTCTTGCACCATCGCCATGATCATTTTGCGGAAATTCTCGGCTTGCGCCTCTTTTTTATCGCGAAATTTGAGTTTATCGAGTTTTGATACCCCTTCAACCAGCTCGGCCACGCTTTTTCCAAAGCGCTCTTGCAGGTCTTGGTGGGTTATCTCGGTATCTTCAATAACATCATGCAGCAGCGCAGCCATAAGCGTTTCGTGGTCGAGATGCATCTCGCCCAGAATACAGGCCACAGCGACCGGATGGGTGATGTAAGGCTCTCCGCTGGAGCGGGTTTGGCCTTCGTGTGCATCACGCGCGATAATAAACGCCTGCCTGAGGCGTTCGATCTGATCCTCAGGCAGGTAGCGCTGTGCAACTTGGTACAGGCTTTCAAATAAGTACAAGGTCTAGGGCGCACTCAACAGAGAATTAACGACGGCCTTCTGCAATAGCGGCAACCGCTTGCAGTTCTGCTGCTTCTTGCTCTTGCTGCTCCTGACGCGCACGCGCATCAAGGATATCAGCATTGATCAAACCATCTTCGATCTCGCGCAGGGCGATCACGGTGTACTTGTCGTTCTCTTCTGGTACTAAAGGATCTTTACCTTGAGTTTGCATCTGACGCGCACGACGTGCAGCGACCAGTACCAGGTCAAAACGGTTACCAACTTTCTCAACGGCGTCTTGTACGGTTACGCGGGCCATGAATGACTCCAATGGATCCAATAGGGAAAAGACAAATGACTAGAAATAATACTCAATCCGAGCTTACTCTGCCAACAATTTGCTGATCATCGCAGAATGACGCAGGGTTTGTCGCTCCTGCTTTAGGCGTTCAGCGCGAATAATGTTCTTTAAATCAACCAGTGCTTGATCGAAATCGTCATTAATAATTAAGTAATCATACTCATTATAGTGTGACATTTCGCTGACTGCTTTTGCCATGCGTTTGGCAATGACATCACTGCTGTCTTGGCCGCGGCCACACAGGCGGCGCTCTAACTCTTCACGCGAAGGCGGAAGAATAAAGATGCTGCGTGCATGTGGCATCAGCTGGCGCACTTGTGCCGCACCTTGCCAGTCGATATCTAAAAAAACATCAATCCCCTGATTGAGCACTTTCTCAATCGTTGGGCGTGATGTGCCGTAGTAGTTTCCGAACACTTCGGCGTACTCTAAAAATGCACTTTCACCAATCAGCGCGGTAAATTCAGCCACAGTCACAAAGTGGTAGTGTTCGCCGTTGTTTTCACCCGGACGCGGATCGCGGGTGGTATGCGAAACAGAAACCTGCATGTCATAGGTAGGGTGAGTTTTCAGTAATGCATTGATTAAACTAGATTTACCCGCACCGCTGGGTGCAGAGATAATATAGAGTGTACCTTTTGGCATAGTGTTGTTATCCGGTTACTGGCTGTGCGGCTGCCTGTAAATGGGCAAGAGATCATCGTTATGGCTGGGCGTTTTATCTGCGCGATGGCGATCTTGCGAGATAGCGCCTTCGTATCGGTAAAACGGTGCTTTTGTTTTACGGCTGTTTACTACTGGCTGTTTTACCACAGTGAACAGGTAAACGATCATTTTAGCTGATTTTATTTGCGCTGTCGTTAACGGCGGCGCAATGCGTTAGGTAATCTGGTCAGCCATGCGGCGGTGTGGGCGGCGATGCTGCTTTGCATCCCCCAATAAAAAGGTATTTTTGGATAACGAAAATATGTAACTGAATGTTGTGTGTGTAAAACAGAAGTAACAAAGAGTGTGCGTAGCTTGATGGAGATCATGGGCATCTACTACTAAGTAGTTAACACTTGCTTGCATCATAATAATGCGAGCAATGTCATGACCCTTAAAAAATCGATAATTTCGCGCTTGATGAGCCGCCGAACCTTTGTACAGGGGTCTGCGGCAGTCACCGGTGCTGCTGCCGTTGCCAGCGCAATGAGTCTGCCGTTTCGTGCTCAGGCGGCGACCGAAAATTCCCCCGCAGCGGCAACCGCCGCTGATGAAGTAATTCGCTACAGTGCTTGTTTGGTGAACTGCGGCAGCCGTTGCCCATTAAAGGTGCATGTGAAAGACGGTGTGGCGGTTAAAATTTCCCCCGAAGACGGTATTGATGAGGCGGTGTTTGGCCAACATCAGATCCGCCCTTGTCTGCGTGGCCGCTCCGCGCGCTGGCGCACCTATAACCCAGACCGTTTAAAGTACCCAATGTTGCGTGTTGGCAAGCGCGGAGAGGGAAAATTTAAGCGCATTAGTTGGGATGAAGCCACCACGATTGTGGCCAACCAACTTACTCGTGTTATTGAAACGTACGGTAATGAAGCAATTTATTATCAATATGGTTCGGGTACTACGGGGGCCAATTTACAGGGGCGCAATACCTGTAAGCGGTTACTCAGTGCAGCCGGTGGCTTTTTGGATATGCACGGCACGTATTCTGAGTGCCAAATTAACAGTATTCAGCCGTATGTGTTTGGGCAGGCGGGGAATATCTACGGAACAGAGCAGCAAACGCTGTTTTCAGAGATCAAAAATTCTGATCTGGTGGTGATGTTCGGGCAGAATTTGGCCGAAACCCGCATGTCTGGCGGTGGCCAGATTGCTGAGATTTACCATGCAATAGCGCAGAGCAATCCGAGGGTGATTATTATTGATCCGCGCCGCACTGACAGTATTACGGCATTTGATGCTGAGTGGATCCCGATTCGCCCGGGTACGGATGCGGCGTTGGTGGCGGGCATGGTGCATACGTTAATCACTGAAAAGCTGATTGATGAGGCGATGCTGGCCAAATATACCTTGGGTTGGGATGATGCTTCACTGCCGGCATCGGCTGAGCCAAACGGTTCGTATAAATCCTATATTTTGGGATTAGGAGCAGATAAAACCGCGAAAACACCGGCATGGGCCAGTGAGCTGACCGGTATTCCTGCCACAAGAATTAAGCAGTTAGCCCGTGAAATTGCCGGTGCGAATGCTGCGTGGATTTCACAAGGCTGGGGTGTGCAGCGCTCACACAATGGCGAGCATGCTGCACGGGCGATTATGATGCTGCCGGTGCTGACGGGGCAGTTTGGTCGTCCGGGAACTAACATCGGAACATGGGGCGGCAGTGTGACGTATCCTGTTCCGGGCTTGGCGTTAGCAAATCCGGTAAAAGTATCGATTCCGTGCTTTTTGTGGACAGATGCGATTGTGCGCGGCACAGAGATGACGGCGATCCATGATTTTGTGAAAGGCCGTGATCAGCTAAAAACCAACATTAAGTTTTTGTGGAATTACGCCAGTAATGTCACGGCGAATCAGCACTCTGATTTGAATACTACGCAGAAGATTTTACAAGATGAGTCGCTGTGCGAGTTTATTCTGGTGTGGGATAACCACATGACACCGACTGCAAAATTTGCAGATTTGCTGCTGCCGGATGTTTCGACATTAGAGTCAGATGATTTAATCAATAATTCATATCAGTCGGGTGCTTATCACTATGTGGTTCGGTTGCAGCAGGCTATTGAACCGATGTGGGAGAACCGTGCTACCTATGATGTGCTGGCTGAAATTGCCGCTAAAATGGGGCTAAAACAGCAGTTTACGGAAGGGAAAACCTACCAAGACTGGATTAAATCCTCTTACAACAAAATGCGCGAAACCGAGACACATTTGCCACCGTTTGAACAAACTGACGGTATGGGCATTATTGACCGCCGAGTGGCAAAAAGTGAAGAGCACATCGCGTTAAAAGATTTCCGCACTGATCCACTGGCGAACCCGCTCAAAACACCGTCGGGCAAAATTGAGATCTATTCGGCAGCGCTTGATGCACTGGCGAAAACCCGCCCGTTGCCACAAGGTGACAAGATTATTCCGCTGCCTGAGTACTATCCGGCCGTTGAGGGGATACAAGATACCCAAACACTGGCTCAGTACCCGATTCAGTTGATCGGTTTTCATACCAAAGGGCATTGTCATTCGACCTATCCTTCCGTGTTACAACTGCGCGAAGCCGTACCCGATGAATTGTGGATGAATCCGCTGGATGCTGCAGCTCGTGGTCTGGCTTCCGGTGATGTGGCTGAGGTGTACAACAGCCGCGGTAAAATGCGGATGCCGGTGAAGGTGACGGCACGAATTATGCCGGGTGTTGCCGCTGCGCCGGAAGGGGCGTGGTCGGTGACCGATAAGCAGGGCGTGGATGTTGGCGGGTGTATCAACCGTTTAACCTCGTTGCGCCCGACTGCATTGGGCAAAGGCAACCCGCAGCACACCAATCTTGTTGAAATTAAGCCGGTATAAGGGGCGTTAACTCATGACTCAATATGGATTCTATGTCAACTCCGCAAAATGCACCGGCTGTAAAACCTGCCAAGTGAGCTGTAAAGATGAGAAAGATCTGGGTATCGGCCCAAAATTTCGCCGGGTGTATGAGTACGGCGGCGGTAGCTGGGTAAAACAGGGTTCGGCGTGGAAACCGGATGTGTTCAATTACTATCTGTCGATTGCTTGCAACCACTGCTCTGAGCCTACCTGTGTGGCGGGTTGCCCAACGGGGGCGATGCACAAGCGGGCGGAAGATGGTTTGGTGGTGGTGAATCAGGATGTCTGTGTCGGTTGCCGCTATTGCGAGATGCGCTGCCCGTACGGTGCACCACAGTTTGATGCGCAAAAAAAGGTGATGAGCAAGTGTGATGGCTGTTATCAACGGGTTGCGCAAGGGCTGATGCCAGTTTGTGTGGGATCATGCCCGCAGCGGGCGCTCGATTTTGGTGATATTGAGCTGCTGCGCCAGAAGTACGGCACGCAAAATGCGATTGCGCCGTTGCCTGATCCTATGCTGACCAAGCCTAATCTGATTATTAAACCTCATCCTGATGCGCGCCCATCAGGGGATACCACCGGTGCTGTGCAGAATAAGGGAGAGGTTTAAAATGCATGAACTTCCGTTAGTTTTTTTTACCGTATTTGGCCAAACGGCAGCCGGTTTACTGTTGTGCCTGTTTATTAGTGTTGCTTTGGGGCTGACATCAGCAGCACAGGCAGCGCATGCCCGTATTGGTGCACTGGTGTTGTTGGTCATTGGGTCAGCAATTGGTGGTTTGCATATGGGGCAACCACTGCGCGCGCTGAACCTGCTGGCCGGTGCGGTTCGCTCACCGATGAGTAATGAGATTATTTTGAGCGGCTTCTTTTTAGGTGCGGCAGCACTGAGTGTGCTGCTTGACTGGCGCGGTGTGGGGCAACAGCTGTTCGGCAAGCTGGTACATACGGCGGCTGTGCTGCTGGGGCTGATGTTTGTCGGGTCAATTCCGCAGGTGTATCAGCTGGATACTATCAGCGCATGGGCCAGCCCGTATACCTCACTGCATATGTTGCTGACTGTGCTGGCCGCTGGGGGGATCTGTGCAGCGCTGCTCGGTGCTCGCCGTGTGGGGGCGCTGGCTTGCTTGACCGGAGTGGCAGGAACTGTGCTGAGTAAAACCGGCTATATCGGTTTTCTGACCGCGACATCGCCGCTGCTGGCTGCGCAACAACACAGCTGGTGGATGGGGCAGAGTGCGGCGCTGCTGATTGGTGGCGGGATCTGTCTGGTACTGCTGTGCCAGCCCAAAGCTGCACTGACATCGCGTTCAACTCCGCTGTTGGCTGCGGGCGCGCTGATTATGCTTGCGGGCGAACTGGCTGGCCGCATCGCCTTCTATAATCTGTGGGCGATTGGCATGTAAGTATGGGTGAGTAAATGCGGGTAGTCGAGCCTGTATGTAAGTATTGTTATGTAAGTATCGTGATGTAAGTATCGTGATGTAAGTTGTGTGATGCGTATGCCGGGGTAGGTCAGTGCTGCCCCGGTATGGCTCTGCATCCCCCATAAGTTTATTTTTTTCAGGATAGATGATGATTGCTGTGGTTTCCCGCATTTTAGGTGGCTTGCTTTATTACCCGCCTGATTCAGAACAGGCTGCGCCATTGCTGGCTGCGTTGCCAGAGCTTCCGACCCTGTTTAGCTGGCCAGAGCCTGCGCAGATTGGAGCGTGGTGCGCCCAGCTTGCGGTTGCCGAGCCAGATTTGCGCTACCACTTTTCGGTGCTGTTTGAAGGGCAGGGTGAGATGCCAGCACCGCCGTGGGGCTCGGTGTATCAGGATCAGGATAATCTGCTACTGGCAGAGTCAGCACAGCGTTACCGTGCCTTTTTAGCCCAGCAGAATATCTGTTTTGACAGCGGGTTAAATGAGCCGGAAGACCAGATTGGCCTGATGTTACTGGCTCTGGCCTATTTGCTGGAGCAGGGCCATGACAGTGCGGTAATAACACTGCTTGAAGAGCATTTATTGCCGTGGAGCGCGCGTTATGTGCAACGGTTGAGTGCGGCTGAATATGGCCATTTTTACCCGACGCTGGGTAGGGTATTAGGCTGTTTTTTACAGACTTTAACCGCAGAACTGGAGCTGACTCCGCTTAGTGTTCGCCTGCATTGTTAACCCTTGCATACTGTTGAAATATCAAAAGAAGAGTACAACAAAATCTGTTATGAGAGATGCGCGTTACTATCAGGCTTATATGGAGCACCGCACGGTCAGCCGCCGTGGTCTGCTGCGCGGGCTGTTTTCCGGTATCAAGCAGGCTGGTGAACCGCGCGCCGAAATACAGGCTACCGCGTTGCCGGCAAAGGTGATCCGCCCGCCGTATGCGCGTGAGGAAGCCTTGTTTGTGATGTTGTGCTCAACAGAGTGCAATGCCTGTCAGTCGGCTTGCCCTGAGGGGTTGATTCAGTCTGAACAAGGGCTGCCGGTACTTGATTTTACCGCTACATGTTGCAGCCGTTGTCAGCAGTGCGCCAAGGCTTGCCCGAGTGGTGCACTGGCGCTGTTACAACCTCATTCGCCATTGAATATACAGGCTAAACCTGTGTTGCAGCATACCTGCCACAATACCCTCAGCACTTGCCAGCAGTGTGCTGATAGCTGCACGGTTGATGCGCTTATCTGGCAGGCGGGTCTACCGCCACAGATTAACCATCAGCAGTGTGATGGGTGCGGTGCTTGTGCGTTCGCTTGCCATGTGAATGCATTGCAGATGTTGGTCTGCTAGCGTTTTATGCTGTTACTGCTTGGTAGAAGATAAGTATCATCTAATCGGCTCTTGGTCAGTTCTGGGCTGCTTGGCACGATAGGCATCCATGATAGGGGCCCATTGCATACCGAGTGGGATGGGGTGTTGGCGATAGATTTCGTTGTAATCTTTGTCGTATCTGGCCCAAGCATTTTTAAATTGGCTGGAGAGTGGAAATCGTTGATCAAAGGGATCATCCATGACTTCTTTTGCCAACCCTCTGGCTAATAGGATATCTGGTTTGACATAGGCATCTCTGAGTAAAACCTCTACATACCCTCCGGTAGCTAAACCTAGGCCGATCGTTCGACGCGGCTCTTCTCGCCATTGATTACCCACTTTTAAACGATAGTGCTGAGTCATTTGAGTGGCTAAGTTTTTGGGTAGATCTAGCGTAATGCTATAGCGCTTCTTGTCATGAAATGAAATCCATTCAATTTCGACTTGATCAGGTATGGGATGATTGTATAACCCTCGTCCAGCACCTAGACGCCAACGATAGTCTTTTGTTTTTAAAGCATTAGGCCCGACAAAACCGGTCGAGCCATTAGATGAACTATGTATTGGCCTACTTTCGCGATAGAAACAAGCTTTGGTATGCCAAATTTCATCAGCATTTGAGCCTACGGTATAGCGCCAATCTATTGTCTGAGGGGATGATTGACATGCTGTTATTACAGGTAATAACAGCAATAAAAGAAGCCTGTGCATTAATAACCTCCTTGTTGATTGCTTGTGAACTGGCGCACCTCTTTACCGTCCACGGTGTTGGGTGTATTAACTAACCCGGTATCGGCGCTATAGTGCAAATAAGCTAACCGTAGTTTTTGATACAGATTAGAAGGTAGGGTTTGAGCAAGATTAACGACTTCCTTACGGCGTTTTGCTGCATGTACCCACTGCTTGTCGAGTGCAGCGAGATCTACCTCGGGATAGGAAATGGCGCTATTGAACATTAAATCTCGCCGACTTGAATCCCATTCAATAAATGGCACTCCCATATCCCGTGCAGCTTCTACCATCATGTGTAGCGGTATGCGTGAATACTGGCCCTCAACAACCCGATGCAGCACTACATCCACTGTCATTTTCTGCTCTGATGCATCTTTACCTATGGTGGAAAGACGACGAGGACGTACATTTAGATATCCAGATACTGTAGGATTATTATGCGTTTGGAGTAACTTGATGCCCTTAGCCCATCCCTGTTCTGCGCGCATTAGAGCATAGGTTGTGGCAGCACTATATGCTTGCGAATGAGATATTTTGCTGTGAATCGACTCATCGGAGCGAAAAGTGGCGATCACGGTATTTTCGGTAATCACGGGTGACGCATAGTTAGGGTCGCGTAGGCTCCAGCGGCTGTAGTAACCACCACCAATATCGGAGTGAGCACCAGGAATAATCACTTCGGTAAAATTGGCGGGAAGATCGATATTATTATCTTTGATTCGGGTCAGAGCAAAATGTTTACGCCATTCATCGGCAGCGATAATATGTACTACCCGCTCAGCACAATTGGATGTCAGAGTCACATTACGCTTACCCCATACTTTGGAGCTGACTACAGTATCAAGCAGGCCGATAAACTGAAAACGCACATCGGTGTGACTGGCCCAGTTAAAATCAGTTTTGAGCCGGATAGAAGGATCATTGGCTATTGCTGTCACCAGAGGATGATCCGCTTTTTGATCTATACGATTGATAAACTGGCGAGCGGCAGAAGCCCCTCGGCTAAAGCCAAAGACATCAAACTCGATCTTCTGAATATACTCAATACTTGGCAATAAATCATTCAGTTGCTCTTGGAGTGCCTCAACAATACGGAATTTACACACCTCCTCTACACGAGCCTCACTAGACGTATCTCCTTTATCAAATCCTAACCCTATAGTTGTGTCCTCTTGCCCGCGTGTAGTGCCAATTCCATCAACATATACTTTAGTTATCAGTTCATTTTCTGTTGGCAATCGATATAAGTCATAGGCTTTGCCAATGTTGGTGATATCATTTTTCTCGCTATTGTTTAATGTTTTTGGTAATTCCCCGTTGAGACATTGCTCAATCAATTTATCCTGTTCTTGCTGATTATCACATTGAGCAAGAAATGCCTCTATTGAGGTTTTTCCCACTAAATGCATAAAGGTATTATTCCCCGTTCCATCAAAAAATACCCCAATACGCAGAGTACCCAGCTGATAGCCTTTTACCTCAATGACATAAGAGTTATTAGTGATAAAACGGGGTACTTGAGCTTCTCCGGCGTTGTGCCCTTTAGGTAGCGCTTGTTCAGGTTGAGAAAGGCAGAGATCGCCTGTGGTAACTTTACAATGCTCGCGCTTGATGCCGGTGTACCCTGATAATCGGTTAGTGTAGGCAGGAACTTGGCTGGTTTGTCCTTCTTTTAATATTTCGCGCGATTGTGCAGCTTTTAGCCATGATTGCGTCTCTAACTTGACAGTTACAGGCCCAACTGCAAACCCTCGTACCAGTATAGGGCGGTCTGTTAGTGTTACCGTTTTTGGAAAGAGCCGTGGGTCGGCATAACGTAGCCACATCACCTCACCGTCTCGGGCGACTTCAATCAGACTTTGCCAGTGCTGACATACCGTTTCTACCGTTGCATTGCTGGTGACATAAAAACCACTGAGCGGCAAAGCGTTATCAACAAAATCGGCAGAGGGAAAGGGTAACAGCCAAGGGCCTTGCTCTGCGTGATCAGCAAACTCGGTGGTGGCGAACAGCGGGTAGGCATCTTCCCCGCCGGTATCGTAAAAACGTGCGATAGCCGTGGTATCAAGTGTGGCATCAATAATTGCAAATAACTTGCCTTGTAGCAGATTGCGCCATGAATCAAAAGTATCAACAGTCATGCTTTACTCCTTTTAGGAGCTTGTGAGCATGGTTTAACCAGTGGAGCGATTGACTCCATGCTCTTTTGCATCGCCGGTGCTGGGATAGTGGCAGGAGGTAATGTTGGCATGGCCACGTTGCCGGGTAGTGTCGGCATTTGGCCAGACCAACCAGAACCCACACCGGCATGGCCGCCGGAGTTCATCTTGATGGTTGGACCGCTAATGGTGACACCCTCGGCATCAATTTTGACAAAACTTCCGCCGACTTTGACGGTGATCTCTGAACCGGCTTCCAGCACGATTTTGGCACCGGATTTAATGTGCACTTCGTGTCCGGCCTGCATCAGCAGTGATTGCCCGAGTTTCTGATGCATTGTTTTATCCACCGTCAGTGAATAATCAGCCTTGATGTGCTCACGTTTTTCACTGTTAATGGTCAGATGATCACTGGCTTTGATACGGGTGAATCGCGAGTTATCAATATCAGTGTGTTGATCGTGTTTGATGTGCCATGCAGCATCGTGCTGGATCAGTAAGTTCAGATCTTTTTGCCCGTGAAGGTAAATCTCCTCTTGGCCGGCCTGATCGTCAAAACGCAGCTCATTAAAGCCTTGCCCCTGATGGGTTTCCGTGCGCAGCACTGTTCGGGTTTTGTGGGCAGGCAGATCATAAGGCGGGCGGTTGGTGGCGTGATAAGTGCGCCCGGTGACCACAGGCTGGTCGGGGTCACCTTCCAGAAAACTGACAATAACCTCATGGCCCACCCGCGGAACGGTGATCATGCCGTATTGTCCGCCAGCCCAGCCTTGTGATACCCGTATCCAGCATGAACTTTGATCATTGCTTGCGCCGTATCTATCCCACGGGAATTGCAGTTTTACCCGCCCGTGCTCATCGCAGTAAATCTCTTCCCCTTGTGGCCCGACAACGGTGGCAATTTGTGGGCCATCGACTTTCGGTTTATACGGCATTAATGCGCGCCACGGTGTTTGCGCTTTTATCACATGAAAGGTGTTGTAATACACCGTTGGGCCGCTGCCGCCTTCCTCTTCTAACGCTTGCGGCTGTTTACCGGTATGGGTAATGCGCACCACTTGCCAATCAGTATTTAGGTTACGGCTTGGGTGTTCGCTTAAGGTAAATATCAGCCCCGGCATTAACTCAGGCGCATTGGCCTGACCTTCAGCGGTTGCTGCATCAGCACGCAATGCATCAAGACGATAGGCGGTGAAGGCTTGGCCGCTTGGGTTTTGTTTAAATCGACCCGGAAAATCAAAATGCTGATAGTTATTGTTTGGATAGTTATTGTTCGAATAGTTATCGCGCTGATGTTGCAATATTGGGCTTTGTTTGCTGTGTGATAGAGCGTAATTCGGTGTTTTAAAACTGTAATCTTTCAGTGTAACGTCGGCAGTACGAACACTTTCGGCATAGCTAAAACGGCGAACAAAAGGGCCATGCTGTAGGCTTTGATTAGCAGGATTAAAAAACAGATCCGGCCCTTGTTGTAACGCCGTTGTATTGTCAGAAAATACAACGCGGTGTGTATTTTTTTCAAATTCGTGATAATAGAAGATGCCCTCTTCGGCAGCCAGACGCTGAATAAAAGCAAGGTCACTCTCACGATACTGTACACAGTACTCTCGCTGTGCATGCTGATCTTTTAGCGCAAAGGCATAATCAGTAATCCCAGCTTCTTGCAGCAAAATGCTGATAATCTGCTGTGGCGTTTGCTGCTGAAAAATCCGGGCATTGTGGCGTAAAGAGAGCCGCCACAGTGCAGGTTGTACTTGCAGCGAGTAACGGGTACGCCGAAAGCCGGTTTCCCCTTGTGAGAATTGGTTGGCAATGCCACTGATACGGCGTTGCAGAGCACCATTAAACCAAATCAGCAGCTCACAGGGCTTTTCGAGTACTGCTGCAAAATCAATATCGGGCTGTAAACTTGCCAGCTCAAGATTGAGTATAAATAGGCTACTCAGCGCTTCATGCAGTGAAAACTCGGCCACTGCAAATGTGCTTTCCGGCAGTGCGCCAACAGTCAGGGTAAACTGTAGCCCCGTTTGATTAGCCATTCATCTCTCCTTGATGATGCTTTGCCATACTTCCGGCCGTGCCGTTACATCGCAACGTAAAAAGCTCCAGTCGCCAGCAGCGGCCGAAGCGATGTTGTGACAACCGATAGCGGTTGCCCGTAATAACGCATTTCTGAGGCAACATATCCCTATATGCTGGGGGATGAGAGCCACGGTGTTGAATGGATGTGATTAGGCTTCGATAGGTGCACGCCAGTCATCAGCACCGGATGTTCCGGCTACGGTATGTTCCCAGTCAATTTTACGGTAGGCCATTGAGACCTGAATCAGCTGGGTAAAATCAGACTTAATTGGGTCTTGGCAGTGCGGCATCTGGCAGTCAATATCAACGATGGTGGCATCAGTCAGCAAAGTAGAGAAGAAATGTTCTTGCTTGCCTTCTACCGAGGTGCGATACCATTTTAAGGTCACTTTCGGCAGCATTTCGCCTGATGCCAGCGCGTTATACATCAGCGGAACGGCTTTATTGAGCGCCACGGTGAACTGAAATGGTTTGTGGACACGTTGCCCTGCCGGCTGGCCTGATTGTGGATCTGTCGGCACAGTAACAATGTGTTTGAACTCTTGTACCAGCATTTCGTCTTCGTGCCCTTGCACGAAAATATTACCGACCGAGTCAGCCGTAAAAGCACCGGCGGTGATGTTGCCCTGCGTTTTTCCATCGATAGAGATATAACATGGGGTTGGCATGGGTGGTTCTCCTGTTATAAAAGGGGTTCATTCCAACAAGAGAGGGCAACTTTGATGCCAACCTGTAATTTCTTTATAAATCAGGTTGTTATGATTTGTATGGCTTGCTCATGTGGCTTTTTTCAGCAAGAGTTTGCGTAAACAGTGCAGATCAACCTGCAAAAGTTGCGTATACAGTGATATGTGCTAAAAAATGAGCAAAACTCTGCGTGGGTAGGGGGTTGTGTGGTTTTTAAAGTAAGACTGTTTAGAGGATTATGCAGAGGCCTAGTCACCACGTTAGTCACCATTTATCACCAAACTATAGCAACAGCCACCGAACCACATAAAACAAAAATCCCCACAAATGTGAGGATTTTCAATAAGTTTAAAGCAGTACTAAACCGTGTAAAACATCATTCAATATTCTGAATCTGCTCACGCATTTGTTCAATCAGCACTTTCAGTTCAATACCGCTGGCGGTGACCTCTGCATTGATTGATTTTGATGCTAGCGTGTTTGCTTCACGGTTAAACTCTTGCATCATAAAATCTAAACGGCGGCCAACGGCTTCGTTCTTTTTCAAAATGGCGTGTGTCTCTTTGACGTGCGCGCCCAGACGATCGAGCTCTTCGGCCACGTCTAAACGCTGTGCCAGCAAGACCAGCTCTTGTTCAAGGCGGTTGCTGTCAACTTGCACCTGTGCCTCTTCCATTTTGGCGATCAGCTTGTCGCGCTGCCACTGTAAAATCTCTGGCATGTGAAGTTTTACTTTTTCAGCTTGCTCCTGCACGCCCTGCAAACGCTGTTCAATCAGCACTTTCAGTGCAGCACCTTCGCGTTCACGGGCGGCCACAAACTCGTTCATCGCCAGCTCAAAGCCCTGCATCAACTCTGTAGAGATAGCATCTAAGTCTTGCTCGGCGGCGGCAATCACCCCCGGCCAGCGTAGCACTTCCAGCGGGTTAATCTCGCCTTCGCCGCTGGTCTGTTTTACCCACTGAGCCGCAGCTAACAACTGGCGCGCCAGATCTTCATTCACACTCAGCGTACTTTGTGCCGTTGGGTTGGCTTCAAAACGCAGCGCGCATTCAACTTTACCGCGGGTTAAACGGTGACGAATACGCTCACGCAGTACCGGCTCAAGTGAGCGGAACTGCTCGGGTAAGCGCAGGTAAGTCTCGAGATAACGTTGGTTAACTGAACGGATTTCCCAAGCGGCGGTGCCCCAATCGCCCTTAATTTCTTGGCGGGCGAAAGCTGTCATACTACGGATCATGCGCGTGCGTCTCGTAATGAGTATTAATGTGAGACGATTATAACGCAGCTGAGTGTCTCTAGTCAGTGCAATCTCGGGTTGGAATTAGGAATTGTCCGGTGAAATCCGTATAATGCGCGGTCAATTGTTCCCGTAAACCGTGCCTTAATCCCGATCCAGGAGAACGTTATGCGCCCCGCAAACCGATTAGCTTCGCAAGTTCGCCCCATTACGATGACCCGTAATTACACTAAACATGCAGAAGGTTCTGTGTTGGTTGCGTTTGGCGATACCAAGGTGCTGTGTACTGCCACCATTGAAGAGGGCGTACCGCGCTTTTTGAAAGGTAAAGGTCAGGGCTGGATCACCGCAGAATATGGCATGCTGCCGCGCTCAACGCATACCCGTAACCAGCGTGAAGCGGCCAAAGGCAAACAAAGTGGCCGGACGATGGAGATCCAACGCCTGATTGCTCGTGCACTGCGTGCAGCGGTTGATCTAAAAGTGCTGGGCGAATTCACCATCATTCTTGATTGCGATGTGATTCAGGCTGATGGCGGCACGCGTACCGCGTCTATTTCGGGCGCGTGTGTGGCGCTGATGGATGCTATCAATGCGCTGATGGCCAAAGGCACACTGAAAGTGAACCCGATGAAAGGGCGTGTGGCGGCGGTGTCAGTCGGCATTGTGAATGGCGAAGCGCTGTGCGATTTAGAGTATGTGGAAGACTCCGCTGCTGAAACCGATATGAATGTGGTGATGATGGAAGATGGCCGCATGATTGAAGTGCAGGGCACAGCCGAAGGTGAGCCATTCTCGCATGAAGAGTTATTGAGCTTGTTGGCTCTGGCACGTGGCGGTATCGATGAGATCCTCGCGGCGCAGCAAGCGGCATTGCAAAACGGATGAGTGAAAGCGGCATTGAAGCCGCTTTTTTTATATCCCCTGTCAGTATATAACGCTATGGCATGAAATTGCGGGCAGGCTGACAGAGGTGTTTTGGTGGTTGATCATTTTAGAACGGATACAGCAGATGAAAGCATATCAGCGAGAGTTTATTGAATTTGCCTTGAGCAAGCAGGTCCTCAAATTCGGTGAGTTCACCTTAAAATCTGGGCGGCGCAGCCCCTACTTTTTTAACGCCGGCCTGTTTAATACCGGCCGTGATTTGGCGTTGTTGGGGCGCTTTTATGCTGCCGCCTTGGTTGATTCAGGTGTAGAGTTTGATCTGCTGTTTGGCCCTGCATATAAGGGCATTCCGATTGCCACCACTGCGGCGGTTGCGCTGGCAGAGCACCATGACTGTGATGTGCCGTACTGCTTTAACCGTAAAGAGGCCAAAACGCACGGTGAGGGCGGAAACTTGGTCGGCAGCCCGTTGCAGGGCCGGGTGATGCTGGTTGATGATGTGATCACCGCCGGCACGGCAATCCGTGAATCGATGGAGATTATCGCCGCACAACAGGCTACGCTGGCTGGGGTGATGATTGCACTTAACCGCATGGAGCGCGGTAACGGTGAGTTGTCGGCGATTCAGGAAGTTGAGCGTGATTACGGCTGTCAGGTGATCTCTATCATCAATCTGCATGATCTGATCACTTACCTGCAACAGCAGGTAAGCAGCCAGCCTGAACTGGCCGAGCATCTAGCCGCCGTTCAGGCATACCGTGCTGAGTTCGGCGTTTAATTAGGCTTTAGTGGTGTTAATGATCTGCAGTGCTGGCCGCGCCAGCATAAAAATCCCCAAAGTGAGCAGATAAGCCGCCGTTAATGTCGGCAAGCCTAGCGGGGTAAACAGGCGGTTGAGTGCCGCCTGTACAATAACTGTCACAAAGGTGGCTAGCATAGCCAGCCAGATACGCGAATGTGTGGGGGAATAAAATACTCGCCCGATCGCCAGCGCACTCAATACCGGTGAAAAACCGTATAAACCGGTCAGAATAGAGTAGGTATCTGCCCCAAACAGCTGCGCCAGTGTGGTGGCTAACAATGCCCCGCCAAGAGTAGTCAGCGCCATCGCCCGCGAATGTACCGCAAGCCCCGCCAAAATCAGCAGCCCACTGGTGGTATTGTTCAGTAAAAACACCTGTGCAATATTACGAATACTGGCCTGAAACAGCATCCATAAACTGACCGCCCCGTGCGAGCTAGGGATAATGGCGGCATCAAGCACATGCAAATGCACGCCCGATAAATTATAGCCAGCCAACAACAGCATCCAGCTAATCAGCACAAAGGGTGCGGTTGAACCTGGCACGCCCCAGCTGCGGGTCATTGATTCAGCAATCGCACACTCCACAATCGGGCAGAGTATTGCGCCTAAAATCAGCAATACCCACATCAGTGGGGAGGGAATAAAAAAGGTGGTCACCGTGATCCCGACCAAAATACCGTTAAACCCGTGCAGACCCTGATCAATATCGGCTGTTTTTAAGCGCAATAGCTTGGCGGAAAATGTGGCAATGACCAACCCAACTACCGCGCCGATGGCGGTATAGGCTTGCCCGCTGCTGGCGGCGGCATAAAAAATAGCCAGCAGAAAAAAGCTGCCAGTCAGAGGGTTGTCACAAAAAAACACTTGGCCTGCGCCGCGCAGGGCCGCAGAAAAGATCGGTTTTGGCATGATGATCAATCAACACAATAAAGGGAAAGAGGCTGTATTTAGGAAAGTACACAGCCGTCATGCCGACAGGTTCGGCATGCGGTAGGCCCGCAGTCAGATTATTGATGGTTTTGTGCCCGCTGGCGAAGCACAAAGTGTTTCGTAACGTGGCTGGCAGTAAGCAAATGCGACAAGCGGTAAGTTCACCAGAATCAGGCCACAGAGGTGGCCGATCGGGTGCGGTAGGGTGTGGTATGTGCGGTTGTGTTAAAACAGCTCTGCAGTCAGCAGTTGCCAGCGCACATCAAAATCTGTGGTCGGCAGATTACGGAATTCAGAGCGCACAAAGCGCAGCATCAGCCCTTCACAAAATGCCAGCAGTTGCACCGCCAACAGGCTCTCATCATGGCTGAAACCCTTGCCTTCACGCAACTTACGCTCACGCATAACCTGCCGCAGCTGCGCTTCAATGCGCTCAAACAGTTGGTTGATGCGGCTTTGTAGGCGATCTTGTTCAAACATCAGCGCATGGCCGGTCAGAATACGGGTCAGGCCGGGGTTTTTTTCCGCAAAACCAAGCAGTAGCTGAATGATTAAACGCAGACGCAGCAGTGTATCTTTCTCGTCAGTTAAAATCAGGTTAATCCGTGACATCAGGCTGTCTTCAATAAACTCAATTAGCCCCTCGAACATTTTGGCTTTGCTCGGAAAGTGGCGGTATAGCGCCGCTTCTGATACGCCGACCGTGGTAGCTAAACGCGCGGTGGTGATCCGCTGAGACCCTTCGCTCGACTCCAGCATTTGCGCCAGCGCCTGCAGGATCTCTTCCCGACGGTTTTTCTTATTATTTCCTGCCATTACCTACGATTCCCTATAAGGCTAAAAACTGCGTTGTAACCGCAGTTAACATCAACGCGCCAACGTTGTACGCAGTCGGTAGGCGCACAAACGCCTACCGAAATGAGCGGTTCTGAGGCTGTTGAGTCTTATTTACGCCCAGTATGACCAAAACCGCCTTCGCCACGCTCGCTCTGATCAAACTCAGTTACCAGATTAAACGCCGCCTGCACCACAGGCACAAAGACCATTTGTGCCATACGCTCGCCCGGTTCAATCACGAAGGTTTCGTGGCCACGGTTCCAGACAGACACTTTCAGCTCACCCTGATAATCAGAATCAATCAGCCCGACCAAGTTGCCCAGCACCACACCGTGCTTGTGCCCCAGCCCTGAGCGCGGCAGGATCACCGCCGCCAGCGATGCATCAGCAATGTGAATCGCCAAACCGGTTGGCACCAGTACGGTTTGTCCGGCTTCCAGCGTGATTGGCGCATCCAGACAGGCACGCAGATCAAGGCCGGCCGACCCGTCGGTTGCATAGGTTGGCAGCGGGAATTGCTGGCCAATACGGGGGTCGAGAATTTTTAGGTCAATTTTTTTCATCAGAGAGTGCCGCTTGCTTATATGAGTAGAGAGAGAGGATTTCATCGATCAGCTGTTGCCCCAACAGCGCTTTATTGCAGCACGGAAGCGCTTTATCTCCGTGCGGCCAATACAGATGCAACGCATTCTGATCAGCATTAAAGCCCTGCTCTGGCGATGAAACATTATTAGCGCAGATCAGATCCAGATTTTTCCGCGTCAGCTTATCGCGGGCATATTTTTCCACATCTTGGGTTTCTGCTGCAAACCCGACCACAAAAGGTCGGGCAACCGTCAGAGCGGCAACACCCGCCACAATGTCGGGGTTTTTTACCAAGTGCAGCATTATCGCATGATCCGTGCCGTCGGCTGTTTTTTTGATTTTTTCCGGTGCAATTTCTGCTGCGCGGTAATCGGCTACTGCCGCACAGGCGATAAAAATATCGTGCTCCGCCGTGCGCTGCATCACCGCTGCCTGCATTTGCAGCGCCGTTTCAACGTCCACACAGGTCACATTATCGGGGGCTGATAGCGAAACTGGCCCGCTTACCAGAGTGACCAGCGCACCGCGCTTAGCAGCGGCTTGCGCTATTGCGTAGCCCATCTTCCCTGAACTGTGGTTACTGATAAAACGCACCGGGTCAAGCGCTTCTCGCGTTGGGCCCGCGGTAATTAACACCCGCAGCCCTTGCATATCCTGCACAGTATGAGTGGTCGTTGTTTCCCTAAAAAACTGTTGTACTTTTTCGCACAACTCGGCAGGCTCAAGCATTCTTCCCGGCCCTACATCTCCACAAGCTTGTGCCCCGTCGGCAGGCCCCCACAGTAAATAACCGCGCTGCTGTAACCGCTGTAAATTTTCTTGCGTAATTGCTGCCTGATACATCTGCTGATTCATGGCCGGCGCGGCGGCCACCGGCGCTGCCGTTGCTAAGCACAGCGTGGTCAGCAAATCATTGCCCATACCCGCAGTGATCCGTGCCAGCAGATCGGCAGTGGCCGGCGCAAGCAGCACCAAATCAGCCCATTTTGCCAGCTGAATATGGCCCATTGATGACTCTGCGGCCGGATCAAGCAGATCATCGGCCACTGGGTGGCCCGATACTGCCTGTAATGTCAGTGGCGTGATAAACGCTTTCGCTGCTGCCGTCATCACTACTCTGACTTCGGCCCCCTGTTCACGTAGGCGGCGTACCAGCTCAACGCACTTATAGGCCGCTATCCCGCCACTAATACCGAGCAGGATTTGTTTACCGGCTAATTCATTCATTTAGGAAATCAGCTCTTCAGCAGAAACACAGATGCGGCACACTTTATCACACTCTTTTTCCGCTTTTTACCTTCACAATCGCGCCAGCCTGTGCGGTTGGTGCGTGCATACCTGCGGTTCAGGTTTTTACCTAGCCGGTTCAAGGCTATATCAACCGGCCAATACTGACCTTGCGTCCGCGCGCATTGTGGCGGGGGAATCATTAAGTTGCGGCCAGTTTCGCAGCAAAATGGCACAGTGATCGCCGCTGGCGGCAACTTCTCTTACAACTGTTTTTTCTATTGCCCTTTTTTATCTTCCCTCAATAAAAAATCACAAAAATTCTTTTTTGCAGGATACAGAGCACAGTAAGGAGAGCTGCCCGATATGTCGATAAAAGCACTGCCCGCTGCCGAACGGCCGCGTGAAAAATTACTGCAGCAGGGCGCTCAGCGGTTGAGCGATGCCGAGTTACTGGCGATATTTTTGCGCACCGGCATTAAAGGCTGTAATGCCATTGAACTGGCGCAGCGCTTGTTGTCCGAATTTGGATCTTTGCGGGCGCTGCTGGCCGCCAGCCAACATGAGTTTTGTCAGCACCACGGTTTGGGTGAAGCCAAATATGTACAGTTACAGGCCAGTGTTGAAATGTCGCGCCGTTATCTGGCTGAGCGTTTACAGCGCGAAAGCGTACTTACCAGCGCTGATGCCACCAAAGCCTACTTGCAGACCTGCCTGAGTGCGCGTGAAAGAGAGATTTTTTTAGTGCTGTTTTTGGATAACCAACACCGCGTTATCAAACAAGAAGAGATGTTTGCCGGCACATTTAACAGCGCTACCGTACACCCGCGTGAAATAATCAAAACTGCGCTGGCCTGTAATGCCGCCGCCCTTATTTTATCGCATAACCACCCCTCTGGTGTCGCAGAGCCTAGCCGTGCCGACCGCAGTATCACCCAAAATATTCAACAAGCGTGCGGATTGGTGGATATTCGGGTGCTTGATCATATTGTCGTTGGGATAGGTGAAACCGTCTCTTTTGCTGAACGGGGCTGGATTTAGGCCTAAAGCGAGCAGATTTCCACCTTGGGATACTAAAAATTGCACATATTTAGCGCAATTGGTGGTTTTTAAATTTAACTTGCGGCGTGAAAGCTGTATCCTTACGGCCAGCCCCAGTAACGCAACTCCACATGCTGTTATCTCTTGAGTGCCAAGTGCCTAGATTTATCCGCAATGTGGGAGCACCGTTGGTGGTTTTAGATATTTGTCGAGTTATCTAGCCCCTGCGATTTAAGATCCTTTAATTGATCCTAGAGGTGACTGCCTCTTGAGCAATCGCCAGATATCTTGTACAATCCCCGACCTTTGAGAATCACGGGTAAGGCGTGTTACCTGACGAGGTAGCCTTAACCTAACGACGCTCGAGCTGATTTGATTTTTGGAGAATTGACATGTCCCGAGTATGCCAAGTAACTGGCAAGCGTCCGGCAGTCGGTAATAACCGCTCTCATGCGATGAATGCGACCCGTCGTCGCTTCCTGCCGAACCTGCACACTCATCGCTTCTGGGTAGAAGGTGAGAAACGTTTCGTATCCCTGCGTGTTACCACCAAGGGTATGCGAATCATCGACAAGAAGGGTATCGAAGTTGTTCTTTCTGAACTTCGTGCCCGCGGTGAGAAGGTGTAAGGAGCTGACTCATGGCTAAAGGTATTCGTGAAAAGATCAAGCTGGTTTCTTCTGCTGGCACTGGTCACTATTACACAACCACTAAAAACAAGCGCACTAAGCCTGAAAAATTGGAACTGAAGAAATTCGATCCAGTTGTTCGCCAGCACGTGCTGTACAAAGAAGCGAAAATTAAATAATTTTCCTTTCTACGTAAACTTGTTAAAAACCCAGCCTCTTGGCTGGGTTTTTTTATGCGCGGCGTTTAGGTTTTGAGTGAGACTTATGTTTGCTAAGATAACTGCACATTTTTTCTCGGGTGGATATCATGCCAGAGCTTCCAGAAGTTGAAACAAGCCGCCGGGGGATAGAGCCGTACTTACTTGGCGAAACCATTACCAACATGACGGTGCGCCGCCCGGCATTGCGCTGGCCTATCCCACAGGAGATCATCACCTTGCATAATGTGGTGGTCCGCGCCGTCAGACGGCGGGCAAAATACCTGCTCATTGATGTGGCAGGTAAGGGCGATGATGCCGACAACGGGCACCAGACTGGCACGCTGCTGATTCATTTAGGGATGTCGGGCAGCCTGCGTATTGTCGATGCCAGCGTGCCTGTCACCTTGCACGATCATATTGATATGCAGCTGAGCAATGGCAAAATATTACGGTATAACGATCCGCGCCGTTTTGGTTGCTGGCTGTGGCATGCCTCGGCAGAGACGCACCCGTTATTGGCACAGCTCGGCCCCGAGCCACTGACCGACGCATTTAACGCCGACTATTTTTATGCCCGTAGCCAGCAACGTAAAACTGCGATTAAAGCATGGCTGATGGAGAATAAATTTGTTGTCGGGGTCGGCAATATTTATGCCAATGAAGTGCTGTTTCAGTGCGAGATTCACCCGCTAACACCCGCCGGAACGCTGACTTACGCCCAATGCACACAGCTGACCGACAGCATTAAACAGATCTTGGCACGTGCCATTGAGCAGGGCGGCACAACGTTGCGTGATTTCACCCAGCCTGACGGTAAGCCCGGTTATTTTGCCCAGACACTGCACGTGTATGGCCGTGCCGGTGAACCGTGCGACCGCTGTGCAACCCCTATTGAGAGCCTGCGTATCGGGCAGCGGAACAGTTTTTTCTGCCCGAATTGCCAACGGTTGGTAGGATAATGAGCACGCTATTGTCCGTCCGCAGATAGGTTTTACTCTGCTGTGCGGGGGTGTTTTTGCTGCAATGCCGTGAGTACCGAAGCCGGTACAAAGGTTGATACATCGCCCCCATGCAGGGAAACTTCACGCACAATAGTAGAAGAGATACAGGCCCACTGTTCAGTTGGGGTAAGCAGTAATGTCTCTAATTTTGGTGACAAGCGGCGGTTAACATTGGCAAGTTGCTGCTCATAGTCGAAATCATTCACGCCGCGAACACCGCGCAGTAAAATATTCGTCTGTTGTTGATGTGCAAGATCAACCAATAATCCGCTAAAACCAATAACGTCGACGTTATTGAATTCACGAGTACACTCTTTGAGTAGTGCAACGCGCTCAGATAAATCAAACAGTGCTTTTTTGGTTGGATTGGCCGCAACGGCAATAATAACCCGATCAAATAATGCAGCGGCACGGCGGATTAAATCAAGATGCCCGTATGTGACCGGATCAAATGTACCGGGATAAAGTATGCGTCGAACCATGCTGTTGAGTACCTGTAAATATCAAAACGGTGGGTTATCATTAACGGTTAGCCGGTATTCATAGCATAATATGCAGAAAGAGTGCAGCATCAGGGCCGCCTTTTTTGTATCATGCCCACTCTGTTTATTGAGATGAGAGAGTAAAATGAAACGCATTCTGGTTGTGCGGAATGACAAAATTGGTGATTTTATGCTGGCGTGGCCGAGCTTTGCCATGTTGAAAGCGTCACACCCAGATGCACAGATAATTGCTCTTGTTCCTCATTATACCGCACCATTAGCGGCGCTGTGCCCGTGGATTGATCAGGTGATGATTGACCCCGGTCAGCATGCCGATGCCAGCCAGCAAGCACTCTTGCAGCAGGCTATCCGCACAGCGCAGTGTGATGCCGCTATTTGCCTGTATTCGACCAGCCGTATTGCGTGGATGCTATGGCGTGCCGGTATTCCCTACCGTTTAGCACCGGCGACAAAATGGGCGCAGATATTTTTTAATCACCGTGTCCGCCAGCGCCGCTCACGCTCTGAAAAACCCGAATATGCCTATAATCTGGATATCATCCGTTATTTCTTACGTTCGCAGCAGCGGGAAATTGTTGAGCCGAGCGCGCCTTATTTGCGTTTATCTGCAGCGGAAGTCAGCAAGCAGCGTGAACAATTAATTCAGCATTTTGGCCTGAATCCGGCATTAAAATGGGGTTTTATTCATGCAGGAAGTGGCGGGTCTGCACGTAATTTGAGTTTGCAGCAATATGCTGATTTTGCATTTGAAGTACAAAATGCACATAAAATTCAATGGATACTCACTGCTGGGCCAAACGAGCGCGATATTGCCGATGAGCTTGAGCAGCTGATTATACGTGAAGGGGGTGATGTGGTGCTGCTTGATAGTGATGCTGATTTACAACAGTTTGTGCATATATTGGCTTGTGCTGACGTGTTTATTGCCGGATCTACTGGCCCGCTACACATTGCTGGAGCGCTAGATGTGCCGACGGTGGGTTTTTTCCCCAGCCGCCGCTCTGCAACCCCACTACGCTGGCAAACACTCAATACTGGCGGGCGGCATTTAGCCTTTTCTCCGCCAGAAGGTGAGGCATCACAAGACAATATGGCGCTGATTAATACCCGTGATGCGGCTCAAAAAACCATTACTTGGATGAATTCGCTTGGGTTTTAATCCATAAATCTGCGTATTTTACAAACGTAGAGTGCGCAGAAAGCAGTGAGAGCAGCAGCCCTTGCTTTCCATCTAGAAAACCGGCTTTTAAGAGATACATCTTCAAAAAACACCCGATACCGTGCAGCAGACCAGAGGTAATACTGGCCTGCTTACCTGCGCGCTGGCGTTGTTCTGACCATGCGCTTGCATAACCTGCGGATTTAACCAGATAGTGTTCAAGGTCTCGGTAGGTGTAATGCAGTAAATCACCGGATAAAACTACCGTTTTTGCAGCGGCTGGTAGTATGACTTTTTCGTGTACCAAGGCATCATTGTAGGTGGTTAATGTACGCGGGTAGAACCGAACAACATGATCAGGATACCAACCGCAGTGGCGGATAAAGCGCCCAAATACCCAGCTAAGGCGCGAGATTTTGTACAAGGTATTTGGCGCAATCGGCTGTTGTAGCACACGCTGAATATTGGTTTGCAGCTCAGGTGTCATGCGCTCATCGGCATCTAACCACAAAACATAGTCACAGGTGGCATGTGCTTGGGCAATTTGCCGCTGACGGCCAAATCCCGGCCACGGTGTATTGATATAAAATTTATCGGTAAAGTGGCGTGCTACATCTTCAGTACCGTCTTGGCTTCCGCTGTCGAGTACAATAATTTCATCAGCCAACTCGCGTACACTTTCCAAACAGAGCCTTAAGTTTTCAGCCTCGTTTTTCACAATCAAAATAACACTCAGTGTTGCATGCTGGCTCATTATGTATTTCTCGATAGAAGGTATGTACTGACCATATGGTCAAAGGCTGTAATAACCAGTTCGGGGGATAGCAGTGTCATGGCATCAGGGTCTTTTAACCGCGTTCGCCACGCTAATTCATGCAGAGCTTTACCGCTTTGTTGCGTGATGTGGGTTGCATAGTGGCTAACCACTTCATGCTGCCAGCCATAGGGGCCGGTTCGGGCGGGGTTGTGGTGTGCATATAACCCGAGTACTGGCGTTCCGATAGCGGCCGCCATATGAGCTGGGCCGCTGTCAGGTGAACAGACGATATCGGCCTGTTGTAACAGCGCGAGCATCTGCAGCAGTGTTGTTTTCCCTGTTAAGTTATGCAGGCTGTTTGTGGGCATAGCTTGTTCAATAGCACTGGCCAGTTGCATGTCTATACTGCCTGGTCCGCCCGCAAGAATAACGGAAAAACCCTGTTGTAGGGCATGTTTTGCTAGCGCTGTGTATCCTGACACTGTCCAGTTTTTATATATTTTGCTGCTTGCAGGAGCAATAACCAGTAGCGGAGATGCGGTTTTTTGCGTTTTTGCCCATTGAATATCGGTGGGGGATAGCGTGAATTCCCAGTGTGGCGTAAGGTTGGTAACGCCCAATGTTCCAGCAAACTGCATAAAACCATCAAGAACATGGGGTGAATCTGGTGAGGTAACTCTTTGGTTGATAAACCAGTGTTGTTTATCGGCACTGCGAATGGCATCAAACCCTAAACGCAACGGTGCGCGTACCAGCAGGCTGGCAATACTGGCGCGTAGGGCGGTTTGCATGTGCAACAAGGCATCAAAATCTCGCCCACGCAGTGCCCGATAGAGTGCACGGTAGCCCCGCCAGCCCTGTTTTTTATCCAGCACCAGTATTTCTACACCGCCAATTGCCTGCAGCAGCCCTGCTTCAGCTTTACCTACAATCCAGGTTATTTTGGTCTCGGGCCACTGGCGTTGCAGTGCCTGTACGGTGGCAATGGCATTACAGACATCACCAATAGCGGATAGACGCAAAATACACAAAGAGCGGGGCGGCGAAGTAAAAGGCAGTGTAGCGGATGACCGGCCAAACATAGGCTTTCATTCTCATTTCATCATGAATCACTTATTATCGCGGCAACCATTTATCTCGACAACCGCAGATAGCGTAAAATATCGTCGGTAAGTGGTGTCTGCCGTCAACAAACTGAGTGTCACAGGAATTTTATGGCCGAGCTTAAACAGGAACAGCAATACCTTCTTTTTGATGAGCAGTGGTTAGCTGAACCACCGTTAACCTGTTGTGATCCTGAATATTGGCAGCAAGAAGGTAAAGTCATCGGCCATGCAAAAGGAAGAGGGATCTCATGGTTTGTGGCTGGCCAGCACATGGAGATGGTGCTCAGGCACTATTATCGCGGTGGTTTATGGGGTAAATGGGTAAAAGATCGCTATTGGTTTAACGGTTTGGCAAATACGCGCAGTGTCGCCGAGTTTCATTTGTTGCAGTTGCTGCGCCAACAAGGTGTTCCTGTTCCGCGCCCTGTTGCTGCGCGTGTTCAGCGCTGCGGGCTATTTTATCGTGCCGACATTCTGGTTGAGAAAATTATCGGTTCACACGATATGGTGGCTGTACTTAAAGAGGCATCATTACCCGCAGAAGTCTGGCTGCATGTGGGGGCTGTTATCCGTAAAATGCATGATGCAGGAGTTTGTCATACTGATCTTAACGCGCATAACATTTTGCTTGATGCCGAGCAGCAAGCTTGGTTAATTGATTTTGATAAGTGCCAGCAGCGCTCTGGTGATATGTGGAAACGCAGTAATTTAGAACGATTACTGCGCTCGTTACATAAAGAAGCCCGGCGCTGCCAAATCTGCTGGAGTGAAGCCGATTGGCAGCTACTGTTATCAGGCTATCAGGGTTCAGGTAATAACCTTGAAAATAGGGCTGAGCCTGTTTAGTTTAGCGTTTTAGGTTAGCGATTTACCACGCTAACCTTTCAAAACCTCACTTCAGGTAATGTTCAACAGTATTTAGCATGTTATTGACGGCGCCCCGATTTTCCATCACCAGATTTTGGCCCGCCAGCCCCTGTTGTTGGCACAATGTGGGCTGTTGTAATGCCTGAATAACCGCCGAGGCAAGGCTATTTGAGTCTTGGCAGATCTGCGTTGCGCCACAGGCTAATAGGCGCTGGGTAATATCGGTAAAGTTGAAGTAGTGCGGCCCAGTAATGCTTGGAATGCCTACTGCTGCCGGTTCGAGTAGATTATGCCCACCAACAGGCACTAAACTGCCACCAATAAAGGCAATCTGTGCAACAGCAAGTAGCATCAGCAGCTCCCCCATGGTATCCCCTAAATAGATATCCGTAGAGGCGGGTGATGTCTGCATGCTGCGGCGGCTAATCTGCCACCCGCGCTGTTGGCAAAGTGTGGCAACATCGTCAAAACGTTGTGGATGTCGGGGAACTAGAATTAAACGGCTTTCTGGCACGGCTTGGCGTATGCGCGTAAAGGCATCTAACACTTGTTCATCTTCCCCTTTGTGGGTACTGGCCGCTATCCAAATCAGTGCATTGGTTGGGAACTCAGCACGTAATGAGGCGGCATTTTGTGCAATATTTTCTGGCAGAGTCAGATCAAACTTTACCGACCCACTGACACTCAGCTTATTTGCGACAACCCCAAGACGAGCAAAACGCGCTGCATCCTCTTGATACTGGCAAACGAGCTGCGATATCGGTGAGCTCAGCATCTCAAAGAGTGCTGGGATACGACCATAACGCTGACAAGAGCGTTCAGAAAGGCGCGCATTGAGGATCAAAACCGGAATATTGGCTTTTTTTGCGGCGTGCAGTGTATTCGGCCACAGCTCGGTTTCCATAATCAGCAACAGCTGAGGATTGAGTTGATGTATAAACCGCTGGATTGCCCACGGATAATCCAGTGGCATATAACGGTGATGTACCTTATCACCGAGTTTTTCAGCCTGCTCTGCACCCGTACGGGTAGTGGTGGTGAGTATAATTGGGATTGTGGGGTATGCTGTTTTTAATTTTTCAATCAAAGGAATACTGGCGAGCACCTCACCGACAGAGACTGCATGTAACCAAATTGGCTTCAATGTGGTATCGGCAAGAGGTGGTGTAAAACCAAAGTGCTCTTTCCAGCGCTTACCGAAGTGAGCTTTACCCGGCTGAGGGCGATAAAGCATGATGGCTATCACAGGAAAGAACATGATCAGCAACAGAGTGTAGAGAGTACGGTACAACATGCGTTGCCCTTCAATTCGTTATCATTTAAATTCGCCCACAGTATAACCTTCCTTAATGCCATCAGCATGTTTTGTCATGGCGTATTTGACCGCAGAGGAATGCATGAAATTTCTGGTAGTGCAAACCAAAGAGATTGGCGATGTGCTGGTTTCTACCGCATTGTGTAATACCCTCAAAAAGAACTATCCACAGGCTCAAGTGGATTATTTAGTGATGGATTACTGTGCTCCCGTAGCAGAATGTAACCCGTTTATTGATAATTTGATTAAAATAGAGCGGGCACGCCGTAAAGAGTGGCGTTACATGCGAGAGTTACTCATCAGTATTCGTCGCACCGGTTACAATGTGGTGATTAACAGCCAAGGGCAAAATATAGGGCTATTAACCTGTCTTTTTTCTTCCGCGAACATTCGTATTGGGTTTGATTCACTTCCGTGGCGCTTGTTGCATAATCGCGTCGTGCGATTTCGTACCGATACCGAGGATCAAGGTAACAGTAATATGGTTGATGACCGATTTGCGTTGTTAAAACCGCTACAGTTACCTCTAGAGGATCGGTCTTACCATTTATGGCTGACTGATGCTGAGCAACAAGAGGCACATTCACGTTTGCTGACAGCAGGGTTCAGTTTTGAGAGGCCAAGAGTTGTCTTGGGCGTTAACTCAAAAGGGGCTTATAAATGCTGGCCGGTTGACTATTTTGCTGTGGTAGCTCAGTGGCTAATCACCACTTACCATGCGCAGATTTTGATCTACTGCGGCCCCGGTGAAGAAGAGCATAATCGTCAAGTTCGTCAGTTATTGCCAGAGTCATTGCGAGCCGATGTATTCGATCAGATACAAACACGATCTATTCGAGATTTGGCTGCATTGATGAGCCAAATGCATCTTTTTGTCGGGAATGATACTGGGCCACGACATATCTCACAGGCATTGAACATCCCCTCATTGGCCATTACTGCCCCTTCAGGTGATAAGCGAATTGGTTGCCCACTAAATCATCCGCGTTTTCGAGCTATAGATGTAAAAGATGCACTGCAATGGCAGGGGCATGACCTCTCTACACCGGTATGGCAGCAACGACTTGCTGAGCAAAGCCAGCGAGGGGATCAGGAGCAATCTTTATTTCGTGAGCTGACCCCAGAGTTTGTATGCAGTCAGCTAGCGAAATTAATTGATGAGCAGCGAGTATTTATGCCTGCACCGGATGAGCAATAAGCGCGTGTAGTGCATCCAACACTTTTTGTGGCTCTAGCTCTGTCAAACAGCGCAAATGGTTGTAACGGCAGGTTTTTTTAAAACAAGGCCGGCATTCAATATCGGTGTGCAAGGTTTTTACGTGCCGAGCAAGTGGAGGGGTGTAGCGTGGTGAACTTGAGCCATAAAGGGCAACAATTGGGGTATCCACTGCAGCGGCTACATGCATTAAACCGGTATCATTGGTGATAATTGCTTGGCAACTGGCAAGTAAATCAATGGCTTCAGTCAGTGATGTTAAACCACACAAAATAATACATTGCAGTTGGTCATCAGCGGATAACTGATTGCGAATAGCATTTGCAATATCGAGATCTTTGGCTGAGCCAAAGATCCATATCCGCTTGCCTTCGGCAATACAGGTCTGAGCCACATGTGCATAATGCTCGGTTGGCCAGCGTTTTGCTGGGCCAAATTCAGCACCCGGACATAAGCCGATAATTGGCCTATCGGTACTCAATTGTAAACGCGTAATGGCGGTAGCTTTTTGTTCAGGTGTTGAGAGCAGATGTGGCCAGAGTAATGAGTCAATCTCGGCCTGAATATGCTGATCACCTACAGGGTAGGCTAGTGCCGCGTAGCGCTGCACCATAAACGGCAACTGCTTCATATCCTTTCGTAAGTCATTTAGCAGCCCATAGCGCATTTCACCTTTCCAGCCACGACGCTGAGCTATGCCTGCAAAAAGAGGAATAAGAGCTGATTTCGCGGAGTTTGGCAATACGATAGCCTGATCATACTGATGTTTTAGTGCTCGGCCCAGATCCCAGCGGGTTTTGAGATCAAACTGACCATGGCCTAATGGCATAACCAGAGCTTGCCTAACTTCGGGCATTCGCTGTAAGAGTGGCTGACACCATTGCGGTGCTAAAACATCAATATTTGCATCAGGATGTACGGTTTTTAGCGTGCGGTAAAGACTTTGCGACATGACCATGTCGCCGATCCAAGAGGGACCGATGATGAGAATGTTCATGGATAATGAGAATCTCTTATATGCTGATAGGTAAGTCGTGCCGCCGAGTATAGCGGATCTTGAACGCTGACTTTATGGTACAGGCTTATCGCATAATTTGGTATGATACATTAAGCCTATTCAACACTATCAGCTGCCATATACCGGTAGGGATCTCTTATTATGCTGAAAGAAAAACTGACATCGTTAAAATCATCGATTCAGCAGGGTCGTGATCAGATCAGACGAGCATTAGGAAAGCTATTGTTTGATCAGCATAAAATAGATGATGGTGTTGTACGCAATAAACTGGTTTTAGTCCGTTGGGATGCAAAATTGGGTGATGCAATTGTTTCTTCATGGTTTATTCGTGAGGTAAAAGCGTATTATCCTGAAATGGATATTTGTGTTATTACTACTCCACAAATGGCACCATTATTCCGCGATTATTTTTTTGCAGATACTGTGTATGAAATACCTAAAAGAGCAAAATACACACAACTTGCTAAGCTTGCGAAAACTATCGGGTCTGTTGATTACTTAGTGCATTTAAGTAAAACAATGAAAATGAAAGACATCTATTTTATCCGAAAAATGTCTAGCCGATTTATTATTGGTATGGATGATGAGTTAGCTTGCATTAATATTAAAATAGGTAAAAAAAGTAAAGGGATGCACTTTGCAGATAAATTTGAGTTAATTGCTGAGCAAATGGGAATTCAGTCACCAAATAAGCAATATGTAGTACCTTGTATTCATGATGATGAGCAAAAAGTTAATCGCTGGTGGCCCAATGATACACTGCCGATTATCTGTTTTAATCCGTATGGCAGTGGTGGTGCAAGACGATTAAACCCAGATAATATTATAAGTATTACTAATTTAATCCTTGGCTCTTCAGAGGTTTCAGTGTGTTTGCTTTATCCTCCTGATATGGAGTCAACAATAAAAAGCATTGTTTTACAGGTGAGTAATCCGGAGCGAGTACTTATCTCACCTGACTCTCCATCTATAGGAGGCATGATAGCTCAAATCCGGCGTTGCACCGGATTGGTTTCGGTAGACACTGCAACTATACATATTGCAACGGGATTAGGTATCCCGACAGTTGGATTATATAATCCTGATACACAAGTGGGCGATGATAACTTTTCTGAGTGGCATCCGAATAATAATAAATCTTTAGTTGTTTTCTCAGAAAAAACAAAAAATAGCAATGTGAATTCTATTAATCATGAAAAGGTAATTGAGTCGCTTAAAGAAATTCTGAAAAGTGACTAAAAAGTCTTTTATTTTCAATTGGTTAATAGCTGATTTATCGATGATTTTATCTTTTTAATATCAATTGAGTTTATATCATCATCAGTTGAACGTAATTCAATGAATTTCCCATATAATGGAGAAAATTGGTCTCGCCAAGATTCATTGTTTCTTAGTACTAAAAATGGTTTGTGCAATGCTACGGATATATGTTCTATTGATGTATCCGTTGTAACGATTAAGTCAGCGTTTTTTATAATTGATGCTGCATGTAAAATGGTTTTTGGTGAAATATAAAAAACATCATCATTTACTGAGTTGTTTTTTGAAAAAACGTATATTTTCTTGCCTGTTTCTTTTAATGTTAATTTTATTTTTTCGCTAAACTCTACTGATAGAGAGTTACCTTTTTGACTGCCATTTGGAGTGAAAATAATATATCCTCTCTCATCTTTCCATGGGTGATCATGGTTTGCTGGCATATCATATTCAATTTTTTCAAATGATCTGTTTGGTATTATACTCAACATACGCTGGGTAAAATGCAGGTGA
The DNA here is from genome assembly GCF_056522795.1 of Plesiomonas sp. ISS29. Lineage (NCBI taxonomy): Bacteria > Pseudomonadati > Pseudomonadota > Gammaproteobacteria > Enterobacterales > Enterobacteriaceae > Plesiomonas > Plesiomonas sp. ISS29. Next base: position 768,193 of record NZ_JAWRZQ010000001.1, read on the forward strand.
TTATTTAAGGGTGTATAATATTTTGATACGCACTTATTAAATAAAGGAATAACTCTTTGTTGCTCTTTGTTTTTATTTCTAATTGGCAGTGATGTTAATTTCCCATTAGAAATGAATGCGATTTTGGCTAAAGCAATTTCATCTGCTTCATCAAATAAATTTATGATTAAGTCAAAATGTGCATTTTTTACGTGTAGAATTTTTTGCCACATTTCTATTGAAAATAGTTTTGTATTGAGTGTTATTGCGATGTGATTTTCTATATAATCTAAGTTTTTAGCAATGATTTCATTTCTATCGCTGCAAAGCAATGTTATTTCTGAATCAGGATAGAGCCTGGTTATTTCTTTAAATACAGGCGTAGATAAAATAAAATCACCAATCGCATCATAGGTAATGATCAATATTTTTTTTGGTGTTGGACTTAACTGACTACTTTTGTTTTTAGTGAGATTAAAAATAAACTGAGAAATTAAAGATCGGAAAATATTACTGATTCTCATTGTTTTTCCTTACCTGCTTGTTTTTCTATATGGGTGCCGTAGTTACGTTGTTCAATACTATCAATTTCAGAGGCAAAATCTGCGGGCCATATACAGCAAGGTTCAATACCGTACGCATTTATTCTATTGTGTTGGATGTATCCAGTGAGATAATCTGCTGGCATTCTCACCGGATGTGCGATAGACAATAATTTTTTAGCACCTTGGTTGGTAATTAAATACCCTAAAGCACTTAAAATTGCGCGTTTAGATGATTGTGATGGATAGCGATAGCGTACTAACTTATAAGTTGATGTTATTTTTTTAGATAATGGCCAATGTTTTGCCTTGCCGTGATGTAAGAAGATGATTTCTTTACGAGATGGCGTAATATTTATTATTTGAGTTATTACATGTAAAAAATCATCACAAAACTGAAAGTCATCTTCTAAAATTATGCACTCATCAAGGTTATTTTCAATAATATACTCATAGCATTTTATGTGGCTAAGAGCACAACCAACTTCACCTGCTGTAAGTGGATGGCCACAATGGTTAATGGCTAAATCATTATCATAATTCACTACTGTATTAGTGATGTTAATACCATCAATGAACTCAAAACTGAAACCAAAACGGTTCATTTGTTGAGTCACATGTGGTCTTCTGGATGAATTGACCAAACTAATAACAAGAAAATGCATTTTTTAAAAATTCTAAGTATTTAATCTATTACTAGTTTAGCATGGGTAGTATTTTTTTGCTATATACCTAAGTTTGTCTTTGTGGTTACTTCACTAAATAGATATTTAGTTTATATTTTTTATTTATAAAAGTATTTGTGTATTTTTTCCTTCTGGTTGTAGTTCGTGAAATTTTAAAAATATGATTTAATTATGGATTATATAGACAATCTTGTTATTATATGCCACAGGTGTTTTTTAATGGCTTAAAAATCAATGAAAAAGCTAGTTTTTTTTATAAACTCCCTTGGTATGGGGGGCGCTGAAAAAGTACTTTTGGCATATGTGCGAAGTTTAGTGACTGAGTATGGGTATCAAGTTACAGTTGTCACTAATGAAAACTCAGAGAACTGCTATTTATGTGATGAAATAAAAAAATATGCGGATTATTATTACTTTGAGCATCCTAGGAAGTTTAATATCCCAGTTTTTTCAAAATTATTTTTTTCTTTAATGAACGCGGCATTGCTTTTAAATTTAATAAGAAGCAATGATATTTCTGATTGATTTTCTTGATGGGGATTTTTACAAGAAGATCAGGTTTTTTAATAAGAGAAAAATAACATGGTTACACTCTAGCTTTATTAATTTAAATGAAAGAAAACGGAATATGGCGTATCGTTGCAAATGTTATGATGACATAATAATGATCTGTAATGACATGAGAGATGAAATTAGTGAATTAAACCCAGATTGGCTTGATAATGTGAGTGTGATATATAATCCATTTGATTTTAAATTTATTCATAAGAAATCTCTTGATGATAGTGATGTGTTAGAGAATGAAAGGCTAATAATTTCCTCTGATTTTATTTTAACTGTGTGTCGTCTAGATGAGCAAACAAAAGATGTTACTGGATTACTCAAAGCATATGCATTAGCTTTAAGTAATGGGTTGAAATATAAGCTTGTGATTATTGGTGATGGTGTTGATAAGTCTATTTTAGAGGAAAAGGCAAAAGAGTTAAGTATTTCTGATAAGGTTTTTTTTCTTGGATTAAAAAGTAATCCTTATATTTGGATGCGACATGCTAAAAGTTTTGTTTTCAGCTCTAAAGGTGAAGGTTTTGGGCTTGTTTTAGTTGAGGCATTGTATTTGACTGGCTCTGTTATTTCAACAGATTGCCCTGTTGGCCCGAGTGAGATTTTAGAACGTGGTAATTTGGGTGCACTATATCCGCTTGGTGATTATCATAAATTATCGCAGCTATTACTATCACCGCCAGAAAAAACAAAAAATATAGATTTGTTAAAATATTCAAAAGAGAACTCAGTAAAATCTTTAGTCGGCTTAATTGAGAATCCTACTTCATGAAGTATATTTTATTAATACCGTATGTTTCACTGTTTATGCTAATGCCTATGTTTAACATGGGGGCATACTATCAATCGAAAATAGTGATTGTTTGTGCAATATTAAACTATCTATTTTTATCTCATCGTTATGGATTTAAATACTGTTTGAATAAAAGTAAGTCAGAATGGGTGTTTTTATTCTCTATTTTACTCTATATTATTATTTCTGGTTTATCGTATTTGCTACATGGCGATGACATGGGAACAATAAGAGCTTTTTTACATGCGCTTATTTTTGTTTTCACAATAAAACTTCCTGAAAAAATCAATGACAACCTGATCGCCTCAGTGATCGGTCTGGGTGGGATATTATTAGGCATACCCGCTATGTATGAATACCTTCAAGGGTATAGTCGGGTAGGAGCTTATTTAAATCAGGTTATTTTTGCACAAGTGGCGATTGTTGTATTTTGCATTAGCGTATTTTATCTTTTTAAAAAAAATATCAGTGGTGTGGTACGCGGGGTTGTTTTTCTTGCCACATTAGTTACCTTTTTATGTGTGATTTTTTCTGGAACGCGCGGGGCATGGTTATCGCTACCAATTATATTGATAGGTTTAGTGCTCTCTATTCGTAAAGAAGGCTATTTTAGTCGAAAACATACTGTTATCTCCGCTGTTATTGCAAGTATTGCTCTGGCCTTTACTTATCCAGTAATTGTTGAACGTTACGATCAAGCTGTAAATGATATAAAACTGTACGATAAAAATAACCCTAATTCTTCGGTCGGTGGGCGGTTATATATCTGGGAAGCCTCTTGGTTGATGATAAAACAACATCCTATTGTGGGTGTGGGCACTAATGAATTTAAAGATAAAATAAATTCTTACGTAAATTCAGGTATGATTGAATGGCAATCACAAGATTTACTACATTCACATAATGAATATATTTATGCATTTGCTATTAAAGGGATATTTGGGTTATGTGCTTATTTATTTTTAATTTTAAATCCGTTAATCAGTGGGTGTAAATTTTCATCAACCGATTTTTTTAACAGAATATTACTCTCTACTATTATTGTAGTGTATCTGATATTGGCTGTTTCTGATGTTCCATTAAAGTATTCTGTAAATATTTATATGTATACTTTAGTTGTTTTTTGGCTTATTTCCCGATTATCTCTTAAAAAAGTGTAACAACAAGGCATCTTAAGATGCCTTGTTTGCCTTCCTAAAATTATAATTCCCTTTGATTTTCCGCCAAAAGCCAAAAGTATCTGTGCGTGGGAATATAGCAATGCGCCTAATTTGATATAAATCTTCATGCAGTGCTAGTGGGCCACTATTGGTTGCTACAGCAAAATCAAAGTCTAGTTTTTTGGTGATCTCTTTACTCTCCTCATTATGAATACCATAAGGGTAAGCAAAAGAGGTTAATCTGCTATTAAGTAGAGCTTCAAGTTGTTGCTTGTTTTCGCTAATTTCATACTGTTGATGAGTATAATCAAGCGTATTAAGTTTTGGGTGAGTGAGTGTATGCCCACCAATCTCAATATATCCTGAGTTAGCCAGTTCACTGAGCTCTGACAGTGTCATTAAACTCACTTTTTTCTCAGGATTATTCGAGTTTTCAACATCCCAACGATTAAAGTTTTCACCCGTTACTGCATATACTGTGGCTTTGAAATTATATTTTTTCAGCAAAGGAAGCAGTAACGTTAAGTTATCTTTATATCCATCATCAACTGTGATCATGAAATATTTTTTACCAAATTCAAAACGGCTTATTGTGCCTTTTTCTTTAAGTTCACTGAATGTGAGTGTTTCATAACCCAGTTTTTTTAATAAGCGAAAATGTTTATCCAACATGTCAATGTGCAGATAAGTACCATGTACGCCTTTTTCACTATCATCAGTAATAAAACGGTGATACATAATCACAGGAATTTCATGTTTACGCGTATAAACATACTCACTTTGATAGCGATACTCGAGTTGATCAACCACAGGGTGGATATTATAACTTTCAGCAACAAGACGGCTGACATCTTCATCTGTATATTGTGTTTTAAGTGCTGCACTGATTTCAGTTTTCAAACGGCCAAAATCAATATCTAGATCTTTTGGGCCAATATCGCCAAAATTGCTCTCCATCGCGGCGCGGATATTGTGCGGTGTAATAAGGCCAATAGCATTCGCTTCTCCGACCGCAACGGTTGGGCGGCCCATTAGCAGCGCTTCAATGGCAACTCGACCTGCACCGATAACCACATTACTTTCAGCAATGACTTGCTCAATATCATCTCGGTAACCGGCAAAATTAACTTGTGTAGCAAAACGGGTAAAACGATCGGGCACTTTACTGCCGGTATAAATACGGATATCCCACTGATCTAAATCGAGCACTTCATCCAATAAACGGTAGCATAACTCACCCTTAGGGCCAGTGAGCCGACCAATTATCGTAATCACGGGGCGAGTATGCAACGGCGCGCTGACACGCTGATAGCGCTTAATATCAATACCGTTACGGCCGATACTTACCGCATGTTCAGCCATACCAAGCTCATTAATCAGCTGAGTTGCGACTGCTTCACAAACTGCAATGGCATGGCTGCCCATCGCCAAAAAAGCTTTGCGTGAGGCATGTACCGGCTGGCGGCCATGTACGGTTGTTACCATAGGTGTGCCAGTTAGCTTGCAAGCAATATGGCAACTCCAGCTTGATGCGCGCGAATGTGCATGAACCAACTGGATATTATGCTTACGAATTAAATAGATTAAATAAGCAACATGCCAAAAACGGCGCGGTATGCTTCGCTTATTAAAGCGCAACGAGAAATACTGGCCGATGACCGGCTTGGTCAGTGTATCAGAGACATAGTAAACCGAGTGTCCACGGCGAGTGAGCTCATTTCCTACCGTAGTGGCATACACTTCTGCACCGGTTACTTCTAATTGTGAAAGTGCCATTAAGATATTCATGTCAACTACGCGCCTCTGAGACAGAAAAACGGGCTAAAAAAGCCCGTAAGTTTACTATGTAATAAAGCGTACAAACTACCGCTTATTCAACCATACCATATATTCCGCAACCCCTTCGGCCACGGTTTTAAATGGCGCGGTATAACCGGCTGCACGCACTTTGGTTAAATCAGCTTGCGTGAATGCCTGATAACGGCCTTTTAAATGCTCGGGGAATGGAATGTATTCCACGCTGCCTTGCTGATGATGCGCAATGACTGCATCGGCCACAACCTGAAATGACTCAGCATTACCCGTGCCGCAGTTAAAGATACCGGAAACACCGTTCTCTAAAAACCACAAATTCATGGCAGATACATCACCAACATACACAAAATCACGCTGGAACTGCTCACTACCAGCAAATAATTTCGGGTTCTCACCCTTATTGATTTGGGTATTTAGATGAAATGCCACACTCGCCATGCTGCCTTTATGGCCTTCACGCGGGCCATACACATTGAAATAGCGAAAACCGGTGATCTGCGATAGTGTTTCACCGTGCTGCTTGGCATCTTGCCATAAACGGCGCACGTAGTTATCAAACAGCTGCTTTGAATAACCGTAAACGTTCAACGCACCTTCATATTCACGCTCTTCAATAAAATCGTGATCACGGCCACCGTAGGTTGCGGCAGAAGAGGCATACAGGAACGGGATTTCACGCTCTAAACAAAAATGCAGCAGCTCTTTAGAGTACTCATAGTTGTTTAGCATAACGTACTTGCCATCCCACTCTGTGGTAGCAGAACATGCGCCTTCGTGGAATACTGCCTCAATATCACCGAAATCATCACCCGCCATAATTTGGGCGATAAAATCTTCTTTATCCATATAATCGGCGATATCAAGATCCACTAAATTGACGAATTTTGTCCCGTCTTTCAAGTTATCGACCACCAGAATATCGGTGCGTCCGCTATCATTGAGCGCCTTGATGATGTTGCTGCCGATCATGCCGGCGCCGCCTGTGACGATAATCATGGATCGAATACCTCTTTATAACCTGATAGATAATGCGGCTGATAACGCAGGAGACGGTTTGCCCAGTCAGCGCAGTCAGCTATGATGAACGCAAGCAAAGCCGTGTTAAGGAGTGCTGAGCAGATGAAAACCCGTGATCGCATCATTCACGCCAGCGTAGAGCTGTTCAATGAACGCGGTGAACGTAATGTCACCACCAACCATATAGCGGCTCATCTGGGGATCAGCCCAGGCAACCTGTATTATCATTTTCGCAATAAAGAAGACATTATACACGCCATTTTAAGCGAGTATGCAGCACATTTGGCGCTAGCATTTCAGCCAAAACAGCCATCCGACTTTAGTTTAGATGTACTGATGGGCTACCTTGATGCCATTTTTTATACCATGTGGCGCTACCGTTTTTTCTATGCGAATCTGGCTGATTTACTCAACCGTGACAGCCGTTTACAGCAACAATACCTGACTGCCCAGACCGATCTTGACCAAAAACTGATCGCCATTATGGGGAGTATGCAGGCCAACCATTTACTCGATATATCGGCCGACGCACTGCCCGAATTTGTGCACACAATGAAACTTATTGTTACTTGTTGGATCCCTTATCAGAGCGCACAAGCGCCCGGCAGCCAGATTACCCGTCAGGTTGTCTATCAAGGGGTACTCAGTATGCTCAATTTAATGCGCCCGATGATGACACCGGCGGGTAAAGAGCGGATCGCCCGTCTGACCGAGCACTACCATGCGCAATTGGCCCGCGAACTAAAATAATAGCACATCGTCATATTATTTAGGGAAAGCAGCCACAGAGTGTGTGTTAACGCACAGTTTGTCGGTACCCAATTCTCTTCTATAAAGCAGGCTATCGGTCTGCTTTGCCATTTTTTGATAGATTCCGCTGCACAAGCTCTCAATTCTGGTGTCAAACACTCTGAAAATGGCCGATTCTCAGTAACATAAGCAGCAACTTTGCTGGCTGTTACAGCCATGACCTCATAAGGGAGAGACGCCACAATGTCTGCCGATTTTTATCAACAAATTCGCGATCAAATAACACAAACCCATGCTGACGGGTTGTACAAAGCAGAGCGCATCATCACCACCGCGCAGCAGGCCGATATTGCTGTTGCCAGTGGCCGTGAAGTCGTCAATTTTTGTGCTAATAACTATCTGGGTTTAGCCAACCATCCGGCACTGATTGCGGCAGCCAAAGCGGGCATGGATAGCCACGGTTTCGGTATGGCCTCGGTGCGCTTTATCTGCGGCACGCAAGACAGCCATAAACAGCTTGAAGAACGTTTAGCCCACTTTTTGGGGATGGAAGACAGCATCCTGTACTCCTCGTGCTTTGATGCTAACGGCGGCCTGTTTGAAACGCTACTTGGCAGCGAAGATGCCATTATTTCCGATGCGCTAAACCACGCGTCGATCATTGATGGTGTGCGCCTATCCAAAGCAAAACGCTACCGATATGCCAACAACAATATGGCTGACCTTGAAGCACAACTGCAACAGGCTAAAGCCGACGGTGCGCGCCATATCATGATTGCCACCGATGGCGTGTTTTCGATGGATGGCGTGATTGCTGATCTGAAATCGGTCTGCGATCTGGCTGACTGCTATAACGCACTGGTGATGGTGGATGACTCACACGCAGTGGGCTTTGTTGGCGAAAACGGGCGCGGTACGCACGAGTATTGCGAGGTGATGTCGCGCGTTGACATTATCACCGGCACGCTCGGCAAAGCCTTGGGCGGCGCTTCCGGCGGTTATACCGCGGGGAAAAAAGAGGTGATTGAGTGGCTGCGCCAGCGTTCACGCCCTTATCTGTTCTCAAACTCACTGGCTCCGGCGATTGTCTCAGCCTCAATGACCGTACTCGATTTACTCGAACAGGGCGCAGCTTTGCGCGCACAACTGTGGGAGAACGCCAACTACTTCCGTCAGCAGATGAGTTCGGCCGGTTTTACGCTGGGCGGCGCAGATCACGCGATTATCCCGGTCATGATTGGTGATGCCAAACAAGCGGCTGATTTTGCCGATGCACTGCTGGCCGAAGGTATTTACGTGATTGGCTTTTCATTCCCCGTTGTACCCAAAGGGCAGGCACGTATCCGCACCCAGATCTCGGCTGCGCACACTCGCGCACAGCTTGATCATGCCATTGAAGCTTTTACCCGCGTGGGTAAACAGCTCGGCATTATCTGATGTTAAATACCGAACTCAATCTGGTCGCTTGTGCCGCAGGCAATCAGGTTGGGTTTTGACAAAGTCATGGGGATCATCGCAATGAAAGCACTGGCTAAACTCAAACCGGAAGTCGGCATTTGGATCACCGACGTGCCACAGCCACAGATGGGGCATAATGATCTGCTGATTAAAATCCGCAAAACCGCCATTTGTGGTACAGACGTACATATTTATAACTGGGATGACTGGTCACAACGCACTATTCCCGTGCCGATGGTTGTCGGCCATGAGTATGTCGGTGAAGTGGTGGCAATGGGGCAAGAGGTGCGCGGTTTTCAGGTCGGCGATCGGGTTTCCGGTGAAGGGCATATCACCTGCGGCCATTGCCGTAACTGCCGTGCTGGCCGTACCCATTTATGCCGCAATACCACCGGTGTCGGTGTTAACCGTGATGGCGCATTTGCCGAATATCTGGTGATCCCGGCGTTTAACGCCTTTAAAATTCCCGACAATATCTCTGATGATCTGGCGGCGATTTTTGACCCATTCGGTAACGCGGTGCATACCGCATTATCGTTTGATCTGGTAGGGGAAGATGTGCTGATCACCGGCGCAGGCCCTATCGGGATCATGGCTGCAGCAGTGTGTCGCCATGTGGGTGCTCGCCATGTGGTGATCACGGATGTGAATGAGTACCGCTTGAGTTTGGCCCGGAAAATGGGTGTGACTCGTGCGGTCAATGTGGCACAAGAGAGCCTGAGCGATGTGATGCAGCAACTGGGCATGACCGAAGGGTTTGATGTGGGGTTAGAGATGTCGGGCGTGCCGAGTGCTTTCCAGAGCATGCTCGCTGCCATGAACCATGGCGGTAAAGTGGCCATGTTGGGTATTCCGCCAAGCGATATGGGGATTGACTGGACACAGGTGATCTTCAAGGGGCTGTTGATCAAAGGTATTTATGGCCGTGAGATGTTTGAAACTTGGTACAAAATGGCGGCACTGTTGTAATCAGGCCTCGATCTTAGCCCTATCATTACGCACCGTTATGCGATTGATGATTTTCAGCAGGGCTTTGATGCCATGCGTTCAGGCCAGTCGGGTAAAGTGGTACTAAGCTGGGATTAATGGCTCGGGCGCACGGTGCAGGCTTGTTTTTTCGGGATACAGAGCGTGTGTTCTGTGCTGACTGAGATAACCCAAAGCGCTTAATTGAGATAACAAAAAGCCTAACTGCACGAGCATGTTAGGCTTTTTTATTGGGATGAGTTTTTTACTGGGATTAATACTCCCAGCTATCAGGGTCAATTCCCATTTGGCGCATAATCTCTTTTGCCTCGACCGGGATCTCATCGTGGCGCTCTTTGCCTAGATCGTCATCGGTTGGCAGCGGCTGACCGGTAAATGCGTGCAAAAAGGCTTCACACAGCAGCTCGCTGTTGGTGGCATGACGCAAGTTATTCACTTGGCGACGAGTACGTTCATCAGTCAGAATTTTAAGCACTTTCAGCGGGATAGAGACAGTGATCTTTTTGACTTGCTCACTTTTTTTACCATGTTCCGCATAAGGGCTAATGTATTCGCCATTCCACTTTGCCATAAAACACCTTGCAACGCGTCATCATCACACTGTGTGATGTTCCGTAATCAGATAAGGAAATAAGAATAAGGGTACAATTCTAGCGGTTAATCCGGAAGCTGACAATCTAAACGCAAAGATGTTTAGACATCTAGATGTGTTGACGTCTAGTATGAAATGCCGTTACTCTATTTCCAGCAAAGGCGATATACAAAATCCAATGAGTAAAACTGAAAACCAGAGATGGTAACTAAGAGCGGCTAAACACCAAATGATGAACGGCAGCAGGCTGTTCATCCCCCAATACCGTAGCTAGGGAAAGCGAAGCGTATGACATATAAACAGGCAACCTCGGCCATTCGCAGTGGTTTGAACAATGACGACCAGTTTGGCTGCGTTGTTCCCCCCATTCACCTCTCATCCACCTACAATTTTACCGAATTTAATCAGCCACGGGTACACGATTATTCGCGTCGCGGTAATCCGAGCCGTGATGTGGTGCAACACGCGTTGGCTGAACTTGAAGGCGGTGCTGGCGCGGTGATGACTGCCAGTGGTATGGCGGCAATTCATCTGGTCTGTACCGTTTTCCTGCAATCTGGCGATCTGCTGGTTGCCCCACACGATTGCTACGGCGGCAGCTATCGCTTATTTGATAGCCTGAGTAAGCGCGGCGCATATCGGGTGATTTTTGTTGATCAATCTGATCCGCAGGCATTGGCTGCGGCGCTGGCCGAACAGCCCAAACTGGTGTTAATCGAAACGCCGAATAACCCGCTGCTTAGAGTGGTTGATATTGCCGCCATTACCGAACAGGCCCATCAAGTTGGCGCGAAAGTGGTGGTTGATAACACCTTCATGACACCGCTGTTGCAACAGCCGCTGGCGTTGGGGGCGGATCTGGTGGTGCATTCGTGCACTAAATACCTCAATGGCCATTCCGATGTGGTTGCTGGTTGTGTGATTGCCGCCGATCCGGCACTGGTGACTGAGCTAGCATGGTGGGGTAACAATATCGGGGTTACCGGTTCGGCGTTTGACAGCTATCTGCTGCTGCGCGGCTTGCGAACGCTCGGGCCACGCATGCGGCAGCATCAGGAAAATGCGCTGGCCATTGTCGATTATCTGCGTCAGCAGCCATTAGTGGGGAAGTTATATCACCCTTCACTGCCTGATCATGCCGGCCATGCTATTGCCTGCCGCCAGCAAAAAGGCTTTGGGGCGATGATAAGCTTTGAACTGAACGCCGATGTGGCCAAATTTGTGGCACAATTACAGCTGTTTACACTGGCAGAATCGCTCGGTGGTGTAGAGAGCTTGATTTCACACGCAGCCACCATGACACACGCAGGAATGACCGCCGCCGCGCGTGCAACCGCAGGCATTAGTGAGAATTTACTGCGGATCTCTGTCGGTATTGAAGATGTAGAAGATTTAATTGCTGATCTGGAGCGTGCCTTCCAGACAGTCGCGGAGAGGTAACTTGATGAGCGTACAAAGCGGAGCCAAGATCCGTCAATTGCATAAATTTGGCGGCAGCAGTCTGGCCGACCCAAGCTGTTATCAGCGGGTTGCCAAGATCATGGCCGAGCACAGCCAGCCTGATGATCTGATGGTTGTTTCTGCTGCGGGCAGCACCACTAACCAGCTGATTGCATGGCTCAAATTGGCCTATACCGATCCTCTGGCGGCTCATCAGGCACAGCAAGCGCTGCGCCGCTATCAACTGGGCTTGATTGAATCCTTACTCTGCTCTGAGGTCGTCGCAGAATTAAGCACGCTGTTTTTGGCAGATATCGAGCGGTTAGCACTCTTAATGCAGTCAGATCACAGTGATGTCTTATATGCCGAAGTGGTCGGGCATGGCGAGATTTGGTCAGCCCGCTTGATGGCTGCATATTTACGTCATCAGGATATACCGGCCGTGTGGTTGGATGCCCGCCAGTTTTTGCGGGCTGAACGTGCAGCGCAGCCGCAGGTTGATGAAGGCCGATCATGGCCGCTATTGCAGACTCTGCTGGCACAGCATCCGAATCAGCGCATTGTCGTCACCGGATTTATCTGCCGCAATGATAGCGGTGAAACCGTATTACTGGGGCGTAACGGCTCTGATTACTCCGCCACACAAATTGGTGCGCTGGCCGGTGTTCAGCGGGTGACGATTTGGAGTGATGTTGCCGGTGTCTACAGCGCTGACCCGCGTAAAGTCAGCGATGCCTGCTTGCTGCCCCTATTGCGACTAGATGAAGCGAGCGAGCTAGCACGTTTGGCTGCACCCGTGTTGCATGCCCGTACACTGCAACCGGTCTCTGGCAGTGAGTTAGACCTGCAACTACGCTGTAGCTATCAGCCCGATCAAGGCTCGACCAAAATCGAGCGGGTGCTGGCCAGCGGCACTGGAGCCAAGATTGTCACCGGGCATGATGATGTTTGCCTGATAGAGCTGAGCGTGACGCAAGCTGATCGTTTTAATGCAGTGCGCGAAGAGGCGCTGCGTTTGCTTAACCGCGCACATGTAAAACCGATTGCTAGCTTTGCCCATCTTGATCGCCACTTGTTGCAACTGTGCTATACCGCTGAAGTGGTCAACAGTGCATTTCAACTGCTGCAAGAGGCGACCTTACCGGCTGAGTTACGTTTGCGTGAAGGGCTAGCAATGGTGGCACTGGTAGGCGCGGGGGTGTGCAATAATCCGCTGCACAGCCACCGTTTTTACCAGCAGATTAAAGATCAGCCGGTTGAGTTTGTTTGCCCGTCGGAAGAGGGCATCAGCCTGATGGCCGTGTTGCGTCACGGCCCGACTGCACACCTGATTCAGGGGCTGCATCGTAGTCTGTTTCAAGCCCACAAGCGGGTGGGCTTGGTGCTATTTGGTAAGGGTAATATCGGTTCACGCTGGCTGGAGTTATTTGCGCGTGAACAGCGCAGTTTTTCGGCACGTACTGGGCTTGATTTTGTGCTGGCCGGGGTGGTCGACAGCAGCCGTAGCTGGCTCGATTATCAGGGGCTGGATGCTAGCCGTGCACTGGCCTTTTTCCACGATGAAGCCTCAGAGCACAGCGAGCAACAACTGGCCGAATGGATGAGTCAGCACCCGTTTGATGATCTGGTGGTGCTCGATGTGACGGCCAGCGCTCAGGTTGCTCAGCAGTATTTGCGTTTTGCCGAGCATGGTTTCCATGTTATTAGCGCTAATAAACTGGCCGGTGCTGCCAGCGCCATGCAGTATCGCACCATCCGCGATGCGTTCCAGAAGACGGGCCGCCACTGGCTGTACAACGCCACGGTCGGGGCCGGTTTGCCAATTAACCATACCGTGCGTGATCTGCGCGAAAGTGGTGATAGCATACTGGCGATCAGTGGTATTTTCTCTGGCACACTGTCATGGCTGTTTTTGCAGTACGATGGCAGTCAGCCGTTTACCACACTGGTCGAACAGGCATGGCAACAGGGGCTGACCGAGCCTGATCCGCGTGATGATCTCTCGGGGCAGGATGTCATGCGCAAACTGGTGATTCTGGCACGCGAAGCGGGCTACGATATTGAACCCGAACAGGTGCGGGTTGAGTCACTCGTGCCGAGCGCGCTTGAGCAGGTGTCTCTTGATCACTTCTTTGAGCAGAACCTCAAGCTCAACGAATCGATGGCGCAGCGGGTTGCCGCCGCGCAAGAGGCTGGTTTAGTGCTGCGCTATGTCGCCCGCTTTGATGGCAACGGCAAAGCGCGGGTGGGTATTGAAGCACTGCGCCCTGATCATGCGTTGGCATTTTTACTGCCGTGCGACAATATTTTTGCGATAGAGAGCCGTTGGTATCGTGATAACCCGTTGGTGATCCGCGGGCCGGGTGCTGGGCGCGATGTAACGGCTGGCGCGATCCAGTCAGATCTGAACCGTCTTGCTCAATTGTTATAATAGGGTTATCGCTGATTGCGAGTTGCAATTAACGGCTCTTGTTTGGCAGTTTAGTCTCAATAAAAAAACCAGAACGTCAGTTCTGGTTTTTTTATGCCGAAAAAGTGATAAAAATGATCATTGACAGTCAGCACGAGTTACGTCATCTTAACATCCACTGCTTGCATCTAGACGTCTAAACGTATAGATGTCAAAAATGGATATGATATAAATTTACACGGGTTACTGCTCAGGCTTTTATTCGGACTTTGATTGAGAATCCGAATAAAAGTCTGAGTAAAGGAATAATGCACAGGCCGGATGCCACAGCACAGCTAAACCAAATGCGCGTTGCTGTATGCCATCGGGCTTGTATTAACGGAAGGATCCGCGATGAGTTACCACGCCAACCAACTTGATGCACTTAACCAGAGTGTGGCCGAACTGCACGGTCAGATTAATGTCTCGTTTGAGTTTTTTCCGCCGCGAACCGAAGAGATGGAGGCCACCTTATGGCACTCTATCCAGCGCCTAAGCTCACTACAGCCGAAGTTTGTGTCGGTCACCTATGGCGCAAACTCTGGTGAGCGTGATCGTACCCATTCGATTATCAAAGCGATTAAAGATCAAACCGGTTTGGCTGCTGCGCCGCACTTAACGTGTGTGGATGCCACCGAGCAGGAGCTGCGCTGTATTGCGCGTGATTACTGGAACAACGGTATCCGCCAAATTGTGGCGTTGCGGGGGGATTTGCCGGCCGGACACGGAAAACCGGCCCTGTATGCCAATGATCTGGTCGCGCTGCTCAAAGATGTGGCCGATTTTGATATCTCAGTAGCCGCTTACCCGGAAGTGCATCCTGAGGCGAAAAGTGCGCAAGCTGATCTGTTGCATCTGAAGCGTAAAATAGAGGCGGGTGCGAACCGTGCTATTACCCAGTTCTTTTTTGATGTCGACAGCTATCTGCGCTTTCGTGATCGCTGTGCAGCAATCGGCATTGATGTTGAAATTATCCCCGGTATCTTACCGGTATCCAACTTCAAACAGTTAACCAAATTTGCCACCATGACCAATGTGCGGGTACCGCAATGGATGCACCGCATGTATGCAGGGTTAGATGATGATCCGGCAACCCGAAATTTGGTCGGGGCCAGTATCGCGATGGATATGGTGAAAGTGTTGTCACGTGAAGGGGTGAAAGATTTTCATTTTTACACCCTCAACCGTGCCGAGCTCAGTTATGCCATTTGCCATACCCTTGGTGTACGCCCTGTAGCGCTGGCCAAGTAGTTTGTTTATCGGCATTAAATACCAGCATCAAGCTACACAACGCTGACGGTAAAGCCTGATCGATCAGCGTTGTTGTGCCAAGCCCAAGATGGCAAATTACCCAAGGCGACAACTTAGTAGCAGCTCGCTTCCAGCTCTTTTTCTACACGCGCACGGTTGGCATTCATTTCAAGCTCTGCCAGCAGATTCTGTGCCTCTTCCGCCCAGATTAGCCAAGCCTGCTCTTGTAAGATCCCGCGGCGCAGCGTCAGATAAGTCAGCTTATCTTCCAGACTTAACTGATCGGGTGAGGTAAATTTTTCGCTAGACACTTTCTGATACTGGCGCAGTTGCTCATTGTGCTGCTGCGTTTGCTTAATCAACGCCTGACGAACCGGTGTAATATCATAATGGCTGCATGCCAGCAGACGAACTAGCAGTTCATCACGTAGCGGGCGCTCATCAACCGGCGTACTGAGCCAGTTTTGCAGACAGGTTCGGCCGGAATCGGTAATGCTGTAAACTTTGCGATCCGGTTTCCCTTCTTGAGGGATCAGCTGGCTGAGCACCATGCCCTGATCAGCAAGGCGGCTGAGTTCGCGGTATACCTGTTGGTGGCTGGCCGTCCAGACTAAACCAACCATCCGGCTGAATTCTTTGGTAATGTCATAACCACTCGCGTCCTGACGGCTTAATAATGTCAGAATTACCTGAGAGAGCGCCATAATATCCTCATTTGCTTTTATTGCTTCCCTGTTGCGAATCCGCAACTTACACCATGATAGCTTCCACCCTATCCTTGGTGCGGAAGAAACGGGAACACTCCCGTTGGACTAAAAGTCATATAAATAGTGCCGTAACCACAGACGGTAAATAATGCGTTAACCGCGTGCAGGGTTTTACCTTCACGATGAACGAATTAGATTGAAAAATACTGAGGTATGGGCAGTGGTGATAAGAATGACATACAACCGCGTATTGAGTCTTAGCAATTAGTGTCATATGCATCATTCGTAGCACTTTGTTTTGATCAGTGAGCAGGTTATTCTATATTTATCTATAGACAATATTTTCTATAGCAAAATGAGAAGGTGTCGACAAATTATTATCAGATCACAGGGTAATGGCAAAAAACAGCGTGATTACGCCTGATAGCGCCTCATGTAAAGCGCCAAATAAACGGCACATTGACCGTGTCGCACAAAAAAATAAGGTGCTATTTAAGGGGAAATCGTCATACCATATTATTAAGGTTCACGTTTTTAATCAAAAAAGATAGAGAATAAAAAAAACCATAAAATAAAGTTATTGAGTTTAAACAGTATATTCCAATGCAGTATTTCTATGATGATATGTTTTGGTTCGGCTATTTGTCATTAAATATGATTTAACTTTGCTACTCTATTTCTCTATCCCCGTAATAATTGATCTTCCACAATAAATACAAATTCTACAACACTCCTCCTGTGATTAACAAAATAATGGCTATTTCTATTCCCATAAATTGTTGTGAATGGGGTGTTATTCCAAAAAATAGAAATTAAATAGTGTCTGTACTCTGGTGATCTTCACATCACACATACGCTTGTTGATGGCGGCAGGCCTGTTTTACTTAACAGAATTTTTTATGGGGGATGAAAAGAGAAAATACAGAGCTGAATGTGGGAAAGGGAAAGGAAAGAAAAAAATCCTGATATTACCGCATATTAAATGCCATGATGAGAATCACTAAGGGCACACCAGAGTAACCAGCGCAGTTGTCAGTGCGGTACAGTAAAAAGTACCGCAAAGCCATAACCTGCGCTGGTGTTTGGCTGGCCGGTTAACCGGTGTTACGCATACCGGCGGCAATACCAGCAATGGTCACCATCAGTGCCTGTTCCACCTGCGGATCGGGCTCGGTTAGCTGGCGTGAACGGTGCAATAATTCAGCTTGCAGAACATTGAGCGGGTCAGTATAGACATTGCGCAAACTGATCGACTCTTGTAGCCACGGCTGATCGGCCATGCCATGCCCTTCGTTGGCAATCGCCAGCACCGCTCCGATATCATGCTTTAGCATGCTGCGCAGCTGTGTGCCCAGTGGCCACAAGGTTGTATCCACCAAGCGTTGATCATAATACTCGGTTAACCATAAGTCGGTTTTACTGAACACCATCTCCAGCATACCGATGCGGGTTGAGAAGAATGGCCAATCTCGGCACATCTCTTCGAGTACTGGCTGATTACCCAGATCAATCACCTTTTGCAGCGCATCACCCGCGCCCAACCATGCTGGCAGCATCAGGCGGTTTTGGGTCCAGGCAAAGATCCACGGAATGGCGCGCAAACTTTCGACTCCGCCGTTCGGGCGGCGTTTTGATGGCCGAGAGCCGAGCGGCAATTTCGCCAGCTCACCTTCCGGCGTCGCCGCACGAAAATAGGGCACAAAGTCCGGATTTTCACGCACAATACTGCGGTACACGGCACAAGATGCATCAGACAGCACATCCATGGTATCGCGCCAGCCTTGCTGTGGCTGCGGTGGTGGCAGCAGATTCGCCTGCAATACGGCACTGGTATAGAGTGATAAACTGTTTACTGCAATTTCCGGCAGGCCGAGCTTAAAGCGGATCATCTCGCCTTGCTCGGTGACACGCAGCCCGCCCTTAAGCGAACCCGGTGGTTGTGACAGCAGTGCCGCATGTGCTGGCGCGCCGCCGCGACCAATAGTACCGCCGCGACCGTGGAACAGTGTCAGCTCAATACCGGCCTCTTCACAGGTTTTGATCAGTGCTTCTTGCGCGCGGTACTGTGCCCATGCAGCAGCCATTACACCAGCATCTTTGGCCGAGTCGGAGTAGCCAATCATGACCATCTGGCGGCCCTGAATAAAACCGCGATACCAGCCGATATTCAGCAAGTCGCGGATCACATCATCGGCACGGTTCAGATCATCGAGCGTTTCAAATAGCGGCGCGACCGGCAGATGCTGCTGGCAACCGGCCTCTTTTTGCAGCAGATGTACGGCCAGCACATCAGAAGGCTGGCGTGCCATTGAGATCACATATGAAGCCAGTGCGCCGGCCGGTTGTTCGGCAATCGCGCGGCAGGTTTCGATCACCTCGGCTGTCTCTTCACTCGGCTGCCAGTTGAGCGGCAGCAATGGGCGCTTCGAGGTCAGCTCTTTGACCAAAAATGCCTGTTTATCTGCTTCGCTCCACTGGGCGTAATCACCAAGCCCCAGATAGCGGGTGATCTCGGCCACCGCATCAGAGTGGCGGGTGCTCTCTTGGCGGATATCAAGCTGCACCAGATGAATACCAAAGCAGCGGATCCGGCGCAGTGTATCGAGCAGCAATCCGTCAGCAATAATGGTCATTCCGCTGGCTTTGAGTGACTCATAGCACAGATGCAGCGGTGTCCAGAGCTGCTGGTTGCTATCGATAATATCGACAGGTGTGGCATTTTGCCCTTTCAGGCGCGCATCAAGATATTCGAGCGTGTTTAGCAGTTGCTTGCGCAGTTGTTTGAGCAGCACGCGGTAAGGCTCGGCCACTTCACCCACTAGCGCCTGAATATCTTCACTGCATTCACTCATCGACAGCTCAGAGATCAGCTCATTGATATCACGCAGGAACAGATCGGCAGCTTTCCAGCGGCTCAGCAGCATCGCTTTGCGGGTAATGCTGGCGGTAACAAACGGGTTGCCATCGCGATCACCGCCCATCCATGAGCTAAAGCGAATGGGGGTTGCATCAATCGGTAAGCTGGTGTTCAAAGACTCTTTCAGGCGGCTGTCGAACTCGCGCAAAAACTCCGGAACACCCTGCCACAGGCTGTTTTCAACTACCGCATAGCCCCACTTAGCTTCATCGAGTGGGGTCGGGCGCTCTTTACGGATCTCATCGGTGTACCACGCTTGTGCAATTAACTGCATCAGGCGCTGGTGAATTTTACGCCGCTCTGCGTCCGGCAGATCGTCATGCTCGAGCTTATCGAGGCAGCGGTTAATCTGCACATGCTTGTGGATCAGCGTGCGACGGGTGATTTCAGTAGGGTGCGCGGTTAGCACCAATTCAATAGAGAGTTGGCTAACGGCCTCACGGATCTTCTCTTCGCTGATCCCTTTTTGTTTGAGATTTTCAAACAACGTATCGAAGGTATCTGGGCGGAAAATATGGGCATCGCTGTTACGCGAAATAGTATGGTATTGCTCAGCAATATTGGTCAGATTTAAAAACTGACTGAACGCACGCGCCACCGGCAACAACTCATGGTTGGACAGGTTTTGCAGTGTATCGAGCAGCATCCGGCGGTCATTTTCATTACCCGCACGTGATGATTTGGATAACTTACGGATTGTTTCAACCCGCTCTAACAGAGGCTCACCTCCGGCATCGCGGATTGTCTCCCCCAACAACTTGCCCAGCATACTCACGTTGCTGCGCATGGCGGCATAATGTGCGTTCATGGCTCTCCATCCATTTAGTAAATTTACTACATCCGTTACGCTAAATAGCGTTTCTGCTATCTAGCCATGAACTTAACTGTTCGTCAAATGGCCAATGGCCCTGCTCAACCTTACAAGATTGTGCTAAATCAAAACAAGGTGAAATTAAATAACATTCTGCGGTTTTATCCCCCAATTTGGCTTTGGTGGTGGGCAGAATTTGTGCCACAAAACTCGGTGATTAAACGTGTCAGCAGCAGGGTTGTCGGCAAAATAAAGTCGGTGGAAAGAAACTCATCCGGCTGGTGTGCCTGTTCAATCGAGCCAGGCCCAAGTACCAGTGTCGGGCAGACCGATTGAATAAATGGCGCTTCGGTGCAGTAGTTAACGGTGGCACAAGGCTCGCCCAGCAGTTTCTCTACCACTCGTACAATTTCGGCATCCGGCGGGCACTCATAGCCGGGGATCGGATCATGCAGGGTGTGAATGGATAACCGCCCCGGCCAGCGCTGTTGCACCGGCGCAAGGGCATTGTGCAGCATCTCATCGAGATCACGCAGGGTTAACCCCGGCAGCGGGCGGATATCCATGTGCAATTCGCAGCAGCCACAGATACGGTTGGCGGCATCACCGCCGTGAATATGGCCCAAATTTAAGGTGGGATAGGGAATGGTAAAGCCGGCATGGTGATAGCGTTCGCGCAGCTGGTTGCGCAGCAGCATTAACTGTGTGGTCGCTTCATGCATCAGCTCGATAGCATTTACCCCCCGATCTGGATCACTAGAGTGACCCGACTGCCCCAGAATCCGGATGGCATTCGACAGATGCCCTTTATGCGCGCGGATCGGCTGTAGTGATGTCGGCTCGCCAATCACCGCATAGTCAGGTTTTACCGTGGCGGTGGCGGCAAAGAGCTGCGCTCCGGCCATTGAGGTCTCTTCATCGGCGGTGGCCAGTACGCGCAAAGGCTTGGTCAGCGTGTTGCTATCTAACTGGCGAACCGCTTCAAGAATAAAGGCAAAAAAGCCTTTCATATCCGCCGTACCCAGCCCATAAAAGCGGCCATTCTCTTCAGTTAGGGTGAATGGGTCTTTGGTCCAACGCCCCTCATCAAACGGTACTGTGTCTGTATGTCCGGCCAACAGTAACCCGCCAGGGCCGCTGCCGAGCGTGGCCAGCAGGTTGTATTTATCGCGGGTATTTGGCACGGGCTGTATCTCAACCGTAAAGCCTAAATGCTCAAACCAGCCGGCCAGCAGGTCAATCAGCGCGCGGTTACTTTGGTCGTGCGCCGCATCGGTTGCACTGATCGAGGGGGTTGCGATCAGGCTGCGGTAGGTATCGATAAACTGAGGAAATTTCATACAGAGATTGACAGTCCTTTGATTGAATGGTATCGATATAATAATGCAATTTCAGTGAATAAAAATACACTTAATTTTGTGGGTGATTGAAATAATGACAAGGACTGTTTTGACTGCGTTATCCCCTGCCATACCCCTTCTGCTCCGACGATGAGTCAGCCCATAGTTACGCTTGCCCAACCGGCGGTGTAGCGGGCAACGGCTCAGGTTACACCCGTTGTTATCACATGCGTTAGAACATATCCGTTAACATATATCGCTGTTTTACTGCCGCACTGTTGGGGCTTCTTTTTTAGCACAGTGACTGCAATCATGCGCTGTAGCGCATAGGTTGTGGGTTATGTGCAGTACGGTATTTAACACCACAGTAGTAATGTTTTACCGCGCCAGCGCAGCGGGTGCAAAGAGAGATTGATGTTCTCACGGCTGAAATTTTTTTATTCCCGTAACAGGAAAGGATTCTGATGTTAAAGACCCTGATTATTGGTGCTAGTGGATACACAGGCGCTGAACTGGCCGCGATAGTGGCTCGTCATCCGCAATTAACGTTGGCTGGCCTCTATGTATCGGCGGGTAGCCATGATGCAGGTCGCCTGTTATCTGATTTGCACCCACAATTTAAGGGCGTGCTGGATATTCCGCTACAGCCATTGCATGAGGTCAATCTGCTGGCACAGCAGGCTGATGTCGTGCTTTTGGCTACGGCACATGAAGTGAGCCACGATTTAGCCCCGCAGTTTCTGGAAGCCGGTTGTGTGGTGCTGGATTTATCCGGTGCATTTCGGGTGAACTCTGCTGAATTTTATACCCAGTATTACGGGTTTACCCACCAGCACCCGCAGTGGCTGGATCGCGCCGTTTACGGGCTGGCTGAGTGGCAGGCTGAAGCGATTGCCCATGCCCAACTGATTGCCGTACCGGGCTGTTACCCAACCGCTTCACAACTGGGGCTAAAACCGCTGATTGAAGCGCAGTTACTCGATACTGCTCATTGGCCGGTGATCAATGCTGTCAGCGGTGTTAGCGGTGCTGGGCGTAAAGCCAGTTTAACCAGCAGCCTGTGTGAGGTGAGTCTGCAGCCATACGGGGTGTTTACCCATCGTCATCAACCGGAAATTGCCGCTCACTTAGGCGTACCGGTTATTTTCACCCCACATCTAGGGAATTTTCCACGCGGCATTTTAGCCACCATGACGGCCAAACTGCGTGTTGGGGTAACGGCTGCGCAGATCCAGCAAGCGTATACGGCGGCGTACGCAGCTCAACCGTTGGTGCGTATCTACTCTTCAGGCTGGCCATCGATTCGTGCGGTTGCCGGAACGCCGTATTGTGATATTGGTTTTGCTTTGCAGGGCGAACATGTGATTGTGGTCGCAGCGGAAGACAATTTACTCAAAGGCGCTGCGGCACAAGCCATGCAGTGCCTTAATTTACGTTATGGCTTTGCGCAGACCTGCGCGCTGATTTAACCCGTATCTGTTTGAAGGAGCAAACTTATGACTGCAGCGCTTTCCCGCCCACTGGTCATCAAATTAGGTGGCATACTGCTCGACAGTGATGAAGCACTGGAGAAACTGTTTTCAGCGCTGGTGGCCTATCA
Source organism: Plesiomonas sp. ISS29 (assembly GCF_056522795.1). Classification (NCBI taxonomy): domain Bacteria; kingdom Pseudomonadati; phylum Pseudomonadota; class Gammaproteobacteria; order Enterobacterales; family Enterobacteriaceae; genus Plesiomonas; species Plesiomonas sp. ISS29. The sequence goes on from NZ_JAWRZQ010000001.1 coordinate 791,048, forward strand.
TCAGCAAAACCCGCGCCCACTGGTTATCGTACACGGCGGTGGTTATCTGGTTGATTCTCTGATGAAAAAACTGGCCTTGCCGGTGATTAAAAAACAGGGTTTGCGGGTTACTCCGGCTGATCAAATTGACATTATCACCGGCGCTCTAGCCGGCACAGCGAATAAAACCTTGCTGGCATGGGCGATAAAAAAACAGATTGCGGCGGTTGGGCTGAGTCTGGCTGATGGCGGGATCACACAAGTGATACAGCGTGATCCCGAGCTGGGCTTTGTCGGGGATGCCACCGCAGGCAACCCGACACTGCTCACCTTGCTGCTCAGTAACGGGTATCTGCCGATTATCAGCTCGATTGGCATTGACGTGCAGGGTCAGCTGATGAATGTGAATGCCGATCAGGCCGCCACTGCGATTGCCGAAACCTTACAGGCCGATTTAGTGATGCTATCTGATGTCAGCGGTATTTTAGACGGGAAAGGCCAGCGGATTGCCCAGCTTCCAAGCAAAAAAGCGCAAGAGCTGATTACGCAAGGGATCATCACTGACGGCATGATAGTTAAAGTTAATGCTGCGTTGGCTGCTGCGCACACATTGGGGCGGCCAGTGGATATTGCCAGTTGGCGTTATCCAGAATTGCTACCGGCACTGTTCAACGGTGAGGCGATCGGCACTCGTATTACGTTGTAAATGCGCCGACTCCATATCAGGCCGACTCAAATAATCAGATCATTTAACGTTTAAGGAAAAACAGATGACGAACACCAATGGCAAGAGCAAAATCGTACTGGCATACTCCGGCGGGCTAGATACCTCGGCAATTATTCCGTGGCTGAAAGAGCATTATGATTGCGAAGTGATCGCATTTGTTGCCGATGTTGGGCAAGAGCGTGAAGATTTGATCGGGATAGAAGAAAAAGCCCTGAAATCAGGTGCTTCAGCCTGTTATATCAAAGATTTACGCGAAGAGTTCGTTAAGCATTACGTCTACCCGACACTGCAAACCGGTGCGCTGTATGAGGGCACTTATCTGCTGGGTACATCAATGGCTCGCCCAATTATTGCCAAAGCGCAGGTTGAGCTGGCGCTGGAGATTGGTGCCGATGCGTTGTCGCATGGCTGTACTGGCAAAGGTAATGATCAGGTGCGTTTTGAAACCACCTTTGCCGCACTTGCTCCACAGTTGAACGTGATTGCCCCGTGGCGGGAGTGGGATCTGCGCTCGCGTGAAGCGCTGCTCGACTATCTGGCCGAGCGCAATATCCCGACCACCGCGTCACTGACCAAAATTTATAGCCGCGATGCCAACGCTTGGCACATCTCCACCGAAGGCGGAGTGCTAGAAAGCACCTGGAATGCGTCGAACCAAGATTGCTGGGTCTGGACAACCGATCCTGAGCAAGCGCCGGAAAAGCCTGAATATGTCACCGTACAGGTGGCCAATGGTGAAGTTGTGGCGGTGGATGGCAAAGCCATGAGCCCTTACCAGTGCTTAACCTACCTGAACGATAAAGGTGCGCCGCACGGTATCGGTCGGGTTGATATTGTCGAAAACCGTCTGGTTGGCATGAAATCACGCGGCTGCTATGAAACACCGGGCGGCACTATCATGGTCACCGCGCTGCGCGCCATTGAGCAACTGGTGCTCAACAAAGATAGCTTCAAGTGGCGCGAACAGCTGGGGCTAGAGATGTCGCATGTGGTCTATGATGGCCGCTGGTTTACCCCGCTGTGTGCCTCGCTGGTGGCGGCTGCACAATCACTGGCTGCCGATGTGAACGGTGAGGTGGTGATCAAGTTGTATAAAGGAAACTGTACCGCCATCCAGAAACGCTCGCCGAATAGCCTGTACTCGGAAGACTACGCCACCTTTGGTGCTGATCAAGTGTATGACCACAGTGATGCCGGTGGATATATCCGCCTGTATTCACTCTCTGCCCGTATTCGCGCACTGAGCCGTCAGTAAACTCTGATTCTCATCGCTGGCTGCACGGTATCGGCAGATATTGCTGATACCGGTGTCGATTTTAGTTTTATCACAATTTAATGATAACAACCCCCGTGATAACAGGAGTAGAGATGGCTCAGGCAGGTGCACTGTGGGGCGGACGGTTCAGCGAAGCAGCCGATCTGCGCTTTAAACAATTTAATGATTCACTGCGGTTTGATTACCGTTTGGCCGAGCAGGATATTGATGGCTCGGTTGCATGGTCACACGCACTGGTCAGCGTGGGAGTGCTGACCGAACGTGAGCAACAACAACTGGAGGCGGCACTGCTGGCGCTCAAACTGCGGGTTCAGGCTGATCCGCAACAGGTCCTGCGTTCTGATGCAGAAGATATCCACAGTTGGGTGGAAGGTGAACTGATTCAGGCGGTCGGCGATTTAGGGAAAAAACTGCACACCGGCCGTAGCCGTAACGATCAGGTCGCCACCGATCTGAAACTGTGGTGCAAACAGCAAACGCTGGTATTACAACAGGCTATCCGCCACTTTCAGCAGGCATTAGTACACACTGCCGAGGCACATCAGCAGGCAGTGATGCCGGGTTACACCCATCTGCAACGCGCCCAACCGGTTACTTTTGCCCACTGGTGTCTGGCCTATTTTGAGATGCTAGAGCGCGATCACTCTCGCCTTAGTGATGCGCTGACTCGCATGAATACCAGCCCGCTCGGTTGCGGCGCGCTGGCAGGCACGGCATATCCGATTGATCGTGATCTACTGGCTAAATCGCTCGGGTTTGCTAGCGCCACGCGCAACAGCCTCGATACCGTTGCCGATCGCGATCATGTGGTTGAGCTGATTTCAGCGGCGGCACTGAGTATGAGCCATCTGTCGCGTTTTGCCGAAGATCTGATTTTCTTCAACAGCGGTGAGGCCGGTTTTGTTGAGCTGGCGGATAAAGTCACATCCGGATCATCGCTGATGCCACAAAAGAAAAACCCTGATGCTCTTGAGCTGATCCGCGGCAAAACTGGGCGGGTCACCGGTGCACTAAGTGGCCTTTTGATCACCCTCAAAGGTTTGCCTTTGGCCTACAACAAAGATATGCAAGAGGATAAAGAGGGGCTGTTTGATGCGCTCGATACTTGGCTGATGTGTCTGGATATGGCCGCGTTAGTCCTTGAAGGCATTCAGGTGCGCACGCAGCGCACGGCAGAGGCCGCGCAGCAAGGGTATTCGAATGCCACTGAGCTGGCCGATTATCTGGTGGCAAAAGGTGTTGCGTTCCGCGAGGCTCACCATATTGTCGGTGAGGTGGTGGTGGCTGCCATTGCTGCTGGAAAAGCACTCGAAGCGTTATCGCTCAGTGAGTTACAGCGGTTTAGTGCGGTGATTGCGGCAGATGTCTATCCGATATTGTCACTGGAGTCTTGTCTGGCCAAACGCAGTGCCAAAGGTGGCGTTGCACCCGAGCAGGTTGCTTTTGCCATTGCGCAGGCAAAACAGCAGTTAGCCGGATAAATCACAGAGCAGAGTCAATGTGTGGCGCATTCGGTGTGGTTAAATTTCGGGATAGTCAAATATTGACCGAAACACCCTGCGCGACAGTGCTGCTGTGGAGGTTGCTACAGCAGCACGCGGTGAATGACAAATCGGTGAGCCTCATAACGGGCAGAGCGGAGCAGAGGTTTACAGCGCGAAAGCCATCTGCGGATCAGCGGCGGTAAACTTCACATGCAGCTTGTTGCTGCGTGGAAACTCGCGCGCGATCACCGGTTTTAAGATCGTACGTAATTGTGAAAAATCACAGTGCAGCGTTTGATCGACAAAACCAAACACACTGATGCGATAGGCATCTGCTGCTGTTTTTTCTACCCAGTAACCGCGATCTTTTTTGAATGAAAAAACACCCAAGCGATCGCCAGTATGAAATGAACGGCTGCGTTGCAAAGAGTAGGTCAATGCGTGAGCGGCGGGGATCATAAGTGTTCTCCTCATCCTGACTTTTTGTCTATTATGACAAACTCATTGCATATCATCCATTCAGAATTATTGACTCTTTCGTTCAGCGTGGCTGAATCGATACCAATTAAAAGGCCACTTCAGCAGTGAAGTGGCCTTTTTTTATCGTTAATAACAGGATATTGCGGGATAAAATATCAGCGCTTACTCACCCGGACAAACCTGACAATGGGCAACCATCTCTGGCCCCAGCTTGAGTTTAGCCTGCAAGTCACGCAGTGCAGTGCGCAGACCCTCTTCGATCACCGGATGATAAAATGGCATATCCAGCATCTGGCCTACTGTCATCTGTTGCTGATGTGCCCAAGCCAGCAGGTGCGCGATGTGCTCAACATTTGGCCCCATCATCTCAGCACCGAGGAAACGCCCCGTTCCCTGCTCGCCATACACATGCAAAATACCCTTGTTGCGCAGCATCACCCGTGAGCGGCCCTGATTTTCAAAAGAGACCTCGCCGGTGGCAAAGCAGCCGCACGAACCGTATTTCTCACTGAGTTCGCGGTGAGTCGAACCAACCATGGCAATTTGCGGATCAGAGAACACCACCGAGATCGCGCTGCGGCGCAAGCCAGCACGGATATCTGGAAAACGGCCAGCATTATCACCAGCAATTTTGGCCTGATCAGCCGCTTCATGCAGCAGAGGAAGTTGGTTGCTGGCATCACCGGCGATAAAAATATGCGGCACACTGGTTTGCAACGTGTAGCGATCAGCCTGCGGAATACCGCGATCATTGACCGCTACCGTGGTGTTTTCCAGCCCAATTTTATCGACATTAGCTCTGCGGCCGGTAGCCGCCAGCACGTAATCGACCAGAATCTCTTGGCTTTGCCCCTGCTTATCCTGATAACGGATAAACACCTGATCACCCTCGCGCTGCATCAGCTCAACCTTGGCATCGGCATCAAGGTAGAACTCATCATTGAGGGTTTTCGCTGCGTAATCACGTACTGCGCTGTCGGTCAGTGGGCCGACCAAGCCGCCCATACCGAACATTACAACCTTTACACCTAAGCGGTGCAGTGCTTGTCCTAGCTCCAGACCAATGACACCTGGGCCAAACACTGCCACTGACTGCGGTAAATCATCCCAGTTAAATACATCATCATTAATGATTAAGCGATCACCGAGTGAGTTCCACGGCGCAGGCCAGCTTGGGCGTGAACCGGTCGCAATCACAATGCGCTTAGCGGTAATCTGAGTGTGTTGATCAACTTGCAACGTATGCTCATCAAGAAAGCGAGCATAACCGAGAATTTTATCTTCGGCCGGAATGCTATCAACGCCCTCCATCACAAAGCCAACAAAGCGATCACGTTCGCGTTTAACGCGATCCATCACTTCACGGCCATTGATCAGCGTTTCGCCTTGTGGATGAACACCAAAACCGGGGGCTTTTTCAATTTGATGTACTGCTTCTGCTGCGGCAATCAGCAGCTTAGACGGCATACAACCTACCCGTGCACAGGTTGTACCAAACGGGCCACCTTCAATCATCACCACACTGTTGGTATGTGCTTTTGCCGCACGATACGCACCTAAACCGGCTGTACCACCACCAATAACTGCAACATCAACCTGTAACTGCTTCATTTGTTTATCCTTACTTTCTGGATTTTGCACATCCAACTTGCAAAAAAAAGGCGGGGAGGGGGCTCCCCGCCAAATGCTTTACGTTGGTTTTCTTATTGATAATGCGAGAGTTATGCGTGCAAATAGGTCTCTAAGTCATCACTGCCGCCAATGTGCTTACCGCCGATAAACACTTGTGGCACGGTAGTGCGGCCGGAAATGGCACGCAGACTGACGGTGGTAGCATCTTTACCCAGAATAATCTCTTCAAATGCAATGTGGCGATCCATCAGCATTTGCTTGGCTTTTGCACAGTACGGGCAGCCAGGTTTGGTGATGATAGAGACTGACTCTTGTACCTGATAATCAGGAGACAGATACTTCAGCATGGTATCTGCATCAGAAACTTTGAACGGATCGCCCGGCTCTTCAGCTTCGATAAACATCTTCTCTACCACGCCGTTACGTACCAGCATGGAGTAACGCCATGAACGTTGACCAAAGCCCAGATCTTCTTTCTCTACCAGCATACCCATGCCGCGAGAGAACTCACCGTTACCATCAGGAATGAAGGTAATACGGTCGGCTTTCTGATCATCTTTCCATGCGTTCATGACGAAAGTATCGTTCACTGACACACACAAAATTGCATCCACACCCAGTTTGGCGAAAACCGGTGCTAGCTCGTTATAACGCGGCAGGTGGCTGGATGAACACGTTGGTGTAAATGCGCCCGGCAGTGAGAATACGATCACTGTTTTATCTTTAAACAGGGTATCTGTGGTCAGATCAACCCACTGATCAGCCTGACGAGTGCGGAACGTAACCTGTGGAACCGCTTGACCTTCATGACTCTTCAACATATTCGTTATCCCTAATTTTATGAATGCAGTGAATTAACAATTCATCGTAATCGTATTTCCTGACGGGCTGTCCGTCATCTCTTGTAACCAATTATGTGATCTGACGATTGATAGTTCTAATCGCTTATCGCTATTCTATCGATAGGTTCTCACTATCAAATGGTGTGTTATGAATATCCGCGACCTTGAATATCTGGTGGCACTGGCCGAACACAAGCATTTTCGCAAAGCAGCGGAAGCCTGTTACGTTAGTCAGCCGACGTTAAGCGGGCAGATCCGTAAGCTAGAAGATGAGTTGGGCGTGATGTTGCTTGAGCGCACTAGCCGTAAAGTGCTGTTCACGGAGTCGGGCATGCGCTTGGTTGATCAGGCGCGTGAAGTGCTGCGGCAGGTCAAAATTCTCAAAGAGATGGCCAGCGTACAGGGTGATGAGATGTCAGGCCCGCTGCACATTGGCGTGATCCCCACCACTGGTCCGTATCTGTTGCCGCACATTATCCCGTTATTGCGCCAGCGTTTTCCGCAGTTAGAAATGTATCTCCACGAGGCACAGACCCATCAGTTACTGGCGCAACTCGATGCCGGTCAGATTGACTGCGCGCTGCTGGCGTTGGTCAAAGAGACTGAACCATTTATCGAGATCCCGCTGTTCGATGAGCCGATGCTGCTGGCCGTATGCAGTGATCACCCGTGGGCCAGCCGGACAGAGATCCGCCTGCCGGAGCTGGCCGGGGAGCACGTACTTATGCTAGAAGACGGGCACTGTCTGCGCGATCAGGCGATGGGCTTTTGCTTTGCCGCCGGAGCCGACGAAGATACCCATTTTCGCGCCACCAGTTTAGAAACACTGCGCAACATGGTCGCCGCCGGTGCGGGGATGACACTGTTGCCGCAGTTGGCCGTGCCGCAACAGCGCACGCGCGATGGCGTGAGTTACCTGCCTTGCCATGATCCGCAGCCGCTGCGCACCATCGGGCTGGTCTACCGGCCAGGCTCTCCGCTCAAAGCGCGCTATGAGCAACTGGCCGAAGCGATTCGCCAGCAGATGCTGCCGTTACTGACTCAGCGCTGATTTTCACCGCCGCAGCGCGCACAATAAAAAAACGGCTTAAAACAATCGGTTTAAGCCGTTCAGTGCCGCCACCCGATATGCCTCAGCCATGGTTGGGTAATTGAAGGTTGTATTGACAAAATACTCTATCGTATTCGCACTGCCACTCTGTTCCATAATTGCTTGCCCGATATGGATAATCTCTGCCGCCCGCTCACCAAAGCAGTGAATGCCCAAAATCGCCTTGGTTTCGCGATGAAACAAAATCTTCAGGCTGCCGACATTCATCCCTGCAATCTGCGCTCTGGCCAGATGTTTGAACTGAGCGCGACCCACCTCATACGGCACATTGAGCGCGGTCAGCTCCTGCTCGGTTTTCCCGACCGAACTTATCTCAGGAATAGTGTAAATACCGGTTGGGATATGCTCAATCAGCTTACTGCGCACACTCTGCTGGGCAATTGCCTGCGCCACAATCCGCCCTTGATCATACGCCGCTGATGCTAGACTCGGATAACCAATCACATCCCCGACCGCATAAATATTCTCTGCGCAGGTTTGGTAATGGTCATTTACCTGCAATTGTCCGCGCATATCGGCAGACAGGCCGATATTCTCGAGTTGCAGTAAATCGGTATTGCCGGTGCGCCCGTTGGCATACAGCAGGCAATCAGCCTTCATTTTTTTACCTGACTTGAGATGCAAGATCACCCCGTGATCAGTGCCCTCTATCTGTGCGCACTCCTCATGGTGGCGGATCACCACCCCACTGTTCCAAAAATGGTATGACAGCGAATCAGAGATCTCCTGATCTAAAAATGACAGCAGACGATCCCGCGTGTTAATCAGATCAACTTTCACCCCCAGCCCGCGAAAAATAGAGGCATATTCACAGCCAATCACCCCAGCGCCATAAATGATCACGTGGCGTGGATCATGCTGGAGCGACAAAATTGAATCGCTGTCATACACACGCGGGTGTGAGAAATCCACCCCTTGCGGGTGATACGGGCGCGATCCGGTGGCAATCACCACATAACGGGCACGCAGCACCGTTTGTGCTTGTTCCGCATCAGTGATAGTCAGCGTATGTGCATCAATAAAATGGGCCGTACCAAAAAAAAGCTGACACTGATTGCGATCATAAAACCCTTTACGCATGCGGGTTTGCTGCCCGATAACATGCTGGGCATGTGCCAGTATTTTGGGAAAGGTACTACGCAGGGTGACGGAATTATCGCAATACAGCGGGTTGTGGTTGAACTCAATAATCCGGCTTACCGCATGGCGCAATGCCTTTGACGGGATAGTACCCCAATGTGTACAACCCCCACCAACACTGGGGTGTCGTTCAACCATAGCAACGCGAAAACCCTGTTTTACCAGCCCCATTGCCGCCCCTTCACCACCGGGGCCTGAGCCAATCACTATTACATCAAAATCGAATTCATTATCAACAGTAGGGGTATGCATGTCAGATCCAGCACGTTATTATTATTCAACACAAATGTAACATTTCACGTTGCCAGCCCCAATCTGATTATCATTAGTGATATAAAAGCGTGATGCAGGCAGCACCTTATCGAGCCGTATTCACCTGCTGAGTGGTTGTAGAAAAATATCGTAGGTGATTACAAATACAAAGCGTCTTTAAAGCAGAAGATTATGCTGGAAGGGGTGATCGAATGCGTAAACGGTATTCGCGTTTTAAACAGTTCGCGTTAGACTGAACAACACAACTGATATGTGATGCTTATTCATCCTCAATACTGGTCGATTATCACAGCATAATTCGGGCTATATTGAGTGTTAAATCGGCATTTAATACACCGTTAACCCAGAGTAGATAGACCAGTATATGGGTGTTCGAGCCGAACAAAAAGAGCGTACACGCCGTGCATTAATTGATGCCGCTTTCAGCCAGCTCAGTGTTGAGCGCAGTTTTTCTAGCCTAAGTTTGCGGGAAGTGGCACGGGAAGCTGGCATAGCCCCTACCTCGTTTTATCGCCATTTCCGCGATATGGACGAGCTTGGGCTTACCATGGTTGATGAAAGTGGCCTGATGCTGCGCCAACTGATGCGGCAGGCTCGCCAGCGTATTGCCACCGGCGGCAGTGTTGTGCGCACCTCAGTAGAAACATTCATGGAGTTTATCTGCGATAACCCCAATGTTTTCCGCCTACTATTGCGTGAGCGCTCTGGCACTTCTGCCGCATTTCGTGCTGCTGTTGCGCGTGAAATTCAGCATTTTATTGCGGAGTTATCTGAGTACATCGTGCAGAACAATAAAATGCCAATGCCTTTTGCCGCCGCACAAGCTGAAGCGATGGTCACACTGGTTTTTACCGCGGGTGCTGATGCGCTGGATATGGATCAACACAGCCGTAATTTGCTGGAAGAGCGGTTAGTGCTGCAATTGCGGATGATCGCAAAAGGTGCATACTGGTATCGTAAAGAGCAGGAAAAACGTGCAATAGCGCAATAATTCCATCTTGTCATGACCGTCATGTATAACGTTTATGCTACAAAGGTTATGCACCGGATTACTGGCAGACAGAACTGAGCCCTAGCTTATGCACTGACAGGTATAATCAGCGTGATCAATATAATAAACGCGATGAACGTACTGAATGCAATTAGCCTATAAAAACATCGTTCAGAAAAGTTAAGACAGAGCCCATTGATAAGTAAAATTAGGAAAGAATAATGAATCAAACCACACAGAGAAAAGAGTTGAAACCACTCCTGTTGGCACTGCTGGTTGGCTTTTGTGGTAATGCGACCGTCGCAACCCTGTTCAATAGCCACGTCACTTTCAGCCTGTTTCCGGTGATTGCACTGGTGCTGTCGGTATACTGCCTGTATCAGCGCTATGTCAGCGCACCACTGCAAAATGATTCTCCGCTGCTGACCGGTCTGAGCTTCATTTTTGGAGTGCTTGCTTACTCGGTTTTTGTCCGCGTTGAGCATCCGGAGATTGGCTCTAATTTTATCCCGCTGATGCTTTGCATGGCTTTGCTATTCTGGATTTTAAGTAAACTGGGTTTACTGAGTAAAAAAAGCGCCTAAAACCAAACAGCCCGCTTGAATGAGCGGGCTGCTGTGTTTATTTATGCTTTGCGTTCAAGCAGCACACCACTTTCCATATGGTGGGTATACGGGAATTGGTCAAATAGCGCTAACTTCTTAATTTCGTGGGTTTCACTTAACACCAGCAAATTGTCGCGCAGTGTTTCAGGGTTGCATGAAATATAAAGAATACGCTCATATCCCTGCACCAGTTTTACCGTGTCGGCATCTAGACCACTGCGTGGTGGATCGACAAAAATGGTATTGCACTGATAACTTTTCAGATCAATACCCTTTAGGCGATTAAACTCACGAACACCGTTCATTGCCTGTGTAAAATCTTCCGCTGACATACGAATAATTTGCACGTTTTCCAGCTTATTCACCGCAATATTATACTGCGCCGATTCAACGGAAGGCTTGGCAATCTCAGTCGCCAGCACGCGGTTAAAATTGCGTGCCAGTGCCAATGAAAAATTACCGTTACCGCAATAGAGCTCTAACAGATCGCCCGTTGCATGTTGCGTGGCATCCACTGCCCAATCCAGCATGTGCATGTTGACCACCGCATTGGGCTGAGTAAAGCTGTTTTCTACTTGGCGATAGATCATCTCTTTGCCTTTCACAAACAAACTTTCATCAACATAATCATGATCTAACATGATTTTTTGCTTGGTTGCGCGGCCAATCAACTGCAGATTAAACCCCTCACAACGCAGTGCATCTCGCAAATGGCGCGCTTCATGCTGCCACTGCTCATCGAGTTTTTTGTGATACAGCAGCGAAACAATTACTTGATTACTTAACGTAGACAGATAATCAATCTGGAACAACTTGTTGCGCAGCAGCGGGTTATGGCGCAGCTGATCCAGCAGCGCCGTCATCAAACGGTTGATCAACTTACTGGCTGCAGGAAACTGATCCACACGAAGCCGCGCTTTTGTCTCTTTATCAAACACAATGTGATAAAGATCTTCACCCTCATGCCAGATTCGAAACTCTGCCCGCATCCGGTAGTGCTGATGTTCCGAGGCAAAAACCTCTGGTGCCGGCGCATCAAACTGCGCCATCAGCGTCTGTAAACGAGCCGTTTTTTCCGCTAACTGGGCATCGTACTGATCAATAGGCAAACTACCAGGGGTCATCACTTTTCTCCGCAAACATCGCTATATAAGAAGGGAATTGTAGGCAAACCGAGAGGGAAGTCCAGCTTATAGAAGGTTTAGCAATCTAGACATCTAAATCGACAGTTAGTAATATACCGTCTCCGGTCTCTACCAAGAGCGAAAAGGGAATCTGGTGAAAATCCAGAACTGACGCGCAGCGGTAAAGGGGAACGAAAGTAACAGGCAGCACACACTGCCGACACTGTTGCTTCTGTATTGCACAATAAATACCAATGTAAATACAGAAGAATGGGAAGTTCGTTACCGTAGGTTCATTGCCCCAAGTCCGAAGACCTGCCGGAAACACGGGTCTGCTGTTATCAGGTACGTCGCGGGATGCGGCCTGCTGACAGTGGCAAATGCTCGATTTGTAAGGCATCGATAATTAATGAATAACACCAATCCAACGCTATTAGCGGGGGCCATTGCGGCTGCCCTTTTTTCGGGAACCACCGTTGCTGAAAACCGCACCACCGAAGATGGCTCACCCATCATCGTCATCACCAGCGCCAACCGCTTTGCCCAGCCAGTATCATCGGTTCTTGCACCGGTAGAAGTGGTTACCCAACAAGAGATGTCTCGTTGGCAGGTCACCTCTGTCACCGAAGCACTGCGTCGTCTGCCGGGAGTTCAGATCTCACAAAGTGGTGGTTTGGGGCAATTGTCGACAGTATTTATTCGCGGTAATGAGTCTCGGCATGTTTTAGTCTTAATTGACGGTATCCGCGTTGCACAGTCAGCCAGTGGTACAGGTTCAGTTGATTTTAATCAGTTACCACTCGCGCTAGTTGAACGTATTGAATATATCCGTGGCCCACGCTCATCAACTTATGGTGCAGATGCGATTGGCGGTGTGATTAATATTATTACCGGAAGGGAAACTGATGGCGGTAATTTACAAGCCTCTGCGGGCAGTCTGCATTACCAAAATTATCAGGGTAGTGTACGTCGAAAGCTTGATGACAATACGACGGTATCAATAGCTGGGCAATTTGCTGATACCCGTGGTTATGATGTTGTAGCGGGTACTAACGAACCTGATCGCGATGGATTTAGAAGCCGTTTTGGGTGGGGATCTATTGAGCATAAATTTTCAGATTCAATAGAGGGTTTTTTGCGTATTCATGGATTTGCAAATCAACGTGAATATGATGGTTCGTCTTCTACATCAAGTAATCAAGGGCGAACGTACTCTCGTCAATATGATTCTGGGCTAAAATTTCAGCAGAATGAGTATTCTAGCCAATTGATCGCAAGCTATCAGAATGTGGATAGTGATACATTTAATAAAAACAATACATCTGCACACGATGAATACAATCAGCGCACGTTACAGTGGATGAATAACTACCAAGTTGGATCAGGTCAAATTGGTGCGGGTGTTGATTGGAATCGGAATCAGGCTTTTATTGGCAGTGCGCCTAAGCAGAGAGATAATACCGGTGTTTACATTACTGCTCAGCAGGTATTAGATAAATGGACTGTGGAAGGTGCTATTCGCCAAGATCATAACCAAGATTATGGTGATAATTTCACATGGCAAAGTGGTCTTGGTTGGCAATTTATTGACAACATGCAAGTGGTACTTTCATATGGAACAGCATTTAAAGCCCCAACATTGAGTCAGCAATATGGTTCACAATACAGTAAACCAAGTCCAAATTTAGAAGCAGAAACGTCAAAAAATTTGGAACTGGCATTAAATGGGCAGATGAATGCTCTGAGTTGGCGTGTCGCCGGTTATCGTAATGATATTGATAACTTAATAACTCAACCCGAATATAAAGGACCGTATGTCAATATCAAAAAGGCACAAATTAAGGGCATTGAGGGACAAGTATCCTACTCTAGCTCTCTAGCTACGCATACCTTATCCGCTGATTATACGAACCCAAGAGATCAGGAAGATAAACTGTTAACTAAGCGAGCTCAGCATACTTACAAATATATGTTGGATTTTGAAGTTATGCGTACACAGTTTAATATTGCATATCAATATATAGGTAAGCGATATGATTGGGATTATAGAGAACTCCCAAGCTACAGCCTGTGGGATCTTGCCGCCTCATATCCTATAACGCAAAGCTTCACCGCCCGTGGTAGAATCGCAAACCTGTTTGATAAAAAGTACGAAACCGCGTACGGCTATCCAGCGGCAGAGCGCGCCTACTACCTGACCTTGAGCTATGATTTCTGACAGAAAAAAACAGCAACCTACAGTCCTCGTCTTTGACTCCGGCGTAGGCGGCCTCTCTATATACCAAGAAATCCGGCAGCGATTGCCGGATTTACACTACCTCTATGCCTTCGATAACGCCTGCTTCCCCTATGGTGAACAACCCGAAACCCTTATTATTGAACGCGTACTCGCCATTGTCAGCGCCATTGCCCGCCAGCACCCGCTCGACATGGTCATCATCGCCTGCAATACCGCCAGCACCATCACACTGCCCGCACTACGAGCCCGTTTTGCCATCCCCATTGTTGGTGTCGTACCCGCCATCAAACCGGCTGCAGAGCGTACCCGCAACGGCATTATTGGCCTGCTCGCCACCCGAGCCACCGTCAAACGCCCCTACACCCATCAACTCATCAGCCAATTTGCCAGCCAGCACCACGTCAAACTGCTCGGCTCAGCCGAACTCGTGCAACTTGCCGAGCAAAAAATGCAAGGGCAGCCCATTGCCCCACACGCCCTGCGCCACATCCTTGCTCCTTGGCTTACCCAAACCTGCGCGCCTGACACCATCGTACTGGCCTGCACCCACTTTCCCCTATTAAAAGAAGAACTGCAGCAAATCCTCCCCCCCCATACACAACTTATAGACTCCGGCAGCGCCGTAGCCAAACGCGTCGAATACCTGCTCACCCAGCAAAACGGCCTATCCACTACCGTAAACAGCACTCAACAGCCAAAAAACCAGAGCTATTGCACTTTATGGGATACACACGCAGAGCAACTACAACCCCTGTTTACCCACGAAAACCTCGGAAAACTGCAAAAACTGGTGCTTTAAACCCCAAATAGACCGATCTTTGAACAAACAGAAAAAAAATGCACATTTCCCCTTGTGCCAAACTCAAAACGCCCTATAATGCGACCCCACTGACACGGCAACTGTGATGCAAATCACTGAAAGCAAAGCAGTAAAGAATAAAATGCTTTTAAGGAATGTGAAAAACAGACCTTGACAGCCAAAGGGAAATGCGGAATAATGCGCGCCCTGTCAACGTGAAAGCGCTGACACTGCTCTTTAAAAAATTAATCAGACAATCTGTGTGGGCACTCGTTGAAGACGCTGACTATCCAAAAGATACTTAGTTAAACGAGTGACTGACAATTTATTTGCTAGTTATTTCGAGCGACAAACTTTAAATTGAAGAGTTTGATCATGGCTCAGATTGAACGCTGGCGGCAGGCCTAACACATGCAAGTCGAGCGGTAGCACAAAGAAGCTTGCTTCTTGGGTGACGAGCGGCGGACGGGTGAGTAATGCCTGGGGATCTGCCCGATAGAGGGGGATAACTACGGGAAACTGTAGCTAATACCGCATAATGTCTACGGACCAAAGTGGGGGCTCTTCGGACCTCATGCTATCGGATGAACCCAGGTGGGATTAGCTAGTTGGTGGGGTAATGGCTCACCAAGGCGACGATCTCTAACTGGTTTGAGAGAATGACCAGTCACACTGGAACTGAGACACGGTCCAGACTCCTACGGGAGGCAGCAGTGGGGAATATTGCACAATGGGGGAAACCCTGATGCAGCCATGCCGCGTGTGTGAAGAAGGCCTTCGGGTTGTAAAGCACTTTCAGCGAGGAGGAAAGGGAGCAGCTTAATACGCTGTTGCTATGACGTTACTCGCAGAAGAAGCACCGGCTAACTCCGTGCCAGCAGCCGCGGTAATACGGAGGGTGCAAGCGTTAATCGGAATTACTGGGCGTAAAGCGCACGCAGGCGGTTTGTTAAGTCAGATGTGAAATCCCCGCGCTCAACGTGGGAACTGCATTTGAAACTGGCAAGCTAGAGTCTTGTAGAGGGGGGTAGAATTCCAGGTGTAGCGGTGAAATGCGTAGAGATCTGGAGGAATACCGGTGGCGAAGGCGGCCCCCTGGACAAAGACTGACGCTCAGGTGCGAAAGCGTGGGGAGCAAACAGGATTAGATACCCTGGTAGTCCACGCTGTAAACGATGTCGATTTGGAGGTTGTGCCCTTGAGGCGTGGCTTCCGGAGCTAACGCGTTAAATCGACCGCCTGGGGAGTACGGCCGCAAGGTTAAAACTCAAATGAATTGACGGGGGCCCGCACAAGCGGTGGAGCATGTGGTTTAATTCGATGCAACGCGAAGAACCTTACCTACTCTTGACATCCAGAGAATCCTGTAGAGATACGGGAGTGCCTTCGGGAGCTCTGAGACAGGTGCTGCATGGCTGTCGTCAGCTCGTGTTGTGAAATGTTGGGTTAAGTCCCGCAACGAGCGCAACCCTTATCCTTTGTTGCCAGCGCGTAATGGCGGGAACTCAAAGGAGACTGCCGGTGATAAACCGGAGGAAGGTGGGGATGACGTCAAGTCATCATGGCCCTTACGAGTAGGGCTACACACGTGCTACAATGGCATATACAAAGGGCGGCAAGCTAGCGATAGTGAGCGAATCCCATAAAGTATGTCGTAGTCCGGATTGGAGTCTGCAACTCGACTCCATGAAGTCGGAATCGCTAGTAATCGTAGATCAGAATGCTACGGTGAATACGTTCCCGGGCCTTGTACACACCGCCCGTCACACCATGGGAGTGGGTTGCAAAAGAAGTAGGTAGCTTAACCTTCGGGGGGGCGCTTACCACTTTGTGATTCATGACTGGGGTGAAGTCGTAACAAGGTAACCGTAGGGGAACCTGCGGTTGGATCACCTCCTTACCTGCGATACCAGCCTTTGGCTGAGTGCTCACACAGATTGTTTGATTAATTGAAAGAAGAGAGACTTATCTGGGTCTGTAGCTCAGGTGGTTAGAGCGCACCCCTGATAAGGGTGAGGTCGGTGGTTCAAGTCCACTCAGACCCACCACTTCCTTTTCAGAGGAAAGTGGAAAGATAAGTCACACCGGTATGGGGTTATAGCTCAGCTGGGAGAGCGCCTGCCTTGCACGCAGGAGGTCTGCGGTTCGATCCCGCATAGCTCCACCATATCGCAAAGCGAATTGAACGTAACAGTTCACTTTGCCATATGGTATTTGCAGAACACTGTGAACTACCTTGCTCTTTAAAAATTTGGAAACAAGCTGATAAATAACTGAAGTTCTTAAGAACAAGCGTCTTGAGAAACTGGCATATGACCAGTTTAGTACTTTCATCAATCTGAAATAATTTTGGGTTGTATGGTTAAGTGACTAAGCGTACACGGTGGATGCCTTGGCAGTCAGAGGCGATGAAGGACGTGCTACCCTGCGAAAAGGGTTGGTGAGCTGGGATGAAGCGCTATTAACCAACCATGTCCGAATGGGGAAACCCACCTAAGATAACTTAGGTATCGTTAAGTGAATACATAGCTTAACGAGGCGAACCGGGAGAACTGAAACATCTAAGTACCCCGAGGAAAAGAAATCAACCGAGATTCCGTTAGTAGCGGCGAGCGAACGCGGAGCAGCCCAGAGTCAACATCAGCCAGTGTATTAATGGAACGGCCTGGAAAGGCCGGCGATACAGGGTGATAGCCCCGTACATGAAAGTGCACTGGTTGTGAGCTCGATGAGTAAGACGGGACACGTGGTATCCTGTTTGAAGATGGGGGGACCATCCTCCAAGGCTAAATACTCCTGACTGACCGATAGCGAACCAGTACCGTGAGGGAAAGGCGAAAAGAACCCCTGTGAGGGGAGTGAAATAGAACCTGAAACCGTGTACGTACAAGCAGTAGGAGCACCTTCGTGGTGTGACTGCGTACCTTTTGTATAATGGGTCAGCGACTTATATTCTGTAGCAAGGTTAACCGAATAGGGGAGCCGTAGGGAAACCGAGTCTTAATAGGGCGCTTTAGTTGCAGGGTATAGACCCGAAACCCGGTGATCTAGCCATGGGCAGGTTGAAGGTTGGGTAACACTAACTGGAGGACCGAACCGACTAATGTTGAAAAATTAGCGGATGACTTGTGGCTGGGGGTGAAAGGCCAATCAAACCGGGAGATAGCTGGTTCTCCCCGAAAGCTATTTAGGTAGCGCCTCGGACGAATACCTACGGGGGTAGAGCACTGTTTGGGCTAGGGGGTCATCCCGACTTACCAACCCCATGCAAACTCCGAATACCGTAGAGTACTATCCGGGAGACACACGGCGGGTGCTAACGTCCGTCGTGAAGAGGGAAACAACCCAGACCGCCAGCTAAGGTCCCAAAGTCATGGTTAAGTGGGAAACGATGTGGGAAGGCTCAGACAGCTAGGATGTTGGCTTAGAAGCAGCCATCATTTAAAGAAAGCGTAATAGCTCACTAGTCGAGTCGGCCTGCGCGGAAGATTTAACGGGGCTAAACCATGCACCGAAGCTGCGGCAATGACGTTTAGGCGTTATTGGGTAGGGGAGCGTTCTGTAAGCGGTAGAAGGTGTGCTGTGAGGCATGCTGGACGTATCAGAAGTGCGAATGCTGACATAAGTAACGATAAGGGGAGTGAAAAACTCCCCCGCCGGAAGACCAAGGGTTCCTGTTCAACGTTAATCGGAGCAGGGTGAGTCGACCCCTAAGGCGAGGCTGAAAAGCGTAGTCGATGGGAAACGGGTTAATATTCCCGTACTTGTGGTGACTGCGAAGGGGGGACGGAGAAAGTTAGGCTATCCGGGCGACGGTTGTCCCGGTTTAAGCGTGAAGGTGGGAAGACTAGGTAAATCCGGTTTTCTGCATAACACTGAGGCGTGATGACGAAGCACTACGGTGCTGAAGTAGCTGATACTACGCTTCCAGGAAAAGCCTCTAAGCATCAGGTCACCAGAAATCGTACCCCAAACCGACACAGGTGGTCAGGTAGAGAATACTCAGGCGCTTGAGAGAACTCGGGTGAAGGAACTAGGCAAAATGGTGCCGTAACTTCGGGAGAAGGCACGCTGACGGTAGGTGAAGTCCCTTGCGGATGGAGCTGAAGTCAGTCGAAGATACCAGCTGGCTGCAACTGTTTATTAAAAACACAGCACTGTGCAAACACGAAAGTGGACGTATACGGTGTGACGCCTGCCCGGTGCCGGAAGGTTAATTGATGGGGTTAGCGCAAGCGAAGCTCTTGATCGAAGCCCCGGTAAACGGCGGCCGTAACTATAACGGTCCTAAGGTAGCGAAATTCCTTGTCGGGTAAGTTCCGACCTGCACGAATGGCGTAATGATGGCCAGGCTGTCTCCACCCGAGACTCAGTGAAATTGAAATCGCTGTGAAGATGCAGTGTACCCGCGGCAAGACGGAAAGACCCCGTGAACCTTTACTATAGCTTGACACTGAATATTGAGCCTTGATGTATAGGATAGGTGGGAGGCATTGAAACGTGAACGCCAGTTTGCGTGGAGCCGACCTTGAAATACCACCCTTTAATGTTTGATGTTCTAACGTGGTCCCGTAATCCGGGATGCGGACAGTGTCTGGTGGGTAGTTTGACTGGGGCGGTCTCCTCCTAAAGAGTAACGGAGGAGCACGAAGGTTGGCTAATCCTGGTCGGACATCAGGAGGTTAGTGCAATGGCATAAGCCAGCTTAACTGCGAGACGGACAGGTCGAGCAGATACGAAAGTAGGTCATAGTGATCCGGTGGTTCTGTATGGAAGGGCCATCGCTCAACGGATAAAAGGTACTCCGGGGATAACAGGCTGATACCGCCCAAGAGTTCATATCGACGGCGGTGTTTGGCACCTCGATGTCGGCTCATCACATCCTGGGGCTGAAGTTGGTCCCAAGGGTATGGCTGTTCGCCATTTAAAGTGGTACGCGAGCTGGGTTTAGAACGTCGTGAGACAGTTCGGTCCCTATCTGTCGTGGGCGTTGGATGATTGAGGGGGGCTGCTCCTAGTACGAGAGGACCGGAGTGGACGTATCTCTGGTGTTCCGGTTGTCACGCCAGTGGCATTGCCGGGTAGCTAAATACGGAAGAGATAAGCGCTGAAAGCATCTAAGCGCGAAACTTGCCCCGAGATGAGTCATCCCTGAGGCCTAGAGCCTCCTAAAGGGTTGTTGGAGACTACGACGTAGATAGGCAGGGTGTGTAAGCGTAGCGATACGTTGAGCTAACCTGTACTAATTGCCCGTGAGGCTTAACCATACAACGCCAAAGTTATGTTGGACGATGAAGTTCAGACGATGTTTTTGAGAGCAAAATAGAATTTATCAGTGCGTTTTCAGATTTAGCGTAATGGCCATAAGATGGCGGTTATGTAAATAGAATACAAGAATTTGCCTGGCGGCGATAGCGCGGTGGTCCCACCTGACCCCATGCCGAACTCAGCAGTGAAACGCCGTAGCGCCGATGGTAGTGTGGGGTCTCCCCATGCGAGAGTAGGGAACTGCCAGGCATCAAATTCTCTTAGATGGTATAAGTTTTAATAAATAAAGTTGCTGATATGGCTCAGTTGGTAGAGCGCACCCTTGGTAAGGGTGAGGTCCCCAGTTCGACTCTGGGTATCAGCACCATTATTTATTAAAATTTTCCCGGCAGCAATAGCACGATGGCCCCACCTGATCCCATGCCGAACTCAGTAGTGAAACGTCGTAGCGCCGATGGTAGTGTAGGGTTTCCCTATGTGAGAGTAGGACACTGCCGGGATTCAAAATTAAAGTGTCACTTTTACATTGACACAATATAGGGAAATGCGAAATAATGCGCGCCCTGTCAACGTGAAAGCGCTGGCGCTGCTCTTTAAAAAATTAATCAGACAATCTGTGTGGGCACTCGTTGAAGACGCTGACTATCCAAAAGATACTTAGTTAAACGAGTGACTGACAATTTATTTGCTAGTTATTTCGAGCGACAAACTTTAAATTGAAGAGTTTGATCATGGCTCAGATTGAACGCTGGCGGCAGGCCTAACACATGCAAGTCGAGCGGTAGCACAAAGAAGCTTGCTTCTTGGGTGACGAGCGGCGGACGGGTGAGTAATGCCTGGGGATCTGCCCGATAGAGGGGGATAACTACGGGAAACTGTAGCTAATACCGCATAATGTCTACGGACCAAAGTGGGGGCTCTTCGGACCTCATGCTATCGGATGAACCCAGGTGGGATTAGCTAGTTGGTGGGGTAATGGCTCACCAAGGCGACGATCTCTAACTGGTTTGAGAGAATGACCAGTCACACTGGAACTGAGACACGGTCCAGACTCCTACGGGAGGCAGCAGTGGGGAATATTGCACAATGGGGGAAACCCTGATGCAGCCATGCCGCGTGTGTGAAGAAGGCCTTCGGGTTGTAAAGCACTTTCAGCGAGGAGGAAAGGGAGCAGCTTAATACGCTGCTGCTATGACGTTACTCGCAGAAGAAGCACCGGCTAACTCCGTGCCAGCAGCCGCGGTAATACGGAGGGTGCAAGCGTTAATCGGAATTACTGGGCGTAAAGCGCACGCAGGCGGTTTGTTAAGTCAGATGTGAAATCCCCGCGCTCAACGTGGGAACTGCATTTGAAACTGGCAAGCTAGAGTCTTGTAGAGGGGGGTAGAATTCCAGGTGTAGCGGTGAAATGCGTAGAGATCTGGAGGAATACCGGTGGCGAAGGCGGCCCCCTGGACAAAGACTGACGCTCAGGTGCGAAAGCGTGGGGAGCAAACAGGATTAGATACCCTGGTAGTCCACGCTGTAAACGATGTCGATTTGGAGGTTGTGCCCTTGAGGCGTGGCTTCCGGAGCTAACGCGTTAAATCGACCGCCTGGGGAGTACGGCCGCAAGGTTAAAACTCAAATGAATTGACGGGGGCCCGCACAAGCGGTGGAGCATGTGGTTTAATTCGATGCAACGCGAAGAACCTTACCTACTCTTGACATCCACAGAACTTTCCAGAGATGGATTGGTGCCTTCGGGAACTGTGAGACAGGTGCTGCATGGCTGTCGTCAGCTCGTGTTGTGAAATGTTGGGTTAAGTCCCGCAACGAGCGCAACCCTTATCCTTTGTTGCCAGCGCGTGATGGCGGGAACTCAAAGGAGACTGCCGGTGATAAACCGGAGGAAGGTGGGGATGACGTCAAGTCATCATGGCCCTTACGAGTAGGGCTACACACGTGCTACAATGGCATATACAAAGGGCGGCAAGCTAGCGATAGTGAGCGAATCCCATAAAGTATGTCGTAGTCCGGATTGGAGTCTGCAACTCGACTCCATGAAGTCGGAATCGCTAGTAATCGTAGATCAGAATGCTACGGTGAATACGTTCCCGGGCCTTGTACACACCGCCCGTCACACCATGGGAGTGGGTTGCAAAAGAAGTAGGTAGCTTAACCTTCGGGGGGGCGCTTACCACTTTGTGATTCATGACTGGGGTGAAGTCGTAACAAGGTAACCGTAGGGGAACCTGCGGTTGGATCACCTCCTTACCTGCGATACCAGCCTTTGGCTGAGTGCTCACACAGATTGTTTGAAGTTGCGTCCCCTTCGTCTAGAGGCCTAGGACACCGCCCTTTCACGGCGGTAACAGGGGTTCGAACCCCCTAGGGGACGCCACAATTGCTCTTTAAAAATTTGGAAACAAGCTGATAAATAACTGAAGTTCTTAAGAACAAGCGTCTTGAGAAACTGGCATATGACCAGTTTAGTGCTTTCATCAATCTGAAATAATTTTGGGTTGTATGGTTAAGTGACTAAGCGTACACGGTGGATGCCTTGGCAGTCAGAGGCGATGAAGGACGTGCTACCCTGCGAAAAGGGTTGGTGAGCTGGGATGAAGCGCTATTAACCAACCATGTCCGAATGGGGAAACCCACCTAAGATAACTTAGGTATCGTTAAGTGAATACATAGCTTAACGAGGCGAACCGGGAGAACTGAAACATCTAAGTACCCCGAGGAAAAGAAATCAACCGAGATTCCGTTAGTAGCGGCGAGCGAACGCGGAGCAGCCCAGAGTCAACATCAGCCAGTGTATTAATGGAACGGCCTGGAAAGGCCGGCGATACAGGGTGATAGCCCCGTACATGAAAGTGCACTGGTTGTGAGCTCGATGAGTAAGACGGGACACGTGGTATCCTGTTTGAAGATGGGGGGACCATCCTCCAAGGCTAAATACTCCTGACTGACCGATAGCGAACCAGTACCGTGAGGGAAAGGCGAAAAGAACCCCTGTGAGGGGAGTGAAATAGAACCTGAAACCGTGTACGTACAAGCAGTAGGAGCACCTTCGTGGTGTGACTGCGTACCTTTTGTATAATGGGTCAGCGACTTATATTCTGTAGCAAGGTTAACCGAATAGGGGAGCCGTAGGGAAACCGAGTCTTAACTGGGCGATTTAGTTGCAGGGTATAGACCCGAAACCCGGTGATCTAGCCATGGGCAGGTTGAAGGTTGGGTAACACTAACTGGAGGACCGAACCGACTAATGTTGAAAAATTAGCGGATGACTTGTGGCTGGGGGTGAAAGGCCAATCAAACCGGGAGATAGCTGGTTCTCCCCGAAAGCTATTTAGGTAGCGCCTCGGACGAATACCTACGGGGGTAGAGCACTGTTTGGGCTAGGGGGTCATCCCGACTTACCAACCCCATGCAAACTCCGAATACCGTAGAGTACTATCCGGGAGACACACGGCGGGTGCTAACGTCCGTCGTGAAGAGGGAAACAACCCAGACCGCCAGCTAAGGTCCCAAAGTCATGGTTAAGTGGGAAACGATGTGGGAAGGCTCAGACAGCTAGGATGTTGGCTTAGAAGCAGCCATCATTTAAAGAAAGCGTAATAGCTCACTAGTCGAGTCGGCCTGCGCGGAAGATTTAACGGGGCTAAACCATGCACCGAAGCTGCGGCAATGACGTTTAGGCGTTATTGGGTAGGGGAGCGTTCTGTAAGCGGTAGAAGGTGTGCTGTGAGGCATGCTGGACGTATCAGAAGTGCGAATGCTGACATAAGTAACGATAAGGGGAGTGAAAAACTCCCCCGCCGGAAGACCAAGGGTTCCTGTTCAACGTTAATCGGAGCAGGGTGAGTCGACCCCTAAGGCGAGGCTGAAAAGCGTAGTCGATGGGAAACGGGTTAATATTCCCGTACTTGTGGTGACTGCGAAGGGGGGACGGAGAAAGTTAGGCTATCCGGGCGACGGTTGTCCCGGTTTAAGCGTGAAGGTGGGAAGACTAGGTAAATCCGGTTTTCTGCATAACACTGAGGCGTGATGACGAAGCACTACGGTGCTGAAGTAGCTGATACTACGCTTCCAGGAAAAGCCTCTAAGCATCAGGTCACCAGAAATCGTACCCCAAACCGACACAGGTGGTCAGGTAGAGAATACTCAGGCGCTTGAGAGAACTCGGGTGAAGGAACTAGGCAAAATGGTGCCGTAACTTCGGGAGAAGGCACGCTGACGGTAGGTGAAGTCCCTTGCGGATGGAGCTGAAGTCAGTCGAAGATACCAGCTGGCTGCAACTGTTTATTAAAAACACAGCACTGTGCAAACACGAAAGTGGACGTATACGGTGTGACGCCTGCCCGGTGCCGGAAGGTTAATTGATGGGGTTAGCGCAAGCGAAGCTCTTGATCGAAGCCCCGGTAAACGGCGGCCGTAACTATAACGGTCCTAAGGTAGCGAAATTCCTTGTCGGGTAAGTTCCGACCTGCACGAATGGCGTAATGATGGCCAGGCTGTCTCCACCCGAGACTCAGTGAAATTGAAATCGCTGTGAAGATGCAGTGTACCCGCGGCAAGACGGAAAGACCCCGTGAACCTTTACTATAGCTTGACACTGAATATTGAGCCTTGATGTGTAGGATAGGTGGGAGGCATTGAAACGTGAACGCCAGTTTGCGTGGAGCCGACCTTGAAATACCACCCTTTAATGTTTGATGTTCTAACGTGGTCCCGTAATCCGGGATGCGGACAGTGTCTGGTGGGTAGTTTGACTGGGGCGGTCTCCTCCTAAAGAGTAACGGAGGAGCACGAAGGTTGGCTAATCCTGGTCGGACATCAGGAGGTTAGTGCAATGGCATAAGCCAGCTTAACTGCGAGACGGACAGGTCGAGCAGATACGAAAGTAGGTCATAGTGATCCGGTGGTTCTGTATGGAAGGGCCATCGCTCAACGGATAAAAGGTACTCCGGGGATAACAGGCTGATACCGCCCAAGAGTTCATATCGACGGCGGTGTTTGGCACCTCGATGTCGGCTCATCACATCCTGGGGCTGAAGTTGGTCCCAAGGGTATGGCTGTTCGCCATTTAAAGTGGTACGCGAGCTGGGTTTAGAACGTCGTGAGACAGTTCGGTCCCTATCTGTCGTGGGCGTTGGATGATTGAGGGGGGCTGCTCCTAGTACGAGAGGACCGGAGTGGACGTATCTCTGGTGTTCCGGTTGTCACGCCAGTGGCATTGCCGGGTAGCTAAATACGGAAGAGATAAGCGCTGAAAGCATCTAAGCGCGAAACTTGCCCCGAGATGAGTCATCCCTGAGGCCTAGAGCCTCCTAAAGGGTTGTTGGAGACTACGACGTAGATAGGCAGGGTGTGTAAGCGTAGCGATACGTTGAGCTAACCTGTACTAATTGCCCGTGAGGCTTAACCATACAACGCCAAAGTTATGTTGGACGATGAAAGTTCGAGACGATGTTTTTGAGAACAAAAACAGAATTTATCAGTGCGTTTTCAGATTTAGCGTAATGGCCATGAAATGGCGGTTATGTAGATAGAATAAAAGAATTTGCCTGGCGGCGATAGCGCGGTGGTCCCACCTGACCCCATGCCGAACTCAGCAGTGAAACGCCGTAGCGCCGATGGTAGTGTGGGGTCTCCCCATGCGAGAGTAGGGAACTGCCAGGCATCAAATAAGTAAGAAGCCCATCCGAAAGGATGGGCTTTTTGCGTTGTTGTATTTTATTTATTAAAACTTATTGGGGATTTTGGACAGGCACGCGTGAGCGATTTGCTGAGGCTCACACGATAATGAACTTATCAGTAGCTCAACGCCCTAACTGTCCAATTATCAATTATCAATTATCAATTATCAATTATCAATTACCTATGAAACTATCTATGTAGCCCTCTGTAACTAGAAAATGGGCAGTTGAGCCGTTCTTTTGATGGCGCATGGATGGGGCTGGATTGGTTTGTGTATCCCACAAAAGCATTTTCTTTTAGGCTCTGTTTTTGATGCATAAAAAACCCCATAAGACGGGGTTAGTTCTTCTGGTTGCGATCACGTAGAATAACCGCATTATTTTCTTCTGAGCCCGATTACGCATGTCATTACCTGAATGGTCTTCACTACAGCCTCATCACACTTTTGGATTACCTGCCAAAGCTCGCTGGATTAAAACTGTGACACAAGTGAGCGATTTGCTGAGTATCACACGATCATCTGCTTATCAGGGGTTACCTTTCTTGGTTTTAGGTGAGGGCAGTAATGTACTGTTTACCGATGATTTTGATGGTGTCGTGATCCTTAATCAGCTTAAGGGTATTGATATTCAAGAGGATGACTCTGCATGGCATCTACACGTTGCGGCAGGCGAGTCATGGCATGAGTTGGTGACATTCACGCTTGAGCAGGGGATTGCTGGGATGGAAAACCTGGCACTGATCCCTGGCTGTTGTGGTTCTGCGCCGATTCAGAATATCGGTGCGTATGGCATTGAATTTGAACAATTATGTGCGTATGTCGATGTGCTTCAGTTAAGCTCAGGTGTTTCACTGCGGTTAAGTAAAGATGAGTGCCAGTTTGGCTATCGTGACAGCATTTTTAAACATCAGTATCAGCACGGTTATGTTATTACCGCGGTAGGTTTACGTTTGCCAAAAGAGTGGCAGCCTATTGCGCATTATGGTGAGTTGGCCAAACTGACAGGCGATGATCTTACCCCGATGGCTATCTTTACGATGGTTTGTGATATGCGCAAAAGAAAACTGCCTGATCCCAAACAGGAAGGTAATGCGGGTAGTTTCTTTAAAAACCCACTCATTAGTACTTCACAGGCAGAAAAGTTACTGGCAGATTTCCCACATGCGCCGCTGTATTTACAACACTCTGGTGAGTATAAAGTGGCAGCAGGATGGCTGATTGATCAATGTGGCTTAAAAGGCTATCAAATTGGTCAGGCTCGTGTTCATCCACATCAGGCCTTAGTCTTGGTTAATATCGGTAATGCCAACGCACAGGATGTTTTGTGCCTTGCTCAGCATGTACGCCAGTCGGTATTTGCCCGTTTTTCAGTCTGGCTCGATCCTGAAGTGCGTTTTATCAGCCGTTCTGGTGAGGTGAATGCCGTGCAGTTACTGGAGTGCATATGAAAAGTACAGATACGCCTTTGCAAATTATACAGTGGCTGGCAGATGGGCAGTTCCACTCAGGCGAGCAACTCGGAAAGCGTTTAGGTATTTCGCGCGCAGCAATTAGCAAACATATTCGAACGTTGCAAGATTGGGGGTTGGATCTCTTTAGTATCCCGGGAAAAGGGTACTGTTTGGCTGAACCTATTGAATTGTTAACTGCTGATGCGATTAGATCTATTACGCCCTCTAGCCAGTTTGAGTTGATCCCTATTATCGGTTCAACCAACCAGTATTTACTCGACAGAATTGGCCAATTTCCTTCCGGTTATGCGTGCATTGCCGAGTATCAGCAGGCTGGACGCGGGCGGCGTGGCCGGCCTTGGGTCTCATTGTTTGGTGCTAATCTCTATTTATCAATGTACTGGCGTTTAGAACAAGGCCCGGCAGCAGCGGTTGGCTTAAGCTTGGCTATTGGCGTGATTGTCGCTGAAGTATTACAGCAGCTAGGGACTGATGCTATTCGGCTAAAATGGCCGAATGATCTCTATCTAAATGATAAAAAAGTAGCCGGTATTTTGGTTGAGTTAACCGGACAAACCGGTGATGCTGCACATATTGTGATGGGAATGGGGATTAATGTCTCGCTTCCAGCTTCAGTTCGCAGCCGTATTGACCAGCCGATTTCGTGTTTAAAAGATGTGTGTCCGACACTTCCGCGTAATCAGCTTGCTGGGCGCTTATTAAAAGCGCTGGAAGAGAATCTTCCGCTGTATGAACAGCAGGGGTTATCGGCATTCTATGAGCGCTGGAATGCGCTGGATAACTTTACCGGCAGACCGGTGCGGTTGTTGATGGGTGATCAGCAAATTGAAGGTGTTGCTTGCGGTATTGACTCACATGGTGCTCTGCGCTTGCGCTTGGCTAGTGGGGAGTTAAAAAGTTTTGTCGGTGGCGAGATCTCACTGCGTCCTCTCTAATAAACCTGCTGTTTCAGCGCTCATCGTAGTGAACAAAATGAAAGGCCGCAGCATAATATTTGCTGCGGCCTTTTTAATTATCAATGCTAAACAAGGTCTTGATAATTAAATCAGAACAACTCTTGCTGAGAGCCCGAGCTATCGATAATGGTCGTTCCTACTTCGTGCGTTGGCTTTTCAGTTGGCTCAGTTCCCGGAATAAAGTACTCAACCCGTGATCGGCCAGAGCCATCGGCTAATTTGCCGGTTCTCATATCAATTGGGATACTTAAAATACCCTCAGGGACTTGCTTAGGTTGCTCGGGGATCCCGCTAAGCGCGGCTTGCATAAATGCGTTCCATGCTGGCTGGGCTGATTTTGCGCCCCCTTCGTAACCTGAAATAACCTGACCACTTAAGTTTGGATTTTGTGTTGATCGACCTAATTCGCGGCGGTGATCGTCAAACCCAACCCATACGGTGGTTACCGTGCTTGGACCGTATCCGGAGTACCACGCATCTTTTGAGTTGTTGGTTGTACCGGTTTTCCCGCCGATATCGTGCCGTTTGAGCAGTTTTGCTGCTCGCCAGCCGGTGCCTTGCCAGCCTGCTCCCGGCTCACCCCAAATAGCTGACTCCAGCCCATCACGAATTAAAAATGCCAGTTGTGTGCTGATCACATGGGGAGCATAACCCTCACTGGTTTCCGTTTGCGTAAGTAGGCTTGTATCAACATGCTCAATTTGTGGCATTGGCACAGCACCATCTTGTGCAGGAAGATCTTCGGTTAATGCATTACCCAGTACTGGCGCTTTTGCTGTTGGGCCGTATACCACCGGGATATTGCAGCTTCCTGTACAGGCAATTAGTGGTTTGGCTTCTTCCAGCAATTTACCGTTTGAATCTTCAATTTTGCTGATGAAATAAGGTGTGATTAGATAGCCACCATTAGCAAAGACCGAGTAACCGCGTGCGATAGACAATGGGGTAAAATCAGCCGCGCCTAGCGCCAAAGACTCATAACGGGAGATATTTGCGGGATTAAAGCCAAAGCGTTCAAGGAAATCGGCCGCAAAATTCACACCAATTGCCCGTAATGCTCGAACCATCATCACGTTTTTTGACAGACCTAACCCTTCACGTAACCGCAGTGGGCCATCATAAACGGCTGGTGAGTTCTTCGGCCGCCAGTTGCTGCCAGCACCCGAATCCCAACGGGTAATCGGTGCATCATTGAGAATGGTAGCCAGAGATAACCCTTTTTCTAACGCCGCGGCGTAGATAAACGGTTTGATGTTGGAGCCGACTTGGCGAATTGACTGCGTTACACGGTTAAATTTACTTTGGTTATAACTAAAACCACCCACCAGTGCTTTTACTGCGCCATTTTCTGGATTAAGCGAAACCAGTGCTGAATTAACATCCGGCACTTGGCCCAGCCACCAGACATCATTGAGTGAGCGAACCCAAATCTGCTCACCGGCATTGAGTACTGTGCGGGCGTTTTTAGGTGATGCACCCTGACGGGTATCGCTGATAAACGGGCGAGCCCACTTAATGCCATCCCAGTTTAGCGTAATGTTCTCACCGTTACCGAGCAGTGCGGTGGCACTCTTGTCTTGTACTGAAGTAACTACAGCTGCCTGAAATGGGCCATACGTTGGTAAATTTTTCAGGCTACTGACAATTTTACTGCTATCCCAGGCCGGCTGGCCATTTTGCCATAGCTGGTTGGCAGGCCCTCGGTAACCGTGGCGCATATCATAACCGATAACATTATCTTGCAACGCATTGTCGGCTGCTGTTTGTACGCTAGAGTCAACCGTGGTGTAGACCTTAAAACCATCAGTATAGGCATCTTCACCGTAGCGGCTGAACATCTCTTGGCGCACCATTTCGGCCAAGTATGGGGCATTTAGCTCAATTTCAGCACCGTGATAACTGGCAATAATCGGTTGTTTAATCGCCTCTTGATACTGGCTTTGAGTGATGTAGTTCTCTTCCCGCATCCGGGAAAGTACCACATTGCGGCGATTTTCTGAGCGGGTCAGTGAATAGAGTGGGTTCAGAGTTGAGGGCGCTTTCGGCAGCCCAGCAATGACCGCCATTTCACTCAGTGTTAGCTGATCAATATCCTTACCAAAGTAAACACGTGCGGCCGCACCGACACCATAGGCGCGGTAGCCTAAGTAAATTTTATTCAGATAGAGGTCGAGAATTTCGTTTTTTGTCAGTAACTGTTCAATGCGCAGCGCCAAAAAAACCTCTTTGACTTTACGCATGATGGTTTTTTCAGGGCTGAGGAAAAAGTTACGAGCTAACTGTTGGGTGATGGTACTTGCACCCTGTTTTGCATGCCCGGCGGTCAAAGAAACCAAGGCAGCTCGCAAAATTCCAATTGGATCAATACCATCATGTTGATAGAAGCGGCTATCTTCTGTTGCAATAAAGGCATTCACCAGTTGTGGTGGAATTTGTTCTAGTGTCAGGGGGATACGGCGCTTCTCCCCAAACTGAGAAATCAGTTTGCCATCGGCACTGTAAACCTGCATAGGGGTTTGCAATCGGACATCACGCAACGTTGCTACATCGGGCAACTGAGGCTTGACGTAAACATATAAGCCGTACACTGAAGCGCCTCCCAGAAGGATGCAACTAAGTGTAACGACAAAAAAATACTTTATGAGCTTCACCTGAGAATTCCCGCGATTAAAGCAGCTAACGGTTCATTAACAATAAGTGCGTAGTATAAAGGCATGGCGTAAAAGGGTAACCCCTTAGCTGTTTTTTTCTTCGCACTTTCGTCAGTTTGCTTAGTTTTTTTTGATCTTTCGTCAGAAGCACATCAATAAGATGTATGGGAGAGTCATGTTTGCACGCTCTGTCAGTGTAGGCTTGGACATTGCCAGTGATGCCGTTCGGGTTGTGTGGTGCCGTTCGCGTCGACAAGGCTGGGAGCTGTTGGGGTGGCATAGTATTGCCCTACCAACCGGCACATTTCAAGGCGACCGTTTAGTGCAACCTGAGCTGCTTAAGGGTGTATTACTTCAGGTGCAAAAAATGCTACCGCGTCGTCTGGCCCGGCTGAGTATTGCACTGCCCGGCTCAGCGGTTATGCAAAAAACCTTAATGGTGGATGCCTTTTTAACCGAACAAGAGCGTTTATTTCGGGTGGAAGCTGAACTTCCGGCCCTATTTCCGCTACCTCCGCATGAATTAGCGTTTGATTTTCGCGCCGAAGGCGTACCTACGGCCAATGGCCGTATTAAGCTCGTTGTTACGGCTGCGCGCCGTGAGCTAATGAATGAGTACCTTTCGATGTTGACACAAGGCGGGTTAACAGCGGATGTGGTGGATATTAGCCCGTTGGCATTAAGGCGTGCCGTTGATCTTGCCCGCAGTGCGCTGCCGGCCGGTATTGAGTTTGGGCAACAACTGTTAGTGCATTTATCATCACGCAACATTTTGGTCTCTTCCGTGCCAGATGCGCCGCTGTTTTTCCGCGATCAACCTTTGAATATCCCACAGCAAGATGATTCAACGCCTTTTATCCCCGAAAACTTACTGCAAGAGCAGTGGCTCAACGAGGTGGCCCGCCAGATTGGCCTGATCCGTCAGATGTATCACTCAACCGGTCGTCAATCCAACGGCCTGCTGGTTAGCGGGAAAATCAATGAAAGTGAAGCACGTTTGTTGAGTGCCCAGCTTTCGATTCCGGTACAGGGCTGGTCACCGTTTGCCGGGCTCTCTTTAACAGTGAGCACGCCACAGCAAGAAGATGCATGGCCGTTTACGTTAGCCTGTGGTTTAGCTGTGTGGGAGGCTAGTTGATGAAAGGCATCAATTTACTGCCGTGGCGAGAGCTGGAACGGCATCAAAAACAACAGTTGTTTTTACGGCAGGTTTCGGCATGGGCCGGTGTCTGGTTTTTGCTATTGGCGGCGGTGTGGCTGAGTATTTCACAGCTCAATGATACTCAGCAAAACCGCTTGGCGCGGCTGCAATCGGAGATCACCACTCTTGATATCAAACTGGCAGAGTTACGGGATATTAAAGCAAAAGAGGAGCTGGTTAATAAGCGGATAGCGGCGGTATCGGCACTGCAGCGTCAGCGCGATCAAGTCACTCGCCTATTTAATTTGTTACCGCTAGTTGTTCCGACCGGTGTGTATATCGACAAAATCACCCTAAATGGTGAGCGGGTTGAAATTACTGGCCGCAGTGAGTCTAACGTACGTCTCTCCTCGATGGTACGGCAGGTTGAATCCTCTTACTGGCTCGATGCGGTATCCATTGACGCGATTGTGGCCAATAAAGATGGCGCCAATTTTGATGAGTTCAAAATGCGTTTTCAGCTGTTATCGGAAATGAAGCAAAAGCTTGGAGAGATCAAAGGATGAGCCAGTGGAGTGAACTCGACCTCGATCAGATAGCCTACTGGCCACGCAAAATGCAGTGGATATTTATCACACTCGTGACAGTTATTGTCTGTGCAGTGGTTGCATGGTTTATCTTGCTGCCTGACTGGCAGGATTATCAGGATGCACAAACTAAAGAGCAAGAGATGCTGCTGCAAATTCGCAGTAAAGCTAATCTGGCCGCACAATTGCCGATTGCCCGTGAGCGGTATCGATTATTGACCAACCAGCTGGCACTGCTTAGCCGCCAGCTGCCTTCGCAAGATGAGCTGGCCTCGTTACTTGATTCTATCACCATGGTGGGAACGCGTAACGGTATGCAATTTGATCGTATCAACTGGATGGCGCCACAGCCACAAGGGCTGTTACAGGCGCTGCCGTTGCAACTAGAGCTAAAAGGTTCTTTCTCAGAGCTGGGGCAGTTTTCAAGTGATATTGCCCTGTTACCGCGCATTATTACCCTCAGTGACCTGACATTAGAGCGCAAGCAAGAAGAGAATCTTGGTTTTTCGGTACGAGCAACAACATTTCGCTTGTTGAGTGCCGATGAGCTCAAAGCACTGCAACCTGCCGAGGTGAAACCATGATGAGCAATCAACAGGGGGTTCGGTGTCTGGCACTACTTAGCATCAGTCTGTTGCTGGCAGGGTGCGGTGACAGTGATCAGCAGGATTTGGATCTTGTATTGCAAGATATCTACAGCGGTGTACCGTTTGAAAAAATGACCCCGCCGAAGGCGCTCGAGCGTACCGGACGTTTGCTGTTTGTTGCTGCGCCGTTGCGTAACCCGTTTATGACACCACAAATGGAAGTGGCAGGCGATCGTGGATTTGACTGCGCACAGCCTAATACAGAGCGCAAGAAAACCGCTTTAGAGCAGTACGGTCTGGAAAAACTTAAATTTCGTGGTGTGATTGGCGATAAAGCCCAGTTGTGGGCCTTGATCGAGACTCCTGATGCAGAGCTTGTCCGCATTGGTACCGGTGATCATATCGGGCTGAATTGGGGCAGCATCAATAAAGTGAGTGCATCAGCAATTGAGCTAAATGAAATGATCAGTGATGGCCGTGGCTGCTGGCAGCAACGGCAAGTCGCGTTGGCGCTGGATACATCGCCTTTTGGTAGCTGATAAGTTACACAGAATATAGGATAAAATAATGATGAAGGGAGCAGTTCTCAGTATCGGGTATTGGCTAATGGCCGGTGCCTGTTTCAGCATCAGCGCTAGCGCATGGGCCGCCACACTCGAAGACATTAAGCTGCGTCAGGAAGGAGACCGCCTAGCGGTAAGCATGGTGTTTGACCAGCCGGTTGCTACCCCCGCGCAGCAGCTAGATATGCTGGCCAATACGCTGGCACTGACATTTTCCGGTGTTGATAAAAGCCGCGTTGGGAATACGGTTCGGGTCAATAACCCGCTGCTGCGTGCTATTGGGGTTAAGCCTGCAAGTAATGGTACTCAACTGGCTTTTGACCTAGGCCGTCAAGCGCCCTATGAGATCAGAGCTGAGGGTAAAAGTTATGTTTTGCTGCTTGGTAAACCGGCCGGTAATGCAGCTCAATCTTTGCAGAATAATCCGGTGCTAAAACCGACGGGCAGTACGCTGCTGTCAATGGATTTTGTGCCGCGCGGTGATGGTCAAGCTGAGCTGAATCTGAGTTTTGTACAGCCGCCGGCTGATCTGGCTATTCGGCAGAGCAGTGGCCGTTTAGTGATTGATTTGCCCCGTACCCAGCTCTCCGGTGACCCGTATAAAATGGATGTCAGCCGTCGGGGTACTGCCGTGAAAAATATCCGCAGTGAGAGTACCGGCCAGAGTACGCGGCTGGTATTGGATCTGAAAGGGCCGGTGGATTACGATCAGCAGCGCATCGGTCAGCAGGTTAAAGTGCAGATCCGGCGGGCCAACTCTGCGCGCGCGCAGACCAGTAATCCGGCGCAATACAGCAAACCTATCTCATTGAATTTCCAAAATGTACCGATTCGTACGGTGCTGCAGGTAATTGCCGATTATAACCAGTTCAACTTGGTAACCACTGACAGCGTACAGGGCGAGATCACCTTGCGTTTGGATAACGTTCCTTGGCAGCAGGCGTTGGATATTATCTTACGTGCCAAAGGGTTAGATAAGCGTATTGATGGCAATGTGTTACTGGTGGCTCCGAGCGATGTCTTAATTGATCGCGAGCGGCGTGAGATGGAAGCCGATGTACAAGTTAATGATCTAAAACCGCTACTTACTGAATATATTGATATTAACTTCGCCAAAGCCTCTGATATTGCAGCAATGTTAACCGCTGCCAATGGTCGGATGCTCTCTAGCCGTGGCTCTGTTTCCGTAGATGAGCGCACCAACACCTTGCTGGTACGTGATATTGATAACGTGCTTGATACCGTTCGCCAGATGGTTGCATCACTGGATAGGCCGGTCAGTCAGGTGCAAATCGAAGCGCGTATTGTGACGATTAACGATGAAAGTTTGGATGAACTTGGCGTTCGTTGGGGCATGCTTGCGCCACAAGGTCAGGGGGATGTAGGGGCATCACTCGAAGGGTTATCTGACTCTACAACGCCGTTAACCACCGAAAATTTTCTGAACGTAAATATGCCTGCTTCGGCAGGTGCTGCCTCTATTGCCTTCCAAATTGCCAAAATTAACGGCAAATTGCTGGATTTAGAGCTGTCAGCGTTAGAGCGTGAAAATAATGTGGAAGTGGTTGCCAGCCCGCGATTACTGACTGCCAATAAAAAGCAGGCCAGCATCAAACAGGGTACTGAACTGCCGTATGAAGTGGCCAGTTCGAGCGGTGCATCGACCATTGAATTTAAAGATGCGGTGCTCGGCTTAGATGTTACACCGCAGATTACGCCTAATGGCCAAATTATTTTAGATCTGAAAGTTAGCCAAAACTCACCAGGTAAAGTATATAAGATAGGGAGAGGAGAGGCAGTTTCAGTGGATAAGCAAGAGGTTGAAACACAAGTTCTGGTTGATGATGGCGAAACAGTTGTACTTGGCGGCGTATTCCAGCACACTACTATCAAAGGTGTAGATAAGGTACCGGTACTGGGTGATATTCCTGTCATGGGGCGTCTATTTAGACGTGATATGGATAAATCTGGCAAACGTGAGTTAGTGATTTTTGTTACGCCACGTGTCGTTCAAGGTAACATGAATCGTCCGGTAAGCACTGATCCTATCAGTGGTTAAACCTCTCTCCTTGATGATTGCTTTCGGAGATTGCAGCCGCAGTTTTCGAAAGCATGCCTTTATGCTGTTGCCAAACTAGCCCCACTCTTGAGATAATTTTCAGTCTGATCTCGTACTACGTTCTTATTGAGGATTCAGGTCATGTCTCGTCGTGGTGTTTTTTTTGACGGGGCGAGGTGTATTTAAACGTTGTTTTAAGCAAAAACCGAAAAACATGGCAGAGAAACGTAATATTTTCCTAATCGGCCCTATGGGTGCCGGTAAAAGTACTATCGGCAGATACCTTGCGCAGATGCTGAATATGGAATTCTTCGACTCCGATCAAGAAATTGAACGTCGTACCGGTGCAGATATTAGCTGGGTATTCGATGTTGAAGGTGAAGAAGGCTTTCGTGTTCGTGAAGAGAAAGTGATCAATGATCTGACTGAAAAGCAGGGCATTGTACTGGCGACTGGGGGTGGTTCTATCCAATCCCGTGAAACCCGTAACCGTCTTTCTGCGCGTGGTGTTGTTGTCTATTTAGAAACCACGATTGAAAAGCAATTAGCGCGGACACAACGCGATAAAAAGCGCCCGCTGTTGCAAGGTGATGTTGAGCCGCGTGAAGTGCTAGTTGATCTAGCGTCTGTACGTAATCCTCAGTACGAGGAAATTGCTGACATTACCATCCGCACCGATGATCAAGGCGCAAAAGTTGTTGCGACACAGATCATTGATATGTTGGAAAAGCAGTAAGTCATCAGGCAATAAACCATCAGGAAAGTTATGCCATGGAAAGGATTACCGTAGAACTCGCGGAGCGTAGCTACCCTATCACGATTCAAGCCGGACTGCTTACGCACCCGGCTTCTTTTCATCCGTTGTCCTCCGGTGACAAGGTGATGGTCGTGACGAATGAGACACTCGCTCCGCTGTACCTGAGCTGCGTCACTTCAACATTAAAAACGTTGGGGTGTCAGGTCGATACGCTGATACTGGCCGACGGTGAGCAATATAAATCACTGACGGTACTGGATCAGGTGTTTTCGGCACTGCTGCAGCACAATCATGGTCGGGATACGACCTTGATTGCGCTGGGAGGAGGAGTGATCGGTGACCTGACAGGCTTTGCCGCTGCCTGCTATCAGCGTGGTGTGGATTTTATTCAAATCCCCACCACACTGTTGGCGCAAGTTGATTCGTCAGTAGGCGGTAAAACAGCGGTGAACCATCCGCTGGGCAAAAATATGATTGGTGCCTTTCATCAGCCCATCTCAGTGATTATTGATATTGAGAGTTTGCAAACCCTGCCGGAGAGAGAGTTTGCAGCCGGGCTGGCGGAAGTGATCAAGTACGGTGTCATTATTGATGCTGCATTTTTTCAGTGGCTTGAGTTGAACCTAGAGCGGGTTCAAGCGCTTGAGCCACAAGCAATAACCTACTGTATTCAGCGCTGCTGTGAGCTTAAAGCTCAAGTTGTAGCCGCTGATGAGACAGAGCAAGGGCAACGCGCATTGCTCAACCTAGGCCACACCTTTGGCCATGCCATTGAGGCTGAAATGGGCTACGGTGTTTGGCTACACGGTGAAGCGGTGGCCGCCGGAATGATGATGGCAGCCCTGACCGCAGTGAGGTTGGGTCAGTGTTCGGCCAGTGATGTTGCACGCTTACGCGCGTTATTATTGCGCGCAAAACTGCCGGTCAGTGGCCCTGCAAATATGCCACCGGAGCGCTATATCCCCCATATGATGCGGGATAAAAAAGTACTGGCCGGCACATTACGGCTGGTGTTGCCACAAGGTATTGGACAAGCCAATGTGGTCAGCGGTACCGAACTGCACCACGTATTGGCAGCAATTGGCGAATGCCGAGGTTAACAGACATGGAACATACGCCTTCCCGTTTTTGGGTTGAGCTTGATTCACAAACTCAGGTGCTTTCACGCACACGTTTTCTGAGCCGCTTTGGTTCGCCTTTTATTCATATTAGTGCTCCGCAGGGTGCCGGAAAAAGCTTTCTGGCCCAGCAGTTACTCGATGAACAAGATGCAGAGCGGGTACGTACGGCGTTATTAGTGGGCCGACAGGGGCAATCTGATGCACTGGTGCGTTCGTTGTTGGTGCACCAGTTGGTGGATAAAGCCGCGTATGATGATGCCATGTTGTTGGCTGATTTTTTACCTGAGTTGGCGCGCGCCGATCGCCGAGATCTGCTGATTATTGTTGATAATGCCGAGTTGCTGTCTGATTCGATGCTGATGGAGTTATGGCATCTGGCTGGTACCAGTAAACAGCCGGATAATCGCCGTTGTGCCGTTATTTTGTTCGCGTCGGCAGAAGGATTGGCTGAGCAAATTAAAGTGCTGCCAGTGCAAGTGGGTGTTGTACCCATGACTATTGATATTCCTTCACTATCACGAGCAGAAGCACTGACATTGCTGAAAGCCGCGTTGGTGCGTGCCGACCGTTCGGCACAAGAGGCGGTGGCGCTGCTCGGAACGGTATTACGCCCAGCGGCAATTTTGGCGAGTGCCGAAAAACCGGCTGTTCCGGCGCTTGATGATGAACCTTTAGCAGTGCCGGTAGCGCGTCGTCATGATGAATCGCGTACGGCTTGGGGCCTGATTTCACTGGGCGTGCTTGTTGCGCTGGCAGTGGCGGCAGGCGGCTGGGTATGGTGGTCTGAACATTCAGCGCCCGCCTCGGCAGGTTTTGTTGCCGGAGATCGTGCACCATCAGTTAGCAGTGATACAGGCAAGGATACCGCTGATCATGCGGGCGCAGTGACACTGCCGCAGGTTGAAGGCACGGCATTAAACCCGATCCCCGATGTTCAGGGGCGCTTGGGCCGTGGTGATGTTGCTCCGATTCAGGCCGATGAAAAATTTCGTCTAAATGAACACAGCACGGTGACGCAGTTATCCGCACCGTCCACCGCCGGTACTACCACGCAAGCCACCATTTTGCCGGAAAGCAGCAAACGTGTGGTATTGCCGGGTAATGTAGTTGATGCTCTGCTGGCTGTTGAAAAAGCTGAAAATACGGCGCAGCCAAATCCAAACAGTGCCGAGAGCCCGAGCGCGACATCGTCTGTGCCGACAGAATTATTGCCAACCGCATTGCCACCGCAGACCCGTGCCGTGGTATCTGATACAGATAAAGCCAAAGCCGCGAAAAACAGTGCCTCTACTGCACATAAAACACCTGCGAAATCAGGGGCTACCAGTGGTAAAAGTGTAAATACGGCAGACAAAAAAGCATCCGTAGCACATCTGCCGACAGCAAAAAACAGTAAGGTGGCTTCTGGTAAAGTGTCGGATAAAACCGAGATTGAGAAAATCTCACCGAAGCATTACACGGTACAATTATCTGGCTCACACTCGTTTAGTGAGGCCTGGAAATTGGTGGAGAAAAGTGGCCGAGCATCTACGCTGACAGTCTACGAGACTCGCCGTAACAATAAACCGTGGTACGTGATTATCACTGGCAATTATGCCAATGTAAGCGCAGCAAAAAAGGCCATCGCGGCCTTACCGGCAGTGCTTAAAAAAGAGCAACCGTGGGTAAAATCATACCGCTTGGTTCAAGCTGAATTGAAACTAGCGCAATAAGACACTGAAGCGGCGCGGTAATCCGAGTACAATGCGCCGCTTTAACGCAGACTATAAGTGGCAAAAAACAGCATGAAGAAGTATCGCGCTTTCCTCAAATGGGCCGGTGGAAAATACAGCCTGGTTGACGAGATCCGCCGCCACTTGCCGTCAGGACAGAGACTGATCGAGCCTTTTGTAGGGGCTGGTTCTGTTTTTTTGAATACTGATTTTGACGAGTATTTGCTGGCCGATATTAATAGCGATCTGATTAATCTCTACAATCTGGTTAAACAGGATGTGGAGCGTTTTATTATTGATGCGCGGGTGCTGTTTACGCCTGAGTACAATAATGCGCTGGCCTACTACGCGTTACGTGAAGAGTTTAATCGCACCGTTGATCCTTATCGCCGCGCGGTGATTTTTTTGTACATGAATCGCCACGGGTTTAATGGTTTATGCCGTTATAACCTGAAAGGGGGGTTCAATGTGCCTTTTGGTTCCTACAAAAAGCCCTATTTTCCGGAAGATGAGTTGCGCTATTTTGCCGAGAAAGCAAAACGTGCCACCTTTGTTTGTGAAAGTTATACCGACACCTTGGCCAGAATCACCCCAACTTGTGTGGTGTATTGTGATCCGCCTTATGCGCCGCTCTCTACCACCGCCAATTTTACCACCTACCACAGTAATGGGTTTTCGCTAGACGATCAGGCAACCTTGGCTGAGCTGGCCGACCGTGCCGCGGCGATTCACCGCATTCCGGTCTTGATCTCCAACCATGATACCGCACTGACCCGCCGTTTATATCAGGGGGCTCAGCTGAATGTGGTACAGGTTAAACGAACAATCAGCCGGAACGGTGGCTCACGTAACAAGGTGGATGAATTATTGGCACTGTTTCTGCCTGCAAAACATAAACGTAATAACAAATAATTTTATAACCCTCAGTTATTGATGGTTCGCCTGAATGGTTGACTGTTGATAACAGACACTGAGTTTCCCTGTATCTTGCTGGAGAGTGACATCATGAAGGATTACGTAATTGCGCCATCGATTTTATCGGCTGATTTTGCCCGCTTGGGGGATGATGTTGCTAAGGTACTTGCGGCAGGTGCTGATGTGGTGCATTTTGATGTGATGGATAACCACTATGTGCCCAACCTAACGATGGGCCCGATGGTTTGTCAGGCACTGCGTGATTACGGAATTACCGCACCGATTGATGTGCACCTGATGGTTAAACCGGTTGACCGGATTATTCCTGATTTTGCCAAAGCAGGTGCTAGCTTTATCACGTTCCACCCAGAGGCCTCTGAGCATATCGACCGGACCTTACAGCTGATTAAAGATCACGGTTGTAAAGCCGGTTTGGTTTTTAATCCGGCAACGCCACTGCACTATCTTGATTATGTGATGGATAAGCTGGATGTAATTTTGCTGATGTCGGTCAATCCGGGTTTTGGCGGGCAGAAGTTTATTCCGGGAACGCTGGATAAACTGCGCGAAGCGCGCCGTCGTATCGATCAAAGTGGCCGTGAGATTCGGTTGGAAATTGATGGCGGCGTAACGGTAGACAACATTCGCCAGATTGCTGATGCTGGTGCTGATATGTTTGTCGCCGGATCCGCCATTTTTAATCAGCCTGACTACCGCGCGGTGATCGAACAGATGCGCGCGGAGCTGGCACGATGAGTTATTTTACCGGCATTCGCGGTATCGCGTTTGATCTTGATGGCACGCTGGTTGATAGCGTACCGGATCTGGCGCTGGCGATAGATTTAATGCTGCAGGATTTACAGTATCCGCATGCCGGTGAAACGCGTGTCCGTGAATGGGTCGGCAATGGCGCAGATTCGCTGGTCAAGCGTGCATTGACTTGGGCGCAAGAGGGTTTTGTGCCTGACGTAGTGAAAGTGCGGGAAGCCCGCGCCCGTTTTGATCAGCACTATGCGACTCACCTGTGTGTCAGCAGTCGCACTTATCCCGGCGTAATGGATACGCTGTTTAGCCTTAAAGAGCAGGGTTTGCCGTTGGCCATTGTAACCAATAAACCGACGGCTTTTGTTGCGCCGCTGCTTAAAGCGTTGAATCTTGATCTCTATTTTGCCCCGACGATTGGTGGCGATGATGTTGCGGTACGCAAACCGCACCCAGCAGGTCTGTATTTGGTATTAGGGACGCTTGGCTTGCGCCCGCATGAACTGCTG
The DNA here is from genome assembly GCF_056522795.1 of Plesiomonas sp. ISS29. NCBI lineage: Bacteria > Pseudomonadati > Pseudomonadota > Gammaproteobacteria > Enterobacterales > Enterobacteriaceae > Plesiomonas > Plesiomonas sp. ISS29. The sequence continues at coordinate 832,499 of NZ_JAWRZQ010000001.1, forward strand.
GTGGTTGGTGATTCAGAGAATGATATTAAAGCGGCAAAAGCGGCCGGCTGCCCGAGTGTCGGGCTAACATATGGTTATAACTATGATGAGCCGATTGCGCAGAGTGAGCCTGATCTGGTTTTAGATCACTTCTCTGGCTTGTTGGGTGCGCTGGGTATTGTACGCTGATTGCCGTAGGTAGATCTTGCTGACGATGGGTTTTGCAGGTTCTCACTCTTTTTGAGTATCAGCTATTTTTGAACACTTGCCATTTCGGACGCTTATTTTTTGCGCAGAATGCCAAGTGATTATCTACATTTTTAGGAAACGTTGTGATGAGTGAACCCACTGTAAGCAAAAAACCGGTTGTCTTTAGCGGAGTACAGCCGTCTGGTGAACTGAGCATTGGTAACTACATGGGAGCTTTGCGCCAGTGGGTGAAGATGCAAGATGAGTACGAGTGCCTGTTTTGCATCGTTGATTTGCACGCAATTACCGTACGTCAAGATCCGGCTACACTGTATAAAGCAACACTCGATACGCTGGCACTGTATTTGGCTTGTGGTATTGATCCGGCTAAAAGTACTATTTTTGTGCAGTCACACGTACCGGAGCACACCCAGCTGGGTTGGGTACTGAACTGCTATGCCTATTTTGGTGAGCTTAGCCGCATGACACAGTTTAAAGACAAATCATCGCGCTATGCAGAAAACATTACTGCCGGATTGTTTGATTACCCTGCGCTGATGGCTGCCGATATTTTGTTGTATCAGACCGCACAAGTGCCGGTCGGGGAAGACCAAAAGCAGCATCTGGAGCTGACACGTGATGTGGCGCATCGCTTTAATGCGCTGTACGGTGATATTTTCCGTATTCCAGAGCCGTTTATTCCGAAAGTTGGCGCGCGCGTAATGTCTTTGCTTGAGCCGACCAAGAAAATGTCGAAATCTGATGACAACCGTAATAATGTGATTGGTTTGCTTGAAGATCCAAAATCAGTCACTAAAAAGATTAAGCGCGCGATGACTGACTCGGCTGAGCCACCTGTGGTGCGTTATGATGTGGCCGAAAAGCCGGGTGTTTCGAATTTGCTGGATATTTTGTCTGGTGTTACCGGCAAGAGCATTAGCGAGCTGGAAGCTGAGTTTGAAGGGAAAATGTACGGCCATCTGAAAGGCGCCGTGGCGGATGCGGTTTCCGGTATGCTGACAGAGCTGCAACAGCGCTTTGCAACATTTCGTGCTGATGAAGCCTACCTTGAGCAGGTGATGCGTGAAGGCGCAGAAAAAGCCTCAGTGCGTGCACAAGAAACCCTACGCAGCGTTTACCAAGCGGTTGGATTTGTGGCTCGCCCGAAATAAGCGCGGATAAATACCGCGATTTAACGCATTAATATTTAAAAACCACCGCTATGCTGACCTGCTGCGATGGTTTTTTTATGTAATACACTGAGTTAGCGTTATTGTCTGGTTTTTACTGCTATTTGTCTGATGTAAAAACCAAACGAAAACGTTTGCATTTTATCCTTAACGCTATAATATGCGGCAGATTTTTTTGGCCGGATGATGCGGGAGGGGTAATGGCAAGTGATAACAATTACAGTCTGGGGGTCGTTCCTCAGTCGGCGCGTAAAGGGGTCATGTCATTAACATTCGTTATGTTGGGGCTGACCTTTTTTTCTGCCAGTATGTGGACGGGCGGCACGCTCGGCACCGGATTAGCTTTCAACGATTTCTTCCTCGCAGTACTCATCGGTAATCTTCTTCTCGGCATTTATACTTCTTTTCTCGGCTACATCGGTGCAGACACCGGCCTTTCGACTCATCTTCTTGCACGTTACTCATTTGGCATTAAAGGTTCATGGCTGCCTTCGGCGCTGCTTGGAGGTACACAGGTTGGCTGGTTTGGTGTTGGCGTAGCAATGTTTGCCATTCCGGTGGGCAAAGCAACCGGGTGGGATGTGAATCTGCTGATTGTGCTCTCCGGCCTGCTGATGACCGCCACCGTGATGTTCGGTATTTCAGCGCTGATGATCTTGTCGGTCATTGCCGTGCCTGCAATTGCTATTTTGGGCAGTTACTCGGTGTGGCTGGCCGTCAATGGGGCTGGCGGGCTTGCGGCGGTACAGGCAATTGTGCCGACTGAGCCGCTCTCATTTTCCACTGCACTGGCGTTAGTGGTGGGGTCATTTATCAGTGCGGGAAGTTTAACTGCTGATTTTGTCCGCTTCGGGCGCAGTGCAAAATCAGCCGTTTGGATCACCATGATTGCCTTTTTCATCGGCAACACCCTGATGTTTGTATTTGGTGCGGCGGGCGCGGCAGTGCTGGGTAAAGCCGATATTTCGGATGTGATGTTGGCACAGGGCTTGTTAATTCCGGCAATTATTGTGCTGGGGCTTAATATCTGGACTACCAATGACAATGCTCTGTATGCCTCGGGTCTGGGGTTTGCCAATATCACTGGTTGGTCGAGTAAAAAGTTAGCCATTGTTAACGGGCTGATTGGCACGCTGTGCGCACTCTGGCTGTATAACAACTTTGTCGGTTGGCTGACCTTTTTATCGGCGGCCATTCCGCCGATTGGCGGTGTGATTATTACCGATTACCTGTTGCGCCGTAAGCACTATCAGGATTTTGCCAAGGCACATTTCCTGCAGGTGAACTGGGCGGCGATTGCGGCGGTAGCCCTTGGTGTTGCAGCCGGCCATCTGTTGCCGGGTATTGTTCCGGTTAATGCGGTATTGGGCGGTGCACTGAGCTATTTGGTGCTGAACCCGTTAGTCAACCGCCTGCCGCTTGCGTTGCAAAACAGCCTACGTAATACCGTGTGTCATCGTGAAGGTACGCAGACTAAAATCAGTACTCCGGTAAGATAATAGGATATCGGGATAGCGGGTTTAACTCCTACAAACGGTGGCAGGCGGCATTGGCAACAGGCCAGATTGCCACCGTATCTGCTTGTGATAGGCGATTATTCGCTGTAAAAAAACAGAACATCCCTAATTTGAGGCTAACCATGTTTATTCAGAATGCACGTCTCACTGACCGCGAAGGCTTGTGGCAGTTGGCAATTCATCAGCAAAAATTTCAGCATATTGTGCCGATGGAACAGGCAGCGCCGATCCCTGAAGGGGCTGAGGTGATTGATGCTGAAGGCGGATTAGCCTGTGCACCGTTTATCGAACCCCATATTCACTTAGATACTACCCAAACAGCCGGTGTTCCACGCTGGAATGACTCAGGCACGTTGTTTGAGGGAATTGAGTGCTGGGCAGAGCGCAAAGCCTTCCTGACGCATGAAGATGTTAAGCAGCGTGCATGGCAGACACTGAAATGGCAGATAGCCAACGGTATTCAGCATGTGCGTACCCATGTGGATGTCTCTGATCAGCAGCTGACCGCGCTCAAAGCCATGCTGGAAGTAAAACAGGAAGTGGCTGATTGGGTTGATTTGCAAATTGTGGCATTCCCGCAAGAGGGCATTCTCTCTTACCCGAACGGTGAGGCTCTGCTGGAAGAGGCATTGCGTTTGGGGGCTGATGTGGTCGGTGCGATTCCGCACTTTGAGTTTACCCGTGAGTATGGCGTTGAATCACTGCATAAAATGATGACGCTGGCGGCCAAGTATGACCGCTTGGTGGATGTGCACTGCGATGAAATTGATGATGAGCAGTCACGCTTTGTTGAAACGCTGGCGGCACTGGCGCACCGCGAGGGGATGGGCGAGCGGGTGACTGCCAGCCATACCACGGCAATGCATTCGTACAATGGCGCGTATGCTTCACGCTTGTTCCGGTTATTGCGCATATCGGGCATTAACTTTGTTGCCAATCCGCTGGTGAATATTCACCTGCAGGGGCGTTTTGATACTTACCCTAAGCGCCGTGGTGTTACGCGCGTGAAAGAGATGCTCGAGTCGGGTATTAATGTCTGTTTCGGGCATGATGATGTGTTTGACCCTTGGTATCCGCTTGGTACGGCTAATATGTTGCAGGTGCTGCATATGGGCATGCACGTGTGTCAGTTGATGGGCTATGGCCAGCTTAATGATGGCCTGAAACTGATTTCTGACTACAGCGCGCGTACTTTGAATTTGCAAGATTATGGCCTTGAAGTGGGTAAGCGCGGTAGTGTGCTTATTCTTCCGGCCGAAAATGGTTTTGATGCTCTGCGCCGCCAAGTGCCGGTTCGTTATTCGGTGCGTGATGGTAAGGTGATCGCAACAACTCAACCGGCGCAAACACATATTTATCTACCTGAAGCAGAAAAAGTAACATTTTCCCGCTAGTGTGGCTTTTTTCGCCAACTGATCACATCTGATTAACCGAGTACGGTATTTGCGCCAGACAGTGCAGTACTGGCTCGGTTTTTTATTGTGCGGTGAACTTCAAGAATAATGTTAATCGATTTTGGTGATTGTGTTGTATTGTGATTGAGTGTGACAATTTGTATCAAAGCTTGGTGTTCTGAACAATTGACATGGCCTTGCCGTGGCAAGTAAGTTGATGCGCGACGTTGTATTGTGTTGTGAGTCAGGTTATCCCCTAAATATTCTGCTGCTGCACGTTGTAATAGATGGATTCTGCCGTATGTACCACCGATTTTAGGGTGTTGTACCAAATACGGCAGATGCTCAGAGGAAGTGCGCTTAATGTTCTCTTTACAACAAGGCGAACGGTTGAACAGCCGCGTCAGCCGCCTGAATCATCATTTGTGCGAAGGCGTATACGAACGCCAAAATGCCTTTAAACTCAGCTTACTGGCGGCGTTATCCGGCGAGAGTGTTTTTTTACTTGGGCCACCGGGTATTGGTAAAAGCCTGATCGCAAAGCGTTTAATGTATGCGTTCAATGAAGCGAGTACCTTTGAATATCTGATGACCCGCTTTTCGACACCGGAAGAGGTATTTGGCCCGCTCTCTATTTTGGCGCTCAAAGAGCAGGGTTTGTATGTGCGCTTGACCGAAGGCTATCTTCCGGCAGCTCACATTGTTTTTTTGGATGAGATCTGGAAAGCCAGCCCCGCTATCCTAAATACTCTGCTGACTGTATTGAACGAAAAGCTGTTTCGTAACGGCACACAGATGCTTAAGCTGCCGATGCGTTTACTGATCACCGCCTCAAATGAGTTGCCCGATCCGCACGGCGGGCTTGATCCGTTTTATGATCGCATGCTGCTGCGGGTGTATGTGGGTAAAGTGGAGCAGAAAGATAATTTTCGCTCTATGGTGGTGGCAGCTGATGATGTCTACCGTGATCCTGTACCGGCTGATCTGAAAATTTCAGAGCAGGAGTATCTGGCATGGCAGCAGCAGATCCCGCTGGTGAGCCTGCCCGACAGCTGTTTTGAAAAAATCTACTACATTAAAACGCAGCTGGAAGAGAAACAGCAGCAAGACCCAGAGATTGATCTGTATATCTCGGATCGGCGCTGGAAAAAATCTATTCACCTGCTGCGAGCATGTGCGTTTTTTAACGGCCGTGCGCAGATTACCCCGACTGATCTGCTGATTTTGGTTAACTGCCTGTGGCGTGATCTGCCAACCCGTGAATTTGTTCGCACATTGATCAGTGATTATGCGGAAAACATGGCCTATGATCAGCGCGAATTTCGCGAGCAAATCGCTCATCTGCATGATCAAATTGTGCATCAGCTAGCAACCCGTATGGCAGCGGTTCGGCCTTTACTGATCAAAAGCAATGGTCTACGTGGTGAGCGTTATCAGCTGGATCTGAGTCAGGCCGCTGAGTTTCGCCATATGGCACACAAGGGGTTGATTCGCCTGATCCCGCTGGTGGCCGATCCGGTCTTAACCCGTGCCAGCCCAGAACCAGCTTATCAGCTGTTACTTGACCCGACTGAACTACAAAAGCTGCTGGCTAAAGGGCAGGGCACGGTAGCTGTTTTTATCAATACCCAGACCAGTTCGCAGCATGTCAGCTTTGCGCTGGATAGCCAGATGCAGCTAGTCGTGCGTGACAGCGCTAACCACGATGTACCTCTTGGGATCTCCGGTATCTGGCCGGTGAGTGCGCAGACTGAGCAGCAATGGCAAACCGCCTTAACCGCCCTTGAGCAACAACAGCAAATACTCATGCAACGCCTACAGGTGCAGCGCGATCAGTTCCTGAAATCGGTGCCGCACCATTTTGCCGATCAGCTGTTTATTGATCAGATCCAGCAGAGCTTAGATCAGTTACTTAGCGATTTGGCACAGGTGAAAGACGGTATTCAAGGAATAGATACGACCTATCAGCGGATCAAACACCATGCCGGTGCGTGATCCTACCTTGCTCAACGCTGCGCTAAAACATGTCGAGCGGGTGGTTGAACAGGCCGGAAAACAGCTGCTGCAATCGCCCCAGTTACAGGAGCATACAACGCGGCAGCCGTGGTTAAAAGGGCTGTTACAGCGTGAGGCCGATCGCTGGAAAGCACGGATGAGCGTGGTGATTTTGCACCAGAATCTGTCGCAGGCGGCCATTCATACGCTCGGGCTATTTCATAGCTATGAGACGATGGAGATGGGCGAGTTTCTGACTCATCTTGAAGCCTTACGGCTGCAAATCAAAGGTGTTGCCCCGCTTGAAAGCGCGATAAAACCGCTGATTAATGCCTACAAATCACACCGTTCCGAGAAAGAGTTAACCGAGCTGCGCAGCGAGTTTATGGTGCGCTGGGAGCGTTATCTTGATCAGGATGTGCTTGCCGAACAGATTGTCTGGCTGGATAAGGCCCGCGCGGTGCAGCTAGAGGCTCTGTATCAGCGGATGCAGAGTACTGAGCAGCTCACGCAGCTTGTGCCTGCGGGGGATAGCGAGCAGTCAGGCCGACTCTGGGATATGGCCGATGCCACACTCAGCCGCCGAGAGATGACCGAGTTGGCGGCACTGGCTCAGTGGCTGAGCCGCCAATCGGCATTGAAAACCATTGCCGCTGAACTTGGCCGTAAAGCGGCAGAGGCGATGGCTGCGCAGCAACGCCAGCGCACTGCGCCACAACGGGCGGCTCAGAAAGTGCCGCAACCGGAAGAGGTGGCGGGTATTCGTTTTGGCCGTGATCTGGAGCGGTTACTGACCAGTTCGGCAATTATGCTGTCGGTTGATGAGCTTGAGTTTTTGTTCTACAAACAGCTGGCCGAGGGGCAGTTGCTCAGCTATCAGCTCGATGGCAGTGATCAGGTGATCCAGCCACAGCACCGCAGTGCCCAGCAACAGCCACAACCGGCCGGGCTTGAGCGTGGCGGGCCGTTTATTATTTGTGTAGATACATCCGGTTCAATGGCCGGTTATCCGGAGCGCTGCGCAAAAGGGATGTGTCTGGCACTGATGCAGCAGGCTATCGCACAGGGGCGCAGCTGCTATGTGCTGATTTTTTCCACCAATGTAGTCTGTTTTGAGCTAAACGGCGCACAGGGCATGAGCCATGCCAAAGCCTTTTTATCGTACCGTTTTCTGGGCGGAACAGATTTAAATGCCTGTATTGAGCGGGCACTGCTGTTACAAAAAGAGTCGGCCTACCGTAATGCGGATCTGATTGTTCTGTCTGATTTTATCACCAACCGTTTATCTGACTCGCTTATCAGTCAACTTGCTGATGTGCATCAGGCGGGTAACCGCCTGCACGCGATCAGCCTTTCTACGCAGGGAAATCCGAGTGTGATGCAGCACTTTGATTATCAGTGGCAAATTGATGCTTCGCTTTCCGGACGGGTGCTGCAGCGTATTCGTTAATATGCTGGCTGACAGCGGTTACGGCTGAAAATAAATTCTACGGGCTGGCATTTCACGAACTACTTTTATTAGTAGAACCTGTTACGGTTGCGCGGGGAAATATACCGTGCCATCTAAGCGAAAATGGGTCATCGGGGCTGTGTATCCACAGTGGTAGACAAAACAGAAATGAGAATAAGGTTGGAGCATGATCGGGCATTTTGAACTGAAAAAAGCCTCTGACGGGCAGTTCGTGTTTAATTTAAAGGCCAGTAACGGCGAGATTATTCTGAGCAGTGAGCGCTATACATCAAAGGCGGCGGCCCTAAATGGCATTGAATCGGTACAAAAAAATGCGCCGGATGAGGCGCATTTTGAGTTAAAGCATTCTAGCTCAAATAAGCCCTATTTTGTGCTCAAAGCGCGTAATCACCAGATTATCGGTCAGAGCCAGATGTATGCTTCGGAAGCCTCCGCCCAGCACGGTATTCAGTCGGTAATGAAAAACGGGTTGAGCACGGATATCCGTGATTTAACCCTACATGATAAGGGTTAACGGTTTACTCCTGACGGGGGGATCGGTGATTCGTTTATCAATGATTATTTGATGGGTAATTATTGTATCTATTGTATCTATTGTATCTATTGTATCTATTGTATCTATTGTATCAGTGCTTACCTTATCGGTACTTATCGGTACTTATCGGTACTTATCGGTAATTGGTGCGTTATACCGCGATATTCAGGTTATATCGCACCAATTATCGAATTAATCTTCAAGCCATTTTCAATGCGTTTTCAATCAATTAACGCGTCAAATCAGACATGCCCGTGTGTACGGTGCTGGGTAAATGCACCGAGCAACAAGGTAAACACAAATACGGCAAAGTAGAGCCCGTTTGCCACCCAAAGCGCAGTTTTGGTCCCGAACTGGTGAATAATTGGGCTGCTGACCACGAAAGTGAGCATAGTGCCGACTGTGCCGCAGGTCAGAATAAAGTTAACCAACCTTGGCGATGCGGTTTTGGTTTGCTGTGATCCCAGTGTAATCAGTGAGGTGTAAATAGCACTGGAGACAAAACCAAGCGCAATAATTGAGACATGCAGATATTGGGCATGTGTATCGCCGATAAAGGCATACATGGCTGCTGCGGCCAGAATGGTCAGCACCAGCACCAGACGATACAGCTCAAAAGCCCGCACTAACAGACTGAAAATCCACATGCCAATCATGTAAGCCATCCAGAAACTGCCCACGAGCGTACCGGCTTTTTCAACGCTCATCGCAAAACTGTTTTCGACATAATCAGGCAGCCAAGAGATAAAAATCATCTGCCCGAGGATATAGCACAGTGCGGCACAGGCAATCAGATACACACCGGTTCCCCAGCGCTCTGTTGGTGCAGGTTGGCTGTTTTGCTTTTTTTCCAGATGCAGTGGTGGAAATTCAGAGGTCAGCGTCAGAATGAAAATTGCCAGATAAATCACCGCAATCAGTGCATACACCCAATACCATGCACAATGGGTTGCCAAAATATAGCCAGCCGCAACCGGAAAAATCATCCCCGCCATACTGAAAAAAGAGTCAGTAATCAGCAGCATAGAACCACGCTGGCGGCCATGATATAGATGAGCAATTAAGTAAGTGCCGATTGACATAGTAATGCCGCTGACAATACCCAGAACAAACATGCTCAGTGAAAATAACCCTAGCCCGTGGCTGAACATCAGCCCCAACACGCTTAACAGCATCAGCACAAAGCCAAAACTTAACTGCCGTTTGAGGGAGATTATATCGACCAACCACGCATTCAAAAATATCGCGACCAGAATACCGGTATTCAGAAAGGTGAAAGTATTACCCATGTCGGCCAGCGGAATTTGAAAGAAGTCGGCCACCGAGTTCATGACTATCCCTGTAACAACAATCAGGGCGCCGGTCAGGCCAAATGACAGGAAGCTAATCCAGGTTAATCGGATTCGGTTCATTGTGCTCATCGCAAGTTACCGTATTTGGAGTGAGAAAATAAAAGCGCGCAGTCTATGTAAAACGTTTGCGTAGCTTTGTGCGTCAGATCACTAAAGTGTAACTTTAGGTCATACAAAATTGTATGGAAATGTGACCTGCGTAGATATTTTTTCGCTTTTATCGGGGGATAAAAAGGGTAAATGCCACGAAATGTTAAAACATACGCTTACACACCTTGTATTGTGTGCGGCAGTTAAGCAGTGCATTACTGCTCATAGATATCGCATACAAAGTGGGAGAAAAGCGCATGGTAGCCAAATTAGGTGTTCGTGTACCGCGTTTACTGATCGTACTGCTGACATCAGCATCATTACTGACCGCACCTGCGGCATTTTCCGCTAACCGTATGACCAAAGGGGCAATGGTTGGCGCAGCAGTGGGTTTAGTTTCCGGTAACGGCATTAACGGCGTACTCAAAGGCGCGGCGTTAGGTGCAGGAGCAGGTGCGCTGACCGACAAAGGTAGAAAAGGCCGTGATTCACGCAAAGGCGCAAAAGTGGGTGCTGCTGTCGGCGTCGCTGCGGGTCTGCTGTCTGGTAACGGCATTGAAGGCGCAATTAAAGGTGCTGTGGTGGGTGGTGCTAGTGGCGCAATCATCGGGCGCATTAAGTAATTAGCCGCCTGCCTGACCTTTTGTTTTTATACAGATTAATTTGCTTTAACGGGATGAGAAAATGAAAAAGATTGCATTGTTTGCTTTGGCACTGACGGCAACTCCTGCGGTATGGGCTGCTGGTTTACCGGCTGAAATGTACATGACTTGTGCTGATGCCGGTGAGATGGCCAAAGAGAACAGTCAAGATGTAGCCGAGCTGGTTGCTCTGATGGGTAATGCCAGTGTTGAGACCCGTGGTCTGAAGATCGAAAAATCAGCCGACGTTGATGGAAAAGTGATTGCTAACCTGAACGCATTCTGTGCAAAAGATCCACAAATGCTGCTGGTTACGGCAATGGATAACGCCATGCGTGAACTCTCTGGCGAAAAAATCGCAAAATAAGTTACCACGCTAGCGTGTTATCCGGCATTCGGTAGCTGCATTATTGCAAGCCATGCGATTGCAAGCTATGTGCCGTAAAAAGCCGCCCAGTCTGAACCTCCCCCTGTTTTATGGGGTCAGTTCACACTGAGCGGCTTTTTATTTTACGAGCAGGCGAGCATGCTCTCAGATAGTGTTTCCGCAGAGAGCACTCCTTGATATTCCAGCCTGATCTGGGTATAACGCAGCACATATTTTGTCGCTTGCAGGCTTCTGGCTGTATAGCGGTTACGGTTATATTTTCCTGAGTTTTTTATGCTGCTGCTGATCGACAATTACGACTCTTTTACCTATAACCTGTACCAGTATTTTTGTGAACTGGGGGTTGAGGTGTGCGTGCGGCGTAATGATAGCCTGACATTGGCGGATATCGAGCAGCTTGCCCCGCGCTATCTGGTGATATCCCCCGGCCCTTGTACACCCAATGAAGCCGGTATTTCGCTGGCGGCGATCCGCCATTTTGCGGATCGGCTGCCGATCCTCGGTGTTTGTTTGGGCCATCAGGCGATGGCGCAGGCATTTGGTGCTGATGTAGTCAGAGCCAGACAGGTGATGCACGGTAAAGTTTCGGCAATCAGGCATACTGGTCAGGGGGTGTTTGAGGGGCTGAATAATCCGCTGAAAGTCACCCGTTATCACTCGCTGGTGGTTGATCATACCAGCCTACCTGCGGAATTTGAGATCACCGCATGGAGTGAGCACGAAGGCCAGTTTGATGAGATTATGGGCATTCGCCACCGCACACTGCCGTTGCACGGCGTGCAGTTTCATCCGGAAAGTATTCTCAGTGAACAGGGGCATGCACTGCTGGCAAATTTTATTGCCGGATAATTTATTTCTCCATTTATCCATCGCGCGTATCTGGCCTTATTGCATAAACGCGCAGTAAAGCGTGTGCGTACAGGCTGCCACTAGAAGCGCCAATCCATGCCAACTGCTTTTTTATGATAGCGTAGTGCGTAAAAAAGCAGCAACCCCTCGCGCTGGGCAGTTTTTCGCCGCATGTACAAAACCGGAAAACTCGTGTTAACTTATTGTTAACATCTGGTGCAAGGCAGCATCAGTCGGTTTTGCGGAGATCACGCTATGCATGAACATGATATGCATGAACACAGCCAACCCGAACAGGCCTCTGTTCCGTTCAACTCTTTTCCTGCATCGCCTTTGCCGGTGCGTCGCCAGTGTTTTGATCAGGTGATGGTGCCTAACTACGCACCAGCGGCTTTTATTCCGGTTCGTGGCAAAGGCTCGCGGGTGTGGGATCAGCAGGGCCGCGAGTACATCGATTTTACCGGTGGTATTGCGGTAAATGCGCTCGGGCACTGTCATCCTGCATTAGTAGAGACCTTGCAACGTCAGGGGGAAACTCTCTGGCACTTGAGCAATGTATTTACCAACGAACCGGCTCTGCGTTTAGCGCAGCGGCTAGTGACCAACACCTTTGCCGGTAAAGTCTTTTTTGCCAACTCAGGCGCAGAAGCCAATGAGGCCGCGCTGAAACTGGCACGCCGTTATGCTGCTGACCATCACTCCCCGTATAAAACCCAGATTATCGCTTTTCAGCGCGCCTTTCATGGCCGCACTTTTTTTACCGTTTCAGCCGGCGGGCAGCATAAATACTCTGACGGATTTGGCCCCAAACCGGCCGATATCGTGCATGTTCCCTTTAATGATCTCGCTGCCGTGCGCGCGGTGATGAGTAGCCAGACCTGTGCGGTGATTGTTGAACCTGTGCAGGGGGAAGGCGGCATTATTCCGGCCGATCCTGTATTTTTACAGGGCTTGCGGGCTTTGTGTGATCAGCATGATGCCCTGCTTATTTTTGATGAAGTACAAACTGGGGTTGGCCGAAGTGGTCATCTGTATGCCTACATGCACTATGACGTTATCCCCGATATCCTGACCACCGCCAAAGCCCTTGGTGGCGGTTTTCCTATCGGCGCGATGCTGACGACCAGCGAATTTGCCGGCAGTTTGAGTGTGGGTACACACGGCTCAACCTATGGTGGCAACCCGCTGGCCTGCGCAGTTGCTGATACTGTGCTCGGTATTGTTAACACACCTGAGGTGCTAGCTGGCGTGCAGACCCGTGCTGCACTGTTCCGGCAGCATTTAGCCGAGATAAACCAGCAGTATGCACTGTTTTCCGATATCCGCGGGCTAGGGTTACTGATCGGGGCAGAACTGAATGCCGAGTATGCAGGACAGGCGAAAACGTTCCTCAATGCCGCAGCAGAAGAGGGGTTAATGCTGCTGATGGCCGGCCCCGATGTACTGCGCCTTGCACCTTCGTTGCTGATTGAAGAGCAGGATATTGCTTTGGGAATGGCACGTTTGCAGGCGGCAATTTTAAAAGTGGTTGGCCGTACTGACTAATTGCATACGCAGTGTGCTTCGTAATATGCAGTGTGCTTTGTAAATAGTGTGCCCCGTAAATCGTGCAGGATTAAGGAGCATTTATGCTGATTGTCCGCCCTGTTTGTTCAGATGATTTGGCTGCGCTGATGCATTGCGCACAAGCCTCTGGGTTTGGCTTTACCTCGTTACCGGCTGATGAAATACGGTTGTCGGCCCGAATTGCCCATGCCGAACGCTCTTTTGCTGCCGAGCCGACATCCCCCGGTGATTATGATTTTTTATTTGTTGCCCAAGAATCTGATACTGGGCAGATTATCGGTACAACCGCCATTGAATCTTGTGTGGGATTAGAACACCCCTTTTACAGCTACCACCGCGCTAAAGCCGTCCATGTTTCGAAAGAGATCAACGTCTATAAAACTGTTGAAACCCTGACCTTGAGCAATGATTACACGGCTTCGAGTGAGCTGTGCACCCTGTTTTTATTGCCGGAATACCGTAAAGGTTTGTATGGAAAGCTGCTCTCTAAATGCCGTTTACTGTTTATTGCTGAATTTGCTGACTGTTTTGCCGAAACAGTGATCGCCGAAATGCGCGGCGTTTCAGATGAGAGCGGTCATTCGCCCTTTTTTCAGTGGCTACGAACCCATTTTTTTGATATCGATTTTTCAACTGCAGACCGTCTTACTGGCACCGGCAATAAACGCTTTATTGCCGAACTGATGCCGCGCCACCCTATCTACATCAACTTATTGAGCGCAGAGGCGCAGGCAGTGATCGGGCAGGTGCATACCCAGACCCGACCGGCACTGCAATTGCTGCTCGAAGAGGGGTTTCACCACCGTAATTATGTGGATATTTTTGACGCCGGCCCGACCGTTGAGTGCGCAAAAAATGAGATCCGCGCGGTGCGCCAGAGCCGCCGGATGAAATCGAGCATTATCGAAGACAGCACGCACGGCAGTTTGCACCTGATTACCTCAACCCGTTTTGGCCATTTTCGAGCCTGTTTGGGGATGGTGTCGGTGGATGAAGAGCTGCACGAAGCCCATATCAACGCCAGCGTTGCGCATGCACTTGAGATCAGCGATGGCGACCGTATCCGCATTCTGCCGCTGTAGCTTTTAGGCTTTAGGCTTGGCGGCACCATTAAGGAGGCATCATGCCCGTTTCTGCATTGTTTAGCGTATCTGCATTCAGCGTATCAGGCCCCGATTATGCGAAAAGGGCACAATTGCCCTTATTGTGGATTAACGGCCACTGGTTGGCCGGAGAAGGCGAACCCTTGCAGAGCCTCAATCCGGCCACGGCACAAATTATCTGGCAGGGTAAGTCGGCCAGTGCCGCCCAAATTGAGGTGGCACTGTTGGCGGCGCGTCAGGCATTGCCAGCATGGATGGCGCTGACACTGCAACAGAGGATCACGGTGTTGATGCGTTTTACCGAGCTATTGCGCCAACATCAGGAGGCGCTTGCTCTGACCATCACGCAGGAGACCGGTAAACCACTGTGGGAAAGCCGGACAGAAGTCACGGCGATGCAGGGAAAAACTGAGATTGCAATCCGCGCGTATCTTGAGCGTAGCGGCGAGCACGAGTCGGCACTCCCGCAGGGGCGGGCGGTGGTGCGCCATCGGGCACATGGGGTGATGGCGGTATTTGGCCCCTATAATTTTCCCGGCCACCTGCCTAACGGGCACATTATTCCGGCGCTGCTGGCCGGAAATACGGTGGTATTTAAACCCTCGGAGCAGACACCGCTGGTGGCCGCACATGTGGCGGTACTCTGGCAGCAAAGCGGTCTTCCGGCCGGTGTACTGAATCTGGTGCAGGGTGGGCGTGATGTCGGCAAAGCGCTGGCGGCTTCCCCCGAACTCGATGGCCTGTTGTTTACCGGCAGTTCGGCTACCGGATTGCAATTGGCGCGCGAGTCACTGGCATTTCCGCAGCGGATTGTGGCGCTGGAGATGGGCGGCAATAACCCGCTGATTGTACAAAGCGTTAGTGATATGCGGGCTGCGGTACACGATATTGTGCATTCGGCATTTTTATCGGCTGGACAGCGCTGTACCAGCGCCCGCCGGTTACTGTTGCCAGAGGGCGCTGAGGGCGATCAGCTGCTTGCGATATTACTGCGGGTCAGCGAGCAATTAGAGGTGGGAATGCCGCAATCTGATCCGCAACCCTTTATCGGCAGCA
Organism: Plesiomonas sp. ISS29; assembly: GCF_056522795.1. Lineage (NCBI taxonomy): Bacteria > Pseudomonadati > Pseudomonadota > Gammaproteobacteria > Enterobacterales > Enterobacteriaceae > Plesiomonas > Plesiomonas sp. ISS29. The sequence continues at coordinate 847,814 of NZ_JAWRZQ010000001.1, forward strand.
TGATCAGTGCCGAGGTTGCCGAGCAGTTATGCCGAACCGAACAGCAGTTGCTTGCGCTGGGCGCACGCTCTTTACTGCCACTGCGCCGCTCTGCGTTGGGATCGGCATTTTTGCATCCGGCTATTATCGATGTGTCTGATATACCAGCATTACCAGATGAAGAGTATTTTGGCCCTTTGTTGCAGGTGCAGCGTTACCGTGATTTTAGCCATGCGCTGATGTTGGCAAATCAAACCCGCTACGGGCTTTCAGCCGGATTACTCAGTGATGACGCCGATTTGTATCAGCAGTTTTACTGCCAAATCCGCGCCGGTATTGTGAACTGGAATCGGCCGTTAACTGGCGCGTCGAGTGCCGCGCCGTTTGGCGGATGTGGCGCATCGGGCAACCATCACCCTTCGGCATTTTATGCCGCCGATTATTGTGCTTATCCGGTGGCCTCGATCGAGCAACCGCGGGTGACGCTGCCTACCCAGCTCAGCCCAGGTCTGCATTTATAGCGTTATGCGCTGTTATTGCGTTTTGCCGTTATTGCGTAAGGGGAACCGAGTATGCCAACAGATTCTCATTTTTCTCAGGTATTGCCTGACCCTGATGCCGCGAAAAGTGCGGCCTGTTCGCATAAGTCTCAGTTTCCGCCAGATCTAGCTCTATCCCAGAATAAGGGCTTTGAAAATAGCGGTGTTGATAATCAAAGTGGTGGTAATAAACAGAGCGAAAATACGCGGCATACTGATGACCCGTTAACACAGTGGTTTGCTAGGTTATGGCAAGATTATGTGCAGCATACGCCGAGCGCTCGCCAGATCCACACGCTGCTGGGCGGAGATGAGGCGATTGTTAATGATCATATTGCACTGCGGACGTTTAACCGCCCGAGCGTGGGGCTGGGAGTACAAATTCCGCTGCTAGAGCAGTGGGGCTATCGGGTAGCGGGGCAGTACCAGTTCACGCAAAAACAGCTTGATGCGGTGCACCTTGAGCATGTTGATCCGCGGATACCGAAGATTTTCATGTCAGAGTTACGGGTAGATGGGTTGTCTGCCGCAGCAGTGCGTTTAATTGACCGTTTGATTGATGAGTTGCCAGCGGGGATGTTCGACAGTGCGGCGGCTTTATATGCGGGGCGTATCTGGGGGTTATCTTGGGGTGAGTACCAGAGTTTGCGGGCGGAAAGTGAGTATGCGGGATGGCTGGCCGCGTTGGGTTTTCGTGCTAATCACTTTACGGTGTCGGTTAATCAATTAACGGCGTTTCACAGCCTTGCGGCCTTAAATCAGCAGATAAAAAACAGCGGGATAGTGCTCAATAGCATAGGGGGTGAGATTAAAGGCTCGGCGGATGTGTATCTTGAGCAATCGGCAACGCTGGCCGACCCTGTGGAGGTGGCGTTTAGTGATCAGCGTGCAACTATTCCCGGTTGCTTTTATGAATTCGCACTGCGCTATCGGCAAGCCGATGGTGTGCTGTTTCAGGGGTTTGTTGAGTCATCGGCGGATAAAATTTTTAGTAGTACGAATTTTCGTGGGTCGGGAGCGTAGAAAAAATAGCCCCACTGCTTGGGGCTATGTGTGTTGAGCCATATTGTGTGTTATAGCCCTCGAGAGGTGACGGCTAACCCCGACAGCGCATACATCTCATTGAGATGAGAGATGATCCGATAGAAGTGGTGATCAAGTGCGCTGCGCTCTTCTGGCAGTGGCGGCATTGGAAGGGCTAGCAAACTGCTGTTGGTAATCGGTGTACGGTGAGTGAGTTGTTGCTGGCATGCCTGAATGGCAAACTCAATGGCTGCACGATACTGTTGCAGCGCCTCTTCCGGTAAGTTCGCTCCCTCACGGATCTCGACAGTCATGCTGTTGATATGCTCAACAACCTGCTGGCTGTGTGATTGCCACAGTAAGATCTCCTTCAGATACAAACTGTTATATCCAGGCTCTTGCAGTGCCTGCGTATAGGCGTTGTTCATATCCATTTGCGCCTGATTCATGGTGATACGGGAAAGACTGAGTTCACCCGAGTTCACTGCCTGCCGTTCGAGCATATGAATTAAGCGGTTTACATGCTGCCAGACAGTGCCAAGCAGTGTATCGGCATAGCCAAGTAAGCGGGTACTCTGCCATTGCGGCCACAGCAGCATGGTGCTAAGAAAGGCCAGCACACACCCCAGTAAGGTATCTTCTAGCCGGGCAACCAAGAATGCTGCGCTGTCATGGGTCAGCAGTTGTAGCAGGCAAACCACCATTACGGTCAGTAATACCACCGCCCAGCCATAGTGATTGTGTACTAGCGAAAAGCCAATCAGCGTACCAAAAAACATAAACGCAAGCAGCCAGGCTACCGGAAGGTTGAGCATTAAAACTCCCGTGCCGATCATCAGCCCCAGTAATGTGCCGTATGCCCGATGCTGAATACGCACTTTAGTGGCGTTATAACCGCTTTGCATTACCAGCACAATGGTCAGCAGTACCCAGTAAGCGCGCGGCAGTGAGAGTAGCGCACCGATTTCCGCGCCAATCGCCAGCGTTAGCCCGCTGCGAGCCGCCATTCGCAATGAGGCGGATTGCCAGTTCAGATAGTTGCGAAGTGCGGTAAACAGCGGCGGGCTGGGAATACTCGGACACAGTTCGCGCTGATACAGCGGGCACAGCGCATTGAGGAGTTGCGCGATCCGGCTGAAATGGTAGTGGCAGAATGTCAGTACCTCGCTGTCTGGCGAGGCTTTTTGCAGCGTGGTCAGCTCATCAAGCGTGGCCTGCATGGTAAAAGGTGGAATAGTTTCGCTATACAAAATGGCATCGGCGATTTGGCGCAAGCGTTGCACCATCAGCGCCACATTCCCCAGAATCACCGCATCGGCCTGATAGGTGCGGATCTCCTCTTGTACCCGTGCCGGCTGGTTTAAGCTGCTGGTGATGTGCTCTTGCAGATCAAGCGCGGTCTGGAACAGTTGCAGCATTTGTTGCCCGCCGCGCCAGTTTTGGGCATCGAGCTGCTGCAACATCTGGCTGCTTTGTGACAGAAGCTCCATCAGGGTTTGTTGCTTACTGAGCAGGTGTAGGCTGGCCTGTTCCGGGTTATCGGCGCTGACTAAAATCTGGTATTTGGTATCAAGGTAGTCAGCCAGCGCATTGAAGGTTTTGTGCAGGCTGTCGCGTAGCGGAACAAACTTCCACAGGTGGATCCAGCAAAAGGTGAACAGCCCAAACCAGAGTACGCCGATAAAAAATACACAAGCGGCACTCCAGAACGGGAATACCTTCAGCAGCGCAAGGGTTAAGATCCCGGCAGCTAAGCAAGCTGGCATTAAACGGGTATTTTGGCTGCTAATTTCACGCACCACACCGAACAGCAGTGCCAGCAGTAGTAAGATTAGCGGCTCAGGAACATGCAGAGTGGTGAGTATCCCGACACACAAGCTGGCACCTGAAAAGGTCAGTGCAATGCGCAGTACGCGTTGTAGGTAGTTTTGTTGCGGCGCATCAAGGCCTGCTACTGTGCAGCAGGGTACTGCCATAAACAGTAATAGCCCCAGCTCCATATGATTAAACGCTAAGGCGATTAATACCGGAATGGCAACAATCAGTGTCTGGCGCAGGCCAAAATTAAATTCAGGGTGTAGCAACAGGCGTTTTAGTGATCTCATGAATACTTCTCGGCATAGCGGTTATGCAGGTCGGTAGCCAAAGATCAAAACACAAAAGGCGCTAAAAAGCGCCTTAAAACTGTGGGGGGAAACGTAACCAGTAATTAACGGGTGCCGTAGACCACAATGGTTTTACCGTGTGCAGAGATCAGGTTCTGATCTTCAAGCATTTTCAGAATACGGCCAACGGTTTCACGTGAACAACCGACAATCTGACCAATTTCCTGACGGGTAATTTTAATTTGCATACCATCAGGGTGAGTCATCGCATCAGGCTGTTTTGCCAGATTCAGCAATGTCTGCGCAATACGACCAGTAACATCTAAGAAGGCCAAGTTGCCCACTTTTTGTGAGGTAGTTTGTAGACGAGAGGCCATTTGAGCCGATAAACGCATCAGGATATCAGGGTTAACCTGAATCAACTGGCGGAATTTTTTATATGAAATCTCAGCCACTTCACAGGCTGCTTTTGCACGAACCCATGCAGTACGCTCTTGATCTTCTTCAAAAAGACCCAATTCACCGATGAAGTCACCTTGGTTTAGGTAAGAGAGGATCATCTCTTTACCTTCTTCATCTTTAATCAAAACAGCAACGGAGCCTTTTACAATGTAGTACAGCGTCTCTGCTTTTTCGCCTGCATGGATCAGCGTGCTCTTGGAAGGGTATTTATGAATATGACAATGAGACAAGAACCACTCAAGGGTAGGATCTGTTTGCGGTTTACCAAGAACCATTTCTTTTTCCTCTACATAGTCGCTTGATACGACAGGACTAGCAAAATTCCCTGTGTAACGCAGCCCAACATGTGTGCAGCTTCATTTTTGAGCCCTTCAAGGGTTGTTATCTGAGCATAATAAGGCAAGGGCTCTGCTGCAAGGCTAACTCTAACGCGTTAGCATTCTAGCTTGCTTATTTAATGATGCTTTGATTTTGCCCCAGCCTGTGGCGCACCGCACGTTTTTTGTGTCTATTTCATAATAAAGGCGCTGAATCTTGCATCTATAGTATGAAATTGCTGAATAATTGCCTGCAAATGTGTGCTCATATCACGTTAGCTTATCTGGCGCGCTGCGTTTTTGCAGCAGGGTTTCCACGGCAGGAGTCAAAATTAAATCCATCGCCAGCTCCATTTTTCCGCCGGGCACCACCAGAGTATTCATGCGCGAGATAAACGAGCCTTGGATCATAGTCAGTAAATAGGGGAAATCAATCTGCACAGCGCCCCGAAAATGGATCACCACAAAGCTCTCATCCATACTCGGAATGCTGGTGGCGGAAAATGGGTTTGAGGTATCAACGGTAGGCACGCGCTGAAAGTTAATGTGGGTACGCGAAAATTGCGGGGTGATAAAATTAATATAGTCATCCATTGAGCGCACAATCGAGTGCATCACCGCCTCGCGTGAATGGCCGCGCTGGTTGGTATCGCGCACCAGTTTTTGAATCCACTCTAAATTGACAATGGGTACCATGCCAATCAGCAGGTCAACATGCTGTGCTACATTGTTGTGCTCTGTCACCACACCACCGTGCAGCCCCTCATAAAACAGCAAGTCAGTATTAGCAGGCAGGGCTTGCCAGTCGGTAAACGTACCGGGCAGTTGGTTGTAGGGCACGGCTTCATCAAAGGTGTGCAGGTATTTACGAAACTCACCATCGCCATGCTCGGCATAACGTGAAAAGCAGTTTTCTAGCAGCGGGAAATCATTCGCTTCAGGGCCAAAATAACTGATATGCCGCCCTTGCTCGCGAGCGCGCCGAATTGCAGTATCCATTTCTGGGCGGGTGTAACGGTGGAAGCTGTCGCCCTCAACAAATGCGGCATTTAGTCGCATTTTTTTAAACATTTGGCGGAAGACTAAGCTGGTGGTAGAGGTTCCCGCACCGCTTGAACCGGTCACGGCAATAATTGGGTGAGACACAGACATGGGCACTCCTTGCTGGGTGTCTGAAATATCGATGAGTGAAGCGCAGGTTCGCCCATCGGTCAACCGTTATTCTGCAGTTTTGGCTTACTCAGCATCGCCGTTGAAATCGCGCTTGAGCATAATATTCAGGCTCTCATGCAACTCAGACCACACCAGAACGATAATACCGCTCTCAAGCTGGCGCTGAATCTGGGCGGTTTTTTCGGCCAAAGAGCACTCTTCTGCGCCGTAATCGGTGCCTTCGCGCAAAATAAATGCTTCAATCAGATTATTCAGTGTTTCGGGGTTAATTTGCTGCCAAGGGATAATCATAAGTGTGTTTTGCCTTTTAAAGTGGCTAGCTACTTAATTGGCTAGCGACTTGAGTTGGTCAACTACATGGGCCAACTACGGCACAATAGGGCGTTGTGCCGTAATGGATAAGAGTCAGTTAATGTGCACAGCACTGATGTACATCAGGAGTACACATCAACATTACTTGTTATTCTAAGCTTGAGGCATTATTTAAGGCTTGTGTCAGCACTTCGAGCTCTTCTTGTGCATCCATCCAGCCCATTTCAACATCACCGAGCTCAGACTTGGTTTTGATCTGAGCTGCCAACAGCTCACTAAGCTTGGCTTTCTGGTTGGCATCGTATAGCGCCGAATCACTTAGCTGTGTTTCAATGCTGCTTAGCGCGTCGGTCAGTTTTTCTAGCTGCGTTTCCAGTTGAGTGATTTTTTTACGTAGCGGCTGAGTTTGTTGGCGGAACTCGGCATCGCGCCGTTTTTGATCTTTACGGGCTTGTGCGCTATTGGTCGACTCTTTTTCTGGCGAATCTTCACCACCGCTATTGCCGTTTTGAGCTTCCTGCTGCTCACGGCGCTGCTGATCACTTAACCAGCGTTGATAATCATCCAGATCACCGCGGAACAGCTCGACTTTACCATCGTGCACCAGATACAGATCATCGGTGGTTGAGCGCAACAAGTGCCGATCGTGGGAAACCACCACCATTGCACCTTCAAAGTCGATCAGCGCTTCGGTCAGCGCTTGGCGCATATCCAAATCAAGGTGGTTGGTCGGTTCATCGAGCAGTAACAGATTCGGGCGCTGCCAGACCACCAACGCCAGTACCAAACGGGCTTTTTCACCGCCCGAGAACGGCGCGACCGGATCGGTCACTTTATCCCCGCGAAAACCAAATCCGCCCAGATAATCACGTAATTGCTGTTCGGTTTCGCGCGGTGCAAGGCGGGCAAGATGCACTAATGCGCTCTCTTCCGGATGCAGTGTTTCCAGCTGATGCTGGGCAAAATAACCAAGTTTAATCCCGCGTGATAACTCGATCACGCCATGCAGCGGCTGCATCTCACCAGCTAGCAGCTTAATCAGCGTAGATTTACCCGCCCCGTTGCGCCCGAGCAAACCAATGCGTGAACCGGGCACTAAATTCAGCTTAATCGAACCTAAAATGGTTTTATCGCCGTAACCGGCACTGACTTTTTCCATACTCAGCAGCGGATTTGGCAAACTTTCCGGTTCACGAAAGCTGAAACGGAACGGGTTATCAACGTGCGCCGGTGCTATCAGCTCCATACGCTCAAGCGCTTTCACCCGGCTTTGTGCCTGCTTGGCTTTGGATGCTTTTGCTTTAAACCGGTCAATAAAAGATTGTAGATGTGCCACACGAGTCTGCTGGCTCTCATACATTGATTGCTGCTGTGAAAGCTTGGTCACCCGCTGCACTTCAAATGAGCTGTAATTACCGGTGTACTCGTCAATCCGTTGTTGTTCGATATGCAGAATTTTATCCACAATCGGATCAAGAAAATCGCGGTCATGCGAAATAAGCACCAGTGTACCGCGGTAACTGTTGAGCCACTTCTCCAGCCAGATCACCGCGTCCAAATCCAAGTGGTTGGTCGGTTCATCCAGTAGCAGTAAATCAGAGCGGCACAGCAAAGCTTGTGCCAGATTTAGCCGCATCCGCCAACCACCGGAAAAACTTTTTACCGCCAGCGTAGTTTGTTCTGCCGAAAAGCCCAGCCCGTACAGTAAACTGGCGGCACGGGCACGGATTGACCACGCCCCAATAGCATCAAGCTTGCCATGCAGCTCGGCAATTTTATTGCCGTCGTTCGCTTGATTGGCCATTTCCAGTGATTGTTCAAGTTGACGATACTCACGATCGCCATCTATGACATACTCAATAGCAGGCATATCAAGTGCGGGGGTCTCTTGGTTAACCCAAGCCATCGCCCAGTGGTGTGGTACGGAAATTGCACCAGCATCTGTACTGAGCTCGCCTTTAATCAGGGCGATCAGCGTTGACTTACCGCACCCATTTTTCCCGACAAGGCCCACTTTTTGCCCTGGGTTGATGGTGGCGCTGGCGTTATCCAGCAACATCTGATTGCCGCGGATTAACTGAATATTGGAAAATACAATCATTGCAGGCTGCCTTTGAACACAAAACGGGCCGAAAAACCCGCTAAAAATATGCGCTGCATGGTAACGGAAATTCAGGTCACTGACGACCTTCCGCTGATTTTACGCAGGAGTAATAGATGGCAGAGCGGATAATCCCCCCAGCTCCCCCAAAAGTTTTATTGATTGTGGCACACCCTGAACCACAAGAGTCGGTTGCTAATCAGGCATTGCTTACACAAATTGGTGCGCTTGGTAATGTCACCGTGCATGATTTATATGCAAAATACCCTGATTTCTTTATCGATGTGAAGCAAGAGCAAGCGTTATTGAGGGAATACGAGCTGATCGTCTTTCAGCACCCGCTCTATATGTATAGCTGTCCGGCGCTGCTCAAAGAGTGGATTGATCGCGTGCTGATCAAAGGCTTTGCACATGGTAAGGAAGGCGATGCGCTGATTGGAAAACACTGGTGTTCAGTGATCACCGTTGGCGGGCCTGAGCGTGCTTACTGCCGTACCGGATATAATCGCTATGCTATCGAAGAGATTTTACGCCCGTTTGAACTGACCGCCGCTCTCTGCCGCATGCAGTGGATAGCACCGAAAATTATCTACTGGGCACGCCACCTGCAACCGCATATTTTACAGGCGCAGGTTGAGTTGTATCACCGCTGGCTGGCCAGCCCACCAGAGCTACAACCGGAACGGCCAGATATCGAACATCACGCACGCACACAGCGAACCGCTGATCATACCGCTCCTGCGGCACAGCCGAATACGAGGTCACGTAATGTCTGAAGCCAATACTATGCATGATGTGATTTTGTTCCTGTCAGCCGCCGTGATCGCGGTACCACTGGCGCGCAAAGCCGGAATCGGTGCGGTACTGGGCTACCTGTTGGCCGGTATGGCGATTGGCCCGTGGGGGCTAAAACTGATCAGTGATGTCGATGCCGTGCTGCATTTTTCCGAACTGGGCGTCGTGTTGCTGCTGTTTATTATCGGTCTAGAATTGAACCCCGGAAAACTCTGGCAGATGCGGCGACCTATTTTCGGGCTGGGTTCACTGCAAGTGATGCTGACCGCTGGTTTGCTGATGTTGCTGCTGCTCAAACTTGGGTTTAACTGGCAAAGTGCGCTGATCAGCGGCTTGGGGCTGGCAATGTCCTCGACCGCCATGGGCTTACAGCTGATGCGAGAATACGGCATGACTCGTAACGACGGCGGGCAGTCCGGTTTTGCGATTTTGCTGTTTCAGGATATGGCCGTCGTTCCCGTACTGGCTCTGATCCCGTTGCTTACCGCCGGTGCGGCCGAGACCACCGATTGGTCAGTGATTGCCATTCGCGTGGGCGGTGTTGCCTTACTGCTGCTCGGTGGTAAATTTTTACTCCGCCCACTGTTTCGCCTGATTGCCAACACCGGCGTGCGCGAAGTATTCACCGCCGCCGCCTTACTGGTCGTGCTCGGCACCGCGTTCCTCATGCAGGCTATCGGCCTCTCGATGGCGCTCGGCACATTCATTGCGGGCGTATTACTGGCAGAAAGTGAATACCGGCATGAGCTGGAAATTGCCATTGAACCGTTCAAGGGGCTACTGCTTGGCTTGTTCTTCATCTCGGTCGGCATGGCCGTCAATCTGGGGATTTTGCTGACAGACCCACTGTGGGTTGCTCTGATTGTCACCGCACTGGTCAGCATCAAAGCGGGTGTACTGTTTTTTGTCAGCTACCTGTTTAAACTGCGCCGAACCAGCCGTTTGCAGCTCTCAGTCGTACTTAGTCAGGGCGGTGAGTTTGCCTTCGTTCTGTTCTCTGCCGCCGCCGCCAGTCAGGTGATCAATCAAAATCAGCTGGCGTTGCTACTGGTTAGCGTCAGCTTATCGATGATGACTACACCGCTATTGATGAAACTGATCGACCGCTGGATCAGCGTACAACTCAACAGCCAATTGCAAAGCGAAGAGCAACAGCACGTTGAGGATGATGAACCACAAGTTATCATCGTCGGTTTCGGGCGTTTTGGTCAAATCGTCGGGCGTTTACTGTACGCTAATAAAGTGCGGGTTACCGTACTCGAACGCGATCCAAACCAAGTCTCGTTCTTGCGCCGTTATGGCTACAAAGTCTATTACGGTGATGCCACCCAGCTTGAACTGCTGCGCGCGGCCGGTGCGGAAAAAGCCGAATCGATAGTCATCGCCTCTGACAATGCCGAAGAGAACATGCAGATCGTGCACCTTTGCCAGCAGCACTTCCCGCAACTGCAAATTTTAGCCCGCGCCCGTGGCCGGGTTGAAGCGCATGCGCTACTCAGTGCTGGCGTCACCCTGTTCAGCCGTGAAACTTTCTCAAGCGCACTGGAATTGGGGAAAAAAGCGCTGGTCAGCACCGGTATGCACCCGCACCGTGCTTTTCGTGCCCAACAGCATTTTAAACGGCTCGATATGCACATGCTGCGCGAACTGATGCCAGAACATCAGGCCGATGTTACCGAGATCTCACGGGTGAAAGAAGCCCGGCGTGAACTGGATGATATTTTCGAGCGCGAGATGCAAAATGAGAGCCTACGTTATCAGGGATGGGATACCGACGATGAGTAAGCGCCGCCGCTTCATTGCTGCAGCCGAATGTCCGCAGTGCCACGCTATCGATACCCTCGCACTTTACCTGCAAGATCAGGTTGAAGTGGTCGAATGCGTGCAGTGTGGTCACCGTCAAACACAGGCACAGCAACATATCGAAAAAGAAAAACGGCCAAACGAGCAGGTAATTGGGGTATTTCGCCCCGATTAGTGCATCACAAATTTCCGCCTTGCGCTGATTTCCGCTACAATCAGCGCGCAATTTTAAAATCTTATTTTCTACCAACGGCAGGAGTTGCCATGAAAATCACTAAAAACGCGGTAGTAAGCCTAGCCTACCAAGTGCGTACAGAAGATGGTGTGCTGGTTGATGAATCACCAGTTACCGCACCACTTGATTACCTGCATGGTAACAACAACCTGATCACTGGTCTGGAAAATGCACTGGAAGGCCGTGAAGCAGGCGAAAGCTTTGAAATCAACATCCCTTCTGCTGAAGCCTACGGTGACTACGACGACAATCTGGTACAGCGCGTACCAAAAGATGTGTTCTTAGGCGTAGACGAAATTGAAGTCGGCATGCGTTTTCTGGCAGATACCGATCAAGGCCCAGTACCAGTTGAGATCACCGAAGTTGACGGCGACCATGTTGTTGTTGATGGTAACCATATGCTGGCAGGCCAAGCACTGCACTTTGCTGTTGAAGTTGTTGCCGTACGTGAAGCAACCGCGGAAGAGCTTGAGCACGGCCATGTTCACGGTGAGCACGCTCACGGTGAAGAGGGTGGTTGCTGCGGTGGCCACGGTCACGGTGATAGCGAAGGCGGTTGCTGCGGCGGTCAAGGCCATGATCACGATCATGACCATGCGCACGAGCACGGCCACGGTGGTTGCGGTGGTCACGGCGGCTGCAAGCACTAATCCTTTCGGGCGCATTATGTGTCATGACAGGAAAGCGCAACAAAAACAAAAGGGCGATTTCGCCCTTTTGTTTTAACCTGCATATAGCTTAAAACATATGCAGAAGATACAAAAAGATCATCTTGTTAATAGTGCGGAGGAGGCGTCTCTTCTGACTGAGCCGCAACCGGCGATGCTTCAACTTCACGTAATTTAGTCACAGCAAAACGAACCTGAGTACGCAACTTCTCAATCTCAATTTGCTGCTGCACAATCACCTTATTGAGCTCCTCAATGCTCACTTCCTGAAAAGCCTGACGACTCTCTAATGTCTCTAATCTGGCCAATACAACAGACAGCTCACTCATTGCCAGCTCCTCATCAGTTAATTTCAGTTATTACCACTGCCATTACAGCCTTGTTTACCCGTATTATGAGCGCTGTATAGCTTACCTGCACTAGCTTAACGGATAATCCACCAAATACGATCTGCAGATTAAACCTGATTTACACGGAATTATCTGATTTCCGCATGGTCAAATTGCGTAAGGTTAAATGTAGCCGTGATAAACTAGACAGCAAGTAATGAAAATAGCCGTTATTTATACAAGTCGTTTATATAAAGAAGCCTCACTATTAATGTGTAGCCTCTTTGCAAAATAACTCTCTATAATAGTTACTGTAACGTTATGGTATTGAAGACGTTGTTGTACTGAATTCTCTCTGTTTCATTATTCAGTCACTGTGCAGTCAAAATGAACACGAGTATATTGGCACTACGCCATTCACAATAACTTATGCGCGTAGGTCTATAGCGGGAGATAACCCGCACCATGGAGGAAGAATGAAACCAGCATTTAAAGCATCGTTTTTAGCTATTACTCTTGCGTTATCTTTAGGCAGTGGCGCTATCATGGCTGCTGAACAAGCGAAAGCAAAAACCGAAGTTGTCGCACCAAAATCATCTGCATTTGCAAATGAAAATCAGCAGGCAGCTTATGCCATTGGTGCATCAATGGCCCGTTACATCAGCGCTAATCTTGATGCACAAAAAGAGATGGGCCTGAATCTGAGCCGTGAAGAGGTGATGACAGGTATTCAAGACGCCTTTGCTGGTAAGTCAAAACTCGATGACACCCAAATCCAGCAAACCCTGCAAGCGCTTGATGCTCGTATCGGTAAAATGGCACAAGAAAAATTAGCTAAAGAAGCGACAGCAAACGAAGCTGCTGGCAAAGCATTCCGTGATGCCTTCGCTAAAGAAAAAGGCGTGAAAAGCCTGAAAGATGGCCTGCTATACCTCGTGCAAAAAGAGGGTACTGGCCCAGTACCGAAAGCGACCGATACCGTTGTTGTTCACTATGTCGGTACGCTGATCAACGGCACCAAGTTTGACAGCTCTTACGACCGTAAAGAGCCGGCAACATTCCCGCTGAACCGCGTGATCCCAGGTTGGACAGAAGGCCTGCAACAAGTGAAAGCGGGCGGAAAAATCAAACTGGTTATTCCACCGGCACTGGCATATGGTGAGCAAGGCGCACCAGGCATTCCACCTAACTCAACACTCGTGTTTGAAGTTGAACTGGTTAAAATTGAACAACCAGCAGCAGCACCGGCTCCGGCCACCAAATAAGAACCTTAAAAAGCCGACGTTAAGTCGGCTTTTATTTTCTGCCACCTACCGACCTTTCAGTTATCACTTTCTGTTACAATCTTGGCAAAATAACCGCTAACATCCATGCATGCGAGATGGAAATGTCGAATGAGCTTCTTTGTAACGAACTGCCCACGGAGCACGATTTATTGGATCACCGCCCGTTTACCACACTAGATCATGACATATTGCGCTCTTATGAAGCCGTAGTAGATGGCCTTGCTGCCTTAATTGGCACCCATTGTGAAATAGTGCTGCATTCGCTTGAAGATCTGAATCATTCCGCTGTTCGTATCGCTAATGGTGATATTACCGGCCGAACTATTGGCTCACCGATTACCGATCTTGCACTGCGCATGCTGCACGATATGGAAGATGCCAGCGTTTCACGCGCATACTTCACCCGCGCCAAAGGCGGCGGCGCGCTGATGAAATCGATCACCATCGCCATTCGCAATCGAGATAACCGTGTCATCGGCCTGCTGTGCATCAACATCAACCTTGATGCCCCGTTCTCGCAAGTACTCAAAGCCTTCATGCCCGAAGAGGCACGTGAATCGCCTTCAAATGTCAATTTCGCCAGCTCAGTCGATGAATTAGTCGCACAAACACTCGAATACACCATAGAAGAAGTCAATGCCGACCGTGGCGTATCTAACAACGCTAAAAACCGGCAAATTGTGCTCGCACTCTATGAAAAAGGCATCTTCGATATCAAAGATGCCATCAATCAGGTTGCCGACAGACTGAACATCTCCAAACATACCGTCTACCTTTATATCAGGCAGTTTAAAAACGATGATATTCTGGCGGGAAGCGAATAATCATGAGTGAATCAGTAAATACGCCTTTGCAGCCAAACTGCAGCATACTCACCTATGCATTGCTAGTCACGGGGCCTGCATACGGCACACAAACCGCCAGCAGCGCCTATCAATTTGCTCAAGCTGTGTTGGCGCGCGGCCATACCTTAAGCCAAATCTTCTTTTATCGGGAAGGTGTCACCAATGCCAACGCATTAACCGCACCGGCCAGTGATGAACACCACCTTGTTACGGCTTGGGCCCAACTGTCGGCTCAACATCAGATCCCGCTAAACGTCTGTGTTGCCGCGGCCCTGCGCCGTGGCATCGTCGATGCAGAGCAAGCTAAACAAGAACAACTGGTAAGCTGCAACCTGCATCCGGCGTTTACCCTATCAGGGCTAGGTGAACTTGCACAAGCGGCCCTCACCTATGATCGTATCGTACAGTTTTAACCGTACATCTTACCCATTTGACAACCCACCCCGAGCCGAGTTTATGAGTATCAAACGCATCGCTTTTATCTTTACCCAGCCACCCCATGGCAATGCCGCTGGCCGTGAAGGATTAGATGCCTTACTGGCCACCTCAGCCTACAGTGATAATCTGGGCGTGTTCTTTATCGGTGATGGTGTCTTACAACTGCTGGCCGAACAACAACCTGAAGTCATCTTAGCACGCAACTATATCGCCACCTTTAAACTGCTGCCGTTGTATGACATTGAAAATATCTACGTTAACACTGAAAGCCTGCAACAGCGGGGCATTACACAACAACAACCCTTAATATTGGATGCAGAGCCACTGAGCTATCCTCAATTACAACAAAAACTGACAGAATACGACACCGTACTGACCTTCTAGCATTATAGCCATGTCAGCCTTATTTTGATTTTGGGAAGTTTTATCCCGCATACCCTTTGGTTGTACCGTTATCGCTCTGCATCTTGTTCTTAATGATATAGAGCTGGACATTACCCCAAATGATCATAGCTTAGTCTATATTTACCCCTGATTAGCCTACACTCTTTCGGTTATCCTCAAGGTACTCGCATGCTTTACACAGTTTCCCATTCGCCCTATCAGCAAAATATTCTCCCACTGCTGCAAGAACTGGTATTGGAAAATGATGCCATTTTACTTTGGGCGGATGGTGTTATTACCGGTTTAGCCGGAACGGAAAGTGCGGAACAACTTCTACAAAGTGGTGTCAAAATTTATGCATTGCAGAGTGATTGTCTGGCAAGAGGCATTGCCGCACGTTTACACGCAATGATCGAGCTGATCAGCTATGAAGCATGGGTTCAACTCACTGAACAGCATCCAACACAATATGCTTTTTAACCGTATTCTCATGTAAATACAGCGCCGATCATAACGCCAAAGAGCATTCAAGCAGAGCAAGTGTAGGAAAATGCACCATCACTATAAACAGCACATACTGGCATTAGAGAAGAGCATGTGAAAGAAGCCGCACACAAACGAACAACAATCGCCTCAACATACCATCAACAAAACGATGTATGTTAATTAGCAAATCGTGCGTTAATTGCTGTTAACGCCTACACTCGAGCCAAGCTCAGGGATGACGATCATCAAAAACTGCAGTATACTAATACATTGCCTTGAGTGCATATGTTGTATATTTCTTGACACCCTCAAGGCACGATCCTAGAATGCTGCGTCCCCATACTCTGGGGAGGATTTTTCACGTGTTTACGAAGTAAAACCAGGAGCTATATTTAATGGCAACTATTAACCAGCTGGTACGCAAACCGCGTACCCAGAACGTTGAGAAGAGCAACGTTCCAGCGCTGCAAGCTTGTCCGCAAAAGCGTGGCGTATGTACTCGTGTATATACTACCACTCCAAAGAAGCCAAACTCCGCTCTGCGTAAAGTTTGTCGTGTACGTTTAACTAACGGTTTTGAAGTTACCTCCTACATCGGCGGTGAAGGTCACAACCTGCAAGAGCACTCCGTTGTGTTGATCCGTGGCGGTCGTGTTAAAGACTTGCCAGGTGTGCGTTACCACACCGTTCGCGGCGCACTCGACTGTGCTGGCGTTAAAGACCGTAAGCAATCTCGTTCCAAGTACGGTGTAAAACGTCCTAAGTCTTAATGGTTCTCCGTTAAGTAAGGCCAAACACCCATATACAAATCAAAAACTCTTTGAGTTTTGGATAACCTGAAGTTTTAAACGGAGAATTCCTATGCCACGTCGTCGCGTGATTGGTCAACGTAAAATTCTGCCGGACCCAAAGTTCGGATCTGAGCTGTTGGCTAAATTCATCAACGTTGTGATGGTAGACGGTAAGAAGTCTACTGCTGAAGCAATCGTATACACAGCGCTGGAAATCCTGGCCCAGCGTTCTGGTAAAGATCACCTGGTTGCTTTCGAAACTGCACTGGACAACATCCGTCCAACAGTGGAAGTTAAAGCACGCCGTGTTGGTGGCTCTACTTACCAAGTACCAGTTGAAGTGCGTCCTGTGCGTCGTAACGCACTGGGTATGCGCTGGCTGGTCGATGCCGCTCGTAAGCGCGGTGAAAAATCCATGGCACAGCGCCTAGCGAATGAACTGTCTGATGCTGCAGACAACAAAGGTACTGCAGTTAAGAAACGTGAAGACGTTCACCGCATGGCCGAAGCCAACAAGGCGTTCGCTCACTACCGCTGGTAATACCGAAAAGTGCAGACTCCGTTGGGGTCTGCACTTACTTATTTCCGAACGAAGAACGCCCTAGTTCATAGAGGAAGACATCGTGGCTCGTACTACTCCTATCGAGCGCTACCGTAATATCGGTATTAGTGCTCACATCGACGCCGGTAAAACTACTACCACCGAGCGTATTCTGTTCTATACCGGTGTAAACCACAAAATCGGTGAAGTTCATGACGGCGCAGCCACCATGGACTGGATGGAACAGGAACAAGAGCGTGGTATTACCATCACCTCCGCAGCGACTACTGCATTCTGGTCAGGTATGGCTAAGCAGTATGAACCGCATCGCGTAAACATCATCGACACCCCAGGGCACGTTGACTTCACCATCGAAGTAGAACGTTCTATGCGTGTGTTGGACGGTGCGGTAATGGTTTACTGTGCTGTAGGTGGCGTTCAGCCACAGTCTGAGACTGTATGGCGTCAGGCTAACAAATATAAAGTACCTCGTATCGCGTTCGTTAACAAAATGGACCGTATGGGTGCTAACTTCCTGAAAGTTGTTGGTCAGATCAAAAGCCGTCTGGGCGCGAACCCTGTTCCGCTGCAGCTGGCAATTGGTGCTGAAGATGGCTTCACCGGCGTTATCGACCTGGTGAAAATGAAAGCCATCAACTGGAACGATGCAGACCAGGGCGTTACCTTCGAATACGAAGATATCCCAGCTGACATGCAAGACCTGGCTGATGAATGGCACCAGAACCTGATCGAATCAGCAGCAGAAGCTTCTGAAGAGCTGATGGATAAATACCTGGGTGGTGAAGAACTGACTGAAGAAGAGATCAAAAAAGCTCTGCGTCAGCGCGTTCTGAACAACGAAATCATCCTGGTAACCTGTGGTTCTGCGTTCAAGAACAAAGGTGTTCAGGCGATGCTGGATGTGGTAGTTGACTACCTGCCATCCCCGGTTGACGTTCCTGCGATCAACGGCATGCTGGACGACGGTAAAGATACTCCGGCAGAGCGTCACGCAAGTGACAAAGAGCCATTCGCTGCACTGGCGTTCAAAATTGCTACCGACCCATTCGTGGGTAACCTGACCTTCTTCCGCGTTTACTCTGGTGTGGTTAACTCCGGTGACACCATCCTGAACTCCGTGAAGTCGGCGCGTGAGCGTTTTGGCCGTATCGTACAGATGCACGCTAACAAGCGTGAAGAGATCAAAGAAGTTCGTGCGGGCGATATCGCTGCAGCGATCGGTCTGAAAGACGTGACCACTGGTGACACCCTGTGTGACCCAGCTCACCCAATCATTCTGGAGCGTATGGAATTCCCTGAGCCGGTAATCTCCATCGCAGTTGAGCCAAAAACCAAAGCTGACCAAGAAAAAATGGGTCTGGCTCTGGGCCGTCTGGCGAAAGAAGACCCGTCGTTCCGCGTATGGACTGACGAAGAGTCTGGCCAGACCATCATCGCCGGTATGGGTGAACTGCACCTTGACATCATCGTTGACCGTATGAAGCGTGAATTCAACGTTGAAGCGAACGTGGGTAAACCTCAGGTTGCTTACCGCGAAGCGATTCGTGCGAAAGTTACCGATGTTGAAGGTAAACACGCTAAGCAGTCTGGTGGTCGCGGTCAGTACGGTCACGTTGTGATCGACATGTACCCACTGGAGCCGGGCTCTAACCCTAAAGGTTACGAGTTCATCAACGACATCAAAGGTGGTGTAATTCCTGGCGAATACATCCCTGCCGTTGATAAAGGCATCCAGGAACAGCTGAAAGTGGGCCCTCTGGCTGGCTATCCGGTTGTTGACATGGGTATCCGTCTGCACTTCGGTTCTTACCACGACGTTGACTCCTCTGAACTGGCGTTTAAACTGGCTGCGTCTCTTGCCTTTAAAGAAGGCTTTAAGAGAGCAACCCCAGTTCTGCTTGAACCAATCATGAAGGTTGAAGTAGAAACTCCGGAAGAGAACACCGGTGACGTTATCGGTGACTTGAGCCGTCGTCGCGGTTTGCTGCGTGGTCAGGAATCCGATGTAACTGGCGTTAAGATCCATGCTGAAGTTCCATTGTTTGAAATGTTCGGATATGCAACTCAGCTGCGTTCTCTGACCAAAGGTCGTGCATCATACACTATGGAATTCCTGAAGTATGATGATGCGCCTAACAACGTTGCTCAGGCCGTTATTGAAGCCCGTGGTAAGTAATCCACAGGATTAAAACCCAGGATTAAACCTAAGTCCCGTGCTCTCCCAAGGGGAGAGCACTATAGTAAGGAATATAGCCGTGTCTAAAGAAAAATTTGAACGTACTAAACCGCACGTTAACGTTGGTACTATCGGCCACGTTGACCACGGTAAAACTACTCTGACTGCAGCAATCACTACCGTACTGTCAAAAGTATACGGTGGCCAAGCTCGTGCATTCGATCAAATCGATAACGCACCAGAAGAAAAAGCTCGTGGTATCACCATCAACACTTCTCACGTAGAGTATGACACTCCAAGCCGTCATTACGCACACGTTGACTGCCCAGGTCACGCCGACTACGTTAAGAACATGATCACCGGTGCTGCTCAGATGGACGGCGCGATCCTAGTTGTTGCTGCAACTGATGGCCCAATGCCACAGACTCGTGAGCACATCCTGCTGGGTCGTCAAGTAGGCGTTCCTTACATCATCGTGTTCCTGAACAAGTGTGACATGGTTGATGACGAAGAGCTGCTGGAACTGGTAGAAATGGAAGTGCGTGAGCTTCTGTCTCAGTACGATTTCCCAGGTGACGACACCCCAGTTGTTCGTGGTTCAGCGCTGAAAGCACTGGAAGGCGACGCAGAGTGGGAAGCGAAAATTGTTGAACTGGCAGAGCATCTGGACAGCTACATTCCACAACCAGAGCGTGCAATCGACAAGCCATTCCTGCTGCCAATCGAAGACGTATTCTCAATCTCTGGCCGTGGTACAGTAGTAACCGGTCGTGTAGAGCGCGGTATCGTTAAAGTGGGTGAAGAAGTTGAAATCGTAGGTATCAAAGATACCACTAAAACAACTTGTACCGGCGTTGAAATGTTCCGTAAGCTGCTTGACGAAGGCCGTGCAGGTGAGAACGTAGGTGTTCTTCTGCGTGGTACCAAGCGTGATGACGTAGAGCGTGGTCAAGTACTGGCTAAGCCAGGCTCAATCAAGCCACACACCAACTTCGTAGCAGAAGTTTATATTCTGTCTAAAGAAGAAGGTGGTCGTCACACTCCATTCTTCAAAGGCTACCGTCCACAGTTCTACTTCCGTACAACTGACGTGACCGGTACCATCGAACTGCCAGAAGGCGTAGAGATGGTAATGCCAGGTGACAACATTCAAATGGTTGTAAACCTGATTGCCCCAATCGCGATGGACGAAGGCTTGCGCTTCGCTATCCGTGAAGGTGGCCGTACAGTAGGTGCGGGCGTGGTTGCTAAAATCATCGCTTAAGTCTCTTGTATGACTGATAAAAGGGCGCAATAGCGCCCTTTTGTTACACCCTAGGTAGCATGAGTACTTATTGCTCTTTGGGGGAAATACCGCATCATCATAGGCGTTCACGGCTATTTTCAACTTGAAAATCTGGCCACCAATGAGCACCTGATGTGCGTAATTTTAGCCTGCAAAACAGTGTCAGCAAATTTAGTGTGATCAAAAATCCACCGAGGGGTTGCACTTGGGCTCAGATTGCGTATAATGCGCTGGCTTATCCGATATGGCTAAGCTGAGCTTTTAAAGCTCATTATCGATTTTTGTTTTGATCGATAACACAACGTTCCCGATATGGGGACTACGGAAAAGAAGCGAATCGCACTTCCTCGTAGAAAACGAGTGATAGTGGGGTTTTTATGTGCCTTAAGATTGTTGGAGCTCTGGTCTCATGCAGAACCAAAGAATCCGTATCCGCCTGAAAGCTTTCGATCACCGTTTGATCGATCAGTCAACCGCGGAAATCGTCGAGACTGCTAAGCGCACTGGCGCTCAGGTTCGTGGCCCGATTCCACTGCCGACCCGCAAAGAGCGTTTTACCGTACTGATTTCTCCGCACGTCAACAAAGACGCGCGTGACCAGTACGAAATCCGCACTCACAAGCGCCTGGTCGACATCGTCGAGCCAACTGAAAAAACCGTTGATGCTCTGATGCGTCTAGATCTGGCTGCCGGCGTTGACGTGCAGATCAGCCTGGGCTAATCAGGTCTTCGTACGATAAGAGGTTGATACAATGATTGGTTTAGTCGGACGTAAAGTGGGTATGACCCGCGTCTTCACAGAAGACGGCGTGTCCATCCCAGTTACCGTTATCGAAATCGAAGCCAACCGCGTTACCCAGGTTAAGACCCTGGAAAATGACGGCTACAGCGCGATTCAAGTTACTACTGGTAGCAAAAAAGCAAACCGTGTAACTAAGCCTGAAGCAGGTCATTTTGCTAAAGCTGGCGTAGAAGCTGGCCGCGGTAAGTGGGAGTTCCGTCTGGAAAATGGTGTTGAGTTCACCGTTGGCCAGGAAATTAACGTAGACATCTTCACTGACGTGAAGAAAGTCGACGTTACCGGTTCTTCTAAAGGTAAAGGCTTCGCAGGTGGTGTTAAACGTTGGAACTTCCGCACACAAGATGCGACTCACGGTAACTCTTTGTCACACCGTGTTTTAGGTTCTATCGGTCAAAACCAAACTCCTGGTCGCGTGTTCAAAGGTAAGAAAATGACCGGTCACCTAGGTGACGAACGCGTAACAGTGCAGTCACTGGAAGTTGTACGTGTTGACGCTGAGCGTAATCTGCTGCTGGTTAAAGGCGCAGTACCAGGCGCAACTAATGGCGATCTGATCGTGAAACCGGCAGTTAAGGCGTAACGGCGGAGGAGTATAGGAATGGAATTGGTATTGAAAGACGCGCAAAGCGCGCTGACTGTTTCCGAGACTACCTTCGGTCGTGATTTCAACGAAGCCCTGGTTCACCAGGTTGTTGTTGCTTACGCTGCAGGTGCTCGTCAAGGTACCCGTGCTCAGAAAACTCGTGCTGAAGTTTCTGGCTCAGGCAAAAAACCATGGCGTCAAAAGGGTACAGGTCGTGCTCGTTCTGGTGACATCAAGAGCCCAATCTGGCGCTCTGGTGGAGTGACTTTTGCTGCTAAGCCGCAAGATCACAGCCAGAAAGTAAACAAAAAAATGTACCGTGGTGCGATGAAGAGCATCCTGTCCGAACTAGTTCGTCAGGAACGTCTGATCGTGGTTGAGAGCTTCTCTGTAGAAGCACCAAAAACCAAACTGCTGGCACAAAAGCTGAAAGAGATGGCTCTGGAAGATGTGTTGATCATTACTGCTGAAGTTGATGAGAACCTATTCCTGGCAGCTCGCAACCTGTTTAAGGTTGACGTTCGCGACGTAACTGGCCTCGACCCAGTAAGCCTGATCGCGTTCGATAAGGTTGTAATGACCGCTGACGCTGTTAAGCAAGTTGAGGAGATGCTGGCATGATCCGTGAAGAACGTCTGCTGAAAGTATTGCGTGCTCCGCACATCTCTGAAAAAGCGACTATGGCTGCTGAAACACGTAACACTATCGTGTTTAAAGTAGCAAAAGACGCCACCAAAGCTGAAATTAAAGCCGCTGTAGAACAGCTGTTTGAAGTTGAAGTTAAAGATGTTCGTACTTTGATCCTGAAAGGCAAAGTAAAGCGTCACGGTGCTCGCGTTGGTCGTCGTAGCGACTTGAAGAAAGCTTACGTCACCCTGAAAGAAGGCCAGAATCTGGACTTCGTTGGCGGCGCTGAGTAATTCGGAGGAGTAAAGAACAATGGCTATCGTTAAATGTAAGCCGACATCCCCGGGTCGTCGCCATGTAGTGAAAGTGGTAAACACCGAACTGCACAAGGGTAAACCTTTTGCAGCTCTGTTGGATACCAAGTCTAAGACTGGTGGTCGTAATAACAACGGCCGCATCACTACTCGTCACATCGGTGGTGGTCATAAGCAACATTATCGTCTGGTTGACTTTAAGCGTAACAAAGATGGCATTCCAGCCACTATTGAACGCCTAGAGTACGATCCGAACCGCTCTGCGAATATCGCACTGGTTCTGTATAAAGACGGTGAGCGTCGTTACATTCTGGCTCCAAAAGGCCTGAAAGCTGGCGACCAAATCCAATCTGGTGCTGATGCTGCAATCAAGGTAGGTAACTGCCTGCCAATGCGCAACATCCCAGTTGGTGCTACTGTTCACAACGTAGAAATGAAGCCGGGTAAAGGCGGCCAAATGGCTCGCTCCGCAGGTACTTACGTGCAGCTGATTGCTCGCGATGGTGCTTACGTGACTCTGCGTCTGCGTTCTGGCGAAATGCGCAAAGTTCTGGCTGATTGCCGTGCAACTATCGGTGAAGTTGGTAACTCTGAGCATATGCTGCGTGTACTGGGTAAAGCCGGTGCCGCTCGCTGGCGTGGTATTCGTCCTACCGTTCGCGGTACTGCGATGAACCCAGTAGATCACCCACACGGTGGTGGTGAGGGTCGTAACTTTGGTAAGCACCCAGTAACTCCTTGGGGCGTTCCTACCAAAGGTAAGAAGACTCGCAGCAACAAGCGTACTGATAAATATATCGTACGTCGCCGTAAGTAATTGACACGATTTAGAGGATAAGCCATGCCACGTTCTCTCAAGAAAGGTCCATTTATCGACCTGCACTTGCTGAAGAAGGTAGAGAAAGCGGTGGAAAGCGGGGATAAAAAGCCAATTAAAACTTGGTCCCGTCGTTCAATGATCATTCCTACAATGATCAACTTGACCATCGCGGTCCATAATGGTCGTCAGCACGTTCCAGTTTACGTTTCCGATGAAATGGTCGGTCACAAGCTGGGCGAATTCGCTCCGACTCGTACTTATCGCGGCCACGCTGCCGATAAAAAGGCTAAGAAGCGTTAAGAGGTAAGAGATGGAAGCTATTGCTAAACACCGTTATGCTCGTACTTCCGCGCAGAAAGCTCGTCTGGTAGCTGACTTAGTTCGCGGTAAGAAAGTCGCTCTTGCGCTTGAAGTATTAACTTACAGCAACAAAAAAGCTGCTGATCTGGTTAAGAAAGTGCTGGAGTCTGCCATTGCTAACGCCGAGCACAACGAAGGCGCTGATGTGGATGATCTGAAAATCTCCAAGATCTTCGTAGACGAAGGTCCAAGCATGAAGCGCATCATGCCACGTGCTAAAGGTCGTGCAGATCGCATCCTGAAGCGCACCAGCCACATCACTGTGGTTGTGTCTGATCGCTAAGATTCTGGAGAGTAGCAATGGGTCAGAAAGTACATCCTAATGGTATTCGCCTGGGTATTGTTAAACCTTGGAACTCTACTTGGTACGCGAATACCAAAGATTTCGCTGACAACTTAGATGGCGATTTCAAAGTGCGTCAGTACCTGACAAAGGAACTGGCGAAAGCGTCTGTATCTCGCATTGTTATCGAGCGCCCAGCGAAGAGCATCCGTGTGACTATTCACACTGCTCGTCCTGGTGTTGTTATCGGTAAGAAAGGCGAAGATGTTGAAAAACTGCGTAACGTTGTCGCGAATATCGCGGGCGTTCCAGCTCAAATCAACATTGCTGAAGTTCGCAAGCCTGAACTGGATGCGAAATTGGTTGCAGAAAGCATCACTTCCCAGCTCGAGCGCCGTGTAATGTTCCGTCGTGCTATGAAGCGTGCGGTGCAAAATGCAATGCGTTTGGGTGCTAAAGGCATCAAAGTTGAAGTTAGTGGCCGTCTTGGCGGTGCAGAAATCGCGCGTACTGAATGGTACCGTGAAGGCCGTGTGCCATTGCACACTCTGCGTGCTGACATCGACTATAACACTGCTGAAGCTCACACTACTTACGGCGTAATCGGCGTGAAAGTGTGGATCTTCAAAGGTGAGATCCTGGGCGGTATGGCTGCTGTGCAACAACCGGAAAAACCGGCTGCACAACCTAAAAAGCAGCAGCGCAAAGCTCGTAAGTAAGGAGAATTGTGATGTTGCAACCAAAGCGTACCAAGTTCCGTAAGATGATGAAAGGCCGTAACCGCGGTCTGGCTGCGGGCACTGATGTAAGCTTCGGCACCTTCGGTCTGAAGGCTGTTGGTCGTGGTCGTCTGACTGCTCGTCAAATCGAAGCAGCCCGTCGTGCAATGACTCGTGCTATTAAGCGTCAAGGTAAAA
Source organism: Plesiomonas sp. ISS29 (assembly GCF_056522795.1). NCBI lineage: Bacteria > Pseudomonadati > Pseudomonadota > Gammaproteobacteria > Enterobacterales > Enterobacteriaceae > Plesiomonas > Plesiomonas sp. ISS29. The sequence continues at coordinate 872,614 of NZ_JAWRZQ010000001.1, forward strand.
TCTGGATTCGTGTGTTCCCAGACAAACCAATCACTGAGAAGCCGCTTGAAGTTCGTATGGGTAAGGGTAAAGGTAACGTTGAGTACTGGGTAGCCCTAATCCAACCTGGTAAGGTTTTGTACGAAATGGATGGCGTTTCTGAAGAGCTGGCTCGTGAAGCATTTAAGCTGGCCGCGGCCAAGCTGCCAATCAAGACCACCTTTGTAACTAAGACGGTGATGTGATGAAAGCACAAGAACTGCGTGAAAAGAGCGTTGAAGAGCTGAACACTGAGCTGCTCAACCTGCTGCGTGAACAGTTCAACCTGCGCATGCAAGCAGCCACCGGTCAGCTGCAGCAGAGTCATCTGCTGAAACAAGTGCGCCGTAATGTCGCGCGTGTTAAAACTGTTCTGACTGAGAAGGCGGGTGTGTAATGACTGATAAAATCCGTACTTTGCAAGGTCGTGTAGTAAGCGACAAGATGGACAAGTCCATCGTTGTAGCAATTGAGCGTATGGTGAAACATCCGATGTACGGTAAGTTCATCAAGCGCACAACTAAGCTGCACGTGCATGACGAGAACAACGAAAGCGGTACTGGCGATCTCGTAGAGATCCGCGAGTGTCGTCCATTGTCAAAGACTAAGTCTTGGACTCTGGTACGCGTTGTAGAAAAAGCTGTACTGTAATCTTTACGATTTTACAGATAGCACAAAGAACTGGGTAAGCGGCCCATGGGGGTCGTTTACTTTTTGTCTACCCATGCTCAGTAAGCGGTGCTATAATGCGTCGCCCTAGTAATGGGAAATCCTGACCCGAGATGGGTCCATGACAGCTCACATATTTAGAGCTGTTAGTAGTTGACTTTAGCGGAGCACTAACATGATCCAAGAACAGACTATGCTGGACGTAGCCGACAACTCCGGTGCGCGCAGCGTAATGTGTATCAAGGTTCTGGGTGGCTCGCACCGTCGCTACGCTGGTGTCGGTGATGTCATCAAGATCACTGTGAAGGAAGCAATTCCTCGCGGTAAGGTCAAAAAAGGTGATGTCCTGAAGGCGGTGGTGGTGCGCACCAAGAAGGGTGTTCGTCGCCAGGACGGATCTGTCGTTCGCTTCGACCGTAACGCTTGCGTTCTGTTGAACAACAACAGTGAGCAGCCTATCGGTACACGTATTTTCGGTCCAGTAACTCGTGAACTGCGTTCTGAAAAGTTCATGAAGATCATTTCTCTGGCACCCGAAGTACTGTAAGGAGCTGAATCATGGCTGCAAAAATCCGTCGTAACGATGAAGTTATCGTGCTGACTGGCAAAGATAAAGGTAAGCGCGGTAAAGTAACCAAGGTTTTGTCTACTGGCAAGCTGGTTGTTGAGGGTATTAACCTGGTTAAAAAACACCAGAAGCCGGTTCCGGCGACAGGTGTTGCAGGTGGCATCGTTGAAAAAGAAGCTGCAATTCAAGCTTCTAACGTTGCACTCTTTAACGCAGCTACCGGCAAGGCTGACCGTGTAGGCTTCCGATTCGAAGAAGGCAAAAAAGTGCGTTTCTTCAAATCTAATGGCGAAACAATTAAGTAATTCTGGAGTAGTACGATGGCGAAACTGCATGATTACTACAAAGAGCAGGTAGTTGCGAAGCTGCAAGAGCAGTTCGGCTACAAATCTGTCATGCAAGTCCCACGAGTCGAAAAGATTACCCTGAACATGGGTGTCGGTGAAGCTCTGGCTGATAAGAAGTTGTTAGATAATGCTGCGGCAGATCTAGCTGCTATTTCTGGCCAGAAGCCACTGATCACTAAAGCTCGCAACTCTGTTGCTGGCTTTAAAATCCGTCAGGGCTATCCAATCGGCTGCAAAGTAACCCTGCGCGGTGAACGTATGTGGGAATTCTTTGAGCGTTTGATCAGCATTGCTGTTCCACGTATCCGTGATTTCCGTGGTTTGAACCCGAAATCATTCGATGGTCGTGGTAACTACAGCATGGGTGTTCGTGAGCAAATCATCTTCCCTGAAATCGACTATGATAAAGTCGATCGTGTACGTGGTATGGATATTACCATTACCACTACTGCGAAGACAGATGATGAAGGCCGTGAACTGCTGGCTGCGTTTGACTTCCCATTCCGTAAGTAAGGTAGGGTTACTATATGGCTAAGGAATCAATGATTGCACGCGAAGCAAAGCGTGCAGAGTTGGTTGAGAAGTTCTTCGCTAAGCGTCAAGAACTGAAGGCAATCATCTCCGATGTAAATGCCTCTGACGAAGATCGTTGGGCTGCTGTGCTTAAACTGCAACAGCTGCCACGTGATTCAAGTCCGATCCGTAAGCGTAACCGTTGTCGCCAAACTGGCCGTCCACACGGTTTCCTGCGTAAATTCGGTCTGAGCCGTATTAAGGTCCGTGAAACCGCTATGCGCGGTGAAATTCCGGGTCTGAAAAAGGCTAGCTGGTAATTTACCACTATTTGAATCACGGGAGTAAAGACAGATGAGCATGCAAGATCCGATCGCGGATATGCTGACCCGTATCCGTAACGGTCAGGCAGCGAAGAAATTTGCGGTCACAATGCCTTCTTCCAAGCTGAAAGTGGCAATTGCCAACGTGCTGAAAGAAGAAGGCTACATCGAAGATTTCAATGTTGTTGGCGACGCTAAGCCAGAACTAGAAGTTACCTTGCGTTATTTCCAAGGTAATTCAGTTGTGGAAAGCATTCAGCGTGTAAGCCGCCCTGGTCTGCGTATCTATAAGAAAAAAGATGTGCTGCCAAAAGTTATGGGTGGTTTAGGTATCGCTGTTATTTCAACGTCTAAAGGTGTGATGACTGACCGAGCTGCGCGTAAAGCGGGCCTTGGCGGTGAGATCATCTGCTACGTAGCCTAATAAAGGGGTAGGAAGAATGTCTCGTGTTGCTAAAGCACCAGTGGTCATTCCTGCCGGCGTAGAGGTGAAACTCAACGATCAGGTTATCATCCTGAAAGGCAAGAATGGCGAGCTGACTCGTACTATTCATCATGGCGTAGAAGTTAACTTTGCTGACAATGCAATCACTTTCGCTCCACGCGAAGGCGTTGCAGGTGCAGACGCGCAGGCTGGTACTGCACGTTCACTGGTTAACAATATGCTGATCGGTGTTACCGAAGGCTTCCAGAAGAAGCTGCAACTGGTAGGTGTTGGTTACCGTGCGGCTCTGAAAGGCAACGCAGTTGCCCTGAGCTTAGGTTACTCACACCCAATTGAGCACCAACTGCCTGCTGGCATCACTGCTGAATGTCCTACTCAGACCGAAATCGTTCTGAAAGGTTCTGACAAGCAGTTGATTGGTCAAGTTGCAGCTGACCTGCGTGCTTACCGCCGTCCTGAGCCTTACAAAGGTAAAGGTGTACGTTACGCTGACGAAGTCGTGCGTATCAAAGAGGCTAAGAAGAAGTAAGGTAACACTATGGATAAGAAAGCAGCTCGTATCCGTCGTGCGACCCGCGCACGTCGCAATATTAAAGAACTGGGTGCGACCCGCCTGGTGGTTCACCGTACTCCGCGTCACATTTACGCACAAGTTATTGCAGCAAATGGTTCAGAAGTTCTGGCCGCTGCATCAACTGTAGAAAAAGTGATTGCTGGGCAAGTGAAGTCTACCGGTAATAAAGATGCCGCAGCCGTTGTCGGTAAAGCTGTTGCTGAACGCGCTCTTGAAAAAGGCGTTAAAGCAGTTGCTTTTGACCGCTCTGGTTTCAAGTATCACGGCCGTGTCCAAGCGTTGGCAGATGCTGCCCGCGAAGCTGGCCTTCAGTTCTAAGGTAGAGGTGTAAGATGGCTAACATCGAAAAACAAGCTGGTGAACTGCAGGAAAAGCTGATCGCGGTAAACCGTGTATCTAAGACCGTTAAAGGTGGTCGTATTTTCTCTTTCACCGCACTAACAGTAGTCGGTGATGGTAACGGCCGCGTTGGTTTTGGTTACGGCAAAGCGCGTGAAGTTCCAGCAGCGATCCAAAAAGCGATGGAACAAGCTCGTCGCAGTCTGGTTAACGTTGCTCTGAACAACGGAACTCTGCAGCATCCAGTTAAGGGTGCTCACACAGGTTCGCGTGTATTCATGCAACCAGCATCTGAAGGTACCGGTATCATTGCTGGCGGTGCTATGCGTGCTGTACTGGAAGTAGCAGGCGTTCATAACGTTCTGTCAAAAGCGTACGGCTCTACTAACCCGATCAACGTGGTACGCGCTACCATCGACGCTCTGGCGAATATGAAGTCTCCTGAGATGGTCGCTGCTAAACGTGGCAAATCCGTTGAAGAAATTCTGGGGTAATGACCATGGCTAAGACTATCAAAGTAACTCAAACTCGTAGCTCTATCGGTCGTCTGCCGAAGCACAAAGCTACTCTGCGTGGTTTGGGTTTGCGTCGTATAAATCATACTGTTGAACTGATCGATACTCCGGCAGTTCGCGGCATGGTTAATCAAGTATCCTACATGATCAAGGTTGAGGAGTAACAGATGCGTTTGAATACTCTTTCTCCGGCTGAAGGCGCTAAGCAATCAGCTAAGCGTGTAGGTCGTGGTATCGGTTCTGGTTTAGGTAAAACTGCCGGCCGTGGTCACAAAGGTCAGAAATCTCGTTCTGGCGGTGGTGTGCGTCGCGGTTTCGAAGGCGGTCAAATGCCTTTGTATCGTCGTTTACCTAAATTTGGTTTTACCTCTATGAAAGCTGCTGTAACAGCCGAAGTTCGTCTGTCAGAGCTAGCTCAAGTAGAAGGCGATCAAATTGATTTGAACGCGCTAAAAGCAGCGAACATCATCACTAAAGATATGGAATTCGCTAAGATTGTTCTGTCTGGTGATGTAACTCGCGCTGTAACCGTTCGTGGCCTTCGTGTCACCAAAGGTGCGCGTGCAGCTATTGAAGCCGCTGGCGGTAAAATCGAGGAATAATTAACAGATGGCTAAACAACCAGGATTTGATTTTCGAGGTGCTCAGGGTGGGCTGACAGAGCTAAAGCGTCGCTTACTGTTTCTGTTAGGTGCGATTATCGTATTCCGCGCTGGCTCCTACGTGCCAATTCCTGGTATTGATGCCTCTGTTCTTGCGACCTTGTTCGAACAGCAGAAGGGCACCATCATCGAGATGTTTAATATGTTCTCCGGTGGTGCTCTTCAGCGTGCGTCTATCTTTGCTTTGGGTATTATGCCGTATATTTCGGCCTCTATTATTGTCCAACTGTTAACTGTAGTTCATCCTGCGTTAGCTGAGTTAAAGAAAGAAGGGGAAGCGGGGCGTCGCAAGATTAGCCACTATACCCGTTATGGCACGTTAGTATTAGGTACATTCCAAGCAATCGGTATAGCAACAGGTTTGCCGAGTATGGTTCCAGGTCTGGTCGATAATCCAGGCTTTGGTTTCTACTTTACAGCTGTTGTGAGCTTAGTTACGGGAACAATGTTCCTTATGTGGCTAGGTGAACAAATTACTGAGCGCGGTATCGGTAACGGTATCTCCATGATTATCTTTGCAGGTATCGTGGCCGGATTGCCTACAGCTATCGGACATACGTTTGAACAGGCGCGTCAAGGCGAACTGCATGTACTTCTGCTGTTGTTGATTGCGGCTATTGTCTTTGCAGTTACGTATTTTGTTGTATTTGTTGAGCGCGGACAGCGTAGAATTGTAGTAAACTACGCCAAGCGTCAGCAAGGTCGTCGAGTATTCGCGGCACAAAGTACACATCTGCCACTGAAAGTGAATATGGCTGGCGTTATTCCTGCTATTTTTGCTTCCAGTATCATCCTTTTCCCCGCTACGCTTGCGCAGTGGTTTGGACAAGGATCTGGTATGACATGGCTGTCTGACATTGCATTAGCGTTGCAACCGGGTCAACCGTTGCATGCTATGTTATATGCAGCTGCAATCATCTTCTTCTGCTTCTTCTATACCGCGTTGGTGTTTAACCCGCGTGAGACAGCAGATAATCTGAAGAAGTCAGGTGCGTTCGTGCCAGGGATCCGTCCGGGTGAACAAACCGCGAAGTACATTGATAAAGTGATGACACGCTTGACATTAGCAGGTGCGTTATATATCACCTTTATCTGCTTGATACCTGAATTTATGATGGTAGCATGGAATGTTAGATTCTACTTCGGTGGCACATCGTTGCTGATCGTTGTTGTTGTCATTATGGATTTTATGGCTCAAGTACAGACCCATCTGATGTCTCATCAGTATGAGTCCGCTCTGAAGAAAGCAAACCTGAAAGGGTATAGCCGTTAATTCAGAGAACCACCAAAGGTTGCGGAGAGTAGAAATGAAAGTTCGTGCTTCCGTTAAGAAGCTGTGCCGTAACTGCAAAATTATCAAGCGCAACGGTGTTGTGCGTGTAATTTGCAGCGAGCCAAAGCATAAACAGCGTCAAGGCTGATTTACTGCATATTTTTCTTGCAAAGTGACGGCCGGCTGGCTAAATTAGCCAGCCGACCTTTTGTGTGAAGTTGGTATGTCATTTGGGTATCCTGAAAACGGGCTTTTCAGACTGGCATCACCATAAATAAAACTTAGGAGTGCATATGGCCCGTATTGCAGGCATTAACATTCCTGATCATAAGCATGCTGTAATCGCATTAACTGCGATCTATGGCGTTGGTAAAACTCGTTCTCAAGCTATTCTAGCTGCAGCGGGTATTACTGAAAGCACTAAGATCAGTGAGTTGTCTGAAGAACAAATCGATAAGCTGCGTGACGAAGTTGCCAAGTACACCGTAGAAGGTGACCTGCGTCGTGAAGTGACCCTTAGCATTAAGCGTCTTATGGACCTTGGCTGCTACCGTGGTCTGCGTCATCGTCGTGGTCTACCAGTTCGCGGTCAGCGTACTAAGACCAACGCGCGTACCCGTAAGGGCCCGCGTAAACCGATCAAAAAATAATCGGGGTTTAGAAAATGGCTAAAGCTCCAATTCGTGCACGTAAGCGTGTAAAAAAGCAAGTTTCTGACGGTGTGGCTCATGTCCATGCGTCTTTCAACAACACCATTGTGACTATTACTGATCGTCAAGGCAATGCTCTTGGTTGGGCTACTGCTGGCGGTTCAGGTTTCCGTGGTTCTCGTAAATCTACTCCATTTGCTGCTCAGGTTGCTGCAGAGCGCTGTGCTGAAATGGTTAAAGATTACGGTCTAAAGAACCTGGAAGTAATGGTCAAGGGCCCAGGCCCAGGTCGTGAGTCTTCCATTCGCGCGTTAAACGCGGCTGGTTTCCGCATCACTAACATTACTGATGTGACTCCGATTCCTCACAACGGTTGTCGTCCGCCGAAGAAACGCCGCGTATAACTCGACGTTTCTATAGGATTGTTGGAGAAAGAAAATGGCAAGATATCTGGGCCCTAAGCTCAAACTGAGCCGTCGTGAAGGTACTGACCTGTTTTTGAAATCAGGTGTACGCGCGATTGACTCTAAGTGTAAAATTGACACCGCTCCAGGTCAACACGGTGCGCGCAAGCCTCGCCTGTCTGACTACGGTGTTCAGTTGCGTGAAAAGCAAAAAGTACGTCGTATTTACGGTGTCTTAGAGCGTCAATTCCGTAACTATTACAAAACCGCAGCTCGCCTCAAGGGTAACACTGGTGCAAACCTGCTGGTACTGTTGGAAGGCCGTTTAGATAACGTAGTTTACCGTATGGGTTTTGGTGCTACTCGCGCTGAAGCACGTCAACTGGTAAGCCACAAAGCGATCATGGTTAACGGTAAAGTCGTTAACGTAGCTTCTTTCCAAGTTTCTGTGAATGATGTTATCAGCATTCGTGAGAAATCTAAAAAGCAGGCTCGTATCAAGGCAGCGATGGAGCTGGCTGAGCAGCGCGAAAAGTCAGTATGGCTGGAAGTAGATGCTGCTAAGATGGAAGGTGTGTTCAAGCGCATTCCTGAGCGCTCCGATCTGTCTGCGGACATTAACGAACACCTGATCGTCGAGCTTTACTCCAAGTAAGGCTTAGCAGCAAAGAGAGGACACAATGCAGGGTTCTGTGACAGAGTTTCTTAAACCGCGCCTGGTAGATATCGAGCAAATCAGTTCGACGCATGCCAAGGTCACCCTTGAACCACTTGAGCGTGGCTTTGGCCATACTCTGGGTAACGCACTGCGCCGCATTCTGCTTTCGTCTATGCCGGGTTGCGCGGTGACTGAGGTTGAAATTGATGGTGTACTGCACGAGTACAGCACCAAAGAAGGTGTACAGGAAGATATCCTGGAGATCTTGCTCAACCTGAAAGGGCTCGCGGTCAAGGTTCAGGGTAAAGATGAAGTCATTCTGACTCTGAATAAATCTGGTATCGGCCCTGTAACCGCAGCCGACATCATCCATGACGGTGATGTTGAGATCGTGAATCCGCAGCATGTAATTTGCCATCTGACTGATGATAACGCAGCAATTAGCATGCGTATCAAGGTTCAGCGTGGTCGTGGTTATGTGCCGGCTTCAGCTCGTATTCATACAGAAGAAGACGAGCGTCCGATCGGTCGTCTACTCGTCGATGCCTGTTTTAGCCCGGTAGAGCGCATTGCATACAATGTTGAAGCTGCCCGTGTAGAACAGCGTACCGATCTGGACAAGCTGGTTATCGAGATGGAAACCAACGGCACAATTGATCCTGAAGAAGCGATCCGTCGTGCCGCGACCGTTCTGGCTGAACAGCTGGAAGCTTTCGTTGACTTACGTGATGTTCGTCAGCCGGAAGTGAAGGAAGAGAAGCCGGAGTTCGATCCGATTCTGCTGCGTCCTGTCGACGATCTGGAATTGACTGTCCGCTCTGCTAACTGCCTTAAGGCAGAAGCTATCCACTACATCGGTGATTTGGTACAGCGTACAGAAGTTGAACTATTGAAGACTCCAAACCTTGGTAAGAAGTCTCTGACTGAAATCAAAGACGTTTTGGCATCTCGTGGTTTGTCTCTGGGTATGCGCCTGGAAAACTGGCCTCCAGCAAGTATTGCTGACGAGTAACCAGATCACAGGTTAAGGTTTTTCTGAGAAGGATAAGGTCATGCGCCATCGTAAGAGTGGTCGTCAACTGAACCGTAACAGCAGCCATCGTCAGGCTATGTTCCGCAACATGGCCAGCTCTCTGGTTCGTCATGAAGTAATTAAGACGACCCTGCCTAAGGCAAAAGAGCTGCGTCGTGTGGTTGAGCCGCTGATCACGCTAGCTAAGATTGACAGTGTTGCTAACCGTCGTCTGGCATTCGCACGTACTCGTGATAACGAGATCGTTGCAAAATTGTTTAATGAACTGGGCCCACGTTTTGTAAATCGTGCTGGCGGATACACTCGTATCCTGAAGTGCGGTTTCCGTGCGGGTGACAAAGCTCCGATGGCTTACATCGAGCTGGTTGACCGTGCTGAGTCTGTTGCAGAAGCAGCAGCTGAGTAATCGCCCCTAATAAAAAAGCCGGGTTTATCCCGGCTTTTTTATATCTTGTGACCCGTCCTGAATAGCGTTGACACGTTCCTGACTTAAATCTGGAGAACGTGATGATGATTGAGTTCAAACGCACCCAAATGCACTGGCTGAGCGAATAAACGGGATCCTGAAAAATGAGTTTTTACTCTCGCGTCCTGCAGACCTAGCGCAAGCCCGGGAAATGGTAAAAGAATCCGTGGCAATTTATAACCATGAGCGGCCACACCTGGCCCTGAAATACAAAACGCCCGATGATGTTCATCAGGCGCTTTACAGACAGAAAACTGTCAACTTATATCAGGACTAGTCATTGCATTTGGTGCTACTACTTTTCTTGTGTTTTTAAATCCCACCTTTATTTTTTTATCCTGTTTTATCCTGTTTTATCCTCTCTAATCTCTAATCTCTAATCTCTAATCTCTAATCTCTAATCTCTAATCTCTAATCTCTTATTTTTGTTGTTGTTTGAGTAAATCTCTGATTTCAATGAGTAGTTTTTCTTGTGTGCTTGGTTCTGCTACTGCTGGTTTTTCTTCTTGTGCATCTTCTTTGCGTTTTAAGCGGTTAAGCGCTTTGATTGCAATAAAAATAGCAAAGGCGACGATGGTAAAATCAAACAGTTGTTGTAAAAACATGCCGTAGTTGAGCATCACGGCGGGAGCACCGCCAGCGGCTTCACGTAAAACGAGATGGAACTGTTTAAAGTCAATACCACCTATCAGTAATCCAAGTGGTGGCATGATGATATCGGCGACGAGCGATGAGACTATTTTACCAAATGCTGCACCGATGATGACACCGACGGCAAGATCAACCACGTTGCCACGCATGGCAAATTCACGAAATTCTTTTAAAAAGCTCATAGTGTTTCCTATCAATTAAGGTGAATATGGGTATTGATAGTATGTGATGCATTGTGTCTTTTTTGTAGTGTTGTTTGTTGTCATGGGTAATAAAAAAGCAGAGATAGCTCTGCTTTTTTAGTTATTGGGGGGGGGAGGAACGTTACAAAAAGAACGGGCTTGGCTGGAACAGGCGTTCAACATCAGGGATGTGTTTTTTGTCAGTCAGGAACATGATGACGTGATCACCCTGCTCAATTGTTGTGTCATCGTGTGCGATAAAGACTTCTTCACCACGGACTACTGCACCAATGGTGGTGCCTGGAGGTAGTCGTATTTCAGACACTGTACGGCCGACAACTTTGGACGTAGTTTCATCACCATGTGCAATGGCTTCAATGGCTTCTGCAGCCCCGCGCCGCAAGGAAGAGACGCTGACGATATCGGCTTTTCTGACGTGAGTAAGTAAGGCTGAAATAGTGGCTTGTTGAGGTGATATGGCGATATCAATAACGCCGCCTTGTACCAAATCCACGTAAGCAGTACGTTGGATAAGTACCATGGCTTTTTTTGCGCCGAGTCTTTTCGCTAACATAGCTGACATTATGTTCGCTTCATCGTCATTGGTGATGGCAATAAAGACATCAATTTGTTCGATGTGCTCTTCGGATAAAAGTTCTTGGTCGGAGGCATCACCACAAAAAACGATGGTGTCGTGTAGCATTTCGGCTAATTCTGCCGCGCGCTCAGGGTTTCGTTCGATAAGTTTTATACTGTAGGTTTGTTCAAGGCTTTTTGCTAATCCAGCTCCTATGTTACCCCCCCCGACAATCATCAGGCGTTTATACGGTTTTTCTAACCGTTGCAATTCACTCATTACGGCACGGATATGGTGCGTGGCGGCAACAAAGAAAACTTCGTCATCAGCTTCTATGATGGTGGTGCCTTGAGGACGAATGGGGTGATCTTGGCGGAAAATAGCGGCAACGCGGGTGTCAATGTGTGGCATGTGTTCACGTAAGGCGGAGAGTGCGTTACCGACCAGTGGCCCGCCATAGTAGGCTTTAACTGCAACTAAACTGACTTTATCCTCTGCAAAATTAACAACTTGCAGTGCACCAGGGTATTCAATCAGTTTACGGATATAGTCAGTAACCAGTTGTTCTGGTGAGATTAAATAGTCAATAGGTACAGCTTCGTTACTAAATAAGCGGCTTTGCTCTTTTATGTATTCGGGGGCGCGGATCCGTGCAATACGGTTTGGAGTATTGAAGAGTGAGTAGGCGACTTGGCACGCAATCATGTTGGTTTCGTCAGAGTTAGTAACGGCAACCAACATATCTGTGTCTTGTGCGCCAGCCTCACGTAATACGCGTGGGTGCGCACCGTGGCCGAGTACAACTCGGAGATCGAATTTATCCTGCAGTTGACGTAAACGTTCAGGATCTTTATCGACTATGGTGATGTCGTTATTTTCACCGACTAAGTTCTCAGCCAATGTACCACCGACTTGACCTGCACCGAGGATAATGATTTTCATGAAGTTTTTTCCATGTCTTTGCGGTTAGATACTTTTCTTCAGTTTGGCATAGAAGAAGCCATCACCACTGAGCGTGTCGGGAAGAAGCTGCCAGTATGGGGCAGTTTCGGTATCCAGATCTATGCGCTGAGCATCAGGTGTACGTTGAAGAAAATCATCAATTTGCAGTGCGTTTTCTTCCGGCAATATTGAGCAGGTTGCGTAAACTAGAGTGCCACCAGGTTTGAGTTGTTGCCAGTTAGCATCAAGAATTTCGCGCTGTAATGCGGTCAAGGTTGCAATATCATCATCACGGCGCAGCCATTTAATGTCAGGATGACGGCGAATTACGCCGGTTGCTGAGCAAGGTGCATCAAGCAAGATCCGGTCAAACTGTTCACCTTGCCACCACGCTTGTGGTGTTCTGCCATCTCCACAAATTAGAGTTGCTTGTTGCTGTAGGCGATTGAGGTTCTCTTGTACCCGATTGAGACGATTTTGTTCGACATCAACGGCAATCACGCGTGCTTGTGGTGCGGCTTCGAGTATGTGAGTGGTTTTTCCGCCCGGTGCGGCGCAAACATCGAGGATCAACTCATGATTTTGTGGCGCAAGCAGATCTACGGCGTGTTGAGCGGAAACATCTTGTACGGTGATCCAGCCAAGATCAAAACCTGGTAGGGCAGTGACAGCGCTAGGCGTGGTCAGGAAAATTGCATCGGCTTGCAGCGGGTGGGCAGTTGCTTCAATTTCTTGTTGCTGCAACAGGGCAAGGTATTGATCTCGGGTGTTGTGCTGGCGGTTTACACGCAGCCACATCGGGGGCTTTTGATTGTTATTGTGTAAAATATCGGCCCATTTTTCTGGATATGCTGCCCGTAAGCGCTTTACAAACCACTGTGGATGTAAGCAATTATCAGCAGTTTTTTGATCGCTGATACGCAATATTTCATCACTTTCACGCTGAAAACGGCGTAGCACACCATTTACTAATCCGCGTAATGCCGGCCGTTTTAAGCTAACAACAGCGTTAACACATTCGCCAACGGCAGCATGAGGGGGAATGCGGGTATAAATTTGTTGATATAGCCCGAGTATCAATAGGTGGTGAACAACCCGCTGTTTGCCGGTGAGTGGTTTATCCATCAACTGTTTTAAACAGCTCTCTAACCGAGGTAAGACGCGTAGTGTACCAAAGCAGAGCTCTTGTAATAAAGCATGGTCGCGTTCAGCAATCTGTTGCTGTGCTTTGGGTAACACGCTGCTAAGAGAAAGCCCGCGATCAAGTACTTGGTGGATCACTTCGGCCGCTGCCGCACGTAAATTTGTTTTCATAGCAACCCAGTCAGAGTCATTAAACGGTGATCAAAAAAAGCCGGCAATGCCGGCTATCGATAATTAGGCGAGGATATTTCCGGGGGTAAACCACTCACGGCGTGAGTTCAGGAGGTCCTGAATGGCCATGGGTTTTTTCCCTGGTGGTTGCAGTGTGATCAGGTTCAGGATGCCGGTGCCGGTAGCCACATAAATACCGTGCTTATCGGCTTGTAATATTGTGCCGGGTTGTGTGTTGTGGGAGGTATTGATGACTTCCACATTCCAGACTTTAATATTTTGATCGGCAACAGAAAAATAACTCATCGGCCATGGATTAAACGCTCTGACACAGCGAGCGAGAAAATCTGCCGGTTGTTGCCAATCAAGTTTGGCCTCTTCCTTGGAGAGTTTTTCTGCATAGGTCACATCAGCCTCATTTTGTACCTGAGGTTGCGCTTTTCCGTCAGCGAGTTGCGTCAAGGTATCCACTAGGGCTTCTGGCCCCATATCGGCTAATTTCTGGTAGAGCGATGCACTGGTCTCGGTTGGTTCTATCGCACAAGAGACTTTGTGCAGCATATCGCCGGTATCAAGGCCGATATCCATTTGCATGATGGTGATCCCCGTGTGGGTATCACCAGCCCAGATAGAACGTTGGATTGGCGCTGCACCACGCCAGCGCGGAAGCAGAGAACCATGCACGTTAATGCAGCCTAAGCGCGGCATATCGAGTACGGCTTGTGGTAAAATTAAGCCATAGGCAACGACCACTAAAATATCAGCATTTAACGCTGCCAGTGGTGTTTGATGCTCTTCTTTACGCAGTGTTGGCGGTTGAAATACTGGAATAGCATGTTGCTGAGCCAGCACTTTTACCGGGCTTGCGGTGAGTTTTTTCCCGCGCCCTGCTGGGCGATCCGGTTGAGTATACACGCCAACAATCTGATGCTGTGAGGCTAATAAAGCCTCAAGGTGGCGCGCAGCAAAGTCAGGTGTACCGGCAAAAACGATCCGTAGTGATTGGCTCAAAACGTAGCTCCGTTAAGACTGTCGACGAGATTGCTTATCCATCTTCTCGATTTTCTGGCGGATACGTTGACGTTTCAGTGGGGATAAATAGTCAACAAACAAAGTGCCTTCGAGGTGATCCATTTCATGTTGGATACAGATGGCGAGCAGATCATCCGCTTCAAGCTCGAAAGGCTGACCTTCGTAATTTAATGCCCGAATTTTAACGTTTTCGGCACGTGCAACGAGTGCGCGTGAACCGGGAACGGAAAGGCAGCCCTCTTCGATACCGGTATCGCCAGATTTTTCGATCAATTCAGGGTTGATTAGAACAAGGCGTTCATTTCTTTCTTCTGAAAGATCAATCACGACAATACGTTGATGAATATTGACCTGCGTAGCAGCAAGCCCAATACCCTCTTCTTCGTACATGGTATCGAACATATCATCAACAATACGTTGAATTTCGGGTGTTACGTCAACGACAGGCGCTGCTTTAGTGCGCAGACGTTCGTCGGGAAAATGTAATACTTGCAATATCGCCATAAGAGTCTTGGAACTGCACCTTGATTTTTAAACCGATAATCAGTCTCATTCTAGACATTTTAACCCTTGATTGACAGCATTTGGTGGTTAACCATTTTATGGAAGGATTAAATGCCGTGAAGTTTCGCTGGCTATATCTATTTTTGTTGTTGCCGTGGCTGAGTATAAGTGCTCCTCAGTTAAAAGATCATTATCCTTCTGAATATATTGTTAAGCGGGGGGATACGCTGTGGGATATCGCTGGGCGGTTTTTAACTCAGCCGTGGCGTTGGCCTGAAATTTGGCAAACGAATCAGCAAATTACCGATCCGCACTGGATCTATCCTGGTGATCACCTGTTTTTACGTTGGATAAACGGCAAGCCGGTGCTGACTAAAGATCCTCGTGTGCAAAGTGCGTATTCCGGCTTAACGCCGGTACCGGTGCTCGATGTGGGCCGTTTACTGACATATGTGAATCAGCAGCAAGTTATTGACCAAAAAGCGTTGTCAGATCTTCCCAGAGTTATTGGTAATAATGATGGTCAGCGCCGTATGACGGGCGGTCGCCCGTTGTATGTTGATGGCCTGCTGATTGCCGGGCAGCGTTATGCGGTATTCCGTGCTCAGTTACCGGTAAAAAATCAGGATAACAAACTGCTCGGGGTCAGAATGTCGAGAGTTGCCACTATTGAAGCAGTTGATAGTGGTGTGGTCAGTGGCGCGCTCGTGATCGGTGATCCGCTGCTTGAGATCATTGCCGGAGATGTTGTATTGCCAGAAGCTGATGCCGAAGCCTATTCAACCAATATGGCTTTACGGGCGGCAACGTTGACACAAGCGAGTGTGTTGGAGAACTCAAATCAAAGTGAGTGGATGACACCCCGCGATATAGTGGTGTTAGATGCGGGTACTGAGCAAGGTGTAAAGGCGGGGGATGTATTTTTGATTCGACACCCTGGTCTGGCAACGGTTTCAACGCGTGAAGGGCGTAAACTTGCGCAGGATGCAAGTGTCGGCCAGCGCTGGGCTGATCGTAAAGATGAGCGTTTGCCGGGTGAGTTTGTTGGGCAACTGGTGGTATTTCAAGTCACCGATAAACTCAGCCTTGGCTTGATTATGTCGTTACAAGAGCCAACTCGGGTTGGTGCTGAGCTTGTTAGCCCTCGCTATGCCGAATCTTCTTGATACTTGGCTGCGCTTATACAGCGTGCCGGGTATGGGCCCGGTGCGCATTCAGCAGCTTCTTTCCCGTTATTCTATTGCTGATTTTCCCCTATTCGATCAGCTTGCATGGCAGAATATTGGTTGGAGTGATAGCCAAATTCAGCACTGGTTCAAACAATCTTTGGCTATTGCTGAAAGTTGTAAGCTCTGGGCTGATAACCCTGACTGCCATATTATTACCTTTGACTCACCGTTTTATCCCTCACTGTTGAAAGAGATTTCAGCACCACCTCCGGTATTGTTTGTGCGGGGGGATCCCGATGTATTAATGCGCCCACAATTGGCAATGGTAGGAAGCCGCCACTGCACGGCTTACGGCCAGCAATGGGCTAGTTATTTTTCCAGTGAGTTTGCTCGTGCCGGTATTGTGGTGACCAGTGGATTAGCATTGGGTATTGATGCGTATTGCCATAAAGCAGTATTGGAAGCGAATGGTTCTACCGTTGCGGTGCTTGGGTCAGGGCTACAGAAGCTCTATCCTGCCCAGCATGCTTCTCTTGCTGCGCGTATTTGCGCGCAAGGCGGGGCAGTGATTTCTGAGTTTTTCCCCCAGCAGGCAGCAAAACCGGAATATTTTCCGCGGCGTAACCGTATTATCAGTGGGTTATCGGTCGGATTATTGGTGGTTGAGGCAACAGAGTCGAGTGGATCGCTGATTTCAGCGCGTTACGCATTAGAGCAGGGGCGCGAGGTTTTTGCATTACCGGGGGCTGTGGGGCACGGAGCGAGTAAAGGGTGTCATCAACTCATCAAGCAAGGGGCTTGGTTGGTGGAAACACCCAGTGATGTTTTAGAACAGCTGAGCAACCTAATTTGTTGGGTAAATGAACAGCAGCAAGAATTAAATGATGATCCCGTAGTTGAGCAATTGCCATTTGCTGAGGTGTTAGCTACCGTAACGGAAGAAGTTACACCTGTAGATGTTGTCGCTGAACGTACCGGTCAGTCTGTTTCTGATGTTTTGGTAAAGTTACTAGAGCTTGAGTTAACGGGCTGGATCACAGCAGTACCTGGCGGCTATGTCCGAATTAGGAGGACAGGCCATGTTTGATGTATTGATGTACTTATTTGAAACCTACGTGCATACCGAACAAGAAATGCGCGTTGATCAGGATATCTTAACTGATGAGCTCTCAAGAGCCGGTTTTCATCAGGATGATATAAATAAAGCCCTTATCTGGTTGGAGAAACTGGCCGAACTGCAAGAGAGTGATATTAAGCCTTATTTGCTGGCTCCTGCACCTAATACCGTACGTATTTATACACAAGAAGAAGAGAATAAAATCTCGTTAACCTGCCGGGGATTTTTACTGTTTCTTGAACAGATCCAAGTGCTCGATTCAGATACCCGAGAAATGGTGATTGATAGGGTCATGGAGATCGAGTCAGACGAGCTGGATTTGGAAGATGTAAAATGGGTTATCCTGATGGTGCTGTTTAATGTTCCCGGACATGAAAGTGCATATGAAAAGATGGAAGAGCTTCTTTTCGACGCTAATGAAGGATTGCAGCACTAAATGACTCGTAAAGATACAGTGTTTCCGGTGAAAGATATCGTAGATTGCTGCCCAGAATGTGGAGCACTCTTGCAAATTAAACAAGGCAAGCGTGGGCTGTTTCTTGGTTGTAGCGCTTATCCTGTGTGCCACTATTTGCAGCCTGTACAGGCACGCGAAAGTGTTATTGTAAAAAGTCTTGATAGCGTGTTATGTGCCGAATGCGGCCAGACAATGGTGTTGCGCCAAGGAAGATTCGGCATGTTTATCAGCTGTTCAGCTTACCCGGTTTGTGAGTACACACAATCTCTGGAAGAACCCGCAGACATGGATATTACTTGCCCGCAGTGTATGAAAGGGCATTTGGTGCAACGGCGATCGCGCTACGGCAAAACATTTTATGGGTGTAATCATTACCCAAACTGCCAGTTTATTATCAATTTTAAACCCGTACAGGGGGAGTGCCAGCAATGTCACTACCCTTTATTGCAAGAGCGAAAAACAGCACAGGGAATAAAGCAGCAATGTGCCAGCAAATGTTGTGCGGCATGGGTTGCCTTGGTGGATGACAAAAATCATACGGCTGACTGAACAGTGCGGTCTATTTTTATGTCATATGTTAAAAAAAGATAATAACCAACTCTTATCACTGATGATTGTGAACTTATGACCGTCAACTCAACAACTGCACTTTCAGAACTTGTTATTGCCCTGCAGCAGGGGCATGTCGTGGCTTATCCTACCGAGGCTGTATTTGGTGTGGGTTGCGATCCTGATAACCCAGAGGCCATTGCGGCACTGCTGGCTTTAAAGCAGCGGCCCGTAGAAAAAGGGCTGATTTTAATTGCCGCAGAATATCGGCAACTGCAACCTTATATAGATGAAACACAATTAACACCTGAGCGTTTAATTGATATTCAGCATACCTGGCCTGGGCCCGTTACGTGGGTTATGCCGGCAAAGCAGGGAGTCTCAACTTGGCTGACCGGTCAATTTAGCTCTATTGCCGTGCGCGTTTCCGCCCACCCTGACGTGCAGCGCCTATGTCAGGCATTTGGTAAACCGATTACCTCTACCAGCGCAAACTTATCTGGCTTGCCGCCTTGTAAAACGGTCGAACAGATTAGATCTCAATTTGCCGCGTCACCGTTGCTATTAATGGAAGGTGTTGTTGGTGGCCGTGAAAACCCCTCAGAGATCCGAGATGCATTAACCGGAAGCGTATTTCGGCAGGGGTAAATGTGCCTATTACGCTTGATTAAAGTGAAAAGTGAACTTCATTTTTGTATTGTGCACACGAAGGAACGGTTATGGATCGTTATGCTGTTATAGGCCACCCGATATCCCACAGTAAATCCCCCATCATCCATCAGCAGTTTGCACAGCAAACACAGCAAAATATGGAGTACTCAGCATTACTTGGGTCGTTAGAGGGTATTGATGATTATTTAACCCAGTTTTTTCTTCAGGGAGGAAAAGGCTGTAATGTTACCGTTCCTTTTAAAGAGGCGGCTTTCTCATTTGCACAAACACTCACTACTAGAGCAGCCCTTGCAGGTGCAGTGAACACATTAAAAATCACTGAGCAGGGGGCTATTATCGGTGACAACACTGATGGAGCAGGCTTAGTTGATGATCTGCAACGCTTGAACTTTCCACTCCATAATGCCCGTATTTTACTGCTTGGTGCAGGTGGCGCTGCGCGTGGTGCATTACACCCTTTGCTTGAACAAAACCCACAAAGCCTGACGATTGCAAACCGCACTTACAGCCGCGCACAAGCACTGCAATTACTTTGCCAGCAGTCAGGTTTTCAGCATGTACAGGCAGCGCATTATCAAGATTTAAATCACAGTGAATTTGATCTCATTATCAATGCCACCGCTAGTGGTTTGAAAGGTGATATTCCGCCACTCGCGTCAGAACTTATAAGTGAAAAAACGGCCTGTTATGACATGTTCTATGCATCAAAGTTGACGCCTTTCCTTTCATGGGCGAAAGCACAAGGTGCTCGACAATATGCAGATGGTTTAGGCATGTTAGTTGCGCAAGCTGCCCATGCATTTATGTACTGGCGTGGCGTTATGCCGCAAATTACTCCCGTTATTCAATACTTACAGCAGCAGAACGGTAATAAGTCATGAATCAAGCTATCTTATTTCCTGAATTAGAAGTCTGGAACAATGAACAGCAGCAAATTGAATTCCCTGCTATTGTTCAAGGAATGCGAATTCAGTGCTGCGTTGGGCTAGATTCACTCTCAGCGTGGGCTAACGCGCCGGTTAGCCCTGAAAATGCATTGCTGATATTTCAACAATATCGTTGGGATATAGAAGAAGGGGCTGAACATGCCATTAACCAACAACAATTTGATGATGAAGGTTATGTGCACATCGAATAAATAATTACCTGATTATGCCTCAAGTCTTTCTGCTAAATACTCATCCTTTAAAAGAACATAATTATCAGCGGAGATTTGTAACATAGCCCGCTCTTCAGCAGTCAGTAACCTAGCTTGGCGCACAGGGTTTCCTAAATAAAGATAACCACTCTCTAAATGTTTGCCGGGCGGAACCAAACCACCGGCACCAATCATCACCTCATCATCAATCTTTGCATCATCAAGAATAATAGCGCCCATCCCAACTAGTACGCGATTACCAATAGTGCAGCCATGTAAAACAGCTTTATGACCAATCGTCACATCCTCGCCAATCATCAGCGGTAAACCTTCCGGTAACCCTACACTTTTACGCGTAACATGCAAAACACTGCCATCTTGAATATTAGAACGTAGACCAATAGAGATATGGTTGACATCACCACGCATGACCACAGTAGGCCAAATGCTCACATCATCAGCTAATACAACATCACCAATAACCACAGCACTACCATCAACCATCACGCGTTGACCCAATGTTGGATAAGTCCCTTTATATGTACGCAGTGCAGCACTATTAAACGTTGCCATCATGCCAGCCTTCTTTTATTTATCAGTTAAAAAGGATAAAAATCTGCATGTCAGTCTAAGACTTACACCTCTAAGCGCAACATTTGCCCCTTAAAAACCATGGAAATGGGGGATTACAGCATGAAATTGATTATAAAATGTCGGTTTCGCTGTAAAAAACAGCACTTGAAATATAAATGTATTTTTACGCTTGCACCAAACTCAAAACTCCCTATAATGCGACCCCACTGACACGGCAACAGCGGCGCAAGCTACTGAAAGCCAAGCAGTAAAGAATAAAACGCTTTTAAGGAATGTGAAAAACAGACCTTGACAGCCAAAGGGAAATGCGGAATAATGCGCGCCCTGTCAACGCGAAAGCGCTGACACTGCTCTTTAAAAAATTAATCAGACAATCTGTGTGGGCACTCGTTGAAGACGCTGACTATCCAAAAGATACTTAGTTAAACGAGTGACTGACAATTTATTTGCTAGTTATTTCGAGCGACAAACTTTAAATT
Organism: Plesiomonas sp. ISS29; assembly: GCF_056522795.1. NCBI lineage: Bacteria > Pseudomonadati > Pseudomonadota > Gammaproteobacteria > Enterobacterales > Enterobacteriaceae > Plesiomonas > Plesiomonas sp. ISS29. Next base: position 893,448 of record NZ_JAWRZQ010000001.1, read on the forward strand.
GAAGAGTTTGATCATGGCTCAGATTGAACGCTGGCGGCAGGCCTAACACATGCAAGTCGAGCGGTAGCACAAAGAAGCTTGCTTCTTGGGTGACGAGCGGCGGACGGGTGAGTAATGCCTGGGGATCTGCCCGATAGAGGGGGATAACTACGGGAAACTGTAGCTAATACCGCATAATGTCTACGGACCAAAGTGGGGGCTCTTCGGACCTCATGCTATCGGATGAACCCAGGTGGGATTAGCTAGTTGGTGGGGTAATGGCTCACCAAGGCGACGATCTCTAACTGGTTTGAGAGAATGACCAGTCACACTGGAACTGAGACACGGTCCAGACTCCTACGGGAGGCAGCAGTGGGGAATATTGCACAATGGGGGAAACCCTGATGCAGCCATGCCGCGTGTGTGAAGAAGGCCTTCGGGTTGTAAAGCACTTTCAGCGAGGAGGAAAGGGAGCAGCTTAATACGCTGTTGCTATGACGTTACTCGCAGAAGAAGCACCGGCTAACTCCGTGCCAGCAGCCGCGGTAATACGGAGGGTGCAAGCGTTAATCGGAATTACTGGGCGTAAAGCGCACGCAGGCGGTTTGTTAAGTCAGATGTGAAATCCCCGCGCTCAACGTGGGAACTGCATTTGAAACTGGCAAGCTAGAGTCTTGTAGAGGGGGGTAGAATTCCAGGTGTAGCGGTGAAATGCGTAGAGATCTGGAGGAATACCGGTGGCGAAGGCGGCCCCCTGGACAAAGACTGACGCTCAGGTGCGAAAGCGTGGGGAGCAAACAGGATTAGATACCCTGGTAGTCCACGCTGTAAACGATGTCGATTTGGAGGTTGTGCCCTTGAGGCGTGGCTTCCGGAGCTAACGCGTTAAATCGACCGCCTGGGGAGTACGGCCGCAAGGTTAAAACTCAAATGAATTGACGGGGGCCCGCACAAGCGGTGGAGCATGTGGTTTAATTCGATGCAACGCGAAGAACCTTACCTACTCTTGACATCCACAGAACTTTCCAGAGATGGATTGGTGCCTTCGGGAACTGTGAGACAGGTGCTGCATGGCTGTCGTCAGCTCGTGTTGTGAAATGTTGGGTTAAGTCCCGCAACGAGCGCAACCCTTATCCTTTGTTGCCAGCGCGTAATGGCGGGAACTCAAAGGAGACTGCCGGTGATAAACCGGAGGAAGGTGGGGATGACGTCAAGTCATCATGGCCCTTACGAGTAGGGCTACACACGTGCTACAATGGCATATACAAAGGGCGGCAAGCTAGCGATAGTGAGCGAATCCCATAAAGTATGTCGTAGTCCGGATTGGAGTCTGCAACTCGACTCCATGAAGTCGGAATCGCTAGTAATCGTAGATCAGAATGCTACGGTGAATACGTTCCCGGGCCTTGTACACACCGCCCGTCACACCATGGGAGTGGGTTGCAAAAGAAGTAGGTAGCTTAACCTTCGGGGGGGCGCTTACCACTTTGTGATTCATGACTGGGGTGAAGTCGTAACAAGGTAACCGTAGGGGAACCTGCGGTTGGATCACCTCCTTACCTGCGATACCAGCCTTTGGCTGAGTGCTCACACAGATTGTTTGTTTGTCTTTGCGAAAGCGAAGAGAAAGCTCTTTAAAAATTTGGAAACAAGCTGATAAATAACTGAAGTTCTTAAGAACAAGCGTCTTGAGAAACTGGCATATGACCAGTTTAGTACTTTCATCAATCTGAAATAATTTTGGGTTGTATGGTTAAGTGACTAAGCGTACACGGTGGATGCCTTGGCAGTCAGAGGCGATGAAGGACGTGCTACCCTGCGAAAAGGGTTGGTGAGCTGGGATGAAGCGCTATTAACCAACCATGTCCGAATGGGGAAACCCACCTAAGATAACTTAGGTATCGTTAAGTGAATACATAGCTTAACGAGGCGAACCGGGAGAACTGAAACATCTAAGTACCCCGAGGAAAAGAAATCAACCGAGATTCCGTTAGTAGCGGCGAGCGAACGCGGAGCAGCCCAGAGTCAACATCAGCCAGTGTGTTAGTGGAACGGCCTGGAAAGGCCGGCGATACAGGGTGATAGCCCCGTACATGAAAGTGCACTGGTTGTGAGCTCGATGAGTAAGACGGGACACGTGGTATCCTGTTTGAAGATGGGGGGACCATCCTCCAAGGCTAAATACTCCTGACTGACCGATAGCGAACCAGTACCGTGAGGGAAAGGCGAAAAGAACCCCTGTGAGGGGAGTGAAATAGAACCTGAAACCGTGTACGTACAAGCAGTAGGAGCACCTTCGTGGTGTGACTGCGTACCTTTTGTATAATGGGTCAGCGACTTATATTCTGTAGCAAGGTTAACCGAATAGGGGAGCCGTAGGGAAACCGAGTCTTAATAGGGCGCTTTAGTTGCAGGGTATAGACCCGAAACCCGGTGATCTAGCCATGGGCAGGTTGAAGGTTGGGTAACACTAACTGGAGGACCGAACCGACTAATGTTGAAAAATTAGCGGATGACTTGTGGCTGGGGGTGAAAGGCCAATCAAACCGGGAGATAGCTGGTTCTCCCCGAAAGCTATTTAGGTAGCGCCTCGGACGAATACCTACGGGGGTAGAGCACTGTTTGGGCTAGGGGGTCATCCCGACTTACCAACCCCATGCAAACTCCGAATACCGTAGAGTACTATCCGGGAGACACACGGCGGGTGCTAACGTCCGTCGTGAAGAGGGAAACAACCCAGACCGCCAGCTAAGGTCCCAAAGTCATGGTTAAGTGGGAAACGATGTGGGAAGGCTCAGACAGCTAGGATGTTGGCTTAGAAGCAGCCATCATTTAAAGAAAGCGTAATAGCTCACTAGTCGAGTCGGCCTGCGCGGAAGATTTAACGGGGCTAAACCATGTACCGAAGCTGCGGCAATGACGTTTAGGCGTTATTGGGTAGGGGAGCGTTCTGTAAGCGGTAGAAGGTGTGCTGTGAGGCATGCTGGACGTATCAGAAGTGCGAATGCTGACATAAGTAACGATAAGGGGAGTGAAAAACTCCCCCGCCGGAAGACCAAGGGTTCCTGTTCAACGTTAATCGGAGCAGGGTGAGTCGACCCCTAAGGCGAGGCTGAAAAGCGTAGTCGATGGGAAACGGGTTAATATTCCCGTACTTGTGGTGACTGCGAAGGGGGGACGGAGAAAGTTAGGCTATCCGGGCGACGGTTGTCCCGGTTTAAGCGTGAAGGTGGGAAGACTAGGTAAATCCGGTTTTCTGTATAACACTGAGGCGTGATGACGAAGCACTACGGTGCTGAAGTAGCTGATACTACGCTTCCAGGAAAAGCCTCTAAGCATCAGGTCACCAGAAATCGTACCCCAAACCGACACAGGTGGTCAGGTAGAGAATACTCAGGCGCTTGAGAGAACTCGGGTGAAGGAACTAGGCAAAATGGTGCCGTAACTTCGGGAGAAGGCACGCTGACGGTAGGTGAAATCCCTTGCGGATGGAGCCGAAGTCAGTCGAAGATACCAGCTGGCTGCAACTGTTTATTAAAAACACAGCACTGTGCAAACACGAAAGTGGACGTATACGGTGTGACGCCTGCCCGGTGCCGGAAGGTTAATTGATGGGGTTAGCGCAAGCGAAGCTCTTGATCGAAGCCCCGGTAAACGGCGGCCGTAACTATAACGGTCCTAAGGTAGCGAAATTCCTTGTCGGGTAAGTTCCGACCTGCACGAATGGCGTAATGATGGCCAGGCTGTCTCCACCCGAGACTCAGTGAAATTGAAATCGCTGTGAAGATGCAGTGTACCCGCGGCAAGACGGAAAGACCCCGTGAACCTTTACTATAGCTTGACACTGAATATTGAGCCTTGATGTGTAGGATAGGTGGGAGGCATTGAAACGTGAACGCCAGTTTGCGTGGAGCCGACCTTGAAATACCACCCTTTAATGTTTGATGTTCTAACGTGGTCCCATAATCTGGGATGCGGACAGTGTCTGGTGGGTAGTTTGACTGGGGCGGTCTCCTCCTAAAGAGTAACGGAGGAGCACGAAGGTTGGCTAATCCTGGTCGGACATCAGGAGGTTAGTGCAATGGCATAAGCCAGCTTAACTGCGAGACGGACAGGTCGAGCAGATACGAAAGTAGGTCATAGTGATCCGGTGGTTCTGTATGGAAGGGCCATCGCTCAACGGATAAAAGGTACTCCGGGGATAACAGGCTGATACCGCCCAAGAGTTCATATCGACGGCGGTGTTTGGCACCTCGATGTCGGCTCATCACATCCTGGGGCTGAAGTTGGTCCCAAGGGTATGGCTGTTCGCCATTTAAAGTGGTACGCGAGCTGGGTTTAGAACGTCGTGAGACAGTTCGGTCCCTATCTGTCGTGGGCGTTGGATGATTGAGGGGGGCTGCTCCTAGTACGAGAGGACCGGAGTGGACGTATCTCTGGTGTTCCGGTTGTCACGCCAGTGGCATTGCCGGGTAGCTAAATACGGAAGAGATAAGCGCTGAAAGCATCTAAGCGCGAAACTTGCCCCGAGATGAGTCATCCCTGAGGCCTAGAGCCTCCTAAAGGGTTGTTGGAGACTACGACGTAGATAGGCAGGGTGTGTAAGCGTAGCGATACGTTGAGCTAACCTGTACTAATTGCCCGTGAGGCTTAACCATACAACGCCAAAGTTATGTTGGACGATGAAGTTCAGACGATGTTTTTGAGAACAAAAACAGAATTTATCAGTGCGTTTTCAGATTTAGCGTAATGGCCATAAAATGGCGGTTATGCAGATAGAATAGAAGAATTTGCCTGGCGGCGATAGCGCGGTGGTCCCACCTGACCCCATGCCGAACTCAGCAGTGAAACGCCGTAGCGCCGATGGTAGTGTGGGGTCTCCCCATGCGAGAGTAGGGAACTGCCAGGCATCAAATTTAGTCATCTGCGCAAGCGGGTGAGCAACAGAATCGGTGGTGTGGTAGTTCAGTTGGTTAGAATACCGGCCTGTCACGCCGGGGGTCGCGGGTTCGAGTCCCGTCCACACCGCCACTGATTTAGGGGCGTAGTTCAATTGGTAGAGCGTCGGTCTCCAAAACCGAATGTTGGGAGTTCGAGTCTCTCCGCCCCTGCCAAAACAAAAAATCCAGCAGAGATGCTGGATTTTTTGCGTCGCTTAGTATTTAGCTCCAATAAAATATATTTTTATCTTTAATTATCTATTAACATCCATAAATAGATAAAACCAAATCAGGTTTTTAACTGTTTTCTTTTTTAATAGATTTTATCAAATTACTCTATTCCTATTCCTATTCCTATTCCTATTCCTATTCCTATTCATTTTTATCGTAAAAAATAGTATTTAACAATTATTTGGATTTAAACTCATGAATGTTATTACCGAGTTTATATGCTGCTAGCATATTAGTTATGTAGTGAAATATGCAGTAAGGTATTTGCAATGAAGTGTAGTTTAAGCGACAAAACAAATACAAGAATAGGTAAATAAAGAAAGAGAATCGTGTTGTAGATTATTTGTTTTGCCAGCTATTAATGTTGAAGCGGTTTACCGAGATAAGGTTTATTTTCTCTCTTTGAGTTGTTCAGCCCGTTGTCTGCGCATCTCTTTAGGGTCGACCAGCAGTGGGCGGTAGATCTCTATACGATCACCATTACTGGCGTGGTCAGATAATTTGGCCATTCGGCTATAAATGCCGATACGATTTTTACGCAAATCAATGTCTGGGCATAATTGTAAAATGCCCGATCGTAAAATAATATCTTCAAGTGTGGTTATGGCAGGAACGGTAACAGATAACACTCGTTGCTTGTGAGGCAGAGCATAAACAACTTCAACTTGAATATCAGCCACCGTAGACCTCTTTTGCTCTTAGTGTAAATGATTGCACCATATTACTGGCTAGTTCTTTAAATACCCGCCCGAATGCCATTTCGATCAATGTACTGGTAAATTCAAAATCAAGATGCAGTTCTACTTTGCACGCCTGTTCACCGAGTGGGGTAAAGTGCCAGCCTCCGGTTAATTTACGAAATGGTCCATCTACAAGATTCATTTGAATACGCTGATTGATAAATAGGGTGTTTTTTGTAATAAATGTTTTGCTGATCCCGACTTTTGAAACATCAACGGCAGCTGTCATACTGTTCTGTTCTTGTGACAAAATACGGCTGCCTGTGCATCCCGGCAAGAAGTGGGGATATGCAGCCACGTCATTGACCAGTGTGTACATCTGCTCAGCACTGAATGGAACGAGTGCAGATCGACTGATCTGTGGCATGGTAGTACCTCATAACACTAAAAACGGCCTGATCATAACACTCAATTTCACACTCCTAAAGGCAGAGATGGCCCATTTCCCTTAAAAGGCGGTAGAATACAGGCAGATGATAATGCCTTAGGCACATAAAAATTTAGGGTACGCGAATGACAAAGAAAAATGCGAACAAGAAAGCAGGTTCAGCGACTATTGCACTAAATAAACGTGCTCGCCATGAGTTTTTTATCGAAAATGAAATAGAAGCAGGTTTGTCTTTGCAGGGGTGGGAAGTAAAATCACTGCGATCGGGAAAAGCGAATATCAGTGAAAGTTATGTGCTGTTAAAAGATGGTGAGGCTTATCTGTTTGGTGCAACGTTTAATCCATTATTGGTTGCATCAAGCCATGTCGTCTGTGATCCGACTCGTACACGTAAGTTATTGCTCAAGCAACGTGAGCTCGATACGCTGTATGGCAGTGTAAACCGCGATGGTTATACGGTGATGGCATTAAGCCTGTATTGGAAAGGGCCATGGGTTAAGGTGAAGATTGGCTTGGCAAAAGGTAAAAAGCTGCATGATAAACGAGCAGATATTAAAGATCGTGAATGGAAAGTGGCAAAAGAGCGGATTATGAAGCACGCAGGCCGTTAATTGGTGGTTAAATGGCTGAATTTAACCAATAATAGTTGATGCGAGTAGTAATTTCTCTGGTATACTGATTCTGTAAAACTTGGGGCTGATTTTGGATTCGACGGGATTGGCGAAACCCAAGGTGCATGCCGAGGTGCGGTAGGCCTCGTAAAAAAGCCGCAAAACATAGTCGCAAACGACGAAAACTACGCACTAGCAGCTTAATAACCTGCTTAGAGCCCTCTCTCCCTAGCCTCCTCTCGTAGGACCGGGATCAAGAGAGGTCAAACCAAAACGAGATCGCGTGGAAGCCTTGCCTGGGGCGGAAGCGTTAAACTTAATCAGGATAGTCGTTCAGTGGCGTGTCTGTCCGCAGCTGCTCGGTGAATGTAAAGACTAGACTAAGCATGTAGTACCGACGGTGTAGTAATTTCGGACGCGGGTTCAACTCCCGCCAGCTCCACCAATTTATGTTCCTATGTGAACGAAAAAAACCAGAAACCCGCAGGAATCAACGCCTTGCGGGTTTTTTGTTGTCCGAAGAAGTCCACCATAGTCGCCTAAATCCAAGTGCAGTGGTACCATTATTAGTACCACAAGCTAATTGGTACCAATAACTCGTGGTACCAAATGGAGAATGACTATGGTAAAAGATGCGCTAAGTGATACTCGAATTAAGGCCGCAAAACCTGCAGAAAAAGAATACACGCTGAGCGATGGTGAAGGTTTGCAGCTTAGAGTCACACCAAAAGGCTCCAAGCTGTGGATATTCAAGTATTACCGTCCCCATGATAAAAAACGTACAAATCTTGGGTTTGGCACCTACCCTGAAGTGTCTCTTGCCGTAGCAAGGCAGCTCAAGAAAGAGGCTCGAGCACTACTTGCTCAAGGTATTGATCCTAAACTTCACAAAGAAGAAAAACTCGTCAAAGCTAAAGCCGAAACTGAGGCAGCCCTACATACATTTGAGTTTATGGCGAGTAAATGGCTAGAACTTAAACGTCACAGTGTTACCGAAGACTATGCCAACGATTCTTGGCGGTCTTTAGAGATGTACATCCTTCCCTTCATTGGTACTACCCCTATCAGTGAGATCTGCGCTCCCGACGTTATCGAGTTACTGCGCCCATTAGAAGCCGATGGCAAGCTGGAAACTATTCGCCGCCTCTGTCAGCGCGTAAATGAAGTTCTTGATTACAGTGTGAATCATGGCTTATTGACTGCAAATCCATGTAGCGCCATTCGCAAAGTATTCAAGCAGCCCTCTAAGAAAAACATGCCAACCCTGAAGCCTGATGAACTTCCTCTCTTAATGGCTGATATAGCAAGAGGCCGAATCGATGCGACAACGCGCTGCCAAATTGAATGGAGCCTACATACATTAGTTCGCCCTGGCGAGTCTGCCGGTACACGTTGGGATGAGATCGATTTTGATAATCGGATCTGGAACATTCCGGCAGAACGCATGAAGATGGATAGACCTCATCGTGTACCGCTAACCGAACAAGCCATCGCTTTACTAGAAAGAATGCGCCAAATTAGTGGTCACCGTCCTTTTGTGTTTCCCGGCTATCGCAATCCACTGGGGCATATTCACGATCAAAGTGCAAATGCTGCACTCAAGCGTCTTGGTTATGGTGGCCGTCTTGTTGCTCATGGATTACGTGCACTTGGTAGCACTATTCTTAATGAGCAAGGTTTTAATCCTGATGCAATAGAAGCCGCACTCTCTCATTCTGATGAGAATGAGATCCGTCGAGCCTACAACCGCTCCGACTATTTTGAACAGCGTGTGATTATGATGACTTGGTGGAGTAATCACATAGAGCAAGCTAGCCAAGGGAGTCTTAGCTTGACTAGTGGGTTCATGGCTCTGAATGTCGTCAATAGTTAATCAGTTACCACTTTAGTTACGTGTTATATAAAAGACAAAGTTTCTTATGTAACACGTATCATTACTTTATTCTGTCCAGTACCTCATCTTCATTGATCCAAAGATCCTCATTAATCATGTACGACATCCCCCATATACAATAATCACTATATTTTTCACTATTTATTGTGACCTCTGATGTGTTGCTATTGCCATGACTTCTAATTACAAGCTCCATATATGATTATCACTCTAATCTTGCTAAAAATATTCACTCAGAAACGAGTGAAAGTTATTTCTTTTATAAAATTCAAATCTGTAAGTATTCTGGATACAAAGCACAAATACATGATCACTGGTGGTGTGCTTGAATAAGCATCAAGCTAAAACCACTAACATTTAGTTAGAAACTATAGTGTTAATTTTAGATAACAAAAAGCTAAAGAGGGACATTTTCGCCCATGCCCATTATGTGGTGGCCACGACCGTTTTCGCTTTGATGATAAAGAGGGCCGTGGGACTTGGATCTGCAACCAATGTGGTGCCGGTGATGGTTTGTCGTTAATTAGCAAAGTTCACGGCTCTGCTATAAAAGACGCGGCAAAATTAATTGCATCATTACTTCCAGATCAAAGTACCAATCACGACCAAATAAAACAAAATATTAAAAATCAAAAAATGATCAATAACTATCCTGATGAACAGCTTGAGAAAAAGCGCAAAGACGCAATGACTCGAGCTAATGAAATGCTGAGTGAATCAAGCAGTGATAACAGTTCATCATACATCATTAGTAAAGGGTTAGAGGCTCTCAAGCGCCTTCGCACCACCACAGAATATCGTGTTGGTGGCATCACTTTTCATGTGGGGAGCATTATTGTTCCTCTCATCAACGCATCAGGTGTATGCGTTAACGTTCAATTAATTACTAGCACAGGCGAGAAACGCTATCTTGCTGGTGGACAAAAACAGTCTGCATTTCACTACATCCGAGGGAAGCAACTGTTTTGCATTGTTGAAGGGTACGCCACAGGATTATCCGTACATTTAGCTACGGGAGCCTCCGTATACTGTGCCATGGATTGTGGCAATCTTCTGCCAGTCGCCCAAATTGCACGCAACCAGCACCCTGATGCAACCATTTTGCTATGCGCTGATAATGATGCTAATAACCCTGATAATCCAGGGAAAACCAAAGCAGAATTGGCGGCACAAGCCATTGGTGGTTTAGTGGCTTTACCGCCGATAAACGGCGATTGGAACGACTACCTGCAAGCTTATGGTGTAGAGGCTACGCACTCTGCAATTACGCAGGCCTATGCAGTCATTCCCTGCGAGCCAGAAGAATTACAAGATAATGGCTCATCAGCCGCTTTAAAACCGGATACTCACCAACTACCGGAAGGGTTTGTGATCCGTGGTAATTATCTCTGTAAGCTCGAAATGGTTGGCCGTGGAGAAAATGCGGTTGCTGAATATATCGTAATTTCTAGCCCTATTTCGGTACTTGCAGAAACGAGTAATGCTCGCGGGCAAAGTTATGGCCGATTACTCGAATGGGAAGACAGTTCTGGCCGTATCCGTCATTGGGTAATGCCAATTCGAGCTTTAGTCCCTCGCAATGGTGAAGAGGTTTTCTCTGCCCTTTTGGACTCCGGACTTCCATTTATCGCTCTTGAACATAAACGTAAGCTGATTGCCTACTTGATGGAATCCAAACCAGAAAGAAAAATCACTTGTGTAGAAAAGACCGGCTGGCATGAGCAAGCGTATGTTCTTCCACATAAAGCGATTGGCCCCTATGCAGAGGATGTCATTTTGCAAACACAGGGCTGTGCCAGCAACCGTTTATCCGAAAAAGGGTCTTTGGATGAGTGGAGGCATAATGTTTCAGCTCTGGCGGTGAGTAATTCAAGGCTCTGTTTTGCTCTCTCTTTAGCGTTTGCGGCACCGCTGCTCGCTCTAGTTGGCATGGAAGGCGGCGGGTTTCATCTAAAAGGGGAAAGTACAGACGGTAAAACCACAATCATGAAGGCCGCAGCTAGCGTCTATGGGCATCCTGATAGCTATATCCAAACATGGCGGGCAACTGGAAATGCTATTGAAGGTATTGCCAGCCATCATAATGATGCATTGTTGTGTCTGGATGAGCTCGGAGAAATGGATGGCCGTGAAGCAGGGCAAACAGCTTACATGCTCGCAAACGGCCAAGGGAAAGGGCGTAGTAAACAAGATGGCGAACTCAGAGAGCGTAAAGCATGGCGCTTATTTTACCTTTCCACAGGTGAATTAAGCTTAGAAGATCATGCCACCAGCGCAGGGCAAAAAACACAAGCGGGTATGGAAGTCCGCACCATTCAAATCCCGAGTAACACCGGACATTATGGTGCTTTTGAAACACTTCATGATATGGAGAGTGGACGATCTTTTGCTGATAGTTTGAAAGCCCAAGCTGAACAATATCATGGCGTCGCCTTTACAGCTTTTATCGAACGTCTGACAACGGATCTCGAACAGTTCAAAACAAGCCTTCGTTATGAAGTGAAATCTATCGTTGAACAATTCACTCCTGAAGGTGCGGGCAATCAAGTTGGCCGAGCGATTAATCGTTTTGCTATGGTCGCCGCAGCCGGAGAATTAGCCACTAAGTTAGGTATTACAGGCTGGCCAGAAGGCGAAGCCCTTAGTGCAGCAAAAACTTGCTTGAATGCTTGGTTGGAAGAACGTGGCCATTTGGGTAATAAGGAAGATGCGCCAGCACTTGCACAAATCCGCGCATTTTTCTCTGCTCATCAGCATAGTCGCTGTGCTGATTGGTTCGACCCAAGCCATCGTCCTGCCAATATGGTTGGTTATAGAAAGTCTGATGCAGCAGGCGTTAATTTCTTTCTGACCCCAGTGGGTTGGGCGGAAATCTCAAAAGGATTTGATCCGAAGCGCACTGCACAACTCTGTTTAAAAGCCGGTTATTTAGTGATCGCAAAGGATAAAAAACGCTTACAGCGCCAAGTTCGTTTGCCTAGTATGGGAACTAAACCGTTTTGTTGATGAAGAGGATAACGCAAAAAAACATGCATCATATCTGCTCGAACTGAAACGGCTGCAAGCTAACCTGCACATTTCCCACCACAACTGATCGGCATAGCATAGCGAGCCTGAAAGTGATCACTAAGAGATGATCACCTACCTAACGCCCCTAAAAACTGGTGGTGATCACCTAGAATAAGTGGTTAAACGCTGAATCAATAATCGAACGAAAAATATGCAAATAAACCATAAGTCACTGATTTTATATTAATTTGATCTTTAGTGGTGTTAACAGCAGAGCCCTCAACAAAAACAAAAAACTCAAAAAGCGTAAAGCGGTGATCATCGCATGTGATCACCGATGATTTAGCCAAGGCGGTAGCACTGTTTACTGCGGTGGTTTAACACATCATCCTGCAGTTGATTGACCTGCTTTGGCTGCCATTTGTAGGGGCGCTGCTCAAGCAGCGCCCCGAAAGTTTGAACTGGATAGATTACGACCAATGACTAAAGCGCTTGCTCTACAAGAGCCTCGGCCAGCTGCAGCTGGGTCTGCTGGCTAGTTTGCAGGCGGGATTTCAGTTGATCGCAGAGCGCCATTAACTCATCAACTTTGGCAACAATGCGATGTTGCTCAGCCGGTGGGGGAGTTTCCTGCTCTGACATCACCCCGCAATCCAGGTCCAGCTGCCCTGCGTAGGCAAACAACGGCGCCCATTCAGGCACCACCGGGGCCATGCCAAACAACTCAAACGCCTGCAGCCACTCATCGCGAATGACGCGATCCTGACGGCAGGATTCAAACTCGGAGGCAGTTTGCAGATAGCGGCGCAGTGGCTCCCATTCACGCAAGGTCATCTGGACAAAGCGTTCGGGCAGCTCTGGGCGAATCAGCGGGGCGACAGGGATATTACCAAGCGCAACGTAATAGAGCCGGTCTTCATAGTCATCAAACTCGGCTTCGCTGACCACAGCATTGACCTGTGCCAGCCACTGCTCCCGATACTGGTCACCACCGAACGGGGGCTTCACCTCGATAACCACCAGTGCGTCGTCAAAGTGGAGCAGCACATCGGGCTCGACATAACGGCGATCCTGCAGCGATGCCAGTTTTGGCCACAGCTCCAGCCGTTGAAAGGTGGCCGGGTCTAGCGGATTGTCACCGAGTAGAAAGCGCAGCACGGCCCCCAGAGCACCGTCCGAGAGGTGGGGCAGACGCCCGAAGACGGTGGCGGTCAGCAGATCTTCGCTGCCTTTGAACAGGTCGCGCCAGCGCAGGGATTCCCCTTCCCACTCGATACGGCCAGCCTTGCCATGCAGGATTGCATGCAGCATCGCAACTCCTTGTAATATTGATATTTCAAGCAGGCTCTCACGTAGCTGAAGAGCCTTCGAGATCCTGCTTTAATACCCACTCGACTAACACCCTATCCGTCACAAAATGGGGCAAAAATGTTTGACTGAAAGAGGGCGTATCTTTAAGGTTGCCAGCAACATGACCCCGGCCGCTTGGTTGCTTTGCAACTTACGCCGGGGTTATTTTTTTGAATCTGTCTTTGTGTCGGCATACACGCCTTATTACTTCGCCATACAGCCGGTCGGTTGCTAATCATCGGGGTAACCGTTATACTTTGCGCATCTCATCTACCAGCCTTTGGCGTCAGCGTAGAAGGAGTTACGGCCCCGTTCTCTTCGGAGGGCGCGGCCAGCTTAATTCCCCCCTAGCACTCAATAACTCCCATACCGTTTCCAGCGCTTGTTGTACTTGCGCCGTTCGTGCTCATGTTCGATGAAAAATGCCGTCCACGGCAGGATGTATTCTCCTCGATCATCCAGCACGACTAGGTAGCCTTCCGCTTCAAACCAGATATGGATGCGTTGCTGCTTGCCACGAGGCTCAGCCCACACCTTCAGCTCAGGATCGCTATCATTCTCGATGATGGGTTTGGGCCAGCGGATGCGTTCGCATCGACGTAAATCGGGTTCTCGCTCTGCTTCAACTTCTCCAGTTGAAATCATGTGCCAGAAGGTCGCTGATTTCCCGGCATATTCAGGATGACGTTTCAGACCAAGACGCTTGCCTCTGAACTCGGGTTTGTTGAGTACAAAGTCTTGTTCGAAGGCCGCATAAACAGCAGAGAAAAAACGCCCCCAATCACCGCCAGAGGCGGTCATCAGAATGAGGTCAGGTAGCCATATAGGTTGCATCACCATCCACCCCTGCTGCACCAGACCATCAGATTGAACTTGCTCTCTCGCAGGAGGGTATTGTGTGTCAGCTTGTAACCACTTCGTTGCCGTATTCTTTCAATCAACGCCAGCTTGGCTTGGCTGCTGGTCAACCCTCGATGCAGATAGCTCAGGGCTCCGATCAAAAGATCCGCAACTTGCAGCAACTCGGCTTCATGAGAGTGGATCCGCTGCACCCGATGAATGATTTTCTTCGAGTAGTCATACGTGTTATTGCACAACACATCATGCAACTTACTGATCTTCTCATGCCCCAAGGTATCCTTGATATCGATATAGACTCGATAGCCATTCTGCGGCTCAAAGATCGTCTTCAACATGACGAAATACATTTTGTAGTACCAGTCGTCATGACTCTGCCCAAACACTTCATGATTTAGCTGTGATTTATCCGGGATAACCAGACCACGAAAGTGAAGGTCATCATCATCGAAAAAGTAATCCAGCAGGTCACGATAGAAGGCGAGTTTCGACTGACTAACCTTGGTCCACTTCACCTCGAAATCCGGCGCCAACCCATGCTTTTGCTTGATCTCCCGCAAGCGACGCACGATCTCGTGGCGCTTATCCAGCGGGCACCATACAGCCCCAAGCACCATGGCCGATTGACCATCGTTCTCCAGATGGCAGGACTCATCGCAATAGACATTAAATATGCGGCTCATCAGGCAAGGGCTCCTTCCACCAGCGACTCGGCCAGGGCAAGCTGGGTCTGCTGGCTGGTTTGCAGGCGGGATTTAAGTTGATCGCAGAGGGTCATCAGCTCATGTATTTTTTGCAGTATGAGAACCTGCTCATGATATGGAGGAATCGATACAAGCATGCTTTTCATCAGCGTCCCATTTACATTGGCTTGCCCACATTGCTGCTTGATATGAGGTTCAATCTGAGTTTTCCTAAATAAAGGGCTATTCATACATAATGTCAGATATTCTGGTCTGATATTATGAATGCTACAACGAATACGGATAAGATATGATGCAAATGTATATGTATCATCATCCCCATCAAACATACCTGTTTTACCAACAAGCTCTGCACTATTAGTCCGATTGTATAAAATATCACCTTTTTTAAGATATAAGTTTGGTAGATCATCAATCTTTGGTGGAACGACCTGATGAGAACCTAAAATAACCTTACCATCCTGAATATCCCCCATTTTTAAAACAGGTACACCATCTGATAGTTCGCTGACCGTTTTCTCTGAGCTACCATATTCACAAAATAGAGAGGACTCACTTATTCTTGACCACTCCCACCCCTGTGGCAACTCAAACGGCTTTTCGTCTTCACTAATCGCAGGTAGCGGTTTCTCTTTTTTGATTTTCTTCTCTTTGACCAGTTGGGCTTTTTCGGTGGCGATACGCGCCAGCAGGGCTGAGGCGGGTTCATCGCTCGGGTCTTGCGGCACCAGCTTGCCCATCACCGCCAGTTGCAGGATGGTCTGCTTCAGAGCTTCGATGCTCGCCTCGGTGGTAAAGAGGGTATCGAAGTGCGTGCTTAGTCGCGCCCAGTTTTGCGCCAGTTCATCGGCATCGCTGGAGTCTGTCAGTGTGGCGAGCAGGGTCTCCACCAGCGTCTGATGGGCCGCCAACTGAGATTCACTGCGTTGCTCCAGCTGGTCGCAGAGGGTCATAAGCTCATCCACTTTGGCAACGATGCGTTGTTGTTCTGCGAGTGGTGGAAGTGCAGTATATCCCTCTCTTAAAGCCTTCGTATCTAAATGAGGAATTGCAGCTCCTTTCATTGAGGTGTTTAGCCTTTGGAAGGCTTGTTGAAAAAACAACTTTATATATGCTCGAATATAACGAGGCGTATCAATAACAGCTAATGTTGAGCCAATTACACCATCTTTTCCATCAAGTACTAAACCGCTTCTTGAACCATCACATACAACAATAATATCTTCAGATGTAGATTTCGGACACTTGTCATCATCAGTAAATCTAAGGATGTTATTTCTATCCAATGCTTCTATATCTAAATATGGAAAGCCAATATCTATTTCTGATAGCGTTTTGGGCTTCTTTCCTTTAACTAACGTAAATAGTGCTGGATTTGAGCACCATTCCCACCCCTCCGGCAGTTCAAACGGCTTATCTTCCTCAGCAATTTCCGGTAAGGCCTTGGGCTTTTTAATCTTGCCCTCTTTCACTAGCCGCGCCTTTTCGGCTGAAATCCGTTCCAGCAGGACTGAGGCGGGTTCATCGCTCGGGTCTTGCGGTACCAGTTTGCCGCGCACAGCCAGCTCCAAAATCAGCTCACGCAACTTTTTGATACCGGTGAGTTCCAGCTTGCTGTTGTTACCGCGTCCGGCACTGCTTTTAGGCCGCACGGCCGCAGTCCAGAGAGCCAGATGGTCAGTAATCAGATTTTCTATTTTCAGTGCCGCCATTATGCCTGCTCCCCTTGCTTGGCTTGGGGATCGGCTAACTCGTTGCCTTTACCCAAGGCATCGCCCAGAATGGCTTTTAGCTGGTCACGCAAGTTTTGAATTTCGGCCTGCTCTGTGGCATAGCGTTCCAACAGCTCATCAGGATCGTGGCTTATCTGCTCACTCACATGCGGGTTTTTAATATCGAGGTTAAAGTTGCGCTCGATAATGGTGTCAATGCTGACCTTCCATGCTTGCTCGTTCTCTACCCGAGCAGCAAAGCCGTCTGCCTCATCACCCCACCAATTGATCTCGGCTTCGAACTCCTCGAACTTCATCGGCTTGGTTTTGCTGTAGTTCTTCACGCCTGCCGGATAAGGGTGCTCGTAGAACCAGACATCCTTGGTAGGCTGGCCCTTGGTAAAGAAGAGGATATTGGTCTTGATACCGGTATAAGGGGCAAATACGCCGTTGGGCAGCCGCACTATGGTGTGCAGGTTGCATTCGCTGGTGAGCAGTTGCTTGATCTTGGTTTTAACGCCTTCACCAAACAGGGTGCCATCAGGCAACACCACGGCGGCACGACCGCCCTTGCCACTTTTGCCATTGTTGGCTGGTGCGAGCACTTCGATAATCAGCTGCAGAAATAGATCAGCGGTTTCACGGGTACGCAGATCGGCAGGGAAATTCTGCTCAATACCATCCTCTTCAGTACCGCCAAAAGGAGGGTTGGTAAGAATGACATCAATATCGCTATCCCAGCTCGACAATGGCTTGTCGAGGGTGTTGCCGTGGCGAATTTGCACTGGAACCTCAATGCCGTGCAGCAGCATATTGGTGGTACAAAGAAGATGCGGTAGCTGTTTCTTCTCGACCCCTAAAATTTGTTGTTGCAGGGTCTGATGGTCGGCTGCAGTCTCGACATAGTGCTCTTTCACGTGGTCGAAAGCACAAGCCAGAAAGCCGCCGGTACCACAAGCTGGATCCATGATCCGCTCGCCCAGCTTAGGGTCGATGCGGTTGACCATAAAGCGGGTGACGGCGCGCGGTGTATAAAATTCGCCCGAATTACCGGCGCTTTGCAGATCACGCAAAATCTGCTCGTAAATGTCACCAAACAGATGACGTTCGCTGCTGTCGGTAAAGTCTATCTCGTTGAGTTTGTTGATCACCTGCTTGAGCAGCGTGCCGTTTTTCATGTAGTTGAAGGCATCAGAGAACGCCTCTTTCACCACATAGCCACGAGGGTTGAGGTCGATATTGGCAGGCAGGTTTTTTAAGGCTTCGAACAGATCGTTGTTAACGAAATCGAGTAGGGTATCGCCGGTCATCCCTTCGCTATCGGCCGCCCAGTTACGCCACAAGAAACGCTCGGGAATAGGGCAACGGTAATTGTCCTGCTCAAACTCCAGCTCCTCTTCCTGTGCGTCGAACACTTTCAAAAACAACAGCCAGGAAAGCTGGCCGAGACGCTGGGCATCGCCGTCGATACCGGCGTCTTTACGCATGATGTCCTGAATGGATTTAATGACAGAGCTGATGGATGACATGAAATTCTCTACTTTTTACAAATGTGACGAATACAGCGATGAATACGTCAGGAATATCCAAAAACAAGCGGCCATGATCGCCATGGCCGCACAATAAATGGTTTGATTACAGCGTTAGCGTCAGGCGCTCTGCTGCTCACGATAAATTTCTTGCTCCAGTTCGGTGATAGCTTGCTCGAACTGTTTCGGGCCGCCAAAGCCCTTCTTAGCCAATTCCAGCGGGCGACCCAACTCGGTAAAGGGCGCGACTTTTAGCGCATCCTTGGTCTCAATCTCAGTCACGCCTTGATCGGCATACTTGTCGAGCAAGTTGGTGAGTACATGCTGAGCGGTCTCATTGTACTTGGTGAAATAGTTGCGCTTTTTGACGTTGTCCGCCCGCTCGCGGCGAGTCAGCGGTGGCTGATCGTATACCACATGACAGATAAGATCGAACGGGTCGAGCTCTTTGCCCACCTCTTCTTGCAGCACATCCCACAGCACACCCGCCTGAGCCAGTTCGTCCATGATAGCTTGCTTGCGTTCAGCAGCTTGCCAGCGTCGGGTAAAGGCATCAAGAGTAGCAAATTCCTTGAGTAAGGTCTTTTTGGTGTAATCCTTGAATGATTCGGTCACCAGCTTGCCATCGGCATCGTAATACTGCACTCGCTCGGCAATTACGCTGACAGCCACGCCGTTGACATAATACTTGCTGACTCCTCCTGGCTCAGGGTCACCCCACAGGCCTTCGCCCTGACCGCCGATACCACTTTGCCCCTCGCCATTCCCCGTTGTGTAGCTGCCAGGTTCTTCATTGACCTCAGAGACAAGCGGATCGTCATTATCGCTGGGGTTATCGGTTGGCAGTGGGTCAGTGCCGTCGATAATATCGCTCAAATCATCATCTGGGTCGTTGATGTCTTCCGGATTGACCACCATGACACGCTCTGGCTCGCCATCGAAACGGGCGTCGGCAAACAGCTCGGTGGCCTTTTTGAAATCGAGAATGGTAAACCAGAGCTTACCGTATCTGTCGTCAATACGGGTACCTCGACCAATGATCTGCTTGAACTTGGTCATCGACTGGATGTTTTGATCCAGCACCACCAGCTTGCAGGTTTTGGCATCAACGCCCGTACTCATCAACTCAGAGGTGGTAGCAATCACTGGGTAAGATCTTTTCGGGTTGATGAAGTTGTCGAGCTGAGCCTTACCGAGGTCATCATCGCCGGTGATTTTCATCACATAGCGTTCATCCTTGGCCATTTGATCTGGGTTGAGGTTGACCAACGCACGCCGCATGCGGTCGGCATGGTCAATGTCATTGCAGAACACGATAGTCTTGGCCATCGGATCGGTTTTCTTGAGGTAGTTGGTGATAGTCTCGGCCACCAGTTGAGTACGCTCGTCGATCACCAGAGTGCGGTCGAAGTCCTTTTGGTTATATATACGGTCTTCAATCTGGTTGCCCTGTTTATCTATCTGCCCTTTGGTCGGACGCCATCCCTGCAGATCAACGTCGATATCGACCCGTACCACCTTGTAAGGAGCCAGAAAACCATCTTCTATCCCCTCTTTGAGAGAGTAGGTATAAACCGGATCACCGAAGTAATGAGTACTGGATACGGTTTCGGTCTCTTTGGGGGTGGCGGTAAGACCAATCTGGGTGGCTGATGAGAAGTATTCGAGGATCTCGCGCCAAGCACTGTCTTCAGCGGCACTGCCTCTGTGACACTCGTCCACCACAATAAGATCGAAGAAATCAGGAGATACCTGCTTAAAGGCTTTCTGTGACTCTTCCGGCCCCGTAAGCGCCTGATAGAGAGCTAGGTGGATTTCATAGGCTGGGTCGATAGTGCGTCCGCTGATCTTGGTCATGGCCGAACCAAAGGGCTGAAAGTCATTACTCTTAGTCTGATCCACCAGAATGTTGCGGTCGGCCAGAAATAAGATGCGCTTCTTGGCTCCTGCCTTCCACAAACGCCAGATGATCTGGAATGCGGTGTAGGTCTTACCGGTGCCGGTGGCCATTACTAGCAATACCCGATTCTCATCTTTTGATATGGCTTCTACAGTTTTGTTGATGGCCTGCAGCTGATAGTAGCGAGGGGATTTGCCGCTACCATCCGAGTAGTAGTCTTGGCTGATGACTGGCAACTGAGCTTGAGTGTAGCCTTTCCAAGTGCAGAGTTTGTCCCAAAGCTGGTTTGGGCTTGGGAAGTCCTCTAGCGTAATCTCGGATTCCAACTTAGCTGGATTAGTCTTGTCATGGAATATGAAGCCATCGCCGTTGCTGGCAAATACAAACGGCACATCCAGCAGACGAGCATAATCAAGCCCCTGCTGCATTCCCTTGCCAATCTCATGCTTGTTGGCTTTGGCCTCAATCACCGCCAGTGGCAAGCCTAACTTATGGTAGAGCACGATATCGGCCGACTTGACCATCTTGCGTGCCGCCATTTGGCCACGCACAACCACTTTGCCATCCCGCAGCTTCACCTCTTGGCGGATCTGGGTCAGGTCATCCCAGCCCGCTGTTTTGATGGCAGGTAGCAGGTATTTGGTAATGATGTCGGCTTCGGTGAGGGTTGTCTTGTTTATGGGCGACACCGCGCACTCCTGTTTAAAAGATAACTAGTGGTAATATTCTCATGAATATGGGATGTATGGGAGAGTAATGAATTCAAAGCTTGAGCAGGAACATATCTGCAGCATTTTTTGTACCCGCAACAACATAAAATCAATAACTTAGCGTTTATTAGCATCCATTTAGGTTTTACAGCTTCTTTGAGATCTGGATACATCACAAGGTACACTGACTTTGTGTACCCAGTTTTGATGGACTAATCATGGAAAAAGTAACAACACGACTCAGTGATACACAGATAAAAGCAGCAAAACCTAACTCACCCAATTAAAAAAACACGCATTAATCCCAGTTTAGGCAAGTATCCTGAAGTCTCTCTGGCGAATGCTCGCAAACTAGCTCTCGAAGTTAGAGAGCTTCTGGCCCAAGGAATTGATCCCTTAGAGGCAGCAAAGCTTTTTTGCGTGTGCTCATCATTGATTTGTTTTTGGATCTTTTTCTAATCCACACCAAACGGCTGGTTTGACAGCATATCCGCCTCTTCGAGTTTGTCGATGGTATTGAAAAAGTCGAAGTGCTCGAAAATCTCACGCTCGTTAGGGCTGAACGGCTGAATATAGCTCTCTAGGTTACTTGCTACGCCTGTTTCACCAAGGCGGTTTAAAGACATTAAAGATCCGTGGGATCGTAATCGATCTTGAGTGTCTGGGAATACGAAGACAGGGTCGGTCAGGTGGCGTGTAAGAGTTTATAATCGGTAAAAACAGACAACTAAACTGGTTATGCAGTGTAAAAAAAGGGCAGAAACGTAATAATGCCTTTGCGAATACGCAGGGTAGCGTGATGACAAAGGCATTGAAAATCTACTGTTGATAGCTGAAGTTAACCCGCTTTTTGAGCTAACGCTTCTGGCAATTTCTCTTGATTTTTAATGCTGCTCAGTTGGCCTTGGGTATCAAAGGTTAACACCAGCGTTTGCTGAGTTGGATTCTCATGCCCTTTTTGCTGGCGGAAAACGTAATACCAAGTATCACTTCCGAAAGGATCATTTAGCAGCGGAGTACCAAGCAGGTACAGCACTTGATCTTTGTTCATTCCCTGCCGAAGCTGAGAGACATTTTTTTGCTCTAGATAGTTTCCCTGGTCTACATCAATTCGATAAACCACTTTTTCTACCGTAGAGCATCCGGCGGTGAGCATCACCAGTAAACATGCCGCAGTGAGTGTTTTACAGCGCATAGTCAGTCAGTGTTCCTGTAAACGAATTATTACTGATAATAATCAACACTCGCGCCAAAGTAAAAACAGATGTGTAATCCGTGTGTCTGGATCACGCTGCTAACAGATCACGCGCGTTGGCAAGCGTGTTCTCTGTGATTTGGCTGCCACCGAGTAAACGGGCAAGCTCGTTTAAGCGGTCGTCTTGATTTAGCAGTGCCATGTGGGTTTCTGTCATCTGCCCATCGGTGTATTTACTCACAAAATAGTGGTTATGTCCGCAACCTGCAACTTGTGGTAAGTGTGTGACACACAAAACTTGGGTTGATTCCCCCAATTGCCGTAATAATTTTCCGACAACGGCAGCGGTTGGCCCACTGATACCGACATCCACCTCATCAAAAATGAGGCTTGGTGTATCTACTTTTTTCGCAGTGATCACTTGAACTGCCAGTGAGATACGCGATAACTCACCCCCGGAGGCAACTTTTCCAAGCGGTTGTGCCGGTTGGCCGGGGTTGGTGGTCACGGTAAAATCAATCTGATCAAAGCCAAGCGGGGTTAGGCGTTGCTCATTGCTGTGTATCTCAATGAAAAAACGGCCATTTTCCATGGATAATTCAGCCATGCTTTGGGTAATCAAACGAGCCAGATCATCGGCATACCGTTGTCGGCTTTGGCTTAGCTTTTCTGCCGATTCGAGCATTTGTGCCCAGTATTGGCGTTCACGCTGTTCAAAATGATCGCCATCAACCTCTTGTTCTAATAATAGGGCGAGTTCATTGTGGTATTCAAGGTGTAACGCCGGCAGTTCATCGGGGTGGATATGGTGCTTACGGGCAAGCTGCATGGCTTTGGATATACGTTGTTCAAGATAGAGCAGGCGTTCTGGCTCTAAATCAAGACAATCAAGGTATTGGCGCAGCTCTGTGCACACTTCCTGAATGTGGATGGTCGCTTCATCGAGCATCTGGGTCAATGGTGCAATACGGGTATCAAGCTCTGCGCACTCGCTGACCCGCTGTTGGGCGCGGCGAAGCAAACTTAATACGTTACCTTCATCTGCCTCATCAAGAGCGAGCAAAGACTCTTGGCTGTGTTGAATGAGATCCCCGCTGTTAGATAAGCGCTTGTACTCATCATCAATCTGAGTAAATTCACCTTCCGCCAGACTAAAATCATCAAGCTCTTTGACGTGATATTGCAGCAGTTGTAAGCGGGCTTCACGTTCGAGCTTGTTTTTCTCGAATGCTTTGAGAGCATTTTTTTGCTCGCGCCATAACTGGTAGGCATTACGCATATCGTCTAACAGGCTGTGGTGGCCGGCATAGGCATCGAGCAGAGCAAGTTGATACTCTGATTTAAGCAGCCGTTGGTGAGCATGCTGCCCGTGGATATGAATCAGTTGCTGACCGAGTTCACGCAGTTGTGAGGCTGGTACCGGTGTGCCGTTAATAAAGGCTTTTGAACGCCCGTCAGCACTGATCACGCGCCGTAAAATGCACTCATCACTTTCATCAAGCTGATTGTCTTCCAGCCAGCGGCGGGCGCTCGGGTTGCCTTGCAGCAAGAAGGTCGCAGAGACTTCGGCGCGTTTAGCATCGGTGCGTACCATGGCAGCTTCTGCGCGATCACCCAAGCATAAGCCGAGGGCATCAATCGCAATCGATTTGCCTGCGCCAGTCTCACCGGTGACCGTTGTCATGCCGCGGTGAAAGTCGATTGCCAATTCACGAACAATGGCAAAGTTGGTGATGGTCAGTTGTGCCAGCATCGGTCAGCCTCTGTGTAAACATCCATGCCTGTATATGTGAACAGTATATACTGCTTTTACATACAGTAAAGATTCAGAGGCGGTGTAGGGCGGTATTGATTTAAAATAATTTCTTCGACCAGCCGAGCTTGTTACTCAAAATATTAAAATAATTATAATCTTCTGGATGAATCAACCGCAGTTTATGTGGGCTCTTGCTGATGACAACTTCATCGCCGTGTTGGATAGGCAGGGCTATCTGGCTGTCACAACTGACTTCAAGCGGGCTACTTGTACCTTCAGAAAACCGCAGGCGAATATGGCTGTTACTGTCGATGACCAGTGGCCGCGCCGAGAGTGTATGCGGAAACATAGGTACCAGTGTAATGGCATCAAGATTAGGGGTTAAAATAGGGCCACCGGCTGACAGTGAGTAGGCAGTTGATCCGGTAGGCGTTGAGATAATCAGGCCATCAGAGCGCTGCGCGAAAGCAAAGCGGTTATCGATGTAAACTTCAAATTCGATCATATGCGCCACTTTGCCGGGGTGGATCACCGCTTCATTAATGGCGCTGCTGGCGCGCTTTGGTCGGTCGTCATGAAAAACTTGCGCTTCAAGTAAGAAACGATCTTCGGTGATGTAGTGGCCGGCTAGCACATCGCCCAATTGTGTTTTTACCGTGTCGGGGTCAAGGTCGGTTAAAAAACCCAAATTACCACGGTTAACGCCAATCATCGCAACATCATAGCGCGCCAGTATACGTGCCGCACCGAGCATGTTGCCATCTCCGCCAATCACCACCGCTAAGTCAGCCCGTTGACCGATATCAGCTAAACTGGCACCCGTGACATTCGGGATCTGCAGCTCTTGTGCAATCTGGTGCTCAAGTAAGACATCGTAGCCTTGTGCGGTAAGCCAGTGATACAAGGCTTCATGTGTACTAAGCCCCGTCTGATGACGTGGCCTTCCGACCAGACCGATACAATTAAATCCTTGATTCATGGCATTGCCTTTATCATGCTGCAGTGATGTGATGGATAGAACGGATTTTACCCTTGAATCACCCGCTTTAGCCCCCATAATAAGCTAACTAGCGACCAGAATGCTAAATCGCGGAGACATTATGAACCAACAAGATAATCACACCCAAACTGAAAATACTGAAAACCCACAAGTTGATCTGCCTGAGCAAGAGCTAGAGCAGGTGGTTGATACGCGTGATACGCGGATTGCCGAACTAGAATCTGCCTTGGAAGCGGCAAAAATCAATGAGCGTGATGCTATGCTGCGTGCGCGTGCCGAAGTGGATAACATCCGCCGCCGTACCGAGCAAGATGTTGAAAAAGCGCATAAGTTTGCGCTGGAAAAATTCGCCAACGAGCTGCTGCCGGTGATTGATAGCCTTGAGCGCGCAGTTGAGCTGGCTGACAAGCAAAATCCAGAGCTGACAGCGATGATGGAAGGTGTTGAATTGACGCTGAAATCACTGTACAGCGCAATGAACAAGTTTGGCGTTGAGGCTGTGGGTGAAATTGGCTCTGCGTTTAACCCTGATGTGCATCAGGCAATGGGTATGATTGAGTCTGCTGAGTATCCGGCAAACCATCTGGTGATGGTGATGCAAAAAGGTTATACCTTGAATGGCCGCCTGATCCGCCCGGCGATGGTGATGATATCGCGTGGTAATGCGGTAGATACACAGGCCTAAAAACCGGTTTTTATGTCAGTGATAACGCCTGATTAATCGTATCGGGCGTTTGTTCTTTCCTCTATTCCTATTTCCAGTTTTCTTTTTTTTAAAATGCTTTTTCTTCCTCTCTTACGGCGTTCTCTTCCCTTGCATAAGCTTTATTGGGCTGTTAGGTTTTGCCTAAAATGGCCATTAACGACAAAAGCACACTTCCTTTCATATTGATAAATAAAGGATTTTTTGTTTTTGTCGTAAAAAGCAGACAAAAGCCAATAATGGTGTCGTCAAAAGATGACATTTAAGTATTTGATTTTTAATGATAACTTAATTATTACGCAAGAGTGTTGCGATATGGCGACAGTTCTGCGAAGAAAATCAGGTTATACCGTGATTCAGCACCCTTCCTGTGGCGAAATAAATTATTATTAAAAATAAAGTTCATTTAAAACAATGGCTTAATTTTTATTTTTTAATGTTGGCACAGCAGGTGCATTATCTTTTGTGTAAACGCTCATCCGCCCTCTTATGATAGCCTAGCTTCATAAACTTTAGGATGATGCAGTTACAAGAGTAATGGTGTCTAACGTCCACCTTTTGATGAGAGTGTAAACTTCATCTACCACCGGACGAAACGTTGAGTGAGACACCACCCAACGTACCACTGCGATAAACAAAGATTTATCATCAGGTACGTAATGCGAAGCCGGATACCAGTCGCCTAGTTACGATGAACATCTGTTTTCATCACCCTGTAGGCGTAGATATGATGGTCTGGTATCCCGAGGCCGAGAAGATCGGTCAGGGAATGCCCGGGGGCAACCCCGGTAATCCCGTGTTTATTTTGGTCTGCTATTATATCAGTTTGATGCAATAACTGACTTCCTGCCGCAACTCTTTCCAACAATCTGGCTTTGTTTCTTTCTTATCCCCTGCCTCTCAGGTAGCATTTAACTATCTTAAAATAGTGCCATTCTGATACTGACTACCCAAAATTTATGCGATTTTCCCCACGTTCGTTACGACAACTGGTTTTACTGGCATTTCTTTTGGTATTACTGCCGCTGCTGCTGTTGGCGTATCAGGCGTACCGGGGGCTAGATAACTTAAGTGCCCAAGCCGAACAGCTAAACCGCTCTACACTGGCTGATGCGCGCCGCTCTGAGATGATGAGCAACATTGCGCTAGAGATGGAGCGCAGTTATCGCCAGTACTGTGTATTGGGGGATAAAACATTTGCCAAGCTCTACCAAAATCAGCGCGATCAATACCTGCGCCAGCTGACACTGCATGCCCGCGCACTGCCTGAAAAAGACAATTATGCCCCGCTGCGGGCCAATTTGAGTCAGCTTGCCACGCCACTGTGTAATAACGAAGGGTTAATGCCCGAAGCACTGGTTCTGTTAGAGCAGTTTGCGCATAACAACAGCCAGATGCTAGAGGCGACCCGCAGTGTGATTTATTCGCGCGGGGAAAAACTGCAGCAGACCATCGCCGAGCGCGGGCGCTATTTTGGCTGGCAAGCACTGAGTGTGTTTGTGGTTAGTTTAGTGTTGGTATTGCTATTTACCGGCATGATTATTGGGCCGGTTAAAGCTATTCAGCGTATGATCAATCGCTTGGGTGAGGGAAAGAAACTTTCTGATATCTCAACACTGCGTGGCCCGCGTGAGCTAAAATCAATTGCACAGCAAGTGGTGTGGCTGAGTGAGCGCTTGGCGTGGCTGGAATCTCAACGTCATGAGTTTTTGCAGCATATCTCGCATGAGTTAAAAACCCCGTTGGCCAGTATGCGTGAAGGCACTGATCTGCTAGCTGATGAAATTGCCGGCCCATTGAGCACTTCCCAGCGTGAAATTGTCGGTATTTTAGATACCAGCAGCCGCCATTTGCAGCGCTTGATTGAGCAATTACTTGATTATAACCGCCAGATTGCCAGTACGCCGGTGCAGATAAGTCAGGTTTTTTTGCCCGAATTGTTTGATACGGTGGTGCAGGCCAACAGCCTGCCGGCAAAAGCAAAAAACATGCATACCTACCTTGATTGGCAAGCTGATACCTGTGTCGCCGAACCGATATTACTGGCTCGGGTACTGGATAACCTCTATTCCAATGCGGTGTATTACGGCGGGGAATCCGGTACTATCTGGGTTAAAAGCCGCCAAAAAGATCATCATATTCAAATTGATATTGCCAATACTGGCACCTCAATTCCGAAAGCCGAACGGGAAATGATTTTTGAACCGTTTTACCAAGGCAGTCGCCAGCGTAAAGGGGCGGTAAAGGGAAGTGGTTTAGGATTAAGCATTGCCCGTGATTGCATTCGCCGAATGCAGGGTGAATTGGATTTGGTGCAGAGTGATTATGCGCCAGTATGTTTTCGTATTGAATTACCGTTAAGCCCAGAGCATGTCTGACATAATAAAGAAATGGATGTTACGCGTTGTATTGGTCATTCCGCTGCCATTACTGAGCGCATGTGCAGGAAAGCCGACCGAGGCGCTCGCACGCGTTATGCAGCCGATCACCTCATCGACAGAGGTTGATGATTTTTATCGCCAATCTTGTCAGGCTATCTGGCTGACCAAAAACGGTGTTTCGATCCAGCAAGCGGCTTACTGGTTGCGAGTTGCCGAGTGTGCCGATCAAGTTCCGCTCAAAGATCGGCGCGAATTTGCTGAACATTTTTCCCATGCAACCTGGCATGCCACACTGAAAAAGACTTTATTAGCACTGCGAGCTTCGCCAACGCTGACTGAGCGGCGTAAATCGCTCGATACCCTCAGCCAGTTGCGTGAACAAGTACCGTTTTCTGTGTTGCCACTGGTGCGTATTTGGCGTGAACAACAAGTTATGTTGATAAGCTCAGCTGATGAGCGGATCCGTTTTCAGCGCGAACAAAAACAGCTAGAAAATGACCTTGAACTGGCCACACATCAACAGCGCGAACTCAATCAAAAATTAAAGGATGCAGAGCAAAAACTCTCTCGATTGATGGATATTGAGCGTCAGCTCTCCAGCCGTAAACAGTTACCGGTAAAATCGGTACTGCCAGAGATGAGTGAAGCACTCAAACAGCCAGAGTCTGTTGAGACCAATGCTTCAGATGCCGTCAATACACCTGATTCCGTCAACACTTCTGATAATAGCGCGGTTGAAGAGAAGCCAGCCGAAGATAAACCGGTTGAAAAACTACCGGCCGATGTAAAGGAACCCTTACCCGATGACACAGAGAAAGCCGGCCAACCTGCTGCTGGTGGATGATGACCCCAGCTTACTGCGCCTGCTTGGTATGCGTTTGAGCAGTGAAGGCTTTCAGGTCAGCACCGCCATTAATGGGCAAGAAGCCCTGCGCGTACTTGAGCGCGATAAAATTGAACTGGTGATCAGTGATTTACGGATGGACGAAATGGACGGCATGGCGCTGTTCGGCGAAATCCAAAAGCGTATTCCCGGCATGCCGGTAATCCTGCTCACCGCACACGGCTCTATCCCTGATGCCGTGGCCGCAACCCGTCAGGGCGTATTCAGTTTTCTGACCAAACCGGTCGATAAAGAAGCGCTGTATAAAGCCATTGATGAGGCGTTAGCCCTGCATGCACCGGCCAGCAGCGATGAGCGCTGGCGTGAAAATGTGATCACCCGTAATGCCGGCATGCTGCGCTTGCTTGAACAGGCAAAAATGGTGGCACAATCGGATGTCAGTATTTTAATTAATGGCGCAAGCGGTACCGGTAAAGAGGTGCTGGCACAAGCCATCCACAAAGCCAGCCCGCGCGCACAGCAACCCTTTATTGCCATCAACTGCGGCGCACTGCCAGAGCAACTGTTGGAGTCGGAACTGTTTGGCCATGCCAAAGGCGCATTTACCGGGGCAGTCAGTCAGCGTGAAGGGCTATTTCAGGCAGCAGAAGGCGGCACGCTGTTTTTAGATGAAATCGGTGATATGCCGCTCTCATTGCAAGTTAAATTACTGCGGGTACTGCAAGAGCGCCGGATCAGGCCGCTCGGCAGCAACCGCGATATTGAAATTAACGTGCGTATCCTCTCGGCCACACACCGTGATTTGCAAAAAGAGATGGAGAAGGGCGAGTTTCGTGAAGATCTCTACTATCGCCTGAATGTGGTTAACCTCAAATTGCCGGCGCTCAATGAACGGGCCGATGATATTCCGCAACTGGCTGCCCATATTTTGCGCCATGCGGCCGAGCGCAACAAACCGTTTGTTCGTGCATTTTCCAAAGAGGCCATGAAACTGCTGATGGCCGCTGGCTGGCCGGGGAATGTGCGTCAACTGGTCAACGTTATCGAACAGTGTGTTGCGCTGACTACTGCTCCAGTAATTAATGAAGCCTTGGTGGAACAGGCACTTGAAGGTGAAAATACCGCTCTGCCAACCTTTGCCGATGCGCGTAGCCATTTTGAACTGCATTACCTGCGCAAGCTGTTGCATATCGCTAAAGGTAACGTGACACAAGCGGCGCGTATGGCTGGGCGAAACCGTACCGAATTTTACAAACTGTTGGGCCGACATGAGCTCGACCCTAATGACTTTAAAGATAACTAAAATTTAAAGACAATTAAGCCATCTTTATAACCTGATCTGTCGCCCTGTTAAGTGCATTGTGCACTCTATCTTTAACAGGGAAGACAACCTAAACGCATACCCTGCGGGGGCATCCCGAAGTATGCTTAACCTTTGTTTTTGATTAGCTGGATATGCCATGAATTTAGGGCCTGTCACCAAACAACTGAATATCGCCATCGCACAACTGAATATGCTGGTGGGAGATATTGAAGGCAACGCAGACAAAATCATCCAAACTGCCACTGAACATGCCAATACCGGCGCGGATATGGTGGTATTTCCCGAGCTTGCGCTAACCGGTTATCCGCCGGAAGACCTGTTGCTACGGCCCGATCTCATGCTGCGTGTGCAGGCTGAACTTCAGCGCATCCAGCAGGCGTGTGCACAAACTACCGTACTGATAGGCCACCCGTGGCGTGATGCTGATGCCCTGTATAACGCGCTATCGGTCTACTCCAACGGGCAACTGCTGACCCGCTATTACAAACAGCAACTGCCAAACTATGGCGTGTTTGATGAACAACGCTACTTCCATGCCGGTCATCAGCATGCTGTTATTGATTTTGCCGGTTACCGCATCGGGTTGTTGATCTGTGAAGATCTCTGGTTTGATCAACCGATTGATACACTGCACAGTGCTGGCGCAGAGCTAATTATCTCTATTAACGCCTCACCGTACGATCAAGAAAAACCACAGATTCGCCAGCGTTTACTCGAAGGCCACTGCCGTCGTACCGGATTACCCCTGATTTATCTTAATCAGGTGGGCGGGCAAGATGAACTGGTGTTTGATGGCTGCTCAAAAGTCTTTAACCAGCAAGGGGAAGTGACCCACCATCTGGCTGCGTTTGCAGAGGACAGCGCACAAATTATCATCACCGATAATTACATCCAGCCGATGCTCAATCTACCACAGCCAAGTAGCCTGCTGGCGCAAACCTATCAGGCACTGGTACTGGCTGTACGAGATTACGTCACTAAAAATGCTTTTCATGGCGCGGTACTGGGGTTGTCCGGCGGTATTGATTCTGCGCTGACCTTGGCGATTGCCGCTGATGCATTGGGCGCTGAAAACGTACAAGCTGTGATGATGCCGTTCCGGTATACCGCCGATATCAGCGTAGCCGATGCCAAAGAAGAAGCGGAAATTCTTGGTGTTGAGTTTGATATCATCTCTATCGAACCCATGTTTGATGCCTTTATGAGCCAGCTGGCCCCGTTATTTGCCGGAACAGCGCGTGATACCACCGAAGAGAATCTGCAAGCCCGCTGTCGCGGCGTTATGCTGATGGCCATCTCCAATAAGCGCCGCCGTTTGGTACTGACGACCGGAAACAAAAGTGAAATGGCCGTTGGTTATGCCACCTTATATGGCGATATGGCGGGTGGATTTGATGTGCTCAAAGACGTACCGAAAACACTGGTATTTGCCTTGTCAGCCTATCGTAATACCCTCTCGTATGTGATCCCACAGCGCGTGATTGATCGACCACCATCCGCTGAACTGGCACCCGATCAAGTAGATCAAGATAGCCTGCCACCGTATGACGTGCTCGATGCCCTCTTGCAAGCCTATGTAGAACACGATAAATCCGTTGCAGAGTTAATCGCAATGGGGTTTGATGAAACCATCGTGCGGAAAGTTTTGCGTTTAGTTGACATCAACGAATATAAACGTCGGCAATCAGCGGTCGGCCCGCGCATTACCACACGGAATTTTGGCAAAGATCGGCGTTATCCGATAACGTCAGGGTTTGGACGCAAAAACTGGTAAGGAATCACCATGAAAAAAATCGATGCAATCATCAAACCATTTAAACTCGATGATGTCCGTGAGGCATTGGCCGATGTTGGTATCACCGGAATGACCGTCACCGAAGTCAAAGGCTTTGGACGTCAGAAAGGGCATACCGAACTGTATCGGGGAGCCGAATACATGGTTGATTTCTTGCCAAAAGTCAAAATTGAAATGGTGGTGGCTGACGATATCGTCGATACCTGTGTAGATACCATCATGAAAACAGCCCAAACCGGTAAAATTGGTGACGGCAAAATCTTTGTCTACGATGTTGCGCGCGTTATCCGGATCCGCACCGGTGAGCAAGACGAAGAGGCAATCTAAAGATAACAGCGCGTATCCTTATAAACGGCGTGATCATACGCCGTTTTCTTTTCCCTATTCTGATCACCTCACCAAAATCTCTCGTACAACAAAAACTTGGCAAACGATTGCTTTAAAATTGCGAACAGGGCTATCGATCACACTTTAAAAATATTAAACTGAGCGTAGATAAACGGGTATGCCGTCATTTTCAGCCTATCCCTCGACTTAGCTCAAGTTATCAGGAGATGCAGATGTTAAAACGAGACATGAACATTGCCGACTACGATGCTGACTTATGGCACGCCATGCAGCAGGAAGTTGTGCGTCAGGAAGAGCACATTGAGCTGATTGCGTCAGAGAACTACACCAGCCCGCGCGTTATGCAGGCACAAGGTTCGCAACTGACCAATAAATATGCTGAAGGCTACCCGGGTAAGCGTTATTACGGTGGTTGTGAATACGTAGACATCGTTGAGCAACTGGCCATTGATCGTGCTAAAGCGCTGTTTGGTGCCGATTATGCCAACGTACAACCGCACTCCGGCTCACAAGCCAACTCCGCCGTTTACATGGCACTGCTTAATCCGGGCGATACCGTACTTGGTATGAGCTTGGCACATGGCGGCCACTTAACTCACGGTTCACCGGTTAACTTCTCCGGTAAACTGTACAATATCGTCCCGTACGGTATTGATGAAAATGGCCGCATTGACTACGACGATGTTGCCCGTCAAGCGCAAGAGCATAAACCAAAAATGATTATTGGTGGATTCTCTGCCTACTCACGTTTGGTTGACTGGGCGCGTTTGCGTGAAATCGCTGACAGCATTGGCGCATACCTGTTTGTCGACATGGCCCATGTTGCCGGCCTGATTGCCGCAGGCGCTTATCCAAACCCAGTACCTCACGCACATGTCGTTACCACCACCACCCATAAAACCTTAGCTGGCCCGCGTGGTGGCCTGATCCTCTCTGCTGCTGCAGACGAAGACCTGTACAAAAAGCTCAACTCGGCTGTCTTCCCTGGTGGTCAAGGTGGCCCGCTGATGCATGTGATTGCCGCAAAAGCAGTCGCCTTTAAAGAAGCGATGGAGCCTGAATTTAAAACACTGCAATTCCAGATCGTACGCAATGCACAAGCTATGGTTAGCGTGTTCCAGCAACGTGGTTACAACGTCGTTTCGAACGGCACTGAAAACCATCTCTTCTTGCTGGATCTGATTGACAAAGACATCACCGGTAAAGAAGCTGATGCTGCACTGGGCCGTGCCAACATTACCGTGAATAAAAACAGCGTGCCTAATGATCCGCGCAGCCCGTTTGTGACTTCCGGTATTCGCATCGGCTCACCGGCTATCTCACGTCGCGGCTTTAAAGAAGAAGAAGCCGCACAACTGGCTGGCTGGATGTGTGATGTGCTTGATGACATCAACAACGAAGCGACCATTGAGCGCGTTAAAGGTCAGGTGCTTGATATCTGCGCTCGCTTCCCTGTGTACGCATAACTGATCGTTATATACAGCCATCGCCTATTGCTATTATAGAAAGTACAGAAAGCGAAAAAAGCCCTCTATCTATATAAAGAGTCATCTATATAGAAGAAGCCGCTCAATCAAAGAGCCTCTTTGATGAGTAAGATGGCTTATCTCTGATGTTAGCAAAGGCCACGTAACGAAAAGCCACCCTATAGACTCAATATAGTGGTGGCTTTTTTATGGGTAAAAACAGAGTTATCCACAGGAGTCTTTGTAAATCCTGTGCGTTAATTGTTGGTATCACGTGCTTAACTCAGGCTTCGATTATTTATCATCATTTCAGTGTTTTTTTGTCGAAAAACCACTTGCGCTTTGTCGGCAACTCCCTATAATGCGACCCCACTGACACGGCAACTGTGATGCAAATCACTGAAAGCAAAGCAGTAAAGAATAAAATGCTTTTAAGGAATGTGAAAAACAGACCTTGACAGCCAAAGGGAAATGCGGAATAATGCGCGCCCTGTCAACGTGAAAGCGCTGACACTGCTCTTTAAAAAATTAATCAGACAATCTGTGTGGGCACTCGTTGAAGACGCTGACTATCCAAAAGATACTTAGTTAAACGAGTGACTGACAATTTATTTGCTAGTTATTTCGAGCGACAAACTTTAAATTGAAGAGTTTGATCATGGCTCAGATTGAACGCTGGCGGCAGGCCTAACACATGCAAGTCGAGCGGTAGCACAAAGAAGCTTGCTTCTTGGGTGACGAGCGGCGGACGGGTGAGTAATGCCTGGGGATCTGCCCGATAGAGGGGGATAACTACGGGAAACTGTAGCTAATACCGCATAATGTCTACGGACCAAAGTGGGGGCTCTTCGGACCTCATGCTATCGGATGAACCCAGGTGGGATTAGCTAGTTGGTGGGGTAATGGCTCACCAAGGCGACGATCTCTAACTGGTTTGAGAGAATGACCAGTCACACTGGAACTGAGACACGGTCCAGACTCCTACGGGAGGCAGCAGTGGGGAATATTGCACAATGGGGGAAACCCTGATGCAGCCATGCCGCGTGTGTGAAGAAGGCCTTCGGGTTGTAAAGCACTTTCAGCGAGGAGGAAAGGGAGCAGCTTAATACGCTGTTGCTATGACGTTACTCGCAGAAGAAGCACCGGCTAACTCCGTGCCAGCAGCCGCGGTAATACGGAGGGTGCAAGCGTTAATCGGAATTACTGGGCGTAAAGCGCACGCAGGCGGTTTGTTAAGTCAGATGTGAAATCCCCGCGCTCAACGTGGGAACTGCATTTGAAACTGGCAAGCTAGAGTCTTGTAGAGGGGGGTAGAATTCCAGGTGTAGCGGTGAAATGCGTAGAGATCTGGAGGAATACCGGTGGCGAAGGCGGCCCCCTGGACAAAGACTGACGCTCAGGTGCGAAAGCGTGGGGAGCAAACAGGATTAGATACCCTGGTAGTCCACGCTGTAAACGATGTCGATTTGGAGGTTGTGCCCTTGAGGCGTGGCTTCCGGAGCTAACGCGTTAAATCGACCGCCTGGGGAGTACGGCCGCAAGGTTAAAACTCAAATGAATTGACGGGGGCCCGCACAAGCGGTGGAGCATGTGGTTTAATTCGATGCAACGCGAAGAACCTTACCTACTCTTGACATCCACAGAACTTTCCAGAGATGGATTGGTGCCTTCGGGAACTGTGAGACAGGTGCTGCATGGCTGTCGTCAGCTCGTGTTGTGAAATGTTGGGTTAAGTCCCGCAACGAGCGCAACCCTTATCCTTTGTTGCCAGCGCGTAATGGCGGGAACTCAAAGGAGACTGCCGGTGATAAACCGGAGGAAGGTGGGGATGACGTCAAGTCATCATGGCCCTTACGAGTAGGGCTACACACGTGCTACAATGGCATATACAAAGGGCGGCAAGCTAGCGATAGTGAGCGAATCCCATAAAGTATGTCGTAGTCCGGATTGGAGTCTGCAACTCGACTCCATGAAGTCGGAATCGCTAGTAATCGTAGATCAGAATGCTACGGTGAATACGTTCCCGGGCCTTGTACACACCGCCCGTCACACCATGGGAGTGGGTTGCAAAAGAAGTAGGTAGCTTAACCTTCGGGGGGGCGCTTACCACTTTGTGATTCATGACTGGGGTGAAGTCGTAACAAGGTAACCGTAGGGGAACCTGCGGTTGGATCACCTCCTTACCTGCGATACCAGCCTTTGGCTGAGTGCTCACACAGATTGTTTGAAGTTGCGTCCCCTTCGTCTAGAGGCCTAGGACACCGCCCTTTCACGGCGGTAACAGGGGTTCGAACCCCCTAGGGGACGCCACAATTGCTCTTTAAAAATCTGGAAACAAGCTGATAAATAACTGAAGTTCTTAAGAACAAGCGTCTTGAGAAACTGGCATATGACCAGTTTAGTACTTTCATCAATCTGAAATAATTTTGGGTTGTATGGTTAAGTGACTAAGCGTACACGGTGGATGCCTTGGCAGTCAGAGGCGATGAAGGACGTGCTACCCTGCGAAAAGGGTTGGTGAGCTGGGATGAAGCGCTATTAACCAACCATGTCCGAATGGGGAAACCCACCTAAGATAACTTAGGTATCGTTAAGTGAATACATAGCTTAACGAGGCGAACCGGGAGAACTGAAACATCTAAGTACCCCGAGGAAAAGAAATCAACCGAGATTCCGTTAGTAGCGGCGAGCGAACGCGGAGCAGCCCAGAGTCAACATCAGCCAGTGTGTTAATGGAACGGCCTGGAAAGGCCGGCGATACAGGGTGATAGCCCCGTACATGAAAGTGCACTGGTTGTGAGCTCGATGAGTAAGACGGGACACGTGGTATCCTGTTTGAAGATGGGGGGACCATCCTCCAAGGCTAAATACTCCTGACTGACCGATAGCGAACCAGTACCGTGAGGGAAAGGCGAAAAGAACCCCTGTGAGGGGAGTGAAATAGAACCTGAAACCGTGTACGTACAAGCAGTAGGAGCACCTTCGTGGTGTGACTGCGTACCTTTTGTATAATGGGTCAGCGACTTATATTCTGTAGCAAGGTTAACCGAATAGGGGAGCCGTAGGGAAACCGAGTCTTAATAGGGCGCTTTAGTTGCAGGGTATAGACCCGAAACCCGGTGATCTAGCCATGGGCAGGTTGAAGGTTGGGTAACACTAACTGGAGGACCGAACCGACTAATGTTGAAAAATTAGCGGATGACTTGTGGCTGGGGGTGAAAGGCCAATCAAACCGGGAGATAGCTGGTTCTCCCCGAAAGCTATTTAGGTAGCGCCTCGGACGAATACCTACGGGGGTAGAGCACTGTTTGGGCTAGGGGGTCATCCCGACTTACCAACCCCATGCAAACTCCGAATACCGTAGAGTACTATCCGGGAGACACACGGCGGGTGCTAACGTCCGTCGTGAAGAGGGAAACAACCCAGACCGCCAGCTAAGGTCCCAAAGTCATGGTTAAGTGGGAAACGATGTGGGAAGGCTCAGACAGCTAGGATGTTGGCTTAGAAGCAGCCATCATTTAAAGAAAGCGTAATAGCTCACTAGTCGAGTCGGCCTGCGCGGAAGATTTAACGGGGCTAAACCATGCACCGAAGCTGCGGCAATGACGTTTAGGCGTTATTGGGTAGGGGAGCGTTCTGTAAGCGGTAGAAGGTGTGCTGTGAGGCATGCTGGACGTATCAGAAGTGCGAATGCTGACATAAGTAACGATAAGGGGAGTGAAAAACTCCCCCGCCGGAAGACCAAGGGTTCCTGTTCAACGTTAATCGGAGCAGGGTGAGTCGACCCCTAAGGCGAGGCTGAAAAGCGTAGTCGATGGGAAACGGGTTAATATTCCCGTACTTGTGGTGACTGCGAAGGGGGGACGGAGAAAGTTAGGCTATCCGGGCGACGGTTGTCCCGGTTTAAGCGTGAAGGTGGGAAGACTAGGTAAATCCGGTTTTCTGCATAACACTGAGGCGTGATGACGAAGCACTACGGTGCTGAAGTAGCTGATACTACGCTTCCAGGAAAAGCCTCTAAGCATCAGGTCACCAGAAATCGTACCCCAAACCGACACAGGTGGTCAGGTAGAGAATACTCAGGCGCTTGAGAGAACTCGGGTGAAGGAACTAGGCAAAATGGTGCCGTAACTTCGGGAGAAGGCACGCTGACGGTAGGTGAAGTCCCTTGCGGATGGAGCTGAAGTTAGTCGAAGATACCAGCTGGCTGCAACTGTTTATTAAAAACACAGCACTGTGCAAACACGAAAGTGGACGTATACGGTGTGACGCCTGCCCGGTGCCGGAAGGTTAATTGATGGGGTTAGCGCAAGCGAAGCTCTTGATCGAAGCCCCGGTAAACGGCGGCCGTAACTATAACGGTCCTAAGGTAGCGAAATTCCTTGTCGGGTAAGTTCCGACCTGCACGAATGGCGTAATGATGGCCAGGCTGTCTCCACCCGAGACTCAGTGAAATTGAAATCGCTGTGAAGATGCAGTGTACCCGCGGCAAGACGGAAAGACCCCGTGAACCTTTACTATAGCTTGACACTGAATATTGAGCCTTGATGTGTAGGATAGGTGGGAGGCATTGAAACGTGAACGCCAGTTTGCGTGGAGCCGACCTTGAAATACCACCCTTTAATGTTTGATGTTCTAACGTGGTCCCATAATCTGGGATGCGGACAGTGTCTGGTGGGTAGTTTGACTGGGGCGGTCTCCTCCTAAAGAGTAACGGAGGAGCACGAAGGTTGGCTAATCCTGGTCGGACATCAGGAGGTTAGTGCAATGGCATAAGCCAGCTTAACTGCGAGACGGACAGGTCGAGCAGATACGAAAGTAGGTCATAGTGATCCGGTGGTTCTGCATGGAAGGGCCATCGCTCAACGGATAAAAGGTACTCCGGGGATAACAGGCTGATACCGCCCAAGAGTTCATATCGACGGCGGTGTTTGGCACCTCGATGTCGGCTCATCACATCCTGGGGCTGAAGTTGGTCCCAAGGGTATGGCTGTTCGCCATTTAAAGTGGTACGCGAGCTGGGTTTAGAACGTCGTGAGACAGTTCGGTCCCTATCTGTCGTGGGCGTTGGATGATTGAGGGGGGCTGCTCCTAGTACGAGAGGACCGGAGTGGACGTATCTCTGGTGTTCCGGTTGTCACGCCAGTGGCATTGCCGGGTAGCTAAATACGGAAGAGATAAGCGCTGAAAGCATCTAAGCGCGAAACTTGCCCCGAGATGAGTCATCCCTGAGGCCTAGAGCCTTCTAAAGGGTTGTTGGAGACTACGACGTAGATAGGCAGGGTGTGTAAGCGTAGCGATACGTTGAGCTAACCTGTACTAATTGCCCGTGAGGCTTAACCATACAACGCCAAAGTTATGTTGGACGATGAAAGTCCGAGACGATGTTTTTGAGAACAAAAACAGAATTTATCAGTGCGTTTTCAGATTTAGCGTAATGGCCATGAAATGGCGGTTATGCAGATAGAATAGAAGAATTTGCCTGGCGGCGATAGCGCGGTGGTCCCACC
Source organism: Plesiomonas sp. ISS29 (assembly GCF_056522795.1). Lineage (NCBI taxonomy): Bacteria > Pseudomonadati > Pseudomonadota > Gammaproteobacteria > Enterobacterales > Enterobacteriaceae > Plesiomonas > Plesiomonas sp. ISS29. The sequence goes on from NZ_JAWRZQ010000001.1 coordinate 932,325, forward strand.
TGACCCCATGCCGAACTCAGCAGTGAAACGCCGTAGCGCCGATGGTAGTGTGGGGTCTCCCCATGCGAGAGTAGGGAACTGCCAGGCATCAAATAAGTAAGAAGCCCATCCGAAAGGATGGGCTTTTTGCGTTATTGTATTTTATTTATTAAAACTTATTGGGGATTTTGGACAGGCACACGTGAGCGATTTGCTGAGGCTCACACGATAATGAACTTATCAGTAGCTCAACGCCCTAACTGTCCAATTACCAATTACCAATTACCAATTACCAATTACCAATTACCAATTACCAATTACCTATGAAACTATCTATGTAGCCCTCTGTAACTAGGACATGGGCAGTTGAGCCGTTCTTTTGATGGCGCATGGATGGGGACGGATGGGGCAGGATTAGTTTGTGTATCCCATAAAAGCGTTTTCTTTTAGGCTCTGTTTTTGATAAAAAAGATATCCGCTGTTTAGCCTAGCCATGCTTGCAACAGCTGATGCATTGATGAGAAGGATTTTACGATGTCTGAATCGGCAGCAGAGGCTCTTTGCCGTGCACATGATATTTCCCGTTTCATATTAAAAACCAGCGCTGGTGCGTGCATAGCGAGCCATAAAACAGATGTAATGTTACCAACCGAAAGGCCGGTTGCATTGGTTTACAACGGTGTTTCGCATGCAGTGATGATGTGCTCGCCGGGCGATCTTGAGGATTTTGCACTAGGTTTTTCGCTGACTGAAGGTATTATTGAGAATGCTTATGATGTGCACGATTATCGTCAGGAAGAGTCGTGTAAAGGTATTGAGTTGCATATTGAGCTCGCTAATCGTTGCCTGAGCCGGCTTAAAACAACAAGACGTATGCTGGCGGGGAGAACGGGTTGTGGGCTCTGTGGTGCTGAGCAGTTGGATCATGTGGTACGTTCGGTCAAACCACTCTCTTTCTCACAGCACTTTAATTTAGGATCACTAGATCGAGTGTTGGATCAATTGAGCGATCGTCAGTTTTTAGGCGCTGTAACCGGGGCAACACATGCCGCGATACATTTGTCGTGCGAGGGTGAAATTCTGGCTATCCGTGAAGATGTTGGCCGGCACATTGCTTTAGATAAGTTGATTGGTCATTTATGTCGGCATAACTGCACCGAGGGCGCGATTTTAGTGACGAGCCGAGCGAGTTACGAGATGGTACAAAAGACGGTTTCAGCAGGCATAGAGACTCTGCTGGCGATGTCTGCGGTGACTGAGATGGCGGTTGAACAGGCACAAAAAGGGAATTTAACGTTATTAGGGTTTTGTCGGCGTGGGCGGGCGGAGTGCTATACATATGCTGAACGGATCAGATGAGGGTTGTGCCGGCGTTGGTGTTCTTTGCTTTAATAAATAAACCCACAAAGCAGGCTTTGTGGGTTTATGCAGTTATTGCATGAAAAGGTTAGAGGAAACCTCTTAGTTCATGCCGTATTTTTTCAATTTCTTGCGCAGAGTACCACGGTTGATACCCATCATGAGTGCGGCGCGGGTTTGGTTACCGCGAGTATACTGCATGACCATGTCGAGCAGAGGCTGCTCAACTTCAGCCAGAACTAACTCGTACAGCTCATTGACGTCTTGGCCGTTTAACTGAGCGAAGTAGTTCTTCAGGGACTGTTTAACGGAGTCACGCAGTGGCTTATGGGTGACCTGATCCTGAGCATTAATGGTAGCAACAGTCAGTACGTCAGAATTAACGCGTTGTTCGAACATGGTTCTTTCAGCTCTTTTTTATTTTTACGCAAGATTCTCAAAATACACATTTAACGCTTCCAGCTGTTCGCTAGCATCCTCTATCACGTTAAATGCACGCCGAAACTGGTCGTCAGGAGCATGTTCTTGTAAATACCAAGAAACATGTTTTCGGGCAATTCGATATCCTTTGCCGTGACCGTAAAAGTCATGCAGTGCACGAATATGCCCGAGAAGTAACTGCTTGACCTCAACGAGTGAGGGAGGCGGTAACACTTCTCCTGTCTCCAGATAATGCTGGATTTCCCGAAAGATCCAGGGTCTTCCCTGAGCGGCACGGCCTATCATCAGCGCATCTGCGCCGGTATAGTCCAATACCTCTCTGGCTTTATGCGGGGTAGTGATATCGCCATTGGCGATCACTGGTATGGAAACCGCGCGTTTAACAGCCCGAATGCTGTCGTACTCAGCGTGGCCCGTAAACAGGCACGCACGAGTGCGGCCATGAATAGCGAGCGCCTGAATACCACAGCGTTCTGCAATTTGGGCTATTTCGACACAGTTGCGATTATCCTGATCCCATCCAGTCCGAATTTTTAGGGTTACTGGAACGTCAACGGCATTAACAACGGCCGTTAAAATTTGTTCAACCAGCGTAGGATGTTGTAAGAGAGCAGAACCTGCTAGCTTACGGTTAATCTTTTTGGCTGGGCAACCCATATTAATATCAATGATCTGAGCACCATACTGCACGTTAGCGCGTGCGGCTCCCGCCATATCGTCAGGATCTGCACCCGCAATTTGTACACTACGAATACCCGGCTCATCAGTATGTACCATACGCAGGCGGGATTTATCAGTATGCCAGACCTCTGGATTTGAGGACATCATCTCTGATACCGCCATGCCAGCCCCCATCTCGTGACAGAGCTGCCGAAATGGTCGGTCAGTAATACCGGCCATAGGCGCTACGATCAATTGATTGTTAAGTTTATAAGGGCCGATACGCATTGACTGAAAGGTAACCACTCTGTGCCTGTAAGGGCGCGTATATTACGCACTTTTTCAGTCAGAGGAAAGGCCAAACTTTGAACACTTGCCGGAACTTTTATAGTCAAGCGATTTTTTCGGTAATCAGGGCTATGCAGCGTACAAAAAACAGGCATACTTTAAAAAAGTGTTTCATTTACGTATTTGCTCTATTCCCAGCTAAATCATTACAATGGAAGACATTACACGATAAGGATCACGATTAGCATGCGGTTAATGCATTGGAAATTTAGGTTGTCAGCTTTTTCACTGGCATTGTTTTTATTACCGGCTTCTGAAACAGTATGGGCTGATCCGGTCAGATTCGATCAGGCATGGCAGACGCTTCAGCAGGTGAATGACGGGTTAAAAGCAGAGATGTCGGCTGCCGATCGTTCACAAAAAATGGCTGAGGCTACGGATGGGCTTAATCTGCCTAAAATTGATTTAACCGGAAGTATTACGCGGTTAAGTGATCCTTTATCGCTCGATCTTAAAGATATGCAGCCTTTTCCTTCTCTGGCTTCAAATCCGCGTATTCAATCGCTTTTAGCGGCGTTAGGTTCTGATCCTAAATTAGGCCCTTTGTTGCAAGGGTTGAAAAATCTGCCAACAGAGACCGATCTTTCCAATCAAACGGTGAAAACAGCAGGTGTTAATGCGCTGTGGGTTATCTATTCAGGTGGCCGTATCAGTGCGGCGCAAACTGCGGCGTATGCGCAAGCGGATGAAGCACGGCAACAGTTTGCCTTAAAGCGTCTGCAAGCCTTTTCTGATTTAACCCGTTTTTACTACGGTGTAACGCTGGCTAAAAACGTGTATCAAACCCGTCAGCAGGTGGCTGCTGCATTGAATCAGCATTTACAGCATGCGATTAAACTTGAACAGCAAGGGCAAATTGCCAAAGTAGAGCGTACATCGGCGCAGGTGGCCTATGATCGTGCGCAGGTTGATGCCGAAAATGCACGTCGTGAGCTGGAAATTGCCCAACTGGTGTTGGATGAGTTGCTGCACAAAGAGGGGGTACAACCGACATCACCGTTGGTTACCCGATTAACGCTGCCGAGCATGCCTGCGTTGGTGAAGACAGCTCTGCAAGCCAATCCGGCGATATCACTGCTTGATGCCAAAGATAAGCAGGCTGAGAGTTTAGAGAAGGCTGAGCGTGGCCGTTATTTGCCAAATGTGGCAGCCGTGGGTAATTACAATCTGTATCACGACGACAGTATTTTAGGTGAGCGAGCACCTGACTGGATGGTCGGGTTGGGTGTCACTATTCCTTTGGTGGATAACAGCGGGCGTAATGATCTGCTGGCTGCGGCGCACATTGCCCGTAAAGAGGTGGGATACCGCCGTGCAGAGTTAGAGCGTCAATTGAAAGTGGGTGTTGAGCAGGCTTACCGTGAGTTGGAGCAGGCGAAGACTGAGTATGATTCGTTACAATCGAGCCAAGTGTTGGCACAAGAGAACTTCCAGCTGCGTAATAAGGCGTTTGAGCAGGGTTTGGCAACATCATTGGATGTGGTAGATGCCAGAATGACGCAATCGGCGATTGATACGCAGCGGTTGGCCGCAAGTTACCGAATGACTACCGCACTATCGAAATTATTGGCTTTGTCGGGGCAACCCGATGCCTTTAACCGCTACCAGCAGTAACTACGCGTCAGGCATATATTTAGGTGAAAACAGATGAATAAGAAGAGTAAATCGATCGCGGCAGTGGTGGGTGCGGGTGTAGTTGTTGCATTAATCATTAGCTATTTTTCGGCATACGATAATGACAGCGCGCTGATGCAGGGGCAAATCGAGGCGCAGCAATATTTTGTTTCTGCCAAAGTACCGGGCCGGATTGAAGCGGTTTTAGTACAAAAGGGGCAACAGGTTAAGCAGGGCGATCCGATGTTTGTGCTTTCAACGCCTGAGCTTGATGCCAAATTGAATCAAGCCAAAGCCGGAGAAGCGGCAGCCGGAGCGATGCGTCAAGAGGTGGATAATGGTGCGCGTAGTCAGCAGATTGCGGCAGCAAAAGATCAGTGGCTAAAAGCGAAAGCTGCGGCCATTTTATCAGAAAAAACCTACCAGCGAATCAATGCACTTTTTCGTGATGGCGTGATGGCAGAACAAAAGCGTGATGAGGCGAAAACGGCATGGCAGGCGGCGAAATATACCGAGCAGGCCGCTTTTCAGCAATATCAGCTGGCGGTAGAGGGCTCACGTAAGGGTGAAAAACTGGCGGCCGCTGAGAAAGAGAAGATGGCCGCTGCTGCTGTTGCCGAAGTGCAGGCCTATCTGAAAGATGCAGAGTTAATGGCATACCATGACGGTATGGTTGATCAGGTTTTACTGCACCCAGGTGAGCTTGCGCCGGCAGGTTTTCCGGTGGTGACTTTGGTTGATCTGAATAATGCATGGGCGCTATTTCAGGTACGGGAAGATAATTTAGCTCAGTTCAAACAAGATGATGTATTTAACGTACGTATTCCGGCACTGAGCAAGGATAAAACCTATCCATTTAAAGTCACCTATATCAGTGTGATGGGTGATTACGCAACATGGCGGACTACCCAGCCTGGCCGTGGCTATGATATGCGTACATTCCAGATTGAGCTGCGTCCGGTTGAGCCAGTTGAAGGGCTTCGCGTCGGGATGACAGTGCTGCTGGAGGCGAAGTGAAACCGGGATTACGAGCAACCGCATGGCGTGAGTGGCAGCGGATCTTGCATGACCGCTGGATCTTTGCGCTGACGGTCTGGCTGCCTCCGCTGTTTTTTGTTTTGATCTGGGCCATTTTTAATTCGGGGATCCCAAAAGATCTTCCGGTGGTGATCCTCGATCAAGATCACAGCCAGTTATCACGTGAGCTGACCCGCCGCTTTGAGGCATCACCGGCACTGCATGTGGCTTATGAAGCCAACAGCCTACGTGAGGGAATGTCACTGGTGCGTAGCGGTAAAGCATATGCACTGATTATGCTGCCTTATCGTCTTGATACGGATGTCAAACTGCACCTTAGCCCCGCGGTGACGGCTTACTACAACAGCCAATATGTGCTGATTGGGAAAGCCGTCAATACCGCGTTGCAGAGTACCATATTGACTATGGCTGCCCAGCAGGGCGTACAGGTTCATCTGGCCACTGGTGAAAATATTTATCAGGCTCTAGGGCAAGCCGTTCCGACACAAAGCCAGTACACCCCGCTGTATAATATTGGCATGAATTATGTGCCATTTTTGGTGACAGCGGTGATTCCCGGGATCTGGCAAATCTTCCTGATCAGTATTGTGATTGCCGCACTGGGTCTGGAGTTTCGCGACAGCAATGGTGCGGCATGGCTACAGTCGGCCAATGGTTGCTTGGGGAAAGCTTTTGCCGGAAAAATGCTGCCGTATGCGCTGATTAGCGTGGTACAAGGTGCGCTATTTTTATGGGGGATTTTTGGCTGGTTACACTGGCCGATTGAGGGCAGTATTCCAGTTATTTTACTGGCGCAGTGGTTGATGATCGGTGCTTATATTGCCATGGGAACACTGCTGTATTGCACCAGTTTTCACTATGGCCGTGCAGCCAGTACTGCGGCAGCCTATTCTGCGCCGGCATTTGCCTTTATGGGCGTGACTTTTCCGGCAGCTAATATGCCGAGTTTTGCACAGTTTTGGTCAGATATTCTGCCGGTATCGCACTACATTCAGGTGCAAATTCAGCAGGTAAATTATGCCGCATCGTGGGCGGTATCATGGCATAGCATGTCTGATTTGCTGTGGTTTTGGCTAGTGATCCCGCTAGCATTGTTACTGCTGCGTGCTCGCTTACGTAAACTGGGGAGTCTGCAATGACATTGGGCCAAATTTGGCGGAAAGAGGTGCGTGCGCTGAGTAAAAACGCGGCCATTTTAATGACTGTTTTTGTCGGGCTGATTTTTTACTCGGTGCTCTATCCGCAGCCCTATTCACATCAGGTGGTTACTAGCATGCCGGTAGCGGTGTGGGATAGTGATCACTCGGCCTTGAGCCGGCAGTTTATTCGTATGGTTGAGGCGACTCCGCAAGTTGAGATCACCCATAATGCAACCTCACAGCAAGAGGCCGATCAGTGGCTGCAAAGTGGTGAGGTGCATGGCTTATTGGTTATCCCACAGCACTTTTCCCGTGATGTATTGATGGGAAAAAGCCCGGTCATTGCCGCTGCCGGTGATGCGAGTTATTTTTTGGTCTATTCATCCATTATCGAAGGGATTGCGCGTGCAGCCGGAACACTCGGCGCGCAGGTTAAAGTGACCAAAGAGCTGATGCAGGGCACGCCTTATCAGGGAACGCTGGGAACTGCATTACCGTTACGGGCGCAAACTGAGGCGCTGTTTAACCCTTCTATTGGCTATATTGCCTATATCGTTCCTGCGGTATTTGTACTGATTTTACATCAGACATTGCTGATTGCGGCCGGCATTCAAACGGCAGAATATAAAGAGCGGACGCTCGGTGGTGAACGCGGGTACTGGCAAACAGTATCACCGTGGAAGCTGTTGTTGGCGCGCGGTCTGGTTTTTGTGCCGTTGTATCTGGTGGCGGCCATGTACTATTTGGGGACATGCTTTGATTACTACAATGTGGTGCGACAAGCGAACCCATGGGTACTGCTGCTGCTTTGTACCTTGCTGTTTTGGACGACCTACTGTTTTGCGGTGATGATTACATTTTTCATGACCCGGCGGGAAACGCCGACCCAAGCGGTACTGATCTCTTCACTGCCGATAGTGTTTACTGCCGGATTTGTCTGGCCGATTATTGCCATTCCTGAGCCGATCATTTGGCTGGCGCGTTTGATCCCCGGTGTGAACGGTATTGAGCTGATGGTGCAATATAACCAGATGGGGGCTTCATTAAGTGAAGCGTCTGAGCCGTTATTGCGTTTAGGTGTACAAGCGGTGGTGTATACCGTTTTGGCAGGGTGGGTGTTGTTGCATAGCCAGCGTTTAGCCGTGAACAAGGTTGTTAGTGTGTCGGCTGAAAAACCGGTTTAACAAACAAATCGGTTTAACCATGAGGTACTGCCGATACAAGATAGACAGTGAACTATCGGTAAACTGTAAACCGCCGGCAAATCATAAACGATTAGCAAAATAAAACCCCATGGCATGATGATTATGCCGTGGGGCTTTTTTATGTTTGATTGGGTGTTATTGGTCTTGTGTTGTTTATTTTGCGCGGGCAATACCGGTAATGCGGCACCACTCTTCACGTTCGGCAATCGGGTCGAGTGCAAACTGAGCGCGGTAAGCATCGGCAACCGATTCAGCTTGTGATTCTAAAATTCCCGACAAACCCAAGTGGCCACCGGCTTTTGGCAGTACGCTGATCAGCGGCGCCAGCTCACGCAGCGGGCCGGCCAGAATATTGGCAACGACAACATCACCTTGCAGATTAGCGGGCTGATCGTGCGGCAAATACAGCTCAAGACGTTCAGACACGCCGTTACGCTGCGCGTTATCACGGCTGGCAGTGATCGCTTGTGGATCAATATCAATACCGATAGCGCGGGCAGCGCCGAGTTTCAGTGCAGCGATAGCCAGAATACCCGAGCCGCAACCGAAATCGATAATGGTTTTGCCTTCGAGATCCAAACCATCAAGCCACTCAAGGCACAGTGCGGTGGTTGGGTGTGTACCGGTACCAAATGCCAGACCCGGATCGAGCATCACGTTCACAGCGTCAGGCTCTGGGATATCGCGCCAGCTTGGGCAAATCCATAAACGGCGGCCAAACTGCATTGGGTGGAAATTATCCATCCATTCACGCTCCCAGTCTTTATCTTCGAGCTGCTCGATTTTATGCGCAAAATCAGCAGGTAAAAGCGGGCTGGTGGTGAGCTGTTGCATGACCTCGGCCATATTCATTTCAGCATCGAACAGCCCCATCACATCGGTATCGCCCCACAGGCGGGTTTCACCGGGGAGCGGCTCAAATACCGGCGTATCGTGGGAATCCATGAAGGTGACAGAGACAGAGCCGCAATCCATCAGCAGATCGCCAATGGCTTCGGCTTGTGCGCCGGTGGTGTTCAGTTTCAGTTGAATCCAAGGCATGGTGAGCACTCTCGGTTGATCCACAGCATGATTGTGTGGATGAAAATTATGTGAATGAAAACGGTGTGAATAACAAATCGTTCTGTAGAGAGAAAACCGTTTAGGTAGCCAGTACAAAGACCGGCTTGTATATCATTTAAGAATAACATGGCTGAGGGATGGCACTCATCTTATCGCCAGTTCGCCAGCCATGTTGTTCGGTTTAACGCTAACTCTCAGCCTGTGCCTGTATGCGCATCTGTTTACGTTGGTGGCATTCGGTCAGTGTGTTTCCGACCACAAAGGCCAGCAGGCCGAAGATCAAGGTTGGCACAATTGCGTGTAGGCCAAGTGGTTTTGCTCCGATCAGATTCATGGCCACATAGCAACCACCGCCAGCGATCATCGAGGTTAGCGCACCGCCGGCATTGGCCCTATCCCAGTACAAACCAAAGACCAGCGGCCATAAGAACACCGCTTGCAGCCCACCAAAGGCGAGCAAATTCAGCCAGATGATCATTTCCGGCGGCTGCCATGCGGCCAAAATTAGCAATACGCCCAAAATCAGGGTACTCAAGGTGGAAAGACGCGAGATCCGCTGCTCATTTTGTTCATCCTGCGGGCGTAAACGCAGATAGAGATCTTTGATCAGTGTGGCGGAAGATTGGATCAGTTGCGCATCAATGGTCGACATAATCGCAGCCATCGGTGCGGCTAAGAAGATCCCCGCGGCAATCGGCGGTAATACTTGAATCATCAGTGTCGGGATCACCTGATCCGGAATGGCCAAATCGGGTAATACTGCCCGCCCGAGAGCGCCGGTTAGGTGCATGCCGAGCATCAGAATACCAACAATGATGGTGCTGACAATCATGCCAAAGTGCAGCGCTTTGCTGTCTTTGTACGCCATGCAGCGCACCGCTGTGTGTGGCAGGCCGATGACACCAAAACAGACCAGTACCCAGAATGAGGCCATAAAGGGGAGATCGAGCATACCGTCAGGGCCGTGTGCACTGATTAAGTCGGGATCAATAGCGCGTAAAGTAGTCACCGCATGGCTGATCCCACCGGCTGCATGGATCACGGCAAACAGCAGGATCACGGTGCCAATCATCATCACGATCCCCTGTAGGGCATCGGTCATCGCGACGGCGCGAAATCCACCAAACATGGTGTACAGGCCGACGGTAACGCCGAAAATCAGCAGGCCATCAAGATAGGGGATCCCCACGGCAGTCTGTAACAGACGCGCACCGCCGATAAACTGTACGGTCATTGCGGCAAAAAATGCGATCAGCATGCTGGCACAGGAGATCCAGACTACGGTTTTATTTTTGTAGCGCGCGTACAGTAAATCGTTCAGGGTCAGGGCATTATATTTACGCGATAAAATGGCAAACTTTTTACCCAATACACCGAGCGATAACCATGCCGCGGGCAGCTGGATCATCGCCAGCAGTACCCAGCCTAACCCGTATTTATAGGCCGCCCCTGGGCCGCCGATAAAAGAGCTCGCGCTGGTGTAGGTAGCCGTGAGGGTCATGGCGAGTAAAAAACCGCCCATAGAGCGATTCCCAACATAATACTCGGTCAGGAAGTTGCCCTTACTGCGCTGAAAGTAGGCATAAATGGCGACGGCAAACACCAAAACAAGATAGCCGACGAGGGGCAGAATAATTTCACTCTTCATCGGAACGCTCCAGCGAAATATCGCGATAAATGTGTTTCACCATTAATCCACACAACAAAATAAAAAACAGCGGCAGCAGCAGGCAGGCCATTTCAAACCAGTGCGGTAAGCCGGTGATGCCCAGTTGGTTGCTTGGCAAATAGGCAAACAGTGACCAACAGACAAGGTAAGCAATGGTAAGCCATAATGCCCAGCGCGCTTCACGGTGAGCTTGTTTGAAGCGATGATCGTGCATGATCCGCAATGTCTCCATCACAGCTAACATTAAAAAAAGGCGGCAATTGTAGCGCAGATTACGAAAGGGATAAAAAAAAAGGCCGGAATGATCTCCGGCCTTGGTATTGGTGAACCTTATTTACTGCAAACCGAGTTTCTTTTCCAGATAGTGGATGTTGGTTCCACCCTGTTGGAAATGCTCGTCGGCCATAATACGTTCTTGCAACCCGATGTTGGTTTTGATCCCATCAATAATGGTTTCAGACAATGCGTTACGCATACGTGAAATGGCGATTTCACGGGTTTCGCCGTAGGTGATCAGCTTACCGATCATGGAGTCATAATACGGCGGTACGGTATAACCGGTGTAAATATGAGATTCCCAGCGTACGCCAAAACCACCCGGAGAGTGGAAGTGGGTAATTTTACCCGGTGAAGGTAAAAAGGTTTCCGGATCTTCTGCGTTGATGCGGCACTCAATGGCGTGGCCGTGAACGTGCACATCAGACTGCTGAATAGAGAGCGGCATACCTGCGGCAATACGTAGTTGCTCTTTAATCAGATCAACACCGGTAATCATTTCAGTCACCGGATGCTCAACCTGAATACGGGTATTCATCTCAATAAAGTAGAATTCGCCGTTTTCGTACAAAAATTCAAACGTTCCTGCGCCACGGTAACCAATCTCGATACAAGCATTGGTACAGCGCTCACCGATATTACGGCGAACTTCTGGCGTGATACCCGGTGCTGGCGCTTCTTCGACCACTTTCTGGTGACGACGCTGCATTGAGCAGTCGCGCTCAGCCAGATAAACCGCATGACCCTGACCATCAGCAAGCACTTGGATTTCGATATGACGCGGGTTTTCCAAGTATTTTTCCATGTAAACCATGTCGTTATTGAAGGCCGCTTTTGCCTCCGCTCGGGTCATGGTAATGGATTGCGCCAGCTCTTTTTCACTGCGAACAACGCGCATGCCGCGACCGCCGCCGCCGCCAGAGGCTTTGACAATGATCGGGTAACCAATGCGTTTGGCGATGGCTTTGTTTTTATCCATATCATCGCCCAGCGGGCCATCAGACCCCGGAACACAAGGTACACCGGCAATTTTCATTGCGCTGATCGCGGAGACTTTATCCCCCATCAGGCGGATGGTTTCTGCACGTGGCCCGATGAAGATGAAGCCTGAGTTTTCCACTTGTTCGGCAAAATCGGCATTTTCTGACAAAAAGCCGTAACCGGGGTGGATGGCTACTGCACCGGTAATTTCAGCTGCCGCAATGATAGCCGGCACATTTAGGTAGCTTTTGGTCGACGGTGGCGGGCCGATGCAGACCGTTTCATCGGCCAGCAAGACATGCTTGAGCTCACGGTCTGCCGTTGAGTGTACGGCAACGGTTTTAATACCGAGCTCTTTACAGGCACGCAAGATCCGCAGCGCAATTTCGCCGCGGTTAGCAATAACAATTTTATCCAACATGGCCACTCCTTGTTATTCGATGATAACCAGAGGCTCATCAAATTCCACTGGTTGACCGTTTTCCACCAGAATCGCTTTTACCACACCGGCTTTGTCGGATTCAATCTGGTTCATCATTTTCATAGCTTCAACGATGCACAACGGATCACCAACGGCAACAGTCTGCCCAATTTCGATGAATGATTTTGCATCAGGGCTTGGCGTGCGGTAGAACGTACCCACCATTGGTGAGCGCACTACGTGGCCAGATACTGCTTCGGCAACGGGTGCTGCTGGCGCAACAACCGGTGCGACAGGCTGTGCAGTAGGTGCTTGCATCGGGTAAGGGGCATAGTGTGCCGCCGGTACTGCCGTGATGTTACGGCTGATGCGTACTGACTCTTCACCTTCTGAAATTTCCAGCTCAGAAATACCTGACTCTTCAACCAGTTCAATCAATTTTTTAATTTTACGAATATCCATTAGCGTGGTTCCGTAGTGTTGTTAATTTTATGACAGACGGCGGATAGCCGCGTGTAACGCAAACTCGTACCCATCAGCGCCTAAACCGCAAATCACACCGACTGCGATATCAGACAAATAAGAGTGATGCCGGAACGGTTCACGTGCATGTACGTTGGACAAGTGGATCTCAATAAATGGGATCGCAACACCGAGCAGTGCATCGCGCAGAGCAACGCTGGTGTGTGTGAATGCCGCCGGATTGATCAGAATAAAGTCTTGCTCACCGAGTGCCTGATGGATCTGCTCTATCAGTGCCGCTTCAGAGTTTGACTGAAAGTGGGTGAGCTGGACATTCGCCTGTGCCGCTATGCCGCTTACGTGTTCGACAATCTGTGCAAGCGTGCGCGAACCGTAGTGCGTAGGCTCCCGTAATCCTAGTAAATTAAGGTTTGGGCCATTTAAGAGCAATATACGACGATGTTGCGCCATTATGCTGACTTCTCCGGCAAACATGCTGTGATAAAACAAAATACGCTGATTTACGTGGATATACCAGATTAGACGTGTAAGTACACGTCTAAGTCGTGAGTAATGTGAACATTATAATGATATCGGCTCAATTGGCAGCAAAATACTGGTCTTATCAGCGAAGATGCTCTGATAATAACTAGAGCTATAACTCTAATTTTGCGCTTTTAGCTTACCTGTCAGTACGCATTTTCGGGGAGAAATTAACGCCTGAGCGTGGCCGGTTTACGCTGCCATGTACGTTTAACTCGCCACAATAGCAGCAGTGCGGCGATCAGTAGGTAGATAACGGGGCGCGGTGAAAGTACTTTGACCGACCATAAATAGTGAATGGGTGCGGCAATGGCCACCAGATATACCCCAAAGTGTAGCTGTTGCCAGCGGCGGCCAAGGCGAATTTGGGATAATCGGTTTGAGGTTATGGCCAGCAGCAGTAATACGAGCCAACTGACTGAACCGAGCACAAGGTAAGGGCGTTTGATGATTTCGCTAGCAAATAACGGTAGATCCCAGCCAAGCTCCAGAGCGCCATAGGCCAGTAAATGCAAACTGGCCCATGCAAAGCACCATAAACCCAGCATTCGGCGTAACCGTAGCAGAAGTGGTGCATGTAACAGAGCGGCTAGCGGTGAAATTAGCAGCGTCAGATAGAGCATCTCCAGCGCTGAACGGCCGATACCGTGCAACAGGCCTTTGACCGGATCAGCCCCCAGTAACCCGTGGCTGAGCTGATAATAGAGCCAGCCGATAACCAGCAGGTTATAGCCATGCAACGCCAGCTTTAGGCCGCTAATCTGCACCGGTTTGAGTTTTAGCCGCCATTCCATCAGAAGTTTTTCCGTAAATCGAGGCCCTGATACAGCCCTTCAACCTGTTCGGCATAACCGTTAAAAGGCAAGGTAGGCTGGCGTTTGATATCCAACAATCCGCCGCTGCCGATCACCCGCTCACTGCCCTGCGACCAGCGTGGGTGATCAACGGCCGGATTGACGTTGGCATAAAAACCATACTCTTGTGGCGCAATTTGACTCCATGTGGTGGGGGGCTGTTTTTCGAGTAACCGGATATGCACAATCGATTTAATACTTTTAAAGCCATATTTCCACGGAACAACCAGCCGGATTGGTGCGCCATTTTGCGGCGGCAACGTTGAACCATACAAACCGACTGCCAGCATGGTCAGCGGGTGCATCGCCTCATCGATCCGCAAGCCTTCTACATAGGGGTAATCAATGTTGCCGCCGATACCGGCATTAGCCTGCCCTGGCATCTGTGCAGGGTCATATAAGGTCTGAAATGCAACATACTTGGCACGGCTGGTGGGTTGTACCGCCCGCAACAGCGCGCCAAGTTCAAAGCCTATCCACGGGATCACCATTGACCACGCTTCGACACAGCGCAGGCGGTAAATTCGCTCTTGTAGTGGGAAGAGCGTCAGCAGATCGTTGCTATCGAATATCCGTGGTTTTTCCACTTCGCCGTCAATTTTCAGCTGCCACGGTGTGGTGACTAGTTGCTGGGCATTGGCCTGCGGTGCGGCCTTATCCAGCCCAAACTCATAGAAATTGTTATAGCCAATGACTTTAGCTTCCGGTGTCAGCGCTAGTGCGCTCTGATACTCGGCAGGTTGGCTAAAGTTTAGTGCCGATCGTGTGGCAGTTGTGGGCGCTGATGCCGGTTTATCCGCGAAAATATCCAGCAAAGAGGCCTGTGCGCTGATTGGCAAGCTTAGCGCGGTGGTGGTGATCCCCAGCGCTTTTAACACATCGCGGCGCGAATAGTAGAGGTGCTCGGGAGTGACATGCTGCTCGGTCAGGTGATCGGGGGCAATACGGCGGATCAGCATAACAAATCTCCGGTTAACGTAAGGGTAAGCCAACAGGTGCGGGCTATGCCAATCAGCAAATACGCACTGTACGTGCGGGTAGTTGCCGTGATGCAGATAAATTAACCGTTTTAATGTGCGAAGGTAAAGTTATTGTAGGCGTTGTTTAGTGATTTTGTTTTAAATAAGTTACCAATAAATAATTAATAAAGCGTATTAATTTTGGAAAGGATACAAACAAAAGAAAAAAGCTTATTCACGGCAGGCAATAACTTTTCCGTGTTGGCTGAAAATTAGAGAAGAGACACGATCAGAGAAATAAACAATAAAAGGGATAAGAGAAAAAAGATAAAAAAAACGGAGGCAAATGGCCTCCGATAAAATCAAACTGACTTAATTGCTGATAATTGTAAATCGTTGCAGATCAGATATCGTTGATATAGCGCAATATATTCTGACAATATTGTATTAATGGCCGATAAATATAAAACAATGTGTTTTTTTTATTGCGGAGTATCGGCCTCCGTATTATTGGCAATATTAACCAACACACGGCCGGTAACCTGATTTGCCAAGAGCCGAGCGGCATATTCAGGCGCTTGTTCAAGCGTAATTTCATGGGCTACCTGCGGGTAAAATGTACGTGGCAGCAGGGTTGCTAAACGATCCCATGCCTCAATGCGCTGTGCATAAGGTGCACTGACAGAATCAACTCCCTGTAAACGCACGTTGCGCAGAATAAACGGCATCACCGAGGTTGGTAAATCAGCGCCACCTGCCAGTCCACAGGCCGCGACGGTTGCACCGTATTGCATTTGTGCCAGCATACTGGCGAGCGTTTGCGAGCCGACCGTATCAATCGCACCTGCCCAGCACTGCTTTTCCAGCGGGCGTGATACCGCACTCAATGTTTCACGCGCAATAACCCGATGTGCGCCGAGCGCTTGCAGGTAAGCGTGGTTATCAGCGCGGCCAGTCACCGCAACTACCTTGTAGCCCAGCAGGCTTAATAGCTGCACTGCCACGCTGCCAACTCCTCCGCTCGCACCGGTAACCAGTATCTCACCCTGCTCAGGTGTGATGCCGCCTTGCTCCAGCGCCATCACACACAGCATTGCGGTCAGCCCGGCAGTGCCGATAATCATGGCATCACGCCCGCTCAGCGCCCTGTGCAAGGGGACAAGCCAGTCGGCGTTAACACGTGCCTGCTCGGCCATCCCGCCAAAGTGCTGCTCGCCAACGCCCCATCCGGTCAGCACCACCTGATCACCTACCTGATAACGTGCATCAGCCGAACTGATCACTGTACCCGCAAAATCAATACCGGGGATCATCGGGAATTGGCGAATAATTTTCCCGCTTCCGGTAATAGCCAGCGCATCTTTATAGTTCAGGGAAGACCATTGAACCTGCACGGTCACTCCCTGTTCAGGTAAGAAGGTACTATCAACCTCAGTGACTGTAGCTTGCGTGCATTGCTGGTGCTGCTCAAGAATAAGGGCTTTCATGCGGAGGACTCTCTTGGTAGGGAAAACAGTGATCACTGTATAATTCAATAACAATGAATGGCAAATTTATGCATAAAAAAGCCTAATTTTGCGAAATTAAAAGAAGTCTCATTTCGGTTGCCGGTAAACCTAGAGAAAAACCGTTATTTACTGCACAATAATAACAATACGGATCGTGCTGTAACGGGGGATGCCCGTTATGTGTTATTCGCTCTCTTTTGATGCAGCTTTACATCTAGCTTGCTAAAAGCGGGCAACGGCCGCAATAACATGCGCCCACACAACTACTATGGAAGAACAAGGATGCGTTTTACCACTCGGTTTGTGGCATTTGTTACCTCATTTGTCGGTTTAGCCGTAGTTGTTATGCTAATTGGCGGCACTATCGGTTTTCGGCAACTGGCCGAAGATCAGATAACCCATCGCTGGCAAACCGTGGTCACGGTCGTGGATCAGAAGACCCACGAGCATGGGCCTGCTGATCTTAAAAACTGGCTGCCGCCAATTTTGCTGGCAGCACAAGTTCGCTCATTGGTCATCACTGACGGAAAAAACGTGGTGTATCAATATGATGGTAAAAATCTCCAGCACCTGCCGAATGATCTGCTGGTGCACTACAGCTACCCTTTGCTGCTTGAACCGGGTTTAACTGTCAATATTACTGCCGCCGATCCGCTGGTGGATTACACCTATTCAATGGTGTCGATGTCATCTATCTCACTGGCTGCGGGGTTGGTGTTGATTGGCCTTATCTTGGGGTTAAACTGGCTGCGCGAACAGCTGATTGGCGCTGAAATACTTGAAGACCGGGCAAGGCTAATTCTTAATAAAGGGATCGAAGATATTCCGCAACGGGATCAGCGTGAATGGCCGCAATCGGCGAGTATTGTCCTCGACAGGCTGATGGTTGAGTTGCAAGATGCCCGTCAAGAGCGTAGCCGTTTCGATACCTTTATTCGCTCGCACACCTTTTTAGATCAGCTTACCGGCGTATCTAACCGCATGTTTTTTGATAATCAGCTCTCGGCCTTATTGGATGAGCCTGACAGTCAGGGCAGTGTGATGGTAGTGCGCTTGGCTGATATTGATGTATTGCGCCAAGATTTGAGCGATAAAGTGGCTGATACCCTGATTCAAGATTTGGTTGCTCAACTTTCTACTTTTGTACTGCGCATTCCGAACGGATTATTAGCCCGTTACTTTGACGGCGATTTTGCCGCTATTTTACCGCAGCAAAATATCAAAGAGGCAGGGCAGTTAGCCGAACAGATGCTAAAAATGGTACAGCAACTGCCTTTACCACACGGCGTGTATGCGGATGCGTTTTTATTTATCGGTATTGTCGGTTTCCATCAGGGTGACATTTTAGAGAACGTGATGGATGAAGCAGAGATGGCCGTGCGTTCAGCCTCTTTGCAGGGAACTAATAGCTGGTTTGCCAGCAGTAAGTCAGCGGCTGATGATCAGCCAAGCCGTGGCTCAGTTCGCTGGCGAACCTTATTGGAAAACGCGCTATCACAGCATGCGCTGCATCCGTTTACCCAAACTATATTTACCCGTGACGGCACGTCAGAACAAGTTGAGTTGTTTGCCCGTATTCGTGATGAGCAGGGAAATTGGCTGCGTTTGGTTGAATTTATGCCAATGGTCAAGCAGTTAGGGTTAGCTGAGCGATTTGATCGTGAAATTATGTTGATGGCTATCCAATTGCTCGCCAAAATACCCGCGCATGAAGGCGTCGCTGTCAGCCTGACAGTTGATGCGTTGCTGCGAAAATCGTTCCAGTATTGGCTGCGTGATCTGCTGATGCAACAACCGAGAGAGATCAGACAACGATTATTTTTGGAACTTGCAGAGGCTGATTTGTGTCAACATATCGACAGATTACGTGTTCCGGCCCGTTTTCTAAAAGGTATGGACTGTAAGCTTGTTATTAACCAAGCAGGTTTAACGGTGGTTAATACGTTTTATATTAAGCTTTTGCAGATTGATATTATTAAATTACACCCAAGTCTGGTGCATAATATTCATCAAAGACCTGAGAACCAGTTATTTGTTCGCAGCTTAATTGGTGCATGTGCAGGAACATCGGCACGATTATACGCCGTGGGTGTACAATCTACACAAGAGTGGGCAAACTTACGTAAGTTGGGTGTTTATGCGGGGCAAGGGCTGTTATTCTCACCGGTTAAACCGGTGGTCGAACGCAGCTTATTACCGTTTCGCCGACATCAGCCCTGACAATGCTGAGTAATCACAATAGTGGTTAGTTACTGCATTGTTATTGAGCGGTTATTAAAATGATGCATGCACATTGCCTAAGTAGCGTTGCTTACATCAGCCGGTACTTGGTACTGGTAGAAATAGTGAAATAGTTAAATAAATATGATTGGTGAGGATGACCGCATTATTCTCATCGGAATTGCGTGATCAGCCCCCTGTAGTCTTGAGCAGCTCAGTGGTGGTTGGTAGAGTAGCCCGAATTTTCCGGGTAGAGTTTTCAGGATTGGCCGTTAGTTATGTTTAAAAAGTTTCGTGGCATGTTTTCTAATGACTTGTCCATTGATTTGGGAACCGCAAACACCCTGATCTATGTGAAAGGACAAGGCATTGTATTGAATGAACCATCGGTGGTTGCGATCCGCCAAGATCGTTCTGGTTCAGCTAAAAGCGTAGCAGCGGTCGGGCATGAGGCCAAACAAATGTTGGGCCGTACGCCTGGCAATATTGCGGCTATCCGTCCGATGAAAGATGGTGTTATTGCAGATTTCTTCGTTACCGAGAAAATGCTGCAACACTTCATCAAGCAAGTGCACAGCAACAGCATGATGCGTCCAAGCCCGCGAGTGCTGGTATGTGTGCCTGTTGGTGCAACCCAAGTTGAGCGTCGTGCTATTCGTGAATCTGCATTAGGTGCTGGTGCGCGTGAAGTCTTCTTGATTGAAGAGCCAATGGCCGCTGCAATTGGTGCCGGTTTACCGGTATCAGAAGCAACCGGATCAATGGTTATCGATATCGGTGGTGGTACCACTGAAGTGGCGGTGATCTCGCTGAATGGTGTGGTGTACTCCTCTTCCGTACGCATTGGTGGTGATCGTTTTGATGAAGCCATTATCAATTATGTGCGTCGTAACTACGGCTCGTTGATTGGTGAAGCAACGGCAGAGCGCATCAAGCATGAAATCGGCTCGGCATATCCGGGTGATGAAGTGCTAGAGATTGAAGTGCGTGGCCGTAATCTGGCAGAAGGTGTACCGCGCAGCTTTACACTGAACTCCAATGAGATCCTCGAAGCGCTGCAAGAGCCGCTGAGTGGTATTGTTTCTGCGGTGATGGTTGCTCTAGAGCAGTGCCCGCCAGAGCTAGCGTCGGATATCTCTGAACGCGGAATGGTGCTGACTGGTGGTGGTGCGTTATTGCGTAATTTAGAGCGTTTGCTGACCGAAGAGACCGGGATTCCGGTTGTGGTAGCAGAAGATCCGCTGACCTGTGTGGCACGCGGTGGCGGTAAAGCGTTAGAAATGATCGATATGCATGGCGGCGATCTGTTTAGCGAAGACTAAGCCGAGTTATCGGGTGGCAAGTGATTTGCCACCCTCTGCATACCGAGGGTTAACACAACATCATGAAACCGATTTTTGGTCGGGGTCCATCCCTACAGTTACGTCTTTTTCTTGCTATTATCGCCTCAATCAGTTTACTGATTATGGATAGCCGCGTGATCACCTTTAGCAGTGTGCGATCCTCATTAGACACGCTGGTCAGCCCGCTTCACTATCTTGCCAATTCGCCACGTCAACTGCTTGATAACCTATCTGAGCGTTTAGAGACGAAAGACCGTCTGATCCTCGAAAATCGTGCATTGCATCAAGAGTTGCAGCGTAAAAACAGTGATCTGCTGATGCTTAGCCAGTTCAAGCATGAAAATAAACGCTTGCGCGAGCTGCTCGGCTCACCACTGCGTAGCGATGAGCGGAAAATGGTCACGCAGGTATTAACCGCCGATACCGATCCTTACAGCCATCAGGTGGTGATCGATAAAGGATCTGATCAGGGCGTGTATATCGGGCAACCGGTGATCAGTGATAAAGGTGTTGTTGGGCAGGTGATCTCAGTTGGTAAGATTTCTAGTCGTGTGTTGCTGATTTCTGATGCGACACATGCGATTCCCGTACAGGTTTTGCGCAACGATATCCGAGTGATTGCCAGCGGTACAGGGCGGCGCGATGAACTGCAACTTGAGCATATTCCAAGCTCTACTGATATCCGTGCCGGAGATATGCTGGTGACATCAGGGCTCGGCGGCCGTTTTCCAGAAGGCTATCCGGTAGGAATTATTAAATCATTTGAAGTTGACAGCCAAAATGCATTTGCCGTGGTGATTGCAACACCAACTGCACAGTTAGAACGTCTGCGTTACCTGTTGTTATTGTGGCCGAACAAGAGCGAAACGACACCGCCGCCAACGGCCGATGATGTCCGGGCGGCCGCGCGTGAACGCTTACCAGATATTTTGCCGCCGTTACCTACTCCGGCAACGGCAACCACTGATGCGCAGCCGATTAACCCAGTTGCCGCTTCGGCTGTGGGGGGGGCGGTAAATCCAGCCGCTACACCGGTTGTAACTCCGGCAGTTTCGCCGGTGAAAAAAACGCCGACACAGAAGAAGCCTGTGGAAAATACCCCATCAGCAACGGGCGCAAAACCAACGTCTTTGGCTCCGAGGAAAGTACAGTGAGTTTTTACCGTGCTCGTGGGCGAATTATTATCGCCTTTTCATTTTTAATTGCGCTGGTGTTGCAGATGATGCCGTGGCCACTGGAGCTTGATGCTCTTCGTCCTTCATGGCTGGCGTTAGTACTGGTCTACTGGGTTGTTGCGTTGCCGCATCGCGTAAATGTAGGCAGTGCATTTGTGGTTGGGCTGTTGTGGGATTTAGCTCAGGGCTCAACGTTGGGTGTGCATGCTTTGGCATTGTCACTGCTGGCCTATGTAGTGGCATTTAATTTTCAGCTACTACGTAATTTGGCGCTATGGCAACAGGCATTGGTGATCTTAATGTTATCCCTTGCCTGTAATTTGATTATTTTTTGGGCTGAGTTTTTGGTGTCGGCCGTACAATTTCGCCCTGAAATGTTATGGGGCAGTGTGGTTAGCGGTATTTTGTGGCCGTGGTTATTTTTACTGCTGCGTAAAGTACGCCGCCAGTGCAGCGTACGATAAGAGGTATTATGATTTACTTAGCATCAGGATCACCGCGCCGGCATGAATTATTGGCACTCTTGGCAGCAGAATTTACAATTTTGCGACCTGATGTTCCTGAAATTTATGACTTTTCTGAATCAGCGCAAGAATATGTGGTACGGTTAGCAAAAGATAAAGCGCTTGCAGGTGTGGCAATGGCTGCTGATGATTATCCGGTCATTGGTGCTGATACCATTGTAGTATTAGAGCAGCAGGTGCTTGAGAAACCGCGCGATAACGTACATGCTGCCACGATGTTACGTGCGTTATCGGGGAAGACACATCAGGTGATGACAGCGGTTGCCGTTGCCAACCGCCAGCAAATAGTTGACTGCTGTGTGGTGACTGATGTGACATTTCGCGCATTAACCGATGCAGAAATTGCGCACTATATTGCGTCAGGCGAACCGGCGGATAAAGCGGGCGCTTATGGCATTCAGGGATTAGGTGGGCGTTTTGTGGCTCACCTGTCAGGCAGTTACCATGCTGTGATGGGCTTACCCTTAATGGAAACCGATCAGTTGCTGGCCCGTTTTGACGTGAAGCGTTAACACTTAACGCCGTCATCATGCGAAACGGGAGCAAACAAGATAAGAGTTGAGGAATTACCATGACGGCTGAGCTATTAATTAACGTTACGCCAAGTGAAACCCGTATCGCGATGATAGAGGGCGGCGTATTACAAGAAGTTCATATTGAACGCGAAGCCAAACGTGGCATTGTCGGCAATATTTATAAAGGGAAAATCAGCCGCGTATTACCCGGTATGCAGGCTGCATTTGTTGATATCGGCCTAGATAAAGCGGCTTTTTTGCACGCTTCCGATATTGTTCCGCATACCGAGTGTGTGGCTGATAACGAGCAAAAGCAGTTTCGGGTTCGTGATATTTCCGAGCTGGTGCGTCAGGGGCAAGATCTGATGGTACAGGTGGTGAAAGACCCACTTGGCACGAAAGGTGCGCGCTTGACTACCGATATTACACTGCCTTCGCGCTATCTGGTTTTCATGCCGGGTGCCAGCCATGTTGGTGTTTCGCAGCGCATTGAAAGTGAAACCGAACGCGATCGCTTAAAATCGATTGTCAGCGCATATTGTGACGATCTGGGCGGGTTTATTATTCGCACTGCCGCTGAAGGTGTGGGTGCCGGTGAGCTGGAACAAGATGCCGCTTTTTTGCGCCGCCTGTGGAGTAAAGTGCTTGAGCGCAAAACCCGCTTGGGCAGCCGTAGTACCCTGTATGGTGAGTTAGCCATTGGCCAGCGTATTTTGCGTGATTTCGTGGGTACTGAGCTTGATCGTATTCGTGTTGATTCCCGTCAAACCTTTGATGTTCTGACTGAGTTTACCCGTGAATATGTGCCGCAGCTGACCGATAAGTTTGAGTTGTATAGCGGTCGTCAGCCGATATTTGATCTGTTTGATATCGAAAATGAGATCCAGCGGGTGCTTGATCGCAAAGTACAGCTCAAGTCAGGCGGCTACCTGATCATTGATCAGACCGAAGCAATGACAACTATTGATATCAACACCGGTGCATTTGTCGGCCATCGTAATCTCGAAGAGACTATCTTCAATACGAATGTTGAGGCAACTCAGGCGATTGCCCGTCAACTGCGCTTGCGCAATTTAGGCGGCATTATCATTATCGATTTTATCGATATGACCTGTGATGATCATCGTCGGCGGGTATTGAGCTCACTAGAGCTAGCTCTGAGTAAAGATCGGGTGAAGACCAATATTAACGGTTTTACCCAGCTTGGTCTGGTTGAGATGACGCGTAAACGCACCCGTGAAAGCTTAGAGCATGTACTGTGCGGTGAATGCCCGACCTGTCAGGGGCGCGGTACAGTGAAAACAGTCGACAGCGTTTGCTATGAGATCTTGCGTGAAATTGTACGCGTTCACCACGCTTATGATGCCGATAAATTTTTGGTATATACCTCAGCCGCTGTCGGAGAGGTGTTGCGTGGCGATGAGTTTCATGCGCTCGCAGAGTTGGAGTTATTCATCGGTAAACAGGTCAAGATCCAGACTGAGCCTTTGTATAATCAAGAACAATTTGATGTCGTCATGATGTGACGGAGCTTGCTGTGAAGCAACGAGCACGATCCACTCTCGGGTTATACACTGTTGCCGGTGTGGTAATCGTATTCGCCTTGTTACTCAGTGCGTTGCGTTTTTCCCTGCCATACATCAATCACTGGCGTGCGCCTATAGTGGCGCACTTACAGCAGGCAAGTAATCTGCCGCTGCAGATTGGCCAGCTTTCGGCTCGCTGGCAAGATGGTGGGCCACAGCTAGTGCTGGATAATATTACCCTTTCTACGCCCACGTTAAATGCCAATGTTGCCCAGATGATGCTGCAATTAAATGTGTGGCAATCACTCTGGAAGCAGCGCTGGCAATTTAATCAACTCACCTTTTCAAATGCCGATATCAACCTGAATGCTACTTTAGATGGCCGCACCTTTGAACAGCGCCAGCCTGCTGACGCGGCGCAACTGAAACGTATCGGTGATCTGGTGTTTGAGCAGTTGACCCGCTTTGATTTGCGTAACAGCCGGTTGGCTTTTTTAAGCCCAAATGGTGAGCGTATCCGTTTGGATGTTGAGCAGTTGCGCTGGTTAAACCGTAACACCCGCCATCAGGCTGAAGGGGTTATTGCGCTGCGCGGTGATGATCACACCTATGGTCGGCTTGATCTGCGGCTTGATTTGTATGATGGGAAGCGCCGACTCGCTCGCGGGCAAGTTTATCTGCAGGGTAAACAGTTAAATATCCAACCATGGCTGACGGAAAAACTCGAAACTGTTACCGGTTTGCGCTCGGCACAGGTCAGCACCTCGGTATGGTTAGATATTGCCGATAACGATCTTCAGCAGGGCGTTATTCAGCTCGATGAAGGTTTGAGCCGTTGGAGTGATGCCTCAGTGCAGCATACGCTGGGTTTTTCGCGTTTACAGATGAATATTCGCCGTGTCGGTGAGGTATTACAGGCACAGATCCCCGATTTGGCACTCAACTCTGATGGCATCCGTTGGCCATTAAGTTCACTCTCATTCTCACTCAGCCCAACACTGTTTACCCTGCAATCGGGTGCGCTTGATCTGGCGCGGATCACACCATTTTTGTCATTTATGTCGATGCTGAGTAAACCGACTGCGCAGGTGTTGCAGCAAATTTCCCCGCGCGGGCAGATAGATCAGGTACAACTGAGTCTGCCTCGGGAAAACGCTACACAGTTCAGCCCCGCACAGATCAGTGGCGATGTGCAGTTTAGCAATCTGGGTTGGCAGCAGTGGGGATCATGGCCGGGGATCAGTGCAGTATCAGGCCGCTGGCGTGGATCGATGGCAAGATCGCAGCTGCAACTCAATACTGAAAAGGCGCAATTTACCTATCCGGAACAGTTTCCCGAACCGATTACATTACTGAACAGTGCGCTAACGCTCGATCTGAAATCAGATACCGAAGGCTGGTCAATCTGGAGTACGCAGACTGACTTGCGGACTCCGTATTTGCAGCTAAACGGTCAATTTCGTCTGAACTGGCCGGATAAACAACCACCGTGGCTGAGTATTTTAGCCGGTATTAACTTAAACCAAGCCGCGCAAGCGTGGCGTTACTATCCGCATGCGTTGATGGGAAAAGCGCTAACTGAGTATTTAACCCCAACGCTAAAAGCGGGGCAGGTTAGCGGTGCTTCACTACTGTGGGCGGGTAATCCGCTGGAATTTCCCTACGAACAAAAAGAGGGCGTGTTTCAGGTAAAAGTACCGGTTCGTCAGGCCACTTTTGAGTTTGACCCGCATTGGCTGCCGCTCACGGATCTTAATTTAGATTTGCTGTTTGAAGATGACCGTTTGTTAATGAGCAGCCGCCATGCACACTTAGGGGCGGCTACGGCGACCAAAATTGAGGCGAGCATAGATCCACTGCACGCCGATTCGGTACTGAACATTGCCGCAAATGTGCAAGGTAATGCGCCGGATGTTCAGCATTACCTGACGGAATCTCCGCTTCGCGATTCTGTGGGTGCTGCGCTGTCAGAGCTTGAACTTACCGGCCCGGTAAAGGGGGAATTCACTCTGGCGATCCCGCTGACCGGTGAAGCGGCTGATGCCAAAGGCCAAGTCTGGTTGCCGGATAATCAATTACGCTTGAAATCACTGGATTTACCACTGAACTCCGTAAAAGGTGATTTCCGGTTTGATAACGGTACACTGACGAGTAGCCCTTTGACGGCTACGTTGTGGCAGCAACCGCTGAACTTAAGTTTTATCACTCAGCAGCAGAATAACCGTTATCAGATAGGCGTTGATTTAGCGGGAAACTGGGCTGCATCAGCATTGAATCTGCCTTATCCTTCTCCGGTGTGGTCAAAACTGGGCGGCCATTTACCGTGGACAGGCAAGGTCAGTGTCACTCTGCCAGAAGGTGGTGGAGCAGATTACCAAGTCAAACTGCAAGGCAGCACCAATCAGGTGCGTAGTGCATTACCGGCCCCGTTTGGCCCTGCGGCATGGCGTAAGGCAAGCTGGCAGGCTGATGCTACCGGCAATTTACAACAGCTGGCCATCAACGCGCGAATGGGTTCACTGGCCGCTTTTCAGGGGGAGTGGCGGCTGGATAAACATGCGGAATTGCGTAAGGCAAAAGTCACGCTCGGTCAGCCACGATCAACCGTAAACCCTGCGATCCGCACAGCACTGGTGGTGAATGTGCCTGAGATAGATGCTGATGGTTGGTTGCGCCTGTTAAATGTCAACCCTCTGAGTTCGGTGGATAAGCGCAAAAGCCTGAGCGCGCAGATACAGCCGCTTCTGCCGGAATATCTGCAAGTTGATGTGGCAACACTCAAACTGGCAGAGCAAAAGTGGGCAGATCTCTCTCTTAATGGGCAACAAAACGGTAAAGGGTATCGGTTAAATGCCTACGGGCAGCAGATCCGCGGGCACGCCATTATCAGTGCGCAAGCGCCGTGGTTACTGAATCTTTCATATTTTTATTTTGATCCTGAACCGATTGATCCTGAATTGAGCGGGAGTAGTACATCGGCAGCTGTTACGGCACAGAGCAGTACATCAGTATCCGATAATGTGGCGCATAAAGCCGCTTCAGCGATCAACTTTAGCCAGTGGCCGGCCGCCCAGTTGCGCTGTAATAACTGCTGGTTAAATCAGCGTTATTTTAAACAGATTCAGGCTGATATCACCCCCTCGGTACAGCAAATTATCCTGTCAAATGGCCTGATTGATACCGGTTTAGGTAAAGTGACACTCAACGGCCGCTGGAAGCGCGGTGCTGCGGGTAAAGAGTCAACTGAGCTGCAGGGGCGCTTACAAACCAACAGCTCTTCTGCCATGCTCGCGGCATGGGGCGTGGCGATCCCTTTGCGTGATACTCCGACCGATATCCGTGTCGACTTGCGTGCCGCAGGTGCGCCGTGGCAACTGGCACTGCCTTCACTTTCGGGCACGGTCGCCGTTAACATGCGTAAGGGGATGATTGCTGATGTTGGCGGCAAAGCTGGGCAAGTGTTGCGTTTAGTCAGCACTGACTCGCTGCTGCGCAAACTAAAACTTGATTTCAGTGATGCTTTCCAAGAGGGCTTTTTCTACGACAAGATAACCGGCAATGCGGTGATTAATCAGGGTATACTGAAAACCGATAACCTGTTGATTGACGGCCTACTGGCCGATATCGCACTGAAAGGGTCAGTCAACCTTGTGCAACGCACCATTAATATGGATGCCCTGATTGCGCCGGAACTCGGTGCCGGGCTTTCTGTTGCTACCGCGTTTGTGGTGAATCCAGTGGCTGGTATTGCGCTGTTCACCGCCTCACAGGTACTGTCGCCGTTGTGGAGCAAAATTTCGTTGTTGCGTTACCACATTGGCGGTAGCGTAGATAATCCGGTCATTAAAGAGACGCAGCGTATAGAAAAAGGAGATTTCTGATGGGAATACGCAAACCGAATATCGCCCTTTTACAATTATGCAGCGGTAATGATGTTCAGCTGAATCTGTTGCAAATTGAGGGGCAGCTAAAACAACTTGATGAGTCCGTAAAACTGGTGGTTCTGCCGGAAAATGCGCTGCTGTTTGCCGATGCCATTGCCTATCGCGGTAACGCAGAGAAGCAGGGGCAAGGCCGTTTACAGCAAACATTGGCGACGCTGGCACAGCGTTACAATAAATGGTTGCTGGTTGGCTCAATGCCGCTGTATCAGGCCGAGCATACCCATCATCTGACCAGCAGCACCTTGCTGTTTGATAACCTTGGCCACATTCAGGCACGGTATGACAAAATCCATCTATTTGATGTAGAAGTTGCCGATCAACAGGGGCATTACAGTGAATCTGACGTGTATCAGCATGGTCAGCAGGTCGTGGTGGTTGATTCACCGGTGGGTAAACTGGGGTTATCTATCTGCTATGATTTACGCTTTCCGGGGCTGTATCAACGCCTGAGGGAGCAAGGTGCCGAGATTTTAGTGATCCCGTCAGCCTTTACTACAGTGACTGGTGAAGCGCACTGGGAAGTATTACTGCGTGCGCGGGCAATTGAAAATCAGTGCTGGGTACTGGCTGCAGCCCAAGTTGGTGGGCACTCACCATCACGACACACTTGGGGTCATAGTATGGTTGTTGACCCGTGGGGGGCTATCGTTGCTGAGCAGCCTGAGCGTGTTGCTCCGTTGCAAGCGTGCGTTGATGTATCCCTGCTGCCGGTATTGCGCCGCCGTATGCCGGTTTATCAGCATAACCGTTTTCAAACCCAATTTCGGGATAGTAAAGATCAATGAAGTATCCCGTAAAAAATTAAAGAGTACATTCAATGAGCCTGAATACCGTCAGTGAGCAGTTACTATCACCTACTGGTCTGGAAATTAAAGATCTCGAATCAACACTAAGCCTGCTGGCGGAGCGTCACATTGACTATGCTGATCTCTATTTTCAGTCGAGCTACCAC
Organism: Plesiomonas sp. ISS29; assembly: GCF_056522795.1. NCBI lineage: Bacteria > Pseudomonadati > Pseudomonadota > Gammaproteobacteria > Enterobacterales > Enterobacteriaceae > Plesiomonas > Plesiomonas sp. ISS29. The sequence continues at coordinate 961,042 of NZ_JAWRZQ010000001.1, forward strand.
GAAGCTTGGGTGCTGGAAGACAGCATTATTAAAGATGCGTCGTACAACATTGATAAAGGTGTTGGCGTTCGTGCCGTTAGCGGTGAAAAAACGGGGTTTGCCTATGCCGACCAGATTACGCTAGCCAGTTTGCAGCAAAGTGCGCACGCCGCGCGTGGCATTGCCCAGCAAGCCGGTCGCGGCGCGGTGCAGCGTTTTGTACCGCAAAGCCATAGCGGCATCTACCTGCCGGTCAACCCGCTCGGCAGTTTAAGCCGTGAAGATAAAATAGCACTGCTACATTTGGTGGATAAAGCCGCCCGAGCTGAAGACCCGCGAGTTTGTGAAGTCAGCGCTAGCTTAACTGCAGTGTATGAAGAGGTCTTGGTTGCCGCCACCGACGGCACATTGGCCGCCGATATTCGCCCTCTGGTACGTTTGTCGGTCAGCGTATTGGTTGAACATGATGGCCAGCGCGAGCGTGGCTCCGCAGGCGGTGGTGCGCGTACCGGCTACAGCCACTTTATGGAGCAGGAAAACGGCGAAATGCGCGCAACGGCCTATGCAAAAGAGGCGGTACGTCAGGCGCTGGTCAACTTGCGTGCAACACCTGCGCCGGCCGGTACGATGCCGGTGGTACTTGGCGCTGGCTGGCCGGGTGTTCTGCTGCACGAAGCGGTCGGGCACGGCTTGGAAGGTGATTTTAACCGCAAAGAAGCCTCGGTATTTTCCGGCAGGATTGGTGAGCTGGTGGCATCACCGCTATGTACTATTGTGGATGACGGCACGCTGGCCCACCGCAGAGGATCAGTCAATATTGATGATGAAGGGGTTGCCGGACAGTACAATGTGCTGATTAAAGACGGTATTTTGCAAGGATATATGCAAGATAAGCTCAACGCCCGTTTAATGGGGGTTGCACCAACCGGAAATGGCCGTCGGGAGTCATACGCGCACCTGCCAATGCCACGGATGACCAACACTTACATGCTGGCCGGAGAGCACACCCCCGAGCAGATTATCAGCAGTGTCGAGTACGGTTTGTACGCGCCTAATTTTGGTGGCGGTCAGGTTGATATTACCTCCGGAAAATTTGTCTTCTCAGCTTCTGAAGCTTACCTGATTGAAAATGGGCAGATTACCCGCCCAGTTAAAGGGGCAACACTGGTTGGATCGGGTATTGAAGCGATGCAGCAAGTCTCGATGGTCGGTAATGATTTGAAACTCGATCAGGGTGTCGGCGTCTGTGGTAAAGAGGGGCAAAGCATGCCGGTTGGTGTAGGTCAGCCAACCCTGAAACTTGACTCGATGACCGTTGGTGGTACTGCCTAAGCACTCATCAGGCATTGCAGATTAAGATAAAACAGCGATCTGCACTGATAACACCTACAAAAAGAGCCAGCAGAGTGATCTGCTGGCTCTTTTTTACGGCAACCCGCATCCGGTTGTTGATCTCATCTGCTGCTGACGAGCTTTACGCCAACCGTCAACACTCTACCGGTTGGTAATGACTTACTTTCCACGCACTTTGGGTGCGTTGCTAGATATTAGTAGTCAGTCTCTGCGTCAGTCTCATCGAGATCCGCATTTTCTGGCAAGTCGCGCTGTTCAGCGAGCTCTTTTAAGTACTGGAAAATTTCACGGTAAGCTTTTGGTGGCTTATTTTCAGCGCGCTCTTTCACCGCACTGCGTACGAGGTTACGCAAATGCTGACGATCAGCGTGTGGGAAATCATTCAGTACCAGTTGCAGATCTGCATCACCATTTTCAATCAGGCGGTCGCGAATGTGTTCAAATTTATGGAACAGGGCAATTTGCTGGTTATGGCGGTTCTTCATTTTATCAAGTGCAGTAATGATCGGCTCTACATCACGTGAACGGAGCATCTTACCGATAAATTGAACCTGACGGCGCAACCCTTCTTTCTTGATTTTTTGTGCCAGTTCAATCTCAGCACGCAGCTCATCATCAAGCGGAATGCGGGTGAGTGCCTGACGACCCAGAGAGATAAGCTCCTGTCCCAACACTTTCAGCGCTTCTGCATCACGCTTGATTTCACTTTTACTGACCCAAATGATGTCATCATCATCATCATTTTTTTGCCAATCTTGCTCATTGCCGGGCTGCTTTTTCATGGTTGTACTCGCTACATCAAAGATAATAACCTGATTCTATCAGGTTAGTGCGACGGCTGCGAAATTGCTGAGTATTCCTGATATGCTTACAGACAAATTTTTTAGCATGACAGGCTGGATTTATGGACGCAGTGACTCAGGTAACCAAACAGCGGCAGGAATTGGAAAGCGCGGTTGCCCGCGCCTTAGCATTAGCGGCAAAAGAGAGCGATGCCGCGGAAGTTGCGATCACCAAAACAACAGGTCTTGGTGTCAGCACCCGTTTGGGTGAAGTAGAAAATGTTGAATTTAACAGTGATGGCGCACTGGGTATCACCGTATACCGTAATCAGTGCAAAGGCAGTGCATCAACTACAGATCTGAGCGAGCAAGCCATTCGCCAGACGGTTGCTGCGGCACTTGATATTGCTAAGCATACCTCCCCGGATCCTTACTCTGGCCCAGCCGATAAAGCGCTGATGGCTTTTGAGAGCCCCGATTTGGATCTGTTTCACCCGATGCATATTGATCCGGATATGGCCGCCCGTTATGCGATTGAAGCAGAAAAAACCGCATTGGCGGCCGATCCGCGCATTACCAACAGTGATGGCGCTGCATTCAACAGCCATTATGGTGTGAATGTGTACGGCAACAGCCACGGTTTGTTGCACAGTTATCCGTCGAGCCGCCATTCATTGTCGTGCAGCATGATTGGTGAGCAAAACGGAGAGATGGAGCGCGATTACAGCTACACTATCGCCCGTGATGCAGCGGATCTGATGAGTGCCGAGTGGGTCGGGCAGGATTGTGCACGCCGTACCCTAAGCCGTCTGGGCGCACGCAAAATTGCAACCACCAAAGCGCCGGTAATGTTTTCAGCTGAAGTAGCAACCGGCCTGATAGGCCATATGGTCTCTGCGATCAGCGGGGGCAATTTGTACCGTAAATCCTCATTTTTGCTCGATCATTTGGGGCGTCAGATTTTACCGAGCTGGTTTAACATTGCCGAGCAGCCACATCTGCTAAAAGGGCTAGCCTCGACACCATTTGACAGCGAAGGCGTACGTACTCAGGATTTGCAAATCATTCAAGATGGTGTTTTACAAACATACCTGTTGACCAGTTATGCGGCCCGTAAAATGGGCATGCAGGCCACGGGCCATGCGGGTGGCATTCATAACTGGAAAGTACAGCACAGTGGGCAAAGTTTTAGTCAGCTGTTGCAGCAAATGGGCACTGGTTTACTGGTGACTGAATTGATGGGCCAAGGCGTAAACAGCGTTACCGGAGATTATTCACGCGGTGCGGCCGGTTTCTGGGTTGAAAACGGTGAGATAGCCTATCCGGTATCAGAAATTACCATTGCCGGTAATTTAAAAGATATGTTGGCTAATATTATTGCTGTTGGCAGTGATTATGAGCTGCGGTCTACCATTCAAACGGGCTCTATTTTACTTGATACCATGAAGATTGCCGGTAGTTAATTATTTCTTAATGACGTGGTTTGAGTAAAGCATAAAATAAGAAAGCAAGTTTCTAATAAGTTAGTGGTGGGGTTAAGTAAAGTAGAATAAGTAAATATAACAGTATTAACTGCACCAATTTAGCACTGATACCGCCATATCAGGTTTGGTGAATATAGCCTTACTGCCAGAAAAAACATTACTTTTATTGAATTTAAAACCAGTCAGAGATGGCTGGTTTTTTTCTCTAACAAAATAATTGTGACTTATCGGTGAATGGTTATACTGGAGATGTTTTATTTTTGTTTTTTTTATGTAGTGCATAGGAGCGTGCAAAATGAGTATAACAATGAGAACAACAATGAGAACAACAATAGGTACAACCAAAATGCGTAAAGCCAGTAAATTACTGATGTTAACTCTCGGTGCAGTGTTGTCGCTATCAGCCGTGAGCCTGCCTGCGCATGCTGATGTTGAGTCCTCCATGAAGACCATTGCGCGTAACTACCGTGCAGCCGGAAAAGCCGATACTCCTGAATCCTTGAAAAAAGATCTGCAGGCAATCAAAACGGCAGCATTGCAAGCCAAAGAACAAATGCCGACTAAACCAAAAGGTATCACTGAAAACAGCCATGCTCATCATACCTACATTGAAGGGTTAGATAAGCTACTCGGCCAGACAGATCAGGCTATTGCCTTGGTGGATAATGGCAAAATGAAAGAAGCTAAAGCGATGTTAGATGAGATGAAATTTGCACGTGATCACTATCATAAAGAACTGAAAGTAAAAGATTAATATGCGTGAGCATTGGGATAGTGTTGTGAGAACAACCCACTGGCTGATTGCAGTGGGTTTTATTGCCAACCGTTTTATTAATGAACCGGGTGAATTGGTACATGAGCGTATTGGCTGGTTAATTTTAGCGTTAGTAATAATACGCTTGCTATGGGGGGTTAGTTTTGCTCCTCAGCCAGCACGGTTACGCCAATTTTTACCCAGCTGGCATGGATTACGGCATCACTGGGGTGAAATAAAAACCCGTCAGTTCTCTTCGGCATTAGGCCATAATGCGCTGGGCGCACTTGCGGTTTGGGCGTTCTGGTTTGGCCTAATTCTGATGGTGTTGACCGGTTGGGCACAAAATACCGAATTAGCTGATAACTGGCCAATCAGCACATTACACAGCGGTTTGGCCAATATGTTAACCGTATTGGTTGTCGTACATATTGTCGGTGTCGTGGTGATGTCATTCTTGAGTAAGCGCAATCTTGTTGCGGCGATGTTGCCTGATGTTTCTGGGCCGGATAAAAACATGCTGGATAAATAAGTCATTGCAAACTCACACAAGAATAAAATAGTCTTATGTTTATTCTTGTGTTCTCTTTCTCTTTATCCCAACTGAATTTATTTTGTGATGACATTAATTCCTTTATTTATTCCGATTAATATATTTATTATTTAATGTAAATGATAAGGGTGGTCACTCTGACAATTTGAGTATTAATTACTTTTCTATAATAGAAAGATAAAGCTGAAATAATCTATCAGTCTATTGTTGTAGCGCAGAGTATTTGAATTAAAAAAGGTTAGATGAGTAAGTAATTAAATTAAATTTAAAAGTGATGCATTTGCATCACTCTTCATCAAATCCAGCATTAATCAGCTCAACTACTGCATGTAATGCTTCTGCTGCCTGAGGGCCGTTGGCTTGTACTTCAATGGTTTGCCCTTGTGCTGAAGCCAGCATGATCATTGCCATGATGCTGCTACCCTCAGCCTCTTTGCCATCATCACTGCGCAGCCTGATTTCTGCATCAAAGCTTTGCATCAGCTCAAAAAGTTTCATTGCTGGCCGGGCATGCAGACCCAGCCGGTTTTTAATTTCAACTGTTGTTTTGAGCATCTTTTGGCCGTTTTTCTAATGTTCGGTGGCGCGACTGCACATTTTTACCCCGTGTACGGAAGTAATCAGCCAGTTGCTCGGCAATATATACAGAACGGTGTTTACCACCGGTACAACCAATAGCAACCGTAAGATAGCTGCGATTATTGGTTTCGAGCATTGGTAGCCACTGCTCAAGGTAGCTGCGTGTTTGGTAGATAAAGTTGTGGACTTCAGTATGTCGAGCCAAAAAGGCGGCAACCGGTTTATCTAGCCCGGTCATCGGGCGCAGCTTTGGATCCCAGTGCGGGTTAGGCAAAAAGCGCACATCAAAAACATAGTCAGCATCAATCGGAATACCGTGCTTAAAGCCGAATGACTCAAACACCATAGTCAATTCACGTTCACGCTTGCCAAGCAGCCGTGAACGCAGCATTTCTGCCAACTCGTGCACAGACATCTCAGTGGTATCAATCACCAAATCGGCACGTGAGCGCAATGGCTCTAGCAGCTCATTTTCGGTATCAATCGCACTTTCAAGGGATAAACTCTGGCTAGAGAGCGGATGCAAACGGCGGGTATCACTGTAGCGTCGAATCAGCGCATTGCGGTCAGCATCTAAAAATAGCAGTTGTGGAATAAAGCCTTCGGGCAGGTCGCTCAGCGCTTTATCGAGTTCAGCCGGAGAGTCGGGCAGGTTACGTACATCAATACTGACTGCGGCAGAGGTTTGTCGATTAAGCAGTGTTTTTGCCAATTCAGGTAACAGAGCTACCGGTAAATTATCGACACAGTAAAACCCCATATCTTCAATCGCCCGTAAGGCGACTGATTTTCCTGAGCCTGAACGTCCACTGACGATCATTAACACCATGATCGCGACTCCCTTATTCTGCAATCAAAATCTGATACAGCTCTTCATCGGTTTGAGCTGTTCTTAAGCGCCGGCAAACGGCTTTATCTGACAGTCGTTTTGCCACTGCCGATAAGGTCTCTAAGTGTTCTTTACACTGATCTGCGGGGACTAACAGTGCAAACAGCAGATCAACCGGTTGATTATCAATTGCATCAAATGGAATAGGCTGCTCGCTACGCAAAAAAACCGCAACAGTGGCACTGCCTACTTCTGTTTTTCCGTGTGGAATGGCAATACCGTTTCCAATACCGGTGCTACCCATTTTTTCGCGGGCTAGCATCGCCTCAAACAGTGTTTGAGCCGGAATATTGACGCGTTGCGCTGCCAGCTCACTGATAATTTCCAGTGCGCGTTTTTTGCTGGAGCAATGGACTGCACTTCGCGTACAGTCCAGTGAAAGCACAGTGCTTAGTTGCATAATTACTGCTTGTGTAGTTTATCTTTATGTTTAGTGAGCTGACGGGAAAGCTTATCAATCAGCAGATCAATGGCTGCATACAAAGTCTCATGCTCGGCAGAGGCGTGTAGCTCGCCGGCATTAACATGCAGTGTGGCCTCAGCAATTTGGATATTTTTCTCAACCGTTAAAACCACATATACATTGTTAATATGCTCAAAGAAACGTTCAAGCTTACTGAATTTTGTACCGACATAGTCGCGTAACGCTTCTGTGATTTCTACATTATGACCTGACAGATTAATTTGCATAAGCGTCTTTCCTCATCCTATTGTATCAAACCAAGCGTTTACGCTGATTAGATGGGGGTATCGCAAGTGATTCACGGTATTTGGCGATAGTCCGCCGTGCAACCATGATCCCCTGATCCGCAAGCATTGAGACGATTTTACTGTCGCTCAGCGGTTTTGCGGGGTTTTCTTCTGCAACCATCCGCTTTACAAGTGCACGGATAGCCGTAGAGGAGCACTCGCCGCCGTCATCGGTACTGACGTGGCTGGAAAAAAAATACTTCAGTTCAAAAATGCCGCGCGGGCTGTGTAAAAATTTTTGCGTGGTGACACGAGATATGGTCGATTCGTGCATCTCTACACGTAATGCCACATCAGCAAGCACCATCGGCTTCATGTGTTCATCACCATACTCAAAGAAATCCTGCTGATGTTCAACAATACAGCAAGCCACTTTGAGCAGTGTATCATTTCGGCTCTCTAAGCTTTTAATCAACCACTTCGCATCTTGCAAGTGGGATCGAATAAATTGTGAATCAGCGCTGCTATTTGTTTGGCGCGACATCGCCGCATACTGCGGATTAATCGACAAGCGAGGCATCGCATCACCATTGAGTTCAACATGCCACACACCGGCTATTTTCCTGACGGATACATCAGGAATAACATACTCTGTTTCACGTTGGCACACACTGTGCCCCGGTCGTGGGTCGAGCGTTTGAATTAACGCTATCGCCGCTTTCAGATCATCATCTTTTAGTCGTGTTTCGCGGGTTAACCCCCGAAAATCACGGTTTGCCAGCAGATCAATATGATCGCTGATGATTACCTGTGCCGATTTACGTGCCGGAGTCTGTTTTGGTAGCTGTTTTAGCTGCACCAGTAAACATTCACGCAGATCACGAGCTGCGACACCGAGCGGATCAAAATGTTGTACACGTGTTAGTACTGCCTGTATTTCATCGATCTCAATGCTGCTATCACCAAGGCTTGCGCGGATCTCTTCGAGTGATTGCGTAAGATAACCGGCATCATCTACGGCATCTATCAATGCAATAGCGATGGCATAGTCAATATCACTCATACGTGATAACTGTGCCTGCCAGAGCAGATAATCATGCAGTGTTTCATGAGTCTCACCTTGGTAAAGTGGCGCATCACTGTCTACAGTATGGTTGCCGCTGATGGCCGGTGCACTGTTTGTACTGTAAATATCATCCCATGATGCATCAACCGGCAACTCTTGTGGTATTTGCTGCTGATCGAATGCATCGCGAGAGTCAAAATCGTGCTCAGTATGCTCTTCGTGATGTGCCTGCCCATCTTCACCGGCGTTGAATGCTTCTGACTGAGTATACGTTGACTCCGATATCTCGGGTGACATTTCTTCAATATCATCGGCAAGTTCAAGCAGAGGGTTACTGTCAAGCGCTTGTTGGATCTCTTGCTGTAGCTCAAGCGTTGACAGCTGTAACAGGCGAATGGCCTGTTGTAGCTGGGGTGTCATCGCTAATTGCTGGCTAAGCTTGAGCTGTAAACTTGGCTTCATGTAACCTCAAATATCTGTTACACCTTCAACATGAAGGGAAAATGCAGTATGCATCATTGATGTAAAATCAAAATACAATATGCAATCAACACGTAATCAAATAGAGACTCTGTTGTGCAGATGATAATACGTTATAAACGGAATTGATCACCTAGATATACGCGTTTGACGTGCTCGTCGTCTAAAACCTCTGTAGGTGTCCCATGCGCAATCATATGGCCTTGACTTACGATGTAAGCATGCTCACACACATCAAGGGTTTCACGCACGTTATGGTCGGTAATCAGTACACCTAGACCACTATCACGCAGATGTTCAATGATTTTTTTGATATCAATAACCGAAATGGGGTCAACCCCTGCAAACGGTTCATCAAGCAGGATAAATTTAGGGTTAGCCGCTAAGGCGCGGGCAATTTCCACCCGCCGACGCTCACCACCCGATAAGGCCTGACCTAAGCTGTCGCGAATATGCTGAATATGGAACTCATCAAGCAACTCTTCTGCGCGATCGGTACGGCCTTTATCGTCTAAATCCTGCCGAGTTTCGAGCACAGCCATCAGGTTTTTATAGACACTCAGCCGCCGAAAAATAGAGGCTTCTTGGGGTAAGTAGCCGATCCCTTTGCGAGCGCGTGCGTGCACCGGCAGCAGGCTGATATCTTCGTCGTCAATGCGAATACTGCCGTTATCACGCGCAACTAAACCAACAACCATGTAAAAGGTAGTGGTTTTACCTGCACCGTTCGGGCCGAGCAAGCCAACAATTTCACCGGATTTCACGGTCAGACTGACATCGACCACCACTTTGCGGCCTTTATAACTTTTGGCTAAATTTTCTGCGATCAACGTTGCCATTTAGTTGCTACTTTTCTTGTTGGAGTTATTGAGCTGAGCCGGTTGCAGCACAGTGACAACCCGCTGACCTTTATTACTGAACGCTTCCATTTGTTGTTTTTGCATCAAATAGGTAATGCGGTCGGCCTTCACACTGCTGTCTAGCTGTTTGAGTTCTGCGTTATCAATCAGTTCCACAAAATCAGTACCTAAATCGTAACGCATTTTATCGGCGTAGCCGTCAACCGGTTTGCCGTTATCCTGCATTTGATAAAAGGTGGCCGGTTTGCCGAATGCTTCGATAATCTCTTTGCCTTTTTCATCTTTCGGCCGGATAACAACCACTTTGTTGGCAGTGACTTTGATTGTGCCTTGCGTCAGTACCACATTGCCGGTGAATACCACGGTATTGGTAGCTAGATCGAGAGACTGCTGCTCAGAGTTGATGTTAATCGGTTGATCGGTATCACCTTTAACAGCAAACGCTGGGCGGCTCAACATCACCAGAGTCAAAGCGGCCAGTAAACTACGGTTTTTTAATTTCATAATACGATTTTACCTGCTCTTGAAGTGCTGCCGTTCGATTGCGTAAGTTACCGATCATCTTCAGACCGGTCGAGGTGAAGTTGGCACCGTATAGTTTCACTTCGGTATCTGAGGTTATATCTTGTGTTTTCAGATTGATGGTAGCCTGTGCGGTTTCAAGGCGCTCAAGCTGTGAATCTGGCGTTAGGCTGTTAACTTCAACGTTATTCTTCAGATACAGCATCCGATCTTTGGTTAATACGGCGCTGTCGGCACGCACCATCCAGATGGGAATCCCGGTTTGTGAATAGAGCGTCATCAGGGGTTGGGTAAAATCAGTATCCCCGGTTTCTGCGTAATACTTCACGTTGGTCGAGACCAATTTATAGTGCAGCTTTCCTTCTGGATCATACACTACGGTCAGCATATTGTTGCCCCAAAACGAAGGGTCACCTTTAACCGTACCCAGTGTCGGGGCTACCTGCTCAGAGGTGGCAACAAGCCACCCGACAAGTACAATTGCAATCGCGCCGAGAAACAGACTCAGGCGGACATTCATATGGAGTGCCCCTGTGCGCTTTCAAGTTTACCTTGTGCCAGCAAAATCAGATCGCACAGCTCACGTACCGCGCCGTGCCCACCTTTAAAATTGGTGGTGTAATCAGCCCGAGGCAACAACAGTGGGTGGGCGTCTGCCACACACACTGATAGACCAACCTCTTTCATTACCGGCCAGTCAATCAAGTCATCGCCAATATAGGCAACCTGCTCGGGGCGTAGGCTCAGAGTGCTAATCAGTTCACGAAAGGCGATAATTTTGTCGAGTTGCCCCTGATACAGGTGGGTGATCCCAAGTGTTTTCGCACGGTTGGCAACCAGTTGTGATGAGCGGCCGGTAATGATCCCGACTTCAATATCAGAGGTTAGCAGGCAGCGAATTCCGTAACCATCACGCACATGAAAGGCTTTTAGCTCTTCACCCTGATTTCCCATATAAATTAACCCATCAGATAGCACGCCATCAACATCACAAATCAGCAGCTTAATTTGCGCGGCGCGCTCCAGTACCGAACGATCTACGGCACCGTAACAGGTATCAATTAACATTATACTACTCCGGCTTTTAACAGATCATGCATGTGGATAACCCCTACAAGCACATCATTTTGTGTTACCAATAGGCACGAAACACAACGCTTTTGCATCATATTGAGTGCTTCAACGGCTAATGATTCAGGGTCAATGCGCAGACCACCGCGTGTCATCACGCTCTCGATGGCGATATTATTCAGATCGTGGTGTAAATCGAATACCCGGCGCAGATCGCCGTCGGTAAAAATGCCCTGAATATGCATTATGTCATCACAGATTACTACCATTCCCAGTTTCTTGCGGGAAATTTCCAGCACGGTATCGCGTAAACTGGCAGTGGGCGCGATAAAAGGCAGATCATCGCCGGTGTGCATAATGTCTTTCACTTTCAGCAGCAACTTACGCCCGAGCGCACCACCGGGGTGCGATAGCGCAAAGTCATCAGCGGTAAAACCGCGTGCTTTGAGTAGCGCAATGGCAAGGGCATCACCCATAACTAAGGTTGCGGTTGTGCTTGATGTTGGGGCAAGGCCAAGTGGGCAGGCTTCTTGCGGCACATGAATACACAAGTGAGCATCTGATAGCCGACCCATGGTGCTGTCAGGCTTACTGGTCATGCAGATCAGTGGATTACCAAGGCGTTTGATCACCGGGATCAGGGTTAAAATTTCGTGTGCTTCACCAGAGTTTGAGATAGCCAGAACCACATCATCTTTACTGAGCATCCCTAAATCGCCGTGGCTGGCTTCGCCTGGATGAACAAAAAATGCCGGTGTTCCGGTGCTGGCAAAGGTAGCGGCAATTTTGCGCCCGATGTGGCCTGATTTTCCCATTCCCATGACAACCACTTTGCCACTGCATTCGTAAATTAACTTACAGGCGTGCGCGAAATTGGCGTCAATATACTGATCGAGCTGATCAATACTGTCACGCTCAATAGTCAGAACGTGGCGTCCCCAGTGCTGGAAGTCAAAAGCATTTGGCATCATGGCTCTCGCAAATTAAAAAGAGTTTTCGCAAAAAAATGCGCAGCAACATCACTCTTACGGTGTGTGATTGTCTTATGCCTGCATCTGTTGCAGCAATATTGCCAGATAAGCAATAAAACTGCCCAACAACAGCACGCCGGCAATACGGCCAATACGGTGGCAGCGGCGCAGACACAGTGCCGTCAAAAACAGGCTAGCCCCCATCATAACCATAAAATCACGGCTAAATGCTGCGGGGTCGGTTGCAAAAGGGGAAATTAATGCCGGAATACCTAATACTGTCAAGATGTTAAAGATATTCGAGCCAATGATATTGCCCAGTGCCATATCATCTTCGCCCTTGAGCGCGCCGGTCACTGAGGTTGCTAGCTCCGGTAAACTCGTACCAATGGCGATCACTGTCAGGCCGATAATCAGCTCGCTCATGCCTAATGCATGTGCAATGACAGTGGCGTTATCCACCATCAGTTTTGATGAGAGCGGCAGCACAATCAGACCAACCATCAACCAAAAACTGGCGCGGCCACGGCTGATACCTTCAGGAATATCATCATCATGCTCGGTACTGCCAGTACGTGCTGCGTGGCGGGCAAGGTGCGTCATGTAGAGCATAAACAGCGCAAATACCGCTAATAGGATAAAAGACTCTATCCTGCCTAAATAATTGTTGTACAACAAAATACCGGCCAGCGCAGAAACGCCCAACATAATGGGTAATTCGCGTTTAATAATCGTTGTGTTGACTTTTAGCGGGCAGATTAACGCTACTACACCTAAGATTAACAGGATATTGGCGATATTCGAACCAATTGCATTCCCGACAGCGGTATTGCTGTGTCCACTGAATGCCGCGGTGGCAGAAACTACCATTTCAGGGGCAGAAGTGCCCATGCCGACAATGGTCATACCGATAATCAGTGGCGGAACGTGAAAGCTTTTTGCTAATGCAGCAGCACCGTAAACGAGGCGATCAGCACTCCAGACCAATAAAACTAAACCCAGCACTAATAAAGAAACGGCAAGCCACATTAAGTAAATCCTGTTGTGATAATTTGTGGTTTAATACATCTGCAATGTTGCAGTACAATTTGTAGTCATCACTTTGATGTAGTCATCTTGTTTAATTACAGCATGTAATGATCATCTGTAATAGACATAAAGAGGATTAAGTGATGGCTAAATACCGTATCGGCATGTGGTATTGCGGCTAATTTTGACTGCCGAACAGCAAAAAGTAAAACGGCAACATTCATTCATGGGTGTGTTGAGATATTAGCGTGGAATGCCTATCATGCCCGCGGCCTAATTATCTCGGTTATTTAAAGAGAGCGTGATGACTCATACTCAGACTCACTTGGTAGAAGTCCGCAATATGAGCTTCTCCCGTGGCGATCGGCCGATTTTTGAGGATATTAACCTCAGCGTTCCCCGTGGCAAAATTACTGCCATTATGGGGCCGTCAGGGATCGGAAAAACAACATTATTGCGCTTAATTGGCGGGCAATTACAGCCTACCTCCGGTGAAATATGGTTTGATGGCGATAATATTCCGTCATTGTCGCGCCGTCAGCTGTATGACGTGCGCAAGAAAATGAGCATGCTATTTCAGTCGGGCGCGCTGTTCACTGACTTAAATGTCTTTGAAAATGTGGCATTTGCACTGCGTGAACACAGTCAGCTACCAGAGCCTTTATTGCGGCAAGTTGTATTAATGAAGCTTGAGTCAGTGGGGTTACGTGGTGCTGCTGATTTAATGCCCGCTGAGCTATCAGGCGGCATGGCCCGCCGAGCGGCGCTTGCCCGCGCGATTGCCCTTGATCCTGAACTGATCATGTTTGATGAGCCTTTTGCGGGGCAAGATCCGATCAATATGGGGATCTTGGTGACGCTGATTCGTCAGCTCAATCAATCGCTAGGCTTGAGCTGTATTGTGGTATCGCATGATGTGCCGGAAGTGCTCAGTATTGCAGACTACGCCTATATTGTTGCAGAACAACATGTGATTGCTCACGGCGCACCACAAGCGCTGCGTGAGCATACTGACCCTCGGGTTCGCCAATTTCTCGATGGAAAAGCCGATGGCCCAGTGCCATTTAGTTTTCCCGCTCAGGATTACCGTACGGAGTTATTTGGCTAATGTTACTCGATACGCTGGCTTCATTTGGCCGCAGCGGGCTGCAAACCTGTGCTACCTTCGGGCGGGCAGGAATAATGCTGGCTGGCGCGCTGATTGGGCGGCCACAACCTAGTAAACAGTTCCCATTGCTACTGCGTCAGCTTTACAGCATTGGCGTGCAATCGTTACTGATTATTTTAGTCTCGGGGCTTTTTATTGGAATGGTGCTGGCCTTGCAAGGCTACATCATTCTGGTTGATTTTGGTGCAGAGACAAGCCTTGGGCAGATGGTCGCCTTATCGTTGTTTCGTGAACTCGGGCCGGTAGTCACCGCCTTGCTGTTTGCCGGGCGTGCTGGCTCTGCCATCACCGCAGAGATTGGTTTGATGAAAGCCACCGAACAGCTCTCCAGCCTTGAGATGATGGCGGTAGACCCGTTACGTCGTGTCATTGCTCCGCGCTTTTGGGCCGGTGTCATCAGCATGCCGATTCTCTCGACCATCTTTGTTGCCGTAGGTGTATGGGGTGGTTCTGTGGTGGGTGTTGACTGGAAAGGCATTGACCACGGTAGTTTTTGGTCAGTGATGCAATCTTCAGTCAGCTGGTCGTATGACCTGCTGAATGGCTTTTTAAAAAGCGTGGTCTTTGCCATCACCGTGATGTGGATTGCACTATTTAACGGATACGATGCCGTCCCTACGTCGGCAGGAATTAGTCAGGCTACGACCCGCACTGTTGTGCACTCGTCGTTAGCCGTATTAGCATTAGATTTCGTGCTTACCGCACTGATGTTTGGGAACTGATCTGCATGCAGCAAAATAAACGATTGGAAATATGGGTAGGTATTTTCATGTTAGTGGGTTTAGCCGCTCTGGTTTTTTTAGGGCTAAAAGTTGCTGACATTAAAGCCTTGGGCAGTGAGCCGACATACCGCTTAACCGCCACCTTTGACAATATCGGTAGCCTCAAACCACGCTCACCGGTCAAAATTGGCGGTGTTGTTATCGGTCGGGTAACGGCTATTTCACTCAACACCAGCAGTTATCTGCCCCAAGTGGAACTGAGTATTTTAGCCAAATATAACGATATCCCTGAAACCAGCTCACTGTCGATTCGTACCTCAGGGCTGTTAGGTGAGCAGTATTTATCACTGACGCCGGGTTTCATTGATACCGATACCGCCATTTTGAAAGACGGCGATAAAATAGAAGATACCAAATCTGCCATGGTGCTTGAAGATCTGATTGGTCAGTTCTTGTACAACACCGGTGGCAGTAACAACACAACTGATGCGGCAGAAAGTTCAGCTGGCGCACATTAAAGAGTAACGTTTAGGAGATACCGAATATGTGGAAGCGTTTTATGATGCTGGCTCTGTTGGTTATCGCCCCTTGGGCGCACGCCGCTGACACCAGTAACCCGTATGTATTGATGAACCAAGTGGCAGATCAGCTGTTTACTGATTTGAAAAACAAACAGCCACAAATTAAGCAAAACCCTAATATGCTTAAGGATATTGTGCGTAAAGAGCTGATGCCCTATGTGCATGTGCGTTACGCCGGTTCACTGGTGCTTGGCCGTTATTTCAAAGAAGCGACTGAAGCCCAGCGTACAGAGTACTTTGCCGCGTTTGATCAGTATCTGGTACAAGCCTATGCACAGGCATTAACTCTGTACTCAGGTCAGAATCTGAATATTGAAAAAGAGAAGCCGCTGGGAGACAGCAACATTGTTTCTATCCGCGTTGATGTGCTTGAGCCGGGTAAAACACCAACCCGCCTTGATTTTAAGTGGCGTAAAAACAGCAAAACCGGCGAATGGCAAGCGTATGACATGATTGCCGAAGGCATTAGTATGATCTCTACCAAACAAAACGAGTGGGCCGGTGTACTGCGCTCCGGAGGTATCGATGCACTGACCAAGGTACTCAAAGATTCAGCCGCCGTTCCTATCACATTAAAGCAGAAAAGCTAATGACAGCACGTGTACAATGGCTGCCGGAACAATCAGGTCGTGTTCTCCTCACGGGGGAGCTCGACCGTGATTCTCTACTCGATTTTTGGGCCCAGCGTGATAACCTCATCCCCGCGCAGCAGGCGTGTGAGATTGATCTAAGCCGATTAAAGCGGATTGACTCAGCCGGGTTGGCATTTTTGATGACGCTGTTGGTAGAAGCTAGTGAAAAGGGCAGCACTTGCACACTGGTTAATATACCGAGTGCCCTAGTCACACTGATCGATTTATCGAATCTGACTAAGATTATGTCGCCATATATTCATACGTCTGAGTCTAAAGCAGATAGCCACCTTGTGTAGCGCCAACTATAAAGTAATCGAGCATAAAATAATCGAGAGTAAAATATGGATAACAATGAAATTAAAAACATCCTGATCAGTGCGTTATCTCTCGATGATGCTCACGTGACCGGTGATGGAAGCCATTTTCAGGTTATTGCTGTCAGCGAACAGTTCACAGCAATGAGCCGCGTTAAAAAACAACAAACCGTCTATGCACCTTTGATGGAATATATTGCAGACAATCGCATTCATGCGCTGTCTATAAAAGCATTGACCCCAGACGAATGGCAACGTGAGCGAAAGTTTCTGCTGCCAAGCTAGTTAATCGAGAGCAGGATTAATGGATAAATTTCAAGTAACAGGGCCTACCCGCCTACACGGAGAGGTGAACATCTCCGGTGCGAAAAACGCTGCACTGCCTATCTTATTTGCCGCGCTGTTGGCTGAAGAGCCGGTGGAAATTCAAAATGTCCCACACTTGCGGGATATCGACACCACCATGAAACTGCTGCGCCAGCTTGGTGCAAAAGTGGAACGTAACGGTTCAGTGCACGTTGATGCCCGTGATGTTAACGAATTTTGTGCACCGTACGATCTGGTGAAAACCATGCGCGCCTCTATCTGGGCTCTGGGCCCGTTGGTAGCACGTTTTGGCCGTGGTCAGGTATCACTGCCGGGCGGCTGTGCCATCGGTGCACGCCCTGTTGATTTGCATATCAGCGGCTTACGTCAGCTGGGGGCAGATATCCAGCTCGAAGAGGGCTATGTTAAAGCCTCGGTGAATGGCCGTCTGACCGGCGCACATATCGTAATGGATAAAGTTAGTGTCGGTGCTACGGTTACCATTATGAGTGCCGCAACACTGGCTACCGGTACTACCGTAATTGAAAATGCCGCGCGCGAGCCGGAAATTGTCGATACTGCAGACTTCCTCAATACCCTTGGCGCTAAAATTTCCGGTGCCGGCACTGATCGTATTACCATCGAAGGTGTTGAGCGCTTGGGTGGTGGTGTACATCGGGTTGTGCCTGACCGCATCGAAACTGGTACTTTCCTGATTGCCGCAGCAATCTCCGGAGGCCGTGTTGTTTGCCGTAATGCCAAACCTGAAACGCTCGATGCCGTACTGGCTAAACTGCGTGAAGCAGGCGCTAAAATTGAGACTGGAAAAGACTGGATCAGCATCGATACTGAAGGGAATCGTCTGAAAGCCGTGAATATCCGTACAGCTCCGCATCCAGGGTTCCCAACTGATATGCAAGCGCAGTTTACCTTGCTGAACATGGTTGCAGAGGGGACTGGTGTTATTACCGAAACCATCTTTGAAAACCGTTTTATGCATGTGCCAGAACTGATGCGTATGGGTGCAAGTGCGGAAATTGAAGGCAACACCGTCATCAGTAAAGGCGTGGCGACACTCAGTCATGCTCAGGTGATGGCAACTGATTTACGTGCGTCAGCGAGTTTAGTACTGGCCGGTTGCATTGCCAACGGTGTGACGGAAGTTGACCGTATTTATCATATCGATCGTGGTTATGAGCGTATCGAAGATAAACTGCGTGGTCTGGGTGCAAAAATTGAGCGTGTAAAAGCTGACGCATAATCTGCGCGCTTTTGTACCTTAGAAAATGAAATTAGAAAATGAAAAAGGCCTGTCTGATTTATCCGGCAGGCCTTTTTTATCGCAATGAATATTGATTATCTGTTTTTTTATCGCATCTTTTGATGGCGTATTTTTACCCTAAAGCATATGGCGATCCGATACTGATTCTTTGCGGCAGATCACGGGTACTCACTGACGCTCACTAAGGGTTATTTAGCGCATTGTCAGGCTTAATGAATCGGATATTCACTGACTGTAACCGGAATAGTCATCTCTTTACCATCACGGATCAGCGCAACCTGAATGGTTGAACCTGGGCGGATCTCCGCTACCTGATCCATCACACCTACGGCACTGACCGCTACTTTGCCATCAATCGATGTCACAATATCACGCACCTGCAAACCGGCGATTGCCGCAGGGCTGGTCGGTTCAATTGCGCCGATAATAATGCCTTGTACCCGCTCAAGGTTAAAATGCGGGCTTCTTGCCGGAACAACTTCACGGCCCTGAACCCCGATATAACCACGGATCACCCGCCCATCACGGATCAGCTTATTCATGATTTTACTTGCCAAAGCGACCGGAATGGCAAAACCAATGCCTTCAGCCGCCTCACCGGAGTTGCTCTTATCTAGGCTGAGTGTGTTAATACCCACTAACTCGCCCAAGCTGTTTACCAGCGCACCACCGGAGTTACCACGGTTAATCGATGCATCAGTTTGCAGAAAGTTTTGTCGGCCAAACGTACTCAAACCGATACGTCCGGTGGCACTGATAATGCCCTGTGTAATAGTCTGCCCCAGATTATAGGGGTTACCGATAGCCAGCACGACATCCCCAACACGAGCAGGGCGCTCTGAATTTTGCGGAATTTCCGGCAGGCTGGTTGAGTCAATTTTCAGTACTGCCAGATCAGTCATCGTATCAGAGCCAACTAGCATCGCCTCAAACACTCGGCCATCTTGCAGCGCGACAATAATCTGATCGGCACTGGCAATAACGTGCTGATTCGTCAGAATATAACCACGGGGATCCATAATCACGCCAGACCCCAGATTGCGGATCCCTAGTGTTTGATCTTCACTGGTTTTACCCATACTGCGGTTATAAACATTCACCACAGCAGGTGCGGCACGGCGTACTGCCGAGTTATAACTGATAGGTTGCTCTGTACCGATTGATAAATGTGGTGCAGGCAGCACCATAGAGCTTTTACGTATTTCAGGATAGAGCCAGAGCACCAGCAAGGCAGCCAGTATTCCCAGTACAATCGCTTTAAGTAGCTTTGCAAGCATAATGGCAGTCAGTTGATGTTGTGAAGCGGAAAGAGGAAGTCAGGATACCGTTACGGTACCCTGGCTTGGCAGAGTATGGCAGCATATCAGGCCTGATTGACATGATATACCGCCATAAAACCCCACAGGGTTGCGCTATTAACGCAGCAACACATATAGTGAGGCATCCCCACGCAGAATATTCATCGCAATAACCGGTGGTTTGCTGTCTAGCACTTTGCGCAGTTCACCCAAATTGGCTATTGGCTGACGGTTGATGCCAATGATTACATCACCATTTTGTAAGCCAATCCGCGCGGCAGATGAGCCTTTAGTCACTTTCGTGATCTGTACTCCGTGGTGTTCGCCTTTGCTGTAATTGAGCAGCTCAGCGCCCTCTAAACCTGGATACAGATTTGATGCGTTAGTCTGCACATCATCACTTTGTGCCAAGGTAACATCAGCATCAAGCGGTTTACCATCGCGCAGCAGACCGAGTTTTACGGTTTTACCCGCGCCCATCGTCGCAATCTTGGCGCGCATCTCGGCAAAGCTGGCAACCGGCTGGCCATCCATCATTACAATCACATCACCGGCTTTAATACCGGCTTTTGCGGCGGCTGAATTTGGTACCACCTCACTGACGAATGCCCCTTTCTGCGCATCCAAATTGAATGCTTTGGCCAGATCTGGGTTCATTTCACCGGCTTTAATGCCCAAAATACCGCGGCGCACACCACCAAACTGGATTATCTGATCAACCAAGTTTTTCGCCATGGTGCTTGGAATGGCAAAACCGATCCCTACGTTACCGCCACTCGGTGCTAAAATAGCCGTGTTGATACCAATTAGCTCACCGTTTAAGTTCAGCAGCGCGCCGCCTGAGTTACCTTGGTTTATCGCTGCATCGGTCTGGATAAAGTTTTCAAAGTTCTCCAGATTCAACCCGGTACGGCCCAGTGCAGAGATGATCCCCGAGGTTACGGTTTGCCCCAAACCAAACGGATTACCTACCGCTACGGCAAAATCACCCACCCGTAAACCATCTGAATTGGCCACTTTAATGGCAGTCAGGTCTTTCGGGTTTTCAAGTTGCAACAAGGCAATATCAGATTGCTTGTCTGCACCCAGTAATTTTGCTTTAAACTCACGGCCATCTTTCAGTTGCACACTGATTTTATCTGCCCCATTAATCACATGGTTATTGGTGATGACATAGCCTTTGCCAGCATCAATAATCACACCAGAGCCCAATCCGCGAAACGGGCGCTCGCTCGACTGCTCAGTCGGGAAATCAGGGCCAAAGAAGAACTTAAACTCTTCCGGTAAACGCTGACGCTGTACCTGAGTCCCCTCCACCGAAATACCGACAACAGCAGGAAGCACTTTTTCCAGCATAGGGGCAAGGCTTGGCGTAGCTTGCCCGTTGATCGCCGCAGGAAGCGCTGCAAGCGCCGGAACCGGACTCAAAGATAAGCCTAAACTTAACGTTAAAGCGCTCAGTAATAGCACTGGTTTTTTCATAGCAACACATCCAACAATCAAGAAAACAGAGTTCAGTAAGGAAAAAGCAATACGCCGTTCAAAAAGAACAACTTATCACTAAGACTACTGATGTTTTGCTTAGTTCACTTAGTAACCGACTTCACCAGTGTTTTTAAGCTTGTGGTTTTTTAGGGTTGAATATACCGGTGTGCTGATCAGGGTAATCGCGTGGCATACTAATTGGCGCTTGATCGTTATCCGCTTCGGTTAAGCGATAGCGGAATGGATTATCCTGTTTTGGCAGCTCAGGCAGCAGTTGATTCGAGGTTTTTGCCATATGTTGATACAGCTTACGGTAATCATTGGCCATGTTATCTAACAGCTCTGCACTGTGTGCAAAATGATCGGTTAACTCTTGGCGATACTGTTCCAACTCGTACTTATTTTTTTCGAGTTCAGTCTGTATTTTTTTCTGCTTACGCAGATCTTTTTGCGTAAAACGGGCCAGAATCATACCCAGCGCCAAACCAAGAATGAAAGTAAGCGCACTAATCCAAGTCATAATTACTCCTAGGGAAAACCAAGCTTAATCAGCAAGGTGGCTATCATGCCACTGTCTTTACTGCTGCCACTATACCTGCTCTTGCAGGCTGCGTGATACTATAAGCGTTATCTTTTAGCGTGATAGAAAGCACGTTAAGACTATAACGAATATTTATACAGGAAGTGGTCGAACAATGGACGTGACTCCACCTAGCCAACGTTACCAACAATTGTTGCTTGAGCCGCAATTCAGCCCAGATATTGCTCAGCAGCAAGCGGTACAGGCGTTAGATCGCCTTTTTCTCCAATTAGTTCAACATACCACTACGTCAGCACCGCTGAATACCCTATTTTCCCCACATAATACGCTTTTAAAAACAGAGTCTGAGCAAAAGTGGGGAATAAAATGCTGGATGCGCCCGTTTGCATTTTTGCAGGCCCGTTTTTCGCCCTCGCCGATGCCTTCTGACCCGATACAGGGCGTATACCTGTGGGGGGGGGTTGGCCGTGGAAAAACATGGCTGATGGATCTGTTCTATGATGCCTTACCCGGTGATCGCAAACTACGCATGCATTTTCACCGTTTTATGCACTACGTACACAGTGCATTAAATGAGCAAAAAGGGCGTTCCGATCCGCTTATCCATATTGCGCAGCAACTGAGTGAGCAGTATACCGTTATCTGTTTTGATGAGTTTTTTGTCTCTGATATTACCGATGCTATGTTGCTCGGTGGGTTGTTTGAGGCCTTGTTTGCTCGAGGTGTCGTGCTGGTTGCTACCTCAAATGTGCAGCCAGACGATCTCTACCGAAATGGATTGCAGCGTAGCCGGTTTTTACTGGCGATTGCACTGATCAAACAACATTGTCAGGTGTTGTCGGTCGACAGCGGCATAGATTACCGTTTACGTACACTGCAACAGGCTGAAATTTACCATTGGCCGCTTGATGCGCAGGCTGAACACAATATGCAACACTACTTTTCCCGCCTAAGTACTGAGCAACCTCTGTGTGATCATGCCATTTTAATTAATCAGCGGCAGATTCTGGTTAAGGCCGAATCTGCCGGCGTGCTGATGGTTGGTTTTAACGCATTGTGTGAGCAACCACGTAACGCGGCTGATTTTATTGTACTCTCGCAGCGTTATCACACCGTGTTATTAACGCATGTTTACAGCATGTCAGAAGAGAATAATGATACGGCACGGCGTTTTATTGCCTTAATCGATGAATTTTACGAACGTAAGGTAAAATTAATTATTTCGGCTGAAACCGCGCCAGAACAGCTCTATCAGGGGAGTTTATTGCGTTTTGAGTACCAAAGATGCTTTTCCCGCTTGCAAGAGATGCAGAGCATAGATTATCTTGCGCAGCCTCATTGGTCGTAATTGCAGATGTGATGCAAAAAACAGTCGATTTTATCGGCGGTCTTCACTATAATCTTGCGACCCCACGTTACATTGGTAGTCCCCGCCAATACGGTGCTAGCAAACTCAACTCGAAGGGGTTGTTGTGCTTGGCATGTGAGCGTGAATTTTCATCATTCCCGACGTTAATTCACCGGGTGTAACTTTTTTATTGGGTAAGCTATTTCATGAAAACTTTTGTAGCTAAACCAGAAACCGTTAAGCGCGACTGGTATGTAGTAGACGCAAACGGCAAGACTCTGGGTCGTCTGGCGACCGAGCTGGCTCGTCGTCTGCGCGGCAAGCACAAGGCGGAATACACTCCGCACGTTGATACTGGTGATTACATCATCGTTCTGAACGCAGATAAAGTTGCTGTAACTGGCAACAAGCGTTCTGACAAGATTTATTACCGTCACAGCGGCTATATCGGTGGTATGAAATCTGCCACTTTCGAAGAAATGATCGCCAAGCATCCAGAGCGCGTGATCGAAATCGCTGTTAAGGGCATGCTGCCAAAAGGTCCTCTGGGCCGTGCCATGTTCCGTAAGCTGAAAGTGTACGCTGGTGCTGCACACGATCATGCAGCACAGCAACCACAAGTTCTGGACATCTAATACGGGATCAAGGCAATGGCAGAGAATCAATACTACGGCACTGGCCGTCGCAAAAGCTCTTCCGCGCGCGTCTTTATCAAGCCGGGTAGCGGTAACATCGTAATCAACCAGCGTAGTCTGGATCAGTACTTCGGCCGTCCAACTGCCCGTATGGTAGTTCGTCAGCCGCTGGAACTGGTTGAGATGAGCGAGAAGCTAGACCTGTACATCACCGTTGTTGGTGGTGGTATTTCTGGTCAAGCGGGTGCAATCCGTCACGGTATCACCCGTGCACTGATGCAGTACGACGAGACCCTTCGTCCAGTTCTGCGCGCTGCTGGCTTCGTTACTCGTGACGCTCGTCGCGTGGAACGTAAGAAAGTCGGTCTGCGTAAAGCACGTCGTCGTCCACAGTTCTCCAAGCGTTAATTTGCTACCGCTTCGGCGGTTACAGATTACCTTCAAAAAGCCCAGCTTATGCTGGGCTTTTTTGTTGTTATATATGTTGCAAAAAGGTTTTAATAACTTGTCAAAAAGTGTTGTTTTTCTTATCATTTGCGTGACTTTTGCAATTATGGGGATCTCATGCTACTTGAATGTTAAAACATCAGTGGTTAGCAGGGGGTTCCACGTCAGGAAGCAATAAGACCGCAGGGAAATAACAATAACCAAGCGGGATGCGATGGGAGAGTGAGGGATGAACAATGCGCCTGTAAACAACAGTCGCCGGCGTTTTTTAACTGCCGCAACTGGCGTAGTCGGTGGCGTAGGGGCAGTTTTTGTAGCTGTACCCTTCATCAAATCCTGGAATCCCAGTGCTAAGGCCAAGGCGGCAGGTGCACCGGTTCAGGTCGATATCAGCAAATTAGAAGAAGGGCAGTTGATTCGTGTCGAGTGGCGGGGAAAACCTGTCTGGCTTGTACGTCGAACCAAAGTGGTATTGGATGAACTGGCCACGCACGATGGAAAACTGCGCGATCCACAATCTTCCGAGCCACAACAACCTGAGTATGCGAGTAATCCTTATCGGTCGATTAAGCCCGATATTTTTGTTGCGGTCGGTATTTGTACGCATCTAGGTTGCTCACCGAGTTATGTTCCAGAAAACTTTGGCGTACAAGTTGAAGGCGTGCAGTCAGGCTTTTTATGCCCGTGCCACGGCTCAAAATTTGATATGGCAGGTCGCGTATTTCAGGGCGTTCCTGCACCATTAAATTTGATGATCCCGCCGTATAAATTTGTCGACGACAATACCATTATCATTGGCGTAGATGACAAGGGAGTGGCTGCGTAAATGAATAAATTACTCGACTGGATTAATGCCAGGATCCCCTTAACTGCAACCTACAATAAACATGTTGGCGAGTATCCTGCCCCGAAAAACTTCAATTTTTGGTATTTTTTCGGATCGCTGGCAATGCTTGTGTTGGTGAATCAGATCATTACCGGGATCTGGTTGACGATGAACTACAACCCGTCAGCCGAAGGGGCATTTGCCTCTATCGAATACATCATGCGTGATGTTGAGTACGGCTGGCTGCTGCGTTACATGCACTCTACCGGTGCTTCGTTCTTCTTTATTGTCATTTATATGCACATGTTTCGTGGGCTGATTTACGGTTCATACCAAAAGCCGCGTGAGTTGCTGTGGATTTTCGGCATGCTGCTGTTTCTTGCGCTGATGGCCGAAGCATTTATGGGCTATCTGTTGCCGTGGGGGCAGATGTCATTTTGGGGCGCGCAGGTGATCATTTCACTGTTTGGTGCGATCCCCGGTATCGGTGATGCACTGACATTGTGGATCCGTGGTGATTATGTGATCTCAGGCGTCACACTGAATCGTTTTTTTGCCCTGCACGTGATTGCCGTTCCGTTGGTGTTGGTACTGTTGGTCTTCCTGCATATTGTGGCTCTGCATGAAGTGGGGTCAAACAACCCTGATGGTATTGAGATCAAAAAGAATAAAGATGCTAACGGCTGGCCGAAAGATGCAATTCCGTTCCACCCTTACTACACCGTAAAAGATATTATGGGAGTAGCGGGTTTCCTATTTTTCTTCTGTTATGTGATCTTTTTTAACCCTGAGATGGGCGGCTATTTCCTTGAGCCACCTAACTTTGAAGCGGCAAATGGCTTAAAAACACCGGCACACATTGCACCGGTTTGGTATTTCACCCCATTTTACGCCATTTTGCGTGCCATTCCTGATAAGTTGTTGGGGGTGATCATGATGGGCTTATCGATAGCGGTACTGTTTTTATTACCGTGGGTTGATCGTGGTAAAGTCAAATCAGTGCGTTACCGCAGTGCTTTTCATCGTTGGAATATCGGGTTATTTACCATCAGCTTTATTGCGTTAGGTATTTTAGGCACGTTACCGGCTACACCAACCTACACCCTGTTATCGCAAATTTTTACGGTGTGTTATTTCATGTTCTTTGTTTTGCTGTTTTTCTACAGCAAAAATGAAAAAACCAAGCCTTTGCCAGAAAGGGTGACATTCAAATGAAAAAACTGACGATTGTTTTATTTGCGTTGTTACCTGCACTTTCTATCTCACTGCCTGCTCTGTCATCAGAAAGTGGGGCATTGATAAAAGCGAACAACAATCTGAGTGATAAAGCCTCATTGCAAAATGGAGCTAAGTTATTTATGAATTATTGTGCCGGTTGCCACTCAACCAAGTATCAGCGCTATGAGCGGGTTGCCACCGATTTGGGTATTCCACCAGAGTTGATGACGCAGAACCTGATTTTTGATCCGCGCGCAAAAATTGGGGATCTGATGGAAAACGCGATGCCACAAAAGAGTGCCGCGGCATGGTTTGGTGCGCCGCCGCCAGATTTAACATTGGAAGCGCGGTTGCGTAGCCCTGACTGGATTTATACCTATCTGCACTCTTTTTATGCTGATCCAAGCCGGCCATTTGGGGTGAATAACACGATTTTCCCGAATGTCGGCATGCCACATGTGTTGGAAGAGTTGCAAGGAACGCCTGTAGCGAAAAAAGAGACGCATGAGATTGATGGCCAGCCACACGAAATTGTGGTGGGCACTGAGATTGTGCGTCAGGGGGAGCTGAATGCTGAAGAGTATGATAATGCGGTACGCGATATCACTAATTTCTTGGAGTATTCCGGCGAACCAATGAAAAAAGAGCGTCAGCATATTGGGTATTGGGTGCTCGGGTTTTTAGTGTTCTTTTTCATCATTGCTTACTTGCTGAAAAAGGAATACTGGCGCGACGTACACTAATTATGCGAAACTGATGCCTGTTTTTCGGTTTATCCGACCGGCATGGGGGCTTGAGCCCCCTTTTGCTGTTTGTGTATTTGAGTGAAAGTGGAGGGTTGAATGGCTATCGCAGCTAACAAACGCTCGGTGATGACGCTATTTTCTGGTGCAACCGATATTTATAGTCATCAAGTTCGAATTGTTCTTGCTGAAAAAGGCGTGAGCGTAGAAATTGAACAGGTTGATGCTGAGCATCTGCCAGAAGATTTGCTTGATCTGAATCCGTATAATTCAGTACCAACCCTGGTCGATCGTGAGTTAGTTCTTTATAACGCACGTATCATCATGGAGTATTTGGACGAGCGTTTTCCTCATCCACCACTGATGCCGGTTTATCCTGTAGCACGCGGTCAAAGTCGTCAGATGATGTACCGTATCGAGCAAGACTGGTATACGCTGCTTGAAAAAATTGAGCAGGGCACGCCGGCCGAAGCGGATATGGCACGTAAGCAACTGCGTGAAGAGTTGTTAGCGATTGCTCCGGTTTTTGCTGAATATCCGTTCTTTATGAGCGAAGAGTTCAGCTTGGTCGATTGCTACCTGACTCCGCTGCTGTGGCGTTTGCCGGTGCTGGGCATTGAGCTAAGCGGCCCAGGTTCAAAAGAGATCAAAGCCTACATGACTCGCGTATTTGAGCGTGATGCATTTTTGGCGGCACTGACTGAATCTGAGCGCGAAATTCGCCTGCACGGTAAGGTCTGATTATGGAGTTAACCCAGATGAAACCACGTCGTCCGTATCTGGTTCGGGCCTACTATGAGTGGTTGTTAGATAATAACTTAACTCCGCATTTGGTGGTTGATGCTATGTTGCCTAACGTGCGCGTTCCGATGGAGTTCGTGCGAGATGGTCAGATAGTGCTGAACATAGCGCCGCGTGCCGTGGGGAATCTGGAGTTGGGTGATGATGCCGTAAGGTTTAATGCCCGATTTGGCGGTGTACCACAGCAAGTTGATGTTCCTCTTGCGGCGGTGTTGGCATTGTATGCGCGTGAAAATGGTGCGGGTACTCTGTTTGAACCTGAAGTGGCCTACGATGTGCCAGAAGATGAAATGCTGGACGTCTTGGAT
This sequence comes from Plesiomonas sp. ISS29, assembly GCF_056522795.1. Lineage (NCBI taxonomy): Bacteria > Pseudomonadati > Pseudomonadota > Gammaproteobacteria > Enterobacterales > Enterobacteriaceae > Plesiomonas > Plesiomonas sp. ISS29. The sequence continues at coordinate 988,762 of NZ_JAWRZQ010000001.1, forward strand.
GAGTCATCTTCTGTTGAGCCTGCTCTGGCATTAGTTGAAGAGTTGGCTGACGGTGGTGATGGCCCTGATGATGAACCTCCGCGTCCGCGTGCAAAACCTATGTTACGCGTGGTGAAGTAATTTCAGTGGTTCAATACCGCATATGATCAGTATCGTGATGATTATAGTGCGTATACATATGCCATAACGCTATAAAAAGTAAGATAAAAAATGCAGCTAACGCTGCATTTTTTGTTTTTCATTTGAATCTTATCTTTTTAATTTTACCTTCTTAATCTTGCCTTCTGCCGTTACGCTGAGTGGTAAATGTCAGTGTTTCAGTTTAGTGATTTAGGCTGATGTTGAAGGTTGTTTTTGATTAATTGAGGTATTCAAACACTTTCACTACGCGTTTAACACCGGCAACATTTCGTGCTGTGTTGGTTGCTTCTTCCGCTTCTGCCCGTGTTAATTTTCCAATTAAGAATACTTCACCATTTTCGGTGGTCACTTTCACATTGCTGGCTTTCACTTTATCACTGGTGAGCAGTTGTGAGCGAACCTTGGTGGTGATCCAAGTATCATTTGAGATAGTGCCAAAGCTGATAGGTTTGCTGATCCGAATTTCGTTGTAAACGGCAGTTACGCCATTCACACCGGCGGTAATTTGTGCAGCTTGCTTTGACAGTGCTTGAGTGGGCGCTTCACCTACAAGCAGTACCCGACCTTCGTATGCGGTCGCCAAAATGCGGGCCTCTTTGCGGATTTGAGCATCTTTTGCCAGTGCATCGCCGACACGTAATTCAAGGGTTTCATCATCAATTTGCCCGCCCACCGAGCGCGGATCGGTAGCAACTTTTCCGGCAACCGCCGCTGAGCTGACTAAAACGGCACCAATACATCCTTGCAGCATAAAGGCCAGCAGAATAATGCCCAGTTTACGGGTGACACTCATGGTGCTCTCCTTAGATGAGTTAAGTTGTTTCTTGTTATATTAACCCTGTCAGGCAGGGTGGTATTAATTATCCTGATGCGGAAATAAAGTGCGATCAATCAGATCACTTAAACAGTTTAGAGTCAGCATATGCATCTCCTGAATGCGGGATTGCCGGTGTGAGGGAATGCGAATTTCTGCATCCTGTTCACCCAGTAATCCGGCTAAAATGCCGCCGTCATATCCGGTTAGTGCGATGATGGTCATATCACGTGTCACCGCGGCTTCTACTGCTTTTACGATATCCTTACTGTTTCCTTTGGTCGAAATAGCCAACAGGATATCGCCATTTTGCCCTAGTGCGCGCACTTGTTTGGAATACACTTCGGTGTGCAGGTCATCGTTGCCAATTGCGGTCAGCATTATGCTGTCTGCGGTCAGCGCTATTGCTGGTAAACTAGGTCGCTCTGTTTCGTAACGGTTAACCAAACAGGCGGTGAAGTGCTGGGCATTGGCAGCTGATGCTCCGTTCCCACAACATAAAATTTTATTGCCGTTCAGCAGGCTTTGGGCCATGATCATAGCTGCACGCGCAATGGCATCCGGTAGCGCTTCGGCTGCCGCGATTTGTGTCTGGATACTTTCGGTAAAACAGGCTTTAATTTGCTCTAGCATAACGTCTGTCATTGATGTTGTAAGGTGTTGCGATACCAGCTGACTGTGTCATCTGGCCCGTCAATTGCCACAATATCGAAGCGGCAGTATTGTGTATCTATGCTCAATCCGCGCTGATGAAGCCAGACTGCAGCGGTATGATACAAGCGTTGCTGTTTTTTCGCTGTGATACTTTCAACCGCAGAGCCGTAACGGCTCGATCGCCGGTAGCGTACCTCAACAAAAACCCAATCATACTGATCACGCATGATCAGATCCAATTCTCCACCGCGAACCGTTACATTGGCTGCAATAAAACACAACCCATGTTGTTCTAAATGGCGACGCGCCAATTGTTCATAGTGCGCGCCGCGTTCACGTTGTGAGGCTCTGTACGACGTTACCACCGCCTGATTACTGTACTGTTGCCGGTACAGGATCAGTACTTAAACTGTCATACAGCGTATCTGATGGCGGAGTGGCAAGGTCAGTGCCGATAGTGGTTGCTGATACAACCGGAACTAACCCACCATTTTGGTAGCGTAACCAGTTGAGCTGGCGGTTTACGGTGCAGTTTTCACCGGCACTGAGTAAACCGGTTTGCCCGGCATACTGATAACCGTTCACCTGGCGCAGCTCATTCATGTGGTTGGCCAGTGACCATGCATCCATACCCATGGCATACAAGCGTGAGAGTGAATAGTCAGGGTTACGCCAGATCTGGGCAACACGCTGTGCAGCCGGTGAGTTGGCGGTGGTCAGCATTGGAATATCACTGAACTGTACACCATCCATTTCTAAGCGAAAATCAGGGCCATTCCCCGCTTGGTTGCTGCGTGAGCTGGCATACAGTGCTGGGCGCTGGTATCCCGGCATGATTGATGCGTCAACAAACGGTTTTAATAGCGCCAGTTCGTCGGGGGTGGTGACGTAATAAATAGCATCAATCGGACCGTGCGTTGCATCAGCTTGCAGCGAAACACCTAGTGCTTGGCGCATGATGTCGGCTTTCCCTTGATTACGTAGGCTCTGGTTGATTGATTGGCGCAGGGCTACGGTATCACCAAAGTACTGAATGGTTGGCTGTTCGCCGCTCAGGGTTTGCCATTGTCGGCTAAAGGCATTACCGACCCGCTGGCCAAATGGCGAGCTGGGAACAAGAACCAGTGGCGTATGCTGGCCCTGATCCCAAATATGCTGGGCTGCATCGCCAGCTTCATCTTCCGGCGAAAGTGCGTAGTAGCAGACGCTTGGGTTGGCACTCGGAGTTTCCGGTTGGTTGAGGGTTAAAATTGATAAATCAGCCGGTAACTGCATACGCATGAGTTCATCAACCCGGTTTTTCAGTAGCGGGCCAACCAAGGTGCGTACGCCCTCTTGTTCGGCTTGCTGTAACAGGGCTGGAAGAGGTTTGGTGGCGGTATCGTAAACCTGAACACGAATATTAGGGTTACGTGCGCTATCTTCGAGCATACCGGCCATAAAACCCTGACGAATAGCATCGCCTAGTGCCTGATTTTGACCACTAATTGGCAGCAGCAGCCCGATGGCATTCATGCTTGCGGCAGGCAGCGCCAAATACTGGCTCAGCGGTGTCGGCAGGGTCATGGCCGCCGGATGCTTAGGAAAACGTGTTTTCCATTCAGCAATGCTGGCTTTGAGTTGCGGTAGGTTGTAGCGGTTTTCCTGATAGACACGTGCCAGATCCAGCCAGCCAATCAGAATACTCTCTTGCGGGCTGACCACGGCTTGAGAAAGCTGCTCGACAGATGCCTTGGTTAGCAACAGCCAGGTCTGATCGTTGTTTTGCTGCTTTTGTGTGGCATCTGTCAGATATTGATCAAGGGCGATATGATCGCGTACGGCTTCAATAATCTGGTTTTGGCCACTATTTAGGGCAATTTTGGCCCGGTAGTAGCGTGCTTTTTGTGCCGGTGTCAGCATGGCGACATTCAGCGTGGCCAGTCTGGTGGCAGCCGTCGCCGGATCTTTTTGTGCTAGGGCGATATCAGCCCATAGTAGTTGTTGTTCGTGGCGCTGTACATCACTTAGCGGCTCTTGAATGCTGCGCAATTCAGCCGTTGCTTGTGCAATATTGTTCTCTTTTAACAGTGCTTGAACGGCCAGCAATTGCCATGGCGTTTTTTCACTGGCACTGCTGGTGTTGGCCTGTTGCAGATAATAGGCTGATGATGCCAGCAGATCAGAGGATGACGGTGTATTGCCGCTTGAGTGCTGTGGCATTTGGCATGCGGCCAGCATCAAAGTAGCAAAAACAGGTAAAATTATGCGTCTTGCATTGACGCGGGTGCATAAAGAGGCAAGCATGGGGATCCCAATCACGTTTCTTCCTAGAGACGGTTAATCTTAAATCGGCAATGAAGTCTATACAATGAAAGCTACTGAACAATCTTTCATCACCCCAGCAACTTTATACATAGTTCCCACGCCAATTGGTAACTTAGACGATATTACACAACGGGCACTGAAGGTGTTGCAGCAGGTTGATCTGGTTGCCGCTGAAGATACCCGTCATAGTGGATTATTGTTGCAGCATTTTGGCATACAAGCGCGCTTTTTTGCGTTACATGATCATAATGAACAACAAAAAGCAGAGGTTTTAGTTGAGAAGTTGCGGCAAGGCCACAGCATTGCACTGATTTCTGATGCAGGAACGCCGCTGATCAGTGATCCGGGTTTTCATCTGGTGCGTCGCTGCCGTGAAGCGCAGATTTCGGTGATCCCGCTACCAGGCCCGTGTGCAGCCATTGCCGCATTGAGTGCCTCGGGAATTGCCTCTGATCGTTTTTGTTTTGAGGGTTTTTTACCGGCGAAAAGCAAAGGGAGACAAGACGCTCTGCGGGCCATATTAGAAGAGCCGCGCACTCTGATTTTCTACGAATCAACGCACCGTTTGCTTGATAGCTTGCAGGATATGGTCACGGTGCTGGGCGCTGATCGTTATGTAGTCTTGGCCCGTGAATTGACCAAAACGTGGGAAACCATTCATGGTGCTCCGGTTGGTGAGTTATTGGCGTGGGTGCAAGATGATGAAGTGCGTCGTCGTGGTGAGATGGTGCTGGTGGTTGAAGGCGCTAAACCGGCTGAAGATGATGCACTGTCTGCGCTGGTGATCAAAACCTTAAGTTTATTGACACAAGATCTTCCACTGAAGAAAGCCGCTGCACTAACGGCTGAGATCCATGGCGTTAAGAAAAATGCGTTATATCGTTATGGATTAGAACATTTCACTGAGTAGTGGCTTTGTGGTGTATTTCACTGGCACTGTGATCGGTTTCTCTATATAATCCGCCGCGGAGTTAGCTAGACAGTCGCTGCTTCGTGGTCGTCCCTTCGGGGAGACACACGGGGGAGAGGAAAGTCCGGGCTCCATAGGGCAGGGTGCCAGGTAACGCCTGGGAGGCGCAAGCCTACGACTAGTGCAACAGAGAGCAAACCGCCGATGGCCCGCAAGGGATCAGGTAAGGGTGAAAGGGTGCGGTAAGAGCGCACCGCGCGACTGGTAACAGTTCGTGGCACGGTAAACTCCACCCGGAGCAAGACCAAATAGGGGTTCATTGGTGCGGCCCGCATTGAACCCGGGTAGGTTGCTTGAGCCAACGCGCGAGTGTTGGCCTAGAGGAATGACTGTCCACGACAGAACCCGGCTTATCGGCTAATTCCCTCGTTTCAAACAAAAAAGCCACGTTGAAGAACGTGGCTTTTTTGTTATCTACAGTACGCTCAGTCATCCGTATGCTGCCTATTTTTGCAGATTAAGGTCACACCTTGGTCTTGCCATCCACATTTAAAAACAGTGTATTTTTCTGTATTGCTATCCTCAGGTGATACCGAAAAGTCTGAAATACTCGATTTTAGTCGGTTGGCCCGACAATTCATGTTGTTCTTTGCTTGACAAGCTTTTTCCCCCCTCCGTAAACTTGCATTTGTGGGAATTTATGGGTTTTAGTGGTGAATTTTGGGTATTCAGGGGGATGCTAAGTCATGTTTCGTGGTGCCCATACTTTAAATCTGGATAATAAAGGGCGTATGGCCGTCCCCGCGCGTTACCGGACAGCGCTGTTAGAGGCGTGTCAGGGGCAGCTTATTTGTACACTGGATATTCACCACCCATGCTTGCTGTTGTACCCGTTACCTGAGTGGGAACGCATAGAACAGATATTGATGACCTTGTCGAGTATCAACCCAGATGAACGGCGTATTCAGCGTTTGTTGTTGGGGCACGCTACTGAGTGTGAAATAGACAGTGCAGGGCGAATTCTGCTGGCCACTCATTTACGTCTGCATGCAGATTTAGTGAAAGAGATAGTGCTAGTAGGGCAGCTTAATAAATTTGAGATTTGGCGTGCTGATGTTTGGCAGCAACAAATTCAAGATGATATTCAAGCGGAGCGGATGACACCACAGGTGTTGTCGGCCCGATTACAGGATCTGTGTTTATAATTATGTCTGAAAATTACCAGCACGTAACCGTTCTGCTGCATGAAGCAGTAGAGGGTTTAGCGATTCGCCCTGACGGTATCTACATTGATGGTACGTTTGGCCGTGGCGGGCACTCTCGTCTGATTTTGTCAAAATTAGGCCCGGAAGGTCGTCTGATTGCCATTGATCGTGATTTGCGGGCAATTGCCGAAGCACAAACTATTGATGACCCGCGTTTTCAGATTGTTCACGGGCCATTTTCTAATGTGCAGCACTATGTTGATGAGCTGGGTTTAAGCGGCAAAATTGATGGCTTCTTACTCGATCTTGGTGTCTCTTCGCCGCAGTTAGATGAAGCCGAGCGTGGCTTTAGTTTCATGCGTGATGGCCCGCTGGATATGCGTATGGATCAGTCGAGCGGTCAATCTGCGGCAGAATGGCTGATGAAAGCCGAGGCTGATGATATCGCTTGGGTACTCAAAACATTTGGTGAAGAGCGTTTTGCCAAGCGTATTGCGCGTGCCATTGTTGAGCGTAACGCAGAAAACCCGATGACTCGCACCCGTGAACTGGCAGAGTTAATTGCCGTTGCCAGCCCGTTTAAAGAGAAGCACAAGCACCCGGCTACGCGGACGTTCCAAGCTATTCGTATCTATATCAACAGTGAGTTGGAAGAGATTGAGCGTGCGCTAGAGGGCTCGTTGCCGATTTTGGCTGAGGGTGGCCGTTTGTCGGTGATCAGTTTCCATTCACTAGAAGATCGGATTGTAAAACGCTTTATTCGTCGCCAAAGTAAGGGCCCGGAAATTCCGGCCGGTTTGCCTTTGACCGAAGCTCAGTTGGCGCACGGCAAGAAAATGGTTGCCATTGGCAAAGCCATTATGCCGTCGGATGAAGAGGTTGAGCGTAATGCGCGTTCACGCAGTGCGGTACTGCGTTTAGCCGAACGGACAGCTGAAAGATGAGTGTCGAGCGCCATTCGTTAACCTCCATCATCGGCGAAGATTTATGCCGATTCGGTAAATTACCACTTTTGCTGGTGGTGTTGGTGTTTTGTTCTGCGATTGCCGTGGTTCTAAGTACCCACCGTACGCGCCTGCTGATTGTGGAGCGTGAGCATTTGGTACTCGAACGTGATGCGCTGGATATAGAGTGGCGCAACTTAATTCTGGAAGAGAATGCTCTTGGTGAGCACAACCGGGTTGAGCGGCTGTCTGGTGAGAAACTGCAGATGCAGCGTGTATCACCTGCTCAGGAAAAAGTGGTTAAACAGTAATGAGCAAACCAACCCGAACTGCGAAAGTAAAAAAACCGGAAGATACTTCCAGTTTTATCCGTTGGCGTTATTTGCTGGTGGGCGGCGTGATGGGGCTAGCGCTGGTGGGCCTGTTGCTGCGTGCTAGTTGGATCCAGGTGATCAACCCTGATCGCCTGATCCGTGAAGGGGATATGCGCTCGTTACGGGTGCAATCTGTTGCCACGCCGCGCGGTATGATTACCGACAGAGCCGGTCGCCCACTGGCAGTGAGTGTGCCTGTTGATGCAGTATGGGCCGATCCCAAAGAGATCGCTGAAAAGGCTTCGCTGGATAAAACCGAGCGTTGGGCTGCACTAGCAGATGCTTTGGGGATCCCGCTGGATAAGCTGACCTCACGGGTTAAAACCAATCCAACCTCCCGTTTTACCTATCTAGCACGTCAGATTAGCCCTTCGCTGGCCAGTTATGTGCGTGATCTGAAAATTCCCGGAATTTACCTTAAGCAAGAGTCGCGCCGTTTCTATCCGAGCGGAGAAGTTAGCTCGCATATTCTTGGTTTTACCAATATTGATGGTAAAGGCATTGAAGGGGTAGAGAAGAGCTTTGATACTTGGTTAACCGGTGAACCGGGCCAGCGTACGGTACGTAAAGACCGTTTTGGACGCGTGGTTGAGAATATCTCTTCGGTTGAAAGCCGTGCGGCGCATGATTTGTCATTGAGTATTGATGAGCGTTTACAGGCAATGGCCTACCGCGAGTTAAAAAATGCGGTGGCATTTAATAAAGCCGAGTCTGGCTCGATAGTTTTGCTTGATGTGCAGACCGGTGAAGTGTTGGCGATGGCAAACTTGCCCTCCTATAACCCGAATAATCGCGGGCAAATTGATAGTGCGAACTACCGTAATCGGGCCATTACCGATACGTTTGAGCCGGGCTCGACAGTAAAACCGCTGGTGGTATTGACCGCCCTTGATCGCAAAATCGTTAAAGAGTCTGCGGTACTCAATACGATGCCGTTCTATGTGAACGGGCATCGGGTACGGGATACCGTGGTCTACCCTGAACTGACGCTGACAGGTATTTTGCAAAAATCGAGTAACGTCGGGGTTTCTCACCTTGCACTGGCTATGCCGGAAACAGCGCTGCCGGAAACCTACAGCAAATTTGGTTTTGGTCAGCCGACTAATCTGGGGCTGGTGGGTGAGAGCACCGGTATGATGCTGCAAAAAAATCGCTGGGCTGATATTGAGCGCGCCACCTTTTCATTCGGTTATGGCCTGTTGGTGACGCCATTGCAGCTGGCACGTGCCTATGCCACGCTCGGCAGTTTTGGTATTTATCGCCCGCTATCGATCACCAAAGTTGATCCGCCGGTTGAGGGAAACCGTATCTTCTCTGAAGAGGTAACCCGTAAAGTCATTCATATGATGGAGAGCGTGGCGCTGCCCGGTGGTGGTGGTCGACGTGCGGCGGTAGATGGATATCGTATTGCGATTAAAACCGGTACGGCGAAAAAGATTGGCCCGAACGGAAAGTATATCGACAAATATATTGCGTATACCGCAGGTGTTGCACCTGCGAGTAACCCACGTCTGGCATTGGTTGTGGTGATTAACGAACCTCAGGCCGGACAATATTACGGTGGTGCGGTATCAGCACCTATATTCTCTGCCATTATGGGCGGAGCTTTGCGGATCCTCAATATCGCCCCAGACGCTTTGCCTGTGGGCGATGAAGCAGTTATTAACAGGAGTGGTAACGCCCGTGTCAACACATGATCTGCGCACTTTATTAGCGCCGTGGGTGGATAACGCCCCGGCGTGCGCGTTACGGGAGATGACCTTAGACAGCCGCACTGCGGCTGCGGGCGATCTGTTTATTGCAGTAATGGGACATAAGACCGATGGTCGGCGCTATATTCCTCAAGCCATTGCTCAAGGTGTTGCGGCAATAATTGCTGATGCAGAAGGCGAGGCCTCAGACGGTACGGTACGTGAAATTCACGGTGTACCCGTGGTGTATTTAACGCAGTTGAATCACCGTTTGTCTGCGCTGGCGGGGCGTTTTTACCATCAGCCGAGCGAAAAATTAACGCTGGTCGGTATTACCGGTACAAACGGAAAAACGACTACGGCGCAGTTGTTAGCACAGTGGAGTGCTTTGCTCGGTGAGCGCGCGGCGGTGATGGGTACGGTGGGTAACGGGCTGTTGGGGCAGATTACCCCAACCGACAATACCACCGGTTCGGCGGTTGATGTTCAACATACACTCAATGATCTCTGTCAGCAGGGGGCAACTTTTGCTGCGATGGAGGTCTCTTCACACGGATTGGTACAAGATCGCGTGGCAGCCCTGAAATTTGCCGCCGCAGTCTTCACCAACCTGAGCCGTGATCACCTTGATTATCACGGAAATATGGAGAATTACGCCGAAGCTAAATGGCGGCTCTTTCAGAATCATCATGTTGAACAGGCAATTATTAATGCCGATGATGCAGTCGGCCGCCGCTGGTTAACACAGCGTCCTGATGCTGTTGCCGTGAGTATGGCGATACCATTACCACAAGATTGGGCCGGACGCTGGTTACAGGTGACCGCGGTTGATTATCACGATCAAGGCGCACGTATACAGCTTGATTCTAGCTGGGGTGCTTGCGAAATTGAAAGCCGCCTGATGGGCGCATTCAATGTGAGCAACCTGACGCTGGTATTGGCTACCTTACTAGCTCTGGGTTATCCGTTGTCTGATTTAGCACATACGGCATCTGAATTACAGCCAGTCTGTGGTCGGATGGAAGTGTTTAGTGCTCCGGCGCGCCCAACCGTATTGGTAGATTACGCCCATACGCCTGATGCGCTGGAAAAAGCGCTGGAAGCGGCCCGTTTACACTGTCGCGGCCGTTTGTGGTGCGTGTTTGGTTGTGGTGGTGATCGCGATCGCGGCAAGCGCCCGCTGATGGGCGCAATAGCAGAACAACTGGCCGATTGTGTAGTGATCACCGATGATAATCCGCGTACAGAAGAGCCGCAGGCGATTGTGTCGGATATCCTGACCGGTCTGCTTAATCCTGCTAGTGTTCAGATTATCTCTGGCCGCGCAGAAGCGGTGACAACCGTGATCATGAATGCACGGGCTGACGATGTGGTACTGATTGCCGGTAAAGGGCACGAAGATTACCAAATTATCGGTCAGCGTAAGCTTGACTACTCTGATCGTGAAACCGTTGCCCGTTTACTGGGGGTGGTTGCATGATCCCCTTAACGCTTGGCACGCTGGTCGAGGTTGTGGGCGGGCAGTTGTCATCAGGGCTGGCTTCATCCACACAAATTATCGAACAGGTGACGACGGATACCCGTCAGCTTGCCGACGGCGGGTTGTTTATTGCCCTGCGCGGTGAGCGTTTTGACGCGCACGATTTTGCACTGCAAGCGGTTGAGCGTGGCGCACAAACCTTACTGGTTGATCACTACCTCAATGATGAAGCGCTGCAATCTGTACCGCAGTGTGTGGTGGCAGATACCCGTATTGCGCTCGGTTTACTGGCGCAGTGGGTACGCCAGCAGTCACGCGCTCGCGTGGTTGCGATGACCGGCTCTTCCGGCAAAACCACGGTAAAAGAGATGACGGCCGCTATTTTGCGCCAGCGTGGTTCAGTGCTCAGTACCGCCGGTAATTTTAACAACGATATTGGTGTTCCGCTGACCTTGCTGCGCCTGACCTCTGAACATGACTATGCAGTGATCGAGCTTGGTGCTAATCATATTGGCGAAATTGCCTATACCACTGCACTGGTTCAGCCGGAAGTTGCGCTGGTCAATAACGTAATGGCTGCACATCTTGAGGGATTTGGCTCTCTGGCGGGCGTGCATCAGGCGAAAGGTGAAATCTATCAGGGGCTGCCCGAGGGCGGTATCGCCATTGTTAACCTTGATATTACCGATCATCAGGCGTGGCAGCCTCATTTTAGCGGAAAATCAGTCAAAACATGGTCACTGAGCCAGCTGGCCGATTATCGCGCTGAAAACATCTCAACTGAGCAGGGTGTTACCCAGTTTACCCTGTGTTCCCCGCAGGGAGAGATTGCAGTTACCTTGCCTTATCCGGGGCAGCATAATATTGCCAATGCACTGGCCGCAGCAGCGTTGAGCCTGTCGGTGGGCGCAAGTCTTGAGGATGTTGCAGCAGGTTTGCTCTCTTTGCAGCCGGTCAAAGGGCGTTTATTCCCATTACAGGTTACCCCACAATTGTTAGTGATTGATGACACTTACAATGCCAACGTCGGGTCAATGCAGGCGGCAATAAAAGTGTTGTCTCAGCAGTCAGGGATACAGATCTTTGTGGTGGGGGATATGGGCGAATTAGGCCCAGAGAGCCTTGATTGTCATCAGGAAGTGGGTATCAGTGCGTTGCAAGCGGGCTTAACAGAGGTGATGAGTGTCGGTACATTAAGTGCGGCGATTAGCGCGCCTTGTCATGGGCAGCACTTTACCGATAAATCAGCACTTATTGCTGCACTATTGCCACAGATATCCGCACATTTACAGGCAAAAACGGCTGTTACCGTTTTGGTTAAAGGTTCACGCAGCGCTGCAATGGAGCAGGTAGTGCAGGCGTTGCAGGAGACATATTCATGTTAGTTTGGTTAGCCGAGCAGTTAGCACAATATTATACCGGTTTTCACGTTTTCTCTTATTTAACCCTGCGGGCGATTGTTAGCCTGCTAACTGCCCTAGCGATTGCGTTATGGATGGGGCCACACTTAATCGCGTGGCTGCAAAAATTGCAGATTGGTCAGGTTGTCCGTAACGATGGTCCTGAGTCGCACTTTAGCAAACGTGGTACGCCAACTATGGGCGGTATCATGATACTGACATCGATCAGTGTCTCGGTGTTGCTGTGGGCTAACCTGAGCAACCTGTATGTCTGGTGTGTTCTGTTTGTACTGCTAGGCTATGGCGTGGTGGGGTTTGTTGATGACTACCGCAAAGTGGTGCGTAAAAACAGCAAAGGCCTGATTGCTCGTTGGAAATACTTTTGGCAGTCGGTTATTGCCCTGCTGGTTGCCTTTACATTGTTTGCGATAGGTAAAGATACTCCGGCTACCCAGCTGGTTGTACCGTTCTTCAAAGACATCATGCCGCAATTGGGCGTGTTATATATTTTGCTGGCCTATTTTGTGATTGTCGGCACCAGTAACGCGGTGAACTTAACTGATGGGTTAGATGGCTTAGCCATCATGCCTACCGTGTTTGTGGCCGCCGGTTTGGGTCTGGTTGCATGGGCGACCGGTAACGTCAACTTCGCGGAATATCTGCATATTCCCTATATTCGTCACAGCGGTGAGCTGGTGGTTGTGTGTACCGCGATTGTTGGTGCAGGTTTGGGATTCTTGTGGTTTAACACCTATCCAGCACAAGTTTTTATGGGTGATGTCGGCTCATTAGCACTCGGTGGAGCATTAGGAACGATTGCTGTATTACTGCGCCAAGAGTTCCTGCTGTTCATCATGGGTGGTGTGTTTGTGATGGAAACACTGTCAGTTATCCTGCAGGTAGGCTCGTTTAAACTGCGCGGGCAACGCATTTTTCGGATGGCACCTATCCATCATCACTACGAGTTAAAAGGCTGGCCAGAACCGCGCGTGATTGTACGTTTTTGGATAATTTCACTGATGTTAGTCCTCATTGGTCTGGCTACACTGAAAATTCGCTAAGGATTGGCCATGGCACGCTATGCAGACAAAAACATCGTCATTATTGGGCTGGGAGCAACCGGCCTTTCTTGTGTGGATTTCTTTCTTAGCCAGAATGTGATCCCAAAAGTGATTGATACCCGCACTGCACCCGTTGGGCTAGATAAACTTCCGGCTACCGTTGAGGTACATACCGGCGGGTTAAATCAGGCATGGTTACTGGATGCCGATTTGATTGTCGCCAGCCCTGGTATTGCGCTTTCACGTCCTGAATTACAGGCCGCACTGGCCGCAGGGGTGGAGATTATCGGTGATATCGAACTGTTTTGCCGTGAAGCAAAAGCCCCGATCATTGCGATTACCGGTTCAAACGGCAAAAGTACCGTTACCCGTTTGGTCGGTGAAATGGCCGCGAGTGCAGGGTTACGTGTGGGAGTCGGTGGCAATATTGGCATTCCGGCATTATCCCTGCTAGAGAGCCTCTATGATCTGTATGTACTTGAATTATCGAGTTTCCAGCTGGAGACTACCCACAGTTTACAGGCCATTGCTGCTACCGTACTGAATGTGACCGAAGATCACATGGATCGCTATCAGGGTCTAGATGATTACCGTGCCGCAAAACTCTCTATTTATCAGCGTGCAGCACATCTTGTCATCAATTCTGATGATGCGTTAACCGAGCCAGAAGCCCCTGCGGATGGCCCGTTGATAAGCTTTGGAATCACGCAAGGGCAATACCGTTTATCCGAAATTGACGGCACACAGTGGCTTACCACACCGGCTACCGGTGATCTCCTCGCTGCCGAGCGTTCAGAAGCTGTGTTGCCTGTCAGTGAAATGAAACTGGTTGGCCAACACAACTATGCCAACGCGCTTGCTGCACTGGCACTGGCTGATGCCGCAGGCATTGCGCGTACCGGTTCACTGCAGGCTTTGCGTACGTTTGGTGGATTAGAGCATCGTTTTCAGTTAGTGCATGAAGCGCACGGTATTCGCTGGATTAATGACTCTAAAGCCACCAATGTTGGCAGTACCGAAGCGGCGTTACACGGTTTGAAAGTAAGTGGTCGCTTACATTTATTGCTTGGCGGCGATGGAAAAGGTGCTGATTTCAGTACCCTGCAGCCGCTGTTGCAACCGGCTCATATCCAGCTGTACTGTTTTGGCCGTGATGGGCAGCAGCTGGCGGCATTAAAACCGGGGGCCGTGTTGGTTGAAACGCTTGCACAAGCTATGCAACAGATTGCGGGTGTTGTCAGTGCTGGTGACATGGTTTTACTGTCTCCGGCCTGTGCCAGCTTGGATCAGTTTAAAAACTTTGAAGTACGTGGGCAGGAATTTGTGCGTTTAGCACGGGAGCTGGCGCAATGATAGGGGCGGGCATACTGTCACGTATTTCCAATTGGGTGACAGGCGCATGGGAAAACGACGATCCGGGCACCGGATTGTACGATCGCACACTGCTCTGGTTGGCCATTGGCTTGGCACTGATTGGCTTAATTATGGTGACCTCGGCCTCGATGCCGGTTGGTCAACGTTTGGCCGATGATCCTTTCCTCTTCGCTAAGCGGCACTTTTTGTATCTGGCAATTGCATTTTGTTTGGCCATTGCGACGCTACGGATGCCGATGAGCCTGTGGCAACAACTTGGTGTACCGCTGTTGTTGCTCTCTATCCTGATGCTGATTGTTGTACTCGGTGTTGGCAGTTCCGTTAACGGTGCATCGCGCTGGATATCTTTCGGGCCCTTGCGTATTCAGCCAGCAGAGCTGACCAAACTGTCGCTGTTTTGTTATCTAGCTGGTTACTTGGTACGTAAAGGCGATGAAATTCGCGGGAAACGGCTTGGCTTTTTAAAACCGATGGGCGTAATGCTGCTACTAGCCATGCTTTTGCTGGCGCAGCCCGATTTAGGTACGGTGGTTGTACTGTTTGTGACTACCGTCGGTATGCTGTTTCTGGCCGGAGCACCGTTATGGCAGTTTTTAGCCCTGATCAGCATGGGAGCACTGGCTGTTGTGGTACTGATTTTGGCCGAACCTTACCGTGTCAGACGCGTAACCTCTTTTCTTGATCCGTGGCAAGACCCTTACGGCAGTGGTTATCAGCTGAGTCAATCACTGATGGCATTTGGGCGCGGTGATTTTTGGGGGCAGGGGCTTGGCAACTCAATTCAAAAGCTTGAATACCTGCCGGAAGCGCATACTGACTTTGTTTTCTCGATCATTGGCGAAGAACTCGGTTATGTCGGTGTGGTTCTGATCCTGTTAATGGTATTCTTGCTGGCTTTTCGGGCGTTGGCGATTGGTCGTCGGGCGCTGGAAGCTGAATTACGATTTTCTGGGTTTTTAGCCTGTGCAATCGGTATTTGGTTTAGTTTTCAGGCGTTAGTGAATGTCGGCGCTGCCGCAGGTATGCTGCCGACCAAAGGTTTGACCTTACCCTTGATCAGTTACGGGGGATCAAGCCTGCTGATAATGTCGACTGCAATTGTTATTTTGCTGCGCATTGACCATGAAACACGGTTAGCGAAAGCACAAGCTCATGTAAGAGGAAGCCGATGAAGGCAAAACGACTGCTGGTGATGGCAGGAGGCACGGGTGGACACGTTTTCCCCGGCCTTGCCGTAGCACATCAGCTGATGGAACAGGGTTGGCAGGTTCGTTGGTTGGGCACTGCTGATCGTATGGAAGCTGATTTAGTGCCCAAACATGGCATTGAAATCAGCTTCATTCAAATTACCGGTTTGCGTGGCAAAGGCCTGAAAGCCCAGCTTAGCGCACCATTACGCATCTGGCGTGCCATCAAGCAGGCACGCGCAATTATGGCTGAATATCAGCCTGATGTGGTTCTGGGGATGGGCGGATATGTCTCCGGCCCGGGTGGTATTGCTGCATGGCTGTTGGGTATTCCGGTAGTACTGCACGAGCAAAATGCCGTAGCAGGGTTAACCAATCGCTGGCTTTCAAAAATTGCCGCGTGCGTACTGCAGGCTTTTCCCGGTGCATTTGCGCAGGGTGATGTGGTGGGTAATCCGGTACGTACCGATGTACTGGCACTGCCCGCACCTGAAACGCGCTATGCCAACCGGCAGGGTGCGTTGCGCGTGCTGGTGATCGGCGGCAGTCAGGGGGCTCGCGTATTGAACCAAACACTGCCAAAAGCGGCGGCACTGCTGGGGGATAAAATCTGCCTCTGGCATCAGGTTGGGAAAGGTGCGCTTAACAGTACCGTTCAAGACTACCAGCTGGCCGGCGTGATGTGTCAGGTCACTGATAGTGAACATCCACTCACACAGCCGGTTACTGAAAATACGCTGGGTGAGTTTATCGATGACATGGCTGCAGCCTACGCATGGGCTGATGTGGTTATCTGCCGCTCAGGTGCGCTGACTGTTTCTGAAATTGCGGCCGCCGGTTTACCGGCAATTTTTGTCCCATTTCAGCATAAAGATCGTCAGCAATACCTCAATGGCCTCACCTTAGCACAGGCCGGTGCTGCAATGATTATCGAGCAAGATCAACTTACTGCCGAATCTCTGGTACAAAGCTTGCGGGAGTTAGACCGCACGCGACTGATGGATATGGCACAAAAGGCTCGTCGTGTTGCTATCCCTGATGCAACGGAACGGGTTTGTACTGTCATTACGGCGCTGGCTGATAAGAGATCATAATGAATCATATTAATAATCAAAAAATTGCAAAATTGCGCACTATGGTGCCGGAAATGCGCCGTGTCAGCCGGATTCACTTTGTCGGCATCGGTGGTGCAGGCATGGGTGGCATTGCAGAGGTGCTGGCTAATGAAGGCTATCAAATCAGCGGTTCTGATATCGCTGAAAATGCCGTAACGCAGCGTCTGCGTAATTTAGGTGCCGAGATCTTCTTGCAACACAGTGCTGACAACGTGATTGCCGCCAGCGTGGTCGTTGTATCTACTGCCATCAAAAGTGACAATCCCGAAGTGGCAGCAGCCCGTGAAGCACGAATTCCAGTGATCCGCCGTGCTGAGATGCTGGCTGAATTAATGCGTTTTCGTCATGGTGTTGCCATTGCCGGAACGCACGGTAAAACTACCACTACCGCATTGGTTTCCGGTATTTTTGCCGAAGCAGGGCGCGATCCAACCTTTGTTAACGGTGGATTAGTGAAATCGACCGGTACTAACGCACGCTTAGGTGCTAGCCGCTATTTGATTGCCGAAGCCGATGAGAGTGATGCCTCATTTTTACATCTACAGCCGATGGTTGCTGTTGTCACCAACATCGAAGCTGATCACATGGAAACCTATAAGGGTAGTTTTGAGAATCTCAAGCAAACCTTTATTGATTTCCTGCATAACCTGCCGTTCTACGGTTTAGCCGTAATGTGTATTGATGATCCGGTTGTTCGTGAACTGCTACCGCGCATTGGCCGCCATATTGTCACCTATGGTTTTAGCGATGATGCCGACATTAAAATTTGCGAATATAAACAACAGGGTGCACAAGGCCATTTTGTTATTTGCCGTAGTGGATGTGAGGCATTACAGGTTAAATTGAATATGCCTGGCCGCCATAATGCCCTGAATGCAGCGGCCGCCATTGCCGTGGCAACCGAAGATGGCATTGATGATGACGCAATTGTTCGTGCATTAGAGAGTTTTCAGGGAACGGGGCGCCGTTTCGACTGTCTAGGAGAGTTCAGCGTAAACGGTGGCGATGTCATGCTGGTTGATGATTACGGTCATCACCCTAGTGAAGTGGATGTCACGATTAAAGCCGCACGAGCCGGTTGGCCTGAACGCCGCTTAGTCATGATTTTTCAGCCGCACCGTTATACCCGAACCCGTGATTTGTACGAAGATTTCGCCAGCGTTCTTTCACAAGTTGATGTATTACTGATGCTTGATGTTTACGCCGCCGGAGAAAATCTCATAGAAGGGGCCGACAGCCGCTCATTATGCCGTACAATTCGGAGCCGAGGGAATGTTGACCCTATTTTTGTTCCGGATCAGCAGGATTTACCGCAAATTTTAGGACAAATCCTAAAAGGTGGAGATCTGGTACTGGCTCAGGGTGCCGGTGATATCGGCAAAGTCGCCCGGAATTTGGCGAATATGCGCTTACAAGCGCAGTAAGCATTACGCGCAAGAGGATAACCATGACAGAGAAAGTTGCAGTATTACTAGGCGGAACATCGGCAGAGCGTGAAGTCTCATTGAACTCAGGTGCTGCGGTTGTTGAAGGTTTACGTGCCGCAGGTTTTGATGCGCATCCGATTGATACTAAAACCATTTCTGTTGCCACCTTACCGGCACAAGGTTTCAGTAAAGCCTTTATCGCCCTGCACGGTCGCGGCGGTGAAGATGGTAGTATGCAGGGCATGCTCGAACAAATTGGCCTGCCATATACTGGTAGCGGCGTATTGGCCTCAGCGTTGGCCATGGACAAAATGCGTACCAAACTGATCTGGCAAGCATTAGGTTTGCCGGTTGCTGAGTATGAATCTGTCACAAATTCGGGATTGGATAACGATTATCTAGCCACTATAATCGCGCGCCTTGGGTTACCGCTGATGGTAAAGCCCTCTTTAGAAGGCTCTAGCGTTGGAATGAGCAAAGTATCAACGGCTCAAGAGTTGCTTCCAGCACTCGAAAAAGCTTTTGAACACGACACTACCGTCTTGGTAGAGCAGTGGCTCAGCGGCCCTGAGTTTACCGTAGCCATTGTGGGTGATCAGGTATTACCGTCGATCCGTATTCAAGCGGCCGGTGTCTTTTATGATTATCAGGCAAAATACCTGTCAGATGAGACCGGTTATTTCTGCCCAAGTGGTCTGAATGATGCACAAGAAGCTGAGATTGGTGTACTGGCAAAAGCCGCCTATGATGCACTCGGTTGCCGAGGGTGGGGCCGTGTTGATGTGATGATGGATAGCCAAGGGCGCTTTAATTTGCTCGAAGTGAACACCTCACCGGGTATGACCAGCCACAGCTTAGTACCTATGGCGGCGCGTCAGGCGGGTATTGATTTTTCACAATTAGTGGCAAAAGTTATCGGATTGGCAATCTAATTATGGCGCAGGCCTCAATAGTCTCACGATCATCAGAAACAACCGCGAAACGCCGTACCTCGCAACGTACGGTGGCCTCCTTTTTGTGTGGCCTGCTATTTTTTATTGCCGTGGTTGGATATGGAACGAAAGGCGTGTGGTCTGCTGTCGAATGGATGCAAGATAGTGAGCGTTTACCGCTATCGCGGTTGGTCATAGCCGGTGAGCGAAAGTTCACTACGGATGATGATGTCCGCCTAGCTATCCTCTCAATGGGGCCGCTTGGCAGCTTTATTACCCAAGATGTCCACAGTATTCAGCAGCAATTGCAGATGATGCCGTGGATTTCACATGCCTCTGTGCGTAAAGAGTGGCCAGATATTGTCCACCTTGATATTGCAGAGTATGTTCCGGTTGCCCGTTGGAATGATATGCAACTGGTTGACAGTAAAGGTAAATCATTTAATGCGCCAATTGAGCGTATGGCTAATAGCAAATTGCCGTTATTATATGGCCCTGAAGGCTCAGAAAAAGAGGTGCTAGATGCGTGGCAGAGCATGGAAAAGCTTATGCAAGAGAATGGATTTCACCTTACAATGCTGGCATTAAGCCCGCGTCACTCATGGCAAGTCGGGCTCGAAGGGGATATCCGGCTTGAATTGGGGCGCGACAACCGCATGGCACGTTTAAAGCGGTTTATTGACTTGTATCCTTTGTTGCAGCAACAACCGGATAAGCGAATCAGTTATGTCGATTTGCGCTATGACAGTGGTCTTGCCGTGGGTTGGGCACCGGTATTAATTGATCCGCAGCAGCCCATAGAGCAGGCCAGAAAAGCAAATCAGGCCACAATAAATCAAGCGAATACTAAGTCAGGTTAAACAAATGACCAAGGCGACGGACAGAAAACTGGTTGTTGGATTAGAAATCGGTACATTTAAAGTCTCCGCACTCGTAGGGGAAGTACTTCCCGATGGTATGCTAAATATCATTGGTGTTGGCAGTAGTTCATCCCGTGGTATGGATAAAGGCGGAGTGAATGATCTTGAATCTGTCGTTAAATCCGTGCAGCGAGCAGTTGACCAAGCAGAGTTAATGGCCGATTGCCAAATATCATCAGTCTATTTGGCACTATCCGGAAAGCATATTAGCTGCCAGAATGAAATGGGTATTGTGCCTATTTCAGATGAAGAAGTATCACAAGAAGATGTGGATAACGTTATTCACACGGCGAAATCGGTAAAAACAAAAGAAGAGCACCGTATTCTGCATGTTATTCCACAGGAATTTGCCATAGATTACCAAGAGGGAATTAAAAATCCGGTTGGATTATCTGGCGTACGAATGCAGGCGAAAGTGCACTTAATTACTTGTCATAATGATATGGCAAAAAATATAGTCAAAGCCGTCGAGCGTTGTGGATTAAAAGTTGATCAGCTGATTTTTGCTGGTTTGGCATCGAGTGATGCCGTATTAACGGAAGATGAGCGTGAATTAGGTGTCTGTGTGGTTGATATCGGTGGTGGTACCATGGATATTGCCGTCTACACCGGTGGTGCGTTGCGTCATACCAAAGTGATCCCCTATGCGGGCAATGTGGTGACCAGTGATATTGCGTATGCATTTGGTACACCACCAACCGATGCCGAAGCGATTAAAGTGCGTCATGGTTGCGCGATGGGCTCATTAGTCAGCCGTGAAGAGACAGTCGAAGTCCCGAGTGTGGGCGGGCGTCCTCCACGCAGTTTGCAACGTCAAACACTGGCTGAAGTTATCGAACCACGTTATACCGAGTTATTAAACTTGGTTAATGATGAATTGCAGTATCTACAAGAACAGCTGCGGCAGCAGGGCGTGAAACATCATCTTGCGGCTGGCATTGTACTGACCGGCGGTGCATCCCAAATGGAAGGGCTTGCCGAGTGTGCTGAGCGTGTATTTCACACGCAAGTGCGAATTGGCCAACCGTTGAATCTGACGGGGTTAACCGATTATGCACAAGCACCTTATTACTCGACGGTCGTTGGGTTATTGCATTATGGAAAAGAGTCGCAAATGAATGAGGAAGCCGACACTGAAAAACAACGTTCAGTGGGTGGCATGTTAAAACGCCTCAATGGTTGGCTGAAACGGGAATTCTGATTTAGACCTGCTGCGGACAGGCACAAAACGGAGAGGGTTATGTTTGAACCAATGGCAATGATTAACGACGCGGTGATTAAAGTCATCGGCGTTGGTGGCGGCGGCGGTAACGCGGTCGAGCACATGGTGCGCGAAAATATCGAAGGCGTTGAATTTTTTGCCGTTAATACTGATGCACAAGCACTGCGTAAGACCGCTGTGGGTCAGACTATTCAGATTGGCGGTGGGATAACCAAAGGTCTGGGTGCGGGCGCAAACCCAGAAGTGGGTCGTGGTGCTGCCGAAGAAGATCGCGAAGCACTGCGTAATGCACTTGAAGGCTCTGACATGGTCTTTATCGCTGCCGGTATGGGCGGTGGTACAGGTACAGGTGCAGCCCCAGTTGTGGCTGAGCTGGCAAAAGAGTTAGGTATCCTGACCGTTGCTGTTGTCACCAAACCGTTTAGCTTCGAAGGCAAAAAGCGGATGGCATTTGCTGACCAAGGTATCACCGAGCTGTCAAAGCACGTTGATTCATTGATCACCATTCCAAACGATAAACTGCTCAAAGTATTGGGCCGTGGTATCTCTTTGCTTGATGCCTTTGGCGCTGCAAATGATGTACTTAAAGGTGCAGTACAGGGTATTGCTGAGCTGATCACCCGTCCGGGTTTAATGAACGTCGACTTTGCTGATGTGCGTACCGTGATGTCTGAAATGGGTTATGCCATGATGGGCTCCGGTGTTGCAAGTGGTGAAGATCGTGCAGAAGAAGCCGCTGAAATGGCGATTTCAAGCCCGTTGCTCGAAGATATCGATCTGGCTGGTGCACGCGGTGTTCTGGTTAACATCACTGCAGGTTTTGATCTGCGCTTGGATGAGTTTGAAACTGTTGGTAATACTATCCGTGCGTTTGCTTCTGACAATGCGACCGTTGTTATCGGTACATCGTTAGATCCGGAAATGCATGATGAGCTGCGTGTTACTGTTGTTGCAACGGGTATCGGCGTAGAACGTAAGCCTGATATTACGCTGGTGAGCAAGCACGCTCCACAGCAACCGGTGCACGAGCGCTATGCCGCACACCAAATGACGCCGATTCAGCAAGAGCCAAAGCCAGCAAAAGTGGTGAATGAGCCTGCAATTCAGCCAACGAAAGAGCCAGATTATCTTGATATTCCGGCCTTTTTGCGCAAGCAAGCTGATTAATTAAGCAACAATTTGGAATCTCCGTCACTTGTGTTAACATGTCTGACTACGAGATGATTACTTTTTGCTCCATCTCTATCCTAACGTGCTGTTTGCATAAAGGGCAGGCAAAGAGAGTAAAAGTAGGTAACAATTAACGTAGTCAGACAACATAAGTTTGTTACGCAGACGAGATAGACAAGATGATCAAACAACGGACTTTAAAACGTGGTATTGAAGCGACTGGGCTGGGTTTACATACCGGTCGTAAAGTCACTTTAACATTGCGCCCAGCTCCGGCTAATACCGGGGTCATCTATCGTCGCACTGACTTAAATCCTCCGGTTGATTTTCCGGCTGATGCTAAATCCGTGCGTGATACCATGCTCTGCACGTGTTTGGTGAACGATGACGATGTGCGTATCTCTACCGTTGAGCACTTAAATGCAGCGCTGGCGGGTTTGGGAATCGACAACATCATCATAGATGTGGACGCACCTGAAATTCCGATTATGGATGGCAGTGCAAGTCCGTTCGTTTACCTGTTACTCGATGCAGGGATCGAAGAACAAAATGTGGCGAAGAAATTTATCCGCATTAAAGATACGGTACGTGTTGAAGACGGCGATAAGTGGGCAGAATTTGTTCCTTATAACGGCTTTAGAATTGATTTCACTATCGATTTTAACCACCCAGCGATTGATGCAGGTGCGCAGCGTTTCCGTTTAGATTTATCTGCAGATAGCTTTGTCAGCCAAATTAGCCGTGCGCGTACCTTTGGCTTTATGCGTGATATCGAACACCTGCAATCTAAAGGGTTGTGTTTAGGCGGCAGTTTCAACTGCGCTATTGTGTTGGATGATTATCGTGTATTAAACGAAGATGGTCTGCGTTACGACGACGAATTTGTGAAGCATAAAATTCTCGACTCTATTGGTGACCTCTACATGTGCGGTCATAATATTATCGGTGAATTCCGCGCATACAAATCAGGTCATGCCCTGAATAATAAGCTGTTGCAAGCGATGCTGGCAAAGGCGAGTGCGTGGGAATATGTGACTTTCGAAAATGAAGCACAGATGCCACTCAAATTTGCAGCACCTTCACTGGTGTACGCATAAGCATAAACACGTAAAGCTATCAGGTGTGCCTGAGCTAGTGTGTACCGTGTGAATGCAAAATCAGCAATACAGAAAAATAAACAGGATTGTACGTAATTAACTTACGTATGATCCTTTGTTTATATGGGCTGGGTGTTTGTTTTAGTTCGTTTTTCAATCCGTTTTTTTCACATCTGTCTTTTGCTGTGCCAATGCGGCCAGTTTTTGTAGTTTTTCCTTTAATTTAGCCGATACCGAACCGTGGCTGGCTAATATCTGTAAATGTTCTGCGGTTTGCATACTGATTGTTCTTTTGGTCTCTTCTGAATTGCCTGATTTATGCCGAGCTTGTGCGGGATCTCGCAGTGTTGCGTTTGAAATTGCCATTCTGGGATTGATTCGGTGCTCAATAGTCACTAACGTTGGCAGTACTTGCTGGCGTAATGCAGAGAGTAATGCGGGAATTAAGTAACGTAAACGTAACGCAAAGCTGGCATTTGTAATTTCAAGGATTAAAATACTCTGACGGTAGTTGGCAACACGGCAATGCGCATGTAGTTCTGCCGGTAATAAGGCTTTTACTGTTTGGTTAAGTTTTAACAGCGCAATAGCCCGCTGCTGTACATTTTGTAAGTGGGCTTCGGTAAACAGAGAATCCAGCGGTTGTGGGCGATGATCGCGCATAATAATTAATACCGTACAGATTATTTAGCCTGTATGTTGCATTTACGCTAAGTGGGCTAAAAGTGAGTCGCATCTGATGCCACTATGCCACCAGTTGGTAGGTGATGTCATCTTATGTCGAGTGACGTAAAACCGCAGGGATAGAAAGGTTTATCTCTATTCGCTTATTTAGAGGTGTTCTTACAATATCTCTATCTATCTAGAGAATAGAGACAAGGTATTTTTTGTTTTTATCCCCAAACTGGTTATTTTTTGATGATGTACAACATGAGTAATTTATAAAGCATGTCGATTCTGGTTCGTTGTGTACAATTTGGCCGTCGTTACCTGTGGCCGCACCTTTTATTGGGTGTGGTGGCTGCGGGTGTCGGCACGGCAAGTACCGCAATGGATGTACATGCAGATAACTCAACCAGTCAGACATTCAGCCGTTCGGCACAACCACTGTTTTTAAATACCGCAGTTCGTTTACGTAATGAACTGATTGCACCACAGCGGGTGCCGGCTGCCGGTGTTGCGCTGCGGGTGGTTATTACCCAACCTGAGCAGAGTTCACTTTCAGGCTGGAATCCGGTTTCTGGCTTTTTTGCCCGCTTGGCCCGAATTCTTGCGCCGCAGGTTTTGGCTTCTGATACTGAAGTTTCATTTAGCACCGAACAGGGCTATTACAGCGCCAATGCGCTGGTACCAACACCAGAAAGCAGTACTGATATTTTTAAGCCGATTTTTACGGCGGCGATCCCCTCCGATATGGTGCAGCGTTTACCGCTTGAGACTTCAGTCTCGGCGATGTTGCTGCCACCGGTTCCGTTGTTGTTAAGTTACATACCTTGCTTGTGGTTGGCACAAGTGCAGGGCATCCGAGCAGGCCCACAGGCCACAGCATAATCAGAGCCGTTCCTACAACCGGTTTTTGTGCTGTGTTATACCATGTGGGGTGTCTGGTTTTTATTTCGGTTATCCGGAAAAGCCATGGATTGACTTGCTATAAGATGTAATTTAACTATGTTGACGAAAGTACTCACAAAAATTTTTGGTAGCCGTAACGAGCGTACTCTGCGCCGTTTGGGCAAAATTGTTACCCAGATTAATGCCCTTGAAGAGCAGTTTATTGCGCTGTCAGATGATGAGCTGAAAGCAAAAACAGTTGAGTTTCGTGCCCGTTTAGAGCAAGGCGCAGTGCTAGATGATTTGATCCCCGAAACGTTTGCTACCGTACGCGAAGCGAGTAAGCGCGTTTTTGGTATGCGCCATTTTGATGCGCAAATGATCGGCGGCATGGTGCTCAATGGCCGTAATGTGGCTGAAATGCGTACCGGTGAAGGTAAAACGCTGACCGCAACACTGCCGGCCTACCTGAATGCGCTGACCAGCCGTGGTGTTCACGTGATTACCGTGAACGATTACTTGGCCCGTCGAGATGCAGAGACTAACCGCCCGCTGTTTGAGTATTTAGGCCTGAGCGTGGGGATTAACCTGCCGGGTATGCCTGCACCGGCAAAACGTGAAGCGTATGCCGCGGATATTACCTACGGTACAAATAACGAATTCGGTTTTGACTACCTGCGCGACAATATGGCATTTAGCCCGGAAGAGCGGGTACAACGCCCACTGTTCTATGCAGTTGTCGATGAAGTTGACTCCATTTTAATTGATGAAGCACGTACCCCGCTGATTATCTCCGGCCCTGCAGAAGACAGCTCTGAGCTGTATATCCAAGTGAATAAGCTGATCCCTAAGCTGACACAGCAAGAGAAAGAAGACTCTGAAGAGTTTCAGGGCGAAGGTGATTTCAGTGTAGATGAAAAAGCACGTCAGGCTCATTTAACCGAGCGCGGCCAACTGCGCATTGAAGAGCTGTTGATTGGCGCAAAACTGATGAAAGAGGGTGATTCACTGTACTCTCCGGCCAATATTTCACTGTTACATCATGCCAATGCCGCATTGCGTGCGCATGCTCTGTTTGAGCGAGATGTTGATTACATCGTGAAAGACGGTGAAGTGGTTATTGTTGATGAACACACTGGCCGTACCATGCCGGGCCGCCGTTGGTCTGATGGTTTGCATCAGGCTGTTGAGGCCAAAGAGGGGGTTCAAATTCAAAATGAGAACCAGACTCTGGCTTCTATCACCTTCCAGAACTATTTCCGCTTGTATGAAAAGCTGGGCGGGATGACAGGTACAGCCGATACCGAAGCGTTCGAATTCCAGCAAATTTATGGTTTGGATACCGTAGTTATTCCAACCAATCGCCCGATGATCCGTAAAGATATGGCCGATTTAGTCTACATGACCGAAGGCGAGAAATTTAACGCGATCATTGAGGATATTAAGCAGCAGGTGGTAGCAAAGCGCCCAACGCTGGTTGGTACAGTTTCTATTGAAAAATCAGAAGCACTTTCGCAGGCACTGCGTCAGGCAAATATCCCGCATAAAGTTCTGAATGCCAAATTCCATGCTTCTGAAGCGGATATCGTGGCACAAGCCGGTCAACCGGGAGCGGTGACCATTGCGACCAACATGGCAGGCCGTGGTACCGATATTCTGCTCGGCGGTAGCTGGAAAGCGGATGTTGAGGCGATTGAAGCGCCAACCCAAGATCAAATTGATGCGATTAAAGCTGCATGGCAGGTACAGCATGATTTGGTGGTTGAGGCCGGTGGTCTGCACATCATTGGTACTGAGCGTCATGAATCGCGCCGTATTGATAACCAGTTGCGTGGACGTTCAGGCCGTCAGGGGGATCCGGGTTCATCACGCTTCTATCTTTCAATGGAAGATAGCCTGATGCGTATTTTCGCTTCAGATCGCGTGAGCAATATGATGAAAAAACTGGGCATGCAAGAGGGTGAGGCGATTGAGCACCCATGGGTCAGCAAGGCGATTGAAAATGCCCAGCGTAAAGTTGAAGCACGTAACTTTGATATTCGTAAGCAACTGCTTGAGTTCGATGACGTGGCTAACGATCAGCGTAAAGCAATTTACGAGCAGCGCAATGAGTTGCTGGATGCTGATGAAGTGGGTGCAACCATTGATGCGATTCGCGATGATGTTGTTGGTGCGGTAATCGATCAGTATATTCCACCGCAATCACTCGAAGAGATGTGGGATGTTCAGGGTTTGGAAAATCGCCTGCATAATGACTTTGATCTAGCGTTGCCAATTAGCCAGTGGCTAGAAGAGGACAATAACCTACACGAAGAGGTGCTGCGTGAGCGCATTCAGGCGGAAGCCCTGAAACTGTATCGTGAGAAAGAGGATGTTGTTGGTGAGTCAATGATGCGCCATTTTGAAAAAGGCGTGATGCTGCAAACGCTTGATACGCTTTGGAAAGAGCATCTGGCGGCGATGGATCACCTGCGTCAGGGTATTCACTTACGTGGTTATGCACAGAAAAACCCGAAGCAAGAGTACAAGCGTGAATCATTTGAGATGTTCACTGAAATGCTCGAAACCCTAAAACTTGATGTGATCAGCACGCTGAGTAAAGTGCGTGTTCGTATGCCGGAAGAGGTTGAGCAGGTTGATGCACAGCGCCGTGCTGAAGCAGAGCGTATCGCCCAGAAGCAGCAGTACAGCCACAGTGAAAGCGAAAGTACGCTGACTGAAAACAGTGATGGTTCAGGTTCACTGGTGCGTGCTGAGCGCAAAGTTGGCCGTAACGAGCTGTGCCCGTGCGGTTCAGGTAAGAAATACAAGCAGTGCCACGGTGTTTTGCAAGGCTAAATGAACCAGATACCTGCGCTGTAACATATCGCAGGTATTGATTTGGATACGTGATACTGATTGATAGATATTGGGTATTCAATTAGAGAGAAGAAAAGGGGCGATTACGTGAGTAATGCCCCTTTTTTTTATCCAAAGAACTTTTTTTATCCAAATAATAAGTCAGGTTGCAGTTCAGAGCGCTTGCATGTAGGTTGAGCCGTGTGTGCTGATAAGCCGTTTTTTTGAGGAAATAATTGTGAAAAAACAGATGCATGTTGCGGTGGGAATTATCCGCAATGCCGAGCGTGAAATTTTTTTAACCAAGCGTAAACCCGACACTTTTTTGGCCGGTTATTGGGAATTTCCCGGCGGAAAATTTGAGGTCGGAGAGTCGGCACAAGAGGCGCTAGCCCGTGAGTTACATGAAGAGGTGGGTATTGAGGTTATGCAGTCAGTGCCGTTTGATAATGTCAGTGTTGAGTTTGATGACCGTGTGGTGCATTTACACTTCTTTTTGGTTGAAGATTATCAGGGAGAACCGTTCGGGCGTGAAGGCCAGCGCTCGGCGTGGGTTGCTCAGCAAGATCTGATTGCCGAGCGTTTTCCCGAAGCGAATGCGGCAATTGTTCAGACCTTACTGGCTGAAGTTGCCGCCGGCTAACTCAAGATTATATCTGAAAATAGCAGCAAGATTAGTCGTTTTCGCTCCAATCTTCAGCGTTGGAGTGATCTTCAGGCCCCGGAATACGTTTCTCTTCTTCAGCCCATTCACCCAGATCAATTAACTGGCAGCGTTTACAGCAGAAGGGGCGGTAGGGGCTATTTTCGCTCCATTCAACGGCAGTTTGGCAGGTTGGGCAGGGAACATAGAGTGGCTGAGTCATCGGTTTTTCTCTTTTCGGTTGCACGGATATGCTGTAGCGGATATCCGATATTCAATACAGTAAAAATTTAGCAGCAGGCTAGTTCAAACGGCAGATGCTGTGGCACTTCACCGTGCTCACTGTCGAGCGGTAAAAAGCGAATGGCATAGCGGCTTTTGTGCCCGGAAACTTGTGGGTAGACCATACAATCAAGCTGCAGACGAAGACGCAGCATTTCAGCATCGCCGCCATTATCTTGATAAAAACCAGCATTGGCGCTGCACGGGTTAAACATTGCACTCTGGCGGATCAGGTTTAATATCAGACGCAGTGGGTCACGCAAAGTATCGAGGGTCGACATCCAGTGAATGGCTTGCTGCTCTTTTTGCGGATGTGGCAGGTGTAACCACAGGTGTAACGTTGGTAAATCAAAGCTGCAGCTACCGCCAGGAATACTTAAACGCTGACGGATCGGATTAATAAAGCGATCATCACGTAGTGCCTGACCTAAGCGCGGGGCATTAAGTAAATCGGTATAGTGCTGTTTTAATTGGCTACGCAGGCCTTGTAGCAGGCTAAGATCAACCCCTGGAGTATCAAGAAACTGCCCCAGTTTTTGTTGCTGGCGCTCGAGATCTTTGAGCAGATCGGTTCTCACTTCACCACGGTCGAGTACATCAAGCAAGTCGGCAATAGTGCGGAAAAAGACCATAGATTGTGCGGTGTCGGCTAAATGCTGATTATCATCTAATTGTTGCAGCAGATATTCTATGCGTAACCAAGCTCGCATCTTCTCATTCAGGGGTTGTTCAAAAATCACTGAACGGGTTGAGTCATTTGTCATGGGTCTGATTCATTGAGAGTTAGAGAGTCGTTACGCTGAATACTAAGTAATAATCTAGGCAGCGTCTATATCGGCTACCTATTGATTCGCAGATATCCTGTATAACCAGTGTCTTTTGCTGAGACGCTCAAGCCTGTTATTGCCGATGCTGAGCGGCTAGCTCCAGATACTTTTGGTGCAACAGGGCAACCTGAGCAGATAATGAATCTCGGTTTGGTGTTTCTCGGGAAAGAGGATCTGATTGGGTGTAACGGCTATTCCGGATATTACAGTTGCTGTCTTGAGCGCTGTAGTTTTGACTATCAGCGTGTTGCTCATGCTTGTCATGGCGATGAGGGTTGTCATTGTTATGGCAGTCATTATCAATAATATCATCAGCCACGGCTAAGCGTGCGCTGCGCGATGCTTGTGCATTCAGAATTTGCTTAATCTGTTGCTCAGATACCTGATCACGCAGTTGGGTACGCTGGATTTGGGTTTCAGGGCTGACATCAACCACTAATACGCGATCAGCCAAGCCACAGAGGTTATTTTCAACCAGCAGTGGCACAACCCATAGCGCGTAGGGGGAGGTGACTGCCGCTAACTGGCGCTGCATAGTTTGGCTGATTAGTGGGTGCAGTAACTGATTCAGCCACGCCTGTTGCTGTGGATCGGCAAAGATGATTTCGCGCAGCACTGCACGATTTAAGCTGCCATCAGGGAGTTGCACCTGTACGCCAAAATGGGCAACGATGCTGCACAGTGCCGGTGACCCGATCGCGACCACTTCACGCGCCACGATATCGGCATCTACCAAGGTGATGCCGTGCTGGGCAAACAGATTGGCAACGGTCGTTTTGCCGCTGCCGATGCCTCCGGTAATGGCGACAGTGTAGGTCACAAGTTGCTCCATAAATAGGCTAGAGACTATTGGGTGAGCAGTATCTTATCGATTTGATTTGCTATATACCCATCAGCGTAAAATAAGTGCGCACAATATTATCGCCCCACAGTAAGGTAATCCAGCCGCCGAGTGCCAACCACGGGCCAAACGGAATCGCCTGCTGGGTACGGCGCGCGATGACTGCATAGATGAGGCCACTGAATGAGGCCAACATTGCAACCAGCAGCAGTTTTTCGGCACCAACCCATGCACCCAGTGCAGCCAGCAGCACAAAATCACCGCTGCCCATGCCCTCTTTACCGGTCAGCAGCTTAAATACCCAAAACAGACTCCAGAGCGAAAGATAACCGGCCATTGCGCCGGCAAGGGCGCTGTGTAAGTCAATCTGGCTTTCTCCTAGCCATGCCAGCAGTAAGCCGCCCCAGAGCATCGGTTGTGTCAGGCTGTCGGGCAACCAGAGGGTATCGAGATCGATCATACTGGCAACCAGCAGCAGAGCGGCAAGCAGCATCACGGCCAAACTCCACGGTGTAAGCCCCCACAGCAACACCGGCAGTGCAAAGGCAATGGCGGTGATCAGCTCAATCGCGGGGTAGCGGGCACTAATAGGGGCTTGGCAATGTCGGCACTTTCCGCGCAGTAACAGCCATGAGGCCAGCGGTAGGTTATCAAACCAGCGAACCGGCGTTTTACACTGCGGGCAGTGTGAAGCGGGCAGCAACAGATCAAAACGGGGAGCCTCTGGTGTAGGCGGAAGATCACTAAAATGCTCACTGCACTCGGCCCGCCAGCGGCGTTCGAGCATGATCGGGTAGCGGTAGATCACTACATTCAGAAAACTGCCGATCACTAAACCAAACAACGCTGCTAACAGAATGACTCCGTCCACTGGAAACCTTATTTATGATAGCGCGCAAGGCGCGGGAAATTGGGTAATATAAGCAAACTGTTGAGTATTTATATTCATTTTGTGTTTGCTTGATAAGCCTACGTTATACCTAATAATTTTATCGTAAAAGGTAAGGAGCGTCTTGTGCTGTTGCGCTGTTTATTGTTAAACACAAGATCGGTTATTTATTTTTAATATTCCCTATTTTTATTTTCAATACGATCACTATTTTTCAGCGGATGCAGTAGCTATCTGGCTGGGTGGATATTTCGGGTTTGCCAGTTTATTTTTTTGGAAATACTCGGCGGTAAACAAGGTGGCATCATTAGGAAATAGAAAATAGGCTTCGCGCTGGAGTTCAGCTAGCTGTACGGTATTTCCCTGTTCGTGATAAATCATCGCCAAAAAATTATAGTATTCGGTACGCGGGTAGGTGCGCATATCCTCTTTAATCCACTGCTCTACTTTTTTCAGATCTTGCTGATTATCAGTTGCTACGGCAGCGTTGATGGTTTCCACAATCAGGTAAAAATTGAGCCGCCGATACCATGCAATAGGGTTGATGTTGTTGACGACTAATGAGAGATCTTTACGGCCTTGTGTTTCATACCGATACAGGTTGTGGGTGGTATACAAGGTGGTGAGCATAAAAATCAGGGTGAATCCAAACAGTAAATAACCAGAAAGCCGTAAAGCAAAGGTACGGGCAACGGGCAGTGTGCGGTCAGCAGGTTTATCAATGATTGCAATTAATACAACAAACATCAGCCAGTGCGGTACAGAGTGGTAAAAGGGGTATTCGAGCTGGCTGTGTAATGCCAGCGGGATCAGCAGTGCGATTAGTATAGGAGCATATTTTTGCTGATAGCAGGCATAAAAAACAGCCAGAGTAGCCAGCAGTAAGCCGAGTACCGGAATAATCCCGCCCTGCGCGGCAAGTTGTAATATCTCGTTGTGGGCATGCGCCAGCCCTGCTAGCCCAGCATGGTCAAACTGGCCGGCGGCGTAACCTTTGGCGCTGAACCACAAATAAGCTGACTCAAAATTGCCGTATCCCCAGCCTAGCAGTGGTTTTTCTGCCCACAGTTGCAGTGTTTGTGGGTAGGTGTATGCGCGTGGGCTTTCTAGTGACACCCGATCGGCCATCAGCAGGGTAATATCATTCAGCCAGAAATTTTGTGTTAACCCCCACAGTAGACCAATACTGAGGGCGATAAAAAACAGTGCCGCATTTTGTTTATTCTGGTGAGGGTGGTTTTGGCGTAACAGTGTGAACAATATCAGCGGGCTAACCAGTATAAGAGCCAGCCAACCGGTGCGCGAAAGCAATATTACGGTGACAAAGGTGGTCAATGTAATGCTGACTGCCAGCACGGTACGTTGCCAAATTCGAGAAGTCTGCAGCAATAAAAAGGCGGCAATCACTGTGCCGGTGACCATAAAAGAGGCCATCAAATTTGGCTGGAAAAAGATCCCGTAGGGGCGATTGAGGCGGCTGTCATACCCGAAACTGTTGCCTTCGGTCAGCCAGTAATATTGCCAGAGCGCCAGAGAAGCTTGAATGAGTACCCCGCACAGCAGTATCCAAAGTAAATGCTGTTTTTGTTTCGCCGTGAGTTGTAATTGTGTAGCCGCCAGATAGGTTAGATAGCCGCCCCACAAGCCAAATAGGGTGGTCAGCATACGGGTATCGGCTTGCGGGTAGAGTTGTGGCAGGCTGATCAGTATGCAGCTCAGCAGCAACCCTTGTGAT
This sequence comes from Plesiomonas sp. ISS29, assembly GCF_056522795.1. NCBI lineage: Bacteria > Pseudomonadati > Pseudomonadota > Gammaproteobacteria > Enterobacterales > Enterobacteriaceae > Plesiomonas > Plesiomonas sp. ISS29. Next base: position 1,021,793 of record NZ_JAWRZQ010000001.1, read on the forward strand.
AAGCGATTATAAACCAGTTGCTGTCTGCGGCTGATCAGCAGTATGCCATTGAGAATAATAGCGCTGATCACTATCCAGCCAATATTATTAAATGGGATCTGCAACCCTTCGCCGCCAAGATGGTTTTGTACGGTATGCATTCCGCAGAGAAAAAACAGCGCCAGTAGCAAGGCGTGGCAAGCTTGTGCAGGTGTATACGCCGTAAAAAAGTTCTGACTGCGAATTAGCAGGCGTTGAGCAAGCATAATATCATTCCATGATCAGGCTTAAATTCAGGTTTTAGTTTTTAACTTTGGCGCAGAGCATTAACCGATTACGCTACCCATATTGAAAATAGGCAGATACATGGCTACCACCAGTGAACCGACAATGCCGCCAATAATCACCATAATAAAAGGCTCTAATAGGCTGGATAGTGCATCAACCATGTCATCCACTTCTTGCTCATAAATGGTGGCAATTTTATCGAGCATGCCATCAAGTGAGCCTGACTCTTCGCCAATCATCACCATTTGGGTGGTGATCGGTGGGAATAGGTTCTGCTTTTGCATGGCCTGATGAATTGGAATTCCCTGTTCGGCCTCTTTGCGCACCGCTAAAATAGCATTACGGTAGATCAGGTTTCCGGAAGCCCCTGCTGCAGAAACCAAGCCGTTTAGCAGCGGCACGCCGGCGGTAAAGGTGACCGATAAGGTGCGCGAAAAGCGGGCAACACTTGCTTTGTGTAGCATCAGACCAATGACCGGCAACTTGAGCATAAATTTATCCTGCCGAAGGCGCACTTTTTCAGAGCTGCGATACATGCGGCGATAGAGATAAGCTGCCGCCACTATGCCGGCTGCCACAAAGCCGCCTTTTTCCCGCAGTAGTACCGAAAGGTTGAGCACCATTTGGGTAAAGGCCGGCAGTTCAGAGCCAAAGCCGTGATAGAGCTGTTCAAATTGGGGGATAACAAACAACAGCATCAAGACAGATACCCCGATAGCAACCGCCATCACCATACTGGGATAGAACAGGGCTTTTTTTATTTTGGATTTCAGCGCTTCCATTTTTTCGCGATGAGTGGCGATTCTGTCCATCACCAGATCAAGCCGCCCAGTGACTTCACCGGTGCTGACCAGATCACAAAATAGATCATCAAAGATCAGTGGGTGTTTGCGCAGTGATTGCGAAATCGGCGTACCGCTTTCCACATCAGAGGCAATGTTATTGATCAGGCGGCGCATGCAGGGTTTAGCATGGCTTTCACCGATTAAGCGCAGTGCCTGTAACACCGGTACGCCGGCAAATAACATAGTGGAAACTTGGCGGCTGAAAAAGGCAATATCAGCCGGCTTAACCCGATCTTTGAGTTTGGTCAGAACTGATTGCGGGGCTTTTTTGGCCTCGATACGGCTGAAACCTCGGGTCATTAAAATGGCTTTTAACTCATCAATTGAGCTGGCATCAAGCTCACCGGTACACTCCTGACCCTGCCGATTAAAGGCACTCCATTTATACGGATACTGTTTTCTGGCTTTCAGTTGGGTCAGTGTTGTCATGCTTATACTCCGGTGACGCGATCAATTTCTTCAAGTGAGGTCACCCCCTGCAACACGCGGGCATAACCGGCATTGCGCAGTGTCAGCATGCCTTGCTGACAGGCAATTTGAGTAAGTTCAGGGGCGTGAGCGCCGCGTAAAATGGCATCGGTTAGTTGTGGTGACATCGGCATTAGCTCATAAATACCGGTACGCCCTTTATAGCCGCCACTGCAGTGATCACAGCCTTGTAAGTTGGCTTTAAATAGCGTGATGCCTTGCTCTTGATAGGGCGTAAAATCACGCGCTTTCTGCTCGGCAGCCGAAAGAAACAGCTCTTGGCGGCAGTGCGGGCAGAGGCGGCGTGCCAAGCGTTGGGCAATGATCAAATTCACTGATGAGGCGATGTTGTAAGCTGGAACACCCATGTTTGACAGGCGGGTCAGTGTTTCGGCCGCTGAATTGGTGTGCAGGGTCGAGAGCACTAAATGGCCGGTTTGCGCCGCTTTGACTGCTATTTCAGCCGTTTCTAGGTCACGGATTTCGCCCACCATTACCACATCAGGGTCTTGGCGTAAAAATGCCCGTAGGGCACTGGCAAAGGTTAGCCCGGCTCGGGTGTTGATTTGGGTTTGATTTACGCCGCTGAGGTTGATCTCTACCGGATCTTCGGCTGTTGAAATATTCCGTTCAGGCGTATTTAAGCGGGCAAGGCCGGTATACAGGGTCACGGTTTTACCGCTACCGGTTGGGCCGGTGACTAAAATCAGCCCCTGTGGGCGTGCCAGCACGGCTTTATACAGCGCTTTATCGTGTTCGGTAAAGCCAAGTTGGTCAATATCAAGCCGCGCGGCGGAAGAGTCTAGAATACGCAGCACCACTTTTTCACCGAATAGAGTCGGTAGGGTGGATACCCGTAGATCAATCGCTGTGCCTTCACTGAGTTTTAGTTTGATACGGCCATCTTGCGGAATGCGGCGCTCGGCAATATCGAGTTTACTCATGATTTTCAGGCGGGCAGCAAGGCGCTGCGCCAGTTTTTGTGGCGGGCTGGTGATCTCTTGCAATACGCCATCAATTCGAAAACGCACTCGATACAGCTTTTCATACGGCTCGAAATGAATATCTGAGGCTTTTACCCGTACGGCACGGCTGAGCATTTGGTTGATAAAGCGCACAATCGGCGCTTCATCATCTTCATCAGCAATTTCGGTGTTATCCACCGAGTGGGTATCGGCATCAAGCTCATCGAGTTGTTCGAGCGTGCCGGCATCGGCAGCGGTATTAATATCATCCACCCGCTGGCCGGTCAGTTTTTCTATTTGCGCATACAGTTCGGTTTTATCGGCCTGAACTAATTCGATATTTTTGCCGGTAGCAAAACGAAAGGCATCGGCGGCTTTGTAATTATTGGTGTCGAGAATGGAGAGATAAAGCGTATCTTCGTTTTCAAGCAGGGGAAATGCTTTATACTCGATACAGAGAGGATAAATATTGATGTTTTTATTTAATAGAGTATTCATCATTATGAGTATGGCGGGAAGTTAATCCCGCCAATATATTATTAGTTACAGCCTTTTGGTTTGATAACAGCATCTCCACCACTAGTACAGCTCCAAGAACCATTATTATCACGGGTTAAAGTAACGGCTAACCCTTTTGCTTTTGGACTAACATTACTACCATCTAATGTAACTATAATCGTACTTGCAGGAATAGTTAATTCACCATTTGCTGGATTAGTTGCACCAATAGCTGATAAATCAGCAGGCCATGAGCCTTGGCTAACAATATGATCTTCTACATTGGTTTTTAATGACGCAGCGTAAGATAATGCACTGCCAAGTTCCGCTTTAGCAACATAATTCTGATACTGTGGAATAGCAATTGCGGCCAATACGCCAATAACCGCTACCACAATCATCAATTCAATTAGCGTAAAGCCCTGTTTTACCTTATTCATTATTTCTCTCCTAACTATTCTGACCCGTATTCCATTACTGGCGGGTAAATTTTTTGCCGCTGCGCTCAGTATTGCGTGAGCGGGCTTGTGAGTATTTCCAGCCTTCAGCGCTGCCTTGGGGCCAGAATGGTGCGAGTCAAAAAGGTGACTCTCAGGGGTATTTTGCTGCGCGGCGGTTTATTTTGGCACCGTTTCGGCGGGAAGTTGGAATCTGTATCGCAAAGATATATATGATTAAACAGTCGATTTTAAACAAAAAACAGACTTATATGCAGAATGTTGAATTCAGTATGGCGCATAATAAAGGCATTGCAATGGTACGGGATTGTGGCGAAAAACTGTACGCGGTGTCAATAGTTAGGCGATGTTATAAAATACTGCGTTGCTTTCTAAAATACTGTTTATTCCTAACCGTGTATTTCAAAAATGTTGCCAATAAAAAATGCACTTTCCAACGTCGGGTTTTATTAAAAATGGTGGTGCACATAAAATCAACGTAAAGATAAAAGATAACCACGTAGACCGTGGTTATCTTTGAGTAATACAGACAGTGATTTTTTCTTTTTCTTTTTCTCTTTCTCTTTCTCTTTCTCTTTCTCTTTCTCTATTTTCTATCTGCCTGATTTAATAAAAGCGCATTGAGAGATCGAGCGCTTTGATGTGCTTGGTCAGTGCGCCGACCGAGATAAAATCAACACCGGTGGCGGCATAGTCTGGCAGCGTGGCAAGGGTTACATTACCGGAGACTTCAAGCAGCGCACGGCCTGCGGTGAGGGTAACGCCATCGCGCATCATGCTGGTGGTGAAGTTATCAAGCATGATGATGTCGGCCCCCGCCTCAATGGCGTGTTGCAGCTCGGTGAGGCTTTCTACTTCTACTTCAACCGGAACATCGCGCGCCAGTGCATGGGCGTTGGCTACAGCTTGCTGTACGCCACCGGCCGCGATGATGTGGTTCTCTTTGATTAAAAAGGCATCATACAACCCTAAACGGTGATTAACGCCGCCGCCGCACTGTACGGCATATTTTTGTGCGGTGCGCAGCCCCGGCAGGGTTTTGCGGGTATCGAGCAGGCGGGTATGCATGCCTTGCAGTTGATCGGCATAACGGCGGGTGGTTGAGGCCACGCCCGAGAGGGTCTGGATAAAGTTGAGCAGGGTGCGCTCGGCGGTCAGCAGCAGGCGGGCGTTACCCGAGAGTTGCAGCAGACATTGGTTTGGCTCGACGCGATCACCGTCGGCAACCAGCCATTGAATACTGATCGGGTCGGCGTGGCCGACACTGAGTTGGCGACAAACCTCTTCTGCCCACTGTTTTCCGCAAAATACACCTTGCTCGCGGGTGATTATGCGTGCACGCGCTTGTTGTGCGGCGGGCAGCAGTTGTGCGGTGAGATCGTGCTGGGCAAGGGTTGCAGCATCGGTGAGTGTAGTGGTTGCTGGGTGAGCTAATGTGTGATCGCGGGCTGCATGGTGTGCGGGTACGCCGAGATCTTCGCACAGGGCGGCATGCACAGTGGCCGAAATATCGTGCTGTAGCTGGGTTAACAAAGTGGCCTGACGCTGGGCCGAATTGTGTGTGCGATGTGGCATCACTGTTGCTCCGCAGTAAAAGTTATTCCGATGGTAGCTTACTGCGAGACTTTTCGCATCTGTCGGTTGTGTGTGGGGCTGATATTGTTCTTGTTATATTGTTCTTATTATATGTTCTATGCTACCTGTAGGCATAGAACAATAGGTTTAAAGTGTGTTAATGTATTGAATCCTTTCTAGTGTTATTTTTGATATGCAGGTTTGATTGATCGATGCCAAATAAGATGAATTAACTTCATTGGTGGTGCATTTTTTTATTTTATTTTCAATGATGTTTATATCTTTTGCGTTGCCATTAAGCTCGATAAATATTAACTCTTTAATTTTCCCTTCCATGAAAATCCCCCAGTGCGAGCCATTCAATAGGCGAGCGTGTATCTCCTGTGCTAAAACAGATTGACTTAAGGTTAATGCAATTATAGTAATAATTTGATATTTAGAAAATTTCATCAAAGACACCATTGGAAATGAAATTTTTAAGGTTTTCAAATCTTTTTTGATAACTGCCATCATGTTTGTTAACTATTCTAGTTATAGCATTGGATTCATTATGTGTGATTGTTTTGATCTAGGGTGGAAGGTGAGATTGTTGATATTGATGAAGGGATAAAGATCCGCCAATGATTTTATTGTGCATAATTTTAGGTTCACAAAAGTAAATTATTTTTTGCCTGAGCCGCTAGGTGGTTTTGCTCTGGTTGTGCATCCCATAAAAGTACGGTTCTTGCTCTGTTTTTTGGGGCGGTGATGGGCGAGGCTTGCCGTATGAGGGGTTATCCCGCACACTGATATTCTTTAGGTTATCAGAGAGTTGTTGTTATGCCGGTGCTGAGTTTACCTGCAAAGGCTGATTGGCTGAACGGGGCGCGCCGCTGCCCTTCGCCGCACTGTAATGGGCGGGCTGACGGGGAGGTGGTCTCTTTGCTGGTGGTGCACAATATCAGTCTGCCACCGGGTGAGTTTGGTGGGCCGTATATTGATGATCTGTTTTGTGGCCGCTTGCAGCCTGATATTCACTCCTATTTTGCTGATATTTATCAGCTACAGGTGTCGGCGCATTGCTTAATTCGGCGTGATGGCGAGGTGGTGCAGTATGTGCCTTTTAGTCAGCGTGCGTGGCATGCGGGGGTGTCGAGTTTTGAAGGGCGTGCGCAGTGCAATGATTATTCGGTAGGAATAGAGCTGGAGGGTACGGATACGCTGGCCTATACGCCGATACAGTATCAGCAACTGGCACTGATTACACGGCTGTTGCAGCGGCGTTTTCCGGCGATAACCAATGCGCGGATCACAGGACATAGTGATATAGCTCCGGGGCGGAAAACTGACCCTGGTACGGCGTTTGATTGGGCATATTTTACCGATTTTTTGCAGCGGCTGGATAATTTGTTGGCAGAGTAAGTTGCAGTTTATTGGGTGAACTGTGGAGTTGAAAGCATAAACGGCTGTATACAGATGAATATAAAGAAGAGAGTGAGGAGTACCGCGGGATGAAATTATTCAGTTTGTTGCTGATTTTGGCATGGGAGCGGTTGTTTAAAACCGGAGAGCATTGGCAGATTGATCACTGGTTGCACCCGCTGTGGGCGAAGATAGCGCGGCCTTCGCTGGTGAAGAGCACGGCGGTGTGGCTGGCCAGTGTGCTGCTGGTGAGTGCCGGTTTATGGCTGGTGAAGGGGCATTTGTTCGGGCTGGTATCGCTGTTGTGCTGGATAGCGCTGGGGTTACTCTGTATTGGTGCAGGCTATAAGCGGATGCGTTATCGAGCTTATTTGGTGGCGGCTCGGCGCGGTGAAACGGCTGAGGCTCAGGCGCTGGCAGAGAATATTGCGCGTATCCACGGTTTGCCGTGTGGCGATGATGTGGCACGTTTGCAAGCGTTGCAGTCTGCGCTGTTGTGGACGCATTTTCGCTACTATATTGCGCCGGCTTTTTGGTTTGTGGTAGGTGGCCCAGCCATTATGGTGGGCTATGCGGTATTGCGGGCTTACCAAAGCTGGCTGGCCGAGCAAAATAATGCACTGCAGCGAGCACACTCTGGGGTTGATTCGTTGCTAGGCTGGCTTGATTGGCTGCCAGTGCGAATTTGTTCATTGGCGTATGTATTTGCTGGGCATGGGGATAAGGCGTTAGCGGTGTGGGTGATGGCGGTGGCTGATGTGCGTGCGTCGGCCTATCAGGTGCTGGGGCAGGTTACGCGTTTGGCGCTATTGCCGCAGGATAATGATTCATGGGTGGATATGCCACAAGCGGCGGTAACACTGGCTCGTAAAGCGGCAATGCTGCTGGTGGTAGTCGTTTCTGTGCTGACTATTTACGGGTTGTTGGTGTAGTGTATTTACCCTGTTTATCCCGCGTATGCTTTTGAAGTATTTATGCGGGATAAACCAGAGGATAAGTATAAAATGCATGGTTATTTCTGTCTGTGCGATAGTTAAGATAATTTCATTTATCGGGTTTGTATTTTCATTTTTTTAGTTTGTTGTTTGAATGGCTGATTTGTATAGTGGAAGTGATATATATCGCTTTCATTTACTAACGGAATAGACTGAATGTAGCAAATATATTGTCATATAATTATTATTTTATAACTATTATTGAGAATGATTTTGTTTTAAGGTGCATGAATGTCTAATCCTACTCCAAATTATTTGAAGGTTGCTTATTGGATTTACGAAAAAAAGTGTTCTGTGCTTGGCCATGAAATAGCAGAGCATTTTAATTTAAGCAGTAAGCAGCTTAGGCAATATATCAATTATATGGTATCTAATGATGATGTAGTAAGAATAAGAACGACTCGTATGGAGTGTGATCTTACCTCTGCATATTATGTTATTAGCATTACTCAAAAAAGTTTAGATAAAATACAGCAAGATCCAACACTTTCGCGTTTAAATGTGAAAGGAAGAACACAAGTTCAGTGTGAGAAACGAACGCAGAAATTGTGGAGTTTGGCACTGGGTATTCGGCCACGAGCATCTATGTAATTATTTTTTATCGTTGTGAAAAACCAAGTGAGAATATTAGGTGTGCAGTAATATGCATGCCTATTTTTTATTTATAACCACTCGCTAATCATTCGTTAATTATTCTTTGTTGTCTCTCTAGTTCTGCTGCTACAAACTCTTTTAACTCAATGATGAAAGATGTTATTTTTTGAGGTTGACTGAATCTTTGTTTATATACAGCATAGCTAGGAATTTCTATGCTTAATGACTCATCAAATAACATTACCAATGATCCTTGTTTTACTTTGCTATCTATAATTAATTTTGATATCCATATTATCCCACATCCACAAATTGCTGCTTCAATTGCTTGAAATATATCAAAAAACTCTACGTTTTTTGATTGTGTTGTATTTTTAGAAGCTGGAATTTCATAAAAATCGGATATTTTAGGGTTGAATTCATTGTTTACATACAAGATGTTATGTTGGTTTAAATCTTGTAGTGTCTGTGGTACGCCATGTTTTTTAAGATAATTAGGTGAAGCAAAGAAAGAACGTGATAAAACGCCTATTTTTGTCGCTACAAGACTTTCATCCTTTGGCATTATTGATGTAATCAATATATCAGCGCTCATATCATTATTAGTGCTTGATTGTAATTTCAATTTGATATTTGGATGTTTTTTTAAATATAGCGGTATGAAATGTGTGCTGAGTAATGATGCAGTTGCATGTGAAGCTGTAATGGTTATCTTTCCACTATTTTGTCGATAGTTTTCCTCGATAAACTCTTCTAAGTCATTTTTTTTACTTACGATATCATGGCAGTAAGTAATTATTTCTTTTCCTGCATCAGTGAGTAATGTCTGTTTAGTTGAACGTTCAAATAATGGTACATTTAGTGTTTTTTCTAGAGCAGTTATTCGGCGACTAAGTGTCGATAATGGAATTCTTAATTCATCAGCCGCTTTGTTAAAACTAAGCTTTTCAGCCACTTTAGCAAACATTACCATATCTTCAATTTTTAAACGCATTAGAGTCTCCTTCACAGCTTATAGTGTAGCGAGCGATGTAAGTAAAATCATTTTGTTATAGGTATGTTTGTTTCTAAGTATAAAAGCTTTGCTCTCTGCTAAGTATAGCAATGAAATTGCACGATGGCTGACTTTAGGTGACAATCTGGATTGTCTTGTATCTTATTGATAGTGTTTTTATTTTATTCTGGAATGTGTGAGTTGGTATTGAGACTGATGTCTATGTTTTTACTGTGTCTTGATGCGTTGAACTATCAATAATAGTTTGTATACCACTAGCTTTGATGGCTAAAGTTTAGCTAAAAAGATTTTTGGTAAGTCTTATAGCGAAACCGTTGGTATCCTTATGTCGATATACTATTTCGATTTTTCAGTTTAATTCTAGTAGTTCTTTGTTATATAAGATTTTTATATTGGTTAATCGCTCCAATTGATTACTCAGTATTTTTATTGATTTTGTCTAAATAAGTAAGCCTATGCCTGCATGCTATTGCATATTGTTTCTGAATGTAACTAAAAATAATGAAATGGTTGTTTCATTTAATGCAATAAGTGCTGATTTTTCTTGTTGCAATAATTGAAACTTTATTTGCAATGAAAATGCTGTAACAGTTTTTATTCTTGGGTAATAATTCCCTTCAGTGTTTGAGTGAGTATAGTTCCTGTTGCTTTAAATTTCTTAGGGTGACCGTTTGTTATTTTTTTTGCATTTATCCATAATAATCACATTTGCTACGCCTTCTATTTGTATTCATTGTAATTAGTGAATCTCAATTTTTAAAATGGAATTATATTTATTCTCACGCTGGGAATGAACTGGTGATTCATTATGTGTTGATGATGTGGGTTGTTATTTTTTTCGCTTCCTTTGTGGTGAGATTAATTAATTTGCATTTTCTTCGTCTTATTTTAACTTGGGTGTCCTGTTTTTGCTATGAATGATCAATACTCAGAAAGGAAAAAAAGTGTAGTTTCTTTAACTGCGTGGGCTAATATTATAACTCAATCTTTACTGCCGATCTTATTAAGTTTGTCTCCAGTTGTTTATGCATCATTTAATGAAGGTAAGCAAATTACGCAAGCTTTGAGTGTATATTATGTACTTTCAGGCGATACAGCACTCTCTATTGCCAAACAGTTTGGCTTAACACTGGAAGAGTTAAAAAAACTCAACAGTGAGGCTTATAAAGATAAGTCATTAGATTTATTGCTTATTGGCGATAGTTTGTTGGTGCCTGATTTGCGCTTAGGTGAGCGTAAGCCTGCGCACAGCATTGCTGTGAAAATGGAACGAGATACCGAAAAACTGATTGCAGAAGCGGCAACCACATTAGCGACCGGTTCAGTGGGCAGCAGCCTACGCTCGGCAGCCGTTTCACAGGCGAATCAATCTGTTGAAGAGTGGCTAAAACAGTACGGTACAGCCAAGGTTAGCATCAATGTTGATGACGATTTTAATCTGACCGATTCAGAAGCTGATCTGTTATTAAGCCTTAAAGATACCCCTGATACCTTCTCATTTACCCAGCTGGGTTTGCGCCACAAAGAAGATCGCACCACTGTCAATGCCGGTGTGGGTCAGCGCCATTTTAATGCGCAAGATAAAGACATGCTCGGCTACAACCTATTTTTGGATCACGAAATTGAAGCTGGCCACACCCGTATGGGCGTGGGGGCTGAGTATTGGCGTGATTTCCTAAAACTCTCTGCCAACGGTTATATGCGCTTAAGCGGCTGGAAAGCCTCTGACGAACTGGTCGATTACGACGAGCGTGCAGCGAATGGTTTTGATCTGCGTGCCGAAGCTTACTTACCTTCGCATCCACAACTGGGTGGTAAGCTCAAATACGAGCAGTATTTTGGTAATGAAGTGGCGTTGTCAGATGCCGATAATCGCCAAAAAGACCCGTATGCGATGACAGCCGGAGTTAACTACACCCCAATTCCTTTGGTGACCGCCGGTATTGATTACACCAAAGAGAAGGGCAAATCGGGTGATACCCAGTTTAACCTTGAGTTCAACTATCGTTTAGGCGAGAGCTTAGATAAGCAGCTTGATGGCGCTTCAATGGCGGAGTATCGCTCGTTGGCCGGAAGCCGTTATGACTTGGTTGATCGTAACAACAACATCGTACTGGAATATCGTAAACAAGAGCTACTAAAGCTCGATGTGGTTGATGAGTTCAACAGCTGGCCGGAAATTACCGAGCAACAGTTGGTGGTTGATGTTGCCTCAAAATATCCACTTGATCGCATTGAGTGGGAAGGCCGCGAGTTCTTTGCCGCGGGCGGTAAAATTACCCCGTTGTCATCGCGTGCAGCCCAAGGTAATAGCCAGTTTAGAGTGACACTGCCAGCTTATCAGGCCGAAGGCGTGAACCTGTATACCCTGGTTGCGAAGGCGGTTGATAACAAAGGTAACGAATCAAACACTGATAGCACCAATGTAGAAGTGACCATCAATAACACCGCTGCGCCGATTGTAACTGATCTGAAAATGCGCGGTAAGTTGGAAGTGGGCCAAAAGCTAGAAGCAACCTATGTATGGGATGCTAACAGCGGTGAGCGCACTGATAAGTCAAATTACCAGTGGGGCAATAAAGGCGAAACAGCAGAATTAAAGCAGAGCAAAGATATTGAAACCTCGGGCGTGATCCCGGCGATTGAGTTAGTTGCTGCAGATGCTGGTCAAATTAAAGAGGTCTCTATTCAGGCAGAGAATGGCCTGAATGTAGCGGGTAACACGCTGACAGTTGATAGCAGCATGAACAGCGGTGCGGGCAATGAAACCGGTGGCGGTGATGGTAACGGTAATATAATTGACCCTGCGGCAGGCCCTTCAGTGGCTGACCTAAAACTGCGCGGAACACTGGAAGTGGGTGAAACCCTGAGCGCGACCTACAGCTTTAACCCAAATGGCGGTGAAACGACCGATAAGTCGAACTTCATGTGGGGTAACAAAGGTGATACTGCAGGCATGAGTGCCGGTAATGACATCGTGACCACTGGCATTATCCCAGCTATCGATCTGGTTGCCGCGGATGCCGGTCAAATTAAAGAGGTCTCTATTCAGGCAGAGAATGGCCTGAATGTACCGGGTAACACGCTGACAGTTGATAGCAGCATGAACAGCGGTGCGGGCAATGAAACCGGTGGCGGTGATGGTAACGGTAATATAATTGACCCTGCGGCAGGCCCTTCAGTGGCTGACCTAAAACTGCGCGGAACACTGGAAGTGGGTGAAACCCTGAGTGCGACCTACAGCTTTAACCCGAATGGCGGTGAGACTACCGATAAGTCGAACTTCATGTGGGGTAACAAAGGTGATACTGCAGGCATGAGTGCTGGTAATGATATTGTTACCAGCGGCGTTATCCCAGGTCACGCATTGGTTGCCGCGGATGCCGGTCAAATTAAAGAGGTCTCCATTCAGGCAGAGAATGGCCTGAATGTACCGGGTAACACGCTGACAGTTGATAGCAGCATGAACAGCGGTGCGGGCAATGAAACCGGTGGCGGTGATGGTAACGGTAATATAATTGACCCTGCGGCAGGCCCTTCAGTGGCTGACCTAAAACTGCGCGGAACACTGGAAGTGGGTGAAACCCTGAGCGCGACCTACAGCTTTAACCCAAATGGCGGTGAAACGACCGATAAGTCGAACTTCATGTGGGGTAACAAAGGTGATACTGCAGGCATGAGTGCCGGTAATGATATTGTTACCAGCGGCGTTATCCCAGGTCACGCATTGGTTGCCGCGGATGCCGGTCAAATCAAAGAGGTCTCCATTCAGGCAGAGAATGGCCTGAATGTACCGGGTAACACGCTGACAGTTGATAGCAGCATGAACAGCGGTGCGGGCAATGAAACCGGTGGCGGTGATGGCAACGGTAATATAATTGACCCTGCGGCAGGCCCTTCAGTGGCTGACCTAAAACTGCGCGGAACACTGGAAGTGGGTGCAACGCTGAACGCGACCTACACCTTTAACCCGAATGGCGGTGAAACGACCGATAAGTCGAACTTCATGTGGGGTAATAAAGGTGAGACTGCAGGCATGAGTGCTGGTAATGATATTGTCACCAGTGGCGTTATCCCTGATGTACCGTTGGGCTCTGGTGATATTGGTCAAATCAAAGAGGTCTCCATTCAGGCAGAGAATGGCCTGAATGTATCGGGTAACACGCTGACAGTTGACAGCAGTATGAGCAATGCTGCGGGAAATGAGACAACGGAGGGGGTGAATGGTGGAGAAGTTGATCCTGTTGCCGAAATTATCGGGTTGATTGTGCCTGAAGATAATAAATTAGCCGGTGGTATAGAGAGTAATGTCGTTGAGGCAACTGTTCAGGATGCGTTAGGGAATCCGTTATATGATTATCCAGTTATGTTTAGTGTCAATAATGGCGCGGTTATTACCTCTGAGCCTGTGATGACGGATAGTACCGGAAAAGCAACAACAACACTTACGAATACTCTTGGTGGTTCAGTATCAATTACTGCGATAGTTAACGATAGTAGCAAAACCGTAGAGAGTAACTTTAAAGCTGAGTTTACACATGTGATACCTAAAGGCGCTGTATTCTCTGCGAATACAGGTTTTCCTGAGACAGGATATAAGTCAGCGTATTTTTACCTTAAAATTAATGGCACTGATGAATTTAACTCGCTGTACACATGGAGTAGTAGTCATCCTGATGTGGTTTCAGTGGTAAATGGAAAGGTTGAGTTTATTAGTGATATTGATGCGGGAAATGGGGATATAGATATTACTATTACAATGAATGGTGGGGGAAAAACTGTTTATCCTATCCGTTTAAAAAAGTGGTTTATGCATGGCTTGCATGAATCAAAAACACCAAGTGGTGCTGATCAGTACTGTTCAGATTTGGGTTTATCAGTGCCAAGTCATCTTGATATGACCGATGCACCATTTCCTAGCGGTCGCCCTAGTGGAAGAACTGCGAATGGTAAATTGTGGAATGAGTGGGGAGGTTTCTATGCTGGTCATGTCGAGTATTGGGCCAAAGAAACGAGTGGAACAAATAGAATCGCGGTTAATTTAAGTACACTGGGTTCATTAGTTCCTATTGAACAAACACAAAATCGCTTTCTGACCTGCGTTAAAGATATCTAAATAAAGATCTATTTTAGCCCAAGCTATTAAGCTTGGGCTTTTTTATATCCCAAATTAAGTTAGTGAACAGTAAATATGGGATGTAAGACTTTACTCTTTCTCAATAGCATCAGCCACATTGTGATAGGTATTTTTCACACTGTTAGCTTGATGTTTAATGTGATTAGCTGAGTTATGGATAGACTCTTTAGTTTCGTTTAATGATGCTTTTTTATCACTAATGCCCAGAGTGTTATCAATCTCATTTTTAACCACTTTCTTCGGGGTACACTTACCTGAAATACCAATGGTTTTATCAAGAGCTTGATTGCGAACGGCTTTGTGCATATCACAGTTTGCCATTGCAGAGAATGAGGTGAGTGCTAACAGTGAAACAGCGATGCTCGTGTGAAGCAGTTTGGATGATTTCATTTTCATTATAGTACTTCTGTAATTCATTAAATGATTTTATGTTTTGTCTGAATGAAGCTTAGGCACCCCTTGGGTGTACTGGCATAATCACATTCAATACTACTTTAGCTTAACAAAGTTTGTATAGATTTAATACAAGCAGATATGTGGGCTAAGGTGCAGCGTGTCGCTGTATCGCATAGTTATTTTCATAACAGTATTTTAAATTGTAGCTTACTCGATTCAGCCTTGGTGTTTCTGAAAAAACATGCCAAACGTTAAATGGTATGACCAATTAAATTGTTATTTATGTTGTGTGAGCTGAAGCGTTTTTGTTATCAAAGCGAGCAAACTATGATTCAGATCAATTTTCGTCTGGACAATGTTTTTCAGCTCTGGTAATTTTCATCGCATAGTAAAATTGGTATTACCAATTGACAGTCAGCGAAATTGATTTCAACGTAGCAGACAGTTTAACGCGGATGGATGTTCTTGATGGCCTACAGCAAAATTCGTCAGCCCAAACTTTCTGATGTGATTGAGCAGCAGTTAGAGCGCCTGATCCTCGAAGGCACACTCAGCCCCGGGCAGAAACTGCCGCCAGAGCGTGAATTAGCTGTACAGTTTGATGTTTCGCGCCCCTCGTTACGAGAAGCTATCCAGCGTTTAGAAGCTAAAGGTTTATTGCTGCGTCGCCAAGGTGGCGGCACGTTTGTACAGCAACAGCTGTGGCAAAGCTTTAGTGATCCCCTCAGTGCATTATTGTCTACTCACCCTGAATCACAATTTGATCTGCTAGAAACACGGCATGCGCTGGAAGGAATCTCTGCGTACTACGCGGCATTGCGTGGAACGGATGCTGATTTTCAGCGTCTACATGAAAGCCATCAGACTCTGATTGATGCTCAGCAAAAAGATGATCCGGCAGCGGAAGCCGATGCGGTGATGCAGTATTTAGTGGTGGTAACGGAAGCTTCACACAATGTGGTGTTGTTACATTTAGTCCGTTGTTTAGCCCCGCTGTTAGAACAGAATGTAAAACAGAATTTTGAGCTGTTGTATATGCGCCGCGAAAAACTGGCGCAAGTGAGCAGCCACCGTGCTGATGTGATTACCGCGATACTGGCCCGCGCGCCGGAGCAAGCTCGCGAAGCATCACATCGGCATTTGGCATTTATTGAGGAAACTTTGTTGGATCTTAGCCGTGAACATAGCCGTCAAGAGCGGTCTTTACGGCGGTTTCAGCAACGCATGGATTGACTGGTGTGGATGCATTAGTTCAGCGGAAATGATTTAAAAAGCAAGACTATAAATGAGCAATAAATAGGTTACAGAATAAGTAACACACAAACAGACGGTGTTTTTGTGCAGTCATGAACTGACAGAAGAGCATCCAGATTAAGTAAAACTGACCGAACTAAAGAAGATAAGGAAGACCACCATGTCAGACATGATGAGCAATGACGTGGATCCGATCGAAACCAGCGACTGGCTGCAGGCTCTCGAATCGGTAATTCGCGAAGAAGGTGTTGAGCGTGCACAGTTCCTGATCGACCAGATCATGGATAAAGCACGTATGGGTGGCGTAGCGCTGCCAAGCGGTATTAATACTAACTACATCAACACTATTCCAGCTTCTGCTGACCCAGTTTACCCGGGTAATCATAATCTGGAGCGCCGTATTCGTTCCGCGATCCGCTGGAATGCCATCATGACGGTTCTGCACGCATCCAAGAAAGACTTGGATCTGGGCGGCCACATGGCCTCTTTCCAGTCTTCTGCCACCATTTATGATGTGGCATTCAACCACTTCTTCCGTGCACGTAATGCGCAAGATGGCGGTGACTTGGTGTTCTTCCAAGGTCATATCTCTCCGGGGATCTATGCGCGTGCTTTCGTTGAAGGCCGTTTGAGCGAAGATCAACTGAACAACTTCCGTCAGGAAGTGGAAGGCAAGGGTGTTTCTTCTTACCCGCACCCGAAACTGATGCCTGAATTCTGGCAGTTCCCGACCGTATCTATGGGTTTAGGCCCGATCAATGCTATCTATCAGGCACGTTTCCTGAAGTATCTCAATGATCGTGGTTTGAAAAACACCGCCGAGCAGACCGTGTATGCGTTCTTAGGTGATGGTGAGATGGATGAGCCAGAATCTAAAGGTGCGTTGACATTTGCTGCCCGTGAGAAGCTGGACAACCTGTGCTACGTGATCAACTGTAACTTGCAGCGCCTTGATGGCCCGGTTGTGGGTAACGGTAAGATTATTCAAGAGCTAGAAGGTCTGTTCCGTGGCGCTGGCTGGGAAGTGATCAAAGTTATCTGGGGTTCTAAGTGGGATGCCCTGCTGCAGAAAGATACCTCCGGTAAGCTGCTGCAACTGATGAGTGAAACCGTTGACGGTGACTATCAGAACCTGAAATCAAAAGATGGCGCTTATGTGCGCGAGCACTTCTTTAACAAGTATCCGGAAACGGCTGAGCTGGTTAAAGATCTGACTGATGACGAAATCTGGTCACTGAACCGTGGTGGTCATGATCCAGTTAAAGTCTATGCGGCATTCCAAAAAGCCAAAGAGACCAAAGGCAAGCCGGTTGTGATCCTGGCGAAGACCGTAAAAGGTTACGGTATGGGTGATGCAGCGGAAGGCAAGAACATTGCTCACTCCGTGAAGAAACTGGATATGGAGAGCGTGAAGCAGTTCCGTGACCGTTTCAACATCAAGCTATCTGATGATGAAGTGCAGAGCCTGCCATACATCAAGTTCCCAGAAGGTTCAGAAGAGTACAACTACCTGCATGAACGTCGTCAGGCACTGAAAGGGTATGTACCAACGCGTCTGCCGAAATTCACCCAAGAGTTCATCACCCCAGAACTTGAAGAATTCAAGCCGCTGCTGAATGAACAAGCGCGTGAAATTTCAACCACCATGGCGTTTGTACGTGCACTGAACGTACTGCTGAAAGACAAAAATATCGGTAAGCACATTGTGCCAATTATTGCCGATGAAGCCCGTACTTTTGGTATGGAAGGTCTGTTCCGCCAAGTGGGTATTTATAACCCGCAGGGCCAGAACTACACCCCACAAGATCGTGAAGTTGTCTCTTACTACAAAGAAGACAAAGCCGGTCAGGTTCTGCAAGAGGGTATTAACGAGCTAGGCGCAGGGTCTTCATGGCTGGCGGCAGCAACCTCTTACAGCACCAACGATGTGCCAATGATTCCGTTCTACATCTACTACTCCATGTTTGGTTTCCAGCGTATTGGTGACCTGTGCTGGGCAGCTGGCGATCAGCAAGCACGTGGCTTCTTGGTTGGCGGTACAGCGGGCCGTACTACCCTTAACGGTGAAGGTTTGCAGCACGAAGATGGCCACAGCCATATTCAGGCACTGACCATTCCTAACTGTGTCGCATACGACCCAGCCTATGCCTATGAGCTGGCGGTTGTGATGCAAGACGGTGTGCGCCGTATGTATGGTGAGCAGGAGAACGTGTTCTATTACCTGACTACCATGAACGAAAACTACCATCAGCCTGCAATGCCAGAAGGTGCTGAAGAGGGTATCCGTAAGGGTATCTACAAGCTAGAAACCGTTGCCGGTGATAAGGCAAAAGTTCAGTTGATGGGTTCTGGTGCAATCTTGCGTCATGTTCGTGAAGCGGCACAGATTTTGTCTGCCGATTACGGTATCGGCTCTGATGTATACAGCGTGACGTCGTTCACCGAAGCGGCTCGTGAAGGCCAAGATTGTGACCGCTGGAACATGCTGCATCCGGAAGCTAAGCCACGTGTGGCACACATCACTTCTGTGATGAATGATGCACCAACTATCGCTGCAACTGACTACATGAAACTGTTCGCGGAACAAGTTCGTGCATTTGTACCGGCAGATAACTATCGCGTACTGGGCACTGACGGTTTTGGCCGTTCTGATAGCCGCGAAAACCTGCGTCGCCACTTTGAAGTGAATGCGCATTACGTGGTTGTTGCTGCGCTGACCGAGCTGGCCAGCCGTGGTGATATCGCCAAATCTGTTGTAGCTGATGCCATTGCGAAATTTGGTATCGATGCAGATAAAGTTAACCCGCTGTACGCATAAGAGGCACGATTCATGAGCATGGAAATTTTTGTACCGGATATCGGTTCTGATGAAGTTGAAGTTACCGAGATTCTGGTTAATGTCGGCGATAAAGTTGAAGCCGAACAATCATTGATTACTGTTGAAGGCGATAAAGCCTCAATGGAAGTGCCAGCCTCTACCGGCGGTATCGTAAAAGAGATCAAAGTTCAGGTTGGCGGTAAAGTATCTACCGGTTCACTGATCATGATTTTTGAACAAGAGGGTGCGGCTGCCGCACCTGTTGCAGCGCCGGTAGCTACTGCTGCGGCTGCACCGGTTGCCGCCGCACTTAAAGAAGTGTGTGTACCGGATATCGGTGGTGATGAAGTTGAAGTCACCGAGATTATGGTTGCCGTGGGCGATAGCGTGACCGAAGAGCAGTCTCTGCTGACTGTTGAGGGCGATAAAGCCTCAATGGAAGTACCCGCGCCGTTTGCGGGTGTCGTGAAAGAGATCAAAGTGGTTACTGGTGGCAAAGTGTCTACCGGTTCGCTGATTATGATCTTTGAAGTAGCAGGCGCGGCATCTGCTGCTCCAGCGGCTCAGGCGAGCGCACCGGTTGCTGCAGCGCCAGTTGCTGCTGCCGCTAAAGATGTGCATGTACCTGATATCGGTGGTGACGAAGTTGAAGTTACCGAGATCATGGTTGCCGTGGGTGATAGCGTAGAAGCTGAACAGTCACTGATCACCGTGGAAGGCGACAAGGCTTCTATGGAAGTGCCTGCACCGTTTGCTGGCGTGATCAAAGAGATCAAAGTACAAGCTGGCAGCAAAGTGTCTACCGGTTCACTGATCATGGTGTTTGAAGTTGCTGGTGCTGCACCTGCTGCGCCAGCCGCACAGCCAGCACAAGCTGCCCCTGTGGCCGCCGCAGCGCCAGCAGCAAAAGCTGCCGCGCCAGCATCTGCCAGCGAGTTTACTGAAGATGCCGCTTACAGCCACGCAACGCCAGTTGTACGCCGTTTAGCGCGTGAATTTGGCGTGAACTTGGGCAAAGTGAAAGGTTCTGGCCGTAAAGGTCGCATCCTGAAAGAAGACGTACAAGACTACGTGAAGAACGCGCTTAAGCGTTTGGAATCAGGTCAGGCGGCGTCTTCTGCGGCAATGAGCGGTGGTGCAGGCTTGGGTCTGTTGCCGTGGCCGAAAGTTGATTTCAGCAAGTTTGGTGAAGTGGAAGAGGTTGAACTGGGCCGAATCCAGAAGATCTCCGGCGCTAACTTGCACCGTAATTGGGTGATGATCCCGCACGTTACTCAGTGGGATGATGCTGATATCACCGAACTTGAAGTGTTCCGTAAGCAGCAAAATGCCGAGCTTGAGCGTGCAAAAGCTGATCTGAAAGTGACTCCGCTGGTCTTTATCCTGAAGGCTGTTGGTAAAGCACTTGAGATGATGCCACGCTTTAACAGCTCTATTTCTGAAGATGGTCAGAAGCTGACGCTGAAGAAATACATCAACATTGGTGTTGCTGTTGATACACCAAACGGTCTGGTTGTGCCGGTGGTGCGTGATGTGAACAAGAAGAGCATCACTGAGCTGTCGCGCGATCTGATGGAGATCTCGAAGAAAGCCCGTGCTGGCAAGCTGACATCGTCAGACATGCAGGGCGGTTGCTTCACTATCTCTAGCCTTGGCGGTATTGGTGGTACAGCATTTACCCCTATCGTGAATGCGCCGGAAGTGGCTATTCTGGGTGTCTCTAAGTCTGAGATGAAGCCAAAGTGGAACGGCAAAGAGTTCGCACCACGCCTGATGCTGCCACTGTCACTGTCTTATGATCACCGCGTGATCGATGGCGCTGATGGTGCTCGCTTCATCACCTTCTTGAACAATGCCTTGTCTGACATTCGCCGCTTGGTGATGTAAACGATGATCGATTGGCACGGTTACGGCATAAGCTGTGACCGTGCCGACGAATCAGGCATGTCGGATACGAAGCTTGTTTGCGAGTTGTTAACAACCTTGTAAACTTGTGGCGCAAAACCCTACGTGGTGCGCTTCGTACCCGAGTTCAGGGATATAAAGATTATAATGAGGTCATGATGAGTAAAGAAATCAAAGCCCAAGTTGTGGTACTCGGGGCTGGCCCTGCGGGTTACTCAGCCGCATTCCGTTGCGCAGATTTAGGTCTGGATACCGTTATTGTTGAGCGTTACGCCACCCTCGGTGGTGTGTGTTTGAACGTGGGTTGTATCCCATCAAAAGCACTGCTGCACGTAGCAAAAGTGATTGAAGAAGCAAAATCACTGGCTGAACACGGTATCGTGTTTGGTGAGCCAAGCACTGACATCACCAAAATTCGCCTGTGGAAAGAGAAAGTTATCAGCCAACTGACCGGTGGTCTGGCAGGTATGGCGAAAATGCGTAAAGTGCAGGTGGTTAACGGTTTAGGTAAGTTCACCGGCCCGAACAGCATTGCTGTTGAAGGTGCTGATGGTGTAACTACCGTAAACTTTGATAATGCCATTATTGCTGCAGGTTCACGCCCTATTGAACTGCCGTTTATTCCGCATGAAGATCCACGTATTTGGGATTCAACCGATGCGCTGGAGCTTAAAGAAGTACCAGAGCGTTTGTTGGTGATGGGCGGTGGTATTATCGGTCTGGAAATGGGCACGGTATATCATGCTCTAGGTTCAAACATTGACGTTGTTGAAATGTTCGATCAGGTTATTCCTGCTGCGGATAAAGATATCGTTAAGGTGTTTACCAAGAAGATCAGCAAGAAGTTTAACCTGATGCTGGAAACCAAAGTCACTGCAGTAGAAGCCCGTGAAGACGGTATCTACGTGACGATGGAAGGCAAAAAAGCACCGGCTGAACCACAGTGTTACGATGCGGTACTGGTGGCGATTGGCCGCGTACCAAACGGTAAACTGCTTGACGCGGGCAAAGCGGGCGTTGAAGTTGACGAGCGTGGCTTTATCCGTACCGACAAGCAAATGCGCACTAACGTGCCGCATATTCATGCTATCGGTGATATCGTGGGTCAGCCAATGCTGGCACACAAAGGGGTGCACGAAGGCCATGTTGCGGCAGAAGTGATCTCGGGTAAGAAGCACTACTTCGATCCGAAAGTGATCCCATCTATTGCTTATACCGATCCGGAAGTGGCCTGGGTAGGTAAAACTGAGAAAGAGTGTCAGGCTGAAGGTCTGAAGTACGAAACCGCGACCTTCCCGTGGGCAGCGTCTGGCCGTGCTATCGCATCTGACTGCGCTGACGGTATGACTAAACTGATTTTCGACAAAGAGACTCACCGTATTTTAGGTGGCGCGATTGTCGGTACTAACGGCGGCGAGCTGTTGGGTGAAATCGGCTTGGCTATCGAGATGGGTTGTGATGCTGAAGATATCGCATTGACTATCCATGCGCACCCGACTCTGCATGAGTCTGTTGGTCTGGCGGCAGAAGTGTTTGAAGGTTCGATTACTGACCTTCCAAACGCGAAAGCTAAAAAGCGCTGATTAAAAAATCACCGTGATGTTCAGCGCGTAATTATTTGATTATTCGCTGAATTATCGACTGAACATATAAAGCCCCACACAGCGGTTTATCCGTTGGTGGGGCTTTTTTATGTCACTATTGCAGACATGTGGTTAGTCAGCGTTTGCTGTGTCGGTTATATCTTGCGGCAAATTGACCTCAATTTGATCCACTTTTTGCAACCCACGCGGTAACAGTGTTCCTTTACGGCCACGTTCAGCGCGGAATTTACTTAAGTCATCTGGCTTAATGGTCAGCTTGCGCTTGCCTGCATGCAGCGTAACAGATGCCTGTGGCGAGATGATGCTCAGGTGCTGCAACAACTCTTCTCGGGCGGCTGCACGGGCAGCAGGAATGGTGACGATTTTATTGCCTTTGCCTTTTGATAGCTGTGGCAGGTCATTGACCGGGAACAACAGCATCCGGCCTTCTGAGGTGATGGCCATCAGCAGATCATCATCATGATTGACATTCAGCGGTGGCAGAATTTTGGCATTTTCGGGCAGGTTCAGCAGTGCTTTACCGGCGCGATTACGGGCAACCAAATCGGCAAAGGTACAGACAAAACCGTAGCCGGCATCACTGGCCAGCAGCAGTTTTTGGCTCTCTTCTTCCATCAACACCTGTTCAACCACAGCACCGGCCGGCGGCGTGAGTTTTCCGGTTAATGGCTCACCCTGACCACGAGCAGAAGGCAGTGTTTGCGGATCGAGCGCATAACTTCGACCTGTGGAGTCTAAAAATACCACTGGCAGGTTGCTCTTACCGCGGGCAAAACCACGATAGGCATCACCGGCTTTATAGCTCAGGGCTGCGGCATCGACATCGTGCCCTTTTGCACATCGCACCCAGCCCATCTCTGACAGCACCACGGTTACTGGTTCGGCAGGGGTTAGATCACGTTCGGTCAGTGCTTTGGCTTCACCACGCTCAACTAGCGGAGAGCGGCGGTCATCGCCAAAGGTTTCAGCATCGGCCAGCAGCTCTTTTTTCATCAGCGCGTTGAGTTTGTGCTCTGAACCCAGCAGGCCTTCGAGTTGCAGACGCTCTTTTTCTAGATCGTTTTGCTCACCACGGATCTTCATCTCTTCAAGCTTGGCCAGATGGCGCAACTTCAAATCTAAGATTGCATCAGCTTGTGTTTCGCTCAGACCAAAACGCTGGATCAGTATCGGCTTAGGTTCATCCTGTTGGCGGATGATCTCGATTACTTCATCAATATTGATAAATGCGGTGAGCAAGCCTTCAAGGATGTGTAGGCGCTTTAATACTTTTTCTAAACGGTGCTGGATCCGGCGGCGAATGCTGTCGCGGCGAAAGGTCAGCCATTCGCTCAGAATGGTCAGCAAGCCCTTCACTTCCGGACGGCCATTGAGCCCCAGCATGTTGATGTTCACCCGGTAGCTCTTTTCCAGATCGGTCGAGGCGAACAGGTGGTTCATCAGCATCTCTGCATCGATCCGGTTGGATTTTGGCACGATCACTAAACGAGTCGGGTTTTCATGGTCAGACTCATCACGCAGATCGTCAACCAGCGGAAGTTTTTTCGCTCGCATTTGGGCGGCGATCTGCTCAATGACTTTGGCACCGGAGCACTGGTGTGGCAGGGCGGTAATGATGATTTCACCGTCCTCTTTTTTCCACAAGGCGCGCATGCGGATAGAGCCGCGACCGGTTTGGTAGATTTTTTTGATATCACTGCGTGGGGTGATGATCTCAGCTTCAGTTGGATAATCCGGCCCCTGAATATGGGTCAGCAGCGCATCAAGCGTTGCATCAGGGTTATCAATCAGATGGGCCGTGGCGTTGACGATTTCGCGCAAATTATGTGGCGGGATATCGGTGGCCATACCCACGGCGATACCGGTTGTTCCGTTCAGCAGTATGTGCGGCAGGCGTGCAGGTAGCCATTTAGGTTCAGGTAACGTGCCGTCAAAGTTTGGTTGGAAATCAACCGTGCCTAAGCCGAGTTCGCCGAGCAGTACATCGGCAATTTTTGACAGCCGTGACTCGGTATAACGCATGGCCGCAAATGATTTCGGATCATCGGGCGCTCCCCAGTTACCTTGCCCGTCAATCAGCGGGTAGCGGTAAGAGAAGGGTTGGGCCATCAGCACCATCGCTTCATAGCAGGCACTGTCACCGTGCGGGTGATATTTACCCAGCACATCACCGACAGTACGGGCGGATTTTTTAAATTTTGCCGCGGCACTCAACCCTAGTTCCGACATGGAGTAAATAATGCGCCGTTGTACCGGTTTTAGACCGTCACCGATAAACGGCAGGGCGCGATCCATGATCACGTACATGGAGTAGTTCAGATAGGCGCTTTCCGTGAACTGGCGCAGAGTTTGCTGCTCGGTTCCGTCATGATTATTATCGCGCCCATCACGTGGGGTATCAGTCATTACGCTTTCCCATTCAATCTGTTAGGCTTCAAGATCAGCCAGATCGCCTTTACTTTGCAGCCAGTTGCGGCGGTCTTCCGAGCGTTTTTTCGCCAGCAGCATATCCATGATATCGAGCGTTTGCTGCACATCATCAATGGTTAGCTGCACGAGGCGGCGGGTGTTAGGGTCGAGCGTGGTTTCACGCAGTTGTAGCGGGTTCATCTCACCCAGACCTTTAAAACGCTGAACGTTCGGTTTGCCTTTTTTCTTGGCCAGACGATCTAAAATGCTCTCTTTTTCGCTCTCATCAAGGGCGTAAAATACTTCTTTGCCAAGGTCGATGCGGAACAGTGGCGGCATGGCCACATACACGTGGCCCTGTTCAACCAGTGTGCGGAAGTGGCGCATGAACAGTGCACACAGCAAGGTGGCAATGTGCAGGCCGTCGGAGTCGGCATCGGCTAAAATACAGACTTTACCGTAGCGAAGTTGGCTGAGATCATCGCTGTCTGGGTCAATACCAATGGCGACTGAGATATCATGTACTTCTTGTGAGGCCAGCACTTCATCGGAAGAGACTTCCCACGTATTGAGGATCTTTCCGCGTAGCGGCATAACGGCCTGAAATTGGCGATCACGCGCTTGTTTGGTTGAGCCGCCGGCGGAGTCACCTTCCACCAAAAACAGCTCTGTACGGTTGAGATCTTGCGAAGAGCAGTCGGCCAGTTTTCCGGGCAGTGCCGGGCCGCTAGTCAGTTTTTTACGCACCACTTTTTTGGCAGCACGCAGGCGGCGCTGGGCGCTGTTGATAGCCAATTCAGCCAGTTGCTCAGCGTATTGCACATTCTGATTCAGCCATAGGCTGAACGCATCTTTGACAATACCCGAGACAAATGCGGCACTCTGGCGTGAGGAGAGGCGCTCTTTAGTCTGCCCAGCAAATTGCGGATCCTGCATTTTGATCGAGAGCACGTAAGCGCAGCGATCCCAGATATCTTCCGCCGAGAGCTTAACGCCACGCGGCAGCAGGTTACGGAATTCGCAAAATTCACGCATGGCATCAAGCAGCCCTTGGCGCAGGCCGTTGACGTGTGTGCCGCCCTGTGCGGTTGGGATCAGGTTGACATAGCTTTCGCCAATCAGCTCGCCACCTTCAGGCAGCCAGACTACCGCCCAGTCAGTCGCTTCGGTGTCGGAGGATACTGAGCCGGTAAATGGTAACTCCGGCAGGGTAATAAACTCTTTAACGGCATCAATTAAGTAGTCATTTAAGCCGTCTTGATACAACCAGCGCTGCTCGGTGTTGTTCACTTTATCGGTGAACACAATTTCTAGCCCCGGACAAAGCACCGCTTTGGCTTTGAGCAGGTGTGTCAGGCGTGATACCGAGAATTTGGCTGAGTCAAAATAGCTGGCGGTCGGCCAAAAATGGACGCTAGTCCCAGTATTTTTACGCCCGCAGGTGCCGATTACGGTCAGATCTTGAATTTTTTCGCCATCGGCAAAGACAATCGAGTAGATCTGGCCATCACGCTTAACCGTGACTTCAACACGGCTAGAGAGTGCGTTGACAACCGAGATCCCCACACCGTGCAGGCCACCGGAGAACTGATAGTTCTTGTTGGAGAATTTTCCCCCCGCGTGCAGTCGGCATAAGATCAGCTCAACGCCGGAAACACCCTCTTCAGGGTGAATATCTACTGGCATGCCGCGGCCGTTATCAATGACCTCAAGTGATTGATCAGCATGTAAAATAATATCGATGCGGTTTGCATGACCGGCCAGCGCTTCATCGACACTGTTGTCTATTACTTCTTGCCCAAGGTGGTTTGGGCGCGTCGTATCTGTGTACATACCGGGCCGGCGACGAACCGGTTCAAGGCCACTGAGAACTTCAATGGCATCGGCATTGTAATTATTGGTTTGAGTCATGGTATGTATATATTTACAGGTGTTTGGCCATCATGGTCGTCAGAGAACCATGAAATGTCAAGGCGTGGTTAGCCCGAGAAAGGCAATTATGGCAGCGAAGTAACGGGGAAACCCCGTGAAGGCATGATTTCCTTGCGCTTCCACGCTTTGACGGCTGGCGTGGAAATAAGCAACGGCCTGTCGGTAATCGAGCACTTCATCACCCTCTTGTTGTAATAACCAGAGTAACGCGGGAAATGGCAGCGGATCAAGGTGTAGATCGAGCAGTTGTGTCATATGGTGGTGAGTCAGGGTGTAATGCTCACCGGTATAGGGGTTGGTGTTTTCCCCTAAATAGTGTTGTAACAGCTCAAATGGGCGTACGGCCGGATTGATCACCACGGTGCGCAGTTGATAGCGCTGGGAAAGATAGGTGGCATAGTATCCGCCGAGTGATGATCCAATCAGTGCCGGTGTTTCCCCCTGTTGCTGACACTGTTCAATCAGTGCGGAAACCTGACTAATGGCCGCTTGCGGGGCAAAGGGCAGTGCTGGAATGTGCATCTGTACATCGGGGTGGTGTTCTGCCAGATAGTCGTGCAGGGCGACTGCTTTGGCTGAGCCACTTGAGCCATTAAAGCCGTGCAGATAGATCAGCGTGGCCATCAGTAACCTTCCGATTCCATATCAGGGCAAAATTGCTGACCGGGCAGGCGGTGAACTTGAGTTTCGACTGTACCATCGGGTAGCAAATCGAGATAACGCCAGCCGGGCGAGAGCTGATCGAGGGTAAAATTGGTGCAGTGCGCTTTAAACTGGATGCAGGTTGACGGTGTTGCCAGCAGACGGCACTGGCTCCATAGGCAATCCATCTCTTGATGGATGTGGCCGCAGACAATCACTTTTGCTTGCGGGCGGGTGCGGAGAACTTCTTGCAGTGCACCCGCATTGCGCAGACTGTGCTGATCGAGCCACGTACAACCGGAGGGCTGCGGGTGGTGATGTAGCAATATCACGGCGTGCCGTTGCGGATGCTGATCTATTTTTTCTGCTAGCCAGTTGAGCTGATAGTCGTTGAGTTCGCCGTGCGGAACACCAAGAACCTGACTATCGAGCAAAATTAGCTGCCAGTGTTCGCCAAGCAAAACCTGTTTCGACGGTTGAATGCCTTTACGCTGTAAGCCATCGACCATCGCCGGCTGGAAATCATGGTTACCGGGTAGCCATACACAGGGGCGCGCCAAACGGGCAACACCATCGGCAAAATGGTTGTAGGCTTCCAGCGAATGATCTTGTGCCAGATCACCGGTTGCAACAATGAGATCAACAGGGCGCTGTTCGGCCTGAATCTGACTGAGTACCGCATGGTAGCTTTGCAGCGTATTGATCCCGAGCAGTGCCCCCTCTTCTGAGGAGAACAGGTGGGTATCGGTAATTTGCAAAAGTCGAATCCGCTCAGAAGCAACCGGCGGCTGGAACAGGCTTTCCACGTAGTGTCCTTCGTTTTATCTGTTTAAACATTACCGCAGAACGGTATTAATGAAACGTATATCAGTAGATACCGCATTATCCTTATAAATCTTATGGATAGATGCCCAACGTTGGGTCGGCCTGCTCCGTACTGATAACGTTTCACCGCACAATTTTATATGCAGTTTATCTGATAATTTTAAATGTTTCGGGACAATGTTTAATTCAGTGATAGATCCCCAGATTAAAATGTCAAAACTGTTGCATGGCACACATTTCTGTTCTTCAGCTCGCGCACCAGCTTTCGCGCAGGGCCTGCCCGTGTAGTTGCAGCCATTGTAGCGCAATGATTGAGGCTGCATTATCAATCTTACCTTCAGTTACCCACTGATAAGCTTGTGTGCGGCTGACAACATGCACACGAATATCTTCACCCTCTTCGGGCAACCCATGCAGGCCTTTGGCAAGGGTGGCATCAACCTCGCCAACATACAGCTCAAGGCGCTCTGATGTGCCGCCGGGGCTGGCCAGATAGCTCAGCATATGCTGGCAGCGCTGAACCGCAATACCGGCCTCTTCATGCGCTTCGCGCCGAACCACCTGTTCGGGTTGTTCAGTGGGCTCAATAATGCCGGCGATTAGCTCAAGCAGCCACGGGGTTGGGCTGGTATCGAGTGCGGCAATCCGCAATTGCTCAATCAGCACCACTTCATCACGTGTGGGATCATACGCCAGAAGTACCGCCGCATGGCCGCGCTCGAAGATTTCGCGGCTGATGATAGGGCTCATTTGGCCGTTGAACAGGCGGTGACGAAAACGATAGCGTACTAGCGAGAAG
Organism: Plesiomonas sp. ISS29; assembly: GCF_056522795.1. Lineage (NCBI taxonomy): Bacteria > Pseudomonadati > Pseudomonadota > Gammaproteobacteria > Enterobacterales > Enterobacteriaceae > Plesiomonas > Plesiomonas sp. ISS29. The sequence goes on from NZ_JAWRZQ010000001.1 coordinate 1,050,595, forward strand.
AAGCCCTGATAAAGGGTGTCACGTGTGAGCATATCGACATCGGCAGGTGTCATGCAAGCGCTTGAATAATCAGGATTGTTTGAATCAGTCATGCGGGTTTTTTATCCTAAAAATAGGGTGGATCTTTCACTCGGTTAAAGTAACGTGCTGAAATTAAAGGAATACTTTAATTCTTTTTTCTTTCGTTTTGGTATATTTTTAATCAATATGGCACAGAATCCCTATTTCTCTGCAAAGACTTTGGTACACTAGCGCACAATTTTGCGGTGATTGATTGCATCACAACTTAGATAAAATTATCGAACAAGGAATAGCCATGAAAAAGATTCTGCCCATTTTGATCGGGTTGAGCCTCGGTAGTATCGGTTTGACAGCACAGGCTGATTCATTACTGGATATCTATCAGCAAGCAAAAGTGAATGACCCAGTACTGCGTAAAGCTTCTGCCGATCGTGATGGGGTTGTTGAGCAGATCAATCAGGCGCGTTCTACCTTGTTGCCACAATTGAATGCAAATGCCGGTGCCAACTATAACCGTGATACCAGCCGTTCGAGCGAAAGTAACGGTACACTGGCGCAGATCACCCTGACTCAGTCTCTGTATGACCGAGCAAATTGGGTAAAACTGACACAGGCTGAGAAAAAAGGCAGCCAAGCGGATGTTAACTATTCGGCGGCTCAGCAAAACCTGATTTTACGGGTATCGAACGCTTATTTTGGTGTGTTGCGTGCGCAAGACGATCTAACGGTTATTTTGGCCGAGAAAAAGGCCGTTTACCGCCAGTTAGAGCAGACCAAACAGCGCTTTGATGTGGGTTTGGTGGCAATTACTGATGTACAAGATGCGCAAGCACAATACGATCAGGTGATTGCTAGCCAAATTACCGCACAAAATTCGTTGGATAACAGCCTAGAGAACCTGCGTGAAATCACCGGTAATCTGCCAAACCAGATCAATATTCTAGATACCAAGCAGTTCAGTACCCAAAAACCGCTGAAAATTGATCAGCTGATGAAAGAAGCCGATGCGAAAAACTTAAGCCTGATGGCGGCACGTTTGGGCCAAGAGCTGTCACGTGAAAGTATTCGTTTGGCGGAATCTGGCCACTTGCCGACACTGGGTTTACAGGGTTCATTGGGTCTGACTGATACCACTGTCACGCAGGGTGCATCGCCGTCTACTCACGGTGATAATTCATCAGTAGGCATTAACCTTGCGATTCCACTGTATTCGGGTGGCCGCACCAGTTCACAGGTGAAAGAGGCTGAATTTGGCTTTATCAGCTCAAGTGAAGATTTAGAGCGTGTTTACCGTGAAATTCAGAAAAACGTTCGTGCGGCACACAACAATATTGTGGCCTCTATCAGCTCAATTGGTGCGAACGAACAAGCGGTAGTGTCTGCCAAAAGTGCGCTGGATGCGACCGAAGCCGGTTATGAAGTGGGTACTCGTACCATTGTTGATGTGCTGAATAGCACCCGCAGCTTGTATAACGTTAACCGTCAGCTGGCGAATGCGCGTTATGACTACCTGATCAACACCCTGAATCTGCAGGGGGCGATTGGCTTGTTGAGCGAGCAAAATATTCAAACGCTGAACAGCGCGCTGAATACACCATCGCCGATTATTCCTGAAGAGTCAGTGCAGTAATTTGCGCTGTTTATTGGGCGGAGTAACCGTGTAACTGCGTGAACATCAGCGTTACTTAGCCCTATGGTGTGTGAACCTATACAACCAATCGCAAGTTTCTTGCGGTTGGTTTTTTTTCATCTTTTTTATGCTGCTTTCCTCTTAAAAACGGAAAGAGAATACGGGTAACGTTTTTGCAGATGAAGATTTTGTGGCAGTTAGCAGGTTACTGAGAAACAACCAACAACTTCGTAACATTTATTTTAAGTTAAGCCTGAATTCTGCTAGTCTGAAACCCACTTTCATCTGTTCATGGGGCTGACGGATAACGGTCAGCCCATCACGATAAGCAAGACCGGCAACAACACAAGGACAGGGGTGACAGCCCCGGTAATCAGGATAATAAAAAGAGGAACTCGTCGTGCTAGAAGCGTATCGTCAACATGTAGCTGAGCGTGCCGCCGAAGGAGTGGTCGCTAAACCACTGGATGCTGCACAGGCAGCGGCATTAACTGAATTACTCAAATCCCCTCCTGCGGGCGAGGATGCGTTTTTACTCGATCTGCTGGCCAACCGTATTCCACCGGGTGTTGATGAAGCCGCGTATGTGAAAGCCGGTTTTCTGGCTGCAGTTGCTAAGCAAGAGGTTCACTCTCCGATAGTTTCTCCGGCGTATGCCACCGAGCTGCTCGGCACCATGCAGGGCGGTTACAATATCCAGCCGCTGATTGACCTGCTAGATAGCCCAGAGTTAGCCCCAATTGCCGCCAATGCCTTGTCACAAACTCTGCTGATGTTTGATAACTTCTACGATGTGGAAGATAAAGCCCGTAATGGCAACCCGTACGCACAGCAGGTAGTTCAGTCATGGGCTGAGGCCGAGTGGTTTTTATCGCGCGCGCCGGTGGCCGAGAAAATTACGGTGACCGTTTTTAAAGTCACCGGTGAAACTAACACCGATGATCTCTCGCCTGCCCCTGATGCGTGGTCGCGCCCTGATATTCCGCTGCATGCACTGGCCATGCTGAAAAACCCGCGCGAGGGCATTGACCCTGATCAACCGGGCACGGTTGGCCCGATTAAACAGCTTGATGCGCTCAAGCAACAAGGTTTTCCGCTGGCCTATGTGGGTGATGTGGTCGGTACTGGTTCTTCGCGTAAATCGGCCACCAACTCGGTGTTGTGGTTTATGGGGGATGACATCCCGCATGTGCCAAACAAACGTGCCGGTGGTGTCGTTTTAGGTAGCAATATTGCACCGATTTTCTTTAACACCATGGAAGATGCCGGCGCGCTGCCCATTGAGGTGGATGTCAGCCAACTCAAAATGGGTGATGTGATAGACATTTACCCGTATCAAGGGGAAGTGCGCCTGCACAATAATCAGCAGGTTGTTGCCCGTTTTAGCTTGAAAACCGATGTGTTGCTGGATGAAGTGCGTGCCGGTGGGCGTATCCCGCTGATTATTGGCCGTGGTTTAACCAGTAAAGCCCGCGAATCACTGGGGCTGCCAGTCAGTACGGTGTTCCGCCTGCCACAAGCCGTTGCAGATACCGGTAAAGGCTACACCTTAGCGCAAAAAATGGTCGGTAAAGCCTGCGGCGTGAAAGGCGTGCGCCCAGGAACATACTGTGAGCCGAAGATGACCACCGTCGGTTCACAAGATACCACCGGCCCGATGACGCGTGACGAGCTTAAAGACCTTGCTTGTCTGGGCTTCTCGGCTGATTTGACCATGCAGTCATTCTGCCATACTGCCGCCTATCCAAAACCGGTTGACGTGCAGACGCACCATACTCTGCCTGATTTTATTATGAATCGTGGCGGCGTGGCCCTGCGTCCGGGGGATGGCGTTATTCACTCTTGGCTAAACCGCATGCTGCTGCCCGATACTGTCGGTACCGGTGGTGATTCGCACACCCGTTTCCCGATTGGCATCTCATTCCCCGCAGGTTCAGGGCTGGTGGCTTTTGCCGCCGCCACCGGCGTGATGCCACTGGATATGCCGGAATCGGTATTGGTGCGTTTTTCCGGCGAAATGCAACCGGGTATCACTCTGCGTGATCTGGTGCATGCTATTCCTTACTACGCCATTGAGCAGGGTTTGCTGACAGTTGAGAAAAAAGGCAAAAAGAACATCTTCTCTGGCCGGATTTTAGAGATTGAAGGGCTGTCGCAACTGAAAGTGGAACAAGCTTTTGAACTGGCTGATGCCTCGGCTGAACGATCTGCAGCCGGTTGTACCATCCAGCTCGATAAAGAGCCGATTATTGAGTACCTGAACTCCAACATCGTGCTGCTCAAGTGGATGATTGCCGAAGGTTATGGTGATCGCCGCACCTTAGAGCGCCGTATTTTGGGGATGCAGAGCTGGCTGGCTGATCCGCAACTGATGCGCGCTGATGCCGATGCTCAGTACAGTGCAATTATCGAAATCGACTTGAACAAGATTTGTGAACCAATCTTGTGTGCGCCGAATGATCCCGATGATGCACGTCTGCTTTCCGATGTTGCTGGTGGAAAAATTGACGAAGTCTTTATCGGTTCATGCATGACCAACATTGGCCACTTCCGCGCGGCGGGTAAAATGCTGGATAAATTCAAAGGCCAGATCCCGACCCGTTTGTGGATAGCACCGCCAACCAAAATGGATGCCGCTCAGTTAACCGAAGAGGGGTACTACGGTGTGTATGGCCGTTCCGGTGCACGCATTGAGATCCCAGGTTGCTCACTGTGCATGGGAAATCAGGCGCGGGTACATGATGGTGCAACTGTCGTTTCTACCTCTACTCGTAACTTCCCGAACCGCTTAGGTACAGGCGCTAACGTCTATCTGGCCTCTGCGGAGTTAGCCGCGTTGTCAGCGGTACTCGGGCGCTTACCGGATGTCAGTGAATATCTGGCCGCGATGCAAGAAATTGATCTGACAGCAGCAGACACTTACCGTTATCTGAACTTTAATCAATTATCTGATTACACACAAAAAGCCGATAACGTGATTTTCCAAGTGGCATTGTAACGCTAGCGCGATGTGTACTTAACATACTCAGCGGGGAGGAAACTTCCCGCTTTTTTTTTGCCTGTTTGGTGGCATTTTTCGTTGGCCGGTGTCTGGGAAACTGTGCTGTAGGCGCGTGTGATTACGATACGATATACTCTTACAGTAGTGTTTGACCGTATGCCATGTGGTTTGCATGGCCATATCAGCAAGAATTAAAGGGGATACCAATGGATTACGAATTTCGCCGTGACCTAATGGGGGCTGTAAAAGCTCAGTTTTCGATGGGGCATGAGGCTCTGGCCTGCTGGATTAATGATGAAATTGCCGGAAATCTGCCGCTGCTGGCCGATATTTTGTCGGCGATTGATAGCGTACGCGGTTCAGAGCGGCAATGGCAACACACTGGGCGTGAGTTTAGCCTGCTGATGGATGGTGAAGAGGTGATGGTGCGTGCCAATATCATGAGTTTTGAGAGCGATCAGCTTGAAGATGATATGCAATATTATGATGAAGAGAGCCTGAGTTTGTGCGGATTAGAGGATTTTGAACAGGCACTGCTGGCCTATCAACAATTTCTAACCGAAAGAAACTAAATTTGCTCTTTTTGCACAGAAGAGTGAGATATTTTAGTGAAATGTAGCGTCAGTAAACGATACGCCAAATAGTCGAATAAAGAGGCCGTGGCTTACCTCTGATTTCATTGTATTTATCATCTAATAAACTAATAAATACAATGTGTTGCATATTATTCCCATGCGTGATTGCAGTGTGAAAATAACTTGACCTTCCTGTAAGGGGAGGGATTAATCTCTGATTAATATTTCATCAGTCATGGACAGCAGAATGCAACGCAGAGACTTTATTAAATTAACCTCCGCCTTGGGTATCGCGACCGGTTGGTCTAGCAGTGTATGGGGCGCTCTATCTACCTCATTGAGTACCCCTTTGCCTATCCCGCCGTTGCTGGAAGCAGACGAGAGCGGCACAGTAAAATTGAATTTACAAACCGGCAGCATGTATTGGCGCGCAGGTATGGCGACGCCAACATGGGGTATTAACGGTGGTTTTTTAGGGCCGGCGGTAAAATTACAGCAAGGCCAACGTACCGCGTTACAAGTAACCAATAACCTACCAGAAAGTACCACCATCCACTGGCATGGCCTTGAAATCTCAGGTGATCAAGATGGTGGCCCGCACCGGATGATCCGCTCTGGGGATAGCTGGACTGCGCAGCTTGATATCACTCAACCGGCTGCTACCTGCTGGTTTCACCCGCATCCGCACCACGTTACCGGCCGCCATGTTGCTATGGGGTTGGCAGGTTTACTGCTGATTGAAGATGAGCAAAGCCGCCGCCTTGATCTGCCTAAAACATGGGGCGTTGATGATATTCCGGTTATTTTGCAAGACCGCCGCTTAAATGCACGCGGTGAAATTGATTATCAGCTGGATGTGATGACTGCCGCAGTCGGCTGGTTTGGCGACATTATGCTGACTAACGGTGTGGTTTACCCGCAGCACGCTGCACCGCGTGGTTGGGTGCGCTTGCGCCTGCTGAACGGGGCGAATGCCCGCAGTATGCTGCTGGCCTGTAGCGATGAGCGTGATATGCAGGTGATCGCCAGCGATGGCGGTTTTTTGGCCGCACCGGTAGCACTCAAACAGCTGACTATGCTACCCGGAGAGCGTTTTGAAGTTTTGGTGTTTACCGCTGACGGTAAACCGTTTGATCTGATCTCATTACCGGTCGGGCAGATGGGGATGGGCTTAGCACCCTTTGATAAGCCGCTTCCGCTGTTGCAAATTCGCCCAAATGATAAAACCGGCGTTACCACCTTACCGTCGGCACTCGGTACGCTGGCCTCTTTACCAGCGTGGCAAAAATTCCCAGTACAAAAACTGCACCTGAGTATGGATCCGCGCCTTGATCGCGAGGGTATGCAAGCCTTAATGGATCGCTACGGTATGGCCGCGATGGGCAATATGGATCACTCGATGATGATGCAGCATATGTCGCCACCAGACAGCGCAAAAGCGGCCACAACAGGCATGGATCATGCCAGTATGGGGCACTCAACAACCAAGGCTTCCGTAGATAGCAAGGCCGACGACAGTATGGCTGGCATGGATCACAGTATGCATGCGATGCCAAAAAATGAGATGCCGAAAGAGAGCATGCCAAAAAAGAGCATGTCACACGAAGGCATGTCACACGAAAATACCGCCCCAACAGCCAAAGCCGCGGCGGATCAGCCACTTGATCTGATGAATGCTAACCGGATTAACGGGCAAGTATTCTCGATGAGTACTCCGGCTTTCCATGTGCTGCAGGGGCAGTATCAGCGCTGGATCATCTCGGGTGAAGGCGACATGATGATGCATCCGTTCCACATTCACGGCTGCCGTTTTAGGATCCTCAAAGAGAATGGTCAGCCACCGGCCGCGCATCGTCAGGGCTGGAAAGATATCGTCAATGTTGAGGGCGGAGTGAGTGAAGTGTTGGTGCAGTTCAATCATCCGGCCAGTGCTGACCACCCTTATATGGCGCATTGTCATCTGCTTGAGCATGAAGACAGCGGTATGATGCTGTCGTTTACCGTCGGTAAATAACGGCTGTTTTAGCCAATTATGTTACGGATAAAACACTCGGTGCAGACCGAGTGTTTTTTTTATACCTAAAGATATAAATCAGATGACACTTAAATTCAGATCCGTATAATCAATCGTAATGAGAGTAGTTATCACTCGTGTTATCTTGTCGCATGGCGTAGTACCCGATTTTGTGGTGCGAGGCTGGCCTTTATTTAGGGATGGAATTTAATGAAACGTACACTCGGTACTCTGACACTGCTGGCAGCAAGCGTGATTTCAGCCTCGGCATTTGCGGCAAGCAATGAAGTCAATGTTTACTCTTATCGTCAGCCATATCTGATAGAACCTATGCTAAAAGAGTTCACCAAAGAGACCGGTGTTAAAGTCAATATGGTGTATGCCGAGAAGGGGCTGGTTGAGCGTTTAAAGCGTGAAGGTGAACTGAGCCCGGCTGATGTGGTGCTAACTGTTGATATCAGCCGTGTGATGGAAGTGGTGAATGCCGGCCTCGCACAACCGCTCAAAGACCCGATTCTTGAGAAGAATATCCCGGCGCAATATCGTGATTCAGAAGGTCGTTGGTTTGCCCTGACACTGCGTGCCCGCGCGATTTACTCTTCTAAAGATCGTATGGGTGCATTGCCAATAAGCTTTAACTACGCTGATCTGGCCGATCCTAAATACAAAGGTAAAGTGTGCGTTCGCTCAGGCAAGAACTCTTACAACGTATCACTGGTTGCCTCTATGATCGCACATCAAGGCGTTGAGAAAACCCGTGCATGGCTGGAAGGCGTGAAAGCGAATCTGGCGCAAAAACCGCAGGGCGGCGATCGTGATCAAGTCAAAGCGATCAAAGAGGGTGTTTGTGATCTGGCGCTCGGCAACAGCTACTATCTGGGCAAAATGCTCGAAGATCCAAAACAGCACGCATGGGCTGAAGCGGCGGTAATCAACTTCCCGAACCAGCAAACTGACGGTACGCACGTCAATATCAGCGGCGCGGTATTGACCAAGTTTGCACCGAACAAAGAGAACGCCGTAAAACTGATGGAATTCCTCAGTGGTGATACTGCACAGCATATGTATGCGGAAACCAACTTTGAATATCCGGTAAAAGCTGACGTTAAGCCGTCAGAGCTGGTGGCATCATGGGGTACATTTAAAGCCGATACTCTGCCATTGGAAACCATTGCCAATAACTACAATCAGGCTTTAAAACTGATTGATGAAGTGCAGTTTGATCTGTAATTATGCTGTTAGGTAACTGCGCTGGCAGTTACCATTATTTGCTGTTCTCAGGGGGGATTAGACTGTGCTTATACAGTCGTCCTCCTTTTTGCTTTCTTTATATAAGATAAGCGGCATATTGAACCTGATGCCGGGCGCACACTTTTCTTCTGGTTACAGCCAACTGGCAATCAGGGTGTGGTATGTTGCCCCCATTGAATAAGTGATGAAGTTTTACCATGATCAGACAGGTTAACCTTGGTTGGAAACTCAGTAGCTGGATAGCAGGTTTGCTGCTGGTGATGCCAATTGGGGCGATTTTTTATGAAGCCAGCCTGAGTGATCCGGGTGATGTTTTTAGCCATTTGTGGAACAGCGTGCTGACGGTGTATTTGAGTAACTCCGTTTTGCTGGTGTTGGGCACTGTTGCCCTTAGTCTGCTGTTTGGTTTACCCGCTGCATGGCTGATGGCGATGTACCGTTTTCCCGGTCAAAAAGTGTTGCAGTGGGCGCTCTGTCTGCCGCTGGCGCTGCCGGGGTATTTGGTGGCATACCTGTATACCGATTTTCTGGATTTTGCCGGCCCAGTACAATCTACGCTGCGTGCGCTGTTTGGTTGGCAGAGCATGCAGGATTACTGGTTTCCGCCGATCCGTACACTCGGCGGGGCGTGCGTTATCCTCGCGTTTGTGCTGTATCCCTATATTTATTTGATGGCCCGTACGGCACTGATGGAACAATCCTCTTCATTGCTGCAATCGGCACGCCTGTTGCGAGCCTCGCCGTGGCAGGTGTTATGGCGGGTTTGCCTGCCGTTGGCACGCCCTGCGATTGCGGTGGGTGCATCACTGGTTGCGATGGAAACGCTCGGTGATTTTGGTACGGTGGCCTACTTTGCTGTGCCGACATTAACCACGGCAGTGTATGACACGTGGCTGGGGTATGGCGATCTCAGTTCGGCCTCTCGTTTGGCTTCACTGATGTTGCTGGCGGTATTCTTTCTGGTCAGCATTGAGCGTTACAGCCGCCGTCGGCAGCAGGTGTATCAAAAGGGAATGGGGCGTGAAGCCCATGAGCTGACACGCTTAACCGGCTGGCGATCACTGGCCGCACAAACCTACTGCTGGGGTTTGTTACTGCTGGCATTTGGTTTACCGGTTGGCAAATTACTCTACTGGGTTACGCACTATTTTAGCGAATCATGGACCAGTGAATTTCTGATCTACAGCGGCAATAGCCTGCTTGTTTCGCTACTGGCCGCCGGCGTGACGCTGTTGCTGGCGCTGCTGCTCAATTTTTATCGCCGTTTAAGCCAAACACCGCGCAGCGCCGTGCCGATGCGTATGGCATCACTCGGGTATGCCGTACCGGGTACGGTGTTGGCTATCGGTTTGCTGATCCCGCTGACGGCCGCTGATCACGGGCTAAATGGCATGGCTAAATGGGCTGGCTTACCGATGCCGGGGTTGATTTTCAGTGGCTCATTGCTGGCACTGGTGTTTGCCTACAGCGTCCGGTTTTCGGCCATGGCAGTCGGGGGGATTGAGAGCAGCTTGGGTAAAATATCCCCTTCGCTGGATATGGCCAGCCGTACTATGGGCTGTAAACCACTGGCGATGCTGCGGCGGGTACATCTGCCGCTGTTGCGACGCGGTTTATTGACTGCGGGCATGATGGTGTTTATCGAAAGCATGAAAGAGCTAAACGCCTCACTGCTGCTGCGCCCGTTCAACTTTGATACGCTGGCTACCCATGTGTTTACGTTTACCTCTGATGAGCAACTTGAGCTGGCGGCACTGCCGGCTCTGGTTTTAGTGCTGGTGGGGTTGTTGCCCGTGATCTGGCTTAACCTCTCGTTACAGCGGAAATCCTGATATGTATGCATTATCTGTTACCAACCTGACGTGCCGTTATCAGGGAAGAGCGGTACTGGAAAATCTCTCTCTGGATGTGATGGAAAAAGAGATCCTGTGTCTTCTTGGTTCAAGCGGATGCGGTAAAACCACCCTGCTCAAAGCGGTGGCAGGCTTGTTGCCGCTGAGTGATGGCGAAATCGTGATTGGTCAGCAATCAGTGAGCAATAAGGGGCTGAATTTAGCGCCTGAGAAGCGCAATATCGGCATGATTTTTCAGGATTATGCGCTGTTTCCGCACCTGACTGTGGCTCAGAATGTGGCTTTTGGGCTACACGGCCAGCCACGCAGCCAGAGCGATGCCACGGTGCAAGAGATGCTCTCTCTGGTGCGCCTTGACGGGCTTGATGATCGCTTCCCACATGAACTCTCTGGTGGGCAGCAGCAGCGTGTGGCCATTGCGCGTGCACTGGCTTGTGATCCGGCATTGTTGTTACTTGATGAGCCGTTTTCCAACATTGATACCCAAGTGCGCTTTGCAATGATCCAAGAGATTCGGCAGATCCTCAAAGCACGCGGTGTGGCAGCCATTTTTGTTACCCATAGCAAAGAAGAGGCATTTGCGTTTTCTGATCGCATGGCAGTGATGAATGATGGTGTCATTGCACAAATTGGTGAGCCTTCACAGCTGTATCACCAGCCATGCAGCCGTTTTGTGGCCGATTTTCTCGGCACCGCCAATTACCTGAGCGCCCGCGTGCTCGACAAACAACGTGTGGAGACTGTTATCGGCACGTTTTCGTTCCCGCAGCCGCTACCGTTTGCGTTGGAGAGCCAAGTTGACTGGCTATTGCGCCCGCAGCAGATGACATTACGGGCAGATCATAATGGCCTTGCCCAAGTGGTTGAGCGGCAATTTCTCGGCAGCATGAGTTGTTACCATGTTGAGCTGGCAGGGGTGTGCCTGATTATCAACTCTACTACGCACTTAATGCCGGGGCAGCGGGTGACTTTATCGGTGGAGAGTGAGCAACCGGTACTGTTTGCCGCAGATTAAATTTGCCGCTGACTGAATTGACCGCTGAGGCTGATTGAAATCGCGCGAATGGCACATTAAAAGTGTGTTTATCTGCATAACCGCGGCGTAGATTGCGGATACCGAACACACGGCAGCTTGTGGTAAACTTTACCTTCAATTCCCGCCAGAAAACGTGAGAAGTATGGAACATACCGTTGAAGTTTTGATTACTGAACAGGCTGTAAGAAACCGGATTGCTGAGCTGGGTGCGCAAATTACCGCACAATACAGCAACAGTCAGGATCTGGTACTGGTCGGCCTATTGCGTGGTTCATTCATGTTTATGGCTGATCTTGCGCGCGAGATTGACCTGCCACAAGAGGTGGATTTCATGACTGCCTCAAGCTATGGCAATAGCATGAACAGCAACCGTGATGTTCGCATCCTAAAAGATCTGGATGATGATATTAATGGCAAAGATGTGTTGATTGTAGAAGATATCATTGACACTGGGTACACCTTAAGCAAAGTTCGCGAGATTTTGAGCCTGCGTAACCCAAAATCACTGGCGATTTGTACTCTGCTTGATAAGCCTGAGCGCCGTGAAGTGGAAGTGCCGGTTGAGTGGGTAGGTTTTACGATTCCTGATGAGTTTGTTGTAGGTTACGGTATTGATTATGCTCAAAAATACCGCAACCTGCCTTACGTAGGTAAAGTTGTACCGGTAGCGTAATTACGCTTCGCGCGGTGCGAGTTGTTGATGCTGTTGGATAAGCGTTGACATCGCACTGCGATAGTTCATCTCAAGCGTTTCACGGCTGGTTGCGCCGACTTTCAGATCGCGCAGCTTGCCGTCTTGCATACCGTATACCCAGCCATGCACCATGACTTCCTGTCCGCGCTTCCATGCTGACTGGATAACCGTAGAGTTGCCTAAGTTATACACTTGTTCAATAACATTGAGCTCACTGAGAATATCGGCACGCTCTTCATGGGGAATTTTACCCAGCAGGTGGCTATGTTTGTACCAAATATCACGAATATGCAGCAGCCAGTTGTTGATAAGCCCCAGTTCCGGATTATCAATTGCCGCCTGCACCCCACCACAGCTGTAATGCCCACAAATAATGATGTGTTCAACTTGCAGCACATCAACGGCATACTGCACAACAGACAGACAGTTCAGATCAGTGTGGATCACCAAGTTGGCCACATTTCGGTGCACAAACAACTCACCTGGCGCCATACCGGTCAGGCGTTCTGCTGGAACGCGGCTGTCAGAGCAGCCAATCCACAGATAGCGCGGTTTTTGTGTCTGGGCTAAACGCTCAAAGTACGAGGGATCTTCGTGGCTGATATTTTCAGACCAGATCTGGTTGTTTTGAAGTAGTCGTTCAATGTTGTGCATCCGTGGCATCCCTGTTAAGTCAGTGTGGCATGAGTATAATTAGATTCGCTTAATATAAAAGACCAACTGAAAAATACAAACAGTAACTTTTATGGTAAAGCATCAAACTGCAATTAGGATCAAATCAGGAGTAAATAGCCTATGCATGCGCTGGAAATTAAAGGGTTAACAAAACGATATGCTAACGGCGTGCAGGCACTGCGCGGCATTGATCTGACCGTTGAGGCCGGTGATTTTTATGCACTGCTCGGGCCAAACGGTGCGGGCAAATCAACCACCATTGGTATTATTACCTCGTTAGTGAATAAAACTGCCGGCAGTGTGAAGGTCTTTGGCCATGATCTCGATACTGATTTGGTGAATGTGAAACGCCAGCAAGGGCTGGTGCCGCAAGAGTTTAACTTCAACCCGTTTGAAACCGTGCTGCAAATTGTGGTGAATCAGGCCGGTTATTACGGTATTACTCGCCATGATGCACTGATCCGTGCCGAAAAGTATCTCAAACAGCTCGATTTATGGGAAAAACGCGATTCGCGTGCCCGCATGCTCTCTGGTGGTATGAAACGCCGTTTAATGATTGCCCGTGCGTTAATGCACGAACCTAAGCTGTTGATCCTCGATGAGCCTACGGCGGGTGTTGATATTGAACTACGCCGTTCAATGTGGGGCTTTCTTAAAGAGCTCAATGCACAAGGAACGACCATCATTCTGACTACCCACTATCTGGAAGAGGCCGAAATGTTGTGCCGCAATATCGGCATCATTCAGGGCGGTGAGCTGATTGAAAATACCTCAATGAAAAATTTGCTCGGCCAGCTTGAAAACGAAACCTTTATCTTAGATCTTGCCCCGCACAGCCCATTACCCAAACTGAACGGCTATCAAATCAAGATTACTGATACCAATACTATCGAGGTTATTGTAGCGCGTGAACAGGGGTTAAACGGCGTATTTAGCCAGCTGAGTCAGCAGGGCATTCAGGTTTTAAGCATGCGTAACAAAGCCAATCGGCTGGAAGAGCTGTTTGTCACATTAGTAAAAGGCGATCAAAAGGAACTGCAAGCATGATGCGTTTATATTGGGTGGCACTGCAAAGTATCTGGATCAAAGAGATCACCCGTTTTATGCGAATTTGGGTACAAACACTGGTGCCGCCGGTGATCACCATGTCACTCTATTTTGTGATTTTTGGCACCCTGATTGGTTCGCGTATTGGTGATATGCACGGCTTTAGCTATATGCAGTTTATTGTGCCGGGGCTTATCATGATGTCGGTTATCACCAACTCTTATTCGAACGTGGCCGCCTCATTTTTCAGCTCAAAATTCCAGCGAAATGTCGAAGAGCTGCTGGTTGCTCCTGTTCCGACGCACGTGATCATTCTTGGCTACATTGGTGGCGGGGTAGCACGTGGTTTGTGTGTTGGTATTCTGGTGACTATCATTTCACTGTTTTTTGTACAAATAGAGGTACAACACTGGTGGGTCGTGGCAGCAACTGTACTGATGACCTCGGTAGTGTTTGCCTTGGGTGGCCTGATTAACGCAGTTTATGCGCGTACCTTTGATGATATCAGCATTATTCCCACCTTTGTGCTGACACCGCTGACCTATTTAGGTGGCGTGTTCTACTCACTGACTCTGCTACCGCCATTTTGGCAGAGTGTGTCTCGCTTAAACCCAATAGTGTATATGATCAGTGGTTTTCGTGAGGGCTTTCTGGGTATTTCAGATGTCGGTTTGCCGATGACCTTTGGAGTATTAGCACTGTTTGTGGTTGGCTTATACGGTTATGCCTGGTATCTGATCTCACGCGGTATTGGTTTGCGCACCTAGGTGAGTGGCCAATGAAGGCTTGTAGCTAACAAAACCCCATAGCCAACAAAACAAAATAAAAACTGGGGTGGGATAAAAGCAAAAATGCCATTGTCAGCGTAAGTGACAATGGCATTTTTATTTTAAATTCAACGTGATGGATATGAAAAAATAGATCAACTAGCGAAGTATCCTTTAGGTAGGGTACACCTGAATGTCAACTAGATGGTTTGAGTTTAGCTGAACCTATCCGTGTTACAGTTGGCGTTAGTTATCTTTAAATGGTTGGTTATCTTTTAATGAATATGTTTCTTTTTTTTATTTTCTTGCGATTATTTTCCATTGAAAATAAACGAATAATAGCTGTCATGTACAAAAAAACAAATAATGAGATCAACCCTAGCATACAACTGGCATGTAATACCTCAAGTGAAAAGATATAATTGATATCGGTTTTATCTTGATTGATATTCAAGAGAAATCTCAGGGTATTTATTATTGGCAAGATCAATAAACCATATATGAAACCTTTGATGATGGTTGTTATCAAAAGACTTTTTTCTCGGCTTACTCTTATGGTTTCATTTATTGACCATTTGTATATTAGCAAGCACAAAAGTGCAATTAATGCATAAAAAGTAGCTTGGTGTGGTAGCTCGCTAATAAATGAAGCTTGATTATCAAAGTAAAGTATGGCTGTTAAAAATGATAAGGCGTTAATGGTAGCACTTTTCCTTGATATATTTTCTCCTTTCATTGATAACTCATCTCTACTTCTAGTTTAGTTTGGTTTGTTTTTTTGATTGTATTTTTTATCTCTATATTGATTTTTGTAGCTAAGGTTTTTATGCATACGCACTAAAATCATTTTGTTGTTTTGAATGTATTATTAGTGGTTTTCCATTTAACTGATAATACTGATTGTTAGTTTTTTCTTTTTCACTGCTATTTAATTGGCAGGTGTCATGAATTTTACTACGTTGAGTTTTTTGTTCATTTTTACAGTCATAATCTGTTTTGAAATCTCTGTTTTTGGGTTGATTTTTAAAGTTAGTGGGATAGTGGCTACTCGATAATTCTTTTAACTCTGGCTGGTTATTAATATGATTTACGGTTAATAATCCGATAATCGCAATTAATATCATGATTAAGCGCGTTTTCTGGGAAGGGATTTGTGCGTTCATGGTGCTTTAGGTCTCTAATTTTCTCTGATGAGTAGGGGTTAAAGATGACTAAAATAAATTATCTACAGTTTAAACTTATTCAGTTCAAACTGTGTTAATTTTGGTTTGATAAAGAGTGTTGCAGTGTGGCTGAAAAGCTATTTTGCATTAGAGTAAACATTATTAGCAAACATAAAAAATGAAATCAACATTCCATTTTTTGGAATGGTTTTTATTACGGAACTGGCGCAGATTATAAAATAATATAGAGCCTGATAGCGATAAGGCGAAGATGTAAAAATATGCTGAAGTTTTTTAGGTATTTAGGTATTTAGCTTTAGACGTAAGTAATGCTAAAGGGATAGTCTAATGACAATCCCTTTATACCTAGTGATGTAGGTTGAGTGTGATTTCAGTCAAGTTAGGCGCTGTGGTTATTCATAAAATAGATAGCAATGCTACTTTTATGCCATCTGTACCGGAATAGCGCTGGCTTTACGCTGCAGATTATTTTCCCTATCAAAATAGGCTAGCATCGGTTTATGTTGACGTGCCTTTGCATCGTCAATTTGCACATAAGCGCAGATAATCAGCAGATCGCCCGCGCTGGCTTTATGTGCCGCAGCACCGTTGACTGAAATAATTTTTGAACCCGCTTCGGCGGCAATCGCATAGGTCGAGAAACGCTCACCGTTGGTCACATTGTAAATATCAATCGCCTCATATTCCAAAATGCCGGAAGCATCTAGAAAATCCTGATCGATGGCACACGACCCTTCGTAGTGCAGATCTGCCTGCGTTACTGTCACGCGGTGTAGCTTACCTCTGAGCATAGTACGTTGCATAAACTTCAATCCTTTGTACAGCAAACCGAGTTCAATATAGGTCAGGCCCATAAGGGGCATCCGTACCCGTTTTCACTACGCATAATATTCATGAATCAGCGGGTAATGTCTACTACCGTATTATCAATTAAACGCGTTTTTCCCAGCCATGCAGCCATCAGTAATACCGCCTGCTGGCTGCCATTATGCAGCGGTTGCAGGCTGTTGGCATCGCAGATAAACAGCTTATCAGGGATAAAGCCAGCCTGTGTTAGTGCTGCCGAGCCACGCGCGATGATCGCTTCACTTTCGGTAGGAGCATGTTGCAACTCTTGAGCCATCAGCTGCATCACTTTGGCCAGCGTTGGTGCGCTAGCCCGCTCTGTTGCCGTTAGATGGCCGTTGCGTGAACTCAGTGCTAGACCGTCTTCGGCGCGTACGGTGGGAACAGCAACAATCTCAAGATCAAAAGCCAAATCTTGGACTAACTGGCGGATCAGCGCGAGCTGCTGATAGTCTTTTTGGCCAAAACAGGCGATATCCGGCTGTACCAGATTAAACAGCTTACTGACTACGGTAGCGACTCCGCGAAAATGGCCCGGTCGGCACTCACCTTCAAGAATATTTGAGATAGCGGGAACATCAACAATCGCCTGATTATCTAGCCCATTGGGGTAGATAATGTCGGCAGTCGGGGTGAACACCGCATAGACACTGGCGGCTTGCAGATGGGCGCAGTCTTGTTCTAGTGTGCGCGGGTAGTGTGCCAGATCACTGGCATTATCAAATTGCAGCGGGTTGACAAAAATACTGGCGATAACCACATCGGCACGGCGCTGAGCTTCATGCATCAGGGTGAGATGGCCGGGGTGTAAATTGCCCATTGTCGGTACAAATGCGATCCGTTTCCCTTCGGCTTTTAAGCGGCGAATTTCACGGCGCAGCACGGTGGTCGTTTCAATGATTAACATGCGCATTATCCTTAATTTGCCTGATTTTGTTCTTTTGTTCTTTTGTTCTTTTGTTCTGGTTTTTTCTGTTGTGAACCCGATCAGTAAATGCACTGATCTACAGATTACTCAGCATATTCACGGGTATTTTTTATTGGTGTATCGATTGATACATTTACCCGCGCATGTACGCACATAGAATGTACGCACATATCAGCGAAAAGTGTGCTCTTCTGCCGGGAACGTACCTTGTTCCACTTCTGCTACATACTGGCTGATGGCTTGGCGGATATCGCCGGTGGTGGCCAGATAGTTTTTCGAAAACTTTGGCATGTAGTTGGCGGAGATACCGAGGGCATCATGCATCACCAAAATTTGGCCGTCAGTATTCGCGCCCGCACCGATACCAATAACCGGAATAGTCAGGCGGCGGGTAATTTCACTGGCTAGCCCTTCAGGCACACATTCGAGCACCAGCATTTGTGCGCCGGCCTGTTGCAGCAGTAGGGCATCGTGCAAAATCTGCTCTGCACCATCCTCATCGCGCCCCTGCACTTTATATCCGCCAAAGAGGTGTACGGATTGCGGGGTTAAGCCTAAGTGGGCACAGACAGGTACAGCGCGCTCGGTCAGCATGCGAATAGTATCAACTAACCAATTGCCACCTTCGAGTTTGACCATGTTTGCGCCCGCCTGCATCAGCTTGGCGGCATTCAGACAGGCTTGCTCGGGGGTGGCGTAGCTCATAAAGGGCATATCGCCCAGCAGCAGGCACTCAGGCGCACCCTGACGAACACTGCGGGTATGATAGGCAATATCATCAATGGTGACAGGCAGCGTATCGGAGTGCCCTTGCAGCACCATGCCTAGTGAGTCACCAACTAACATCACCGGAACACCTTGTTCGGTGAAGAGTTTGGCAAAGCTGGCATCATAAGCGGTGATTGAAGCGAACTTGCGCCCTTCTTGCTTCCATTTACGCAGGTGGGTAAGTGTTATCTGACTCATGCTGCCTCTTATTTTTGTGGTGATGTTGCGGGAATGGCTGGCGCGGTGCTATGCAGGCTGCCAGCAGATTAAATCATTACGTGCGACCTGTTGCAGATAGTGTTGAAGTGGCGTGCTGTCTGGCAAGATTAGATCAGGGGCGATCTCGGCCAGCGGATACAGTACAAACTCGCGGACGGTCATACCATAATGCGGCACCACTAAACGCGGTTGGTCGATACAGGTGTTGCCGTAAAGCAGAATATCTAGATCCAGTGTGCGCGGCCCCCAGCGCTCAGCCTTCCGTTGCCGCCCGTGCTGTAATTCGATGTGTTGGGTTGCATCGAGCAATTCGAGTGGCGATAAGTGGGTATCGAGTGCGACAACCGCATTGATGTAATCGGGCTGATCTTGTGGCCCCATCGGTTTGCTGCGGTAGAGGCTTGAGCTGGTGATCCAGCGGCTGTTAGGAAGCTGTTTCAGGGCGGCGATAGCCTCACGAGCCTGCGTTACAGGCTCGATCAGGTTACTGCCTATCGCGATATAAACGCGGATCATGCCTGCGGTTTCCGCGGCCCAGTACGGCGACGGCGAAAATGCGGACGGCGCGGACGCTTGGGTTTGCCACTGCTGTCAGTTTCTGGTTCAACATCACGCATCAAGGTTTCGCGTTGGTTACCGTTACTGAGCTGAAAATCGGCCCACCACTGTACCAGCTCTTTTAGATCGCGCCCCTCAAAAGCGGCCCGCATCTCGAGCAGATCAAAACCGGCCCGGAATTTCGGATGTTCGAGTAGGCGGAAGGCTTTTTTCCCCTGACGGCGCGGCAGACGCAGTTGCAGCATCCAGATATCCCGGATCAGCGTGGTCAGGCGGCGTGGAATGGCCAGCGTACGGCACTGCTCATCTAAGATATCGTTCATGGCCACCATGAATGCATCATAGTAAGTCAGCCCGCTCTCTTGGGCGATACCCTGTGCCCGCTCAACTAGCGGATACCACAACATGGCTGCAAACAAGAAGGCTGGATTGACTCGCTTATCTTGATGGATACGATCATCGGTGCTGGTCAGTACTCGCTCAAGCATGTGCTCTAATGGGCTGTCTTCGTGCTCGGTAAAACCGGCCGAAACAACAGGGAACAGTTGCTGGAACAGGTTGTACTGGCGCAACAGTTTGTAGGTTTCAAACCCGTAACCGGCTTGCAGCAGTTTGAGTGACTCTTCAAACAGGCGTGCTTGTGGAATGCTGTTGAGCAGATAGGCCAGATCAGGGATCGGATCGGCGGTTTCGGCGGTCAGTGTCATGTTGAGTTTGACGGCAAAGCGGATCGCCCGCAGCATTCTGACCGGATCTTCACGATAGCGGGTTTCCGGATCACCAATCAAGCGCAGCACGCGGTTGTGCAGATCTTCCATGCCGTTGGCATAGTCACGAATGCTGAAATCGGCAATGTTGTAATACAGGCCGTTGACCGTAAAGTCACGGCGCTGCGCATCTTCATCAATATTGCCGTAGACATTATCGCGCAGCAGCATGCCGCCGTCAGATTGTACCGATTGATTCGCCGGTTTGGTGTTGTCTGTTGGGCTGTCGTCTTCATCGTGACTGTGATGGCCTCGGAAGGTTGCCACTTCAATCACCTCTTCGCCAAACAACACATGGGCTAGCCGGAAACGTCGGCCAACCAGTCGGCAGTTTCGGAACAGGCGACGAACTTGGTCAGGAGTTGCGTTGGTTGAGACATCAAAATCTTTCGGCTGTTTGCCAAGCAGAAGATCGCGCACACCGCCGCCAACCAAATAGGCATCGTAACCCGCTTTGTGCAGGCGATAGAGCACCTTCAGCGCATTTTCACTGATGCCTTGGCGTGAGATCCCGTGTTGATCGCGGGGGATGATGGTCAGTTTTAAATCCTCAACCGCAGGGGCTGCTGTGTCAGTTTGACCCAGTACTTTACGGCAGAAATGGGCTACTCGTGTAAAAATGGTACACCTCACAGTTGTATCGTGTGCAGTACACGCATACAGAAAAACCGCATATTCAGCTCCGTGATTCGGAATGCGGACAAAAAATCGTGGCTAATAATAGCGCAGCCCCCGCCAATTTAGAATGCTCTCGTATGCGTAAGAATATGCTTATGCTGTCGGGGCTGGCAGGTAGCGTGGCTATTATACGCTGTTATACAGGGCATCTTGCGGTAATAACGTATTTTCCTGTGGAATGTTTTGCACGCGCCAGTGGCTAACCGCCCAGCTTAATAGCTGATCAACGGTAGCATCTTGCCAGTTATCCGGCAGTGGTTGCCCTAAAAAGCGCAGTGCCCGTGCCAATGTTTGCATCGGTTGCACGCGGTTAATCGGGGTGGCATGGTTTTGCTTTGAGAGCTTGTTGCCATCGGTATTCATCGCTAATGGTAGGTGGAGAAACTGCGGTACAGAGGCGCCGAGCGCTTGATACAAGGCTATTTGGCGTACGGTAGGCTCAATTAAATCCGCTCCGCGTACAATCTCTGTTACGCCCTGATGAATATCATCAAGCACCACCGCCAGATTGTAGGCGTACAAACCATCACGGCGGAACAAAATAAAATCTTCCTCTGCCAGCGCGTTGGGCACGGTAATCTGGCCGCGCAGCGTATCGGTAAAATGGTAGACCGGTTGCTGCTGACAAAAACGAATAGCACTGTGTTCAGCCAGACAAGCGCGCTGGCGACAGTGGCCATTATAAAACCCGCCCATCTGCTGGATCTGCTTGCGCGTGCAGCGGCAATAGTAAGCCGAGTGCTGCGCTAGCAAGCGATGCAGCGTTTCATCATAGACCGCATGGCGATCAGATTGATATAAAACCTCTCCATCCCAATACAGATGATAGGTTTCCAGTGTACGAAGGATCTGTGCCGAAGCACCGGCTACTTCGCGTGGCGGATCAATATCTTCAATCCGTAGCTTCCATAAACCGTGCTGGCTGCGTGCCTGTAAGTAACTGCCGAGAGCGGCAATTAAAGAGCCAAAATGCAGAGACCCTGAAGGTGAGGGAGCAAAGCGGCCAATATAGGGTTGAGTGTTCATTCCGGTTATTGTGGTGATTAATCAACGTTCATGATGCAGGGCAGTATAACGGTTTGTCTTTCTCTGTGCGGAGAAATCTGTACGGATAATAAAGAGGGCAATAAAAGGAGAGGGTATCTGTGCAGTTTGGAAAGATAAAAGGGAGCAAAGCTCCCTTTTATCGGTGTCTGACTATGCTGTCAGCACTGTTCCCTACAGTGAGGCCATTATCCTATAACAGCGCTCAACCGAGGGATTAGCCGGCCATCTGCTTTTCGCGGATTTCTGCCAGTGTTTTACAGTCGATACACAAATCGGCTGTCGGGCGGGCTTCAAGACGGCGAATACCGATCTCAACACCACACGACTCACAGAAACCGAAGTCATCTTCTTCAATTTTCAGCAGGGTTTTTTCGATCTTTTTAATCAGCTTACGTTCACGGTCACGGTTACGAAGTTCTAAACTGAACTCCTCTTCCTGCGCGGCACGGTCTACCGGATCGGGGAAGTTAGCCGCTTCATCCTGCATATGGGTGACAGTGCGATCAACCTCAACCCTGAGCTGATTACGCCATGCTTCAAGAATCTTTTTGAAATGCGCGAGCTGGGCTGCATTCATGTACTCCTCGCCCGGCTTTTGCTGATAAGGCTCAACCTCTGCGATGGCAAGAATGCCCAGAGACGATTTCCTGATTTGGCCTTCTGGCATGCTGCTTCTCCTAAATACGCGCTACCCACCCCCCGTTAGGGGGTAAAATTAGGCCGCTATAAATAGCAGAACGATACAGGATTGGCAATTTTTCACACCTATGGTGTGAAGATAAGCGCACTTTACCTGCTTATTCCGCCCAAAATAGCGACATTTTAAGCACCTAGTTGGTGGATTAACATGACTTTTAGTAACAAAAAGGCCGTGTTAAACCGAAAGTATAAGTTCTGTGATAGCAGTGCGTGTTCCGCAGTAGGATACCCCAAAACAACCACTAGAATGTCAGCACAGGCTATCGCTCCATGCCCGCATCGCCGGCATGATGCGGCGAACGATACTGCTGACATTCCTGAACGTGAGCACATCGGTACACGGCGGTGCTTACTTCGTGTACACAAACGGCATCGGGAAAGTATCCACATTGATATTGCAGTAAGGTGACAAGCCACCTTTTACTATAGCAGCGTATGCTGATATTACCTCGGTACTCAGCGCTACGCAGTGCATACTTTATGCGTGATCTTGGCCTTAGGCCGATCACGCGCCATCACGTTATTTACCCCGCTTTTCAGCGGCGCAACACCATACCCTATCTGTTGAGCTGATGCATCAGGTCATTACGTTGAAATCATGTTTATGTGTTGAGTTTCATGCTTCCAACCCAGAGTGTTCGGTTTTTTACTTTTTTTGTCAGACTTCTGGCCTGATTTTGTCGGGTGAAATCTTGTGATAAATGGCGCGGTCAGCGTGGCTTTTATAAAGAAAAAGGCCCCATACAAGAGAAAAAAGAGCTAAAAATCAAAATATTGCTTAGGGATGAGCACTATTCTGCGCGCTATTTATCCGCTAGAAAAACAAACAGGCCTATATAAAGGAAGAGAGCAACAGCAGACAGAAGAGGCTAAAAAACCGACAAGGGATATAAAACAGCACAGAGTAATACCGGAATATTTAAAAATGTACGAAGATGAAAAAAAAGATGAATAGGCCGGAATACAGCTTAATCGCTCTGTATCCTGCCCATAACCGGCTTAAAAATAGGCAAACATTCACGCACTAAGCGTCAACTTTTTTCTGAGATAAACGGCTGCGTAAAAAGTCATATCAACAACGATGCTGCACAGAACAGAACAGAAGTACAGGATAGAAGTACAGAACAACCGCACGGTACAAGTCAGCCGGCACTTTGCTACAATACCGTGGCCATTGTCATACGGAAAATATCGCTTTTTCAAGGCGGTAAACTTCCCGACACTATTGATAAAAAAAGAAGCAGAAAATCGCCATGTCTGAAACCTCTCTGCCGATTTGTGCGGTGATCCCGTCACTGCTACAGGCATTACAGCAGCAACCACAGGTTATCTTAAAAGCGCCGCCGGGAGCTGGAAAATCAACGTGGCTGTCGGTTGAGCTGCTGCGCCAGCCATGGCTGACGGGTAAAATTATCCTACTTGAGCCGCGGCGCTTGGCCGCGCGCAGCATTGCCGACAGATTAAGCCAACATCTAGGTGAAACCACCGGCCACACCGTGGGTTACCGTATGCGGGCCGAGAGTCGGGTCAGCGCCCATACCCGTCTAGAAGTGGTCACTGAAGGTGTACTGACCCGCTGGCTGCAACAAGATCCCGAATTGAACGGCATTAGCCTGATCATTTTTGATGAGTTTCATGAGCGCAGTTTGCAGGCAGATTTGGCACTGGCGCTGGCGCTTGAGGTGCAGCGCGAGCTACGTGATGATCTGAAACTGTTGGTGATGTCAGCCACGCTCGATGATCAGCGCCTGCAACAACTGCTACCCGATGCACCCGTTATTGAATCAGCCGGACGCAGCTATCCGGTTGAGGTGCGTTACCAGACAGTTGCGGCGAACACGGGTATCGAAGAGGCCGTGGCCAATACCACCCTGAATGTGCTGGCACAGGCGGCCGGATCGGTACTGGTATTTCTTCCGGGAATGGCCGAAATAGAGCGGGTGGCCCAGCGCCTGCAGGGCCGCCTTGATGCCGATACTGATCTCTGCCCGCTGTATGGCGCACTGAGTTTGTCTGCCCAGCGGCAGGCCGTTGCACCGGCAACCAAAGGGCGACGTAAAGTGGTGTTGGCCACCAATATTGCCGAAACTAGCCTGACTATTGAGGGCATCCGGCTAGTGATCGACAGCGGGATCGAGCGGCAAAGCAGCTTTGATCCACGCAGCGGGATCACCCGATTACAGACCGTGCGGATCTCCCGCTCATCGATGATCCAACGCGCCGGACGCGCAGGGCGAACCGAGGCCGGCATTTGCGTGCGGCTGTACAGCCAAGAGCAGGCCGAGCGAGCACCAGAGCAGACCAGTGCCCAAATTTGTCGCAGCGATCTGAGCAGTGTCTGGCTCGACCTGTTACTCTGGGGGTGCCACGACATCCAGACACTCTCACTGCTCGATATTCCGCCGATTGCTAATCAGCGCGCAGCCAAGCAGCTACTAGAGCAACTCGGTGCGCTTGATGCCGATACACAGCGATTGACGACGTATGGGCGGGCGATGGCCGCATTGGGCTGCGATCCACGTCATGCCGCTATGCTGTTGGAAGGTGTCGCACACAGCCCGTCGGCGGCACGGCAGGCCGCGCTTTGTGTTGCCTTGCTGGAAGACCCGCCACGGCGTGGAGATGATCTACAACGTTTACAGCCTGATTCGCGTGCGCGGCAGCGTGCTGCACAACTGTTGCAGCGTTTGGGTGTTTCCGGTGATGCAAAATCAGTATCGGATTCGGCGCAAAATACCGCGCAGAATGTAGTAGATGATAATCTCACTGCACACCTGCTGGCCACCGGCTACCCTGACCGGATCGGCCAAAATCGGGGTAGCGATGGCCGTTTTCAACTTTCCGGTGGCAACGGCGCACGTTTGGCCGATGATAGCGCCCTGCAAGGTGCGCGCTGGATTATCGCACCTGCGCTGATTATCGGAGCCAATAGCCGGGAAGCACGCATTTTACTGGCCAGTGAAATTGATATTGAGGCTCTGGTACGCCAGAACCCGCAACGGGTACATCAGCGTATGGCGCTGGAGTGGGATGCCGCACGCGGCAGCCTGCGGGCGATCATGCGGCGCAAAATAGGCGCGCTGACACTCAGCGAACAACCGATGAGCCGACCTGAACCGGCATTGATGCAGCAAGCTCTGCTTGATTGGATCCGTGATCAGGGGCTGTCGGTATTGCCATGGAGTGAGGCGGCGGTGCAACTGCGCGAACGGCTGCGCTGCGCACCGGCGTGGCTGCCTGAACTGGCATGGCCGGATGCCTCGGATGAGGGGTTGCTGGCTGAACTTGAACAGTGGTTAGCCCCTTCACTGGCACAGGTGCAGGATGTGCGCGGATTAAAACAGCTTGATCTTCATCAGGCGCTGCGTAATCTGCTCGACTGGTCTTTGCGCCAGCGTCTGGATCAGGCATTACCGGTAACCTATACCGTACCGACCGGATCGGCTATTCCCATTCGTTATGCGCAAGGCGAAGATCCGGTACTGGCGGTACGTTTACAAGAGATGTTTGGTGAGCAAGCTTCACCGCGCATTGCCGAAGGGCGGGTGGCGCTGGTGCTTGAGTTGCTCTCACCGGCTCGCCGACCGTTGCAGATCACCCGTGATCTGAGTACCTTCTGGCTGGGGGCATATAAAGATGTGCAAAAAGAGATGAAAGGGCGTTATCCGAAACATGTGTGGCCGGATGATCCCGCAAACACCGATGCCACGCGTAAAACCAAAAAATACTGGCAGGGATAATGAAATACGACGACAAGGATGACGATCGTACACCTATCGGACGGCGGCACTCGGCTACCGGCGAGCGCCGCTCAGCACGCACATCGGCATCACGCTCTGATGATAATGAGAGGAATGATCCGCCTCTTTCGTTAAACGGTGTCACCCTAATAAACCGTGCAGCAGAAACTGCCATAACAGAAAAACCGCGCATTTCGCGCACTAATCGCAGCAGTAATAGTAACGATACCAACAATGATAATAATGATAACAACGATGAAGAACATGATGATGATGCGGAGTTTGCGCTGATGGCTACTTCGCGCTCATGGAAACGCCGACTGTTCGGTTTGAGTTTGAAACTCGGGTTGATAGGTCTGGTCGCGCTGGCCGGTTGGGGTATCTATCTTGACAGTAAAATCCGTAATCGTATGGATGGGCAAGTCTGGCAACTGCCCGCCTCGGTGTATAGCCGCATTATCACCCTGCAACCGGGTGAGCCATACTCACTGAAAATGATGAGCGAGGCGCTGCAGGGTATGCAGTATCGTCCGGTCAATGCGCTGCGTCGCCCTGGCGATATGGTGGTGGGGAAAAGCAGCATCGATATCTTCCGCCGCCCGTTTGATTTTCCCGATGGCCCTGAGCCGCAGATCCGGCTGCGTCTGAGCTTTCAAAATGATCAGCTAACCAGCATGCGTGATCTGGATAACGGCGAGCAGATGCAGATGCTGCGTATTGATCCGAAACTGATCAGCATGATGCAGTCTCCGCATAACGAGCAGCGGCTGTTCACTCCGCGTGAAGGTTTCCCCGATCTGCTGATTGAGACCCTACTGTTGACCGAAGATCGTGATTTTTATAACCATGATGGCGTCAACCCGTTGGCGATTGGCCGTGCGGTATGGGTCAACCTGCTGGCCGGCCGTACGGTGCAGGGCGGCAGTACCATTACCCAGCAGCTTGCAAAAAATCTGTTTCTGAGCAACCAGCGTTCACTGATCCGGAAAATCCGCGAAGCTTATATGGCAGTGCTGATTGATTACCGTTACAGCAAAGAGCGGATTTTAGAAACCTACTTAAATGAAGTCTATTTAGGGCAAAATGGTAACGATCAGATCCACGGATTTGCGCTGGCCAGCTTGTTCTATTTTGGCCGTCCGGTGAATGAGTTGACCACCGATCAGCAGGCACTGTTGGTCGGTATGGTAAAAGGCCCATCGTACTACAATCCGTGGCGTTATCCTGAGCGGGCTAAAGAGCGCCGCAATGTGATCTTAAAAGTGATGCAAGATCAGCAGGTGATCGATCAGGAGCTGTACGATCTGCTCAGCGCGCGCCCGCTCGGGGTGCAGGCGCGTGGAGAGGTGACTGCTAGCCAGCCCGCCTATATGCAGGTGATGCGGCAAGAGCTGCGACAGGCTTTGGGGGCAAAAGTTGAGAATCTGGCCGGTATGCGGATCTTTACCACGCTCGATCCGGCGGTACAACAGGCGGCGGAGCAGGCGGTTCAGGCTGGCATTCCGGCACTGCTCAGTCAGCATCATCTTAAGCAGCTTGAAACGGCAATGGTAGTGGTTGATCGTTACAGCGGTGAGATCCGCGCTCTGATTGGCGGGGCACAAACCAGTTATGCCGGTTTCAACCGCGCACTACAGGCCCGCCGGCCGATTGGCTCTCTGGTTAAACCGCCGATTTATATGACCGCGCTGATGTCGCCGGATCGCTATCGCCTGAACACTGAGCTGGCCGATAACCCGCTCTCGATTCGGATGCCGAATGGCCAGCTCTGGCAGCCGAAAAACTATGATCGCAAATACCGCGGGCAAGTGACGCTATTAAATGCGCTGGTCAACTCGCTGAACGTACCGACCGTCAATCTGGGCATGGCGATAGGGGTTGAAACTGTCGGCAATATGATCCACAAAATGGGCATTGATCAGCAGTATATTCCGCAGCTGCCAGCCATGTTACTCGGCTCAATTAGCCTGACGCCGGTTGAAGTTACTCAGATTTACCAAACATTATCGAGTGGCGGTCAGCATGTGCCGTTATCCACCCTGCGCAGCGTGCAAGATGAAAATGGTCAGCCACTGTTTGAAAGCCTGCCTGAGGCGCAAACCGTGGTGCCTTCACAGGCGGCGGATCTGGCGTTGTACGGCATGCAGCAAGTGGTGGCTCGCGGTACTGCCCGTTCACTGAACTCGCGTTTTAACGCCGGATTGGCAGGGAAAACGGGTACCACCAATGAGCTGCGCGACAGTTGGTATGTCGGGGTTGACGGCAAAAATGTGGTCACCGTCTGGGTTGGGCGCGATGATAACGGCGAGGCCAAACTCACCGGCGCTAACGGTGCACTGACTTTGTATCGTCGTTATCTCGAAAATTTGCCGCCGATGCCGCTGGTTATTAAAATGCCGCCGGGAATAGCTTGGGTTGGTGTTAGTCCGAGTGGGGCATTTGATTGTGGATCGGCACAGAAATTGCCGGTATGGAGCAGTGATCCCGAGCAGTTCTGTTACCGCCCAGAGCCGGTGTACCAGCCTGCGCCGTCAGAGTCTGCTCATCCTATCGATCAGATGGGGAGCTGGATCCAGAACGTACTTGGCTTATAGCGTTAAACGCGGATTAAAAAAACGTGTTTAGTGCTCTGTTCGTACAGACTATAAATGGCAAACCAGAAGATAAAAAATAAGACAAAAAAGCCGCCACCCTGAGCAGGGCAGCGGCTTTTTTATATTTACGGGATGCCTCTACTTTACGAAATATATTGACGAAAACACCCGTGTTAATCTGGCCTGTGGTTATTGGCCCAGTTTGGCAAAACAGCGCTCTGCGGCTGCAATGGTCTCATCAATGTCAGCCTCTGAATGCGCCAGAGACATAAAACCGGCCTCAAACGCAGAAGGCGCAAGATATTGGCCTTCATCCAGCATCAGGTGGAAGAAGTGCTTAAAGCGCTCTACATCACAGGCCAGCACATCCTGATAACAGGTAACACGCTCAGCATCGGTAAAGAACAAACCGAACATACCACCAACCTGATTGACTACCACCCCGATATTCTGACGCTGCGCCGCGGCACACAAGCCCTTAGCCAAACGCACAGTCAGCGCGTTCAGGCGCGCTTCATTACCCGCTTTCGCCAACTCAGTTAAGCAGGCATAACCGGCTGCCATGGCAATTGGGTTGCCCGACAGCGTACCGGCCTGATACACAGGTCCGGTTGGCGCGATATGCGCCATCACATCACGGCGGCCACCAAATGCGCCGACCGGCATACCGCCACCGATGATTTTACCCAAACAGGTGATATCGGGTGTCACACCGTAGTAGGCTTGCGCACCGCCTAATGCCACCCGAAAACCGGTCATCACCTCATCAATAATCAGCAGCGCGCCAAACTTATCACACAGCGCGCGAAGTCCTGGTAAAAAGCCCTCTTCTGGCGGGATACAGTTCATATTACCGGCTACCGGCTCGATAATAATGCAGGCAATTTCCGTCGGGAACTGCTCGAATGCCATTTGTACCGAGGCCAAATCATTGTAAGTACAGGTCAGCGTGTGCTTAGCAAAATCAGCCGGAACACCTGGTGAGTTGGGTTGGCCCAGCGTCAGCGCGCCCGATCCAGCCTTCACCAGCAGAGAGTCAGCATGACCGTGATAGCAGCCCTCGAACTTGATTATTTTGTCACGATTTGTGTAACCGCGCGCTAAACGGATCGCACTCATGGTAGCCTCTGTACCTGAGCTGACCATCCGAATTAACTCCATCGAAGGCACTAGCTGCGTCACGCGCTCGGCCATGATGACTTCCATTTCGGTCGGCGCACCAAAACTCAACCCGCGCTCGGCAGCGTCGATAACCGCGTGGCGGATAGCTGGGTGATTATGCCCCAGAACCATCGGCCCCCAAGAGCCAACGTAGTCGGTGTACTGCTTGCCCTCTACATCAAACAGATAAGCGCCATCTGCACGCTCAACAAACAGCGGGCTACCGCCAACGCCGTTAAATGCACGAACCGGTGAGTTTACGCCGCCGGGAATGGTTTTTTGGGCCTGAGCAAATAAGGTTTCTGACTTGGTCATACGGAATTCCTGAATATCTGTCACTACACTAAGATCATTATGCTCAGGCAATGACACTAAAAAAAGGGCACATACGCAAGGAGTGTAAAGAGCTCTCATCCCATTGCGTTAACACCAAACGCACACAAATAGACTAAAACAGGGTGGAAAAGCAAAGCAGATATAGTAATCGAAATGATTTAGCGCAGCGATCTGTGTTGCAGATCACGCTACGATTCATACTACAATTTTTATATTTCCCAGATTAGGATTGTTTTTTCTATGAGTGGCTTGATTGACGGTACACCTGCACAGCCCACTGTCAGGCAAGGAAACACAGGCCGGGTTCGCCGCCTGTTAGAACAAGATAAAACCCCGGTAATTGTACTGATACTGTGTGCCTTGGTCGGCTTGTGTGCCGGTGGTGTCGGGGTGGCGTTTAACCACTTTGTTGCTTGGGTGAAGTTTGAGCGTGTTGATGTACTGGCCTCTATCGCCGATTACGACATTCTGGTCTGGATTGGTGTTTTTATTCTTTCCGCTGGGCTTGCCGCCTTTGGTTACTATTTGGTTAACCGGTTTGCGCCGGAAGCCGCTGGTTCGGGTATTCAAGAAATTGAGGGCGCAATGGATGGCCTGCGTCCGGTACGCTGGTGGCGGGTATTGCCAGTGAAGTTTTTTGGCGGATTGGGCACGTTAGGTTCAGGCATGGTGCTCGGGCGTGAAGGGCCAACGGTACAGATGGGCGGCGCGGTAGCACAGATGATTGCCGATATTTTCCGGATGGGAAAAAATCCAGAGATCCGCAATACTCTGCTGGCCGCCGGAGCCGCCGGTGGTTTAACCGCCGCCTTTAACGCGCCATTAGCGGGCGTGTTGTTTGTCATAGAAGAGATGCGCCCGCAATTTCGCTACAGCATGATCTCGATTAAAGGGATTTTTCTGAGTGTCATCATGGCATGCCTGATGGTGCGCTTTTTTACCGGACAAGTGCCTGAGTTACCGCTCGGTGCGCTTGGATTTGTGCCGCTGCATTCACTATGGCTATTTTTAGTGCTGGGAATGTTTTTCGGTGTATTTGGCGTGCTGTTCAACCGCATGGTGTTCTGGTCACAAGATAAATTTGCCGCACTGCATGGCGGGCAACGGCGTAAATTTGTATTAACCGGCGCACTGATTGGCGGAACCTGTGGTTTGCTGGCACTGTTGGTGCCTGAAGTCTCGGGTGACGGTATGTCTTTGGTGATGATTGCTGCAAAAGGCAACTTCACGATTACCGCTCTAATGCTGATTTTTGCCGCACGGGTGATCACTACCCTGATGTGCTTCTGCTCCGGTGCACCGGGCGGTATTTTTGCCCCGAGTCTGGCTATTGGTACGCTGTTTGGTACAGCATTTGGTACATTTGCTAGCATGTTGTTTCCCCAATACCACCTTGAAATTGCAACCTTCTCAATTGCTGGCATGGGCGCACTATTTGCTGCCACCGTACGCGCTCCGCTGACTGGGCTGGTGTTGGTGCTTGAGATGACAGAGAACTACCAGCTAATTTTACCTATGCTCATCACAGTATTGGGTGCAACACTGCTTGCCCAAGCACTGGGTGGCAGGCCGTTGTATAGTGTGCTGCTTGAGCGCACCTTGCAAAAGCAGGCGCAGCAACAGGCATTGCAGCAAGCACAAGAGCAAACACAAGTGCCACAGCCTGCAGCGGAAAATGTTAATGCTGAAGCACCGGTGCAAACCGCAAAATAGTGTCTGCTGCGGGTCGGCATTAGGGTATGATTCCCGAAACTCGGCAATGTATGTGTGCCGATAACGATATAATCACACACAATAATGATGCTCAATACTTGAACGTATTGGTCAGGTATTAGATAATCGGCCCGCTTCTGATTGTGGAGACAGAATAATGAGTGACGTACCAGCCTTGCCCCTGCAGTTTACTGATGCAGCGGCAAATAAAGTGAAGACGCTGATTGCGGAAGAGAATAACCCAAACCTGAAATTACGCGTTTATATCACCGGTGG
Source organism: Plesiomonas sp. ISS29 (assembly GCF_056522795.1). NCBI lineage: Bacteria > Pseudomonadati > Pseudomonadota > Gammaproteobacteria > Enterobacterales > Enterobacteriaceae > Plesiomonas > Plesiomonas sp. ISS29. Next base: position 1,082,673 of record NZ_JAWRZQ010000001.1, read on the forward strand.
TGGTTGCAGTGGTTTCCAGTATGGTTTTACGTTTGATGAAGTGGTTAACGATGGTGACATGCTGATTGAAAACAGCGGTGTTGCACTGGTGGTTGACCCAATGAGCCTGCAATATTTGATCGACGGTGAAGTTGATTATATTGATGGTCTGGAAGGATCACGCTTTGTGGTGCAAAATCCGAATGCAAAAAGCACCTGTGGTTGTGGTTCATCGTTCAGTATTTAAACTGAACAGAGTCAGAATGTGGGTGTTTTGCACCAGCCGAAAAGAGAATGCCCCGTTATTATTACGGGGTATTTTTTTGTCTGTGTATCCCTAAAACAGGATAAATCTCTTTTCTGTGAAAATTTGTACTCTACAGGCCGAATAATCCTGCCGATTCCCCTGTGTTCCGGTTTGCCTTGCCTGCTGAATCCAGTAGTATGGAACATTCACAATGACTATTTTTACGTATCTAGGAGACCCGAATGGTGCGTATTGAAGAAGCACTGGCGGTAATTAAGCGCGGTGTGGATGACTTACTGCCGGAAGATGAACTCATCGCCAAGCTGAAAGAAGGGCGACCACTGCGGGTGAAGCTGGGCGCTGATCCGACAGCACCGGATATTCACCTTGGTCATACCGTCATTCTGACCAAGTTGCGTCAGTTCCAAGAGCTGGGCCATGAGGTTATTTTCCTGATTGGTGATTTCACCGGCATGGTCGGTGATCCTTCGGGCAAAAATACCACCCGCCCGCCGTTGACCAAAGATCAGGTGCTGGCGAATGCGGAAACGTATAAAGAGCAGGTGTTTAAAGTTCTTGATCCGGCCAAAACCCGCATTGAGTTTAACTCTAGCTGGTTGGGCGAAATGGGTGCTGAAGGGATGATCCGCCTTGCTGCCCGCCAGACAGTGGCGCGTATGCTCGAACGTGATGATTTTAAAACCCGTTTCCGTGATAACCAGTCAATTGCTATTCACGAGTTTATGTACCCGCTATTGCAGGGCTATGACTCTGTGGCACTCGAAGCGGATGTTGAGCTTGGTGGTACCGATCAGCGCTTCAATCTGCTGATGGGGCGTGAACTGCAAAAAGATTATGGCCAGAAGCCACAAATCGTCATCACCATGCCGCTACTGGTTGGGTTAGATGGCGAAAAGAAAATGTCAAAATCTGCTCACAACTATATCGGGATCAGCGAAGCGCCGACCGAGATGTTCGGTAAAGTGATGTCGATTTCTGATGAGCTGATGTGGGATTGGTACGTGCTGCTCTCTTTCCGCCCACTGGCTGAAATCGAGGATTTCAAAGCGCGCGTAGCGGCCGGTACACTGAACCCGCGTGATGTGAAAGTGTGGCTGGCAAAAGAGATTATTGCCCGTTTCCATTCACAAACCGATGCTGATGCCGCAGAGCAAGAGTTTATCAACCGTTTCCAAAAAGGCGCGATGCCGGAAGATATGCCGGAGCTGACGCTGGAGGCGGGTAGTGAAGGTATTGCGATTGCCAATTTGCTCAAAGAGGCCGAATTGGTGGCATCAACGTCAGAAGCGCTGCGGATGATTAAGCAGGGCGGCGTGAAGATTGATGGCGATAAAGTGGATGATGCCAAGCTTACCCTGAGCGCCGGCAATACTGCCGTGTATCAGGTAGGTAAGCGTAAATTTGCGCGTGTCACCTTGAAATAATCTGCTTGAAACAGCATACCAATAAAAAAGCCCGTCAGATGACGGGCTTTTTTTGACTGCGATGGCGGCATTATTTATAACCTTATACCGCTTTATAACCTTATATCGCCAAGCTAATCATTGATGGCTATCTTATCGATAGATCTATCGATGATCACTGATGACCGACGAAATAATCGACAGTGCCGATTTACTCGTCAAGGAAGCTGCGCAGAACTTCTGAGCGGCTTGGATGACGCAGTTTACGCAGTGCTTTAGCTTCGATCTGACGAATACGCTCACGAGTAACGTCGAACTGTTTGCCGACCTCTTCGAGCGTGTGGTCAGTGTTCATATCGATACCAAAACGCATGCGCAGCACTTTGGCTTCACGTGCAGTCAGGCCTTCTAAGACATCACGGGTGGCATTACGCAGGCTCTCTGAGGTTGCAGAGTCAAGCGGCAGCTCAAGTGTGGTATCTTCAATAAAATCACCTAAATGCGAATCTTCATCATCACCGATAGGTGTTTCCATTGAGATTGGCTCTTTGGCGATTTTCAGCACTTTACGGATCTTATCTTCCGGCATCATCATGCGCTCGGCCAGCTCTTCCGGGCTAGGCTCACGACCCATCTCTTGCAGCATTTGGCGCGAGATACGGTTTAGCTTGTTGATGGTTTCAATCATATGCACAGGAATACGGATGGTACGTGCCTGATCGGCAATCGAGCGAGTAATCGCCTGACGGATCCACCATGTTGCATAGGTTGAGAACTTATAACCACGGCGATATTCAAACTTATCCACCGCTTTCATCAAGCCGATGTTACCTTCTTGAATCAGATCCAAGAACTGCAAGCCACGGTTAGTGTATTTTTTCGCAATCGAAATCACCAAACGTAAGTTTGCTTCAACCATCTCTTTTTTCGCACGGCGGGCTTTCGCTTCACCGATAGACATGCGACGGTTGATGTCTTTTACCTGCTCAATGGTCAGACCTGTCTCTTCTTCGATCTGACGCATTTTTTGCAGACAGCGCTGCACTTCATCACCCACTTCAGTCAGACGCATAGACCAAGGTTTGCCCGCAGCCAGTGCTTTTTCAAACCAAGCGGGGTTGGTTTCATTGCCTGCAAACAGGGTAACAAAGTTCTTTTTCGGCATTTTGCACTGTTCAACACACAGTTTCATGATGATGCGTTCTTGAGTACGAACGCGCTCCATCATTGAACGCATTGAGCCAACCAGATAATCAAACTGCTTTGGAACTAAACGGAACTGTTTGAAAACTTCAGAAAGTTTCTGAATTTCTTCATTGGTTGCAGCATGGTTACGGCCATTGAGCTTGATAGCTTGGCGGGTAACTTCATACTGATCGCGCAGTTCGGTGAACTTTTCACGTGCCAGTTCAGGATCAATTGAGCCATCGTCTTCAGAAGAGTCATCGCTTTCGCTCTCTTCGTCGTCGTCGTCAACGTCTTCGTCGGCTAACTGCTCTTCGGTGAGCTCTGATCCTACATGTGTTGCTGTTGGTGCCATGTCTTCTTCTGCATTCGGGTCAACAAAGCCCGTAATCAGATCGGAAAGACGTGACGTGCCAGCCTCAACACGGTCATATTGCTCTAAAAGATAGGTGATTGCTTCCGGATATTCGGCAACTGAACATTGTACTTGGTTGATACCGTCTTCGATGCGTTTAGCGATACCAATTTCACCCTCACGGGTAAGCAGTTCAACGGTGCCCATTTCGCGCATATACATACGCACAGGGTCAGTCGTACGACCAATCTCGGATTCTACACTCGACAATACCTGCGCAGCGGCTTCGGCTGCATCATCATCAGCGAGGCTCTCTGCCAGCATCAGATCATCGGCATCAGGGGCTTCTTCCAGCACCTGAATACCCATATCGTTGATCATCTGGATAATGTCTTCGATTTGATCGGAGTCGACGATATCTTCCGGCAGATGGTCATTGACCTCAGCATAGGTCAGGTAGCCTTGCTCTTTACCCTTGGTAACAAGAAGCTTAAGCTGTGACTGCGGGTTTTGCTCCATAAGACGATATCCACACTTCAAGGTCTGAAAGAAGAAACTAGTACACGGCGGTATAAACCGCGAATTACGATGGCGTAAAGCACTGTATTAAATAGTGTAAACCATCGATTATAGCATTTGGGCATTTTTTCTACTAGCCATTGCCCGGTTTGGCTGTAGTAATCAGCAGGGCAAGTTCCCTGCGCTCTTCGGCACTTAAGCCGTGTGTGCGGTCTTTCGCGATCAGTTGATTCATACGCTGTTCTACCCCCTGAATATATAGGTGATCAAGCGTATTCATAAACTCATCATCAATGTTCTCGTCACTGATCATATGGTGCCACATGGCCAGCATTTCAAGTTGTTGCCCCTCTTTTGTTCCACGCCAGTGCTCTAACAATTGGCCGGTGGTGATCCCCGGTTGAGCCTGACAGGCCGTAATCAACTGAATAAACAGCGGGAGTCCTGGAATATCAAGCTGTGCTAATCCGCCTAAAGAGGGGACGCATGCAGCAAGTTGAGGGTTTTGAATCAGTAAGCCGATTAAAATGCGCATTGGTGTGCGTTTAATCTGCGGTGCTCGGGCGCTATTTTCACTGTGTAGCTTCGGTAATAACCGCTCTAACTGGCTTTCATCAAGAATGCCCAGCTTTTGCCCTAATGCATTACGCAGATAGAGCCGCAGTGTATTGCCCGGCACTTTGTCTATCAGCGGAATGGCCAGTGTACTCAGTTTAGCACGCCCATCTTGGCTGCTTAGGTCTATTTGTTGCAGCAAACTCTCAAACAAAAAGGCTGACAACGGTGTTGCTTGTTGTACACGCGCCTCAAAAGCGGCCTGACCTTCCTTTCTAACCAGTGTATCAGGATCTTCACCGTCGGGTAGAAACATAAATTTTACCTGCTTCCCATCATTAAGATAGGGCAGGGCTGTTTCAAGCGTGCGCCATGCAGCATCGCGGCCGGCATTATCACCATCATAGCAGCAGATGACGGTATCGGTACTGCGAAATAGCAACTGCACGTGCTCAGCAGTGGTTGATGTGCCTAGTGATGCGACGGCGTAATCAACATTAAACTGGGCCAGTGCCACCACATCCATATACCCTTCGACCACCAATAAGTGCTCAAGTTTCGGGTGGGCTTGCTGGGCTTCGTATAAGCCGTACAGTTCACGGCCTTTATGAAAAATGGCCGTTTCTGGTGAGTTTAGGTATTTAGGCGTGCCCGAACCTAAAATTCGCCCACCAAACCCGACAACCCGCCCGCGGCGGTCGCGGATCGGGAACATCAGGCGTTCGCGAAAGCGATCATAGACTCGGCCGTTATCATTGTGCACCAGCATTCCGGCATCAGAAAGTGCCTGTTGGTGTTCTGCGGAGCCGCCAAATTTGCGTAGCACATTATCCCAGCCCTCTGGCGCAAAGCCGATGCCAAATTTGTGGATAATCTCTGCCGATAGACCACGCTGAACCAGATACTGTTGTACCAGTGTAGCATGCGGTTGGGCGTGCTGTTCCCGATAATAGGTGGCTATCGCCCCCATTAACTCATACAGATTGCGTTTTTCTTTACGATCTTGCGTCGGCTGGCTGCTGCCCATTTCGCGCGGAATATCTAGACCATGCTGTGATGCCAGCTCTTCAATCGCTTCAACAAATTCAAGGCGATCAAAGTCCATTAAAAAACCGATGGCGTTACCGTGCGCACCGCAGCCAAAACAGTGATAAAACTGCTTTTCAGCGCTGACGGTAAAAGAGGGGCTTTTTTCGTTATGAAACGGGCAACAGGCGTGGTAGTTCTTACCCTGCTTCTTGAGTTTGACGCGAGCATCAACCAGATCGACGATATCGGTCCGGGCAAGAAGGTCATCAATGAATGCGCGGGGGATTTGACCTGCCATGACACCTCGTTAATTGGTTAGTCAGACGAAGCAAGTTCACAAACGAGCGAAAGCCGCGCGTTCCTGACGGAATGCACGGCCTGTGCTGCAACAGAAGTCTGTTGGCTTATCCTGTGCTGGTATTACGTAGGCCGAGGCTTTCGTGGCAAATAAAAAAGGGATAAATCCCTTTTTTATTCTGCTAATACAGGATAAATCGTCTTTCCTATGAAACGAAGTAATAGTAAATCGCAGTAAACTGTGATGAGCCGTTACTTTGCCTAAGGAACAGACAAGCCCGAAGGCTGGGCGTACTAAACTAAAAGATTAACAAAAGTTAAAAAATAGTGGAGTACGCAAGTGCATTAGTACAGACGAGTGCGGCGTGCGTTTTCACGAGCCAGCTTCTTCGCGTGACGCTTAACAGCAGATGCTTTAGCGCGCTTACGCTCGGTAGTTGGTTTTTCGTAGAATTCACGACGGCGAACTTCAGACAGGATACCTGCCTTTTCGCATGAACGCTTGAAACGACGAAGAGCTACGTCGAACGGCTCGTTTTCACGTACTTTAATTACTGGCATGTGCCTCTCACCTCAATGGAAATCGGGTTGTACCCGCTGACTATCAAATCGCCAGCTTGACTAAAAATGGTGCGGAATTTTAATCCGAACGCATAGCTATTGTAAAGCGCTACCGCGATCTACTGGCGTGATTTTAATGCGCAGGATAACATAATAGGCTTTCCACGTCAGCTTGAGGCCACTTATGCGTATTCTAGGAATTGAAACTTCCTGTGATGAAACCGGCGTTGCAATTTATGATGATAAGGCCGGCCTGTTGGCTAACCAATTGTATAGCCAGATAAAATTACATGCTGACTATGGTGGTGTTGTGCCGGAGTTGGCATCACGCGATCATGTAAGAAAAACAGTGCCCTTGATTCAAGCTGCGCTCAAAGAGGCCGGATTAACGGCAAAAGATATTGATGGCGTGGCTTATACCGCTGGCCCTGGGTTGGTCGGCGCACTGTTAGTGGGTGCAACCATTGGCCGTTCTTTGGCCATGGCGTGGGATGTTCCGGCGGTGGCGGTACATCACATGGAGGGGCATTTATTGGCGCCAATGTTGGAAGATAACCCGCCAGCGTTCCCGTTTATCGCGCTGTTAGTTTCGGGCGGGCACACCCAGTTGATTCGTGTTGATGGCATTGGCGAGTATACGCTGATGGGCGAATCGATTGATGATGCGGCCGGTGAGGCGTTTGATAAAACTGCCAAACTGATGGGGCTTGATTACCCCGGTGGCCCATTATTGGCAAAACTGGCCGAGCAGGGCACGCCAAAGCGCTTTATTTTCCCGCGTCCGATGACCGATCGTCCGGGGTTGGACTTTAGTTTTTCCGGTTTAAAAACGTTTGCCGCTAATACGATTGCCCGTGAAGGGAGTGATCCACAGACTCGTGCGGATATTGCGCATGCCTTTCAGCAGGCCGTGGTGGATACGTTGGCGATTAAGTGCCGCCGTGCACTCAAAGAGACCGGATTTAAACGCTTGGTGATTGCCGGTGGTGTGAGTGCAAATACCTCTTTACGTACTCAGCTGGGTGAGTTGATGGCTCAGCTCAACGGTGAGGTGTTTTATCCGCGTACCGCATTTTGTACCGATAACGGGGCGATGATCGCCTATGCCGGTATGATGCGGCTGAAAAATAAAGAGTATCAGGATTTGTCTGTCTCTGCGCGCCCACGTTGGCCGATGGAAGAGTTAAAACCGCTGACATTTTAACGGTTGGTGTTCCGGCAATGATGAGCGTGGTGCTGTATTTTGACGGTGAGCCGGGCAGATAACCCCGACTCACCGTTTTTTATGTGCCTATTTTTAGGTTATTCATTGTCAGTGTGTGAGGTGAACTTTCGCCAAAAACGGGGCTCTTGTCCGCGCCATAAACGCTGTAAGTTATCGTGATGCCGCAATAAAATGAGGCACGACAACATGGCAACCGGCAGGGTGAACTCGGGGCGAAACCACCAGACATACAGCGGGGCAAGCAGCGCGGTAAGAATGGCGGCTAGTGATGAGTAGCCGGTGATCAGCGCGGTGAGCAGCCATGTCAGGCTGAGTAATCCGGTGATATCCCAGCTAATAGGAGCAATGGCCCCGAATGCGGTAGCAACCCCTTTACCGCCACGAAAGTGGAAGAAGATAGGGTAGATGTGCCCAAGACAGGCTGCAATGGCAATGAAGCCTAAAATCGGGGGCGGTAATTCCAGCTTGTAAGCGCCCCAAACCGGCAGCCCGCCTTTTAGGACATCGGCAATCAAAACGCCGACTGCCGCAATGCGTCCGCCAATGCGTAGCACGTTGGTGGTACCAGGATTACCTGAGCCGCTTTCCCGCGGGTCGGGCAGGCCAGAAAGGCGACAAATCAGTACGGCGCTGGAGATCGAGCCGAGCAGATATGCCAAGGCGATCATCGCGAACGCGAGTGCACTCATGGTGAAATTCCTGTGTCGAGGAAATATGATCCGATCACTACCGGATTCCAGAGATTGCCTTGATAATACGCAAAACGAGCCTGTTGGGGTATCCGACCTCTCTTTATTTTTGATGACAACCCTTTTTATGGATAACAACGTGATGGATATCGTGTTTATCGAACAACTGAGTGTGATTACCACCATTGGTGCTTATGACTGGGAGCAAACCATCAAGCAAAAGTTGGTATTTGATATTGAAATGGCATGGGATAACCAAGCCGCTGCTCAGCAAGATGATGTACGTTTGTGTTTGGATTATGCCGCAGTGAGTGAGGCGGTAACGCGCTTTGTGCAGCAAGGGAAATTTGCGCTAGTTGAGCGGGTAGCAGAAGATGTGGCTGCGCTAATTTTGACGCAGTTTGGTGTGCGCTGGTTGCGCTTACAGGTACGCAAACCGGGCGCTGTGGTTAATGCACTGAGTGTCGGGGTGACGATTGAGCGCGGAGTGCGTGCGTAATGGTGACGCTGTTTATCGGTATTGGCAGCAATACTGATCGGGAAAGGCATTTACGGGCAGCGGTCAGGGAGTTACAGCAGGCTTTCACACTGGTTGAACTTTCACCGGTTTATGAAGCCAAAGCGGTGGGTATTCACAGTGATAATTACTATAATCTGGTGGCCAAGTGCCAGACAGAACAGGATGTTGTTGCTGTAAGTCAGACATTGCAAGCAATAGAAGATCGCTGGGATCGGCGGGCTAGGAGTGATGTCTGTACGCTGGATCTGGATTTACTGCTATACGGTAGCCTGTGCCGCCAAGATAAGCCGGTACTGCCGCGTACGGATATTTTGCATTGTGCGTTTGTGTTGCAGCCGCTGGCTGATTTAGCGCCGCAGATGCTGCATCCTGAGTGCCAGTTACCGTTTGCAACCTTATGGCAGCAGTTTAGTGTGTCAGATCAGGTGTTATGGCAGATCCCCTTTGTGTGGTGATATGCGTGTTTTTGATGGTTATTTTTTCTTTCGCAGGTAGGCGTTGTTCATGAATGAGTTGTTGATTGCTTTTATCCTCGGTGTGGTTGAGGGGTTAACCGAGTTTTTGCCGGTATCTTCCACCGGACATCTGATTTTAGTCGGCCATTTACTGGGCTTTGAAGGGGCAAAAGCGGCCACTTTTGAGATCATTATTCAGCTAGGTTCAATTCTGGCTGTGGTGGTGGTGTTTTGGCGGCGGATGTTTGGCCTGATTGGTATCCATTTTGGTGAGAAACCAGAGCAGCAGGCTGGCGGGCATTTAACACTGATCCATATTATTTTGGGCATGCTGCCTGCGGTGGTGATTGGTCTGCTGGTTCATGACTGGATTAAAGCTAACCTGTTTGGCCCGCAGACGGTGATGTACGCACTGGTTGTCGGCGGTGTGTTATTGCTGGTGGCGGAGTTTTTTAAGCCAAAAACTACTGCGCATGATCTGGATCAGATCACCTACAAACAGGCATTTGGTATTGGTTTATTTCAGTGTTTAGCTCTGTGGCCTGGCTTTTCGCGTTCAGGTTCAACAATCTCTGGCGGTTTGTTGCTGGGTGTTGGCCGTCAGGCTGCGGCAGAGTATTCGTTTATTCTGGCCGTGCCGATGATGCTAGGGGCGAGCGGGCTGGATCTGCTGAAAAGCTGGAGCATTTTGAGCTTGTCTGATCTGCCGATGTTTGCGGTTGGTTTTATCACCGCATTTGTGGTGGCGATGATTGCAATTAAAACCTTCCTTGCGGCGATTAAGCGGATCTCATTTGTGCCTTTTGCTATCTACCGCTTTATTTTGGCGGCAATGGTGTACTGGGTGGTTGTCGGCTGAGTCAGCTTTTGACGTTATCCCTAAGACGCTAATTTTGTGATCTGTTTTTTATGATCCCAAAAAAGAGATAAAAAAACAGCGGGTTTGATGCCCGCTGTTTTTATTTTAAGCGTTTTTCTTTGTCAGCTATTGGGAGCGTATCGGATGATGACCTTTGCCGAAATGTGCAGTTTACTGGGTGGCCTGATACTGGCGTTTAAAATCGGCAATCGCGGTAATACGTTGCTGGTGTAATTGCTCTTTGATTGCTGCGCCGTGAAAGCCTTGCGCAATAATGGGCTGCACGGCAATGGTGGCTGCCGCCTGATAGGCGGCGCGGACATAATTGGCCTGCGGATAGGGTTTATCGGCAAAACCGGTTCGGCCACAGAAGTCGGCTTCGGTTGCCAATAAGGCAAATTCAAGGCGTTCGGGTTTGCGCCAGATATCAAGTTTATCGAGCATATTCAGCAGGGTTTCAGGGCGCAACTCAAAGGCGGTGTGGATGAGGCCGTGTACCTGCGCCACCAGTATGGCGATATCACGCAGATGATTGGGGATTTTCAGCCGAGTGCAAAATGCCCGAATGAGTGGCACGCCTTTTTCGCCATGCCCGTGATGGCTCGGCCAGCAGTGTGGTGGCGTCAGTGCTTTGCCAAAGTCATGGCACAGGGCGGCAAAGCGCACATCTAGACTTGGGCTTAAACGGGCGGCCTGTTGCAGCGTTAGCATTATGTGCACGCCGCTGTCGATTTCAGGATGCCATTTTTCGGGGGCTGGAACGCCAAATAAAGCATCAAATTCAGGGAACAGGCAAGCGAGCGCGCCGCAATCCCGCAGGGTTTGAAAATAGACCTGTGGGGCTGCGCTGTTCAGGGCTTTTTCGGTCTCTTTCCAGACACGTTCCGGTGTCAGATGGTTTAATTCCCCTCCGGCTACCATAGTGCGCATCAGCTGTTGTGTTTCGGGGGCTATCTGAAAGCCAAAATGGGCAAAACGCGCAGCAAAACGGGCAATGCGCAACACCCGTAGTGGATCTTCGCTGAATGCTGGTGAGATATGGCGCAACAGGCGCTGTTCTAGATCGTGCTGGCCGTTATAGGGGTCAATCAATGTGCCGTCACTGTGCTGCGCGATGGCGTTGATAGTCAGGTCGCGCCGGATCAAATCTTGCTCTAGCGTCACATCAGGGGCGGCATGACAGACAAAACCGGTATAACCTAGACCCTGTTTGCGCTCGGTACGAGCCAGCGCGTACTCTTCGCGGCTTTGCGGATGTAAAAAGACCGGAAAGTCTTTGCCAACCTGCTGATAGCCCTTGGCCAGCATCGCTTCCGGTGTTGAGCCAACCACCACCCAATCCCGCTCGTGAATAGGTAAACCGAGTAATTGATCACGCACTGCACCACCAACTAGATAGACTTGCACCCTGTATCCTTTTTTTTGACTATTTTTGCCAGTATAGCTGATCAGGCTGCAAACAGAATCGGTAGTACTGATACAGTAAACAGAACATAACGGCATTATTTAGTGAAAAACAGACTGGTATGGATGTTCAGCGGTAACATCTACAATACCGCCCGCAGTCAAATATGACACTTCAATGGTGTGTGACTTTCGTACAAAGGTCATGCAAACTGGCTTTCTCTGCGGGCCAACACGTGTCTGCCCACTGTGATTGGAGAATCAATGTATCAAGCTTTTTTCGGGTTAACCGCCACACCGTTTTCAATTGTACCTGATCCGCGTTTTCTGTTTTTAAGTGACAGACATCGTGAAGCGCTGGTGCATTTGTTTTATGGCCTGCGTGATGGCGGCGGCTTCGTGCTGCTGACCGGTGAAGTTGGAACGGGGAAAACCACCGTTTCACGCGCCATGCTCGAAAAAGTGGACAGTCAGTTTCAACTGGCGACGATTCTCAACCCGATGCTGGATGCCCGTGAACTGCTGGCCGTTATTTGCGATGAGCTGGGGCTGAATACTGCACCACCAAAGGGGGGCCCGCAGGCCAGCCTAAAACAGCTTTCGGATACCCTGCATCAGCATCTGCTGCACAATCATGCGCAGGGGCGAAAAACCATTTTATTGATTGATGAAGCCCAGCATTTACAGCCACCGGTACTTGAGCAGCTGCGTCTGCTGACCAACCTTGAGACGAATCAAACAAAGTTATTACAGGTGATTTTGATTGGCCAACCTGAGCTGTTGCAGCGTTTGCAACAACCGGCGCTGCGTCAACTATTACAACGGATCACGGCGCGTTATCACCTGTTGCCACTGAGTTTACCTGAGTTGACTGACTACGTGGCATTTCGCCTGAAAACTGCCGGTTGTGAGCAAGCGCTGTTTAGCCCGGCCGCGTTGCGGGCGCTGCATAAAGCCAGTGGTGGAGTGCCACGGGTCATTAATTTGCTGGCAGATCGCTGTTTGATGCTAGCGTATGCACAGGGTACTGCACAGGTGCAGATGCGTGATGTGCTCAATGCCGATCGCGAAATTCGAGGAGCGCTACCGACCGGTTTTCCTGCCAGTAAAACTGTTGCTGTCCGCTGGGCGACATGGCGCTGGCCGTTGCTAGGGTGTGCTTTGGGCTCACTGCTCACCTACGTGCTTTATTTGGGCGCACTCTTTTTGTGGCAGCCGGCTTGGTTGACGGAGCAAATATCAGCGGCAACGCCAGCAGAACCTGCTGCGCAGGGTGCGACCGACTTGGCGGTAAACGATGCGGCCGTTGCTGAGCCAACCTCCGTACCGTTTACCGCGGTTGCTGAGGAAGCCGCAGTGACAGCAGTATCCCCAAAAAACACGGTTTTACCGCTGTTGGCCGAGCCTTTAAAGCAGACGATGATGTTGGCACGAGAGCCTGAAAGTGCCATGGAAGCGCTCTACCGAGTGTGGGGGTATCAGCTGCAAGATGCGCCGGCTGACTGTGCCGCGGCTGATATCTTGGCACTGCGCTGCTACAAAGGCACCACCACGCTGGCGCGTTTAGAGAGTTTAAATCACCCAGCAATGCTGTTATTGCGCGAAAACAATCAGGCGTACTATGCCGTGTTGTACGCGCTTGAACCGCAAGAAGCCGAGCTGCTGGTGGGCGATAAGCGCTGGCGGGTTAGCCGCAGCTGGCTTGAGCAGCATTGGTTGGGGGAGTTTACTCTGTTATGGCAGCCGCAGGCAGTGGGTACATTTAAAGCTATCCGTCAGGGGGATAGTGGCGAGCCGGTACAGTGGCTTGATGATCAGCTGGCGCTGATCTTAAAAATACCCCAGCGTAAAATGACCCGTTTTGATCGCCCGCTGGCCGATAAAATTCAGCAATTTCAGACCCGTTTTGGCTTGAATGCCGATGGTATGGCTGGCCCGATGACGCTGATTGCATTAAATGCGGCGCTCGGCAATGCTGGGCCTACGTTAACCGCCAAGGAGGCTGAGTGATGTCTAGCATACTTGAAGCGCTGCGCCGCTCTGAGCGTGAACGTCAGCAACGTAATGGCAAGGATTCGGCCTCATTGATTGCTCTGCATCTGGCCGATACTGCCATGCCAGTATTGCCTCAGCCGCTTTCGGTGCGTCAGCGTACGGTGTTGGTGTGTGCAGGCGCAGTGGCTGGCGCTGCCTGTACTGCGGCGATACTGCTGTGGTGGCATACCCATACATTGGCGGTTAAAACCGCAGAGGCGCGCTTGGTTGAGCCTGCGGTTGTTATGATGGCGGAGAGTGATGCTACCACGCTTGCTGCACCGCCGCTGATTGATGGACGGCAGATTTTGCCACTGCCGCGGCTGGATACCGAGAGTGTCAATTTGGCCGAACTAAGTCAGGCCACCGCAATAGCCGAAGCTGGAAATCAGCCACTCACCGCTCCGTGGCTGGATGATGCCATTTCACCGGACGACATTTTACCAACACCACCGCTACCGACTGATCCGGTGCGTAAACCTCAGGCCAGTGGCAGTAACAACCCGCCTCGCCAACAGCTTGGCGCTGCGGCAGCAATGAAAACCGATAAACTGGATTTAAGTGGGGTATCACCCGAGCTGGCTCTGGCTTTTCGCAGTGCGTTAGATGCCGACAGTGCTAGTAATGGCGTTGGCAATAGCGCGCGTTTACAGCCGCTGCCTTCGTCACCCAAAGCAAATGCAATGACAACAAACAGTATATTGCTGCCAAGCCTGACAGATTTACCGGCCGCCAGCAGGAAGATAATCCCGACTTTACGTTTTGAAGTGCACAACTATGTCTCTGATCCTAAAAAACGTTGGGTGAAATTTAACGGAAATGTCTATCGTGAGGGTGCTAAGCTGGCTGACTCAGTCGCCTTAAAACGCATTGAGGCCGGACAGGTGGTGTTGTCGGTGCGTGGGCAAGAAGCAACACTCAATGCGCTACAAGATTGGATTTAAGCCATCAGAATGGCATCTGTAGCATGAAATGTTAATTTAAATCCATATGCTGACTGATAGCGCTAATTGAAGCAGAAAGCTGAAGTTACCGCTCAGAAAAAAGACCGGAGATACCGCGCATTATGTGCGTATATCTGCCGGTCTTTTTAATTACAGCGTTGGTTTAATGACTGTCACGGATTATCGCATCCAGCGATCTTTGCGTCGGCGTGTCGGCATAATGCTTGGCAGCACCAGACCAATGAGCAGACCAATACCAGCAACGCCACCGCCGTAGATAAACCAGCGCATCAGGATCTCACGCTTTTCGCTGTTTAGGTGGGTATTGAGTAGCTGTACTTTATCCTGCGTATTTTTTAATTCGCTTTTCAGGCGGTTATTCTCATCTTGCAGGGCGTTCAGCTCAGAGTCACTGTTGCTGACTTTGTGCTGCATCTCTTTGGTGCGCTCTTGCCAGCTGCTATCAATGGTATTGAGCTTTTCGCTGAGGGTTTTAACCTGTGCTTCAAGTTCCGGCACACGGGTTCGTAAGCTCGGCAGAGGGCTTAACTGATTGGCCGGTAACCAGACCTGACGGCCTTTACTGTCGGTCACCTGCGCATAGCCCGCTTGTGCGTTAGAGGCGTTGAGTGTCACCGGCTCACCGGCATTAAGTGTACCAACAATCCGGTACTGATTACCGGGGCCTGAGTGCACATAGGTTTGCAGCTCATCGGATATATAACGTGTTTCTGAAGCCTGTGCGCTGAACGTGCAAGCAGCCAGCAGCAGAGCGGCAATGTTTGTGCTTAGTTTGGACATAAGGTCAAATTTTGTGCGTGTTCAAGATGGGGGAATAGTAGAAGGTTTGCGAAGGTGAAGCAAATCGGTGGCGCGCCAGTTTGACGCACCACCCAGTTAGCACTGTTATCTTTTGAACTATTTTTCGGCGATTAAGAGAACACCGCGCGGAAAAAGTAGAAGAAAATGATCGACAGGAAAGCACCCGCAGGTAGGGTAATGATCCATGATGCGACAATGTTTCGCACCACGCCCAAGTTTAGCGCCGCAATACCACGCGCAAAGCCAACACCCAATACCGCACCCACCAGTGTTTGGGTAGTGGAGATAGGCAAACCTGTACCTGAGGCGATAACCACGGTAGTGGCGGTAGCAAATTGTGCAGCAAAACCACGGCTCGGTGTCAGATCGGTGATCCCGGTGCCGACAGTTGCCATCACTTTATGACCCAGCAGTGCTAGACCAATCACGATACCGACTGCGCCAAGAGGCAAGATCCACCAGACGATTGGCGAGGTACTTTGTAAATCGCCTCCGCTGTTGATCACGGCAACAATCGCCGAAAGTGGGCCAATGGCGTTGGCAACATCGTTTGAGCCATGGGCAAATGCCATTGCACAGGCGGTGATCACCATCAGCACACTAAAGACCCGCTCTACACCGGCAAAACCGTTTTTAGACACCGCTTTGGCGGTAAAACTTTTGCTGGAGATATACAGGTAGCCGCCGATCATCACGGCAAAGGCAGATAACACGGAAATTAGCAGTGTTTCGCTGTCGCTCAGATCCAGACCAACATGTTTTAAGCCTTTTTTGATGGTTACCAAGAAAATAACCAGCGCGGTTAAAAACATGTATACCGGACCATAGCGCTTGGCATTTTTCATCGGATTTTCGGTATCAAATATCAGCCGTTGTGCACTGATAAATATGCCATAAGCTAGTACCCCCGCAATCAGCGGTGTCACCAGCCAGCTCCCGACGATGCCTTTTACACTGCTCCAGTCAACCGCATGTGGCCCAACAGACACACAGGCAAAACCGATAATTGCACCGATAATGGAGTGGGTAGTGGATACTGGCCAGCCCATGAATGATGCCACTATCAGCCAAGTACCGGCTGCCAGTAGCGCTGACATCATGCCAAAGACCAGAATTTGCGGTTGATGGTTGAATAACGAGGTCTCAATGATCCCGTTACGAATGGTTTGGGTAACTTCACCACCGGCCAGATAAGCGCCGGCAAACTCAAAGATCATCGCGATAATAATCGCTTGTTTGATAGTGACCGCTTTTGAGCCGACAGAAGTACCCATTGCATTGGCGACATCATTTGCGCCGATACCAATAGCCATCAGTAAGCCTAAAAGGGCCGCGACCAGCACGATAAGTGAGCCGTGTTGTGCCAAAATTTCCATTGAATTACCTATTATTTGCTACGTTATGAGCGAGCTAGCATCAGTTCCAGACGAGCGCCTACGCGCAATGCCTGATCGGCTAAATCACCCACCCATTCCAGAGTTTTGTACAGGAACACCACATCAATCGGATTGAATTGATCTTCCAGCGTCAAAAGCGTCTGACGTAGCAGGATCTGGAGGTGGTCTGTATCATCTTCGATGTGATCCAACTCCGTGATCATCGTTTCTACCAGTGCAACCTCACGGCCTTTAAAGCCGGTTTCGAGCAAGCCGTCCATTTCGGCGATAACTCGATTTGATTGCGCGGTTGCGTCCAAGCAGCGTTGCAGATAGTTCATGAAAGCAGGGTGCATTTCATCGGGAATGCGCAAATGGCGGCCGATAATGCGCCCAGAGATGTCTTTCGCACGGTTGGCAAGTTTGTCTTGCTGAGTCAGCAATTCAAGCATGTCAGTACGGTCAACGGGCAGGAATAAGCCGCGTGGCAGCTTAAGTCGGATCTCACGTTTCAGCGTGTCTGCCTGTTTCTCAAGCTGAGAAATATGCTCGCGTAGCTGATTCGCTTTTTCCCAATCATCGTTTGCAGTAGCTTCAAAAAAAGGCACTAGCTGCAAGCAGCACTCGTGTACTTTTTTCGCATGCTCACCCAAAGGTTTGATGGGAGACTTGGCAAAAAGACCTAAAATAGTATTAACTGGCATAACCAATGTACCTATGTTGGCGTTTAATTGCGCAACAGTTGTCAGAGGATGCGCATGTTATCGTATGTCACCGCAGACTTCACCCGCTTGACGTCAAATAACCTCATTTTTCTGCTGCCATTAAGATAAAAGAGCAGTGCTATTTACGTGACAACATCTGGTTTCCCATTATGAATACTGAAATTGAGCTGAAATTTATTGTGTCTTCGGCGATCGAAGCCCCGTTGTTACAGCTGCTGAAAAAACAGCTGATCAGCGAACAGCGCCAGCGACAACTGATCAACACCTATTATGATACGCCTGCGCAACTTTTGCGTAGTGCCAAGATGGGATTACGTGTACGCACGGCGGATAATGCCCATACCCAAACCTTAAAAACAGATGGTCGGGTCGTGGCGGGGTTGCATCAGCGGCCGGAATTTAATGTGGCTATCACACAGGAAACGCCCGATTTGGCACTGTTTGATACCGATATCTGGCCAACCGAGTGGGATATCAGTGCGGTGAATGCACAGTTGCAACCGCTGTTTAATACCGATTTTTTGCGCCAGCAGTGGCTGATTCGTTTTGAAGATCATGATGATAGCGGAAAGCCGTGCAACCGTTTTTCTGAGATAGAGCTGGCGTTTGATCAGGGGTGGGTGATTGCCGGTGATCGCCGTGAAGCGATTTGTGAGATAGAGCTTGAGTTAATCAGTGGCCAGCCGCGTGCGCTATTTCAGCTAGCTGCACAGTTGTGCCAGTTGGGCGGATTACGTCAGGGCAGTGACAGCAAAGCGGCGCGCGGATACCGTTTGGCGCAGCAACTTGCATCACCACGCGCTGGGTTGTCAGAGCATTATACTGCTGATATGGCCACCCCGATGTCATTGATGGCAGTATCGCGAAAAGCCAATTTGGAGCTGGCCTTCGTGCAGGCATTAGAGCAGGCGCTGGCTCACTGGCAGGCCAATGAAGCGCTGTTTCATGCGGCAGTCGGTAAGGTCAGTGAGCCAACATACCGTGCTCCACAGGCATGGTCTGCGCTACAAGAGGTGCGTTGTGCGGTTGATTTTATCCGCCAATGGTTCACGCTGTTTGGCCGGCAAATTCCGCGCAAAGCAACCGCAGCTTTGCGGCAGGATTTACTGTGGCTTGATGAGCAATTGGCGGTTGTTGATGGCTTAAGCCCATTGGCTGCATGGTTAGAGCAACCGGATGTTGCGTTGGAAACCCGTGCTCCGGTGCTGTTTGAGGCCGCTGAAGTGGCATTACGCCCGCTGTGCAGTGCCCATTTTCAAGCGTTACTGCTTAGCCCGCGTTATGCCCAACTGTTGCTGACGTTTAACCAGTGGTTGATTGAACAACGCTGGCAGGGTTTCACTGATGCAAAAGGCAAGCAGGATTTAGCCGCACCGGTCAAACGGTTTGCCGATATCCAGTTGGCGCGCCAGTGGTCTGAGGTAAAAAGTGTCTTTGTTGGCGCAAAATCGCTGGCACGGCAAAACTATCTGGACCAAATGCCACGGGTGCAGCGTTATGCCCAAACTGAACTGGCTCTGGGTGGGTTGTATTCCGCCGAGCTCTGTTTGCCGTTCCGTCAGGCGTGGCAGGCATTGTGGGCACAGCAACAAACTCTACAACAGCACGATGTGGCGCGCCGTTTTGTCCAGAAATATACCGACAGCCTGCTTGCTACTGCAAACGTAGAGCAGGAAAGCGTAGATAATGCAGAGCATGATTTGACGCTAGATACAGACTTGCTTGCGTGCTGTGAACAGTTATTGAGCAGCCTCAATGCTGAAGAGGTTCATTTAGTCGGGCAGTTGGAGTTGGCGCGGCATCATGCCTTGGAACAGGCTGGCTATTGGTTTTGATGGTTAATTATTCAGTGCCAGACGGTGGTGCGTAATTCAGATTGCATTATTGAAATAGCATTATGGAAATAGAAATAAACCCATAATGTAATAGATAAAAGAAAAGGGCGGATGGTTTATCCGCCCTTTTTTATGGGTATCTGAGATGTGTATCTGATAGTAGATATCAGATACCTGACTCCGTTAGCGGTTTATCGGTGTGATTGGCAACATACTCGGTAAACCGACAAGTGTTAGCATGGGCACTTACTCAATGTGCCTTTTTTACCCGGATAGCGCGCCTCAATACAGGCGCGGTGAAATTCGGCTTCCGTTAATACTGGGAGTTCAGGGTGGGCTTCCTGCATATGTTCAACATAGCGCAGATAATCAGGTACACCGACCATCAAACGTGCAGTTTCTGCCACTCGCTGGTAAAGCAGCTTGATACGGCTAAACCGTGTAATCATTTTTGCTGTCGGCATTATAATCCCTCCGGCTGATACTGTGCGGGCGTCTCTTTTGCCGTGGCAGTGTGGCTGCGATGGCCTTTTAACGCTGCGCGGATACCAAAAAACAGCATGGCCAGTACCACACTGATAAACAGGGTGCTTAACCCTGCGTTTACGTAGTCGTTCACGATCACCTGTTGCATCTGCTCGAGGGTTTTTGCAGGCGCTAGAATCTCACCTTTTTCTGCTGCTGCCTGAAATTTATCGGCATGTGCCAAAAAGCCGATTCTTGGATTTTCGCTGAAAATTTTCAGCCAGCCGGCATACAGAGTGGTAATCAGTACCCACGAGCAAGGCAGACCGGTGATCCAGGCAAAACGGGCTTTTTTCATCTTAATCAGTACGGTGGTGCAGAGGATCAGTGCCATTGCGGCTAGCATTTGGTTGGCAATGCCGAACAGTGGCCACAGAGTGTTGATTCCGCCGAGCGGATCTATCACTCCCTGATACAGGAAATAACCCCAACCACTGACGGCCAGCGTGGTGGCCAGCAAATTTGCCGGCAGAGAATCGGTATTGCCCAGTGGTTTAAAGAAGCTGCCGAGCAGATCCTGAATCATAAAACGGCAGACCCGAGTTCCGGCATCAATAGTCGTTAAAATAAACAGCGCTTCAAACAAGATGGCGAAGTGATACCAGAATGCCATCATCGCTTGCCCGCCAAACACTTGCGATAAAATATGAGCCATACCTACCGCGAGTGTCGGTGCGCCGCCGGCACGCGATAAAATGGTTTGTTCACCCACATCACGCGCCATTTGGGTCAGCATTTCCGGTGTGATCACAAACCCCCACTGGCTGATCACTCGGGCCGCTTCTTCAGCGGTTGTACCGATCAGTGCGGCAGGGGCATTCATCGCAAAATAGACTCCCGGCTCGAGTACACAAGCGGCAATCAGCGCCATCATGGCTACAAATGACTCCATCAGCATTGCGCCGTAGCCGATCATGCGGGTGTGCGATTCATTCTCGATCATTTTCGGGGTTGTGCCGGAAGCGACCAGTGAGTGGAAACCGGAAATTGCCCCACAGGCAATAGTGATAAACAAAAATGGGAATAAGCTTCCGGCAAAGACCGGGCCGCTGCCATCAATAAAGCGGGTGATTGACGGCATTTGCAGATCTGGGGCAACAATCACAATACCCAATGCTAAACCGACAATTGTGCCGATTTTCAGGAAAGTAGAGAGATAATCACGTGGTGCGAGCAGCAACCATACCGGCAGTACCGAGGCGATAAAACCATAAATAATCAGCGCCCAAGCCAGATCTTTTCCTTCCAGCATAAACCAACTGGCTATACTGCTTTGGGCAACATTTTCACCGTAGACAATTGAGAGCATTAGCAGGACAAAGCCAATTACCGAGATCTCACCAATCTTGCCGGGGCGGATATAGCGCATATAAATGCCCATAAACAGCGCAATCGGAATAGTGGCAGCAATGGTAAATGTGCCCCACGGGCTGCCTACCAGTGCCTTCACGACCACCAGAGCTAGTACGGCGAGTAAGATCACCATGATCATCAAGATCCCGATTGAGGCAATTGCTCCGCCCACCGGCCCTATTTCTGCACGGATAATTTCACCGAGTGATTTGCCGTCACGGCGGGTAGAAATAAACAGCACGATAAAATCTTGTACCGCACCGGCAAACATCACCCCCACTAAAATCCACAGCGTACCCGGCAGATAACCCATTTGTGCGGCTAATACTGGGCCAACTAATGGGCCTGCGCCGGCAATGGCGGCAAAATGGTGGCCAAACAGCACCCATTTGTTGGTGGGAACATAATCTAGCCCGTCATTGTGGCGCTGAGCCGGCGTTATGCGGGTGGCATCAAGTTCGAGCACTTTGCTGGCAATAAAACGGCTGTAAAAACGGTAGGCGATCAGATAGCACGAAACAGCAGCCACAATCAGCCAGATGGCATTAACGGTCTCACCGCGGTTGAGGGCGATAGTGGCAAAAGCCAGCGCGCCGATCAGGGCAACGGTGAACCAAATAGCCCGCTCCTTTAGGGTTTGCATACACACTCCTTGTTGTTGCGTAGGGCATTACTTGTTGCAAAATGAGGTCAGCACCTTTCGGTCTGTCGGTTTTTAACGTTGCAATTTTGTAAACGTAACAGAGGAAAGACAAGCAGAGTTGCTCTTTGAGGGAAAATACTCAGTTTGTGTTTTTTTACCGAAGAATATGTGGGTATTTCTCCTTACTTGACCGGTTATACAGGCTAATCCTGTGTTCTCTCGAGTTTTAAACGGTACGGGCTATTTCTCCGCATACTTTCTGTTTCGACGCCTTGTTGTATTTGTGATGAAGATCTTCTTTATCCAGCCAGATTATTTTCTTGTCTGTGATTTTTGTGAACCTAATCGCTTATTTTTGTCGCCAAAATTATGTATTGACGCGCTTTGCCGATAGAGGGGGCAGACGAAAAATCTTCCGCTGAAATCAGGCATATGCAGAAACAGGGATGAGTATGAATACAATAACGTTTAATTTCGTAGAGCGCTGTCTGGTCAATATTCGGTTGTTACCGAAAATTGTGCTGTTGATGGTGGTCAGTACCCTGCTTCTGGCGGGAAAGCAGTTGTTTGATGCCAATTTATTACAGCAAAGTTTGCTGATGTCGGCTCAGCAAAACGCACAGCATCAGGCAAAAGTGGCGGCGGCATTGCTGGATAATTTGTACACCGCGGGGCAGGCTTCAACACTTTCCGGTGCGTTACAACCGTTGTCGGGCCAGGAGAACGGTGGCGTTTATGTGCTGACACCGGAAGGAGAGTTGCTAGGGAATTCCCGCTTTCGTGATCGCGAAAGCTGGCAGCAGGCGGTAGGCGGGGTGTCGGCTGGCTGGGTGAGTGAGGGTGGGCAGCAGACTTATCTGCTCAGTCATAACGGGTGGGTTATCGGGGTGGCGCTTGACCGGCAGTTTGCTGATCAAACATATCAGGATTTTCTGCTGAAAATATTGTGGCAAACCGCAGCAATAGCGGTGTTGTTTATTGGTTTACTGGTTAGTGCTGTGCGGACTATGCATAAGCAGATCAACTATTTAACCTGCAATATTAAGGCGATTGCCCACAAAGATCTGACATCGCCGATAGTGATGCCGTGCCGTGATGAATTTGGTGATATGGCGCGGGTACTGGAGCAGACCCGTTTGAATTTACACAATATTGTGGCGATTCAAACCTCAACCGCGCAGGAGTTAACCGCGATTGCCGAGGTAATGTCAGTTGCCATGAGTGAAACCGGCGAGGCGACTAAAGAGGAGTTTGCCGAGATCGATCAGCTGGCATCAGCAATGAGCGAGATGAGCTCTACTGTACAGAATGTGGCACAAAATACCGAGTTGGCCTCACAAGCGACCACCATTAGCGCCGAACAAGCTAAACAGGGGGCGCAGTTTGTCGGGCGAACCACTGAGGTTATCCGCCAACTGTCGGCAGATATTCGTGAGTCAGCTCATGCGGTGAATCAGGTTGAGGAGCGGGTCGGTTCGATTGGATCGGTAGTATCAACCATTCGTAGCATCTCTGAGCAGACGAATCTGCTGGCCCTTAATGCGGCGATTGAAGCAGCACGGGCAGGCGATCAGGGCCGTGGTTTTGCGGTGGTAGCCGATGAAGTTCGCCAGTTAGCCCAGCGTACCCAGAATGCGACTGTTGAAATTCAGGAGATGATTTCACAGCTACAAGGCAGCGCCAGTCAGGCTGTTGAGCTGATGGAGCAAAGTGTCACCGAGGCGGCCGAGGGCACAGCGCAGATTATTCAGGCTGGCAGCGAGTTCAGCAAAATTGAGTCGAGCGTGCTCAGTATCAGTGAAATGAACTTTGAAATAGCCTCGGCTGCTCAACAGCAAAGTGCGGTAGCGCAAGAGATGAGTAAAAATCTGAGCAATGTGCGTGAGCTGATCTCCGGCTCGGTGACGGTGATGACTGAGCTGACTGAAACCGCTGATGCTATGCAGCAGCAGGCAGAAAAATTGCAATCAGAGATCGGTGAGTTTCGTTTTAAGCACGGATGATGTTCCCACATAAAATGCATTGAGCATAAAAAGCCCCGTATTCATGATGATGAAACGGGGCTTTTTTGTTAGTTTAAACCCTTATTGACGTACTGTTTTTACCGGATTGGATGCCGCCATGACCCAGACTTCCTCTGTTCTGCCCGCCACTGTGCTGAGTAATTTCTCTGCCGCCAGTTATGCGGCTTGCGCGTTATTGCCCGAGCCACTGGTGTATGCCACACAACCGCTGTTGCAGCGCTTAGATCAATGCTTAAAACAGCGCCTAGAACGGGAATTGGAGCAGGGCTTAGCTCAGCAATCAGAACAGCAATGTTGCCATATTGCGGCTCTGGATCTTTTGTCTGCGCTGACAATGTTGTCGGCACCCACTTCTGCATCAACACTGATTTCATTGGTTCAGTTGTTAGCGCTTTCTGAATTTGCAGCGGAAACCCTGCTGATGCAGCCGGATCTGCTGGTTAGCTTGTGTAACGAACCGCCGGCTTATGGGCGTGAGCGGCAGTACGCAGTATTGTTGGATCAGGCGCTGGCCGGTGTGAATGATGAAGCCACATTTATGCGTGTATTGCGCCAGTTTCGGCGCGCTGAGCTGACACGTATCGCGTGGCTGCAAGTTGCGGCTCGAACGGCTGCAGATAGCGCGGTACTTCTGGTTGATAGTTCAGAATTAGCGGATCGCCGACCGTACGATAATGCGGCATTACATTCGTTGACCCAAAATAGCCTGACGCAGTTGAGTTTGCTGGCCGAAACCTTAATTGTTGGTGCGCGCGATTGGCTGTATCAGGCCGCGTGTCGTGAAATGGGCACGCCGTGTAATGCATTGGGTGAGCCGCAGCCCCTGTTGATTTTGGGAATGGGGAAACTGGGTGGTGGCGAGCTGAACTTTTCATCGGATATCGATCTGATTTTTGCTTACCCAGAAAACGGCGAAACGCAGGGTGGGCGGCGATCGCTAGCCAATGCCCAGTTCTTTACCCGTTTAGGGCAACGGCTGATTAAAGCGCTCGATCAACCCACGGCCGAGGGGTTTGTGTATCGGGTGGATATGCGGTTGCGCCCGTTTGGAGACAGCGGCCCGCTGGTAATGAGTTACGCGGCGCTGGAGGATTACTACCAAGAGCAGGGGCGCGATTGGGAGCGTTACGCGATGATCAAAGCGCGCCTAATGGGGGAAGATGGCAGCCGTTATGCACAGGAGTTGAAGCAGATGTTGCGGCCGTTTGTGTTCCGCCGTTATATCGATTTCAGTGTGATCCAGTCATTGCGTAACATGAAAAGTATGATCGCCCGTGAGGTTCGGCGGCGCGGTTTGGTGGATAACATCAAACTCGGGGCGGGCGGCATTCGTGAAATTGAGTTTATCGCACAGGTCTTTCAGCTGATCCGTGGTGGTCGAGAACCCGCTTTGCAGGGGCGATCGCTACTGCCCGCACTACAGGCCAGCGCTGATTTGGGGCTATTAACCTTGGAGGATGCGCAGCAGTTGCGTTGTGCATATCTGTATCTGCGTCGGCTAGAAAATCTGCTGCAGGCGATTCGTGATGAGCAGACCCAGACACTGCCAACTCAGGATTTACCGACACAGGAACTTGATCGTGCCCGTTTGGCATGGGCAATGCACCACGATAACTGGTCTGCATTGGAACAGACACTCAACCGGTATACCAATGCAGTACGGCTGATTTTCACCCAGCTCATTGGTGAGGAAGAGGAGGAAAACTGTACCTCTGATGAGCGTACCGCGAATGAGCATGAATCGCAGCATTACCTTGAGTTGTGGCTCGGTGAGCTGTGTGATCCTGAAACCCGCGCGCTACTTTGTGTTGCGGGTGTTGCGATAGAGCAGCAGGATAAAGTGCAGCGCACTGTGGCTGATTTTCGCCACGAAATGGATAAGCGAACGCTCGGCCCGCGCGGGCGTGAAGTGCTCAATCGCCTGATGCCTAGGCTGTTGGAGGCCGTGCTGACACATCCACAAGCTGCCGATCTATTACCGCGCATTATCCATCTGATGAGTAAAATCGCCACCCGTACCACCTACCTTGAACTGTTGGTTGAGCACCGCGCCGCGCTAGGGCATCTGATTACGCTCTGTGCAGCGTCTCCGCTGGTGGCTGAACAACTGGCTCAGTACCCAATTTTGCTTGATGAACTGCTAGACCCGAATACCTTGTACCAGCCACTCTCTTTGCAGCACTATCCTGATGAACTGCGTCAGTATTTACTGCGCGTACCCGAGGAGGATGAAGAGCAGCAGATGGAGGCACTGCGCCAGTTTAAACAGGCGCAGTTATTGCGAATTGCGGCCGCCGATATTGCGGGGGTACTGCCACTGATGAAAGTCAGTGATCATCTGACCTATCTGGCTGAAGCGATCATTGAAGCGGTGGTGCAGCAGGCATGGAGCCATGTTAGTGCCCGTTTTGGTGAACCGGAACATCTGCGCGAACGCGGAGGCCGTGGTTTTGCAGTGGTCGGTTACGGTAAGCTCGGTGGTTGGGAGCTCGGTTATGGCTCAGACCTTGATCTGGTGTTCCTGATTGATTGCCCGCCAGAGGCTGTCACTCAGGGCGCTAGGCAGATTGATGGCCGTCAGTTTTACCTGCGTCTGGTGCAACGGATTATGCATCTGTTTGGCACGCGTACCGGATCGGGGATCTTGTATGAGATTGATACCCGTTTACGCCCTTCCGGTGCGGCAGGGTTGCTGGTTAGCCCACTGAGTGCGTTTCATGCTTATCAGCAACAAGAGGCATGGACATGGGAGCATCAGGCGCTGACGCGCGCGCGCGTAGTGTATGGCGATCCGGCATTACGGGCTGGGTTTACCCAGATCCGACAGGATATTTTATGCCGTTCGCGTAACGAGGCAGCACTCCGACATGATGTGCTGACTATGCGGCATAAAATGCAAGATCACCTCTCTAACCGCGATCTAGCTTGGTTTGATTTGAAAGCCGATCCGGGTGGGATCACGGATATTGAGTTTATCGCTCAGTATTTGGTGCTTCGCTTTGCTGCAGAGCAGCCAGCCGTTACGCTATGGTCTGATAACGTGCGGATTTTTGAACAGTTAGCCCGTTATGGGCTGATGCCAACCGAAGAGGCGCGTGCGTTGACTGAATGCTATTGTCATTTGCGGGATGAAAATCACCGTTTAGCACTGTTACAGCAAGCTGGAAAAGTCAGCACTACTGAATTTGTTGCTGAACGGCAGCAGGTGTTGGCAAGTTGGAATACGTGGCTTGCTGAGCCTGAACAGTAGCATTTATCGCAGTAATCTATATCGATAGTAACTCGCTAGTTACTCGATAGAAACAATAAGGGCCTGATTATCAGGCCCTTATTGTTTCTGGCATGGTGACGCTGTGATGTACGGTTAACACCGATAACTCATGCGTTACGAATACAGTGAAGGCTCACCGTCTGGCCGCGTTTTAAAACGGCGGTGTAGCCACATATATTGGCCCGGTGCGCGTAAAATTTCCTGTTCAACTACCTGATTCATAAAGGCGGCGGCGGCCAGCTCATCTTCCATGGGGAAGCCTTGTGCTGGAGGCTGAACCAGCAGGCGATAACCGCTGTTATCTTGATTACGAATTGGGGCAAACGCAATAATCAGCGGGTTGGCCGCTTTCATTAAAATACTGGTGCCAGTGGTGGTGGCCGCTTTTTCTACCGCAAACAGCGGTGCAAAGACACTGCGGCGCGGGCCGTAATCGTGGTCGGGGGCATACCACATGAGTTCACCTTGCCGTAGAGCCCGAATCATCCCTTTGACATCTTTACGGTCGATCATAAATTTATTTGAGCGCAATCGGCCCCAAGTTTGCAGCCAATCGAGCAGTGCGTTGTTATTGGCGCGATATACCCCAACACCGGGAGTATACGTCCCTAAAATACGGCCACCGAGTTCGAGCGTCAGGAAATGAACGCCAATCAGCAGTACTCCGCGTTTTTGGGCTTGTGCTGCATGAATATGCTCTAATCCCTCCACCTGAAAGACATGCCTTATTCGCCAGTCAGGCCAGAACCATGCCATACCGGTTTCCATGATCGCCATGCCAGTTGACGCGAAATTTTCGCGTAAAATTTGCTGGCGAGCTTCATGGCTCATCTCTGGAAAACAGAGTTCCAGATTACGTTCAGCAATTTTTACCCGACGTTTTCCAACGCGCATATACAGACGGCCAAGGGCGAACCCGAGTTTTCGGATCACTGAATAAGGGAGCAGAGTAACCAGAAATAGGGCGCTGATCCCCAGCCACGTTAACCAATAACGTGGATGAAAAAATGCGGAGCGAAATTGAGTTTGAACCATGATGCACTTCATAATAAATAACGCAGACAGTTTAGTTTACCCTCATCTGTCGCGCCTTGCATGTCTGTTATTTACCCTTGTGGTACACTCAGGCATCATTTGATTATTTTTTGCTGTCTGTGGAGCAAAGCATGAATGTGATGTTGCCTGATTACTCTCGCGCCGGTGTCTTAGTCGTAGGGGATATCATGTTAGATCGCTACTGGCATGGGCCAACCAGCCGTATTTCGCCGGAAGCGCCCGTTCCTGTGGTTAAAGTTGAGCAAATTGAAGAGCGCCCAGGTGGCGCGGCTAACGTGGCGATGAACATTGCAGCGTTGGGTGCTCAGTCACGCTTAGTGGGCTTAACCGGTGTTGATGATGCGGCGATCGCGCTGTCACAGGCTTTGAACGTAGTGAAAGTTGACTGCGATTTTGTGGCCGTGCCAACCCATCCGACCATCACTAAGTTGCGTATTTTATCGCGTAATCAGCAGTTGTTGCGGTTAGATTTCGAAGAGGGTTTTGAGGATATCGATCCTCAGCCGCTGTTTGATCGCATAGCTGCCGCGTTGCCAAATATTGGAGCGCTAGTGCTGTCTGATTATGCTAAAGGGGCGCTCAGTTCTGTACAGCCGATGATTCA
Organism: Plesiomonas sp. ISS29; assembly: GCF_056522795.1. Taxonomy (NCBI): domain Bacteria; kingdom Pseudomonadati; phylum Pseudomonadota; class Gammaproteobacteria; order Enterobacterales; family Enterobacteriaceae; genus Plesiomonas; species Plesiomonas sp. ISS29. The sequence continues at coordinate 1,111,188 of NZ_JAWRZQ010000001.1, forward strand.
ACTGGCGCGTGCAGCGGGTGTTCCGGTGTTGATTGATCCAAAAGGCAGTGATTTTGAGCGCTACCGTGGTGCAACGTTGCTGACACCGAACTTGTCAGAGTTTGAAGCTGTGGCCGGCCGTTGTAAGTCAGAGCAGGATATTGTTGATCGCGGCATGGAACTGCTGCGCCGCTTTGAACTGGATGCTCTGCTGGTTACGCGATCAGAAAATGGGATGACGCTGCTGCGTGAAGGGCATGTGCCATTACATTTGCCAACGCTGGCCCAAGAGGTGTTTGATGTGACCGGTGCCGGTGATACCGTCATTGGCACGTTGGCTGCCAGCCTTGCGGCTGGAAAATCGCTGGCGGAGGCCTGTTTTCTGGCTAACGCTGCTGCCGGTGTGGTGGTGGGTAAATTGGGTACATCAACCTTATCACCGCTGGAGCTGGAAAATGCCATCCGAGGGCGTACTGACAGCGGTTTTGGTGTGATGACCGAACAGAACCTGAAAGCGGTGATGACACAGGCGCGTCGTCGTGGTGAGCGAGTGGTGATGACCAACGGCTGCTTTGATATTTTGCATGCCGGCCATGTTTCATATCTGGAGAATGCCCGTAAGCTCGGCGATCGGCTGATTGTCGCGGTCAATACTGATGCTTCGGTGCAGCGTTTGAAAGGCGAAAGCCGCCCAGTGAACCCATTGTCGCAGCGCATGGCTGTGCTTGCTGGCTTGGGTGCAGTTGATTGGGTTGTGCCGTTTGATGAAGACACGCCGCAGCGTTTAATTGCCTCAGTATTGCCTGATTTGCTGGTGAAAGGTGGTGATTATCTGCCTGAGCAAATTGCCGGAGGTGCGGAAGTTATTGCCGCTGGTGGTGAAGTAAAAGTGTTGAATTTTGAAGATGGTTGTTCAACCAGTAACATTATTGCGGCAATCCGTAGTGGGCGCGGATAAGGGTGACGAGCCGATTGATGTAGGCGGGTTTGTACTAATACGCTAAGTGCGCTAAACCTGTTGTATCGGTAAATGAGCCATATTTGCCAGATTATTTTTTCTGCAATCACTCAGATCCCATCAGGCTTCCCTTTATGGGGGCCTCTTTCTTGTGCACAAGGATGTGCCATCTATGTCTATTTTTTCGCGTTTTTTTGCATCCAAATCCTCTAAATTGTCATCACCGTTAGCAATAAAATCGGCAATCAACATAAAAAATACCTCTGGATTAAAACAAGATCTTGGGTTGCTGCAAGGTATCGGCTTGCTGGCCACTTCTCTGCTGGGTACCGGTATTTTTGCTGTTCCAGCTTTAGCGGTAGCGTTGGCCGGTTCGGGAACACTCTGGTTATGGCCGTTGCTGATTATGTTGGTTTTTCCTATAGCAATTGGCTTTGCTGCCTTGGGGCGTACATACCCGCATGCTGGGGGTACGGTACATTTTGTTGAACTCGCTTTTGGCCTTCGCTTGGCTCGGGCAACCGGCTGGCTGTTTTTGTCGGTAATTCCCGTTGGATTACCCGCCGCGCTGCACATTGCCGCTGGATTTTGGATCGCTGCATTTGGATTTAGCCCTGTGCAAGCACTGGGTATTCAATTACTGACTCTGCTGTTGGTGCTCGGGTTGGGGCTACGCAGTGCTGGTTCGTCGGCCAATGTTCAAACGTTGATCGCGCTACTTGTCGTCGCCGTGGTGGTATTAATTGGCTACTACGGTCAGGTCTGGCAGGTGCAGGTGATCCCCTCATGGCCAGCACCGAAGCCCTTAACGGCGGCACTGGCGGTGATGTTCTGGTGTTTTGTCGGGATTGAAGCGTTTGCCCATTTAGGCTCTGAATTTCGTCAGCCAGCCCGTGATTTTCCGCGCGCACTGCTCGGAGGCTTACTGTTGGCGGGCAGTGTGTACTGGGTTTGTACACTGGCAGTTTTGCATTTTCAGGCGTACGGCCCAGCAATCGAGCCGTCTGCGTCTATCCCATCAATTGTGGGTGGTTTGTTTGGGAACACCGCGCAGCAGGTGGCTTGTTTGATCGGGTATCTGGCCTGTTTTGCCAGCATTAATATTTATCTACAAAGTTTTGCCCGTTTAGTTTGGTCACAAGCGCACCAGTATGCGCCACATAGCCGTATCGCACAGCTTTCTGTTCGCCAAACCCCGGTTTGTGCGTTGCTATGGGTTGTGAGTATTTGCGCGTTATGTACGGTGATTATTTATGGGCTGACCATCTCATTGTCGAGTCTGATTACCTACGCCAACGCTATTTTTGTACTGATTTATCTGCTGGCAATGCTGGCTGGTGTGGTGTTATTGCGTGGTACAGCGCGGGTTATGTCACTGATCGGCGCATTGCTGTGTGGTGTGTTATTACTGTGGGTGATTGGCGCACAGAGCAGCTATGCGCTGTTACTGCTGCTGCTCTGCTATCTTGTTGCTGGAGTGTTGGCTCGTCAGTCAACACAGGCAGGGCATAAGTAACGTTGAGATCAGCGCCTGTACCTGTGCATGGTGCTCATTATCGCGGGCGTGATAGATCCAGATAGGCTGACTGTCATCGGCATCGGCCAGCTTACGCCAAACCAGTGCGTTGTCTGGCAGCAGCTGCATAGCGGTAGCCGGCAGAACCGAGATCCCTAAATGGGCATTAATGGCGGTCAATATTGCGGTGATCTGGCTCAGTGTCGCCGAGATTTTTAGCGGTAAATCCTGCTGACGAGCCATATGTAACAGCGTAGTTTGGGTGATGTGTGGTTCTGGCAACAAAATCAGGTTTTGATCCAACAACTGATTAAAATAGATCTGCGGCTGGCTAGCCAGATAGTGATTTTTGGGTACAACCACCATCAACTGATCATCACAAAATGGTTGTTTTTCAATCTGATTGGCCAGTAACGGCACTGAATGACCAATCACCATGTCTAGCTTGTGTAAGCTGAGTAGATCGAGCATCTCGGCAATTGGTGCTTCGGTGATGGTAATAGAGAGCTTAGGCTGTTGCAGGGCATAGCGCAGCAGGTTATTGATTACCGGTTCAACCGACTGCACCACGCCGATATGCAAGTGCTGCTGGGTTTCGCCTTTGTAATCATTGACGCAGTGGTTGAGCGAATCAACTTCATGCAAAATACGCTTTACGTGCGGATAGATGTGGTCGGCAAATTCAGTCGGCAGCATATAGGTTTGCCGCCGTTCAAATAATGGCTGGTTGTAGTGCTGTTCCAAACTCATCATCTGCTGTGATAACTCAAGCGGTGAAATAAACGCTTTACTGGCTGCTTGCGTTATATTCTGCTCTTGATAGAGCGCACTAAAATAGTGCAAAAGCGTTAAATCAGTTAGCCGCATTATCTTCCCTTATCGCTTTTTTTGGATATCACTGCCCGCATCGCCATGCTGTATACCACATATCACAGCGTATATTTAAGTGTAAGAGTGTAATCAGATATGAAACTGACTGTCGGTATTGTTGCTTATATCGTCGGTAATGTGGCTTGTATAACAGGGGGGATACCCCTGAAATCGGCTAGAAGGCTGATGTTTTTTTATGCGAGGATTCCGAGAAACTGATCAGTTCCGCGGTGAGTTTTTTTCCGAACTGAGTATACTAGCCCACAGCTGTAAACCAGAGGTGATTATGCTTGTTGTTTTCCGTACCCTTATTGTTGTGCTGTATGCACTGTTAGTGTCTATCGGCGGTAGCCTGTATTGTCTGTTTAGCCCGCGCAATCCGCGCCATGTTTATACCTTCGGCCGTTTATTCAGTAAACTCGATCGTATTTTGGGTTTACGTGTTGAGCGTCGTTTTGCCCAGAACTCTGATCAATTCGGTAACTGTATTTATATCGCCAACCATCAGAATAATTACGATATGGTCACCGTATCAGGCATGGTAATGCCGCGGACTGTGACTGTCGGTAAAAAAAGCCTTTTGTGGATACCGTTTTTTGGCCAATTATACTGGTTAACCGGCAATATTTTAATTGATCGGAACAACCGCTCAAAAGCGCACGACACTATCGCGCAAATTGTGGAAAAAATAAAAAATCGCAATATTTCGGTGTGGATGTTTCCTGAAGGCACACGCAGCCGTGGGCGCGGATTAATGCCGTTTAAAACCGGTGCGTTTCATGCAGCAATTGCTGCCGGTGTGCCGGTAGTATTAATCTGTGCGTCAGAGCAGCATAATAAAGTCAGATTAAATCGCTGGAATAATGGCGAGGTGATTGTTGAAATGTTGCCGCCGATTGATACAACAGGTTATAGCCGTGAGAATGTGCGTGAATTAGCCGAGCACTGCCATCAATTAATGGCAGATAAAATTGCTCAGTTGAATGCGGAAGTGGCTGCGCGTCAATCACATTAATTTATTTTCAATGTGCATACATTTTGGGCTTATATCCCGCTTACCTGACGTTATGATCCGGTATAAATGCCTGTAGACTTACAGGATCTTTCATTTATCCATCAGGGCATGATCACAATATTGATACCACGATATTGATCATATCCTGATGGGTGATGTGACCACGCAATACTGTTTTTAGATTCGGAGAGAGAGATGTCTGTCAGCCGTCGACGTTTTTTGCAGCTTACGGGGGCTACCTTATGTGCAGGCGCTGCCTATCCGGCATTCAAAGTACAAGCCGAGTCAGACGTGAGTAGCCAAAAGCTGCCTATTCCACCGTTGCTGGAGTATCGTCACGGGCGGCCACTGTTTTTGACGCTGCAATCAACACAGTGGGCGTTTAACGGTGCAATGGCGTCTTCGGTATGGGGCATCAATGGCCGCTATCTGGGGCCAACAGTGCGAGTCCGCCGTGGTGATAACGTTAAGATGATTTACAGCAATCGGTTGGATGAAGCCGTTTCCATGTGCGTACAGGGTTTGCGTGTTCCGGGTATTCTTGATGGCGGAAACGCATGGCTGATGGCACCGAAAAAAGAGTGGGCACCGATTCTGCCGATTCGACAGGTAGCATCAACCTGTTGGTATCATGCTGATACACAAGGCAAGATGGCTTCACAAGTCTACCGTGGTTTGGCCGGTCTGTGGCTAGTTGATGACGATCATACCCGTGATCTGCGTCTGCCCAAGCACTATGGCGTGGATGATCTGCCGTTGATCCTGCAAGACAAACGCTTTAATGCTTTTGGCGAGCCCAAATATGAGCCAGATGAGAGCGGATTTCTGGGCAATATTTTGCTGGTTAATGGCGTGCAGTCACCGTTTATGGAAGTGTCGCGTGGTTGGGTGCGCTTGCGGTTGCTTAACGCGGCCAATGCACGCCGACTGACCTTACAACTGAGTGATGGCCGCCCGATGCAGATCATTGCCGGTGATGCCGGATTGCTGCCCGTACCGGTTACAGTCACACAGTTTACCCTTGCGCCGGGCGAGCGTCGGGAAGTGTTGGTTGATTTAACCAGTGGTGATGAAGTCTCTTTAACGGCGGGTGAAACGGCGACGATCATCGAGCGTTTTAAAGGTTTTTTTGAAGACTCCTCGACACTGGTCTCTTCGTTGGTGTTGACGCTAAAACCAGAAGGGTTACTGCCGCTGATGACCGACAAGTTGCCAGAAACGCTGCCGTCAGATGATTTTGGCCTGACCAATATCGAGCGTACTCGCACCCTGCGTCTTGGCGATGCGAGAAACCCAGGCATCAATGGCGCGCTTTGGGATGCCAATCGGGTTGATATTACTACCCGTGTGGGGGCGGTCGAGCGTTGGATGGTGAGTACAGTCACTCCGCAACCTTTTACGCTGCACGGTGCGGCATTTAGGGTGCAATCGGTGGGCGGTTTGCCGCCAAAAGCCGAGGATATGGGCTGGAAAGATACGGTGTGGGTCGAAAATGAGGTGGAATTGATTGTACGCTTTGATCAGCCTTCCACTGCAAAAACGCCATTCCGTTACCACAGCGGTATTCTTGAACTGGCCGATGCCGGTTGCATGGGGCAGTTGGTGGTCAGTGAAGGGTAAGTGTCCGGTTTTTCAGTGATTATTCGATAAAAAAACGCCACACAGCCGGTTTCGGTAAGGTAATGTGTGGCGTTTTTATATTTAATTAGCTGCGACGCAGAGCAATCGCTTCGATTTCAATTTTTACATCTTTTGGCAGACGCGCCACTTCAACACATGAGCGAGCTGGGAATGTCGCATTGTGTTCAACAAAGAAGGCTTCATAGACTGCATTGACAGTTGCAAAGTCATTCAGATCTTTGACAAAAACAGTCATTTTCACAATATCAGCAACGCGCAGGCTGCCAGCCTCAACGATAGCGCGCACATTTTCTAATGATTGGCGAGCTTGTGCAGCGATATCATCAGGGATCTCGCCGGTGGCTGGGTTCACTGGGATCTGGCCAGAGGTCAGGATCATGCTGCCCAGATCAACGCCTTGCACATAAGGACCAATGGCGGCAGGGGCTTTTTCCGTATTGATAATGTGGCTCATCTGTTTTCCTTTTTAATCATACCAACGAGAATTTGCCTGCAAGTATAGAGGCTGTTGCGTGTGAAACCCAGCCTCCAGTGTAACAGCCTGTATGTTACTGGTTGAACATTAAGATTGTTCGGTGACGACATCACTGGCGAACACTTTCTCGCAATATTTGCATTTTAATAGGATGTTTCCCTGCTGTTTGCGCACACTAAAACCGGAGTTAATCGGCTCACTGTGGCTGATACAATTGCTGTTTGGGCAACTGAGAACCCGCTCAATGAACTCTGGCAGCGTCGGTTTTAATTTACGCACCACCTGATAATTCTCTATCTGATTGACGCTGGCATCTGGCGCGTAGATCGCTAACTGATTGGCCTGATCTTCGGTCAGGAAAATATTCTCAATTTTGATCAGATCTTTTTGGCCGAGTGCCGCAGAGGGCAGATTTAAACCCACGGTGATCCGCTGGTGGGTTTGAGAGAACTTAAACAAACTTAAGATCTTTATACCAATTTGGGCGGGAATATGATCGATGACTGTGCCGTTTTTAATAGCTTCAACTTGTAATTTATTTTCGCGATCCATAATCATCTGCTCCTTGTCTTCACAATTTGTTGCCGTGCGTGCGTGCGTGCGTGCGTTCGTACGTGTATGTATGTTTTGTGTGCCGATAAACCGTTATCTGGTTAGTCTGCTTGATAAGGGATTATGCCGACTCAGCACTTTCCGCGACGACTGGCGAAAGCTCGGCATTGAGCACCAGCGCTAATAGAGCTTGTCGGGCATACACACCGTTATCGGCTTGCTGGAAGTAGTAGGCATGCGGCGTAGCATCAACATCAACGGTAATTTCATCAATACGCGGCAGCGGATGCAGAATCTTCATATTGCTTTTGGCATCGTGCAGTTCGGTGGCGGTGAGCACAAATTGTGATTTTAAATTGGCATATTCTGATGGATCAAAACGCTCTTTTTGTACTCGCGTCATGTACAGAATATCAATAAACGGCATCACCTCTTCAATGCTTGGGTGCACGCTGTAGGCAATTCCCTGAGCGTCAAGCTCTTCGAGGATATAATCAGGCATCGCCAGAGCATCAGGCGCGATAAAGTAGAAGCGGTTGGCGTTGAATTTTGCCAGAGCCTGCGTGAGCGAGTGTACGGTGCGGCCATATTTTAGATCGCCCACCATTGCGATACTGATGTTATCCAAACGCCCTTGTGTTTCACGGATGGTAAATAAATCCAGCAATGTCTGGCTTGGGTGCTGGTTTGCGCCATCACCGGCGTTGAATACCGGAATACCGTTGGAAAATTCAGAGGCTAAACGCGCCGCCCCCTCTTGCGGGTGCCGCATTACAATGGCATCGACATAGTTACTGATCACGCGAATCGAGTCGGATAAGCTTTCACCTTTTTTACCCAGTGAGGTGTTGTTGCTGTCAGAGAACCCGATCACATCGCCGCCAAGACGCTGGATTGCCGTTTCAAATGATAGGCGGGTACGGGTTGAGGCTTCAAAAAAGCAACTGGCAATCACTTTACGCTTGAGCAGTTCAGGCTGTGGGTTGGCCTTCAACTGCGCGGCGGTATCCACCACTAATTCCAACTCTTCCCGCGTAAATTCAGGAATGGATATGATGTGTTTGCGATAAAGCGGGTTAGCCATGGTGCGATCCTCTGCATCCGGTAAAGGTGAATAGGGCGATGTGCCGTGTGGCCATGTGTATGGCTACGTTGTTGCGCAGCACGATCGCTCCCCGAGCGTGTAGATAAAGGTCGTGGCGAAAAAAAAGCCCCTTCATTAAGGGGCTTTTTTCATTGTGTGTATGATAGGAAAAACACCAATAGCCGCGTCTGGTGCGGTATTGTGGCTCAGTGTCACGAATAATCGTTGCATTGGCGATTGTGTCCTGTCATACGCAGCATAAAATACACTGCGCGAATTATACGCCATTTTATATCGCCTGCAATACGCCTGCGGTTGTATACGCAGCAGGCGGTTAACCGTTTGCGTGCGGTGTCATTGTTGGCGGGAGATCCCTTGCCTGATAGCACGACAAAAAATCAGTGGCTGCATTATGCGCCGAGTGTCGCAACCATCACCGCTTTGATGGTGTGCATACGGTTTTCCGCTTCATCAAACACAATAGAGTGTGCCGATTCAAACACCTCGTGGGTGACTTCTAGCCCTTCCATGCCATATTGTGCACTGATTTTTTCCCCGATAGCGGTTTGAGTATCGTGGTAAGCCGGCAAGCAGTGCATGAATTTTACCTGCGGGTTGCCGGTTAACTTAAGGGTATTCATGTTTACCTGATAGGGTTTTAGCGCGGCGATCCGTTCTGCCCAGACACTTTCGGGTTCCCCCATCGAAACCCAGACATCGGTATAGATAAAATCAACGCCCTGCACGCCTTCGGCGACCTCTTCGGTCAGAGTCAGTTTTGCGCCGGTGTTGGCGGCAATGGCCTGACACTGCGCCACCAGAGCCTCTTCCGGCCAGTAGGCTTTGGGTGCGACCAACCGTAAATCAAGGCCCATCAATGCTGCGCCTTCAAGCAGTGAATTGCCCATGTTGTTACGGGCATCACCCAGATAAGCCAGTTTCATTTTGGTGAGCGGCTTTCCCTGCCCGTGTTCGAGCATGGTCAGAAAATCGGCCAGAATTTGAGTGGGGTGGAAGCTGTCGGTCAGGCCATTCCAGACCGGTACGCCGGCGTAACGTGCCAGCTCTTCAACGGTGCGCTGGGCAAATCCGCGATACTGAATGCCATCGTACATCCGGCCCAGTACCCGTGCGGTATCTGCCATTGACTCTTTCTCGCCAATTTGTGAGCCAGAAGGGCCAAGATAGGTGACATGCGCCCCTTGATCAAAAGCGGCTACTTCAAAGGCACAGCGGGTGCGAGTAGAGGTTTTTTCAAAGATCAGGGCGATATTCTTGCCGCGTAAGCGCGGTTGCTCGTAACCTCCATACTTTGCCTTTTTTAGCTCACCGGCCAAGTCGAGAAGGAAGTGGATCTCTTTTGGCGTAAAATCAGTGAGTTTCAGTAGGTTTCTGTGACGTAAGTTAAAAGCCATGAATTCATCCTTGTTTGCATATCCATCTTTAATTAATGGTTTAATTTGACTGTGTATTCAATTTATTTGAGTTTTTATCCATTATCAAGAGGCGCGTGGCATTTATATTAATTAATAAAACAGCAGTGGTGAGTGTAGTGTGAGTGTGTGACAATAAGCGTGAATAATTCAACTCTCTGGAGGCTATATGGCAAACCGTGAATTTCTGGAAGCCCAGCAGGAAGAAACCCGACTGATTATTAGTGAACTGTTGGAAGATGGCAGTGATCCGGAGGCGCTTTATACCATTGAGCACCATTTCTCAGCCGAGCAGTTCGAAGATTTAGAAAAAGCCGCTGTTGAAGCATTTAAAATGAGCTACGAAGTGAGCGATGCCGAAGAGCTGGAAGTTGAAGACGGTTCGGTACTGGTGTGCTGCGATATGAGCTGCGAAGTGCCACTGAAAGCTGAACTGATTGATGCGCAGGTTGAGCAACTGGTGAAACTGGCTGAAAAATGTGGTGTGAACTACGATGGCTGGGGCACCTACTTTGAAGATCCAGATGCTGAAGATGAAGAAGATTTCGACGACGAAGAAGATGATGCAGACGCTGATGATGCAGCGCCAACGCGTCATTAATCGGGCGTTATTGTGCTGATGGTTATGTCAGTACTGTAATATCATTTTTACGCATATTAAAAACGCAGTCTTCTGAGAAGGCTGCGTTTTTTTTCGTTGTTATGTTTCCGAGGTTATTTATATTTTGCATTTTAAATATATGTATTTGAATATGGTGGTTTAAATATAGAAGAATATTTTGTAAAGCTGCTATTAGACTAACATGAGGAATAAATACTTTTTTAAAACACTCATTTTCTGATTGAATTTTATGTTAATAACAAATTTTTGTATGAAGTTTAATGTGATAACTAATTGTTTTGTTAGCCTTTAAAATGAAGTTGGCATGCCATTGAATGTTGATATCTAGATTGTATTTTTAATTGCCACCCCCTCTCTGTTTTTATCCCATCATCGTATTTTTTATATATCCCCCCACTATATTCATTAATTGAAAGTTAGTATTCATTTAATTCACTGTAATACTTGCACACATTTAGACATAATTTCGTTGCTGCGCTGATAACAATTATTGCATTCAAGTCATATAAAAACGCTTTATTGCTACATCCTCTTTGAAATGGAAAGTGGAATAACTCTTGTAAATAACGGTGTTTAAAGGCCAATAAATCATCAGATGGGTGAGTGGTTTTTAATATTTACATATTTATTCTGTGACTATTTATCTACTATTCTAGGCTCGTATTACTCCTATTATGAAAACGACTCAATTAACGACAACACCCAATCGTGCTGTTGCATTAATGGCGTGGGCTAATATTGCTGTTCAAGCATTACTGCCTGTTTCATTAAGCCTGTCACCCGCTGTATATGCGGCCATTACTGATTCTAAGCAGCAAACCGAGGCGCTTGTAGTATATCAAGTGCAATTAGGTGATACCGCGCTCTCTATTGCCAAGCAGTTTGGGTTAACACTGGAAGAGTTAAAAAAACTCAACAGTGAGGCTTATAAAGATAAGTCATTAGATTTATTGCGTATTGGCGATAGCTTATTAGTGCCTGATTTGCGTTTAGGTGAGCGCAAACCTGCACACAGCATTGCCGTTAAAATGGAACGAGATGCCGAAAAATTGATTGCAGAAGCTGCAACCACATTAGCGACCGGTTCAGTGGGCAGCAGCCTACGCTCGGCTGCCGTTTCACAGGCGAATCAATCTGTTGAAGAGTGGCTAAAACAGTACGGTACAGCCAAGGTCAGCATCAATATTGATGACGATTTTAATCTGACCGATTCAGAAGCTGATCTGTTATTAAGCCTTAAAGACACCCCTGAGACCTTCTCATTTACTCAGCTGGGCCTGCGCCACAAAGAAGATCGCACCACCGTCAATGCCGGTTTAGGTCAGCGCCATTTTAATGCGCAAGATAAAGACATGCTCGGCTACAACTTATTTTTGGATCACGAAATTGAAGCGGGCCACACCCGTATGGGCGTGGGGGCTGAGTATTGGCGTGATTTCCTAAAACTCTCTGCCAACGGTTATATGCGCTTAAGCGGCTGGAAAGCCTCTGACGAATTGGTCGATTACGACGAGCGTGCAGCGAATGGTTTTGATCTGCGTGCCGAAGCTTACTTACCCTCGCATCCACAACTGGGTGGCAAGCTCAAGTACGAGCAGTATTTTGGTAAAGAAGTGGCGTTGTCAGATGCCGATAATCGCCAAAAAGACCCGTATGCGATGACAGCCGGAGTTAACTACACCCCAATTCCTTTGGTGACCGCCGGTATTGATTACACCAAAGAGAAGGGCAAATCGGGTGATACCCAGTTTAACCTTGAGTTCAACTATCGTTTAGGTGAGAGCTTAGACAAGCAGCTTGATGGCGCTTCAATGGCGGAGTATCGCTCGTTGGCCGGCAGCCGTTATGACTTAGTTGATCGTAACAACAACATCGTACTGGAATATCGTAAACAAGAGCTACTAAAGCTCGATGTGGTTGATGAATTCAACAGTTGGCCGGAAATTACCGAGCAGCAACTGGTGGTGAATGTTGCCTCAAAATATCCACTTGATCGCATCGAGTGGGAAGGCAATGAGTTCTTTGCTGCGGGCGGTAAAATTACCCCGTTGTCATCGCGCGCAGCCCAAGGTAATAGCCAGTTTAGAGTGACACTGCCAGCTTATCAGGCCGAAGGCGTGAACCTGTATACCCTGGTTGCTAAAGCGGTTGATAACAAAGGTAACGAATCAAACACTGATAGCACCAATGTAGAAGTGACCATCAATAACACCGCTGCGCCGATTGTAACTGATCTGAAAATGCGCGGTAAGCTGGAAATTGGCCAAAAGCTAGAAGCAACCTATGTATGGGATGCTAACAGCGGTGAGCGCACGGATAAGTCAAATTACCAGTGGGGCAATAAAGGCGAAACAGCAGAATTAAAGCAGAGCAAAGATATTGAAACCTCGGGCGTGATCCCGGCGATTGACTTAGTTGCCGCGGATGCCGGTAAAGTGAAAGAGGTGTCGATTCAGGCAGAAAATGGTCTGAATATAAAAGGGGATAAAGTCCTGACTGTTGATAGCAGTATGGAAAGCAATACAGGTAACGAAACCGAGGGTGGAACACCTGAAGGTGAAGTCATTGACCCTGCTATGGGGCCAAAAATTACTGAGCTGACTATTACCGGTACTTTAGAGATAGGTAAGAGCATTGATGGTACCTATAAGTGGGATGCTAATGGTGGTGAACCTACTGATAAATCTAACTTCTTGTGGGGTGTTAAAGAAGATGACACTGCGACAGATGTAGAGAATGGTAAAGGTGCTGATATCCAAATATCAGAGAAAGTACCGGCACTGAAGCTCGATGATCCGGATAAGTATACCGGAAAGGTGATTAAACTTTCGGTTCAAGCTAAAAATGCTCTGAATATTACAGGGAATACCGCCACTGTAGATAGCAGCATGAGCGACGAAGAGGGCAATGGTACCGATGGTGGAAACCCAGAGGGTGAAGTGACTAACCCTGACGGTAAGCCATTGATCAAAGACCTCACGATGACAGGAACACTCGAAGTAGGGCAGGCGCTTAATGCAACCTATACTTGGGATCCGCAGACCGGTGATAAACAGGATAAATCACAGTATCAGTGGGGGCACTGGGTTAATGGTAACCATGCGGGCCTAAACCCAGTAGATACTGTGGTAGAAAGCCAAAAAGTGCCTGCACATACCTTAGAGAGTAATGATATCGGCCATGTGATGTCGGTGTATGTGCAAGCCAAAAATGGCTTAGATGTCACGGGTAATGATGACACCGTGAACAGCGTGCCGAGCAGTGACGGTAATGGAACTGATGGTGGCACACCTGGTGGCGAAGTGATGGATCCAAATGGTCCACCGGCGATTACCGATTTAGTCATTAATGGCGATCTACAAGTGGGTAACACGCTGAGTGCTACTTACAAATGGGATCCACAAAACGGTGACCTCACTGACCAGTCAATCTACCAGTGGGGTTATGAATCAGACGATACGGAAAGTTTAGGTAGCCCAAGCACTATTACTACCTCTGAGAGTATAGATGCTCCGCGGCCATTAGATGCCAGTGATATTGGTAAAACAATTGAGCTTTCAGCTAAGGCAAAGAACGCAAAAGGTATTGCTGCAGCTCAGCCATTAACAGCAATAACCAGTGGCCCGGTAACGGCTGATCCGAGTATTGTGCCAAGCATCACCAACCTACGTATTAGCGGTATGTTGGATATGGGGAATACCCTAAAAGGTACTTATGAGTTTCAACACAACGGCGGTGATGATACTGATAAATCGCATTTTGAGTGGGGTTATAAAGGTACAACCGCCTCATTCTCGGCTCAGAATGAAGTACCGAGCAGAAATGCAGTAGGTAATTATAAGATAGAGAGCAAAGACCTCGGTAAGGTTATGCAATTGTCGGTAAAACCGATCAACGGGTTAGCTACAGAAGGGCGGCCTTTGGCGGTGAATAGTGCTATGGCACAATCGCAGGGAAATGACATCACTCAGATAAACCCTGATGGCCAAGTGTTTGACCCTACATTGAATAGTGTTGGAGCGAGCAAGCACAATGGTGCGAGCGGACACAGACATCCATTAACGGCAGGATACCCAAAAACAGGAGCATTAAATACTAATGTTGGTGGTATAGAGTTTTTCACCGAAGCCAATGGAACACCATCGGGTAAGTATAATAGTTACTATACATGGGAAGCCGATCAAGATTGGGTAACTGTTAATCCTACCACTGGCCAATTTAGTATGGTGCGGATGCCCGATTCGGGTAGTACAACGGTCACTATTACGGGTAAAAAACATGTAGAAGGTGTAAATGAAAGCGTTAGTTATACTTTCACAACCGAAAAATGGTTTGATCTGAATCCCCATGAGTATCATTCGATACCAGAAGCTATTGCGTATTGTAACGCAATAGGAAACGGGGCAAGAGTACCAACTCTTGCTGAGGTGACAACGGTTTCAGCGCCAAGACCCGGCGGAGAAGCAAATTCAGATCGCTCGGTTTTAGGCGTTCTTTATAGTGAGTTACTAAGCATTTCGTTTAATGCCTCAGGCTCGTTTGTTGTTAGTGATACTGACCCCGTGACCGGCAAGTACAGAGTTGTTGCTCCTAAGAACGGCACCTATATGTTCGGTAATATTGGTTATGGTGTAGCTTGTGTGCGTGATCTGTAATTAATTATAATTACGCTATCTTCAGTAAAATACCGCGTTTAACGCGGTATTTTTTTAACTAGAAGCCCTATACATGAAAATGTGTAGGGTTTTTCGTTATCAATAGCAACTATACCAATGGCAACTCTTCAATCAGTGTCCGCTATTCGCTCAACACCAACCCTGCCACCTTTTTCCAGTAGCCGTTACAGTCGTGCTCGGCTTCCAGATGCAGCGGTTGTTGCCCTTGCTCGTTGGCACGAAAACGGCGCAGCATATCGAGTGTATCTAACCCCAGTGGCGAGAGCCGTACAATATCTACCAGCCCCTGCATGGCATTAAGCTCATTGCCGAGGTTGTAACAGTAGCCGCTCTGGGTTTGTATCCCGTTTAATGTAAAGACTTTTTGCTCTTCTTGTGAGTAGAGCGCGCGGCCATTGGGGTATTTGATGCAGCAGGTGGCGCACTCATCTTTTGGCAAGTCTTCGGCGCGTGCGGTAAAGCAGCGAGCGGAGTACGCCAGCGGCAGGTAGCCGTAACTGAATACTTCCACTTCAAACTTGTCTTGCAGCCCGATATCACGGCACTGCTCGAGCAGGTTTTGCAGCCAATCACGTGAAAGCTCAACCGGCATACACCAGCGGCTCATGCCCTGACGGTGTAGAATTTTTAGGGTGTATGCGTTGTAGCAGTTCAGCGCAGGGCCGGCGACAAAGGGCAGTTTTTTTTCGGCAGCCAAGGTTACGCCAGCCAGATCATTGGCTTCAATTAAAAACTCGCCGTTATCTATGAGGCGGCGCATCTGGGTTATTTCAGAGGGCGCTTCGAGCAGCGCCATGGTTGAGAGTACGACTTGTTTACCGCTGCTGGCCAACTCACGGGCCAGTGCAAACCAGTCTTGCACTTTTAGCTCGCGCCGCTTACTGCAGACGGTTTCGCCAAGGTAAACAATGTCGGCATCAGCGTGCTGGGCGGCGGTGTAAAAGGCTTCCATTTGTGCTTTTGGCCAGAAGTAGAGCACTGGCCCTAATGCATATTTCATTGTGTGGAACTCCCTTTATTGCCACTTGCGGTGATACGCACCGAGGGTTGTCTGGCGGCCTTCGGATACGGCATCAAGCGCCTGCATCCACTGCGGTTGGGCGGTGAAATTTTGCGGGTCAGCCTTATAGGCATCAATGGCTTGCCGCCACACTTTGGTGATCTGGCTGACATAGGCCGGGCTGCGCTGGCGGCCCTCAATTTTCACCGAGGCGATGCCGGCGGCAAACAGTTCAGGCAACAGACTAAGGGTGTTGAGGCTGGTCGGCTCTTCTAGTGCATGGTAGAGCGCACTTTTTTCCTGATGCGTGTTGTCGCAGCGGTAGCGCCCTTTGCAGAGCGTCGGGTAGCCGGCATGTTCGTTGTCGGCATAGCTGTCTATTAGTACATCATTTAAACGGCACTCGAGCCCTTTTGGGGTTTGCTGCCAGCGTACAAAGCGTGCCGGAGAGCATGCGCCAACGGTGTTGGGTGATTCACCGGTCAGATAGGAAGAGAGGTAACAGCGCCCTTCGGCCATGATGCACAGGCTACCAAAAGCGAACACTTCTAGCGGTACACTGCTGTTGCGCGCCAGTTGTTTTACCTGATGAATCGACAGTACGCGTGGCAGAACAATGCGTGAAACGGCAAAATTTTGCTCGTAAAAACGGATGGCTTCGCTGTTGGTGGCCGAGGCTTGCACCGAGACGTGCCGTTCAATATGCGGATAGCGCTCGGCGGCATAGTCAAGCATGGCGATATCGGCCAAAATCAGGGCATCGGCCCCCAGTTGTGCAGCGGTATCAACCGCGCGCTGCCAGCGGGCAAACCCATCGGGGTGAGCAAAGGTGTTGATGGCCACGTGCAATTTGCGCTGATGGCGGCGGATATAGCTCACTGCCTCTTCGAGTTTTTTCTCGGTAAAGTTCAGCCCAGCAAAATGGCGGGCGTTAGTGTCATCCTTGAAGCCGATATAAACCGCGTCTGCGCCATTATCGACCGCCGCTTTCAGTGCGGGAAGGTTACCGGCGGGGCAAAGCAATTCCATGTGAAAGACGTCCTGTTGACGAAAAAGACAAAGTCCTGATCCTAAGGGCTTTATCTTCGCACAATATTGATATTCAACAGTAACTGAGAGGGTTTACGAAAAATAATTAGGGCTTTAGCCTTAGCGTGGGGCTATTTATCACAGGGATATTGCCGCTAACAGCGTGCCTAATAGCACGCTGTATTTTGACGATGACACGATAAATTGCAGCCGATTAGCCGGCTGAGAGTATGGTTAATGTCGGTTGCAGCAGTTGTTCGATTTGTGCTTCAGGCATTGGTTTGAAGAAGTGATAACCCTGAATACCGTCACAGTTTAATCCGGCAATCAGTGTGGCCTCTTCGTGGGTTTCAACCCCTTCCATAATGACATGCATATTAAGCGATTTACCCAGATTAATAATGCTTTCAACAATTGCCAGTTGTTTGGGGTTGTGCAGAATATCGTGGATAAAACCGCGGTCAATTTTCAGTTCATCAAACGGGAAGTTTGCCAGATAAGAGAGTGAGGAGTAACCGGTACCAAAATCATCAATGGAGAGCACAAAGCCGTGCTGTCGGAAATCATTGAGCAATTTGGCAGCATGATCCTGATCGGTCATCACCGCGTTTTCGGTAATTTCAAGGATAATGCGTTGCGGCGGGATCTGGTAGCGCTGTTGCAGTGTCAGCACTTCGTTAAACAGCCCCGGATTAGCAAACTGCTGCGGTGATAAGTTAATTGAAACTAGGCCCGGGTTTAACCCCTGTGCCAGCCAGCGCTGCAGTGTTGCAAACACTTTTTCCATCACCACCCGCCCGAGCCAGTCGATCAATCCGCCTTTTTCAGCTACGGGAATAAAGCGGGCAGGGCTGATAAAGCCTTCGCTTTGGTGTTTCCAGCGCACCAGCGCTTCCATGCCGATGATCCGAAAATCACGCGTATTCACTTTCGGCTGGAAATAGATATCCAGCTCATTACGGGCTAACGCTTTTTGCAGCTCAACTTCCAGCCACAAACGTAAGCGCGCTTCACGGTTCATTTGTGCCTGATAGCAGGCCAGCCGATTGCGCCCCTGTGCTTTGGCATCATACATGGCGGTATCGGCATGTTGCAGCAGATGGTGCGCCTCACTGCCATCGGCCGGAAAGCTGACACAGCCGATGGAGCACGAGAGCTGTTTACGCATCTGTTGCAGATCCAGCGGGTGCTGGATGGCGCGGATCAGGCTGTTGCCGTACTGTTTGGCCGCCTCTTTGGCGGTATTGGGTAAGATAATGCCGAACTCATCGCCGCCGAAATAGCCGAGCACGGCATTCTCAGGTAGCTGGCTGCGCAGGCGTCCGGCTATCTCGATCAGCACTTTATCGCCAATATGGTGGCCGAGTGAGTCATTAATATTTTTGAAGTTATCCAGATCTAAATAGAGCATTGAGAGCGGGGTATTGTGGCGGATCAAGCTTTGTAACTGGCGCAGGGTGCTGTGGCGGTTGAGCAGGCCGGTTAGCGGATCGCGCTGTTGCTGCTCATCTTTTACCCGCGCTTCTGTACGCAGCATCACCAGTTGGGCGGGGTTGCCCATCTGCATAATATTGGCCGCCTGTAAGCTTAACCGTCTGCGTGGGCCGATACGCGGGGCGCTGTTCAGCGCCAGTGTCTGGCAATGCTGAAAACTGGTGTGTAAATTTTCGGGAATATTGCCGGAGTGCGGATCACGCAAAAAATCATGCAGCGGGTGTGAAAGCAGCGCGGCAGCATTGGCAACGCCCAGCATGGTGGCGGCAGACTCATTGGCCGAGACAACCACCCCCTCTTCGAGTATGCAGATACCGTCATCGAGCATGGCGGTTAAATGGTGGCAGTAACGCTGTGTCTCTTGCAGGGTATCGAGCAGGCGGTGGCGCTCGGTAATATCACAGCCCTGCAGCAAATATCCTTGTATCTGCTTGTCAGCATTCATGGCGGGGGTGATGCAAAAATGGTAGCTGTAGGGGTGGTTATCCCCTGAAGACATCACTTCGCCATACACAGTTTCTCCCTTCTCTGCACGGACAAAGTAAGGGGAAAGATACTGAAACAGAGCTGGAGAGAGCGCGCGCGACAGCGGTTGGGAGGTCAGTGAGGGGGCATCTTTCCCTAATACAGTACAAAACTGATTATTAACCATTTGAATATTAAGTTGTAAATCGAAAACAGCAAACATAAATGAACTGTGCTGTGTCAGCATAGTTATGTGAGCTGTCAACGTTGAAAGCGGCATGCAGATATCCCCAATTGCCGAAATCGCGGCAATGTTAAGTGTTACGCGCTGAAAAAGAGGTGTTACACCGATTTTTTTATCGTTTTAATTACTTATGGTCAGTAGGTTAGCGGCCTGCTGTGGAATAAATTAATATGTGATTTGCCGATAAGGAAGATTCTAAATGTCATATTCGTGACATGGTGCGAAATTTCAATTTTATTGATGCAGGCCGCTATGCGCAAAGATTGTCTGCGATAAAATCGGCAACAGGCTTCAGTGGCTATTTTTATCAGAAAATAGCTGCCAATAGAGGCGATAATGCAAATGTTAAGGTTAACTTTCTAGAAACAAACCACAGAGAGGTCAAGGTGCTGACGCAATTACCTGCACGCTTAGTCAATGATGCGCCCCGTTTTTTACGGATGCCGTTACAGTGGGTGCCATTTGGGGTGCAAAAGCATGCCCTTGAACAGCTGCTTGGTTGGATGTTTAATCAGGCAATGGAAGATGGTGAGCTGGAGTTTTTACAGTCGCGCTGGTTAAAAGTGGACGTTGAAGATCTGAATTTGATCTGGTTTATCAGTGTGCAGGGTGATCGCTTGGTGGTGGCTCCGCATGCCGAAGCTGATGTCACCTTTCGCGGTAAAACCAATGATTTGATCTTAATTGCCGGCCGTTGTGAAGATCCAGACACCCTATTTTTCCAGCGCCGCTTGGTGATCGAAGGGGATACCGAACTGGGGCTGTATGTGAAAAATCTGTTGGATGCGATGGATATGACACTGATGCCAAAACCCTTGCAGATGGCGCTGCAGCATCTGGCACAGTTTATTCAGCGCGGGATGGCTCAGGCGGCATCGGCAAAAAATACCGCAACGGCACAGGTGATAACATCATGCTGATTCGAGTTGAAATACCGGTTGATGCGCCGCAGATTACGGCGCTGTTATCCCGCACCTTTCCCAGCACGGTAGAGGCTGATTTAGTCAATCAACTGCGGGAAAATGGGCAATTAACCCTTTCGCTGGTGGCGGTAGACGAGTGCGGTCAGTGTATCGGTTATATTGCGTTTAGCCGTTTGTTGCTTAATGGTGATGATTATCACTGGGTTGCCTTGGCGCCAGTGGTGGTTGATGCAGCTTATCAGCGTCAGGGCATTGGTCAGGCGCTGATTAAAGAGGGGTTAAACAGCCTTAATGAGTTTGGGTATGGTGCTGTTGTCGTGCTCGGTGATCCGGCGTATTACCACCGTTTTGGTTTTAGCCCGATCAGTGCCGAACAACTGCCCTGCCCGTGGGCTGAATATCAGCACGCTTTTCAACTGCTTAAACTTGACAGTTTTAACCAGCCTGATGACCTGATTATCACCCAAGTAACTTACGCAGAGCCATTTAATCAGCTGTAATTTTAATACTTTGCACAACGTTTACATATCTTGACATAAATCTCGGGCGACACACGGTAAACTGTCGCCTGAGTTTATTTATGGATCGAGATACCCAAAACATGACTGCAATAACAGGTGTTACCCGCAATCTTACCCGTTTTAGTGTCGCCATTATTTTTGGCCTGTTAAGCCATACCGCCGGAGCCAGTGGGCCGGCTAACGGAAATGGTGCGGCAAAAGCTGTGGTGGTAAGTGTTGAGCCTGTTACCGAGCGGGTGTTGAGCCGTCAGTTGCCATTGATTGGCAACCTGATTGCGCGTCAGGGTATCCGCTTACAGTCACAGGTAGAAGCTACTCTCACCGGCATTAACATGCAGCCGAGCGGGCAAGTGAAGCAAGGGCAATGGCTGTTACAGCTAGATGATGCACAGCCCAAAGCGGCACTGGCAGAAGCGCAGGCCAATGCGTTGGATGCCGAGCGTAAACTGCAAGAGTTATCACGTTTAGCCACGCTCAAAGCGGTATCCAATACCGAGCTAGAATCACAGCGTGCTGCGGTGCAGGTTGCCAAAGCCAAGGTCGCTTCTGCACAGGCTACCGTTAATAACTACAAAATTACTGCGCCGTTCAGTGGTCAGGTGGGGTTATATACCCTGACAACGGGCCAGTTGATCAGCAAAGATACTGTGATTACCTCTCTTGATGATCTGGCGCAAATGACCCTTGATATCAGCGTGCCGGAAAAATTCCTGTCACAAGTGAGTATCGGCTCACCGGTGTCTGCCACCACTGACGCTTTGCCGCAACAGACCTTTACCGGAAAAGTAGTCAATAAAGATATACGGCTTGATGAAACCACGCTCAACGGCAAAGTGCGGGTCAGTTTTGACAATCCGCAGCAGTTGCTGCGTCCGGGTATGCTGGCCAGAGCCAATATTACGCTCGATACCCGCAAACTGCCGGTGATCCCATCACGGGCCTTGCTGTTTCAGGGCAACCAGCGGCATGTTTTTGTGGTTGAAGCCGGCAAAGCCGTTCAGCGTGAGATTCAGGTAGAACGTATTTATGATGATCAGGTTGCGGTGGCAAAAGGCCTGAACGTCGGTGATCTGCTGGTGGTTGATGGCACGGTAAAATTGCGCAGCGGTATGGAGGTGGATGCCAAGCCGTTAACACCTGCCTCGGCGCAACCAACCCCTGCCGACTCTTCTAATCCGGCCGAGCAGGTGAAACCATGAAGTTAGCGGATATCTCTTTGCGCCGCCCCGTGCTGGCGCTAGTTATCAGTTTACTGATGGTGGTTTTTGGTCTGGTCTCATTCAAGCAGCTTGAAGTGCGTGAAATGCCGGAAACCGAAAAACCGATTATCTCCATCAGCACCTCTTATAGCGGTACATCGGCCGCAGTGATGGAGAGCCAAGTTACCAAAGTGCTCGAAGATCAGCTATCGGGGCTGTCAGGGCTAAGCTCGATTCAATCTAGCTCACGCTACGGCCGTTCGAGCATTAACGTTGAATTCTCTGCAAGCCGTGAGCTTGACGATGCCGCCAATGATGTGCGCGAAGCGGTATCGCGCGCCATCCGCAAATTGCCGGATGATGCCGATACACCGATTGTCTCGAAATCCGGCAACAACGATGATGTGATCATGTGGATCTCACTGGCCGGCTCGACGATGGATCCGGTAGCACTGTCGCGTTATGCCACCGAAGTGCTAGAGAAGCGTCTGCTGCTGGTTGACGGTGTCAGCTCTGTCAACATGTCGGGCTATCGAAATTTGGTGATGAATATCCGCCTTGATCCGGCAGCGATGGCCGCCCGCGGTGTGACTGTCGCTGATATTGACAGCGCGCTGCGCAAAGAGAACGTTGAGCAACCGGCCGGAGAGTTGCGCACTGCTGATTTACAGATGTCAGCCCGTATTAACCGCGCATTTAACTCGGTGGATGATTTTGCCCACTTAGTGGTGCGTGGTGATGCCAACCAGCCCATCTATTTAAGTGATGTTGCTAGCATTGAAGAGGGCGCGCGCGATTCAGACTCGCTGTATCGCTCCAACGGTGAAAACGTGGTTGGGCTGGGGATTGTACGTCAGTCACAATCGAACACCGTGATGGTTACCGAAAAAGTGAAAGCCGAACTAGAGAGCCTGAAAGCCAACCTGCCGCAAGGGGTATCGATCAGCATCGGCTTTGACAGTGCCCAATTTATTGAAAGCGCCATTGATGAGGTATACAGCACACTGGCGATTACCGCTGGGTTGGTTATCCTCACTATTTACCTGTTTTTGGGCAGCCCGCGTGCCACCCTGATCCCGACCATTACCGTACCGGTATCACTAGTCGCGGCGTTTATTTCGGCACTGGTTTTCGGATTTTCAATTAACCTTATCACCTTAATGGCACTGGTCTTAGCCATAGGTTTGGTGGTGGATGATGCCATTGTGGTGCTCGAAAACGTGCACCGACACGTTGAAATGGGGCGTTCGCCGCTGGCCGCTGCATGGCATGGTACCAAAGAGGTCGGGTTTGCGGTAGTTGCCACTACTGCCGTTTTGGTTGCCGTGTTTGTACCAGTATTGTTTTTAACTGGCACGGTCGGGCGTATTTTTGCTGAATTTGCCATGCTGCTTAGTGCGGCAGTAGTGTTTTCCAGCGTTATCGCACTGACCTTGACACCGGTGATGTGCGCAAAACTGTTACGACCACAGATGCCGCAAAACTGGCTGACCCGTTCATTCGGGCAGGCCGTGAGCTGGTCATCAGCGCAATACCGCCGTTCACTGCAAGTTACCCAGCGCCATCCGTGGTGGGCACCGATAGTTATGTTGCTGCTGATTGGCGGCTGTTACCTGCTGTATCAACAGATCCCACAGGCGCTGACACCCAAAGAGGATCGGGGCAGTATTTTTGTGATGACCCGTGCCGCTGAAGGTGCAGGCCCAGAGCTGATGCAGCGTAATATGATCGAGTTAGAGCAGCGTTTACAACCGCTATTGGACCAGGGTATTGCAGAGAATATCACCGTACGTACCCCCGGTTTTGGCGGTGGCGTGAACAGCGGTATGGCGATGATCACCTTGAAACCGTGGGATCAACGCAGCCAAAAAGCCGAAGACTTAGTTGGGTTTATCGCCAAAGCCACCGGCGATCTTCCGGGCATGCGCATCGTGCCGGTATTGCCGTCTAGCTTACGTGGCGGCTCTGATAATCCGGTGCAATTTGTGCTCGGTGGGCCAGATTACGAACAACTTAAAGGGTGGATAGAAACGCTGCAAAAGGCTGCCCGTGCTAATCCGGGGCTGACTGATATTGACATTGATTATCGTGAAACCACCCCAGAGATGATACTCGAAGTGGATCGCGCACTGGCTAACCAACTGGGGATTTCGGTATCCGATATTGCCAGCACACTGCAAAGCGTACTTGGCGGAGAGAGCGTGACCACCTTTGCCAAAGATGGCGAAGAGTTTGATGTGTACTTGCGCGGTTTAAAACAAAACTTCCGTGGTGTTGAAGACTTGGCCCAGATTTATCTGCGCGCAAAAAACGGCCAGTTAGTATCAGTATCAACCCTGATCAGTGGGCAGGAAAAAGCCTCTGCATCAACCTATTATCACTATAACCGAAATAAATCGATCACCTTGTCGGCTAACCTTGCTGCAGGATACGATCTCGGTCAGGCACTCGATTACCTTGATGAGCAGGCACGTACCTTACTGCCTCCGCAGGCAATTATTGACTACAAAGGTGAATCACTCGAATACCGCACCAATCAGGGCAATATTATGTTTGCTTTCGGCATGGCGATGGTGGTGGTTTACCTGTTCTTAGCCGCACAATTTGAGAGTTTCGTACACCCATTTGTGGTGATGCTGACCGTTCCGCTCGGTATCGCTGGTGGCCTGTTTGGTCTGTGGGTTACCGGTATGTCGCTGAACATTTACAGCCAGCTAGGGCTTATCATGCTGGTCGGGTTGGTGACTAAAAACGGCATTTTATTGGTCGAGTTTACTAACCAGTTGCGGGATAACGGCTATCGCTTTGCCGACGCGATTTTAGAGGCCGCTGAAAAGCGTTTTCGCCCGATAATGATGACTGCGCTCACCGCAATTATCGGCGGGATCCCGCTGATTGTTGCCAGCGGTGCAGGTGCGGAAGGGCGGCAGGCGATTGGTATTGTCGTGGTCTTTGGCATGAGTATCGCACTGGTGTTGACCTTGTATATCGTACCGGCTATGTATGCACTGCTAGCACGAAACACTGATTCACCGGATGCCGCAGGCCATGCGCTGGATCAGGCCTTACAGGAAGATGCCGTGCGCGAGAAAACCATACCCTCATCGGTGGTCTGACCCGTGTTGCCATCGGCATAAACATTAACGTCAGTAGCAACATCAACAAAAGCCTGCTCTTTTCCGAGCAGGCTTTTTTTCTGACTGTATGCCACTGTAAAGCAAGCGCAGTGTTTTGCTAGCTTGATCCAAAACTGGGTAATTGGCGGCGATTAAGTTATCGCTCATCCATAAAATGAAGACTTTTCAGGGAGGAGATGCAATGAACACAACGTTTGGCATGCTTTTGGGGGTAATGTTGCCCCTGTGCGCGGTTGCCGCAGATGTTCCTTTGGGCACCGACCTTGCCAAACTGCAAGTGGTTGTGCGGGCAAACGGGAAAGACCCTTCGATGCTCGACCCCAATATTGCCGATGCGGATTTTGCCACACAGGCGGTACTTTCCGATCTGTTTGAAGGCTTGGTGCAAGAGGGCGATAACGGCGAAAATATACCGGCACAAGCCGAACGCTGGGTTACGTCACCGGATGGAAAATCAATGACATTCTGGCTGCGCGAAAACGCCCGCTGGTCTGATGGTTCGCCGGTAGAAGCCGCTGACTTTGTCGCCGGATGGCAGCGCGCGGTTAACCCGAAAACCCGCCTGAGTAACCGAAATTATATGGCCGAAGCCGGTATTGCGAATGCCGATCTGATTGGCCGCGGCAAACTGAGCCCTGATAAACTCGGTATCAGTGCATTAGAGCCAAAAGTGCTGAAAGTGACCTTTGATAAACCCATGCCGTTTTTTATGTCAATGCTCTCATTACCTGCCTTCATGCCGGCCCCGTTGCAACAACTCAAGCAGGGTATCAGTTACCCGCAAGCCCCGTTTCTCAGCAACGGCGCGTTTATGCTGGCAGAGTGGGCGAATGGTAAATCATTGCACTTGAACAAAAATACCCACTATTGGGATAGTAGCAAGACCATATTGACCAGTGTGATTTACCTGCCAAAACCGTTTGTTAAAACCGATATTGCGCACATTGATGATGGCCAGTTGCACATGACTGACAGCATACCCGGAAGCCAGTATCGGGCGATTCAAAACAGCGTTCCCGAATCACTGCGCCCGTTTAATTTGCTCGGGTTATACCAGTTAAGTCTGAATAACCGCCGCCCGCCACTGGTTGATAAAAATGTGCGTCAGGCGCTCTCTATGGCGGTTAACCGTGAGTTAGTTACAGATACGCTCAGTGGTCAGCTGGTCAAACCGGCTTATACCGTGATCCCCGATAATGTGCCGCAATACCTTCCGGTTAGCGTTGAGTTTGCCAATGATCCATTCCGTTTACGTCAGGATCAGGCGCGTAAACTGCTGGCGCTTTCCGGTTTTACGCCGGATAACCCGCTGCAAATTACCTTGTCATACCGTGATGATGATGAACAAGAGCGCTTGGTGAATTCGGTAGCCTCAATGTGGAAAGTGATCGGCGTAAAAGTTGAGATGAATCGCCTCACTGATCCGGCTTTTCGTGCTACGCGTTACACCAACCACTATGATGCGGTTGCCACCTATATTTATGGTGACTATAACGAACCGTCGGCACTGTTGAATGATTTTCGTTGTTACAGCTTGGCCAACTTAAGTGGTTATTGTAATAAAGAGTTTGACCTTATTTTGGATCATGCACAATCGGCTGCTGCTGATAAGCGTGGTGTATTATATCGCCGAGCAGAAGAGCTGTTATTAACATCTACACCGTTAGTTCCGGTATTTCATGATACGAAAACCCGCTTAGTCAGTGCTACGTTACAGGGTTTACCGCAAGTCAGCCCGCGTGGAATAGTGCTGAGTAAAAATTTGTATCTCAGTGCATATTAGTGCTGTAATTATTAAGGTTATTTATTTTCAGAGGGGGCAC
This sequence comes from Plesiomonas sp. ISS29, assembly GCF_056522795.1. NCBI lineage: Bacteria > Pseudomonadati > Pseudomonadota > Gammaproteobacteria > Enterobacterales > Enterobacteriaceae > Plesiomonas > Plesiomonas sp. ISS29. The sequence continues at coordinate 1,137,844 of NZ_JAWRZQ010000001.1, forward strand.
CCTCTGAAATTTACACTTATTATTGAATAACCACTAAACCTACAAATATTGCATAACGGTCTCTTGCTGATTATTTCAAACCGTAATCTTGTTTGTTTATTCGTATTTAAATATACTTTTTTGTCCATTTTATTTATTCGTGATGCGATTCACAGCCGGTGTAAATGTTGAACGTAATCGGCAAGAAAGTGATCACCATCAAATTAATCAGGTGGGTAATCCGTAAGATACCACGCTATAGCCTAGTTGCATAAAGCGTAGCTACACCATTATTGCTGTTGTTGCAGTTACTTGGTATCACAAAGTAAACCATATGGTTTATGGCATGTGATCGCATATTGGCGAATTTTCGGCTACCGGTTATTAGGTAAATAATCTTGATTTTATCGTGTATATACTACACATATATCGTGAAAAAGTGTTCAGGAGGGGATGTGAAAGGGTTATCCATCATGAAACATATCCGCCGGACAAGGCATTTAATGATGCCTGTATACCGGAGCTACTTTTCATACGCATTTTTCATTTGCAGGTAACACTGTGGAATATTGATAAGAAGCCAGGTGCTGATTATCGTGTACCCTATTATCTTTCTGGGATTAATTGAATAAACAGACAATTGATCCAGTCTGCCAATTACACAATAAATAATTGTAGTTAAACGATGCTGTTTTACATGTATTTATGTGTGTAAATATTTATTTAGGTAGGGAGGGAGGTTAAATATGGCACATCACAATATTCTTACACGCTGGCGTAATACTCATCTGCGGCATATGTTCTTCTTTTGATTGTTAACTGAAGTTAACACCAGAGCATCTGTCTATATTTTTAAATATCATGATTTTAAATATCATGATTTTAAATATCATACGGTTAATCATACTATGAAATCATTAAAAATAGCGGCCAGTGAAAGTACTCTATCCTGCTTTGATAGTGAACGTGAAATTACTTCACTTGAGAATACCGATTTTTCCGATATTGGCGCGGTGGTTGTCTCTATCGATGATATTGAACAAGGCATATTAGATAAGTTGCACCACACCGGTTTAACTATTCCGGCATTTGCGGTGGTACATGAGGGTGAAGAGCTCGCTTCCGATGTCTTGCCACAGGTTCACAGTGTGTTTGAACTGGGCAAAGAGAGCACTGATTTTTACGGTAAACAACTTGAATCAGCGGCAGCCCGTTATGAAGAGGAGCTTCTTCCGCCATTTTTTAATACCCTGAAAAAGTATGTAGAAATGGGGAATTCAACCTTTGCCTGCCCGGGGCATCAGGGCGGGCAGTTCTTTCGTAAACATCCGGCGGGCCGTCAGTTTTTTGAGTTTTTTGGCGAAACACTGTTTCGTTCAGATATGTGTAATGCTGACGTTAAGCTCGGTGATCTATTGATCCATGAAGGCGCGCCTTGTGCAGCACAAAAACATGCGGCAAAAGTCTTCAATGCCGATAAAACCTATTTTGTGCTTAACGGAACATCAGCTTCAAACAAAGTGGCAACCAATGCGCTATTAACGCGCGGTGATTTGGTCTTGTTTGATCGTAATAACCACAAGTCAAACCATCACGGCGCACTGTTGCAAGCTGGTGCAACACCGGTTTATCTGGAAACGGCTCGTAACCCGTTTGGCTTTATCGGCGGCATTGATGCGCACTGTTTTAATGAGCAGTATTTGCGTGATGAGATCCGAAAAGTTGCACCGGAAAAGGCCGCCGCTCAGCGCCCGTTCCGTTTAGCGATTATTCAACTCGGTACTTATGACGGTACTATTTATAACGCGCGCCAAGTTGTTGATACTATTGGCCATCTGTGTGATTACATTCTGTTTGACTCTGCATGGGTGGGTTACGAGCAGTTTATCCCGATGATGAAAGAGTGCTCACCGTTATTGCTTGATCTGAATGAAAATGATCCGGGCATTATCGTGACCCAATCTGTGCATAAACAGCAGGCTGGTTTCTCACAAACATCGCAAATTCATAAAAAAGATCGCCACATTAAAGGGCAAGATCGCTACTGCAACCATAAACGTTTTAACAATGCGTTTATGATGCACGCCTCAACCAGCCCGTTCTATCCATTGTTCGCTGCGCTGGATGTCAACGCGAAGATGCACGACGGCGAAAGTGGCCGCCGTTTGTGGATGGACTGCGTTAAAACCGGTATCGAAGCGCGTAAACTGCTGCTCAACACCTGTAGTATGATCAAACCGTTTGTACCGCCAATGATTGACGGGCGCAAATGGGAAACCTTTGATACTGATATCATGGCCAATGATCTGCGTTTCTTCGATTTTGTGCCCAATGAAAAATGGCATGCCTTTGAGGGCTATACCGCGCACCAATACTTTGTTGACCCGTGTAAATTTCTACTGACTACACCGGGTATTGATGCTGCCAGCGGTGAATATACCGAGTTTGGTATTCCGGCGACCATTTTGGCCAACTTCCTACGCGAAAACGGCATTATTCCTGAAAAATGTGATTTAAACTCGATTCTGTTTTTACTCACACCGGCAGAAGATCTGGCTAAAATGCAGCATTTGATTGCCCAGATTGCCCGCTTTGAGCACTTGGTTGCCGAAGATGCACTGCTTTGTGATGTGCTGCCAAGCATTTATCGTGCGCACGAAGCCCGTTATCGCGGTTACACCCTTCGTCAGCTCTGCCAAGAGATGCACGATTTGTACGCCAGCTATAACGTTAAACAGCTGCAAAAAGAGATGTTCCGCCAGTCACATTTCCCGAAAGTGATGATGAACCCGCAGGATGCTCATCTTGAATTTGTGCGCGGTAACGTTGAACTGGTGGCACTGTGCAAAGCTGAAGGGCGTATTGCTGCTGAGGGCGCGCTTCCTTATCCACCGGGTGTACTGTGTGTTGTACCGGGTGAAGTGTGGGGCGGCGCTGCGCAGCGTTACTTCTTAGCGCTGGAAGAGGGGATTAACCTGCTGCCGGGTTTTTCACCTGAGTTGCAAGGGGTGTATATCCAGCAAGAGCCTGACGGCACACAACGCGCTTATGGGTATATGATCAAACAATAAGTCAGTCAGCCATATTTAGTTAGCTCTATATTGGCTAACACTGATATTGCATTCACAATGCCCTTCCTATCGAAGGGCATTTTTTATGGTACTTGAGAGGCTCTTATAGCCGTTTTTTGTGTGTATGATACAACTTGATGAATCACAACTTCACAGTGACCCCCTCAGCATGCCAGAAGCACAGACCTTTTTTGACGCCAATACTACCAATACTCAGACTCTCAAGCAGAGTACTGCATCTGAATGTTTGCCAGAGATAGGCCAAGCACCACTCTTACCGGCGGTAATCTGGTCGGTTTATATGATCAGAATGGCCGACGGGCGCTTATATACCGGTATTTCAACCGATGTGGCACGCCGCGTAGAGCAGCATCAGCAGGGAAAGGGGGCTAAAGCGTTGCGTGGTAAAGGGCCGTTAACACTGGTCTGGAAGCAGGAAACTGATAATCAACGCAGTGCATTACAGATAGAGTACCGAATTAAACAGTGGCGTAAGGCAAAAAAAGAGGCGTTTATCGCTAACCCTTGCGTACTTGTTGGTCGTGAATAGCTTGAATAAGTAACAGGGGTTAAATGGGTGGGATAAAGCAGAAACAAAAAAGCCTCCAGATATCTGGAGGCTTTCTTATATGGTGCTGGCTATCGGAATCGAACTGATGACCTACTGATTACAAGTCAGTTGCTCTACCTACTGAGCTAAGCCAGCGTAAATCTTGTGGTGCCCGGACGCGGAATCGAACCACGGACACGGGGATTTTCAATCCCCTGCTCTACCGACTGAGCTATCCGGGCAGCTCGTGGGACGTATTAAACGGTTTTTCAGCTTTTCTGTCAACGATAAAAATGCAAAAATCAGCGAAAACAGTGTGTTCGGTGTTTTTTTCATCGCTAGCGCGCAAAAAATCAACTGCGGTGTAAAATTCTGACCAATAAACTGCCTGCTTCACGCAGCGGGTCACTATTAATACTCAATACCTGTCCGGCACGAGGTGCGTAATAGCGCTTCACTTCATTGCCAAAAGCATCCCACTGAATCGCCACCAGTTGCTCGGCAAACACCGCATCGCCAATCTGTACTTGTGGCAGTGCATAACCGCTGCTATTGGCGCGCAATGTGGTTGTGCTAGTGCCTTCGTAACAGTGTTCGGCCACAAAACTATTCACCGTACCGGCCAACATGCTTTCGGCACGCAAAATATTTTCGATACCCTCTACACTGCGGTTAACCATATCGGGCTGATAACGTTTAGCTGTGCCGACCTCTACAGTAATACAAGGCACATTACGGCGGTTCCACTCGGTTTCCAGCACACCCGGATCGCCTGGATCATCCAAAATACAGTCAGGATTCATTAGGCGGGCCATACGCACACACTGGTCAATACGGTAATCGGCAAATACATACAGCGGATATTCTGCGCCGCGGGTTTGCGTATGTAAGTCGACCGTAAAATCGGCATTCGGTGTGAAAAGATGATCCCACAAATTGGCTAAATAGCGGCCAGCCGCCGTGTTGTGCTGATGATTTCCGGGAAACAAACGGTTCAAATTCACCGGAGAGGCATCAGGATCATTGGGAATAAAATCGCGGCTGCTGCCCAAAATTCCGGGCAAGTTTACACCCGAAACAATCGTCACTGTGCCGCTTAGTGTGGCGGTCTCTAACGAGCGCATTAACTGCTGCGCAGTTAACACGCCGTTCAGCTCATCACCGTGCACACCGGCGGTGACCAACAGGCGTTTACCCGGCTGCACTCCTTTAAATACGGTCACAGGAATATACCAGCCTTGGCCGGTCGCCATATCCAGTGGCCGGAAGTAGAATTGGTGCTTTCCTGCCGGTAAATCATCGCTATTTAAATGCGCGATGACCCTTTTACCGTCAATAATATCGGATGTAAAACAGGTTGCAGACATAACAGTCAGTGTTCCGTCAGTAATACGTTATCCACCCACGATACCCGCACTTAGTCTGCGTTATCAAGATCATCGGCTGACTTTAGCGTCGATAATCATAGGGTGGATACAAAACGTAGAGAGATGAAGATGTGAATATAAAAAGGTGGATACAAAAAATACCGTAAGACACCTTGCATCTTACGGTATTAATAGCCGATATTTTTACGTGATATGCTTATCTGATATCGTTATCTGGTACATCTACCCAACATATTAATTAGACAAACTTACCCAATCATGGCCGATCATGGATAGCCTGCCATTGATGATGCGGTATTAGCTATAGCCAAACCACTGAGCCAACACAACCACGATACTGGCCATAACAAACAGCAGCAGCATAAAGCGCCAGCAAAAACGCGCCCAATCGCCCCAGTCAACACGGCAGACACCCAGCGTACCCATCAGTGAGGCCGAGGTAGGTACAATCACATTGGTAAAACCATCGCCAAGCTGGAAAGCCAGTACCGAAACCTGACGGCTCACGCCAACCAAATCACCAAGTGGTGCCATCAGCGGCATCGTCAGTGCAGCCTGACCTGATCCCGAGGTTACAAAGAAATTAAACACAGACTGGAAGGTAAACATAAACCATGCCGCAACTGAATCATGCATGCCGCCAATCAGCCCTGAGGCACTGTGCAAAATACTGTTGAGCACGCTCGGCTCATCAGTGCCGCCACTGCCAACCATCAGCAACACCCCTTTGGCCAGACCAACCAGCAGGGCAGGGGCAATCATCACTGCCGCACCTTCACGAAATGAAGAGGCGATATCATTTAATGTCATGTTATTGAGGCGAAAGACCACGGCGATCAGGCCGGAAATTAAGCCCATGGCAAAAAACTGTGAAGCAATTTCAGGGATATACCAAGCATGAACCACCACGCCCCAGATAACCCAAACAGTTACCCCGATAACGGTCGCCAATACCAGCCAATCACCCAGCACAAAGCGGCTGTCGCGCAGCTCGGCAGTTTGGTTACGAAAATGGGCATCGGTACGATAACTGTAAGATAATGTAGGGTCTTTACGCACTTTAGCGGCATAGCGCATGGTAAAGGCCATACCAACCAGCGTAAACAAGCACCACAGTACAATCCGCACACTGGCACCTGAAAGCACTGGAATACCGGCAATACCTTGCGCAATGGCAACACTGAACGGGTTCATCCACGAAGTGGCAAAGCCGATTTGAGTGGCGATATAGGTCACCATCACGGTGGTGATGCTGTCATAGCCTAAGCGCACCATCAGCGGGGCAATGATAATTGCAAACGCAATCGCCTCTTCACCCATCCCAAATACCGCACCGCCCAGTGAAAAGAGCGTAAACATGACGGGGATAAACAGCAGCTCGTTGCCTTTGGTTTTATCGATCAGCCGCAAAATGCCGTTATCGATAGTGCCGGTACGCATAACAATGCCAAATGCACCGCCAATCACCAGCATAAACATGATAACGCCGATCGCCGATCCCCATTTATCACCAGAAACCAGCCCTTCAAATGGGAAGTTCAGTAAACCGATATCTCCGCCGCTGGCGAACACTTTAATCGGCTGATAAACGGTATCACCGGCGGCATCTGTTACATAAGCGAATGATTCAGGGTTAACCACTTTGCGTGTTTTTTCTGCACCATCAATCACATAGTGCACTTCCTGATTTTGGAATGAACCTACTGGAATTACATAGGTCAGCGCCGCAGCAAGGATCCCAACAAAGAAGATAATGACCAAGGTATCTGGCATTTGCCAACGGCTGGCAGTGCCGCCCAATTTGTTCTCAGCAACAGGCTCGCTCATGAATTCCGTATCCTAGATTTTTATTTGAATAATAATGCTTAATAGTGAATATAAATGTCTTCAATGCGCATACTAAGGCAAAGAGGTTTTGTGCGTAAAGCATAAAATTCAATGGACGTAGAATAATTGATAAGAGGTTGGATAGAGATAAAACGATATGTCGGTAATATAGTAAGTCTGTGGCATTTTATCGGGTTTAACCGTATAGAATTTCACGAAAAGTAGATAAAGAGAAAGTAGACAGAAAACAGAACATATCAGCAGAAAAGAGAATAGAACAGATTGTAGAAAAAACAGCGTAGGGGAAAGGAAAGCACAAAAAGGTGAGGGACAGGCAAAAAAAAACCCCGCTCAATGAGCAGGGCTTTTCTGTATGGCTCCTCCTGCAAGACTTGAACTTGCGACATACGGATTAACAGTCCGCCGTTCTACCGACTGAACTAAGGAGGAATTGAATTTTGTACACTTATACGCGATGGTGCCCGGACGCGGAATCGAACCACGGACACGGGGATTTTCAATCCCCTGCTCTACCGACTGAGCTATCCGGGCAGCACGTATAAATTTGGCTCCTCCTGCAAGACTTGAACTTGCGACATACGGATTAACAGTCCGCCGTTCTACCGACTGAACTAAGGAGGAATTATTCTTGCTGTTTTCACAGCTTACAACGCTTAACCAATTTCTCAGTTCACTGAGTGACAATGAGAAGTGGTGCCCGGACGCGGAATCGAACCACGGACACGGGGATTTTCAATCCCCTGCTCTACCGACTGAGCTATCCGGGCAGCGCGTTGTGGGGCGTATTAAACGGGTTTTAGGCTTTTGAGTCAACACCCTTTTGCAATAAATCCCGTTTAATACAGCCGTTTGGCTTATTTTTCAACGAAATGGTTATTTTATAGCATCAATCCGGCAATCATGGCGGAAAGTACACTGACTAGCGTTGAGCCGTACAATAAACGCAACCCAAACCGTGAGACCATATTCCCGCGCTCTTCGTTTAGCCCTTTGACTGCTCCGGCAATAATCCCGATAGAGCTGAAGTTGGCAAAAGAGACCAGAAAAATAGAGATAACGCCAACGGTATGTGGTGATAATTCGATGGCTTGTTTTTTAAGCTCCATCATCGCAACAAACTCATTGGTGACCAGTTTTGTGGCCATAATGCTGCCTGCCTGCAGTGCTTCGGTATGCGGAATGCCCATCAGCCAAGCGACTGGGTAGAACAGGTAGCCGAGCGTGTTTTGGAAGCTTATCCCAAACAACGCACTGAAAATGTGGTTAATCATTGAGATCAGCGCAATAAAACCAATCAGCATAGCCGCGACGATTACCGCAACTTTGAAACCGGCCAGAATATATTCACCCAGCATTTCAAAGAAGGTCAGTGATCTATTTTCTGACTCTATTTCCATCAGATCATCTTCTTCATTGCTGTCATACGGGTTGATGACTGACAAGATAATAAAGGTGCTGAACATGTTTAAAGTCAGTGCGGCCACAACATAACGCGGTTCAATTAACTGCATGTATGAGCCGACGATAGACATGGATACGGTCGACATGGCAGTTGCTGCCATGGTGTACATGCGCCGCTCTGAGATCCGGCTGAGGATGTTTTTATAGGCAATGAAGTTCTCTGACTGGCCAATGATCATGGCACTGATCGCATTGAATGATTCAATTTTTCCCATGCCGTTGATTTTTGACAGTAATATTCCGATAAAACGGATCACCACTGGCAATACTTTGATGTGTTGTAGGATTCCTATCAATACTGAAATAAACACGATGGGCATCAGCACTTGCAGGAAAAAGCTGAATTCGCCGACATTGAGTAAGCCACCAAATACGAAGTTAGTGCCGTCAGCGGCATACGCCAGCAATTTATTGAAAGCATCAGATAAACCGGTGACCAGATCTAGCCCGATTGACGAGTGCAGCAAAAAATAAGATAAGAAAAGCTCAATGACAATCAACTGAATGATATAGCGGACTTTAATCTGTTTACGATCTTTGCTGACAAGCAGGGCGAGAACAAAAACAACAAATAGGCCGAGCAGAAAGTGGAGGATTTTCATAAAAAAGATACCAATGCGGCTCACAAAATAATAAGCAAGATACTGTATATAGGGTTTTATAATTTGAAGTGTATTACAAAAATACGCTTACTTACATTTATCATGCAAATGTGGCAGCCAAGTGGCATAACAGAGAGGCGATTACCCGGTTCACGGGGGGATGCCTGCGTGAACCGGTGGTAGTGCGGGGATATGCTTAATCGGTATGTGAGATGGATTTAGCCAAACAGCATATACAGCTGATGTGCGCTGATTCCGGCAACAAGGCCGCCGAGGGTATGCGCGATAATGGCTCGTGAAGTTAAAAACCGGTAACCCAGCGCATCAAGCATAGCTGTGTGGGTGCTTAAAAAACCGCTCCAGCACATGCCCATGGCGGTAAAGACCGCAATTTCGTTGCCAGAAATAAAGCCTTTACTGATAAAGGGGGGCACTAATGACATTGCCGCACCTACCGCACCAAGTGAGGTGGCCGGAAATGCGATCAGCTCTGGATGCTTAAAGCCAAACAGTGCATCAAACAACCAGCCGGCTTTTCCGGCCAGTACCGGCAGCAACCCAACCCCCTGAAAAGCTTCTCCGGTATAACCTTGCGCGCCGGGGCCAAAGGTCAGCAGCATAACAAAGGTGCTGATAATCAGTACGCCGGGGATCACCGCCATACCCAGTTCAACACCGGATTTCCCGCCATCAAGCAGGGCATTGAGCACCCGTAACCAGATAGGGGCGGTATCTTCAATCACTCTATTTTCCGGCTCGCAGTGAGAGGCATCGGAAGTTAATGTTGATGATGAAGCTGGCGATGAGTGGGTGAGTGTTACTGTGGTATTCACGGTATGGGTTGATGAAGGCTCATCAAGTGGCTGATCCCCAACCAGTGGCCGAATCATGCGCTGCATCAGGCGGGTGCTGACGATTGAGCCGATTAATGCGCCAGCTAGCCCCAGTAACGCGGCTTTAACGGTATTTTCTTGTGAGTTAAGTTGTAGTGTCGCCATAAAGGTGACCACAATCAGCCCCATCCCAAAAGCGGTACCAAAGTTGGTCAGTGAGATCAGTTGCCACGGGCGCAGCCCACGCCGAAAACGCGGGTCTTTTGCCAAGCTGATAACTGCCGGATTATCGGAGAAAAAGGTCATTAATCCAGCCAGTGCAGCCCGGCCAGGCAAGCGATACAGCGGGCGCATCAGGGGGGCGAGCAGCACTTCTAGTAGGCGGATCACGCCAAATTCACTGAGCAATTGGCTCAATGCGCCGGAAAGAACGGTGATCCCCATAATAAAAAGAATGGTGTTCAGTAGCAGTTGATGTGCGGTATTGAACAGGGTGTTGACCATAGCCGATAACCCCATCACATGGCCAAGATAGCCAAAAAGTAGCCCTAACATAGCAAGAACTAAAACTGGCTCAACCCACTGTTTTATTGATGATACACGAAGGATTGCGCTGTTATCTGGGCTTTGCGTAGTCATTTCACACCCTAAGTAATTTTTAAGGCAGGAAGAATAGCGCTTTAGCGGGTGTTGCGGCAATAAAAAAGCCCCGCTCAATGAGCGGGGCTTTCGTATGTGGCTCCTCCTGCAAGACTTGAACTTGCGACATACGGATTAACAGTCCGCCGTTCTACCGACTGAACTAAGGAGGAATTGAACACCTGTTTACCGTTTAGTGAACTCACCCAGTGAGGTTAAACGATCTCTGCCAGTAATCTACCAGCAGTGACGAGATATTCATCCCGAAACAGCGGGCGGAACTATAACCGCTTTACCTACCATTGTCATCTTTTTTTTAAAGTATTTTGCAAAAAAATAACCTGTTTAGTCTGTACTTGGTTATTTTTAATGCAGATTGCTCTGTGCTATCAGTTTAAACTGCGCAAAACTGTGGGCAGTGAGCAATGCTTTGGTTTTTTTATCGTTCATTAAGGTAACAAACAGTTCATATAGCGCCATGGCTTCTTCGTATTCTGATTTGGTGATAGCCAGCAAGAAGATGACATGCGCTTTTTCACCTTTCCCCCACTCGATACCCTGCGGCGATAACACCGTAAATACGGTAGTTTTATTTGCTAATAGCCCGAGTGAGTGTGGCAGGGCGATCCCTTCGCCCAGCATGGTCGACAGAATATTCTCACGTTCAACCAGTGATGGGTGGAAATCTGAATTGATATAGCCCTCGGTTTCGAGCTGTTTACACACTTGTATAAAAAGCTGATCTTTAGTGATCTCTTTTTCCAGAACACAAAAGTGCTGCTCGTGAAAAAAACGTTCAAGTACATACGGTTTAATGCGATCTTTTTGCATTAAATGGCCAATCTCGTCGAGTTGGTAATCGCTTGGAAACAGGGTGAGTTGTACAACGGGTTTATCTCTTGCTGGCAGTGGCATGGAACTGATCACAAAATCCTCTTCAATGCAGGGTAAGCATTGATAATCACTGATTGATTCTAGCCGTTTAATCACCAACTCTGGGAATTTGCGTTTGATAATAGTTTGCAGCATACGGGTGGTCGATTTACCTGAATCACAAACCAGTAATGCTGTCGGGTAGTGTTCATATCCGATGTTATAGTGCCGAACAAGCCCGACTCCGATATGAATCACAATATACCCTATTTCATCTTCACTGATACGGTATGCAGTCTGTTTTTCCCATGCTGACAGTGCAGATAAGGTTATATCGTATGCCAGTGGGTAATATTGTTTAATATGATCACGCAGCGGGTTTTGAATATCAATATGGTGTTGTAAACGGGTGATCATGCTGGTGGTGTGAACAATTAAATCATGCTCAAGTTGTGTGTCGTGGCGTAAATCATAGTTATAGTACTGGTTGATATAGTTCAGTAAATGGCTGACTAACTGCAGGTGTTCATTATGTTCCGGAGTAAGATTGACGTTGTCATGATCTTTGCAACGTGAAGCAATCTGAATACAGAGATAATCAATCTCAGCCGAGGTATTTAATCCGATTTTATTTGCAATATCTTGTGCTGAGAGATAAGCCGCTGAATGGACCATATTGGGTTTTGCTGTGGATTTTTGTTGTAGTGTATAGCCAGCTTGATGGCGAATTACAGCGGCTAAACAGTAAATAGATATATATTTTTCACCTTCAACCCCTGTTTTTATTTTGTGATGGCTACACTCGGTTTTAACAGTATTAAATATCTGCGTGGTGGATAGCTGAGAAAGGTGTTGTTGAATAAACTCATTTTTAAATGTGCCATTTTCACACTCAGAGAAAAGTGCATTGGCTAAACAGGCCCTCACCGATTCTTCTTTGCCAAATAAAGACATGCCGTGTTTAGCTTTGCTCTCTATGGTGAGATGGTATTTTTCAATAATTGCTCTGATTTCTAACAGGTCATTTTGTAGTGCGCCGCGGCTGATAAACCAGTTATCGGCAATCTCGTTGAGCTTTATATATTCATGATTTATCAGGAATAAAATAAGCAGGCATTTTATCCGCTCTTGGGCAGTTCTTGGCGTTAAATTGTGTCGAGTGCCCTGTGTTAAAAATTGCTGGTATTTATCTGCATGTGTAATTTGTAGTTGATAACCTTTCCCACGTAAGTGAATAAACTCAGCACCCTGATCGGAAAGTATATCATTGAGTGTATTAATGTCACTGCGTACCGTTCTGGTTGATACATCGAGCAGTTCTGATAATGCCTCTTGGGGTAATGTTCGGTCTTGCAGGTGATTAAAAATATCATTTAATCGTTGGTGTGAAAAATAAGGCATTTTGTTATCTCGCCGTTCACTACAGTGTGCAAGCCATTCATACTGTGATCTTGATAGCAGATAATGACGCTATCTTGGTATCAAGTGATCGCAATTTTTGCTTTTCACTGCATTTCAATATTTGAAAAGATTTATAGAATCTATTTGTTTCTCCCAAAATTTAAAGCATACAAGGCAAAAAATGTGAGTCAGGTCAATCCTGATAGGGTGATTTCCAGTTTTAACTGGAAAAAGAGGAAATATACCCCTTTAGCAATGTGCGTTAGGGTGAGTGCATTGATAACCATCGAGATAAGGACATTGTATTTTGCTAACTGATGAGAATGTTTCTGTTCATGATGATACTGATTTTTTGCAGGAAATTGACCAGCAAACACAATTAACGCTGCTGCAAATCAGCAATATGCTGAATAAGCACGGTATTTGTCAGGATGACGTGCAAAAGCAAATGCTGGCATCACATATTAAAGCTATGGTGCGCCGATCAAAAACGGGTGAGCCTCTGCCTGAGATTGATCTCTCGTTATTTGATGAGATTTCGGCATTTTCATTAGCACGGGCAAAAGAGGTGGTCGCGTTATTTGATAATTTAGCCTTTGAAGAAGCACATCTACTTTCGGTTCATTTTGAAGTTGCAAAAGAAAATGAATTAAGCGCAGTGAATGAGGGAGCATAAAATGATTAAAGTTGTGATTGGTGATCGTTTAGGTAAAGGGCAAAAAGTGGGTGCAGGTGTTGAAACTGCCGGAGCACAAGTGGTTGTTATTCCTGGTATGGCCGCCGATATGAAGCTGGGTGATACGATGCACCGCGAGCAGGCTGATTTGGGTATTTCATTTTGTGGCAGTGGTGGTGCTGGGGCAATTACCGCACAAACTAAATATGGCTATAAATCACGTTATGGCATGCGTTCGATAGAAGAGGGCGTGACTGCAATTAATGAAGGGTGTACGGTATTGGGTTTTGGTTTCATGGATAAAGAAGAGCTAGGCCAAAAATTGGTGGAAGCTTTTGTTAAAAAACACGGTATTGCTTAAATGAAAGAACAATTTACCTCAACAGTCACAGTCAGCGGGAAAGGGAACACCAAGCAAAGTGCATTTGCCGCTGCACTGAGTCAGGTTCAAAATAAAATGTTAAAGGAGTCATCACAGGTTCTTTTACGAATTGAACCTGTTGATGTCACTATCATCAACGCAACTCATCGTACGATCATTGATAAATTTTTGTTTTTCTTTTTATCTCGCCGTAAAGATGAATTCTCGGTGACATTAGATGTTAAGGTAAATGTTTCTACTGTTGATCCAGAGAAAATAACATTCACGAACATAAAATAATATGCACATCTCTTTAATAAGGGGAGCACGATGTTCTTAGCTATATTGCTTAAATCGCTAATTATTGGCGGCCTCGTCGGGGTTGGATTAGGTGCCGGTGCAGCACGAATGTTTCATGCTCCTACCGTTCAGGGTATGGGCGCATTCAGAACTTTAGGTGAATTAAACTCGTGTGAAGGTGACCCAGCATCACACTTCTCTTTTGGTTTAGGTTTTTTCTTTAATGCATGGGCATCTACTGTAGCAGCCGGTGCTTTTACTCAAGATGTTGACCACCGTATTATTCCGCACTGGGGTGTTTCTGCGCTGTTAATTAAAGATCGTAATGTGGCCACCACATTGCACGATCCGAAAAAAATGGCTATCGCCTGCGGTATTATTGGTGCAATTGTTGTTGCCTTTTTAAACTCAACCGCATCAGCCGTACCGGCTTCACTGCAAGTTACCGCCGTTAAAGTATTAGTACCGGCAGCAAATTTACTGGTGAATACTGTTATGCCGGTTATTTTCTGGTTGGCGGCTATTGAAGCAGGAAAGCGTTCAGGCTTCTGGGCTACTATTTTTGGTGGTTTAGCGCAGCTGATAATGGGTAATGCCGTACCAGGTTTGGTGCTGGGTATTCTAATCGGTAAAGGCGTTGAAGAGAGTGGTTGGAATAAAATTACCAAAAGCATGCTAACAGCAGTTATTGTTCTGTTTGCGCTAAGTGCTTTCTTCCGCGGGTTTGATATGAAATTACTCAGCTCTTTCCAGCTTGATATTCCAATGTGGCTCGATCAACTTCATCTTAGCATTAGCGGTAAATAATTTGTTAGGTTGAATATTACATTGATCAATAGGCACATCACTCAAAAACAGGTGCAGTAATTAAGTAGGAAACCATTATGGATGAGAGTATAAAAAATAATTTCTGGTACGCAGACTGGTCATTCCCTATTTTTGTTGGATTATTATCATCAGGCGTTTTTGCCGGAACACACATGTATTATGTCTACGGTATGGGGGCATTTAACGAAGTTGCATTTGTTTCTATGCTACGTGCGGGCATGGATACCGGTGTTTATGGCGCAGTTGCCGCATTTGGTGCGAGTTTTCTTTTTGCACGGATTATTGAAGGCTCACTAGTTGGTATTCTCGATATTGGCGGTGCTATTCAAACCGGTATTGGTTTGGGTGTTCCGGCATTATTACTAGGGGCGGGGATTGTTTTTCCGGTTGAAAATTTTGCCGCATCACTGGTGACTGGTTTTGCTCTTGGTATTGCGGTAGGGCTTATTATTACCACTACCCGTAAATTTACCATTAACCAAAGTAACTCCACTTATGGCGCTGATGTCATGATGGGGGCAGGTAACTCTTCAGGCCGTTTTCTTGGCCCTTTGATTATCCTGTCAGCTATGACAGCCTCAATTCCAATTGGTATTGGCTCATTATTAGGCGCACTGGGTTTTTATGTTTGGAATAAACCTATCACCGGTGGCGCTATTTTAGGTGCAATGCTACTCGGTGCTCTCTTCCCTGTATCACTGTAATCGGCTGTTATTAATTTAGGCGCTGTTTTTAACAGATAAAACAGCGCGCAAGGGAAAGGAGAGCATTGTGAATAGCTATGATTTAATTCTTCGCCGTGGCCGCACAGTTGACGGGCAGTTAATTGATATTGCCGTTCAGGCAGGAAAAATAGCCCTTGTCGGTACAGTGCCGCCAACGGCCAGCGCGCAAGTTGAGCATGATCTACAGGGCCGTGTATACCTGAGTGCCGGCTGGATAGATCTGCATGTTCACTGCTATCCGCACTCCCCAATTTATAATGACGAGCCGGATAATGTGGGCATCGCCTGCGGCGTGACCACCGTTGTTGATGCAGGCAGTGCCGGAGCAGATGATATTGATAACTTCTATCGTCTTACTCGGCAGGTCAAGACCGAGGTTAAAGCTTTACTGAATGTCTCACGCATTGGCTTGCTGCGACAAAATGAGTTGGCACAGCTTGACGACATTAATGAACAGGCTGCGCATTCAGCCATTGCTAAATACCCTGATTTTATTGTGGGATTAAAAGCCCGCATGAGCAGCAGTGTAGTTGAACATAACGGCATTACACCGTTGTTAATGGCAAAAAAAATCCAACGGCAGCACCCGTGTTTACCGCTGATGGTGCATGTAGGCAATAACCCGCCTACGCTAGATGATATTGCTGACTTATTAGATAAAGGCGATATTATTACCCACTGTTATAACGGAAAGCCAAACCGTATTCTGAATGAACAAGGGCAACTGAAGCGCTCTGTACAGCAAGCGCTTGAGCGCGGCGTACACCTTGATGTTGGGCACGGCAGCGCCAGTTTTAGTTTTGCCGTTGCTGAGCAAGCTATCGCGCAGGGCATACTTCCCCACACAATCAGCTCTGATATTTACTGCCGCAACCGTATTCAGGGGCCGGTCTTTGGGCTGGCACATATCCTGTCAAAATTCTTAGCCATTGGGCTTACCCTGCCGCAGGTGATTGCTTGTGTCACCGAGCATGCAGCAGATGTGCTGCATTTTGACCAGAAAGGGGCACTGAAAGCGGGGTTTGATGCCGACCTAACTCTGTTTGAACTGCTCGAACAGCCCTCATTTTTTGTGGATGCAGAACAACAGCAGAAGCTTGGCGCAGTCCGCATTGCCCCTGTAGCCACTGTACGTGCAGGTGAACTCTTTATAACCGAAGAAGGAAAAGCACACGATGTCTTCTGTTTATAGCCAATATAACGTTAAACCGGTGATTAATGCTTCCGGCAGAATGACCGCACTCGGTGTATCAACCCCATCAGCCACGGTAGCCCAACGCGTTGATTTTGGTTTAAACCACTACTTTGAGATTAAAGATCTGGTGGATAAAACCGGTGCCTATATTGCGGATATGCTGAAAGTGGAAGATGCCGTAGTTGTATCGTGCGCCTCTGCCGGATTGGCACAATCTGTTGCTGCGATGATAGTTCGCGGAGATCGCTATCGGTTGGAAAACCTACATGCGCATAGCCATCCAGTGCCGAGTGATATCGTGCTGCCAAAAGGGCATAACGTCAATTTTGGCGCGCCGGTAGGGACGATGATTACTTTGGGGGGCGGGCGAATTGTTGAAGCGGGTTACGCCAACGAGTGCTCGGCAGAGCAGCTTGCTGCCGCTATTACGCCGAATACTGCTGCGATTGTGTACATCAAATCACACCATTGTGTGCAAAAAAGTATTTTGTCGGTCGAGCAGGCCGTCAGTGTTGCTCGTCAGCATAACCTTCCGTTGATTGTTGATGCGGCAGCAGAAGAAGATCTGCAACTGTACTACCAGTTGGGTGCTGATCTGGTCATTTACAGTGGCGCAAAAGCCATTGAAGGCCCAACCAGCGGTTTGGTACTAGGGAAAAAGCAGTATATCAACTGGGTTAAACAGCAGTCAGCCGGTATTGGCAGAGCCATGAAAGTGGGAAAAGAGGGCGTTCTTGGCCTGACTTTAGCGATTGAAGAGTATTTGCAGCACGAGAAAGAGAGCGGACAGCAGATGCTGGAAAAAATGGCAGATTTTATCACTCAGCTTAACACCCTGACGGGCGTGTACGCCAAACCGGTATGGGATAGCGCAGGGCGTGATATTGCCCGTACCGAGATTGGCTTTGATCCTGCCCTGACTGGCATCAGTACCCCTGAAATGGTCAGCCGTATGCAGCAACATACTCCGGCCATTTATTGCCGTGCATATCGGATGAACGAAAACAAAATTGAAATGGATGTGCGCAGCGTACAGCAAGCTGAACTTGCGCAAATTTTTGCTGTTATTCAGCAGATCCTCTTGTCAGTACAAGGAGCATAAATCATGCAACTCACCCCGAATTTTTACCGCAACCGTGTATGCCTGAATGTACTGGCCGGATCAAAGCAAAATGCCCAAGAGGTTTATCAGGCCGCGCAGGGGCACGTGCTGGTTGGTGTGCTTTCGAAAAACTATGCTGACCTTGATAGTGCCGTTGCCGACATGCGTGACTATGCCGGATTGATCAATAATGCGCTTTCAATTGGTTTAGGGGCAGGAGATCCGAAGCAATCGGCAATGGTGTCAGAGTTGGCCGGTATTTTACAGCCGCAGCATGTTAATCAGGTTTTCACCGGTGTGGCAACCAGCCGTGCGTTGTTGCGTCAATCACAAACGGTAGTAAATGGTTTAGTTTCACCCACTGGCAAAGTGGGTTGGGTCAATATCTCAACTGGCCCACGCAGCTGTGAATTTACTCCCGCACTAGTCCCGGTTGATACAGCTATTGCCATGTTGCAGGATATGGGGGGCAGCTCGATTAAATACTTCCCGATGGGCGGTTTAGCGCACCGTGAAGAGTACCAGTGTGTGGCAGAGGCCTGTGCACGCAACCAGTTTGCGCTAGAGCCAACCGGTGGGATTGATCTGGATAATTTTGAAGCGATTGTACAGATTGCACTTGATGCTGGAGTCGAAAAAATCATCCCGCATATTTACAGCTCTATCATTGATAAAGCCAGCGGTCAGACCCGACCGCAAGATGTTGCTACTTTGCTCAACATCACTCAGCGGATTGTCGGTTAATCATAATTAAGCATACGGATTACGCTGATCTTTGATTGCCTAATATACAAGGTATCCTCCCGCAGAATAAAAAGCCCCGCTAAGAAAATAGCAGGGCTTTTTGTTTGCTGGTTATATGCTATGACATACAACAGTAGTTAAACGATACGCCCACGGTAACCTTTTTGTGCCGTATTCACTTTGTACAGATAATTCCGCGCCTGTGCTGATGGGTGTCTGGTCGTCAGAATATTGTAAATTTCATCAGGGCTCAGGCTGTTTATCATATCAACGGCTTTTTGCTTATCTTGCGAGAACACCCGCAGTACCGCACCTGCACCACCGTTATAGGCCGAGATCATCGCATAGCGGCGTGATGCCGGATTACGAATTTGGCCCAAATAATTGGTCTGTAAAATATGCAGATATGCCGTACCGGTATCGATATTCTTTTCCGGATCAAATAGGTAATCGCGGCTCGGAGAGCCATCTTGGTTTTTCACCAGCCGGTAAACATCCCGCCCAGCAGTAGTTTGTACCACCTGCATGAGCCCCAGCGCATTGGCCGAGCTGACTGCATACGGGTTAAAACTTGACTCAATCTGCATGATAGCCAGAATCAGGCTCTCATCCACATTATAATTCTTCGATGCTTTTCGTACGATATGGATATATTTTTTTGCCCGATAATTCAGATGATTAGCAATCATCGGCACTTCCAAATACCACACCGTTTGGTTACCGATTGCGCGGCTTTTTAGCTGCGTGCGCAACAACACATCGGCAAAACGCTCGGCGCGCCAAGGCGTTGAAATCGGCTTTTTCTCATCATCGAGCACCTGTCCGGTTAAAAACGGGTGTTTGCTGATCGGTACATCACTGTCAGAGAACAGATCAATACCGGTCGGATCATCACCCATCAATAATGTGTGAACCAGTGCATTTTTTAGCTTATCTTGCGGATTACGGGTAGAGATAGTTTCAACAATCACCGAGCCTTTTTCAAAATCGATATGGCTGCGGGTTTGGTAATGGTCAGTGTATTTTACGTAATCTTTACGGGTTGCAACCAGCATCTCATTGAGTCCCCAAAGGTCTTCAATATTGGCTGCAAACTGCCCCATAAAAATATCAAAACCATTGGTATCTTTTACGTAAAGATCAGGGTTCTCTTTTGGTTTACTGGCACAAGACGCCAGCAACGGAATAATCAGACAAAGTGCGAGTTTTTTCTTCATAGTTCAGGCAGTTCCAAGAGAACCAACACCGCAAGCTGCTGGTTCATCTGTGGTTTTATTATTATTCACTCGGCGGAGTGTAACCATCAATCTGAACATCCTGCCCTTCAAACAGGAATTTTACCATCTCCTGCTCAAGGAACTGGCGGTGTTCAACATTCATCATGCTCAGTTTTTTTTCATTGATCAGCATGGTTTGTTTACTTTGCCATTCAGCCCATGCCGCTTTAGAAATAGAGTCATAAATGCGCTTACCCAATTCACCCGGATAGAGCTGAAACGCCAACCCTTCGGCATCTTGCTGTAAACGAGCACAAAAAATAGTCCGGCTCATGGTGTTACTCCTCGTCAGATAGTGCGTCAGGTAACTGGCGCAGTAAACGTTCGACCGGTGCGGCTAACCCGACCGTCTGTGGTTGCGCTAATTTATACCAGAGACCCGGCCCTGCATCCATGCACACCTGTGCTTGGTCAGCAAAAACCAGCAATGGAATGATATCCAGATGAAAATGGCTGAACGTATGGCGAAACGCCCCTAACTGGCGTTGTACCCGTAATCCACGCTGCGCTAGCCACTGCAGGGCTTCATCACGCGTAGAAAATTGCGGAAAACAGAACAATCCGCCCCATAATCCACTGGGCGGGCGCTGCTCAAGCCAGACCTGAGCCTGTTCGGTGCTAACCGTGGCCTCACCTGTCTGTGCCGTGCTCATACGATCGACCAGCAACAGCAAATAGCCCTCTTTTTCCGGTAATGTTTGTTTAGGCTTTTTCCCCGGATATGCCGCCCAGCTCTCTTGCGCATACGCGATACAACCTTTGGCCAGTGGGCAGAGGCTGCATTTAGGTTTTGAACGGGTGCACACCAGCGCGCCTAAATCCATCATCGCCTGATTAAATGATGCCACATCCTGTTGTGGTGTTACCTGTTCACTCAGTGCCCACAATTGATTCTCAACCGCCTTTTGCCCCGGCCAGCCATCAACTGCATAGCAACGCGCCAGTACCCGTTTAACGTTACCGTCTAAAATCGGGTAGTGCTGATTGAGTGCCAGCGATAACACCGCACCTGCGGTTGAGCGGCCAACACCGGGCAGCCCGACAACCTGCTCATACGCGGTAGGAAATATTCCCTGATACTCAGCGGCCACCTTTTGTGCTGCCTTGTGCAGGTTGCGCGCACGGGCGTAATAGCCTAAACCTGTCCATAAATGCAGCACATGATCAATCGGCGCTGCCGCTAAATCAGTCACGGTTGGAAATTGCTGCATAAAACGTTCAAAATAGGGGATAACCGTGGCAACCTGAGTCTGCTGTAGCATGACCTCAGACAGCCACACTTTATAAGGTGTTTTATGTTGCTGCCAGGGTAAAGTTTTGCGCCCAAAAGCGTGATACCACGCCAAAACGGCCTCAGAAAATGCAGTAGCATCAAGAAAATGGGTCGGCATAACAGACTCTGTTTAACGGCAAAGGCGGCGATTGCAGCATACCTGCAGCGTGCTGTAAACCCGATCATGATGCAGGGAATCAACATTCTACTGCGGCTTTACTTGCTAAGTTGAGCCATCTTTGCATAATGCGCCTTTCATAAATATTGATTAAAACTCTATTCAGCAGGATACAGCCATGGGTGAGGTCACCATTCCAGAATTTGATGACGAAGGTCGTTATCTGCGTAAAATTCGCAGTTTTGTACGTCGTCAGGGTCGTTTAACAAAAGGGCAAGAGCTGGCATTAGAAAGCTATTGGTCTGAGATGGGTGTTGATTTCCAAGAACAACCCCTTGATTTTACAGCTCTCTTTGGCCGCGATGCACCAGTGGTGTTAGAGATCGGCTTTGGAATGGGCGCTTCACTGGTTGAAATGGCAAAAAACGCACCAGAGAAGAACTTTTTTGGGATAGAAGTGCACACCCCTGGTGTCGGCGCATGCCTGTCACTGGCCCACGAAATGGGCGTGACCAATCTGCGGGTCATGTGCCACGATGCGATTGAAGTGCTGGAAAAAATGATCCCTGATGCCAGCCTCAGTGGCATGCAACTGTTTTTCCCTGATCCGTGGCACAAAGCGCGTCACCATAAGCGCCGTATCGTTCAACTGCCGTTTGCCGAGCAACTGCGGGTAAAATTGGCCATGGGTGGCGTGTTCCATATGGCCACCGATTGGGAAAATTACGCAGAACATATGCTGGAAATCATGCAAGCTGCGCCAGGATATCGTAATCTATCCACTACTGGGGATTTTATGCCACGACCAGAGCAGCGTCCGCTGACCAAATTTGAGCGGCGCGGCCACCGTTTGGGGCATGGAGTCTGGGATCTAATGTTCGAGAGGACAGAGTAATGTCTAAACATCGTAGCGCACGTCTGCGCAAAAAACTGCACGTTGATGAGTTCCAAGAGTTGGGCTTCACCGCCAGCTGGCAGTTTCCGGAAGGCACTAGCGCAGAACAGATTGATGCCGTACTAGACTCTTTCATTGCAGAAGTGATTGAGCCGCAAGGCTTATCTTATGACGGTAGCGGCTACCTGAACTGGGAAGGCCTGATCGTACTGCAAAAAATCGGTAAATGTACCGAAGAGCATCGTCAGCTGGTAAAAAGCTGGGCAGAAAAGCAAGGCCTGAACGATATCGACATCAGTGATCTGCTGGATGTCTGGTGGGATTAATCCCCCTGAGTTTGCTATAACAGCTCACAGCAACAACGGATACCGCAGGGTATCCGTTTTTTTTATCTTTTTTTCGCACAAAAATTGAATATACGGGATGTGGTAGGGCGGTTGCCGCGCCTTTCCCTGCAATATGCTATTCTTGCGCTCTGCAACAACGGCCATTAAGACAGGGGAATTCGAGTGATACTGAGTAATGCACTGCTGGATGATATTTTAACGCAGGTACGCCCGCTGATCGGGCAGGGAAAAGTGGCTGACTACATTCCGGCCTTGGCCAGCGTTCCGGCAGAGAGACTGGGTATTGCGGTGTGCCTGTCTGACGGTACTGTTTATCAGGCCGGTGACGCACAAGAGCGTTTCTCGATTCAGTCAATCTCAAAAGTGCTGGCGTTAACATTGGCGCTGACCCGTTATCCCGAAGCTGAAATCTGGTCGCGCGTGGGCAAAGAGCCTTCCGGTCAGCCGTTTAACTCGCTGGTACAAATTGAGTTGGAAAAAGGCAAACCGCGTAACCCGTTTATCAATGCGGGTGCATTAATTGTCTGTGACCTGCTGCAAAGCCGTTTAAGCGCCCCAAAACAGCGCATGTTAGATTTGGTACGCCAACTGGCCTGCCAGCCGGATATCGGTTACGACAGCGTCGTGGCCAAATCTGAATTTGAGCACTCAGCCCGTAATGCAGCGATTGCCTACCTGATGAAATCTTTCGGCAACTTTAATAATGATGTGCTTGAAGTGCTGCAAACCTATTTTCACTACTGTGCACTACAGATGAGCTGTGTTGAACTGGCAAAAACCTTCTCCTATCTTGCCAATCAGGGGCAATCACTGTGTACGCTTGAGCCGGTAATCTCAGGAAAACAGACCCGCCAGATTAACGCACTGTTGGCAACCTGTGGCCTGTATGATGGCGCGGGTGAATTTGCCTACCGTGTCGGCATGCCGGGAAAATCGGGTGTCGGCGGGGGTATTGTTGCCATTATTCCGGGTGAAATGAGTATTACTGTCTGGTCACCGGAACTTGATCTTAGTGGCAACTCTCTGGCTGGTATTGCGGCACTTGAACTGCTATCTCAACGCTTGGGGCGTTCGATCTTTTAACTGGTTTTGCGTTACTGATGGTGAGCTAGATAAAATAACAGGCAAAAAAAGGGCAGACAAAAAATTTGTCTGCCCCGATAAAAGCAATTTTGTACTCAGCTGTCAATTATAGATCAGCAGAGTTCTCAGACAGGAAGCGTGCTACGCCATCCGGAGAAGCTTGCATTGCTTTTTTGCCTTTTTCCCACTGTGCAGGGCAAACATCGCCGTGCTCTTCGTGGAATTGCAGCGCATCAACCATACGCAGCATTTCATCAATATTACGGCCTAGTGGCAGATCGTTCACCACTTGGTGACGAACAACACCGTGGGTATCGATCAGGAAAGAACCGCGCAGCGCAACGCCTGCAGCTTCCAGCTCAACACCGTATGCGCGGCAGATTTCGTGCTTAACATCAGCAACCAGAGGATAACGAACTTCGCCGATACCGCCCTTGTCTACTGGTGTCTTACGCCATGCGTTGTGGGTAAACTCAGAGTCGATAGAAATACCGATCACCTCAGTACCACGCTTCTGGAACTCTTCGATACGGTGATCGAAAGCAATCAGTTCAGAAGGACAAACGAAAGTAAAGTCCAGTGGATAGAAGAAGATCACCGCAGTTTTGCCTGCAATGTGCTGCTTCAGGTTGAAATTATCAACGATTTCACCGTTACCCATTACTGCTGCAGCAGTAAAGTCTGGGGCTTGATGTGCTACCAGAACCATTAGCAACTCCCGTGTATTTGATTGAAGAGGTGATGAGAAAATTCTCAGACAACGCGATTTAGTTTATGGAAGGTGTTACATTGAGGAAAGCGAAAAAAAACGATTGTTGTAATCGGTTTTTCCGATTAACAAAAATGAATACTTAATGAATATCTTAAATAAGGCATAACCCGTAAACCGCGATGACAAACAATTGGCCCTCGTTAAAACAACTACATTATCTGGTGACCTTGCATGATGTCCGGCATTTTAACCGCGCAGCCCGTGCCTGTTATGTCAGCCAGTCTACCTTAAGCAGCGGCATTCAAAACCTCGAAGAGCGTTTGGGGTGCACATTAATCGAGCGCGATCACAAAGCTTTTATTTTTACCCCCAGTGGTGAAGAAGTGGTGATCCGCGCGCGCGAACTGCTGGCTCGCAGCCTTGATTTAACCGATTTTGCCGCTAGCCAAACTGCTGAAATGGAAGGGCAGTTACGCGTGGGCTGTATTCCCACCATCGCCCCTTTTTTATTGTGTAATTTGGTCAGACAGGTGCAAGAGCGCTATCCGCGTCTTGAGTTAGTACTGCGTGAAGATACCACCCGTGTTCTGATTGATGCCCTAAAAGGCGGGCAGCTTGATGTGCTGCTACTGGCACTGCCGGTAGATATTCATGGGCTGCACAGTAAAATCATCGGGCGCGATCACTTCAAAATGGTGTTGCCCGCAGCACTGGCTGGGCGGTTGGTGATGCCATTAGATTTTAACCAACTGCCCGACAGTTCCGTTTACCTGTTAGAGCGCGAGCACTGCCTGACAGAGCATGCATTGAGCGCCTGTAATCTGGCTTACAGCAGTAAAATTAACCCCTTTACCGCCACCAGTTTGCATACTCTGGTACAAATGGTGGCCAATGGGCTGGGTACTACTTTTGTGCCGCAGATGGCATTAAAGCAGGGGCTGATACAGGGGTTAGATTTAGTGGTTATTGATCCGCCGCAAACACCCGCCTACCGCGATATTGGTCTGGTCTGGCGACCAAGCTCCAGCCGAATAAAAACTTTTGCCAAACTGGGTGAAATTGTTGCAGAACTGATAAACGAATGAATATTCTGCAATTCTAGCTGTTGACCTCTTTATTCTGCTGTATTACTAGGTTCAGGTTTTGTTGATCTAGGTACTACCACAGGTGCTGAATTTCAGTTAAGTGATAAACCCCTTTTTTATACCCTGAACCTATTAGCGTTTACCTTGTTGCTATTGTTTCTCTATAACCCCTCGTTTTATTGGCTTTTTCCTTTCATATCGCTAACTCTTTTTGTATGACTCTTGGCCCTGTGCATCTTGTTTGTAGGTACTGAGGCACTGTTTTTGTAATTAATTTACTGAAAGCCTTTCATTTTTTCAGGGATGAGAAGCCTGAATAGCACTGTTTACTTGTTCAGTTATCGGCAGGGTTTTCATGAGTTATTTAGCATTTTCAGTTATTTCAGGAACTTATGCTGAAACCTTTTTTCAGTACTTTTCAAACAACAGCTTAAAACGCCATGTTGATTTTTTGTTATCAATTAGTCATGTTGAAGGCAGAGAATGACACTCATCAGATCTTAAAAAATAGAGCGTTACTATGATTAAGGAGCAGGGAATGAACGGATATTCAGATACCTTAACGCACCCGATACTCACGTGCAGTGAACACCTGACGCGTGAGTATGCGTCGATTTTAACCCCTGATGCCGTTGAATTTTTGGCGCAGTTAGTGACCCGATTTACACCACAAGTTACCCAGTTACTGGCTGAGCGCGAAGTTCGGCAGGCCGATATTGATGCAGGTGGTTTGCCTGATTTCCTGCCAAATACGCAAAACATTCGAGAAAGCGAATGGCAAATTCGCGGTGTACCGGCCGACCTGCAAGATAGACGCGTTGAGATTACCGGCCCAGTAGAGCGCAAAATGATCATTAATGCCTTAAATGCCAACGTAAAGGTGTTCATGGCTGATTTTGAGGATTCGTTAGCACCGTCATGGGAAAAGGTGATGCAGGGGCAACTTAACCTGCGTGATGCCGTTGACGGTACTATTGAACACCGCGGTGAGAACGGTAAAAATTATCGTCTGAATGCCAAACATGCAGTATTGATTTGCCGTGTGCGTGGTTTTCATCTGCAAGAGAAACATATCCAGTATCAGCGCGCACCTATCCCCGGCAACTTGTTTGATTTTGCTCTGTATTTTCACCACAACTATCAGCGGTTGCTGGCAAAAGGCAGCGGCCCTTATTTCTATCTTCCTAAAATGCAGTCTTATAAAGAAGCGGCATGGTGGAGTGAGGTTTTTAGCTTTACTGAAGCGCGTTACGGGCTACCGCTCGGCACGATTAAAGCCACGGTATTAATAGAGACACTGCCTGCCGTGTTCCAGATGGATGAGATCTTATATCACCTTAAAGATCATATTGTCGGGCTAAATTGTGGCCGCTGGGATTACATTTTCAGCTATATCAAAACACTGAAAAATCATCCAGAAAGAGTGCTGCCAGATCGTCAAGTTGTCACCATGAATCAGCCTTTTTTAAGCGCATACTCACGCCTGCTGGTACGGACATGTCACCGCCGTGGCGCGTTTGCCATGGGGGGAATGGCGG
This sequence comes from Plesiomonas sp. ISS29, assembly GCF_056522795.1. Classification (NCBI taxonomy): domain Bacteria; kingdom Pseudomonadati; phylum Pseudomonadota; class Gammaproteobacteria; order Enterobacterales; family Enterobacteriaceae; genus Plesiomonas; species Plesiomonas sp. ISS29. The sequence goes on from NZ_JAWRZQ010000001.1 coordinate 1,164,748, forward strand.
CATTTATTCCCAGCAAAGATCCGGCGCGTAATGAGTGGGTGCTCAATAAAGTGCGTGCGGATAAAGAGCTGGAGGCGAGTAACGGCCACGACGGTACATGGGTTGCCCACCCAGGTCTGGCGGATGTTGCCATGGCAGTATTTGATCGCGTACTCGATGGCAAGCCTAATCAACTCGATGTGCGCCGTGAGCACGATGAACCGATTACTGCCGAAACACTGCTGACGCCATGTGAAGGCGAGCGTACCGAAGAGGGCATGCGCGCTAACATTCGCGTGGCCGTGCAGTACATTGAAGCGTGGATCTCGGGCAACGGTTGTGTGCCGATTTATGGCCTGATGGAAGATGCGGCTACCGCCGAAATTTCCCGTACGTCTATCTGGCAGTGGATCCGCCACCAAAAACGGCTGAATAACGGCAAGTTGGTCACTAATGCATTGTTTAGTGAAATGCTACGTGAAGAGTTGGCTACATTGCGCGATGAGCTGGGTGCGAACGTGTATGACGATGGACGTTTTAGCGAAGCTGCCGGATTAATGGAGCAGATTACGGTCTCTGATGATCTGGTCAATTTTCTGACCCTGTCGGGCTACCGTTACCTTGATTAAACCTGGGTTTGTGGCAAAGCGCAGACCGGAGAGTCGCCGTTTTGCACATGATCCGTATATGTGTTTTATATCTATGTGATCCATACATACGTGATCCATACATATATGACGCACCTAAATTGAAATCGGCATAGCAGAAGGTTGTGCCGGCAACACTCAATGATGACTGTTCCGATAAAGACGAAAGAAGAGGGAGTTTTACGATGACCATGACACGTGAACAACAAATTGCAGCGTTAGAAAAAGAGTGGAAAGAGAATCCTCGCTGGCAGGGAGTGCGTCGTCCTTATACTGCGGCTGAAGTTGTGCGTCTGCGTGGATCTTTTGTACCTGAGCACTCACTGGCACAGCGCGGTGCAGAAAAACTGTGGCGTCTGATTAACGGTGAAGCTAAAAAAGGCTATGTAAACAGCCTTGGCGCACTGACCGGCGGCCAAGCGGTACAGCAGGCAAAAGCAGGTATCGAAGCGGTCTATCTGTCGGGTTGGCAGGTGGCGGCCGATGCTAACTTGGCATCGTCTATGTATCCTGATCAATCACTCTATCCGGCCAACTCAGTACCAGCCGTGGTGGAAAAAATTAACAACGCTTTTTTGCGAGCGGATCAAATTCAGTGGGCCAACGGTATCGGTCCACAAGATGAAGGCTTTATTGATTATTTTCTGCCAGTCGTTGCCGATGCAGAGGCCGGATTTGGTGGGGTGCTTAACGCTTTTGAACTGATGAAATCGATGATTGAAGCCGGTGCAGGTGCAGTGCATTTTGAAGACCAGTTAGCGTCGGTCAAAAAATGCGGGCACATGGGTGGAAAAGTGCTGGTGCCAACGCAAGAAGCAATACAAAAGCTGGTAGCTGCTCGTTTAGCGGCAGATACGTGTGGTGTGCCTACCGTATTGGTTGCACGTACTGACGCTGATGCCGCCGATTTACTGACATCAGATTGTGATCCGTACGATGCTGATTTTGTGACAGGCGAGCGCACCAGTGAAGGCTTTTATCGCACGCGTGCAGGTATTGATCAGGCTATCAGCCGTGCACTGGCTTACTGCCCGTATGCTGATATGGTGTGGTGTGAAACATCCAAACCGGATCTTGATCAAGCGCGCCAATTTGCAGAAGCGGTTCATGCCAAATTCCCAGGAAAATTGCTCGCTTATAACTGTTCTCCTTCCTTTAACTGGAAGAAAAATCTTGATGACGCGACAATTGCCCGTTTTCAGCAGGCGTTATCAGACATGGGCTATAAATACCAATTTATTACCTTAGCCGGTATTCATAGCATGTGGTTCAACATGTTTGAATTGGCTCACTCTTATGCACAGGGTGAGGGAATGAAACATTACGTTGAAAAAGTGCAGCAACCTGAATTTGCTGCCGCAGAGAAAGGTTATACCTTTGTTGCGCATCAGCAAGAGGTCGGCACCGGTTATTTTGATAAAGTCACCAATGTAATTCAGGGCGGAGTATCATCGGTAACGGCATTAACAGGGTCAACAGAAGAAGAACAGTTTTAATATAACAGTGAGTTGTTTAATCTGAGATGTAATTAATACTGATATATTAATTATAATAAACAAAGAGATGAGTATTGGTAACGATACTCATCTCTTTTTTTTTTACTAAAATAATGACAATAAACATGTGAATTTTTATTACTAAATGTAAGTATATGTATCTTACTTTTCATTTGTATATATAATCCGCTAAACCTCATAGGCATTTATGTTAGATTTTCATTTTTTAGATGACGATGAGTTAAGTTTAATAAAATAACATTTTTATTGGTTATTTTAATTTTACAGTTAAGGGTTTTTCCTTTGCATGACTATTGATTTCATTAAAAATATTAAGTGATGGGTTTAAGATGAAACGTAAAGTTATTTTTTCTACACTGCTTTTTAGTGCTTTATTCTCTAATGTGGTTAATGCCTCCGGTACAATTAATTTCACAGGAAACATCATTGAGCAAACATGCGAGGTTACTCCAGGAGATGAAAATCAAATAGTTAACTTAGGAGATGTAGCTAGATCAGATCTAGATGGCTCTGTCGGTAAAGTTTCTGCAGCGAAGCGATTTAGCATTGGTTTAGTCAATTGTCCTGAATCTATGAGTATGGTAGCGGTACGTTTTGCGGGTACTCCCCACTCTGAAGATGCGAATATTCTAGCTCTAAGTACAGGAAGTACACCTGCTACTGGTGTGGGTGTTGCTCTTTATGAAGTAAATGATACCTTCATCCCATTAAACTCAGACTCTGTAAAACAAAACATTGTGAATAATGCGGCACAATTAGACTTTGTGGCAAAGTATCGCTCTACATCAGCAGATGTTACTGCAGGAAGTGCAAATGCAGTAACTAATTTTACGTTGGTTTATAACTGATCGTTTCTTTTTATTTGGTGGTGAGTGTTAATTATTACTCATCACTGACTATTCATTCTGTACTACAATTACGTAATGGATATTGGCCTTCTTACTCTTATTTTTATTTTGCCTAGAGCGCGTAGGAAGTAAACATGCATCTTACATGGCGGCTGTATAATACGTTGATATATATTTGTTTGTTACTTATGGCGACGCCGGTAGTTAATGCTGGGATTGTTATTGGTAATACACGTCTTGTTTATCATGCTCAAAGTAAGGAATCATCACTGTCTGTTGTTAATAAAGATAAATCAAAACCCTATCTTATTCAGTCTTGGATTGATTATGATATTGGAAATGTTACACATAAAGCTCCTTTTGTTATCACTCCACCTCTGTTCAGATTAGAAGGCGAAAAAGAGAATATTTTACGGATTATGCATGTTAAATCTGCTTCAGATTTACCTAAAGATAGGGAGTCTTTGTTTTGGATTAATATAAAGTCGATTGCAGCAAGTGAGAAAAAAAATTCAAATCAATTGCATATATCTGTCAAGTCACGATTGAAACTATTTTATCGTCCAGACAAATTGTTGGGTGATCCATTAACGGCTTATCAAAAGTTAAAATTAAATAAAAATGGTAAGGCGTTAGGGTTATATAACCCAACACCATATTACATTTCTATTTTTAGTTTAAAGGTAGGCAGTTATGAAGTAAAAGACTCAGTCATGATTGCGCCTTTTGATAGTGAAAGTATCGAGCTTCCATATAATATAGGCACTGTATTAGTACGCTGGTCGGCGATTAATGATTTTGGCACAGTAACAAAAGAGTCCAGCATTAAACTTTGAAGCATATAATTGAGTATGAATAAAGCAATTAAAGATAAATTATCAACTGTGTTTCTGTGGGCAGTAGTTTTTATCTCGATGACTCATCTTTTTCTTTTGAATATTGTACATTCAGATGAGTACTTTAATCTTGATGCACTTGAAGTTCATCACTCTTCGAAAAATAGTGCTGATCTCGTAAAGATTTTAAACTCTGGCGGGCAACCACCTGGGAAATATATGGTTGAGCTTTTCCTTAATGGATCATTGGTTGATAAAAGAGAAGTTACATTCTCTGATATAGATGGCCAGTTATCACCTGTTTTAACATTGACGCAACTTCGCAATCTAGGAGTCAAAACTGATGAAATAGCGCAGTTTAATGGCATGGATGATGATACGGAAATTCAATCTATTGCCCGCTATATTCCTAATGCAAAGGCTCAATTTGACTTTAATCGACAGCAACTTCTATTGAGTATACCACAAGCATTGTTGCGTTCTAATCCACGAGACTATGTAAATCCGGAACAGTGGGATGATGGTATACCTGCTATTTTGGTTAATTATAATCTTACTGGAGATAGAAGTGAATTCAGTGATGATTTTGGTGGGAGCGAAAAAACAAACAGTCAATTTTTAAATCTAAATATAGGCGCTAATTTGGGGCCGTGGCGATTACGCAATCATGTTATTTATAGTTCTGAGTCAACTGAAAATAATTGGGATGTCATCAGTACCTATCTTCAGCGAGATATTCACTCTTTGCATTCTCAACTTACATTTGGTGATAGCTATACTGATAGTGCTATTTTTGACAGTATCTCATTTCGAGGTATACAGTTAGCAACAGATGATTCTATGCTACCTGATAGTTTACGCGGGTTTGCTCCTATAGTTCGTGGTATTGCCCGCACGAATGCACAAGTAACAATTAGTCAGCAAGGTAATATTATTTATCAAAGTTACGTGTCTCCTGGTGCATTTGAAATTACCGATTTGTATCCTCTATCGAGTGCTGGTGAACTTGATATCACAGTGAAAGAAGCAGATGGTAGTTCACAAAACTTCATTCAACCTTTTTCCTCTTTGCCGATAATGCAAAGAGAAGGGCAAATGAAATATAGTATAACTACTGGACGCTATAGCCATACCTCAAATATTGCCAATTCTCCTGTTTTTACTCAAGCGACCTTGCGTTATGGTTTACCGTATGATTCTACCATTTACGGTGGTGTACAATTATCAAAAACCTATACAGCATTAAGTTTTGGGCTAGGCCATGGATTTGGACATTGGGGGACTGTATCTGTTGATGCAACAGCGGCCAAAAATCAGCGCACAGAAAAAGAACCTACATCCGTGGGAATGTCTTATCGTATTCAATATGGCAAAACATTTACCGGAACGGGCACATATTTCTCTCTGGCAAGCTATAGGTATACTACCGAAGAGTTTTATGACTTTCGCGAAGCGCATGATGTAAAATCTTCCGATGAAATTAAATGGAATACACAAAACAGAAAGCAAAATCGGTTTCAGGCAGTGATCAATCAGTCACTTAATGGCTATGGTAGTTTGTCTTTTTCAATGTATGAGCAGAATTATTGGAAAACAGATGATGTCGATCGTACATTAAATCTAAGTTATAATGGTAATTTTGGCAATGTAAATTACAATATTGCCTATAATTTTAACCGTTCTGCGTACGATAACTATCGTCGAGATAATGCATTATCATTTAATGTTTCTATGCCTTTTTCTATTTTAACATCAAATTCAAGAGCTAATGCTATATATAACACCGGAAGTAATGGTGAAACCTTGTACCAAGTTGGTATTAGTGGTTCAGCGCTTGAAGATAATAGCCTTAATTATAGTTTAAGAAAAAACCATACAACAAATAATATACGTAGTGAGGATGGTGGAGGAGTATCTGTAAGTTATAATGCATCAAGTGCTAATGCAAATATATCTTATAGTTATACTGATATGTATAAGCAAGTTAACTATGGCGTACAAGGCGGGATCATCGCTCATTCATATGGGATTACACTTTCACAACCACTAAATGAAACTGTTGTATTACTTCATGCGCCAGGTGCGGAAAATATAAAAATAAAAAGTAGTTCTGGTATTGCAACAGATAAATATGGTAGTGCAATTATTCCTTATGGTAGTGCATACCGAAAAAATAGGGTTGCTCTTGATACAACAACATTGTCTCACCATGTTGATATTGAACAATCAGTGCAAACTGTAGTTCCTACACGCGGCGCTGTTGTATTAGCAAGGTTTAATACTAATATCGGTGCTCGTGTGTTGATGAGATTAAAACACGGTAATCACTATGTTCCTTTTGGTGCAATGGTTTCGCTAAGAAATAAAGAGAGTGAATCAATCTTAACTACTGGCATTGTGGGTGATGAAGGTGCGGTATATTTAAGTGGCGTAGCTGAACAAGGCCATCTTCATATTATATGGGGCGATAGGGGTGATCAGCAATGTCATACTGATTTTACATTGCCGAAAAATACTCTGAAAAATGCTGAGGTGTTTGATTTTCACGCGCAGTGTCATTGATTTTTAAGGTGTATTATGTACGAAAATAACGCAGAACTCTCTAGGGAAATATTCTTGAGCAGGAAATGGCATAAATATTTCCTTTATGGATTAACTGTATTGTTTTTTTTCCCTACGTCTGTATATGCGGGATGCACTGCTGTATGGGGAGAATCATTATGGCCTAAAAATCCGTTAGTTATTCAAACGGGAACACCTAATGGCACTGTAATAGAAACATTGACGATTACTAGAACCATCAATTGTGACTCATCTGGTGCAGATCCTGATGGATCTCCTTGGTTGATATCCACTGATGCTAGAGAGAATCGCCCCAGTGAGCCCACTTCAATACCTGATGTGCGAAAACTCTCTCTTGAGGGATTGGGCGTACGTATTACCAGTACCAGTAGTGGAATTTATGGTAAAACAATAGTGTGGTCAGAGCAGCCGTTTAATTCCCACTACTTTTGGCATGCGGTTGACTCAACACAACCTACCCGTATCACTATCAAAGATACCTATGAATACGTTAAAGTCGGTGATGTTAAATCAGGTGCAGTAGATAATTTTGTTTTCTATTATGATTACGCAAAAAATGACACATCAAATGCAATGTCTTTTTTTAATAATTATATCCAAGGGACACGAGTAGAAACAGCACCAGGGTGTAATGTGATTCAACCTGATATAAATGTTTTTTTGGGCGATTTTAATAAAAGTGATTTTACCGGTGTTGGCTCAAAAAGCCCACGAGTACCTGTACCAATTCAGCTAGATTGTGATCCTGGTGTAAGAGCAAGCATTACGGTTTCCGGCGTGATTGCTGAAGGTGGCAGAAACCATGTGCTAGCGCTTACTGATTTAGAAGGGAGTGCTAAAAATATTGGCGTAGAACTTATCTATTGGGATACTCCATTACAGTTAAATATAGCCCGAGCTTTAGGGCTTAGTACTGATGGTGGGTTATATACGTTACCGATTGAAGCAAACTATCGGCAAATAGGCTCACCGGTTACGGCAGGAAGTGCCAATGCAATGGCTACCTTTGTCATCACTTACCAGTAAACAGCTTTACTTGTCACCGCTCAAACCGAAAAATATTCCACAGATATCACGGCTGATAACACAAGAAAACCCTGAGAACAACTTGAAGGCAGCTGCAGGCGGCTCTAGACTACCCGCCTGTTTATTTACCGGTATTGGTTATGCGTGTAGCTGATTTTTCGTTTTCCCTGCCTGAAGAGCTGATTGCGCGTTATCCGCAACCTGAACGCACGGCAAGCCGCCTGTTGTCGCTTAATGGCTCAACCGGGGCGCTCACTCACGGCTCATTTTCTGATGTGCTTGATAACATTCAGGCCGGTGATCTGGTGGTGTTCAATAACACCCGCGTGATCCCCGCGCGCATGTTTGGTCGTAAAACCTCTGGCGGCAAAATAGAAGTTTTGGTTGAGCGTGTGCTCGATGATCAGCGCATTCTGGCCCATGTTCGCTCATCTAAATCCCCCAAACCCAACACAGAGCTACTGTTGGGGGATGACGAAAGCGTTCGTGCGACTATGTTGGCTCGGCACGATGCCCTGTTTGAAATCCGCTTTGATGATCCGCGCAGCGTATTTGATATCTTAGAGGCAATCGGCCACATGCCACTGCCACCTTATATTGATCGCCCAGATGAAGAGAGTGATAAAGAGCGTTATCAAACCGTTTACAACACCACCCCGGGCGCTGTTGCCGCACCCACTGCGGGGCTGCATTTTGATGATGCCATGCTCGAAAAACTCAAAGCCAAAGGCGTTGAGCTGGCATTTGTTACTCTGCATGTAGGCGCAGGCACTTTCCAGCCAGTTCGGGTAGATACTCTCGAAGAGCATCATATGCACTCAGAGTATGCTGACGTATCACAAGAGGTTGTTGATGCCGTACTGGCTTGTAAAGCGCGTGGAAATCGCGTCATCGCCGTAGGCACAACCTCAGTACGTTCACTGGAAAGTGCGGCGAAAGCGGCAGGTGATGAGGCTCTTATCGCACCATTCCAACGTGATACCGATATTTTTATCTATCCGGGTATTCAATTTAAAGTGGTAGATGCGCTGATTACCAACTTCCATCTGCCAGAATCAACCTTAATCATGCTGGTCTCCGCCTTCGCAGGATACGAGCATACCATGCACGCTTATCAGCAGGCGGTTGAGCATAAATACCGTTTTTTCAGCTACGGTGATGCGATGTTCATCACGCGCCAAGCGTAAAAAGCAAACTCAAACCTTAACAAAGAGTCGGTTAGTACAATAACTGACGTGTTAAGTGCAGATTATCGGTATAATTACCGCTCCACACTGTGGTGGAGTAGCGTTAGCAATAAAACATCAGACTGTTTCTCTGATGTTGGGAGGATAAGTGAAGTACGAACTGATTGGCACCGAAGGAAACGCGCGTCGTGGACGCCTTATTTTTGACCGTGGCGTAGTCGAGACCCCCGCATTTATGCCGGTCGGTACTTACGGCACCGTAAAAGGGATGACCCCAGAAGAAGTGCAGCAAACTGGCGCACAAATTCTGCTCGGTAATACCTTTCACCTGTGGTTACGTCCGGGGCAAGACATCATGCGTAAACATGGTGATCTGCACGACTTTATGAAATGGCCAGGCCCGATTCTGACCGATTCCGGTGGTTTTCAGGTTTTCAGTTTAGGCGATATCCGTAAGATCACCGAAGAGGGCGTACATTTTCGTAGCCCGGTTAATGGTGACAAAATCTTTCTAAGCCCTGAAAAATCCATGGAAATTCAGTACGATCTGGGTTCTGACATCGTCATGATCTTTGACGAATGCACTCCTTATCCGGCAGACTGGGATTATGCAAAGCGCTCAATGGAGATGTCACTGCGTTGGGCTGATCGTTGCCGTGTGCATTTTGACCAATTAGGGAACAAAAATGCCCTGTTTGGTATCGTACAGGGTAGCGTATATGAAGATCTGCGCGATATCTCGGTAAAAGGCCTCACTGATATCGGTTTTGACGGCTATGCTGTTGGCGGATTAGCCGTCGGCGAGCCGAAAGAAGACATGCACCGTATTTTGGAGCACACCTGTCCGCAACTGCCACAAGACAAACCACGTTACCTGATGGGCGTGGGTAAGCCAGAAGACCTAGTCGAAGGCGTGCGTCGTGGTATCGATATGTTCGACTGTGTGATGCCGACCCGAAATGCGCGTAATGGCCACTTGTTTGTTACCGATGGCGTGGTAAAAATTCGTAATGCCAAGTATCGTGATGACTTAGCGCCGCTAGATGCTGAGTGTGATTGCTACACATGCCGCAATTATACACGCGCCTACTTGTACCATTTAGACCGTTGTAACGAAATTCTGGGTGCCCGTTTGAACACCATTCATAACCTGCGTTACTACCAGCGTTTGATGGCCGGTATCCGCCAATCGATTGAAGAGGGTAAGTTTGCCGAATTTGTGACAGCGTTCTACACCCGTATTGGAAAACCGGTACCACCACTGAATCAGTAATAACGTTGAGATTTGTGTAATTTAAATCGCCAATAATATAGATGAGGAATATTCACCGATGGATTTGTTAATTTCTAAGGCTCATGCGGCCGCCGGAGCTCCGGCACAAGGAAGTAGCCTGCAACTGATTTTCATGCTGGTTATTTTTGGTCTGATTTTCTATTTCATGATTTACCGCCCGCAAGCTAAGCGTACTAAAGAGCATAAAAACCTGATGGACTCCATCAGCAAAGGCGATGAAGTATTGACCAACGGTGGTCTGATTGGTCGTGTTGCTAAGGTGAATGCTGAAACCGGTTATCTGGCGATTGCGCTGAATGACACAACAGAAGTTACCATTAAGAAAGATTTTGTGACTGCCGTTCTGCCAAAAGGCACGATGAAGTCTCTGTAATTTAAATACTTCCCTAAGGGGATCGTCGTGTTAAACCGTTATCCTTTATGGAAGTATCTGATGGTGGCCTTCGTGGTCACCATTGGTGCGTTGTACGCACTTCCAAACATCTATGGCGAAGACCCGGCAATTCAGATTTCGGGTGTTCGAGGTGCATCTACCGATGTACAAACGCTGGATAAAGTCAAAGAACTTCTGGCGAGTAAAAATCTTCCGGTAAAAGCGATTGCACTGGAAGATGGCACTATTTTAGTGCGCTTTAAAGATACCGATGAGCAGTTGACTGCGCGTGATATTGTTGCCGAAACACTGGGTGATAAATATACCGTAGCACTTAACCTTGCTGCCGCAACCCCGCGTTGGTTGGAAAGCATCGGGGCTAACCCGATGAAACTCGGTCTTGATCTGCGTGGTGGCGTACACTTCCTGATGGAAGTGGATATGGATGCCGCGTTGGGCAAACTGCAAGAGCAAACGGCAGACAGCTTCCGTTCAGAACTGCGTGAGCAGCGTATTCGTTACAGCGCTGTCCGTAAAGTGGACTCGGGTGCCGTTGAAGTACGTTTTCGTGATGCAGCAGACTTAAAAGCCGCCTTAGCTTACCTTGAACCACTGCACCGTGATCTGGTATTTACCAGCCTTGATGGTCAACACGCCTTTACCGCGAAACTCAGCGAAGCTCGCCTTAAAGAGGCCCGTGAATACGCAGTACAGCAAAATATTACTATTTTGCGTAACCGCGTAAACGAGCTTGGCGTAGCCGAACCGATTGTACAGCGTCAGGGTGCTAACCGTATCGTTGTTGAATTGCCGGGGATCCAAGATACCGCGCGTGCCAAAGAGATTTTAGGCGCAACAGCCACACTTGAGTTCCGTTTGGTGAATAACCAAGCTGATCTGCAGGCAGCTGTAAATGGCCGTGTACCGGGTGACTCTGAAATTCAACTGATGCGCGATGGCAGCCCAGTAATGCTGTATAAAAAAGTGGTGCTGACCGGTGATCACATCACCGATTCAAGTGCCAGCGCTGATGAGTATAACCGTGCACAAGTGAACATCTCTCTTGATGGGGAAGGTGGCACTAAGATGGCTAACTTTACCAAAGATAACATCGGCAAACCGATGGCTACCCTGTTTAGTGAATACAAAGACAGCGGCAAGCGCGATGCTAACGGTAAAGTCATTTTGCAAAAGCACGATGAAGTTATCAACGTTGCGACTATCCAGTCACGTTTAGGCCGTAGCTTCCGGATCACCGGAATCGACAGTCAGGCTGAAGCTCACAACCTCTCTTTGCTGCTGCGTGCCGGTGCTCTGATTGCACCTATTCAGATAGTGGAAGAGCGTACTATCGGTCCATCACTGGGTGCACAAAACATTCAGCAAGGTCTTGATGCCTGTATGTGGGGCTTGGCTGCCGTTGTTATCTTCATGGCGATTTACTACCGTAAATTTGGCCTGATTGCGATCAGCGCACTGCTGGCGAATCTGGTGATGATTATCGGGATCATGTCGATGTTGCCGGGGGCAACCCTGACCATGCCGGGTATTGCCGGTATTGTCTTGACGGTGGGGATGGCCGTTGATGCCAACGTACTGATCTTTGAGCGGATACGTGAAGAGATGCGCAATGGCCGTTCTATTCAGCAAGCCATTCACGAAGGTTACAGCAATGCGTTCTCAAGTATTGCCGATGCCAACGTCACTACGCTAATCACCGCGTTGATCCTGTATGCAGTGGGTACTGGCCCGGTTAAAGGCTTTGCCATCACCCTCAGCATCGGTATTGCGACATCAATGTTTACCGCCATTATCGGTACCCGCGCTATCGTAAACTTCCTTTACGGTGGCAAGCGCATTGATAAGCTATCAATCTAAGGAGTGCCGACGTGGTAGCTGAAAAAAGTAACATTCCCGAAAATAAGCCAAAGATCATTGATTTTATGCGTCTTGGCCCAGCAGCGTTTGTATTCTCGCTGGCGCTGATGGTGATTTCATTCGGGATTATCTTTACCAAGGGCTTTAACTGGGGTCTTGATTTCACCGGCGGTACGCTGATTGAAGTCAACTTCTCACGGCCTGCGGATTTAAGTTTAGTTCGTGATGAACTGCAAAAGGCTGGCTTTGATAATGCCATCGTACAAAACTTTGGTACTTCACGTGATGTTATGGTGCGTATGCCACCAAAAGATAACATCAAAGGTGAAGAGCTGGGGCAGCGTGTATTGGCAGCGGTACAGAGCGGTGTCGATACACAAGCACAGGTTCACCGTATCGAGTTCGTTGGCCCGAATGTGGGCGGTGAGCTCGCTCAAGCCGGTGGCATGGCCATTCTGGTATCACTGCTGAGTATCTTGCTGTATGTCGGTGTGCGTTTTGAATGGCGTCTGGCAATGGGTGCTGTGCTCTCATTGGCACATGACATCATCATCACACTCGGTGTATTGTCTTTGTTCCAGATAGAGCTGGATCTGACTATTGTAGCATCACTGCTATCCGTGGTTGGTTATTCACTGAACGATACCATCGTTGTATTTGACCGGATCCGTGAAAACTTCCGTAAAGTACGCCGTGGTACACCGGCAGAGATCCTGAATCTATCACTGACACAAACCCTTAGCCGTACGCTGATGACATCCGGCACTACGCTGGTGGTTGTGCTATCACTGTTTGTTTTTGGTGGTGCATTGATCCACGGTTTTGCGACCGTAATGCTCATTGGTGTGGGTATCGGTACTTACTCATCCATCTATGTAGCATCTGCGCTGGCACTGAAACTGGGTGTGAAGCGTGAGCATATGCTGCCGCCAGTGGTAGAAAAAGAGGGCGCTGATCTCGAGCGTTTGCCGTAATTAATGGTCAGTGTCTGATCGCACCTAATAAAAAACCGCATCAGCATTGGCCGATGCGGTTTTTTTTATCTATTTACCGACCGATTTTGGTCGGTTATCGCTTAACGCTTCAGCGCTTCGCTTAGATCATCACGCATAGTGGCCAGCATAGCTCGAACTACACGTGGATTACCGGCTACGGTATTACCGCTGTGCAGGTGGTTATGTCCACCCACGAAATCACACACAATACCGCCCGCTTCACGAACCATTAGCTCACCGGCTGCGGTATCCCACGGCTTTAGGCCTAGCTCAAAGAAACCGTCTACACGGCCAGCAGCCACATAGGCCAAATCCAGCGCAGCAGAACCGGTACGGCGGAAATCAGCACACTGTGTGAACAGTGTTGATAAAATCGCCATGTACGGGGTTGCGTGTTGCTTGGCTTTGAATGGGAAGCCTGTTGCCAGAATAGTGCCGTTAAGATCTTTAGCATCGCCACAACGCAAACGGTAGCCGTTCAGTTGTGCGCCGCTGCCGCGTGTTGCGGTAAACAGCTCGTTACGGATAGGATCGTATACCACAGCCACTTCGGTGCGGCCTTTGATGCGCACAGCGATAGAGACTGAGAAATGAGGAATACGTTTGATGAAGTTGGTTGTACCATCCAGCGGATCGATAACCCATTGTACGTCAGCATCTTCACCAATCTGTTCGCCACACTCTTCACTGATGATAGAGTGATTTGGGTATGATTTTTGGATGGTGTTGATGATTGATTTTTCAGCGGCTTTGTCGATATTGGTGACAAAGTCGTTTACACCCTTCTGGGTTGCCTCAACAGAATCTGGTTGTTCATAAGCTTTGGCAATAACGTTACCAGCCTTGCGCGCAGCACGCACGGCAATGTTCAGCATCGGATGCATAGGTCTCTTCCGGTGGATGTTGTTAAAGAACAGGAAAACGGTGGCGGAGTATAGCAAGTTAACCGGTAAAAAAGCAAAGAGTGTTTTTTTATTGGTCTAAACAGGTGATCATCGCTTCGGTTCTGAATCACTGCGCAACCTGTCGGAAATATGCTAATATAATCCCCTTTTTTGAGCGTGTTGATCTTGGGTGGTAGTCACTATCACATCCGTCAACTCACCCATTGTCTGATTAACCACGTTAGAGCGATCATGTTAGAGAATGTGCGAATTGTCTTGGTAGAAACCTCCCACACCGGCAACATGGGGTCTACTGCGCGAGCAATGAAAACCATGGGGTTGACCAACCTGTATCTGGTTAACCCAAAAGTTGAACCCGACTCACAGGCGATTGCTCTGGCAGCAGGGGCGAGCGATGTTATCGGCCAAGCTAAAATTGTGTCATCACTCGATGAAGCTATCGGTGATTGCGGTTTGGTTATCGGCACCAGTGCGCGTTCACGCACTTTACAGTGGCCGCTGATTGAACCCCGTGAGTGCGGCCAGCGTATTGCTAGTGAATCACGTCACCATCCGGTCGCGCTGGTATTTGGCCGTGAGCGGGTTGGGCTGACCAATGAAGAGCTGCAAAAGTGCAACTACCATGTCACCATTCCTGCTAACCCTGAGTATAGCTCACTGAATCTGGCCATGGCGGTGCAACTGCTGGCCTATGAAATTCGCATGAACTTTCTTGAGCAGACACGCGCTTCGGAAACTGATTACACCGAACAGGCAAGCTCCTATCCGCTGAGTGATGATCTTGAGCGCTTTTATCAGCATCTTGAACAGGTGCTGACAGATGTGAACTTTATTCGTACCGAAACGCCGAGTGCGGTGATGAGTAAATTGCGCCGCATGTATACCCGTGCGCGTCCGGAAGCGGCAGAGTTAAACATCTTGCGTGGCATGCTAACAGCAGTACAAAAAACCAAGTGTAAATCAGAGAGTAATCCTGAGTAAAATGGTCGGGCTTATACTTGACTGTTTTAGTCGGGAATGGCACAATATCCCTACATTTATTAGAGGATGAAGTGCCGCATGAGACTGACATCAAAAGGACGTTACGCAGTGACCGCTATGTTAGATGTGGCACTGCATTCAGAGCAAGGGCCTGTAACACTTGCTGAGATCTCCGAGCGTCAAGGGATCTCTCTTTCATACCTCGAACAGCTTTTTGCTCGGCTGCGGAAACATGGTTTAGTCAACAGTGTACGTGGGCCTGGCGGAGGTTATTTACTGGGTAAATCGTCTGATAGTATCGCCGTAGGCATGGTGATCTCAGCGGTAGATGAATCGGTTGATGCCACTAAGTGTTTAGGTAAGGGTGACTGTCAGGGCGGTGTTCGCTGCCTGACGCATACATTATGGCGTGATCTTAGCGATAGGATCAGTGGGTTTTTAAACAACATTACGTTAGCGGAATTAATGGCGAATCAAGATGTTTTGCATGTGGCCGATCGCCAAGAGAATGCGCTTCGCCATACCGTGCAGAAAGCATCATTGAACACAGATGTGCAAAATATAAAGCTAAGCATCTGATTTTAAAATTGATTTAAAATAATAAAACCTAACGAAATGTTTTGGAGCAATGACATGAAATTGCCTATTTATCTTGATTATTCTGCAACCTGTCCAATGGACCCGCGTGTTGCCGAAAAAATGATGCAGTTTATGACGATGGATGGCACGTTTGGTAATCCAGCGTCGCGTTCGCATCGTTTCGGTTGGCAGGCAGAAGAGGCCGTTGATATTGCGCGTAATCAGATTGCCGAGCTGGTCAACGCTGATCCGCGTGAGATAGTCTTCACCTCGGGTGCAACTGAAGCAGATAACCTGGCAATTAAAGGCGTTGCTAATTTTTACGGTAAAAAAGGTAAACATATCATTACCTGTAAAACCGAGCATAAAGCCGTGCTAGATACCTGCCGCCAGATGGAGCGTGAAGGTTTTGAAGTCACCTATCTTGATCCTGAACCAAGCGGTTTGGTTGATCTTGATAAACTGGCTGCTGCTATGCGCGATGACACCATTTTAGTCTCTATCATGCATGTGAATAATGAGATTGGTGTGATTCAAGATATCGCCACTATCGGTGAGATGTGCCGTAGCCGCGGAATTTTATTCCATGTTGATGCAACCCAAAGTGTGGGTAAAATCCCCGTTGATCTCTCAACACTGAAAGTTGACCTTATGGCCTTCTCGGCGCACAAAGTGTATGGCCCGAAAGGTATTGGTGCACTGTATGTTCGCCGTAAGCCACGTGTTCGTTTGGAAGCCCAAATGCACGGCGGTGGGCATGAGCGCGGTATGCGTTCCGGTACATTACCAGTACATCAAATTGTTGGCATGGGTGAAGCTTACCGTATCGCCAAAGAAGAGATGGACGTTGAAATGGCACGTATCCGCACACTGCGTGATCGCCTGCTTAACGGTCTCAAAGATATGGAAGCTGTCTATGTGAACGGCGATCTTGAGCAGCGTATGGCCGGAAACCTCAACATCAGCTTTGCCTATGTTGAAGGTGAATCACTGATCATGGCGTTAAAAGATCTGGCTGTCTCTTCAGGCTCAGCTTGTACCTCAGCCAGCCTTGAGCCGTCTTATGTTTTGCGCGCGCTCGGCCTGAATGATGAGCTTGCACACAGCTCTATTCGTTTCTCAATTGGCCGCTATACCACGGAAGAACAGGTCGATTATGCCATTGAACTGTGCCGTACAGCCGTAACTCGGCTGCGTGAACTTTCACCTCTGTGGGATATGTACCAAGAGGGCGTAGATTTAAGCACCGTTGAATGGGCGCACCATTAATTTCTTACAGGATTGAGGATAGAGATCATGGCATACAGCGAAAAGGTCATCGACCACTACGAAAACCCACGTAACGTCGGTGCGTTTGATAAAAATGATGCGCAAGTTGGCAGCGGTATGGTCGGTGCTCCGGCGTGCGGCGATGTAATGAAACTGCAAATTAAAGTCAGTGAAAACGGCATCATTGAAGATGCACGCTTTAAAACTTACGGGTGCGGTTCAGCCATTGCATCAAGCTCACTGGTGACTGAGTGGGTAAAAGGCAAAAGCCTTGATGAAGCAGCGGCCATTAAAAATACCGATATCGCAGAAGAGCTGGCTCTGCCACCGGTAAAAATTCACTGCTCTATTTTGGCAGAAGATGCAATTAAAGCCGCTATTGCTGATTATAAAAGCAAACATAACAGCGCAGAATAACCACAAAAACGAGTCAAAGAGGTTGTAGAGTAATGGCGATCACCATGAGCGAAAGCGCAGAAAACCGAGTTCGCACGTTTTTAACTAATCGTGGAAAAGGGCTGGGATTACGTTTAGGTGTGAAAACATCTGGCTGTTCCGGTATGGCGTATGTGCTTGAGTTTGTTGATGTATTGAACGACGACGATGTCGTGTTTGAGACCAACGGCGTGAAGGTGATTGTCGATCAAAAAAGCCTGCAATTCCTTGATGGCACTGAGTTGGATTTTGCGCGTGAAGGGTTAAATGAAGGCTTCAAATTCAATAACCCGAATGTGACGGGTGAGTGTGGTTGCGGTGAAAGCTTCAATGTGTAAGCCGCCGCTTACCCGTATCATTTTGTAGTCAACGCTGGGTTGTATCCGCATGAACTACTTTGAATTATTTGGGCTGCCAGTCTGCTTTAAGGTCGACGGCAGCCTTTTAACATCTCACTATCGTGAGCTGCAAAAACAGAATCATCCTGATAAATTTGCCACAGCATCAGAGCGTGATCGTCTTTTGGCAGTACAAAATGCCGCCAATATCAATGAAGGTTACCAAACACTGCGTGATCCTCTGCTGCGAGCAGAATATTTGCTGGCCCAAAACGGGGTATCACTGCATGCAGAGCAGCAGACATTGCGTGATCCTGAGTTTCTGATGCAGCAAATGATGCTGCGTGAAGAGCTTGAAGATATTGAGCAGGCGAACTCCGCAGACATTGAAGCACTGCTCGGCGAATTTGAGCAGCGGCTGACGGCGATGAACCGCATACGTATGCAGCAGTTACAAGATGATCTGGAAAATGCGCAGTGGGATCAGGCCGCTGATCATGTGCGTAAACTTAAATTTTTAGCCAAACTCCGGCAGGAAATTGAGCGGTTAGAAGATAACCTGTTGGGGTAATAACGGAAAATAATATGGCGTTATTACAAATTGCTGAACCCGGGCAAATGGCTGCGCCGCACCAGCATCGTCTGGCGGTGGGTATTGATTTAGGCACCACAAACTCACTGGTTGCATCGGTACGCAGTGGTCAGGCACAAACACTACCTGATGATCAAGAGCGTCATTTGCTGCCTTCTGCCGTGTATTACGGCACATCGATGGTGTCTGATGTTGCAGTCGGCCAAGAGGCTAATTCCTCTGTTGCCGTATCATCAATGAGCAGCCCCCAGGTGGGGTGGCATGCCCGTGCGCAAGCAGCACAAGATCCTGCAAATACCTTAATCTCGGTTAAACGTTTTATGGGGCGTTCATTGGCTGATATCCAGCAGCGTTACCCGCGTTTACCGTACCGTTTTACCGCCAGTGAAAATGGTTTACCGCAAATAGAAACTGCGCAGGGTTTGGTTAATCCGGTACAAGTTTCTGCTGAGATATTAAAAGCACTGGCAGCCCGCGCTGAACAAACCCTTGGCGGTGAATTGAGCGGTGTTGTGATTACCGTTCCGGCTTACTTTGATGATGCACAGCGTCAGGGCACTAAAGATGCGGCGCGCCTTGCTGGTTTGCATGTGCTGCGTTTACTCAACGAACCGACTGCGGCAGCTATTGCTTACGGGCTAGACTCGGGTCAAGAGGGTGTTATTGCCGTCTACGATCTGGGTGGTGGTACGTTTGATATCTCTATTTTACGTTTATCGCGCGGGGTGTTTGAAGTTCTGGCAACCGGTGGTGACTCTGCCCTTGGCGGTGATGACTTTGATCATCTGTTGGCCGACTGGCTGCGTGAACAAGCTGGATTAACCAGTGCAGATGCCAGCTTGCAGCGGCAACTGCTCGATGAGGCTATTCGCGCGAAAATCGCCCTGAGCGATGCCGATAACGTTAAGGTTGCGATTGCAGACTGGCAAGGTGAGCTAACGCGCGAGCAGTTGGACATCTTAATCCTGCCACTGGTCAAAAAAACCCTGTTAGCCTGCCGCAGAGCGCTGAAAGATGCCGATGTCAGCAGCGATGATGTTCAGGCCGTGGTGATGGTCGGTGGTTCAACCCGTGTGCCACTGGTACGTGAGCAGGTGGGCTACTTTTTCGGTCAAACCCCATTAACCGCGATTGACCCAGATAAAGTGGTGGCCATTGGTGCCGGTATTCAGGCCGATATTTTGGCCGGTAATAAACCTGATGCTGAAATGCTGCTGCTGGATGTGATCCCGCTTTCACTGGGCATTGAGACTATGGGCGGGCTGGTGGAAAAAATCATCCCACGCAATACCACCATTCCAGTAGCCAGAGCACAAGAGTTTACTACCTTCAAAGATGGCCAAACGGCCATGATGGTGCATGTGGTGCAGGGCGAGCGTGAGTTAGTGGCAGATTGCCGCTCACTGGCACGCTTTACCTTGCGCGGCATTCCAGCTATGCCGGCCGGTGGTGCGCATATTCGCGTGACATATCAGGTTGATGCCGACGGGCTGCTCAGTGTCACGGCGATGGAAAAGTCGTCGGCAGTACAAGCCTCCATTCAGGTGAAGCCATCGTACGGGCTGAGTGATGATGAGATCGTAGCGATGCTGCGAGATTCGATGACACATGCCGAGAATGATGTGCAGGCCCGTATGCTGGCCGAGCAGCAGGTGGATGCCGATCGTGTGATTGAGAGCGTGGTTGCGGCTCTGGAAAAAGATGCCAACCTGCTCTCTGCCGATGAGCTTGCTACTATCACTCAAGCACTCACCGAATTACGTGCTGTACGGTATGGCTTGCAGAGTAGTGCGATTGAGCAGGCAATTAAAAACGTTGATGCGGCAACCCAAGATTTTGCCGCCCGCCGTATGGATGAATCTATCCGTCATGCATTGATGGGTCACTCTGTGGACGACATGTAGTATGCCAAAAATTGTATTTTTACCTAACCAGTCACTCTGCCCAGATGGCATGGTGGTTGATGCCGCAGCCGGCGAAACCATTCTTGACGTTGCACTGCGCAACGGCATTGAGATTGAACATGCCTGTGAAAAATCCTGCGCCTGTACTACTTGTCATTGTGTGGTGCGCGAAGGGTTTGATTCACTGGCTGAAAGTGATGAGTTAGAAGATGACATGCTGGATAAAGCATGGGGTCTTGAACCAGAAAGCCGCTTAAGCTGTCAGGCTCGGGTGGCCGATGAAGATTTGGTGGTAGATATTCCACGCTATACCGTTAACCATGCGCGCGAGCATAACTGAGTCACCGTACAGAACAGGGAGTGTTAAATGCAACTAACATGGAGTGACAGCAGAGAGATCGCACTGGCATTGCTTGATATCTATCCAGATACCGATCCAAAAACGGTGCGTTTTACTGACTTACACCGCTGGATCTGCGAGATCGATAGTTTCAATGATGATCCGCAGCGATCAAACGAGGCTATCCTCGAAGCCATCTTGCTATGTTGGATGGATGAAGCCGATTGAGCCTTCGTTTTGCTTTATCAGCCGCTCGGTTTTCCGAGCGGTTTTTTTTATCCCTCAAATCTATTTTTTGCTTGTATATGGCCGAGTATGCGGTGTTTTTGAGAGTGAAAAATAACGTCATGTTGTAAATGTACTGCTGTGTATCCTAACAATAGCGTTTTTTTGGTTATGTCAGGTTGCAAAAGAGTGCCGCATTGATTAGCGAATTATGCTAACAATAAACAGTATGTCATAGGCTCTGTGTTGTGAATAACTGCCGTATCATACCGCACGTATTATCACTTAAGATCGGGTAATACGGTTTCTACACAGAGGCTGATAACCAATTATGCTGTGCTGATTTCTTAACGTATCAGTATGAATGTAAACATGTATCTAGCTAAGGATGACCCATGTCTGATGTAATGTCTGTCTTTTTATCGTATGAGCCGGCTGCCCGTTGCTGGGGTGATAAAGCCCTGATCAGCATGAGTGATCATGGGGTAAACATTCACTTAAACGGTGATCAGCAACATGATACGGTACAGCGCGCCGCCCGTAAATTAGACGCTCAGGGTATTCGCAACGTTGCCTTGCAGGGGGATAACTGGTCGAGTGAGTATTGCTGGGCGTTTCATCAGGGTTTTCGTGCCAGTAAAGGCGAGCGCAAGGTCACATTTCCCGATTTACCGGCCGAACAACTGCATGAGCTGAGCGCACGAATTACCTGTGCAGATTGGGTACGCGATACCATTAATTTGTCAGCCGAAGAGTTAGGCCCTCAGCAACTGGCATCACGTGCGGGCAGTTTTTTGAAAAGCTTGGGTGGTGAGCATGTCACTTTTAAAGTGATTACCGGCTCAGATTTGCGTGAGCAAGGCTACAGTGGGATCTACACGGTTGGCCGCGGCTCTGATCGCATTCCTGCCATGCTACAGCTTGATTTTAACCCAACAGGGCTGGCTGATGCGCCGGTGATGGCCTGTTTGGTGGGCAAGGGGATCACCTTTGACTCTGGTGGTTACAGCTTAAAACAAAGCAGTTTTATGGATTCAATGAAATCTGACATGGGCGGTGCGGCATTGGCTGCCGGCGCATTAGGTCTGGCGATTACCCGTGGCCTGAAGCAGCGGGTGAAACTGTATTTGTGTTGTGCCGAGAATATGGTCAGCGGCAATGCTTACAAGCTGGGCGATATTATTCGCTACCGTAATGGAAAAACTGTTGAGATTTTAAATACTGATGCAGAAGGACGCTTGGTGCTGGCCGACGGCCTGCTTGATGCGGATAAGCAAAACGCCGGGCTGATTATTGACTGTGCAACATTAACCGGTGCGGCAAAAGCGGCATTGGGTAATGAGTACCATGCGCTATTCAGCTTTGATGATGCCCTTAGCCAGCAGATGTTGGTTTCTGCCGAAGAAGAGAATGAGGCATTCTGGCGATTGCCATTGGCTGAGTTTCACCGCCAGCAATTGCCATCTAACTTTGCTGATTTGTGCAATATTTCAACGGCTGCTTATACCGCTGGCGCAAGTACCGCAGCAGGCTTTTTATCGCATTTTCTGACCGACTATAAGCATAACTGGCTGCACCTTGACTGTTCGGCAACCTACCGCAAATCAGCCAATGATCTTTGGTCGGTTGGTGCAACCGGTATTGGTGTGCGATCTCTGGCAAATTTGCTGTTAAAACGAGCTGCACAGACAAGCGCGGCAGCAACAGAGTAAGCAATATAAACAGCAATTGTAGAAGGTAAAAGCATACCATAGCGCGAAGCCTCTCTTCTTTGCTGAGCTGACTTCTTTAGCAATGACAAATAGCGTCTGCGGTAAATACGTAGACTCTATTTATTTGATTGTTTGTCATGAAATTGATTGTTTGAGTTAAATTAATGTTTGTATAATGTAGCGCGCTAGGGGTTAATGCTGGCAAGAGCAGTGCTGCCTGAAATTGAGATAAACCTAATTATCAGATTACTCTGCTTGTTTCAGTACATTATGCTGCGTATTGTATATATTCCGATAATAACGATGATCGATTTTAAGATAGGACATCACACTCATGGCACGCGAACAGACTTTCTCTATTATTAAACCCGATGCTGTAGCTAAGAACCTGATTGGCGCTATTTATGCCCGTTTTGAAGCTGCGGGCTTAAAAATTGTGGCAGCAAAAATGGTGCATTTAACATCACAACAAGCGGCCGGTTTTTATGCAGAGCATGAAGGAAAGCCGTTTTACGATGATCTGGTTGCCTTTATGACTTCAGGCCCTATCATGGTGCAGGTGCTAGAAGGCGAAGATGCTGTGCGCCGTCACCGTGAAATTATGGGGGCAACCAACCCAGAACAGGCACAAGCTGGTACATTGCGTGCAAATTATGCCGAAAGCATGAGCCGTAATGCCGTACACGGTTCTGATGCCACAGCATCAGCGGCCCGTGAAATTGCTTATTTCTTTGCGGAAAGTGAAGTTTTCACCCGTTAAGATTATTACCAGTGATTATTGGAAAACCAGTAATTATTAGAAAATAAGAGCAGATCAGCACAATTCGCTGATATTAGAAACAAAACTGAGGGAGCGTGATAACGTTCCCTTTTTTGTTTTAACACTTTTTAGCATCTCAGTGGAAAGCCTACCCTAAACTTTGTACAATGCCGCGCCTTTGCTGCTTGCAAAGCGTCGTTGTTTTTCCTTTCAACGCCATAACGTGTAATAACGAGGCTACCATGTCCAACACCAAAATTAACCTTCTTGATCTGAACCGCGAAGCCATGCGTGCTTTTTTTGCTGAAATGGGCGAAAAACCGTTCCGTGCTGATCAGGTCATGAAATGGATCTACCACTTTGGCTGCGATGATTTCGACGCCATGACCAATATCAATAAGGTGTTGCGCGGTAAGCTGAAAGAGAAAGCAGAGATTCGTGCGCCAGAAATTGTTGAAGAGCAGCGCTCTTCTGATGGTACGATCAAATGGGCACTGTTAGTCGGTGATCAGCGTGTTGAAACGGTCTATATTCCTGAAAATGATCGTGCAACCTTGTGTGTTTCATCACAGGTAGGTTGTGCACTTGAGTGTACATTCTGTTCAACGGCTCAGCAGGGGTTTAACCGTAACCTGAAAGTGTCCGAGATTATCGGTCAAGTATGGCGTGCGGCAAAAACAGTGGGGCCTGTGGCTCATCACAGTGGTCAGCGCCCAATCACCAACGTGGTGATGATGGGAATGGGTGAGCCTTTATTGAACTTTAATAACGTGATTCCTGCGATGGAGATCATGTTAGATGATTTCGGATTTGGTCTGTCAAAGCGTCGTGTTACCCTGTCAACATCGGGTGTGGTTCCGGCATTAGACAAGTTGGGTGATGTGATTGATGTGGCACTGGCCATTTCACTGCACGCCCCGACTGATGATGTGCGTGATGAAATTGTACCTATCAACCGTAAGTACAATATTGAAACATTCTTAGCCTCTGTGCGCGGTTACTTGGCAAAATCCAATGCTAATCAAGGTCGAGTCACCGTTGAATATGTGATGCTTGATCATGTCAACGACAGCACCGATCAGGCGCATCAACTTGCAGAGTGCTTGAAAGACACACCGTGTAAGATTAACCTCATCCCATGGAATCCGTTCCCGGGTGCGCCATATGGCCGAAGCTCTAATAGCCGTATCGACCGTTTTTCTAAGGTCCTGATGGAGTATGGTTTGACGGTTATTGTACGTAAAACGCGGGGCGATGATATTGATGCCGCGTGTGGTCAGTTAGCGGGTGAGGTCATTGACCGTACTAAACGAGTGTTGAAAAAACAATCGCTTGGTGAACCTATTGCAGTGAAATCTGTCTGATTGTCAGACGCTGTATTTTCTGTTTGTATAGTAGCAAGGTAGCGATAATAAAGCATGAAGCTGAAGCCTATATTACATGCAGCGCTTTTTTCTGTTTTTCTGTCGGGGTGTGTTAGCTCAGTTGCTGATAAAGATCCCATTAATGCCACTGATGCGGCGCAAGCGCGCATCAATTTAGGTTTAGGGTATTTGAATCAGGGTGAGATGGTACTGGCCCGACAGAATTTAGAGCGTGCGCTGAGTTTTTCGCCCGATGATTATCGGGTACATATGGCAATGGCTTACTATCACCAGCGCGTGGGTGAAGTCAAAAATGCCGAACTTGATTACGTCAAAGCTCTGCGCCTATCCCCAAAAAATGGCGATATACTGAATAATTACGGTGCTTTTTTGTGTACGCAAGGGAAGTATTCGCAAGCGGAAGAGCAGTTTAATGCAGCACTGAGCGTACCGAATTACTACCGAACGGCAGACAGCCTAGAGAATTTAGGCTTGTGTGCCATGCGTGCCGGTAATCAGCAAAAAGCCGAAGATTATCTTGTTCGTGCACTCAAACATGAGCCAGTAAAAGGCACTCGCCTGATGTTATTAGCAGAAAATGAGCTAAAATCAGGTAGACGTGCACAAGCTGAGTTTATGCTTGCTACCTATGATCGCGTATTGCCAGTTACCGCTGATAGCTTATGGATGCATATCCGTGTAGCGAAAGCACAAGGTTCGTTTAATCTTGTGAATCAGTACGGTCAGCAATTGGCTCGCGAGTTCCCTCAATCTCAACGCTACCAGCAGTTTTTAGCCAATGAATACTGAAGTCCAACATGATGAAACTGCGCTGACACCCGGTCAGCGTTTACGCCAGGCGCGTGAACAACTCGGTTATTCTCAGGCACAAGTGGCAGAGCGTTTATGTTTGAAACACTCGGTTGTGCGTGCACTGGAAGAGGATAATTTAACCTCTGATTTAGCCCCGACATTTATTCGTGGCTATGTGCGCTCGTATGCGCGCTTGGTCAACTTGCCCGAAAAAGAGATGGTTGCAGCGATTAATGCTGTCTTACCGGCAGAGCCAACGCCACATGTTTCGATGCAGAGTTTTTCCAGTAAGAAAGAGCGTCGTAGCCATGATAATCGGTTAATGCTGTTTACATGGGTTCTGTTGTTTGTGGTGATCAGCCTGACCGGTTTGTGGTGGTGGCAAAATTATCAGGTACAACAAGCCGATGTTGATAAAATGACCAGCACCTTACCGATTGAAACGCAGCTTTCCGGTAATACAGAGAGCAGTGCGGATAATAGCAGTACGGGCAGTGACAGCACGGCTAACTCTGCGGTAACCACCGAACCCGCCGTCTCTGCAGACTCGGCAACAACAGCAGCGGGAACAACTGTAGGTTCATCTGCCGTTGGTACAGTCGTTGAGACAACTGGTACAACTGCATCGGTCACGAATACGGCAGGTGTCGCCACAAATACCACTATCGCAGTTGCAGCGGCACAACCGGTGCGTTTAGATATTAATGGCCAGCCGGTTTCACTGCCAGCAGCCACTGATGGCACAGCCTCCGCGCTGACTGAAACAGCGCCTACTGCAACAGAAACGGCAGTAACGGGGTTACAACTTCGTTTTACCGGTGATTGCTGGTTAGAGATTAAAGATGCAACCGGTAAGAAACTGACCAGTGGTCTACAAAAGCAGGGTGCAACGCTAACCTTGTCAGGAACAGAGCCTTATCGTCTCACGATTGGTGCTCCAGCATCGGTTAGCCTTGATTATAACGGCAAGCCTGTTGATCTGCGCCGTTATGCCGTCAGTGGTCGTGTTGCTCGTTTTAGCTTGCCCTTAACGGAGTGATAGCGCGTTATGCATAAGGAATCACCAATTAAGCGTCGCCACTCCCGACAAATTTTCGTCGGGAATGTGCCTGTAGGCGGTAATGCACCTATCACTGTGCAGTCGATGACCAATACTCGTACTACTGATGTTGATGCAACAGTGGCACAGATTCAGGCGCTCGAGCGGGTGGGGGCTGATATTGTTCGCGTCTCAGTGCCTACGATGGATGCAGCCGAAGCCTTTAAGCTTATCAAGCAGCAAGTCAGCGTTCCGCTGGTGGCAGATATTCACTTTGATTACCGTATCGCCCTGAAAGTGGCCGAGTACGGTGTTGATTGTTTGCGTATTAATCCGGGCAATATCGGGCGCGAAGATCGTATTCGTGCCGTTGTTGACTGCGCTCGGGATAAAAACATCCCCATTCGTATCGGTGTGAATGCGGGCTCTTTAGAAAAAGATATACAGGAAAAATACGGTGAGCCGACACCGGCAGCACTGGTTGAGTCAGCGTTGCGTCATGTTGAAATTCTTGACCGCCTCAATTTTGATGCTTTCAAAGTCAGTGTAAAAGCCTCTGATGTTTTCCTCGCCGTACAGGCTTATCGCTTGCTGGCTGCGCAAATTGAACAGCCGCTACATTTGGGGATCACCGAAGCCGGTGGTGCTCGCAGTGGCTCAGTAAAATCGGCTATCGGGTTAGGCATGTTACTGGCTGAAGGTATTGGTGATACCCTGCGCGTATCATTGGCTGCCGATCCGATTGAAGAGATCAAGGTGGGCTTTGATATCCTCAAATCGTTGCGGATACGTTCCCGTGGCATCAATTTTATTGCCTGTCCAACCTGTTCGCGCCAAGAGTTTGATGTTATCAGTACCGTTAATGCGTTGGAACAACGCCTAGAAGATCTGATTACACCTATAGATGTTTCAATTATTGGCTGTGTGGTCAATGGCCCCGGCGAAGCCTTGGTGTCTGATATTGGCGTTACTGGTGGCAGCAATAAAAGTGGGTTTTATGAAGGCGGTATCCGCCAGAAGTTCCGGTTTGATAATGATAACTTAGTCGATGAACTGGAAGCGAAAATTCGCGCCAAAGCCGCAATGATTGATGAGCGTAACCGTATTGATATTAATCAGATTGATTAATCTGCCCAGCGCTTGATAACACACCGTACATACTGCCTTATCATCAAGATTTAGCGGTATGTGCTTTCAGCGATAAAGAGAATAAGCGGCACAAAAAATCAGTAAGATAGATAACCCCTGATTTTATAAGGTTAAAGAGCTGCATAGCTCAGTTGCCGTGTGATATTGAGTTCACTTGTAACACTTGTGAAGGTCATGATGATTGAATCAATTCAGGTAAACTTACTATAATTCTTGCGACGTATAATTTTAACAATTTCACGCGCTTGGTCGCAGGCAACCGTGGTGGAAAATTTTCACCAGTAAAGAACACCAGTAGCACACTTAGCAACGTAAAATTGCTGATAGCCAAAGCCTTACACTGGTGGGATACGATCGCAAGCCAAGCGCGGGAACACGAAGAAGAGAACTAACGTGGCCAAGCAAATTCAAGCCATCCGTGGGATGAACGACTGTTTACCAACTGACACTCCGGTATGGCAAAAAATTGAAACAACCGTCAAAAGTGTGCTGTCGAGTTATGGCTATAGCGAAATTCGCATGCCGATTGTCGAGATGACCCCACTTTTTTGCCGCGCAATTGGTGAAGTTACCGATGTGGTTGAAAAAGAGATGTACACATTTGAAGATCGCAATGGTGATAGCCTAACTCTGCGCCCTGAGGGCACCGCAAGCTGTGTTCGTGCCGGTATTGAGCATGGCCTGCTGTACAATCAGGAACAGCGCTTGTGGTATATCGGGCCTATGTTCCGCCATGAGCGTCCGCAAAAAGGGCGTTACCGTCAGTTCCATCAGGTAGGTGTGGAAGTGTTTGGTCTGCAAGGGCCTGATATTGATGCCGAGCTGATCATGCTCACCGCCCGCTTGTGGCGTGAGCTGGGTATTGCCGATCACGTGCGTTTAGAGCTGAACTCTATCGGCTCACTGGAGTCGCGTGCCGAATATCGTACAGCACTGATAGCTTTCCTTGAACAGCACACCGAAGTGCTTGATGAAGACTGTAAGCGCCGCATGTATACCAACCCACTGCGGGTGCTTGATACCAAAAATCCGGATATTCAGGCATTACTGGAAGATGCTCCTAAGCTTGCTGATTACCTTGATAGCGAATCCCGTGCGCATTTTGATGGTTTATGTGCGCTGCTTGATGCCGCTGGTATTGCTTATACCTTAAATAACCGTTTGGTACGTGGTCTTGACTACTACAACCGCACCGTATTTGAGTGGATTACCGAAAGCTTAGGTTCACAAGGTACAGTTTGCGGTGGTGGCCGTTACGATGGTCTTGTTGAGCAACTGGGCGGCCATGCAACACCTTCTGTCGGCTTTGCGATGGGATTAGAGCGCTTAGTATTACTGGTTCAGACCGTAAATCAGAATATTGAGGTGCAAAATCCGGTTGATGTCTATGTTGTTTGTGCCGGAGAGGGTACACTCACCGCAGGTATGTGTTTGGCCGAAAATCTGCGTGATTTGCTGCCTGAGCTGCGCATCATGACTCATTGCGGCGGTGGTAACTTCAAAAAGCAATTTAAGCGTGCAGATAAAGTCGGTGCCAAATTTGCCCTCGTACTGGGCGAGAGCGAAGTCGCAAATCAACAGGTTGTGTTAAAGAATTTACACACCTCTGATCAGGAAACTCTGACACAAGATGCTGCGGTAGCGCGTTTAGCGACGCTGTTCTAAGTAACGGCGCTGTTTTAATCAATAAAGGATGGAATCCGTGGACATCTATACCACAGAAGAACAACAACTTGACACATTTCGTCAGTGGTGGAAAGACAATGGCCGAGCTGTGATTATCGGTGCGGTGCTGGGGTTAGGTGGCTTGTATGGCTGGCGTTACTGGCAAAGCCATCAACATGGCAATTTTACCACTATGTCAGCCGAGTATGAGCAGGTTCAGAATGAATTAAACACGGATAACGCTAAAGCGCTGCAAGAAGCACAGACGTTTATCAGTGCTAATCCAGAGACTTCATACGGTGTTTTTGCTGCACTTGATTTGAGTAAAACGCTGATTGAAAAAGGGGATTTTGCCGCGGCTGAAAAGCAACTGTTGTGGGCACAAGCCAATACAAAAGATCAAACCTTGTTGCCAATGGTGACATTGCGTTTAGCCCGTGTACAGTTGCAACTGGGCCAAGCCGATCAGGCATTACAAAGCGTAGATAAAGTCACCGAAGCGGCATGGAAAGGTAAAGCACTTGAGATCCGTGGTGATATTTTACTGAGCAAAGGGGATGTCGCTGGTGCAAAAACAGCGTATACCCAAGCACTGACAGCAGATGCAAACCCGACACTGCAAACCATGTTGCAGATGAAACTTAATGATTTATCCAACTAGTTTGGCAGCTAAAAGAGAGGTTGGCATGGCGAAGCGTTGTCGTCTGCTTGCAGTGAGTCTATTGACTGCAACACTGTTGAGCGGCTGCTCATTATTCAGCGGTGAAGAGGATGTGGTAAAAGTATCACCACTTCCGGTAGTAGAAAATCAGTTTACCGTTCAGAAAGTGTGGGATGCCTCAGTAGGCAGTGGTGTTGGTGATTTCTTCTCGCGCCTGCGCCCGGCCTACCTTGATGGTAAAGTCTACGCAGCATCACGCAGCGGTATTATTGAGGCATTAAATGCCGAAACCGGTAAGCGTGAATGGCGTACCAATGTGGCTGAGAAATCGGGCTTTTTCTCTAGCAGCCCATCAGCAATGTTAGCTGGTGGTGTTACTGCTGCCGATGGCGTTGTGTATGTTGCCAGCGAAAAAGCAGAAGTGTACGCACTCAATGCCGATGACGGTGCTATCAAGTGGGTAGCGAAAGTTGCCGGTGAAGTTCTGTCTAGCCCGGCAGTGGATAACAATGCTGTATTGGTGCACACCACCAACGGTATGTTACAGGCGCTGGATGCTGCAGATGGACACATCCGCTGGACAGCGAATCTGGATATTCCAACGCTCTCTATCCGCGGTGAGTCTAGCCCAGTCACCGCATACGGTGCTGTGCTCGTCGGTGGTGACAGTGGCCGCGTGACCGCTATCATGCTTGAGCAGGGTCAATTGATTTGGCAGCAGCGGATAGCGAAAGCGGGTGGCGCAACGGAAATTGATCGTCTTTCAGACGTTGATGCTACGCCGATTGTCGTAGACAATGTGGTCTATGCATTAGCGTATAATGGTGATCTTTCCGCACTCGATTTACGCTCAGGACAGCAGATCTGGCGTCGTAATTTTGGCTCAGTGAATGATTTCGTGATTGATGGAAACACCTTGTATCTTGTTGATAATACAGGCCGTATTGTCTCTGTAGATATTCGTGGTGGAACCGAGTTGTGGAGTCAAACTGGGTTGCTGCATCGTGGTGTTACTGCGCCGGTTATCTATGAAGGGTATCTGGTTGTCGGTGATAGCGAAGGTTATTTGCACTGGTTAGATTTAGGTGATGGCCGTTTTGTCGCGCAAAATAAAGTAAACAGCAGCGGTCTGTATGCACAGCCTGTTGTTGCTGATAATACTTTGTTAATTCAGACGCGTAATGGCGATGTCGTCGCACTGAAAAAATAAGTGCAGTATTGATATTTGGTTGCTTTACGGCTCCTGATCATCTGGTCAGGAGCCGTTTTATCTGTAAGAAATAAAGAGGTCTCTATGGTTCCTGTCGTCGCTCTAGTAGGACGTCCGAATGTGGGTAAGTCCACTCTGTTCAATCGTCTTACCCGCACGCGGGATGCGTTGGTTGCTGATTTTCCAGGCCTGACCCGAGATCGCAAATATGGACGTGCGGTTTTATCCGGCCATGAGTTTATCGTGATTGATACCGGTGGTATTGATGGAACAGAAGATGGTGTAGAAACCAAAATGGCCGAACAATCGCTGTTGGCGATTGAAGAGGCGGATGTTGTTCTGTTTTTGGTTGATGCCCGTGCAGGGATGACCAGTGCTGATCAAGGGATCGCCCAGCACTTGCGTATGCGTGAAAAACCCACATTCGTGGTGGCGAACAAAGTTGATGGCCTTGATGGTGATGCCCACAGTGCGGAGTTTTATGCACTGGGTTTAGGCAATGTTTACCAAATTGCCGCGGCACATGGCCGTGGAGTGTCAGCTTTGATTGATCAGGCGCTTGCCCCGTTAGCCGATGAGCTAGAAGAGGAGCAAGATACCGATCTGCGTGATGAAGAGAACGAGGGTTGGGCTGAACCAGAAGGTTTAGAGTTTGATGAAAACGGCGATCTGATTGAAACCGATGAGCCGGAAGAAGAGATCAAGCCTGATGATCGCCCAATCAAAATTGCGCTGGTTGGCCGCCCGAATGTCGGTAAATCAACGCTGACTAACCGCATTTTAGGTGAAGACCGTGTGGTGGTGTATGACATGCCGGGGACTACCCGTGACAGTATCTACATCCCGATGGAGCGTGATGGCCGTGAATATGTGGTTATTGATACTGCCGGTGTTCGTCGCCGCGGTAAAGTGACTGAAACGGTTGAAAAATTCTCGGTTATCAAAACACTGCAAGCGATTGAAGATGCGAACGTTGTGCTGTTAGTGCTTGATGCGCGCATGGGTATTTCCGATCAGGATTTGTCTCTGCTCGGTTTTGTGCTGAATGCTGGCCGTTCACTGGTTGTCGTGGTGAATAAGTGGGATGGTCTTGATCAGTCGGTTAAAGATCGTGTCAAAGAAGAGCTTGATCGCCGGATGGATTTCGTTGATTTCGCCCGTATTCACTTTATCTCTGCGTTGCATGGCAGTGGTGTGGGTAATCTGTTTGACTCTATCCAAGAGGCGTATACGTCAGCAACTAAGCGTGTTACAACCTCTTTGCTGACCCGTATCATGCAGATGGCGGTACAAGATCATCAGCCACCAATGGTTAATGGCCGCCGTATTAAGCTGAAATATGCGCATACCGGTGGGCATAATCCGCCAATTATCGTTATCCACGGTAATCAGCTTAAAGATTTGTCTGATTCCTACAAACGTTATTTGATGAACTACTACCGCCGTTCACTGAAGATCATGGGTACGCCAATTCGTATTCAGTTCCAAGAGAGTGAGAACCCGTTTAGTCAGAAACGTAACTTGCTGAGTGTGACTCAGATGCAAAAACGCAAGCGTCTGATGAAATTCATCAAGCAAGGTAAAAAGTAAGATAAATCAAAACGATGCATAGCAGGGTTTGAGCAGATAAGTACAGCGGTACGGCTTGTCATTATCCAGCGTAACTTAAACTCTGTGTGATAACAAAAAAGGCCTTACATTTATGTAATGGCCTTTTTTTATGGGTACTCGATGAGTAAAAATAGGTTTAGTAACAGGTAAGATAAAAATTAAATCTAAATTAGCTTAATCGAACAATACATGAATACATTGATAGAGGGTTTATTCGACCCGACTGTAAATTGTACCGTCAGCCACCTGAATACGCAGTTGTTCACCGGATTTGACCTGTGAGGGCGAGGTGATCATCTGTTGCTGATCATTTTGTACTACCGCATAGCCGCGCGAGAGTGTTGCCAGCGGGCTAATTGCATGCAAACGTGCACCCAATGAGCCAAGTTTTTGTTGCCGATTTTGCAACGCAACCTGCACTTGCTGTTGCAGGCGCTGTAACAGGTAATCAGTTTGCTGCTGATAACGGGCAACACGGTGCAACGGAGTATGTTGCTGCAAACGGTGCTGTAAATTATCCAACACACTGGTATGCTTTTGCTGTTGTGCTGTGATCAGCTGTTGTAAACGGTGCTCTGCATCATCTAGCCGATTTTGCTGGCGTTGCAGGCGGATTTGCGGATGCTGTTGTTGTAAGCGGTGTTGTAGGCGCTCTAAGCGCTGTAATTGCCGATTGTGCTGATGCAGTAATGCACGCTGAAGTCGTTGCTGTTGATCATCAAGTCGGCGGCATTGTATTTGCCGATCAGCACTGATTAACTCTGCGGCCGCCGATGGCGTAGGGGCTCGAATATCGGCCACAAAATCAGCAATGGTGACATCAGTTTCATGGCCTACCGCGCTGACCAGTGGCAGGGCGCTTTCAAAAATCGCACGGGCTACCGCTTCGCTGTTAAATGCCTGCAAATCTTCCAGTGAACCGCCGCCGCGCGCAAGAATTAACAGATCGCACTCCGCCCGTTGATTGGCCCGTACAATGGCGTGTGTAATTTGGTCTACGGCATCTTGCCCCTGTACAGCCACCGGATAGATTACCACCGATAGCAGCGGATCACGGCGGCGTAAGATCTGCAAAATATCGTGCAGAACCGCACCGCTCGATGAGGTAATTATCCCGATTTGTTTGGGGTGTGCAGGTAGCGCTTGTTTACTTTGCTGGGAAAACAGCCCTTCAGCGGCGAGCTGCATTTTAAGTTGTTCAAACTGCTGTTGCAGTATCCCATCACCGGCAGCTTGCATCCCTTCAATGACTATCTGGAAGTCGCCACGCGGTTCATACAGAGTGATATTTGCGCGAACTAAGATTTGCTGGCCATTCTGCGGGCGGAAGGTGACTTTACGGTTGCTGTTGCGGAACATCGCGCACCGCACCTGTGACTGAGAATCTTTGAGTGTAAAGTACCAGTGGCCAGAAACAGGGATCGATAAATTAGAGATTTCACCGCTAATCCAGACTTGACCCAATTGGGTTTCTAGCAGTTGTCGTACGGTTTGATTTAAACGCGTAACCGTAAAAATAGCGCGGTTTTCCAGCAAAATAGCACCCTTATCTCTGGCAAGAAGGGCCTGATAAAGGCACGGTAGTTATCAGGCAATAATACGTAAATCAGCTCAAACTACAAGCAAGAATACTGAAAAAACGTTTGGCTAATCGTTTTCGTTCTGTATAATGCCACGGCAATATTTTATCTAATTTTAAACCTCCTTGCCTTGGTGAGATATTGCGATGTTAAGAATAGCGAAAGAAGCTCTGACTTTTGATGATGTACTACTAGTACCTGCCCATTCTACTGTCTTACCGAATACAGCCAACCTTGGAACTCAGTTAACAAAAACCATCCACCTGAATATTCCTATGCTCTCTGCTGCGATGGATACCGTAACTGAAGCGGATCTTGCCATTGCCTTAGCACAAGAAGGCGGGCTAGGTTTTATCCACAAAAATATGTCTATCGAGCGTCAAGCCGATGAAGTTCGTAAGGTTAAAAAATACGAAAGTGGTGTGGTCAGTGATCCGGTTACGGTTCGCCCTGATACTACGATTCGTCAGGTTCTTGCGCTGACTGAAAAGA
Organism: Plesiomonas sp. ISS29; assembly: GCF_056522795.1. Lineage (NCBI taxonomy): Bacteria > Pseudomonadati > Pseudomonadota > Gammaproteobacteria > Enterobacterales > Enterobacteriaceae > Plesiomonas > Plesiomonas sp. ISS29. Next base: position 1,199,535 of record NZ_JAWRZQ010000001.1, read on the forward strand.
ACGGTTTTGCCGGTTACCCGGTAGTGACTGACGAAAAAGAGCTGGTCGGTATTATCACTGGCCGTGATGTCCGCTTTGTGACTGACTTAGATCAGCCCGTTACCAAGGTGATGACACCAAAACCACGTATGGTGACGGTTCTCGAAGGTGCGCCGCGTACTGATGTGCTGGCACTGATGCATGAGCGTCGAGTTGAGAAAGTGCTGGTTGTTGACCGCAGTTTTCGCTTGAAAGGCATGATCACCGTTAAAGACTTCCAAAAAGCAGAACGTAAGCCGAATGCCTGTAAAGATGAGCTAGGCCGCTTGCGCGTAGGCGCAGCAGTTGGTGCCGGTGCGGGCAATGAAGAGCGTGTTGATGCATTGGTTGAGGCCGGTGTGGATGTGCTGCTGATTGACTCTTCCCATGGCCACTCTGAAGGCGTATTGCAACGTATTCGTGAAACTCGCGCGAAATACCCTGAACTGCAAATCATTGGCGGCAACGTAGCGACAGCAGCCGGTGCGCTGGCACTGGCAGAAGCGGGTTGCAGCGCGGTGAAAGTGGGTATCGGCCCAGGTTCAATTTGTACAACGCGGATTGTAACGGGTGTGGGTGTACCACAAATTACAGCAGTATCTGATGCAGCAACGGCGCTGATGCCACTGGGCATTCCGGTCATTGCTGATGGCGGTATTCGTTTCTCTGGTGATATTGCCAAGGCGATTGCGGCGGGAGCATCGTGCGTAATGGTCGGTTCAATGCTGGCCGGTACAGAAGAGTCGCCGGGTGAAATAGAGCTATATCAGGGCCGTTCATTTAAATCTTACCGCGGTATGGGCTCACTGGGCGCGATGTCAAAAGGCTCATCAGACCGCTATTTCCAAAGCGATAATGCAGCCGATAAGCTGGTGCCAGAAGGTATTGAAGGGCGTATTGCCTATAAAGGTAAGCTCAAAGAGATTGTTCATCAGCAGATGGGTGGATTGCGCTCTTGTATGGGGCTAACCGGCTGCGGCACGATTGAAGAGCTGCGCACTAAAGCTGAGTTTGTTCGTATTACTGGTGCGGGGATCCAAGAGAGCCACGTGCATGATGTGACCATCACCAAAGAGTCACCGAACTATCGTATGGGTTGATATTTCACCCTGCTTTGCATCCCCAGAAAGCGTTTGCTCTCTGTGCGCCTAGTGAAGCTAGGCGCGATGCAGTATCACCCGATTTTATTTTGACTGCCCGTTAAACTACGTAGATAGAGTAACCGATGAGCAAAGACATTCACGACCACCGTATTCTTATCCTTGATTTTGGTTCCCAGTACACGCAGCTGATTGCACGCCGTATCCGAGAGATTGGTGTGTATTGCGAATTATGGGCATGGGATGTGACCGAAGAGCAGATTCGTGAATTTAACCCACAGGGTATTATTCTGTCTGGCGGCCCGGAAAGCACCACAGAGCAAGGCAGCCCGCGCGCGCCTGAGTATGTATTTACCGCCGGCGTTCCAGTATTGGGTGTGTGCTATGGCATGCAAACCATGGCGATGCAGCTGGGCGGTATGGTGCAGTCATCTACCGAGCGTGAGTTTGGGTATGCCAGTGTTGATGTGCTGACTGACAGCCGTTTATTTGCGGGAATTCAAGATACGCTCTCTGCCACTGGTCAGCCACAGCTCGATGTCTGGATGAGTCACGGCGATAAAGTTACCGCGATTCCGGCTGATTTTACCACTGTAGCAATGACCGAAACTTGCCCATTTGCGGCAATGGCACAAGAAGAGAAGCGCTTTTACGGCGTACAGTTCCACCCAGAGGTTACGCACACCCGCCAAGGGCAGCGTATGCTGGAAAACTTTGTCCGTGATATTTGCGGTTGTGATGCACTGTGGACTCCGGCAACCATCATTGAAGATGCCGTGGTTCGTATGCGTGAGCAGGTGGGTAATGATCATGTGATCTTGGGCCTGTCTGGTGGTGTTGATTCTTCGGTAACAGCGCTGTTGCTGCATCGCGCGATTGGTGAACGCCTAACGTGTGTATTTGTTGATAATGGCCTGCTGCGTTTGAATGAAGCTGATCAGGTAATGGAGATGTTCGGTGATCAGTTTGGTCTGAACATTATTCGTGTTGATGCCGAACAACGTTTTCTTGATGCCTTGAGCGGCATTGCTGATCCGGAGCTGAAGCGTAAAGCGATTGGCCATGAGTTTATCAAGGTGTTCGATGAAGAGTCGGGCAAGCTTAAAAATGTAAAATGGCTGGCACAAGGCACTATCTATCCGGATGTGATTGAGTCTGCGGCCTCGAAAACTGGCAAGGCACATGTGATTAAATCGCACCACAATGTGGGTGGCCTGCCGGATGATATGGAGCTAGGTCTGGTTGAGCCGCTCAAAGAGCTGTTTAAAGATGAAGTACGCCGTATCGGTTTAGAACTGGGTTTACCATATAACATGTTGTATCGCCATCCGTTCCCGGGGCCGGGTTTGGGGGTTCGTGTTCTTGGTGAAGTGAAAAAAGAGTATTGCGATATTCTGCGCCGTGCTGATGCTATCTTCATTGAAGAGCTGCATAAAGCTGACTGGTACAATAAAGTGAGTCAGGCTTTTGTGGTCTTCCTGCCAGTGCGCTCTGTGGGTGTGATGGGAGATGGCCGTAAATATGATTGGGTTGTTTCACTACGTGCAGTAGAAACGATCGATTTTATGACGGCACACTGGGCACATCTGCCTTATGATTTGCTGGGTAAAGTTTCTAACCGGATCATCAATGAAATCAGCGGCATTTCACGCGTAGTCTACGATGTTTCAGGCAAACCGCCAGCAACCATTGAGTGGGAATAATCGCTTAATCTCAATATGCTGAATAAACAAAACGCATTGATATTTCTTTAAAGCATTTTCTTTTTTAAAGCCCTGTGTATACAGGGCTTTTTTGTATTTGGTCGAACGCGTTATAAACAGTGTAAAATAACAGTATAAAATATAGGAAATATCTATAAAAACGCGTAAAAAAACCCGCTAAAAAAGCGGGTTTAATCAGGATGAAATCCGGTAATTGAAAACCGTAGGATACGATTAACCGTGTGCGATTAACGTTTCACGTTTTCCAGCAAATAGCTGAGGATGCCATCAATTTTAATCAGCTGCTTTTCACCGCCACGACGGTGTTTGTACTCGATTTCACCAGCATCAAGGTTGCGATCACCAATCACCACCATGTGCGGAACACCCATCAGCTCCATATCTGCAAACATCACACCCGGACGCTCTTTGCGGTCATCCATAATGACATCAATGCCAGCAGCTTGAAGTTCGCTGTACAGTTTTTCAGCCGCTTCCTGAACACGATAAGATTTATGCATGTTCATTGGCAAAATTGCCACATGGAATGGGGCAATTGCATCTGGCCAGATAATCCCGCGATCATCATGATTTTGCTCAATAGCGGCGGCAACCACACGGGAAACACCAATACCGTAACAGCCCATGATCATGGTTTGATTGCGGCCATCTTCACCCTGCACAGCCGCTTTCATTGCTTCTGAGTATTTGCTGCCCAGTTGGAAGATATGGCCAACTTCAATACCGCGTTTGATTTGGATAGAGCCCAAACCATCAGGTGATGGGTCACCTTCAACCACATTACGAATATCAGCAACAGCCGCTAAAGGCAGATCGCGCTCCCAGTTGATGCCGAAATAGTGCTTACCGTCTTGGTTAGCGCCTGCACCAAAATCACTCAGCATGATCACACTGCGATCGGCAATGATTGGAATGCTCAAACCGACCGGGCCAAGTGAACCTGGGCCTGCACCGATAGCCGCACGGATCTCAGCTTCTTCAGCCATGATCAGCGGGTCTGCAACCAAGGGTAGTTTTTGCGCTTTGATTTCGTTCAGCTCATGATCGCCGCGAACCAATAGAGCAACCAGCGCATGGCCAGACTCTTCGGCAGCTTTAACGATCAGTGTTTTAACTGTTTTCTCAATTGGCAACTGATGCTGCTCTACCAGTTCAGCGATAGTTTTTGCATGTGGCGTGTCGACAAGACGCATCTCTTCGCTTGGTGCTGCACGCTCACCGGCAGGCATCAAGGCTTCAGCCATTTCAACGTTAGCGGCATAATCTGAGGTGTTAGAGAAGGCAATATCATCTTCACCGCTTTTTGCCAGCACGTGGAATTCGTGTGATGAGCTACCGCCGATAGAGCCGGTGTCGGCCAATACTGGGCGGAAGTCGAGATCCATACGACTAAAAATGGCGCTATAAGCGGCATACATTTTTTCGTACGTGATCTGTAAAGACTCTTGTGAGGTATGGAAAGAGTAGGCATCTTTCATCAGGAACTCACGGGCGCGCATAACACCAAAACGCGGGCGAATTTCATCACGGAATTTTGTTTGAATTTGGAATAAATTCAGCGGAAGCTGTTTGTAAGAGAACACTTCATTACGAATGAGATCAGTGATGACCTCTTCATGTGTCGGGCCTAAAACAAACGGGCGATCATTACGATCAGCAATGCGCAATAACTCTGGGCCATACTGCTCCCAGCGACCAGTCTCTACCCACAAATCCGCAGGTTGTACTACCGGCATCGAAACTTCAATTGCACCCGCTTTGTTCATTTCATCACGAACAATGTTTTCAACTTTTTTCAGTACGCGCAAACCGGTCGGCAGCCATGTGTACAAGCCTGATGCCAATTTACGGATCATACCGGCGCGTAGCATCAGCTGGTGGCTGATCACTTCCGCGTCAGACGGAGTTTCCTTTAAAGTAGAGAGCAGATAATTACTGGTACGCATGGATAAAATTCCGTGAATAATTCAAACAAAATCACAAGGGTATTAGTGTAGCAGCGTGATAGGTCGCTCAAAAGCTTCTTTGGTTAAATTCAGCTGCGCTTTTCAATCGCAATGACTTCGGCTTCTGACTCATGCACCACCCAGCGCACATTGAAATCAAGCAAATGTACCGCATAGTGGCGATCATCAGCTTGCTGTTTTCGATAGGCTGGGCGTGGGTCTTGTGCAAGCACGTCACTAATAAAGCGGCGCAGTGTGGGTAACTTTTTCTGCTCAGCGTGTAAAACTGACTCTGCCGCCGCACTAAAACGGATCGGCATTTGCGGTTCAGGGGCTTGTTGTGCAAATCCGGCGCTGGCATCAGGTTGGCTGTCAACATACGGCAGATAGGGTTTGATATCGAGAATCGGGGTGCCATCAACCAGATCAAGGCTGCCCAGCTTCAAAAAAATCTCACCATTGCGGCATACCGTGCCGTGGTAAGCCACTTTTGATAAACCAATCGGGTTTGGCCGAAAAGTAGAGCGGGTTGCAAAGACCCCAATCCGCTCATTACCGCCTAAGCGTGGCGGGCGAACGGTAGGTCGCCAGCCCTGACCTTGGGTTTGATGAAAGACAAAAATCAACCATAAGTGGCTAAATTGTTCTAAACCGCGTACGGCATCGAGTTGATTAAAAGGTGGCAACAGTTGTAGCTCACCAATACCATCCTCAACCAAACCGGGCTGGCGTGGAACGGCAAACTTCTCTTTATAAGGTGAATGAATCACACCAACGGGCGTCATCGCCACAGTTTCTCGCGGGGTATCCAACGGCATCACCTTCTTTTATTTAGCGAGTGGGTATTAAGGGGCAACAATGATAGCTGACCCTTGGCAAAGTGCCACCTGCTTACAACCGGGTACATCATCCAAAATCAGACATTGATTCAGTAACAGTGCATTACCGCCCATCTCCTGCACATGGCGCTGTGCTGCATTACGAGCCTCCTGAATACTGGCCGGTTTCTCATTACTGTTGGCCTGACAAACCTCACCCTGAACACGGCCAATATTCTGATAATCAACATTATTCAATTGATCAGTTTTCTCATACACCGTAACGGTGCTTGGCGCGAAGTAAGTTTTTACATTTTGGGGATTAAGATTACTGTCCACACTGTAGTGGGTTGCACATCCGCCCAATAATAACGCGGCTGAAACCAGAATGATCTTTTGCATTGCACTGTATCCATACATTAAAAATAAATGGCTGATATCCAGACACACACACCGGCTGAGTTTAGGTATTGCCAGAGGCACTGCCAGAAGCGTTTTATCTCTCGCTGATAGTAAAACAAAAGAGCACCCCTAGGGTGCTCTTGAAGAAAAAATAATCATCTAAGGGAAGAGGAGAGAAAAGGGGGAGTATTACCAGCCTTTCACTACACCGCCTTTAAATACCTGATTGGCAGCCTGATACACCTCTTCGGTCTGGAAGGCTTTGACGAAGTTCTTCACTTTCTCTTCATCTTTATTATTGTCGCGTGCCACAATCAGGTTTACATACGGAGACGCTTTATCCTCAACAAACAAACCATCTTTCGGCGGTGTCAGCCCAATCTGGCTGGCATAAGTGGTGTTGATAATCGCCAAATCAACATCATCAAGCGAGCGCGGTAACTGCGGGGCTTCCAGTTCGATTAATTTTAATTTTTTCGGGTTAGCAACAATATCCAGTACCGTTGCATTCAGGCCGCTACCCTCTTTGAGCGTCAGCAAACCCTGCGCTTGTAACAGCAATAAAGAGCGGCCAAGGTTGGTTGGATCATTGGGTAGTGATACCGCAGCACCCTCTTTCAATTCAGACAATGCCTTGATTTTTTTTGAATAACCGGCAATTGGGTAGACAAATGAATTGCCAACAATGGTCAGCTTATACCCACGATCAGCAATTTGCTGATCAAGATACGGCTTGTGCTGGAACGCATTCAGATCTAATGAGCCATCTGCCAGCGCTGCATTTGGCGTGATATAATCACTAAAACTTACCAACTCCACATCCAAACCGTACTGCTCTTTGGCAACTTTTTTCGCCACCTCAGCCACTTGCTCTTCCGCACCGGAAATCACGCCCACTTTAATCTTATTTTGCGCGTCATCCTGACCACAACCGGTCAGCAATAAAGAGCTCGCCAATGCACTTACCAGAGCCAGTGTTTTAAATTGTAATGCCATCGTATTTACCATCCTTGTTTATTGCGGTGCCTGAACACCAATCACAAATCATATTGTTGTAAAACAGCGGCTCCATGAAACCGCTTAAACTTGTACATGAGTGGAAACCTGTTACTTATGGTCGGTTGCCTTTACCCAGCGCTCACCCACACTTTGAATCAACTGTACTAATACCACTAAAATAGCAATAACAACCAGCATTACCGTACCGTCAAAACGTTGATAACCATAGCGAATACCCACATCACCCAAACCACCGCCGCCAACTGCACCGGCCATCGCCGAATAGCTGACCAAGGTCACTAAGGTAATAGTAATACTGTTGATGATCCCCGGTAGCGCCTCGGGCAGCATCACTTTGGTGATAATCTGCATCGGGGTTGCGCCCATTGCTCTTGCTGCCTCAATCAAACCAGCAGGCACTTCCATTAATGCCCCTTCAATTAAACGGGCAATAAACGGTGTTGCGCCAATGGCCAATGGCACTACCGCCGCCGCCGTACCAATAGACGTTCCAACCAGCAAACGGGTTAACGGAATAATAGACACAATCAAAATAATAAAAGGGATAGAGCGCCCGATATTAATCACCGCACCTAACACTTTATTTAGCGGCGCATTCGCCTTAATTTGTCCAGGTTTGGTAATAAATAGGATCACTCCCAGTGGGATGCCCAGTGCAAAACCAATCACCCCTGAAGCCAGCACCATCATCAGTGTTTCGCCCAATGCCTTAAACAGCAGCTCAATCATTGCTTGCGACATAGCCTAATACCTCCACCTTGACATGCTGCTCATGCAGATAATCCATTGCCTGCGCACAGCGCGCTTCATCACCAAATAACTCCGCCAGCATCACCCCAAATTTAATTCCGCCGGCATAATCCATCTGCGCGCTTAAAATATTGCAATCAATATCAAACTCACGTGCCACTTTTGATAGCAGCGGTGCATCCACTGATTGCCCAGTAAACTCCAAACGGATCAGTGGGAAATGCAACGGCTGCGGTGTCGCCACCAACCTTGCGGCATAATCTTCAGGAATACTTAAATCAAGCGTTGAACGAATAAACTGCTGTGCTAGCGGTGTTTTCGGGTGCGCAAACACCTCACCCACAGAGCCTTGCTCAATCAGCTGACCAGCACTGATAACCGCAACCTGATCACAAATCCGCTTCACCACATCCATCTCATGGGTGATCAGTAAAATTGTCAGCCCTAAACGGCGGTTAATATCCTTCAGCAGTGTCAAAATAGACCGCGTTGTGGCCGGATCAAGCGCGCTGGTGGCCTCATCACACAACAATACCTTCGGATTACACGCCAGAGCACGGGCAATCGCCACCCGCTGTTTTTGCCCGCCGGAAAGATTTGCCGGAAACACCGTCTTCTTATCCGTTAGACCAACTAGCGCCAGCAACTCATCCACCCGCGTGGCAATCGCTTCTTTATTTAAGCCTTGTAACTCCAGAGCAAAAGCCACATTACCAAATACAGTACGTGAAGATAGCAGATTAAAGTGTTGGAAAATCATGCCAATATTACGTCTAGCACGCTCAAGTGCTGACTCATCCAGCACCATCATATCTTGCCCATCTACAAACACCTCACCTGAAGAGGGGCGCTCAAGCAGATTAACACAGCGAATCAGCGTACTTTTTCCAGCCCCTGATGCACCTATCACGCCAAAAATCTGGCCAGCCGGAACATGCAAACTCACCTCTGAAAGCGCACTGATACTTCGTCCTTCCGTGTGAAATATTTTACTGATGTGATTAAGCCTAATCATGGTACGTCATGCTCTCCATGCTGAAACATATGCTTACTTCTATCGCACAAAAACAGATCCTAAACAATATATAGGGATAGACAGCAGAGCGAATACACAGATGCTAAGATGTCTGGATGGCTATAGTCAACATTTTTTACGTCTAGACGGCTAAAAGAAAGAGAAATAAAACCTTATATCCCTACATTTCTCCTCAAAAACGCCTCTCGTCTTACATTATAAGAATAGGCAGGCGATAATCAGCACATACCCGATACCGTAAACCCAGACCCGCCGGAGATCTTCACATGGCAACCTCAGCACTATTTATTGATCGTGACGGTACACTGAACATTGATCATGGCTACGTACATGAAAGTGACAACTTTGAATTCATCAAAGGCGCGATTGACGCTTGCCGCCAAATTAAAGAGATGGGGCTTGCACTGGTCTTAGTTACCAACCAATCCGGCATTGCCCGAGGTTTGTTTACCGAAGCCCAGTTTACCCACTTAACTGAGTGGATGGATTGGTCATTGGCCGACAGAGGTGTTGACCTTGATGGCATCTACTACTGCCCGCACCACGCAGAGCACGGTAAAGGTGAATACAAAATTGAGTGTGAATGTCGTAAACCGAAGCCGGGTATGTTTTTTGAAGCACAAGCCGAGCTTGACCTCGATATGGCCTCCTCTTATATGGTTGGTGATAAACTTGAAGACATGCAGGCGGCGCATGCAGCCGGCATTGGCACCAAAATTTTGGTTCGCAGCGGAAAACCTCTCACCGCAGAAGCCGAAGCACTGGCAGATTACGTACTCGATAGCCTTGCTGATGTACCTACACTGCTTAAAAAACGCATAAAATAAACAAAAAGAGTGAAAAGTGAGCAGGCAAAATATTTATTACTTTTTTTGCTTGCCTCTTTGTAAATACTCCCTATAATGCGACCCCACTGACACGGCAACAGCGGCGCAAGCTACTGAAAGCCAAGCAGTAAAGAATAAAACGCTTTTAAGGAATGTGAAAAACAGACCTTGACAGCCAAAGGGAAATGCGAAATAATGCGCGCCCTGTCAACGTGAAAGCGCTGACACTGCTCTTTAAAAAATTAATCAGACAATCTGTGTGGGCACTCGTTGAAGACGCTGACTATCCAAAAGATACTTAGTTAAACGAGTGACTGACAATTTATTTGCTAGTTATTTCGAGCGACAAACTTTAAATTGAAGAGTTTGATCATGGCTCAGATTGAACGCTGGCGGCAGGCCTAACACATGCAAGTCGAGCGGTAGCACAAAGAAGCTTGCTTCTTGGGTGACGAGCGGCGGACGGGTGAGTAATGCCTGGGGATCTGCCCGATAGAGGGGGATAACTACGGGAAACTGTAGCTAATACCGCATAATGTCTACGGACCAAAGTGGGGGCTCTTCGGACCTCATGCTATCGGATGAACCCAGGTGGGATTAGCTAGTTGGTGGGGTAATGGCTCACCAAGGCGACGATCTCTAACTGGTTTGAGAGAATGACCAGTCACACTGGAACTGAGACACGGTCCAGACTCCTACGGGAGGCAGCAGTGGGGAATATTGCACAATGGGGGAAACCCTGATGCAGCCATGCCGCGTGTGTGAAGAAGGCCTTCGGGTTGTAAAGCACTTTCAGCGAGGAGGAAAGGGAGCAGCTTAATACGCTGTTGCTATGACGTTACTCGCAGAAGAAGCACCGGCTAACTCCGTGCCAGCAGCCGCGGTAATACGGAGGGTGCAAGCGTTAATCGGAATTACTGGGCGTAAAGCGCACGCAGGCGGTTTGTTAAGTCAGATGTGAAATCCCCGCGCTCAACGTGGGAACTGCATTTGAAACTGGCAAGCTAGAGTCTTGTAGAGGGGGGTAGAATTCCAGGTGTAGCGGTGAAATGCGTAGAGATCTGGAGGAATACCGGTGGCGAAGGCGGCCCCCTGGACAAAGACTGACGCTCAGGTGCGAAAGCGTGGGGAGCAAACAGGATTAGATACCCTGGTAGTCCACGCTGTAAACGATGTCGATTTGGAGGTTGTGCCCTTGAGGCGTGGCTTCCGGAGCTAACGCGTTAAATCGACCGCCTGGGGAGTACGGCCGCAAGGTTAAAACTCAAATGAATTGACGGGGGCCCGCACAAGCGGTGGAGCATGTGGTTTAATTCGATGCAACGCGAAGAACCTTACCTACTCTTGACATCCAGAGAATCCTGTAGAGATACGGGAGTGCCTTCGGGAGCTCTGAGACAGGTGCTGCATGGCTGTCGTCAGCTCGTGTTGTGAAATGTTGGGTTAAGTCCCGCAACGAGCGCAACCCTTATCCTTTGTTGCCAGCGCGTAATGGCGGGAACTCAAAGGAGACTGCCGGTGATAAACCGGAGGAAGGTGGGGATGACGTCAAGTCATCATGGCCCTTACGAGTAGGGCTACACACGTGCTACAATGGCATATACAAAGGGCGGCAAGCTAGCGATAGTGAGCGAATCCCATAAAGTATGTCGTAGTCCGGATTGGAGTCTGCAACTCGACTCCATGAAGTCGGAATCGCTAGTAATCGTAGATCAGAATGCTACGGTGAATACGTTCCCGGGCCTTGTACACACCGCCCGTCACACCATGGGAGTGGGTTGCAAAAGAAGTAGGTAGCTTAACCTTCGGGGGGGCGCTTACCACTTTGTGATTCATGACTGGGGTGAAGTCGTAACAAGGTAACCGTAGGGGAACCTGCGGTTGGATCACCTCCTTACCTGCGATACCAGCCTTTGGCTGAGTGCTCACACAGATTGTTTGATTAATTGAAAGAAGAGAGACTTATCTGGGTCTGTAGCTCAGGTGGTTAGAGCGCACCCCTGATAAGGGTGAGGTCGGTGGTTCAAGTCCACTCAGACCCACCACTTCCTTTTCAGAGGAAAGTGGAAAGATAAGTCACACCGGTATGGGGTTATAGCTCAGCTGGGAGAGCGCCTGCCTTGCACGCAGGAGGTCTGCGGTTCGATCCCGCATAGCTCCACCATATCGCAAAGCGAATTGAACGTAACAGTTCATTTTGCCATATGGTATTTGCAGAACACTGTGAACTACCTTGCTCTTTAAAAATTTGGAAACAAGCTGATAAATAACTGAAGTTCTTAAGAACAAGCGTCTTGAGAAACTGGCATATGACCAGTTTAGTACTTTCATCAATCTGAAATAATTTTGGGTTGTATGGTTAAGTGACTAAGCGTACACGGTGGATGCCTTGGCAGTCAGAGGCGATGAAGGACGTGCTACCCTGCGAAAAGGGTTGGTGAGCTGGGATGAAGCGCTATTAACCAACCATGTCCGAATGGGGAAACCCACCTAAGATAACTTAGGTATCGTTAAGTGAATACATAGCTTAACGAGGCGAACCGGGAGAACTGAAACATCTAAGTACCCCGAGGAAAAGAAATCAACCGAGATTCCGTTAGTAGCGGCGAGCGAACGCGGAGCAGCCCAGAGTCAACATCAGCCAGTGTGTTAATGGAACGGCCTGGAAAGGCCGGCGATACAGGGTGATAGCCCCGTACATGAAAGTGCACTGGTTGTGAGCTCGATGAGTAAGACGGGACACGTGGTATCCTGTTTGAAGATGGGGGGACCATCCTCCAAGGCTAAATACTCCTGACTGACCGATAGCGAACCAGTACCGTGAGGGAAAGGCGAAAAGAACCCCTGTGAGGGGAGTGAAATAGAACCTGAAACCGTGTACGTACAAGCAGTAGGAGCACCTTCGTGGTGTGACTGCGTACCTTTTGTATAATGGGTCAGCGACTTATATTCTGTAGCAAGGTTAACCGAATAGGGGAGCCGTAGGGAAACCGAGTCTTAATAGGGCGCTTTAGTTGCAGGGTATAGACCCGAAACCCGGTGATCTAGCCATGGGCAGGTTGAAGGTTGGGTAACACTAACTGGAGGACCGAACCGACTAATGTTGAAAAATTAGCGGATGACTTGTGGCTGGGGGTGAAAGGCCAATCAAACCGGGAGATAGCTGGTTCTCCCCGAAAGCTATTTAGGTAGCGCCTCGGACGAATACCTACGGGGGTAGAGCACTGTTTGGGCTAGGGGGTCATCCCGACTTACCAACCCCATGCAAACTCCGAATACCGTAGAGTACTATCCGGGAGACACACGGCGGGTGCTAACGTCCGTCGTGAAGAGGGAAACAACCCAGACCGCCAGCTAAGGTCCCAAAGTCATGGTTAAGTGGGAAACGATGTGGGAAGGCTCAGACAGCTAGGATGTTGGCTTAGAAGCAGCCATCATTTAAAGAAAGCGTAATAGCTCACTAGTCGAGTCGGCCTGCGCGGAAGATTTAACGGGGCTAAACCATGCACCGAAGCTGCGGCAATGACATTTAGGTGTTATTGGGTAGGGGAGCGTTCTGTAAGCGGTAGAAGGTGTGCTGTGAGGCATGCTGGACGTATCAGAAGTGCGAATGCTGACATAAGTAACGATAAGGGGAGTGAAAAACTCCCCCGCCGGAAGACCAAGGGTTCCTGTTCAACGTTAATCGGAGCAGGGTGAGTCGACCCCTAAGGCGAGGCTGAAAAGCGTAGTCGATGGGAAACGGGTTAATATTCCCGTACTTGTGGTGACTGCGAAGGGGGGACGGAGAAAGTTAGGCTATCCGGGCGACGGTTGTCCCGGTTTAAGCGTGAAGGTGGGAAGACTAGGTAAATCCGGTTTTCTGCATAACACTGAGGCGTGATGACGAAGCACTACGGTGCTGAAGTAGCTGATACTACGCTTCCAGGAAAAGCCTCTAAGCATCAGGTCACCAGAAATCGTACCCCAAACCGACACAGGTGGTCAGGTAGAGAATACTCAGGCGCTTGAGAGAACTCGGGTGAAGGAACTAGGCAAAATGGTGCCGTAACTTCGGGAGAAGGCACGCTGACGGTAGGTGAAGTCCCTTGCGGATGGAGCTGAAGTTAGTCGAAGATACCAGCTGGCTGCAACTGTTTATTAAAAACACAGCACTGTGCAAACACGAAAGTGGACGTATACGGTGTGACGCCTGCCCGGTGCCGGAAGGTTAATTGATGGGGTTAGCGCAAGCGAAGCTCTTGATCGAAGCCCCGGTAAACGGCGGCCGTAACTATAACGGTCCTAAGGTAGCGAAATTCCTTGTCGGGTAAGTTCCGACCTGCACGAATGGCGTAATGATGGCCAGGCTGTCTCCACCCGAGACTCAGTGAAATTGAAATCGCTGTGAAGATGCAGTGTACCCGCGGCAAGACGGAAAGACCCCGTGAACCTTTACTATAGCTTGACACTGAATATTGAGCCTTGATGTGTAGGATAGGTGGGAGGCATTGAAACGTGAACGCCAGTTTGCGTGGAGCCGACCTTGAAATACCACCCTTTAATGTTTGATGTTCTAACGTGGTCCCGTAATCCGGGATGCGGACAGTGTCTGGTGGGTAGTTTGACTGGGGCGGTCTCCTCCTAAAGAGTAACGGAGGAGCACGAAGGTTGGCTAATCCTGGTCGGACATCAGGAGGTTAGTGCAATGGCATAAGCCAGCTTAACTGCGAGACGGACAGGTCGAGCAGATACGAAAGTAGGTCATAGTGATCCGGTGGTTCTGCATGGAAGGGCCATCGCTCAACGGATAAAAGGTACTCCGGGGATAACAGGCTGATACCGCCCAAGAGTTCATATCGACGGCGGTGTTTGGCACCTCGATGTCGGCTCATCACATCCTGGGGCTGAAGTTGGTCCCAAGGGTATGGCTGTTCGCCATTTAAAGTGGTACGCGAGCTGGGTTTAGAACGTCGTGAGACAGTTCGGTCCCTATCTGTCGTGGGCGTTGGATGATTGAGGGGGGCTGCTCCTAGTACGAGAGGACCGGAGTGGACGTATCTCTGGTGTTCCGGTTGTCACGCCAGTGGCATTGCCGGGTAGCTAAATACGGAAGAGATAAGCGCTGAAAGCATCTAAGCGCGAAACTTGCCCCGAGATGAGTCATCCCTGAGGCCTAGAGCCTCCTAAAGGGTTGTTGGAGACTACGACGTAGATAGGCAGGGTGTGTAAGCGTAGCGATACGTTGAGCTAACCTGTACTAATTGCCCGTGAGGCTTAACCATACAACGCCAAAGTTATGTTGGACGATGAAAGTTCAGACGATGTTTTTGAGAGCAAAACAGAATTTATCAGTGCGTTTTCAGATTTAGCGTAATGGCCATGAAATGGCGGTTATGTAAATAGAATAGAAGAATTTGCCTGGCGGCGATAGCGCGGTGGTCCCACCTGACCCCATGCCGAACTCAGCAGTGAAACGCCGTAGCGCCGATGGTAGTGTGGGGTCTCCCCATGCGAGAGTAGGGAACTGCCAGGCATCAAATAAGTAAGAAGCCCATCCGAAAGGATGGGCTTTTTGCGTTATTGTATTTTATTTATTAAAACTTATTGGGGATTTTGGACAGGCACACGTGAGCGATTTGCTGAGGCTCACACGATAATGAACTTATCAGTAGCTCAACGCCCTAACTGTCCAATTACCAATTACCAATTACCAATTACCAATTACCAATTACCTATGAAACTATCTATGTAGCCCTCTGTAACTAGGACATGGGCAGTTGAGCCGTTCTTTTGATGGCGCATGGATGGGGCTGGATTGGTTTGTGTATCCCACAAAAGCGTTTTCTTTTAGGCTCTGTTTTTGATGTATAAAAAACCCCGTAAAGACGGGGTTAGTTAATATCTGCAGTATGAAATGACAGTGGTTATAGAATTTTATTGATAAGCCGGTCAATACGCATGCGGCTTAAACGGCGTATCAGTTTTTTGACCGGTTCTGGATAATCACTGAGCGTTTGTAACTGCTGATAGTGCGTGATATGCGTGGTGTGTTCACGGATATGCTGCAATTCAGTATGACGCTGAGTCTGTAATTCAGCTTGTGGATCGTGAATTAATAGGGCGTTTTCTAAATCTAATCCCCATGCTCTTGGATTTAAATTATTTCCGGTGAGCAACTGCCAGCGGTTATCAACCCAAACACCTTTCAGATGATAGGTGTTGTCTTGATCTTTCCAAAGCCGGATCACGAGTTGGTCATTTAAAATAAAACGCTGCAAACGGCTCATAAAGCGGCGCAGGTTTATCTCATATAAATACGGCAGTGCGCCGATGACTCGGAATTTTTCTTCTGGTGAGAGATAAAAATCGTTCGCAGTTTTATCCCCGATAATAATTTCAACGCGCTTGCCCAGTTGTAATAACCGATGAATAATTTTTACCAACGGGGCAGGCAGGTTGAAGTAAGGGGTACAGATGGTCAGCTGCTCTTCTGTTGAGGCCAGTAGGTCTTGAATGGCCTCGTTGAGCTGACTGCGCTTTCCCAATCCACACAACGGGCGAATGCTTAGACATTCGTGGTTATTACAGGTGCCGTAGGTTTCGTAGGTAGCGGTTTTGAGTGCGTGACGCAGCTGCTTAATGGCGACTTTGATCTCTTGCGTGGTAGGTTTATCATTACGATCAAGGCGTTGTACCGCACCGGCATTCATCAGTGAGTCTTGCATAAATTTGACCATGCTGTTGGCAAGGTCTGGGTGGTGAATTTGATGATAGCGGTCGTAGCGGTATTTATCTTGTTTATGCAAATAAACATTATTCAGGCTGGCTCCGCTATAGAGTACGGAGTCATCAATCACAAAGCCTTTGAGGTGCAATACGCCTAAGGCTTCACGGGTATTAACCGGAACGCCGTAAATAGGAATTTCACTCTCTGGATGTGCTGCAGCCTGATCGGTATACCACTGTGCATTGGTTGATAAGGCACTTTCACCGATACGCCCGCGCTGAGCGCGATGCCAGTCAACAAAGATTCGGATATCTAAGTGTGGTGTTGTGGCTTTGGCACTGTAGAGTGCGTGTAAAATTTCCTGACCACCCTCATCATTTTCTAGATACAGGGCAGCGATATAAATACGTTGTTTGGCGAGCCCAATCAGACTGAGCAGGCGCATACGAAAATCATCTGTTTTAAACAGAGTGTTTACACTGTCTGCCTGCAGAGGAAAACAGGGCAGTAGCTCAAGGTGTTGCTGATTTTTGTTGCGTTTTAGTTTTGACAGCATCACAAGAATACTCAGTTCATCAAAATGTATTGGTTAAATAATCACGGTATCGAAGCAATACGTTGAACCGTTAAAAATACCATGTTTTGACCATAATTTCCGCTTTTACATCATTAATGCGAGCGTGCGGGGATCAGCAACGCATCGAGATCGATATGTTCTTCTATGGCATCGGCAATGCGGTTAATCGCAACTTCATGTAAAGCAAAGATATCAACGGTTGCTGCGTTATGTAAGCCGGCCCATTGTAACCAGTGTTGGCAGGCTTCTGGATGATCAAATAAACCGTGCCAGTAAGTGCCGATAATCTGCTGATCTTGGCTGATACAGCCATCTTGCTGACCATTTTCATTATGTATGACTGAGTGATTTGTTGGATGTTCCGTTTTACCCAGATGAATTTCATATCCTGTGATCGGGCAGGGGTTTTGCTGGGGTAAATGGAGCGTGCCTTGTACGGTTTTTAGCTGTTTCTCCGCTTCTAATGTGGTGCTGACCGGCAGCAGGCCAAGACCTTTACTGCTTCCAGCATGGCCTTCAAGGCCTTTAGGATCATGAATCCATTCACCGAGCATTTGATAACCGCCACAGATCCCGAGTACTTTTCCCCCGTAACGCAAATGTTTTTCGAGGGCTTTATCCCAGCCATTTTGCTGTAAAAAGGTGAGATCATCGCGTACTGATTTTGTTCCCGGCAGAATGACGAGATCGGCGGCAGGCCAAGGCTGGCCTTGGGCAACAAATTGAACATTTACTTGCGGGTGTGCGCGAAGAGCATCAAAGTCATTGTGGTTACTGGTACGGGTGAGCACAGGGATAACGATATTAAGTTGAGTGGTTTCGTTGGTGTTTTGCTGTGCGTTGATGGCATCTTCTGCTTCTAGATGTAGGTTGTGCAGATAGGGAATTACGCCAAATACTTTTTTACCAGTTTTTTGTTCTAACCAGTCAAGCCCGCTATGCAGCAGGGTTATATCGCCGCGAAATCGGTTAATGATAAAACCTTTGACCCGCTGTTGTTCACTTTCAGATAGCAGTGCCAGTGTGCCGTACAGGTGGGCAAAGACACCGCCTTTGTCTATATCAGCAATAATAATAACCGGGACATCGGCCTCTTCGGCAAACCCCATATTAGCAATATCCCGATCCCGCAGGTTAATTTCTGCCGGGCTGCCCGCGCCTTCAATGATTACGGCATCATATTGGTTGGTCAGGATACGGAACGATTCTAATACCTTGCCGAGCAATTCTGGTTTGTGATGGTGATAAACCATGGCATCCATATTGGCAAATACTTTGCCCTGCACAATCACTTGTGCACCAATATCGGTGTTGGGTTTAAGCAGTACCGGATTCATGTGAATAGAGGGTTCGATATTGCAGGCTTGGGCTTGCACGGCTTGTGCTCGGCCAATTTCTCCCCCCTCTTTGCTGACGGCGCTATTCAATGCCATGTTTTGTGATTTGAATGGGGCGACGGCAAATCCGCGCCGTTGCAGAACACGACACAACCCGGTGACAAAGGCGCTTTTACCGGCATCAGAGGTGGTTCCCTGAACCATAAGTGTAAAGGCTGGATGCAGTGTTTTGTTCATACGGGCTGTTATTCCATTCAAAAAGAGTAAAAACAGTTTAGCTTACCGGAATTTGGTTGTGTTGCGCGAATAAAATGGCAAAGTGTGTTGCAGAAGGTAACCCATTATGGAGTAAATGACAGTGACGGATCGTCATCAGGAACGGCAGCAACGGTTGAAAGAGAAGGTCGATGCGAAAATTGCTAATGCACAGGAAGAGCGCGGATTATTACTGGTCTTAACCGGGAATGGGAAAGGCAAAAGCACTGCGGCAATGGGCACGGTAGCGCGCGCGGTCGGGCACGGGCAAAAAGCGGCAGTTGTGCAGTTTATTAAAGGGAATTGGGATAACGGTGAGCTTAATTTGTTGTCACCGCTTGGGGTTGAGTTTCAGGTGATGGCGACTGGTTTTACGTGGGAGACGCAAAACAAGGCGCTGGATATGGCGGCGGCACAAGCTACGTGGTTGCATGCGCTGCGGATGCTGGCTGATCCGACGCTGGATTTGGTGGTGCTCGATGAGCTTACTTATATGGTGCAGTATGATTATCTGCCACTCGATGAGGTGGTTCAGGCGATAGCGCAGCGCCCGACCGAGCAAACGGTGATCATTACCGGACGCGGTTGTCACCGTACTTTGCTTGAAATGGCTGATACGGTCACTGAGATGCGCCCAGTAAAACATGCTTTTAATGCAGGATTAAAAGCACGCAAAGGGATTGATTGGTAATTGCCAGAAAGCGGAAAACACTCGGCGATTTAGCCGGTATTTTCGTCTGTGCTTTTGCCAACGGGTAGCAGCAGGCTGACAATGCCTTCTTCAAGCTGCATATCAATGCTAAAGCCGAGTTTTTGTGCAAGGGTAATCATGCCGCGGTTGGTGGGCATGGTTATCCCCGAAAGTTGTTTGACTCCTGTACTGCGAGCATAGTTCACCAGTTTGGTGAGTAAAATGCGCCCGAGCCCCAGCCCTTTGAGATCGGATCGTACCAGCAGGGCAAATTCAGTATCAAGGTTATCCGGATCAGCGAGTGCGCGGGCGACACCGATAATTTCAGCGGTGGCTCCGGTATGCCGAACAGCAACAAAGGCCATTTCGCGGTCGTAATCTATTTGTGTCATGTGTGCCAGATCTTCATGGCTGAACTCACCAATTTCACTGAAGTAACGGCGGTAGAGATCTTCGCGGGTGACCTGATTGATAAATTCACGGTGTAGTGGCTCATCTTCGGGCAGGATCGGGCGCAACATACAGAGCGATCCATCGAGTAGGTGAGCGATCTCTTCGAGCTCTTTCGGGTATGGGCGGATCGCTAAACGGGTATGAGGATCGTGCTGGCGGGCAGTCAGTTGCAGGGTGACATCGAGCAGAGTCATGTCGCTGCCGGTTGCAAGTAATGGGTGGATATCGAGTGTTTCGATTTCAGCGCAGTCGAGGATCAGGTAAGAGACTTGTACCAGCAGGCGGCTGAGTGCGTGAATATCAAGCTGGCTGCGGTTGCGGATTTTGCCACTTTTCAGTGCACTGACAATGAGATAGCGGGCGAGTGTCATGTTCAGCGGCGGTAGTGCGGCAACCGCATCGTGCTCCATATGCCATTCCGATCCACCTTCCCCAAGTAAAATCACTGCGCCGAATACGGCATCTTGAATGACTTTGACGCGCAGCTCTTGCGATCCGGTACGCGGTGCCATTGGTTGTATCGCTAAACCAAGCAGATTGGCAGCCGGGAAATGCTGTTGGCAGCGGTCGATAATGGCATCTGCGGCTTGCTGAACTTCATGGGCGTTGCGCAGATTAAGCATGACGCCTTGCACATCAGATTTATGCGCAATATCAGCCGACCGTAATTTTACGGCAACCGGATAGCCAATCTGTTCGGCAATGTGTACAGCCTCGGCGCTATCGGCGGCAATCAGCGTGGTGAGGGTGTGCAGGTTGTAGGCGTGTAAAATAGGCTGAGCTTGATAGGTATCTAGCCGATAGTGCTGTTGTTCTAATGCGTTGTGCAATAACTGGTGGGCAAGAGTGGTGTCTATTGGTAAGCCGGCCAGAGATATGGGGGTTTCCATCAACTGTTTCTGGTTTCGCCGATAAGAGACTCGGTGCATAAATGCAGCGATAGCGCCTTCAATGGTACGGTAGGTGGGAATACCGTGCTCGGTGAAGTGTTGACGCGCGCGCTGTGAAATCTGCTCACCCGACCATGTGGTGAGGATATCTTTATGCCGTCCTTGTGGGTGTTGTTGCAGTAGCTGGGTGATCTGCTCGGCGGTGTGGGTGACCGGTGCAATGGCACTGGGTGCGTATAACAGCAAGATCCCGTCACACTGCGGGCTGGAGAGCAGAATATCCAGTGCTTTTAGGTAGCGCTCAGGGGTGGCATCATCACGTAAATTAAGCGGATTACCCGCAGGTAGCTCAAGCGCGGCTTCCAGTGCCTGCCGTTCGGTTTCGGTTAATTGTGCCAGTTTACCGCCTCTGCTGAGCAGCTCATCTACCGCTATAGCTGCGGGGGCTGCGCCGTTGCTGAGAATAAATAGCCGTTCCCCTTTCACGGTCAGGGTATGGTGCAGGGTTTCTACTGCGGCAAACAGTTCATGGGTATCTTGTACGCGCAACAGACCCGCTCGGGCAAATGCTGCGTCATAAACACTGTCTAATCCCGATGAGCCAAGCAGTTGGCGGGATTGAGGCGTCCGGCCACTTTTTACCACCAAAATGGGTTTATTGCGTGATGCAGCTCGTGCTGCTGATAAGAAGCGTCGGGCATCTTGCAGCTCTTCAAGATACAGCAAGATGGCAGAGGTTTTGCTGTCGCGTGCCAGATAGTCGAGCAGATCATCAAGATCAACATCAAGGCTATCGCCAAGGGCAATAAAATAGGAAAAACCGATATCTTGCGGACGTGCCCAGTCGAGGATCGTGGTGGCGACTGCGGTTGATTGTGAGATAAACGCCAGCTTTCCGGTACGGGCGGGAATGGGGGAGAAACTGGCATTCAGCCCTTGCCACGGTGCAAGAATACCTAAACTGTTTGGCCCGAGCAGGCGCATGTTATAGCGCAACGCTTGTTGCCGCAGAGCTGGATAATCGCTGCTATCCCCCGACAGTAGCAGTACCGCTTTACAGCCTTTTTCGCCCAACTGTGTCAGTAAACTGAGGTTGTGCCGTGCGTGGGTGCAAATAACCGCCAGATCGGGGATCAGCGGTAAATCGGCAATACAGGCATACGCCAACACCCCGCTAACCGCCTGATAGCGCGGTGTTACCGGCAAAATTGGCCCGCTAAAACCGCCTTCGAGTAAATTGCGCATCATCAGAAATCCGGCTCGGCCGTTGCGGGTTGATGCGCCAATAACGGCGATAGATTGCGGGCGCAACAGCGCATGTAAACCTTGTTGACTCATGTTGACCTCATCCGTAAGGCGGTACATCTTGAGATTAGGTTATCTTGGTGGCTTTGCGCGCAAAAAGCATCAGCGTTGTGTTGTGGCTGTGATCGAATCGATCTGGCGATTAAATTTTCCAGCCAGATAGTGCTGTTTAAAGCGAACAAACAGGGTATCAAGTGCTTGTGCTGCTTGCTGATCATGGGCCATTAGCAGCAATTGGGCTGCCACTTCGGCAGTACAAAGTTGCTCATCAGTACTGGCTTCACGCAACTGATACTCTGATTGCGAGGTTGGGCGCAGTGGCAACACCGGAAACTGATCCAGATAGGGGCTTTTACGGAACATTTTTCGTGCCTCAGTCCAGGTTCCATCCAGCATAATAAACAGTGGTTTAGTGGCAAAAGGGCGCAGAGCAACAGCCGGATTTGGCGGTGTGAGAGAATCAGGTATTGAAGTCAGCAGATCATGCACCACACGCTCGGGCGCGGCATAGCTTTCTGGGAAGATAACATACGGTTGCAGTGTCGGGTCTTGTAGCAGTGCGAGTAATGCCGGATTAATATCGGTGCGTGACCACAAAAATGCCTGCGTATCGGGCAAGATATCGGCAATTAAACGGCCGGTGTTGCTCGGCTTGAGCGGCTCAGTATCATACATCACCAGACAAAACTGGCTATTTGCCGATACCGGCTGAATATGCGCGCATAAACAGTGTGATACAGCCAATAAACAGCGCTGACAACGAACAACGCGGCATCCCCTTGCCAGAAATGGCCGCGTTGAGTGTGCTAAACGCGCTTCACGCAAAGTAAGAACAGCATTCGGTAACATAAGTAACCCTGATAAAAAAGCATGGGTTATTGTAGACCGTTCCGTTATTACCGCAAATGCAGCGCCTTGATGAGCATACGGTTATTTTTGCAGTGCTTGATCCAACCATGCATTAAACTGTGCTTTTGGCAGCGCACCGCTGAGCATATCCACCATTTTACCCTGCTTAAAAACCATTAATGTAGGGATACTGCGGATACGAAAACGTACGCTCAATTGCGGAGCACTTTCTGTATCCACTTTCACGAAGCGCACTGATGTTGCCCGCTCTTTAGCGACATCACTAAAAATAGGCGCAAAATTTTGGCATGGCCCACACCATGGTGCCCAAAAATCAACGACTACCGGAATATCATCACTAATCAGCGCATCAAAGCTAGTTTCAGTGGCATTAATCACCGCGCCATCAAACAATTCATGATTACAGCGGCCACATTTAGCGCCATCATTCAAACGCTCTTCGGGGACGCGATTTTTAGCCTGACAGGCCGGACAGACAGTATTCATGATTTCCTCATTAAAACGGTGTAAACCGCGCGCAGTATGCGTGGTTATTTGTCAGTTACTGTAAGAAAGCGCAGCGCAAAAGACTAAATGATTTTACCTATGAATATGATAGAGAATAACGTGGATAGATAACCTCTTTTACTGTGATCGGTGCTACACTGCGCCGAATAATTTGTTGCTTGCTGCCAAAGGGAAGGGCCGGTAAGCTGCGCGCCCTCATTTTTTGGAGAAGCACTGATGACTGACGATCGCAAACCGCGTTCAAACTCAAATGATTCTGGTTACGAAAACCCGTACGGTAACCGTGGATCGCAAACAGATAAACCTCGCTTTGAACGTGATAGCGAGCGTAAGCCTCGTTCTAACGACGATCGCCGTAATGATCGTCCGCGCAATGACGGTGATCGTAAACCGTATGCTGACCGCAAACCATACGCCGGTGACAAACCACGCTTTGAACGCGACGGCGACCGCAAGCCATATGCCGGTGACAAACCACGTTTTGAGCGCGACGGCGACCGCAAGCCATATGCCGGTGACAAGCCACGCTTTGAGCGCGACGGCGACCGCAAGCCATATGCCGGTGACAAACCACGCTTTGAGCGCGATGGCGACCGCAAGCCATACGCCGGTGACAAGCCACGCTTTGAGCGCGATGGTGACCGCAAGCCATATGCCGGTGACAAACCACGTTTTGAGCGCGACGGCGACCGGAAACCATACGCCGGTGACAAGCCACGCTTTGAGCGCGACGGTGACCGGAAACCATACGCCGGTGACAAGCCACGCTTTGAGCGCGACGGCGACCGCAAACCATACGCTGGTGACAAACCACGCTTTGAGCGCGACGGCGACCGGAAACCATACGCCGGTGACAAGCCACGTTTTGAGCGCGACGGTGACCGCAAACCGCGTTTCAATGATGACCGCCGCAGCGATCGCCCGCGCACCGAGCGTGATGGTGAGCGTAAGCCATATGCCGGTGATAAGCCGCGTTTTGAGCGCGACGGTGACCGCAAACCGCGTTTCAATGATGACCGCCGCAGCGATCGCCCACGCACAGAGCGTGATGGTGAGCGTAAGCCGTATGCCGGTGACAAACCACGTTTTGAGCGTGGCAGCCAGCATGATCGTCAGGCTCGCTCTAATGACTCAGCACGCAGCAGCGAAAAGCCGCGCTTTAATCGTGAAGAGGGTGCAGATGGTCAGGTTCGTTTTGTGCGCCAAGAGCAGAGTGCCCGTCCGGTTCGTGAAT
Organism: Plesiomonas sp. ISS29; assembly: GCF_056522795.1. Classification (NCBI taxonomy): domain Bacteria; kingdom Pseudomonadati; phylum Pseudomonadota; class Gammaproteobacteria; order Enterobacterales; family Enterobacteriaceae; genus Plesiomonas; species Plesiomonas sp. ISS29. Next base: position 1,224,004 of record NZ_JAWRZQ010000001.1, read on the forward strand.
CACGCCCACGCGGTGATAAAACACTGAGCCTCAAGCGCGAAGCAGTAGCGACAGAGACAGAATTCCGTACAGCGCCGAGTGATTTTGGTATTGATCTTGATTTGTCTGGCATTCCGATGCACAACGATATCGATATGGAGCAAATCCGCCGTCAGCGTGCAGAAGAGACCCGTATCTACGGTGAAAATGCCTGCCAGATGCTGTTTGCAAAGCGCCCTGAAGCTATTGTGCGCGGCTGGTTTACTCAGCAGGCTACCACTCGCTTTAGCGATACGCTGCGCTGGATGGCACAAAACCGTAAAGCCTATCATCTGGTTGATGATCAAGAGCTGAACAAGGTTGCCGGAAGTGATCACCATGGCGGTGTGTGTCTGCTGATTAAAAAGCGTGAGCCGCTGAACCTGCCTGATTATCTGGTACAACCACGTGAATCAGATTGCCTGCTGGCGCTTGAAGATGTGGGTAACCCGCACAATCTCGGCGGTATCATGCGCTCTTGCGCACACTTTGGTGTTGATGGCGTAGTCATGCGCAATGCTGGCATGCTGGAGTCAGGTGCGGCAGTACGTACTGCTGAAGGCGGTGCTGAATACCTGCAACCTATCAATACCGAAGATTTCGCTGCCGGTTTGGATCAGCTGCGCCGTGCCGGTTACACCATTGTGACAACCTCAAGTCATCAAGGGCAGTCAGTGTTTAGCACTGAGTTGCCGGCGAAAGTAGTGATTGTCTTTGGTGAAGAGCGCTCAGGTATCAGTGCTGATACTCAGGCCCAAGGTGATCTGGCGTTATCCATTCCGGGTACTGGCCATGTTGAAAGCCTGAATGTTTCGGTTGCTACCGGTGTGTTACTGGCAGAGTGGTGGCGTCAGCATGGCGTAAAAGCTAAAGCCTAATATTTTGGCGATATACGCTGATTAGATTCAGATAAAATAAAAAGCGGACATGTGATGTCCGCTTTTTTTACGCCTATCGTATATCCTACGAGATTATCTGGCAGGTGATGGTGCTGAGATGCTGATTTTTAAAGTTTGTCGGCATGGTGCAACAGGGCAAACTTTTCCCACAATTGTTCATCGGTTTCAGTATGTTCAGGATGCACGATAATACAGTCAATCGGGCAGACCTTAATACAGGTTGGCGTTTCATAATGCCCGACACACTCAGTGCAGAGGTTAGGGTCTATTTCATAGATCAGATCACCCATCGCGATAGCCTTATTCGGGCATTCAGGTTCGCACATATCGCAATTGATGCATTTGTCTGTGATTAATAACGCCATATCAACGATTTACCTTTAAATTCATTTAATTTCAACGACTTATGCTTATCTTATCTCAATGCGCATCACACAAATTTGGTCTTTTTATGCAGTATAAAAGCGCACTCACGTAACACAAAGCAGCAATACAAGGGTATTTTGGCCTCTATGAAGGTACTCAGGTGTGGCACTCTAAATAATCATTTTATTTACAGAGTATTACGATACCAGACTCAGTAACACAACACGCTTTTATCGAAAATCTTGCATGTTTTAATGTGTGGATATGCGCAGAAAAGCGGTCAACCGCGTATTCTGCGTGAACAGTTCAGATTTGTCTTATTGCTATTGCAGTTATTTTAGCTGAAATTGGTAAGCCATACAGTGCTTAATATGATCTGAATAGTGATTGGCGCAATCATGTTTGTCGGCTTGAGTTTTAGGGCGGCAGGTCTGCTGCCTTTACTGTTTGATTACTCTCGGGAATAAAATATGTTCAAGCCATTCGTTCGCAATAAAATGTCAGCCGGAATAACCACGGCGATTCTGGCCACATTTCTGTGTGGAACAGCGTATGCCGATGTCGCAACGGAAGTTGCCCCAGCGACAGCAGTCGCTGTGACTGCATCGTCTGATTTTGCCCCGAAGGCCCGTCAGGTTGACCAAGCATTACTGGCGGCTGCTACGGCCGAACAGGTGGCGACGTTGAAAACGCTCGAACAGCTTGTCAAAATTGAAACCGGTACCGGCGATGATGTTGGCATGCCGCAAATGTCTGCGTTACTTGCCAAAGAGCTTAAGAAACTCGGTGCAACAGTGACTCTGCATAAGGCTGAGGCCGGTGTGGTTGGTGAGAATGTTGTCGGAGAGTTTCACGGAAAAGGCGGTAAAAATTTACTGCTGATGGCACATATGGATACCGTTTATCCTAAAGGGACGCTGGCCAAAACGCCTTGGCGTATCGAAGGGAATAAGGCTTACGGCCCAGGTGTGGCGGATGCCAAATCGGGTATCACCGTGATTCTGCATAGCTTGCAACTGCTCAAAGATCGCAACTTTAATGACTACGGAACAATCACCGTACTGTTCAATACGGATGAAGAGAAAGGCTCACATGGCTCAAAAGCGCTGATTGAGTCACTGGCTGCTAAGAGTGATGCCATCTTCTCATACGAGCCAACACTGGCTGACTCCGAAGCGATGCCGCTGAATACCTCAGGTATTGGTGCGATTAACGTCTCTGTTAAAGGTTTGGCGGCGCATGCCGGAGCCAATCCGGAGCTGGGCGTTAACGCACTTATCGAAGCATCAGATTTTGCTCTGCGCACGATGGATCTTGATCAAGGGCCCGGAAAACTGCGCCTGACTTGGACTCATCTTGATGCTGGCAGTGTGAATAACATCGTTCCTGACAGCGCAAAACTGTACGCTGACGTACGTTACCCGACCAAGGCTGCATTCGAGCAGTTAACCCGCACTCTTCAGGCTCGCAGCGCGACCAAACGCGTGCCGAATGCCGAGGTGAGTTTCGATTTTAACCCAGGTCGTCCGCCTTATAATGCGGGCGTTGGTGGTAGCAAGCTGATCCAAAATGCCGTGGATATTTATCACTCGCTTGGTCACAACATTACCGTTGTTCCGGTTACCGGTGGTGGCACGGATGCCGGTTATGCAATGAAGAGCGGTAAGCCGATTATCGAAAGTCTGGGGCTGCCCGGTTTTGGCTATCATGCTAACGTGGGTGAGTGGATCGTGATCGATGCGATCCCACGCCGTCTGTATTTGTCAGCACAGATGATTATGGATATCGCTCAGGGCAAATAAGCCTGCGTTTTTGGCACTGATTACGGTACAAAACGGATCTGCAACAGATATTGTTTTGTACCGTATTCGTTTACGCTGCTACAACTTACACTGCGTTCACTTAAGTGACACTCCTTCAGCGATAAGTTACGTAAGCTAGATTCACTCCACTTACATCAACTCAACAAAACATCCCGTTTGCGAATATCACACCAATTTTTTCACTAACTCTTCACTGTATAAAATCCGGTGGCGTGCATTGCCGACATCGCGCTGTACCAGCCCCATGAACAGCAGATCGGTCATCGCCAGTTGTGCGGTACGTGAAAACATCGCCGAACTGCGCACCGCAACTTCGTCCGCGACGGTATACAAGCTGTGTGTGGCCAGCGGGTGCAGAGCATTGGGCTGGTAGCCAGTCAGTGCTAGTACCGGAGTGCCTTGCTTAAGCGCCTCTTTGACCACGCCATTGACCTCACGTCGGCTACCGGAAAAAGAGATAGCCAGCAGCAGATCGTCGGGTGACAAGGTCTGAGCAATGGTCAGTTGCACGTGTGGATCGGTTTCTGTCAGTGCAGTAATCCCGATTTTCAGTAACTTATAGCTGAAATCTTTTGCCACCAGCGCAGATGATCCGATACCGCACAGCAAAATTCGTTTCGCGCCGGCCAGCATGTCTACCGCATGATCCAACGCCAGCTCGGGGTTTAACTGCAATGTGGCTTGCAGTGTACGAATACTCTCGGCAATCAGCTTTTCGCCTACAGTAGGTAGTGTGTCATCACTGCGGATTTGGTGATGAAGCGTAACACCGTGGCTCTGCTGCTGTTGCAGTACCACCGCTTCCCCCAGTGCCAAACGTAGTTCGGTAAAACCGCGATAGCCCAATTTTTGGGCGAATTTAACCACACTCGATTGGCTGACATTTGCGGCTTTAGCCAGTGCCTGTGAAGACATATCCCGCGCTTTATCTGGATGATTTTGCAGAAAAAGTGCCAGTTTTCGCTCGCTATGCGACAGCGTATTTAACAGTTGTTGCAGTTTTAGCAGGCAGCTCATCCAAAGGTCCTTATTCTTATCCGATCAGTGCTCTTATCCGGCCACTACTCTTATACCTTGTACCGGAAAATGGGAAAAGCCCGTTATTACGTTGGCAGTGGTTCTGGCATAGATAAACGCTGATATGCTCTTAATCCTATAACGTAATGATTTTTATGTTTTTTATTTTATCTGTTTGGATGCAAAACAGATAGTTTGTGATTAAACGCTCATTATTCCAACAATAATTTGTTTCTTGGAATATATTATTCCATTATTTGTTTAACGAAGTAATTAAATATTTAAGCGAGTCACATATGAATCTAGGTCGTTTAGTCTCAGAGAGCCGTAACAGCAATACAATGGATTTAGATACTTTACCTACCGTTGAGATGTTGCAGCGCTTTAATGAAGAAGATCAGCGTGTGCCTTTGGCGGTAAAACAAGAGCTGCCGGCCATTGCCCGTGCTGTTGATGTTATTACTGCAGCATTTCAGCAGGGCGGCCGCCTGATTTATATGGGTGCCGGTACCAGTGGCCGCTTGGGTATTCTTGATGCCTCTGAGTGCCCGCCAACCTATGGCGTGCCACATGGTATGGTGATTGGCCTGATTGCCGGTGGCGAAAGCGCCATTCTCAAAGCGGTTGAAGGGGCGGAAGATGATGCGCAATTGGGCGCTGATGATTTGCGCAATTTACAGCTGACGGCGAAAGATGTGGTGGTCGGCATTGCTGCTTCAGGCCGAACCCCGTATGTGCTGGGTGGATTAGCCTATGCACGCGCTACCGGTTGTACCACGGCGGCGGTCTCTTGCAACCCTGATTCACTGATTGCTGATGCCGCAGATATCGCCATTTCACCGGTGGTTGGCCCAGAAGCATTGACCGGTTCAACCCGTATGAAAGCCGGTACAGCGCAAAAGCTCGTGCTGAATATGCTAACTACCGGCGCGATGGTAAAGCTGGGTAAAGCCTACCAAAACCTGATGGTGGATGTGAAAGCCACGAATGAAAAATTGGTGGATAGAGCCTGCCGTATTGTGATGGAAGCTTCCGGTGCAACCCGTACCGAGGCCGAGGCGCTGTTGCAGCAAACTGAGAATGAAGTGAAGCCGGCCATTTTAATGCACCTGACCGGTCTGAGCGCTGAAGCGGCTATCGCCCGTTTACAGCAGACTCACGGATACTTGCGCCAAGCATTAAAATAATTACAAGATAGGCAGGATGACACTATGAGTAATCTCTCTTCATTGGCAGCACAACTGCTGGCCGGTATTGGCGGTGAGGCTAATATCAGTAAATTAGAAAACTGCATGACACGGGTTCGGATTGAAGTTCACGATGATTCGGTACTCGATATTGCGGCACTGAAAGTGCTGCCAGGAGTGAAAGGTTATCTCAAGCAAGGTGAACAGCATCAGTTTATTATCGGGCCGGGTGCGGCGGCGAAAGTGGTTGATGCGATGAAAGCATTGCTGACCGGCGCACCTGCACAAGCGCCTACCGATACAGTAAGCAGCAATAAAAGTGCGGCCAAAGAAAAATACAAAGCGCCGATGAGCGGTGCGTTGAAAATGCTGGGGAATGTATTTATTCCGATTATACCGGCCTTTATTGCCTCGGGGATGATCCTCGGGATTATCAACGTGCTCAAACGCCCTGATATTGCCGGTAATCTGATAGAGCAATACCCGAATATTCTGGCGCTGCTCGGCATTTTTGGTAATGCTGTTTTCTCCATCATGAGTATCTTGGTGGGTGTCAATGCCGCACGGGTGTTCGGCGGCTCAATGGCAATGGGCGGGGTGATGGCGGGTATTTTAACCCACCCAGGTCTGGCTCAGGTTGAACTGTTTGGTGAGCATCTGCAACCGGGGCGCGGTGGTGTGATTGCCGTGCTGCTGGTGGTTGCCTTTATGTGCTGGGTGGAAAAGCAGCTGCGTCAGCGGTTGCCGGAATCATTAGAGCTAATCCTCAACCCACTACTGACCACCTTAATTACCGCAAGCTTGGCGATAGTGCTGTTACAGCCGTTAGGTGGTTATATTTCAGACCTGATTGCCCATGGCGCAAGCCTTGCCATTGATAAAGGCGGTTTACTGGTTGGCGCAATTTTATCGGGTACATTCCTGCCGCTGGTTCTTTCAGGGTTACATCAGGGCCTTGTGCCGATTCATGTTGAACTGCTGCAAAAATATGGATCAAACCCTCTGCTACCGATTCTTGCTATGGCGGGTATGGGGCAAGTTGGCGCGGCGATTGCGGTACTGATGAAAACCAAAAATACCCGCTTAAAAACCATGACCAAAGGCGCATTGCCGGTCGGGATCTTGGGTATTGGTGAGCCGTTAATTTTTGGTGTGACTTTACCGCTTGGTCGCCCGTTTATTGCCGCATGTCTGGGCGGGGCAATCGGTGGTGCGCTGGTTTGCTACTGGAAAGTGTCTACCGTGATTACCTTTGGATTATCCGGTGTGCCGCTGGCGGTCACTATCGTACCGGGTAAAGTCCTGCTCTATTTTGCAGGTATGGCGGTAACCGTATTGGCCGGTTTCATCTTTACTCTGCTGCTCGGGTTTGAAGATCCCAAAGAGTAACCAGACAACCCTTCGTAAAAAGATCAAAAGAAAAGGCATCTTTACAGATGCCTTTTTTATTTTAACGAACTTGATATTAATGGAACTCATCTTTACACGGTATGTATCAGCGTGGTTGGTATCAAGATGATTGATAGCAACCTACCATGATATCCGTTAATTAATAGCTACATACAAAGGTCCAGCTAGTGTCACTTCCTGGTACTGAGTTTGTCCACCAGTTGGCTTTATATACCTTATTCAGGTTTGCCATTTGGTCTCCGCCGGTTGCAAAACCATTTTGTGTCCAGTTTGGATACACTTTGACTTTGCTGGCATCAACATTTTTACTGGCACAGCTGTCAGATACAGCACCGCCAGTTCCTCCGGTGCTGCCACCGCCGGTCGCGCCGCCAGAGCTGCTTAAATCAGCCAGTGGTAGGCTTGGGTATTCACCACTGAAAGCGTATTCAGTACCGCTAATTTTCACCGTATAGTTAGCCGGGCCAGAAATTGGCAGGTAGTAGACCAGATCCAGATCATAAGTCTCACCTTTGGCCAGTGTTTTCCAGTTTGGCAAAGTAAATGCCACACGGTGGAAATTACCTTTGAGGCCGCCGATGTTATTACCGGTATGGCCGGTTTGGATCACTTTCAGCCCTGCACCTGATTGGTCGGCGGCGTTAGCCGGTGCTGAGGTTGGAATATCAAACTGGAACTCTGTACCGCCGGGAATATCGCTGCCGGTGTTGTTTTTAAAGTGAACCTTCGGGTTGATTGGGTAGTTTTGATCGCCCACTTTGAAGCCATCAATGGTGACGGCGATATCTACCGCTTTTGCTGGCATAGCCCGATCAGCAAGTTTGTTGCCATAGGCTGGGGCATTTTTCAGTGTATCGTACAGCGCATTGGTCATGGTATTACCGATGTAATACTCACCCCCGTTGCGGTTCGGATACCATGCGTAGTCACCGGCCATCTCCCAGATCATTACGCCACCTAAACCTTGGTTGGCCACATAGCCCGCTTTGGTTTTGATTGATTGCTCATCTTCGGTAGAGATAAAGACTTTCTTATCGGCGTTCCACAACCATGGCGCAACCGCTACGCTGTCATAGTAACGCACATATTTACCGGTCAGTTTGTCTTGCGGATCATTGGCTGGATCTAAACCGTATGATTGGATATAGCTTGGCAATATCCCTTTTTCAAGGTTCATGGCATGCCACATCGGGTTGCCACCACCGGCCATCTCTTTGCCTTTGACATCCACATCAAACCAGACGTTATCGATACCGACCGCACCGTTACCGCACTGATTTTTCGGATCGCCGCCAGTACCTGACGGGCACTGAGATTGGTTTGGCAGGGCAGCACTACCCCATAAGCCATTATCACCGCCAGTGACGTTTTGCCATCCGCGCGTATAGTAAGGCACACCGATGTTAATACGGCCGGCTGGCATTGAGCCACGGAAGTAGTGTGCAGCCCAATCAGTGTTCAGGTAGCCTAAGCCACCGTATTGTGCTGTACCGTACATATTCCATGCGGCCAGTTCACCATCTTTACCGGTATCATACAGCGCAGCATTGTGGCCAACATAGTTGTTCCATGAGCCGTGTAAGTCATAAGACATCACGTTGATATAATCGAGGTATTGGGTAACCTGATAGGTCTCCATACCCCGCAGCATATAGCCCGATGATGGGGCGGCAACCGTCAGCATGTAGTGCTTTTTATCGGCAGCACCGGCTTTATCTAGCTCTTCGCGCAGGGTTTTCATCAAGACAGAATAAGACTTCATCAGGTGTGGGCGCAGCTTATCAGAGATAGCAAAATCATCTGGATTACCGGCACCGGTCATGGATGTGGCATATTCGTAATCGATATCAACGCCGTTGAAGCCGTATTTACGGATAAAATCAACCGCTGATTTAGCAAAGGTCTGAATGGCAGCGGTATTGGTGCTGCCGTCAGGGTTGGTGGTCATGGTGTAGAAGCCGCCGGAGGCAACACGTTTACCGTTGTCATCAAAATAGCCACCGGTTTCTGCCCAGCCACCGATAGAGATCAGTGTTTTGACATTCGGGTACTGCTTTTTAAATTTATTCAGCAGGTTGAAGTGGCCTTTGTAAGGCAGGCTTGGGTCCATGTCAGCCCCCGCCACGCCCGGCCATTGCAGGCCTGTTGCGGCGTTGGTTGGATCGGCTTCATTGCCCACCGACACTTTAAAGTCTGGGCCGATATGCGCAAAGGCATAGTTAATGTGGGTGATTTTATCCCACGGAATATCTTTGGCCAGATAAGCCGGTTGGCCGTTGCCACCGGTACGCCATGAGGTGAAATAGCCGATGATACGGCGCGGGTGGTCAGCCCCCATCACTTCACGGCCCTCTTTATCGTACACAGTACAATAAGGCACGGCGACGCCCGGAGTTTTATATAAACCCTCTGGACGGCATTGATCTTGTGATGTACCGGTTGTCGCGCCGACAACAAACGTTACGCTGCTTGATGTACCTACATCACCTTTATCATCAGTGGCTTTTGCGATAAGGGTGTGTGAGCCATCAGTGGCCTTCCAAACGGCTTGGTAAGGCGCGTTGGTGCTGCTGCCGACAGAAACGTTATCGACAAAAAACTCCACTTTGGCAACGCTGCCATCACTGTCTTTTGCCGTGGCAGTTAGAGTCACGCTTTGGCCTGCTGATGCGCTGGCGGGTGTATCAATAGTGATTGTCGGAGCTTGGTTGCTGGTGACCGGTGGAGTGGTGGCCGTTGCAGTAATGCTGATGCTGCTGTCAGTGGTTGCGCCTTTATCATCATAGGCTTTGGCCAGTAAAGTGTGTGCACCGGCAGTGGCAACCCAGGCATAGCTATACGGCGCGGCGGTGCTGGTGGCCGTTTTCACGCCATCAATATAAAACTCAACTTTGGCTACTGTACCGTCTTTATCACTGGCCGTGGCGCTGAGTGTGACGGTATCGCCGACTTTCACGCTGGCGTTATTGGCCGGAGCGGTGAGGCTAACACTGGGTGGCGTATTGACAACAGGGGCGGTGGTGGCGCAATCGCCGAGCAGTTTCCACTCTTGATAAGCATTGGAGTACTTATCCGGTGACATGTTTTTATTCCACCAGTTTGCCTGATAGGCTTTATTTTGCAGTTGTACCTTGCTTGCACCGCCGTAGGCGCTGGTGCTATTCCATGTAGATAATCCGGCACAGTCTACCGTAGCGGCTTGCGCTGAAAATGCCATCATGCAAGCAACACTCAGCGCACTTAAATTGAGTGCCGGAGTGATGAGTTTCTTATTCGACATAGTTGTGACATCCCTGAGTTGCCATATCCACCGAGTCAGAGCTATCTGCGCTCGGGTTAAAGGCGCAAAAAAGGAAAATTGGCCTCTGACACTAAACATAATCGAAGTATTTTCACTTAGATAAATATGTTTAAAAAATGTTAATTAATTTGTGACATTGATCGGTGCGATATTGCACATTCACTGCAATGTCATGGGCTGGTTTTCGCAGCTTTTTTTGTGAGAAAAATGATGTGGATCGCAAATACAAGGTGGTGGTTACAGAGGTGTACACGTGTGGAATATTTTCAACATGTCATGTAAAGAAAGAGAAAATAAAAAAGAGAGCAGTAAAAAGAGTGAGGAATTTGGTTATTGGGGCAATAACACTGCACTAAAATTTTTAGTACAGTGTTATTTTATTTTTTATCAGTGAGTTATCGTAATGCTCTGCGTGTAGACAGATCTTGGTTTAACGCTCTGATTACGCGGCGTGCGGGTTACGGGTATTGCTGCCGCCAAGGTTTCGCATCAACAATGCGTAACTCAAATCAAGGTCTGCCGGAACGGGTAAATAAACGGTGTGGCCATCACCCGGTGCAGTATCAATAGGCTGGCCTTTTTTGTTGTGCATCACTTCAATGGTAAAGTTAATGTTACCATTTGGTGTCATTAGCTCAACATTGTCACCCACCAAGAATTTATTTTTTACCGCAACAGCGGCCAGCCCGTCTTTACGATCACCGGTAAATTCACCGACAAATTGCTGCTTGTCTGATACTGAGTAACCGTACTCGTAGTTCTGGTACTCATCGTGCACGTGGCGGCGTAAAAAGCCTTCGGTATACCCGCGGTGCGCCAGTGATTCAAGGGTATCCATCAGCGTTTTATCGAACGGTTTTCCTGCTGCCGCATCATCAATGGCTTTGCGGTATACCTGTGCGGTGCGGGCGCAGTAGTAGAACGATTTGGTGCGGCCCTCAATTTTCAGTGAGTGCACGCCCATTTGTGTCAGGCGTTCGACATGCTGAATAGCACGCAGATCTTTGGAGTTCATCATATATGTACCGTGTTCATCCTCGAACGCGCTCATATATTCACCCGGACGCTGGGCCTCTTCGATCAGATACATCTTATCGGTTGGCGCACCTGCGCCAAGCGTTGGTTCACTGGCCGGATCAATGGTTTGGACTGCAATCGGCTCTTGTTTGTGCACGATATTGCCGGTGTCATCTTCTTTGCCTTCGTGCATTTTGTACTCCCAGCGGCAGGCGTTGGTGCAGGTGCCTTGGTTGGGATCACGTTTATTGATGTAGCCCGAAAGCAAGCAGCGGCCAGAATAGGCCATGCACAGTGCGCCGTGTACGAAGATCTCTAGCTCCATATCCGGTACATTCTGACGGATCTCTTCTATCTCATCGAGTGACAACTCGCGTGATAAAATGACCCGCGTTAACCCCATGCTTTTCCAGAATTTTACGGTCGCCCAGTTTACGGCATTGGCCTGTACCGAAAGATGAATATCAATCTCAGGGAAGGCTTCACGTACCATCATGATCAGGCCGGGATCAGACATGATCAGCGCGTCAGGCTGCATATCAACAACCGGTTTGAGATCCCGCAGAAATGTTTTTAATTTTGAGTTGTGCGGCGCAATGTTGACGACAACGTAGAATTTTTTGCCTTGCGCGTGGGCTTCATTAATGCCGATTTGCAGGTTTTCATGGTTGAATTCATTGTTACGTACACGCAGGCTGTAACGCGGTTGTCCGGCATACACGGCATCTGCACCATAGGCAAAGGCATAACGCATATTTTTCAGGCTGCCGGCGGGCGACAAAAGTTCGGGTTTAAACATGGAGGTCTCTTTAGATATCTGATAACAAATCAGTCGTACCCAACCTGATTGGGAACGGTTTTGCGGCATGCAGTTGCCGCAGCGCGCGCATTCTAGCACGGCCTGCGGCAAGAGTGTGATCGGGGTTATGCTTTCTCGGCAAAACCGCCTAATGCGTCAACCAACTGTTGCAGCATAGCGGCCACTTCGCCACACATCAGTGAGAAATCGGCATCAAAACGCTGGGCGGTATCTTCTCTATCAATATCGTCATTTTGCTCGCGTAGGGCATCGGCAAATTTCAGGCGTTTTAACGATCCATCATCGCACAGCATAAAACTGATCCGATCTTGCCAGTCAAGCGCCAGCTTGGTGACCATTTTTTTCGCTTCAATGTGCGCGATGATCTCATCACACACCAGCTCTTGCTGTTTACAGCGGATCACGCCGCCATCTTCTAAAATAGATTTAAGCTCTGCCTCTTCGAGCAGATTAAAACTGGCCGGTATATCACCACTGCGTACCCATTCGGTTAGGGTTAGCTCAATAGGCTTTTGCACGTTTAATGGCAGTACCGGCAGGCTACCGAGTGATTTGCGCAGCAGAGCCAGCAGATCTTCGGCCCGTTTGGCTGAAGCAGCATCAATCATGATTAAGCCCTGTGTGGTATCAATCCACGCTAGGGTTTGGCTGCTTTTGGTAAAGGCGCGTGGCAGCAGAGTTTGCAGCACTTCATCTTTAATGCTGTCTTTTTCAGTTTTTTTCAACTTGCGCTGCTGCTCTGCTTCAAGACGTGACACCTTTGCAGAAACCGCTTCTTTGATGACCGTTGCGGGCAGCATTTTCTCTTCTTTACGCGCACACAGCAAAATTTGCCCCTGTGTGGCATGCACAAAGGCATCCGCATTGCGGCCAAGGGGCGAGACCCAGCCAAATTTGGCCATATCCTGACTGCCACACGGAGTGAATGCAAAATCAGCCAGTTGTTTTTCCAGCGTTTCCGTTTGCAGGCTGATATCGCGGCTGAAGCGGTAGACCATGAGATTTTTAAACCAGAGCATAAGACTTTCCGTGGGAAGAGACAGTAATGCGCACAATAATAACGGATCAGGCTTTATCTTGTCGTCTGATCCGGCACAATGCGTAGTAATTATCTGTTTTCCTGAGTGTGAAGAAGTGGATCAATATGGCTGACAAACGATTAAAAATAGTGCATACCGCCGACTGGCACTTAGGACACCATCTACACGGTTATGATCGCAGTGCCGAGCATCAGGCATTTTTAGATTGGCTACAGGCCACACTATTGCGTGAGCAGGCCGATGTGTTGCTGGTGGCCGGTGATCTGTTTGATTCTGCTAATCCACCAGCATCAGCATGGCAAATGCTGTACCGCTTCTTGGCACAAATTACCCGCCAGATGCCGCATTTAAATGTGGTGATGATTGGTGGAAATCATGACTCACCCAGTAAGCTTGATGCTCCGCATGAGTTATTGCGTGCCTTTAACCTGCATTTAATCGGTGCAATCAGCCGTGATCAGCAAGGTGAGTTGGAAACCGAGCGTCTGAGAATTCCCTTGCTTGATGCCGAAGGTCAAGTGTGCGGAATGGTGTTGGCTGTGCCTTTTTTGCGCAGTGCCGATTTGCGCGGAACGGAAGATACCGAAGATAGGTTGTTATCCGGCGTGCGTGCGGTGTATCGCTCAGCAGTAGCGGCGGCTGAAACTCAGCGTGGTCTTGCACCTATCCCGCTGATCGGAATGGGGCATGCGTATATGGCGGCTGGGCAGTTATCGGAAATGTCAGAACGCCGTGTGCTGGGGGGAAATCAGCATGCATTACCGGCTGATATTTTTCCCCCTACGCTCAGTTATGTGGCGCTCGGACACCTGCATATGGCGCAGCGCGTGGCGGGTACCGAGCATATTCGCTACAGCGGCTCGCCGCTGCCGTTATCACTGGCAGAGCACAATTATCGGCACCAAGTTGTGCTGTGTGAGTTCTCTGGCGCTACGTTATTGCAGGTTACGCCGCTGTATGTGCCGCGTTATTGCGACATGCTGCGCTTACCCGGAAAACCATTACCGTTGAGTGAAGTGCTGTCACAGCTTGAACACTTGCACACTGAACCCTTACCGCTGGCGCAGCAGCCTTTCCTTGAAGTACAGGTTTTGTTGGATAAACCCGTAGCCATGTTGCGTGAAAAAATCGCGGCAGCGTTGACAGGAAAGGCCGTGCGTTTAGCCAAAATTAGTGTGACCTATCCGCCAAAAACACAGGGTGTATTGCCGCGCCAGACACTGGCTGAACTCAAGCCGGAAGAAGCGTTTCGTCTTTGCTATCAGCGCCGTTTCGCCGGAGACCCTGAACCGGATTTGCAGCAGGCTTTTAATGAACTGTTGGCACATACTGAAGAGCTTGAGCACGGTGAAGAGAGGGCAAAATCATGAAAATTATCGCCTTACGCGGAGAGAATTTAGCCAGCCTACAGCAAGGGTTCAGCATTGATTTTGCTCAGGGCATTTTGGGGGAAGCGGGGCTGTTTGCTATTACTGGTAACACCGGGGCAGGAAAAAGTACCTTGCTCGATGCCATCTGTTTGGCGCTGTATGACCGTGTTCCACGCTTACAAAGTAACCGTAAAAATGATCCCCAAATTGGGCGAGAAGATGATCCGAACCGCATTGCCGCAAATGATGTGCGCAATATTTTACGGCGCGGGGCAACCGAAGGTTTTGCCGAGGTGGATTTTAGCACCGAAGAGGGGATTACCTACCGCGCTCACTGGAGTGTTCGTCGGGCGCGTAACCGCGCAGAGGGCCGCTTGCAGCAAAGCGAAATGTGGCTGGAAAACCTGCATGATCAGACACGCTATGCCGGTAAAAAAACCGAAGTGCTGGCACGCATTGAAACACTGCTGGGGTTGACGCTCGATCAGTTCCAGCGAGCCGTGTTACTGCCACAAGGGGATTTTGCCGCCTTTTTGAAGGCTGGTATTGATGAGCGTGCTGCGCTGTTAGAGCGGATGACCGGTGGTGAAATTTACTCGCGCTTATCACAACAGGCCTATGCACGGGCACGGGAAGAGGAGCAGGCACTTACTCAACTTACCGCGCAGTTAGGCGATGTTGCTTTACTGAGTGAATCTGAAAAACAGGCCCTGCAACAACAGTATGCATTGATACAGCAGCAGCTTATTGCAGAAGAGGCGCGCAGCGATCAGGTTCGTGAGCAACAGAACCTGTTGCGTCAGCAAGATGAGCTGCAAATAGCTTTACAGCAAGCGCAGCAGCATGCCGACAGCCAGCAGACACAGCAAGAGAGCCTTGCGCCGCGGATTGCCTATTTGCAGGATGTTGAACGTATTCAGCCAGCGCGTGCGCTATTACAACGGCTGTGCGAAACAGATCGCCAGCAGCAACGTGCGACTGAGCAGTGTGTGTTGCAGCAACAAAATATTTCAAAAAGTGAGCAATCACTATCAGATATTAGTCAGCAAATAGAAGCAGCACAGGCGCGTTATACACAAACCCATACTCAGTGGGAAATGCTGGAACCAAAACTGAAAACCGGTGCAGCGCTCGAGTTACAAATGGCTGATATCGGCGTACGCCAGCAGACTCTACAACGTACTGAACGTGATCAGCAACAGCAGTTAGATAACGGTCAGCATCAGCTTGATGGCCTATCGCGTCAGGTATCAGAAAGAAAGCGAGCACTCACTAATACTGAATCTGTACTGCAAAGTTTGCATACCGTTGCCAATATTGCGGCGCAATATAAGCCGCTGCATGATGCACTTGAACAGTATCGGCATAGTCATCAGCATATAGAACAGTGGCAAAAAAGTGCGTTGTCACTCAGTGAAACCGTGCCAGCACAACAAAAAGCCCAGCAACAGCAATCTGATCTCATCAGGAAAACAGAGCAACAAACGGCTGAGCTTGGCCATGCGCCTGATGAGCAAACCCGCAACCTCTGGCATCAAGAGCAGCACCAGATCACCGAACAACAGAATGCTTATCAAAAACAGATTGAGTTACTCCAACGTATCAGTAACCGAAGTGAGCATTGGCTGCACCTTAATCAGTCTATTATCGCCGAGCAGCAAAAACAGCGCGATAATCAGCAGCAAATTGCGCTAACCCAGCAGAGTATCGCAGAGTATGAGCAGCAGCATGTCCAGCTGCGCACCCAGCATAGTGAAGCACAATATACTCTTGAGCAGATGCGCACTACCGTAGAGTTAGATGCATTCCGTCCGCAACTGAAAAGTGGCCAACCCTGCCCGTTGTGCGGCGCAACTGATCACCCCTATCAGGCCGCTGCGCCGCAAATGCAGAGTTTGTTGTCATTACAGCAACAGCGCCTGCGTGAGCTGGAAACTCAACTGCGCAAAACCGAAACCGAGCTGCAAACCCAGCGCCATTGGCTGCAACAAAACGCGCTGCAGCAACCTCAGCAGCAACGCCAGCTAACACAATGGCTAACTCAGCGGGAAGAGTACAGCCGTGAGCTCCACACTGCCGCACAAAGCATGGCCGAACCGGATATTGCACTGGCGTGGGCCGATCTTGAGCGTACACAGATTGTGGCAGCCTGGAATCAGGCGCTTGAGCTACAACATCTTCATCTGAAAAAGCAAATGCAAGAGAGTGAGCTGCAGTTGCGGCGTTTGCAAAGCGCTCAGCAAAAGCAAGAACAACTACAGCAGCAGCGCCTGCAACTGAGTCTGCAGCTGAGTAAAGAGCAGCAAACTCTAGCCCGTTTGCAGCAAGAGATAGCCCTGATTCACGATCAGAAAACGCATCTTGATGAAAAAATTGCTCATGAACAACAGCAGCAACAGCAGCGAGCAATCAGTATCAGTGAGCAGTTTGGTCATGCACAGTGGTTAAGCTGGATAACTCAACCACATGCCCAGCAGCAACTGCACATGTTGCAACAGCAAACCGAGCAGTATATCCAACAAAAAAATCAGCAAGAGCATTTACTGGCCAGTTTGCGTGAACTTGAACCTCAATGCGCAGAGCTTGCTGCAGTGCTTCAGCAGCGTCAGCAACAATATAGTGAGTTGCAACAGCAAAAAGCGCAGCTTCAGCAGCAACATCAGCAGCATAAAATCGCGCGATCTCAATTGCTGGGGAATAGCCCTCTGGCGATGATTGAACTACAGGCTAAAACTGCGCGTAATGAAGCAGAAAAACAGTATCAACAGCTTCAGCGCCAGCATCAGGTATTACAGCAAAAAGAGGCGGCAGATAAAGCAACCCTACAAACCTTGCAAAAACAGCAGCAGCATGCGCTAGCGTTGTATCAGCAGTCACTGGCTGCATGGCAGGATGTTCAGCAACAGTATGCATGCACTGAAGCTGTATTGTTGGCATGGTTAGAGCGTGATCCTGCGTGGTTACAGAGTGAACGTGCAGCGCTGCAAGCGTATGAAAAAGCATACAATGATGCCTTTACCCGTTTACACGAGCGGCAAACACAGTTGCTGGCGCTACAACCGCGCGCAGCGCAGGCACAGCGCACGTTATCCGAATGGGCAGTGGCCGCCAATATTGAGCCTACTGCACTGTTTGCTCATGTGCAGCAGCAATTACAACAGTATCGCGATCAGTTATTTACACTCAAGACCACACTGCATCAGGCTGAAGAAGCCGCCCTGCGCGCCGGAGGGCTGCAACAGCAAATCATTGAGCAGCAAGTGCAAACTGAACGTTGGTTGCAGTTAAATGATCTTATCGGCTCGGCCAGCGGTAATAAATTCCGTACTTTCGCACAAGGCCTGACACTCGAACATCTGTTACTGGCTGCAAATGAACATCTGTGCGATCTTGCTCCGCGCTATGAATTAATGCGGGTGCCCGATAGCACCTTATCATTACAGGTTATCGATCATGATATGGGAGATGAAGTGCGCGCAGTTGAATCTTTATCCGGCGGTGAGACTTTCTTGTTCTCACTGGCGCTGGCGCTTGCATTAGCCTCATTGTGTGCTGATACGCGCCGTTTGGGTACGCTGTTTATTGATGAAGGATTTGGTACGCTTGATCCCGACAGCTTAGAGCAGGCACTCTCGTGCCTTGATGCGTTACAAGCAGAAGGCCGTCAGATTGGGGTGATCTCACATGTTACCACATTGGTAGAACGCATAGGAACACGCATCGCGGTAGAAAGTGTCGGTGGGGGGCGCAGCCAGATCCGTATTTTAGCCCGCTAGTTGAGTGTTAAAAAAACAGATCATAATGCTCATCTAAAACAGTATGCTCTGTTTTATGTGAGCAATAAATGCGGAAAACTGATGGGTTGGCAGCAACGTTAACGTAACTGTCATAAAAATGACCCATAATGCCGCAGGATCTCAGGAGAGAATACTTAAACAGGAATCGTTATGGCAAGGCGAATTCTCGTCGTTGAAGACGAAGCACCAATCCGCGACATGTTATGTTTTGTGTTGGAACAAAAAGGTTATGAGCCGGTAGAAGCTGAAGATTATCAAGCGGCTATCAACAAAATGGCTGAACCTTACCCTGATCTGATCTTACTCGATTGGATGCTGCCAGGGGGAACGGGTATTCAACTGATCAAGCACCTTAAACGGGAAGAGATCACGCGTAATATTCCGGTGGTAATGCTTACCGCGCGTGGTGAGGAAGAAGACCGCGTTCGCGGCCTAGAAGTGGGGGCTGATGACTACATCACCAAACCGTTCTCCCCGAAAGAGCTGGTGGCGCGTATAAAAGCGGTGATGCGTCGCATATCGCCAACCTTGGTTGAAGATGTGATTGATGTACAAGGCTTAAAGCTCGATCCTATCTCTCACCGAGTCACCTCCGGCGAGCAACCGCTTGATATGGGGCCGACAGAGTTCAAATTATTGCACTTTTTTATGACTCACCAAGAGCGTGTTTATAGCCGTGAACAGCTACTCGATAACGTGTGGGGCACCAATGTTTATGTCGAAGATCGTACCGTTGATGTGCACATTCGGCGCTTACGCAAAGCATTAGAGTGCTCAGGGCACGATCGTTTAGTGCAAACGGTCAGAGGGTCAGGCTACCGATTCTCATCCCGTTATTAATACCTAAAATCATCGTTGAGAATATGAGTGCCGAGGTATGGAGTAGAACATGGTTGAGCGTTTGTCATGGAAAACGCTGGCAAAAGAGTTGGCGTTTTTTTATATCCCCGCACTCATTGCAAGCCTGATATTCGGGCATGCGTTGCTATTAATGATAATAGCGTCAGTTACCGCTTTGCTTTGGCACTTCTACAATCAGCTTAAATTATCGAGCTGGTTATGGGTGGATAAAAGCATGACTCCGCCGACAGGAAGAGGCAGCTGGGGGCCACTGTTTAACGGTATTTACCGTTTACAACAGCGTAATCGCCGCCGCCGCCGTGAACTGGCGACACTCATCCGCCGCTTTCGCAGTGGTGCAGAATCACTGCCCGATGCTGTGGTGGTATGTACTGAAGATGGCAGTATTTTTTGGTGTAATAAACTGGCGCAGCATATTTTGGGTTTTCGCTGGCCGGAAGACAGCGGGCAACATATTTTAAATCTGGTTCGTAGCCCCGATTTCTCTGCTTATTTGCACACGAAAAACTTCAGTAAACCCTTGGTGATTGCATCGCCGGCCAATCATGATCGGTATGTTGAATTGCGCGTTATGCCTTACAGCGAAGGGCAGTTTTTGATCTCTGCCCGTGATATTACAAAAATGCGCCAGCTAGAGGGCATGCGGCGAAACTTTTTTGCTAATGTCAGCCACGAATTGCGCACGCCGCTGACCGTATTACAAGGTTATCTCGAAATGCTCGATGATGACGATACCGATCCCGAACTCTGGGCTAAAGCCCATAAAACCATGCTCGAACAGACTAAACGCATGGAAGCACTGGTTGAGCAAATCTTAACCCTTTCCCGTATTGAAGCTGCGCCGGAAATTAACCTCAATGAACCGGTAAATATTCCGGCCATGTTGGATTTGCTCGAGCACGATGCTATCGGATTAAGCCAAGAACATACGGTGAGTTTTGATATCGATCATCAGTTACAGGTTTACGGGGATGCAGAGCAACTGCGCAGCGCGGTCTCTAATCTGGTGTATAACGCGATCAACCATACTCCCGAAGGGACACAAATCCATGTTCGCTGGTATAAAAGCCCAACCGGAGCCTGTTTTGAAGTTAAAGATAATGGCCCGGGTATTCCGGCTAACCATCTTGGCCGCTTAACCGAGCGTTTTTATCGGGTGGATAAAGCGCGATCACGTAAAACCGGCGGCAGCGGGTTGGGGTTGGCCATTGTTAAACATGCACTTATTCATCATGATAGCCGGTTGGATATTCAAAGCACGCTCGGTATCGGCAGCCAGTTCTCGTTTGTGATTCCTCAGTCACTCTTGGTTCAGAGTGAGCCTGTATTAGGGGCAGCACAAGGGGCAAAACACAACACTTAATGCGTTGATTCGCATTGTATCTATTTATTTGGTGGGATTGGATAGCGGTGTTGTGCACAAATTAGCCTAGTGGGTAGATGAAAAATAGAAAATAGACAAATAAATAATCGAATGTCATTTAACTGTCACTTTTAAGAGATAAAACTGTCATCAGTTCGCAGGATACTAGCCCCGACTTCTACGAAGGACCGTTTTATGGAGAGTTTAAAATGAAATTGAAAGCACTTGTCAGCGCCTTAAGTTTTACCTTGGTTGCCTCGTTTGCCAGCAGCACTTATGCTGCGGTAGACAGTAATCTGGCCGATTATAAAAAAGTAAGCGGTGTTTCAGGCAACCTGTCTTCTGTCGGTTCTGACACGCTGGCTAACCTGATGACTTTGTGGGCTGAGCAGTTTAAGCGTGAGTATGCGAACGTAAACATTCAGGTGCAGGCTGCCGGTTCTTCAACTGCGCCTCCGGCGTTAACTGAAGGTACTGCGCAATTAGGCCCAATGAGCCGCAAGATGAAAGGCAAAGAGATCGAAGCCTTTGAGAAAAAATTTGGCTATCAACCGATAGGTATTCCGGTTGCTATTGATGCCTTGGCCGTCTTTGTTAATAAAGATAACCCAATCAAAGGGTTGAACTTTGAACAACTCGACGCTATTTACTCCACCACACTGAAATGTGGAGCAAATGAGCCGGTGACTCGTTGGGGCCAGTTAGGTGTTACCGGCGAGCTGGCTAATAAAGATATCCAACTGTATGGCCGTAACTCTGTATCGGGTACATACGGTTACTTTAAAGATCACGCATTGTGTAAAGGTGATTTCCGCAGCAACGTGAACGAACAACCGGGTTCAGCATCCGTCGTGCAGTCTGTTGGTGCATCACTTAACAGCATCGGCTATACCGGTATTGGTTATAAAACCTCAGGCGTGCGTGCGTTGCCGCTGGCTGAGAAAGGCACTGCTTACGTAGAGCCTACCGAAGCTAACGCCATTGACGGTACATATCCGTTATCACGTTACCTGTATATCTACGTGAACAAGCACCCGAACAAACCACTTGACCCAATGACAGCCGAGTTCCTGAAAATGGTTCTATCTAAGCAAGGTCAAGAGTTGGTTGAAAAAGACGGTTATATCCCTGTTCCGGCAAAAGTTATCGCAAAAGATCTGGAAACGCTAGGCGTCAAATAATAGTGAAGTAACGGCGTAGCTACATGTGGTTAGCTCATGTTGTTAGCACAAGCCGATAGGCTCTGTTTTTGCTCTCGGCGATAAGTAACAAAAAAAGGCCATCTTTTTTGAGATGGCCTTTTTATTTAACCCGTATCTTTTCCTGCTGGAAATCCGAAGCCTAAAACTCGAAGCTTGAAAACTAAAATCAATGCCTCTTTAACGCTCGTTTTATCTGTTTTGCTAAGGTTAGCAATAATCTTGCACTACGGAACATCGTAACCGAGCGCGGCTCTGCGAATACGAAACCACTGCTGACGGCTTAGCGTGTAATCAGCTGCTTGGCTGGCATGGGTAACACGGTCAATTTTACCAGACCCGATAATCGGTAACGGTTGGCTTGGCAGGGCTAAAATCCATGCATAGACCACTTGTTCGATACTGATTGCTCCTACTTCGCTGCGGATAACCTCAAGTTCATCACGCAACGGTTGGTATGCCGGATCGGTAAACAGACGCCCACCCCCCAAGCACGACCAAGCCATCGGGTGGATACGTTTTTCCTGACACAGATCTAGCGTGCCATCGAGCAGCAAATCTTGATACAGCGGTGAAATCTCGACTTGATTGGTGACTAGCGGAAAATCCAGCCGGCTTTGCAGTAACGAGAACTGCTGAGCGGTAAAATTTGATACACCCACATGACGCACTTTGCCACTCTTACGCAAAGAGGTAAATGCTTGAGCTACCTCATCGGCATCCATCAGCGGATCGGGGCGGTGGATCAACAGCAGATCCAGATAATCGGTGTGCAAATTACGCAGCGAACGCTCAGCCGAGGCGATAATATGAGCGGCATCGGTAATATAGTGGTTCAACGCATACTCAGGGCGAGCGGTTAATGCTATTCCACATTTGCTGACAATCTGAATATGTTGTCGTAATGAGGGCTGTAAACGCAGCGCATCGCCAAATGCTTGTTCACACTGATAACCGCCATAGATATCTGCATGATCGGTAGCTGTGATGCCCAGATCAAGGTGCTGCTGAATAAAGGTGGCCGTTTGCTGAGCACTAAAACCCCACTCCATTAAACGCCAGTAGCCCATCACCATGCGGGAAAAAAGCGGCCCATTGGCCGCTAGTTGAAGTTGTTGCATGTTTCATCCTTGGTCTTATAGATGCGCTTAGGGAGGTTATTCCGCCAGCGGCGCTTCAGACAGTGTCAATGACCAGCCTATATCCTGTAAATACTGTTGCTCTATCTCAAGGTCGGCCTGTACCAGCATATTTTGCTGAAGATATTGTGCCGGTAAACTGAGTTCCCAATCGTGATCTTGCGTTGATAACCGTGCAAATGCCGGTGGATTAGTGGCCTGACGCTGCTTATTAAGCAGCACACTCAGGCGCAAAATCCGAATCAACGGGTAGAGTGATTTTTTCTTAAACAGAGCAAATGAGGGCATCACCTCAAGTTTTAATGCTTTACGCTGATAACGTGCCAGCGTAGCCAGTAGGTTTTGTTGCTCTTGGTTAAAGCCGGGTAAATTGGTGTGTTGTAGAATATAGGCTGAGTGGCGGTGAATACCGCTGTCATTAATACTTAACCCTATTTCATGCAGCAATGCTGCCCAGCCGAGCAGAATTTCAAGTTTCGGGTTGGCAGCATCCGCGTTAGCAAACAGCCACTGATGATACAAGTTCATTGCCGTATCGCGCACACGGCCAGCCTGATCGCGGTCAATTTTATAACGCTCGGCAAGGCTTAGTGCGGTGCGAACCCGAATATCTTCAAAGCGAAACCGCTCCTCCATCTCATACATCACGCCTTCACGTAATGCTCCATCAGAAAAGCGCATTTCACTAATTTTCAGCTCATCAAAAATTCCGCATAAAATCGCCAAGCCGGGCACGAAAACTGATTGCCGATCTTCTGACAAACCGGCCAGTTTCAGCGAATCCATATCTGGAAATTCCAGCACTTTATCGACAATACGGGTTAAGCGCTCACGCGAAATACGGCCGTCTTTATCGCCCATTGCAATAATCACTTCATGCACAGCTTTGATCGAACCTGAAGAGCCAAGTGCAAAATCCCAGTTTAACTGGCGATATTGCCAGCTCAGGTTTTCGAGCTTTTGTTGTGCCGCCACACAGGCTTTTTTAAATTCGGTAGCCGAAATTTTACCGTTGGGGAAAAAACGCTGAGCAAAACTGACGCAGCCCATCTGGCGGCTTTCAGCAAATATCGGCGTAAACCCTTCACCGATAACCATTTCAGTAGAGCCGCCGCCAATGTCTACCACCAAACGGCGTCCGGTTTCCGGCTGGGTATGGGCAACACCTAAATAGATTAAACGTGCCTCTTCTTGACCGGCGATAATTTCAATAGGAAAGGGCAGTACGGCTTCAGCCTGCGTCAGAAAATCCTCAACATTGGCGGCACGGCGCAGCGTATGTGTTGCCACAATACGTACGTTATCTTCATCAAAACCTTGTAAGCGTTCAGCGAACATCGCTAAACAGGCAATACCTCGATCAATGGCTTCTTGGCTGAGGTGATCATTACTGTCTAATCCGTCGGCTAAATGCACCCGCTGTTTAATGCGTGATAAGATCTGAAGAGATCCATCAACAACCCGAGCGACCACCATATGAAAACTGTTTGATCCTAAATCAATGGCCGCAATCTCTTTGGGTTTGTTCTCAGTTGTGGCTGATAGTGTGGTGATTGGCATCGTTTTCGGCCTGCTGTTCGCGTAGTTCCACGCCCTTAAAATAATCATAGATAGCCAGCTGAGATTGTAATTTACGTTTATTACCACGCGGTACATAACGGTTACTCAGCTCTTTATCGATGATCCGTGCTTTGACTGTGTCATTAAATTGCAGATTAAGAATATCTAATACCTGCTTTTTCAGTTCGGCATCTAAAATAGGGGTGCCCACTTCAATACGATAATCAATGTTGCGCGTCATCCAGTCGGCGGAAGAGATATACACCAAGGTATCGCCGGCATTTTCAAATGCATATACCCGCGGGTGCTCTAGATAGCGGTCGAGAATACTGGTGATGTGAATATTTTCACTAACATCTTTTAGCCCCGGTACCAATGAGCACATACCACGTATTAGCAGCCGTACGGTAACGCCCGCATTTGAAGCAGCATACAGGCGATCAATCAGCCCTTTATCCACCAGATTATTGATCTTAAGAGAGATCCCTGATTTTTGCCCGCTTTGTGCATGCAAAATTTCCTGATCGATCAATTTATACAACATTTTGCGCGAATTTTGTGGTGATACAATCAGGTGTTCGAAGGTGACTGGGCGGTAAGGGTTCTCAATAAAGTTAAATACCCGCCGAACTTCATTGGTGATGCGTGGATCACGCGTCAGCAGGGTGAAGTCAGTGTATAAACGTGCAGTTTTCTCATGGAAATTGCCCGTACCTACGTGTGCATAGCGCTCGTACACCTCGCCTTCACGGCGGGTAATCAGGCAGAGTTTTGAGTGAATTTTTAATCCAGGGATAGAGAAAATCACATGCACGCCGGCCTCAGTGAGCTGTTTTGCCCAGTGAATATTTGCCTCTTCATCAAAACGGGCTTGCAACTCAACCACTACCGTCACTTTTTTACCGTTATTGGCGGCATGGATCATCGAATCAATAATGCGCGAGTCTTTCGCTACCCGATAAATATTGATTTTGATTGAAACCACGTTCGGATCAAAAGAGGCTTGCCGCAACAACTCAGTAAAGTGATTAAATGTGTGATAAGGGTAATACAGCAGAATATCCCGCTCTTTGATGGCATCAAAAGCCGTATCGTGGCGCAGGAAAATTGACTGCTCAAGCGGTGGCATCAGCTTATTCACCAATGAAGGTTTGCCTACGTTAGGGAAACCGATGAAATCTTTAAAGTTATGGTAGCGGCCACCCGGAATGATCGAATCGTAAGAGGAAATACCCAGCTTTTCTTTCAAGTAATCGACCAGTTCATCCGGCATATCGCGCTGATAGACGAAACGTACCGGCTCAGCAGTTAAGCGCTGTTTTAAACTAAATGACATCTGCTCAAGTAGGCTTGATTCAAGCTCATTGACTAAATCGTACTCGGCATCACGCGTCATTTTCATTGAGTATGCGGTGAGTGAGTCGTACTCAAAAAATCCGCGGAAAATATCATCAAGACAAAAACGGATCACATTATCGAGTAAAATTATGGTCTTGCGTCGGCGTGGTTTCTCTTGCGGTAACGTAATAAAGCGCGGTAAACGATTCGCGGGGATCTCAATCAGCACATATTGCGTGTCTGACTCTTTACGCATTTCGACAACCAAATAGGTATAGTCATCTTTTAAAAACTGAACCAGATCAACTTGTGATGAAAGCATCGTCGGGGTAATGAACTGTAATACATTCTGCCGAAAATACTCTTTCAACCAGTTTTTCTGGCTGTCGGCAATCTGGCGTTCATTGACCAGAAAAATCTGGTTACGCGCCATCTCTAATAACAATTCGTTATAAAGAGAGTCAAAATCTTGATTCATTCGTAGAACACGAGACTGGATTTTTTTCAGTAAGTGGCGGGCACTGGCTTCCGTTCCCTGCTCTTCATTGATCAGAATACGGCGCTTTACATCAGCAAAGCGAACTTTATAAAATTCATCCAAGTTATTGGAATAAATACCTAAAAAACGCACTCGCTCAATCAGCGGGTTGGTTTTATCCGCCGCTTCTTGTAGCACCCGCTCGTTGAAAGACAGCCAACTGAGCTCTTTTTCAATATACAACTTTTCCAGACTCATACTGTGTCCTTAAATCATCCATGCAACGTGTTGCTATTTACCCGCAGTAATACCCTGTTTTCTCGTAAATTAACAACCGTAAGTTCTATGATAAGAAATATAGAATATTGTCTTAATATCAACACATTAGTCTGAGTAAGTCTACAGATGTGAGTTGTCACATGTTTGTAATATAAACGACATACAATCCGTAACTATCATGTAGTCAATGGGAATACTCATGGTTGACGTAGTCAGTCTTTCTTTAAAGGGAAGCAAAAGCAGAGCGCTCAAAGATAAGCTTGCAAAATACGGTGTTACCGGTGGCGGGATGTTGGTCTTAGTTGCCTTAATGCTGATCTTTTTTTACCTGCTTTACATTATTTTACCGCTATTTAAATCCGCTTCTGTGGTTAAACAGCAGCAGATCGCAATTGATACACATAAACCCGCTATTTTACTCGGTCTTGATGAGCGTAGTGAAGCGGGCTACCGGCTAACACAAGACGGTGAGATCACCTACATTCAGTTAGTCGGTGATCGTGCTGATAAGCCCGGTACGGTGCTGTTAAAGCAGCAGCTGAGCCAGAATGTCTCTTCTGTTGCAAAAACAATACCCAGTGTAGGGGTTTATGCGCTAGGTAATGCGGATGGTTCGGTAACGGTGTTTCAGCCGCAGTTCTCATCTATCTTTGGTGAGGATAACCTGCGTCATACCAGCCCGAAACTGAAGTTTCCGCTGGGCGAAACTCCACTGCTGCTGGATAGCCAAAAGCAGCCGTTAGTGCGTTTAGCCATTAGTACACAAGATGAATCCGCTGAACTGGCTGGTTTAACCGCCGATCATCGCTTGTTATTCGGTAAATACGAAGCACAAGAGAACATGATGAGCGGTGATATTGAGTGGAAAGGGGATGTGACAACCGTACCTGATCTGCCCAAGCAAGTCAGTGATCTGCTGATTACTCCGAATGGCCGCTTCTTGTATGTGTTATCGGCCAAGCAGCTGTATATCTATGATCTGCGTGGCGATAGCCCAGAACTCCGTGAAGTGGCGGTATTAACCACAGAGGCGACGCCGACTCAGCTATCGCTCATGGCCGGTGGTAGCTCATTATTGGTCGCCAGTGATGACGGTAAGATCACCCAATGGTTTGATGTTAATACCGGTAAAGGTCCAGTACTGACCAAAATTCGCGAACTGGCAACCGGCAGTGCGGGTGTACAAAAAATTCAGCCGGAATATTTCCGCCGAGGCTTTGCTACGCTGCATAACAATGGTGATGTTGGGCTGTATTACACCACCAGTGAAAACCGCTTATTTCAGGAAAAATTGCTGGATAAAAAGCCGTATGCGTTGACCATTTCGTCACGGGCAAACGGTATGCTGCTGGAAGAAGAGGGTAACTGGGCACTGTTTGATGTACACAACGAACACCCGGAAGTGAGCTGGAGTGCGCTGTGGAATAAGGT
This sequence comes from Plesiomonas sp. ISS29, assembly GCF_056522795.1. Taxonomy (NCBI): domain Bacteria; kingdom Pseudomonadati; phylum Pseudomonadota; class Gammaproteobacteria; order Enterobacterales; family Enterobacteriaceae; genus Plesiomonas; species Plesiomonas sp. ISS29. The sequence continues at coordinate 1,251,717 of NZ_JAWRZQ010000001.1, forward strand.
TTGGTATGAAGGTTACCGTGAGCCGCAATATGTGTGGCAATCCACCTCTGCCAGTGATGACTTTGAGTCAAAACTTAGCCTTGTTCCTATTTCGTTTGGTACGTTAAAAGCGGCATTTTATGCGATGTTGTTTGCCGTGCCACTGGCTCTGTCGGGCGCGATTTATACCGCTTACTTTATGTCGGCAGGTATGCGCAAGATCATCAAGCCAACGCTGGAAATTATGGGGGCATTGCCGACCGTTATTTTGGGCTTTTTGGCTGGTTTGTGGCTGGCTCCGGTACTCGAACAGTATTTAACGGGTGTTGCTACTTTCCTGATTGCGTTACCGCTCTCGATTTTGCTGACAGCATTTTTGTGGGGCAAAATTCCGGATCGTTTACGTCATCATATGCGTGAAGGCTGGGATGCACTCATTCTGATACCGGTAATTTTACTGGTGGCGTATGCCTCGTTTAGCCTGAGTCCGGTTATCGATCACACCTTTTTTGGCGGCGATATTCGTAATTTCCTCAGCAATGAGCTTGGCTTTACGTTCGATCAGCGTAATGCGCTGGTTGTCGGTATTGCGATGGGTTTTGCGGTTATCCCAAGTATTTTCTCGATTGCCGAAGATGCGATTTTCAGTGTGCCGCGTAATTTAACCAACGGCTCACTGGCACTCGGGGCAACCCCATGGCAAACCCTGACTCGGGTGGTGTTACTGACTGCTAGCCCGGGGATCTTCTCTGCGGTGATGATCGGGCTTGGCCGTGCCGTGGGTGAAACTATGATCGTATTGATGGCGACAGGGAATACACCGATTCTCGATTGGAGTTTGTTCCAAGGGCTGCGCACGCTGGCAGCGAACATTGCCGTTGAGATGCCGGAAGCAGAAGTGGCCAGTACGCACTATCGGGTGCTGTTCTTGACCGCCTTTGTTCTGTTTGTCTTTACGTTTGTGTTCAACACCATAGCCGAATATATCCGTCAGCGTTTACGCGATAAGTACAGCTCGCTGTAAGGGAAGAGTGATGAATAAGTGGTTTAAATCAGGAACTCCTTGGATCTGGATGACGGCGGGAGCCGTCTCCTTAAGCCTGATTGCAGTGATTGGGCTGTTGGTGCTAATTGGTGCGCGCGGTTTAGTCTATTTCTGGCCGCACACTGTGTATCAGTTTGAGACAAAAACGCCGCAGGGTATTGAACAGGTTATCGGTGAAATACACGGTAAAGAGTTGGTTCCACGTGAACGCTTACTGGCCAATAACGTTGACCTGTATGGCAGTGAAGAGACTGATATCCCACGTTATCTGATCAAAACCGGAAACCGTGAGTACGTTAATCTTGATTTCCGTACACTGCTTGATACCGAAATCACCAAACGCACTGTTCCTGAGGGCGTGATGGTGGTTGAACGTACCAAAAACGGGAATTTTTACGGTTTTCTGACCGGTATGACAGAACATGGTCAGCCGCTGGTTGCCTCTGATCTGAAAAGTGAAATGCAGCGCCGTTTGAGTCGGGTGCTTGAGCTTGATGATCAGATAGAGCGTCTGCAAAAAGTTGAGATTGGCGCAATTAACTACGGGCTTGAAAAGCTGCGCATGAAAGAGCGCCGCTTGCAGCTTAATGGCACGACCAACGAAAAAGAAGAAGCGCAAATCGCCGCCGATCGGGAAGGCTTTAACCGCCAGTATGCGGTACTTGAAAAGCAACTGATGAGCCTGCGTGATCAAACCGATCGCGATGCGCTGCTCGTGCGTGATATGCGTGGTGAGATTGTCAGCATTCCGATGTCAAATGTAGTCGATGCGTATTACCCGAATGACATGCACGGTGTTGCAAAAGTCGGGCACTGGTTTCATCAGGTCTGGAAATTCCTGACAGAAGACCCGCGCGAAGCCAATACCGAAGGCGGCGTATTCCCAGCCATTTTTGGTACGGTGTTTATGGTGCTGCTGATGTCAATTTTGGTGACGCCACTGGGGGTGGTTGCCGCGATTTACCTGCATGAATATGCCAGTAAAAACGTGGTCACCAAGATGATCCGTATTGCGGTGATTAACCTTGCGGGTGTGCCTTCCATTGTCTACGGCGTATTTGGGTTAGGCTTTTTTGTCTACATGATTGGCGGCAATATCGATAAATTGTTCTATCCAGAAGCGCTGCCAAACCCAACCTTTGGTACGCCGGGGGTCTTGTGGTCAGCCATTACACTGGCGATTTTGACTCTGCCGGTAGTTATCGTATCAACCGAAGAGGGGCTATCACGAATTCCTAGTGCGGTACGTCAAGGTTCACTGGCGCTAGGGGCTACCAAAGCTGAAACTTTGTGGCGGATTGTGATCCCTATGGCCAGCCCAGCAATTATGACTGGATTGATTTTGGCCGTTGCGCGCGCAGCGGGTGAAACTGCCCCGTTAATGCTGGTGGGCGTGGTGAAGTTAGCACCGACCTTGCCGGTTGATCTTAACTTCCCATATGTGCATGTTGATCGTAAATTCATGCACTTAGGCTTCCATATTTATGATGTTGGCTTCCAAAGCCCGAACGTTGAAGCGGCTCGCCCTCTGGTGTTCGCAACCTCGTTCCTGCTGGTGACCGTGATTGTGGGTTTGAACCTGACCGCAATTGGCATCCGCAACCATTTACGTGAAAAATACCGTTCAATGGATATTTAACCAGCCGGTGATAGGCAGTATTGACAGGAAATAGCAATGATTACGATTAATGCTGATGCAGCAGACGCTCAGACGTTGGATTTGGAAAACCTGACGGCCGAACAAACCGCGCTGGAGGTGAAAAACTTAGATCTGTTTTACGGGACAAAGCAGGCGTTGTTTAACGTCAACATGAAGATCCCGAAAGGGCAAGTTACTGCATTTATCGGCCCGTCAGGGTGTGGTAAATCAACCTTACTGCGCAGCATCAACCGGATGAATGATCTGGTTGATAGCTGCCGGGTTGACGGTGAGATCTTACTGCACGGCCAGAATATTTATGATAATTCGGTTGATGTAGCAGCCCTGCGTCGCCGCGTAGGTATGGTATTTCAGCGGCCAAACCCGTTTCCAAAATCGATTTATGAAAACGTCGTGTATGGCTTGCGTCTGCAAGGGGTAAAAGATCGCCGTACCTTGGACGATGCCGTAGAGCGCTCACTGCGTGGTGCAGCTATCTGGGATGAAGTGAAAGATCGGTTACATGAAAATGCCTTTGGTCTATCAGGTGGGCAGCAACAGCGTTTGGTGATTGCTCGTGCCATTGCGATTGAACCGGAAGTGCTTTTGCTCGATGAGCCGACCTCGGCACTGGATCCGATATCAACATTAACCATTGAAGAGCTGATCAACGAGCTGAAGAACAAGTACACTGTGGTGATTGTAACCCACAACATGCAACAGGCAGCTCGCGTATCCGATCAGACGGCGTTTATGTATATGGGCGAGTTAATTGAGTATTCCGATACCAATACCCTGTTTACAACCCCGAAGAAAAAGAAAACCGAAGACTATATTACTGGTCGTTATGGTTAATGGATGGGTGCTGATATGGACAATATGCAATTAAATAAACACATTTCCGGCCAGTTTAATACCGAACTGGAGAGCATCCGTACTCAGGTCATGAGTATGGGCGGCTTGGTTGAACAACAACTGACAGATGCGATTCGCGCAATGCACGATCGTGATGAGAATTTGGCCCGTCGGGTGATTCAAGATGATGCCAAGGTCAACATGCTGGAAGTCTCTATCGATGAAGCTTGTGTGCGGATCATTGCCAAGCGTCAGCCGACCGCGAGCGATCTGCGTTTGGTGATGGCGATCATCAAAACCATCGCAGAACTGGAGCGCATCGGTGATGTTGCCGAGCGGATAGCTAAAACGGCGCTGGAAAACTTTACCAGCCAGCATCAGCCACTGCTAGTTAGCTTGGAATCACTCGGTAGCCATACGGTACAAATGCTGCATGATGTACTCGATGCATTTGCCCGGATGGATGTGGATGCGGCGATTCGCGTATACCGTGAAGATCGCAAGGTGGATAAAGAGTACGAAGGAATTATCCGCCAGCTGATGACCTATATGATGGAAGATCCACGTTCGATTCCAAATGTGCTTACTGCTATGTGGTGTGCGCGGGCCATTGAACGTATCGGTGATCGTTGCCAGAACATCTGTGAATACATCTTCTACTTTGTCAAAGGTAAAGATGTCCGCCACTTAAATGGCGATGATATTGAACAGATGTTGCAGTGATCAGCAGCGTAAAGATAACCTTGGTGTGAGTGATCACACTGATAAGACGGTGTGATCCTGAGATTCAAAAGCCCCTTAATTGGGGTTTTTTATTGAAAAAAACGGAATATTTGGTTGATGGTGGGCTTATCCTGCCTTGATTATGTTTGACCCTTATCATTCATTGCTAAATATGTCTGCGGGCTAACAGGCTCTTGAAAGCGGCAGGGTAACTTACCATACTGGATATCAGCAAAAGGCTGCACTCATGCAGGCTAAAGTGTACTAAGGAGTTGTCATGAACTTAAAAGTCTTAACGATGGCCGTGATATTGGCTGTTGCGCCAGGTGTATCAATGGCATCAACTATGCTACCTGCGACACAAGCGGCTGAAGTAGCCACAGCATTAGCGCCTGTTCCTACTTTGGCGACGACCGGAAACGGTAGCGTTGATGCCGTACCGAATATGGCAACCCTCTCTATCGAAGTGAATCAAAGTGCTAAAACTGCCGCTGATGCAAAAACACAGGTTGATACACGCGTCAGTGATTACATGGCATTTCTAGAAAAAAATGGGGTAGCAGTAAAAGATATTAATGCTGCAAACCTGATAACTCAGCCGGAATACCAGTATGTGCAGGATAAAGCCCCGACACTGATCGGTTACCGCGCCATTCGCCATGTTGATGTAAAAGTGATGGATCTGAGCAAACTCAATGATCTGCTAAATGGCGCATTAAAAGCCGGGTTGAATGATATTCAGGGTATTCAGATGGGTGTTTCCGACCCACAAAGTTATCAGCTAAAAGCCCGTGAAGCAGCGATTAAAGATGCCATTAGTAAAGCTACATCTGTGGCGAACGGGTTTGGCGTAAAAATTGGTCAGGTTGAGCAAATTCGTTACGACACCAGTGCCCAGCCACAGCCAGTACCACCAATGTTGCGTATGGCTGCGTATGCGGATGCCGCTAATGCCAAAGTGAATCAAAGCTATCAGCAACCGACACTGCATTTTACCGATCAAGTTGACGTGGTTTTTAGCTTGAATAAATAAGCAATATCTCTGCCGTGGGTATTCGAACTGAATTGGTTGAACAGATACAGCGTAAGCATGCTGATAGCGGTATAATGGTCGGATACCCACTCTCGGAGGATAGCGAGATGACACAAGACGAGCTAAAGAAAGCAGTAGGCTGGGCAGCACTCGAGTACGTACAACCGGGCAGCATTGTTGGTGTAGGTACAGGGTCAACGGTAAATCATTTCATTGATGCACTTGGCACAATGAAAGAGCAGATTAAAGGTGCGGTATCAAGTTCTGAGGCTAGCACCGCCAAACTGCGTTCACTGGGCATTGATGTTTTTGATGCCAATGAAGTCGGCAGTTTGGATGTGTATGTTGATGGTGCGGATGAAATCAATGCCAATTTGCAGATGATTAAAGGCGGCGGTGCGGCTCTGACGCGTGAAAAAATTGTCGCCGCTATTGCCAAGCAGTTTGTATGTATCGTTGATGCCAGTAAGCAAGTGCATGTTTTGGGCAATTTTCCACTTCCGGTGGAAGTGATCCCAATGGCACGTTCTTATGTTGCTCGTGAGTTGGTTAAACTCGGTGGTGATCCGGTTTATCGTCAGGGTGTGAAAACCGATAACGGCAATATCATTCTTGATGTACACAATATGTCGATTGTTGAGCCTAAAGTGCTCGAAGATAAAATCAACAATATTGTCGGGGTAGTTACGGTCGGGTTATTTGCTCAGCGTCCGGCAGATGTTGTGCTGGTAGGTTCGGCTGATGGCGTGAAAACTGTCAGCTAAATACGTTATTACAGCAATATCTGATATAAAAGAGCGCAGTAGCGCTCTTTTGTTTTTTGAGTACGTGAGGGTGCTATTTTTTTGTCCTGTTAATCCCCTGAAAAATTTTCTATTTTTTCTTTTCTGCCTGCGAATTGTTCCTTTCCTACGTTACTTAATTTCTGTTATTTTGACTAAAGGATGACCACTCATTGAGTGGAAAGTGAGTCTGCTTCAGGGTTGATGTAAGGATTGAAACATGGCTAAGGTTTCACTGGAAAAGGATAGAATCAAATTCTTGCTGTTAGAGGGCGTTCACCCAAAAGCAGTAGACCTGTTACGTTCGGCGGGTTACAGCAATATTGAGTATCACAAGGGGGCATTGAGTGATGCTGAGCTGAAAATAGCCATTCGTGATGCCCATTTTGTCGGGTTACGTTCGCGTACTAACCTCACTGAAGATATTTTTGCGGCCGCTGAGAAACTGGTTGCGGTAGGCTGTTTTTGCATTGGTACCAACCAAGTTGACTTAAGTGCGGCCCAGCGCCGCGGTATTCCGGTTTTTAATGCGCCGTTTTCAAATACCCGCTCTGTAGCTGAAATGGTGTTGGGGCAGATTTTGCTGCTACTGCGCCGCATTCCTGAAGCCAATGCGCGTGCGCATCGGGGAGTATGGAATAAGAGCGCGGATGGTTCATATGAAGCGCGCGGCAAAAAACTCGGTATTATTGGCTATGGCCATATTGGTACTCAGCTAGGTATTCTGGCTGAATCGGTAGGCTTGAAAGTTTATTTTTACGATATTGAAAATAAATTACCGCTAGGGAATGCCGAGCAAGTGGCTAGCCTTGCTGACTTGCTAAATATGAGTGATGTAGTGAGTTTGCATGTACCGGAAACGCGATCAACCAAAGACATGATTGGCAGTGCTGAATTAGCGCAAATGAAGCGTGGTGCAATATTAATTAATGCTTCGCGTGGTACGGTGGTTGATATTCCGGCATTGTGTGATGCACTGAAAAGTGAGCATCTCTCTGGCGCGGCAATTGATGTTTATCCAACTGAACCTGCCACCAATAAAGAGCCTTTTGTATCACCGTTATGTGAATTTGATAATGTGATTTTGACTCCGCATATCGGCGGATCAACGCAAGAGGCGCAAGAGAATATTGGTATTGAAGTGGCTGGTAAATTCATTAAGTACTCGGATAACGGCTCAACGTTATCGGCAGTCAACTTCCCTGAAGCTTCTTTACCGGGGCACGGTGGTGCTCGTCGTTTGCTGCATATCCACGAAAATCGCCCAGGTGTATTGACGCAACTAAACCAAATTTTTGCCGAAGAGGGCATTAATATTGCGGCTCAATATCTGCAAACAACCCCTGAAATTGGCTATGTAGTTATTGATGTGGAAACTGAGTTTGCTGAACGGGCATTGGTTCGGATGAAACAGATTAACGGAACGATTCGCGCCCGTATTTTGTATTGATTTACTCCCTGTTAAGTTGATTTGGCGTTTACGCTTTGTGGCGTGAGCGCCTTTTTTTTTATCTTCTTTCGGTCTTGCATAAATTTTAAGTTGTATTTAAAATGCAACTTAATGAGTGAGGTAATCTGTTCGGGTGGTAGAGAAAAATATGAATTTGTTAGCGTGCCGAGTGGGTGAATTGGTTAGCCAAGATTTTCGTAATGCACATGTGTTTAGCCGCTTTGGCATTGATTTTTGTTGCGGGGGTGGGCGAACGCTGGCCAGTGCTTGTGAGCGTGCCAAGGCAAATCCGGCTGAGGTTGTTGCCGAACTAAGCGCATTGCAGCTGGGTGGAAATGCAGATACCACGTTAGCAGAGCTTAGCACGCCTGAGTTAATTGAGCATCTGGTCAATACTCACCACGGGTATGTTCGCCGCACAGCGCCGCTGTTGCTTGAATACAGCCAAAAAATGGTGCGGGCTCACGGTGAAAAGTATGCCGAAATTCTTCCTTTTGCCGGTTTTATTCGGGCGCTGATGGATGACTTGTTGCCACATCTGATGAAAGAAGAGCAGATTTTATTTCCTGCTATGTTGAATTTGGTTTCCGGTGTGCAAGAGCAAACCTGTTTTGGCCATATCAGTAATCCGATTCGGGTGATGGAGCATGAACATCAAGATGCAGGCGAAATCATGGCGAGTCTGCGTGAAATGACCAACGGCTTTACGCCACCAGAATACGCCTGTACAACATGGCGGGTGTGCTTGGCAACATTGGCTGAGTTTGAGGCTGATTTGCATCAGCACATTCATCTAGAGAATAACTTGTTATTCCCAAGGATGCTGGTGTTGGCACAATCGTAATAGAAGAGGGATAACAAGGTTATCGCGGTAGTTTCTTCCTGTTTTTTTGATTGTCATAGTGGTTGAGGCTTGTTGCCATACTCTGATGTTTAAAGTAAAAAGCACCGAAACAAGCTTAAGTATTTTGTAATACCTGAGTCTGTTTCGGTGCTTTTCTGGATATGCTTACATCAAAAAAACAGGCTGTTAATTGATGTTAAGGTAGGTTACTAAGGCACGTTACTCCTTGAGAGCTGTCACCTGTTACTAAAGAGCTAGTCCCATCACTTAAACTGTAATAATAGTGCTTGCCAGAATTTTGCGGGTCTGGGCTGGATGACCAATACTTTTGATAGATTTCCCAACCTGCATTCGTGATCTCAGTATTTGTATACGCAACGTCGAGAGCTTTTAACTGAGTATTATCCGGAAGAGTCCATGTTGCTCCCCCCGTTGTTAATCCTTGGCAATAACCAGAGGCTGCAGACCAGATATAACGATAATCTGGTTTTGGCGGAAGACTAAAACATCCAGTACCCTCAACAAAGAGCCCTTTTACACCTTCACAGGCAGTGGCAATATCAATGACTCTTAAGATGGCATCGCCTTTACCATCCCCATCGCTATCATCATTGATGGCTAAATCTGGTGTGATGACACTGTTATCTAGCAGAGTCAGTGTGGCTGTAATAAAGGAATCACCAATACTTTGGGCTGTTGCAATACCGGTTGCAGGGTCAATAGTGGTTGCGGCACCGCTCGATGACCACTGTAATTGTTTGCCTGATAGAGAGGTAATATTAATAGGGTCGGAGATCCCGCTGTAGTGTGCAAACGCTTGGTACTGTTTCGTGCTACCTATGCTTGACATAGTGTGCTGGTTTGGCGCTATTTCAATACTGGCTAAGGTTGCATCAAATACCGTTAATTGTGCTGTATTGCTTGAGTTAATAGTTTCACCGCTTGGTCGTAAAACGATGGCATTAATATCGGTGATTCCTGATTGTAACCCTACTGCTTGGCCATTTGAATTTAGTGAGGCGATAGTGTTGTCATAATTCCAGGTAATGTATTGGCTGGGAATAGGTTGTGGGTTCTGAATGCCATCATATTGTCCGAGTACAAAAAAATTACAGTTAGTTCCACTAACTGGGGTGATGCAGTTTTGTGGCTCTATTTTCACACTCAGCAAACTATTGTCAAACACAGTTAAGTCTGCCGTTTTACTCACCGGAGTTGATGTGTACGGCGGTTGCCATACGGTTGCAGTGAGCTGGGTATTACCTACCGATAACCCAGTGGCTAACCCTGTATTTGTGATATCCGCAATGGTTGTGTTGGCGGCAACCCAACTCTGTGCAGCTGTGCTGGATAGCAAATACTCTTGACCATTATTGTAACTGCCATACAGCACAAACTGTTTTTCTGCGCTAACGGGCATAACCCAAGATACTGGCGCAATACGCAGGCTGACAAGATTTGCATCCCATACGCTAAGATCGGCTGTATTACTGTTGACTCTCGTGCCATCAGGTAATGTTAATGTTGCTGATATTTTGATATCTCCAGCCGCTGTTCCGGTTGCAACACCTGCTGAGTTGATTGTGGCTACAATGGGATTGGTAACACTGGTCTTCCATTCTACGGCATTCGTCAGATTGAACCGCTGGTTGTTGTTATAAATACCGGTAGCCCGATACTGATTTGTTCCTCCAATTGGCATTGCCCATGTTGGGGGTGTAATTTCAATGGCGAGTAAATTAGCATCAACAACCCGTAAGGTCGCTTGGTTACTGGTTATAGAACCTAGCGTTGCATGAATAGTGGTTGTACCATCGGCTAAGCCGCGGGTAATTGCACAACGTGTTCCCGAGTTTGCACAAACTGTTCCGACCGAGTAGTTGGGTACGTCGGCAATGGCGGTATTTGATGAATTCCATGTCACCAGATGGGTTACATCTTGTGCGATAGTGCCGTTGCTGGTTTGGTATTGTCCGGTTGCTTGATACTCTTGTATTCCCCCTTTAGGGATCAGTGTATTGATAGGGCTAATCACAATACTGGCAAGAGTGGCATCAAAGACTGTTAATATAGCTTGGTTATTACTGGTAATGGTTGATCCATCAGGTAATACAATTGATGCAGAGAATGTGGCTTGTCCTGATTGTAAGCCGTTAGCCAGCCCTGTTGTGCTATCAATGCTAGCGATTGAACTACCTGCAATATTTTGCCATGTTAATGGTAGTGTTACTCCTTCTGGTAATGAAGCAGTATCTAGGCATAAGTTATTGCTGTAACAGACTTTTGCATCATATTGTTGTGTATTACCGACAGGGATTAATGCGGTTACTGGTCGAATGGTTAAATTAACTAATGTGGCATCCCACACATTGAGTGATGCAATATTACTCAGCAGCTGCTTAGCCGGTTGTGTGGCAGTTGCAGCGGTTGTTAATGTTGCTTGAATTTGAGTCTGTCCAGAGCTTTGTGTGGTTGCTAGCCCCGGAGTGCTGCCGCTTAACGATTGGATTGGGGCGACATTAGTGGCTGAACTGCGCCATTCTACTTGTGTGGTGACGTTTTTTTGTGTGCCATCGCTGTAATAAGCAATAGCCGTGTATTGTTCTGTTACGCCAATAGGTAAGATTTGTGTTACCGGCGTAATTTCCAGCCGTTCAGTAATCGGTATATTTCCGCCACCGCCACCACCGCCCTGACCGGGAGGAGGGGCTAATAAATCCTCTCCTCCGCCACCACATGCTGTGAGCATAGATATTAGGGCGGCGATAAATACCATTGCACAGTAATGCACCGATTGACGCAATAAGTGTTTCATTGATTGTTCCCTCTGTTAGGTAATTCGTTACCCTATTTTTTTATCTGTATTCTTTATTTTTGAGATGAAACCTGTATTTCTACCCGACGGTTTTGTGCTCTTCCCTCTTCGGTAGTATTACTGGCAGTAGGTTGTAATTCTCCAACGCCTTGTACAGACAGCGCTTCTTTTGCGACACCCTGTTTAGCGAGATAATCGGCTACTGCATGGGCACGTTGTTCGGACAGTGATTGGTTGTAACGTTGTGATCCGCGGTCATCTGTATGCCCAATAACCGTTATTGAGTGAGGGTTTTGTACTAATTGTCTGGCTAATGCGGTTAGTTCAGGATTAGGGATTAATTGAGTTGAGTTGTAGGCAAACAGTGCTTGCGCACTTAGGTTGATGATCGTTGGTGTCGGGAGCACCTCGGGAGCGGTTATAGTGGGTTCACTGATCGCATCTTGACCAAAGTGATAGCTGATACCCAATGCGGTAAAGTAGTGATCAGTCTGATAGGTTTCATCGCCACCGATATGGCTGTTACGGCTGATTTCACCCCGAACTGACCAAGCTGATGCGAGGGTATATTCGACACCGAGACCGGTTAATAGCCCCCAACCACTGTGCGATAAACTCACCTCACTGCCCGTTGGGCCATAACGTTTATCTACATTTTCGTAGGCGGCGCCAAGACGGGCGTATGCATCCCAGCGGTCGGAGAGGTGATAGCGAAATAGGCTGCTGATATCAAAAGTTTCAATATCACTCTTTACTTCACCACCAACATACGAAGAGTTCGGATGACCAAAATTGTTATAGCCTAGTTCTAACCCAAACCAATCAGTTAGCTGATAACCGCCATATAAACCCCAGCCAACTTCTTCGTTATCACAACGGGTATTGTCGGCGTTACAGGCATTATGTGCATGTGCCCAACCTAACTGACCCCCTATGTAAGCGTGGCTGTTACGTAGCGGCGGTGATATTTCGGCGGCATAAACGGAGCTAGATATGTGGATAAGAGCAATAAATGCCCAGCGTTTTGTGACCGTCAGGTACATTATTTACCTCTATTTTATAATGTATGCATGTTGTCACATGAGTATAGATGTAAAAAAAAAGCGCACCGTTTATACGGTGCGCTTTTCACTATTTCGGCCAATAATTACGCTATAAGCCTGAACCAAATAAGGTTATTTTGTTATGGGCGATTACGCTATTTCATCTTTACTGATACGGAACATCACGGTGTAGAGTACCGGAACAATGATCAGTGTCAGCAGCGTTGCAAAACTTAATCCAAACATAATGGTGATGGCCATTGATTTAAAAAATGGATCAAGCAATAGCGGGGCAACACCTAATATGGTGGTGATAGAGCCCATAGCTACCGGACGAACCCGTGAACGGGATGATTCGAGAACCGCCAGTAAACGCGGTTTTCCCTCACGGATCTCAAGATCGATTTGATCTACTAGCACTATCGCATTTTTAATCAGCATTCCCGCTAAACTGAGGAAGGCGAGTATCGCCATAAACTCAAACGGCGTTTGGGTGATCACCAAGCCAAAGCTGACACCGATTACTGCCAGCGGTACGATCAACCAGATGATCAACGGCTGACGGACGGCGTTAAATAGCGCAACAACGGTAAAGACCATGGCCGCAAAGGCTAACGGCAGTATCTGCATGATGCCGGCATTAGCTTCTGATGAATCACCAAATTCACCCCCCCAGCTTAAGCTGTAGCCCAGCGGTAACGGAATGGCTTCTACAGCCGTTTTTACGCGTTGGAAGACCACGCCGGTCAGTTCAGTGGCTGGATCACCTTGCACTTTGATGGTCGGGAAGCGATCAACCCGCCGGACAATCGCGTTTTCCCACACAGGATCGAGGCGCACAATAAACTGGCTTAAGGCGAGGGTTTCGCGGCTGCCTTCTGGTTGTATTCGGACATTGTACAGCGCTTCAATCTGTTCACGCTCACTGGCCGGAGGGCGCGCAATGACCGGCAACAGATTATCGCCATGTTGATATTGGCCGATGCGATTGCCGTTAAAGTACTGGCTTATTGCGCGATCCAAATCGCTAGCATTAAAGCCGCTCTGTCTGGCTTTGGCTTCATCCCAAATAGGCTGTACGACTTTTACCGGTTGCCGCCAATCATCTTTAATGGCTGTCATGCCGCCATCATTGAGATAAATTTGACGTGCTTGTTCCGCTAACTGGCGTAATATTTTGGTGTCAGGGCCGCTAAATTTGGCTTCAATTTTTGAACCACCGCCCGGGCCTAGTTGGAATTTCCACACTTTTGGCATGGCATCAGGGTAGTACTGCTCAATGTGCGCGCGGATTTTTGGCATCAGCGAGTCAATCACCTTCCAATCATCCACGTCCACTAACAGTTGCGCATAGCTGCTGTTGGGCTCTTCTGCGCCATAGACCAACATAAAGCGCAAACCACCGGAACCGACCAGTGTTGTGGTGCTTTTAACTTCCGGCAGGCTACGGATAAAGGCATCAATTTCACGCACTTCCTGATTCGTGCGTTCAATACGTGTGCCTTGTGGTAACCAGTAATCAACCACAAACTGCGCGCGTGTTGAGGCTGGGAAAAAGCCCGGCGGAACAAATTTCATGCCGATCACCGCCAGTACCAACATCACAATACAGGCTATCAAGGTTGGCCAGCGCAGACGAATACAGGCTGCTAATACCGACTGATAACCGCGTAAAAACTTACCGACAGCCACTTCCTGATTCGTTTTTGCGGCCTGAAAAAGTTGTACGCAAAACAGTGGGGTTAAGGTAACGGCCAGTAACCAGCTAAGCAGCATTGAGTACATGATGACCCAAAACAGACTGCCGGCATATTCACCGGTATTATCTGGCGATAAACCGATTGCACTGAAAGCCATAATGCCGACGACCGTACCACCGAGTAGCGGCCAGATGGTCTGTTTTACAATGGCCAGAGCTGCCTCTTTTGGGTCTTCACCTTTTTGGGTACGGATTAAAATACCTTCGGTAACCACAATGGCGTTATCAACGAGCATACCGAGTGCAATGATCAGTGCGCCAAGTGAGATACGCTGCATATCAATGCCATCAATCTGCATGATGATAAGCGTTGCGGCAACAGTCAGTAGTAGTACAAAACCAATCAGCAGACCTGAGCGCATGCCCATAAAAATCAGCAAGGTAACAACCACAATGGCAACGGCGGCAATCAGGTTATCAACAAAATCACTGATTGAGGCATCAACGGTTTCACCTTGATGGGAGATCACCTGCAGCGACATCCCGACCGGTATCCGCGATTGCAGATCGGCCAGCCGTGCGCTGACATTGCGGCCCATTTCAACTATGTTTCCGCCGGAAATATTGCTGACACCCAGCCCGATGGCCGGTTGGCCGTCAAAGTAGAGTTGGGCGCTGCTTGGCTCTTGATAACCAAGTGAGATATGGCCAATATCACCAAGGCGAAAAGTGCGGCCCTGACCATCACTGATCAGCAGCTCGTTTAGTGCGTTGATCTCAGTAATATTGTTCATCGGGCCAAGCGCTAGACGCTCATTAGCGACATCCAGCGTCGCGGTCGGGGCAAGCGTGATCGCATTGTGTAATTGCTGGTGGATTTGGCTGGCCTGTAAACCAAGATTAGCCAGCTTACTGGTTGGGATCTCAAGATACACCTGCTGGTTTTGTTCCCCCCAAAGCGCAACCTTCGCCACTCCAGAGACCAGCGCCAGCTCTTTACGTAGCATATCTGCGGTGAGTTTGAGTTCGGCAAATGAGTATCCTTCACCGGTTAATGCATAAAACAGCCCGTACACATCACCAAAATCATCATTAATGATGATAGGCCCAGCGCCAGCCGGCAGTTCGCGCTCAATTTCCTGCATTTTACGGCGCAGTTTATCCCACACCTGTTGCAGGCTCTGCTTATCAAACTCGACACGTGCTTCAAACTGAATGCTAGATAAACCACGGTATGAGTTAGAGCGGATCTCATCCACCTCAGGCAACTGCTGTAAGGCTGCCTCTATCTTATCGGTAACTTGCTCGGCCACCTGTTCCGCGCTTGCACCGGGGTAGGGGGTGCTGATTGCCGCCACCCGAATCGTAAACTCGGGATCTTCAAAGCGTCCCAGTTTTTGGAAACTGCCGTAACCGGCCAGTAAAATAAAGAGAACCAGCAGCCAGCTGACCGTTCTTTTTTCAAGGAAAAATCGAACCAGATTCATCACAACCTCTTATTGCAGCGGGTGCACAGGCATACCATCACGCACGGCGTGAATACCGGCCACAATGATCTGATCATTTGGCTGCAGACCTTTGCTAATCACAACATATTCGCCTTGTAGCGCACCCAGTTCGACAGCCGTTTTTTGTGCCTGCTTGAGCTGTGCGTTATAGCGCCAGACATAATGCTGTTGTGAACCGCTCTCTTGCAGCACGGCTACCGCCGGGACATGCAACGTGTCTGAGACAGTTGATGTGGCCGTACGCGCAGAAACTGAGACTGTCATCCCCGGTAATAACGGCAAGTCATCTGGAGCAGGCATGGTGAGAACTGCTTCATATGTACCGGTAACCGCATCGGGTTCGGTGGCAATGGTTTTAAATTTCAGCGCAAATTCGCGGTTGGGTATACCGGAGACCGTGGCATACAGCGTATTCATTTGGCGCTCTGAGCTGAGTAGCTGCTTTTCGGTGATTTGCAGGCGGATCTCAAAAGATTGTAGATCTTGCATGATCACAACCGCTTGTTTGGCATTGATATTTTCGTGATTATTCACTAATACTTTACTGACTACGCCATCAAAAGGCGCAAGCAAACGTGCATCACTGACTGCTTTACGGGCCAGCTCTAACGTGGATTTAGTCACTGCTGCTTGTGCCCGCAGCTTCTCTAACTCAGCCTGAGAGATGGCTTTTTTATTCTCAAACAGTGTCTTGCCGCGCTGGTAATCTGCATTAGCCCGCTGATATTCGGCTTCGGCGCTGCGCAGTTTACTGCGAAAGTCGGTATCGTTTAGTTGCGCCAGAAGCTGATTTTTTGTCACCCGCTGACCTTCTGTGGCCGGTAATTTGGTTAAGCGGCCGGCAACATCAAAGGCTAACTCTGCGCGCTGATTGGCTTCTAAACGGCCGGGAACAACCGCGTTTAATAACTGCGTATTTTCAAGGGAAAACAATTTAACAGGTCGGGATACCGGCAGCTCAGACGTGGTGGGAGCCTGATCACAACCTTGCAATAACAGCAGCAGAGTGATGCCAGAGAGGAGATGAATAAGTTTCATGCAACAACCTTACGGTGTGGATTTTGCGTTTAGTGATTAAACGCGATTGTTGCAGTAATTGTGTAACGGAGTTTTGCTATTCGTGTCATTGCGTGAAATTTGCCGGTAAATTCACCAGTGCCACTGGTGTTGCGGCGTGAGTATCGCGGGCAGCGGAATATCCCATGCCTCTTGCGGCACGGCATTTACCCGCTGGAAATCATGCGCCAGCCCGATAATCTGCGGTACTTTTTGGGGGGATACCGCTGCTTTGGTTGGCATAAATGCAGCCAGCGTTCGATCGTAAAACCCGCCGCCCATCCCCAAACGGTGGCCGTGATCATCAAATGCCACCAACGGAGTACAGATCAAATCCAGTGCCGAAGCGGGTACGATATTACGGACATCCAGTTGAGGTTCAGCAATGTTGTAGCGGTTAAGTGTCATGCGGGTATCTGGGTTATAAGCCAAAAACAGCAAATTTCCGGCAGAAAACGGGTGCAACACCGGCAGATAAACTTGTTTATGGCACTGCCATAAAACATGAATTAGCGGAAGCGTGTTTAATTCCCCGTCTACAGCAAGATAGAGTGCAATCTGCTGTGCATCCCGAAAAAAAGGGTGTTTGAGTGCTTTTAAGGCCAGTGTTTCGGCGGCAATGTGTTGTTGAGCAGGGCTTAGTTGTTGGCGTTGGGTGCGAATTTGCTGGCGTAAATGCTGGCGTTGTTGTTGTGAAGACGGTGGTTGAGGTGAAGATAAAGGTAAGGTGTTCACTGAATATTCCAATCAGATTGACCGAAAACAGACAACACACAAAGCTGTTATGAGGATAGGAAAAGCGAAGTGGATGTCCCCAAGATGCCGCTACGGGTGGTAGCCCTTGAACCCGGGGTTCAAGGTGAGCCTACCGTTGCAACTTTTAGGCTTCTCAGCAAGCTGAGCATGCTCACCGGTCGCAGAGTCGACAGGCTCTGTAGAGATTGAATATCGGCTCAGGGGACGAACCCGCTGACGAACATCTCAGGGACAAATTTGTAGAGTTCTTTATACTATGCACGCGCTCAAGTAAAACTTATGCGCTCATATAAAACCTAGCATAAAATATACGCGTTGTTCGCATAATTCAGAACTTAATGCTTTTATACCAGTTTATTACCGATTTAAAAAGCACATTATTCGAATCTTGCGTTCTCTCCGTGCCGCGTATGCGTTAACTGTCCCTGTTCAACTAATGCCTGCTCAATGGTACTTTGCAACATACGGATCCGCTGTTCCATACTGGCTGCGTACTCTTGAGTCTTGCGGCGCTCTTGAGCAAGCTCATTCACCATATTCAGTGCCACAATGAGTGCTAGCTGCTCTGTATTAGTTACTTTAGTGCGTTGTTTTAGCTCTTGCAACCGCTTATTGAGATCATCTGCAGAAAGCGCAAGCGCCTGTTTCTGCTCTTCTGGGCAGTTGACTCGGATTAATCGTCCGAGAATTTGAATATCAACCGGTTCTGCTGTGCTCATGCCAAGCTCCTGCCTGGTTTCTTACGTGATAACCTGTTTCCGATACATGCATGACTGCACACCGACTTTTCGCTCGCACTTTTTGAGTGCATATTCACGAGAAAGGTGCATGCACGTTCTGGTCGCAGGCGTGGGCTGGTGATAGCATACCAATATCAATTCCCGCTTTATACCGTAAAATGGAATCTTAATACATGAATACAACGGCAATTTCAGATTATCCAACATTCTGTGCAACCCTGATGAGTCAAGGCATTGCCATTAGCGCAGCCGAACTGCACGGATTGCTGAGTGGATTTCTGTGTGGCGGGATAAAAGATGATAGCTGGAAGGCCAGTTTATATGACCTGACCAACGAAGGTCAGGCCTATCCAAGCACGCTATTGCAGCAGGTTCAGGCTATGCAGCTGAACATCAAACAAACTCTAAACGATGATGAGTTTGGCTTTGATCTGTTTTTGCCAAGTGATGATGAATCTGTCTTTGACAGAGTAGATGCACTGGCCGAATGGGTAAGCCAATTTCTGGTCGGTTTGGGTATTGCCCAGCCTGATTTAAAGAAGACACCCGATGAAGTGGGCGAAGTGATTGATGATCTGGTTAATATCTCACAACTGGGGTACGACGAAGAGGAAGATCAAGAAGAGCTGGCGCAATCACTCGAAGAGGTCGCCGAATACGTTCGTATGGCGGCAATGCTCTGTTTCAATGCATTTGCCGAACAGCCATTAGCCGGTGAAAACAGCAAACCCACATTGCATTGATCATAATACTATTGATCATAATGCTAAGGTCATGCTGCCAGATTGCAGTGTCATGTGGATATATGCGCGATAGCGCGGGCTTGGTTTAATCACTATCGATAAGCAGCCTATAAATCAATAAATAGCCGGCGGCGGCAACCAGCATGTTACCGCACGGCTCAGAAGGATAATGAGATGGATATTCAGCAGGTAGTCAGTCGCCGCCAAGCATTGTTGGCGCAAATGGTCGAGAACAGTGCCGCGATTTTTTTTGCCGCACCAGAGCGAACCCGCAGCCGCGACAGTGATTATCCTTTCCGCCAAAACAGTGATTTTTGGTACTTTACTACCTTCAATGAGCCGGAAGCTGCGCTGATTTTGATTAAGCGCGATCAAAAAACACAGACCATATTGTTCAACCGCGTTAATGATAAGCTGGCAGAGATCTGGCATGGTCGCCGTTTAGGGCAGCAACCAGCACTGGCGGCGTTAGCTGTTGATGAAGCCTTTAGCTACGATAGTCTTGAGCAGCAGCTACCTATGCTGCTTAATGGCCTATCGGCGTTGTATCACGCTGAAGGTGAATATGCTTACGCTGACCTTGCGGTCAGCCGCACACTGGCAGCATTGCGTAACGGGTTTCGTCAGGGTTTGCAGCCGATTAATACCCAGTATGATTGGCGGCCACTGGTGCATGAAATGCGTCTGTTTAAATCAGATGCCGAAATTGCGTTGATGCGCACGGCGGCTGAGATATCAGCCCGTGGGCATTGTCGGGCGATGCAATGCGCGCGTCCGGGGCTGTTTGAATACCATCTGGAAGCTGAAATTCATCACGAATTTAACCGCAGTGGCGCGCGTTTTCCTGCCTACGGTACGATTGTTGGCCGTGGCGATAATGGGTGTATTTTACACTACACCGAAAATGAGAGTGAGTTGCGTGCTGGTGATCTGGTCTTGATTGATGCCGGTGCCGAGTATCAAGGCTATGCTGGTGATATTACCCGTACGTTCCCTGTTAGCGGTAAATTCTCACCAGAACAGCGCGCCCTGTATGACATTGTGCTGCGCGCCGAGTTGGCGGCAATTGAACACCTGATCCCCGGTAATTCGATTAAATCAGCCAACGATATCGTGATCAACATCATGGTCGAGGGCTTGGTAAAATTGGGTATTTTGCACGGTGATATTGCCACGCTGATTGCCGAAAAAGCCTATCAGCCGTTTTATATGCATGGCTTAAGCCACTGGCTTGGGTTAGATGTTCACGATGTAGGGGATTACCAGAGCCCCGCCCGTGATCGCACGTTACAAGCGGGCATGGTGATTACCGTTGAGCCGGGTTTATATATCGCGCCCGATGCTGACGTACCAGCTCAATATCGCGGAATCGGGATCCGTATTGAAGATGATCTGCTGATTACTGCGCAAGGTAATGATGTGCTGACCGCCGGCGTACCTAAACACATTGATGATATTGAAGCACTGATGGCTAGCGCCGAACACCATCAACAGGGGGCATAAGTGATGCCTGCTTCAGTCATTATTGTGGGTGGTGCCATGGCGGGCGCAACGCTGGCGATCGCCTTGGATACCCTGTGCCAAGGGCAGGTGCACATTGATATCATTGAAGCGCAAGCACCGGAAACCATGTCGGGTTCTGGTTTCGATGCGCGCAGCATTGCACTAGCGCACGGCACGTGCCAGCAATTAGCCGCTATCGGGTTGTGGCCGGCACTACAGGCACAGGCTGAACCCATCACCCAGATCCACGTCTCTGATCGTGGGCATGCTGGAATGGTCGAGTTGCACGCTGCTGATTATGGGCTTGATGCCCTAGGGCATGTGGTCGGTCTAACCGGTGTAGGTGAGGTGCTACTGCAGCAGTTGCAGCAGCGGCCGGCCATTCATTGGCACTGCCCAGATAGCGTTGAACAGATTCAGCGTACTGCCGAACACGTTACCGTGACTCTGCACAGCGGCCGCACACTTTCGGCTCAACTGCTGGTGGCCGCCGATGGTACGCACTCAACGGTATTACAGGCTTGTCAGGCTAAAACTCAAAACCAGCCGTATGATCAAGTTGCCATTATTGCCAACGTGCAAACCGCCTTGCCGCATCAGGGGGGCGCATTTGAGCGTTTTACCCCTCACGGCCCGTTGGCGCTGCTTCCTGTTAACCTTGCTGCGGGGCGCGGACACACCTGTTCACTGGTATGGTGTCACCCTCTGGCAGCACAATCATCGGTATTGGCGTGGAGTGAAAGTGAGTTTCTCTATGAACTGCAACAGGCTTTTGGTTGGCGGCTGGGCCGTTTTACTCATGCGAGCCCGCGCAGCGCTTACCCACTGAGCCTGCGTTATCCGACACAGCATATTCACCATCGGGTGGCGATTGTCGGGAATGCGGCACAAATGCTGCATCCGATCGCCGGGCAGGGTTTTAATCTGGGGCTGCGTGATGTTATGGCACTGGCACACACCCTTGCTAATGCGCTGGAAAACGGCGAGAGTGATCTTGGGCGTTATCCTGTTCTCAGTGCTTATCAGCAACAGCGTCGCCAAGATCAGCACAACACCATTGCCATGACTGACGGTCTGCTACACCTGTTTGCCAACAGCCACCTTCCGCTCGTTGCGGGCCGTAATCTAGGGCTAATGGCCATGCAGCACTGCACGCCGTGGCGCGAATCATTAGCCCGTAAAATGCTCGGGTAGTCAGCATTTGCCGATGCACTGTTTTATTATCCTTTATAATATGTGCTCTTTTATGCCTAATAACGGTATTTCTCACTGGGCATCAGCGTAACGGCATATAACAACAAAACGTTGGGGGATGCAGAGCCGTTCAGTGCATTTTTTCCCATTGATAAAACAAGAGGTTACTGCAGTGCAAGCGTTTGATATTGTCATTATTGGCGGCGGAATGGTTGGGTTAACTCTGGCCGCCGCACTGCAAGACAGCCCGTTGCGGATTGCCGTACTCGAAAGTCAGCAGCCTGATACCACGCTGACCGATGAGCCTGATGTGCGGGTTTCAGCCCTAAATCTGGCCAGCCAGAATATCCTCATGCATCTTGATGTTTGGCCGCGTATTGAACCGCAGCGCACCGCATCTTATCAGCAGATGGAAGTTTGGGAGCAAGACAGCTTTGGCCGTATTCACTTCACTGCCGATGAAATTGCCGCTCCCGCTTTGGGCCACATTATCGAAAACCGAGTCATTCAGCTCGCGTTGTGGGAAAAAGTCAGAGCTCAGAGCAACGTCACCCTGATTGTACCGGCTACATTACAGCAGGCAGTCTTTGGTGATAACGAAGCATTTCTCACGCTGGATAACGGGCAAATGCTGACCACCCGCTTACTGGTTGGCGCTGATGGTGCGCACTCATGGCTGCGTCAGCAGGCTGATATTCCGCTGACATTTTGGGATTACGGCCACAGCGCACTGGTGGCTAACGTGCGGGTTGAACAGCCGCACCAGCAATGTGCGCGCCAAATTTTCCGCCCGCAAGGTCCGCTGGCCTTTTTACCGCTGAATGCGCCGGATCTTTGCTCTATCGTCTGGTCACTGCCTCCGGCAGAGGCCGAGCAGTTACAAGCGATGTCGGAAAATGAATTCAATGCCGCCCTGACTGCCGCGTTTGATGCCCGCTTAGGCCGCTGTCAGGTGATATCTGCACGTAAAGCGATCCCACTGACCGCCAGATATGCTCGCAGTTTTGCTGCGCATCGTGTCGCCTTGGTCGGTGATGCCGCGCACACTATCCACCCGTTAGCCGGGCAAGGCGTGAACCTTGGTCTGCAAGATGCCGCTGCACTGGCACAAGAGCTGCTCCGCTTGCAGCAAAGTGGCAAAGATATTGGCCGACACCACCACCTGCGCCGTTACGAGCGCTGGCGAAAAAGTGAGGCTGCACTGATGCTGGCCAGTATGCAAGGGTTCAAAACGTTGTTTGATGGTGCAAATCCAGCAAAAAAATTACTGCGTGATGTAGGGTTGCTGCTGGCCGATCACCTACCCGGTGTAAAACCGCGTTTGATTCGTCATGCCTGTGGCTTAAGCGGCGAGCTCCCGACGCTGGCAAAACCCGCTACACTTGCCAAAACACCCGCTACACTAGCCAAAACATCTGTGGCGAGTTTTAAGCGCGAGCACTAGTTAAAAATAGCGCTATTTAAGCTCATCGCATACATACCGTCAGTCTGCAATATCGCCGGCACCTGACATCACCGTGATAAGGATTGTATAACTATGCCTTCATCCGATATGCCGTCATCCGACACTTGGCAGCCAGATACCTCGGCACTACATGCGCAATATTCCGCCACTGACATCAGCCATGCTGTCGGGGCGCGCCTGCGCGAGCTGGGCTGGCATGTTGCCACCGCAGAATCTTGTACTGGTGGCGGGATCATCACCGCGCTGACCGAGATTGCCGGCAGCTCCGACTATGTTGATCGCGGCTTTATCACCTACACCAACCAATCAAAACACCAGATGCTCGGTGTTTCGTGGCTGACGCTTGATACCTATGGTGCGGTAAGTGAACCTACCGTCTGCGAAATGGTGCACGGCGCATTGCACATGTCAGAGGCTGATGTTGCAGTTGCGGTCAGTGGTATTGCTGGGCCTGCTGGCGGCTCTGCAGAAAAGCCGGTTGGCACAGTATGGTTTGCCTTTGCAAGCCGCACAGGGCGTACGTTGGCTTGCCAACAGCACTTTTCGGGGGATAGAGCACTTGTCCGCATGCAAGCGGTGCATTTTGCGCTGCAAACCCTGTTAAATGAATTTCTCTTTTAAACAGGGCTTGATACTGTATGACTATACAGTATACTGACACACAACAAAACGAGTGACTGATGCGTGGGGATACATAATGGACGAAAATAAACAAAAAGCACTGGCTGCAGCGTTAGGACAAATCGAGAAGCAATTTGGTAAAGGCTCAATCATGCGTTTGGGCGATACCAAAACGCTTGATATTGAATCTGTCTCTACCGGTTCATTAGGCCTCGATATTGCGCTGGGCATCGGCGGTTTGCCGATGGGCCGAGTCGTTGAAATTTTTGGTCCTGAATCCTCAGGTAAAACTACCCTGACACTGTCAGTGATTGCCCAAGCACAACGTGCAGGCAAAACCTGTGCGTTTATTGATGCCGAGCATGCGCTCGATCCGCTGTATGCCGCAAAACTGGGCGTGCAAGTTGATGATCTGTTGATCTCTCAGCCTGATACCGGTGAACAAGCATTAGAAATTTGTGATGCATTGGTTCGTTCCGGCGCGGTGGATGTCATTATTGTTGACTCCGTTGCCGCACTGACACCTAAAGCTGAAATTGAAGGCGAAATGGGTGATTCACACGTCGGCCTGCAAGCGCGTTTAATGTCACAAGCACTGCGTAAACTGACTGGTAACATCAAAAGTGCCAACTGTTTGGTGATTTTTATCAACCAGATCCGCATGAAAATTGGTGTTATGTTCGGTAACCCTGAAACCACCACCGGTGGTAACGCACTGAAGTTCTACGCCTCTGTCCGCCTCGATATCCGCCGAATTGGTGCGGTGAAAGAGGGCGATGAGGTTGTCGGTAACGAAACCCGCGTTAAAGTTGTCAAAAATAAAGTGTCACCACCGTTCCGTCAGGCTGAATTCCAGATTATCTATGGCGGCGGGATCTCGAAAGAGGGTGAGCTTATCGATCTCGGCGTTAAACATAAACTGATTGAAAAATCAGGCGCATGGTACAGCTATCAGGGCGACAAAATCGGTCAGGGTAAAGCAAACTCCATGAAATACCTGCAAGAACACGCAGAAATCGGTCAAGAGATCGACGTGAAACTGCGTGAATTGCTGCTGACCAGCACCGAAGGCGCGGTGAGCGAAACTGAAAAATCAGATGATGCTGATGACAGCCTGAACGACGAGTTTTAATGAATACCGCGTTACTCAACAGCGCGCTGCGGCTTTTGGCTCAGCGCGAACATAGCCAGACCGAACTGCGCCGCAAATTAGCGGCGCTGTTTATTTCAGAACCTACTACTGATGACGACTCATCAGCAGATACCCGGTTCTCAGAATCTGCCGATCATCCCCGTGAACAAAAAGTAGCTTATAAGCCCGCACATACCGCATCTAGTTTTGCTGCAAAGTCTAAATCTGCCCGTCGCCAACCGGCCAAAGCCACACTGCACTTCACTACACAAAGTGCACTGCCAACAACACAAGTTGCCTTTGATCTGGCGCTCGATGAGGTTCTCGAACACTGCGAACAACAGCACTGGGTTGATGACAACCGCTTTGCCGGGCTGTTTATCCGCAGCCGTAGCCATAAAGGGCATGGCCCGCGCCGTATCGAACAAGAACTGCGTCAGCGTGGGGTGAGCGGTGAAATCATTCAAGATGCACTGGCAAAAACCGACGTTGATTGGGCTGAATTAGCCAAACAGATAGCCTACCGGCGCTTTGGTGAACCGCTGCCGACTGCTCGTGAACAGCGTAGTAAAATCATCCGCTTTATGTTGTATCGTGGCTTTTATCAGGAAGATATTCACTCGTTATGGTAATTCACTGCCGTAAAGCATGGTAAAGCGCATTTTATCGTGGGAAAGTGCTACCAGAATGTACGTCATGTGTGAGAAAATTTATTTATCCGCACTTTGATATTGGTATTTCCAGTACGACAGCGTGATGCAGTCGTACCGAACAGATACCCCAAGTGATTTACTCTGACTCAGGATTTAGCTGCATGAGCAAAAGCACTGCCGAGATCCGTAAAGCTTATCTCGACTTCTTCCAGAGCAAAGGGCACCAAGTCGTGTCTAGTAGCTCACTCGTTCCAGACAATGACCCAACACTGATGTTTACCAACGCGGGGATGAACCAGTTCAAGGATGTTTTCCTTGGTCTTGATAAACGTCCGTACACCCGTGCGACAACATCACAGCGTTGTGTACGTGCCGGTGGTAAGCATAATGACCTTGAAAACGTAGGTTATACCGCACGTCATCACACCTTTTTTGAGATGTTGGGTAACTTCAGCTTTGGTGATTACTTCAAGCATGATGCTATTCGTTATGCCTGGGAGTTCCTCACTT
Organism: Plesiomonas sp. ISS29; assembly: GCF_056522795.1. Taxonomy (NCBI): domain Bacteria; kingdom Pseudomonadati; phylum Pseudomonadota; class Gammaproteobacteria; order Enterobacterales; family Enterobacteriaceae; genus Plesiomonas; species Plesiomonas sp. ISS29. The sequence continues at coordinate 1,277,505 of NZ_JAWRZQ010000001.1, forward strand.
CAGCACAGTGGTTAGCCCTGCCAAAAGAGAAGCTGTGGGTAACCGTGTATGCCACTGACGATGAAGCGTTTGATATCTGGGCCAAAGAAATTGGCGTGCCGGAAGAACGTATTATCCGTATCGGTGACAACAAAGGCGCACCTTACGCCTCTGATAACTTCTGGCAAATGGGTGATACCGGCCCTTGCGGCCCGTGCACCGAGATCTTCTATGACCACGGTGATCACATCTGGGGCGGCCCACCGGGAAGCCCAGAAGAAGATGGTGACCGTTACATCGAGATCTGGAATAACGTATTTATGCAGTTCAACCGTCAGTCAGATGGCACACTGCTTCCGCTGCCAAAACCCTCTGTTGATACCGGTATGGGTCTGGAGCGGATCACCGCGGTGATGCAGCATGTCAACTCCAACTATGAGATTGACGTGTTCCAAACCTTGATTGCAAAAGCGGCTGAAATTACCGGATCGACCGATCTGAACAGTAAATCACTGCGCGTGATTGCCGACCATATCCGTTCATGTGCGTTCTTAGTGTCTGATGGTGTAATCCCATCAAACGAAGGCAGCGGTTACGTGTTACGCCGGATCATCCGTCGTGCGGTTCGCCATGGTCATATTCTTGGCGCGAAAGAGACTTTCTTCTATAAGTTAGTAGGAACGCTGATTGCCGTTATGGGCGATGCCGCGAATGAACTGCAACAGCAGCAAGCGCTGGTCGAGAAAATCTTGCGTCTGGAAGAGGAGCAATTTGCTCGTACTCTAGAGCGCGGCCTGATGCTACTTGATGATGCACTGGCTAACCTGACTGGAAATGTGCTTGATGGTGAAACTGCCTTCAAACTGTACGACACCTACGGATTCCCGCTCGATTTAACCGCAGATGTGTGCCGTGAGCGCAATCTGACCGTTGATGAAGCGGGTTTTGATGTCGCAATGAAAGCACAACGTGAACGTGCACAAGCTGCCAGCAACTTTGGCGCTGATTACAATGCCATGATCCGAGTTGATAGCCAGACCCAATTCCATGGCTATACCGCCACCACACATCAGGGCCGTGTTGTTGCACTGTTCCGTGAAGGTCAGGCCGTTGAACAGATTGCTGCAGGTGATGATGCCATCATCGTGTTGGATCAAACCGCATTTTATGCAGAATCCGGCGGTCAGGTAGGCGATAGCGGCCAGCTGCAATCAGCTAATGCCACATTTAGCGTTACTGATACCCAAAAATACGGCAATGCTTTTGGCCATGTCGGTAAACTGGTGTCAGGGAGTGTAAACATCGGTGACACCTTAGACACCCTTGTTGATGCTGAGCGCCGTGAAAAAATCAGTCTAAACCACTCTGCAACCCACCTGTTACATGCCGCATTGCGTCAGGTATTGGGTGAGCATGTTGCTCAAAAAGGCTCGCTGGTTACCGCTGAAAGCCTGCGCTTTGACTTCTCACATTTTGAAGCCATGAAAGCCTATGAGCTGCGTGCTGTTGAGCGGCTGGTTAATGCACAAATCCGCCAAAACCATTTGATCAACACCGAAATTGTTGATCTGGAAGAGGCCAAAACCAAAGGCGCAATGGCGTTATTTGGTGAAAAATATGAAGAAAAAGTGCGTGTGCTGAGCATGGGTAACTTCTCGACGGAACTGTGTGGCGGCGTACATGCTACCCGTACCGGTGACATCGGTTTGTTCCGCATTACCTCTGAAAGCGGCATTGCTGCCGGCGTTCGTCGCCTTGAAGCGGTGACAGGGCAAGGCGCAATTGACTTTACCGAGCGCCAGCAAGATCAGCTTGATGATGCGGCACAACTGGTTAAATCCGATGCGTTTAGTGTTGCGGATAAACTGCGTGCACTGCTTGATCGCAGCAAGCAATTAGAAAAAGAATTGCAACAATTGAAAGATAAAGCTGCAGCTCAAGAGAGCGCCAACTTGGTGCATAATACCGTTGACGTCAAAGGAACTAAGCTGCTGGTCAGTTTGCTTCAGGGCGGAGATGCCAAAGCGCTGCGTACCATGGTTGACGATCTGAAAAATCAGCTCGGTTCAGGCATAGTAGTGCTAGGCTTAGCACAAGACGATAAAGTCAGCCTGATTGCTGGAGTGACCAAAGATCTGGTTGGCAGTGTTAAAGCAGGTGAACTGGTTAACATGCTCGCTCTACAAGTAGGCGGTAAAGGCGGCGGTCGTCCTGACATGGCGCAAGCTGGCGGTTCTGATGTACAGGCATTGCCTGAGGCATTAGCGTCTGTGCAAGCGTGGGTTACTGAACGTCTGTAATCACGTAACCTCGTGAAAATAAACGTACTGATTGCATATTTTAGTCAGTACGTTTTAATTTTTGTGCGGTACGTCGCTTGCTAATACCGATACTAATGCCACAATAAAATTGCAGAAAGTTGCATAGATTAGGGCAGAGTTAGGCAGCAAGGACCAAGTTTTATAAATTAAGTAAGCAAGAACTTTTGCAGATACGCTTACGTTTTTGTGACTTATATTGGATAATGTCAGTATAATGCTGACACAGAAGCTATTAGTTCAAGGAGCAAAGAATGCTAATTCTGACTCGTCGAGTTGGTGAGACCCTGATGATTGGTGATGAAGTCACCGTCACCGTCTTAGGTGTAAAAGGGAACCAAGTTCGCATCGGTGTGAATGCACCAAAAGAAGTATCGGTACACCGCGAAGAGATTTATCAGCGTATTCAGGCTGAAAAATCACAGCAACCAACGTATTAATACCGAATTACTGACGTTTAATCGCCCGATTGTCTCGTCAGTGATGGTTATTAACGACTCTAGTGCGTCTTGCATAATATTTTGGTAGGACGCCAATTTCTCTTACTCTTTTCATCTTTCATCTTTCATCTTTCATCTTTCATCTTTCATCTCTTTTTTCTGTCTATCGCAGTGGTATCGGCGGGTAATTTTCCGCTTAATGTTAAATATACCTACAATATATCGGTTGTTCAGCAGAGTATTTTCACCGCCTTCACCGAATAAAAAATACCGAGCGATCACAAAACGGGGTTTCTCTCGGTTTTATTGTTATAGAAAATTAAAAAATACGTATTTTTGAAATGCAGAAACAATCCACTCCCCTGAGATTTACTCGGCAGCATTGAGATAAATGAACTGAAAAATCAGCATATTGTCTGTTAAATGTGCAATTGATGGCATTTTGCCAGTGAGTACACCAAAAGTGTTTGACTTATAAAGCAGGGAAAGTAATATGTGCGCCACACAACGCCGGTGAGATGGCCGAGAGGCTGAAGGCGCACCCCTGCTAAGGGTGTATAGGGGAAACTCTATCGAGGGTTCGAATCCCTCTCTCACCGCCATTTTGAATTGCATCTGTAGCTCAGCTGGATAGAGTACTCGGCTACGAACCGAGCGGTCAGAGGTTCGAATCCTCTCAGATGCACCATTCAATTTGTATGCGGTCATAGGGAATATGCAGTGCATCTGTAGCTCAGCTGGATAGAGTACTCGGCTACGAACCGAGCGGTCAGAGGTTCGAATCCTCTCAGATGCACCATTTATAGCAATTAATCGCGGCAACGTAAGTTAGCGCGGTTGATTAAAGCACACGGTGAGATGGCCGAGAGGCTGAAGGCGCACCCCTGCTAAGGGTGTATAGGGGAAACTCTATCGAGGGTTCGAATCCCTCTCTCACCGCCATTCTTTTGCAAAGCACGAAAAGCACTTTTCGATGCATCCGTAGCTCAGCTGGATAGAGTACTCGGCTACGAACCGAGCGGTCAGAGGTTCGAATCCTCTCGGATGCACCACTTTGCTTTTTTTGTCATGCAAGTAGAATGGCTCAGTATTTTGCATCTGTAGCTCAGCTGGATAGAGTACTCGGCTACGAACCGAGCGGTCAGAGGTTCGAATCCTCTCAGATGCACCATAAATTAACATATTCTTACATAACAGCGGCACTCTAGCGGTGTACTCTGCTTTTGATAAGCGTATAGTTATTTGCAAGGCATGGTTAGCAGATAAATTGCTGTTAATCATGAGGATAAAAGAGTTAATGAGCGCATCCGTAGCTCAGCTGGATAGAGTACTCGGCTACGAACCGAGCGGTCAGAGGTTCGAATCCTCTCGGATGCACCATCTTTTATCTGCACGATATGAGTTATTGTTATTGCCATTATCGTGAACAGCTTTTTTCGTTGAGCGTAGTTAAACGCAAATGGAAAACGTTAAGTTAGTGAAATACTCTTGCATCCGTAGCTCAGCTGGATAGAGTACTCGGCTACGAACCGAGCGGTCAGAGGTTCGAATCCTCTCGGATGCACCATACAAAGATTGCTGCGGAAAGAGTATTGCTGAGTTATCAGGCTATTTTTTCGGGGTGATAAGTTAAAAACAGACTCTGCATCTGTAGCTCAGCTGGATAGAGTACTCGGCTACGAACCGAGCGGTCAGAGGTTCGAATCCTCTCAGATGCACCATCTTAGTGAAAAGCCCCGTCAATGACGGGGCTTTTTGCGTTTGGCGGTTGCTGAAGGTGAACAATTTTGTGTTGTTAAGATTTTCCTGCGTTTATCAATGTTTTATGCTTCTTATCTTTGAATCTTTGAATCTTTGAATCTTTGAATCTTTGAATCTTTGAATCTTTGAATCTTTGAATCTTTGAATCTTTGAATCTTTGAATCTTTGAATCTTTAAATCTTTAAATCTTTAAATCTATTTGAGTCTCTTTGTTCTTTCCCTTTCTTGAATGTTTAGTTTTTGTCTTTTTTTTCTTCTATTTATTGTGTTGTATGCTTGAGTTTGCGCTGACGTAGTGAGTACTCAAGGCATTGCATAAACCGGTGAAAGCATCACAAAATAGTATACGGCCGCTGCAAGCGACAGAGGATTACGGTACAGTAATCTTGTTTGCACCAGTGTGGTGCGGTTGAGGGCGTAGCCCTGTTAAGTAGGAGTTGTTATGTACGATAGCTACCAAGGGCTGATTTTTGATATGGATGGCACAATTATCGAGTCACTGCCCGCGCATCGTCAGGCATGGATAGAGATCTTGGGAAAATATGGTCTGCCATATGAGCCAGAGCTGATGGCATCACTCAGTGGCGCGCCGACATGGTCAATTGCTCAGTCAATTATTGATCGCCATGGTGCTGATTTGAATGCGGTGGCGTTGGCCAAAGAGAAGATGCAGCAATCGCAAAAGTATCTGTTTGACATGTGTGAGCCGTTGCCGTTGATTGAGGTGGTAAAGTCGTATCATGGCCGCCGCCCGATGGCGGTAGGTACTGGCAGTGATACCGCAATGGCTGAGGCTATTTTGCAGCATATGGGGTTACGCCACTATTTTGATGTGCTGGTTGGTGCAAATGATGTGACCGCGCACAAACCGAATCCAGATACGTTTTTACTCTGTGCATCGCGGATGGGTATTGCGCCTGAGCATTGTGTGGTGTTTGAGGATGCAGATTTTGGTATTCAGGCCGCCCTCAGTGCAGGAATGGCGGTGGTTGATGTGCGAACGCTGGCCTAATGCTTGCGGCATTTGATACGTGGATAGCCAGCAGCGGGCTGTGGGGCTTGCTGCTGAGCAGTTTTCTTAGCGCCACGCTGCTTCCGGGAAATTCTGAAGTTCTGTTGGTGATGCTTTTACAGCAGGCCCAGTGGCCTGTATGGCAGCTTATTGTGGTTGCCTCTTTGGGAAATACGCTCGGAAGTGTGGTGAGTTTGCTGATGGGACGCGGGGTTGCTGAAATTGCACCACAGCGTGGTCTGACTACGGCTACCCGTTGGGTAAAAAAATACGGTGTCTGGTCATTACTGTTTAGCTGGTTGCCACTTATTGGCGATGTTTTGTGCCTGCTGGCGGGATGGTTTCGGCTCTCTTTTTGGCCGGCTACGCTGTTTATTTTATGGGGGAAAATGTTACGTTATCTTGTCGTTGCACTTATATTTCAAGGTGTTAACCATATATTTACCCTGTAGTATAAAGAGTAACCGATTGTTATACCGTAGAAATTTGGGCATTTAACCAGTATCCTTATCAGATCAAAAGTTCAGGTTGGTTGAAGGAAGGGTTATTTTGATTCCTGACGTATCTGCTGCACTCTCATGGTTAGCAGCAAACCCACATGTCGTTCAAGGTCTGGGGCGGGGTATCGAGCGTGAAACGCTGCGGATTACGCCTGATGGTCATTTGGCTCAAACTGGCCACTCTGCGGCGTTAGGCTCTGCCCTGACCCACAGCTGGATCACCACTGACTTTGCAGAGAGTTTGCTTGAATTTATCACGCCAGTTGAGCGGGATGTTGACAGTCTGCTCACATTTCTGCGCGATATTCAGCGTTATACCGCACGTAATATCGGTGATGAGCTGTTCTGGCCACTCAGTATGCCCTGTTTTATCGGCAAAGAGAGTGACATTGTTCTGGCGCAATACGGTAAATCGAATATCGGCCGCCTGAAAACGCTCTACCGTGAGGGGCTGAAAAATCGTTACGGCGCACTGATGCAGGTGATCTCCGGTGTGCACTATAATTTCTCGCTGCCGGATAGCTTTTGGCTGGCAAGGTTTGGCCATGATCTTGAGCCGCAGGCTCTGCAAGATAAGATCTCTGACGGCTATTTAAAGCTCATTCGTAACTATTACCGCTTTGGCTGGGTGATCCCGTATCTATTTGGTGCTTCTCCGGCACTGTGCCGCTCGTTTATTGCTGGGCGTGAAGATGTGCTGCCGTTTGAGTCAAACAGCAAAGGGTTGATGTATCTGCCGTATGCCACATCATTGCGAATGAGCGATCTGGGCTATACCAATAAAGAGCAGAGCAAGCTTGGTATCACCTTTAATCAGTTGCGCCCGTATGTGGATGCGCTGAAAAAAGCGATTCATCAGCCATCACAGCAATATGCCAATATTGGCGTTAAAGTTGGGGATAAATACCGTCAGCTCAACAGCAATGTGCTGCAAATTGAGAACGAGTTTTATGCCCCGATTCGGCCTAAGCGTGTCACGCTTGCTGGAGAGTCACCGTCTGATGCGTTATTGCGCGGCGGTATTCAGTATATTGAAGTGCGGGCGCTCGATAATAACCCGTTCTCGGCCATTGGTATTGATGCCGAGCAGGTACGCTTCTTAGATCTGTTTATGATTTGGTGTGCGCTGGCCGATGCGCCGGAAATGAGTGAAAGCGAGTTACTCTGTTGCCGTAAAAACTGGAATAGGGTGATCCTTGAAGGGCGTAAACCGGGTCAAACAATCGGTGTAGGTTGTGATGAAACACGTCAACCATTGGCTGATGTTGGTCAGCGTTTGTTTGCTGATCTGCTGAGTGTGGCCACAGTGCTTGATGGCGCAGATTCTGATACCTATCAGCAGTTGTGTACTAAACTGATGAAAAGTTTTGCTGATCCGTCTTTGACGCTCTCAGCACAAGTGCTGGATCAGGTGCTGGCAAAGGGGATTAGCGGTTTTGGTTTGGCGTTGGCAAAACAGTATCAGCAACAGTTATCCAGTGAAGCGTTGGAAATGCTTTCTGATGCGCAGTTTGCGCAGGAACAGGCCGACTCTTTTGCTAAGCAAGCGGCAATTGAAGCAGCAGATACCCTTAACTTTGATGATTACTTAGCCAGCCAGAAAGGGTAATAGCCGATTTTAAACTGGTGCTAGGGTTTTTGCGGGATAAAAAAAAGCCACATCAACCGATGTGGCTAAAAATAACATCTCTGCAGGTGTATTCAGGGATGTGATGACAACAAATAGCGCGTCTTACTGTAAATTAAGACCGACACAGTGCTAAAAGGTTTCCCGATTCAGGCAAATAAATTTATTTTTTTTCACACAAGATAAAATAGTCAAGGAAGTCAAACGCATGCCGTTATTGGATAGCTTTACTGTTGATCATACCCGAATGAAAGCACCGGCCGTTCGCATTGCAAAAACCATGCAAACGCCGCACGGGGATGCCATTACCGTTTTTGATTTACGTTTTTGCATCCCGAACCAAGAGTTGCTGAGTGAAAAGGGTATTCACACCCTTGAGCACCTGTTTGCCGGATTTATGCGTGATCATTTAAACGGTCAGGGTGTTGAAATTATTGATATCTCACCGATGGGCTGCCGTACCGGATTCTATATGAGCCTGATCGGTGCGCCAGATGAAGCTCGTGTTGCCGCCGCATGGCTAGCCGCGATGCACGATGTGGTGGCTGTACAGCAGCAGTCGGATATTCCTGAACTCAATGAGTACCAGTGCGGCACTTGCAGCATGCACTCGCTGAGCGAGGCGCAGGCCATTGCCGCGCAGGTTATTACGCGCGGTATTGTGGCCAACTCAAACAGTGAACTGGCACTTGATGAAGCGCAGTTAAAGGCATTAGCTACCCGCTAACATCATGTTTTAGCGTTAATGTTTTTTACCTGTAAATAACATCCATAAAAAAGCCCTGCACACGTGTTATGCGCAGGGCTTTTTGTTTTAATCAGTCTGAACCTAGTTGGTAGCGCTGGTTTTTGGGTGAATTCTCACCTGTTTAATCATGTTATCGCTGACTGCCAGAATATCAATTTGATTGCCGTATAAATGCACACTGGTGCCAAGTTCGGGAATATCTTCCAGATGCTCAAGCAGCAATCCATTCATTGTGCGCGGGCCGGTGGTTGGAAAATCCCAGCCAAATGCTTTGTTCAGATCACGAATATTGGCCGAGCCATCAACATAAATTGTGCCGTCACTCTGGGGAGTGGTTTCGTCAGCCAGTGTAGGTGACATTGACGTGGTAAATTCACCAACAATCTCTTCGAGAATATCTTCCAGCGTGATCAGCCCCTGAATATCACCGTATTCATCTACAACTAAGCCAAAACGCTGTTTATTGCGCTGAAATTTGATGAGCTGAACATTCAGCGGCGTACCTTCCGGCACAAAGTAGATCTCATCGGTGGCGCGCAGCAAGGTCTCTTTATTGAACTCATTTTTTTCCATCATCAGCCGGTAGGCTTCCCGTACACGCAGCATACCAATGGCGTTGTCAAAAGTATCACGGTACAACACTAAGCGCGCATGTTGGGCATGATTGAGCTGGCGGACAATGCTCTTCCAGTCATCATTAATATCAATACCGACCACTTCATTACGCGGCACCATAATATCTTCTACCGTGATCTGCTCAAGATCAAAGATAGACAGCAGCATATCCTGATTACGGCGGGTAATGCGTGGGCCGGCTTCATACACAATGGTGCGCAGCTCTTCTTTGCTAACTGATGCCTCATTTTTCACATCAGAGCGCAAACCAAACAGCCGCATTAAACCACTGGTGATCAAATTGGTCAGCAGTACGATAGGCATCATCAGCTTTAACAGCAAAGACAACAAAAACGTACTTGGGAAGGCGATTTTTTCCGGATACAGCGCGGCAATGGTTTTTGGCATCACTTCTGAAAAGATCAGAACAACCAGTGTCAGAACACCGGTTGCCACGGCAACGCCGGCATCACCAAACAGGCGCATACCAAGAATGGTGGCAATGGCCGAGGCAAGAATATTGACTAAGTTATTACCTATCAGGATCAGGCTGAGTAAGCGCTCAGGCCGTTGCAGCAGTTGTTCCGCACGCTTTGCGCCGCGGTGCCCCTCTTTTGCCATGTGCCGCAGCCGGTAACGGTTCAAAGACATCATGCTAGTTTCGGAGCCAGAGAAATAGGCAGAAATTAACAACATTAAAATCAGCACAACAAACAGCGTGCCGGTATGTATGTCGTTCAAGTAATGGTTCCTTTCAAGAGTAAACAGAAGATAAGTATGAATTTAACCGCGCGCTAATGCTACTTTTTCATATCAAATAAGCAGATAAAACCAGAGTGCGGTGAGTGTGAAAAGGTGATAATACGGTAGGAAGCAGCTTTGCATCCCTCGTAAAGTATTTCTTATTGTATAGGGAAAAAGTCAGACTTGCGGGCATCGGCACACAGACCGACACATGCCTGTGATATGGATGCCCGTGTAGCAAAATACACTAGCGTAGGATCACTTCCTGCACAAAACGGCTGCCAAAGTAGGCCAGTGTCAGCAAAAATGCGCCAATAATACTGGCATAAACCACGCGACGACCGCGCCAGCCTTGCTTAAAGTGCCCCCACAGTAGCGCGCCATACACCAGCCATGCAAACAGCGAAAGTACCGCTTTGTGAGATTGCCCTTGAGCAAACATATCGTGGATAAAAAACCAGCCGGTAACCAGTGTCAGTGTCAGCAGAATCTCACCGACTAATGTGATTTGGAATAGCTGGCGTTCAACGGTCATCAGCGGCGGAAACATCGGGCTGACGGGCAGCTTTTTATGTTTTAAACGATGATCAAGCCAAGCAAGTTGAATGGCATACAGCGTAGCAATCATTAAGGTTGCGTAGGCAAATAGTGCCAGCGTGATGTGGCCTAAAATACCAGGGTGTGCTTCTAAGTGCGTAATAAATGCACCGGGTAAAAATCGTGCGGCGGCAAGGTTAATTCCGGCAAAACTGTAGACCACTGGCATTAAAAACCAGACACGGTAACGTAGTAAAGAGAGCGTCATCAACGCGGTAATAATCAAACCGACGAGTGAGGCCACATTTAACAAACTGAGATTTTGGCCACTTACCGCATTGAAAATTAGCTCTTTTAGCGTCAGAGTATGGAACAAGAGAGCAAATCCGGCACAACAAAAGACCGCCGGTTTATTGGGGCCATTTTTTTGCAGCAGACTTGGGATGATTAACACCAAGCAGGCGGCATAACCGAGTAAAGCAAGCGTTGCGAATAGGGGCATAATTTCGGTGTCTGCTATCACATAACCTGAAAATAGAGTTTTCAGTATACCGCCCTCTGGGCAATGCTCCAACCTTGCAACTGCCACATAAGTAGAATAATCAGGTATAATCCCCCCATTACTAAGTCACACAGAACCTGTGCAAGCGGATAATGACTACGATGTTTGAGAATCTTTCTGATCGACTGTCGCGCACACTGCGCAATATCAGTGGCCGTGGCCGGCTGACTGATGAAAATATTAAAGACACTTTACGTGAAGTTCGCATGGCGCTGCTTGAGGCTGACGTTGCCTTGCCGGTGGTACGCGAGTTCATTAACCGCGTTAAAGAGCGAGCCGTTGGGCAGGAAGTCAACAAAAGCCTAACGCCGGGGCAAGAGTTCGTCAAAATTGTACGTGATGAACTTGAAGCCTCGATGGGTGAGGCAAATAATGATTTAAACCTTGCAGCTCAACCGCCAGCCGTTGTGTTGATGGCCGGTTTGCAGGGTGCGGGTAAAACCACCAGTGTGGCAAAGCTGGGTAAATTCCTGCGCGAACGTAAAAAGAAAAAAGTACTGGTTGTTTCTGCTGACGTATATCGTCCGGCGGCGATTAAACAGTTGGAAACGCTGGCTGAAACGGTCGGGGTTGATTTCTTTCCTTCCGATCCGCAGCAAAAGCCGCTTGATATCGTGGCGCAGGCTTTACAACATGCCAAACTAAAATTCTATGACGTGCTACTGGTCGATACCGCCGGCCGTTTGCATGTTGACAGCGAAATGATGGAAGAGATCCAGCAAGTACATGCTGCGATTAATCCGGTAGAGACGCTGTTCGTGGTTGATGCCATGACCGGTCAAGATGCGGCAAATACGGCCAAAGCGTTTAACGAAGCCTTACCGCTGACCGGTGTGATCCTGACCAAAGTTGATGGCGATGCGCGCGGTGGTGCGGCACTGTCGATTCGCCATATCACCGGTAAACCGATTAAGTTTTTGGGTGTGGGTGAAAAAACCGATGCCCTCGAACCTTTCTTCCCTGACCGTGTCGCCTCCCGAATTCTGGGAATGGGCGATATGTTATCGCTGATTGAAGATCTTGAGCGTAACGTTGACCGTGAACAAGCCGAGAAAATGGCTGAAAAGTTCAAAAAAGGCGATGGCTTTGATCTAGAAGATTTCCGCGATCAGCTAAAACAGATGCGTAGCATGGGCGGCATGATGAGCATGCTCGAGAAGTTGCCGGGTGCCGGTCAGCTTCCTGACAACATCAAAGCCCAGATGGATGACAAAGTCACCGTCAAAATGGAAGCGATGATCAACTCAATGACTAAGGCTGAACGCCGTAACCCTGAACTGATTAAAGGTTCACGTAAGCGCCGTATCGCACTGGGTTCTGGTGTTCAGGTCCAGGATGTCAACCGTCTGTTAAAACAGTTCACCGAAATGCAGCGTATGATGAAAAAAATGCGCAAAGGCGGCATGGCAAAAATGATGCGTGGTATGAAAGGTATGTTGCCACCAGGTATGCTGGGCCGTTAATTTTAGCTATAAAATCAATGTGTTTTAGCTAATCATAGAGAGTAGGTTGCTTTTTACCCTAAAACGAGTAAAATTCGACAGCTTTTTCGCAAACTCCCGGAGCCGACCCTCAATACGGTCTCTGGGTGTTGTTGTTAATATAAGAGGACGTTATGGTAACTATTCGTTTGGCACGTGGCGGCGCAAAAAAGCGTCCGTTCTATCAAGTAGTCGTAGCTGACAGCCGTTGTGCACGTGATGGCCGTTTCATCGAAAGCGTTGGTTTTTTCAACCCAATCGCTGCTGGTTCTGCTGAAAAGGTTCGTCTGGACCTGGATCGCATCAACCATTGGATCGGTCAAGGCGCTGCGATGACTGATCGTGTCGCTAAGCTGTTAAAAGACGCGCAGAAAGCTGCGTAATCCGTCTAGGTGGTCACAATGAGTAAGCTGCTTGAGCCTGTTGTGCTTGGGAAACTGGGCTCTACATACGGTATTCGTGGTTGGCTCAGGGTGTACTCTTCCACCGAAAATTCAGAAAGCATTTTTGCATACCAACCTTGGTATCTGAAAATCAGGGGTCAATGGTGTGAGACTGAGCTGGAAAGCTGGCGTCATCACAATAGTGATTTGATTGTCAAACTGAAAGGTATTGATGATCGCGAAGCTGCACACGCAATGACCAATGTGGAAATTGCTGTTGAAGCTTCACAGTTGCCTGCGCTAGATAACGGCGATTACTACTGGCGTGACCTGATGGGTTGCAAGGTAGTCAACGTAAGCGGTTATGAGTTTGGTAAAATCATCGACATGATGGAAACCGGCTCTAACGACGTTATGGTAGTAAAAGCAAACCTGAATGATGCTTTCGGAGTTAAGGAGCGGTTAATTCCGTTCCTCGATGGGCAGGTTATCAAAAAAGTCGATCTTGCCGCCCAAACCATTGAGGTTGAGTGGGATCCTGGTTTCTGACCCACAGGTAAAACGTTGGTTTTATCTGACGAGTATTGGCACTAAATCTATTTTGGATAGATCTATGTGGATAGGCCGAAACCTATGTGGATAGGCATTGTAAGCTTGTTCCCTGAGATGTTCCGAACAGTGACCGATTTCGGGGTAACTGGCCGAGCGGTAAAAAATGGCTTGCTCAGCATTGAGTGTTGGAATCCGCGTGATTTCACACATGACCGGCACCGTACTGTCGATGACAGACCTTTCGGGGGCGGTCCGGGAATGCTGATGATGGTGCAACCTTTACGGGATGCGATTCATGCAGCAAAAGCTGCAGCAGGTGACGGTGCAAAAGTTATCTATTTATCCCCGCAGGGGCGCACATTGGATCAGTCTGGTGTGAGTGAGCTGGCAACCAACAAGAAGTTAATTCTGGTTTGTGGCCGCTACGAGGGGATAGATGAACGCGTAATCCAAACCGAAATTGATGAAGAGTGGTCAATCGGCGATTACGTGTTAAGTGGAGGGGAGCTGCCCGCCATGACCTTGTTAGATGCAGTCGCACGGTTTGTTCCGGGTGTGCTGGGTCATCAGGCGTCAGCAGAAGAGGACTCTTTTGCAAATGGCTTGTTAGATTGCCCACACTACACCCGACCTGAGGTGTTAGATGAGATGCAAGTGCCTCCGGTATTGTTATCGGGGAACCATGCGCATATCCGTCGCTGGCGATTAAAGCAATCGCTGGGCCGTACTTGGCTGAGAAGACCTGAGCTTCTAGAAAGCCTAGCTCTGACTGACGAGCAAGCGGTGCTTCTGACTGAGTTCCAAGAGGAATCTCAGGGCAGTAAGCAGAACTAAAGATTCAGTTAATTCTAGGGTAAAGAGAGAATTATGAGCAATATCATTAAGCAACTGGAAGATGAACAGCTGAAGCAAGATGTACCTGCGTTCCGTCCTGGTGACACCGTAGTTGTACAAGTTTGGGTTGTTGAAGGTGACAAAAAGCGTCTGCAGGCATTCGAGGGCGTGGTAATCGCTAAGCGTAACCGCGGTCTGCATTCTGCGTTCACAGTACGTAAGATCTCTAACGGCGAAGGTGTTGAGCGTGTGTTCCAGACTCACTCTCCACTGATCGATAGCATGGCTGTTAAGCGTCGTGGTGCTGTTCGTAAAGCGAAACTGTACTACCTGCGTGAGCGTTCTGGTAAGTCTGCTCGTATTAAAGAGCGTCTGAACTAATATCGCTGCGCGATACGTTCTCAAAATAGTTAAATCTATTTCTGGCGGTTAGCGAAAGCTAGCCGCTTTTTTTATGCCTGATGTTTAGCGTTATACACGATATCGGTTTTTTTTGTTTTACCTTATTGTACAATTTTCCTCTATCTCCCCTGTTTTTTATCAATGTAACTACTGAAATAGCCTGTATTTACATGATATTTTCTTTCCGTATATTTTTTTCTCTGAACCTTTCTAATTAGGGTTGTCTCAATCAATATAGTATGGTTTCTTGTTAAAACACATGATGTGGGTTGTAGAGGCTTGAAATAAATATGATCAAAAAAATCATTCTGTCCGTAGCGTTAATGTTATCTGCATCGAGTGTGTATGCTGTTGATGATCCTATTCGGGTTCAGGGAATGTATGTATGGGGTGAGGGGGTAGAGACATTTCAGCCTTGTAATGACCCGAGCGTATATTGGCTAAATGGTGAACCTGAAGCTTTAAAGCAGATTCGTGATTTGGCAAAAGCAACGGTTGAGCGAAATCATCAGCCCTATCAGCCAATCTATGTGGTGCTAGATGTAACAGAAGACGTACCACAAGGTGAGTTTGCTGAAGACTATGACGGTGTTTATCGTTTAGTCAAAGTGAATTCGGTCAGTACCAAAATTCCCGTAGAGTGTAAGCGCCAGCAGGTGTATTAAACAGGTAAGTGTCTATTTTGTTATTGATTGTATTTGATATGCACGGATAAATAATGATGATTTGTCCGTGCATGATCCTGTTATAAATTCAACCGCATTGCAGAACAAACGAGATATTACTGCTGATTAAATCAGCCACTGATTTTCTAGCAGCATCAATCCCACTTTTTATAATGCCTGAATATACGAATAGAATTCGGTATCACGCTGATAGCCCATTTTTTCGTACAGCCCTTGTGCGGTGGTATTTTCCACGCCGGTTTGCAAAATAATAAAGCCAGCTTCGGTCTCTTTACCAAATTGTTTACAACGCGTTAGCAGGGCTTCGCCAATGCCTTGTTTGCGGGCATTTGGAGAAACAAACAGATCGTATAAATACCAAATCGGTTTCATCTGCAAAGAGCAAAAAACCGGATAAAGCTGGGCGAATCCAACCGGATTTTGCTCTGCATCCTCAGCATAAAAAATAACGGATTGGTTCTGCTCCAGACGGGCATGCAAAAACGCCAGTGCTTGTTCGGGTTGCGGGTCTACATGATAAAATTCGCGGTATTGCACATAGAGCGGAGCAATTTTACCTGCATCTGCAGTAGTGGCTCGGGAAATATTTATTTTTGCTTTTTTTTCACAACATTGAGATGTGCTCATGGTGTTATCTCGCCTGATGTTAAGGTGGGTACGCACTGTCAATTTGTATTGAGTTAGTCGTACACTGTATTAAAGTATGCGGGTATTGAAGCGTGTTTTGCTGGCTGTTTTACGGATTATTTCTCTTGGAAATAGCGTTCATTCAAGCCACGACTATGCTTAGACAGTAGCAAAAAATTTCCCACCAAAACGGTTTTTTAAAACAATGAAACAATAAAATAGGGTCTGCAATATAAAGGCGGAATTGTTTATTTGTGGGATGCAGAGCATAAAGCAGGTATGCGGGCAACATAATGCTGCCCGGGTTATGAGTTTAGCAATCAGATTAGAGGAACGTTTCAACCAGCAGGAAACCAACCGCACTTGCGGTTGATACACCAATTAACCCCGGTAAAATAAAACTGTGGTTAATAATAAACTTACCGATACGGGTTGTTCCTGAGCGGTCAAAGCCGATACAGGCCAGATCGCTTGGGTAGGTCGGCAACACAAAATAGCCGTAACAGGCTGGGAAAAATGCCACAATCATTTTTGGATCAACACCCAAAGCTAAGCCCATTGGCGCGATAGCTGTTAGCGCAGCGGCCTGACTGTTAACCAATTTTGACACCAAAAAGAGCACCAGCGCGTAAGTCCACGGGTGGGCAATCACAACATCAGCAAGGCTCTCTTTGAGTAAAACCATGTGTGCTTGGAAAAACGTATCACTCATCCATGCAACACCAAACACGGAAAATATCGCAACCATACCCGCCTTAAATACGGCACTGTTTGCAATTTCACCGGGTTTAACTTTGCACAGCATTAATATGATTGCACCGGCAATTAGCATCATCATCTGAATGGTGATGTTCATTGACAGCATTTTTGTTTTGCCATCACCCAGATCAAACACCGGCCGTAGCTGATCAAATACGCCTAGCAGTACCACAACGCCAATGGCAGCGAAGAAAATAGCCGTTGCCCAGTAAGACTCTTTCGGGAATGACTCATTAAGCAGCGTGCTACTGCCACCATAGATATATTCACGCTGTTTAGGGTCTTTCAGTTTAGCCTGAAATTCAGGGTCATCATCCAAATCTTTACCACGGCGTAAACTCCACAGAGCCGCAACCAGCACGCCACACAATGATGCCGGAATCGAGATTGCTAGCAGCGTCAGCATGCTGATGGCTTCGCCAACACCCTGTTTTGCCGCCAAAATAGAGAGCAGTGAAACGACCGCCACAGACACTGGTGAAGCACAGATAGCCATTTGTGAGGCTACCGATGCAACTGCCATTGGGCGTTCCGGCCGGATATTTTTCTTAATGGCGATATCAGAGATAATTGGGAACATGGTGTAGACCACGTGCCCAGTACCGCACAGGAAGGTCAGTGTCCATGTGGTGAGTGGTGCAAGAATAGTGATGTATTGCGGATGACGACGCAGCAGGCGCTCTGCATACTGCATCAGTACATTGAGTCCGCCTGCAGTTTGCAGTACAGAAGCACAACCAATTACCGCAAGAATTGTCAGCATAACGCTGACCGGAGGCTCGCCCGGCATCAAGCCAAAGACAAAACTGAGTATAAATAACCCGATACCACTGATTAAGCCTAAGCCCATTCCGCCAAAGCGGGTACCGACCAATAAACACAATAGAACAACAGCAAATTGTAACGCAATCATAGAACCAATCCCTGATTATGAGTTTTATATAATGTTGATATTAAACTGATTTAATTATTATCCCTTTGCAGAGATAAAACAGAGGATGCGATCACCGAACACTGAACCAGAAGGTGATATAGGTTGGATTATTGATAATTGGTTTACACCAAACAGCGTGTTATTTTCTTTGCATTCTTAGCTTTGTGTAAACTTAATTTTACTAAATAGGGGTTAAATTTGGCATTCGTAATCTTTTCATTACGAAAATGGATTGAAAAGTTTACGTATATTGGTATTGTGAATAGACGCACATTTTAGCAGGTGCGAACACGATTGAGTGCTCGGAAATAGCCGTATTGCCTCATGTTGTAATGCCGAATACCAAGGATGATAAAAATGCAGCGAGATCACGTAAATAATGTCCATATCAGTGCCGAACAGGTCATGATTACCCCTGATGCGTTAAAAGAGAAGTTACCGGCCAGTGAACAGGTTTTGAATCACATTGCTGCATCACGCCAGACGATTGCCGATATTATTCATCACCGTGATCCACGTTTACTGGTGGTTTGCGGGCCTTGTTCAATTCACGATACCGATGCCGCGCTTGAGTATGCGCGCCGTTTACAAGTGCTTTCCAACCAATTGCGTGATCACCTCTATATTGTGATGCGGGTCTATTTTGAAAAACCGCGTACCACAGTCGGTTGGAAAGGGCTTATTAACGATCCTTATATGGATGGTTCTTTTGATGTCGAGGCAGGGTTACACATTGCTCGATCACTGCTGATTGATTTAAATGAAATGGGTATGCCGCTGGCAACCGAAGCTCTTGACCCGATCAGCCCGCAATATATCGGTGATCTGTTCAGTTGGTCAGCCATTGGTGCACGAACAACAGAATCGCAAACCCACCGAGAGATGGCTTCAGGATTATCTATGCCGGTTGGTTTTAAAAACGGCACTGATGGTAGCCTAAGTACTGCTATTAATGCGATGAAAGCAGCCTCTATGTCGCACCGTTTTATGGGCATTAATCAGGCCGGTCAGGTTGCGTTGTTGCAAACACAAGGTAACCCTGATGGGCATGTTATTTTGCGTGGTGGGAAAAAACCAAACTACTCGGCGGAAGATATTGCTCAGTGTCAGGCTGAAATGGCTAAAGCGGGTTTGCCAAGTGCGCTGATGGTTGATTGTAGCCACAGCAATTCAAATAAAGATTATCGCCGTCAACCTGTGGTTGCTGATGAAGTTGTTGCCCAAATTCAAGCCGGTAATCGTGCAATTATTGGTATTATGCTGGAAAGCCACTTACAGGCAGGAAACCAATCAGCAGAGCAACCACGCGATCAGATGGTCTATGGTGTCTCTGTCACCGATGCCTGCATTGATTGGGATTCTACCGAAACACTATTGCGCAGAATCCATACCGGATTGGCAGCCCATTTGAACGTGCGTTAGGTTGCGGACGAAAGAGGAAAGAACATGGTTCCTGAACTGGCACTATTGCGGGATCAAATCGATGCGGTTGACCGCGAAATGCTGGATTTGCTTACACGCCGTTTGGCACTGGTTAAGCAAGTCGGAGAGGTAAAAAGCCGCCACGGATTACCGATTTATGTCCCCGAGCGTGAAGCCTCGATGCTGGCGGCTCGCCGTACAGAAGCACAGGCACTCGGTATACCGCCGGATCTGATTGAGGATATTTTACGGCGAGTCATGCGTGAGTCTTATTCGAGTGAAAACGATAGCGGCTTTAAAACCGTTAACCCAACTACGCGGCCCATTGTGATTATTGGCGGTCGTGGTCAACTCGGTCAGTTGTTTGCGCGCTTGTTTACACTTTCTGGTTATCAGGTGCGTGTGCTGGATAAAGATGATTGGGTGAACGCTGATGCTTTGCTCGATAATGCGGCAATGGTGCTGGTCAGTGTGCCTATCAGCTTAACCGAAGCGGTGATTGATCGTTTGCAACAGCTTCCGGCTGACTGCATTTTGGCTGATCTCACCTCTGTTAAACAAGCGCCATTACAGGCGATGCTGGCGGTACATCGTGGGCCGGTTGTCGGCCTGCACCCAATGTTTGGCCCTGATCTCTCCAGTCTGGCTAAACAGGTTATTGTTTACTGCAATGGCCGCATGCCGCAGGCGTACCAGTGGCTACTGGAGCAATTTCAGATCTGGGGCGCGCGGGTGCATGCTATTGATGCCAAGCAGCATGACAGTGCCATGACTTTGATTCAGGGGTTGCGCCACTTTGCGACTTTTGCCTACGGTTTTCATCTCTCACAGGAAGATGCCGATATTGAGCAATTGCTGGCGCTCTCTTCGCCGATCTATCGTCTGGAGTTAGCCATGGTCGGGCGTTTATTTGCCCAAGACCCACAACTGTATGCTGACATCATCATGGCGCAGCCAGAAAATTTAGCCATGATTAAACGTTTTCATCGTCGCTTTGGTGAAGCTATTGCGCTGCTTGAACAGCACGATAAATCGGCATTTATGCAGCGTTTTGGCGATGTAGAGCAGTGGTTTGGCGAGTATGCCCAGCAATTTCAGGCAGAGAGCCGCGTATTGTTGCGTCAGGCTAACGATAATTTGGTGCACCGCAGTTAAATCTAGCCGGTGATCCTTATTTATTTGCTGGTTTATCGGTTGACCTGTTTGCAAAACAAAACTCCCCGCACTTTATGGAATCAGTGAATTTAGGGCGGGGAAGATTTTAACAAGCTAACAGTAAAAGAACATTACGCAATCTGTGTTGGGATCACTGTTTCGGTCGGATAACAGCCAAGCACTTTTAGATAGCGCGTTTGCCGCGTCAGGCTGGTAATTGCCGCTTGCATCTGCTCATCCTGTACGTTGCCCTCTATATCCAGATAAAACATCTCTTCCCACGGATGACCATTAATCGGGCGTGATTCGAGTTTTGTCATATTGATACCGTGATCGCGCAAAATCAGTAGCGCTTCAACCAGTGATCCGGCCTGCTGGGCAGTTGACATAATCAGCGTGGTTTTGGCCTGTACCTGCGGGGCGACATCAATCGGATTACGGGCTACCACAATAAAACGGCTGATATTTTCCTGCTGGTTGGCAATCCCATTTTTGAGGGAGACCAGACCGTATAATTCACCGCCCTCAGCACTGCTAATTGCGGCAACATGCGGTGATTGCAGTTGAGCAACTTTCTGCATTGCGTGTGATGAGCTTTCACAAAACTCCAGTTGTACCTGCCCAAGAGTGGCTAGAAACTGGCTGCACTGCTGAATCGGCTGCGGGTGGCTGTAGACCGTATGGATCTGTTCAATACTCTGTACATCATGGGTGGCTAATAAACAGTGCTCTATCGGGTGGGTAAGCTCACCAACAATGGATAATTGCGTGTGTTGCAGCAAATCATACACATCATTGATAGATCCCGAACTGGTGTTCTCAATCGGCAGTACGCCGTAATCGGCCTCACCGGCCTCAACACTCTGCAAAATTTCAGCAAAGGTGCGGCAGCTAATTTCAATAATCCGCTCTTGGTGGCGCAGAGCATATTTGCGTGATGCCAGATGTGAATATGAGCCGCGCATCCCCAAAAAAGCCACGCGGGTAAACTGCTGGGTTTCAGGGTTTAACTGTTTTTGCAGATACGCCTGCTGGGTAAGCACTGAATCTTCAATAATGGTGTGATAAATTTGCGTGATGTAGTGCGCATCAAGTTGCAAATCTTCACCGTAACGGATTAAAGAGGCCAGCAGCTCTTGCTCGCGAGTGGTGTCACGCAGCGCGGTGTGTGTTTTTGCCTTACTGCGTGCTACCTCAAGTGCCAACTGCTTGCGCTCTGCCAGTAATTTTAACAGTGAGCGGTCAAGCTGCGTAATGTGTTGGCGGATCCCGTTTAAATCTTGAGTCATAGCCTGCATCCTTGGTATCAGCAAAAAATCAATAAAAAAGGGTGAGTAAAAACAGTAAAAAAAAACCTCCCGTAGAGGGAGGCTTACTGTTCGTCTTTGATTTGTTTTTAATGCAAGTCGTACGAGCAGCCTCCTAGCGTGCGGCACTAAAGCTAAAAAAGAAATCAAAGAAAAACAGCGTCATATTCATGTTTCTTCCTATACCTCTAACTTCTGGATCACTGCAACATACAATAAGTGCTGAGCGTGAGATGTTAACTGTTGTTGAAAAGTGTTGGTGTCTTAAAGTAGCTAGAATGGGAGGATATTGTCAATTTTTTTGTCTGTGAGAATGTTGGTTTATTGACAAACAAAACGCACCGTAAACGGTGCGTCAGTCATACATTTAAAATGTGCTGTTAAGATATGTGTTATTAAAGCAATGGCATTTGTGTACTTAAAACGCCTCTTCCTCTTCATCAGAGATCGCTTCTGCAGTGTCATCTTGCACTCGGTTTGACTCTTTAACGCTCTGCGTTGAACGGCGAGACTCGTTCTTGTGCTGCAATTTATTCAGCTGACGTTCTAGTTTTAGCAGCATCTCATTAATTGCCGCATACATATCAATATGTTGTGCGCTTGCTACGAGTTGTCCGTTTGCAATACCGATGTTCGCTTCTGCAATAAACTCGCCTTGTGGATTTTTGCTCAAGATCACATGCGGTTTAATCAGCGGAGTTTGCCATTTTTCTAACTTAGCCAGACGGTCTTCCACGTGCTCACGAATTGCCGGGGTGATGTCCATTTGTTTGCTAGTAATGTTAACTTTCATAGGCTTACCTCTGTGTCTGTACCGCCATTGGGCTTAACTTCAGAATACTCAATCAGAATAAATAAAGTGTGATTAAGATCACATTACTGAGCGAGGTTATCTTCAGTACAACAAAGTGTGATGCTGGCGGATAAAAACAGAGAAGATTACTTGCTGTTCTTTTTTGGCTAAGGCAGGATAGGAAAATTAGGGCAATAAATGGAATCGGCTTGTTGATTTCTTTTGCTTGTAAAACAGCATGTTGATGAAAAATTGTGACTTCGCTCTTGCCGTACCTCGCTAGTTTCGCTTAACCCCTCCGTTCTGTACGTTTGCTAATTCCGCCATTTTGTCTTCATTCTATTGCTTAATTACGTTGCATCTTAAATTGGCATTCAAAGATAGCAATAAAAAAAGCGTACTGAACATCAGTACGCTTTTTGTCGGTGTCTACATCACCCCAGCTATTACAGCTCTAGTAGCCATAACCACAGCAGCATTTTTGCAAATAACGTTTATACTGCGATACAGCAGTGAATACGCCAGTGCCAAGGGTGATAAGCCCGTAATTATGCTGCCGATTTGTTAGCCGAAATCAGTTTGCTCACTTTATCAGCTTCACTGGTTAAGCCCAGTTTCTGGTAAGCATTTTCCATCAGCGGCAGTGCTTCACGGGTTGCTTGGGTGTCTGGATAATCGCGCAGCATTTGCTCAACACGATTAATCACCGCGACATAAGCGCCACGTTTGGTATAGTACTGGGAAACAGCCAGTTCATGCTTGGCAAGACGGTTTTTCAGGAAGACTAATCGTGCGTGTGCATCTGCTGCGTAAGAACTGTTCGGATAACGCTGGATCAGCATGGTAAAATCACGAAATGCCTGACGAGCATGCGCTGGGCTACGGTCGGAACGGTCAACACCGAACAGGCCGTGCAGCAAATTGTCATCGTAAGCCATATCTGTCAGACCACGCATATACAGCACATAGTCAGCTTGTGGTGATGTCGGATTCAAACGCAGGAAGCGGTCAATCGATGCCATCGCCAAGGCGAGGTCGGCTGATTTATAATATGCGTAAATCAGATCGAGCTGCACCTGCTGTGAATAAGGGCCAAACGGATAGCGGTTATCCAGTGCTTCTAGTTGGGTAATAGCTTCACGGAAGTTACCATCCTGCAATTTTTCCTGCGCTTTAGCATAAAGCTCTGCAGGAGGAACATCAGGTACGGTCTCTTTTGTGCTGGAGCATCCCGCTAACGTGACGGCAAGAGCTACTGATACCATCAGGGCTGTAATACGCTTCATGACGTTCTCGATCATCCTCAAGTGGCTTGTGGGAGTCTTTCCATAAAGATCCCAGCAAAGAAATGTACAATTACAGGCTATTCTAAACGGCATGCCGTTAAAACCCAACGTTAATAAATTCAACGTTAATAAAGAAGTTGCGACATGGCACAACAAATTGAACTAACAGCGACAGTGGCTTACCACCAACTCGGACAACGCTTAGACCAAGCGTTAGCAGAGTTGTTCCCCGATTACTCGCGCTCACGTATTAAAACGTGGATCCAAGAGCGCGGCGTTCAGGTTGACGGCAATATCGTTGACCGCCCGCGCGAAAAGGTGCTAGGCGGTGAGCAGATCGTCATTGCTGCGGTGCTCGAAGAGCCTGCGCGCTGGGAAGCACAAGATATTCCACTGAATATTGTCTATGAAGATGACGATATTCTGGTAATCAATAAACCCCGTGATCTGGTGGTTCATCCGGGTGCCGGTAATGCTGACGGTACTATATTGAACGCATTGCTGCACTACTGTCCAGCAATTGCCGATGTTCCGCGTGCGGGTATCGTGCATCGTCTGGATAAAGATACCACTGGTTTAATGGTAGTGGCAAAAACCGTTCCTGCCCAAACACATTTGGTGGAAGCGCTGCAACGCCGTGAAATTACACGTGAATATGAAGCCATTGCTATTGGTATTATGACCAAAGGCGGCACGGTGGATGAGCCAATTTCACGTCACCCGAATAAGCGTACGCACATGGCAGTACACCCAATGGGTAAACCTGCTGTGACGCACTACCGGATTATGGAGCGTTTCCGTGCGCATACCCGTTTGCGTTTACGCCTTGAGTCGGGCCGTACGCATCAGATCCGTGTGCATATGTCGTTTATCAGCCATCCGCTGATTGGTGATCCGTTGTACGGTGGTCGTCCGCGCCCGCCACGTGGGGCATCAGAGGCATTCTTGCAGGTGCTACGTAAGTTTGATCGTCAAGCTCTGCATGCCACCATGCTGCGGTTAGTTCACCCGATTTCAGGGGAATTACTTGAGTGGCATGCTCCTATTCCTGATGATATGGTTGAGCTGGTTGAAACACTGCGTGCCGATGCGCAAGAACATAAAGATGATATGGACTATTAATCAGCCATGCCGAGCAGCCGTGTACCTGTGCGCTCATAGCCAATAGCGAGATGGATAGATGAAGTGGATTGAACCCGATTGGCCTGCGCCGGCAAATGTTCGCGCGCTGAGTACGACCCGTGACGGGGGTATGAGTGAAGGGGCATATGCGAGCTTAAATCTTGGCACGCATGTGGGCGACTCATCTAGCGCCGTGGATCAAAACCGTGCGTTGTTGCGTAATGCGGCGCGTTTACCGGCCGAACCTGTTTGGCTAAATCAGGTACACGGTACCCGTGTTCTGATTTTACCTACCGGGGAAGAAGAGTCGCGCGATGCTGATGCTTCCTTCACGGCGCAGTCTGATACTGTCTGTGCGGTGATGACTGCTGATTGCCTGCCAGTGCTGTTTTGCAGTGATGATGGCACGCAAGTGGCGGCCGCTCATGCCGGATGGCGCGGGTTGTGTGATGGCGTATTAGAGAAAACCATCGCGCGCTTTGGTGTTGCACCCGCCCGCATTATGGCGTGGATGGGGCCGGCTATCGGGCCGAGTGTGTTTGAGGTTGGTGCTGAAGTGCGTGAGCAGTTTATTCAGCACAGCCCCGCGGCGGTATTGGCGTTTACGCCACAAGGTGATCGTTATCTGGCCGATATCTATCTGCTGGCGCGTCAGCGTATGCTGGCTGCCGGAGTCACCGCCATTTACGGCGGAGATTACTGTACCGTGAGTGATGCGGAGCAGTTTTTCTCATTCCGCCGCGAATCAGTCACCGGCCGTCAGGCCAGCGTGATTTGGCGCGAATAACACAGATTGCCGTATCGTTAATACATAAAAAACCTGCCTTGTGCAGGTTTTTTGTCTGCGGATGATGTGCTTCTGATCTCTTGTATCCCCCATAAACACCTTGTCATACTTCTTTTCAATCACGCTCTTGAAAATACCCCGCAAAGCCTCATTTAATAGACAGAGAGATGAATAATTGCGCGCAACGACCGTTTAGGAGGAGTTATGCGTCTGGATCGTCTAACCAGTAAATTTCAAGAAGCCATTGCCGATGCGCAATCTTTAGCCTTAGGGCGTGATAACCAATATATCGAACCTATCCACCTGATGCTGGCACTGCTCAATCAAGAGGGCGGCACAGTGCGCCCGCTGCTGACCAGTGCGGGTATTGATGTTGTGGCACTGCGTTCTGCTTTGACGCAAGAGCTGGATCGCTTACCGAAAGTTGATGGTATTGGCGGTGATGTACAGCTATCGCAAGACTTAGGCCGTTTAATGAATTTGTGCGATAAAATTGCACAAAAACGTAACGACAAGTTTATCTCTTCCGAACAGTTTGTATTGGCTGCTAGTGAAGAGCGTGGCAAGTTGGGTGATACTCTGCGTAAACAGGGGGCAACCATTGCCAAACTCAATGCCGCCGTTGATCAAATGCGCGGAGGAGACAACGTGAACGATGCTAATGCCGAAGACTCACGTCAGGCACTAAAAAAATTCACCATTGATCTGACTGAACGTGCCGAGCAGGGGAAATTAGATCCGGTTATTGGCCGTGATGAAGAGATCCGCCGTACGATTCAGGTTTTGCAGCGCCGAACCAAAAATAACCCAGTGCTTATTGGTGAACCGGGTGTGGGTAAAACCGCGATTGTAGAGGGTTTAGCGCAACGTATTATTAACGGTGAAGTGCCCGAAGGCTTAAAGCACAAGCGTGTTCTCTCTCTGGATATGGGCGCGCTGATTGCCGGTGCAAAATACCGTGGTGAGTTTGAAGAGCGTTTAAAATCAGTATTGAATGAGCTGAGCAAAGAAGAGGGCAGCGTCATTCTGTTTATTGATGAGCTGCATACCATGGTCGGTGCCGGTAAAGGTGACGGCGCAATGGATGCGGGGAATATGCTTAAACCGGCGCTAGCACGTGGTGAGCTGCACTGTGTCGGGGCAACCACGCTTGATGAGTATCGCCAGTATATTGAAAAAGATGCCGCACTTGAGCGCCGTTTTCAAAAAGTGTATGTCGCGCAGCCTACCGTTGAAGATACGATTGCTATCTTGCGCGGGTTGAAAGAG
Organism: Plesiomonas sp. ISS29; assembly: GCF_056522795.1. Taxonomy (NCBI): domain Bacteria; kingdom Pseudomonadati; phylum Pseudomonadota; class Gammaproteobacteria; order Enterobacterales; family Enterobacteriaceae; genus Plesiomonas; species Plesiomonas sp. ISS29. The sequence continues at coordinate 1,304,147 of NZ_JAWRZQ010000001.1, forward strand.
CGCTATGAACTGCATCACCATGTACAGATTACCGATCCGGCCATTGTCGCTGCAGCAACACTGTCGCATCGCTATATTGCCGATCGTCAGTTGCCTGATAAAGCCATTGACCTGATTGATGAAGCCGCTTCCAGTATTCGGATGCAGATAGACTCAAAACCAGAGTCATTAGATCGCCTTGATCGCCGGATTATTCAGCTCAAACTTGAACAGCAAGCACTGCAAAAAGAGTCTGATGATGCCAGTCTCAAGCGTCTTGCTATGTTGAACGAAGAGTTAGAGACCAAAGAGCGTGAATACGCTGAGTTGGATGAAGTCTGGAAAGCAGAGAAAGCCGCATTATCTGGCACACAGCACATTAAAGCAGAGTTAGAGCAAGTTAAAACGCAACTTGAACAAGCTCGCCGTGCCGGTGATTTGGCTCGAATGTCCGAGCTGCAATATGGCCGCATTCCGGCGCTGGAAAAGCAGCTTGAAACAGCTAGTCAGACCGATACAAAAGAGATGCAATTGCTGCGTAATAAAGTCACCGATGCTGAAATTGCCGATGTGCTGTCAAAAGCAACCGGTATTCCGGTCGCCCGTATGCTTGAAGGTGAGCGTGATAAGCTATTACGGATGGAACATGATCTACATAAGCGCGTGATTGGTCAGAATGAAGCGGTTGAAGCAGTATCAAATGCAATTCGTCGTAGCCGTGCAGGGCTAGCTGATCCTAATCGCCCGATTGGTTCATTTTTGTTCTTAGGCCCAACCGGTGTCGGTAAAACCGAGCTGTGTAAAGCACTGGCGAACTTTATGTTCGACAGTGATGATGCCATGGTGCGGATTGATATGTCGGAGTTCATGGAAAAACATTCGGTGTCACGCCTTGTCGGTGCGCCTCCGGGTTATGTGGGCTACGAAGAGGGGGGCTATCTGACTGAAGCAGTTCGTCGTCGTCCGTACTCGGTTATCTTGCTTGATGAGGTGGAAAAAGCGCATCCGGATGTGTTTAACATTCTGCTGCAGGTGCTTGATGATGGTCGGCTGACTGATGGACAAGGTCGTACGGTTGATTTTCGTAACACTGTGGTGATCATGACCTCCAATTTAGGCTCTGATCTGATTCAAGATCAGTTTGGTACGCTTGATTACGGTGAGATGAAAGAGCTGGTAATGAGTGCCGTATCACAGCATTTCCGCCCTGAATTTATCAACCGTATCGATGAAACCGTGGTATTCCATCCGCTTGGCAGTGAGCAGATTAAATCCATTGCGGCGATTCAACTGCAACGTTTGTACAAACGTCTGGAAGATCGCGGTTATCAGGTGCACATGACCGATGCCGCGTTGGCGCATCTGGCTCAGGCTGGCTATGATCCTATCTACGGCGCGCGTCCGCTGAAACGGGCGATGCAGCAAGAAGTTGAGAATCCGCTGGCTCAGCAAATTTTGTCGGGTAAATTACTGCCAGGGAAGTTACTTACACTTGATCTGGAAAATGGCGAGATTATCGCAAAACAGTAAATTGAGCCGATTCTGATAAACGCTAACCTAATAAGTCGGCTGCGGCTGACTTATTAGGTCATCTTCACACCATGGTTCCGCTATTATTTCCAGCCATTATTGTCGTTATCTCTACCTACCCTATTTATCCCGCAATAGTTGTTAACTCACCGCAGTATATCAGTGCAGCATCCTGTCTTATTTAACTATTGCCGATGATAATGTGATTTATTTCTACTCGGGTTTATTGGGAAAAAACAAATCACATTGTCTTTCTTATCGTTAAATATAGAGCGTCATCACGCCGCAATAGAAAATTGATAGCGAGCCAATACAAGCTACTTTAGAGTGGCAAAACTTTATGAATAAAATAGAAAGAGATGACTATGCTGGAGTTATTGATAGGTGTCATTGTTGCTGCGGGTGTCGGGCGGTATATATTTAAAGGTTATTCTGCAACCGGTGTTTTAATGACCGGTGGTATTTTGTTGTTAATTATTTCAGTATTGCTTGGTCATTCAATATTACCCAAAGGGGTTGAGTCAACCGGTAATGCTGCCACCAATGTGGTTGAGTATGTTAAATATCTGCTGATGAGCCGTGGCGGTGATCTTGGCATGATGATTATGATGTTGTGTGGGTTTGCCACCTACATGACACATGTTGGCGCTAATGATATGGTCGTGAAAATCACTGCTAAACCGTTGCAGCGCATTAAATCACCGTATGTGCTGATGATTGCTGCCTATTTTGTGGCTTGTCTAATGTCATTGGCTGTTTCATCTGCTACTGGTCTGGGGGTATTGCTAATGGCAACCCTGTTCCCGTTGATGGTGAATGTGGGGATTAGTCGTGGCGCGGCGGCGGCAATTTGTGCCTCTCCGGCAGCCATTATTTTATCGCCAACTTCGGGTGATGTGGTGGTCGCGGCAAACGCAGCAGGCCTTGATCTGATTGATTTTGCATTTAAAACTACACTGCCTATCTCTATTGTCGCTATCTTGTGTATGGCTGTTGCCCACTTTTTCTGGCAGCGCTATTTAGATAATAAAGAGGGCGTGAGCCATGAGCGTTTAGATGTCAGCGATATTCAGGTTGATGCGCCAAAGTTTTATGCCATTTTACCGTTCAGCCCGATTATCGGTGTTCTGATTTTTAGCGGTGATATTGCGCCAAAACTGCATATTGTCACTATTTTAGTGATTTGTATGATCCTGACAGCACTGCTGGAATTTGCCCGTAAATTTGACGGGCAAGAGGTCTTTAAAGGCCTTGAAGTTGCCTATCGCGGCATGGCCGACGCGTTCTCCAGCGTAGTGATGTTATTGGTGGCTGCCGGTGTATTTGCACAAGGGTTAACCACGGTAGGTTTTATTGATAATTTGCTGGGAATGGCACAATCTTTCGGAAATGGCGGTTTTGTCATGATGCTGGTGCTGGTGGTGATCACCACATTGGCCGCGTTTACGACCGGTTCAGGCAATGCTCCTTTTTATGCTTTTGTCGAGCTGATCCCAAAACTGGCCGGGCAAATGGGGATTAATCCGGCGTTTTTAATTATCCCAATGCTGCAGGCATCTAATTTAGGCCGCACAATATCGCCAGTATCTGGTGTTGTTGTCGCCACTTCGGGTATGGCTAAACTCTCGCCGTTTGAAGTGGTAAAGCGCACCTCTGTACCGGTATTTGTTGGTTTAGTGGTGGTTATTTTGGCGACCGAGATTATGGTGCCGGTATAACATTGAAAAAAGAGGCCATTAATATGGCCTCTTTTTTTATATTTCTGCGCGTGACTATCCACTAATCAATAGCATTACTGACCAATCGCCTCACTTACTAGCAGCGCTGTTTTATACGGCATCACCAAACTGCGAATAATCAGCTGTAAGCGCGTAAGCATCAAATTAATTTCATGTTCAGTGAGGGTAAGCGCCGGCATAAATCGCAGAATATTTGGCCGTGGTGCATTGAGTAATAAATGCTGAAAACGCGCTTCTTTCACTGCCTCTTCAGCTATCGGATATTTCAGATCAAAGGCCAATAATAACCCCTCTCCACGCACCTCACCTAAATCGAGTACTTGGCTTAACTGTTTTAACCCATCAACCAGTAAAGCACTGCTTGCATTAACATGCTGTAGAAAACTCTCTTGTGCCACAGTATTGACCACTGCCAGCCCTCCGGCACACATTAGCGGGTTACCATTGTATGTTCCCCCTTGGTCGCCCGGCTCAAAACAACAAACATGTTCGCGGGCTAAATGCGCTGCCAGCGGTATGCCACCGCCCAACCCTTTACCCAAGGTCACCATATCAGGCATCACATCAAACAGCTCAAAAGCAAACATTTTACCGGTACGCCCAATGCCCGTTTGCACCTCATCAACAATCAGCAGCAGATGCTCTTCATCACACAGTTGTCTTAACGCTTGCATAAAGGATCGGTCTGCCGGAATCACCCCAGCCTCGCCCTGAATAGGCTCAAGCATAATGGCCACCGTATCGGCGGTAATGGCATTTTTCACTGCAGCAATATCATTGAAAGGAACTTTGATAAAGCCCGGTACTTTTGGCTCAAACAGTGCGGCAAATTGTGGTTTTCCGGTCGCCGACATCGCGCCTAACGTGCGGCCATGGAAACTATTATCAAAAGTGATAATTTTGTATGCCCCGTTTTTATACTTCTGACCGTAACGGCGCGCCAATTTTATCGCGCTTTCATTAGCCTCTGCGCCGGAGTTAGTGAAAAACACTTTATCTAGGCCTGAAAGTGCGGTCAGGCGGGTTGCTAATTCCGCCATTGGTTGATTAAAAAATGCGGGGCTAGGGTTAATCAGCTGCTGTGCTTGAGCGTGCAACGCTTGTATCAGCACATCAGGGCAGTGGCCTAAGCAGTTTACTGCCCAACCTTGTACAAAGTCTAAATAGGCTGAGTCATCGTCGGTGTAGAGCCAGTGCCCTTTGCCACGGGTGAAATAGAGATCAGGCCGGTGAGTAATACTCATCAGTGAATCAGTGTTTAGGGAAGTCATATGCGCTCCATGCAAAACAGTGGGGTGAACGTGATCTCAACCCGCTTGGTTCTGATCAATATTCATCTGCCATTAAGTAAATCACTCATTATCTTTTAGCAATGTAGAGGCTAGCAATCGAATATTCAATCATTTATTTTGATTAAATATACAAAAAATAAATTATTTTATTGGAAGGTCAGTAATGCCGGAATGTGATCTTTTTCTATATTTTACTAACTTTTAATTCACCAGCCATTAATTGCGTTAACACAGGGAAATAAGCAGGGTAAAATCCGGTTACTCATGCAGTTCAAGGAATAATCATGCCACTGCACCAGCATCTGCAAAATCAAATGCATTATCATCACTGGGCTTATCAACAATTACAGCGCTCACTGCGTGGTTTACCCAGCGCCCTGCTCATGCAAGATAATGGCCTTTATTTTGGTTCTATTATCAATACCTTAAATCATCTGTTAGCCACCGAAGAAATTTTTTATGCTAATGTGATTCTTAACAAACGTACCACAATAGCTGTTGACAGTATTATCACGATCGATATCCGGCACTTGTTTACCCGCCTAGAAGCAGTGACTTATCACTGGCAGGATGCTTTACAAATACCTGAAAAAATAGATTTAACCAAAATTTGTGTCTGTCACGATATTCCATATCTTGATGCCGATATCTCATTGGCTGAGATGTTGATGCAAATTTCATTACATGCGGTACACCATCGGGGGCAAATTTCGGCATCTATGACCAATTTAGGTTATGCACCTCCGGTAATGGATTTTTCTCAGTTCTTGAGTCAAAAAAGATCAGATAAAAAACACTGCGTGACTTGTTGATGTGATAAAAGTTATTTCAGAGTACACATGTAAGCTGAAAGGGGTATACTGCAAATTAAGATAAACTGGCATCAAATGCCGCGCTTTTTTGGAGATACCTTATGTCGGCGATATATTCCCGTATTGACGCTGAAGAGCTGGCTAACAGCATCAGCCATGCCTTGGGGATAATTCTAGGGGGGGTAGGCCTTTTTCTGTTGTTAAAACAAGGAATTATTGCTCAGCAAGGTTTTACTGCACTCTTTAGTTATACCGTATATGGAATCAGTATGATTATGCTGTTTCTTGCCTCAACCTTGTATCATGCCGCAACAAACCCTGTGGGAAAACACCGCTTAAAAATTGCCGACCACTGCGCTATTTATCTGCTCATTGCTGGAACGTACACCCCTTTTTTGTTGGTGGCATTGCAAAGCTCTCTGGCCACTTACCTGATGGCGGTGATCTGGGGGCTTGCACTATTAGGTATTGTTTTTAAGCTATTGTTTATTAATCGTTTTGAAGTGCTTTCGGTTATTACCTATTTGCTTATGGGCTGGCTCTCATTGGTAGTGATTTATCAGTTAGCTGAATCACTCTCTTTGGGGGGGTTACTGCTGCTCGCTGGGGGCGGCGTACTTTACAGCTTGGGGGTTATTTTTTATCTTTCAAAACGGCTTTCTTTTAGCCATGCTATTTGGCACCTATTTGTGCTTGGCGGCGCAATGTGTCACTTTTTTGCGATATATTTTTATGTTGCGAAATAACGCGATTTTGAGTTGAAATTGCGTACAAAAAATTGGCGCTCAGAACAATGAAATCAGCGAATTTTCACTGAAATTATTGAGCTGTATTGGTGAATTATGGATCTCATCACCTAACAGATAATCCCTTCTTATAGGATAAAGCCCACAGTTTTTCAGCGTTTACTGCTGTGGTAGTGGGGTTTTCCTTTTTTTCCCTCTTTTTGTCTCTCTCAATATCTGATATTAGATCTGCTTCGCTTTTTTTGAATGGGCATTCTGCAAACCCTGCTTTCCGAATATTCTTATGTTGTGCTTTTGTTAAATAAAATGAATGATTTTTGTTGTCTAAAAATAAGCACAGACATGCAACATTTGTCGGATGGTAAGTAACCTCGGTTTGTTGACTGTTATCGCGCCAATCATTACGCGTGCAGAGCAGCATTGTGGGCCACTTACTGTAGTTATGTTTGCCTACCTAAAAGGAACGGGTAATGCAATCTAAAGGATTCCCTCTCTCTGCACTTTGTTGTTCACTTATGCTGGCAGGTATTGGTCATGCACAGGCTGCACCGGGTAAACCGGTACTGGCTTGGGGCGAGAGTAATTTTGCCATCGTGCAAGTTAACCAAGAAGCCACGTCATACAACGCGTTAGTGAAAGTGAATAAAGACGGCGCGCCGGTTCCAGTGGCATGGGATCGTTGGTCCGGTGACGCTGGTGATCACTGGAAAGTGTTGTTCGACGGTAAACCGGTCTTTGAAAAAACCATTGCCTCAGCCGCATCCCAAAAAGACAGCGCGACTATCTATGTGAAAAAAGGCGGTAAATATCAGATGCAGATCGCACTGTGCAGCGGCACGGGCGCAGCTGAAGTTTGTACCGCCAGCGATGCAAAAGCTATCGTGGTCGCCGATACTGATGGCAGCCATCTTGATCCTTTAGTGATGTCGGTAGATGCCAATAATAAATCCTACACCAATACCAGTGGTATGCAGGTAGGTACATATTTTGTTGAGTGGGGTGTTTACGATCGCAAATACCCAGTCTCTAAAATCCCTGCACAAAACCTGACCCATTTATACTACGGCTTTACCCCAATTTGTGGTGGTGCGGGTGTTAATGATGGTTTGAAAGAAGTTGATAATGGTAACAGCTTCAATGCATTACAACGTGCCTGCTCTGGCCGTGAAGATTTCAAAGTAGCCATTCACGACCCTTGGGCTGCTCTGCAAATGCCACAAGCCGGACAGGGCCAATTTGACTCCTATAAGGGTACGTTTGGCAGCATGATGGCGCTGAAAAAGCGTTATCCTGATCTAAAAATTCTACCGTCTATCGGCGGCTGGACACTGTCTGATCCGTTCTTCTTTTTTGGCGATAATGCAAAACGTAAAGTCTTTGTTGATTCGGTAGAAGAGTTTATCCGTACATGGAAATTCTTTGACGGTGTAGATATTGACTGGGAATATCCGGGCGGCAAAGGTGCGAACCCGAAACTCGGTGATCCGGCAAAAGATGGCGCAACGTATGTGACATTGATGCGTGAATTGCGTGAAATGCTTGATCGTGTCGGTGCAGAAACCGGTAAGCGCTATGAGCTGACCTCGGCTATCGGATCAGGCTACGATAAAATCGGTGTCATCAACTATGCCGAAGCGGCGCAGTATGTCGATCGTTTCAACGTGATGACCTATGACTTCTACGGCGCATGGAATAATGAGCCAGGTCATCAGGCGGCACTGTATTGCGGTTCACACTTAGAAGCTGCTCGCTGTCAGGGTACGGGTAAAGACTCTAGCGGTAAGGATTACACCAATAAACCTGACTACACCACCGATAATGCCATTAAGTTGATGCTGGCCAAAAAAGTGTTGGCGAAAAAACTGAACGTGGGTGTAGCCATGTATGGTCGTGGCTGGAATGGGGTAACACCTGCATCACTGAAAATTGCCGGTAATCCAATGTCAGGCATAGCGAACGGTGCGGTAAAAGGCACGTTTGAAGCAGGTGTTGTGGATTACTGGGATCTGCTAAAACGCTCACTGGGCACAACTAATGGTACCGGCGTTAACGGTTTCCAATATGGTTATGACGAGCAAGCACAAGCTCCGTATGTTTGGAATCAGGGTACTGGTGAGCTGATTACCTATGACAACCCGCGTTCAGTTCAGGCGAAAGGTGACTATGTTCGCGCAAACGGATTGGGCGGTTTATTCTCATGGGAAATTGATGGTGACAACGGTGATATTCTCAATGCTATGCATGAGTCATTAGGACACTCGGTAGCCGGTACAGGTGGCAACAACACCAATAAACCTCCAGTTGTCAGTGTAACCCCTGCAGTAACCACAGACAGTGGTAAAAGCAGCAGTGTTCAAGCATCAGCCTCTGATCCTGAAGGCAAAGCCCTAAGCTATACATGGGTATTGCCAGCAGGGTTTACGGCTACCAACCTTACATCTTCAGATCTGGCCTTTACCGCACCTACTGTAACCAAAGATACGGTATACACCCTAACTCTAAAAGTGAGTGATGGTGTAAACGTTGTCAGCAACAATGTCAGCGTTACGGTCAAAGCACCAGTAACTGTACCACCAGTTGGTACGAATACCGCTCCTGTTCTGACACTGCCGGCAGCTTTATCGGTAGAAGAGGGGAAAGCTCTGACTTTGACAGTTGATGCAAAAGATGCAGAAAGTGATCCGTTAACTTATAGCTGGAATACCGCTGGTTTAACGGCCAGTGCACTAAATACTGCCTCGATCACCATTACTGCACCTGCAGTTACTGCTGATACCAACTATACCGTCTCGGTTGTTGTGAGTGATGGCAAGCTCAGTGCAACGAAATCAGTTGTGGTCACAGTGAAAGATGTGCCAGTTGTCAGCGGTCAAACAACATGGAGCTCAAGTAAAGCCTATGTTGCAGGTGATACCGTGGTGTACAACGGCGTGCAGTATAAAGCTAAGTGGTGGACGCAAGGTAATCAACCTGATTTAGGTGGCCCGTGGGAAGCGGTCTCTTCATCAGGTGGTAGCACCGTAGGCACCGCTGCGTGGACAGCAACCAAAGCGTATACTACCGGTGAAAAAGCTACTTATAACGGTACAACATGGCAAGCCCAGTGGTGGACTCTGGGTGAAGTTCCAGGAAGCAACCAGTACGGTTCATGGAAAAAAGTTACCTGATATCTTTGATAGTAGCGGTTATTTAACTTCATAACCTCAGGGATCATGCGAGATTAGGTTGTGCTTGATCTGCTCTACAAACGGCCATAATTGGCCGTTTGTAGATACCCACTAAACACTCGCTGACACGATGGCAGCGAGTGTTTTTTTATCACTATTAATGGCTATTTTGCTGTTGATAAGCCATTCCCCCTGACAGTTGTTGAGATTTCGAGCAATCAGTCGGGCTGTGGTTATTCGGGTGTTGACAGCAGCGATTTGACTGCCTATTATTCGCCTCGCTTAACCTGTTTTAGTACACGTATCAGGCTTGGGGCTATAGCTCAGCTGGGAGAGCGCTTGCATGGCATGCAAGAGGTCAGCGGTTCGATCCCGCTTAGCTCCACCATCTTGATAAATGTACTCGTATATTATGTGATAACACACATACATATGCAGATAAAACAAACTGTATTGTGATACCCAAATCCGGTATAGTGTGGGCAATTCTGATATAGCGATGGGGCTATAGCTCAGCTGGGAGAGCGCCTGCCTTGCACGCAGGAGGTCAGCGGTTCGATCCCGCTTAGCTCCACCATCATATCAGAGTACATTTCCAACAATTATCTTTGATAAGTTAAAGATGATAACGTGTTGGGGCTATAGCTCAGCTGGGAGAGCGCTTGCATGGCATGCAAGAGGTCAGCGGTTCGATCCCGCTTAGCTCCACCAATAGATTTTTTCCGCAACACCATTTTATAATGGGGCTATAGCTCAGCTGGGAGAGCGCTTGCATGGCATGCAAGAGGTCAGCGGTTCGATCCCGCTTAGCTCCACCACGATTTATCTTTTTCTGCTGTTTTATCTCTTCTACTTTTTCGTTTACTTTCCCTGTGTGTTTTTTCTATGCTGTTATTTTCTATTTCTTAGCCATTTCTCCTGTTGCCTTCGCTTTTATTCCCCTCTTACTCCCTATAAATCTTATTTTTGACAGTATGTATCCTTGTTTGCTCCGTATCACACCATGCTCAGTTTCATCCTAATATCATTAGTATTACTAGGGGTTTAGGCTGTGCTGCGTTGAGTGTGGCCTATTTCAGTTATGATAGCTTTAACCAGTAAGCGTCATACATCAAGGCAGATTGCTGAAGTGAGTAAGATGTTATTGCATATCAAAGATAAACTGAGAGGGTTAATCTTTTAATACATTGATAATGAAAAGATTATAATGTTTTTATTTCATATAGGAATAGAGAAAATAAGTCAGTGATGATGGGGTATTTATTTGATTTTTGGAATTTTTTATTATTAGGCATGCAACTTTAATTGATTTATTTATTTTGCATCTACTCTCCATTTATCTGCAACGAACGACTGACATGTAACATGATGAATAGTGACATATCCCACATTTAGCCTGATTTAAAATTAAATATAAGGCTGTTTATTATTTAAGGTGTAAATTGACCCCCGTGTTATTAATTAGGCGATAGTGAGTTTTTGCACATTACACTGCGCTTAGTGATTGTGCAGGTTTACATGGTTTTATTAAGCGATGGTTCGAGTTATTAACTTTTTATGCCTTGGTGGGTTTTTTAATACTGGTGTCTTATATGGGAAAGGTAATTTCTGGTGTCAGCGTTGCACCTAAAGAGCGAATTAATATCAAATATGTTCCTTCTGCTGATAACCAACAGGCAGAAATTGAATTGCCCTTGACCATGATGGTTTTGGGTAATATGAAGGGCCGTTCAGAAGATATACCTATTGAAGAGCGGCAAAGTGTTTCAGTAGATAAAAATAACTTTGCATCTTTTATGCGCGAATCTGGTTTAGAGTTGAAATTTCAAGTCGAAAATATTTTGGAAGAAGAGAGTAAAGACTCTTTTCCTGTGATGCTGAAATTTAGCTCGATGAGTGATTTTACACCAGACCATATTGCAAGTCAGATCCCAGAGTTACATAAGTTGCTCGCATTACGTGAGGCACTAGTTGCACTTAAAGGCCCACTTGGCAATATTCCTGCGTTTCGAAATCGTTTGCAAAACTTGCTGTCGAGTGATAGCGCACGTGAACAGCTACTTAAAGAGTTAAATTTAATTTCATCAAATAAATAGTTATTTTCGTTTTGAAATGATAGAGAGATAAAATATGTCTGTGGTTGAAGGTAAATTAAATTCTGGTATACAGAGTAATTCAGTGTCACTGCTGGATGAAATTATGGCTCAAGCCAGAATAACCCCTATTGATGAAGGGTACAGTATTGCTAAGCAAGGTATTACTGCTCTGATTACCAATATTCTTGATAGTGGGAATACCACAGACCCAATAAATAAAACTCTGGTTGACCATATGATTGTTGAGTTGGATAAAAAGCTCAGTAAACAGATGGATGTTATTTTACATGCTAAACCATTGCAAGAGCTGGAGTCATCTTGGCGTTCATTGAAGTTATTGGTTGATCGTACCGACTTTCGTGAAAATATAAAAGTTCAGGTGTTGCATGCAACAAAAGAGGAGTTGCTCGATGATTTTGAGTTTGCAGCTGAAATCACGCAGTCTGGTTTTTACAAGCATGTTTATTCCAGTGGTTATGGCCAGTTTGGTGGGCAACCGGTAGGCGCAGTTATTGGTGATTATGCATTGAGTCAGAGTTCTCCTGATATCAAGTTAATGCAGTATGTCAGTGCTGTTGGTGCAATGGCGCATGCTCCCTTTATCTCTTCAGTTGCACCAACATTTTTTGGGGTTGAGCGCTTTACTGATTTGCCATCAATTAAAGATCTTAAATCTGTTTTTGAAGGCCCTGCATACGGTAAGTGGCGTTTATTACGTGAATCGGAAGACTCCCGTTATCTAGGGCTCACTGCGCCACGATTTTTGGCTCGGCTACCGTATGATCCGGTTGAAAACCCGATTAAAGGCTTCAACTATAAAGAGAATATTAATGAAAGCCATGAGCATTATTTATGGGGGAATACGGCTTACTTAATGGGCGTTGCGTTAAACGACAGTTTTGCAAAATACCGTTGGTGTCCGAATATTATTGGCCCACAAAGTGGTGGGGCTATTACTGATTTACCCGTTCATGTCTATGAAGCCATGGGGCAATTGCAGGCTAAAATTCCAACTGAAGTATTAATTACTGATCGGCGTGAATATGAAATGGCCGAAGAGGGATTTATTACTCTCACTATGCGTAAAGACAGTGATAATGCTGCGTTTTTCTCAGCAAACTCAGTACAAAAACCAAAATTATTTCCAAATACCAAAGACGGTAAAGAAGCTGAAATAAACTATAAGTTAGGTACTCAGCTACCTTATATGTTTATTATTAATCGTTTGGCACACTATATTAAAGTATTGCAACGTGAGCAAATTGGTTCTTGGAAAGAGCGTCAAGATTTAGAACGTGAATTAAATGGCTGGGTTAAGCAATATGTGGCCGATCAGGAAAACCCTCCTGCAGATGTTCGTAGCCGTCGGCCATTACGTTCCGCACAGATTAAAGTGCTGGATGTCGAGGGCGAAACAGGTTGGTATCAAGTTGTTATGTCCGTCAAGCCGCATTTTAAATATATGGGGGCTAGCTTTGAACTGTCTCTTGTCGGCCGTTTGGATAAGGAATAGGCCGTATGTCTTCTCTCATGCTCTGGGATCGGAAGAGTGCAGCTAGCCTGTTTGATCGTATACGCGAAAAGTCAGAAATTACCTCTGTGGCTAAAGAGGCTGAGGTGTTGATTACATCGGTGAAAAAGCATCTTGATTGCATTCTCAATACTCGGCCTGGAAGCTGTCGTAGTGCGCCAGAGTTAGGGATTATTGATCTCAATGATGCAACGCAAGGCAGTGCCGATATTCGCGCTCGTATTAGAGAGGAAATAAGACAGTGTATTCGTCAATATGAACCTCGTATTGTGCATGTTGATGTGTGGCCTTCTTATGTATTGGCCAATCCGTTGGAAATGTCGTTTCAGGTGACGGCACATGTTCGGTTAGAGAGTATTGAACAAGTAACATCCTTCAATATTCACATGGATAACCACCGACACTATAAAATGGTGTGATGATTTATGCCTCTGGAACAGTATTTCAAGGATGAACTGGCTTATTTACGTTTGCAAGGCCGCGAGTTTGCAGGTGAACATCCAGATTTAACTCGCTTTCTTTCTGAACAGACCACTGACCCTGATGTGGAGCGTTTGTTGGAAGGGTTTGCTTTTTTAACCGGAAGTTTGCGGGCAAAAATTGAAGACGAATTTCCAGAGCTGACACATGGTTTATTGAGTATGTTGTGGCCTAATTATTTACGCCCAGTGCCCAGCATGACAATCATGCAGTTTTCGGTGATCCCCGGTGCAATAATGCAACCTATACAGGTGAAGCGAGGTTGTCAGTTAGACAGTTTACCTATTGATGAAGTGACTTGTCATTTTCAAACATGCCATGATGCATGGATTTACCCTGCTGATATTTATGATATTAACGCGCAAAGCGGTAATGATTTATCAACTATTTCAGTAGATATTCGGCCGCACGCCTTATTAGCAGTGTCTGAACTACAGTTGGATAAATTAAGATTTTATCTTGGTGGTGATAATCACTCCGCAAATGAACTGTATTATTGGTTATCTACTCAGTTGGCCTATATTGAATTAGAAATTAATGGCCAACGTTTTAGGCAATCTGCATCAGTATTAAAGCCTGTTGGTTTTGAACCTCATGATGCATTGTTGCCTTATCCGAGTAATGTTTATTCTGGTTACCGGATTTTGCAGGAATTTTTTTGTTTTCCTGAAAGTTTTCTCTTTTTTGGTTTTTCAAACTTTAATTGGCCTGTACAGCTCTCAAGAGTTAGCCAATTTACACTGCATTTTTGTTTTGAAAGACCGTTACCTGTAGGGCTGCATATTCGTTCCGATTCGTTATTACTCAACTGTGTTCCGGCAATTAATCTATTTTCGTACGACAGTGAGCCTATTAACTTCAACGGCCGCCAAACCGAATACCCGCTAAAAGTCAGTTATCGTTATGCTGATAGTTTTGAGATTTTTTCGATTAATAAAGTCGAAAGTTGGGCTCAAGAGTGTACTGGTCGCTCACGGGGAGCGATGCGTGTTTATCAGCCGTTTGAAAGTTTTCAGCATCAGATCGAGCAAACTCATGGGCAATTAGCATTGTATTACCGAAGCCGGATACGTGAAGCGGTCAGTGGTGGTGGGTTTGATTATTCACTTTCGTTTGTACGTAGTGATGAAGCTGAAATGCAAGGGATCGATGAATCAATCTCTGTCTTGCTAACCTGTACTAATCGTGAGAAAGCTTCACGGTTGTCGGTTGGGGCAGTGTGTGTGCCTACCGGCAGCTCACCATCGTTTGCTACATTTAAAAATCTGTTGCGGCCTACTCGCCCGTTAAGACCGATATTGGATAGTCGTCTTCACTGGGCACTGATCTCAAATTTATCATTGAACTATGTCTCTTTGCTGCACAAAGAGGCTCTGATACAGATCCTGCGAACCTATGATTTTCCTGCATTGCATGACAAACAGGCCGAACTGATATCGCGTAAGCGGCTGGCTGGAATAGAAAAAATAGAGACACAGCCGGTAGACCGATTGGTGCAAGGAATGCCTGTGCGTGGCCTTAAATCGGTTATGTTTCTTCGACAAAGTGCTTTTGGTAGTGAAGGTGAACTGTATCTGTTTAGCACGGTATTGGCGCATTTTTTCTCTTTATATGCCAGCGTGAATGCATTTCACCAGCTAGAGGTGATTAATCTTGATAACAAGGAGTGCTACCGATGGCCGGTGCAGATAGGTCAGCACTCTCTGATGTGATCAAGTTTCAGAATGCATCGAGCTTTAATTTTTTCCAGCTGGTAGAGCTGT
This sequence comes from Plesiomonas sp. ISS29, assembly GCF_056522795.1. Taxonomy (NCBI): domain Bacteria; kingdom Pseudomonadati; phylum Pseudomonadota; class Gammaproteobacteria; order Enterobacterales; family Enterobacteriaceae; genus Plesiomonas; species Plesiomonas sp. ISS29. The sequence goes on from NZ_JAWRZQ010000001.1 coordinate 1,319,282, forward strand.
TGTGTCGCTTGGAGTGCGTTGATCTGGAAGCGCTATCAAGTTGTCATCCTGAAAATGAAAAAATTCGCTTTAAGTCTACCGCCTCACTGGGTTTTCCGGCCAGTGATGTCTTGAATATTGAACAAGACCCTGTTGGCCGGTATCAGTTAGAAGTGGCATTTCTTGGTTTACAGGGCAGTCAATCACCTATTCCAGGCTATTACCTCGATGAACTGGCTTGGGATTACGCGCAGGGTGCATCAAAACTCGGCTTATTTTTAGATTTCTTTCACCACCGTTTACTGATGCTGTTGCACCGCGGCTGGCGCAAGTACCGTTATCACGTACGATTTCAAAACGATGGTAGTGACGGATTTTCCCGCCTGATGTTTGCGCTAGTTGGGCTGAATAATCAGGCTGTACGCGACAATCTACCGGTTAATCGCGCCAAAATGCTCTCTTATGCCGGTATGTTAGCCAGCCCGAGCCGTTCGCCACAAGCTGTTGCAGGGTTGGTCTCTCACTGTTTTGATCTTGATGATGTCACGGTTATGGCTTGGCAGCCACGTAAAGTGTGGGTTCATGCTGATCAGCAAAATAGTTTGGGTTACCTGAATACTGTATTGGGCAGTGATTTTATCCTCGGGGCATTTGTAAATGATTGTGCTGGTAAGTTTGTTTTACGGATTAACAAGCTGAGTTTTTCCCAGTTTCTTAGCTTGTTACCTAATGGCCTACTTTTTCAGCCGCTGGTTCAGTTTGTTTCTTTTATTTTACGGGATCAGCTGGCATGGGATCTGTGTCTGAGTTTTGGTGATAAACAAGCCCGCGGATTAAGGTTAGGTGATGACCAACGCAGCCGATTGGGGTGGAGTAGTTTTTTAGGGCAGCCACCGAGTGATCCAAATGTGACGATTTGCGTGCAGGAGTAAATATGAGCGGACTCAATCAGCAGCTCTCTTTGGTTGTGCTAAATAGCGAACAGCTCGATGGCAATTCATTGATGCAGTACCGGTTTGATCAATATGGCGGGACGCTTGGTGCAGCAGATCATGATGATTGGTATTTAACGGATCGTTTAGGCGCAGTGTTGCCCTCTCATGCTCGCATTGAGCTGCATGATGACCGTTTTTGTTTAAATGATTTAAGCGGGCAGACATTTATTAATGGTGCGACAGCACCGGTTGGTCGTCATCGTAAAGTCTATCTTGAGCAGAGCGATGAACTGCGTATTGGCCCATTTCGTTTACGTGTTTATCTCGGGGCGATGCAGGCTAAAACCAATATTGAGCAGACTCTGGAAAATGATTCAACAGATGAATTGGATAATTGGTTAGCCGGAGATCTTGAGTTACCTACTGAGGTGCAAGGCGCTTTACCGCAAAACGATCCATTACAGGCTCTGGAACTTGATCAAGCTAGCTCGTTGGCGGCCTTGCTCAAACATCCGGTAACAGAACATTCGGTGCTAATACCTGCCATCTCAGAACCTATTTTTTCAGCTATCGAGGACACCATGGCTCAGGAATTTATTGATATGCCGAGCATTGATCACCCGTATGCCCTATCAGCCGAACAGGACGATGTAGATCATGTGGCGCTAACTCCTCTCATGCACGGATTAGGTCAGCGGTTACAGATTACAGATAGCCAACAAGCTCATGAGATGCTCGAAGAGATGGGCAAAACGTTACGCGCAATGATTGAGGGGCTGATCACCTTACAGGTTGAACAGGCAGCATTGGCTGATAAGCATCTGCACCCGATTGAGGATAATCCTCTGCGTTTAGCGTTGGATTATGAGGCTACATTGGCGTTGTTGTTTGCCGATGGTAAAAGCCCGGTACATCTGTCTGCACCTGCTGCGGTTAGTGAAGTGCTGCGTAATGTACGAATACATCATATTGCTAATCAACTGGCGATAGCCTCTGCACTAGAGAGTATTTTGCAGGCATTTTCTCCGCAAGCGCTGTTGGGGCGTTTTACGCACTATCGTCGTAGCGGCTTATCAGTTGAGCATGAAGAGGGCTGGGCATGGACGATGTATCAGCACTATTACCGAGAACTGACTTCAGTGCGCCAGCAAGGGTTCGATAAATTATTTCATCAAGTTTATGCCCAAGTTTATGACCGTGCAGTACGTGAACAGCAGGAACAGTTCTGATGGTACGGACATTATGGTTTGTACTGTGGCTATTTTTGCTGGCTGGTTGTACTACGCTCGGCAAGATAACGGATGTTGTGATGAATCCTGATATACAAGTAGGTAGCCATGCCGATCAACTCTCGACCGTAGGGCTGAGTTTGCTGGCTGAATCTGATGTTAATCCGAATGAGAGTGGCGATGCAGCGCCGATTGAATTTCAGGTGCTGATGTTATCGGAAGACTCGCGTTTGCTGGCAACCGATTATGATCAGGTGACTGATGATATAGCGAAAGCCTTAGGGAAAAATTATATAAATCATCAGGATTACACTCTATTACCGGGGCAATTTAAGTATTTACCACCGGTAGCACTGGAGGAGGGGGTTCGTTATATCGCCGTTATTGCCCGTTATTCTGAGCCTGATAAGGCCGATTGGCGCAAAGTGGTTAAGGTAAATCATACCGGACGGTCTTATCAGATTCTGGTGCATTTGCGTCAGAGAGACGTTGAACTGCAAAGAGAAGAAGAATAATCATGTCGAGCCGAAATAAGGTGATCTGGCGCGAGGGGTTGTTTATTAAACCTCAGCATTTCCAGCAACAACAGCGGCATACTGATCACATACTGCATGCTCGTTTTAGTGCGCTGAGTGATTATTTTTACGGATTACAATCTCTGACTCTTAATGATGATTACCTCGGATTTGGCCGGATAGCATTGGTGAGTGCCAGCGGCGTTATGCCAGATGGAACGGTATTTAATCTTCCGGCAGATGATGTGCTGCCATCTCCGCTCGAGATCACCGATGTTTTGGTTGCCAATCAAAAGGTTTATCTGACACTGCCTCTGTCTATCAGTGGCGTTCAAGAAGTTGGGGAAGCAGGGCATACGGTTGCGACTCGGATACAGGCTACTCGCCATGATGTCAGGGATCTGCACAGTCATAGTGGTGATGTGACCTCACTGGAAGTGGGTAAAGTAAGCCTGCGTTTGATGCTCGAGCGAGAAGATCGTAGTGCTTATGCGGCCATCGCGATAGCACGGATTCTGGATAAGCGCCCAGATGGCGGATTGGTACTTGATCCAAACTTTATGCCTTGCAGCATCAGTATCGCGGCTGTTCCGACCTTAAAGCGCTTTTTAGATGAATCAGCAGGTTTAGTGGCTGAACGAGCGCGTAATTTGGCACAGCGTCTAGCTGTACCTGGCCAGCAGGGAGTGGCGGATGTGGCTGAGTTTATGATGTTGCAACTGCTCAACCGCGCGCAGCCTCAGTTATCTCATCTGGCATGTCTTGAAACATTACATCCGGAGCGGCTGCATGAGGTATTGGTGCAACTGTGCGGTGAGCTGATGACCTTTACGGATGAGTCTCGTTTGCCGCCTGAGTTTCCGGCATACCGACATGATGAACCGCAGGCCAGTTTTGAACCTGTGATGTTGGCTCTTCGCCAAGCTCTTAGCACAGTGCTTTCACCAAAAGCTGTCTCTATTCAGTTACGGAAACATCAGCATGGTGTGATGGTTGCTGTCATCGGGGATCGAGAGTTGATGATCGGTGCTGAATTTGTACTGGCCGTGCGTGCGCGTATGCCGCAAGAGCAGCTGCGCAAACAGTTTCAGCAACAGACCAAAATAGCATCCAGCGAAAAAATCCGTGAGCTTATCAATTTACAACTACCGGGTATTCCCTTACTGCCACTGCCGGTTGCACCGCGCCAATTACCTTACCACGCCGGTTACAGCTATTTCCAATTAGATAGGCAAAGCCCTGCGTGGCAAATGCTGGCACAAGGCAACACACTGGCTTTCCATATTGCAGGAAGCTTTCCTGAGTTGGATATGCAATTTTGGGCGATTCGCAGTCAGGGATGAAGTAACCAATGACCACCGACATAATCAAACATGAGCAGCTCAATGATCTTTTATATGACCATGCCGCTCAGCTCGATTTAGATTCTGACTACTGGTTTCGTCTTCGTGGGTGCAGTATCAATCCGATCATTGATGCGGTAACCCCGCTGCTGGGGATGGTGTTACGCATTCGCCAGCTCTCTGGCCATGATCAGGTTGCTGAACTTTATCAGCAGGTAGTTACTGAAATTCAGGCTATCGAACAAGAGCTGCTCGCTCACGGGTATGAGAATGGCATGGTGCTCTCTTTTCGTTACATTCTATGCACTTTCATTGATGAAGCGGTGATGAGCAGAGAGTGGGGCAGCTTGAGTGAATGGTCAGAACACTCTCTACTTACCCGTTTTCATAATGAAACTTGGGGCGGCGAGAAGGTCTTTGTGCTGCTTAGTAAATTACAAGAAGACTCTGAGCGTTATCGTGAAGTGCTGGAGTTTATTTATCTCTGTTTGTGTCTTGGATTTGAAGGGCGTTATCGCGTAATGAACCATGGGCGTGAAGAGTTTGAGCGGCTTGTTCGGCAGTTACATCAGCAGTTGAGTTCAGGTCGTGATGATCCTCCAACCGTCTTTCATCTCAATTTAGGGCAGCATGCTTCTAGCCCACCATTAAAACCGGAGATCTCACTGCGTAGTGTGTGTATTGGCACGGTGATCATGCTCGTCGGGGTGTTTGTATTTTATTACAGTCGGTTAGATAACCAGACTCAAGATGTGCTGCGTCAGCTAAATGAATTATTGAAATGAGTTTAATTGAAATAAGTTAAGGAGAACTTGTTTTGATTCATATCGAACTGCCTGTATTGGTGGAAAGGTTTAATCCGGTTTGTCGGCATATGCTAGAAGAGTCGGCAGCCCAGTGTGTTAATCATCAGGGATCGGAGATCCGTATTGAGCATCTGCTGCTCAACATGCTGGATACCCCGTTGAGTGATGCTAAAGCCATCATGCAGCGTGCCGGAGTGGATATTGTCGCGCTGCGAGCACTGTTGCAACCTACCGAAACTGGCCATGCTTTCGAACAGGGATACCCGTCTTTTTCACCACTACTGGTTGAGTGGATACAGGATAGTTGGTTGCTGGCTTCTGCTCAATTTCAGCATGCACAGCTGCGAAGCGGGGTGTTGCTGCTGGTATTGCTGATGACGCCTGCTCGTTATCTGACCACTGCCGTTGTCCGGTTGTTGACGGTGATTAATCGCGATTTGGTACATCAGCAATTTGATGAGTGGGTCAGTGAGTCCGCTGAAACGGATGTTGGACTTGATACGGTATCGATTTCTACAGATAAAGCGGCTGCTGTGCTGTCCGAGGCCTCACTACTGGGAAGGTTCACACAAGATATTACCGAGCTGGCACGCAGTAACAGTATTGATCCGGTGCTATGTCGGGATCATGAAATTGATCTGATGATCGATATTTTATCTCGTCGCCGCAAGAATAACCCGATTGTCGTTGGTGACGCAGGTGTAGGTAAAAGTGCGCTCATTGAAGGGCTAGCCCTGCGGATCGTAGCCGGCCATGTGCCAGAAAAATTACGTGATGTTATGTTGTTATCACTGGATCTGGGTGCTATGCAGGCTGGTGCTTCAGTAAAAGGTGAGTTTGAAAAACGCTTTAAAGGGGTTATGCAGGAAGTTAATGCGGCTGAGTATCCGGTGATCCTCTTTATTGATGAAGCGCATACATTGATTGGTGCGGGTAATCAGGCCGGTGGGCTGGATATCTCTAACCTGATTAAACCTGCTCTGGCACGCGGTGAATTACGTACAATTGCAGCCACAACATGGCATGAATACAAAAAATATATTGAGAAAGATGCTGCACTATCCCGCCGTTTTCAGCTTGTGAAAGTGAGTGAACCTGACACTGAACAGGCCATTATTATCTTGCGTGGTCTGCGTGGAATCTATGAAAAAGCACACGGCGTACTGATTGATGATGCGGCATTACAGGCTGCCGCAAAGCTCTCTGCACGCTATATTTCAGGCCGCCAATTGCCTGATAAAGCCATTGATATTCTCGATACAGCCTGTGCTCGGGTTGCGATTAATCTGACTACACCACCGCGCGCGATCAGCCATTTACAAAATATGTTGCATCAGTGCGAATTAGAGATTGGTCAGTTAGAACGGCAGCGTTTAATCGGGTTGGGTCAACATACCGAGCGTCTGGCTACTCTGCATGCAGAGCAGCAGCTGGCACGTGATGAACTGACTCAGTTGGACATTTGCTGGCAGCAACAAAAATCACGGGTACAGCAAATCGTTGCGCTGCGCTCTGCGTTACTAGATACACCAAAACCAAACGGCGAAGTGCCACCATATTCAATCAATGAAAATCCAATAGAGAGTGATACACAGGCACTGACCCGTGTATTGGCGTGTTTGGAATATGAATTGGCTGTCTTGCAACAAGAGTCTGTACTGGTTTCTGCCCATGTCGATACAGCGCAAATTACGGCAGTCATTGCTGAGTGGACCGGCGTTCCCTTAAACCGGATTTCACAAAATGAACTCGATGTAGTGACACGATTACCTGAATATCTCGCCGCTCATATTAAAGGGCAAGATATGGCTATCAGCCATTTGCATCGCCATTTACTGACAGCACGTGCCGACTTACGCTGTCCGGGGCGTCCCTTGGGGGCGTTTTTGTTGGCGGGCCCCAGTGGTGTTGGTAAAACAGAAACGGTGGTACAAATTGCCGATTTGATGTTTGGTGGTCGGCAGTATTTGACGACTATCAATATGTCTGAATATCAGGAAAAACATACCGTTTCGCGCTTAATCGGCTCACCGCCGGGCTATGTTGGTTTTGGCGAGGGGGGCGTGTTAACGGAAGCTATTCGGCAAAAACCATACTCTGTGGTGTTGTTGGATGAAGTGGAAAAGGCGCATCCAGATGTGTTGAATATCTTCTATCAGGCATTCGATAAAGGCGAACTGGCAGACGGAGAGGGGCGGGTTATTGATTGTAAGAATGTGCTGTTCTTTCTGACCTCAAATTTGGGTTACCAAACCATTGTAGATTACGCTAATGCACCCGATAGTTTGCTCCCTGATAGTCTGCTGGATACGTTGTATCCAGAGTTAGCTGCATTTTTCAAACCGGCTTTGCTGGCTCGTATGGAAGTGATCCCGTACCTTCCACTAAACCACGATACCCTGGCTGAAATTACCCACAATAAATTATCCAGCCTTGAAGCCCTACTACACCGCCGCTTTGCTGCCGCCGTTCATATTGAACCTGCGGTGCATGAGGAGATCTTACGCCGTGCTAAGCGCAGTGAAAATGGTGCAAGAATGCTCGAGTCGGTGATTGATGGTGCTTTATTGCCGCCGGTATCACTGCAATTGCTGCAACATTTATCCGCTGGAAAATCGGTTCGGCAGGTCAGCTTTCGTGTTGCTGATGGTGAGTTTATCGCTGAGGTGGCGTGCTAAATATGCAACAGGCACTCGAATTTGCGTTATCTCTGACTCAGACGCGTGATGAGCCCCTGCTTTGCCGCTGGTTATTGGATACTGTCCGGCAGGAGTGGCAACCGCAGGGAGCATTACTGGCGATGCTCGATGTCAGTGGGCGCACTCTCCAATGTCATGGCTGGATAGGGCAACGCAATGTGGCGTTTAGTCTGAAAGCTGACGATTTTAGCCATCCGTTGGCATTTGTACTTTGTCACGATCAAGTACGAACGTGGGATTCATTGCACAGCGGTGTCAGGATTGGGCATGCAGGTTTGCGTAGCATGTTGGCTGAAGCCGGTGCACGTTGTGGTATGCATTGCCTGCCACTACATGGGCAGAATGCAAAGCCTGTTGCGGTGTTGGCATTGTTTGATACAGCGCAGCGCCTATCAGGCTGGCAAGCGCAAGGAAAACTGGCTTTATTAGCACAGGTGTTTACCGGCCAGCTGACATTGATTAGAGATTTACGGCAGTCACGCCATGGTATGACTGCTTTGCAAGACTCGCTGCGCGTGGTTCGTAGTGAAAATAAGCAGCGTCGTCAGCAAGATGCCTGTTTAAGCGATGCACTTATTGGCCAGTCACGCGCTATTCATCAACTGCGTGAGCAGATAGCGCAAGCGGCTGGCCACCGTCTGAATGTGATGATTCAAGGCGAAACAGGGTCGGGGAAAGAGGTGGTTGCACGCTTACTGCATCAATGTTCTGAGCGTGCAGATAAGCCATTTGTGGCGATTAATTGCGCGGCCATTCCGGAAAATTTGATTGAAAGTGAGCTATTTGGCTATCAAAAAGGCGCATTTTCCGGTGCTTTGAATAATAAGCATGGGCTGGTGGCGCAGGCAAATGGTGGCATCTTATTTCTTGATGAAGCAGGGGATATGCCCCCGAGCATGCAGGTAAAATTATTACGTGTATTAGAAACCCGATATTTTCGGCCATTAGGCGGGGAAAAAGAGATTTACTCAGATTTTCGCCTGATCTCAGCCACTCACCAACCTCTGGCACAGCGAGTCACCGAAGGGGCATTTCGGCAAGACTTATACCATCGGTTATGTCAGTGCATGTTGATGGTAACGCCGTTACGTGAACGGCCGGAAGATATCAGTCTGCTCAGTGAGTATTTCATTGCCGATTTTGCCCGCCAAGAAGGGAAGGTCTTCGGCCCATTACACCGTAATTTCCTCAAACAGTTAGTGGGATATGACTTTCCGGGTAATGTGCGTGAGTTACGTAATTTGCTGGAAGTGGCTTGTGCCCAGACCCCATCAGGGCAAGACGTTGCGCTCAGTGCATTGTCACCGGAGAGTCGCCATCGAATAAGTACCGATTTGAATCAAGGCGGTGATGATTTTTGCCATATTAATAATCTGCGTGAGGCTTTACAGCAGTATGAAACTGCAGTGATAGAAGCGCGTTTGCGTTACTTTCAAGGAAACCGCACTCGGGTTGCAGAGAGTCTGAATATCCCTAAGCGCACACTAGACCATAAGTGTCAAAAGCTGGAGGTCAACGGATGAAGCCATGGATGGTCGTTTTTTGGGCGCTGAGCGGATGGATCTTACTGACAGAGGGAGCAGATGCTGAGACTATTTTGCCTGCACAATGGCAGCATTGCCGTGAACAATCAGATCCAGGAGTTCGTCTGGCATGTTATGACGTGCTAGCCGGTGAATCAGTGCAAAATAGGTTGGATGCTTCTTCAGCTCCACATTCAGCAGCATGGCATGATATTCAGCAACAGGAAACACAGCGTAGCAGTGACTCCCCGTTGTTTATGCTCGGGCATCAGCCTAATTCTGATACGTTATTGTTGACCCGTCCGGCTCTGCGCGGCGCAACATTAGCTATCAGTTGTGCCGATGCGATTACCCGAATTTGGTTACGATTAGATGCACCATGGCCTGATACACGGGTGATAGCGCAGACCGATGCTCTGCCGGCATCGAGTAACTGGTTTGTGCGCGATAAAGGCATGTTGCTGGAGTTTGGCCGAGGATTACCGGCCATCGAGGAGCTTAAACGCTGGACAGCTCAGCATGCATTAACATTGCAGACAAAAAATAAAATGGTGACTGTACGCGTAGATCTTAGTGGGCTGGCGGATGCACTGCGCCCTCTACGCCAGCAGTGTCGCTGGTAGGTGATGACATGACTGATTCACACCCATGGTGTTTCCGCCTATTGACACCATTACCAGAGGCGATGATACAGCAGCCAATATCTGTTGATAATCCGATATGGGAAGTGGTAGATACCGAGTTAGTTAAGCTTGGATCGCTGTCTCATAGTCAGGTCGATCTAAATAAAGTGGCTGATCAGTGCTTATCTTTGTTAGAGACACAAACCAAGGATATGCGGGTACTCGCTCAATTGTTACGTTGTGTGCAGCATCCGGCCAATGTGGCATCGTTTACCACCGCTTTGCTGCTGCTTGATGGTTGGGTTGGTGCATATTGGGTGTCGGCCTGGCCAATTCATACGCAGCAAAAGTTGCGGATATTTAACCAGATAATTAAACGATTCGAAGCGGTATTAGCACGGGTATGCCACAGTGCATCGTCAGAACAAATAGAACACTTACTGAATGTAACTCAGCAGTTTCAGCAAAATTGGTTAGCACTTGCACCAAATCATGGTGTGGCTTTGGAAGCGTTGCTTGGCGGCTTGCACCATATGCAGCGTCATCAACAAGAACAAGCGAATGCGGATAAAGCGAGCACAACCCAAACGGTATCCTCCACCACACAACAGAGCATCTCTTCTGTTTCGGTTATTCCTGTATCAGTCAGTTCAAATATGCTGGTTATTGATAGTTCCGATGATCGGCTTTGGCGTCAGAGCCAAATCCAGATGGCCGAATTATTGATTGAGAAGCAACCTGAAAGCCCGATAGGTTATCGCCTGAGGCGTAATGCATTGTGGCGCAGTATTACAGCACCCCCCTTAATCAGTAAAGGGAATAAAACCCCGTTATCGCCACTATCACCAGACCGAGTTGATGAATATCGGATTGCTTTATTGCAGGCTGATCAGGCGTTATGGAAGCAGATAGAGCAGAGCCTGACACTCTCCCCGTATTGGTTTGATGGGCATTACCTATCGGCACAGGTGGCGGTGAAACTCGGTTATGGTGCGGTAGCTATCGCGATTGCTGAGGAGTTGTCTGCTTTTTTAAACCGGCTTCCGCTGTTATGTGATCTCACATTTAGTGATGGTTCACCTTTTTTAGGCAGTGAGTGCAGCCAATGGTTACAAGCCACACTTGCCCCTTCCAAAATGTCTGGCGAAAGTGATCCTGCAATTGATCTGCAACATTGTTTTCAATCTCAGGGATTAGTGGCTGCACTGACCCTGCTCAATGACCGCTTGAGTCAACTGAAAGAGCCGCGCGCTCGTTTTTATCATCAACTGGCTGGGGCTGATTTACTGGCAACAGAAGGGATGCCATCTCTGGCAGCCCAACATTACCAACATCTGTGGCAGGAAGCCCAGAGTTTGGGGCTGGCACAATGGGAGCCCGGTTTGGTAACACGCCTAGCTCATTACGCGACCTCTCGGTCGAACTGAGACATTCGGAGTTGAATGGCCATTTATGTTCAAAACTCTTTTAACCTTCATAAAACATCTGACGCCGCGTTTAACTACGCCATGGATTGCCGCGGGTATTTTTTTCTGGGCGTTGACGCTGGTTTTAGCGTGGTGGCTGGGGCCAGATCTGAACATAATGCAGAGTAAACCTCTGGCTGGAATGTGGGCTAGAGTTGTTTTTACACTGATCTGGTTATGGCTGATCTTTGGCATCTACTCTTGGTGTATATGGAAAAAGATGAAACAGCTTAAAGCTGAACAACATATACAAGAGAGCATGGAATCTGATCCGGTTCAGCCATTGCTGGTTGCACAACAGCAATTTTTAGACCGTTGGTTACAGGTGTTGCGTGAACATATTGGATCAGATGCTTTATATCTCAGGCCCTGGTATCTGGTGATCGGTTTATCTGGTAGCGGTAAGAGTAGCCTTATTCATCGGGCAAATCCGGCAAATAAGTTAAATCCTCGGTTGGAAGCAGCGCTGCGTGATTACACAACCGATCTGAGTGTCGACTGCTGGGTGGGCGAACACGCGGTGATGTTAGATCCCCGTGGATATTTGTTGGATCACAGACCGGCTGGTGGTGAAAGGGCTGATAGCAGTAATGAGCGGTTGTGGTTACATCTGCTAAATTGGCTGAGCCAGCATCGCTGTCGGCAGCCGCTTAATGGCTTGATTCTGACACTGGATCTGGCTTGGTTAGTACAAGCCGGTGTTGCAGAGCGTAAAGCTTATGCCCAGTTAATGCGCATTCATCTGCAAGAAATAAGTGCCAATATGCATATCCGTTTGCCGCTGTATATCACACTGACTAAGTTGGATATGTTGCATGGTTTTGACGTTATCTACCAACAATTAGACAAAAATGCGCGCGAAGCTGTACTCGGTATTACATTCAGCCCTGATGCGGCTTCGGGCGACTATTGGTTACAGGAGTTAGCCATATTTTGGGAGCAATGGCTGGCTCATTTGAATACTCACTTACCGACAATGATGTTAGGGGGGCTTGAGGCTTCGCAGCGCAGTGCTCTGTTTTTATTTGTCAGGCAACTTGCCGGTATAAAAGATTATGTGTTGGATGTGCTTGGTGAGATGTTGGATGAAAAAGAGCAAAAAAGCATACTGATACGTGGGGTGTATACCAGTTCAGTTTATCAACAAGGTGTTCCTTTTGATGCCTTTATGCGTGCGACAACTCACCGCTACCAGTTATCCGAACCGGTTTACTCTGCATTGCGTGGTGAATCAAATACCTTTTTTGTGCGTCGTTTGTTTACTGACATTATTTTTCCTGAAGCCCATTTAGCCGGTGAAAATCGCGCGTATGCGTTGCAGCGGCGACGACAAATGTGGTCGGGTATCAGCGGCATTTTCTTTTGTAGTGCTTTGTTAGTTGCAGGTTGGCAGTACTTCTATCGGATAAATGATGCGGCAGCACGTAATGTACTGACCAAGACGCAATCGTTTACTTACGCAACGGAAACCGCTAGCCAGCAGGGATTTGGTTATAACCAGTTACCACGCTTAAACTTAATTCGTGAAGCCACCCTCTCTTTTGGTGATTATCGTGAAAAAATACCACTATTCGTCGATCTTGGTTTATATCAGGGCGATAAAATAGGGCCTTATGTTGAAAAAAATTACCTTCAGTTGCTGAGTTTGCGTTTTTTACCGGCAGTGATGCAGGGTTTGCTTGATGATCTCAATCAGGCTCCGGCAGGCAGTGAGCAAAAACTGGCTATTTTACGTGTTATGCGGATGCTTGATGATGCATCTGGCCGCAATAAGAGTGTTGTTGAACAATTTATGGCACAGCGCTGGCAGCGTGCGTTTCCAGAGCAAGGGCAGGTGCAAGAGCAACTGATGCAGCATCTGGATTATGCTTTACAGCATACAAACTGGAGCGGGGCTCGTCAGCAGAAAGACTCGGCCGCTATTGCTGCTTTTATTCCCTTTCAAAAACCGATTTACAGTGCTCAGCATGAGCTAAGTAAATTGCCGATTTCTCAACGGGTATACCAAAACTTGCTTGTGAACGCGGATAACCAACTCTCTTCTGATCTGATGATACAAGATGAGGTCGGCCCGATTTTTGATACGGTTTTTACCTTGAACCACGACGCGATGGGTAATATTCCACGCCTGATGACTTGGTCTGGTTTGAGTGACTTCTACCTTAAGCAAGATAACGCACTGCTTGAGTTGACAGGCATGGATAGCTGGGTGCTTGGGCAACGTCAGCAAACGCATTTGAGTAAGGCTGATCGCAGTGAAATCATACGTCAGGTAAATGATCGTTACGTTACTGATTATTCTAATCAGTGGCAAAAATTGCTGACAGATATGGATATACAACCACTAACCAGCCCTGAGCAGGCACTGAGTGTTATTTCTGCAATTATCAGTAATGACCAACCATTTCAACGTGTGTTAACAACGCTGAGTGAAAATACGCAACAGCGTAAAAATGCGGATAAGAATACGCTGATACAAACGCTGACAACACGTATCGGGCAACCGTTTATAGCCAGCAATGCGGTACTGATAGCGGCTGGCGAGCAAGGGCCATTGATTCAACAGGTAAATCAAAAAATTACCGAGCTATATCAATATCTTGAACTGATTGTGAATGCCAGTGATCCCGGTCAGTCAGCCCTAAAAGCCGTACAATTACGCTTGAGCAACAAGTATTCAGACCCTACTTTTTTGCTACAACAGTATGCCCGTAATCTGCCTGCACCACTGGATCGTTGGGTGAGTCAGTTGGCGGAGCAAAGTGCGCAGTTGGTGGTTGATTTGGCGATCTCTTCGCTAAATCAGGCGTGGCTAGATAAGGTTATTGTGCCGTTCAATACCCAGCTGGCTGATCGTTATCCATTTGATGCATCTTCAACCAAAGATGCTCCTCTTTCCGAGATAGAGCGTTTCTTCTCTCCAAGCGGTACGCTGAACAGTTTTTATCAGGCCAACCTTAAACCGATTGTTGAAGGCGGGTTGATGGATACTGATTTCGGTTCGCCTATTCAGTCTGAGCTATTGAGGCAACTGGAGCGAGCGGAACAGATCCGTGAAACCTTCTTTAATAGCCAAGGATCATTAGAAGTACAGTTTGCATTAGAGCCGATTGAGCTGACGGCCAATAAACGCCGCAGTGTGCTTAATCTTGATGGCCAATTGTTGGAGTATGCCCATGGCCGACGTAACAAAATCCCGTTGATCTGGCCTAATTCAATGCGAGAGGGCGCAGAAAGCAAGATCACACTAGTGCCTGCCAATCAAGAGCGATCCCCACGCAGCGAAGCTTTTGTCGGCCCTTGGGCGATGTTTCGCTTGATACAAAACGGTGAGCTGACACAGGTAAATGAGGCGACTTTTGATGTGCGTTTTCCCGTTGATCAAGGCGCAATGACATACCGAGTGTACGCTGATGCCAGCCATAACCCGTTTGCTGGTGGGCTATTTAGCCAATTCCGCTTACCTGAATCACTTTACTAGCTTAAGGAGAGGAGCATGTGCCCTGCTATTGTGTTGCTTGGTGATCTGGGAACAGATCATGATGGTTTCCACCCTTCGCCGGTGATGACTGCAAGTTCAGATGTATTTCTTGATGGCAAACCGATCGCCCGGCAGGGCGATGCATTGCAGCCACATGATAAACCCGGAAGCTCACCACATCCACGCAGTATTGCTGGTGGCGTTGGCTCGGTATTAGTTAACGGTAAACCCATTGCAGTGACCGGAAGTGCTGTTGGTTGTGGTGGCGTGGTGATTGGCAGCGGCAGTGGCAAAGCGGGGTAATGTTAAAAACAATAATCCACCAAAATAACCAGCTCTAAGGTGAAAAGGGATGACAGAGAGTACGGGATTACAGTTTACCGTGAAGGTGGGGGCTTTACCTGATTCGACCTTTGCCGTGGCCGCATTTGATTTGGATGAAAAGCTGAGCGAGCCTTTTACCTTAAGTCTGGCGCTGGCCAGTTTACAGCCGGATATAGATTTTGGCGCCGTATTGGACCAGCCTTGTGAGCTATTGGTGTGGTTTGATGGCACTTTGCAGCGGCGGGTGAGCGGTATTGTGAGCCATTTTGTTCAAGGTGAAACAGGTTTTCGTCGGACACGTTATCGCATGGAAGTGAGGCCTGCGCTATGGCGGTTGAGCCTGCGTCACAATGCTCGAATTTTTCAGGCACAGCAACCGCAGGAGATTATCAGCGTTTTGCTGCAAGAGTCGGGGATCACAGAATATGCTTTTGCGTTGAGAAATACGCATGTTCAGCGAGAATATTGTGTGCAATACCGAGAGACGGATCTGGCCTTTGTCAGCCGTTTAGCCGCCGAAGAGGGAATATTCTATTTCCACGAGTTTGAGCAAGGTAAGCACCGCATTGTATTTGCTGATGATACCGCAGCATTATTCCGCGGCCCTGATCTGTTTTTTAATCCTGCTAATCAGAGCATGCAGCGGGGGAAGTATATCCGGCAGTTTCGCTATCAAGAAGCTGTTCGTTCTGCGGGTGTGGTATTAAAAGACTACTGCTTTAAGACACCTGATTATGCGCTTATGCATCAAAATCAGGCAACAGTGCTAACACATCAGCATATTGGTTATCAGTATTTTGATTATCCTGGTCGTTTTAAACAGGATATCAGTGGTAAAGCTTTTACCGGGTATCGTCTTGATGCATTACGTTCTGATGCGGTGATGGGGCAAGGTGTATCGAACGCGGCAGCGCTGATACCGGGTCTGTATTTTTCCCTCTCAGAGCATCCGAACGATAATATCAATATAAACTGGCAAGTCGTACGAGTTCATCACCATGGCGAACAACCACAAGCATTGGAAGAGGAAGGTGGCGAAAGCCAGACGGTTTATTACAACAATTTTGGTGTGGTGAAAAAGAGTACGATTTGGCGTTTGCTGATTCTGCATAAACCGCAGGTTGATGGCCCGCAAATGGCTACTGTTGTCGGGCCGCAGGGCGAAGAGATTTACTGCGATGAGCATGGCCGAGTCAAACTGCAATTCCCGTGGGATAGATACGGTGCGAGTAATGAGCAGAGTTCCTGTTGGGTGCGAGTATCACAAGGCTGGGCTGGTGGGCAGTATGGCATGATAGCTATTCCGCGCATTGGCCATGAAGTGATTGTCTCTTTTTTAGACGGAGACCCCGATCAGCCGATTGTGACCGGTCGAACTTATCATGCAACGCAGCGCTCGCCATATGAGCTGCCCGTGCATAAAACGCGCACAGTGCTGCGCACCGAGACTCACCAAGGTGAAGGTTTTAACGAGTTACGTTTTGAGGACCAAGCCGGACAGCAAGAGATATACCTTCACGGCCAGAAAGACCTGAATGTACTGATAGAGAACGATACCCGATGGCATATCAAACGCGATGAACATTGTGATATCGACCATGAGCGCCTAACGCTCATCAGTGCTCATGATCACTTAACGGTAGACGGTGAAAAGCGTGATCACATCAATGCTGATCTCTCTTTGACTGTTGATGGCTCAATGCATCAGAAAGTAGAGCAGTCGTTACGGGTGAATGCAGGTCAGGAAGTGCACATCTATGTAGGGGATAAGATCGTGCTCGAGGCTAGTAGTGAGATCACTCTCAAGGCGAGCAGCAGCTTTGTCAAAGTTGACCCGAGCGGTATTAGGCTGGTCGGAGCTGAAATCAAGCTCAATGCCGGAGGCTGCCCAGGGGTGGGGTTAGATTGTGTGGGGCAGATGCCAAAACGCCCTAAAAAAGTGGGTGTAGAGAAAGAGCCTGATCCGGTTGAACTGGTGAAAGCTATTCCGACCGAGAAAACGATGGAAGTGTTGATTAAAGAACAAACTCCTGATGTGGATTATCAGCCATCTGCTTGATAAGTTGCCTAAATATCCGCAATTTATCTATTAGGTACAACCGAATCTGCTTGATGGTTTTCATCTCAATAGAAAGGAGGATGGCATTCAAACGGAACAGTACGAGCTATCGCCGACGGGGAGACGGTGGCCTATCGGGTGGTCCGGTGAAATTTGAATACCTTAAAATAATGGTTATGGCGTGCTTAATGAGTGAAACTAAGTGTGCTGATTTAGTTATTACCTCTATTAACATAATGGATAACCACTAATGGATTACGAAACACTCGATAAAATCGCAGACGCTTATATTCCAAGCTTGGCGGTATTGTTTTTCTTAGGGCTTTTCTGGCAATTATTTAAAGGGCGGAGTAAATCACAGTTATTCAAGGCACTCTTATTGTGTCTGGGGATGCTGGTGTTTTCCTATGGCTTGATGTTTTTGGATAATGCGCTGTTGATATGGCCAGCGCTGGGGTTGGATTACAGTACCCATACCTCGGTTTCATTTTCGCTGGCCATTTCAGTGGGGGTAATTATGCGCCCTCTGCGTAAGCTGATGATGGGGCTATTTGTCGGTTACTTGGCTCTGATGTGGTATCAGGGGTATCACACTATCACCGACATGGTGACTACACTTATTCCTGTGGTTGCGTTTGCATACTCCTTATTCAGGATATTGTTTGCTGCAACGCCGCACTTTCTACAGTATCAGTTTTACGATCGAGATAACCACTCAAACGGGTGAGGATCAGCGCAACTAATACCACCAGAGCGCCTACCCACGGGGTATGCATTAAACCGGTATTTGCAACAATCAGGCCGCCACCCCATGAACCAAGTGCAATGCCAACATTAAATGCGGCGATGTTCAAGCCGGAGGCGACATCTACCGAGTCTGGCGTATATCGCTCGGCTAATTTTACTACGTAGACTTGCAGCCCCGGCACATTACCAAACGCAAATGCGCCCCAGACTAAGATTGTCGCGACAGCCGCCAGTGGGTGATAAGCGGTAATATTGAACACCAGTAAAATGGTGGCTAAACCGATAAAGATGATCGTCAGTGCCTTAATGGGCCCGATACGATCAGCAAGCTTGCCACCCCACAGATTACCGATGGCTACTGAGACACCGTATACCAGCATGATCAGGCTGATCACATGGGTATTAAAGCCCGAGACCTGTTCGAGGATCGGGGCTAGAAACGTAAAGGCGGTAAATGTGCCGCCATACCCGAGCGCAGTGATGGCATACACCAGTAGCAGGCGAGGCTGGGTGAGTACTTTCAGTTGTGATATGAGCTTGGTTGCTGGAGGTTGCGGCAGGTTGTGAGGTATCAGTGCGATACTGCCAATTAATGCCAGCAGGCCCAGCAGCGCTACAATTAAAAAAGTGGATTGCCAGCCAAATTGCTGCCCGATATATGTACCCAAAGGCACGCCAGTCACCAAGGCTACAGTGAGCCCGGTAAACATCATTGCAATAGCGCTGGCGGCTTTTTCTTTTGCCACCAGACCGGTAGCAATGGTTGAGCCTATTGAAAAGAAGACGCCGTGTGCCAACCCTGTCAGCAAGCGGGCAGTAATCAGTGTTTTATAGTCGGGTGCTTGCCAGGCTAACAAATTGCCAATAACAAACAGTGACATCACGGTTAACAACACGGTTTTACGGTTCCATTTTCCGGTCAGGGCCGTTAACACCGGTGCGCCAATAGCGACACCTAAGGCATACAGGCTGACTAAAAGGCCGGCTGAGGGCAGTGATACCTGCAAATCACTGGCCATTGTAGGGATCAGCCCTACAATCACAAATTCTGTTGTTCCTATAGCAAACGCACTCAAGGTGAGTGCAAGTAGAGCTAACGGCATAGTTTATCTCTCTGATTAGTCGGTGATCCGCAGTCAAGCTCTGTAATTATTCAGCTTGGTGCGAAGAGGCGACGATTATGCAAAGAAATGTATTTGTGATAAATGGTGTAAAATCAAAATCACTTTTGTCAAAAATGAAAATATAAATATAGCCATGCAGACACGTTCAGATGATTTGGCGATTTTAGTCACGGTTATTGATTGCGGCAGTTTTTCTGCCGCTGCTGATGTGTTGGATATTCAGGTTGCACGGGTATCACGTGCAGTGAGTAAGATTGAAAGGCAGTTGGGCGTTTCGATTTTAAATCGGACTACCCGTCGCTTGGAGTTGACCGATGAGGGGCGGCATTTTGTTGATGCAGTTCGAGTGGGCTTACAGACTTTGCAGCAAGCAGAGGAAGATCTGATTACGCGCGGTGAGTTACCACGCGGCCATTTACGGGTTGATGCCGCTAGCCCGTTTGTATTTCAGCAGTTAGTACCGTTAATTGGCCCATTTCGCGAGGCATATCCAGATATCACTTTAGAGCTGACATCCAACGAAGGGGTTGTTGATCTTTTAGAGAAGAGAACCGATGTGGCTATTCGCATTGGACGCCTGATTGACTCAACCTTACATGCCCGGCTTTTGGGGCGTAGCCTTTTGTATGTGGTCGCATCACCGGAGTACTTGTATCAACGGGGGATTCCTACATCAGCAAGTGATCTCACTCAGCACAGTATTATTGGTTTTCTCGGTGCAAAAGCGCTTAATCAGTGGCCTTTGAAACAATTTCCAAGCTTAGAACCGGCGTTGACGTGCAGTAACGGCGAGATAGTACGGCAGTTAACGCTGTCTGGTAACGGTATTGCTTGTTTATCAGGGTTTATGGTTAAACAGGATCTTGCCGAAGGGCGGCTGGTTTCTTTACTTGAACAGGAGAAAATTACCGGTTCTGAGCGCGAGCACGTCAATGCGGTGTTTTATAAGTCCTCTTCGGTGGCAAAACGCATTTCGGTATTTTTGGATTTTATCCAGCCGCGTTTACAGTTATGAGCAATATTAATATGGCATAGCGTAGTCTGCGGTGCTATTTGTCGGCTACTTTGCTCTGATGTGGTATCCGCAGTATTTTCAGATTATCCAAATGAAGTGTTATGAGACTCACTCAACCCGTTTGCCAGATGTTCCAGCAGCAAGCAGACTTTGGGCGAGAGATGACGGTTATGAGGATAAACCGCCCAAATCCCCTCTTCTTGAGCGCGCACTTCAGGTAAAAGCTCAATGAGTGCACCACTGGCAAGGTAACTACTGACATAATAGTCCGGTAATTGAATAATGCCGATCCCTTTGAGTGCCGCGTCTAAAAGGGCATAGCCACTGTTACATTGCAATTGCCCTCTGATACGAACGTGATGTGGGCGGCCATGCTGCGTAAAATGCCAGTCATCACTATTCCCTACTAGACAAGTATGGTTGCTCAGTTCAGAAATACTGTTCGGGATGCCGTACTGCGCCGTATAAAGTGGTGATACACAGACATAAGGTATTCGCTGTGCCAGTTTACGAGCAACCAAGCTTGAATCTTTAAGATGACCCAGCCGGATAGCCAGATCATAGCCTTCGTGCACCAAATCCAGCAGTTGATTTGTTAGGTTCAGCGTTACTTCTAGGTGTGGATATTTCACCATAAAATCATTCAGTAAGGGGGCAATTCGTCTCTCTCCGTAAGCAACAGGCGCTGTGATCCGCAATGTTCCTTGTGGTACTGATTGGTGCCGCCCAACGGCCAGCTCCGCTTCATAGAGATTATCAAGTAACTGACGGCAATGGCGATAGTAAATCTCGCCCAGCTCAGTCAGGCGAACCTGACGGGTTGAACGAAACAGTAGCTTAGCTTGTAATCTGTCTTCTAGTTGTGCCACTTGTCGGCTGACTTGCGCCACCGATATTCCCAGTTTGCGCGCCGCGGGCGTAAAACCTTGTAATTCAGCGACATTAACAAATTCGCAGATCCCTTCCCATCCAAACATTATTACTCACCTGTAAAAGTGATTTGATATATAGCCTAATTATCACTTAATGGATAACAAACTACACTGGTTCTGCTCTATTAATTTTGGTGAGTTAAGTGTCTGTTAGGTCGATTTCTTGCCAATGTAATTAATAATTAATGGGCATGCAGTGGAATAGTGAATTTGTTCACCATTAAGGATACCGTTAATGACACAAGCTAAAAGTATAAAATGTAAAGCCGCTATCGCTTGGGGGCCAAAACAGCCTTTATCTATCGAAGAGATTGATGTTATGCCACCACAAGCCGGTGAGGTCAGGGTGCGTATTGTTGCTACCGGTGTTTGTCATACAGATGCTTTTACACTTTCGGGTGAAGACCCTGAAGGGATATTTCCTTGCATACTTGGGCACGAAGGCGGTGGGATTGTCGAGTCTGTAGGAGAAGGTGTTACCAGTGTCAAGGTAGGTGATCATGTTATTCCGCTTTACACTCCGGAGTGCGGAGAGTGTAAATTTTGCAAATCAGGGAAAACCAACTTGTGTCAGAAAATTAGAGACACTCAGGGTAAGGGGCTGATGCCCGATGGCTCTACCCGCTTCTCTAAAGATGGCCAACCTATTTACCACTATATGGGCACATCGACATTCAGTGAGTATACGGTTTTACCGGAGATCTCTATTGCAAAAGTTGATCCTGCAGCACCTTTGGAAGAGGTATGTCTGCTTGGCTGTGGTGTAACAACGGGTATTGGTGCGGTAATGAATACGGCCAAAGTGAAAGAGGGTGAAAGTGTTGCCATCTTTGGATTGGGTGGTATTGGTCTTTCTGCCATTATTGGTGCGCGTATGGCTAATGCTGGGCGTATTGTTGCCATTGATATTAACGAGAGTAAATTTGAGCTTGCCCGTAAGCTTGGGGCAACAGATTGCATCAACCCGAATGATTACGATAAACCGATTCAAGATGTGATTGTTGAGCTGACCGACGGTGGCGTTGACTTCTCGTTCGAGTGTATTGGTAATGTCAAGGTTATGCGCGCAGCGCTGGAGTGTTGCCATAAGGGTTGGGGTGAATCAGTTATCATCGGCGTAGCGGGTGCAGGGCAAGAGATCAGTACTCGGCCGTTTCAACTGGTTACTGGCCGTGTCTGGCGGGGAAGTGCCTTTGGTGGGGTGCGCGGGCGAAGCGAATTGCCAAGTTATGTACAGCGCTATATGAACGGAGAGTTCCGGCTTGATGATTTCATTACCCACACTATGCCGCTGGAAAAAATTAACGAAGCGTTTGAGCTGATGCATAAAGGTAAAAGTATTCGCACGGTGATTCACTATTGATTTATGCTCATGCCGCTCGTCTTATGGCGAGCGGTGTACAGGAGTTGTTTGCATGAACCTTAATATTATCAGTAGTAATAAGAGCTTTGGTGGCTGGCATAAACAGTATCAGCATCATTCTGATGTTCTTCATTGTGAGATGCGTTTTGCAATTTATTTACCTCCGCAAGCTGTTGCAGGGCAAAAAGTTCCGGTTATCTACTGGTTATCGGGCCTGACCTGCACAGATGAGAACTTCATGCAAAAAGCCGGAGCTCAGCGGATAGCCGCGGAGCTAGGCGTTGCTTTAGTCGCCCCGGATACCAGCCCGCGCGGTACTGATGTTGCAGATGATTCTGGCTATGATCTGGGTATGGGCGCCGGTTTTTACGTTAATGCTAGCCAGTTGCCGTGGCAGTTGCATTACCAGATGTATGATTATGTTACCCGTGAACTGCCTGCATTGATTGAAGCTCATTTCCCTGTTTCGGCGCAAAGGGCGATGAGTGGCCATTCAATGGGAGGGCATGGTGCGTTGATAGCGGCATTACGGGAGCCTGGCAGGTATACGTCGGTATCTGCATTCAGCCCGATTAGCCATCCAAGCCGTTGCCCATGGGGGCAAAAAGCATTCCGAGCCTATCTTGGCCCTTCTGAGTTGCTGTGGAAAGAGTGGGATACTTGTCACTTACTGCAGGATAGGTCGATTACACCTTTACCCACATTAATTGATGTAGGGCTTGATGACCCTTTTTTATCAACACAATTATGCATTGATGATATTGAACGTGTTTCTGAGTTAAGAGCGTGGCCTTTAACACTTAATCGGCATGCGGGATATGATCATAGCTATTATTTTATTGCCAGTTTTATAGAGTCGCATATTCGTTTTCATGCTCACTATTTTGCAGCCAATATGACAACCCCTGATTCACTAGCATCACTGTAGTGATAGGTGAAATGTCTCTCAATGACAGGTTAATTGACCCACCACTGTGGTGATGAATTATCTAAGAATAAAAGGGCGTAGCCATCAGCCACGCCCTTTTATTTTTACCGCAATGCCTGTGGCAGTGTGATAACCCACAACTCACTCAGAGATTCAGGTTGTTCTAAAGGTTGTAGGGCCAGTGTTGTTTTTACTGGATTCCCCTCAAGACTGAGTTTTCCTTGTTGATCTACTTGGTAGTCGGTGATCTTCTTTGCTTTCGGGGCTGCATTAATTAATTTTGGCTGTAGGCCGAAATCATTGTCGTTGAGAATAGCAATACGTTGATTATCAATCAGCGCCAAACCTTCCACTTTTTCGTGTTGCCAGCCAAGTTTACGCAGGTCGGCGACCTCACGTTTTTGTGCCAGTGTTATGCCGCGTTTAGCCAGTGCCTCAGCATCATCAAATTCAGGTGCGGTATCACTGTTATCAAATGGTGTGAGATCACTAGCTTGAGTTAGGTCGACAAGATAAACCTTATTGATCATTTGCTTGTCTTTATTACTGCCTTGTTCCACCAGCAAAATACGCTGATTATCGATAGCAACAATATCGCCAATCTTGGCATCTTTGGCTTTTTTGTAGCTAGTTACATCAATGGGATAACCGTACATTGCAGTTTTACCTGTTGCGGGTTCAAAACTGACAAGGCGGGTAAATTGGGCGGTATTTTTACTTTTTTCGTTTATATCTAGCGTACTTTGCACGGCGATTAAAAGCGTACCATTGGGTAGACGGGTAACACCTTCAAAGCCTCGGTTCGGCTGACGCCATTTGAGAATATTGGGCAGACCTGTTGCTACACCTTGCTCACCTTGGGCTGGCGTTGGGCCATATTTCGCCAGAATTTTCCCCTGATTATCAATATTAATCAGGAAAGGGCCATACTCATCACTCAGCCAAAACCCCCCTTTACCATCAGGGGTGATCCCTTCAGTGTCTAGTCCGCGTTTGTCACTGGCCAATGCACGCAGGGTATCGCTTAACGCCACTTCGTTGGTGGAACCCAGCAGGTTGCTTGGCAGGGGTAATCCGCTAATAGGGCCATCTTGGTCATGTAACGGGCGGGCTTTGGTTGCAATGGCCTTATCTTTGCTAACACGGATATCCATCAGAAGAGGCACGAAGGTTGGATTGGCGAAAATTTTAGCATCCTGTTTGCCAACCGAAGGCGCATCAGCGTTTGGACCACGATCGGTGACAGTGGTAAACAGCAGATCACCATTCTCAATACCACGAAATACCAGCCCAGACCCAATGCCTACCGGTAACCCTTGTGGAAAGTGCTGTGAAAATGCGCCTGAATAATTGACGCGGTCACCCTCAGGGAAACTGACGTTATAGCGCTCTACTTTACTATCAGCAGCGTGAGATAGCAGCGGAAATACTGAGGCAAAAAAGAGACAAAGTGGCTTTATTTTCATGGTATTAGCTCATCGTCAAAATCAGTAAGAGCCAGTAACCTAGTTTATCGAGATGACATTTTAATGACATACGATCTAAATCGGTACAGCGCTCTTAAGGTCGGTGGGTTTCAATGTGCACGAATATGCGTGTTTAGTGGTTGTTGTTACTTAGCATTGGAATCCCCCTTTTGATTACAGCCGCTCTATGTGTTGTAAATAGTATTCAGCCTGTTTTAAGGTGGCGATCTGTTCGTTTTCGGGCATTTTCCGCCACGTCTGGTAGGTTATTCCTAAACGTGGATTCTTTTGTAATCGCTCTGCGTGGTGATGAAAAAAATGCCAGTACAGGCTGTTGAATGGGCACGCACCATTACCATGCCGCTGTTTTGGTGTGTAAGTACAGCCTTTGCAATAATCACTCATTTTATTGATATAGCTGGCTGAGCCTGCATATGGCTTGCTTCCCAATAAGCCACCATCGGCATACTGGCTCATCCCTCGGGTATTGGGCATCTCTACCCATTCAAATGCATCGATATAAATACCCAAGTACCAAGCGTCTATTTCATCAGGATGAATACCAGCGAGCAAAGCAAAATTGCCTGTCACCATCAGACGTTGAATATGATGGGCATACGCAAGTGCAAGCGATTGCTCTATGGCGTGCTTAACACAATTCATCTGGGTTTGCCCGGTCCAAAACCAGTGAGGAAGTGGGCGTTGGTGTTTTAATTGGTTGAGCTGGCCGTATGTGGGCATTTTTGCCCAATACACACCACGCACAAATTCCCGCCAACCTAAAATCTGGCGCACAAAGCCTTCAACTGTCGATAATGAGACGCGCTGCTCGGTATATTCAAGTAGTGCTGCGTCAATCACTTCTCGCGGATGCAGTAATTTTATATTCAGGGCAAATGAGATACCGGCATGAAATAAGGTGGGCGAAGTTGTACTCATGGCATCTTGGTAAGCCCCAAAATGGGGTAGGCGGTGTTCCATAAATGCAGCAAGGCTCTGCTTGGCTTGCATTCGTGTAATTGGCCAGGGAAATTGGTTGGCTTTAGCCTCACCGAGAGTGGTAATTTCTGCCGCTTTAATCTCTTCCCACAAGGCACTGAGATCTGTGGAATGATTTAACCATTGTGGTGCGGCTGGTTGGCCACTCCAGCGCTTGCGGTTATCGTGATCAAAATTCCATTGCCCCCCAAAAGGCTGGCCGTGAGTGTCGAGCAAAATGTGATATTGCTTACGTAATGCGCGATAGAAGTACTCCATTCGTGGGATCTTTTGTGCAAATTGAGCACTGATTAGGGTTCTGTTAGCTAAAAAGTGCTCGCTATCCACAATAGAAACGGGAATATTCCATTCACTCTCTGCGGCAAGGAGTTGGCTTTCAAGCCGATATTCATCTGCTTGTTGGCGTTCAATTCGTGTAATTTTCTCTGTTCGAATTAATTGATTTACGTTACGGATAAAATCCTGTTTGTTATCGGCATCGCTAATTTTTATGTAGTGCAGCCGGTAACCCGTTTTATGCAAAGCCTCGGCAAAACTGCGCATGGCGGCAAAAATACCCAACACTTTTTGTGCGTGATGACAGACATAATCGGTTTCGCTGCGTAACTCCATCATGACATACAGCACATCAGTGCACAGAGGTTCAGGGTTATCGAACCAACTGTGATGAATATTAAGCTGATCACCCAGAATAAGCCGCAGTGTTGTCATACTGAACCTCTACGCCGAGCACAAGCCGCACTGCAATATTTGACCATCGGCCAGTTCTTTTCCCATTTTTTACGCCAGCTAAATGGCCGATGACAAACAGGGCAGATTTTTTGCGGCAGCGTTAACTTGTGATGTGGCATTGTTGAATATCTTGAGTGAATAGATCTATAGCCTATAGATATAGCTTATCGCTTCAGGCTTTGGGTTTTTGTTCGATATAAATAATCACTTCACCGACTTTAAAGCCAAACTTTGTGATTTCGGCTTTATTGATCAGGCGATGTTGATCGATAAGATACATCCAGTCATCAAACTTCACGTTGACGTTTTTACCCCCACTGAGTTCCAGATCCAGCGTGTAGCGCCAGTTCATGGCAAAACCGTAGGTATTTCCGCCAGCAGTGCCGACTATATCACCGGCAGTGCCTTGCCACTTCTGATTGACCTTCTGTAAATGCCAAATGCGTTCTTGTTTCTTGCCATCATCAAACAAGAATTGTTCATGCAATTCGCCTTTTTCTGCTGAATTCCAGACCCCTTGCATGGTGACACTAAAACGCCGTTGCACTTCACCGCTGCGGTCGGTCACTATGCCATAGCCGACCAAATCACCACTGAAGAAGGTGGGCAGATTCCATTCTGGCGTTTTACCGGCATAGTTTTCCGGTTTGACACCGCAGCCGGTGACCATGCTTGCTGCTAACAATAAGGGTAGTGCTTTCATGGTTGTTCTCCTTTGAGTTGCCGGGTTAGGGCCGGTTGTAAGCTGTTTTCCGACAGCCAGATTGCTAAAAACGAAGGGCTAAATTGTGGAGAGCGGATTTGGCCAATGCGCTTGGCGTTATGGTAGAACTCGCCGCTATCTGGGTTTGATGCATAAAAAGTGAGCGTATCGTAGGGCTTAATATCGGGCCAGATCTGTTCGAGTTGGGTTAGCCAGCTCTGACGCACCTCGGGTGTCTGGATCTTAAGGCGCTCCCACTCATCACGGGTGGTGCTGACCAAATCTTCATCATCGATATCGGTAAAATAAGCAATAGATAAGGCCATTGGATAAGTGTCGGGCTGATAAACTCCGCTGTGGTTTAGTAGGGTGACGCTGTAAATATCGGCCCATAACCAGCTCATAGTGCCTTGGCCGACCGGTTTTAATTGTTGGGTGGGCAATGCGTAGAGCGCGGCGCTAAATCCGCACGCGCTCAAGAGGGCCAACTGCAATATACGGCGCAGAAATAGCCGGATCAGTGCGTGGTGATAATTAGTCAGAGACTGCATTGGGATACCTCGCTGAAATGTTTCGGACAAGGTGAATGAGCAGTGGTAGCAGCAGTGCCCAGATGACGGCTATACCGATAATGACCAGTGTCAGCGGATAACCAAAACGTACCACTCCTAAAGCATATGCAGAAAAATAGGAGAGTGCGCCCCCAAGCGCGCCAAAAAGTATCTGCCAGCGCAGGTGAAACCCAAATAACCAGCCTAACCCGTGCGGCAACGCCAGAATAAAACCAACCCATAATGCGACCATCCATAAAGGAAAACCGCTTGGGAAAATAAACACACCATAGTAAGTCAGCAGAAAATCAATACCGATACCCAATATCGACAGCGGTAATATTTTCAGATCGCGCCGTAGTGTGGGCGTCAGAGCCAGATGCAATAGTGCTAGCAGCAGGCAAAGCTTTGTCGCGTGGAACTGCACTGCTGCGAGCCAGTACAGTTCGAAGGCGAAAAAGTGAGCCCAGCGCCAATACTTAGCGCGAAAGTGGGGCATCGAGAGAGTTCCATGCGAGCGGGCTTGGTTTGCAGCCAGTAACATGCACTACACTGATGGCGCGCTCTAAAAATCCGGCTTCGCAGTAGGCAAAGTAAAAATTCCACAGACGAATGAATTCATCAGAAGCACCGAGCTGTTGTATGGCGAAGGCGTGCTCGTTAAAGGCGGCGCGCCACAAATGCAGTGTTCGGGCATAGTGGTGGCCGAAATCGTGCACTTGCACCACATTCAGATCAGTATGGCGGGTGAGGGTATCGAGTATGACGCTCAGGCTAGGAAGAAAACCGCCCGGGAATATATAGCGGCGGATAAAATCGGTTTGGTTGCGATACACTTTATAGCGTTGATCACGGATGGTGATCCCCTGAATAAGAAAACGCCCTTGCGGGGCAAGGAGTGAGGCGATTTTGGCAAAGTAACCCGGTAAAAAGGCTTCACCAACAGCTTCAATCATCTCGATAGAGACAACCTTATCAAACTGACCTTGGATATGGCGGTAATCCTGTAACAGGATAGTGATCCGGTCTTGTAATCCTTCATCTTGAATGCGCGTTTTTGCAAATGCAAACTGCTCTTGCGACAAGGTGACTGTGGTTACCCGACAACCATAATGCCGCGCGGCGTAAATTGCCAAGCCGCCCCAGCCACTGCCAATTTCTAGCAGGTGATCGTGTGCTTGCAAATCGAGTGTCTGGCAGAGGGTCTTGAGTTTGTTGTACTGCGCGTCAGCCAGTGATTGGTTCGGGTGGCTGAATAGGGCTGAGGAGTACTGCATTTCGGGGTCGAGAAACAGCCGGTACATATCATTGCCCAGATCGTAGTGTTGGGCGATATTTTTGCGCGCACCGTGCAGAGTATTACGGGTCAGAAAGTGGCGCAGGTGATTGAGTGGTGCGGTCAGCCAGCGTAAACGCGCTTCGAGCTTATCAAAAACTGCCTGATTACGGGCCAGCAAACGGATCACCTGTACTGGATCTGGGCTACTCCATTGCTCTTGCATCCACATTTCACCGGCAGCAACATCGCCCCCCCAGAGTAATCGGCGATAAAACAGCGGATCATGCACAGTTAAGGTCGCGGTAATACTGTCATCGCGGTGAATCGTCAGCTCGCCAACGTGGTCATCATGAATAATCAAAGTGCCGTGGGTGATGGCGTGTAAAAATTGTAATACCAGCTTACGGGCGTGGTTATTAACCGATGACAGGGTTTGTATACGGGCTGAATCCATACGAGCCTCACGGATGCGGATAAAAACGAAAGCCTTTGAGCAGCATCTTGGCTGCCTGATAATAAATAAGGAGAACCACTTTCAGTGTCATTGCTGGGAAGCGGCGCAGCAGTTGCCGAGTGGTGGCTGGCGTTACGGGCTGCGCGTGCAATGACAAATGGGCATGAAATACCGCCTGTCGGGTCTGCTTATCAAGATTGGTAATGCCGACAGAAAAATGGGCTGGATCATAATGAATCTGCCATTGGTACTGCATATCCATCGGCATAAATGGTGATACATGAAATGACTTGTCGGTTTGCGCAGCCTCTGCGGGTAACGGCACCAGATAGTAGTCACGTTCTCCCCATGGTGTATTCGAAACTTCTGCCAGCAGGTAACGCGGCTGCTGCTCTTGCATGAGCAGATAAAAATTGACTGGGCTGAAATACACGCCAAGAGAGCGCGGATTACCGATAAATAGCACGGCGGCATCGTCATCCAGTGTCGCACCGAGTTGGCGGGCTTTATCGCGCGCGGCTTGGCGCAGTGAGCCTGAACCGGGCAGATAATCGGCACGGTAAAAGCTGAGCAAAGGGATCGGCCCTAACCGGCTGGCTACCCAGTTTTGGTGTTCAGGCAGGTCATCCAGCCACTTTCCCAGCATATAGACTTGATATTTAAAGGCATTTTTTTTCGGTGATCGGCGGCTGTGCAGTACCTCACCTTGCCAGTACAGGGTATCTGGCAACGTATAGGTGTCTATATTGGCATGGCCTGTGGGCATACTCATGGGAACACCACACCGAGCTGCCGTGCAACATCTACTGCACTGCGCACCCCATCTTCGTGAAAGCCGTTGTGCCAGTAAGCGCCACAAAAATAGGTTCGGTTAACACCGGAGATCTGATTGCGCTGTTGTTGTGCCGAGATCCCTTCTGGGGTAAATGTTGGGTGGTGGTAACGCAAGCGTTTGATAATGTGCTCTTCGGCAATCGGGAAGCGCGGGTTCAAGGTGACACAAAAGGTATGCGCAGAGGTAATTCCCTGCAGGATATTCATGTTATAGGTGATTTGCGGTAATGCTTGTAGATCCGGTTGCAGGCGGTAGTTCCAACTGGCCCAAGCCAAGTGTCGTGCGGGTAAAACGCGGGCATCTGTGTGCAGCACGGCTTCATTTTCCGCATACGGCAGTGCGCCGAGAATATGTTGTTCATCTTGCGTTGGTGCTTCTAGCAGTGCCAGCGCCTGATCGCTATGGCATGCAAAGATCACTTTATCAAAGGTGTGAATTTCACCACCGGCGTCTATTTGCACCGTATCGGGTAATCGGCTCACGCGCTGTACGGGGGTGGATAAATGTACTGTGGTGCGTAAGCCTTTCATTAACGGCTCAATATATTGGCGTGAGCCGCCCGGTATTACGTACCACTGCGGGCGGTCTGCTACATTCAATAATCCGTGGTTGGCAAAAAATCGTGCAAAAAATAAAAAGGGAAACGCCAGCATTTGCTGCACGCTGGCAGACCAGATAGCTGCGCCCATCGGCAATATATAGTGCTGTTGGAAGAAAATACTGAAGCTGTGTTGGCTTAAAAATGTACCCAACGTGGAAGTATCGTTCGGATCTATTTTATCTAAAGCAGCACTGGCCAAACGATTAAAGCGCAAGATCTCAGCGATAAAGCGATAAAATGCTGGGCTTAACAGATGGCGACGACGGGCGAATAAAGTGTTCAGGTTGTGCCCGTTGTATTCAAAATCATTGCGGCCACAGACCGAGAAACTCATTTCAGTTTTCTGAGCTTTCACGCCGATACGCGTGAGCAGCTGATTAAACAGTGGATAGGTACGATCGTTAAATACGATAAAGCCACTGTCGATACAGTATTGGTGGCCATCGAGTTCGATATCATGGGTGTGGGTATGGCCGCCTAAGCGTGAGTCAGCTTCAAATAAGGTGACATTGTAATTCGGATCGAGCAAGTGGGCTGCTGTCAGCCCTGAAATTCCTGAGCCGATAATTGCGATCCGTTCCATGGATTATGTCCTTTTTAATAAGCGGGCCAACCAGCGTTCCGGTAAAAGTTGTAGCAGCTTCAGGCCAAGAATAAACAGCGCCGGAAAACTGATGACGGGCCGATTTTTTTCAATTCCCTGAATGATGTGTGCAGAAGCCGCCTCTACGCTGATAATTCCGAGCATTGGGAAAGTATTTTTATCGGTCAGCGGGGTTTTGATAAAGCCCGGTTTGACTAACAGCACATCAATACCGTGTGGGCGAAGATCCAGACGCAGTGATTTGGCCAAATAATCTACGGCGGCTTTCGATGCACCATAGGCTTCGGCACGTGGCAATGGTAACAAGGTGACGGATGAGCTGATAAAAACCACTTTGGCATGCGCAGCAAGGCGCGGCAGGAGGTACTGCAAACTGTAGCCGAGGCTTTGCACATTGGTGTTGATCACCCGGTGGAACAGGGCCGCATCAAAGTGCAGCGGATCGTCAATGTATTCACAGGTACCGGCATTGAGGATCAATAGATCCCATTGCTGCGTATCTGGCAGTTGCTGATAGGTGTGTTCCTCGGTGAGATCACCACCAAAAACTTCGATGCCGGCAGCCGCTAATTGGGCAATTTTCTCGGGATTACGCCCAATACCGCTGACCTGCCAGTGGCGCGCTTGATAATCGTAAGCCAGTTGCTCACCAAGGCCGGAGGTAACTCCGGTGATTAAAACCCGCCGTGGGGAAGCTGCGCCAATATTCTCAGATTGCATCATGGGTCAGCCTTATCAGTAGGTTACGAGAGTGCCTAAGAGTAGTCAGCCGCTTATAGGCGGGTTTCTTACCCAGCCCACTAATGTTTTTGGCCTACCATTATATAGTTATGACAATCTGTTAATAGAGAGTAAAGGAAAATATTGGGGAACAATCAATGTCAGAGTAAAAAAGAATAAAAAGATTGTTTTTTATAACGATTGTGTCGATTGGAATTGCTTTTTATAGTCTGCACGTATTCGAGTATTAAATGTGAACGACATAACAAAAAAATAAAAAAGCCGAGTTCAGGTAATTAAAACATCCGTAACAACACAGAGCTAGCATGCCTACTCGGCGAAATAAAATACCGATTATACGAATTTACTTCTAAACATGAAATAAACCGCACCAACAAGACAAATACCTGCCCATAAATAGTCTAGTTTTAGCGGCTCTTTTAAATACATCACAGAGAATGGGATGAATACACTTAATGTAATGACTTCTTGTATTATCTTTAATTGTGCAACTGACAACACGGTGAAACCGATTCTATTTGCGGGGACTTGAAACATGTACTCAAACAAGGCAATGCCCCAGCTGACCAATGCAGCAATGATCCACGGTTTATTGCTCATCTCTTTTAAATGAGCATACCAAGCAAATGTCATAAAAACATTGCTGCAAATAAGTAGTGAAATTGATATGAGAATAGGTGGCATATTTTTCCTGTTTGGTGAGTTACCTTCTGAGTGGATGATTCTATAATAATGAATTAATGTAAATATCATTTTACTTATTTATGATGCAAAAGTAGTTTGCATTATCTTTTTCTATCATTACCTTACCGTTCAATTCTAAAAAGAATAACCTCTTTAGCCCGTTAAAAGGGGGCTTTATATCATTAGCCGCTTAGCCCTCCGAGGGAGGGCTAAGTTATATATAAGTTATATAAATAATCGCTAACGGTTTTGTGTCGTGGTTAAATTTACTATGCCACTATAGTATCCGTTCGTCCTTATAGTAAGGCTATATTTTAAGGCCAATAATCTACTGTTGTTGCTATAATAAAATTTGTATTAATCCACACGCCTTTCCACATACTGCGCCAATCGTAAATCCACCAGCTCTTGCACCAACTGATGAAAACGTTCGATATACTGAGGCTCAACAGAGAAGGTCGGTACAAAGCGATCGTCTTGAACAGTAAACCACTGCTCACCGAACGCATTGGCATGTGTAAACGCTTTAATCGGATTGCCTTTCCAATAAGTGAGCCATGCAGTGTCCTCTGCCTCTACTGAGCGCATTTTCTCTGGTAACTCAGAGGCTTTCAGATCGGGATGACGAGATAACACACGGTGACTTCGGATAGCCAATGCGCTCAGCACAGGTGGTGTGTTGAAGCCATCGAGTTCTAGCAAGGCTTGCAACAAAGTGGCTTTAAAGCACTTACTCATGGCGGTCATTTCGATACCTTTGAGTAAGAAATCATGATGCTGCGCCAGTATTTGATGCAGTTCATCATCGCTACTTTCTTGCTGTGCGACGAGTTCGAACCAACTGCGATATTGTTGGCGTACTTTACTGAATGGGTACTCGCTTTGGTAAAACTCAGTGGCGGTCGGGCGATGGCCTAATTGTTCGGTAAGCTCTGCGTAATGCTCGCTAGCGGTAACCCCCTTTGCTTCTATCAAGGCTAACCATAAATCAATCAAAACAGGGTCAAAATTGACAAAGCAACCGGGGGCGAGTGTTGGATCGCGTAGCGCTTTTTTCAGTTGCTGGATATTACGTGTGCCGAGCAATGCCGCAGGCCGGTTTAAGAAAGCGGTATGGTTACCGACAAAATCAATCACCACCAGCTGGGTTTTATTGGATTCCGGTGATAGACGCAGACCACGACCTAATTGTTGTAAGAATAAGATCTTGGACTCAGTCGGACGGATCATGAGTACCGTATCTATAGCAGGAAGATCAGTGCCTTCATTAAAAAGATCTACTGAAAATATAATGTCCAGCTTACCTTGATTTAGCTGTTGTAAGGCTTCATTGCGCCGCATTTTGGAATCACTGTATACGGCGCAGGAGCGGATACCTTGGCGTTTAAAATAGGCATCCATGTAGTCAGCGTGCAATTTCGATATACAAAAGGCGAGTGTTCGCTGCTGCTTTTTGGCATGCCAGTGAGTAAAAATGTGTTTAGCGCGGCGCTCGGTCGCGAATAGGTTCTCTAACTTTACCGGATCAAATTTACCGTTGCGCCATGGGATCTCTTGATAATCCACTGTTTCATCTTTTATCCCATAATAGGTAAAAGGCACCAGAATACCGGCGTTAATGCCAAATTGCAGATCACGGCTGTAGACTAGATTGTTATCACACAGGGATAAAATATCGGCGCGATCAGTGCGCTCTGGAGTCGCCGTTAACCCCAATAAAAATGTTGGGGTAAAATAAGCCAGCAATGCTTGGTAGGTTTGTGCACTGGCGTGATGGAACTCATCCACGACGATGTAATCGAAGTGATCTGGCGCAAAGCGTTGCAGGTGGGCATCTTGACCTAGGGTGCTCACCGAAGCAAAAAGATAATCTGCATCCCCGTTTTTCTGATTACCGTTATACAAACCCGTATGGGCATGTGGGTTTAGGCGCAAAAAGGTTTCTTCAGCTTGTAGTAAAATCTCTTCGCGGTGGGCAACGAACAAGACGCGTTTGGCTTGCATCTGGCGAGCATCAAAGGCGGCGAGCCACGTTTTGCCCATACCGGTGGCAAGTACCACTAACCCACGTTTAAAGCCTGCTTGTCGGGTATCGGCAAGTGCGGCTAATGCCAGCTCTTGAATGCTGTTCGGGGTTGGGGTATCACTGATTTCATCATCTTTCCAGATAGCTTTTAGCAGCGGCGCGTGAATTTTCGTCTGCTCATGTCGGATCTGGTAGCCGTCAATCCACGTATGGCTGAGTGGTTGAGTATACGGATGCTGAAAAATAGCTAAAAACTGGGCTTGGATGTGGGCGAAGTCTTGCGCTGCTGGTGAGTCTGCAGGAGGCATGTAGTCGTGGCGCAATGTCCACTCATGGCCATCAAGCAAGGCGGATTTACTGATGTTATTGGAGCCAATAAATGCGCAGCCTTCCGCCATTTCCCCATAATGCTTCCGCACAAAGATATAGGATTTCATGTGGAAGCTGTTGGCGTCTTTGCATTCAAAAATCCGGCATTGAGCGCCACGCTCTTGCAATTGCATCATCCGGCGTAGTGCAAAAGGGCTCGTAATAGCCAGATAATCAGACGTCAGAATATTAATGGTGACATTACGCTCTAGAGCATCGAGCAGTGGGGTAAAGAGTAACTCAAGCCCTGAAGGCTGGATAAACGAAACTGCAATATCAATCTGGGTTGCATGATTGATGGCGTTTACCAACTGTGGGAGCAGGGGATCGGAGCCTCCGCCCGTGATCAGTTTATGTTCTGACTGTGTGAGTGATGGTGCCGCATAATCCAAATTGGTCATTATTCTTATTCTTTAATTAAGATGGCATTGAGCCAGTATTCATTTTTACGACCGGGGCGAAGATCTGTCGTTTTCCATGTTTCGCGCAGCACTAAGCCTGAATGCGCAATAAAGCGCTGTAGCCGTTCCTCATCACAATGAGTAAAAGCACGCCCATCACGCACCTCATCTTGCGTTCCATATTTGAAGGAGCAATAAAACAGGCCTTGAGGTTTTAATAAGGAAGCTAAATGCGCAAAGGTGTGTGGCAGTTGGCTTGCTGGCACGTGCAGTAATGATGCACACGCCCAGATCCCATCAAAAGGGTGTACGTGAGTAAATTCTGTGAAAGTACATACCTGAACCGGTTTGCCGATGTAGTTGGCCGCAACCGCAGCTAGCTCATGACTGGCATCAAAAGAGGTCACCGCAAAGCCCATGGCTAATAAAGCCTTGCTATCACGGCCCGATCCACAACCAGCATCTAAAATATGTGCTTGTGCGGGAAGCTCTGGGGTAAAGCGCGCCATCAGTGAAGAGACATCGACATCTTT
Organism: Plesiomonas sp. ISS29; assembly: GCF_056522795.1. Lineage (NCBI taxonomy): Bacteria > Pseudomonadati > Pseudomonadota > Gammaproteobacteria > Enterobacterales > Enterobacteriaceae > Plesiomonas > Plesiomonas sp. ISS29. The sequence goes on from NZ_JAWRZQ010000001.1 coordinate 1,355,351, forward strand.
AGTGGCATCAAAGAATGCTTTGGCATTTTGGTTATAGTAATTAACAGACATGACAACCCCTTATTTAATAAGGGCATTGTATCGGCGGGGAAAATGTACCTCAATCTATTTGCTTGAGGAGATAACAAGAAGATGAGTGATGTTCCAATTCAGGGAAAATACATCTTGCGGCAATGTGAGCTGTAAATTGAACGACTCAGCGATGTGATAGCCGAGGTAATGTAAATGAACGCATGGGAAATAGGGCGCTTGGAAGCAACCAAGCGCCTTTATGTTTAGCCTAATGTAGCATGTAGTGCGATTAACGTAGTGCCTTGGGCAGTAAGCAAAGCGCTCTATGTAGAGAAGTGGTGCGCAGTAACTTACTTCATCAACCAAGCGCGGTATGATTTACCTTTAATACGGCCGCTGGTGATTTTAGCAAGGGCCTGTTTCGCCACGCTGCGGCTAACCGCTACATAGGCGCGGTAGTCAGTGACTAAAATCTTACCCACCGCTGCAGCTTCGATGCCGTTTTGACCGGTTAAAGCGCCGAGGATATCGCCGGGGCGCAGCTTATCCTTTTTACCACCATCGATGTGCAACGTGATCATCGTTGGCGCTGTGGGTGTTTGACCCAACAGGCTTGCCGATGGCAGCGGATCGCTTTGAATTTCGTGCTCTAGATAATCTTCCAGCAGCGCCATCTTGTAGCCGTCTTCGTGGCTAAAGAAGGTAAAGGCCGCGCCCTTGCTACCTGCACGGCCAGTGCGACCTATCCGGTGAATGTGCACTTCGGTATCGTGGGCCATATGGTAGTTAAACACGGCATCGAGAGCATCGATATCCAGCCCACGGGCAGCAACGTCAGTAGCCACCAACACGCAGGCACTCTTGTTGGAAAATTTCAGCAGGGTTTCGTCTCGATCGCGCTGCTCCAAATCGCCATGTAGCGCCAGCACGCTAAAGCCAGAAGCGGACAGCTCATCGGCTACTTTCTGGGTTTCGCGCTTGGTATTACAGAACACAACGGCACTTTCTGGCTTATGCTCGAGCAGCAATAAACGCAGTGCCTGCATCCGCGCGCCGTCGTCTTCTAGATGGAAGAAGTGCTGGGTTATGGTGCTCTTTTCTTGGGTTACAGCGGCTTTCACCATCACAGGTTTATACATCACCTGCTGGGCAATGGACTGAATTTTCGCAGGGAACGTTGCGCTGAACAGCAGGGTCTGGCGCTCGCGGGGGGCGTTGGCAATAATCGCATCCAACTGCGGCTGAAAGCCGATATCTAACATGTGGTCAGCTTCATCGAGCACCAACATGTTGAGGTTGCTCAAATCCAGATTGTTACGCTCCAGATGATCCACAACCCGTCCAGGTGTCCCCACGATAATGTGTGCACCGTGCTCAAGTGAGCCCACCTGTGGCCCCATCGGCACACCACCGCAAAGGGTGAGGACTTTTACGTTGTGGATGCCACGGGCGAGGGTGCGGATCTCCTGTGCCACCTGATCGGCAAGCTCTCGGGTAGGGCACAGCACCAAGGTTTGAATCCGAAAGCGTTTCACATCCAACTTATTGAGTAACCCAAGGCCAAAGGCCGCCGTTTTACCCGAACCGGTCTTGCCCTGACCAATCACATCTTCACCCGCTAAAATGGCGGGTAAACTCTGGGCCTGAATGGGCGTCATCTCGTGGTAGCCCATGGAGGAAAGGTTATCAAGCAGTGCGGGTTTCAGCTTAAGAGTAGAAAACGCGTACGTAGGCTGGGTATCTGAATTACTCAAGGAAAGTATCCTGTGGTGGTTAACCCCGCTTGAGCAGGGTTACTGAAATGGCATTGTGTATTTGTTTGCTCATCGGCGTGAGCTTGGTTCTGCCGGTCTATCCATTCTACTGACACAGCATCAAGCTAACCGTGAAGCCAGCCATTGTAGCAATAAAGCACCGCTTTTGCTTGAAGTGATGAGCCAAGGAGTTCTGACCATCATCGGGATGGGGTTTAGGTCATCTTCCCGATTAGCTTTGTTCAGGCAGAAATGGAAGGGGTACAGATGTGACCGTGTTTGTTGCTCACTACAGGCAACAGAAATGCCCCATCAGCTTAATATTACTCGTTCCACAGTTTATAAAATCATGCTGGAGTTAATTTAAGTTTTCGTATTAATTGATTCCTCGAGTTTTCAAAACTATGAGCATTGATCTCCCCAAGTTCCTTTTCCCATAATGGATTTATTTTAATGTAGTACCCTGAGCTTCTGGCTTCTTTTATTAGTTCTTTTAATTCATCATTATTGTTAATGATGCACAACTTATCAAATCGGCCTATTTTTATTGGCAGTGCAAAGGTTGCAGGGTAATTAGCTGATAAATCTGAGGCAGGACTAGAGCAATCCATATTATGATGCACAACTCTCTCACCATCTCCGACCAATCTTGCATTAATTAAGTCTATCAATAATCTGACGCGTTCGGATGCATTACCAATATCAGCATCTTCTTTCTTATAGAAATTAGTGGGGTTAGAGTAATCTTGTATTAACTCGTGACTGATTGGTGTTTTTTTATTATACGAATCCACTCGATGACGAAACACTTTATGTGCAACATCAGGAACCGGTAAGTTATCTTGTGAACCAAAATCGCTGATATGTGGAGCAATCATAAGTAGGTCGTAGTCAGCAGTAAATGCCTTAGTATTTATTGCCGGTGCTAAGACGCGAATGGGTTTACTCTCATGTAATATAAGATAAATTTCCTCATCGGAGCATAATAATCGCCTAGCTTCAAAAAAATAATTCTGCCCGCTTGGCCCTTGAGCCTTAATACTACGAACGCCATAAGTATTTTCAAAAGAAATGTTGTCAATAACCCCCTGTTCTAATAATGTATCCAGTCGTTTTTTATTTATCGTTAACTCCGAAGAAACAGCATATTTTTCCTCTATACATTGTTTTACTTGTTGGTTGAATTTGTCTATACATTCAATTGATGCATTTTCTAACTTACTAAAGTGTTGTTCCTCACAGATAAATCCGGCCTGAGGCCCCCATGAGGCACTTTTTCCTTTAATATGAAATCCTTTAGTTGGATATCCTAATTCAATTAACTCAGTTGCTAATTTATCTACGGGGCGGATAGATATAATGCAATTGATTTCATTGGCTAGGCGTTGAAGGGGTAATAAATGTTTGTGGACTAGCCCCGTGTTATCTTTAATTGAATTCACTAATGTTTTCATGTCATTGTCGGAACTGATCTCATCATTATTTCCATCATTATTCTCATCATTATTTCTTACGGATTCCTTACTGTACTGACACGGGAGTGCTACTGAAAGGTTATAACCAATTCTCATGCTGAGTATTCATAAATAAATTTAATGGGATAATATATACTGTAACTGACACGCTTAGCATAGTAAACGCGATATTAGGGTGTATCCCGAATTGTATGTCATTCAGTATCGGGCTGCGATGTGGTGAAACGAATGCCCGCTCTGTCGCGGTGATTTATTTAGATTTACCTGAGGGATAAATAAAAAGAATGAATATTATGCAGTTTCATGCCGAAGTATTGAACGCGCCGGTGAAAAAACCGCAGTGGCCTTGAGGTTCAAAAAATGATCGAACCATTTTCTTACGTGGTTGGTATTACCAACTGGCAGAACTCTCTGAACAACAATATTCTGTGGTTTTTGAAACCTCTTTTATTTTTAGCGTACAGCAAGATTCCATTGTAATAACAGGTTTAAGTGATTTGATTTTACCGCTGCGAAAGCACGCGTTTTGACGTTCTTGAGCAGATTATCGAATTCCTGCGTGAAGAGTGTTGTGTCAATACGCAACAGTGAGCTGCGTTTAGCACTAACTAAGAGTGCATTGTTCATTTCAACTATTCTTGTATAGTTGTATTAATGAACTGTGTTGAGGGTCGATGAATGAACAAAGATACAGCGCCTAAAATTTTTGAGTCTCTTTCGTCTGGTATCCGTCTTGACGTTTGGCGGATCTTAGTGAAAGCGGGATTGAGCGGTATGGTTGCGGGTCAGATAGCCAGTGAACTTGATATCGCCCCTAATACGCTTTCTTTTCATCTGAAAGCTATGTTGCATGCAGGCCTTGTTTCTGTAGAGCAAGAAGGGCGGTTTCTTCGCTACCGAGCCAATATTCCTCTTATGCTCGATCTGATTGGCTACCTTACAGAAGAGTGTTGTAGCGGCCACCCAGAGCAATGCTTGGACATACGCAGATCAGCCAATTGTTCTTCCGAAATACCCTCTTCTATTCATGAATGTTCTAGCAAGGAAGTGTAGCTACCATGAATATCTTGTTTTGTGTACAGGAAACTCATGTCGATCCATATCTCAGGAGCTCAACTTTTTTGTATTCTTTCGGCGGCGCTTAGCTTGATTGGTTTACTACGCCTTAATTTGTCTATTTCATCAAATGCTCATGGAGTTTAGTGATGAGTGCATCAACGTGCTGCGATCAACGCGTCAGCAAAAAAATGAGTTTTCTTGACCGCAATCTTACCCTCTGGATATTTGTTGCTATGGCCCTTGGGGTCGGAATTGGTTACCTATTTCCGCAGGTAGCTCAATGGAATGAGGCGATGTCGGTTGGTACAACGAATATCCCGTTAGCGATTGGCCTTATCTTGATGATGTACCCACCTTTGGCGAAGGTGAATTACTCTACAGTGGGCACTATGACGCGTGATCGTCAGGCGATCACCCTCTCTTTGGTAATGAACTGGTTAGTCGGCCCTATTCTGATGTTTGTGATTGCATTGGTGTTTTTGCATGATCAGCCCGGTTACATGGTGGGGTTAATTCTGATTGGTTTAGCTCGCTGCATCGCTATGGTGCTGGTATGGAATGATTTAGGTGGTGGTAGCAAAGAGTATGGTGCTGGCTTGGTGGCGCTGAACAGCGCGTTCCAGATCCTCACCTATAGTTTTATGGCTTGGTTGTTTATTACAGTATTGCCGCCATTGTTTGGTTTACAGGGCTTTGCGGTAGATATCACGATGCTAGATATTGCCCAAAGTGTACTGCTCTATTTGGGTATCCCTTTCTTGGCAGGTTTTTTGAGCCGTTACTACCTCGTCAAACTCAAGGGGGAGCAGTGGTATACCGAGCGTTTTATTCCGGCGATTTCCCCTATCACGCTGATCGCTTTATTAGCGACTATTGTGCTGATGTTCAGCCTGAAAGGTGAAATGATCGTCGAGCTACCAATGGATGTACTGCGCGTTGCATTGCCTTTGGTAGTCTATTTTGTGCTGATGTTTTTCACCAGCTTCTTAGTCGGTAAAAAGCTCGGTATTCCCTATGATAAGAACGCGTCAATTGCGTTTACTGCCACGGGTAACAACTTCGAACTGGCCATTGCAGTGGCTATCGCGGTATTTGGTTTAAATTCGGATCAAGCTTTCGCGGGTGTCATTGGCCCACTGGTTGAAGTACCTGTGCTGATTGGTTTGGTCAATGTGGCCCTGCGCATGAAGCGTAGCTATGGTAAAGAGGTGGCTTGATGATGAGATCACCATTTATCATAACTCCATATGCGGCACTTCGCGTAATACGTTGGAAATCATTCAGACCCTCCTTTAATAGTTGAAAACTCCACTGTACGCAATTTCTTGCTCAAATCTTAGAGTATTAAGGCTTATGCGCAACTTTTGCTGGTTGATTTATTCACTTTGCGCAATTTTTTGCTGTTTTATGGCAAGGATGGCGAGCGACTATCAATTAATTTATTGATTTTAAAGAATTTTAAATTTGGCATAAAGGGTGCTTTAGTGCTGATAACTGGCGCACCCCAATCGAAGCGTAATCTGCTTTACGAATGCATGAAAACTGCCCCCGCTCTGGCTACAGATCGGGTTTTTGCTGTTTTGTTATCTCTACCCCCGAAGGCTCAAGGTGTGCTGGGATAACAAAGCACTACCAAGGAAGGAGTGAACAATGGCCAATCAAACCGGATTGCAATTTACCGTAAAAGTCGGTGAGCTGCCTGAAACCACCTTTGTGGTCGCTGAATTTTCCCTACACGAGGCACTAAATAGCCCCTTTGAGCTGGATCTAGAGCTGGCAAGTTTACAGCCCGATATCGATTTTGAGGCCGTGTTGGAGCAGCCTTGTGAGCTGCTGATTTGGTTTGAAGGCGAGTTACAGCGTCGCATTAGTGGTGTGGTGAGTCAGTTCTCACAAGGGGATACCAGTTTTCGCCGTACTCGTTATAGCATGCAGGTAAAATCGGCGCTGTGGCGTTTATCCTTGCATCACAATGCCCGTATTTTCCAGACCCAGACACCGCAAGAGATTATCAGCATTCTGCTGCAAGAGATGGGCATTACTGATTATGCTTTTGCCCTTAAAGATGAGCATGCCCAACGTGAGTACTGCGTACAGTACCGAGAAACTGACTATCCGGGCCGTTTTAAACAAGACCCGAGTAGCATCAAACTGGTCGGCCCAGAAATTAAGCTCAATGTTGGAGGAAGCCCTGGCGTGGGGGCGAGTTGGGCGGGTCAGGCTCCAGCTCTTCCTAAAGGCATTGCTCAAAGAGCAGACGCTTAAAGTGGATTATCAACCGTCAGTTTGATGGCTTACGTATAATATAGAGTTGAACAGTAAAGATGAAAATCGCCTACCCCATGCAGTTGGCGGGAGAGGGTACTCCCAAGGAAATTGCATCACTTGATGAGTTTATTCGTCAGCTTAATAAATTAAATAGTGGCACCTTCCCTATAGGCCGTAATCGTATTTGGCATGGTGGCGTTCACCTCAGTGAAAAAGGAGGGTGGCATTCAAGTGGTACTGTTCGTGCTATTGCTGATGGGGAAATAGTGGCTTACCGCTTTGCGACTGAACCTGCTAAAGCAACACGTAAATCTGAGGCTGGGGAGCCAGAGCATGAGATTGATCTGTATACCTCACCTTCGTTTTGCTTGGTGCGTCACCGCTATGAAGCGGGAGAAAAAAATAAAAACAGCCTAACTTTTTATAGTTTATATATGCACATAGCCTGTGAAAACAGCTATGGCACAGCGCCGGAGCGGCATGTTGTTGTCGGTAATGGAGTCTCTATTTATAAGGGAACTGCGGGGTTGCAGCTCAAAGCTGAGGATAAATTAGGCACTGCGCGGCAAGGGGCTGAAGTCATTTTAATGGATAGGAACAATCCGTCTGAACGATACAACCTGCGCAATGAGTCTCATATTTACCAATTGGTGTGCTATGCCGAGCCAAAGGCTGGGGAATCTGAACCGTTTTATATTGCGGCGCAATATATTAAGGCCGAGTATAAAACCAAACCTCATTGGATGACGCCACCGGAAAGTAAACCGGCACGTTATACAGTGCCGAATAATACATGGCTAAGAAAAACGGCAAACAGCACGGAAGAAAGTATAGGGTTACCTACAGGTAGTGAAGTGGTGTTGTTAGGCAAGCAACAGATGGTGACGATGAACGGTGGTATCACTGAGTTTCGTCAAGTTCAAGTGTTTAAAACTGGAAGCGGTAAAGTTAAGGATAGTGCTAATCAGGTGATGGCTAATGCTAGCAAAGGTTCGATGGGTTGGTTGGCAAAAAGTAAATTCGGTGTGGCTTTAGCTGCGGAATCGAGTATCCCGATTGAGTTTAATAAGGTTGTATTGCGTGATAGTAATCCAATAGCGGTACAGGCTGGCGAGGTTATTGGCCATTGGGGTGAGCATCAAGTTGCAACGCTCAGCACGCGTGGGTTTAGCGTCGATCCTGATCAGAAGGCTGTGCACTTTGAAGTGTTTGTGAGTGAGAAAGATAAACACGACACGCAAAAGCTTAACGATTGTATCCAAAATAAAGCACAGGTAACGGGAGGTCAGGATTACTTGATTCTTAACAAGAATGAGGTTGATACATATCGCTTGATTAACTATAAAAACCAACCAAGCTATCAGGCACTTGCTAAATTTGGCCCACTGAACACCCCGTTAGCAGTAAAGAAAGCGGATATTGTCACTCACGGCACGCAAAAATTTGTTCGAGTACGTGAGCGTGCAGCAGGAGAAGAGGCGTTGGCCGGAGAGTTTGTCTTATTGGCAGGTAATGCGGGATTACTCAGTCAACATGATTGGGGCAGGTTAGGGGTGAAACTCATTGATGGCAGTCATGATCCTGATGGCTTCTTAGATAAAGAAGATACTGAAGGCCAAGAAGGTGGCGTATTTTTTAGTACTCTTCATGGCCAACTTATTATAGATAGAGATCATGACAATGTGCTGAGTGGCAACGAAATTAAGTCTGCATTAGCTGACGATGATTTGGCGAGCAAGCTGCGTCAGTTATTTATCAAACACGAAAGCGAATGGATAAAACGCGAAAAAGGTTGGCCTCGTCTTGAAAAAGAATTAGCGAAGCAGCCTGAGCTGTATAAGTATGCAATGCAGGTGCACAACAATATGGCTTGGGTTGAAGAAGCTAAGGGGATATTGGGCGGAACTAAAATGTGGTTTATTCATCCGGCAGGGATGATGGGGTTGGTGGGAAATTTGAATGGTTTTAAGATTAATCGTCAGTACTTTTTTGAAGTGTATAAAAATTTTTACCCTCTAAGTGAGAGCCAAAGAAAAAATGTATCATTGATGTTTGATGCAATCGAGCAGTATTATTCTGATGATGTAGATTCTTGCAATGAACGAAAAATTGCATATATGTTGGCTACTGCAAAGTTAGAAACGGGAGATACTTTTGCACCAATATCAGAGGCGGGAGGGAAAAAATATTTTGAAGACATGTATGATTATATTCTGGCTAAAAATGAAGATAGAAAAAAAGTGGCAATCGCTCTTGGTAATCTTCAGCCTGGCGATGGTGTAAGATTTCATGGTCGTGGTTTTGTTCAACTCACAGGACGTTCTAATTACGATAAAGCCGGTAACTATTTAGGTGTTGATTTGTTGAATAGTCCAGAATTGGCCAAAGACCAAGTTATTGCAGGGAAAACTATGTGCTGGGGGATGGAAAACGGAATTTTTACAGGAAGGAAACTAGATCACTATTTTGCAGGTAGTAAGACCGACTATTACAATGCTCGCAAAATAATCAATAAGTTAGATAGAGCGCAAGATATAGCGGATTATGCCGTTAATATATCACAGTGCATTTTGATTTCAAGGTGAGTACATGTTTTATCCACGAGTAATGCTATTTTTGTGTGTTTTTTTTTCGCTCTCAGTTTTTTCCTCACCTAGTTTTGATTGTGGAAAAGCAGAATCATCAATAGATAAAATGATATGTTCTGATAAATTTTTATCAGAATTAGACAGTGCCATATCCACTCAATATAAATATGTGCTGAAGACCTACCCCAGCGCTGAGTCCTCGATAAAGAATGAACAGAGAGCTTGGTTGCGCGAGAGAGGAAAGTGCACTAATAATGCCTGCTTAACTTCAATGTATGAAAGACGAATTAATATATTACATGATAAGGTAAGTGCTAAGTTAAATGTGGAATTGTCACCTCCAGACGTTGTTGTGACATTGAGTGGTCAACGTCTTGTCATTAAAGATGTAGCTCCGCAAGGAGGTACTACATTCTCAACGTTAATTAACGATGTAAATAAATTTTCCGTATGCACAGAGTATCTTGCTTCTGCAATAAAGAGAGTTGAATGCAATGTATTTAAAAAGGCTGGTGAGAGGATATATTGGATTTTACACAGTGAAGCAAAACGAGGTGGTGATTCGTTTTTGGCTATTTTAATGAAGTTGGACGGTATCTCATATAATGAAGATGAGCAATATGATGTTGCAAAGAAAATAGATGGTTATCAAATCCCTCATGAGATTAATAGCTCAATAACTAATGTTATTGAAATTAATCGAGATGGAGTGCTATTAAAAGAATCTAAATTGAGATTTTCTAATGAAGACTTTTATAGCAATCTTGGGCGGATTTCACTTGATTATTTTTGATATGCTTTGTGAACAAAATGGGCCGTGACTCCCACTTAGTGGTAATGGTTGATTATCAAATACCAGCCGATGACCTTATCGTGCATTTCTTCTGATTTTGAGAAGCCGATTGCCCTTCGGGTAAGTCGTTTAAGATGAGTACGCCGATTCAGATTATGGTGCTCTATGCGTTGAGTATATTTTTTGCTGACGATATGGTGGGCTGCATCTGATATACCGGTCACGCATCGGTCAAGCGGTACAGGCTGGCGAGGTTATTGGCCATTGGGGTGAGCATCAAGTTGCAACGCTCAGCACGCGTGGGTTTAGTATCGACCCTGATCAGAAGGCTGTGCACTTTGAAGTGTTTGTGAGTGAGAAAGATAAACACGACAAGCAAAAGCTTAACGATTGTATCCAAAATAAAGCACAGGTAACGGGAGGTCAGGATTACTTGATTCTTAACAAGAATGAGGTTGATACATATCGCTTGATTAACTATAAAAATCAACCAAGCTATCAGGCACTTGCTAAATTTGGCCCACTGAACACCCCGTTAGCAGTAAAGAAAGCGGATATTGTCACTCACGGCACGCAAAAATTTGTTCGAGTACGTGAGCGTGCAGCAGGAGAAGAGGCGTTGGCCGGAGAGTTTGTCTTATTGGCAGGTAATGCGGGATTACTCAGTCAACATGATTGGGGCAGGTTAGGGGTGAAACTCATTGATGGCAGTCATGATCCTGATGGCTTCTTAGATAAAGAAGATACTGAAGACCAAGAAGGCGGCGCTTTTTTTAGTACTCTTCATGACCAACTCATTATAGATAGAGATAATGACAATGTGCTGAGTGGCAACGAAATTAAGTCTGCATTAGCTGACGATGGTTTGGCGAGCAAGCTGCGTCAGTTATTTATCAAACACGAAAGCGAATGGATAAAACGCGAAAAAGGGTGGCCTCGTCTTGAAAAAGAATTAGCGAAGCAGCCTGAGCTGTATAAGTATGCAATGCAGGTACACAACAATATGGCTTGGGTTGAGGAAGCTAAGGGGATATTGGGCGGAACTAAAATGTGGTTTATTCATCCGGCAGGGATGATGGGGTTGGTACTCCCTGTGGTTTTAAGTGTCATAATTTGCCATAAATGTAAAAAAAATATACCTCTGTCTTTTGAGTTTATGCGGTCGTTCTCGCCATCATCTGTTTCTGATTCAAACCTTCATGATTTTATTGCTAGATGGAATGAGCATGCAATTGGTTATGGCATTAACTCTTGTGAACAAATCATCAATCTCTTGGGGCAATGGAAACATGAAACAAAACGATTCACAGCGTTCAGGGAATCTTTAGTTTATAGAAGTTACACTGCGCAGGCTTTATTATCTATGGCTCCAACTGCCATCAATAATGGCTTTGTACGAAAAGGGTTGAGTTTATCCAGAGATGAGAAAATAGATTATATAAGACGCCATCTTCTGAATAATGATGCTGGATATGGAGAGCATGCTTTTGGAAGTAATGAGTTTCCAGGAAAAGATTATCGAGGACGTGGCCTGTTGCATTTAACGCATGCGGAAAACTATAGATTGTGCGCCCTAGCAACAGGTTTAAATATATACTCTAACCCAGAGTTAGTTGAAAGTGATATGCTATCCATAGTGTTGTCAGGGTTTTGGTTTTGGAGTTCAAACAAATTAGGCTCTATCGCAGATAGTAATGTAAGTAACCTAGATAAAGTAAAGAAGATTACTAAGATTATAAATCCTGGACTAAAGGGCCTAGAGGAGCGGGTTGGATTTACAGAAGAAGCAAGAAAGCTTCATGTTAGATTTTTTGGAGTGTGTAATTAATGCTAATTTTATTTTTTCTATTTTTATTGTCGTTTCCTTGTGCTGCACAGTCAGAGCTTTCCATTCAGGGGGATGAGGGGAAACTATTTTTCGTAGACAAGGTCGATGATGCTATCGGCGATAATGTTATCGCGACATTTTTTGATGACAATAATAGAGGGGCGTATTTTGTTGATTACCTTCCTTATTTATCGTCTAAGGGAGAAGTACAAGATGTCTTTTATTTAAATACAGACAAAATAACGAGTAGATACTTTGTTGTTCAACAATCAGAAATAGACTCAGACACGGGAATGAATTGGCGTAGTTATTTTAACGTCATCGTGTTTCATTATTTTAATGGCAGGTTGACTAAAGATGAAAAACTGACATCTTATTTTGGTTCTGGTGGGGATATTGTAAACCCTAGTGGTTCAAATAGCATAGCCTATTCCTTTCCATACAATAAAAAAGAAAAAATCTTACGGGCAGTGTATAAGCCGGAATTTGATGCGTGGATGAAAGGAGAAGATGTAAAATTGAAAATAAAAGGGAAGAGTTATTTTTTTTCTGAGCCTCTGCCAATTAACAGAACTAAGTCTTATCTTGTCGAAGGTGATGTTGTTCTGAGGAAAAAACATGAGTCAGGTTGGGATTATGTTGCCTATAAATCAACTAAAGGGCGAGAGTATTCTGGTTGGATGCTTTGCTCCCTAACAGGTAGTTGTTAAATAATAAATTGCAGGCTTAATTTTTTACACCTAATCAGGTGATGGCTAATGCTAGCAAAGGTTCGATGGGTTGGTTGGCAAAAAGTAAATTCGGTGTGGCTTTAGCTGCGGAATCGAGTATCCCGATTGAGTTTAATAAGGTTGTATTGCGTGATAGTAATCCAATAGCGGTACAGGCTGGCGAGGTTATTGGCCATTGGGGTGAGCATCAAGTTGCAACGCTCAGCACGAGCGGATTTAGTATCGACCCTGATCAGAAGGCTGTGCACTTTGAAGTGTTTGTGGGTGAGAAAGATAAACACGACACGCAAAAGCTTAACGATTGTATCCAGAATAAAGCACAGGTAACGGGAGGTCAGGATTACTTGATTCTTAACAAGCATGAGGTTGATACATATCGCTTGATTAACCATAAAAACCAACCAAGCTATCAGGCACTTGCTAAATTTGGCCTACCGAACACCCCGTTAGCAGTAAAGAAAGCGGATATTGTCACTCATGGCACGCAAAAATTTGTTCGAGTACGTGAGCGTGCAGCAGGAAAAGAGGAGTTGGCCGGAGAGTTTGTCTTATTGGCAGGTAATGCGGGGTTACTCAGTCAACATGATTGGGACAAGTTAGGAGTTAAACTCGTTGATGGCAGTCATGATCCTGATGGCTTCTTAGATAAAGAGGATACTGAAGGCCAAGAAGGTGGCGTATTTTTTAGTACTCTTCATGGCCAACTTATTATAGATAGAGATCATGACAATGTGCTGAGTGGCAACGAAATTAAGTCTGCATTAGCTGACGATGGTTTGGCGAGCAAGCTGCGTCAGTTATTTATCAAACACGAAAGCGAATGGATAAAACGCGAAAAAGGGTGGCCTCGTCTTGAAAAAGAGTTAGCGAAGCAGCCTGAGCTGTATAAGTATGCAATGCAGGTACACAACAATATGGCTTGGGTTGAGGAAGCTAAGGGGATATTGGGCGGAACTAAAATGTGGTTTATTCATCCGGCAGGGATGATGGGGTTGGTAAGGAGAGAAAAACGAGGCTTTATATTTACGCTCGATGTAATGAAAAATATATACACCAATTTCAAGGGGGACAATAGTAAGGATGACGAGTTACAAATAATAGCTGATGAGCTGAATGAACATATTGAATTTTATCAGCTTGAAACTCCATTAAAAAGAACCCATTTTTTTGCACAGATTCTACAGGAAACTGGGCCATGCTTGAATGTTATTGAAGGCGGGGTTTGGGGTGTTAGTGCTATAAAGTCTTTTCGGGGCGGCAGAACTCGTCGTTATCCTGATGGGCGCCTTTATGCGGATGTCCACGGCTATGTTACAAGGACAGAAAAACCACGTAGATATATTAAAGGCGATGGCAATGATGTTACCATTGATGATCAAATTGCTATTGTTAACACAATATATGGTAATAGAGCTGACCTAGGTAATGGTGCCTATAGCTCTAATGATGGGTGGAACTATAGAGGGAGAGGCTTGAAGCAAGTTACAGGGAAAGACAACTATACAAGTTTTAATGACTGGCATAAAAATAATCAAGCTAAATGGCCTAATGATATCATTAATGCTGTTGATAATTTTGAAATATTATCTCAAATTAAATTTGCCACAAGGTCAGCAGCATGGTTTTGGACAAGTAAAAGTAGTAATGAGAACGCAGAGTTACATGCAAAATGCTTTGATTATGCAAATGAAGCAAGCGATGCAGCTGTGGATAGAATTACTAATATCATAAATTTTAACACAGACTCAAGACAAAAAAGGAAAAATAATTTTTGGCGCTTATGGAATGAGGCAGTTCTCCATGATCAATAAATATATGTTGCTTCCCCTTACTATTCTCTCATCGTACTCTTCTGCTGGTGAGTATATTTTAGGCTCTCTGTGTAGTAGCCAAGAGAAAGTATATGCATCATGTACACTTGAAAATAAAAAAATAGTTTCATTTTGTGGTGTCCCTGTGGTCAATAAAAACAAACACATGACATTTGTACAATATAGGTATGGTACAACCAAAAAGATAGAGTTAAATTATCCTGAAGAGGCAATGAGCCCAGAGGGGATTTTTTTTAAAATTGATCATTCTTGTGGTGTTGTCGGTGGTTCAGATGAAGTAAATGAAATGTGTGGTAAGGATGGGGTTAAACGTTTAGTTGCTTTAACCTTTTACTCTGGATTATTTAGATATTCATTTTTTTATCAAGGTGATTTTAATGACAATATTTTAGAGTCAGAAAAAATGGGACTTAAGGTAGACAGGAAGGAATTTAATGAATATAACAAAAATGTTTTCTCTCAACTTTGTGATGATGGCTATAGTGAAACATTTAATGTCGACTCAGGTATATTTGAGGAGTTTAAGGTGAATTTGAAAACATTCCCCAAGGATGAGTGAAAAGTGGATGGTATTACTGACTCTTAGCATAGTGTTATTAACAGTATGGGTTTCGGCCGTGGCTCTAACTTAGTGGTAATGGTTGATTATCAGATACCAGCCGATGACCTTATCGTGCATTTCTTCTGATTTTGAGAAGCCGATTGCCCTTCGGGTAAGCCGTTTTAGATTAGTTTGCAGATTCAGGCTATGCCCTACTATTCGTTAAGTATATTTCTTGCTAGCTTGAGGAAATACAGCCACGTTTACCACACCAAACTGATGATCACTGAGGGCTAAATTTAAAAATACTGACATTTTTTATGAGCAGATGATCACCTAGCTTGCTGGTGGTTAAATCACACCGTGCATAGCGTAGTAATGCACCGCATTGTACATCAAATTTGGCGGGTTTCTCACGCAACTAAACAGGCAGTAATAAGGCATTATTGGCAGTGGTGAAATCACTAAATGCTGTAATGAATTAGAACCGAGGCTATCACTGTAGATGGCCAGAAGGGTTGGGAAATGGTTAAGCCCGTAGAGCATAAAGAGGTAAGAGCTAAAGCCCTTGCGCCACCTGAGGCGCATACACCTTATGAGGAGGCCTTACGCGAATATGATGCTTACATGGAGAAAGATAAGCCAGAAACAAACAACATCCAGCCACTAGCTAAAACACATATAAAAAAGCCGCCTGAATAGGCGGCAACTTGTGAGACGGAACTAAGAGCTTACGCTCGCTTATAGTGACTGACATATTACCCCAGATTGGCAAAATTTTTCTTAATTTCCGGCTGTTCTGGCCAGTAAACCGCAGTGTGTACTGCATCTTCACTAGTTCTGCGGGTAACTTCTTCCCTCTCGCATTTTATCTATGGTGCTAAGATAGAAAGAATAGTGAATTTCTGGCAGGCTACCTAACAAGCAAGCGAAAACAAGCAAAATCCTCACTGATAACTGTGCAGCACTGATGATAATGTGGAACGATGCGGTTAACGGTCGCAAAATTAACAAGCTAGGCAAAAAGTGAGGCTGACCATGTTGAAAATTATTGATGTTGATTACATCGACGGCTATCGGTTAGCCGTCCAATTCAGTGACGGTTTTACTGGTAAAGCCGACCTTACTCCATTCTTTAGCAAGCCGCCCTTCTCAGACGTTGACGGGTTCCTGAATTTCGGCCTGACCGAATCCGGTAGCTTGAGCTGGGGTGATGATTTGGAGTTGTTGGCCTATACCGTGCGCAGCGCGACTGTGGGGAGCGTACAGGCTGTATCACTGCCTGATGCGGCTGATGTTGAAGCGGTAATGAAGCTAGCCGCTTGGGATTCTGTCACCGAAGGTCGCCCAGATATTCTACGTGCCGCCATTCATGGATTTACAGAGTAATGCGGTTATAGTTACTGGCATATTACTCCAGATGAGTAAAAATCTTCTTAATTTCCCGTTGTTCTGACCAGTAAACCGCAGAGTGTACCGCATCTTCATTAATCTCACCCGCCATCATGTGCCTGAATAACACGTCTGTACCGCCTTGCAAGGTCGTTACGGAAAAGCTACGAAGTTAAGAATGACTTATTTCCTTGAGCAAAGGAGTAACGCTATCAGGATCTGCAAGCAACTGGGCAAGTTGCACATGATTCGGGTAAGTTTCTATCAAATTACACACCTCACTTTGTTCCCTATCGGGTTAATGCTAGTTTTGTCATGAGTAATCACCTCTGGTTGAGAGTTTACTCACTTAGTCGCGTGTCCACTAATGGTGGGTAGGATCATACAGCCCAGCTCGGAGCGAAACACCTAAACAGGATACGGATACACAGGCAGTCTATGAGAAAGGCCAGTCAGCTTGACAGGTAACAGCGTCAGCGAATAGGTGACAGTGTAGCGGGGAGTGCAGGGTGTGAAATCGGAGAGCGCACGAGGGAGAGACCCACCAGAAATGGGGGGGATCTTTAAGTCCGATTCGGGTTTCGCCACTTCTGATTTGAGCGCCGGAAACGCCAGTTTCTGTGAAGCTTGTCAGGAGGGCGGAGCCTATGGAAAAAGCACCTCCCGCGCCGGCCTGCTGTCCTTTCTTATGCCGCTCTTTGGCTCTTCTAAAACACCAAAAAAAACTTATTGAGCGCGGAGCGCATCTTGCCGTGCCGCTGATCGGCCAGCGTGATTGTGCGTAAAGCTCAGGTCAGCTTTGCTGTCCTAGCTTTTCTACATGAACGCGTCCTGCCTTCCGTTTTTCTTCTGCGATCGTTTGTTTAGCTTGATTACATCCCGCCAGGTCTTTTATCTCTAGATCGAGGGATTTCCTCGTCATATTGAAAAGGATGGTCGCAATGGCTCTTAAACCAGGCCCAAAACCTATTGCTAAATCTACTGGTAAACCTGATCAACGTCGTCGCGATAACAAAGACACGCCGGGCAACACTCCAGCTTTAAAGCCGCCTAAGGGTAAAAAGTAGTGTTTTGAGCTGAGGATCTCTTTGTTTTGGGATTTTTAGCGCAGGATGCCGTCAGTCTATTGTTGGATTCTGGCGGTATTTTGATGGGTTTGAGTTTCCGATCATCGCTGTATCGACTTCCGTGCCCGTTTCCGGCCTGAGAATGCGATTATATGCGAGCGTATGCGATTATACGCGATTATATGCGATTGATAGGCCCTTACCGTAAGGCAAGATGTGTGTTGTACCGGTACGGGCAAGCCCTACCAGCACAACACTTCAACTTACTCGCTGTTGGCTCGATGTGCATCTTGCTCTGCGAGGCTGACTATTGCTGCCGCAATTTTCCTGTTTAGGGATGAATCTTGGCTCAAATTAGAGCTTAGTCAGAACGAAGCATGGTTATGCGTTTTGGCTGAGATTTGCTGGGGCGTTCGCCAGGTGAGATGAGAGATTTTTGGTGTGATTTTGGTGCTTAACCGCCCAAAACGCGCCGAACGCGCTTTGGGCGGTGCAGAAAATAGGTGTTATGGTAAATCGGAGTGCGATTAGATGTTAATCATCTTCATTATCTTCATTATCTTCATTATCTTCATTATCTTCATCTTCGCTATCAATTTCACCTAATCCGCCACAGTAATAGCATTCGTAAGTTTCAACCGTTCCTTCACCATAGCAAGTATGACATTGAGCAAATGGTTTATCCTCCTCGGGGTCGAATCCAGATCCGTTACAGTTTGGGCATTCAATTACAAATACACCTTCACGACCTAGGCATACAGGACAAGTTTTGATTGGCATAACTTTTCTCCGTTTATAGGTTAGTTTAGTTAACCCAGTAAAAACATTACTGGGTTATTTCATGTTGAGTTGTAATTAACAGAATCTGGATTGCAGTGATCTTATTAGAGGTGATTTTGCTTTTTCTTGGCACCAAAGCTCAGTGTCAGGAACAGTAGAGATTTTTCGGCGTATAGCATGTAAACGTTCATGCTCTGGATCATTATGCAATGGAGTAAAATCTGGCGTCAAAATGCATAACATGCAGGTAGCAAAACCATCCATGTTTTTTGAAATGGCTTCTAATTGTACGTTAATTAGATTGCGGGTTAAGCGGTCGATTTCTGCTGAGTCATCACTATTACGAATGGCTTCACCAACGATGGTGTTATAATTACAGTATAGTTCTATTTCTGAACTATAAAGTGTAAAGACTTGGCGATGATTACGCTGTTCTTGATATTGCGTAAAGGTTAATTCAATTACCTCTAATGCCATTTTTTTATCAATACGAGGGGCGTCAGCCTTGAAAAAAAGAGATTGCGCCAATTGATGGCCTGCGTAAATCTCTCCGAGCTTATGAATACCTGATAATGCGATAATTCCCCGCCATGTTTTGACTGCTTCCCCTGTATTTATCCATCTGGTTGCTATAGTTCCAACCTCAAGAACTAACATCTCCCAAGCACCTGAAGCCATGACGTAAGGTGGAATGCTTTGTTCATCAGCAAGGTGGTGTAGAGCTATAGCTTGGTATACATACTTTTGTTCTGATGAACCATTGATGATGAATTGTTTGTATAGGTCGTGGAAAAAATCAATCAGGCGGCCTTCAGATTTAGCCATGGCTACTTCATGAAAGTTAGCTGCGTACTTATCTTCTGCAATTGCGAGTGGTTGAATCAAATCAACCAGAGACAAGCATTGTGAGAGAAGGTTGTTAGGGGTTTTAAATCCGATCTTATCTGCGTGTAGTTTGATGAACGCATCAAGTCTAGTTGCCTGATCTTTTCGTCTTTCAAGCACCTTATCCCAAGGTAAGCCCTCATCGACAACAAGCTCTAACGCTGTAACTTCATCTAGTCTTTTGATGCCGAGCATGGCTGTTAATAAGTCTGTTGCTCCAGATTGCTGGCTTTTTACATGAAGTACATTGTGAAAATATTGGCGGAATGATTCAATATCTGAAATGTATGAATATTTCTTCAGCGCTGATTTTAGGCGCTTGTTTGCTGCATTGACTAGATTACGGTCAACTATTTGAGTGGATAATGGTGCTTCATTAATTGCCATGACAAATCCTCAAGCTAAGAAAATAGGGAACCTAACACTAAAATAATTAGTGTTTTATGGACCCGAAGTCGTCTGACTTCCTTGAGGTTGGGTAGTGGCCTGACTCGGTTAGCTTATCTTTATTCATGAAGGTCGTCAACGTCATCGTTATATGCAAAACTGAATCATTTTTTGGCTATTGCTGGGTACGTGAACAGTCTGATACGTCAAGTTCTCCGCATTATCACGCGGTATTCCTGTTTAGCGGCCACAAGATAAAAAGTGCCCATAAGATCAATTTGCTGGCAAAGCGTTAGCCAAGGCCGTGTCTGGTTTCCTAAAAATCAGGCTTACCTTGTTAAACGAGATGATCCTGAGTCTCTGATTGAGCTGATTTACCGCTGTAGCTATCTTGCGAAAAAAGAGACCAAAGAGATTGATTCATCGGTACGACGTATTGGTAAAAGCATGCTTAAACCGGCTGGTCAACGTAAATCACGAGGCCGAGTGCGTAGTACTAGCAAGTCTCCGAGCCCAGCTATGTCTGCAACAGATGTGCATAATGCTCACAGTGAACCATTGGTATCGGAAACAAGTCCAGCCTTGCTCGACAGCGTCTTTACGCAGGGTGTGTGGCCTTCATCCGTCTGTGCGGTATCTGAACAGCAGTTACACGAGCCTGTTGCCAGTGATGAGCCGCAAGATTCCATGCCACTCATCGCTGACGCTATCTTGCAGGCCGTCACGCAAGTTCAGGTGAATGACGCTCTGAAAGCGAGCGCAAAAGAGAACGCAAAACAGAACTCAGTTAAGTCAGCATCCAAGAGTAAAACCAAGCGGTCAGCCGTGGCGGAGTCGGTGAACTCAGCATGCCGCTCAGCTTCAGTGTATGCAAAAGCGCATAGGTATAATTTCGTGTTTGAAGGGGTTACCGAAGGCGTATTACCGGCAGAGTATCGTGAACGCTACGGATTAACAGCGCAGCAATTTAGGGATTACACCCGCGATCTGCAGGTGTCGAGCATCAGGAAACTTTTCTGGGCTAAACATCGTATGCAGTGGGCGCAATCCTCATTGAGTCTAGACGAGTACATGGCTATCCACCAGCTTAAGACAGCAGATGCCAAACGACAGTTGGGCCGTAAACCGATGGGTGCTGAATGGCAAGCACATGCCGAGCGTTATTACCGTGACTATTGGCCGCAAGGTGTATCGGTTGCCGCGTATGCCAAGACGCATAACGTACCAATAACCAGCTTGCGCCGTTATGTGGTGAATTTGTCTCAGGGGCTGATTACCCCGTGGAAAGTGTTACGTTGGATGTAACTCTTATTGATATCAATAGCTGCGCGGTGGTTGATACACAATAGAGGATATGTTGATGAATTTGATAACACGTAAGCGTAAACCGCTGCCATCACCACTGCTGTTTTTGTGCGTGGATTATGAGCCGAAAACCAAGTACGAATACTGGGTATGGTGGCGTGAGCGGTATCGTTATGAGCTCATGAATACGGGTATCAGCATTACCGAGTTTGCTAGGAAATATCAGCTCTCGCGTAATGCGCTTTATTACCAGCTCAAATGTGCTGGTGGTTATTCAGGGCTTATCCGTGAATTTTGGGATCTGCACCGTCGCCGTTTTCAGCGCCTCAACGAATCACTTGGGGTAACGGTGGATGAATACATTGCGCGTTGTAATCTGACTCACAAAACGGCCAAACGTAAGCTGGTGCAAAAACCGAGGGATGAGTACTGGCAGCAGCATCATGACAATTACTATCGCAACTACAAACCGTATGGCTACAGCGTAACGGAGTATGCCGAAGAACAGGGGTTAGCCTCGAGTACGGCACGTCATTACTTGTGTCGGTTCGTAGACCGTAAAGGCAAAGCTTACCGTACCTATGATTACGTGATGAATGAGCTTTCAGAATTACAGGGTTGGAAACCTATTCAGCAGCAAATCACCGAGAGGCTCAAAAAACGTTATCCGTTAACCGTATAAAATTGAGGAAATACCGCCACGTTTACCCCACCAAACGGATGATCACTGGGCAAGAGTGATCATCATTTATAGCATGATCACTGAGGGCTAAATTTAAAAACGCTGACATGCTTTACGCGCAGATGATCACCTCGTTTGCTGGTGGCTAAATGGCGTGGTGCACAGGGCATTAATGTGTCGCAATACGCATCACTTTTCTGTGATTTTTGATACGAGAGCGCGAGGTTTGCTGAGGCATTCGTGGTTGTTGTGAAATCACGGAATGCTGTAATTGAGAGCTTGTGATCACAAAAGATGACTTTAGGTTCTCTATCTCACAATTATCTGCTTTACAACATGAGATGCAAAACTATCCGGTATCGAGTAGTGATGTGGCGAAACGTATACCTGCTCTGTCATGGTAGTTTGGTTTTATACGAGAGGCTTAAGGGGTTGAGTGCGAAAATCATAAGGTGATTAATCGTCAATCAAGAGCGTATGTCTTCCTTTTATGCTTTGCTCGCTTCAGATGGTTCGTAAAGTTGGGAGTTAGATCTAAATTTAATGGTGAGTTTCGTTTGTCTGTATTGTTGGCATTACAAATTCGATAATGTAAAGCCGCACTCCTTGCTTGTGAAGAGTAAATCTGTCGGTGTTAGAATTGAGTTCTTATCGCTTCTATAGCTTTCTAATGAAATTGCATCAAAGGTAATCAAATGTTCGAGTTAATGAAACATCTCTGGCCACAGTTTGATGAGATGTTAAGCGCAAATCCATCAGGAATTAGTGCTTGGTTTTGGTGTATTACCTTCGTAGTGTTTTTAATATCTCTTGTCTGTGTCATAAGAAATTCATCTCATTTTAGAACGAGAGTGCGTGATATAAAATCGCTACTTATCGAGCAAAATGCAGATAATTTAGCTCAACGTCGTCGTGAGACCATGCAAAAAGCTCGTGAAATGTCTAGCAGTGGTATTTCTATATTATGGAATACATTTGATGACTCACTTGTAACATCCGTTGACTCTACAAAACTGTTTGCAACAGTGGATGCAGAATATTTTTTCAACGCCAAAACGCTTGCTAAGGGGCTAAGTGAAAGTCGCTTATTGGCTGCCGCACCAAGCTTTCTTGTGGCGTTGGGAGTGCTGGGGACTTTTGTGGGGTTAACTGTTGGCTTGCAAGGCCTGACTGGTACAACGTCTGAAATTGAGGCACTCAAATCGGGTATTAACACCTTAATTTCTGGCGCGGCGGTTGCATTTATGACTTCCGTTTGGGGGGTGTTTTTTAGTCTTTTCCTTAACTTAGTGGAGAAAGAGTGCGAGCGTAGAGCTCTGAATCAAATTACCGAGATTCAGAATAATATTGATTCGTTGTATCCACGCCAATCTGTTGAGCAAGCATTGATCAACATTGTCGAGAACAGCAAAGAAAGCAAAGAAGCTTTACAAGAGTTGCATGAGCGGATTGGTGACCGATTACAAGAGAGTGTTAATAGTATGAGCGAGGCGATGCAAACAGCTTTAGCTGATACGCTCAATAATGTTTTAGGCCCAGCAATTCAGACATTAGTTAATTCGAGTCAGCAACAATCCTCACAGGTGTTAGACGGCTTGGTACGTAATTTCATGGATGGAATGACCTCAGCAGGCCGTGAGCAAGGACTGTTGATGCAACAGGCATCGGCTGATGTGAATTCTGCAGTAGCGAGTATGAGTGAGCAATTGCAGAGTTTTACTGCGTCAACCGATGAACGTCAGACAAAAATGGAATCGCAATTTAGTGACATGCTCGATAAGTTTACTCAGCAAGTAAGCCAGCAAAATGAGCAAGCCGACCAGCGTGAACAAGTTCGCCAAGATAATTTCCAAGAAAAGCTGATTGAAGTAAAAGAAGAACAGCAGTCGTTGATTTCTACTATTGCAGATGCTGTTCATGCTTCACAGGAACAAAGTGCCAAAATGGCAGAGCAACATCAACAATTACTGCAGCACTTAGAGAAAGTGACTGAGTCGGCAGCTCAAAGTAGTAAGCATATGGATAGCTCAGCTAATCAGTTGGGTATGTTATCAACCAACGTTCATTCTGCAGCTGAACTGTTAGGCCAGCGTTTGGTTCAGGTTACTCAAGGTATCGAACAAACCGGAAACCAAAATGCGGCATTGATGGAGCAAATTAAAAAGCAGGCCGACACATTGATGGGGCTGCAGAGTACATTATTAGACGGTGCAATACATTTAGAAAAAGCAGCCAGCGAAGCACGTAGTGGTTTTGGCTCATTACAGCAGTCACAGCAACAATTCTTGACCGGAGTAAAAACAGAATTTACATCACTTGGCGAGGCGTTACGCAGTCAAGTTTCAGCTATTGAAAAACAGGCTGAGGAGTGGCTACAAAGCTATGCGAAAGAAGTGAACACACAAGTTGATGACAGAATGAATAAATGGAACGACGTCTCACTTTCTTATGCAAATCAAATGCTTCATAACGTGCAGGCAATGAACAATATATTGGATGAGTTGGAGGTACGCTGATGCGTTTTCGTAAAACTCGTTCTGCAAATGTGGATGAAGAAAACCCATACTGGATGTCTTTCTCCGACATTATGTCGGCACTTTTAGTTATTTTTATTTTGGCATCAGTGATTTTGATTCTACAGCTGATGGAGGCTCATAAGGCTCTTGAAGATAGACAGGTGCAATTTGAGCAAGAAATTGTTGAGTTGAAAAAAGCCGAGCAAGTGCGGAGAACCATTCTAGAAGAGGCTGCAGATGCCCTGCGCCAGAGAGGGATCAATGTTGAGGTCAGCCAAAATCATACCGTGCTGAGTATTCCCAATGAGTTGTTGGGATTTGATACCGGGGCATTTGATATAAACCCGGCTTATCAAGAGCGAGCAAAAGAGATTGGTGAAGTCTTAAATACGGTGATTTCGCGAGATGATCGCGTTTCATTTTTAGACACGGTTTTCATTGAGGGTCATACAGATAATCGTCCGATGCAAGGTTTTATGGGTAAAGGTAACTGGGGTTTATCTACGTTTAGAGCAATTTCTTTGTGGCAATATTGGCGGGCTGCGTTGCCTCCTAATGAGCAGCTTGCGCGATTGAAAAATCCAGATGGCCATCCATTATTTTCTGTGAGTGGGTATGCAGAGACGCGACCTGCAGTATCGAATCAAGTTACGGAAGATGATTTTAGACGTAATCGGCGCATTGATATTCGGTTTACTATTCGTAGGCCTGATAGTTCAGAGTATGAACAAGTTAAAGAGAGGCTGGGGGAGCTTAACTAATGAAGTTACCTCATATTCAGCTTTCTAAATTTGAGTGGCCAGTTCATAAGCTTAAAGACTGGCAAGCACTTAAGTCTAAAGCGATGCAAGTAGAAGAAAGCGCCGGTAAAAATGATGCCTTTACGGAGATGCTCTCTATCTTGCGGGAGATGGCTCGTCAGGGTAATTTTGCTAGGTTGCCCCAATTATTAACTCGTAAGGTAGCTGCACGAGCATTAACGTGGCTGTGGTTAAGTGATGATGAGAACTGGAGAAGGTTACTGACACCTGAGCTTTTGCATATGTTAGTAAAGGCTCAAAATGGCCGATTAACTCGTTTGACTTTACAGCAGTTAGTGCAGTTTTATTTCAGAGCGTTCGACCTGTTGGATCAAAAAAATGGCGTACGAGAATCACTTGAACAGTGTTTATTGACGCAACTTGAATCCTTAAAGAAAGTGAGGGTTGAAAGTGTTCGGCCTGATTTATTGCAATCGCTGAAGAGCAATGGGGAGGCGTTATTGTCACTGGATGGTCCTCATAAGTTGGTGGCTCAAACAATAAAACAAGGAAAAGAACTCGAAGACAGTTTTGCTTTAATGGGGCTACAAGGTTTCACTGATGGTCGTTATGGTGATGTTTGTCGTGCTCATTACTATTTGGAGAGCCTGAAAGAAGTGCCTGTGCATAGCTGGAGTCCAGTGATGGATGAGCTCCTCAAACCAGCGGTTAGTATGGCACCTTACCAAGGAAATCGGTGTATCGGTCATGCTGCATTAGAAATTATCATTGATAGGTCAATCAATGAGTTGAGTGAATTGTGGCAAAGTTTTATCTTGAGTTTGGCAGGTGATCCGCGAATTGCGAATACTGCAGCAAATTACCGACAGTGGTGGCAACCTTTAGGTGAGGAGCGGATCCAAAAAGTACGCGGGTGGTTGTCTAAAGAAGATTTACGTCTTTTCTTGCAGGCGGTTGACCAATTTGGTGCACAGAGTGGTAATTCCGAACTTCAGCGGATGTTTCCTGCCCGAAAGCTATTTTTGGAAGGGTTGTTTAAGTTAAAACTAATTCGTAATACACGATTGATGCTCGGCGCTTCAGCAGAGCGCAGCGTACGTAATATTCTAGGCAAAGAGGTGAAGAGCAATTTCGTTTCTTTAACCGGGGCTGGTTTAACAGATAAAGCGGTTATCTATTTAGATTGTGGTGACTTTCATTTAATTGAAGGTTCGCACAGTTTTAAATTATGGGTCTATCTCGCAAATCCAAGTCCAACTCTTACGAATTATGCAATGAAATCATTCAGTCATGAACAGCTGACCAAAGATGTTCCTCGTGATTATCAAAAATGCAATCCAAACCTTCCGTATGAGGGTATTACCCATACTCCTAATACTTGGCAAAGCAAAGTGTTTAGCTTTTTAGCTGATAATGGTATTGAGCTTGATATTGAGCAATTATTGAGCCCGGCAGATTATCGTTATCAATTACAACGAGTTGGACTGCCTATCGTCAGAAGTCGGCAAAAAAATACTCCGATAGCAAAAACTCTGATTACAAAGCTTTCGCAGAAACAGAAGGTTGCGCCTGACTCAGGGCAAGCTAATGCGGCGCGCAAGCTCAATTATGGGGGGTATGAAGCAGATCAGCTAGGCGTGGAGAAACAGATAGGAAAATTATCCCCACTGGCGCTCATAGTGTTGAACTATTTCATCAATAATCCGGGAGACAATGCTTGCTATGCGGCGAATGCGTTGAAACTAGATACTACACAGGTCAATACATTGTTGTACGGTGAGTTGAGATCTTTTTGCCAACAGAGCAACGATTATGGTTGGTATGTTGAACCGGGTATTCTTGAGCTGCTATTGAAACTAGAACATGTGGGGCGCTGAGGTAAATTAGATGCGGTTATTCGATTTTTTTAAATCGTTGATTGGAGAATCAGAACAATCTGTTGATGAACTACAGGGATTTTCACTTAAACCTGACTCATCAGGGTTAAATGTGGTTCTGCCTATGTCGGAGTTTTGTGCACTCCAAGAAGGCAAGGGTAATGCCTTACAGAAAGTGCAGTTAATTTGCTTGAACATGTTAGCAGAGCAGGGGTTGGCTGAGCCTTGTGCAAATAGCTTTCATATTCTTGCTGCAGATATTGCGGGTTTAGATGATGAGCAGGCTGAAATTCTACGTTTACCCACACGTTTTCCCAGTTCATTTTCTACCAATATCAGTGGCCGAACAGGTAACAGTAATTTTCGCGTTAGCATCGCAGCCTGTATGTCGGAGGGCTGTGCTCCGTTACAACGTAAAGGACCATTTTTGTATTTGGGAGAAAGTGAGTGTTATCGCTTAACGCCATCTGAATTAATGGGGTTGATGGCACAAGAGGAGCATGAAGGCTTACTTCCAGAAAAAAGAGGGGAACAACGCAACATACGACTTATGGCTGAGTTACAAACAGCTGCACGTAGTGGAATGCGTATTGATTTAAGTCATTTTGACCATTTGGATGTTGTTGTCCCTGAAAATATTGGTGTAATAGCCACGCGAATGTTCGATGGCAGTTTGCAGCTCTGCCCAAGCTTAGGGGATGGATCAACACCCGAGCAGCTACAAAAACGTTGGGCTCAACTAGAACAATCAGACAACGGTGGCGTCTTGCGTATAGATAACCGAGTGGTGCTACTCGATGATCAACGTATGGCCGGTATTCGCAACGTTTTAGCTAATAAACGTATACCTGCGAGTAAAGTCGGTGAGTTCATTCGTACACCTACCGCATTTTTAGATGCGGTATTGGTAAATCTAGATGTGGGCTTTTCGGTACGCGTGGCCGGTATTGGTAAAGTCCAGCATATGGATTTTGGTGCTTTAGACAGTAATAAAAATGATTGGTTTGCCTTAGAGCATCATGACCCGGCCATACTTGGGCCGACCTCTTTAGCTAACTTGTTAGTTTCTGATGAAGATCTTGAGCGTTTTACTGCGCTGTTTGAAGAAGCGGTGAGTCAAAATGCCGATATACTGGCCTTCAATGGCCATGTTATTGATATCTCTAATCCAGAGCATATAGCGAGTACTGTAGCAGAAATTAAAACGCAAGGTTTCACAACAGAAGATACAACTGCCTCGCCACCAGATGATTCGTCAGTTGATGAGCCATCAGCAGAAAAAGTCGCCATTATTCTTAAAGAAGCTGAGCAGATTAATGCAGGGCTATTGAGTAAAGTTAACTCTACGGGCCTACCATCACAACCTGATTGGTCTTTATATGCTCGCCAGCCCTATCCGCACCAACGTGAAGGCATTTTATGGATGCTAAAAATGTTGGAGGTTGCATCAACAGAGAAGCAGGATGATTTGTATCGCTTGCAAGGTGCGTTGCTTGCCGATGATATGGGATTAGGTAAAACCTATATGACTTTGGTTGCCGTAGGTGAATATCTACGCCAGCAAAAAACTATCGGTAAACCGGAGAAGCCAATTTTAGTGGTTGCGCCATTAAGTCTTCTAGAGAACTGGGAAGATGAGGTAAGCAAAACCTTTGAACAAGTGCCTTTTCGAGACCTTGTTGTTTTGCAATCGGGTCGTGACTTATCAAAGTATCGAATCAAAGGTACTGAACGTGAATCTGTTCAGCTTACGACGCAAGCTGAAAATGGCATGTTGGATGAAAATTGTATCCGTTACGCCTTGAATATTGGCCCAGAAGCAGGTGCTCAGCGGCTAGATATGGATAGGCGTCTGGTACTAACAACCTATCAAACCTTGCGTGATTATCAGTTTTCGCTGTGTCGTATTGATTGGGGGATGGTGATTTTTGATGAAGCACAAAATATTAAGAACCCTAATGCGTTACAAACGCGCACAGCGAAGGGTTTAAAGGCAGATTTTAAACTATTGGCAACGGGCACGCCGGTTGAAAACAGTTTAGGTGATTTTTGGTGTTTGATGGATACCGCCCAACCGGGGCTACTTGGTAACTGGCAGCATTATCGTGAGACATGGATTAAACCCATTATTCATGCCGAAGGCGAGGAAAGGGATCGTATTCGTGGCGAATTAGGTCTTCAATTACGCCAAGCTGTTGGGCCTTTTATGTTGCGAAGAATCAAAGAAGATCAACTGCAAGGATTGCCACAAAAACATATCTGCAGTGGAGTTGAGTCTTCAGGAAATGGCGTACAGACGTACCAAGCTCAATTAGCTGCCACTATGCATGCCAAGCAACTACAAGCGTACGATGAGGTGCTAAATAGTTATCGCGAGCGTCAAAGACAAGGTGACAGCATGCAAGGTGCTGCGTTGGCGGCGTTAAATAGGCTGCGAACGTTATCGTTACATCCACGTTTAGATGATGAATCGCATTTGTACTGTAACGATAGCCGTCAGGCTCGCCAATTGATGCAAGAATCTGGAAAGCTAGACGTAGTTCTACAGTTATTGGATCAAATACGTCACAAGCAAGAAAAAGTCATTTTGTTTATGATGACTAAACGCTTGCAGCGGCTTCTTAAGTATTGGCTTGAGATTATTTATGGCTTGGACATTGCTATCATCAACGGTGATACCAAAGCGGTAGCAAAAAAATCGGATGAACTGACGCGTAAAAGCCTGATTACTCAATTTGAAGCGCAAGCGGGTTTCAATATTATTATTATGTCACCTGTGGCTGCCGGTGTTGGGCTGACTGTTATCGGCGCAAACCATGTGGTGCATATTGAACGTCATTGGAACCCAGCAAAAGAGGCTCAAGCCTCTGACAGGGTTTATCGCATCGGTCAGAAAAAAGATGTTTTTATTCATCTTCCTACAGTAAAACATCCGCAGTTTGATTCTTTTGATGTTCATCTGGACCGGCTGTTACAAAGCAAATTGATCCTTAAAGATGCCGTAATTACACCGGAAGCTATTTCCGAAAGCGATATGATGCAATCACTCGGGTTATAAGCTTAAAACAGTGTCCACCAACATAACGCCCTTATTCATGCTGGTGGCTGTTCTTTTGCTGACAGATAAATCACAACACATATTTTGCTTTATTTCCTGTTAACCCCACAACGTTCAACCTGCACCATACTATAGCCATTACTGCAGTAGAACATAATTAAGCGTGTTATTGAGTAATTACTATTTGATATGCCGGAGATTGATTGACGTATTTACTCCTGGCAAGAGGTTCCACTGTAATCCCTTCCTCGAAAATTAGAGGTACTTATAAGCAGAGTTTTCTTGTCTTTTGAACACAGGAAATTCTACATGAAAATATCACGCTTTAAGCGATGCTCAAATCATCGCTATTCTCAAACCGGCTGACCTGCTTCTGAATTGCGCCGCGAACATGGAATCAGATCCGTGATCTTTTACAAGAAGTGCTCCAAATTCAGTGGCATAGAGACTTCTTTAATGACGCACCTCAAAGGGCTCTAGGTGTCACATTTGATAGGGTGATAGCCCGATGCACTTGTCTAAAGGCAAGTCGGCCTGTTTCGCGTATGATAATGGTGTCTTACAACCCATTTATTGAAACAGAGAGTAGTTATGACGGCCAAAGCGTATCTGGGCGACATCATCGGTGGCAGTATCATGTTGCGTGAGAGCAGAGTGGTTGCAGAGCTGCTGCTACAGCATCCAGATAACGATCTTTGGAATGATGCCATTGTTAACGAGAATGCATTACAAAAAACATCAGTGCATAGTGCTAAGCGAATGTCATCAACCTTGCGCAAAAGACTTGAGCCTATGGGTGAGGATTTTTGGGCCGTATTACTGCAGGTTTCTGATGCGCTAGCGAATCAGATGTTACTGCTGGCAACGATATGTCAATCGCCTGTTCTAGGGGATTTTATGACAACCGTAGTTGCTGATGCTCGGCGTATGTATCGTGAATCACTGAGTGTTGATGATTGGTATGATTTTATTCTGTCACGGCAACGTATCATTGATGGTCTCGAACAGTATTCAGAGAGTTCCATTCAAAAAATGGGAAATAACGTATTTAAGATTTTGGCGGATGTAGGTTACCTAGAGTCAGGGCGGTCAAGAAAGCTGAAAAATGTATACCTATTGCCGGAAATGAGAGAGTGGTCTACGCGCCTAGGGTGCTTCAAGGCTTATGACGCTATGGAGTCAGCGCGATGAGTGCACGGTGGGATAGTGAGGCTCAGCTTAAAACACGTTTGGAGCAGGTAGCTGCACGTTTGCAACGCGATAGCTTTTTGAATAACCAAGAGTTGGGTGGCGAGATTGGATTCTATATTTTTGATTATCCACCCCAGTTTGAGTTGGTTGTGCGTGAATATCTAGAATCGAGTCTTTTTCAGGTACGCAAACAAGGATTACGTTTTCTACACCTGAACTTGTTCGAAGAATTACTCGATTTGTTACAGGAGCGAAAGCTGCTGGATAAAGCCTTTGAGCTGGAGCTAAAAAAAGGTACTGAGGAGTTAGCCAAGGCGCTGAAAGGGCCGCTAGAACAAGGACGAGTGGCGAAGCATCTGATGTCTAAAATTCATCCGGCTAATCCGCAATTCGTGCTTTTGTCTGGTCTTGGCCAGTGTTGGCCACTACTTCGAGGCCATAGTTTGCTCAATGCCCTTCACGCGCATATGGGCGCAATTCCTCTGGTTCTATTTTATCCAGGGCGCTACAACGGTCTTGAGCTGTATCCTTTTGATCTAGACCGCGCTGAAGTGGCCACTGCAAATTATTACAGAGCTTTTCAATTAGTACCTCATGGTTCGAAATACTAAGGGGCAGAATTTACCAAGCCCAAGATAAGCGAATCAGCCAGAGTAAGGTGAGGGCTGTCTACGCCCTATTTTTGTCTCTCAGTGCTGGGTGCCTTACGGCGCTATAACGCAAATTACTAAGCAGCCACGAGAAACGGTAACAGTTATCAATAAACACGGGATCATCGATGCAAATCAAAGAGCTATTTACCAAAAAACTGGATCGTCCAATCAATGGTGTGGTGAAAGCCGAACAATTGGATGAACAAATTATCTGGACTGAGCTGGATGAGTATGTGGTGACCCGTGAACTTGACCGTCACCTGCGCCACTTTTTCGAAACTTATCTACCAGGCGTAACTCATCCCGATGATCCGAGTGTAGCTGGGAAGATTGGCATCTGGGTTTCCGGCTATTTTGGTTCAGGTAAATCACATTTTATTAAAATTCTTTCTTATCTGCTGAGTAACCAAAAAGCGGTTCATGGTGAGCAGATCAAAACAGCTATTGATTTCTTCAAAGAAAAGATCAGTGACAACCTACTTTATAGCGATATTCACGCGGCGGTGAATCGCCAAACTGAAGTGATCCTTTTTAATATCGATAGCCGTGCCGATACTGAGGATAAAGAAGATGCAATCCTCAAGGTATTCCTGCGCGTATTTAACGAACGCCTCGGTTTTTGCGCCGATCATCCTCATATTGCTCACCTTGAGCGGGAGCTTGATGCACGCAATCAATACCAAACCTTTAAGAACAAATTTGCAGAGTTAACGAATTCTACGTGGGAAGATGAGCGAGATGCGTATGGCTTTTGCAGAGATGAAATGGCACAAGCGTGGGCTCATGCCACCGGACAATCCGCTGACTCCTCCGTACAAAGCATGGAAAACCTCGAATCCATGTTTACTCTCGATATTAGTAACTTCTGCAAGTGGGTGCGTGAGTATTTAGATCGCACTGCTCAAGAAAATGGGGGAGAAGGTAAACACATCGTCTTTTTAGTGGATGAAGTGGGTCAGTTTATCGGCAATAACACCCAAATGATGTTAAAGCTGCAAACTATCACTGAAAACCTAGGAACTGCATGCGGTGGACGCGCTTGGGTCATTGTGACTTCACAAGAAGATATTGATGCGGTGCTAGGCGATCTTAGCGCGAAAAAAGGGCAAGATTTTTCCAAAATCCAAGGGCGCTTTCATACCCGTATCTCCCTCTCTTCATCTAATACCAATGAAGTGATTCAAAAGCGTTTGCTTCAGAAAACAGAGAGCGCGAAAGACGAGTTAGACGAGTTATTTATTCAAAAGGGCGATATTTTACGTAACCAGTTAGCCTTTGATGCAACCACTACCGCTGAACTAGCTAATTACCGCGATAACGTTGAGTTCGTCGATCACTATCCATTTATTCCTTACCAGTATTTGCTGGTGCAGAAAGTGTTTGAGGCAATCCGTAAAGTAGGGGCAACCGGTAAGAGCCTTTCTCGTGGTGAACGTTCTTTGCTAGATGCATTCCAGAATGCAGCACGCCAGCAAATGAATAAAGGGGTCGGTGTATTAGTACCGTTCTATGCTTTTTATCCAGCCATTGAGTCATTTTTAGATACTAACGTAAAACGTATTTTTGAGCAGGCCGCAGAGAAGCAGAGCCTTGATCCTTACGATATCAATATTCTCAAATCACTGTTTTTAATTCGTTATGTCGATTTAGTTAAATCAACGCTGGATAACCTAGTAACCCTATCAATTGATGAGATTGATACCGATAAGGTTGCCCTTAAAAAGCGGATTGAAGCTAGCTTACATCGCCTAGAAAACCAACTTCTTATTGCCAGAAATGGTGATGAATATGTCTTCTTGACCAATGAAGAGAAAGAAGTTGAGCAAGAGATTAAGCACACTCAGGTTGAGAGTACAGAGACTACGCGTGTACTGTCGAAAATCCTCTTTGACGAGGTAATGGGCGGACGCCGTCAGTATCGCTATTCGGTTAACAAGCAAGACTACCCAGTCACTCGTTTTTGTAACGGTCATCCTTATGATGGCAGCGTACAAACGGATCTGGTGCTCAAAGTTATATCGCCTCTGGATGCTAATTTTGACGGCTATAACGATCAGGGTTGCAAAGCCTTGAGCTTGGAAGGTCAAGGTAGTGTCGTGATCCGTTTACCGGATGAAAAACGGCTGTGGGATGAGTTTGATACGTGGCTTAAAACCGATAAATTCCTCGCTAACAACCGTAGCCAACGGCCAGAGCAAGAGAAGTTATTGGCTGAGAAAGCAATGGAAAATACTCAGCGCCGCAACCGCCTAAAATCGCTGTTTGAGGAGTTGGTTAAGCAAGCGCAGATTTTTGCCATTGGTAATGAGCTGCAAATTAAGTCAGCTAGCGTAATAAACATGCTGGATGATGCTTATAGCTATGTTATTGAGAACTCATTCCAGAAGCTCAGTTTACTCAAGAGCTGTGGTGCGAATCCGAAGCAAGAGCTGCATGCTGTGATCACGACGGATGATGTGGCACAGTTCAATATGCATCTTGGTGAAAAAGATCCGAATAGCAAAGCTAAACAAGAAATTGAGTTTTATCTCAACATATCTGAAGAAGCCAACAAGCCGGTTTACCTTAAAGAATTACTTGAGCGCTTCAGTTCGCGTCCGTATGGCTGGAACCGTGATGAAGTGATGTTGCAAGTGGCGCACTTGGTTTTGTTGGGTAAGGCGGCTCTGTCTACTCCGAACGGTGATTTGCCGCTTAATCGTAGCTATGAGCAATTCAACTCAGTGCGAAGCCATACCAGTTTGCGTATTCGCCGAGTTCGCCAGCATAGCGAGCAGCAAATAGTGAAGGCTGCGCGTCTGGCTAAAGATATTTTCCAAAAACCGTTTGATAGCAGCGAAAAAGAGTTAGCAAGCAAACTGCAAAGTGAGCTCAAAGAATGGCAGCGCTTACTCAATGAATTTGCCTTCAAAGCAAAGCAGAGTCATTGTCCAGGGCAAGCGGTGGTGGAAAATGGCAAACGGCTGGTGGCGGGTTTATTAGAGCTTGGCAATAACAGCTATGCCTTAATTGAGACACTTTGCGCACAAAGTAATGAGTGGCTCGATTTTGCAGAAGATTTTGAAGAGGTCGAAGAGTTTTATACTCGCCAGTTTGATACGTGGTTGCAACTACAACGAGCGCTGAATGAGCAGTTTCGTGCTAACCGCCGTGCGCTTGAGCAAGAGCAGGATGCCGCAGCACTATTTACGCAGTTACAAGCCATTCATGATGATAAAAAGCCATATGCCAAATTGCGTAATGTTGGCTCGCTAGTAGAACAACTGAGCGCAATTAACCAACGCTTAGTCGAGCAGCAGCGCGTATTAAGCTTGCATGCGATTGAGCAAATTCAGTTGGCAATACAGCCAACAATCAGTGATTTACCGGCTAATCTGCAAAACCAAGCTATGCGGCCTTTTGTATTGCTTAAAGAGCGGGTTGCGTCCAGCGTCTCGTTGCATGAGTTGGTCAGCTTAGTTAAAGAAGCGGATGACGAAGAAGACAAAGTGATTGAGCTTATCAACCGTTTTAGTGCTGAACAGCACGCGGAAGCTGATCGTATAGAAGCTGAACGAGCAGAAGCAGCTAAAAAAGCCGCAGCAACAGCAGCGACAGAGGTTCAGGAGCCACCAGCGGGTTTGAATAGCGGTACTGCTGCGTACACGGTAGATAAACCTCCAGTTAGCGTAAAACCCGTGCTCAAGCCGATTGAGCTGGTTTCACCGACAGAACTGCTTGGTGATAGCCATCTGTTTATTGAAACAGATCAGGATATCGAGGCCTATTTGAGCAAGCTACGTAATCGTCTGCAGCAGGCCATTAATAACGGTAAGCGAGTGCGGATTAAGTAATAACGAACATCCTCTCCTCCTGTTTATGTTTATGTTTATGTTTATGTCTGTGACGTGGACGTGAGGAGAGGTGATTGAACAATCAAAAAAAGGAGCAGCATATGCTGACCCGTTTTGAAATAGACAACTTTAAATCCCTAGTCGGTTTTAGCCTGCCGCTTGCTCGCTTTAACTGCCTAATTGGACTCAACGGGGCCGGTAAAACCACCGTTCTACAAGCGCTCGATTTTGCTGCTCATGTGATGAGTGGTGAAGTGCAACAGTGGCTTGATGCTAGAGGCTGGTCGGCCACCGATCTCACCAGCCGGTTGGCAAATGGCAAATCCAATATTGAACTGGCGCTGGAGCTGAATATTGATGGCGTGCCGCTTCGCTGGGAAGCGACCTTCAACCGCTCACGGCTGGCTTGTACTCGCGAGTCAATTGAGGCACTTGGTTACCCCGTTGAGCATTTGTTAACAAAAGAGTTGACGCTGCAGCAACCCCTGTTTGTGTTGCGGGGGGGTAAGTATCGGTTAGCCACCATTCAGCAAAACCAGCCACAGGAAAATCAATGGCAAGATATTCCCTTTACCTATCAGGGGTCACTGCTCTCTCAGCTCAAAGACAATCAGCTCTCACCCTTGCTGCGTGAACTGCGCGAACGTATTAAGGCAATCCGTTCTCTCGATTTGCTTTCGCCGGAGCAGTTGCGGCGTAAAACACGCCTTGCAGATTTAGCCGATGATATCGGTAGCGGTGGTCAGCAGCTAGGTGCTTTTATTCACAAATTGAAAGCGGATGAACGTAATCAGTTGCTTCAAAACTTGCAACGTTATTATCCACAAGTGACCAAAATTCATACCAGCATATTGCGCGGTGGCGCGGTAAAGCTAGAGCTACATGAGCGTTATAACGCTCATGCGAGTGGAACTGATGACATGATCACCGAGGCGCGTCATCTCAATGATGGTATGTTGCGCCTGCTGGCTATTTTAGCCCAGCAATTTAGCCCTTATCAGTTTGTGTTATTTGATGAAGTTGAGAATGGCGTTAATCCAGAGATCACCGAAGCACTGGTAGATGCGCTGGTTCACTCACCCAAGCAATTGTTGGTCACGACTCACAGCCCGCTAGTGCTTAATTACTTGGAAGATGACATTGCACGTCAAAGTGTATTGCTGATTTACAAACGGCCAGATGGTGTCAGTCGTGCTATTCGCTTGTTTGATGTGCCAATGGCGGCAGAGCGGTTAGAGTGTCTTTCCCCTGGGGAGTCGATGCTGGATCTGTCTCTGGCTAGAGTCGCAGAGGCAGCCGAGTTGATGGCGATATCTCCCCTCAAGGAGGAATAACCATTGTTGCATACATTACTCGTTTTCGGTGAAGGTCCGACAGATATGGGCCGTAGCCGTAACGCTCAAGCCTATGCCTATGGCGACGATCTTGAAGTTGGTCCGATGTTACGATTGGCTCATCGGCTGGTAATTCGCCATTTACCTGATTGGAATACAGCCCAATTTGACGAGCAACAAGATCACGCGATCCCCTCGGTACTGGTGGCCAAGGCCGAGATGGCAACGAAGACCCGAGTTGCTAAGTTCAAATTGCTCAGTAAAAAGACCAAGCAAGGTTATCTCATTCATAGCAAGCGAGCAGCAGTATTAGGTGAGCTAGCGCAACAAACGGGTGCTGCCACAGAGGCCCAACTGGCGATCTATTTTCATGACACAGATGGCACTAATAGTGATCCTCATGATCCGTTCGACCTCGTGCAGGCTATAAACGAAGGCTTTCGAGCTGCAGGCTTTGCTGAACGCGGAATCGCGATGGTGCCGCAGCCTACATCTGAGGCTTGGTTTATTTGCTCGTGTAAACCC
Source organism: Plesiomonas sp. ISS29 (assembly GCF_056522795.1). Classification (NCBI taxonomy): domain Bacteria; kingdom Pseudomonadati; phylum Pseudomonadota; class Gammaproteobacteria; order Enterobacterales; family Enterobacteriaceae; genus Plesiomonas; species Plesiomonas sp. ISS29. The sequence continues at coordinate 1,392,478 of NZ_JAWRZQ010000001.1, forward strand.
GATGCCTATCAGCATTGTGCTCAGCTTGAAACCCAGCTATCCGGTAATGATCGCTCACCTATGCGAGCTCCGAAAGCGGTGTTGGGGCAACATTTGGGGAATCCTGATTATCATCGCGGCGATCTCTTACCGGTTGTTAATACCATCGAACTAGATAGGTTGGATATGCCGACCTTTAACCAGTTTCGCGATGATGTAAAACAGCGGATCCGCAATTTATGTGGGGCAGTTAGTGACTAAGCACGTTACCCACTAACGCCCATTACCCACTAACGCCCATAAAACGAATAAAAATGATGAGAACAAGATGAACACCAACAACCTAAAAAAAGTGGCACCTCGGGCGCGTAGCGCCTTTATCAAAGCCATGATTGCCCGTGCCGGAGAATTCGGTATCACCGCCAAGGGAATCAGTGCCCCTAGCGTGAGTGGTGATGTACTGCAAGTCGCGGGTTTTATGCATCCGGCGCGTTTTGCTCCAGCCATTAACCGCCTGCAAGAGCGGGTAACAAGTCTGGGGTTTGCTCAGCTGATTGAGCAAATGGCTTACACGTGGTTTAACCGTTTTTGCGCCATTCGTTTTATGGAGCTTAAAAGCGAAGAGAGCTACCTTGAGCATGGTGTGCGTTTGCTTTCACATCCAACGCAGCCACTGGGTTTTGAAGTGCTCGATCGCGCCCCTGAAGTGATTGAATCATTGATCAGTGAAGGGATTAATCTAAATAAACCGGCTCTGCTTGATCTCATGCTGGCGGGTAACGAGCAAGAAGCGCTCTTCCGTGAGCTGTTGCTTGGTCAGTGCCACCGCCTGCATCAGGCGATGCCTTTTCTGTTTGAAGCCATTGATGATGAAACCGAGCTATTACTGCCTACTGGCTTGACCCGTACCGATGCGTTTTGGCGTGAGCTGGTGGATGAAATTCCTGAGCAGGATTGGGCGCAGGTCGAAGTCATAGGCTGGCTATATCAGTTTTATATCAGTGAAAGGAAAGGTGAGGTTATCGGCAAGGTTGTAAAATCTGAGGATATTCCGGCAGCAACTCAGCTTTTTACCCCGAACTGGATTGTGCAGTATTTGGTACAAAACTCATTGGGCCGCTATTGGCTGCAAACGTACCCTGAATCAAGCCTTGCCGCAGAGATGCCTTACTACGTGGCGACCGGTGAACAACCGGCAGAAGTATTGGCGCAGTTAGCCCAGTTAACACCAAATAGCATTGAGCCTGAGTCTATCAAGGTGCTTGATCCCGCTTGCGGCTCAGGCCATATTCTGGTGGAAGCCTATAACATTCTCTATCGTATTTACGAAGAGCGTGGCTACCGTAGCCGTGAGATCCCGCAGCTGATCCTCACCCACAACCTTTATGGCCTCGATATTGATGATCGTGCTGCTCAACTGGCAGGTTTTGCGTTGCTGATGCGCGCGCGCCAAGATGACCGTCGTCTTTTCTCTCGCGAACTAAGCCTCAACATCTACGCCCTGCAAGAGAGCCGTTCGCTCAATATACCCAAGCTGTGGCAGGCACTGAACTTGAATGCCGATTGGAATAGAGGCCAAGTGCAAGACTTATTTGCTAGCGAAGAGGTTGCCAGCTCGCCGAATACGATAGCGGCTAATGATTCGCGCTTAGGCCTGCTGAATGATTTGCATCAGCGCTTTCTATCGGCCAAAACGTTGGGCTCGTTGATTGAGGTACCTGCTGAGCACGCAACCGCAATTGATGAGTTGGCGGCTACTTTGCACAGCTTAAGCCTTAACGGTGATACCCAACAAAAACCTGCAGCTCGTACACTGCTACCGCTGCTCAAGCAAGCTAGCGTACTCGCCAAACGTTATGATGCGGTGATTGCCAACCCGCCTTATATGGGGAGCAAGTTCCATATACCGGTGGTGAAAGATTATTTGAAGGCTAACTTTAAGGGCTATGACAAAGACCTGTTCTCTGCCTTTATCGTGCGCAATCTGGATTTAGCCAAGCCACGTGGTCAGCTTGGTTTTATGACGCCGTTTGTGTGGATGTTTATTTCAAGTTACGAAGAGCTTCGAAATTACATCATCAACAAGAAAACTATCACCTCGCTGATCCAATTGGAATACTCTGGCTTTGATGGTGCAACGGTGCCCATCTGTACCTTTACCCTTGAGAATGCTCACAACCCGAACTTCAAAGGCGGTTATGTGCGGTTGTCAGATTTCCGAGGTGCAGATCAGCAGGGGCCACGCGCCTTGGAAATCATTCAGGCTGCCAATGCGGTTGGAAAGTAATATTGGGAAAATATGCCGTAGTCCGCTTCAGTGGCGAGGCTGTATCCACTACAGCCTTTGTATTGGCGCAAACCCATTTACCAACCTATCAAGGTGCTTATTTCAGGCTGGTGGATGGGGGCTCTGAAGCGGAAAAGGCGGCGATGTTTAGTGCCGCACTGGCTGTTGCTGAGTGCGAGTAGAGTAGGAGAGCACACTGGCAATAGCCAGTTGCCAACTTCATGTTCATACTCACAAATTTGTGCCAGATAAACCGCCAAGCTGCGCTATTCTCAAAAACAAATTAACCCAATAATTAGGCAAAAAATATGCAAATCACATCCTTTCGCCTCACGCATTTGGGGCGTTTTAAAGAAATAGAAGCTGAATTGGCACCCAGCCAAACGGCACATGGTAATACAACTGTGTTTATTGGCAACAATGGTGCGGGGAAAACCTCGATCCTCAAAGCCTTGGCGACCACCTTAAGCTGGTTTGTTGCTCGCCTGCGCAGTGAAAAAGGCAGCGGTAGCCCAATTCCTGAAGAGGTGATTTTAAATGGCCAAAGCTCGGCCATGATTGATATCACCATTCTTGATGGACAAGCTGTTCAAAGTAATCCAGAGGCCGATATCAGCAATAATGTTTATCACTGGTCATTAACCAAAACACAAAAAGGAAAAAAGGCTAAGTTTCACTCTAGCCTATCAGATGCCAGCCGTTTAGCGGATATTTACCGTACTGCAGTTACTGAAAAAGAACAAACTAGCCTGCCGTTAATCGCCTATTATCCAGTTGAGCGTGCTGTTTTAGATATCCCGCTGAAAATTAAAGAAAAAAATAATTTCCTGCAGATTGATGGCTATGACAATGCTTTAAACCAAGGCGTCGATTTTAGACGTTTTTTTGAGTGGTTTCGTGATCGAGAAGATGCCGAAAATGAATCTGGCTTACCGCAAGATGTGCTGGATAAATTGCTCGCCACTGTGGATGAAAATAACCAAGTTTGGTCACAACTGCAAAACATGATGGCGTCTTCGCGTGATAGGCAACTTAGCGCAGTGCGCAGTGCCATCAGCCATTTTATGCCGGGGTTCTCGAATTTAAGAGTGCGCCGTAAACCGCGCTTACACATGTCGATAGATAAAGAGGGGCAAGCACTCAATGTGCAACAACTCTCCCAAGGGGAAAAATCCCTGATGGCGTTAGTGGGGGATATTGCGCGTCGTTTAGCCATGATGAACCCAGCATTGGCCAACCCACTGCATGGTGATGGCATTATTCTGATTGATGAAGTGGATATGCACCTGCACCCCACGTGGCAGCGCAACATCATTGCACGCTTAACCAGCACCTTTCCAAACTGCCAATTTATTTTAACCACGCATTCCCCTTTAGTGATAAGCGATTGCAAGGCGGTGTTGGTTTATGCGTTAGAGGATGGCGAAATAAAGCCAGTTCCTTCGCAATACGGCGAAGATGCTAACAGTGTTTTGCTCAATGTGATGGATACCGATATTCGCAATGCCGATGTTAATGAGCAGCTTCATACACTGCGCGATTTAATTGAAGATGGCGAGATTGACCACGCGCAAATGCTGTTAAGTAAACTCACCACCGAGCTGCCAGCGCATCATCTAGAGCTTGCTAAATGCAACCTGCTGTTACGCAAGGAGGCATTGCGTCGTGCGAAAAATTGATAAGGGCAATGAGCCGGATAGCTTGATTTTGTTTAAAAGACGCGTGGCCAATGCGCGTTATCAGGATTTATCCAAGCTTGAACGAGAAGATATTCGCCATGCCTGTAGCCAAGAACAATTTTATCTTTGTGCGTATTGCAACCAAGAAATTTCTGGCAGCAATGCTGACACCATGAATGAGCATGTTGAGGCGCAAGATATTGCGCCAAACCGGACACTGGATTTCACCAATATTGTCGCCAGTTGTACACGGTCTAAACAGTGTGATGCCGCTCACGGCTCGCAAGTTTTACTGCTCACGCCACTCATGCCTGAATGTGAAACGGAATTGCGCTTTCGCTTGAGTGGCCGTGTGCAAGGGCTAACACCGCGTGCTCAACAGAGCATTAAAGTGCTTAATCTGGGTGATAGTGAGAAAAACAACAAAGCACTGATTGAAGCCCGCAAACAACTGATTGATAGCCTTATCTGGCAACACTATGGTGATACACCTGATCATTTAGCGTTAGAGGAAGACAGTGAATTACTCCATATGTTGGCAGATGACTTGCTGACACCTCAACAGGGTAAATTAGCACCTTTTGCACCCGTACTCGCTAACATCTTAAAACACCGTATTTAGAACATGAGGTGGCCCATGAGCCAACAAGAAAATAATAACATGCAACAACACTTTTACCGCGCCTCGGCCGCGGATTTTGGCAAGATCCCGGGGAGCCCCGTGGCGTATTGGGTGGGTGAAGAATTAAGAGAGTCTTTTCTTCAAAATGAGAGCTTGGGATCGTTAGGTGAAGCACGTTTAGGTATGGCCACAGGTAACAACGACTTACATATAAGGCGTTGGCATGAAGTGTCATATAAGAAAGTAGGAATCGGCTTTCTTGACCGTAATTCGGCTAAAGCGTCTTCCATGAAATGGTTCCCTTATAATAAGGGGGGGCAGTTTAGACGATGGTATGGAAATAATGAGTTTTTTGTGAACTGGGAGAATGATGGTGAGATTATTCAAACTATGCTTCATCCTTCTGGCACCAGAGTTTGGGGACATAATTTCAATCTTGATTACATTTTCAAGCCTTGCTTAACTTTTACCGCGACTAGCTCATCATATTTTGGAGTTAGATATTCATTTGAAGGGTTTCTATTCGACAACAAAGGGTCATCTTACTTCACGAGTCCTGACTTACTATTTCCAGTCCTGGGATTTTTAGCTTCGAAACCAGCAAGCTGTCTTTTAAGGGCGATTAACCCAACGATTGAGTTTCAACCAGGTAATATCTCTATTCTTCCATTCACAAAAAACTCCTTGACAGATAAAGCTGGTGGAGCAGTAAAAAACATTGTTGATTTGTCAAAATTGGATTGGGATGCTTATGAGACCTCTTGGGACTTTAAGTGTGCTCCTTTGTTAACTGAAGCCTCGAAGCTTTGCGCAATAAAAACATGTTATTCGAAACTGGTGTCTGCCTGGAACGATACTATTGTAGAAATGCAGCGACTAGAAGAAGAAAACAACCGCCTGTTTATAGAGGTCTATAGCCTGCAGGATGAACTGACGCCCGAGGTGCCTCTATCCGAAATCACCCTGACCTGCAACCCGCACTACCGCTATGGCGGCAATCTGACCGATGACGAGCGCGAGGCGCGCTTGCAGTCTGACACCATCTGCGAGCTGATTTCCTACGCCATCGGCTGCATGATGGGGCGCTATTCGCTGGATCGTGAAGGGCTGGTGTACGCCCATGCCGGTAATGAAGGCTTTAAAACGCTGGTGGAGGAAGGGGCCTATGCCACCTTTGCTGCCGATGAGGATGGCATCTTGCCACTGAGTGCAGAGAGCTGGTTTGCTGATGATGTAGCGGCACGCTTTGAAGCCTTTGTGCGCACTGTTTGGGGTGCTGAGCAGTTTGAGGAAAACCTGCAATTTATTGCCGATAGTCTGTGCCTATATGCCATCAAACCGGTGAAAAAAGGCGGTGAAACCTCCCGTGAAACCTTACGCCGTTATCTCACCACGCAATTCTACAAAGATCACCTCAAAACCTACAAAAAACGCCCAATTTACTGGCTGTTTAGCTCTGGTAAAGAGAAGGCCTTTGAGTGTCTGGTTTACCTGCACCGCTATAACGAAGCCACCTTACCACGGATGCGTACTGAATACGTGACGCCACTGCTTGGCCAAATAGCCAGCCGCATTGAGCGCAAACGCATGGAGCAAACAGAAGCGAGCACCAGTGATGCTAAGCGCATTAGCAAAGAGATCGACAGCCTCACCAAGCAGCTCGCCGAGCTGCGTGCGTTTGATGATCAGCTGAAACACCACGCTGATATGCGTATCAGCCTCGATTTGGATGATGGCGTTAAGGTTAACTACGGCAAATTCGGCACGTTACTGAGTGATGTAAAAGCCATCAGCGGTGATAAAGGTGAGTGATGTATTGATGTTCAGGCGTCAGCAAGTTGTCGCCTGAACACATGATGTAAGCTCGAGTACCTAAAAGCTGTACAGATACGGGAGCCTAAACCGGTTAGAATAGTGCTTCGGATTTTGGAGAAAATAGCCTATGCATATCACTCATCTTTACCTGAATGGCGTTGGCCCTTTGGTGCAATCACCCATCGAACTAAAAGATCACTGGCGAGGTGGGGCACATTCACAGGTGTTGTTTACCGGTCCGAATGGTTGTGGCAAATCAACGGTATTACGCGCGATCGCCATGCTGTGGGAGGCCGCAGGCTGGTGGATTGATCAGCAAAAAGCATTACCACAAAATCATGTTGCGAGGGCTTGGCTACAGTGGTGGGAAGGCATCATAATCATCTTTGATCAACTCGCACCTTTTACCCATCAGCCAGTGGGTTTGTTATTTGGTAATGCAGAGTGGATAGGCAGTGTGAAAGCGGCACACCCGAATTTGGCATGGATAGGGGAAACTGTTGCCAAAACTGGAAAGCCGGGTAAGCCCAAGCGAGAGTTGCAGCTTCCTGCAGACGATTGGATGCATGTGCTGACAGCAGAGCGTCGTCGAATGTTGCTGAGTTACGATAAAGTGGATGTTCCGAACATCATCTATCTTGATGCGGAAGAGCGGCGTTGGGTAAATCCAAAACGCAATGTAGGATCACCGGAGCCAGACTTGTTGAGTCAGCGTTGGCTGACTCGTTATCTTGTCAATGATGATTGGAAAGGGCAGTTAGAGCCCTCATTGATTGCCCTTAAAACCACCCAGTTGCATAAATTCCATGAGGTGCTGCGTAATCTGAACCTATTTTTGCAAGGCAAAGAGATTGAGTCGGATATCGCTCCCGGTGAAAACCGTCTGAGTGTCAAGATTAAGGGGCAGCGCGGCGTGCGCCACTCACTCGACGAACTGAGTGCCGGTGAGCATCAGGTATTGATTCTTGTTTATCTCATTAGCCGCTGGTTACAACCCGGTGGGATTGTGTTGATTGATGAGCCTGATCTCTATCTACATCCTTCATTGGTCAGTGGCCTGCTCGCCAATCTCGAACGACTGGTGGCTGGTAAGCAAGGCCAATTGATCCTAACTTCCCACAGTATTGATATTTGGCAGCGTTATGAACAGCAAGGGCTGCGTATTGAATTGCAGGGAGCGTGGGCATGAGCTGGCTGGATAACAAACAGAAAGATATCAAACAGCAATATGTTGGCGCTACGGGCAAGAGAGTTTTGCTGGTTGAAGGGCCTGATGATGTTCATGCTTTCAGTGCATGGTTGGGGAAAATAGATGCGAGCTGGGAAAACCGCTGGGCCGTGGCAGAGGCAGGGAAGAAAGCGAGTGTATTGGAACTGCTGACGCGTGAGCCTAATTGGGTCGGCGTTGTAGATCGTGATGAATGGTCTGCCGAGGTGATTGCTGATAAACAACAAGCACTCCCAAATCTATGGGTTCTCCCTCGTTTTTGTTTGGAAAATTATCTGTGTGATCCGGCAGATCTTTCCCCTCTTTGGCAAAAAATGGGTTTGCAGCATTAAATTCTTGAGATGTATTGATGGATATCACTCAACTACAAAACGGTCTAAATAAGAAGTTTCAGCAAAGCCGGATTGTCTTTTGGCATGATCCCGAGCAGAGCTTTATGACCCAAGTGGCAGAGCTGGCTGCGTTGCCTGCCGATGTAAATACCGGATTAAACCGAGACGGCCAGCCCGTAACAGTACTCAACATGGTTGAACACTCTCAGTTGCAAGTAAGGCGGCGAATTGAGATTGAGGAGCCAGCCAAGCCTTTTTTGTTGTACTGGCCAAGTCCAGAGCCTGCAGCAGCGAAAGATTGGCTGCTTGATATGCGCCGTTACAGCACAACGTTTTATGCCGATGCCGCCTCGATTCTGCTCAATGAGTTGGGGCTCTCCAATATGGCGTTACGGGATTACATCGCCTCGCGCAGCAGTTTCTTTGCTAACAAAGAGCGTACCGTTGCGTTGAAACGTCGCTTAGATGGGCGTAGCGGCGTTGAAGATGCACTTTCGCTCGACTTGAAAATGATTAGCGTATTGCTGGGGTGTCATGCCCAGCTGGCGGACGTGGTCAGAGAATTAGGTGCTTGCGTTGTTGATGATGATAACCAACTCGAAGAGGCATTAGCTCCGCTAGCGCAATATGAGTTACTGCCAAGCCTTTGGTTACTGTTAGATAGGGATTATGGCTATCAGGTAGCTGAAGATAATACGCCATCGTTGCGGGAGTTTATTCGTAAGCTCTTTGTCAGTGAAAGTTATGAATTGCTTGACGTGACCAAACCAGACCAGCGACCAAACTGGTTGCAATCACAGCTATTGGTGACGCCGACAGGCCGCGCCAATGCCATGGCATTGCTGGCAGGGTGGCGTGACTCACTGCAACACCGAGGTGCATTTGCCAAGTTATCACTGGCGGTGGCAGCACAGCTCGAATTGCCAAATCGGCTTAATGGGCTCTCTACTGAAGAGATTTTACATTGGGCGGAAGTGACTAGTTTTGAAGCCATTGAACAGGCGTTGATTCGTGAGCTGGTGGCAGGATTGGTAGACGGCGATCTTAGTTTGAGCCGCAGCGAATTTAGCTTACTGATTTCGCGCCGTCGCCAAGCATTTTGGTCTGGGTTTGAACCCAAATATATGCACCTCTATCAAGCGTTGATGCATGCTGAGAACTTATTAGAGCAGCGTAGAAACTATCCCGATGGTTTTCACTTTGCATCGGCGCAAAGTATGTACCAAGCCTATGAGACTGAACTGTACCAGTTTGATGCGGCCTATCGCCTTTTTAATGAGTCATTACTGCACTTACAAGGGCAGGCTGTTGAGGTATTGGCGGTGTTGGCTGATAAGCTCGAAGATCTCTATGTTAACTGGTATCTCTATCAGCTGGGCTTGGCTTGGGATGGTCTGCTGGCAAAAGAGCAGGTGCTAACGCATTGGAATTTAGGCGTTCCAGCGCAAGCCAACTTTTATAACGATGTTGTACGCAAGCGATTTGCGCAAGCTGGAGTCAAACGGCAGTTTGTGATTATCAGTGATGCACTACGGTATGAAGTAGCTCACGAACTGCAGGGGCAAATTAACGAGGCTAAACGCTTTGCTGCCAAACTCGGCAGTCAGCTTGGCGTGTTACCAAGCTACACTCAATTAGGCATGGCTGCTTTATTACCCCACCAGCACATTGATTATGCGCAAGGGAGTGCAACCGTATTGGTCGATGGCCAGAGCAGTGCTGGATTAGATAATCGCAGTGCTATTCTGGCAAAAGTGGGTGGTATTGCTATTTCAGCCAAATCACTACAAGGCTGGACTCGCGCTCAAGCTAACGAGGCCATTGGCGACGCTCGGGTGGTCTATGTCTATCATGATGTTATTGATGCTATTGGAGACAAACAAGCCACCGAGCTACAAACCTTCTCGGCGGTGCGTCAGGCAATTGACGAGCTCAATAATCTGGTGAGCAAAATCATTAATGGGTTTGGTGTTACTCGGGTGGTAGTTACAGCAGATCACGGGTTCTTGTTTCAGCGAGTAGCTCCAGAAAATGGGGTTAAAGCCCAGCTGCAGGCAGAGCCTTCGGGCACTCTTGAGGCAAAAAAACGTTATTTAGTTGGGCGGCAGTTACCTGCAAATGAAGACGTTTGGCAGGGTCGTATCAATAATTCAGTTGGAGGCACTTCCGATGTGGGCTTCTGGCTGCCAAAAGGGGTGAGCCGTTTCCACTTTGTTGGCGGTGCACGTTTTGTACATGGCGGTGCTATGTTGCAAGAGATTTGTGTGCCGGTGCTTGAGGTGCAAGAGTTGCGTGGTAAAAAACAGGCGCAACACGAGAAGACCAAGGTTAATATCGTTCCAACTTACCAACCGATCAAACTGGTTAACGCTATCGACAAAATTCGCTTCTTACAAACGGATGTTGTGGATGAGCGCCATAAACCACGAACAGTTCGTTTTGTCGTTATGGATGTTAATGAACAAGCGGTATCCGCGATTGAAAAACTCTGTTTTGATGCCACGTCGAGTGTTCTTGAGCAGCGCCAACAGGATGTTCGTTTGAAACTGACCGGTTCTGATTTTGATCGCAAGGCACAATACCAATTGCTGCTGCAAGATGATGACGATGGTATCGAACTGGCTCGATATCCGATAACCATTGATCTAGCTATTCAGAATGACTTTGGTTTTTAACGTTACTAGATAGAATTGCTGCTTTGTCAGAGGCCTGTTTTAGTGACGTTGTTTAGTTTGCAGAACTTGATAAATGAAATAAGGCATAGTATTGAGCTATGCCTTGGAGTGACTCCTGATGCCATACGATGAAATGAGTGCTACTGAAGGTGAATATGTGGGAAAAGACAGACCAGATGAGCCGCTAGCACCCGTGACTCATATCACCAATAACGTGCTGATACAGCAGATGGATGTGTACCCAGGTTTTAGTCAAAATGATGAAGAAAACAGAGCCGAGTACACTCAGATTTCAGACCATTCGATGACGGCTGGACAAGATGAGTTGGCCCAGTGTGCCAGCTTAGATCTGGATGCGCGCCTGAACCGCTATTTCAAAGGCAAGGTAGTACGTAAAGACCTGACTAAACAGCTCAAGGAAGGCGCGAATGTGCCAGTTTATGTGCTGGAGTATTTGCTTGGCATGTATTGCGCTTCGGATGATGACGAGGTTGTACGTGAAGGGCTCGAAAACGTTAAGAAAATCTTGGCTGAAAACTATGTGCGCCCAGATGAAGCGGAGAAAGTTAAGTCGCTGATACGTGAGCGAGGTAGCTTTAAGGTCATTGACAAGGTTGGGGTAAAGCTTAATCAGAAAAAAGATGTTTACGAGGCACAATTATCTAATCTTGGCATCAAAGATGCGGTGATCCCTGCCAATATCGTTAAGCAAAACGAGAAACTGCTCACGGGTGGGATCTGGTGCATTATTACGCTTAATTACTTCTATGAGGAAGGACAGAAGATCTCGCCTTTCTCAGTTTTTACCTTAAAACCTATCCAGATGCCCTCAATGGATATGGATGAGCTATTTGCTGCCCGTGCGAATTTCAATACAGATCAGTGGCTGGATGTGATTATTCGCTCCATCGGTATGGAGCCGACCAACCTGAAGCAGCGAGTTAAGTGGCATTTGTTGACACGGATGATCCCGTTTGTTGAAAACAACTATAACGTCTGTGAATTAGGGCCGCGAGGCACGGGTAAGAGTCATGTTTACAAGGAGTGTTCTCCGAACTCTTTGTTGGTCTCGGGTGGACAAACAACAGTAGCGAATCTGTTTTACAACATGAGCTCTCGCCAAGTAGGTTTGGTCGGCATGTGGGATGTTGTAGCCTTTGATGAGGTTGCAGGTATTACCTTTAAGGACAAAGACGGCGTGCAGATCATGAAGGATTACATGGCGTCAGGGTCTTTTTCCCGAGGCCGTGATTCAATAGAGGCGAAAGCTTCAATGGTCTTTGTCGGTAATATTAACCAGAGCGTTGAAACTTTGGTAAAAACGAGTCATTTGTTGGCACCGTTTCCTGAGGCGATGATTGACACCGCCTTCTTTGACCGCTTCCATGCTTATATCCCAGGCTGGGATATTCCCAAGATGCGGCCTGAGTTTTTTACCAACAGCTATGGCTTGATCACAGATTATTTGGCCGAGTATATGCGTGAGATGCGTAAGCGCAGTTTCTCCGATGCCATAGATCGCTACTTCAAGCTGGGTAATAACTTAAACCAGCGAGATGTGATAGCTGTACGCCGTACGGTATCTGGATTACTGAAATTACTTCATCCCCATGGAGTGTTTGATAAAGAAGATGTCCGCCGTTGTCTAACTTATGCGTTGGAACTGCGTCGGCGAATCAAAGAACAGCTCAAGAAACTTGGTGGTATGGAGTTTTTTGATGTGCATTTTAGTTATCTCGATAACCAGACGTTGGAGGAGTTCTTTGTTAATGTTCCTGAGCAAGGTGGGAGCCAGTTAATCCCTGAAGGGTTAGGTAAACCCGGCGTTGTTCATATGGTGACTAAAGGTGGTACTGGTCAGTTCGGGTTGTACCGCTTCGAAACCCAAATGACGTCAGGTAATGGCAAGCATTCAACATCAGGGCTTGGCTCTAATACGCCAGCGAAAGAGGCTATTCGGGTTGGTTTTGATTATTTCAAAGGTAATCTTAATCGGATCAGTGCGACGGCTAAGTTCTCTGAACATGAATATCATCTACATGTGGTTGAACTACACAATTCAGGGCCGAGTACTAAAACTAGCTTGGCCGCTTTAATTGCGTTTTGCTCAATCTTGATGGGAAAACCAGTTCAGGAGCAGATGGTAGTGTTAGGTGATATGACCCTAGGCGGCGTAGTCAACCCAGTTGAAGATTTAGCCGGTAGTTTGCAATTGGCGATGGACAGTGGTGGTAAACGCGTATTGTTACCGATGGCATCAGCATCAGATATACCAACAGTACCGGCAGAGATTTTTTCAAAATTTCAAATCAGCTTCTATGCTGATCCTGTTGATGCTGTATATAAAGCGCTTGGGGTGAACTAATATACCACTACATCTACAGTAACAGAGCTCGCAGGTTATTTTCCCGTATACTCGAAAGAGTGTTAGATAGCGGTGGCTTTTTGGGCTCACAATTACTGTTGTATGGTTAATGCGTGAATCTTGTCTTTACCTCACCACCAAAATATCCGCCAACGACGTGGTATAGCGCGGGCTCAGATGCTCGCGCTTCATCATCCATTCAGAGGTATCGGTGCCTCTCGAGGCAAAATGAATCTTTCCTCGATGGCTGTGGTTAATGCGGTCGATGACCTGCATTAATGCTTCGCTGCGCTGGTGGCATTGTGGGCGGGTGAATAGTTCGCCTCTGAGTATTTTACAATACACTGATTCGCAGCCTATAGCGTGTTTTCTGTTGGGCCCCGTGTTGGGCCCGAAGCCTGAAGTAGGCATTTATCGGGGATGTGCTGGCATGTAACCCATTGATTTTAATGGTGCTCCCGACTGGATTCGAACCAGTGGCCTTCCCCTTAGGAGGGGGACGCTCTATCCATCTGAGCTACGGGGGCAGCCACGCTATTATACTGATTAATCCGCGTTTTTTAAGCTTTTAAATTCTGTTTGCCTACGATTTAGTCACTAAATCACCGACTTGTACGGTAGATGCCGCACTTAAGCCTTGGCTGCTGAGCACTGAATGGGTCGGATAAACCTGTGTAACGGTAAGCCTGACACTGCTCGGGGTGAACATCTCTTGTACCTGACCTTGCTGGTCTATGAACTCGGTAGTGTGCAGCAGTTTTAGCCTATCGCCCTTACGTACGCCGTTACGCGCACCGATATTGATAGTCAGGCGTGCGCCGTTAATCGCGCTGATGCGTGCCTGCGTGCTGCTGCATCCGAGCTGTGTATCCAAATCTTGTGCTATCTGATCGGTCTGTAAGCGAATGGCATAGCCATAAGCCGACTGCCAAAAGTTGGCACTGCGCGTATCAATGCGTGCCGTGCGCTCAAACGGCCACTGTGCTTCGGTGCGGTATAGCTGCTGAAAAACCAATTCACCGTTGTAGCTGTCAAATACCTGAATATTCACCGCAAAGTTGCGCTGCATCACGCTGGCAGAAAAATACTGGCTGAAACCGGTCTGGGGTATCGGTGTGAGATCAACAAGCTGCCCCGTTAACAGATACTGTACTTGCTGCTGCTCGCCTACTGCGGCCAGCCAGTTGGCAGAGGCATCGGCTGGAATATGCGTGTTCTGATAACTGCGCACCTGCAACCCTTGCAGCATCTGGCGCAGTTGGCGCTCAAGTACTGTGGGGTAATCGGTATCCAAATTAAAAACAGCGCCGGTAGAGGCCTGTGTCAGGTCATCAATCGCAAAACGATGTACTGACATCGGCTTGCTGTAACTGAGCTTACGGCAACTTTTTTGATCTGGCGTAATATCCGCGCGCAGTGTCAGCGTATAACGGCCTTGTTGCGTACCGGCACTCACAATCGTGGCGCTGCGGATCGGGCTGCCGGCGGCATAGCTCACCTGTGTATCACCGTTTGCCAGCGTACTGAGCGAGGTCACCAGTGGAGTCTGATAGTTCATAGATACTCCGGTGTACCCCAGTAACTGACCGCTGGCATCCATCAGTGCCAGCGTACGTAACTGCGGCTCAGTGCCCGCCTGTGCCGGAATACTGACACTGGTCTGATACCAGGCGGCATAAAGGTTGCTTGTAAACAGGCAACTGACCAGTACGCTGGCAGCATATAACGGAGTTCGGCGGGATACAGCTCTCATTGGTGATACCTGAATAATTCTAACTACTGAGTTTATGCAATTACCGTTCCGCCGGTGATGCAGGCAATCAGAGTGTCGCTCAAGTTTTTACGCGGGCAGACGATACAAGAACCAGAGAGAGTGACAGAAGGCGCATAACGTGAATCAGCTTAAAATATCATGGGTTGTCGGTCTGGTATCTGCACTGCTACTGAGCGGGTGTGCCAGTCATCAGCCTTCGGCAGATCAGCCGTATGTAATGGATAAAAACCATGTAGAGATACTGCCGCGCCACAGTCTGGACTATTTTGTGGATGCGATGGCGCGTCAGCTCGTGGCATCCAATAAAAATCTGGCCGGCGGCGGGTCAGTGGCGGTGGCCTCATTTGTTGATTTACAGCAGATGGATCAGAGCAACTGGCTGGGCAATCTTCTGGAAGATGCGTTCATCTACCAACTGCAACAGCGCGGTTTAACGGTGCTCGATTACAAAACCACTGGCCAGATTAGGGTGACACCGCAGGGTGATTTTGCTCTCAGCCGCAACTGGCGCGATCTGCAAAAAGCCTATCAGGTGGATAACGTGCTAACGGGCACAATGCTGCGCCAAGGCTCGGGTATTCAGATCAATGCGCGGATTATCCGTTTCAGTGATCGGGTGGTTATCGCCACCGCACAAGGTTTTTTACCGGCTGAAAGGCTGGGTCGCAGTATCGGAAACAGCAATAAAGTCCAGATCCGTGACGGTATGATAGTGCGCGGTGACAACGCATTTAACACACCGAGTGTCATTATTGCGCCATAAAATCATCGCGCTATTAATATCGATATTGGCCGTGCAAGCGGCAAATATGCGGGTAAAAAACAGGAATAATACATGCGCAAGTTGAAAGTCAGTTTAGCACTGGTGGTGTGTACGGCATTGCTGGGCTGTGCATCAAACAGTGGCAGCCAGATCCTAAATGCCGTGGGGTATGCCCCGATAGCGGTACAGCCGGGAAAAACCGCGGAAGAACGCCAGTTACAAGCCATACGTGCTTCACGTCTTGACGCGTATCGCGAGATGACAGAACAGCTCTACGGGCTGAAAATTAGCAGCCATACACAAGTACTGTCATCAGGTTCACTGCGTGATGCCGGCGTGCAGACACAGGCAGCCGGTTGGGTACGCGGCGCACAAGTGGTACGCAGTTATCCGGTGGGGGATAACTATGTCACTGAACTGCGTCTTGATCTGAATAACGTCAAAAAGTTGCCAGCCGTTGCCAGCACGCCACAAGCGGTAGTTGAGAAAAAAGAGCAGGTCATCTTAGTGCCTGCCCGCAGTGCAACGTTTTAACACTCAACGTAACCAGTGTTACCTACGATGTGAATATGGGGGGTGACGCTGATGTGGCAAAATAATGGTTAGCCCGTTTAGACTTTCACATTATTCCCAAGCGTTGAGGTATTGAGCGTTTTACCGTCGGCATTGTAGGTCATCATCTCTTTGCCGCGAACCGCCATCAGCTGATTCGCCAGACGGCTGAGGCTGATACGCGCCTCTTTCATTATCTCGCCAAGCAGATGATTTTTGGTCTGGCACGACTGCAATAACTGCCGGATATTGAGCAGCAGTGCATCTTGCTGATCGAGTTGCGCCAGTTCGGCATGCTGCGCAATCTGCTGATCGGTGGCTTGCACCGTTTGCAGTAGCGCATTTTTTTCCTCACTGAGCGTCAGCAGCTGATCAGCCTGATGCTCAGTGAGCGCGGTGAGTTCGCTGTCTATCAGCTGCTCTAATGTCTGTAACGTTGTCTGTTGCTCGGTCAGTAGTGCGTGCAGCGTCATGAAAATATCCTATAACCGGCCAGCACGTCATTCGGCTGACTTTTAGTGAGAACCTGACTCTAGCTTAAGCAAATTTGCGGCCAGTTTTTCAGGGTTAACCTGATACTCACCCGAATTGACAGCCAGTTTAAGACGCTCAACCTTGGCGCTATCAAACGGCATCTCACTGTTTACCTGCTTTGGCACTTGCGCCAGTGTTTGCGCCTGTGATGTTAGCGTTACCCCATCAGCCGCAGGCTGTATCAGTTGAGCCGGCTTAGTCTGTGGTGTACCACTGGCCGTGGTATTATCACTGTGCAGATTAACCGTATGCTGCAATTTTTTGCCCGCAGCGGATGTGTTTAAATTTGTATAAGTGAATTTATCAATGCTGCTCATGGCATTATTCCTACATTATTCTTCATTCTTACGGGCATTAATTGGGGTCTTCGCGAAGCCTGACCCGTATATTGAAATGGCCATTTTGAAATCACTATTTCAAAATCACAATACGGAATCGACAACGCTTGTGTAATGTAACGGCACAATAGCTAAGAACTTGAGAAATTATTTTTTGGGATATAGCCCTATACCGATCCTTTAGTATCAATAGTTTACAGCAGCTTCGCCCACGCTGGTGACGACAGCGCTGACCACCCGTTGTGAACGGTTATTGCGAATTTGAATCGTATCACCGATTGTGCCATTGGCCATTGCCACGCCCGATGCCACTACCGCCAGCCCCGGTTTACCGGCTTTGAGAACCACCCGATCCCCCTTGCACACTTGGCAAATTTGTGCCGCAGAAATAGGGGAGGCTGCATTCAGTGGGCGAACAGTTTTAGCGCCAATCAGCAAAGAGAAATCGTCAAAAATCCGTGCATGAGCCTGACGCACATCTTTGTAAGTCAGCACCAAATCATCGGCCTGTAATACCGTATCACTGCGAATCGCTCGTGCCGTAACCACCACTGGGCTGACCGATAACACTTTTACCGGCACATATACCTGCCAGTTTTGGGTCGGGCAACGAACCAGTACAGTCGCCTTGGTAGTTAGTGTTTGCTTACCGGGGAGAGAGCTTGTCAGTGCAGATGCGCATGCATTGAATTGTAAACGCCGGTCAACCGGTGCGGCCTTGACCTGATGTTGCAACTCACTGTTCGCAGGCAGTTGGCTGACAATAAAATCCTCGGCCGCCTGGCTAATACTGCTCAAATCTTGCTGCGGCGTATTGGCATTCGGCGCTGATGCGGCACTGGCATAGTTCATGCTTAAAAATAAAGTGCTTAAGAATACCCCATAAAGGCCGATAACTCGCTCAAGTGGGCGTAGAGCCTGATGTAATGGCGTTGAGAAAAACACAAAACGTCTCCTGTTATGCTAAATACCCTGAAAATATCAAGGGGATATGCGTGATAAAACAGATAAAAAATCGCTGGGAGTAGCCTGTTATGGCGGGGATTTTAGATTCGGTAAACCAACGGACACAACTGGTCGGGCAAAATCGTTTAGAGCTGTTGACGTTTAAGTTACAGGGTTCGCAACGTTACGGCATCAACGTATTTAAAGTCCGTGAGGTTTTGCAATGCCCGCGTTTAACTATGTTGCCGAACTTAAACCCGATCGTCAAAGGCATTGCGCATATTCGTGGCCAGACACTGTCGGTTATTGATATGAGTCTTGCTATTGGCGGGCAGCCGGTGGATGATCCAACAAAATGTTTTATTATTATCTCTGAATATAACCGTTCAGTGCAGGGCTTTTTAGTACAATCGGTTGAACGTATTATCAACATGAATTGGGAGTCTATTTTACCGCCGCCAAAAGGGGCTGGAAAAATAAACTACCTGACAGCTGTCACCGAAGTGGATAAAGAGCTGATCGAAATTCTTGATGTTGAACGTATTTTAGATGAAATTTCACCTGCACCGACCCAAATCAGCCAGTCAATTTTAGATGCCGCGGCTGATGAAGTGAAAAACGTACAAAATGCCGGAAAGAAAATACTGGTGGTAGATGACTCAAGCGTGGCACGCAAGCAAATTGAGCGCGCGTTAACCAGTATTGGTCTTGCCTGCGAAATGGCCAAAGATGGGCGTGATGCGCTTGAGCGTTTAAAACAGGTGGCCGCTAAAGGCAATGTGTATGATTACTATGCGCTGGTCATTTCAGATATCGAAATGCCTGAAATGGACGGTTATACCTTAACCGCCGAAATTAGGCATCATTCACAATTTAATGCACTGCATGTGATCTTGCATACATCATTAAGTGGCGTATTTAATCAGGCGATGGTCAGCAAAGTGGGTGCAAATAACTTCATTGCTAAATTCAATCCAGATGAACTCGCCAATGCCGTTAATCAGGCACTTTTGCAACTAGCCTCCGAGTAATTCATGAATTCAGTCAGCTTTAGTGAACACGAGTACCAAGAGTTCAGCCGTTTTTTAGAGTCGCAGTGCGGCATCGTGCTGGGCGATAACAAACAGTATTTGGTTCGCAGCCGGTTGACCCCGTTGTTACCACGTTATGGGTGTACGCACCTCTCCGAACTGCTAAAACAGGCCTTGCACGGTATTAACCGTGACCTGCGAATTTCAGTGGTTGATGCCATGACCACCAACGAAACCCTCTGGTTTCGTGATAACTATCCGTTTGATATTTTGGCCGAACGCTTGCTGCCTGAATTTGCCGCGCAAAAACGGCCAGTCAGAATCTGGTCGGCAGCCTGCTCATCGGGGCAAGAGCCTTACTCGATTGCGATGACCGTACTTGAAACCCAAATGCGCCGCCCCGGCATGTTACCGATGTTGCAACCGGCGCAGATTGTCGCCACTGATATTTCACCGCAAATGCTTGAAATATCGCGTCAGGCTAGTTACGACTCGCTGGCGCTCGGACGCGGCTTATCACCGGAGCGTAAGCGTCAATTTTTTGAAGCCCAGCCTGATGGCCGTATGCAACTGAACAACAAAGTCCGCAATCTGGTCTCGTTTAAGCCGCTGAATTTGAAAGAGAGTTACGCTTTGATGGGCAAATTTGACATTATTTTTTGCCGCAATGTCTTAATCTACTTTTCGGCTGAAATGAAAGCTAAAGTCATCAATCAACTGGCCGCTTGTTTGCAACCCGGCGGTTATCTGTTGCTTGGCGCATCAGAATCAATGACCGGTTTAAGTGATCGTTTTGAGATGGTGCGTTGTGCCCCCGGCATTATCTACAAACTTAAATAGTGGTCTACACACTCAAATAGCGATCTATACGTTTAACAATCTATACACCTATACACACGTAAACCGTGGCGATATACCGACAATAACGGGGCTGAATTAGCCCCGTTTTTTTATCTGCGAGAAAGGCGTTGCATAGCGGGCTTTTATCTGGCGGTTATCCTTTTTAAAAGCACCTTTTGCGGGATATAGAACACGCTTTTCATAAACCATGCCGCTTTGATATTTCGTTTGATCTTTTGGTATTTCCGCTGATATTTCCTTTCCTCTGTTTAAACGCGACCATTTATTCCGCGAACTACCGAAATAAATCCCCTGACAAATCGCCGCATAAATAACAGCACAGATATTTTGGCGCTCATTCTGGCACTAAGTTTGCTTACTTTGCTGCATATACCTCGACTGATGTATGCGGAGAGATAGATGGCAATCAGTTTCGATCAAGCATTGGGTGTACATCAGTACACGCCCGGTTTGCGTAATCAGCGCACCGAGATATTAGCCAGCAATATCGCCAATGCTGACACCCCTGGCTATAAAGCGCGCGATATGGATTTTTCACAGGCACTGGATCAGGCCGTTACACAAGCCAGTAGCAACCTGCAGCGCAGCAGCCTGTCGATGACAGATGAACGCCATATTTCTGCCGCCTCTGACTTCTCAGGCACTACCGCCTACCGTATTCCCAACCAGCCCGATGGGGGCGATGGCAATACCGTAGATCTGCAGGTAGAACGCAATCTGTTTATGGAAAACAGCATTGAGTATCAGGCGTCGTTGCAATTTTTAGCTGGCAAATTCAGTGGTTTGAAAAAAGCCATTCGCGGGGATTAATCCATGAGTCTGTTTAATGTCTTTGATGTTTCCGGCTCGGCTATGAGCGCCCAATCGGTACGTCTGAATACCGTGGCCAGTAATCTGGCGAATGCCCAGAGTGTCAGCAGCTCTGCTGATGAAACCTATAAGGCTCGCCACCCGGTATTCAATGCCATGCTGGATGATGCAATGGACAGCGGCTCGAGTGTGCCCGTATCAGTGGCCGGCATTATTGAGAGCCAAAAGCCGTTGAACATGGAGTACCGCCCCGATCATCCGCTGGCAAATCCCGATGGCTACATCTTCAAACCTAACGTGAATGTGATGGAGGAGATGGCCGACATGATCTCAGCGTCGCGCTCATACCAGACCAATGTGCAGATTGCCGATGCCGCCAAACAGATGGCGATGCAAACCCTCAATCTGGGCAAGTAAGGAGCAACACGTGATTGACCCGAATGTCCGCGCCACCAGTTATCTGGATCAAGTCAGCCGCCAAAACGCGCCAATGAGCAGTAAATCAGGGGCAACTGATGCCAGCTCACGCAGCAAAAGCACCGATGAAGCGCCCAATACCCGCCCGGATGAAACACCGACCGGTGGGGCGACATCGTCGCTAACACAACAGGATTTCATGCGCCTGCTGACCCAGCAATTGTCGTTTCAAGACCCGTTTAATCCGGTCAGTAATGATCAGATGGTGTCACAGATGGCGTCGTTTTCCACCATTGATGGCATCAACAAGATGACCGATCAGTTCAGCCTGATGAACCAGATTATGGGCTCAGGTCAGGCACTGCAAGCCTCATCACTGGTCGGGCAGGATGTGCTGCTGCCAACCAGTGATGTTTGGCTGGAAGACAAGGGCGTGAGCGGGGCTATTTTCTCGAAAAACGGCGAGAAGCTGAACAACTTGTCGGTGCGTATTGAAGATGAGAACGGCCAGCTGATTAAGACCATTGGCATCAGCGGTGAGAAAGACGGCGTAGTGCGTTTTGACTGGGACGGTACGAACGACAACGGCGAAAAAGTGCCGGCCGGTAAATACAAAATGAAGGCGACAGCCGAAATTGACGGCGAGCAAAAAGACATTACTGACCAGCTAGCCACTTACCACCGTGTCAGCAGTGTGGTGCTGCAGTCTGAGCTGGGTGCACTGATCAATGTCAACGGCATTGAGGGTGGCATTCCGATCGGCAACATCCTCGAAGTGGGAAAAATGAGTGGAGACTCAGGCTCTGGAACACCGCCAACGGAAGTAAAACCACTTCCACCTATCGGTGTTCTACCACCCGAATCAGAAGACGGTGACAAGCCCACAGAAGAACAACTATTACGGAGATTCCTATAATGTCGAGCGTTTCCTTAAGTGGCCTGTTTGCCGCACAAAAAGATCTGAGCACCACCAGTAATAACATTGCCAACTCGAATACTATTGGGTTTAAAGAGTCGCGGGCTGAATTTTCCGATGTGTATTCAACCTCAATTTTCTCTAACCCGCGTACTACTGTCGGTGGTGGGGTGCAAACCTCGATGATCTCGCAGCAGTTCCATGAAGGCTCGACCCGTTACACCAATAACCCGCTCGATTTGCGCGTTAACGGCAAGGGTTTTTTTGCTGTCACCAACGGGATGGATGATAAAGACGTCAGTCTGACCCGTGCCGGTGAATTTAAGCTCAACCGAGACAATTACATTGTGAACTCCAGCGGCCAGTATCTGCGGGTGTTGCCGGTAGATGATAAAGGCCAGGCATCGTCAGTGAGTTTGCAGGCATCCCAGCCGGTACGTGTGCCGACCGAAGCGGGGAAACCTTCACCATCAACCAAACTGGATGTGGGTGTAAACCTGCCTTCCGGCGCGGCAGTGGTCAGTAAAGTGCCGTTTGATTTTGATGATCCTGAGACTTACAGCAAATCTACCTCAACCAATATTTATGACTCGCTCGGCAATAGCTACTCGATGACCAGCTACTTTGTCAAAACCGGTGACAACACGTGGGAATCGTACAACACAGTACGCGATCAAAACGGCGATGAGCAGTATCTAGATATTGACGGCGGTAAGGAAAGTGATCCGAACCCGACCGACCCAACCAAGAAAAATCCGAAGGGTGTGCTGCTGGAGTTTAACTCTGATGGCTCGCTGAAATCACAAACCCCGGAAAATGCTAAAACCGTTTCAATGGAAGATGCGGGGATTAAGCTAAACGGTGCTGATGTATCACAAACCATCGATATTAATTTCGACAAACCTACCCAGTACGCCTCTGATTTTAATGTGAAAAAAATTACTGAAAACGGTGTGGTGGTTGGCCGTTTGACCAAGGTAGATATCACGCCGGAAGGCTTGATGGTGGCGAACTATTCAAACGGCAAGAGCGAATATCTGGGCAAAGTGATGCTGGTGACCGTACCGAACGAACAGGGGTTAACCCAGATTGGCGGTACGCAGTGGCGTGCAACACCCGATTCCGGTGCGATGCTGATTGGTGAGCCGGGTAAAGGCTCTAATGGCCGGATTATGAGTGGCTCTCTGGAAGAATCAAACACCAACATGACCGTTGAAATGGTCGATTTGATCACCGCACAACGCAATTTTCAGGCTAACTCACGGGCGCTGGAAATTGATCAATCACTACAACAGACCATTTTGCAAATTCGTTAATCAGGTTTTGTTGTTATACGGCCTTGTCTAACCAGAGAAGGCTGTTCATCCCTCTAAAAAGCCGGAGTGGCTGATGGATAAAATGCTCTACATCGCCATGAGTGGCGCAAAGCAAAACCTGCAGGGTGTGCAGATGCACGCCAATAATCTGGCCAACGCCAACACACAGGGTTTTCGCAGTGATTTCGAGCAGGCCCGTTCAATGCAGGCGTACGGCGAAGGTCTGCCTTCACGGGTGTTCAGCATGGTCGAGCGGCCGGGCAGCGATTTCACCCATGGCGGTTTTATGGCCACCAACCGTGAGCTGGATGTTGCGATTGCCGGTGAGGGCTGGATTTCGGTGCGTGCAGCTAACGGCACAGAAGCCTATTCGCGTGCCGGACACTTGCAGGTTGACCAAAACGGTCAGCTGATGAACAGCAGTAACCAACCGATACTCGGGGAAGATGGCAATCCGATGAATCTGCCGTTGCCGCTGGCAAAAATAGAGATCGGTGGTGATGGAACAATCTCGTATCTGCCCAAAGGTGCACCGCCTGATGCACTGGAGCAAGCTGGCCGTATCAAGCTGGTTAATCCGGCACTAAATACCCTCACTAAAGGGGATGACGGTTTATTCCGTACCCGTGATGGCATGCCGCAAGCGGCCGATCCGGTCGTACGGTTGGTCAGCGGAAAACTCGAATCGAGCAACGTCAGCTCGGTGGGTGAAATGGTGCAGATGATTGATCTGCAACGCCAGTTTGACATGCAGGTCAAGGCGATGAAAGCCGCGGAAGAGAATGATACCGCGCAGGATCGTTTGCTGAAATTGAGTTAACTGCTATCGCGTTAAGGGGAATACCATGGATCCGGCATTATGGGTCAGTAAAACCGGTTTGGATGCACAGCAGACCAACATCCGGAATATTTCGAATAATATCTCCAACGCCAGTACTGTCGGCTTTAAAAAAGGCCGCGTCGTGTTTGAAGATTTGCTGTATCAGAAAATTAACCAGCCGGGCGCGTCCTCGTCAGAAGACGATAAAATGCCATCGGGGTTGATGCTCGGTAGCGGTACTAAAGTGGTCGCTACCCAGAAAAACTTCGAGCAAGGTGGTGTACAAGTTACGAGTAATGCCTTTGACATGATGATCGACGGCGACGGCTTTTTCCAGATCCGTATGCCCGATGGCTCAACAGGTTATACCCGTAACGGCCAGTTTCAGATGGATGACGAAGGCAATTTAGTGACAGCAGGCTCGGGCTATCCGGTTGAGCCGAATATTACTATTCCAAACGATGCCACATCAGTGACGGTGAGTGCCGACGGCCAAGTTTCTGCCCGTATGCAGGGGCAGGCTGAAAACCAGCAAGTCGGACAAATCACGCTAGTCAGCTTCGTGAACCCGCAGGGATTAGAGCCGATGGGCGAAAACCTGTATATGCAAACCGGTGCTAGCGGTGAAGCGCAAGAGGGCACACCGGGGCTTGATGGGTTGGGTAAGATCAAGCAGGGTGCGCTTGAATCCTCCAATGTGAATGTGACCGAAGAGCTGATCAACCTGATTGAAGCTCAGCGTGTGTTTGAGATGAACTCAAAAGTGATCTCATCTGTTGATGAAATGCTGGGCTACGTTTCTCAGCGCCTGTAAAGAGTAACCTGATGAGAATACCTTGGTTAGGGATCATGATGGCAGTCAGTTGCGTACTGATGCCGACAGCTCAGGCGGCCCGGATTAAAGACGTGGCCGCGGTTGAAGGCGTGCGCAATAACCAGCTGGTTGGTTACGGTCTGGTGGTGGGGTTGACCGGTACGGGCGAAAAAAGCCCGTTTACCGAGCAGAGTTTTAAAGCCATGCTGCAAAACTTCGGTATTCAGATCCCGCCGAATGTGAAACCAAAAATTAATAATGTCGCGGCAGTTGCCGTGACGGCTGAGCTGGCTGCCTTTACCAAGCAGGGGCAAACCATTGATGTGACCGTTTCCTCATTGGGTGAAGCGAAAAGTCTGCGCGGCGGTATGCTATTGCAGACCATGCTCAAGGGGCTTGATGGTCAGGTGTATGCGGTTGCGCAGGGTAATCTGGTAGTCGGTGGGTTCAGTGCTGAAGGTAATGATGGGTCAAAGATCCAGTCAAATACCCCGACGGTCGGGCGAATTCCGAACGGTGCTACAGTAGAACAAGAAGTACCAACCCCGTTTGCGCGTGGTGATTTTATCACCTACAACCTGCATAACGCCGACTTTACCAGTGCCAAACGCATGGCTGAATCCATTAATGATTTGCTGGGCGGCAGCATTGCACAAGCCGTTGATGCAACCTCGGTACGGGTACGTGCGCCGCGCGATGCCACCGAGCGAGTCAATTTTGTCTCTACCGTGGAAAACATTAACTTTGATCCGGCAGAGGAAGCGGCGCGGATTGTTGTCAACTCGCGTACCGGTACTATTGTCGTCGGGCAAAATGTACGCCTGCGCCCTGCGGCGATCACCCATGGTGGTTTAACTGTCACCATCAATGAAAACCTTAATGTCAGCCAACCGAACCCGCTTTCGCAGGGGCAAACGGTAGTCACACCTGATTCGAATGTACAGGTGGATCAAGCTAAATCGAAAATGGTGAAATTTGATCCGGGTGTCACCCTCGATGATCTGGTGCGTGCAGTGAACGATATCGGCGCTGGTCCTTCTGATGTGATGGCGATCCTTGAGGCACTCAAACAAGCGGGTGCGATACAGGGCGAGCTGGTGGTGATCTAATGGAAACCCCGTTTGTTGATGCCAGCACCTACCATGACCTGAGCAGCCTTTCGCGCCTGCGTGAAGCGGCGCAGGGCAATGACAGCAATGCGTTGCGGGCAGCGGCCAATCAGTTTGAAGCTACTTTTATGCGCCAGATGCTAAAAAGCATGCGTGACGCCAATGCCGCTTTCAAATCTGACTCACCGTTGAACACCTCCACGGGGGATTTTTATCAGCAAATGTACGATGAAGAGCTGGCCGGAGAGCTGTCGCGTCAGGGCTCATTGGGGCTGGCCGACCTGCTGGTGAAACAGCTGGGCGGTGATAGCGAATCGCCACCGCCTGCGTCATCTGTGGCACAGGCTGGTGGGCCGCTTATTGGGCCTGTGCAAACCGGCCTGCCGCTCGCCGCATCGCTGGCAGCAGGTGAGCTAAATCCGCTGCCTTCTCGTGGATCGGCGCACGGTCTACGCGCGCCGCTGGGCGATATGCTCTCTGAGCTGCGTCTGCGTAAAACCCGTTTAGGGGATGCAGAGCCGCTTGACGATGATAACGATAAAAACAGGCTGTTGCCTGAATTGTATCAGCCTGCACCTATGCGAAATGCAGGTCAGCAACCCGTACCGGCTGCTGATAAAGAGGGCCGCAGTGATACACCGGATGGCGCGTTTTCCAGTGCGCAGGAATTTGTTGCCACGCTGTTCCCACACGCACTGAAAGCGGCCAAACGGCTCGGTACAACCCCCGCCATTTTGATTGCGCAAGCAGCGCTGGAAACCGGCTGGGGGAAAAGTATTATTCAGAATGCGGCCGGCAGCAGTAATAACCTGTTTAACATCAAAGCTGACAAACGTTGGCCGGGTAATAAAGTCACGGTGCGTACACTCGAGTACTTTGATGGCACAGCCGTGAACATGACCTCACCGTTTCGTGCGTACGAGAGTTTTGCCGACAGTTTTGACGATTATGTGCACTTTTTACAGCAAAATGGCCGTTATTCAAAGGCGCTACAACAGGCGGCTAACCCTGAAACTTATATCTCGCATTTACAGCAGGCGGGATACGCGACCGACCCCCGCTATGCCAGCAAAGTTATCAGCATACTGCGCCGCGTTCAGTCATTACTGGAGTAACCCATTCCCATGAACCCGTTGTTTATCCAGCCTCTGAAAAGCGGCAGTGATCCCGCAAAAAGTTTATCTTTTTTATCTTTTGTACCCGCAGGCTCGGTGTCTGATTTTACCCAGCGAGTTAGCAACAATATCAACATGACCAACACTAGATACAGACGCGCAGTGCGTGCTCTGATCCCTTGTCTGCTATTGCTGATGACCGGTTTACTGAGCGGCTGCGCGCAGCCAAGCAAGCCGATTGCCGATGATCCAAATTGGGCACCGGTTGAGCCGCCACCGGCGGTAAAACCACCGGTAGAGCTGACGGGTTCACTGTTTATCAAACCGCAGGGTGGCGGGCTGTACTCCGACATAAAAGCACACCGTGTCGGCGATATTATTACCGTGCAACTGCGTGAAAATACCAAAGCGAAAAAGAATGCGAACACCGATTTGAGCAAAGACAGCAAGGCGAGCTTGGCAAGCCCAGTTATTGCGGGGCGGCCGGTCACCATTAATGGTGTGCCGCTGTCATTTGGCCTTGAGAATAGTAATGATTTTCAGGGTGGGTCAGCCGCCGATCAGAGCAATAGCTTGAGCGGAGCTATCTCTGTGGAAGTGGTGCAAGTGTTGTCAAACGGCAATTTACGCGTGCGCGGTGAGAAGTGGATCACCCTCAATAACGGTGAAGAGTTTATCCGTTTAACCGGCACTATCCGGCCGGAGGATATCAGCCCTGACAACGTGCTTGAGTCACCAAAAATGTCGAATGCGCGGATCCAGTACTCAGGAACGGGTGCGTTTTCCGATACCCAAAAACAGGGCTGGTTATCGCGTTTCTTCAACAGTGAGTGGTTTCCGTTCTGATATCTGCTATCTGCCGAGCAATCAGGGTAAAGTTTTGCTCGGTATGGCAGATACAGAGTACAAGCATGGTAATGCGTTTCCCCCAAAGCGGTATGTGCTGCTGGGATAGGGCCATATTTAGGAGAGTGTAATGAGTGATTTACTGCAACTGGGCATGAGCGGCGTACTGACCAATCAGGCGCAGCTTCGGGTAACCGGTAATAATATTAATAACGTCAATACCGTGGGTTATAGCCGTCAGGTTGCAGTACAAACCACCAACGGAACGCAGTATCAGGGCAATTTACAGTTTGGTACTGGGGTCAATATTAGTGAAGTGCGCCGTGTTTACAGCAGTTATGCTAATAATGAGCTGAACATGGCTACTACCAAATTTTCCAATGCCTCACAGCGTACCGGTAACCTAACCGAGCTGGATAATCTGCTGTCAAAAGTGGGAATAAAAATTCCCAATACCCTAAACAGTTGGTTTGATGCAGTGAAAAAGTTGGGCGATACCCCCAATGATGTCGCACTGCGTCAGCAGGTGCTGGATCAGGGCAAAAACTTAACCGCCCATTTTAACAATATTCACAGTACGCTGGATAACAAACTCAACGAGATCAATGAGCAGCTTGAGGGAAATGCGGGTCGGGTTAACGATATCGCCAAAGAATTGGCGTCGATTAACCAGTCCATTGTTGAGCAGGGTGGTTCATCCAATGAGATGGAAGATCGCCGCCAGTCACTGCTTGATGAGCTGGCCGAGTTCACTCAAGTTTCTACCGTGCCAAAAGATGACGGCTCTATTAATGTGCTGATCGGCGGTGGCCATACACTGGTGTCGGGTACAGAGAGTGCCACCATCAAGATGATTGACGGTTCACCCGATCCACGCCAGACCCAGCTGGCGATCAGCTGGGGTAACAGCAACAAGCCGCTGAACGGCCAGTCACTCGGTGGCAGTTTGGGCGCGATGTTTGAGATGCGCGATGTGCACATCCCCAAAGCGATGGATGAGATTGGCCTGATGTCGCTCGGCATTGCCGACAGTATCAATAAACAGCAGCAACAGGGGCTGGATCTGAACGGCGGTATTGGCCAGAACATGTTCAGTGATATCAACAGCGAGCGGGCTAAACAGGGGCGGGCAGTGACCAATAACCCGAACCTGAATCTGGGCGTAAATATTGATGATGTCGGTAAGCTGAGCAGTGGCCCGTTTAATGTGGAGTTTGACGGTACCGATTATCTGCTGCGTGATAAAGACGGCAACACTCTTGAGACACTCAGCCCGCAGGGTAGCCCGGCAACGGGTCTGAGTTCGGAGAAATATGGTTTCACCCTTGAGCTGAACGGCGGAACGATCAATGAGGGCGATAAGATAGAGATCCGCCCGACCCGTCAGGCGGCCGCTGATATTGATATGGTGATGACCAAGCCTGAGGATATTGCCGCGCAGGGAATTATCACACAGGGCGACAAAAATAAGGGTAGCGGCACCGTTGGCGTTGTACCAAAAGACCCGACAGCAGCTGGATACCCGAGTAACGGCAGTACCCTGAATATCGAATATTTTGATGATGCTGGAAAACTCTCATACCGGATCACCGATGGCGCAACGCCGCCGAATTCGCTGCAAGAGGGCGAATTTAAAGCGGGTGAAACCCTGACTGTGGGCGGTGTCGAAATCACCCTCGACGGGAAACCACAGGCGGGTGATACCTGCAAAATCGATCTTGATCCGGCATCGGGCAGCAACACCAACCTGATGGCGATGCAAGATCTGCAAAACAACAAAATTATGGGTAACGGCACGCAAACCCTGTTTGATGTATACGAAAAGCTCAATACCGATATCGGTGCGGCACAATCGTCGGCCCAGCGTGACTATTCGCACAGTAAACTCGAGTACCAGTCAGCGGCTTCACGTATGAGCAGTATTTCGGGTGTGGATCTGAATGAAGAGGCGGGTAACTTAATCCGTTATCAGCAATCTTATTCGGCCAGCGCACGTATTATTTCGGTTTCCGAGGAGATTTTCAAAACGCTGTTAGGGGCAATTGGCTAATTCCCGTATATAAAAATCACGCAAATATAACAAGAACAATAACCATTTAGCACGTTTAAGCACAAGGCTAGGGAGTAGAGCAGCATGCGCGTTCCTTCATTTCAGGAATACCGTTTTTTCAGCACCAATATGGGCGAAAAACAAGCTGACCTGAGTAAGTTATTTGGTCAGATGACATCGGGTAAACGTGTTGAATCCGCCGGTGATGATTCGGTGGCCATGATCTCAATTCACAATTTAAAGCAGCAGAGCACCCTGAATCAGCAGTACACCAATATGGCTGATTTATCGCTTAATCGCTTGGCACAGGAAGAGACTTACCTGAAAAATGCCGATGATCTGGTGCAAAACACCCGTGAGAAAATGCTTGGCTCACTTAACGGCGCGATAGATTCAGACGGTTTAAATTCACTGTCGCAAGATATGCAGGCTAACTTCGATGCGATGCTCGATCTGGCTAATACCCGTGATGAGTCGGGGAACTACATCTTTGCGGGTACTAAAACCGATCAACCGCCGTTTTATAAAGATGCTGATGGTAACGTGCAGTATCGTGGCAACGATGAGCAGCGTTATTTACAGGTTGCCTCGTCAATTCAGATCCCGATCAGTGATTCCGGCAGCAAGCTGTTTCAGCAAGTTCCTAACCCATTTGGTGATCATACTCCAGATTACCAGCGCGCGACCGGTTCTGATTTTTTTATCGAAAAAACAGAAAACAAAGGTAACTCAGCAGAAAAATATGACATTGAGTTTGTCACCATGGATGACGGCAGTACCGGTTTTCTGGCCAAAGACAGCAGCGGTGCGTATGTACCAGCTCAGAAACTCAGCGATCCAAGTGATCCGAGCAGTGCACTGTTACCACCAGAACCACAGCCGGTTGATATGGCGAATAACCAGATCATTATCGATGATGGCACAGGGTCGGCTGATAGTCAGAAGGTAAAAATCACCTTCAGTGGCACTCCGACTGTCACCGAAGAGGGTGCGGATAAAGTCAGTATCACGCCGGAAAAAAATATTGATGCTTTCGCCGCTATGCAAAACGCCATCAGCAACGTGCAAGATGGCAGCAACAGCGGCAATATCAGCGTTGGCATTAAGCAGATGGATGCGATCAGCAAACACCTCAACAGTGTGCGCGGCGAAGTCGGTACCCGTATGCAGGCAGCGGAAACTGCAAAAGAAGATCATGCTGATAATGATGTGGTACTGAAAACCGCACTCTCATCACAAGAAGATCTCGATTACCCAACTGCCGCACTGCAATTTTCAATGATGAGCATGGCAATGCAAGCTAGCCAGCAAACCTTTGTAAAATTACAGGGTATGAGCTTGTTTAATTATTTGTGATTGAATATTGATCCATCGTTCTTTGATAAGAAACGGTACTGTTTCCCAAAAATCGCTCTTTAGAGCGATTTTTTTATGCCTTTTTACCATCCAATACCGTAGAAAATGGCGTAATAATTGCTATGTCAGACATATTAGTGACGAGCAATCAGAGGAAAACATGTCTGACATACAGAACCTGCCTTCGGCAGAAGAGAGAGAGGTCTATTTTCAGCGTGGGGTGGAGCTGTTTAATCAGGGTAACAAGAAAGATGGTTATCAAGTTGTACGCCTGATGGCAGACCTGTGCTCTGACAATTTTACTTATCAGCATACTGCCGGTCTGATTGCCTTTGAGAATCACAACCAAGAAGCGGCTCAGCGCTATTTGTGGCGGGCGGCTGAGTGCGATCCCAATAATCTTGAACTCTATTTCACGCTGGCACAGTCTTATTTTCGCAGTCAGCAGTATGTTAACTGCCTGAGCCTGCTGACGGAACTTGAGCAGAATATTTCTGGTAGCGTCGAGCTTTTGACGCTAAAAAAAGAGGCGTACGAGCAGATTGGCGATAAAGCCAATGCGATGCGTTACCGTTCCCTGTTGCGTGAAGTGCAGCAAAGTGAAGAGATAGTCGAACTAGAAGCCACATTACAAGAGTATTACGAGCAGGCGCTAGCGCTGATTGAAAGCGATGATTTCTCTGATGCTGAGTCTTTGTTGTCTATGGCGCAAGAGCTGAAAGAAGGCGATGCCGAGCATGATTTCCTTTGGGCTTGTCTTTACCAGCGGCAAAACAAGAATGAGCAGGCGAAAGCTAAGGTCGAATTGGCTTATAAAAAAGGCTTTCGCAAACCAAGAATTTATTATGTATATGGCTATATCCTCAATGATCTAGGTGAATATTCAGCTGCACGTGAGATCCTGCAAGAAGGGGTAAAAGCCTATCCACAGAGTTTTGATCTTTATGAGACTCTGGCGAAAAATTACCTTAAGTCTGGTGCGTACGAACAGGCACTCAAAGCCTACCGTAAACTTAATACAGATAAACCATCTGATAACTACCGTATTCAGATGGTCATTGCAGAGTTTAAGTGGCTAGAAAGCAGTAATAAAAACCTAGATTACCCAACCGTTCGCCAATTCCAGGATAAGTTGTTGCCGTTGTATCACCAGTATCCGGAACATATTGATTTAGCTGATGCTGCAGCCAAAATTTACCAATGGTTAGGTATGGGTGAGCAAGGCGATTTAGTTTATCAGGATTTGATTGAACGCTATCCGACCTTATTGTCGCCAAAGTGGAACAGGCATACTTATTTAGGTATGACCAAACAGTATGAAGCATTTTTGGATTCTTATCGGTTTGGTGAGCAGTGTGGTCAGCGTGTGAGCTTTGGCCACGAGATTAATCGCTGGCAGGGGCAGCAATTAAATGATGATGAAACTCTGCTAATCTACTGTGAGCAGGGTGTAGGGGATGAAATTCGTTTTGCTCATAATTATGCTTTTGTTGCCGAAAAAGCCAAGAATGTTATTGCATACGCTGAGCCACGCCTTATCGAGATGTTCAGTTTAGCGTTCCCAACGATTAAGTTTATTCCATGTGGATTTAATGGCTCGTCACGCACTTATCCAGATGAAATGACATATATTAACGATAATGTATTCATTGTAGCCGCCGGTGACCTGATGGAGATTAATTTCCGCGAATCAGGGGCATTATTGCGTACAGAGCCGTATGTGGTTTTGCCGACAGAACTAACTCATTCTTGGCAGCAACGCATCAAGCAATTACCAAAGCGCAAATATAACATCGGGATTTCATGGCGAAGTGGTTTTCGAAACCAAGGCCGTAATTTAGGGCTATTGGATGTCATGGATATGCTGCCGCTATTTGAGCTGGATGCTAATATTATTTCTTTACAATATGATGATGTGAGTAAAGAGCGTAAGCAGCTGCAAAAACGAGGAAAAGATCTGATCGTTTTTGATGATCTGGATCAGAAAAATGACTTTATGGGTGTGGCCGCCTTGTATCAATCACTAGATTTTGTCATTTCAGTGGGTACATCGGTGGGTGACATTGCGTATGCTGCAGGCGTTCCTGCCATTATGCTGTATGCCAATTATCTTGGCCAAGAGGAAGGCATGCTATATGAAAACTTCAGTGGTTGGGGGCGTCGATATTATCTATTTGCACCATTGAATAAAAATAAAAACACAGTGATTCAACAATGTGTAAAAGATTTGCTCGCTAATAAGTTCGAACATTAATGAGTAATGAGATCCCCTAGTTAAACTTTGGGGATCTTAGTTAGCTGTTTATACGATGTTAATGTCTTCTTTTTGTAGTGCTTTACCCTTTGGTAAATCATAAACAGCTTTTTTCCCGATAACATCATCGTAGTATCGAGGCGCGAGTCC
The DNA here is from genome assembly GCF_056522795.1 of Plesiomonas sp. ISS29. Classification (NCBI taxonomy): domain Bacteria; kingdom Pseudomonadati; phylum Pseudomonadota; class Gammaproteobacteria; order Enterobacterales; family Enterobacteriaceae; genus Plesiomonas; species Plesiomonas sp. ISS29. The sequence continues at coordinate 1,426,231 of NZ_JAWRZQ010000001.1, forward strand.
AAAACCTGGACGGATACTGCGAATATTCTTTGCTGTCAGCACGTCACCTGCCGCGATATCTTGCACGACATATAATGAGCGTCGGAACTTAACGTTGCTTTTTTCTACTTCTGTTCGCTCATAAGTCGCGCAGCCTAAGGCTGACCATGCAGTCCGCGCATCTTGACATAAACGAGTCAGTTCATGGGGTTCAAGTGAAAAACTGTCATCCGGACCACCGGCTGAGCGATCAAGCGTTACATGTTTTTCTATAACACAAGCGCCGAGCGCGACAGATGCAATCGCTGTGGCATTATCCAAGGTGTGATCGGATAACCCTGTGATGCTATTAAAACGTTGTGCCATATCAGGAATTGTACGCAAATTATATTGCTCTGCGGGGGCGGGGTAGCCACTCACACAATGCAGTAAAACTAGCTGTTGGCAGCCATGTGTGCGTGCTGTATGCACCGCTTCTGCGATTTCGTCGGCATTAGCCATGCCGGTTGACATAATCATCGGTTTCCCTGTTTGGGCAACGCGACGAATAAGCGGTAAATCAACCAGTTCAAATGAAGCAATTTTATAAGCAGGGGCGTCTAGCTGTTCGAGTAAATCTACTGCAGTAAAATCAAATGGCGAACTAAATAGCGTAATACCCAACTTTTTGGCATGTTCAAATAGCGTTTGATGCCACTCCCATGGCAGATAGGCTTTTTGATAGAGGGAATACAGCGTTTCACCATCCCACAAACCACCATGAATTTTGAATTCATCACTGTCATGCTCAATGGTGATAGTGTCCGCCGTGTAGGTTTGCAGTTTAATAGCATCAGCACCAGCTTGTTTAGCCGCATCCATAATCCGAATTGCACGGTTGATATCGCCATTATGGTTGGCTGACAGTTCAGCAATAATATAAGGTGGGTAGTCTGCACCAATGCGGCGACCGTCAATTTCAATATAGTTGTGGTTCATGGCAACATCCTACTCAATTATGGGTATGTCAAATGTCATTTAGAGGATTTTGTATAATAAAAACGTGAGCTCAAGGTAATACGTAATACTGAGTGTCGCCTTGCTGAGAAAGAAATCGGAGCCCATTGCTTTTCGCTACTGCAATAGACGCTAAATTGGAACATTTAATTTCAGCTTTGACGGGTAACGAGGTTTTATCTAAAAGATGCCTTACAATTTGTTTAGCAACACCATGGCCTCGAGCTTGGGGCGATACCGTCCAAGAAAGCATATGTACACCATCAATCAAATCGGCTCTTGCCGTTCCCACGGGAATGCCATTTTGCTCTGCGATGTATAATTTCCGAGAGGGATCGGCCATCACAGATTGTAGCCAGCGATAGTGTTGTTCCGTGGTGACCAGATCGGATGAATGGCTGTATTGACGAGTTGTCGCATCATTGCGCCAATCTAATAATATTTCGGCATGATGGGTATTTACTGGGCGTAAATAAATATTTCCGATTGGGCTCATGTTATTGCCATATTCCTTGATTAATTTTGGTCAGTTATCAGCAGTAACTTTGTATCCATGCCCATCAGTACAGTGATATTTTTTCGTTGACACTTTGGTAGAATTTTCGAGCAACGCGGCTAGCACCTTTGCCATCAATCATGATGGGGTTAAATCGATTGAGTTGCTGCCAGTGGCTGCTAATCCAGCTAAGCTCATGAGTATAATCTTTGGGAGTAAGATGCTCCGCTTCACCCAAATAGCGAACAGCATTCTCCTTAGCCAGATGGCGTGATATTTCACGCTGATTATCTGCAACACACACCACTGATGCTGGCGTGTTTAAGCACAGGCGTTCCCAATTACTACTGCCAGATGCACCAATCATGTAATGTGAGGTGGCTAACAGCTGTTCAAAATCATCGCGATGCGCATGCAGCAACACATCTGTGTTTTTCGCGATTGCCTGTAATTGCTGGTAGCGCAGATTAGCTCGACCGGCAATCAAGAGAACGGTGAAGGGAAGTGCAGGCATCTCTTGTACCGCGCGTAAGAATTTTTCACACTCTCCCGTGGGATCGCTACCGCCAAAGCAGACCAATAATTGATTTTCTCTGGGTAAATGCTGTTCTCTCAGTGAGGCAAAACTTGGCCGTAATAAAGCGTATTCAGGGCCGATAAGGTGGGCTCCCGGACTATTTAGGTAGCGTTGACTTCCGGCTGGCCAGAGATTTTGATCCAAGATTAAATCGCTCTGATGAGGACGATTCATGTCATCAATTGCTAGCAGAGGACATGCAAAATGGGTGCTAATTGCGGACTCCCATTCTTTTCCTAGCTGATAGTGATCAACTATCACCCCATCGGCGTGCGCATGGTGCGCAATGATATTCGCAACATCATCTTGCCACGTAACGGATTCTGCATTATCGGGTAATACGGTGATGCTATATCCATGAGCGGCAATATAATCGTTCAGATTGCCTGGTAAATCGCGGCAAATGAAATGAACCTGACAGCCTAATTCGGTGAGGTGCTGTGCCAAGACCCTACAGCGCATCACATGCCCAGTACCAATGTGTGCTGAGGCGTCGGCTCGAATAAGAATGTAGGGCGCTTTTTCAGTTCTCATCGTGCAATAACCGAAACATGAGCTCTGCATATTCCCAGTCTTCAGGTGTATCAATATCCTGTACTCGCTGACGGGGTAAAATCATGGCGCGCGCAGCAGGGGAAAAGATAGGTTTGCCATTTAAAAAAGCATCCGCGGTTCCCCAGTAAAACTGGCCTGCGTCATGAAATGCTTCAGGCAAGTCTTGTGAGCGAGTGCTTAAGTGTTCAGGTTGAAACATACTCACTCGTTGCTGTGTATCGAGTCTAATCGCACGTTGGATCGGAAAAGCATAGCGGGTGGCACTGAATACATAGTCGGTCTCGTCTTGCGCCAGTAAATGATATCCCGCCAACAAATCTTCAGCACGAACAAAAGGGGCCGTGGCATACAGGCAACACAAGACATCTACGGGCTGTTGCTGCTGGTGAAACCACAGCACAGCATGTCGAATTACATCCGTGGTTGTCGCGTAATCGTTGGCAATATCCGCAGGCCGCATAAAGGGGACTTCAGCACCATATTGCTGCGCCACCTCGGCGATTGCAGGATCATCGGTTGATACAACGACTGCATCGAAGCAGCCCGCTTGCAGGGCAGCTTCGATGGAGTAAGCAATGATCGGTTTTCCAGCAAAGGGACGAATGTTTTTATGAGGGATACGCTTGCTACCACCTCGTGCTGGGATCAATGCAATTTTCACTGGCGCGCATCCTGTAAAATGGTACGCAGCACTTCAATTACGGTGTCTTGCTGCTGATCTGTCATCGCCGCAAACATAGGTAATGAAATAGCGTCTTCATAATAGGCTTCAGCTATTGGATACTCCCCAACGTTAAAACCTAAGTTTTGATAATAAGGCTGGGTATGAACAGGGATATAGTGAATATTGACACCAACCCCAGCATTTCTTAGCGCATCAAAAATGTCTCGTCGTGTTTTGCTGAGTTTTGTACGTTGAAGCCGGATCACATACAGATGAAGGGCCGAATAATCATCTTGTTGGCTGAACAATGGCAGCGTTAGCGGTAGATCATGCAGCGCCGCATGATAACGTTGGGCCAGTTGATGGCGGCGCGTAACAAACTCATCTAAGCGTGTCATTTGAGAAACGCCGAGCGCGGCTTGTAATTCGGTCATGCGGTAGTTATAACCAAGGTCAATTTGTTGGTAATACCAACTACCGTGACTTTCGCCCTGCATTTTTGATGGCTCTCGGGTTATACCATGGCTGCGTAGCAGCGCCATGCGCTCGGCTAATTCTGGGCAGTTGGTCAATGCAGCGCCACCTTCGGCGGTGGTGACTATTTTTACCGGATGAAAGCTAAAAATCGTGATGTCGGAGTATCGGCAGTTACCGATGGGCTCGCCATGGTATTGCCCCCCAATTGCGTGCGAGGCATCTTCGATGATATGGAAACCGTACTCTTTCGATAGTGCATAAATGGCTGCCATATCGCATGGATAACCACATAAGTGTACCGGTACAACAATCTTGGGCAGCGTGCCATTTTGTTGGGCAAGCTTGAGTTTTTTCTCCAGCTGTTGTGGGCACAAGTTATAGGTCACGGGGTCAATATCAACAAAATCAACATCGGCACCACAATAGCGGGCGCAGTTAGCTGATGCGACGAAGGTAATCGGCGTTGTCCATAAACGATCACCGGCACCTAATCCAAGCGCCATACAGGCAATATGCAACGCAGATGTCGCACTGTTGACGGCAAGAGCATATTGGGCGCCGGTGGCTTGCTGTAAAGCCGACTCAAAGGCTGGAACTTGCGGCCCTTGAGTTAAGAAATCCGATTGCAACACAGCAACAACGGCATCAATATCATCCTGAGAGATCTGCTGTCTACCGTAAGGGATCATTAATCAGATACTCCCGATTGTGGCCTGATTTAGATCAATCCACGTTTGAAGCGTATCTTTGCTCATCCATTCAGTGTTGTTATCACTGGAGTAAACAAAGCCCTCAACTACTTTCTTTCCATCTTTGATACGCTCAGGTGATGCATGCCAGTTATGAATCGCTGGCAGGATTTTATAATGCTCGGGGTATTCGTAGGTGTAATAGCAGTCTTCAACACCGATCATTTGTTCGTGCAATTTCTCACCTGGGCGGATCCCGACAATTTCTTGCTGTGCTTCCGGTGCGATCGTTGCTGCGATATCAGTGATATTCATCGAAGGGCTTTTCTTAACGTAAATCTCTCCACCCACCATATCTGCGAAGGCATGCCAAATCAGCTCAACGCCTTGCTCTAGTGTGATCATAAAGCGTGTCATGCGCGGATCTGTAACCGGCAGAACGCCTTTATCTTTGATTGACAAGAAAAATGGTATAACTGAACCGCGTGACCCCATCACATTGCCATAGCGAACAACGGCAAAGCGGGTTTTGTTTGCGCCAGAGTAAGAGTTGCCTGCAACAAAGAGCTTATCCGAGGCCAACTTAGTGGCGCCATACAGGTTCGCTGGGCTGCTGGCTTTATCTGTAGACAGTGCGACAACTTTTTGCACACCTTTATCGATACAGGCATCAATCAGGTTCATGGCACCATTGATGTTGGTTTTGATGCATTCAAACGGGTTGTATTCAGCGGTAGGTACAATTTTAGTTGCTGCAGCGTGCACCACAAAATCAACCCCATCAAGTGCGCGCATTAAACGCTCTTTATCACGCACATCACCAATGAAAAAACGCAGACGTTTTTCGTTAGGGTATTTTTTTGCCATGTCCCATTGTTTCATTTCATCACGTGAATAAATGATGATTTTTTTAGGGTTGTATTTGGCCAGAGTCATTTCAACAAACTGGTGACCGAAAGAACCGGTACCGCCGGTAACCAGAATCACTTTGTCATTAAACATAGATACGCCATTAATTCATCAGTGAAAGGCGGCAAAGGGAATGCATCCTATATTAGGAAGTCGATTTCTTGACATGCCGCGTTGCAAACTCGTTATGGCAAGCTTCAAGCATAACTTGTGCCAATACGATGAGGTACGTGTCGGCGTGCTTTAGTCCGGCTTCTGTATGGAAATAAATAAATCGTTTTTAATCAATAGGTTATTTGATTATGTGAAATTTATCATTCAAGTTTTTTGATTACCGCCGATTAACTATTACAAGCAGTCAGCATGCTGGCTGCAATGTTAGCCTTAGTGATGAAAATAAAAAATTGCTCAACGGGCTAATGTTGTTGTCGGCAGTGCCGATAAATAATGGTGTAACAATAATTAATAAGTTGCTGCGGGCAGTATGCTGGGCGGCAAGTTTAACGGAGATTACAAGCATGGCTATTACAGTAAATACCAACGTAACCGCGCTGAATGCCCAGCGTAACTTGGGTAAAACCAACAATGCACTGAATGTTTCTATGCAGCGCCTATCTACCGGTAACCGTATCAACTCTGCAAAAGATGATGCGGCGGGTATGCAAATCTCTAACCGCCTAGGTTCACAAATCAGTGGTCTGGGCGTGGCAATGAAAAACGCCAACGACGGTGTTTCTATCGCACAAACCGCTGAAGGTGCAATGCAGGAATCAAGTAATATCCTGAATAAAATGCGTGATTTAGCTTTGCAATCAGCGAACGGTTCAAACTCAACAGAAGATCGTGCTGCAATCCAAAAGGAAGTGACAGCATTAAATAATGAGATGACCCGTATGGCTGAAACCACGACTTTTGGTGGCCAGAAGCTGCTTGACGGCTCTTTTGGTACTAAAACCTTGCAGGTGGGTTCTGAAGCCAATGAAACCATTGATTTATCGTTGAAGAGTACTAAAGCCGAAGATTTGGGTGCCAATGCACTCCGTGCTACTCGCATTGGTACTCTTGCTGCAGGTACAGCAGCATCAGCTACAAGTAATGGTGTATCAGCTGGTAAGCTAACCTTAAAAGGTAAGAAAGATGTTGATGTTGATGTTAGTGCGGGTGACTCAGCAAAAGCCATTGCTGAGGCTGTAAATAAGAAAAGTGCACAAACAGGCATCAAGGCTGAGGCAACTACATCATTAACGCTTGCTACTGCAGGTGATTCAATGGATATCACTATTGCTGCAGGTGGCCGTGATGCAGAGCGTATTACTGTAAACTCCAGTGATGTGAATAAGCAAGCTGAAGAGATCAATGCTAAGTCAGCCAAAACTGGCATTACCGCAGCAGTTAATGAAGACGGTGTGCTGCAACTGAACAATAAAGCCGGTGAAGATATTCAAATTCAGAATAAAAGTGCCGGTGCAGGTAATGAAGTTACTATTAATAAAGGAAATGGTACTTCTGCGACATTATCCAGTGCTAAGCCAGCTGTAATGGTGGCGGGTAAAATTGCCTATACTGCGAATGACAGCTTCAATATCGTATCTACCAAAGGTGCTTCTCTTGGCTTAGGCGCTTCTGGTACTACTGTTGGTGCAAAGAAAGAGTCTATTGCTGATATTGATATGTCTACCCAAGATGGCGCTCAGCAAGCGATTAGCGCTATTGACGGCGCTCTGGCTTCTATCGATGACCAGCGCTCAGATCTGGGTGCGTTGCAAAACCGTCTGTCTAGCACCGTCAGCAACTTGGGTAATATCCAGGAAAATGCGAGTGCCGGCCGTAGCCGTATCATGGATGTAGATTTTGCTTCTGAAACGACTAACATGACTAAGCAGCAAATTCTGCAACAAGCAGGTACTGCAATGTTGGCTCAGGCTAAGCAATTACCTCAAGCTGCACTATCACTGCTGGGTTAATACCTTACAAGGCTTGCACGGTTTTCTCGTGCAAGCCCGTGATAGCAACAGGGGTACTATGCCCCTGTTGTGTTACTTCTTTATATTTTCTGCTTAAAGGGCATGCTGATGTCTGTTTCCGGATTATCGATAACCCCTTGTACTTTTAGCGCTTCCCCCGTATCTGCCCAGCATCCGGTTATGGCATCGTCTGCTATTCAATCTTCTGCCGTTCAACCGCATAATGCGGTATCTGCTGACAGCGCGCAACATCTTACCCAGCACAACAAAATTGTGCGTGATAAAGAGCTAATCGCGCCGGATACACGCTCTTCTGATGCATCAACTTTTGCCGAAGAACCTGCCGAACTCAGTGCGGTAACCCAGCAGATCAATGAATTTATGCGCAGCACCAACCATCAACTGAGTTTTCATCTCGATGAAGACTTAAACCGTCAGGTTGTTTCAGTAGTGGATTGTGAAAGTGGTGAGGTTATTCGCCAACTGCCTTCCAAAGAGATGCTAGAGCTTGCAAAAAAAATGGCAGACCAAATGGCAGGTATTTTGCTTAAGACAGAAGTCTGATTTATTTGGCGACAGTAATATCGCCATTTCCCATTCGCTACGTACAGTTAGCTACGTACAGATAAGCCCGTACACGATAACAAATAGAGGTGAAATATGCGCGCTCCCGGTATTGGTTCTGGTTTACCTGTCGCCGATTGGGTTGACATGATGGTGAAGGCGGAAGCCACACCTAAATTAAAACAGTTCCAAAAACAGCAGCAAACACTCGATACCCAGATATCTTCGTATGGCCAGTTAAAATCTGCACTGACAGAGTTTCAAGATTCGCTGGAACAAATGCAAAAAGATGAGGCCTTTGATAAACGTAAGGTCGACATTGTCGGTAAAGAGCCGCCGTTCTCGGGGTCTGCTACGAAAGATGCGATCTCCGGCAGCTATGATGTGGCCGTGGAACAATTGGCAAAAGAGCAAAAAACCAATCTAGGTGCAGTAACACCAGATACCAAATTTGAGGCCGGAAAGCTCGACTTTAAAGTCGGTGAAGAGAGTTTTTCGGTGGACGTGAAAAAAGACAGTAGCCTGAAAGATATTGCCGACGCGATCAACAAATCCCCAGATAACAAAGGGGTAAAGGCTACCATAGTAACCTACACCGATGACAAAGGTCAGCAACAAAATGAACTGGTGCTGATGGGCGAAAAAACCGGTGAAAAGAACAGCTTTGAGGTGACATCTTCAGCTGACCCGAGCAGTCAACTCGGACAGATGATTGCCGGGAAGACAAACTCAGTTGAGTCGCAAGATGCGATTTTGACTATTGATGGTAAAAAGACCTACAGTGCATCCAACAAAGTAGAAAATGTTATTCAAGGCCTGACGCTGGATTTAAAAGAAGTCTCAGAGAAAGATGCTGATGGTAAATTTAAAACTAATCGGGTTACGGTGGGTTATGACAACGGCGCAGTAAAAAGTAGCTTGAGTGGGTTTGTTGAAGCGTACAATAGCATCATTGATATTACCGATCAGCTAACCAAATACAACAAAGAAACCAGCACTGCTGCGCCGCTTACCGGTGATAGCCTTGTCCGAAATCTGATGGTGCAGATGCGTGAGATCATGACCAGCCCATCAGATGCAGAAGGTAGCGTAAAGTATCTGGCTGATATTGGCATTAGTACCGAACGTGACGGTAAGCTGAAAATTGATGATGAAAAGCTTGATAAGGCGCTTGAAGAGAATTTTACCAAGGTAGGTGCATTTTTCTCTGATAAAAATGATGGAATCTCTAGCAAACTCGATAGCCTGATGAAAGACTTTGTCGGGGCTACCGGTTCATTAACCGAAAAAGATAAAGCGCTCAATGAACAGGTGCGGAAATTAGGCAAAGAAAAAGAAGCGTTTGATAAGCGGATGGCTGATTTTGAAATCAGAATGACTAATCAGTTTAATGCCATTGATGCTGCTGTTACTCAAATGCAGCAGCAGATGAATACCGTATTGAGTGTGTTGTAAATAAATAGAGTGTAACTAAATAGGTCGGTAATATGTTGACACAAATTATGCAGATTGATGAGCAGTTATGCGCACTATTTTCTGAGCAGGCAGATCCTGAACCAGAAGATATTCATGCACTTATATCTGCCAGACAGCAAATACTTGAAAAAATACTACCTGACTTATCAGAAGAAAATAAAAAAAAGTTACATTTATTAACAGAATCGCTGCTATTTTGTGCTCAGAAAACACGTGCACGTTATGCGTTAACTTTATTTCAACATAAAAGATCTCAGAAAGGGGTTAAGGCATATCAGTCGGTCAGTCTGCAATAAATTTATTGGGTGATAACCTATTGTTTTTATATTTACTGCATTCGGTAATGTAAAATATAGCAGTCTAAATTGGCATAAAAAATAAGAGAATCAGATTATGCGTGGAACATTGCAAGCGTACAAAAAAGTCTTAGTAGACAGTCAGTTACAGTCGGCATCACCACATAAAGTTATTTTAATGTTACTCAGTGGTGCAATAGAGCGCTTAGTACAAGCGAAAGCAGCCATGCAAATGGGTAATATTGCGGTAAAAGGTGAGCGATTAGGAAAGGCAATAGCCATTATTGCCAATTTGCAAGCCAGCTTATCAGAAGAAGAAGGCGGGGATATTGCAAAAAATCTCGCGCAACTTTATGAGTATATGCAAACACAGTTGTTGAGTGCCAATATTCATAATGATGTGAAAATCCTTGAAGAGGTTATGGGATTATTAACCGAAATTAAAACGGGGTGGGAAAGTATACCGACTGAACTACATTATGTATAACAAATGACCAGTTACGGTGGTTTATTTTTTTTGCAACCAATAATTAGAAATGAAATGAGATTTATTTCGCAAACGTGGCTGGTCTTTTTTTGAGCACTTAAGCGCTGTGAGTGTTTCTAAATGTGTATTTGCCCAAATAGATCACGAAAATAGCAAAAAATGAAAATAATACATGTTATTGCATAAGGATATATTGATATAGTTACCAATTATTAAAAAATACGTCAATGGTGTATAGAAATTCATATCATGCCTGGATTGCAAAAGTTCTTATTGATCGAAGACGATTTTGAGCGTCGCGCAATGCTAACGACGATTTTTGACTTTATTGGTCAAGATAGCGTCACCGTATCATCGTGCGAGGTAAACTCGTCTCTCGCTGAGTCGCATGTCTGGGCGGGCTGTCTGTTGGGCCGCATTTCTGACACTCACCAGCACGAAGAGGTGATCGATTTTCTGCGCGTTAATCACCATATTCCGGTAATTGTATTTTCTGAGCTTGGCGCGGTATCGCATCAGCCAACTCTTTATACCGGCAGTAATCATGTGGGCGATGTATGCGCACCACTCAATTATGCGCAACTGACCGAAGCGTTACGCCACTGCTATGAGTTTACTGGGCGGCATTTAGCTTCTTACCCACAAATTACCCGTAAAAATACGCTGTTTCGTAGCCTTGTTGGGCGCAGCCATGCGGTACAGCATGTACGCCGGTTAATTGAACAGGTTGCACCTACTGAGGCGAATGTACTGATCCTCGGTGAATCGGGTACCGGTAAAGAGGTGGCTGCCCGTAATATTCACTATCACTCAGTGCGCAGCGGTGGGCCGTTTGTGCCGATTAACTGTGGAGCAATTCCAGCCGAATTGCTCGAAAGTGAGCTGTTCGGGCATGAAAAAGGGGCGTTTACCGGTGCGATATCTACCCGTAAAGGCCGTTTTGAACTGGCCGAAGGTGGCACGCTGTTTTTAGATGAAATCGGCGATATGCCGATGCCGATGCAAGTTAAATTACTGCGGGTACTGCAAGAGCGCACTTTTGAACGTGTCGGTAGCAATAAAACGTTGCAAGCTGATGTGCGGGTGATTGCGGCAACCCACCGAAATCTTGAAGAGATGATCGCCAAAGGTGAGTTCCGTGAGGATCTTTACTACCGATTGAATGTATTCCCGATTGATGTGCCTGCTCTGCGCGATCGGGCAGAAGATATTCCTCTGTTGCTGCAAGAGTTGCTTTCGCGCCTAACAGCAGAAGGGGCGAAAAGTGTCCATTTTACCCCGCGTGCCTTGCATTCTCTGTGTGCTTACCCGTGGTTAGGAAACGTACGTGAACTGGCTAATTTAACCGAGCGGCTGGTCATTTTGTACCCTGACGAGCTGGTTGATGTCAGCCATCTTCCGGCTAAATATCGCAGTGTTGATGTGCCAGATTTCCAGCCTAATACCAACTGCTATCCGTATGAAAACAATATTCTGTCAGCGAATGCTGCAAATCGCGGATTGCCGGCAGGCTCGTCAGTATCTTCAGCGCAGAGTAGTGATGAGCAAGATATGCTCGAACGTGCCGTGCTCAATGAGATTTTCAATGAGGCTGTGGGGATTGCACCTGATGATGCGGCTGCCGATGCTGAAGCAGATCAATATCTGGCATCACTACCTCCTGAGGGGATGAACCTCAAAGAGATGCTCTCTGATCTGGAGATCGATCTTATCCGTCAGGCGCTTGAGGCTCAGTATGGGGTGGTTGCCCGCGCAGCTGATATGTTGGGTATGCGCCGCACTACATTGGTTGAGAAAATGCGTAAATATGGTCTGAATAAAGAGAGTTCAGCCGCCTGAAATTAATCTGGTATCTAATTTGCATAACTGAGCCTGTTACACCAAATGTAGTGGTTTTTGTGGCGTTTTGACGGTGAGGTAAGAGCATGGAGTTATCGGCAATACAGCAAGAGATGCGCAGTATGACACTTGATGCAGCAGGTTCTGCAGGCAATGTGGCAGCAAGCAGTACAGCACAAAGTAGTGCGGTAGATTTCTCTGCGCTGTTGGGAAATGCGATTAACCATGTTAACGGGCTGCAAAAGAGTGCCAATACACAGGCCACACGTTTTGATGCCGGAGACCGAACGGTTGGGCTGTCAGATGTGATGATTGCAGGACAAAAATCCTCAGTAGCGTTTGAGGCTACCGTGCAAGTACGTAATAAGCTGGTTGAAGCTTATAAAGAAATCATGAGCATGCCAGTTTAACGGCTATTGGTTGAAATATGGCAGAGTCAAACACACAGTTAGCGGCAACCTCTGGCGCAACTCTTATCACCACCAACAGTACAGGGCAAAACCCTGACCTGGGCGAACGATCATCACGCTTTGAATTTTTGTCACAAGTTGACTGGTTACGGCAACTGATTTTAGTGGTTGCAGTTGCGATTTGTATCGCATTGATAATATTTGCTTTTTTTTGGGCGAAAGAGCCTGAGCTACGTCCGTTAGGGACATATAACAACGAAGAGCTGGTACAGACGCTCGATTTTCTTGATCAGAATAAAGTGCCCTACACGCTGGAAGGCAACACGGTTAAAATCAGCCAAGATACTTACCAGAAAACCAAGCTGATGCTAACGCGTGCGGGTTTGAATCAAACCCAAGATCAGGGTGATGATATTCTGCTGAAGGATATGGGGTTTGGGGTTTCACAGCGTTTAGAGCGTGAACGCCTTAAACTGAGCCGTGAGCGCCAGCTCGCATCAGCGATAGAGAAAATTCGGAATATTCAAAAAGCACAGGTGATGCTGGCTTTACCACGTGAAAGCGTATTTATCCGAGAGGAAGCGAAAGCCAGTGCCAGCGTAATGGTGACCTTGCGTGCCGGCCGGAGTTTAACGCAAGAAGAGGTTGATTCGATTGTTGATGTGGTTGCCTCTGCCGTACCGGGTCTGAGTAATACCCGCGTCACGGTGACCGATCAGAATGGTCGCCTGCTCAATTCTGGCAGCCAAGATCCGAGTGCGGTAGCCCAGCGTCGAGAATTTGACTTACAGCGCCAGCAAGAGAAAACGGTGCGTGAAAAGATTGACTCAATTCTGATCCCCGTACTGGGGATGGGTGCGTATACCGCCGAAGTTGGGGTATTGCTTGATTTTACCCAAACCGAGCAAACCCAAAAGCAGTTTGATCAAGCCAACCCAACCATGCGTAGCGAGTTTAATCGCGAAAACGTCAATCGCGGGCGGGGTGTGGCAGGCGTTCCTGGCGCGTTGAGCAACCAGCCTCCGGCCGACTCTGCTATTCCTGAAAATGTTAAAAGCCTGCAAAACGGGGATAAAACTACCGAAGGGAGTTTTAGCAAAGAGTCGACCCGTAACTATGAGGTAGACACCACCATCAAGCACATTCGTCAGGCCAGTGGCCAGGTGAAAAATATGAGTGTCTCGGTGGCGATTGACTACAAGCCGGGTACCGCACCTGATTCGGGTAATCCGGTACGGGTAGCGCGTAATGATGCTGAGATCGAAAATTTACGCCGTCTGCTGATTGGCGGATTGGGGTTGAATATTACTCGTGGTGATGTGCTAGAAGTGGTTTCAGTACCGTTTGCCTCGACCGATGCACAGGCTCAAATTACCGAACCACCATTCTGGGAGAGTGAAAACTTCCGCCAGAGTGTGCGTTATCTCTCCGCCGCGCTAGTGGTGATTGTGTTGCTGCTGGTGTTGGTGCGCCCAGCCATGCAGCGCCTGCTGAATCCAAAGCTGGATAAGCAGTTGCAGGATGAAGCCGAAAGCGATCTGTTGCAGGAAGATGAACTCAAACTGCTCAGCAGCGATCTGGATGACAGCACCTTATCTATCGGCAGCATGCTGGAATTGCCTAATTTGCACCGTGATGAAGATCTGGTCAAAGCGGTACGCGCACTGGCAGCGAATGAGCCTGATTTAGCAACTCAAGTGATCAAATACTGGTTAGAAAATAATGACGGATAAAGCGGCGGTACCCGCACACAGTATGTCGGGATTAGAGATGTCTTCCATTCTGCTATTAAGTCTGAATGAAGAGGATGCCGGTAGTATTTTAAGCAAACTTGAACCTAAACAGGTGCAGAAGCTGGGGCGGCAAATGGCCGTGACACTTGACCCTGGGCATGAGCAAGTTGCACAGGTGCATCGCCGTTTTATTGATGACATTCAGAAGTTTACCAGCATTGGGGTGGGTAGCCATGACTTTGTGCGTAACGCACTGGTGGCGGCGCTCGGTGAGGATAAAGCCAGTAATCTGGTCGATCAGATCATCATGTCGAGCGGTTCAAAAGGCCTCGATACTCTGAAATGGATGGATGCACGGCAGGTTGCCAGCATTATCCAGCATGAACATCCGCAAATTCAGACTATTGTGCTGGCCTATTTAGAGCCGGATCAGTCGGCGAATATTATGTCGCAGTTCCCCGAGCGGGTTCGTCTTGATCTGATGATGCGTATTGCCAACTTGAGCGAGGTTCAACCGGCAGCATTGCAAGAGCTGAATGACATCATGGAGAAACAGTTCGCCGGTCAGGCTGGTGCTCAGTCGGCCAAGATGGGCGGGCCAAAGGCCGCTGCCGAGATCATGAACTACTTCGATACCGCTATCGAATCGCCGCTGATGGATTCACTGCGCGATCAGGACGAAGAGCTGGCACAGCAAATCCACGATCTGATGTTTGTGTTCGATAACTTAATGGATGTCGAGGATCGCGGTATTCAGCTGCTGCTGCGTGAGATTGCCAGTGATGTGCTGCAACGTGCGCTGAAAGGCGCCGATGAGCATATCCGCGAAAAAGTATTCCGCAATATGTCTAAGCGTGCGGTGGAAATGCTGCGTGAAGATCTTGATGCCATGGGGCCGGTGCGGATTGCCGATGTTGAAGCGGCACAAAAAGAAGTTCTGGCGATTATTCGCCGGATGGCCGATGCCGGTGAGATTGCGATCAATAGCCCCGGCAATGGTGACCAGTTTATCTAACGTGAGGTACGCCAATGGATAAGCCCCCGATTGCTCGTTACTTGCGTGCTGATCCGCGAACTGCTGATCGGTTTTCTGCGTGGCCGCTGCCTGATTACAGCGAAGAAACGATAGATGAACAGACACTCAATGCGCTTGGGTACAACCGTACCGTGCGCTGGGAAAAGCCCGAGAGCGAAGAGGAAGAGATCAGCGTACCCGGTCTGACTGCCGAAGCACTGGCAGAGATCCAGCAGGCCGCCCACGAAGAGGGGTTGGCGGCTGGAAAGCTGGCGGGTGAGGCACTTGGCTATCAGGCTGGTTTTGAAAAAGGCCAGCAAGAGGGGCTAGTACAAGGGCAGCAACGCGGTTATCAGCAGGGTATTGATGACGGGCAGGTTCACATCAGTGAACAAGTCAATGCACTGGTGCAGACCATTGCTGCGCTGCATCAACCGCTGCGCGATATTGAACAACAACTAGAACTGCAATTAGTTGACATGCTGGTGACACTGACCGAAGAGGTGACTCGCTGCGAAGTCACACAAAATCCGGCGGTACTGCTAGATACAGTGCGTCAGGCTATTGCAGCCCTGCCGATTGCCGCAGAACAACCGTTGATTATGTTGCATCCTGATGATTTGCATTGGGTAGAGTCATTATATGGTGCACAAGCAATTAGCGAACGCGGCTGGCGTTTACGGGCAAAACCAACTTTACAACGTGGCGATATTCAGGTCAGAGAGCATGTTTCGCAGGTTGAATTTCGTATGCAAGATCGCCTTGCTGCGGTGATCAGCCAATTCCGCCATACCAATCATGCACATGTTGAACCGGTCGCACAGGCGGTGCAAAACCGGCTGGCAACCCTGCCTGCCGTATCGCCGGAACAGGCTTTGTCTGAGACTGATCTTGGTACGGGTACCCATATTGATGGGAATAATGAAATAAGACCAGAGTCAGCAGAACCTGAGTCTGTTTCGTTATCAGAACCCGATCTTCGTACAACTGATGAGCCGTTGTATGCATGAAAACGGCTAACTCTGCTTCAGAATTGAACCCACCTGCTACCTATTTGCCACCGAGTTTGCCCGTATCGGCATTACAACAGCGTCTGTCTGCCTACCAATTACGCGGCTTAAGCACTCGTGCGGTTGCAGCCGGAAAGCTGGTACGGGTTGTTGGGTTGACACTCGAAGCTGTGGGTTGCCGCGCTTCGGTTGGTAGCCTGTGCATGATAGAGACCCTCAGCGGTGAAATGGAAGCCGAAGTGGTCGGTTTTAGTGATGAAACCCTATTTTTGATGCCGACCGAACCCTTGACCGGTGTACTGCCGGGCGCACGGGTAACACCCATTATCAGCAAACAAGGTATTCCGGTCGGCCCAGAATTGCTAGGGCGGATTATCGATGGCGTTGGTCGGCCGCTCGATGGGCTTGGCCCATTGCGCTGTCAGCAGAGTGCCGATTTTTCTGCCGCGCCGATTAACCCACTACAGCGCAAACCAATTCACGATGTGCTTGATGTCGGCATTAAAGCCATCAACAGCATGCTGACGGTTGGAAAAGGCCAGCGGATTGGTTTGTTTGCCGGATCAGGTGTGGGTAAATCGGTCACATTAGGCATGATGACACGTGGTACAACCGCCCAAGTTGTGGTGGTGGGGCTGATTGGTGAACGTGGCCGTGAAGTGCGTGAGTTCATCGAAGAGATCCTCGGTGATGAGGGGCGACAACGTGCCGTGGTGATTGCCGCGCCTGCCGACTCCTCGCCGTTAATGCGGCTAAAAGGCTGCCAGACGGCGTTAACCGTGGCGGAGTATTTTCGCGATCAGGGGCAGGATGTGCTGCTGCTGATGGATTCACTGACCCGTTTTGCTCAGGCGCAGCGTGAGATAGCCCTGTCGGTGGGTGAGCCGCCGGCGACCAAAGGTTATCCGCCGTCGGTCTTTGCCAAACTGCCCGCACTGGTCGAGCGGGCGGGTAATGGCGCAGATGGGCAAGGTTCGATCACCGCATTTTTCACCGTTCTCAGTGAGGGTGATGATCTGCAAGACCCGATTGCCGATGCCTCGCGCGCTATCCTTGATGGCCATATTGTGCTGTCGCGCCAGCTTGCCGATGCTGGGCACTATCCGGCCATCGATGTGGAGCGCTCGGTCAGCCGGGTGATGCCGTCTATCACCAGTGATGAGCATCAACTGATGGCGCGTGCGGTCCGACAGATTTGTGCTACCTACAACCGGAATCAGGATCTGATCGCTATCGGTGCTTATCAGCGCGGGAATGATCCGCGTGTCGATCAAGCTATCGATATCAAACCGAAGGTGGATGAGTATCTGCAGCAGCGTATGAAAGAGGTCTGCCCGTTTGATGAGTCGGTCAGCCAGTTAAAACAGGTGCTGCTGGGGGGATAATACCGTCACAGTGCTATATAAAACCGACGCAATAAACACCTTACACGATAAATCACTCACACGATAAATAACCTGCGCAATAAATAACCGATGTTCGGCAATTGTGGCACAACAAATGCTGATGTGTGTAGATGATGTGTAGAGAGTGATATGCAGATAATGCATATCAGAGACATTCAAACACGGGGATCACGCATGCAGATCACTATGATGACGCTGCCTGTTATCAAGATACTCCGTCGGGAATGATAAAGAGAAAAGGTGACGGGATGAAAGCATTCGAGCTGTTGCTAGAGCAGGCTGAACAAAAAGAGCAGAGCGCCTCGGGTTTTTTGTCGCAAGCTCGTCAGCAACTGAGCAGCCATCTGGCGCAGATGGATATGATCCATGATTACCGTTTTGATTATTGTCAGCAACTGTCGGTACGTGGTTCAACAGGGTTAAATGCCCATGAGTACACGCATTTACAGCAATTTATCGGCCATCTTGATCAGAATCTGACTAAACAAAATTATGCCCGCCGTTCATTTGAGGAGCAGGCTGATCGGGCGCGCGATCAGTGGCTGGAAGCAAAGAAAAAGCACAAATCACTGGCGATGTTAATGGAAAAACGTGCGCTGCAAAAACAGCAAAAAGCTGCGCGTGAAGAGCAAAAACTCAATGATGAGATGGCCGAGCAATTACTGCGGCGTAAAGCGACCGCGCGCTGAGTCAATTTATTGTCACTGCGGATGTTTATTTCTTGGCGTTAACCGCCAGCCAGACCGTGATAGCGGCAGAGTATGCGGAAAAAGGAGATTTCGAGATGACGTTAAGTGCGATACCGACAGCCTCACCCTCTGTACCAGCGCAGCACTCTGCGAGCAGCAGTAACACAAAATCTGGTTCAGCGGCCTCAGCGTCGCCCGAGCGTGGGCGCGATTTCTCCGATTGCCTGAATCAGTCTGACTCAAGCGCCGTAAAGTCTTCGAGTACCAGCAATAAGCCAGCGGCAGAAAAAAATAGCGATAAAAAATCAGCCAATCCAGATACTGACAGTGCGCAGCCGGCAACGCTCAGCGCGGAAGCGGCTTTATCCCCCGAAAATACGGCAAAAACGGACTCATCGGGTAGCCAGTTTTCTGCTGAGGTAACTACGGCAGGCTCTGAGACACAAACTGCCGAGGAACAAGAGTCGGAAGGTAGCTCTGCAGCCAATAATGCCAGTGCTCTGGTAAGTGGTACGGGAGGCGGTTCTGTACTGCCTAGCAGCATGATCAATGCACAGGATGACCCGTGGTTGCAGCAGCTCGATGCTAGCCGTAAGGCTCTGCAATCACCTATTGCCAGCTCTAGCAGCCGTGGTGATACGGATACCGTAAGTAGTCAGGATACCGTCAACAGTACCGGAAAAGCCGGCGCGATGGGGCTTGTTGATCAAGCACTGGCCGCAAGTCGCAGCGCACAAGGCGTGGACGGAGATGCACAATCGACAGAGGCTTTATCTACAGAAGATCTGTCTACAAAGGCTCTATCCACCGAAAAAGAGCAGTCTGCTGACGCGCGTTCGGAAAAA
Source organism: Plesiomonas sp. ISS29 (assembly GCF_056522795.1). Lineage (NCBI taxonomy): Bacteria > Pseudomonadati > Pseudomonadota > Gammaproteobacteria > Enterobacterales > Enterobacteriaceae > Plesiomonas > Plesiomonas sp. ISS29. The sequence continues at coordinate 1,445,307 of NZ_JAWRZQ010000001.1, forward strand.
ATGGCATTGCGGGCTGACAGTGCTAGTAAGCTGCATACTGAAATCGATCTGGCGCGGCACAGTGCGCTGTTATTTACCGAAGATAGTCAGCAAAAATCGGCTGACCAGAGTACACATTCGGCAGATCGGTTATCACGGTTAAGCGCACTTAGCGCGATGGGAAATGAAAACGCTGTGGTTACGCTGCCTGCTCAGGGGCACGATTTACTGGCTGCATTGCGCCAGCAAAACGCAGCGTCAGCACGGATACCTGAACATGTTCAGGCCCCGAATACCCCGTTACCGCTGCGTAATTCTGAACAAAGTGCGCAGGTTTTGCATGAACAGGTACAATTCTTGCTTAACCGTAAGCTGGATAAGGTGGAAATCCGGCTTGATCCCCCTGAACTGGGTAATTTGCAGATTAAATTGCAGTTAAATCAGGATCAGGCGCAGGTCAGTATTACCGTACACAACACGCAGGCGCGTGAATTGCTGGAGCAGACACTTCCGCGTTTGCGCGAGATGCTCGCGCAGCAGGGCGTAGTGCTTGGCCAGACGCAGATACAGCAACAAGGTCAGGCACAGGATCAACAGGCGCGTGGTGGGCAGGCTGGAAGTGGTGATCAGGCAGCGCAAGCGCAGGTTTTGCATGCAACGGGTGATGCTGAAACTGAACCATTGCTACAAAAAGCGGTATCCATTTCACCTTATCAGGTTGATTACTACGCATAATTAATGATTTTGCATAGTTGAATATACGGCATTGTTGATGATTACCCGTAAATATTATTACCCGTAAATGGAGGCGTAGAGCCTTCGTCAGAACAGATCAGGATTAGAGACAATGGCAGAAAACCTTACGCTCGATGGTCAGCGTCGCGGCGGTACTCAAAAACGAAAGAAAATCATGCTGGCTGTTGTTGTTGTGATTTTGCTGGCTGCGCTGGTCGGCGGTTATTTCTATCTGTCCGATAAACCTGCCAAAGAGAGTGCATTTAAAGCCGATTTTGTTCCGGCACTGGGTACGATGGCGTTGTATGTAAACACCTCGCGCCCGTTTGTGTTTAATGTATTGGGTGAATCGCGCGATCGGTTAGTTGAGATCCGTGTTCAGCTCTTGGTACGCAATAAAACCGATCAAGCGCTGGTACAGGCTAATCTTCCGTTGATTGAGAGCCAGATCCTCACCTCATTTGCAACCGCGACCACAGAACAGTGGCGTGATCCGCGCAGCCGTGAAGCGCTGCGCGCACAAGCGCTGGCAGAGGTACGAGACTCCTTGCAAAAGCTGCTGAAAACTCCGGCAGTCGAGCAAATTTTGTTAACCAGTTATGTTATGCAGTAATTCAGTAGGGTGACCCTGTGAGCGATATCCTATCCCAAGATGAAATCGACGCGTTATTACACGGGGTTGATGATGTACCGGAAGACTCCCCGCAGCCTGTGCGCGCAGGGGGAATACAAGCTTTTGATTTCTCATCTCAAGACCGCATTGTCCGCGGACGGATGCCGACCCTTGAGCTGATCAATGAACGCTTTGCCCGCCATATGCGGATCAGCCTGTTTAACATGATGCGCCGTACGGCAGAAGTGTCGATTAATGGCGTGCAGATGCTGAAGTTTGGTGAATATGTGCACACGTTGTTTGTGCCGACCAGCCTGAATATGGTGCGTTTTCGCCCGTTAAAAGGCACGGCGCTGATCACGCTTGAAGCCCGGCTGGTTTTTATTCTGGTAGAGAACTTTTTCGGCGGAGATGGCCGTTTTCCCAGCAAAGTTGAGGGGCGTGAGTTTACCCCTGCCGAGCGCCGGATTATTCAGATGCTGCTTAAGCTGATTTTCGGTGACTACAAAGAGGCGTGGGGGCCGGTCATGGAGATCGAGTTTGAATATCTTGACTCCGAAGTTAACCCCGCGATGGCCAATATTGTCAGCCCGACCGAAGTGGTAGTGGTCAATTCATTTCATATTGAACTCGATGGTGGCGGTGGTGATATTCATATCGCGATGCCGTATTCGATGCTTGAACCGATTCGTGAATTGCTCGATGCCGGTGTTCAGGGTGATAAAAGTGATACCGATATGCGCTGGGGCAAGGCGCTGCGTGAAGAGATCATGGAGATCAACGTTGATCTGCGCGCCAAGCTACTCGATGTTGATTTGCCACTGCGCGATCTGATGAATATGCGTGCGGGTGACATTATTCCGGTGGATATGCCGGAAAACCTGCTGGTATATGTGGAAGATTTGCCAACGTTTCGCGCGAAATTAGGGCAGGCCAATGAGAATCTGGCGTTAAAAATTACCGAGCGGCTAAAACGCCCTGAGGTGATGAAAAGTGAACTCTCGTTGATCCGAGATAACGATAAATTACTTGATGAAATTGTGGTGCTAGACGATGAGTGACATGACAACAGATCAAGACCTGCTGGCCGAACAGTGGGCTAACGGGGTGGGTGATGATGCTGAGGCTAATAGCCCTATAAAGCGTGCCGAGCTGGAAGAGTTGAGTGATGATAGCCTGGCTATGAACGCCTCGGAGCGCAAACGTCTTGACAGTATTCTCGATATTCCGGTGACGATTTCGATGGAAGTTGGGCGCAGCCAGATCAGCATCCGCAATCTGCTGCAACTGAACCAAGGCTCAGTGGTTGAGTTGGAACGTATCGCCGGAGAGCCGCTCGATGTTATGGTCAATGGCATACTGATTGCTCACGGTGAAGTTGTGGTAGTGAATGATAAATTTGGTATCCGTCTGACCGATGTCATCAGCCAAACCGAACGCATCAAGAAGCTTAAATAGTCTATGTTTAGGATTTTTTACACGCCGAATCGGTCGGTGATCGTCTCTTCATGTCGGTGGCTATCGCGACGAGTGCTGTTACTCGCCGCTGTATTTACACATCCTCTGTTTGCCGCGCCCGTTGCGGCAAACTCGGCAACATTGACCTCTGCCGGTCAGCCGCCGGTGAGTATTGGCATGGCATTGCTGTCACTGCTGCTGGTACTGGCGCTGATTATCGGTCTGGGCTGGCTGGCAAAACGGCTTCGTCTGCCGTTTCACAGTAAAGGCAGTATCCAGATTGAGCAGCAACAGGCGCTGGGCCAGCGTGAACGCCTGCTGATTGTGAATGTGGAAGGGCAACGTTTGCTGATAGGCGTTACGCCGCAGAATATTTCACTGCTTAGTACCCTTAATTCAGCCGCACAGGAAAACGGACAATCGGAAAATTGTAGCGCTGCAACAAGCAGTGCTGTTGCAACCACAGCGGCAACGGCAACAATTATCCCACGCGGCGGATTTGCTCAACAACTGCGGGCAGCTATGCAAAGTCGGGTGAGTGGTACTGCACCGGCTGCCAACAGAAACGCGGCCTCAGATTCGGCAGCAACTTCTTTTCACGCCAAGCATCAAAGTGAGTCAGATGAGCGATCTTGAGTCTTCTGTTTTTCCGATCACTTTGCGCAGCACCTCTTTAGGCCATATTGCATCGCGAGCAATACCGTGGCTGTATCGCGCTTTTGCAAAGCGATTAGGCAAACCTTACTTGTTGGGGATGAGCCTATTATTTGTGGTCGTTCCGCAGGCACTGGCAAGCGCAGGCGGTGCTACGGGCATTCCGGCACTCACTATGAGCAATAATGCTGCCGGTGGCGCTGATTACTCAGTGTCACTGCAAGTGCTTATCTTAATGACGATGCTGAGTTTTTTACCGGCTATTGTCATTATGATGACCTCGTTCACCCGCATTATCGTGGTGCTCTCTATCTTGCGGCAGGCGATTGGTTTGCAGCAAAGCCCCTCGAACCAGATTTTGGTCGGCATCACCCTGTTTATGACGCTGTTTATCATGTCGCCGGTGCTGGATAAGATCAATCAGCAGGCGTTGCAGCCCTATATGCGTGAAGAGCTAACCGCGCAGCAAGCGTTGGAAGAGGCCGGTAAGCCGCTACATACTTTTATGCTGGCTCAGACTCGTGAAAGTGATCTGGCCACCTTTGTGCAAATATCAAAACAGCAGTTCAATACCCCGCAGGATGTCAGCATGACAGTGCTGATCCCCGCGTTTGTCACCAGTGAATTGAAAACCGCATTCCAGATAGGTTTTATGCTGTTTTTACCGTTTTTGATTATCGATCTGGTGGTAGCCAGTGTGCTAATGGCAATGGGGATGATGATGCTTTCGCCAATGATTGTCTCGCTGCCGTTTAAGCTGATGCTGTTTGTGCTGGTAGATGGCTGGAGTTTAGTGTTGGGCACATTAGCGGGCAGTTTTGGTCTCTGACTTCCCTCGTGGCTTGGTGTATAACCGCGTTAATCAGCGTTAATCTTCATTAGCTATCGTTCGCTCATAGCGGCTCGTTCACAACAGTTCATCAGCAGCTGTTTTTTATAACAGGGAGCACACAGTGTCACCAGAATCGTTTGTCGAGATCTTCCAACATGCTCTATTCCGAGTATTGTTGCTGGTATCTGTGATCATGGTGCCCGGATTGCTGATTGGTTTGCTGGTGGCGGTATTTCAGGCAGCCACCTCAATCAATGAGCAGACATTGAGCTTTTTGCCCCGGTTGGTCGTGACGCTGCTGGCACTGATTTTTCTTGGCCACTGGATGACCAGCCAGCTGATGGATTTCTTTTTCAGCATGATTGATGAGATCCCACGGGTGATCCGCTGATGACACTGGCGGCAGACACAGTGCTGCAATTTTGGGCGAGCTTCTTATGGCCGTTTGCCCGAATTGCCGGCATGTTGATGACGATGACCGCCATCGGTGCCGCCTTTGTTTCTGCCCGAGTCAGGCTACTGTTAGCTGTCGCCATTACCCTTGTGGCATTACCTTCTATTCCCGCTATGCCACAAGATATTGCGCTATTTAGCTTTGCTAGTGTGGTGATTACTGCGCAGCAAATTGCCATTGGTGTTGCTATTGGCATGCTCTCACAATTTGTCAGCCAGACCTTTGTGATCCTCGGGCAAATCATCAGTATGCAGTCGAGCCTTGGCTTTGCCTCAATGGTCGATCCTGCCAGCGGTCAGAGCACACCGCTGCTCGGGCAGATTTACATGATGCTGACACTGCTGGTATTTCTGACCCTCGATGGGCATTTGATCATGATAGAGATGCTGGTGCGCAGTTTTAGCACCCTGCCGGTGGGGGAGTCTGGCATTACGCCCGATGGCTACCGCCTGCTGGCACAGTGGTTTGGCACGCTCTTTTTGGGTGCGGTAAGCATGTCGTTATCGGCGATAATCTCACTGTTAACGGTCAACATTGCTATGGGGATCATGAACCGCGCCGCGCCGCAGCTCAATGTTTACAGTCTGGGTTTTGGTATCATCCTATTGTGTGGATTATTTTCATTGTGGTTTTTGCTCTCGGCATTTCCGCGCCACTACAATATCTACTGGCGGCTGGCGGTGAACGATATGTGCACTCTGCTTAACCTGTCTTGTTCGGGGGGATAACCGCATGATTTGTGCTCTTTCCCCTAGATATTTTTCTCTTTTTTATCGATTTTCTGTCGCTGTTTTTGCCTTGGGGTTCATCCGCAACATGCTGGTAAATTACCGTAAGCAGGGCTCTGATGGCCGAGTCTGACGGGCAGGAGCGCAGTGAACAGGCCTCTGAGAAACGGTTAGCCGACGCCCGCAAAAAAGGGCAAGTTGCCCGCTCGCGTGAGTTCGCCACCGTGATTGTGCTGGTCACCGGCTCTGTGGCACTGCTTTGGTTCGGACAAAAACTGGCGGTTGCGCTGGCCAACATGATGCACCGGCTGTTCAGCTTCACCCGTGATGAAGTGTTTGATGCCGATGCTCTGCTCACCATTGCCGGCAAAGCCCTGTTGTCAATTATTCCCTCTTTCAGCCTGATTTTACTGCTGTTGTTTGTGGCCTCTATTCTGGGTGCATCGCTGATTGGTGGTTTTAACGTCTCGGCAGAAGCCATGATGCCTAAGTTTAACAAACTCAACCCAATGTCGGGTTTTAAGCGCATGTTTGGGATGCAGAGCTGGGTTGAGCTGGGAAAATCTATCCTCAAAATTTTACTGCTTGGCATCACTACATGGCGTTTATTGCTTAATACACGTGATGATCTGGCGCAGCTGAGTATGGAATCCTTCCCGCAGAATATGATCCATGCGGTAGATACTCTGTTGTGGTTTGTTCTGCTGCTCAGTTGCACCCTGATTCTGGTAGCGGCAATTGATGTGCCGTATCAGCTGTGGAATCACGGGAAAAAACTGATGATGACTAAGCAAGAGCTGAAAGAGGAGTACAAAAACAGCGAAGGCAACCCGCAAATTAAGGGCCGGATTCGCCAGTTACAGCGTGAAATGGCCAACCGCCGCATGATGGGTGAAGTGCCAACCGCTGATGTTATCGTTACCAACCCCGAGCACTTCTCGGTTGCCCTGCGTTATCAGCGCGATAAAGATAAAGCGCCGGTGGTGGTGGCCAAAGGGGTGGATATGATGGCAATGAAAATCCGCGAAATTGCCAATGCGCATGATATTCCGATTGTTGCCGCGCCGCCGCTGGCACGGGCGCTGTACCATAGCGCAGAGCTGGAGCAGCCGATTCCCGACGGGCTATTTATGGCCGTTGCCCAAGTGCTGGCATACGTGTTTCAGTTGCGCCAGTATCAGGCCGGCCGAACCTTCCGCCGCCCAGTCCCTTTACCAGAAACCTTACCTATCCCTGATGATCTGCAACGCTGATATCCCTTTACCCCAAGCGTTGTTGGGTCTGACTTCTTGTGTAAGTAAAAATAGGGGATAACTCACCCCATTTCCAAGAGAGTGTGTTATCCCTCTAAGCATGTGCGCACTTAATCTGCCTCGCAAATTTTTGTGCTACATCGCCTTCCTGCTGCGATTGGCCACCTAACTACCGCGATTGGCACTTATATTGCTTTGTTACGTGATATTGACGGTATTCAGCCAAATTACTGTCACTCTGCTTTTATCATCGGTTGGTGAGGGGCGGCGTGAAAAATGCGATCAGGGCTGAGTGACCAGTGGCATGCGATCAGGTCTATTGTTCATGAGCTTCCAAGCAGCACTAGCAAAATTTCCGACAGAAAAATTACAGCGCTTACAGGGGATAGGCACACCTGCACTGGTGCTGGCAACGCTGGCGATGGTGGTATTGCCGATGCCGCCAATGCTGCTGGATATGGCTTTTACCTTTAACATCGCACTGGCGCTGGTGGTGCTGATGGTCTCGGTTTATACCTTAAAACCGGTCGACTTTGCCGCCTTCCCAACCGTGCTGCTGATTGCCACTTTGCTGCGTTTAGCACTGAACGTGGCCTCAACGCGGGTGGTGCTGCTTGAAGGGCACAATGGGCCGGAAGCCGCCGGACAAGTGATTGAATCATTTGGTAATGTGGTGATCGGCGGTAACTATGCGGTCGGTATTGTGGTGTTTGTGATTTTGATGATCATCAACTTCATGGTGGTCACCAAAGGTGCTGGGCGGATATCTGAAGTCAGCGCCCGTTTTACGCTCGATGCGATGCCCGGAAAGCAGATGGCGATTGATGCCGATTTGAATGCGGGGTTGATTGACCAAGATCAGGCGCGTATCCGCCGTGAAGAGGTTACCCGTGAGGCAGATTTCTACGGTTCGATGGACGGTGCATCAAAGTTTGTAAAAGGTGATGCTATCGCCGGGATCATGATCTTGTTTATCAACATTATCGGCGGATTTTTTATCGGCATGATGCAGCACGGGCTGTCGGTTGATGAAGCGCTGGCCATTTACACCCTGCTGACTATCGGTGATGGTCTTGTTGCTCAGATCCCCTCGCTGCTGCTGTCGATAGCTGCCGCGATTATGGTTACACGGCAAAACCGTGCCGAGAACATGGGGGATCAGCTGGTCGAGCAGATGACCGGTAACCCGAAATCACTGATGATTGCCACTGGCATTTTGTTTGTGATGGGTATCGTGCCCGGCATGCCGCATCTGGCTTTTTTGTCATTGGCACTGGTATTTGCCGGTGTGGTGTACTGGAGACTTGAGCAGCAAAAGCAGCAGGCTAAACAGGCTGAAAATACCGCCAATACCACACCCGATGCGCTGCCTGCTCCGCAAAAAGATCTCTCGTGGGATGATGTACAGCCGATTGACATTATCGGGCTTGAGGTGGGTTATCGCCTGATCCCGCTGGTTGATCGTGGCCAGAACGGTGAGTTGTTAGAACGAATTAAAGGGGTACGTAAGAAGCTATCGCAAGATCTGGGCTTTCTGCTTCCCTCGGTACATATTCGCGATAATTTGGAACTGCAACCTAGCACCTACCGCATCATGCTGATGGGTGTAAATTACGGTGAAGCTGAAATTCGCCATGATTGCGAACTGGCGATTAACCCCGGTCAGGTATTTGGCAACATTGAGGGGCAGGCCACGCGTGACCCCGCTTTTGGGCTGGAGGCAGTATGGATAACACCCGATCGTCGTGAGCACGCCCAAGCGCTTGGCTATACCGTGGTTGATGCTGCCACCGTGGTGGCCACTCATATCAGCCAGATCTTGATTAACCACGCTTCGCAGCTGATTGGTCATGAAGAGGTGCAAAATCTGCTGCAAATGCTCTCACGTAGCGCGCCGAAACTGATTGAGAACTTCTCGCCCGACACGTTACCACTCGGTACGGTGGTGAAAGTACTGCAAAACCTGCTCAGTGAAGCTATTCCGGTGCGTGATATCCGCACCATAGTTCAAACGTTAACCGAGTATGCGCCGCGCAGCCAAGATCCCGATGTATTAACTGCCGCCGTTCGTATTGCTCTGCGCCGGATGATAGTGCAAGAGATCAACGGCAACAGCCTTGAGCTGCCGGTGATCACCCTTGCTCCTGAACTGGAACAGATGTTGCATAAGACCATGCAGGCAGCAGGCGGTGATGCGGGCGGTATTGAACCCGGATTGGCCGAACGTTTACAGCAGTCAATGCTGCAGGCTGCACAAGAGCAAGAGCTGCAGGGTGAGCCGGCAGTTCTGCTTACCTCCGGGGTATTGCGCTCAACTATGGCGCGCTTTGTTAAAAATGCTATACCCAGCTTACGGGTACTCTCTTATCAGGAAGTACCGGATGATAAACAGATCCGCATTGTTAATTCAGTCGGTCGATAACGCCGTCAGGGGCCAGTGTTGAAAATCAAACGTTTTTTTGCCAAAGACATGCGTGAAGCGCTCGATCAGGTTAAAGATCATCTGGGGCCGGATGCGGTCATCATGTCGAACAAAAAAGTGGAAGGCGGTGTTGAAATTGTTGCCGCATTTGATGATGCGGTTTCACCTGCACCTGTCAGCCGTGCCGAGGAAGATGAAGCGATCAAGCGTGAGCTGGTAGTACAACTGACAGCGGCTCGTAAGCGGATTCAGGAAGAGAAGCAGAGCGGTACTTCAGCACTATCTGCGCAGCCGGCCAACCCGCTCTCTTTTTCTGCAAATGCGGAAGATAAGCCAGTTTCCTCTGCTCCGCGCAGCGGATTACGTGGTGCATCATCTTATCTACTTCCGGAAAACCGTGTAGCGTCGGCAGGCGGTACTGCGACCGGCGCTGAACCTGACAGTCATCACCAGATTGTTGAGGGCATAGCTCCCCGTACGGATGTGCAAAAACCTCCGGCTGACTCGCTCAGTGCTCTGCTTGCGCGTCAGCAACGTCAGCGTCACGATGGCATAAGCGAACAACCGCAGGCCAAGCGTCAGCCGCAAACTTCCAAGGTTCAGGCGCACAGTAGCAACTCAACCCGCTCACGCTCGCGTTCACACGAGAACCACCGTGCTATCGAACAGATGCGCGCTGAAATGTCATCGATACGCCGCTTGCTCGAACATCAGGTCTCTAATCTGATGTGGCAAGAGATGGAGCGTAAAGAGCCGGTACGTGCAATGCTGATTGACCGTTTACTGAAAATGGGCTTTCCGGCCGAACTCTCTGAGCAGTTGATCTGCTATATCCCTGAAAATACCGGTCTGGCTGAAGCCTGGTCACTGGTGTTGGCCTTGCTCGAAGAGCAGCTGACCATTTCCGAAGATGATCTGCTTAAACGCGGTGGTGTAGTTGCGCTGATTGGCCCAACCGGCGTAGGGAAAACCACCACCATTGCCAAACTCGCGGCGCTGTATGCCATGGAGTACGGTGCAGAGCATATCGCACTGGTCACTACCGATAACTACCGTATTGGCGCGCATGAACAATTGGCAACATATGGCCGTATTTTAGGCTGTCCGGTACGGATAGCTAAAGATGCCGATGAACTGGCCGCTGTACTGTATCAGTTGCGACATAAACGCTTTATTTTGCTCGATACCGCCGGTATGGGGCAGCGCGATCTGCGCTTAACCGAGCAGTTAAATACCTTGATGCAGACCCAAGGTGAGCGGATACGCAACTTTTTGGTGCTGCCAGCTACGGCACAGCGCAGCGTACTTCAAGAGACGGTAGAGCATTTTCGCCGTATTCCACTGGCCGGAACTATTCTGACCAAGCTGGATGAGAGCTTAAGTTTAGGCGAAGTGATGAGTGTCACAATTCAAAATGCTTTACCGATCAGTTATATCACCGATGGTCAGCGCGTACCGGAAGATATCCGTATCGCTAACCAGCAATATTTAGTGAATCGGGCGGCAGAATTGCTGGATAAGCACACCTCTACTCAGCATTTTTGGACGAGTGAAAGAACGGACTCTAACTCAGGCAGTAGATTTTTATGACTAACGCGGTGTTGAACGATCAAGCCAGTGGCTTGCGTAGCCTAGTACAGCCAGCCCGAACCAAAGTGATTGCCGTTACCGGCGGCAAAGGCGGGGTGGGGAAAAGCAATATCACCCTGAACATGGCAGTCGCGCTGGCACGCCAAGGGGTACGGGTCATGATTTTTGATGCCGATCTTAGCTTGGCGAATGTTGACCTGCTGCTGGGTTTGCGGGTTGGCAAGAATCTTTCGCATGTACTGGCTGGGCTTTGTGAGTTGGCCGATATCATTGTCGAAGGGCCATATGGGCTGAAAGTGATTCCGGCTTCATCTGGAACACAATCTATGACCGATCTCTCAGCCGCGCAGCATGCCGGATTAATCCGCGCTTTTAGCGCGCTGCAAGATCAGGTGGATGTGTTGCTGATTGATACCGCAGCAGGTATCTCCGACATGGTGATGAGCTTCTCGAAAGCTGCACAGGATGTGCTGATCACCGTGTGCAATGAGCCAACCTCGATTGCCGATGCCTACGCGCTGATCAAGATTTTGAACCGTCAGCACGGTATTTCACGCTTTAAAATTGTGGTGAATATGGTGCTGAGTTATCGGGAAGGGCTTGAGCTATTCAGTAAACTGAGCAGTGTCACCGAGCGTTTTCTCGATGCCAATTTAGAGCTGGTGGCCTGTATTCCGCTCGATGATCACGTGCGGCAAGCGGTACGTAAACAGCAGGTCGTTGTGGAAGCCTATCCACAATCACCGGCTGCACTAGCCCTGAACACTTTAGCAAATCGGGTTCGTACATGGCCTACGCCGAACCATCCGAACGGGCAGCTCGAGTTTTTTGTCGAACGCTTGCTGCGTCGGCCGATTAGTCTAAGGGAGGAGCGCGGTGAGTAAAACTCTTGCCTATCGCCAGTGTCAGGATCGCGATAGCGAACTGATGCGCTATGTGCCGCTGGTCAAACGCATCGCCTGCCATCTACTTGGGCGTTTGCCTGCCAGCGTATTGCTGGAAGATTTAGTGCAGGCTGGCATGATAGGCCTGCTTGAAGCGTACCAAAATTACGATGCTAGCAAAGGGGCAAGTTTTGAAACCTATGCCGGTATCCGTATTCGCGGGGCAATGCTCGATGAGATCCGTCGTGGTGACTGGATCCCCCGTTCAGTGCACCGCAACAGCCGCAGCATTACCGAAGCGATTAGCCAGCTTGAAAAGCAGCTCGGGCGTAACCCGCGCGACAGCGAAGTGGCTGACTATCTGCAGGTATCGGCTGATGTCTATCACCAGATGCTGCAGGATGTGAACGGCGGGCGGATTATCGGTTTTGATGATCTGGGCGTGCCTGAAGATATCGCTTTTGCACCGGAGGCTCGCCATCAAGACTTGCCTTTTCAGGGCGTTGAAGAGGGGAATTTCCAGCAAGCGCTGGCCGATGCTATTCGCACACTCCCTGAGCGCGAAGCCCTGATTTTGTCACTTTATTATGATGAAGAGCTGAATTTAAAAGAGATCGGCGCGGTACTGGGAGTCAGTGAATCCCGTATCAGCCAGATTCTCAGCCAGACGATGCACCGTTTACGTGCCAAATTACAGGCATGGTCAACAGTGTAAATTCCACCCTATTTAGCCAGTAAAACCTCACCGGAGGCTCCTTTGGACAAAGAGATAAAAATCCTGATCGTTGACGACTTCTCCACGATGAGACGCATCATTAAAAATCTGTTGCGCGATTTAGGATTCAACAACACACATGAAGCGGATGACGGCACATCGGCATTACCGATGCTGCGTGGTGGCAATTTTGACTTTGTGGTGACCGACTGGAATATGCCCGGCATGCAGGGGATTGACCTGCTAAAAGTGATCCGCGCTGATGAAGATTTATGTCATTTACCGGTGATGATGGTCACCGCAGAAGCCAAGCGTGAGCAGATCATTGAAGCGGCGCAAGCGGGTGTAAACGGTTATATCGTTAAGCCGTTTACCGCTGCAACACTGAAAGAGAAACTCGACAAAATTTTTGTACGGATGCAGTAACGCTGCGGATGCACAGTGACAGCGCCATAAAACGGAAGAGATCAATGATCACCCTTGAACAAGCCCGAGAATTGGTGAGTTTACTTGAAGCTGGCCAGCAAGATGAGGCTAACCAGGTTCTCACCACGCTGGCCGCCAATAACTATAACACCCTGTTTAACGAAATCGGAAAAGTGACCCGCGTGCTACACAGTGGGCTGTCTGAATTTAAGCTTGACCCGCGTTTAAATCAGCTGACACAGCAGGAGTTGCCTGATGCACAAGGCCGCCTGAACTATGTGGTCAGCATGACAGAGAGTGCGGCAAACCGCACCATGGATGCGGTTGATGCTGCGTTTCCGATTGCAGATGGTCTGGCACAACAGATTGAAGCTATTTTACCGGTCTGGCAGAAACTGTTTAACCGTGAAATGGAGTTGGGCGAGTTTAAAACGCTCTGTATCGAACTTGATACCTTTCTAAAACTGACCCAGCAACAGAGTGATCAGCTGCGCACGCAACTGACTGAAATCCTGATGTCGCAAGACTTTCAAGACTTGACCGGTCAGATTATCCGCCGCGTGACAGGGCTGGTGGGCGAAGTTGAGCAGCACCTGATCACCATCATGAAATCGTTCGGTATGCCGGAAAACGAGCAACACGAAGAGATCACCCGTGAAAAAGCGATCAGTGCCGAAGGGCCGATTCATGATCGTGAAAAGCGCAGTGATGTGGTGCAAAACCAAGATGATGTTGACGATCTGCTCTCTAGCTTAGGATTTTAACTACCAAGCCGCCCCGCGTCTGCGCCATGTTCAGGAGTAAGTGATGAGTTTTGAATTAGATGAAGAGATCCTGCACGATTTTCTGATTGAAGCCGGTGAAATTATTGAACGGTTATCAGAACAATTGGTTGAGCTTGAGCAACAACCCAATGATAAAGAGCTGCTCAATGCTATCTTTCGCGGATTTCATACCGTGAAAGGGGGTGCCGGTTTTCTTTCATTAACCGCATTGGTTGATACCTGTCACGGCGCAGAAAATGTGTTTGACGTGCTGCGTAACGGCAAGCGCAGTATTGACTCCAATCTGATGGATGTCATTTTACTGGCACTTGATACCGTGGTCGCCCAGTTTCAGCAGATTCAGCAAGGCGATGAACCTGAGCCTGCCGCTCCGGCATTGCTGCATGAATTGCATCAGCTGTGTGATCCTGAATCCACCCTTGATGTTGAGATTGCTGCGAGTGCGCAGTCTGCAATAAAAACAGAGCTATATGCCGTATCGGCTGACAATACCCGTCATATAGCCGCCGCGAGCTTATCACCCGCGAACTCATCCAATACCAGCACATCTCATGGGAGTGCGGGTGGTCTACTGGCTGATCGTCAGTTTGGGTTGGATGATATCTCTGATGATGAGTTTGAAAGCCTGCTTGATGTGCTGCACGGTGTTGGGCAATCGCCAACACCTGATGCGCTTGGTAACCTCGTAGCCAGTTCTGCCGAGTCTGATGTCATAACATCAGCCGGAAAAAAAGCAAGCCCAGCACCTGTCGTGCCAACATTTCAGCCAGACACTGCATCAACAAGCAGTGCTAACGGTTCAGAAAGCGAAGGCATTTCAGATGATGAATTTGAGCGCTTGCTTGATGATCTACACGGTGTAGGTCAAGCGCCAAACAATATTGCAGTGCCCGCTGTTGCACCTAAATCAGCAACAGAATCTAATGCGATTTCCGATGATGAATTTGAGAGTCTGCTTGATGATCTGCACGGCATAGGTAAAGGGCCGGTGCTGGGTGGGGTAGTTGCAAAAGCATCCGAATCGGCACATCCGCTACCGGCAGCAGCACACAGCGAACCGGCTCATATCGTAGAGGTTCATGCTGCCGTACCTACCGCTATCGTGCAATCTTCCGGCAACAGCGTGCCGCCTCAGGCGGTTAAAAATGCTACCGCAGCCGAAACAACACTGCGGGTTGATACCAAAACACTCGACGAAATCATGAACATGGTGGGTGAGCTGGTACTGGTGCGCAATCGTCTGGTGAGTTTGGGGCTGAATAGCGAAGATGAAGAGATGGCAAAAGCCTGCGCCAACCTTGACGTGGTCACGGCTGATCTGCAAGGCGCGGTAATGAAAACCCGCATGCAGCCCATCCGTAAAGTTTTTGGTCGCTTCCCACGCGTGGTGCGCGATCTGGCTCGCAGCCTGAAAAAAGAGGTACAGCTTGAACTGAGCGGTGAAGATACTGATTTGGATAAAAATCTGGTTGAGGCACTGGCCGATCCGCTGGTCCATCTGGTACGCAACGCCGTTGATCACGGCATTGAAATGCCTGATGTTCGTCAGCAGGCGGGTAAGCCGGCACAAGGCTCAGTACGTCTTTCCGCCTCGCAAGAGGGGGATCATATCCTGCTGATTATCGAAGATGATGGCGCGGGAATGGATGCCAACAAACTGCGCAGCATCGCGGTCAATCGCGGCATGATGGATGAAGAGACTGCAGCACGGCTGAGTGATAGCGAAGCTTATGCCCTGATTTTTGCCCCCGGTTTCTCAACTAAAAAAGAGATCTCCGATATCTCGGGGCGCGGTGTTGGGATGGATGTGGTGAAAACCAGTATCACCAAACTCAACGGCGCAATTCATATCGATTCCGAACAAGGGCGCGGTACACGCTTAGAAATCAAAGTGCCACTGACGCTGGCTATTTTGCCGACCCTGATGGTAGGCGTTGCCGAACAGACATTTGCACTGCCGTTGGCCTGTGTGAATGAGATATTCCACCTTGATCTGCGCCGCACCAATAAAGTTGATGGGCAGTTGACCACCATAGTGCGGAATAAAGCCATTCCGTTGTTTTATCTGCAAGACTGGTTGGACAAAACACAGAGCAGCGAACCAAGACCGCAATTTGGCCATGTCGTCATTGTCCAGATAGCACATCAGCGAATTGGCTTTGTGGTCGATACCTTGATTGGTCAGGAAGAGGTGGTGATCAAAGCACTCGACAAGCTGCTACAGGGTACGCCGGGTATGGCGGGAGCTACCATCACCAGTGATGGTGGTATTGCTCTGATCCTCGATGTTCCCGGTCTGCTGAAACACTATACCGGCCGATAATCATGATGGCGGTCGCGGTTCAGGCCGATACCGCCAATAAGCATAAAAGATGCCGGCAAGGTTGCCCGACAGAGAATAATAAGTAGAGGCATAATGAGTATCAAAGTGTTGGTGGTGGATGACTCGGTATTTTTTCGCCGTCGTGTGAGTGAGATCCTCAACAGTCATCCGCGAATAGAGGTGATTGATACCGCAAGCAATGGCCGTGACGCGCTTGAGAAAGTGCAGCAATTGAAGCCCGACGTGATCACCATGGATATCGAAATGCCGGTGATGAACGGTATTGATGCTGCGCGCGCTATTATGCGTGTCAGCCCAACCCCGATATTGATGTTCTCTTCGCTGACCCACGAAGGGGCAAAAGCGACACTTGATGCGCTTGATGCCGGTGCGGCTGACTTTTTGCCGAAAAAATTTGAGGATATTGCCCGTGATCGGGAAGAGGCCGTCGCGGTGCTGCAACAGCGGGTGATCTCGATTGCCCGTCGTCGGCGTTTGCCTGCGCAACGCCCGGCTGCAGCATCAACCGCTCCGGCAGTGAATTCGGCGCGTACGCCATTTGGCGCGGGTCAGAAACCGTCTGTTGGGGCTGCGGGGGCTGCATCATCACTTGCCGGTACCGTAGGCGGACAGGTTGCCCAAGGTAGCACGGCACGTGGAGTACTATCGGTGCCACATTCGCCGCGCAGTAATGCTCACCCGCGTCGCAGCGGCAAAAGTTATCAATTACTGGCAATTGGCACATCAACCGGCGGGCCGGTGGCATTGCAAAATTTGCTGACCCAGTTTCCGGCCAACTTTGCACAGCCTATTTTACTGATTCAGCATATGCCGGCCACGTTTACTGCCGCGTTTGCTGCCCGCTTAAATAACCTGTGTCAAATCAGTGTCAAAGAGGCCGCTGATGGCGATCTGTTGCAGGCTGGTGTGGCTTATCTGGCTCCAGGTGGTAAGCAAATGGTGCTTGATGGCCGCCCAGGGTCTATGCGTATTCGTATTCTCGAAGGTGGCGAACGCATGAATTACAAGCCTTGCGTTGATATCACCTTTGCATCTTGTGCGCGCCAATATAAAGACAAAGTTTTGGCCGTGGTACTGACCGGTATGGGTGCTGATGGGCGTGATGGCGCAATGTTGTTGCACGCACAAGGTGCAACCCTCTGGGCGCAAGATGAAGAGAGTTGTGTGGTATACGGTATGCCGCAAGCAATAGTTAAAGCCGGTATTGCCAGCGAAATTTTGCCGCTGAGTAAAATAGGCCCGTATATTTTAACGGAAATGGGCGCAGTTTAGCCTGCTTACCGTCATCGAGCCTCTCTCTTAAGTGATTCACTACATCTTAAGAGAGCGGTATATTTAAGAGATTAGTACACCCTACTTTATTACTCAGGGCGCCGATTTTTCTCGCATCCCGAAATAAAAAAATAGTAAGAAAACAGGTTGAGGAACCGAACATGAGCCACATCAAAACGATGGAATCAGGCAGTCAGCGCGATCAGGTATTGCAGTGGGTGACCTTCAAGTTGGGGGATGAAACCTTCGGCGTGAATGTAATGCAGGTGCGTGAAGTGCTGCGTTACAGCGAAATTGCTCCGGTACCGGGTGCACCGGCCTATGTGCTGGGCATCATTAACCTGCGTGGCAATGTGGTGACGGTGATTGATACTCGTGCCCGTTTTGGTTTATACCCGAATGTGATTACTGACAATACCCGTATTGTGATCATTGAAACCGAACAACAGGTGATCGGTATTCTGGTAGATAGCGTGGCAGAAGTGGTCTATCTGCGCACCTCTGAAATTGATAAAACGCCAAGTGTTGGTACTGATGAGAGTTCGCGCTTTATTCAGGGTGTATCGAACCGTGAAGGTGAGCTGCTGATTTTGGTTGATTTAAATAAACTGCTGACCCACGATGAGTGGGATGATCTGAGCGGTTTATAATGACTATCGTAATCATAGCGCTGCTTAGCGTACAGGGCGTTATTCTGCTGGGTTTACTGTGGGGGTCATGGCGTTTACGCCAGCAACACCAGTTAACTCTGCGGCGCGTTGAAGCCAGTGAAGTACTGCTAAAAGCAGCCAGACGCCAGTTTGAAACCATGGATAAAACGCTTGAAGAGCTGCGTGGTGGCTATATTGGCTTAGGCAACGAACTGCATCAGCTAGCGGATAAGCAAGAGCGCTTTACTCAAAAGCTGACTGAAGTCACTTACGCTGATCCTGAACAGCGCTTATACAGCCGTGCCACTAAACTGGCTGAAATGGGTGCGGGGCTGGAGGAGCTGATGAGTGAGTGTGAGCTGCCAAAAGCGGAAGCGGAACTGTTGCTGAACTTGCAGCGCCAAATCAAAGAGCGCCGTGGATAGACGCTACCACCATGCCGACACAAAGTCACATCAAGATAAATGGCCACAGATGATCCTGCTTGCGCTGGATCATCTTTCCTCGCATTTTTACCCTCAAAGGGGATAAAGCGCATAATTTGCGCTTGAATTCGTTTCCCGTTCACGTAAGAATTCACGCTAACTTGCTGAAGTTACTAGCTTTTTAATAACTAGAAAGAGTTATTGTGTTGTATGCCAAAACACAGTAATAGCAAGTGTTGAAATAACCGATTGTGCTACTGATTGTGTTATTATTGTGTATTCTTTATCAATGTGTTTACAAAAGCCATGCTGGAAGCCTGTGAATTAAGCTGTATCCGGGGCGAGCAGTTGCTGTTTTCCGGACTCAATTTCACTGTAACACCGGGAGAACTGGTACAGATCGAAGGCCCTAACGGTGTCGGAAAAACCAGCTTGCTGCGTATTCTGGCGGGTCTTTCACATTCCGCATCCGGTGTGGTGCGCTGGCAAGGTGAGTCAATTACCCGCACCCGCGAAACCTATCATCAAAATTTACTTTATCTTGGCCATCAAGCCGGTATCAAACCAGAGCTGAGCGCGTGGGAGAATCTGGCGTTTTACCACAAAATTAACTTTGCGCAGGCAGGGGCGTCGGCCGATGACATCTCACCGGCACTGCCGGATATCACCTCTGATGACCTGTTTGAGATCCTTGCCCTTGTCGGGCTGGCGGGGCGTGAAGATCTGCCGGTTTGGCAGCTCTCTGCTGGGCAACAACGCCGTGTCGCATTAGCCCGTTTGTGGCTAACATCCTGCCGATTATGGATTCTAGACGAACCGCTGACCGCGATTGACCGCCACGGCGTACAGGTGCTGACTCGCCTGTTTGAGCAGCATGCAGAGAAAGGCGGTATCGTCCTGCTGACCACCCATCAAGAGATGCTTACCCAACGTTCAACCTTACTGCGTAAAATCAGGCTGCAAGCACTGACGGAGTGTGCTGACCAATATCAGATACAGGCACAGGCTCAAACATCAGGAGAGAAGCACGCATGATTTTCACTGATATTATCCGTCGTGAGTTGCATATCGCCATGCGCCGCAGAGCCGACATCGTCAACCCACTGTGGTTTTTCCTGATGGTGATCACCTTGTTTCCGTTGGGTATCGGCCCCGAGCCTGCGGTGCTGATGCGCATTGCACCCGGTATTATCTGGGTTGCTGCACTGCTCTCGGCCCTGCTTTCACTCGAACGGCTGTTTCGGGATGATTTTCTTGACGGCTCGCTCGAACAGATGATGCTACTACCGATTCCCTTACCGCTTGTGGTGCTGGCCAAGGTGTGTGCTCACTGGTTACTGACCGGGTTACCCCTGCTGCTGCTCTCACCGCTGGCCGCACTGCTACTTTCGCTCGATACCGCCACATGGCGGGCGATGGCCCTGACACTGCTGCTGGGTACGCCAACACTGAGCCTGTTGGGAGCCATCGGGGTTGCGCTGACAGTCGGCCTGCGCAAAGGCGGTGTACTGCTCAGTTTATTACTGTTGCCGCTGTTTGTGCCGGTACTGATTTTTGCCACCTCGGCGATAGATACCGCCAGTATGCAGCTGCCGATTAACGGCCAACTGGCTATTCTTGGCGCAATACTTGCCGCGACCCTGACGTTTTCGCCTTTTGCGACCGCGGCAGCATTACGCATTAGTGTTAACTGATTTACGTTGATTTACCGGTGCAAATTTGCAGACTGTGGAAAGCAAAATGTGAATTGATGGAAGGCCATGTATCCTCACGGTGGCCGACACATATATGTACCTCTATTTGAATGATTTTTCTGAACAATGTTTTTAAGTAATGTATCTAAATAATATTTCTGAACCGGTTTTTTAGACCATTTTTTGAATCTTTTTTTTGAACCATTTTGTGAGCAAGGGTACCTAGAATGTGGAAATGGTTACACCCGCTGGCTAAACCTGAAGTGCTGTATCGCCTGTGCGGTAGGCTGTTACCCTGGTGTGGCGCGGCAACTGTGCTAACACTGCTGCCCGGTATTATCTGGGGGCTGGCTTTTGCTCCGGCTGATTATCAACAGGGTGACAGTTTTCGGATTATGTATATCCATGTTCCGGCTGCAATTTGGTCAATGGGCGTGTATGCCAGCATGGCTGTCGCCGCATTTGTCGGGCTGGTATGGCAAATTCGGCAGTCAGATATGGCGGCAGCAGCCATGGCCCCGATTGGCGCGGTATTTACCTTTATCGCCCTGTTTACCGGTGCGGCATGGGGAAAACCCATGTGGGGTGCATGGTGGGTATGGGATGCTCGTCTCACCTCTGAGCTGGTGCTGTTGTTCCTCTACTTGGGGGTGATGGCGCTCTACAATGCTTTTGATGATCGCACACTGGCGGCGCGTGCGGCCGGTATTTTGGCGCTGGTGGGGGTGGTCAATCTGCCGATTATTCACTTCTCGGTGGAGTGGTGGAATACCCTGCATCAGGGCGCGAGCATTACCCGCATGGCAAAACCTGCTATTGATAACCGCATGTTGTGGCCATTACTGCTGTGCATCGCCGGATTTTTGTTTTTCTTTATTACGCTAACGCTGATGCGTTTGCGCAATGCCCTGTTACAGCGCGATAGCCAGCGCCCGTGGGTACATGCACTGGCACATTCACAGGCGTATTCACAAGTACATTCAGATTCACAGCCATCTGCTGGCGTAACCGACAAGGAGTGTTGAGATGACCCCTGCCTTTAGCTCATTGGCTGACTTTTTTGCGATGGGAGGGTACAGCTTTTATGTCTGGCTCTCGTTTGGTCTGACCGCACTGTGCATGGCCGGCTTGTGGTTTAGCAGTTGGCGTGAACGCCGAATTATTTTACGTGATGTGTTGCAGCGTAGTGCGCGAGCGCGTCGTATGCAGCAAGCTCACCCACGGGAGAACCAGTTATGAATCCACGCCGTAAAACGCGCTTATACATTATCTTGGCTGTGGTGCTGGGCATCTCATTAACCACTGCGCTGGTGCTGTATGCGTTGCGCCAAAATATCGATCTTTTTTACACCCCAACCGAACTGGTACAAGGAAAAGGGGCTGATCACCGCAAACCGGAAGTCGGGCAGCGCTTGCGTATCGGTGGCCTTGTCGTGCCAGGTTCGATAAAGCGTGATCCTGAATCACTGAAAGTCTCTTTTAAGGTGATCGATATCGGCCCGATGGTTACGGTTGAATTTGAGGGCATTTTGCCTGATCTGTTTCGTGAAGGGCAGGGCATCGTGGCACACGGCACATTGAAAGATGCGACCACTATTTCAGCCTTTGAAGTACTGGCCAAGCATGACGAGAACTATATGCCACCGGAAGTTGCAGAAGCGATGCAAAAAGGCGGACACCAGCCAGCCACGGCTGCGCCGCAACAAACCGCGCCACAACAGCGAAGTCAACAACAAACTAGCTCACAGCAAAGCAGCGGGGAAGTGAAATGATCCCTGAGATTGGTAACTACGCTCTGAGTCTGGCGCTGGCTGTCTCACTGCTGTTGAGTGTCTACCCGCTGATCGGTGCATCGCGACAAGATACTCGCCTGATGGCTGTCTCTCGGCCACTGGCTTGGGCGCTGTTTGCAACGGTTGGGATCTCGTTTCTTTGCCTGACCTATGCCTTTATCTACAACGATTTTACTGTGGCTTATGTAGCGAATAACTCCAACAGCCAGTTGCCTATCTATTACCGGATCTCTGCGGTATGGGGGTCGCACGAAGGCTCACTGCTGCTGTGGGTGATGCTGCTGGCCGGCTGGACAGCCGCCGTAGCACGCTTTAGCCGACAAATGCCGGCCGATGCGGTAGCCCGCGTGTTAGCGGTGATGGGCATGATCAATGCCGGATTTTTGCTGTTTATCATCATTACCTCTAACCCGTTTACCCGCACACTGCCGTATTTCCCCACTGACGGGCGCGATCTTAACCCGCTGTTGCAGGATATCGGGCTGATTTTCCATCCGCCGTTACTGTATATGGGCTATGTCGGTTTCTCGGTGGCCTTTGCCTTTGCCATTGCCTCACTGATGACCGGGCGTTTAGATACCGCATGGGCGCGCTGGTCACGCCCGTGGACACAAGCGGCGTGGGTTTTCCTGACAGTAGGCATCGTACTGGGCTCATGGTGGGCTTACTATGAGCTGGGTTGGGGCGGCTGGTGGTTCTGGGATCCGGTTGAAAACGCCTCATTTATGCCGTGGCTGGCAGGCACAGCGCTGATGCACTCACTGGCGGCTACCGAAAAACGCGGTACGTTTAAAGCATGGACAGTGCTGCTGGCCATCAGTGCATTTTCGTTAAGCCTACTGGGCACATTTTTGGTGCGCTCTGGCGTGCTGGTTTCCGTGCATGCGTTTGCCTCTGATCCGGCTCGTGGCATGTTTATTCTCGGCTATTTGGTGCTGGTGATCGGTAGCTCATTGCTGTTGTATGCCATCAAGGGCGGGCAGGTGCGCAGCCGTGTACGCAACGAGCTCTATTCTCGGGAGAGTTTCCTGCTCGGCAATAACGTTATGCTGGTGGCCGCACTGATTGTGGTGCTGATTGGCACTTTGTTCCCGCTGGTGCATAAACAACTGGGTTTGGGCAGTATCTCAATTGGTGCGCCGTTCTTCGATACTCTGTTTACTTGGCTGATGGCACCGTTTGCCCTGTTGCTGGGTGTCGGGCCGCTGGTACGCTGGCGCAGAGATGAGCCTTCCGCGCATATCAAACGGCTGATGATAGCCCTGCTGATCACCTTGGCTGCCTCTGTTGCACTGCCGGCTCTGATGATGGATCAGATTAAAGCGATGACCGTTGTCGGCCTGCTGATGTCGGTCTGGGTGATTGTTTTGACGCTGATGGAGCTGCACGAACGTGCAACCCATCGCCACCGCTTTTGGGTTGGGTTGACCAAGTTACCGCGCAGCCATTGGGGAATGGTGCTTGGCCATCTGGGGCTTGCTGTTACCGTGATCGGCATTGCGTTTACCCAAAACTACAGTGTTGAGCGCGATGTACGCATGGTTGCGGGGCAATCCATTGATATTGGTCAGTATCACTTTACCTTTGAAGGGGTGCGTGATGTTAAAGGCCCGAACTACGAAAGTGCTCGCGGTACGCTGCGAGTCTCTGAAAATGGCAAACAAGTGGCCACACTGCATGCTGAAAAACGGTTTTATCCAGTCACTCGCGCGGTGATGACAGAAGCGGGTATTGATGCGGGGATTACCCGTGATCTGTATGCCGCTCTGGGTGAAGATTTGGGTGATGGTGCGTGGGCGGTGCGGGTTTATTACAAACCGTTTATTCGTTGGATCTGGTTTGGCGGCCTGTTTATGGCACTTGGTGGCGTGCTCTGTATGCTTGATCCGCGTTATCGCTTGCGTAAATCGGCATCAGCCAGCAGCGCGTCAGCAAAAAGTGAGGCTGAATAATGAAACGTAACCTGCTGTATATCCCCCTTGTTCTGTTTTTAGCTGTTGTGGTGGCGTTTTTAGTGCAGTTGATTCGCAATGCTGGCGGAGAAGACCCGACCACCTTGGAATCAGCCCTGGTAGGGAAACCGGTGCCTGAATTTACACTTGAGTCACTCAATCAGCCGGGTAAAGAGTACGATCGCAGCCTGTTTGTGACTGGTCAGCCGATGCTGCTCAATGTGTGGGCAACCTGGTGCCCAACCTGCTATGCCGAACATAAGTACCTGAATCAACTGGCCGCAAACGGTGTACGGATCATTGGTCTTAATTATAAGGATGACCGCAGCAAAGCGGTAAAATGGCTGAATGATTTGGGCAACCCTTATCAGTACAGTTTGTTTGATGGTAGTGGTTTGCTAGGAATGGATTTGGGTGTATACGGCGCGCCAGAAACTTTTGTGATCGATGGGAAAGGCATTGTGCGTTACCGCCATGTGGGTGATGTGAATGAACAGGTCTGGCAGAGCACCTTAAAACCGTTGTATGAAAAATTACAGGAAAAGCAATCATGATCTTGCGCAACATGTCGCGCCGGAAGTTAGGCTTTAGTGGCCGATTTATTGCGCAGTGCAGCGCATTACTTGCCGGATTAGTGCTGGCTGGCAGCGTATGGGCAACGGTAGATACGTTTGAATTTAGCAGCCCACAGCAAGAGCAAGAGTACCGCAGCCTGACAGAAATGTTGCGCTGCCCAAAATGTCAGAACAATAACATTGCCGACTCAACCGCCATTATCGCAACGGATATGCGGCAAAAAGTGTATGAGTTACAGCAAAAAGGCTACAGCAAAGATCAAATCGTACAATATATGGTTGATCGCTATGGTAATTTTGTCACCTATGACCCACCGCTAACCCCCGCAACCCTGATTTTGTGGGTAGCGCCGCTTTTGTTTGTGCTGGTAGGGGCGGGTGTGATTGTCGCACGTAGCCGTAATGGTCGCCTGCGCCACAAGCGTGCTAGCGTGCAGGGGGCTGAGAATAACGGCTCAAAAGATCATGAGGCTCAGAGTATTGATTTAGTGATACTGAGCGCAGAAGAGCAGGCGCGATTGGACGATCTGTTAAAACCGGTTGCCGCAAAAAAGGATGAATCATGATGCTATTTTGGATGACAGCCGCACTGTTATTGCTGCTGGTTTGTTTGGCATTTGTGTTGCCGGTGTTCAGACAACACCGCCATATCGACAACACTTCGCGTGATGCACTAAATAAAGCTTACTTCAATGATCGTTTACGTGAGCTAGACAGTGATGATGATCAGGGGCTGCTGCCACAGCGTCAGGAGATGGTTAGCGAGCTGCAACAAACGCTACTAGATGATATTCCGCTAGCCAGTGCCACGCCTGCCGTACCATTAAGCCGTTGGGTACTGCTGCCCGGTGTGCTGATACTGGCGGGGCTGAGTGTTGGTTTGTATTGGGGATCAGGCGCATATTCTGAGGTAAGTGCATGGCAGCAGGTAGCGAACAATCTGCCGGCACTGTCAAAACGGGTAATGGAAGAGGATAAAAACCCGCTAACACAAGAGGAACTCACTCAGTTTGCACTGGCGCTGCGTACCCGTTTGCAGCAAGAGCCGGATGATGCACAAGGCTGGCTTTTATTGGGGCGTGTTGGTTTGGCGCTGGGCGATGCCTCAATGGCCACTCACTCACTGGCAAAAGCTAATACTCTTAGCCCGAATGACCCTAATACGCAGCTAAGCTATGCACAAGCCCTGATTTTATCAACGGATGAGCAAGATAACCAGCAAGGTCGCAGCCTGTTGGCTGATGTACTACGTGCTGATCATACCAATATTCAGGCACTCAGTTTACTGGCATTTAGCGCTTATGAACGCGGTGATTATCCACAAGCCATCAGTGCGTGGAAAATTATGCTAAAATTATTGCCAGAAGGTGATAGCCGGATCACAGTAGTGCAACGCAGTATGGCGCAAGCCGAGCAACAGATCAGTGCGCCGAAGACCTCGGTGAGCGTGAATGTGGCTATTTCACCGCAAGCACAAGCGGTTCTGTCAGAAGCAAAAGTGCTCTACGTGTCAGCGTTAGAAGCGGGTTCACCGATTCCGGTTGCCGCTAAGCAGATACCGATTAGCCGTTTTCCATTACAGGTGACTCTAAGCGGCGCTGATGCGATGATAGCAGACCGCCCACTTAGCGAAATAAAGAATCTGGTGGTGCGTGCGCGTTTATCGCTTGACGGGCAGGCAATGCCGCAATCAGGTGATTGGTATGGCGAAAGCCAGCCGCTGGTTTTTGATGGTCAGGCGCAGGTTAATATCACCATTGATAAACAGAAACCTTAATAACGAATTTAATGTGGGCTGATGTTCACTCAATGGAACAACATGGATAACAAAATCGCGCTTAGTTTGCTTTTGGCCACCAGTTTATTGGCTGGTTGTTCAACAACGGCTGAAAAAGCCGACGCCACAAAAGCAAATACACAGGCAACAGACTCAAATTCAGAGATTAATGATCCGTTTGAGGGGTTTAACCGCACAATGTGGAATTTCAACTACACGGTGCTTGATCCCTATTTTTTACGTCCGGTTGCTGTGGGGTGGGATAGCATTCCAAAACCCGTGACAGCAGGGGTACGTAATATGCTCAGTAACCTTGATGAGCCAGCCAGTGCGGTAAACTATTTGCTGCAGGGAAAACCCAAGAAGGCAATTATCCATTTCAACCGTTTCTGGATTAACAGCACCTTTGGTTTGCTCGGGTTAGTTGATGTTGCCACGCCAGCCGGATTACCAAAACAAGATCAGCGTGAGTTTGGCCATGTGCTGGGGCATTACGGTGTGGGATATGGCCCGTATGTCATGGTCCCTGCTTATGGGCCGTTTACACCGCGTCAGGATCTCGGGGGTATTGTTGACTCAACGTACGTACCGCTGGCATTGCTGACGCCGTGGGGTTCACTGGCAAAATGGGCTATTGAAGGGGTAGATACCCGTGCGCGCTCATTGAACAAAGATGCTTTGTTGAAGAACTCGTCAGATTCGTACATTCTGATCCGTGATGCTTATTTCCAGCATCAAGACTTTATTGTTAATGATGGCCATGCATCGCAAAAAGAGAATCCGAATGCAAAAGAGCTCAGCGATGTGCTCGATGAAATTGATTAATTTTTGCATTCGTTACTAATCGGTAAGCTGAAAAATGCAGAGATACCGATAGGTACTCACCGATAAATAGATACTCACCGATAAAAAGGCGCTGATCTTAGATCAGCGCCTTTTGTTTAGATAGTTTGTTGAGCGTGCTTCTATTTAGACGTACTTCTATTTAGATTAAAGCAGCTCTATCGGGGCATTAACTCATCAGGGGTATATATCCCATCAAAAAACGTACGACAACTGAACACCCGTCAGCCAGATATCACCGTTCGCCTGACCGATAAAACTTTCTTTGATTTGATGTTCACTCGGGTCAGTAATATGGCTACGCGGCTCACTCACATCCGCTTTTTTACCCATAATGTAGGTCAGACCCAGATCAACGGTCATCGCGGGTGTTACTGCATAACCTACACCGGTACTGAGCCAGTAGCGGTCAGTTTCTGGAATACTCAGTGTACGGTTGGCATCGTTTACTGCAGCTCTATCGTAGGCAACACCGGCACGCCAAGTGGTTTGCTGATCCATCTTCCATGTTGTACCCACCGCTAAACGGTAGGTATCGCGCCAGTTCTCAATTTTTACCGTATCACTGCCGATACCATCAATATTTGCTACCAGAGAAGCGAACTTACTCCACTGTGTCCAGTTGATGCTTGAGTGAATCGCCCATTGTGCATTGAGTGCGTGAACGGCGGCCAGCTCAGCGGTTGCTGGCAGTGTTAGCGGCAAAACACCAGCATGCTTTTCGTTCGGATTATGATCATTTGAATACATTAATCCACTAGCATGCCCAGTTAAATCCAGCTTTACTTCTGACCGATAGCTTGCGCCAATACGGGTTTGCTCTGTCGGCTGCCATACTGCGCCCACATTCCATGCAAAGTCATGATCATCACCTTCCATGTATTTTAAGCTAGTGCCTCTTGCTGGTATTACTATTGGCGTATTTTTATTAGGGATAATTGTTGTTTTATCTGGGAAATAGCCGGGGATTGTCGCGCCAATAGAACCTTCACCGGTGATATAACGAATACCCGCACCTAACTGCCACTGATCATTGAGCTTATAGGCAATATTGGGGTTAATTTCTACAGTGGTGACAGATGTGTGATTACCAAACTGCGTTGCGGCAAAACCACTTTCAACATCAGTGGAAAGGCCATAGTTAGAGTTAATCGCTAGCCCAGCATACCAGCGATCATTTAGCGGCATAGCAAAATAGGCATTCGGAACCCAAGCATCACCGGCAACATTATTGGCGCGGGTTGCAAACTGTTGTGATTGCCCTGAAATGGGATCTGGGAATGAAGTTGCAGTGCCTTCAAGTGTGATATCGGGTTTGACATAAATCGCACCGGCAGAGAGTTGTGGTGCGGTAAATTGTGTCAGTAATGCGGGGTTTCGTGTCTGTGCCGACGCATTATCTGCCATTGCCGCTTCACCGGCAAATGCCCGCCCTAAACCTGTTGCCGAGTATTCAGCTAATTGAAAACCGGCGGCCTGCGCATGCAAAATAAACCCGGTAGAGAGTGCACCACTGATAAATCGTGTAATTATTTTATGTTTCATTTAAGTTTTGTTTAGATTAAGTATGAAAGCGGACAAAAAAAGCATGGTAAAGGCTTGATGAGGGAATACAAAGCTGTAGTGCAGCAGGGTATTATATTAAACATAAATGCTAAAAATTCTATTTTAACGATATTTAATACTGCTTAATTAGGGAGTTAGTCATACTCCGAAACAGTTTCAGCGTACAACTGTTTTTCATGCTGTACGCTGAAACTGATTGATATTAAAGCGTTTATTATTTGATTGGATAGATGACTAAAAAGCATATTTACTGTGAAGAGAGAAGAGAATAAAAAAGCCCTGCTCAGAGTGAGCAGGGCTGATATTATGTTAACTGTTACCACATTCTTGAATGATTTAGGCTTAAATTAACTCAGATATTGATTAGTCTGGTTTAATTAGAAGCTGTAGTTCATACCAATGCTGTACAGGTAGGCGTCGCCTTTTGCTTCGAAAGCGGCAACGTTATCTTCTTTGAAGCTAGCGCCACGGCCATTCAAGTAAGCAAAACCAGCATCCACACTCATATTGCTGTCAAACGCATAGGTTGTACCCAGCGTGTACCAGATACGGTCTTGGTCAGGAATAGAGATTGACGGGTGCTTGTTTGAGGCTTTCTCGTCGTACGCAAAACCGGCACGGAAAGTCCACTCAGGGCTGTGGTAATAAGTACCACCTACAGAGTAACGGTATGCAGTTTCAAAGCTTTCATTTTTCTGTAAGCAAACACCTTTAGCACAGCTATCACTGGTTGCTTTTAGCTCTTCAAACGCATTCCAGCCAGTGCGCATTACGCCATAGCTCAGTGCAAATTGTGGGCTTAAACGGCTGTAACCAGAAATTTCCCAGATATCAGGCAAATCAACTTTCAGGTTAGCATCAACATCTTTTCCGCTTGTTCCACCTAGAACAGCAGGTAACTGACTGCTATATGTACCATCAAAGTCTAGTTTTACTTTTGAACGATAAGTTAATGCTAAGCGGTTAGCTTCATTAATTTCCCACATCGCACCAATATTCCAACCAAAGGCCCAAGTATCACCTTTTAGGTTGGCAATTTCAGTTGATGGTTTTTGTTGGATTAATGCACCTGCATGGCGCACTAACTTAGCATCAGCATAAACTGCATTTAGACCTAAGCCAAAGCTAAATTGTTGGTTCAAGCGGTATGCTGCGCTCAGGTTGGCGTTGATGGTCGTCAGGTCAGTTTTACCACCAAACATCCCTGCACTGTAATCAGTTGGGAACTCAGTGGCCAAACCATAGTTAGAGAACAGAGAACCACCAAGTGCCCACTGCTCATTGATTGGGTAAATTACTGCGCCAAATGGAACGACTGCAGTTGGTGCAATATCTTTTGCACTTGAATTTGGAATAGTTTTACCGGTTACATCAACCGCTGGGTCAATGTAGGTAAAGCCACCGGAGATAGCCGGTGCATCAAACATCATCATGGCAGCAGGGTTACGGATAACCACGGCAGCGTTGTCAGCAACAGCACCTTCACCGGCAAAAGCACGACCCAGGCCTGCGGCCGAGTGCTCACCGACTTGATAACCTGCTGCGCTGGCTTGAGCTGATAGCAGTGCCACTGTCGTTGCTAATACAGATTTTTTTAACAAGCTCTTCTTATTCATATTACAGATTCTCTGTCTGTGATTATTATGTGCGGTCCCACCTTCATGGTGAGTTGCGCCGAATTGTAGGGGCTTACTGACAGGTCTGAAATCAGACCAGTGGTCAATATAGGCCTAAAATAACTTTTTGTTAACACTGTTTTGTGTGGATACAGAATAAATTTACTCTCTGAGCGTATAAATAGACCGCTTTTGGACTCAGATTTTGTTAGGTGTAAAAATAAAAACAATATAAAACAGCTGTTTACATTTTTATTTTATATTAGTTTAAAAAAATGAGCGATCTATCGCACGTTTTTGGAATTTTTTTGAAAAATATCGGTCAACAAACCCTGTTTTTAACATTTCGATTACCTGTTTGCGCGTATTCTTGATCTCAATAAGTTGTATCAACAATTACAGTTGGGCGGGCTGGCTGAGCCGTGTATGATTAATCCATACCTTTATCAAGGTTTTGGCTGTTTGATTGATTTGGCTTACAAGAGGACCTATTAATGTCTAACGAAAATATCTGTCGCGTACAAGAAACCGCAGCCTGCTGCTGTGTTGATGTGGGTACTATTTTGGATAATACCGATTGTACGGCCAAGGTTGAGCAACAATTTGCTACCCGTGCCGATGCTGAGGCATTTTTAGCGAAACTGACTAAAAAAGCGCGCGATATCGAGTCTGATGCGTGTGAAATCACCAGCTCGTTGACAGATAATGCCGAAGGTGCACAGCTTAACGCTGATTTCACTTTCTCTTGTCAGGCTGAAACCATGATTTTCCAACTGGCACTACGCTAAGTTAGCTGTTTATCGTTAATGTGCTATCGTGTATACGCCGTAGTTGATTTAGATAGATATACATAATAGAAAAAGCCGCCATCGCCTTTATTGTATTACAGGCTCTCTGGCGGCTTTTTTATTGGTGTGGATACGGTTTTTGTCTTTTTGTATCCTAATTACGCAATTTTCTCGTTACTCGATTTTAAAGTTAATTTGTGGGTAATCATCATGCTTGCGTGTTTTGTTGGTCGGCGCATTGGCGGTTGGCGGTGCATCAGCACGCCGGATCCCGCGAATACGGTAGAGTAACTGGCGCAGCGGCGCACTGTCCCACGCGGTTGCGTTGCCTTTACTGTTTGGGTTATCGGTGCTGCGCTTGAGCTTGGTTAGCTCTCTATCTATTGCATCACCGTTTGGCAGTTCGGCAAAATGGGTGAATTTTCTTCCCGGCCAGCGCAGGCGTGCCCACTGGCTGAATGCACGGGTGATCTGTGCCGGATCATGCTGGTTCAGTGCATACTCTAGCTCTTGCCACGCTTTATCTTCCGGTTCGGGTTCATTAGGCATCATCAGCGAAAGCTTACTCAGCTCATTACGCAAGTTCCGTTTCTGGCTCATGTGCCAGTAGATAAAGCCGCCAGTGAGTAACACCGCAAACAGTGCCAGATAGCCGAAAATATTGGCATAGTTCTCTTTGGGTTTGACCATCGGGACTACCGGCTGGCTCAGTGCTGGGTTGATGCTGATATTCAGTGGCTGGGCAGCCAGTACTGCATTTTCAGCTTTCTCGGTCTGGGTATTCCACCAGCTAATCGTGATCTCCGGCAGGGTGACTGCTGCAGTGCGTTTTGGCATCAGAATGTGGCGGATCTCTAGCTCGGTCTCATCATTGAGCGTGCGTCGCTGTTCAACCGGCTGGGCATGTAAACTCAGTTCATTCGGATACACAATGGCCGGCATCACTAGGGGTTTATTGCCTAACCCGCGTGCGCGCAGACGAATGGTTCTGGTCAGCGGTTCGCCTACTTTGGCGGCAGATGGCTGCGGAAACCAAGTCTCTTCCAGCGTCACTTTTTCAGCTGGAAGCCAGTTATTACGCAAATCTTTGGGCAGAGCTTTGATATTTAAGATAACCGGCAGTGATTCAGCATAACTGTTGAGCGGCGGCTGCCGTAGGCTGCTGCCGCGTACCGTGCCCCGAAAGCGAATGCTGCCGATGGTGACATTTTCACTGTCGGTGGCAGTAATTTGATAGCGGCGGCTGATGATCTGATAACGGTTGCCATCACGCATTAAGCTCCACGCCCGATCTTGCCCTATCTGCCGCAATGTTCCGCCGCTGATATCGGGTGTTGAGAGCACGCCATCAAGCAGCTCACTGGCCAGCTCAAGGTCGACATCCAGATAAACGGCTTCGTCGGGATAAGCAATCGGTTTTGAGAGGCGAGTGCTCAGCACTGCCTGATCAAGCGTAATAACCGGCTCAGGTTCAGGAGCTGGCTGTGGCGGCTCTTCAGGGGCGGCGGCTGGCGGTGTAATGGTTAATGTCAGTGGTTGGCTTGAGACATTATCAATGGTGAGCGCGGGGATCTCATAACGGCCAGCCTGATCGTGTAACAGGGTGGTTTTCCACTGTGTCTGTGCCGGATTTTTTTTATCCGCCGGAATTTGGTTGTATTCGGTATTGCCAATGACAAAAGACTGACCAAACAGCGGGGAGAGATCCAGCGCATCATTGGGCAGCGTATCGTCAGCACTGACGGTTAAAGTAAAAGGCTTTCCCTGCTCAACGGGGTCATTATCAATACTGATATTGAGTGTGTTTAGCGCTATTGCTTGCGGGCTAAGCGCCGCACAGCATAAAGCAATGCTTAGGGTAAGCGGAGTAAAGAGACGCGAGTGAAATCGGCGCAACGTATCGCGTGTCATCAGCATAGTGGTGATCTTTTCCAACAGAGAGTGAAATAACCGTAGGTG
Source organism: Plesiomonas sp. ISS29 (assembly GCF_056522795.1). NCBI lineage: Bacteria > Pseudomonadati > Pseudomonadota > Gammaproteobacteria > Enterobacterales > Enterobacteriaceae > Plesiomonas > Plesiomonas sp. ISS29. Next base: position 1,478,089 of record NZ_JAWRZQ010000001.1, read on the forward strand.
GCACGTTAATGCAGAAAGTAAATGCAATAACTGTGCCTTATCTGTGTGGCTTTGTAGTGTGTAGCTTTGTGGCCATTACTACGGTTGATGTGTAGTCAACAAAACAATTCAAAGCACAGCCTAAAGCACAGTCAAAAAAATGGCAGCAGAGTCAGATTATTGGTGTGTGGGTATGTGTGGTTATTCTTGTATCGGGATCTGCAAGTTCTTGTGGCCAAATATCAAACACAACCGTTAACCTCCTGCCGGAAAAACGTGCCAATAATCACTCAAACACTTGTTTGAAAAATGTGAACAAGAGGTTACACTCAAGGTATTCAGGTCAGACCAGACCGGTATTTATCCCCCGTGAATCTTCAGGAAGGAGTACACATGAAAGCGGCGCAAAATCTTACCACCCGTAACGGGGAACGCATTGCTGTGGTGGCGGGGTTACGAACACCGTTTGCCCGCCAAGCAAGTGCATTTCATGGTGTGCCAGCGCTGGATTTAGGGAAGCTGGTGGTGAATGAGTTAGTACTCAGAACGGGGATTGACCCTGCATTAATTGATCAACTGGTTTTTGGCCAAGTAGTGCAAATGCCGGAAGCGCCGAATATTGCTCGTGAAATTGTACTGGGCACGGGAATGAGTGTGCATACCGATGCTTACAGTGTTTCACGCGCTTGCGCGACCAGTTTTCAGGCGGTGGCCAATATCACCGAAAGTATTGTGTGTGGCCATACGCAGGTAGGTATTGCCGGAGGCGCTGACTCATCATCTGTACTGCCGATTGGGGTATCAAAGACGCTTGCGCGGGCCTTGGTTGATCTGAATAAAGCCCGTTCACTGAGCCAGCGGTTGAAGGTGATCAGCCGTTTACGTTTGCGGGATTTAATGCCAGTTCCTCCGGCAGTAGCCGAATATTCAACTGGCCTTTCAATGGGGCAAACTGCCGAGCAGATGGCAAAAACCTACGGTATTAGCCGACAGGCGCAGGATGAGCTGGCGCTGCGTTCGCACCAGCGTGCGGCACAGGCGTGGGAGCAGGGGCTGCTTGATGATGAGGTGATGACTGCATATGTCGCGCCGTATAAAGCGCCGTTTGCAAAGGATAATAACATTCGTCACGATGCTACACTGGCCGGTTATGCCAAGTTGCGCCCTGCATTTGATCGCAAACACGGCAGTGTCACCGCCGCGAACAGTACGCCGCTGACCGATGGTGCTGCCGCTGTGATGCTGATGTCAGAAGGGCAGGCAAAAGCGTTGGGGCTGACACCACTGGGTTATATTCGTAGCTATGCGTTTGCCGCGATTGATGTGTGGCAGGATATGCTGATGGGCCCGTCGTATGCAACACCGCTAGCGCTTGATCGCGCGGGGATAACGCTGGCTGATTTAACCTTAATTGATATGCATGAAGCCTTTGCTGCCCAAACACTGGCGAACGTGCAGATGTTTGCCAGCCAGAAATTTGCGCAGGAAAAGTTAGGCCGCAGTCAGGCTATTGGCGAAATTGATATGGATAAGTTTAATGTGCTGGGCGGATCGCTGGCGTATGGCCACCCGTTTGCTGCCACCGGTGCTCGGATGATCACCCAAACGCTGCGCGAGCTGCAGCGTCGTGGTGGTGGTTTGGCGTTAAATACCGCATGTGCGGCCGGTGGGCTGGGCGCCGCAATGATATTGGAGAGTGAATAATGACAACGCAAAGCGCATTTTCAGTCACCGTTAGGGATGATGGCATCGCGGTACTGACTATTGATGTTCCCAACGAGAGCATGAATACCCTGAAGGCCGAGTTTGGTCAGCAAATTCGAGCTATTTTACAGCAACTACAACAACCCTCAGATCTGGCGCAACCCGCGGTAAAAGGGCTAGTACTGATCTCAGGTAAACCCGACTCGTTTATTGCCGGTGCCGATATCAATATGCTGGCGGCTTGCCGTAACAGCGCTGAAGCACAGCAACTTTCGCGTGAAGGGCATGCGATTATGGCCGAGCTGGCCGCCCTGCCGTTTACGGTGGTTGCAGCAATTCACGGCGCTTGTTTGGGCGGCGGGCTTGAGTTGGCACTGGCCTGCCATGCGCGGGTCTGTTCGCTGAGTGATAAAACTGTGCTCGGTCTGCCGGAAGTGCAGCTAGGGTTACTGCCCGGTTCTGGTGGAACACAGCGTTTACCCGCGTTAGTGGGTGTGGCAAAAGCGCTTGATCTGATGCTCACAGGGCGGCAGGTGCGTGCCAAACAAGCCCTCAAAATGGGGCTGGTGGATGATGCGGTGGCGGCTACCGTACTGCTTGATGTTGCAGCAGCGCTGGCATTGAAACCCAAACCCACTCGCGTGCACCCAAACGGTAAAATGGGTTGGTTAATGGATGGTAACCGCATTGGGCGCAATATTATTCTGACGCAGGCACTCAAACAAACGCTGAATAAAACCCGCGGAAACTACCCTGCGCCAGAGCGGATTATTGATGTGGTGCGTATCGGCCAGACTGATGGGTTTGATGCCGGATTAGACGCAGAAGCGCGCCATTTTGGTGAGCTTGTGATGACTCCGGAATCGGCTGCTCTGCGCTCGATTTTCTTTGCCACCACCGAGATGAAAAAAGAGTCGGGTGCTGACGCGCAAGCGCGACCACTCCAGAATATAGGTATTTTGGGTGGCGGGCTGATGGGCGGTGGTATCGCGTTTGTGACTGCCACCAAAGCGGCGTTGCCGGTGCGGATAAAAGATGTTGCCGAAACGGGGATTAATCACGCGCTGCGCTACAGTTTTGATCTGCTTAATAAGCGGGTGAAAAAGCGGATTTTGCTACGATCCCAAATGCAAAAACAGATGCTGATGCTTAGCGGTGGTTTGGATTATACCGCTTATCAGCATCATGATCTGGTAGTTGAAGCGGTATTTGAAGATTTGAATCTGAAGCAAAAAATGGTGCAGGATATTGAGCAGAACTGCAAACCTGAAACCATTTTTGCCTCGAATACCTCATCACTGCCGATTCACCAGATTGCTGCTCATGCACAGCGGCCGGAAAATGTGATCGGCCTGCACTATTTTAGCCCGGTAGACAAAATGCCGCTCGTTGAGGTGATCCCGCATGCCGGTACATCGGCAGAAACGGTAGCCACAACGGTGGCGTTTGCCAAAATGCAGGGCAAAACGCCGATTGTAGTGGCCGATAAAGCCGGTTTTTATGTTAACCGCATTTTAGCCCCGTATATGAATGAGGCGGCGCGCTGCCTGCTGGCGGGCGAAGCGATTGAGCATATTGATGCTGCGTTGCTCGATTTTGGTTTTCCGGTTGGCCCGATTACGCTGCTTGATGAGGTTGGCATTGATGTAGGCGCTAAGATATCGCCGATTCTTGAGCGGGAGTTAGGTGAGCGTTTTGCTGCGCCAGAAGCGTTCACCGCCTTACTGGGTGATGATCGCAAAGGGCGTAAAAATGGCCGCGGGTTCTATCTGTATAACAGTAAAAAGAAGCTGTATCGCCTAAAAGGGCAAGAGAAAAAAGAGCCGGATAACAATGTCTATAAAGTGCTGGGGGTTCAGCCAAACTCATCACTTGATCCACAAGCACTGGCCGACCGTTGTGTGTTGATGATGCTTAATGAAGCGGCCCGCTGTCTGGATGAGGGCATAATTCGCAGTCCGCGCGATGGTGATATCGGCGCGATTTTTGGTATCGGTTTTCCACCGTTTTTGGGTGGGCCATTCCGTTACATGGATCGCATTGGGGCTGTACAATTGGTGCAGCAACTTCAAGAACATGCGAAGCGCTTTGGCCAACGTTTTGAACCTTGCAATGCGCTATTGCAACGTGCTGAAACTAATGCGAAATTCTATCCACAATAACAATATAACCTCCTTATGTAATCACTCCTCTTAACCAGCCGTCAGGCTGGTTTTTTTATGCGTTCAACACCCTCGCTTGGCGGTATGTTATCCTGCGTGGTATACCAACGGAAAAATATAAACTGATTGAGTGAACGTTATTATGCAAATTTGGGTTGATGCGGATGCCTGTCCGAAAGTGATTAAAGAGATCTTATTTCGAGCCGCTGACAGGGTCGGGGTGCAGGTAACCTTGGTGGCCAACCAACCTCTTGGCATTCCACCCTCTAAATTTGTGCAAGCGGTACAGGTGAGTGCTGGGTTTGATGTGGCTGATAACGAAATTGTGCGCCGTGTAGAAGAGGGGGACTTGGTGATTACCGCTGATATTCCACTGGCATCAGAAGTGATCGAGAAAAAAGGCATCGCCCTGAATCCGCGCGGTGAGCGGTATACCACTGAGAATATCCGGCAGCGCCTGAATATGCGCGATTTTATGGATACTCTGCGCTCCAGCGGTATCCAGACTGGTGGCCCTGCGGCACTTAATCAGCGTGATCGGCAGGCGTTTGCCAATGAGCTCGATCGCTGGCTTCTGGCATTCCAGCGTAGCCAAAAAACGGCGCGATAAGCTCACGTACTCACTGTTCTACTGAGATTACGCAACTGAAGCCAAACCACACAGGCTACACCACTTATGCGGGCTATTTATCAGTAGTGCCGTAAAACCCCGTCCTTTATGGCGGGGAGAATGTCAATGTGCCGCGTATTAGCACTTAGCATCAGTGATGATATGTCACGCCAGATGCAGCTTTTGGCTGGCTAATAAAAATGCTTGTGGATCGGTGATCCAGTGCCCGATATTCAGCCTCTCCTGATTCAGATGCGCCTCACCGTGGCTGCATAGAATCAACCTATCTGCCGTGCGTGGGCGCAGCATCTCGATAATAAAGCGGATAACATCCGCCCGCCGCACCTGAGTTAGCTCTTTCGCAATACGCTGGCGCTGATCAAAGGCCCAATCTTTATTCCCGATACTGACCCATGCCCGTTGTGCGCGGGTACGCAGGTTGGTATCGGGTTCGGTGATTTGTGCCAGTAACCCGTTTTTGCTGGCTTGCCACTGCGCTTCACTCAGCTCGAGCAGTACGAGCGGAAACTCATTAATAAACTCATCAACCGATTCAAGCAGATGCGTTGGCCCAGCCACCGGTGATTGAACATAAAAAATCAGCCCCGGAAAACGGTTGAGCGGCAGGTTGCCTGATCCCAGCATATAACCGAGCTGTTGGCGTGTGCGCAGCTCATGGAAGAAGGTAGCCGACATTAAGTGGTTGGCAAAAATCGACAACATAATATCTTTCGGCGCACAGTGATCAGCCTGATAATAGACCAGCAGTGCCGAGTCTTGGTGCGGGCAGTCATACTGGCGCATCAGGGTGCTGCGCCCCTGAATGCTGACCAGTTGGCGCAAGGTCTCCGCCCCTGAATTGTTGGTGGTTAGTAGGGCATCGGTCAGTTGTTTACCCAGTGCTTTGGCTTGCTCTGCCGGCCAGTCACCGTAGACCAGCATTTCGATATGCACCTGTGAAAACATCTGCTCAACAAAGGCGGGCAGTTCACTGAGCGTCACTGTTTCAAGTGCCGGAAGCAGTTTCTCATACGGCGGATTATTCGGCTGCAGTAAACCGGTCAGTTGATTAAACAGCTGTGAAATCGGTTTATCTTCGGCCACATTGCGCCAGTTTCGCAACAGTTGTTCCCGAATAGTATCAAAGCGTGCCTGCGTGAACTCACGGTGGGTAAAGCGGTGCAAAATGGTGGCCAGCAACAGCGGCTGTTTGGCACTGAAACCAGAAAGATGCAGCGTAACGCCGCCCTGATGAGCATAAATATTGTAGCCGATACCGGCCAGCTCTGCGGGGTAGGTCTCTTCGGTCAGTGAATCAATGAGCATTTCAACACACAAACGGGTCAGCGCCACATGGCGTGCAGAGCTGACTGCATTAAGGCTATCGATAGCGATATACAGATGCCCTTTAGGCAGATGAAACTCCGGCTCTTGGCAGTGCCACAAGCGAAAACCGCTGCTGTCACTCAGCAATTGTGGATGTGGCATGGCATTTTCCAGCGTTTGCGGCTGTAAATGCTCGATAAGATACGGGTTGGGTTCGGGCAGATAGAGCGCACTGTTGTGCACGGGCTGATCGCGTAACTGTTGCCAGTGCGCAATCCATTCTGCTGGCAGCGGTGTCACCGAGTAGGGGGTAAAATACCACTGAGCCTGTTTATCGGTGCTGACTTCTGGTGCAATCAGAGTTACGCGGCAGCGGGTCGGCTGCATCAGATCAAGGAAATGGCTAATTTGCTCGGCATCGAATTGTTGCATCATATAATCGCCAGAAATCAGATCTTCGGCGGAATAGACAAACATATTCATAACCAAATGGCTGACCAGATCAATCGGTTTGCACGGCTCTTGAAAGTGAAACGCCGCATCGAGTACGGTGCGCTTTTCGGCATAGCGCCAAGCGTGTAACCCTTGCTGCGCTATCAGCGATAAATACGAAAATACTGCGCCGATAATCGCTTGAACCTGGTCAACCCCTTGGGGGGTAAGCAGCACGCTGACTGTGAAATCTTTAAAATTTGCGCCGCTGATCCCACCGCCTGCTGACAGTGTATTCACCCAGCCCTGCTGTTTTAGCCAAGATAATAGGCTGCCTTGCCCCTCATAACCCAGTAAGTGGGCAATAAATGAAAGTGGTTTTTGCGGATACAAAGCATCGACATTAGGAAGAGGCAAGGTCAGCGTCAGCTTACGCATCTCTTTTTTGGGCTCAATCTGAATCAGGGTTTGCAGATCTTCAGGCCGGTACAGTGGCGGTAATGCGGTTTCTGGTGGATAAAAAAGCTGATCAGGCTGGGCTGTGATCTCTGAAATAGCCGTTGAATCTGGAATCGCCGAAAAGTAGGTTTCAACCCAGCTCTGCAACTGCGCCAGAGAGTGCGGCCCGATTACCGCAAGGCACATCCGTGATGCCTGATAGTGGGTGCGGTAAAAGGCCAGCAGATCATCACGTACCGTGCTGTTTTCACGGTCGGCCAGCGTATCTTCCGAACCGACCGAGAATTTGGCAAACGGATGATCCGGATTTACTGTCTCTTTATGCACCTGATACAAGCGGCGCACATCATCATTAATCTTTAATTTGTATTCTGCATCAATGGCCTGACGCTCTTTATCCACTAATTCTGGGTGAAACAGTGGAGCGGTAAAAAATTGAGCAAAGCGATCAAGCCCTTCGGTAAAAAAATCTGCCGAGATATCAAAAAAATAGCTGGTATGCTCAGTGCCTGTCCACGCATTGTTGCTGCCGCCGTGACGATTGATAAACTGCTGGAAATCGCCCGCGTGCGGATAGGCTTCTGTCCCTAAAAAAAGCATGTGCTCAAGGAAGTGAGCCATACCTTGACGATCAAGCGGATCATCAAAATGCCCCGTTTGTACTGACAATGCCGCCGCTGCACGTGCAGTAGATGCATCATGAATCAGCAATACCCGTAGTTTGTTGGATAAAATTAGAGAGCGATATTGTTTATGATCATTGGGGCTTTGGTGCACGGCAGTGCCTCGGTCAGTCAAATAAAATATAAGGAGTATCGCAACACGCGTAAAATCATGCAGGGGCTGCGCTGTACAGACGATTATCATGTGTATTTTTGTATACAGCGTGTTCACATTATGGTGCGTGAGCAGACAGTGTGCAATTTTCTTTCTGCGCTTTTTATTGAGGTTGTTGGGGCAATATATCCCAAATTATTTATCGGTATAGCAAAGATGCAGCTTAGGTTTACAGCCAGACTTGCGAGGGGCTATTGGCTAAAACACAGGGTTTATCGGGTATTGTAGGGCAGAAAAAGGGATGAATACCCTATTGCGCAACATGCGGTGAGTATCACGTTCATCGGCTCAGGCGTTTAGTTCTTAGACATATTCAGGCACAATATCATCTTTAGGCTTAACGATTCATGATCGCGTAACAGGTTTGTTCTACTGCTTATCCTGTTGCGGCATGCCGTGCATCATCTCAATGCAGCAATGGAAAAATTGCGGTTCGCTTTTTTCCGGCGAGTGAGTTTGCCTTCGGATAAACCGATTAAAACAGAAGATTACAGTTATTATGCAAGTATTTATTATGCGACACGGTGAGGCTGGTCATCAGGCCGCTACCGACGCCCAGCGAGCACTGACACCGCGCGGACGTGAAGAGTCCCAATTGGTTGCAACATGGCTGGCCGCACAATATAGCAAGATAACCGAGGTGGATACCGCCGGCATTGAGCGTGCGCTTGTCAGCCCCTATCTACGCGCGCAGCAAACCTTTGATGTGGTAAAGCCGTTGCTTCCGGTGATTAAAGAAACGGAAATCTGGGATGCTCTAACACCCGATTGTAACCCACGAACGGTAGCCGATTACCTTACCGCACTGGCGGCCAGCGGCCTGAGCAGTGTGCTGGTGGTTTCACACCTGCCACTGGTGGGCTATCTGGTGGCTGATCTGTGTACTGGAGAAGTTCCGCCGATGTTTGCCACCTCTGGGCTGGCACATCTGCAGATTGATGCCAGCACCGGTCAGGGAAAACTGCTGCGTCTGATACAGCCAAGCCAGCTTTTGTAGGTGGTGCAGGCTTAAAAGAGGGAGTAACCTGCACGTGCCACCTTGTATGTTTACCGTGCGGTGCGGTTACTCCACCACATCCAGCAATACCAACAGCGCCGCATCACCGCCCCACTCTTTGGGGGCTTGATAAAACGCCCTCACTTCCGGATGCTGTGCCAGCCACAACGGGGATTGCCGCTTCAACACATGGCGGCCATAGCCGTGCATTACACAGGCACAGGAAACATGTTCACGCCGACAAGCTGCCAGCAGCGCGCCCAGCTCTTTTTTTGCCTCTTCCTGCGTTAATCCATGCAGATCAAGAAACAACTCGGGTGTAAAATCACCGCGCCGTAACTGCTTGAGCTCATAATGGCTTACATCCGCCCTGACATAGCGGACTGGCCCGTCGTGCTCAATCAGTGGCTGGAACTCGTCAGAGAAGTAGAAGCTGGCATCTTTTTGCTCCTGACGTAGGCGAATTTGCGCACGTTCAGGGCGCTGAATGCGTGGCGGGATTATGGTATCCTGCACAATCTTTTTCGCCCCTTGTATGGCTTCTTTAAACAAGGTGCAATCGTCTTCGGACAACGTATTTTTTTTCTTCATGTGATATCGGGTCAGTATCAGTCATTAATTATATAGTGAAACTACCACGAGATTATCACGTTGCGAGGTTTTACACGTGGATAAGATTTTTATTGATGAAGCCGTCAATGAGCTGCATACCGTACAAGATATGCTGCGCTGGACAGTCAGCCGCTTCAATGCTGCCGGTATTTATTATGGTCACGGTACTGATAATCCGTGGGATGAAGCGCTGTCATTAGTGCTGCCAACCCTCTATCTGCCGTTGGATTTACCGCAAGAAATGCGTAACTGCCGCTTGATCCCAAGTGAGCGCCATCGCGTTATCGAACGTGTTGTGCGCCGTATCAATGAGCGTATTCCGGTAGCGTATATCACCAACAGCGCTTGGTTTTGTGGCATGGAATTCTATGTGGATGAGCGGGTATTAGTGCCACGTTCACCGATTGGCGAGCTGATCCAGAATCGTTTTGCCGGCTTATTACCACGTGAGCCAAAGCGTATTTTGGATATGTGCACTGGTAGCGGCTGTATCGCCATTGCTTGTGCCGCACAATTTCCTGATGCAGAGGTTGATGCTGTAGATATTTCACCGGATGCACTATCCGTTGCCGAGCATAATATCTACGAACACGGCTTAGAGCAGCAGGTTACGCCGATTCGCTCTGATGTTTTCCGTGATCTGCCGCAAGATAAATATGATCTGATCGTTACCAACCCGCCGTATGTTGATGCCGAAGATATTGCCGATATGCCTGATGAATATCGCCATGAGCCAGAGATTGGTCTGGCATCGGGCCGCGACGGGCTGAAACTGACCAAACGCATTCTGGCTTGTGCACCGGATTATCTGAGTGATGACGGTGTGCTGATCTGTGAAGTGGGCAACAGCATGATCCATTTAGAAGCACAGTATCCGGATGTGCCATTCACGTGGTTAGAGTTTGAACACGGTGGTTTAGGTGTCTTTATGCTGACGCGTCAGCAGATTGTCGATCACTACCACCATTTTGCGATTTACCGAGACTAATCGGCGCAATCTGACTGAAAATGTGAAATTTCCGAACGGGTAGCCTTGAGCTGCCCGTTTTTATTGCGCATTATCAGGGAAGGTAAAAACGCAAAAAATAAAGCGTAAAACACCAAAACAGCACAAGAACCCCAATAATAACGATGAATATAAAACGGATGGACTGATGGCAGGGAACAGTATCGGACAACTTTTCCGGGTGACGACCTTTGGTGAATCACACGGCATAGCATTAGGGTGTATTGTAGATGGCGTGCCGCCGAATATCAGCCTGACCGAGGCCGATTTACAGCATGATCTGGATCGCCGTCGCCCCGGAACGTCACGCTATACGACACAGCGCCGAGAACCGGATGCGGTGAAAATTCTCTCGGGTGTTTTTGAGGGAAAAACCACCGGCACGAGCATTGGGCTGTTAATCGAAAATACCGATCAGCGCTCGCAAGATTATTCGGCGATTAAAGAGCAGTTCCGCCCCGGTCATGCCGATTATACCTATCATCAAAAATATGGCCTACGTGATTACCGCGGTGGTGGCCGCTCGTCTGCCCGCGAAACCGCGATGCGTGTCGCTGCCGGTGCGATTGCTAAGAAATATCTACAACAACAGTTTGGTGTGCAGGTGCGCGGTTATTTATCCCAAATGGGGGATATTGCGCTTGATCTGGTTGATTGGCAGCAGGTTGAGCAGAACCCCTTCTTTTGCCCTGATCCCGCAAAGTTAGAGGCTTTAGATGCACTGATCCGTGATCTGAAAAAAGAGGGTGACTCGGTCGGCGCAAAAGTCACGGTAATTGCCGAACATGTGCCGGTTGGCTTGGGTGAGCCGGTTTTTGATCGTTTGGATGCCGATTTAGCCCACGCACTGATGAGCATTAATGCGGTGAAAGGGGTCGAGATTGGCGATGGCTTTGCCGTAGTCAGCCAGCGTGGTAGCGAGCACCGTGATGAGATCACTCCGCAGGGTTTTTTGAGCAACCATGCGGGCGGTATTCTGGGCGGGATCAGCAGCGGCCAGCCGATTGTGGCGCATTTGGCTCTGAAACCGACCTCTAGCATTACCATTGCGGGGCGCTCGATCAACACGCAAGGCGAGGCGATTGAGGTGGTGACGAAAGGGCGGCACGACCCTTGTGTTGGCCTTCGCGCCGTGCCGATTGCCGAGGCGATGATGGCGATTGTGCTGCTTGATCACCTGCTGCGCCATCGCGCGCAGTGTGCCAATGTGCAGACTTCCACACCTGCATGGTCAGTATGAACAGAGGCAAGCATCGGGTAATCACGCCGCTGTGCATGGCTGCGGCGTTGGCCTGTTTTACTTCGGCGGTTGCCGCCTCGCCGTGGAGCCAGTTCACCGCACCGGTACGCGGCACGCCGCAGGCTATTGGTGGGTACGCTAATGGCTGTGTGGTTGGTGCTATGCCTTTGCCGTTATCGGGCAAGGGGTATGAGGTGATCAGAACCGAGCGATTGCGTTATTTCGGGCATCCGGAGCTGATCCGCTTTGTGACACGGCTGGCCGAGCGCAGTCAGCAGGCTGGTCTGGATAATTTTTGGGTCGGCGATATGGCAATGCCGGTGGGCGGGCGCTTTAACTCTGGCCATGCCAGCCACCAAAACGGGCTGGATGTGGATATCTGGCTGCGTTTTAGTCAGGGAAAACTGAGCGCTAAGCAAAGACAAAATCCAGCCGCTGTCAGTTTGGTGGATTTCTCTGCCAGAAAAATTAAACCCGCATTGTGGGAAGCGGACTATGCGCGTTTAGTTGAATTGGCGGCAACTGATCCGAAAGTAGCACGTATTTTTGTTAATCCGGCGATAAAAAAGCAGTTGTGCGAAACGGCTCAGGCTGCCGGTGATACCCGTTGGTTGCACAAAGTGCGGCCATGGGGCGGGCACGATTATCACATGCATGTTAGGCTTGATTGCCCACCGGGTTCTGCTGGGTGCCAAGCACAGCTACCGCCTCCGGCCGGAGATGGCTGCGGACAAGAGCTGACCGATTGGCTGCGCCCGCCACCGCCGGTAAAACCGAGCCACCCCAAAAAGCCTTCTTTACCGAAAGCTCCGCCAGTTATGCCTGCGGCATGTCAGGCTTTATTGCCTTAGTGGGGTGTTTCCCCAAAACAGTGTTTAAGAGATAACAAGATACAAAAAACGGCCGGTACAGCATGCACTGTTCCGGCCGTTTTTTACTGCCATCGACCTAGGGTATTTGATGGCGGTTAATGGTCATCGTATCAATGTATTAATGTATCAATGTATGCGGAATGACACCGCGATTATACGTAGAAAATCAGTGAGTACAGGGTGGTAACCACCAGTGCGCCGAGCATTGGAATGGCGGTTCGTTTGACCAGATCAAACGGTGATACCCCTGCTGCGCCGGCAACGGCGACAATCACGCCGGTAATTGGGGAGATGGTGCGGCCAATACCGGCAGCTAACTGCATTGGCAGCAGCATGGAAACAGCATGGATACCCACTTTACCGGCAATATCCGGCACCATGGCGGCAAATGAGAAGAAAGGCGCGTTACCTGAACCCATCAGGAATGCCGCAACAGTAATAATCACCACCATGAGCAGCACCAAGAAAACCGGCGAGACATTGGATGCAATCGCCCCGTGGATCACCATATCCAAAATGCCGATAGCTTTCAGGCCGTGCGCCAGTGTTTGGCCAGCAATAATCAGGCTGACAACGCGCGCAAAAGCCTTACCCATAGCATCAAAGAACACCAGTATATCTTTGAAGACTTTTTTACCGCCAAAACGCACAGTTTCGACAGCCATAGCCACCGCAAAGCTGATTAGCATGGCGGTAACAACATCAATTTTAACTGTTGAGATGATCATTTTGCTGAATGTGAAAATCAGGATCAGCGGGATCATTGGGAACAGGGCATACCACAGTGGCGGAGTGCTGAGGGTTTGTTCGGTATTTTCAGTTTCTTCATAGGCAACCGGATTTTTCGCTTCGCGCATATCAAACCAGCGCTGTACTACCATATGTAAAACGGCAATGGTCAGCATTCCGGCAATAGCCACAGGGCCTTGATAGGTCAGGAAGTATTCGGTGACCGGCATCTCAGCAATTTTAGATGCCAGATTAACGTTACCCGATGCTGGGCCAAGATCAAGACATGCGGTGGTGGCGATGACTGCCGCCGCAGACATGCGGCTGACACCTAAATTGATCATGATAGGGTACATGGTTACCATCAGTAACAGACCCAAACCCGCCGCACTTGGAATAAAGATATTCAGCAACTGGCCTAAGATATAGCCCATCGCCATCACTAAATATGGGTTACGAATGATTGAAAGCGGGCGGGTTGAAATCGCCACCAGTGCGCGGGATGCACCGATATGATCCATATACTTAGCAAAACCACCCACGGCCATGATAATCAGACCCAGATCAGCAACGGTGCTGCCCATCATCCCTTTGATGTAATAGAAAATATCGAGCCAGACAGAGCCGCTTGATTTCGCTTCAGGGAGTGGTGTTCCTACGCCAAGTAAAATAGCAGACGCTAATAAAATAATACCCGCTATAAAAAGAACCATTTGTGGATTATATTTCTTAACAATCAGATAACCGGTTGCAAATACAACAACCAAACTGATGAGAGCTACCATATAGGATATCCTTGTAACAAAAATGATATATGCCGCCATTAAGTACAACGTAATAATAGCGAAACATTGGCATGTATTAATCTACGTTAGGCTGAGCTTGTAATAAAAATTCGTTTAGGTACGGTATATGCTCAGCATAATCTGGTTATTTTAAGAGCGGTGACTTTCGCATAAATAGATAAATAAGGTCAATCACTCACACTCAGGTTACGTGAAGTTGATCTGCATGGTGGTTATTAAAAAGGGGCTGGTCACAAAACCGCGCCAAGTTGATATGAATTAAGGCTCTTATAGTTATTAACTAAATGATAAATTGTGTGATATTTATCAGGGAGATATACGTATTTATAAAGCATGTTTATTTATATTTTTGTTTCTATTTATAATGTGTATTTAATGTGGCATGTTAAGTTAATGTAGAATGCTGTATTTTGTGTGATTAATTCATTATGTTCTTATTTCATAAAAATGGTTTTATATTTTACAATATAAATCATTTTAATTAACTTTAAATAAAGAACCCACCCTCAACCCTATTCTATAAATCACCACAATAAATCAGACCGTTTTATTTATTGCCGTGAGTGGCCGTATGCAGCCCGCAGAAATAGTCATAAATGATATATAACATGCGATCCAGTTCCTTTGTTGGGGTTTCATTACGCGCTAAAATAGCGATCTTGCCCCAGAAATAGAAGTAAGGATGCCAGTTGGAATTCGGGTTTTCGGTTGAAATTATCGCATTGTTGTTTGCGGCGGCCATGCTGTCAGGGTTTATTGATGCCATCGCCGGTGGTGGTGGGTTGATTACCGTTCCAGCACTGCTGGCAGCAGGGTTGCCGCCGGCCATGGCACTGGGGACGAATAAATTACAAGGAACAGGGGGCTCATTTTCTGCCAGCTGGTATTTTATCCGGCAGGGGGCGGTAAAATTAACCGATATCAAGTTTATGATTGGTTGCACCTTTATCGGCTCGGTATTGGGTACTCTGTTGGTGCAAACCATTGATACATCAATGCTACGGCAGGTATTACCTTTTCTAATTGTTGCGGTCGGGCTCTATTTTCTGCTAACCCCGACACTGGGCGCTACCGACAGGCATAGCCGACTTTCGTATGTGGCATTTGGTTTAACGGCAGGTTTTAGCGTTGGCTTTTATGATGGTTTTTTTGGCCCGGGAACAGGCTCATTTTTTGCCGTAGCCTTTGTTACGCTGCTTGGGTTTAATTTAGCTAAAGCCACTGCACACACAAAAGTGCTCAACTGCACATCAAACATCGCTTCGTTACTGTTTTTTGCGCTGGGTGGAAAGGTGGTGTGGAGCATTGGGTTGGTGATGATGGCGGGGCAATTTATTGGTGCCCGTTTGGGAGCTGGCATGGTGATGACTCGCGGGCAAAAGCTGATCCGCCCGATGATTGTGACAGTTTCAGTATTGATGACCGGAAAAATGCTGTTTGACAGCCATGGCGCGCAGTTTTCACTGTGGTTTAGTTCGCTGATGAGTTAGTTAGCTAACGGGCTAATAAGTGAGTGATGAGTTATTCATCATTAATGACAAATAAGAAAGGCCGGATTAATCAATCTTCGGCCTTTCTTATTTTTGCTTGCACTGTACTTGTACTGTATTTGTGGCTACCTATATTTATCCATTACGTTTTTCATATGGAAATTTAATGATCTTCTGTCTGCTGGTAGTTAAATACCGGCAAGCCGAGTGAAAAGTGCATTGCCAATAAACGTGCGGCAAATCCGGCAACCAAGGTGATCAGGGTGACACTGTTTTGATCTAAACCCAAATACGGTAAGCCGATATATAAAATGCCCGACGCAAAAGAGATCCCCGCATACAGCTCTTTTTGAAACACCAGCGGGATCTGATTACAGAGCAAATCACGCAATACGCCGCCAAATGCACCGGTGATCACAGCAGCAATAACCGCAATAATCGGCCCGTGATTCATATCCAGTGCAACCTGTGCGCCGATGATCGAAAAAACAATGAGGCCCAGTGCATCGAGCACCAAAAACACCTTACGCAGGTGTTTCATTACCGGTGAAATCCATACCGTTAAAATAGCGGCACACGCCACGATAACAATATAGTGCGGGTGTTTGACCCAGCCTAGCGGGAAGTGCCCTAGCAGCATATCGCGGATAGACCCACCACCAATAGCGGTAACACTGGCGATAATAATCACCCCAAACAGATCCATCTTGCGGCGGCCAGCAGCCAGAGCACCGGTCATCGCTTCTGCCGTGATCCCGATTAAATATAAAATAGTGAGCAGCATAAAAGAGTGTCGCCATGCATGAAAATAGACCAATGTAGCACTTCACCGATATGTTTTTACTAATCGATAGACAACATACCGAACCCTTACTACGCTATTTTACGACGAAATTGCTCTTTTTTCGCATTAGTAATTCTTATTTATTTTATGTTTTTTGCATATTGGCAGCGTACTGAAAAATAAGTGTAAAGCTAATAAAATATATGTGATTTAGCGCATATTTTCCGGCTAAAGCAATGATCCTGTGGAGAGGGAAGATCACCAGCTGGTAATATTTGTGCTACAAATTATCAGGATACAGATAAATTACTGTTCCGGTAAACAGTGATAATATGCTCTCATACCGTGGAATTGGCCGCGTAACCCCCTATACAGTATGAGAACAACAGGCATGAGCGTTGAGATTGTTGAATTTGAAAACCAGATATTAGCCCTAATTGATAACATGGTTGAACAGGCTACTGATGATGAGTTATTTGCCGGTGGCTATTTACGCGGGCACATTACGCTGGCGGCGGCACAAGCTGATCTGGCAGGTGAAAACACGCTTGCGGCACTGGCTACCTGTGTTGATGCTAGCCTTGATGCAGCTATTGCTAATGGTGAACTCTCGCCACCCGATCAAGGGTTAGTACGCGGGTTATGGGCTGGTTTGTTACAGCAAATTAAGCCATAACTACCTTAACGCAGTATTTACTTTATTGATTCTGGCCGGAAATACCATACGGATATTTCCGGTTTTTATTATTGTTGATTGATTACAGTTGATTGATCAAAGTCGCTCTGAAAAAGCACCGGTAATAAACAGCTATTTTAATAAATAGCACTTTTAACAAATAGTCTCCACCTTGAATAATATCGGCGTGAAATTTTCGCATGCTGTTCCTATTTATCAATTAAATTAATTTATTTTTTCTCTTTGCTATTTATACCGGCAGTTGAGTTACCTTTGGTTTAAGTCTTTGGGTATATATTCCTTTTTATGTGCTTATTTTTTCGGCTTTATTGATAAATTCAACCATTATTTATTAATGGGCTACAGAAATGGAAAACTGAAAAATTGACGCAAAACAGGCCTATACAGATCTATAGCATGCTCAATGTTAATAAAAATAGTTTTTTGTTGAACACTGTTTTAGTGTGTAGTATTAAAGCAGTGTATATAAAAAAGGAGTCAATATGCGTTTATCACATTCACGGGTGCTTGTACCATTGGCTGCGCTGATGGGTTCATTTTTAGCATTGGCTGCCGATTCACCGTCTGCGGAGAGCAAAAAAATGCCAACAACAGAAGTTGCAGCGGCCGCAACCCCGGCTGGCGCACGTCAGTCAGTGCTTTCCCCTGAGTTAATTAAAAAAGTCGGCAGTGCCGTTGATGCAGACACTGCGCGCTTAACGGGTATTTTTAAAGACATTCACCAGCACCCTGAAATTGCTTTTACAGAACAACGCACTGCCGCCATCGTCAGTAAAGAGCTAAAAGCGCTGGGTTTTGAGGTTACTGAAGGGATTGGTAAAACCGGTGTTGTGGGCGTGCTGAAAAACGGTAATGGCCCAACGGTGTGGTATCGCGCAGATATGGATGCCAACGCGGTGCGCGAAGAGACTGGCTTACCGTATGCCGCAACTCAGAAACAACGTTTAGCCGATGGCACAGAGGTGGATGCCATGCACGCCTGCGGACACGATGCGCACACCACATGGCTGCTCGGCACGGCAAAAGCCTTGGTTGACCTGAAAAATGAGTGGTCGGGTACATTGGTCGTCTACGCTCAACCGGCAGAAGAGCTGGGTACCGGTGCACAGGCTATGGTGCAAGATAAGCTTTGGGAGCGAGGTTTTCCGAAACCTGATTATGCATTTGGCGCACATACCGCGCCAGGGCCGGTGGGTGTGGTAGCAAATGCCCCCGGCGTGCGGATGGCCGGTGTTGACCAGCTTGATATCCTGTTTCAGGGCGTAGGTGGCCACGGTTCAACCCCGCAAATGACCATAGATCCGGTTGTTATGGCTTCACAGGCAGTGCTGGCGTATCAAACCATTATTAGCCGCAATATTGACCCGCAAGCGGCTGCGGTGCTGTCAGTAGGCTCTATTGTGACAGGCCGTGATAATAATGTGATCCCAAATACGGCAGAGCTAAAACTGAATCTGCGCTGGTTTACACCTGAAATTCGTGATCAATTGATCAAACGTATTGATGAAGTAAACAGAGGTATTGCTATCTCTGCCGGTGTTCCGGAAGATAAAATGCCGACTCGCACCATGAAAGGTAATGCCGGCCCGGTTGTTAATAATGCGGCACTGGTTGAAAAAATTAATCCAGAACTTGAACAATTACTGGGGAAAGGAAAGCTGATTGAGCAGTTCCCTGCGGTGATGGGTTCAGAAGATTTTCAAGAAGCCTTCAAAGGGCTTGATGTTCCGTACTCTTACATGCTCATTGGTGTAGCGCCGCCGGATCTGTTTGCTGCGGCCCGCGCCAAAGGCATGCCATTCCCGTACTCAAATCACAACCCAGATTTCTTTGTTGATTTGGCTGCTATACCGCTCGGTGCAAAAGTGAATACTGTTACTGCATTGGCTATTTTTGGCAAAAAATAGCGGTAACATCCCCTTTTAAAAAAGGGAAAAGTTAAGGTGAATTTAACGCCAGCCTGATTGTTCAGGCTGGCGTTTTTGTTTTTGCACGGTGCATTCACCTTGTTGCAAAAACTGGAAAACTATATTCATTTTCTCGCCTTGCCATCTATCGTTACGCTGCTTAATCTTAAAAAGATATTGATATAAAACAGCGGTATTGGGAAAGGTAAATCCTTTTGTTTATTTAATACCGTTTTTCTTTTTGGTATAGCGTTGTGGGGAATAGCAATAATGTCACTGCGTTCTTTTTTCAGGATAGGGCGGTTTCTGGTCTTAATTCCTTTGCTGAGCAGTACCTCTGTTTATGCAGCAGGGCAAGCACATTTATTGTTTCATATGGGGTTAGGTGCTAACGGGCAGTTTTTTGTTGGCGGAACAATCCAAAATAAAGGTGATACGCCAATTACCTCCGGTTATGTTACGGTTCTGGCACTGGCGGAAAACTGTGCTCCGCAAAAAACCTATACTATTGATTATTCGGTGATAGAACCAAATCAGAAAATTGAATTTAGAGTGCCGGTTTCTGGGCATTTAGCCGGTTATCGTTTAGTCGGGTTTAATGCGTTTGATGATATGGGGTTTGAATTACCAGCGGTTGATGAAACGCACGAGATCATTAAACAGCGCGAGCCAGAAGAGCGAAGTAAATGCTTACTAAATAGGGATAAAGCTCCTACTGCCGAACCTACCATTACGCAGTAAGGTGTGATTAAGGTTTGCAGCAAAGTACCGTGTTATCACAGATGTAATAGCAGCCACATTCTTTATTTCGAAAAATCCGTTATTTCGAAAAATGCGGCTGTTATCGTTTATCCTTGGGTTAATTTCCGTTATTCAGTTGCTTTTATTTAGCCGCTGTTATGCAGGTTATTCTTGTCATAGTAGCCTTGTTTATTTTATTACCCGTTTTTGTTCCTGTTTTTATTTCCATCGTTAATCGTTATATCTGCTTTTTTGGTGCTCTGATCACCCATCACAATCGGTTTGCCTTTTAACAGTTTGCGTATCCAATAACGGTTCGGATTCAGCGCCTGTAGAATATCCTCTGCCAGTGGCAGGGGTTCACCGCTCATTTGCGCGGCCAGCAGTTCGGCCAGCAGTGGCGCACTGGTTAAACCGCGTGAGCCAAGAGCTGCAAGCACAAACAGATCTGGGTGATACGGCGCTGGCGCGATAGCCTCAGGGCTTTGGCACAGCTGCTGTTGTAAATCAGCGTACTGGCTGAGTGTTGCAGAATAATCAGGTACAGCGCCCATCATCGGGAAGTGATCGCGGGTTGCACAGCGGATTGCGGCACGCGCCTTGTCACCGGTTTGTATCTGTTTAGCCCACACCGCATTGGGTAAACTGCGCTGCAACTTAGCCAGATTCTCCTGCTGATCGGCGGCCCGTAACGCGGTATCGGTATCACTGCGCCCGTAAGTTGCCCCTAAGCAGTGGTGGTGTGAATTATCACCATCGGTTATCGGTGTCAGATCGGCTGGCGTTAAATAGCCTTCGTAGCATAATACCGTGCGCAGTGTCGAAAGTGCCGGATGTGCCGGCATATGTGATACCTGCCCGCGCACCGAGGATAAAGGTAAGTGCTCACTTTGGCTGTAATCCGTTACGCGATGGCCATTGGCCAATACAACCACCGCATGCGGATAGGATATCTTGTGGGTTTCCTCAGTTTCTGAGGTTTCCGGAACACCGGATAGTACCCAGTGATTATCAGCACGCGCCAGCGCGGTAATATTCTGCTGATAATGTATGGTCAGCCCCTGCTGTTCAAGGTGATCGAGCACATTTTGGGTCAGTTGTGCCGGATACAGCCAGCCACCCTGCGGGTACTCTGCTGCAGTACAGTTGACTTCTACCCCTGCACGCTGGTTGGCACTCTCTGTAGTGTGAGCGCAAACTAACTCTGTGGGCCACGGCGTACCGCCTGATGTATCAAACAATGCATTTAGCTTTGTGCTACTGTGGTTGTCATAACCTAGCTGTAACACACCGCACCACTGATGATCAAAGGCCACACCTGTGGCGGCCAGCGCATCATATTGCTGGCGCGCAAAAGTGAATGCATGCGCAAAAAAGCGTGCCAGTGCATTTTTCTCGCCATTGAGCAGCGGATACAGCGCCCCCTGACGATTTCCCGACGCGCCTTGCGCGGCTTTTGCATCGGCGCAATACAGGGTGACTTGCGCGCCACGCAGCATCAGAGCATGTGCCAGCAGCGCGCTGGCAATTCCGCCACCGATAATGGCAACATCCTGCAACTGGCTGGCTTTGGGGCGTGCATAGCAGGCTGAAATTGGCGCTGTCGGTATGTTGTCTGATAATTTGCATAACAATCTGTCGGCAACATATCCGTGCAGCATTTCGCGTTTATGTGCAAAGCCTTTGCGCCGCACTACCTTAAAACCGGCCGCTTGCAGCCCCCGGCGCACAAAGCCTGCGGCAGTAAAGGTTGCAAATGTGCCCGAATCACGGGTCAGCCGTACCATATGTTCAAACAGGGTTTGCTGCCACATATCGGGGTTTTTTGACGGCGCAAAACCATCTAAAAACCATGCATCAACACTGCGCTGATAACTTTGGTTTAGTGCCGGCAGAGTCTGGTTGATATCGCCAAACCATAAATCGAGCACCACAGAACCTTGATCAAGCAGTATTCGCTGACAACCGGAAAGGGGAAGCGGCCAGTGCTGATGTAATTCACCGCACAGATCGGCCAACTGCGGCCATGACTGGTGCGCCAATTGCAGATCAGAGATTGATAACGGAAACTTCTCAAAACTGATAAAATGCAGACGTTTTAATGCGGAATGTGGGTTTTCAGTCTTGAATTGACGAAAAGCCTGCCATACTGTCAGAAAATTAAGGCCCGTACCAAAACCGGTTTCAGCAATAATAAAAGCATGCGCCGCATGTGAATGCCAGCGATCGGGTAGCTGATTTCCGTCTAGAAAGACATATTGCGTCTCTTCCAACCCGTTATCGTTGGAAAAATAGACATCACCAAATTCAGATGATACAGGTGTACCTTGTTCATTAAAATGCAGAGTTGCCTGTTGAATCAAAGAGTTGTTCACTGTAAGTAAACTCAAAAATGGAACTTGACGGTATTGTAACAGCACCGACCACTCGACAAAATGTGGAAAGCTGACCACTTCTCGACAACAAAACCGTTAAACTTTGGCCAATTGCAAAGCGTTAAGGATGTTTTAGGCATGAAAAGAGCCGTAATTACAGGATTCGGAATCGTTTCCAGCATCGGGAATAATAAAGCAGAAGTTCTGGATTCGTTGAAAGCCGGTCGCTCTGGTATCACTTTCTCCGAAACGCTGCGTGACATGAATATGCGCAGTCAGGTTTGGGGCGACATCAAACTGGATCTCACCGGCCTGATTGATCGCAAAGTGTACCGCTTTATGAGCGATGCTTCCGCATTTGCTTATCTTTCAATGCAAGAAGCGATTACTGATGCCGGTTTGAGTGATGAACAGGTCTCTAATGATCGTACCGGCTTGGTTGTCGGTACCGGTGGTGGTTCGCCACGCAATCAAATTGCTGCCGCTGATGCTATGCGTTCACGCGGTCTGCGTGGTGTTGGCCCGTATATGGTGCCAAAAACCATGACCTCGGGTGTGTCAGCTTGCTTGGCAACGCCGTTTAAAATCCGTGGTATCAACTACTCTATTAGCTCGGCATGTGCTACATCAGCACACTGTATTGGCCATGCGGTTGAGCAGATCCAACTGGGTAAACAAGATATCGTGTTTGCCGGTGGTGGCGAAGAGCTTGACTGGTCAATGGCGATGGAATTTGACGCTATGGGCGCACTGTCAACCAAATATAACGAAACACCGGAACTGGCTTCCCGTACTTATGATGCTGGCCGTGATGGTTTTGTTATCTCTGGCGGCGGTGGCATGGTTGTAGTCGAAGAGCTTGAGCATGCGCTGGCGCGTGGTGCGAAAATTTATGCTGAAATTGTCGGCTACGGTGCAACATCAGATGGTTACGACATGGTCGCACCGTCAGGTGAGGGCGCAGTACGTTGTATGAAGATGGCGATGCACGGCGTTGATACCCCAATTGATTACATCAATACCCACGGCACATCTACTCCGGTGGGGGATGTGAAAGAGCTGGGCGCAATTCAAGAGATGTTTGCTGGCGATACTTGCCCAGCCATTTCCGCAACCAAAGCGATGACCGGCCATGCGCTGGGTGCGGCGGGTGTGCATGAAGCCATTTACAGCCTGCTGATGATGGAGCACAGCTTCATTGCACCAAGCATCAACATTGATCAGCTTGATGAGCAAGCCGCAGGGCTGAACATCATCACCGAAACTACCGAACGTGAGCTGACTACCGTTATGTCAAACAGCTTCGGTTTTGGTGGCACCAACGCCACACTGGTGATGCGTAAATTTAAGCAGTAATTATTTTACTGCTGCTCTTATAACTGTTACGTCGTATATGCGCGTTATCATGCTGTCAGTAAGCCATCAATAAAATGGCATGATAACCGAAAATATCAGCCTTATACGGCGGGTATTATATATTGAATCGCATACGCTGGATAAATAGCCTGAGTTTCTCAGGCTATTTTTTTGCCCTATTTTTCTCTGCATCTTACTCATGTAGCGCTATTATCAATAGCCTTGGCATAGAGTTGCTCGATATACTGCCGTTTTCGCTTGTCACTTTTGCCTTGTTTACCCGATGTTGTCGTTAGGATTATCTATGTTGCGTGCTTTAGCTTACCAGTGCCCTCTTTGTCACCAACCCTTGGCACAAAAAACGGTGCAAAATAGCCAGCAGTGGTGCTGTGCTAATCACCACCAGTTTGATTGTGCCAAAGAGGGTTATGTCAATTTAATGCCGGTACAGCATAAACGCTCGAAAAATCCCGGAGATAACAAAGAGATGATGCAGGCACGCCGCGCATTTTTAGATGCCGGATATTATCAGCCGTTGCGCGATAAAGTGGCTTCTCTGTTGGTTGATACATTGCTGGCAGATAAACAGCCGCAAGATCGGGCGTTAACGCTATTGGATATCGGTTGTGGCGAAGGGTATTACACTTCCGCATTTGCTGATGCGCTCTCTTTACACGCGGCTGGGGCTGACTCAGCCGATCCGGCCACCGATGCCTCTTTATCCACCCGTGTCATTGGGTTGGATATCTCGAAAGTGGCAATCCGTTATGCGGCCAAGCGCTATCCGCAGTGCGATTTTTGTGTTGCTTCCAGCCAGCGTTTGCCGTTTAACGATCAGAGCCTTGATGCGGTGGTACGTATTTATGCCCCTTGTAATGCCGCAGAGCTGGCACGTACCCTCAAAGCGGGTGGCATTGTGATTACCGTTTCACCGGCTCCGCGCCATTTGTATCAACTCAAAGAGCAGGTTTATGGTGATGTGGTGCTGCACCCGTGTGCAGATGAACACCTTGACGGCTTTACACTGGTTGAAGATCTACGGTTATCGTACCCGATGATGCTCAGTGGTTCAGCAGCCGAGGCCTTGCTACAGATGACGCCGTTTGCCTGGCGTGCGGCTGAATCTGTGTGGGAATTTTTACGGGCTCAGGATCAATTTTCCTGTGAAACTGATTTTGCTGTACGCGTGCACCGCCGTGACAGCGCGCTTTGTGATTAAACTCACATCAAAGCCGATCCTCTGCTACAATCCCCCCCCTGTGGTACGCCTCGGTCTGTACCTCTTGTTGGCGTAGGCAATTTGCCGCGCCCTGATAATGAACTCAGCAGGAGACCGACCCGCAATAATTGTGGGAAGCTGAGTTCGGGAGCATAATTTTTATGTCTGTTGAAAACATGGAATCATTTGATTCTCTTGGCCTGTGCGATGAATTGTTACGCGCAGTTGCTGAACAGGGTTATAGCCAGCCCACCCCGATTCAGCGTCAGGCCATTCCGGTGGTGCTGCAAGGCCGCGATATTATGGCCAGCGCCCAAACGGGAACAGGCAAAACAGCAGGTTTTACCCTGCCTTTATTGCAGCAATTAAGCACGCAGCCGCAGCCTAAAGGGCGTCGTCCTGTGCGGGCTCTGATTTTAACCCCAACACGTGAGCTGGCCGCTCAGGTGTGGGAGAACGTACGCGAGTACAGTAAATATCTGCCAATCCGTTCACTGGTTGTGTTCGGCGGCGTGAGCATCAACCCGCAGATGATGAAACTGCGTAGTGGTGTTGATGTACTGGTGGCCACACCGGGCCGTTTGCTCGATCTGGTACAGCAAAATGCGGTATCACTAGCAAAAGTTGAAACGCTGGTGCTGGATGAAGCTGATCGTATGCTCGATATGGGCTTTATCCATGATATTCGTAAAGTTTTAGCTTACCTGCCAAACAAGCGTCAGAACCTGCTGTTCTCAGCTACATTTTCTGATGACATTAAAGGTCTGGCCGATAAGTTACTGAAAAATCCGCAGCTGATTGAAGTGGCTCGCCGTAATACCGCTTCCGAGCAGGTTGAGCAGCGCGTGCATTTAGTTGATCGTAAGCGTAAGCGTGAACTTTTGTCGTATCTGATTGGAAAAGATCAGTGGCGTCAGGTGCTGGTATTTACCCGTACCAAGCATGGCGCAAACCATCTTTCTGAGCAGCTTGAGCGCGATGGTATAACCTCGGCCGCTATTCACGGTAATAAGAGCCAAGGTGCGCGTACCCGTGCGCTGGATGATTTTAAATCCGGTAAAGTGCGTGTGCTGGTTGCAACTGATATTGCCGCACGTGGTCTGGATATTGATCAGCTGCCGTATGTGGTGAACTTTGAGTTGCCAAACGTGGCGGAAGATTATGTGCACCGTATTGGCCGTACTGGCCGTGCCGGTTGTGAAGGTTTGGCATTGTCGCTGGTTTGTGTTGATGAACACAAATTGCTGCGCGATATCGAACGTTTGCTCAAGCGTGAGATTCCAAAGCAGGCGATTGATGGTTTTGAGCCTGATCCTTCTATTCGTGCCGAACCGATTGCCAATGGCCGTCAAGGTAATGGTCGCGGTCGTAGCGGTGGTCAGGGTCAGGGCAATGGCCGTGGTCGTAGCGGTGCAGCACCGCGCCGTGAAGGTAATTCAGAATCACGCAGCAGTGGCCCGTACTCTCAAGGCCCGTATGGTAATGAAGGCCGTCCGCGCCGTGATCGTGATGCTTCAGCGTCTGATCGTCGCCCAAATAGCGGTCAGCCACGTCGCCGTCCGTCAAACTAAGCGTATGCAGCGTCAGTGATATCTCACTGATTCTGTGATACAAAAAAACCGCCGCAGTGTAAGCTGTCGGCGGTTTTTTATTGGCTATGGGTTATGGATTATTGATATTCATTCCGTTTCATATCTATCAAGCACTACCCAATAATGGCATGCGGCAAATAGCGGGAGAGATCTTGGGTGATCAGCGAGGCATCTTCGCGGATCGCAATCCCTGCAGGTTGATCATCAATCAGCCAACTGCCAATCAGGGTATAGTTATCGGCAAATTTCGGCAGTGGGTGATAGGCCTGATAGATCATGCCTTCATCACCATACGGGCCATCAACCTGATACACCGTTTGGTTGTTCTGCACAACGCTGATATTTGCCCCTTCACGGGAAAATAGCGGTTTGACCACGTAATCTGTCAGCGCTGACTTGGCCGGATCATCGGCAAAATACGAGGCCAGCAGGTTTGGATGATGTGGAAACAGCTTCCACAGCATTGGCAGCAGTGCTTTATTCGAGATAATCGATTTCCACATCGGCTCTAGCCAGTTCACCTGCGCGCTGTGCAGATGTTCGGCGTAGCCTTCGCGCATCATAAATTCCCACGGGTAGAGTTTGAACATCCACTCGATAATCTGATCATCACTGTCGGTAAAGCGGCCATTTTCACCCAGCCCAATCTCTTCGATAAACACAAATTTGGTGTTTAGCCCAGCTTCTTTGGCGCAGTCTTCCAGATATTGCACGGTACCGCGATCTTCTTCGGTATCCTGACAGCAGGTAAAGTGCAGGGTATGCGGGCTACTCGGTGCAAGCTGATGAAACCGCTGAACCAATGCATCTTGTACTCGATTAAATTGATCGCTATCACGCCGCAACTGGCCGCGATCAACATTATCTTCTAACCATAACCACTGCCAGAACGCAGTTTCAAACAGTGAGGTTGGGGTATCGGCGTTATTTTCGTACAGCTTAGCGGGTGATTGGCCGTCATAGGCCAGATCAAGCCGCGAATAGAGGCTGGGATCCCGCCTGTGCCACGAGTCTGCAACCTGTTGCCAGAGTGGCTGGAGGATTTGAAAGCGGCGCAGCAGGGCTTCATCACGCACCACCTGATCAACCACCTCAAGGCACATCTGGTGAAGTTCTTGGGTGGGTTGCTCCAAATCCTCTTCAATTTGTTGCAGACTAAATTGGTAGTAGGCGGTTTCATCCCAGTAGGGTTCGCCATACATGGTGTGAAAACCAAAACCAAATTCGGCGGCCTGTTGTCGCCAGTTTGGCCGCTCTTTACAAGGAATTCGAAACATTATCCCCCCCAGCTGCGGCTGGAGCTGCTGCTTTTTCCTGATGAGTAAGAGCGTGAGCTCTCTTTACTGCCCCAGTTTGATTTAGCTTCAACCGTTGATCCAAATCCACCACGTGAAATGGTGCGGGTGGTCGCGGGTTTTGATTTCAGCGCATTATTGTCGAGTACAACGCGGCTGTTATTGCCGGCTTTGCCATAACTGTAGCCGTCTGCTGTTGTCCAAGAGCCGTAGTTACGATTATTGGGGTTTTTTGGGGTAAATACTGGCACATTGCTGTAACTTGGTCGGCCACTGTTCATCATTTTGCCGAACATATAGCCTGCCATCATTGGCATAAACCAGTTTGTACCGGGTGATTGTATGCACTGCCCAGCACCAAACTCGGCATTACAATCGGCTGCTGAGTTATATTTAGGGGCAGTTTTTGCTGCTTCTGCCAGTGCATTTTGGTATGCGCTCTGGCACTCAGCGGCAAGTTCTGGGTTTTGGTTGATGCAATCAGAGAGATTTTTAAACACTTCCGCTGAAATTTGCGGTTGTGCTTCTTCGCCGCACCCTGCCAGCACCAAACCGGCAACCGCTACTGAGAGCGGTGCAAGGTTAAACGGTCGCCAACTTTTGCGTAGTTTTTCCCGCAGAATTGTCTGGCTGCGTTTCATTCTGCTCTCCTTTAATAAGTCATGCAGGCTGCGTTAAGCAAACCGACAGAGATAGACATACTCGCCATTAATATTGCCGCGCCGATTTCATTATTGGTGATGCGTTCGGCAAAGCTGGGCATAAAGCCAAAGCGAACAATCAGGAAGGCTATCACCTGTGCCAGCATGGCCACTATGCCCCAGACGATAAAATCAAACACGCTGACAGAGTTACTGGCGGCACTGGCAATCGCCAAGCTGTAGCCGATAAATGCACCTGACAGGGTAATCGCTGCGGCAACATTTTTCTCTTCTTTGACTAGCGTCCACTCATCATAAGGGGTGATTTTTACGTAAACCCACTTGAACAGCATCAGCATAAACAGGGATGCAAAAAAGTAGAGAGCAAATGATCCTAATCCTGACAATAGTGACACAGAGTCCTCCTTGGCATGGCGTTAATATAGAGTTGTGGTGCACAGTGTATGGCATACAGGGTATACCGGTCTTAAATTACACTAAAATCAGTGGCGGTAAGGTTGATTCCGGTGCTGATGATTAAGGCGCGCTCCTGATCGTTAAAGATTTGTTTCTCTTCTGCTGAGATCATCACAAACTCATCAACACTGTCATTGGCTTGGCGCTGATACAGCATCACAAATTGATCGGTTTCGGCCGGAAATTGTGTGCCAGCACTCCAGGTTTTTTCTGTCATCGCAACTGGGCGTTCATTATGCCAAACTTTGTCAAACTGCTCACCTTCAAGCTGCCATGTAGATTTTACTATCTCTTGTGCCAGTGTTTGATCCCACTTGGTTTGCGTATCAATGGCGCAGGTTTCGTAAAAATACCACAGCTTGACATCAACCACATCGCTGTCTTGTGTTCCGCCTTGTTGCAGCACCTGGACAAAGCCATCGTCATCGGTGTAGAAGCGCAGTAGGCGGCTGTTATTATCTAGCTGAACTTCGCCTACGGCCTGAATAATCTGGCTGCGTGCTGCGCCTTCAAAAATGACATGCGGTTCAATCAGGCGCAGAGCCAAATCATCAAATTCAATTGCGCCACCTAAGCGTAAACCCAGCACCTCGGGCGCACTTGGCGCAGCAGAAACCGGAGGCGTTTTTTTCTTAAACCAGTCAAACATACTATGGTTTCCTGACAGGTAAATATAGTCAAAAGCCCAGACGGTGCACGGCACTGACTGGGCTTGAGTTAGCAAGATGAGAGCGTATTAGTTGCCGTTTTTACGCGCCATAATACGGGCTAATTCATCTTTTGCCGAGCTAGTAGGCGCGCCACCGATACCGGCTTGTTTAAGTTTAGCCTGCAGTGCATCGCCACTGTCTTGAGCATGTTGCTCGCTGGCCGCTTCCAGTTTTGCCTGCTGCTCTGCTTGCTTTTGTTTGATGCGATCGAGCGATTCTACTGCGGTGCGCATTTTAGAGTTTGCACCCACATTACGGGCAGAAACAGAAGCCTGTGCTTTTTGCACGGTTTCAGTGGCTTTGACCATATCAACTTGTTGTTCAAGCTGGCGCAGTTTCTCTTTTGCCTGCGTGATATTGGTGCGCAGAGTAGTTTCTGAGTTGCCAAACTGGTCAAGATACTGCTGTTCGCTCTCTTGCTCACTGCGCAGTTTGCTGACACGCTCTGCGCACTCAAGCGCCAGCGTCTCTTCACCTTTTTCCATTGCAGTCAGCGCATGTTGCTCGTATTCATTAATACTTTGCTCAAGTGTTTGTATTTTTTGCTCGGCCAGTTTGCGTTTTGCAACAATAGTGATCAGTGCGTTATCTGATTGGCGTAACTCATCTTTTGCTTCACGGATCTCTTGATCCAAAATACGTAAAGCTTGGCTGTCGGCAATGCTCTCTGCCGTTTCGTTCACGCCACCTTTTACTGCGGTAAATAACTTCTTCCAGATACTCATTGTTGTTTTCTCACTTCAAATAATCGTCATAAAGGTCAATAAACGCCGCAATGTTGCGGAACAAGGTGGCAATCTCAGCATCGATATTTTCATAAGAGGAGTGAGATGAAAGCGCACCGAATGCCATATAATACTCAGCGTTATTAATGGTGCTGATGGCAATGGTTGATAATGGGAACAGTTGGTGTGTACGCAGTATTGTCGCATTCAGACCAGCAATATCAGCCACCTGTTCAGTGCTAAACAGCAAGCTTTCAACTAAAATTTGCTCGCCAGAGATAGCCAGATACGCTTCCAACCCTTCATCATTGCGGATTAACAGCGTGTCAGCATGTGCTTCAACATCCCAGCCAGTATGTGCACTCAGGCGTTGTTGTAAATCAGCGTATTGCCATTGCATCGTTGAGATCCTTACCGGTTATGTGCGTTCATCCATCTAAAAATCTATTCCACTATGGCTATTTGGGTTGGGCTAATTTATTTGCCAATGATGCTCAGTGGGATAGGCTCTGCGTACTTTATTTGTTTTACCTGTGCGGTGTTTTGCTTATGTTGTGGCAAATTCACCAATATCTTTCTGTATGACACTGATATGGTGGCGCAGTTCAGGTATATCAACCATTTCTATATGACGATTTTGCATAACGAAGCTATCGTCAAGAGAGTTGATATTTATATTTGCGGTGTAATCTGTACGTACATGGTGACATTCTGCTTTTTACTTGCGTATTTTTCAGTGTGATATGCTAAAAATACGTAAATTAATGACATTAACTACCCAGATGATTATCTGATGATATTCATTGCGAAACGATAGCCATCGGCTTTCACTCAATGCTATGGAGTGTTTTTGTGAACAGTACTTTCGTGAACGATGTTTGTATAAATAGTGCTTGTCTAAGCAGTGCTAGTATGAACGATACAGTAAAAAATTCGCCGCTTAATATTGTTGTAGATGAAAACATGCCGTATGCGCGTGAGCTGTTCGGGCAGATTGGGCGGGTGAATCCAGTCACCGGTCGGCCAATGCCAACTGAGGTGTTGGCTAACGCTGATGCACTGATGGTGCGCTCTGTCACTCACGTTAATCAGGCATTGTTGCAAAATACTGCAGTGGGGTTTGTTGGCACGGCGACCGCCGGTTTTGATCATGTGGATACCGCATGGCTGGCCGAGGCCGGTATTGGCTTTTCATCGGCGCCCGGTTGTAATGCGGTTGGGGTGGTGGAGTATGTGATCTCTGCACTGCTGATACAGGCTGAACAGTCAGGCTTTTTACTGCAAGATAAAACCGTGGGTATTATCGGTGTCGGGAATGTTGGCTCGCGTTTATATCAGCGTTTGCAGGCGTTGGGCGTGAGTACGTTGTTGTGCGATCCGCCGCGCGCAGAGCGTGAAGGTGCGGCAGAGTTTGTTAGTTTTGAGCATATTGTTGCCAATGCTGATGTGCTGACTTTTCACACCCCGCTGGTTAAAGCAGGGGCTTATCCGACACGGCATCTGGTCAATGCCGAGGTGTTGGCCGCGCTGCCCGACGGCTGCATACTGATTAATGCAGCCCGCGGTGCGGTGGTGGATAACCATGCACTGCTAAAAGCCATGCAGCAGGGAAAAAAACTGCATCTTATTATGGATGTGTGGGAAAATGAGCCACAGATGTTACTTCCTTTGCTGCCGTTTGTTGATATTGCCACACCGCATATTGCCGGTTATAGCCTTGAAGGTAAGGCCCGCGGTACAGCGCAAGTGTTTGATGCGTTTTGCCAGCATATCGGCCATCAGCCGCGGGCCGATTTACAGACCCTATTACCCCCGCCGGATATTGCACAGGTACAGGTGCAGGGCGAAATTGATCAGGCTTTGCTGACGCGGTTAGCGCATTTAGTCTACGATGTCCGGCGTGACGATGCGCCTTTGCGGCGCGGTGCGGCTCTCACCGGTGAGTTTGACCGTTTACGTAAACACTATCCCGAGCGGCGCGAATGGTCATCGCTGACGGTCTGTTGCGATAATCCGCAGAGTGCACAATTTCTGTGCAATATCGGGTTCTCGGCCTGCGTTGCCGAAAAATAGCCGTGACCATCAGGCCGCAGCATCGTATCATGATCGATCGTTGATCTCCTTTAATTGGGGTCAATCAGGGTATAATCGAATATCAAAAGTAAGCGCAAGCCGCGGAGAACAGCATGAACGAAGGTTGGAATATCGCCATACTAGGCGCGACGGGAGCGGTAGGTGAAGCACTACTGACATTGTTGGGTGAGAGTGAATTCCCTGTAGGTCAGATTTACCCGTTAGTCAGCCGCGCCGGTGATGCCGATACCGTGCTGTTTAAAGGCAAGAATATCGCCTTGCAATCGGCTGATGAGTTTGACTGGGCTGATGCACAACTGGCCTTTTTTGTTGCCTCAGCAGAGGCCAGCGAGCGCTATGCTGAGCAAGCGGCTGATGCCGGTTGTCTGGTCATTGACAGCAGCGGTTTGTTTGCCCTTGATCCGTCAGTGCCGTTGGTTGTGCCGTCAGTGAACCCGCATGTGCTGGCTGAATTTCGTAACCGCAATATTGTCGCGGTAGCCAGCGCGCCGGTATGCCAGTTGCTAACCGCAGTCAATCCGCTGATTGAAACCGGTGCGCTACAACGCCTGAGTGTGACCAATCTGCAATCAGCCTCTGCGCTGGGCAAGCATGCGGTGGCTGATTTGGCGGGGCAGGCAACACGTTTGCTGAACGGGTACCCGGTAGAAAAATCTATTTTCCCGAAACAATTGGCGTTTAATATGCTACCAAGTGCGGCTCGTGTTGATAGCGAAGGCTTTGCACAAGAAGAGCGCCGTCTGGTTGATGAAACCCGCAAAGTTTTGCAGGATGATATGCTACCTATCGTTGCGCAGTGCGTACAATCCCCAGTTTTTTACGGCAATGCCCAGTCAGTGACCGTAGAGACAGACTTTCCGCTGAATACGCACACCTGTGCTGATCTGCTGCGTGACAGTGCCGATTTAACACTGTTGGAAGAGGGGGATTTCCCTACTCAAGTTAGTGATGCCAGCGGTGTTCCTCATCTGAGTATCGGCTGTTTGCGTAATGACTACGGTTTACCGCAGGCCGTACAATTTTGGTCAGTAGCCGATAATGTTCAGTTTGGTGGCGCTATGATGGCCCTGCAAACCGCAGAGCGCCTGATAAATGAATACCTGTAACTAAGATATACGGGTATTTACGTGGGAATAAACCAACCCGCGGCGTACAGAAAACCTGAAACAGACACTGTGCCGGAAGTTAATGCTTCCGGCATATTTTTTGCTTGTTATCCGGCAAGCGTTGGGGGAAATGCCAAAATATAGGCTAACTTGCTCACAGGTAGCGCAATTTGCTGACAAAAACGGCAATTGTGCGGCATACCGTATGGCCATTTTTAACCAACATAGATTTTGATGCGAGAGGGTATCGGTTGTGACCACCACGAAAATAGCGCGGTTTATTGCAATAGCGGTTTTATCCGGCACTGTCATGCCGGCAGGCGCTTATCAAATGCCGGTTGTCGGGCCGGACAGTGAGCCGCTTGCTGCAACATCAGCGCCTTCACGGCTGACACAGCCGGCGCCGATTCCGCACACTACCCGTACCCGCACTCCGGCAACTTACGGGCCGACTCGAAACAACGAAACACTGTGGTCAATTGCCAGCCGAGTACGACCGTCAAATAAGGTTTCGGTACAGCAAACCATCGGTGCATTGTATCGACTCAATCCGTCGGCTTTTGAGAACAATAACCTGCACGGGCTACAGCCCGGCAGTCGGCTGCGTATTCCAACGCTAGAGCAAGTGCGTGCCGAACGTACCTCAGTTATCAACTCACGCTTAGATCGTGAAAAACCGTTGTGGGAAGCCTACACCCGTAACCAAAATCAACCACAGCAGGATGTGAAAACAGCGCCCAACACCGCTGTACCAACAAACACGGCGGATTCGAAAGCTCTCATACCTGCGGTTACAGCACCCGCAGCAGCGCCGACAGTAACAACTCCTGCGATAACTGCCGATAAACCGGCCGGAAATCTTGCTGATCGTTATCAGCAGGCTAATACCGGAGCCTTAACCACCGGAGCATTAACCACAGCCACAGCAGCAGCCAGTACCACTGAAAAAAACACCATAACCCCGGTAACCACATCACCAGATGTGTCAGTATCTGAGGTTTCTGCTGCAAAAACATCAGCGCCTGAATTGCAACCATCTAAAGTGCAATCATCTGAAGTGCAATCATCTTTAGCGGCAGAGCAAACCCAAACATCGGCGGATGTCCAAACACCAAACAACACAGTAGCGGATATAAAAAACGTCGGACAAAGCAGTGCTAGTGCAGTCATTCCACTGACCGTAGCAGCCAGTATGGCAACCCGCACACTGGAGAACCCATCAGATAGCCAAGCGGCCAGTGGCAATACAACTACGTCATCGGAACAGAATACTCAGCCTAACAGCGCAGGTAGCAGCCCAGAAGAGCAACTCAAGCACCTGCGTCAGCACCTTGTGGAGTCCAATGCGGAAATCACCTTGCTGGCTGAAAAAAACCTGAAACTGAACAATCAGGTCAGCGCCCTGAGTATTGAGATGAAATCCTTACAGGCTACACTGGCCGAAGAGCAGCATTTCCGTCAGGACGCAGCAACTCGGCTAACGCAGGCCGATCTACAGGCAAAGCAGCTGGCTGAGTTACAGGTTAAATACGATATGCTCGAGTCATCATCAGCATCCTTGACTCATCAGATGGCTAAAAGCTGGCCGGTTGCAATCGCCGTGGGCGTGATCCCGCCGACTATCATCGGTTTCTTACTGTGGGTCTTGTATCGGGTTCGTCAGCGTAAGCAGCAGGATATGCTGTCACAAGCATTTGAAGAGCATCAGAGTAAAAACATACTGCACCCTGACAGCGTTAATTTATTGGCGGAAGAGACTCCGGATCTGAACCGTTCGGATGATCTGCTGATAGATCCAGACTGGAATGCGATTACTGCCTCTGAATTGAACGAACCGAATAGCTCTGATGCTAGCACTACCACGGCAGACAAACCGTCAGCCGACACTCATGTTGAAAGTAAGACGGAAAGTCAGCCTAACTCTGACACTGAAACGCATACCGTATTGCTTGATGATACTTTCACTGTTTCTGTGCCTGATATTGCATTAACTAAAGCCGATGCGCAGACCTTGCCGGAACCGCCATCACTGTTTGCGGGGCTAGATGAGTCTATCTATTCACCTTCTTCCTCACAGCAGGATACCGATCTCCTGTCATCAGAAACAGCAGAGCCGTCAGAGGCTCGGCTGGCACCGGCCAAGACGAATAAGCTTGATGTGGAATCAGAGAGTGTTTCTTTCCCTGAATCGACCTTTGCATCGGCAATGTTAGCGCCGAAAGCGCAGGAAAGCGCGGCAGAGAGTCAGACAAACCACGAGAGTCAGGAGCTGGCTTCGCTGGTTGACAATGATTTAGCGCACGGCGATATGCTCGGTGGTGAGCAAAATCTTGATCTGGGGGATGATATCGTGAATGCCATGTTATCGACTCCAACACGTCAACACGGCTCACCGCTGGATCTTGATGACGATGTACATCTGCTGGCTGACATCGATGATAATACCGATTCGGTATTACTGCTTAGCGATGAAGAGTTGTTTGAGTCAGCCCAGCCGTTGCAACCTGAGGCAGTTAGCCTGATTGCGCAGTCGGCATCCGATGCTCTGCCTGATTATCAATCTGATACTCTGCCCGAGTCTCGGCCCGAGGCTGTTACCGCGCCGGTACAAGCACCTGCCACTGCCAAAACAGCTGATTTTGTTGAGGCTCAAACTCATCTTCATGCTGCTGCGACAGAATCGAATATAAATATCACAGACACAGCAGCAAAAACAGAGGCAGATACTGCGCCAACGTTGGTAATCAATGAACCTGCCGCTGCTATTCCCGCCAAAACACCGTTGTTTGATCTGCCGGATATGACTGAGGCCGATTTTGATCTCTCAACTCCGCTGCTTTCACAGGCCGAGCACTGGTCTATGCCGCTGCCGCCAGAGCCACAGTCAGAGCATGAGGATTGGGAGGCACAGCCGCATCTGATGACCGATCAGTTATCTCCTGAAGAGCGCGACGGTGTCACGCAACCTTTTGTTCGTGCGCTGCATCCGCGTCAGCCTGCCGCTGAGAGTGTAAACAGCGATGATGATATGACCGATGATCTGGTCGGCAAGCTGATTTTAGCGCGCGCTTATCTGGATATTGATGATCCTGAAGGCGCGGTTGCACTGCTCAATGAGGTGATAGCAGAGGGCTCTGAGAGCCAGCAACAGCAGGCGCAAAAAATGCTGCAGGAAGCTACACCGGTATAACCGGATTATTAGGAAAGTATTCTGCGCTTAACTCCGCGCTTTTATCCCGCACAATACCGGCTTTATGGTTTGGGCGGTTTAAGCGCGGAAAATAAACGTTAGAAACTGATCATGCGGTGGCTACAGGCCGCCGCTTTTTGTTTATAATCGCACGTTTTATTGTCGTGAAGGGTAAGTTGACCATGCGTATTGCACTGGGCATTGAATACGATGGAAGCCGTTATTGCGGCTGGCAGCGTCAGCAAGAAGTTGACAGTGTGCAGGGGCGTTTAGAAAAAGCACTGTCAAAAGTGGCAAACCATCCGGTGAATGTCTTTTGTGCAGGACGCACAGACTCAGGTGTGCACGGTACGGGGCAAGTGGTGCATTTTGATACAGACTCGGTTCGTAAAGATGCGGCATGGACATTAGGCGTGAACGCCAATCTGCCTGATGATATTGCCGTGCGCTGGGCCACCGAAGTGTCGGAAGAGTTTCACGCGCGTTTTAGCGCCACCGCACGCCGCTATCGTTACATTATTTATAATTACGGCTATCGCCCGGCTATTTTACGCCATGGCGTGACACATTATCACCACCCGCTTGATGTCGAAAAAATGCAGCGCGCGGGGCAGTATCTGCTCGGTGAGCACGATTTTACCTCATTCCGAGCGTTGCAGTGCCAGTCTCATTCACCATGGCGCACCATTGAGCACCTCAATATCACCCGTCAGGGGCATTATGTGATTGTGGATGTAAAAGCAAATGCCTTTTTGCACCATATGGTGCGAAATATTGTCGGCAGTTTGCTGGAAGTGGGCGCGGGGCATCAGCCAGAAGCGTGGGTTGACAGCGTGCTGGCGGCCAAAGATCGCCGTATTGCTGCGGCAACGGCAAAAGCTGACGGATTGTATCTGGTGGCGGTAGATTATCCGGCGCAATTTGCCTTGCCAAAGCCGATGCTTGGGCCACTGTTTATTACCGACTGATATTTACTGATGCAAGCTGGCTGAGAGTATACTGGCAGAACCTCTTTCAGCCGTTATTGCGTACCGCTGTTATCCCGTTGTGAGCGGGTTCGGCCGATTTGAGTGTTAAAACGGATTTCTCACGGATTTTTCAAGGATGTGAAGCCATGGCGCTGTTAAGTTCACTGATCGATTTTATCCTGCACATTGATGTGCATCTGACCATGCTAGTGGCGCAATATGGCCTGTGGATTTACGGTATTCTATTTTTAATTATTTTTTGTGAAACTGGGCTGGTTGTTACCCCATTTTTACCCGGTGATTCACTGCTGTTTGTAGCAGGAACACTGGCGGCAACCGGCCAGATGGATGCGCATTTGCTGGTGGTTTTACTGATTATTGCCGCGATTGCCGGTGATGCACTTAACTACAGTATCGGGCGTTTATTTGGTGAACGTTTGTTCAGTAACCCGCATTCACGTTTATTCAAACGTCAGCATCTTGAACGTACTCAGCAGTTTTATGCACGTCACGGGGGGAAGACCATTATTTTTGCCCGTTTCGTGCCTATTGTGCGCACGTTTGCTCCGTTTGTAGCCGGTATGGGCCATATGCACTACCGACATTTTGCCCTGTTTAATATGATTGGTGGTATCGTGTGGGTTACGGGGTTTGTTTATGCCGGTTACTATTTTGGCAATATCCCTGTGATTAAAAAAAATCTTGAGTTATTGATTTTAGGGATCATTTTTGTTTCGGTGCTGCCCGGTATTATTGAGTTTTGGCGGCAGCGTCGCCGTGATTCATCGGAAATTGTATCGAAATAGAGTAAAAACTCAGCGTCACATGAATTGGCAGGCTGGTCGGGTATGACCAGTTTTTTATCCACAGCGTGAATCTGATGTGGTTTAATGTGCGGTATTTCCTGAGCTTACACTGCTGCAGGCGGTGCTGTTAAAACACAAGGTTGAAAGGTCATCCATGAGCTGGATCGAGCGTATTATTAACAAAACAAATATCGTCTCCTCGCGCAAGGCAAGTATTCCAGAGGGAGTATGGACCAAATGTGATGGCTGCGAACAAGTTTTGTACCGTGCTGAACTGGAACGGAATCTGGAAGTGTGCCCGAAATGTGGCCACCACATGCGTATCACTGCCCGTCGTCGGTTGTTAAGTTTTCTTGATGAAGGCACCGGTGTTGAGTTTGCCGAAGAGCTAGAGCCGAAAGATATTCTGAAGTTCAAAGACTCTAAACGATATAAAGATAGACTGAGCGCCGCACAAAAAGAGACCGGTGA
Organism: Plesiomonas sp. ISS29; assembly: GCF_056522795.1. Classification (NCBI taxonomy): domain Bacteria; kingdom Pseudomonadati; phylum Pseudomonadota; class Gammaproteobacteria; order Enterobacterales; family Enterobacteriaceae; genus Plesiomonas; species Plesiomonas sp. ISS29. The sequence goes on from NZ_JAWRZQ010000001.1 coordinate 1,516,504, forward strand.
AAAAGATGCACTGATCGTCATGCAGGGTGCGCTGATGGGCATGCCGGTTGTAGCAGCCGCTTTTGAGTTCTCTTTTATGGGCGGATCAATGGCTTCGGTGGTGGGCGCTCGTTTTGTGCGTGCCGTAGATAAAGCCATTGAGCTGAATTCGCCGCTGATTTGCTTCTCTGCCAGTGGTGGTGCGCGTATGCAAGAAGCGCTGTTCTCACTGATGCAAATGGCAAAAACCAGTGCCGCGTTGGCTCGCCTGAGTCAAAAAGGGCTGCCGTTTATTTCGGTACTGACCGATCCGACCATGGGCGGTGTGTCTGCCAGCTTGGCGATGCTGGGCGATATCAACATTGGTGAGCCTAAAGCGCTGATCGGTTTTGCCGGCCCGCGGGTGATTGAGCAAACTGTGCGTGAAACCCTGCCATCAGGCTTCCAGCGCAGTGAGTTTTTGCTGGAAAAGGGCGCGATTGACATGATCATTCCGCGTCTGGAAATGCGCCAGCGTCTGGCCGGTTTACTGGCTAAGATGACTTTGCAACCGTCACCGCTGGTTGTTCCGGCACAGCGCCCGGCTGAAGAGGCTGTTGCGGTTGAAACCGAGACAGACACGCTGTCAGCCAAGCTAGATACCGACGAAAAATAACCTATTTATTGCGGGTCAGCGTGCTTTAGGCTGCTGACCCGCAGTTGTCGTCTTTGGCTGTATTGATATCGGTCACGGCATGTGGAAACACGCGTGAGAACATGACTACACGATAACAGCCGCGCAGGGAAAATGCGCGCTAGGTAGATGTATGATGAAGACTCTGACTCCTCCCCAAGCCACGTCGCCTCTTGCTACGTGGCTTTCTTATCTTGAAAACCTCCACAATACGACTATTGATCTGGGGCTGGCCCGCACTCAGCAGGTTGCCACCGTGCTGGGCATTACCAAACCGGCACCAACAGTGATTACGGTAGCGGGTACGAACGGCAAGGGGACAACCTGCCGGATGCTGGAAGTGATCCTAATGCAGGCCGGATACCGTGTGGGAGTGTACTCCTCCCCGCATCTGCTACGTTATACCGAGCGGGTACGCATACAGGGAGATGAGCTGAGCGAGCAGCTGCACAGTGCCGCGTTTAGCGTTATTGAGTTGGGGCGTGGTGCAACATCGCTAACCTATTTTGAATTTAGTACCCTGTCGGCATTAAAACTGTTTACCGATGCTGCGCTGGATGTCGTCATTCTGGAAGTGGGGCTGGGCGGGCGTCTGGATGCTACCAACATTGTCGACAGTGATGTGGCGGTCATTACCAGTATCGACCTTGATCATACCGACTGGCTGGGCAACTCTCGTGAAAGTATAGGCCGTGAAAAAGCCGGTATTTTCCGAGCAAATTGCCCTGCCGTGGTGGGCGAGCCGGATATGCCTCAATCTATCGCACACACAGCAGAGAATCTTGGTACAACACTTTATCGTGTCGGCACTGAGTGGGCATATCAGCTATCAGATGCAGAAAATCCATCAACATGGTGCTGGCAGTGTGGTGATATGCACCGCAATAATCTGCCGTTGCCTCAAATTCCGCTGCCAAATGCGGCCAGTGCGTTGACCGCATTACACCTGAGCGGGCTACAAGTCAGTGACGATGCCATTTACCAAGGGCTGCTACAGGCAGCATTGCCGGGGCGTTTTCAGCAGGTGATGCAAAACCCAACCGTTATTTTAGATGTGGCACATAACCCGCATGCGGCACGCTATTTGGCCACCCGTCTGCAAGAGCGCAGCGCTAATCCGGCACAGGGGCAGGTGTATGCGGTGGTGGGTATGCTGGCAGATAAAGATGCCGCTGGCGCTTTACAGGTTCTGTATCCCCATATTGATCATTGGCTTTGTGCTACGTTGGCAGGGCCGCGCGGTCAGCAGGGGCGTGATTTAGCGGCTATTTTATCGCAGATTGCTGTTAATCATGCAGACTCACCGAGTCAAAATATGGCGCTGGTGGCTGATGACAACCAGAATGCAGCAACAAGTGCTGATATACAGGCGTTTGATTCAGTGACTAAAGCATGGCGTGCCGTATTAACGCGCGCACAGCCACAAGATTTGGTGATAGTCTTTGGCTCGTTTTACACTGTGGCAGACGTGATGGAAGCAATCAGCGCCAAGCCGACACATCAGCTAGCACACAAGGAGGGCTAAGGTGGCAAGTCAATTTCAAAATCGTTTAGTCGGTGCCGTGGTATTAGTTGCACTGGGTGTCATTATTTTGCCCGATGTTTTAGACAGCCAGAAAAAGCACCAAGAGGATTTTGCGGCTATCCCTCTGAAACCAACAGAACAAGAGGCGGGTAATAGGCCTGATTTGCCGCCGGCAATTTCACAGCCATTACAACCGTTAACACCTGCTGAGCCTGATTTGCCAGAAACTGTTGATCCAATGCAGTCAGAGCAAGAAAATAGCTCGGTACCAACGGCGGTAGCACCACCAAAATTGGCACAAACCACTACCGCAAAAACACCGGAAGTGAATAAACCTGTGCCAGCAAAGCCGGTGGCGAGTAAACCGATCATTCCACCAGTAGTTACACCAACTGAAGTAGCAAAACAACCGGAAAAAACCAAGCCAGAGGCTGCGCCAAGTGGTAAAGCATACGTGGTTCAGTTGGGGGCGTTAAAAAATGCTGATAAGGTCAATGAGCTGCTCGGTAAGCTACGTGCCGGCGGGTATAAAGCGTACAGTCAGCCTTCACCAGCGGCTGCTGGGCAATTAAACCGGATCTATGTCGGGCCTGATACCAGTAAAGAAAAACTTCTTTTCGCACTGGATGATATGCAGCGGCTGACCGGTCTGCGCGGGCAGGTTCGGGGATTTGATCCGTTACGCCACTAGTTATTTTTGGCGTGAAATTTATATACGCAAACGTTTCCTTTTTTTGTTAGAATGCGCGCAACAGACGCGTCAGGATAAAATATGGTCTGGGTAGATTACGCAATTTTGGGTGTTATTGGTTTCTCGTCACTGGTGAGTTTGGTGCGCGGTTTTGTCCGTGAGGCACTCTCGTTAGTGACATGGGTAGTGGCTTTTTTTGTGGCGAGCCATTTTTACCCTGAATTAGCGAAGTACTTTACACAATTTCAAGACCCCATGTTGCGCAATGGAACCGCTATTGCCGCGCTGTTTGTCGCTACACTTATTGCCGGATCAGTGATCAATTATGTGATCGGTCAGCTTGTTGAGAAAACCGGTTTATCAGGTACAGACAGAGTATTGGGGATCTGCTTTGGTGCGCTACGTGGCGTATTGATTATTGCAGCCATTTTATTCTTCCTTGATTCATTTACTGGCTTCTCAAAAACTGAATGGTGGCAACAATCTGTGTTGATCCCGCAATTTGGTACCGTCATCCAATGGTTTTTTGAATACCTAAAAGGTTCGTCCAGCTTCCTGCCCAAATTGCCGATATAGCGCTATGCGGGCACTTGTAGAGGAAATAGAGGAAACATGTGCGGTATTGTCGGTATGGTCGGTTTCACCCCGGTCAATCAATCCATCTATGATGCGCTAACGTTGTTGCAGCATCGTGGTCAAGATGCCGCAGGCATCGTCACCATTGATAGCCAAAACGCGTTTCGGCTGCGAAAAGCAAATGGATTGGTCAAGGATGTATTCGAGGCGCGGCATATGCTGCGGCTGCAAGGCAATGTGGGGATAGGGCATGTGCGCTATCCTACCGCCGGCAGCTCCAGTGCTTCTGAAGCGCAACCTTTCTATGTTAACTCTCCTTTTGGTATCTCTTTGGCGCACAACGGTAATCTTACCAATGCCATTGAGCTAAAAAGTAAACTCTTCCAAGTTGCCCGCCGCCACGTTAACACCACTTCTGATTCTGAAGTGTTGCTTAATATTCTGGCCAATGAACTCAACCGTTTTGATCATTATCCGCTGACTCAAGATGATGTGTTTGCCGCGGTGAGTGCCCTGCATAAATTGGTGCGTGGTGCGTATGCCTGTGTTGCCATGATTATCGGTAACGGAATGCTGGCGTTTCGTGATCCTAACGGTATTCGCCCTCTTGTGCTTGGCAAGAGGTTGCTCGATGACGGTCGGCTTGAGTACATGGTTGCATCAGAAACGGTGGCGCTTGATGCGGTAGGTTTTGAATTTGTGCGTGATGTTGCTCCAGGCGAAGCCATTTACATCACCTTTGATGGTGAGCTTTACACCCAGCAGTGTGCTGAAAATCCACGCACTTGCCCGTGTATTTTTGAGTTCGTCTATTTTGCCCGCCCGGATTCGTTCATTGATAAAGTTTCGGTCTACAGCGCCCGAGTCCACATGGGGCAGCGTTTGGGTGAGAAAATTGCCCGTGAGTGGCAGGATTTGGATATCGATGTGGTTATTCCGATTCCTGAAACTTCATGCGATATCGCCCTTGAAATTGCGCGGATTTTAGATAAACCGTATCGTCAGGGTTATGTGAAAAACCGCTACGTTGGCCGAACCTTTATCATGCCTGAACAGCAACTGCGTCGTCAGTCGGTGCGCCGTAAGCTCAATGCGATTAAATCTGAGTTTCGCGGTAAAAATGTGCTGTTGGTGGATGACTCGATTGTTCGTGGCACAACATCAGAGCAGATTGTGGAAATGGCCCGTGAAGCTGGTGCGAAGAAGGTCTATTTTGCTTCTGCCGCTCCTGAAATTCGCTTCCCGAACGTGTATGGCATTGATATGCCAAGCCCACATGAGCTGATAGCGTACGGGCGTGAAGTACCCGAAATTGCCCGTATGATTGGTGCTGATGCACTGATTTTTCAGGATTTAACTGATCTTGTTGCTGCAGTACAAGAAGAGAACCCTGAGATCAAAGAGTTTGAAACCTCGGTATTTAACGGTATTTATATCACTCAAGATGTTAATCAGGGCTATTTAGAGTACCTTGACTCTTTGCGTAATGATGATGCAAAAGCACAATTACAAATGAATACCTCAAGTTTAGATCTGCACAACGAACGCTGATCTTAGTGTGTCGTTAATGGTTTTAAAAATGCTTTAAAGTAGATGTTAAAGAAGACTTTAAAGCTAACCTGAGGGTAAAAACCTGTCATTGAGCGCCATCGCAGTAAGGCTGTGTGGCCGTCATGGCAGGTTTTTTTATCGCTGTTATTGATACGTTTTGATTATTACTGCTATATGTTAGAAATTCTTGTGTGCTAGAAGTCATCGAATCGGCTGTGGTATAAACAGACTCTTTTCCCAGAAAAAGTATACTCTGTATGCCCACATCTTACTTATCGTCAACACTGTTGCTAACTTCCGAAATAGTATCTGATACAGAATTTGTAGCAGAGAATGCCACTGTTGAACTTGCAGTAGCTAATTATCTTGCTACACATCAGGTATTGGCTTTATCGGTACAAGATCAGCAAGGGCTTTGGAGTGCGCCAGTTTATTATGCGGCTAGTTCAGGGGCTCGGCTGATTTTTCTTTCACGCTTAGAGAGCCGGCATGCACAGGCGGTATTACAAAATCCGCGTGTGGCGTTGAGTATTTATACCGACAGTTGCCAGTGGAATAAAATCCAAGGTTTACAAGGTGTGGGGAGTGTCAGGCTGCTTGAACAGGCTGAACTTGAGTCAGCCAAGGCGCAGTATCTAAAGCGTTTTAACTTTATTTTGCAAGATGAAAAACTGCTGCAGTCAATGGCTAAAGTTAGCTGGTTTATGTTGGATATTGAGCAGCTTTTTTGGCTGGATAATCAGGCGGGGTTAGGTCAGCGAACGGCCATTAATGTCAATTCACCGGAGTACCAACAGGCATGGAACGGACACGCTTAATTGTCGGAATATCAGGTGCAAGTGGGGCGATTTACGGCATTCGTTTGCTTGAGGTTCTGCAACAGTTACCAGACATTGAAACCCATCTGATCATCAGTCAGGCTGCCCGAAGAACGCTCGATCTTGAAACTGATTACAGTTTACGTCAGGTGACAGAACTTGCCGATGTATACCATGATGTACGCAACATTGCAGCATCGGTTTCATCGGGATCATTTCGTACTTGCGGTATGGTGATATTGCCTTGTTCGATCAAAACGTTATCCGGCATTGTGCACAGTTATGCCGATGATCTCTTGGTTCGTGCGGCCGATGTGGTGCTAAAAGAGCGGCGTCGCTTGTTGCTGGCAGTAAGAGAAACACCGCTGCATCTTGGGCATTTACGTATGATGACACAAGCGGCCGAATTGGGCGCGGTGATCATGCCACCGGTTCCGGCGTTTTATCATCGGCCACAAACGATACAAGATCTGGTCGATCAGACTGTAAACCGCGTGCTGGATCAATTTGATATCCGTCTACCGGCTGATCTATTTACCCGTTGGAGCACGCCAGAGTCGTGAAGTATTCTCTGAACATGAAATCAATTATGTGATCGCAACCGTTTGCTGTGGTTTTTTAAACAAGGAATCTTTACTATTAGCGCTGCTGTAAATGCCTGAGAGTAAACAGCCTGTACCGGCATCATCCCTTACATTGAAAATCTGTTTTTTTATCTGCGTGCTAATGTCTATTTAAGGAATCGGTTCATGTCGACGAACGCTCCGTCACCGCGAAAAACCTCTGTGAATATCGCCCCTGTGTCTGGCTTTGACCGCTATTTTTCGATTACTGCACGTGGCAGTTCAGTCCGCCAAGAGCTGATTGCCGGTGTGACTACCTTTCTTGCTATGGTGTACTCCATCATTGTTGTACCCAATATGCTGGGTGCAGCTGGTTTTAATCAGGGTGCGGTGTTTATGGCAACCTGTTTGGTTGCTGCATTTGGCTCGATTTTGATGGGCCTGTGGGCTCGCCTACCTATGGCCATCGGCTGTGCTATTTCACTTACCGCCTTTACGGCATTTAGCTTGGTGCTGGGCCAGAACATCAGCATTCCTGTTGCTTTAGGGGCTATTTTCTGGATGGGTATCCTGTTTACGCTGATTAGCGTGACCGGTATTCGTCAGTGGATTTTGCGCAACTTACCAACTGGCATTGCGCACGGTACGGGAATTGGTATTGGCCTGTTTTTACTGTTGATTGCCGCAGACAGTGTCAAATTAGTGGTCAAAAATACACAAGCTGGCTTGCCTGTACAGTTTGGGGTATTTACATCCTTTCCTGTCATTATGTCATTACTAGGTTTAGCTGCTATTTTTGGTCTGGAGCGTCGCAAAGTGCCCGGCGGTATTTTAATGGTGATTGTAGCTATTTCCGCACTGGGGCTGGCGTTTGACCCGAATGTGAAATTTAACGGCTTTTTTGCGATGCCAAATCTGTCATCTGACAGCGGCTTTTTGTTTGGTCAGATGGATATCATGGGCGCACTTTCGCCTATTATTCTGCCGACTGTACTGGCACTGGTAATGACTGCAGTTTTTGATGCTACCGGTACGATTCGTGCGCTGGCAGGGCAGGCTAATTTGCTGGATAAAGACGGGCAGATTATCAGCGGTGGTAAAGCGCTGACGGCAGATTCGGTCAGTAGCATCTTCTCTAGCTTTGTTGGCGCATCTCCGGCGGCAGTATACATTGAATCAGCAGCAGGTACGGCAGCGGGTGGGAAAACAGGCCTGACTGCCACCGTGGTTGGCGTGCTGTTTTTGCTGATGGTATTCCTCTCTCCACTGAGTTATCTGGTACCTGCTTATGCAACTGCACCGGCATTAATGTACGTAGGTCTGCTGATGCTGAGTAATGTCGCCAAACTTGATTTTGATGACTACGTTGATGCACTGTCCGGCTTGTTATGTGCGGTGTTTATTGTTCTTACCTGTAATATTGTTACTGGCATTATGCTCGGCTTCTCTGCGCTGGTGGTTGGTCGTATTGTTGCCGGCGAGTTTAAAAAGCTTAATATTGGTACGGTGATTATTGCTGTGGCACTGGTTGTCTTTTATGCCGGTGGTTGGGCAATCTGATTTAATCTGATTTAATCTGATTAATCGGCAGGCTGGTGATTAAAATCACTGGCCTGCTAGTATAAGACATTAAGTGATTTTATTTGTTTGATACCTTAAAGTTGATCGTGAGAGTGATACTGGGAAAACAAAAAAATCTATATTTTTGATGTGGAATATCTTTTAATTAAAAAAAGGGGAGTAGCAGATTGCTATTCCCCTTTTTAGTATGGGTTTTCATAGGTAATAAAATAACGAGGTATTTTGATATGATAACTATTTTTTAGCGTTTAACGCTCTGTATTCATCTTCTGTATATTTAAACAGTCGAGACAAGAGGTCTTTGCTGATCAAAAAAATTAAAATAGGTGGGATAAAGACCATTAATAACACACTGATTCTTGCAACCCAAAATGGGAGCTGAAAATTAAAAATCAACGCAAAAGTCATCCACTTAACACTATCCCAAGCATCGATCAGTAAAGATTCGCTACCTGATGGTTTCATCAGACCTAGCATTAACACCACCAGTAAAAAGGCGGTAACGCTAGAGATAGCAGGAATCCAATACTTTCTCACAAGATATCCTTGGCTTTATTAAATGTCACCAGTTGCGAATTTTAACCTGAATAACGCACAGATAGCTAAACATTTCTTTCAAAATGTTTCAATCAATGTTTTTTGTTACATACAGAGAAAATGCAACATGATATGTTTTCCTTACAATATACAGTGTAATAAAGAATATGAAGTCTTGTAAATATATAAAATGTTTCTTTTTTATCAGCAGGTTAATGGTTATTTTACCTTTATGTATATATCGGTACTTGCGGTATAGTCTCTTTACTTGAGGCTGAGTCATCACCATGTAACAGATAACCCTACCATCGCACTATATTGAGACTCATTGTCACTAAATGTCTGCTGGTATCTGATTTTTGTGTAGACTTGAGTGTGGGCACTAAGATGGCTATCGAGCCCAGCACCGAGTTGCCAGTAGTCTGAATCCATATTTTGCTTTAGCCCGTCACTGTCTGTCACTAACTGCGCATTGTTATTCATTTTTTTAATATAATTTGCCGAGAAATAAGGGCGATAATTAATGTCTTTATTAATGCTGATGCTGTCAGAATAAAAGGCACTGCCTAACCTTAGTTGCCCAGTTTGGGTATTTTCTTTCGATACACCAATATAACTGTCAGCAATGCTATTTACGTGGTTAAATTGATAGATAGCCTGTGCCTGTGGCTCTATATGGAAATGTTTTGCAATAAGAAATGATTTTCCGTACTCCATAGATAACAGTAGTGATGCCGCATGTTGTGTTTGGCTATTTTCTGCTTTTGCCGAGTAGTTGTTTTTATATTTAATCCCTTTTCCGACAATATCAATATAATCATTTTGGCTGAGATAGCGTGTGTAATAAGCACCTATGCCGATTGCATCTACATTAACTTTTCCGGCAAATTGACCATCAATACGCTTTTCATCATAGGTTTTATTGTGTGCATGGCCGACTTCAAAGGTAACACCGGCATAAACTGGTTCGGCAACATCACTTTCATGTTTTAAATCATACCCAATCTGGTAAAAGTTGGTATAAGAGGTGAAGTCGAATCGGTAATTGTTGGTTTGTGTTTTATTGGTAAATGCCCGTGACCACATACGCTGTGAATTTTTATTTGTTGGTTGAGGTTCAATGGCATTACCGGTTCGCTCATGCAGCGTTCCGATGGAAAGATAGCCGTAGTTTTGGTCAAGATAAGTTGCTAGCAGGTAACCGGGTACTGCCGGACGATAGCTTGGTGTGTGGTCAGCATTTGAGTTATTGCCAGGCTGAGTAACCGGCGGCGTTAATGGTGGTTTTGATGGATCGGGTGTTGGTTTTACATCAGGTTCTGCCGGTTTTACAGGGATCTCATTTTGCAGATAGATATCATTACCGTGGCGGTGGAGTAAATACTCATACACACCCGCATAGACAGGAGCGCCTAGCGCATAATTGGCGGTGTTTTCATTATTTGCTTGAATAATATTGATACCATCATCACGGGTATAAGCACCTTGTCCACCAAGATTGTGCACATAAATTTTATAATTACCGCTGATATTATCTGCCGTGATTTTTGCTGTGTTTGAGTGATCACTGCCTAAAGTAGTGTCAAATAGTATTGTACCGTTGCCCGACAGTGTTTGAGTATGTAATGTTGGATAATAGGTACTGTTTTGCGTGAAGATAAGATCACCATCATCAAGGTGTGTGGTATCTATGCTGGAATTACCATTGAGCAATAATTGGCTTTTCCCTGACACATTGGCTTGAGTCAAATTCTGTGTATTTCCTGAGAACTCTGATTGATTAGTGAGATTGAGAATTGCAGTACTATTTTTGCTATTAACAATATTACCGGCTAGCAGTGTTTGATTATCGGCATTGAGAGTGACAGTGGTGGGTTTAGCCGATGAGGCGCTGCTAATATCCATTAATCCGCCGATAGCATTGGTGGCATAATCACCTTGCATATTAATGATACTATTTCCGCCGGTAGCTTGAATCAGTGCGCCGGTTGATTTCATCGTATTGCCAGATGAATTAATCACTGATACACCATTGTGGATAAAGTAGACATGATTGTTATCACCACTGCCAACCATAGAGCTGTTCTGGATATTTATGGTTGATTTTCCGGCCAGATCTATGGCGCTGGAGTTTACACCGTGGGTGTTAATGATATTTACCGTATTTTCCTGAGTGATATTGAGATTACCTGAATTAACTTTAAAGGCATCACTGCGATCGCCATACGTATCAATAAAAAGATTATTCAGGGCCGTTGTTGCACCGGACGAGGTATTCACAGCAGCGCTGCCTTTACCCTGTGTGGTGATCGTGGTGTCATTGAAATAGCCACTACTTTGATTGGTTTGATCAATGCCGTACGAAAGTGAACCTTGGGTATGAATAGTTAGTGCCGTTGAGGTGATGCTTGCCCCTTTTTCGGCACTGTAAATACCGTGGGAAGTATTCCCTTGCGTGTTTACGCTAGTATTGTTGAGTGCAGCAGACGATCCGCTATTAATTGAGCTGATTCCGTTTGAATTACTGTTCTTCGTGGTGACTGAGAGGTTACTTGCCTTAATGTTACCCTGACTGGCAGATAATGCGCCGTAAGAGTTACTGCCTTCGGCAATAATGTTGACATTATCAAGCTCGATTAATGAACCACTATTTTCAGCACTGATACCATAAGATCCTGAGCCATGGGTCTGAATGGTGCCATTTTTGAAAACCGCATGCCCTTGATTCATAACCCGGATACCCAGCGCGTTATCCCCCTCAGTGGTAATTGATTTCCCATCAGACATTAACGTGCTGTTTGGGCCATTGACAGCAACACCGTATTCATTATGGGTTTCAATGTTATTAGATAAGTTAACATTTTGACCATTAGTGATATTGACGGTTGATGTAATGGGCGCGGCAATAGCCTGAGAGATAGAAAGTGCGATCAGCGATAAGGCCAAATAGGTGTGGTTTATCATAAAATAAGTTCGGTAGTGGTGTTTTTGTTATTTGAACATTTTATTGAACCTCCTTTTATGTTGAACTGTATCAATTAATCTGTTTAATTATTGATAACATACTGTTTTAAAAGAGAATAACATAGCTAACTTGATACAGAATTCATTACTTAGACATAATTGACAATATCTGGATTTCTTCTGTGGTATTTTTAACCGTAATGAGCGAGTTTTCTTCATACTGCTGTATGATTATTTGAGGCTGTAATAAACACAAAAAAGTAAGAAGGTGGGGTATGAGCAAAAAAATTGAAATGAACAGAGGCACGATTAACGATAACGCTCTAAAAGCACTGGTCACCAGCCCGGTTTTTAAAGCAAAAGTAGAGCGTAATAAAAAAGGCAAAGGCGCTTATCAGCGTAAAGAAAAATCAGGTAAAGGTTGGGAGGCCAACCGTAAGTTACGTTAGTTAAACGTACTTTACGATTGGCTTTCTGCTTTTTAAAACAAGCTGTTAGAATTAAAAACCTCAAAAGTACAGATATTATGCTGTTGCCATCACGAATTCTTTGTGTCCGGTATACGGGTTTGGCTGCTCATTTTGAATGCTAAAACCGTGTTTTTTGTATAAACGAACAGCATCAAAATTCTCAGCGTATACCGTCAGTGTGAGGGTCTCTAGCTGCTGTTTTGCGTGCGCTAAAAGCTCAGTACCGATACCTGCATTCTGATACTGCGGGTCAACAAACAGAGCGGCAAGCTGGCCATCGGCTAGGCTGTAAAACCCTTTAATTTCACCTTCATCAGCATAAACCCACGTCATAGCATTGGGTAAGTATTGTGTGCGCATACTGTCTATTTTGCTGTGCCAATAGTGGGGCTCTACAAAGTCATGTGCATCAATTGATGCGGTAAGCCATACATTGAGGAGCGTATCCATATCTGTTTCAGTAAATAATCTGATCATTATTGTGCATCCTTTATGGGTAAGCTTATTGGCAGTGTAGCAAGCAAAATTGTGGTTTGGCTGTGATGTATATCCCGCAACTTAATCGATTCAGCTTTTTCTTAGGCCAATCTGGAATAACAGTATGAAAAAGGGTATGAAATGCTCATGTTTGCGGGTTAAAACGGTGCGAATTTTTAGTTAAACTTGGTACGGTGAGCATCATATGCTGATGCTCACCGTTAAGAACATATTTAGCGAAGCCTTTGCTGTGCCCAGTGAATACCAGATGCGTATTCAGCCGGTAATAGTGCAGCTACACTGCCTAAAGCGGCCTGAAGTTCAAAAGAGTCAGGGTGGGCGAGATTCAGATGTCCGAGTTTACGGCCTTCGCGTACCGATTTACCGTACCAATGCAACTGTATCAGTGGAACAGAGAGCCAGTGCAGGGTAAGCGGTGTACCGATAATATTAATCATTACCGCAGGGCTGGGTACTACCGGAGTATGTAATGGCCAGCCGAGCAGTGCCCGCAAATGCAGTTCGAACTGGCTGATAGATGCACCCGCTTGTGTCCAGTGGCCGCTGTTGTGTACGCGCGGTGCTAACTCATTAACCAGCAGTTTACCGTCAACAATAAAGCACTCCATCGCCATGACACCCACATAATCAAGGCTTTCCATCAGGCTGCCGAGCATGTGTTCTGCCTGATGCTGAAGTGCCGTATCTGGCTCAGGTAACGCAACACTGGCACGCAGAATACCATTTTCATGCAGATTATGGGTCAGCGGATAGAATACCTGTGTACCATCGCGCCCGCGGGCGCCGACCAGTGACACTTCACCATCAAACGGGATCATCTGCTCAACAATACACTCACCATACATCTCGGCAGGAATGCTGTGCTGATCATCGGTGTGCATAACACGCCACTGGCCGCGCCCGTCGTAGCCGCCTTTGCGCCGTTTTACGATCACCTTTTCACCCAGTTGGGCAAAAATATCGGGCCATTGTGTGGCGCTGTTGAGTGCCAGCCACGGTGAGGTTGCTAGATCCAGCTGATCAATACGCTGTTTTTGTGTGAAGCGATCGGCTAATAGCGGAAAGGTATCACGATTGATAAAACCGGCATGCTGCGAAAATTGGCGCGTTAGCGCAGTATCCGGCCACTGCTCAATTTCAGCAGAGATAATCGCATTTTCCGGCAGGAAGGGGGGTGTATCCTCGAACCCATAAGGGGTCACTGTGATATCCATCACCTCACCCGCTTGGCGCAGCATATCGCCTAGCTGTCCGTCTCCTAATACCCAAACTGAACTCATGCCTGCTCCCTCGGGTCTGGATTATTGAGTACGGTATCGGTTTGTTCATCGCGCCATGCGCCGAGACGTTGGCGAATGCCTTCATCATGTAATGACAGAATTTGTGCTGCAAGCAGGCCCGCATTGGCCGCACCTGCAGCCCCAATTGCTAAGGTCGCAACGGGGATCCCTTTTGGCATCTGGACGATAGAGAGCAGGCTATCCATGCCGTTGAGTGCGGCACTTTTTACCGGTACACCCAGTACGGGTAACAAAGTTTTGGCGGCCAGCATTCCCGGTAAATGTGCAGCGCCACCGGCACCGGCGATAATCACCTCAAAGCCTTGTGCTGCGGCAGTGGCAGCAAAGCTGATCAGCTTATCGGGCGTACGGTGAGCAGAAATCACTTCAGCGTGAAAAGGGATATCCAGTGCAGAGAGCATCTCTGCGGCAGCCTGCATGGTTGCCCAATCGCTTTTCGAACCCATAACAACGGCGACTTTGGGTTGCATAGTGGGTGAACTCCTGTAATAGCTGTGGGAATGACGGTAGCGGTAGTAGTTATCGGTTAACATGGATATCTACACCGTGTTGCAGGTAGCAAGAATATCATGAACCCCCTGCAAGGAAAACGTTTGCGTTTAGGGCGCATAGCTGTTTTAACACACTGTTGCGTTGGTAGGATTAGGTTTTAAAAAGATAACTCGTATAATAAACTTTCACTGGAATGATAATAACAACAGATGACGAGAATGAGCGAAGAGAGTACAGCGCAGTTTGCGGATATCCGCCCTTATCATGATAACGAAGTGGCACCCGTATTGGCCAATATTCTGCATAATGATGAGTTTATCAATGCAATTTGTCAGTTTCGTTTCCCAAAAATAACACGTTGGTGTGGTTGGCTTTTAAAGCCTGCTGTGCGTTATTTTTTGCAACAACGGGTCAGCAGTATTCGCTCTGTACGGGCGTTTCAGGAGCAAGTTGAAAGCTATATGCAGCGTATGATCAACACCACAACAGACGGTGTTACTTACAGCGGATTAGAGCATCTAGAAGCAGATAAAGCCTATCTGTTTATTTCAAATCACCGTGACATTGCCATGGATCCGGCGCTGGTCAACTGGGGGCTGTTCCACCATGGTCGTGATACGGTCAGAATTGCCATTGGCGATAATTTGCTGCGCAAGCAATATGCCTCAGACATCATGCGGTTGAATAAAAGTTTTATCGTCAAACGCTCGGCCAAAGGCGTGCGTGAGATGATGGCAGCGTTTACCGAGCTGTCGGCTTATATCCGCCACTCGCTGGATGAAAATCAGTCTATCTGGATAGCGCAGAAAGAGGGGCGTGCAAAAGATGGCAATGATCAAACCGATCCGGCAATCCTAAAAATGTTCTATATGAACGGTAAAAAGCAGAAAATTGATATGGCAGAGTATTTTGCCTCGCTAAATATCGTTCCTGTGGCTATCTCATATGAATATGATGCCGGTGAAGTGCAAAAAGCGGCAGAGCTGGCACAAAAGGCACGCGGTGAAGCCTACGTGAAGTCAGAGTTTGAAGATCTCGACAGTATCGTAAAAGGCATTGTTGGTTATAAAGGGCGGGTACATGTTGCATTCGGGCCGATTATGCAAGAGAGCATAACATCAGCCGAAGCACTCGCAACATGGATCGATCAGCATATCACTGAGCAGTATCATCTGTTTCCGTCGAACCTTTTAGCCGCAGGATTCACTGAAGGGGTTAGCGAGCAAAAACAGCGTGAGTTTAGTGATCGTATGCAGGCTGTGCCTGCCGAGCTGCGTGAGCGAGTTATGCAAAGTTATGCGCTTCCTGCACAAAAACAGCGCTTACAACTACAACAGACGGTAATAACAAACGGTAGTTGAATAACCGTGTAATGCCACACTGTAGTCTGTTGTTGTGGTTTGTTGGTGCAATAATTGATTGTTCTGTGCTAGGAGGTTGGGCATCTGTTTGCCCAACCCTTAGTGACCAGATTGCTGTTTACCAAATGGCAGGGTTTTCATTGAAATACCCTCAGCACTAACCCGTAATACAGACCCCTGCTGATACCAGTCGCCCAGTACGATACGTTCCCCCAAAAGAGGCTGTTCGGCAGTAGAACCTTGTAGTTGTAGCGAGTGAACTGCTGGGCGGTGAGTGTGCCCGTGGATCAGCCGTTGGATCTGATGGTGTTGCATCACCGTCAGCACCGTTTCTGCGTTTACATCCATGATATCTTGGCTCTTTTGCTGATTGTGCTGGGCACTTTTACTGCGCAAACGGGTGCCGATATTACGCCGCCAGCGCAGAGGAAGCAGGCGAAACAGCTGTTGCAGCCATGGTTGATGTACGCGTTGGCGGTATTTTTGGTAGGCCACATCATCAGTACAAAGGGTGTCACCGTGCATGATAAGTGTCGGTGTGCCGTACAGATTAACCACATACTCGGAAGGAAGCAGTGTCATTTTGCACTGGCGTGCAAAGCGTTTTCCCAGCAGGAAATCACGATTACCGTGGATAAAGTAGCAGGGTACACCTTGCTGATGTAACCGCATCAGCGCGTTGGCTACAGTCTGTTGTAATGCCGTATTGTCATCATCACCAATCCAGAACTCGAATAGATCTCCCAGAATATACAGTGCGTCAGCCGCAGGTGCTTGCTGTTGTAAAAAGGTGAGCAAACAGGCGGTAATTTCTGGGTGATCTTCACTCAGGTGCAGATCAGCAATAAACAGCGTTGTCGGTGCGATAGGGGTCATCTCCGGTAATCAGCAGGAATATGGGGTAAGCGTACGCGATAAAGTATAAAATAAACAAAGGGATGAAGAGCATCCCTTTGTACTTAGCTGAATTTTATACCTGTATACACAGAGTGCAGGGAGCACTTATTACCGTTAAGTTTCCCAAAATATTTTTTGAGGCTTATCAAGCTATTAGCGCTTTAAGGTATAGTTAATGGCTTACTCGCTGACAGTAACTTTGTTGATCAGTACGTCATCACGCGGCACATCTTGGTGATAACCGAAAGTGCCAGTAGAAACACTTTTGATTTTATCAACCACATCCATACCTTCAACCACTTCTGCAAACACGCAGTAACCCCAACCATCACGGCTCTCTGAACGGAAGTTCAGGAAATCGTTGTCAGCAACGTTGATGAAGAACTGAGAAGAGGCTGAGTGTGGATCCATGGTCCGTGCCATTGCAACGGTACCACGCTTATTCTTCAGACCATTGTTAGCTTCATTTTTGATGCTAGCTTTAGTGGTTTTTTCATTCATGCCAGGCTCCATGCCGCCGCCCTGCACCATAAAACCATCAATCACACGGTGGAAAATGGTGTTGTCGTAAAAACCTTCACGGCAATAGTCTTCGAAGTTCTTTGCAGTTACCGGTGCTTGCTCGTGGTTCAGTTGTAGAACGATATCACCGTGGTTAGTGTGTAGTGTGATCATGAAAACCATCCTAAAGTAAGGTAAAAAAGTTATGCAATAACGCCGTGCTTTACTGCGTAACTGGTTAGGTACTATACCTGATGCCGGAACATAGGCTCAGCTTAGGCGCTGATTGTACCGAAAGCCGCTGTTTGGGCAAATGAAAGAGCAATCAATTACGGGGAAATTATTGTCTATATGTATCAATGAACGGTGATTTCCCTTAGGTATGCTTGCATTAGTTGCATTTTATCGGTTCAATATCCGCTTCTGATTATCAGTTTTGGTTATCATTCTACAGGCTAACTTGGTACTACACGATGCTGAAGATTTACAACACGCTGACAAGACAAAAAGAAGAATTTAAACCTATTCATGCGGGAAAGGTTGGCATGTATGTCTGTGGAGTAACCATTTATGATTTATGTCATATCGGTCATGGCCGTACCTTTGTTGCATTTGATGTTGTCACGCGCTATTTACGCTATTTGGGCTATGACTTGACATTCGTACGCAATATTACTGATGTTGATGACAAAATCATCAAACGTGCGGCTGAAAATGGTGAAACCTGTGATCAGCTGACCGAGCGCTTGATAGGTGAGATGCACGCTGATTTTGATGCTCTGAATATGAAGCGCCCAGATCTTGAGCCGCGCGCCACTCAGCACATCACTGAAATTATTGAACTGGTACAGCGGCTGCTTGATCGTGGCCACGCTTATGTTGCCAGTAATGGTGATGTGATGTTTTCGGTAGATACTTTCCATGATTACGGAAAATTATCCCGTCAGGATGTTGAGCAGTTACAAGCGGGTGCGCGTGTTGATATTGATGAGGCAAAACGCAATCCGGTTGATTTTGTGTTGTGGAAAATGTCAAAACCGGGCGAACCTACCTGGCAATCGCCATGGGGAGCAGGCCGTCCAGGCTGGCATATCGAGTGTTCGGCGATGAACAGCAAACAACTAGGTGAGCATTTTGATATTCATGGCGGTGGTTCAGATCTAATGTTCCCGCATCATGAAAATGAAATTGCACAGTCTTGCTGTGCGCACGATACCCCTTACGTTAATTACTGGATGCACTCCGGTATGGTGATGGTTGATCGTGAAAAAATGTCCAAATCACTTGGCAACTTCTTTACTATTCGTGATGTATTACAGCATTATGATGCGGAAAGTGTGCGTTATTTTCTGATGTCAGGCCACTATCGCAGCCAGCTAAATTACAGCGAAGAGAATTTAAATCAGGCACGCACGGCACTTGAGCGTTTATATACCGCATTACGTGGTGTTGATAATATGGCGTTACCGGCAGGTGGAGAGGCTTTTGTCGCTCGTTTCCGCGCAGCAATGGATGATGATTTTAATACACCAGAGGCTTATTCCGTGCTGTTTGATATGGCGCGTGATATTAACCGCCTGAAAACAACCGACATGGCAGCAGCTAGTGCACTGGCTGCTGAATTGCGGCAACTGGGTGATGTTCTTGGCCTGTTGCAGCAAGATTCAGCGCTATTTTTGCAGGGTAATACTCAGGCAGATAATGGTGATGAAGTGGCTGAGATTGAATCGCTAATCAAACAGCGTAATGATGCGCGCGCTAGTAAAGACTGGCCCGCTGCAGATGCTGCACGTAATCGCCTGACTGAGATGGGCATTGTACTGGAAGATGGTGCGCAAGGCACAACCTGGCGCAGAGCGTAACAGGCTTCATTTATAGGTAGACGATTTTTTTTGTTGTTATACCTACAGTTTTAAAATAAGCGGGAGTTTGACTCCCGCTTATTTTTTAATGAAAAAGGGATTCTCTTATCTTTTTTTAGGAAGCTCTGCTCCGCAAAATTTGCAGTTTAGCGCATCGGCATCATGCCCCGTTCGGTGGCAGTGATCACAGCGTAACCTGTCTTTGTTTTTCTGTAACTCTTCGGTGAGTTGTGCGGTTAAAATGCCGGTTGGAACCGCAATAATCGAATAACCAATTAAAATCACCAGTGAGGCAATCACTCGCCCGAGTGGCGTGTGCGGCACAAGATCGCCATATCCTACCGTTGTTAGCGTAACAATGGCCCAGTAGATCCCCATCGGGATACTGGTAAAGCCATTTTGCGGCCCTTCCACAACAAACATAATGCTGCCAAACAGGCAAACCATTAGCCCGACCGCACCAAAAAAAACCAGCACTTTACGGTGAGTTTGCATCAGACAGCGCCAGAGCAAATTGGCCTCTGACATATACCGAACTAATTTGAGGATGCGAAATAGCCGGAACATACGCAGCAGACGCAGCATTAAGGTGTACTCTAACCCTGGGAAGAGCAAAGAGAGATAGACCGGAAGGATGGACAACAGATCGACCATGCCATAAAAACTGCCTGCATAACGCAGAGGTTTAGGGGAGCAATACAGCCGCAGCAGATATTCTAAACTAAAAATGATACTGAACCCGATTTCACACCAGATAAACCACGAATACCAGTATGATTGCTTAGTCAGCGTTGAACCTATGATGAGTACTGCAACACTCAGAAGCACTGAGAATAGCAGCACCAGCTCAACGGCACGGCCGGAACGCCGCTGAGTATTAAACACGACATTATATAAGCGATGGCGGTATTTTCTGGGCGCTAAATGATGGCTATCCGGTGAAGAGGGTGGGTGCTGTAAAGATGAGTGTTCAGGCATAAAAGTAGCTCGTACTGGCTGCGTGCTTGTTATTGATAGGATACAACACTACTTGATGCCGGAAACGGCGGGCTAATGCAAATTAACCCGCACGAACAGCTAAATTTATACCCAAAAGAGTAGTTAATCGTGATATTTTTCACATGCTAGCAGTGTATTTTGCATCAGGGTTGCGACAGTCATCGGGCCAACACCACCAGGAACTGGAGTGATCCACGCTGCATGCTCTTGCGCGCTTGCAAAATCGACATCACCAACCACTTTTCCATCAGCTCGGCGGTTTATACCAACATCAATAACTACCGCGCCTGGTTTAATCCAATCACCCGGAATAAAGTGCGGTTTACCCACGGCAACAACCAGCAAGTCTGCGCGGCGTACGTGGCTTTCCAAATCGCGGGTAAAGCGGTGAGTCGTAGTCACTGTACATCCGGCGAGCAGCAGTTCAAGTGACATCGGGCGGCCAACAATATTCGATGCGCCAACTACAACCGCTTCCATCCCGTAGGTATCAATTCCGCTATGTTCAATCAGCGTCATGATCCCCCCCGGTGTACAAGGGCGTAGTGTTGGAATGCGCTGGCACAGCCTGCCTATTGTGTAGGGATGAAAACCATCAACATCTTTATTCGGATGAATTCGCTCAATGACTTGCGTAGTATCAATATGCTCAGGTAGCGGCAGTTGGACTAAAATACCATCAATATCAGAGGCCTGATTTAGGGTATCGATTAAATCCAGCAAATCAGCTTGCGGTGTATTCACCGGTAAATCATACGATCGGGAAACAAAACCAACCTCTTCGCAGGCTTTACGTTTTGAGCCTACATAGATTTGTGAGGCGGGATCTTGTCCTACCAGCACAACGGCCAGACCGGGAGCGCGTTTTCCCTGCGCGATACGTTGTTGTACTTGTTGCGCTACGGTTGTACGAACTTGTTGCGCAATCGTTTTCCCGTCAATAATCATTGCAGTCATCAGACAAGCGATCCCCTACAAATTTTCGGAGTGCATATTGTGTCAGAAACCAGTAAGGGTGTCAGTAGGCATCACACAGGAAAATAGTCGCCTAAAAAGAGTATTATTGCTGTGATTTTGAGCGTTTGAAGCTATTGATGCTAAAAACATTTTGACTCGTTAGCACATCTCAGTATAATTCAAAGCCTATCGAGTCAGGTGTTCGATTATTAATACGTGACAACAGTCGGTGAGTAGCGCAGCCCGGTAGCGCAACTGGTTTGGGACCAGTGGGTCGGAGGTTCGAATCCTCTCTCACCGACCACTATTCAATAGTGAGTGCACCCTTAGCTCAGTTGGATAGAGCAACGGCCTTCTAAGCCGTGGGTCACAGGTTCGAATCCTGTAGGGTGCGCCATTGAATATCAATATTTCATTTTTAGTGAGTTATTGAGCGTTGATAATAGCGTAATTGTGATAGAAAAAATCTCTATGGTGGCTGTAGCTCAGTTGGTAGAGTCCTGGATTGTGATTCCAGTTGTCGTGGGTTCGAGCCCCATCAGCCACCCCATTCATTTATACTCTAGACGTATTCCTCTCAAGCAAACTCTTTTTATTTCATCATTATCTATTTATTCTAAAATTTCCTGACTTCTTTGGTCGTTATTTTTATTATCAGTGGTTGTTGCAAATCGGTACTTCAATTGTCAACAATTTGTTATTGTATAAATTAGACCAGTGTCTTGTTAATGACATCGTTAATTAATTTATTGATATCCTCTTTTTTTGACCGTTCGTTAATCATAATCATTTGATTGTGTACAAGTTCATCATTTGCAATGATGAAAAAAGACAGGCTGTTGTTCATCATCAGGATGTTTATTGTGCTCGGCTTTTGTTTTGTTCTTTTAATTTTAGTTTGGATAATGTGCTTTAAATCTGATGTGAGTGTTGGCTTATCCGACGATATAGTTAACATGTTGTCAGTATATATTTCGGGTGGTGTTTGGCTTATTTTTTTCTGCAACTTAGCGTTGTGATGTATTTTTATTAAGCACAGTGTTAATACAACCAACAGGCTAAATGTGATCTGCAACAATGTTGTTTTATGTTTATCATAATTAACATGTCTATGTGTAGTGATTTGTTCTTTTTTATCACTAGGCTCTATTTCTATATGGCTATTACGTGGGTTATTTACCAACGATTGACTTGTTAATACAACATCACGATGGTCTGATGGCTTTAAATTATTTCTTTCAGATGAAATAATCGTAACTGCATCCGCATCAAGTTTATAACCTGTCTTTGAAATTGTTTTCAACCACTTTTGTTCTTTGCCGTTATCCCCAATCAATGATCTAATATTACTGATTGCTTGAGTAATAGAGCTTTCTGCAACTATTTTTCCCGGCCAGCACTTTTCAAGTAAGTATTCTTTTGATAGCACAGTTCCTGCATTACTTGCTAATTCAAGTAATGTCATGAAATCATGTTTCCCAATTTTAAACTCTTTATTTGACTCAGTGTCTAATAATAACGTTTTATCTGAGTTTATGAGAATACTTCGTACTTGATAAGTTTTCATTATTATACAATACCGAATCAGGAAACATATTGTTTCAAATTCTATATAAATCTATATGAAAATCCAGAGTTAAATTGAAATTTTACTTAATTATTAATAAGTGACTCTGTGGTTTATATTTTAATTGTTCGTTTTGTATCTTTAATTCGTTTTTTCTTATATTCAAATTATTGTTTTTATTTAATTTAGATGTAGGTAATCGATTGCTTTGTTTTGTTTGATATTCAAAAGGTAGACTTACTCTCAGCTACTCGTATTTGGAATATATCTTTTAAAAATATGATTAAGAGCCTCGTTAAGATGTTTATTTATAACAGGTTGTTTTTATCGGTGGGTATCCACTGGCTATTACTATCAATACGTTGATTCTCTTTACGTGTTTAATCGTTAACAAACAAGTAAAAAAGGGTTATAGAGTGCAGGGGTAACGATGTTCATTGTCAAACTTAGTAAGTTAAGAGCTGTGATTAACAGCAGATAAAATGCCAACACATCATTATTGGATTTGTTTACTCAAAAATAAACGTTTTTTTATAATGCCTATTTATGCATTAATTATTTGGTATTGTATAGATAGCGTTATAAAGCTAAATGGATAAGTATTTGGGAAGTAAAAAATTAACGTGGCACGCCGTTTGAGCGATGCCACGGGTGTCAAGGACACCTTCGCTTGCTGCCGGGAGAGTGATGTGGACATCACTCTCTCTGATAAAATGGTCTTTCAGTTATGATGAATGCGTAAATGAGGTGACACTACGCGTCAACAGGCCTTTGTTATAGCATTCTAGTATCTATCAATTAACTTAATTATTGCGGATATGTGACTTAATGTTAAATTATGCGAGACAGATTGCATAATCAATGCGTTGAAATGTTACTTATCTTGGCTAATTTGTTGAGTATGCTGTTAAGAGCGGGGAAATGTTGATCCGTAGCAAAAAAAGCTTGCTATAAAACACGTAGAATAATGATAATGATAATCTATCTTATTTAAGCGTTGGCGATTGTAATGAAGACACTGGCTGATTTGAGTGTGGGCGATAAAGCGCGAGTGATGAATATGCAGCGCTTAGATCGTCCACTACGTAAAAAACTGATGGTTTTAGGGGTTCTTCCTTCAAGTGAAATCAGTGTGGTACGTTTTGCCCCACTCGGAGACCCTTTACAGATTGAAATTTGTGGTGTGAATATTGCTCTGCGTTTAACGATAGCCGCGGGTATTGATGTTGAGGTGTTGGCATGAATTTTTCCTTATTAACGGTAGGGAACCCTAACAGCGGTAAAACCTCCTTATTTAATGGCTTAACCGGTGCTCGGCAGCAAGTAGGTAACTGGAGTGGGGTTACTGTCGAGAAGAAAGTTGGGTCATGCAGTGTGGGTGAGCATAAACTGCAAATTACCGATCTGCCCGGCGTGTATGCATTATCTGGTGATAATGTAGATAGCGGTAAAGATGAACAACTGGCAACAATTGTGGTTGAGTCTATTCCTGCTGATGTCATTTTAAATATTGTGGATGCCTCCGCATTAGAGCGTAGTTTATATCTGACACTGCAACTGATTGAAACCGGCCGCCCTGTTGTTGTGGTGGTGAATAAAACCGATGCACTTGAACGTAATCGTCAGCAATTGAATGTTCCTCTATTATCTCAAATGCTCGGATGCCCAGTTTTTGCTATTTCGGCTCATAATCAGCGCCAAGTAAACCGTTTTCGCAGCGAATTGGCTGAATTGTTAGCTCAAGGGGTTAAACCGTCAGCCTTAAAGCTTGATTATGGTTCGGGTATTGAATCTGTTCTTAGTGATCTTGAAGTTTTATGCCCGCTTAATGAGCAGGCAAGTACCCGCTCATTGGCTTTACGTTTACTGGAAAGAGATCGTCTGGTTGAAAAACGGTTAGGTGCTGAACAACAAGATATTGCGAATCAAAAAATTGTGTTGTTAGAAAGTCAGGTTGATACTGATTTACAAATCGCAGATGTGCGCTACAGCTTTATTCATGCGCTATGCCAGAAAGCACGTAAACACGTTGGTATTGTTAGCCATAAAACCAGTGAAAGAATTGATAAGATGGTTTTAAACCGGTATCTCGGTTTGCCGATTTTCTTATTGGTGATGTACCTGATGTTTATGTTTTCGATTAAGGTGGGCAGTTCTTTTATCGATTTCTTTGATATTTCGGTGGGTGCTCTGTTAGTTGAAGGAACACATCATCTTTTTGATGGTGTACTGCCGGTTTGGTTAGTGACACTGTTGGCTGATGGTTTTGGTGCCGGTATTCAAACGGTGACAACTTTTATTCCGGTGATCGGTTGTCTATATCTGTTTATGGCTGTGCTGGAAGGCTCAGGATATATGGCACGTGCTGCATTTGTGCTGGATAAGCTGATGCAAAAAATTGGTTTGCCTGGGCGCTCGTTTGTCCCTTTGGTCATTGGTTTTGGCTGTAATGTGCCAGCTATTATGGCTACCCGTACATTAACACAAGAGCGTGAGCGTTTATTAACGGTCATGATGACACCATTTATGTCTTGTGGAGCGCGTTTACCGGTTTATGCGCTGTTTGCTACAGCATTTTTCCCACATTCCGCCCAGAACATTGTTTTTGCGCTGTATCTTGTTGGGATTTTGATTGCAGTTTTCACCGGTTTGTTGCTGCGTAATACGTTGTTACCGGGTAGCAGTGAAAGTTTTGTGATGGATTTGCCAGATTATGAGTGGCCAACGCTGCGTAATATTGTTTTGAAAACATGGCAAAAACTGAAAAACTTTGTTTTTGGTGCTGGTAAAACCATTGTGATTGTTGTGGCGGCGCTTGGCTTTTTTAACTCGCTGGGTGTTGATGGATCATTTGGTAACCAAAATACTGAACATTCCATTCTGGCTCAGGTAGCTAAGAAAGTGACGCCGGTATTGGCACCAATTGGAGTGGAAAAAGATAACTGGCCTGCCACTGTCGGAATTATTACCGGTATTTTTGCTAAGGAAGCGGTAGTAGGCACATTAAATGCGCTTTATAGCGGTGAAACTACAGCCGATAGCAGTGAATACAATTTCTTTGCTTCATTTAAAGAGGCATTGCTGACAATTCCTGAAAACTTGTTGAATATTAATATGGCTGATCCACTGGATATTAATGTAGGTGATACCACTGACCGTGCCGCTGCTGCAGAAGCGCAAGAAGTTAATGCATCAACATTTGATAAGCTAGCGCAGAACTTCTCTGGCCCAGCAGCAGCCTTTAGTTATCTGTTATTTGTGCTGCTATATACCCCTTGTGTTGCTGCTATGGGGGCATTTGTACGGGAGGTAGGGCGCAACTGGGCACTGTTTGTTGCTGGTTGGACTATGCTCTTGGCATATGTTGTGGGCACATGGTTTTATCAGATTATGCATTTTTCAGTGCATCCGGCAGAGAGTATTTTGTGGCTCAGTATTACCGGTGGCCTGCTGCTCGCTGTTATGATTGTATTGCGTATTATGGGTAAAAATCAGCAACCGCGTGAGGTTAAATTAGCATGATTTTACAGACGTTACGTGAAACGTTGCAGACTCAAGGGCGTGCTACTCGCCGTGATCTGGCCAAGCAGTTTTCGACCAGTGAAGATGGCATTGATGCCATGTTACAGGTATGGCTCCGCAAAGGTCGGATAGCAAAAGAGACACAGTGTGTTTGCAGCGGTGGTTGTTGTGGCGCAAGTGAAGAGGTCTATTATCGCTGGCTTGAGGCTGACGGTATTTCTGTGGTGGTTAAGCACTGATCCGGATTTTTGGGCCGTTTTAACGGCCATGGGTAGTCAATCTAGTTAATATAAAAACGCCAACGAAGGGGAACCCCGTTGGCGTTTTTTATTGCCCTAGCCGAGTTTATTTCGTACTGGTGTTTTTTATTTGGCGGGTACAAAATCAGTCAGCTGGTTTAATTTTACAAGTAACCCAGAGCTAGCTTGTGTTTGTTCATCAGCACTGCGTAGTTTACTGGTTAAATTTCCCCAGATAGGTGCAGGCCAGACCGCATCTTGCTGGAAACGGGCAACATGGTGAATGTGCAGTTGAGAAACCATATTACCAATAGCAGCAATATTCAGTTTATCGGGTGTGTATATTTGTTCCATGATTCGTGCAATAGCACTCGACTCTTGCATCAGTTGCATCTGCTCTGAATCAGTCAGGTGATGAATTTCTTTGATATTATTTCGTCTGGGAACAAGAATAAGCCAAGGAACATTGCTGTCTTTACTCAATAACACCTGACATAACGGAAAAAAACCTAATGTAGTGGTGTCGGCGGCGAGTCGGTGGTGAAGTAAAAAATCTGAATGTGGCAGCATTGCTATTTTATTCCTTAACGGGAAAAGACCTGTATGAGCATAGCAAGTTTACGCCCTGAGTTCTGCCTTGTTTGGGCTGGTTATCGGAGGATGAGAGCCTGTAACTTGTCAGGCCTCCTGCACCTATTGCTAAGGATTATTTACTCAGCATTATTGATTGAGTTGCCACTCTTCTAGTGGCATTGGACGGCCAAAGTAGTACCCCTGCGCTTTTTGAGCGCCCAATTGTGCCAGGCGAGCAGCCTCTTGTGCATTTTCAACACCTTCGGCCACTAAAGGAACTTGGCAGCTGATAGCTAGCTGAATAACCGAGTTAATCACACGATCACTGCCTGCACTGTTGAGTAATCCGCTGACAAATGTTCGGTCTATCTTCAGACAATCAAAGGTTAACCGGTGCAGATGAGATAGGCTCGAATAGCCGCTGCCAAAATCATCTAAGGCAATTTTCACCCCAATTTTACGCAATATATGCAGTCGGTCTTCAATAAAATTAAAGTTTTCAATCAGCATTGACTCGGTTAACTCTAAAGTTAGGTTGGCGGGTTTTAATCCACTGTGTATCAACGCTTTTTTTACGACCGCAATAAAATCAGTCTGGATTATCTGTCGTACAGAGATATTGACGTGTAATTCAAAATCCTCAGGCCACTGTTTATCTCTGATGTTATCAGCAATGGCTTTACAGCCGTGCATCAATGCCCATGCTCCAATCGGTAAGATTAAACCTGATTGTTCAGCGATGGGAATAAATTGATCAGGGCTGACTACCCCAAGCGATGCGGAGTGCCAGCGTAGTAAAACCTCAGCGCCCAGGGTTTTTCCAGACTTGAGATCGACAATCGGCTGATAATGCAGATATAGCTCATTATTTTCTAATGCGCTGTTTAAATGCGTGAGGATTTGTGTCGATAAGCCGACATTATCGGCAAGTGTTTTATCATAGATAACACCGGTATTTTCACCGTTTTTCTTCGCGGCTAAACGTGCAATGTTTGCTTGTATATAGGCATCGGCTAACTGATTGGTAGCAAAAGGCTTAATGACACAGCCAATATTGGTTGTTATCAATACATCATCATTATTGAGTTGGAATGACTCAGTAAAGAGTGCTAGATAGCGTTGTAAGCTTGAATCAATCACCGGCTGAGCATCAACGTAGACTAACATGAAGCCATTGTCAGAGCTTTTTACTACTAATATTTTATCTGACAAACTACCGGCAAAGGCAGACAACCGCTGGCCAACAACACGGTATAAGGCATTCAGGCTCTCATCCCCCATACTGTTTTTAATTGCATCAATATTATTAAGGCTAAGCAACAGCAGACCTTGCAGCACATTATTTTCTGGTGGCAAGTGGGTATTTAACCACTGCTTTAATCCCGTTTTATTGAGTAAACTAGTGTTTTGGTCGTGCTCGATAAAATACTGCTGTTGGTTAAAGGCATTTGATAGAGAGCTGGACATATCATTGAATGCATCGTTTAGCCGTCTGATCTCTTTAAGCTCAAAGCGCTCTTGTTTGACAGGTTGCCATTGCTGTTTGGTCAGTAAACGTGCTGTTTTAGCTACATTCATGATAGGGGTGGTGATTTTTGATAGCGCAACCCATGTTAATGTTACACCAACGGCAAAAATGGCGATAATCCACAGTAGGGTTTCTTTTCGGTCTTCGTATAGACTACCGACAACCTCACTCTCTGGCATGATAACAGCTACTTTCCAGTCATCGAGTTTAATTTCTTGCCCTACCTCCATCATGCGCAGGAAGTAAGTGTTTCCTTTGACTTTAAAGGTATATGAGCCAGATTTTTTTTGATCGATAAAAAGGGCGGTAGCTTTTACCCGCGGATCTTCACTGGTGTTAGGGGTTAATAAGTTGGGCGCTTCCATCGAGGAGAAATCGATAATATTACTCTGCTTTTTGGTTTGTTCATCTGTTGAGTGTGAAATTATTTGGTTGTCTTTGTTTAAGATTAATATGATCGAGTTATCTATTTTGGCTGTTGTTTTTAGGTATTGATTAAATCCGCTTAATTTAATATCTGAGGTGACAATACCAACGAACTGATTTTTTTTGTCATAGGCCGGTGTTGAATATGACACTGTGATACCACGGTGTGCGTCATAATCTTGGTAGGCATTACTCCACAACGATTTTTTCTGGGCGGCGCTCTCTCTGTACCAAGGGCGGGTACGAGGGTCGTAGTTTTTAAACTGATTCAGAATCGGTGACTGTATACTAAGATCAGTAAAAAAACGCAGTTCACCTTGCGTGTTTTGATCTTTTAGCGTGAGAGTGTATTTATTTTTCACTATTTCACGGCTGATACCCACATAATTACCATCATAGGTACCTATTGCGACAAAGCTCAGTTGTGGTGTATCTGGAAAAAGATTATGGATAGTGTTGTAGAGTGGCGGGGTGAATGCGGTTAAGTTCTGAGTGTTAATACGGTTCGCTGATTGGATACTCATTGCAATAACGGTATTCGCTTGCAGCGGTGCTTTCAGGTAATTAGCCAGATCTTCACTGACGAGCTGTGCGCGTATTGATGCTATTTTTTCGCTTAGATCTTTGATCATATCACTTTCACTACGGTACTGTATTAGCATTGATATGCCGAGAATCGCACTGATTGCGATAAAAAACAGTAGGGTAACAACCAGTTTTAATGATAGAGAACCGGATAGCTTCATGGGTTATATACAGACCTGATAAGCGATTATTGAGTGATTTCAATAACACAGCGGATACTAATAAAATTAAATGCTAAATATACTGTGCAGTGGATAAACTATGATCTATATCATTACTCAGTATTAATTATTTTTAGGTATAGAACTCAACCATAGGTTGAAAATGATACAGGTTGTATTATAACTGCAAAGCTGTACATTAGCGTAATTATTATCAATAGAAAATGAAAGCTGTAAAGAAAATTTATAAAATAGATGCTTCTATATGAGATTTTCTTGATCTTTTCAGGGGTTTTAGGGAAAACAATTAGCCGTATATAAAGCATGACGGCTAATTGTGGTATTACACATAAATTACTTAATAGCTATATGTTTTGGCTATTAAGATTTTACGACTGCAGTTTCAACAATCATGTCTAAAATCCAGCGCTTGGAAGAAGCATCTGCGGCAGGGTTAGCAACATCGAACTCTTTAATCCGCAGGCGGTAAGACATACCCGGCTCTGGTTCAAACCCTTCGATTGTGCCGTAGTAGTTGCTCCATGGCGCATCTTTAGTTTCACGAATTTGCAGGCACTCTTGTTGTGCAACCCCGGTACAGGTTTTACGCTCGGCAGCAACATAGATAAATTTGGTGATACCCTCTGCCATAGCCGGTTGTTGGGTGAACTGATACTGAGCTTTTCCGTTGCTAAGTGTCAGTGTGTTACCCGCTACTTTAACGGTAGGCTTGCTGTTTAGCAGCGCTGTGAAGGCTTGCTCACGCTGCATGGCTTCTGGCAGGCACATCATCATCGTTGCAGCCATGCCTTTAACCACTAGGTGGCCATTTTCAATCGTTGCCATGCCCATCATACGGTTACAACCGGCAAATGCGGCCATACGGCCATCTTTCATTTCGAATGTTGTGGGTTTGATATCCGCAGATACGCCGGTTTGCTGCCAATTCCCTTCAATATTAGGGGCGGTTGATACTGTGCTACAACCAGTAAGAAGGGCGCTAGCAGTAAGCAGAGCTAAGGCATGAGTACGCATAAAAGGTGACACTCCCAAAGAAATTTACACCGATGGTATGGATTTTATTCCTACCATCATGGCTTTTTAGTGATTACAGTAAGTATTACTTTAGTTAAAAGTAGCAATAAATCAGTTAGATTTCAGCCTTTATTGGCATAATCAGAATTGTCTGTTGACGTTTGATTTCGATATTTTACAGATAATGCTGAGATCTATGGCAAATGTGTTGTCTGTTTTTTGTGCATTTATCAACATGGTAATTGCAAAATTACAGATCCTCCCTATTATAGATCGGTTTTTATTGATGCCGGAATTCGCATGACTCGTGAAAAAAAAGCCGCAGGGCATGTACCAAAGTTTACTTTATCGATGCTGCATCCACGCTATTGGCTGGTGTGGTGTGGGTTGCTGATAGTGGCTCTGCTGGCATTTTTGCCGCACAAACTGCGTGATAGCTTGGCAGGCCATATTGGCCGTTTTGCCGGGCAGAAAGCAAAAAAGCAGCGCCGCAGAACCGAGATTAACTTGCAGTACTGTTTTCCTCAGTTATCGGATGCAGAGCGAGATACCTTGGTTGATGATACGTTTGCTACTGCCGCGCAAGTTATGTTGGCGATGGCGGAGCTGGCGATTCGTAGTAAAGATTTTCTTGATTCGCGTACCCGCTTTATCGGCTTTGAACATGTTGATGCAGTGAAAGCGAGTGGGCGAAACATAATTTTCATGGTACCGCATGCATGGGCGATTGATTTTCCCGGTATTATCATGGCATCGAAAGGCATGCCGATTGCGGCGATGTTTAATCCGCACCGTAATGCGCTGGTTGATTGGATCTGGAACAGTGTTCGGTTGCGTTTTGGCGGGCGTTTACATACACGACAAGATGGCATTAAGGCGTTTTTAAGCTCAGTTCGCCAAGGATATTGCGGCTATTACTTACCCGATCAGGATCATGGAGCAGAAAAAAGTGAGTTTGTTGATTTTTTCAGCACTTACAAAGCAACCTTGCCAGGGCTGAGTAAGATGATGAAAGTCTGTAATGCTGCCGTGATCCCGTTATTACCGGTCTATAATAGCAAAGACGGACTATTTGAAATGCACATTCACCCTGCAATGGATGATTTGCAAGAGGCTGATGATGTCACCGCCGCGCGCCGTATGAATGAAGAGATTGAGCAATTAGTCACACCCAACCCAGAACAGTATATTTGGCTATTGAAGTTACTGAAAACCCGCAAAGTGGGGGATCGCAGCCCCTATGAAGACGAAGGGTTGTAATCTGGATATCTGGAAAAAAGTAGTCTATTCACCCACTAAGGCAGCGAGTAAAGCAGTAAACTAAAAGACTGCTTTCACCTTGTGGGTGTTGAATTAACAATTATGTTTATTACGATATATTTATGATGACGCAGCACTTTTCAAGGCATCTTTTTGCTTTTGTACTTTTTATTTCGTGCTCTTCAGTTTTTTCAGCAGAGCCAGTTGATATTTCAGTGTCTGGGTTGCAGGCTATCGCCTCTGTAAAGTTACATACAAAAGCGGTTACTGAGACAAAAATTCCAGTGTATGCACAAATAGCAGGCCATGAAATTCCGGTGCTGACCTTAAATGAAGGGCAGGATGTTGATATTAATACCGTTGACAATAATGGCTATCATATTAGTTTTGGTAATGCTTCAGCTACTATTCGACAGGCAGATTTAAATATAGTAAAGAAAGATAAAATTGATAGTCTATTAGACACCATGTTACTGCAAGAAAAACACGAGCAACATCAAGCATATGACAATATCATTACTAAATCTGTTGTGCCGATATATAATGAAATATCGTATAAGCCTACGGTTTTCGCCTATTTAAATGATAATTTGCGTTATCCTTTTGTAGATAAAATAGAAGATAGCAATAATATCGCATGGTATGTGATTAATATTGCCGGACAAGTAAAGTATATAAAAGCCACTGATGTTGAACTTGATAGCGGAATTGCTGTACTGACCTTTCACCATATTTTGACTAATCAAGAGAATAAACTGTTTCGTCATACTTCAACAACCACCTCAGATGTTGCATTTAGTAATCAAATGGCCTATTTAAAACAGGCTGGCTACCAGACTATCAGCATGGAATTGCTTGAGGTATATATCAAAGGGCAAAATAACTTACCTGCCAGAGTCGTTGTATTAACATTTGATGATGGTTTGAAATCAGTCTATAAATATGCTTATCCGATTTTAAAAAACTATAAATTCAATGCTGTTTCTTTTATTATCTCCTCACGAATTAAATATTTCCCTCAGCAGTGGGATGCTAATTCACTGCAGTTTTTGAGTTTTCAGGAAATTGATGCGATGCAGGATGTATTTGAAATAGAGTCGCATACACATTTTATGCATAAACGCGTAGCATCAAAACATCCTATACTGCTGTCAAAGTCATACCACAATATTTATCGGGATTTCGTACGTTCAAAGAAAGTCTTAGCTAAATATAATTATCATGTTGATTATTTATCATATCCCTTTGGTGGCTATAATAAACTGGCAATTAAAGCAGCAGAAGAGGCTGGTTATCGCTTAGCGGTGACGACCGAGCAAGGAAAAGTAAAACCGAATGATAACCCCTACACGCTAAAAAGGTTGTATGTTTTCCGAACCGATCCGGTACAGGTTTTTGCCGATAAAATTCGTAATTAATTCTTGCGGTAAATAACCATAGCACTTAATACAAACGTGCAATAAAAGTACACAATAAAAAAGCCACGATATTTTCGTGGCTTTTTTGTCAGATAAATAGGCTATATTTTAAGTATATATTTTTGCGGATTATTCAACACGCAGAATACGGCAGGTATTAGTGCTGCCGATTGCGCCCATATCATCACCCTGAGTGACCATAACTAGATCGCCAGCCATCAAAAAGCCTTTATCTTTTAGGATAGAGACAGCTTCTTGTGCTGCATCGTGGCCCGAGGTATGGGTATCAAAGAATACCGGAGTCACACCACGGTACAGCGCTGCCAGATTCAGGGTTGTTTCATGGCGAGACATGGCAAAAATTGGCTTACCGGAGCTGATGCGTGACATCATCAGTGCAGTACGGCCAGACTCGGTCATGGCGATAATGGCGGTAACGCCCTGCAGGTGGTTGGCTGCATACATGGTTGACATCGCAATGGTCTCTTCAACATTGTCGAAGGTGCGATCCATACGGTGATTAGAGACATTGATGCTTGGCATCTTCTCTGCACCTAAGCACACGCGCGCCATTGCCGCGACAGTTTCAGCCGGATACTGGCCTGCTGCCGTTTCGGCTGACAGCATGACAGCATCAGTGCCATCGAGTACGGCGTTGGCAACGTCCATCACTTCGGCACGGGTTGGCATTGGGTTGGTGATCATCGATTCCATCATCTGGGTTGCGGTGATCACTGAGCGGTTCAGGCTGCGTGCGCGGCGGATCAGTTTTTTCTGTACGCCAACTAGCTCTGGATCGCCAATCTCAACACCCAAATCACCACGGGCAACCATGACAACATCAGAGGCAAGGATTACATCATCCATGGCTTCATCAGTGGCAACTGCTTCGGCACGTTCAACTTTGGCAACAATTTTGGCATAACAACCGGCATCACGAGCCAAACGGCGCGCGTAGTTCAGATCTTCCCCTGTACGTGGGAAAGAGACTGCCAGAAAATCAACGTTGATTTTAGCTGCGGTAATGATGTCGGCTTTATCTTTCTCGGTAAGGGCTTCTGCAGACAGACCACCACCAAGCTTGTTGATGCCTTTATTGTTCGATAGTGGGCCACCAACGGTGACTTCGGTGAACACTTTTAGCCCTTGAACTTCTAGCACTTTCAGCTGTACACGGCCATCATCGAGCAGCAGGATATCGCCCGGAACAACATCATTTGGTAGACCTTTGTAGTCAATACCCACTTGTTCTTTATCGCCTTCACCTTTTGGCAATTCGGCATCTAACAGGAACTTATCGCCTACATTTAAGAAGATTTTTCCCTCTTTAAATGTAGATACACGAATTTTAGGGCCTTGGAGATCGCCTAAAATCGCAACATGTTTACCCAGTTTAGCCGCCAGTTCACGTACTTTATTTGCACGCGCAAGGTGGTCTTCTGCAGTGCCGTGAGAGAAGTTTAGACGAACAACGTTAGCACCGGCGGCAATGATTTTTTCAAGATTATTGTCGCGGTCAGTTGCGGGGCCGAGTGTGGTAACGATTTTGGTTCTTCTGAGCCTTCTGGACATGGATAACTCCGTTAAATAGTCGCTATACGGTGTGCCGAATGCGGCAAAGTGCATCGTGATAGTGAACAGAAATGCAATAATGCAAACGCGCAGCGTTACCCTATTTTCAGGGCGCGACTGTGCGGTAATCTTGTACAAAATAGTCTGCGTATTATCGCACTTTCGATGAAACCTGCATTAGTTGTTTCATGCTATTTGTGTGTGATAATGGCATTTTTTATGAATAATCATTCAGCGGACTCTAGTTATATCAGGCTTATGCCCCTTTTTCAAAGCGCGAGTCACGCAGGGCCTCTTTTACCCGTTTGAGATTATCACGGAATTTAGCGCCACGGCGCAATGTAAAGCCGGTAGCGAGCACATCTATCAAGGTCAGCTGTGCAATGCGCGAGGCCATCGGCATGTAGACATCGGTATCTTCTGGTACATCGAGTGTCAGGGCCAGTGAGGCTTCGCGGGCTAGCGGTGAGCCTTCAGAGGTAATCGCGATAACGGTGGCTTCATTTTCACGGGCCAGCTGGGCTATCTCGACCAGACTTTTGGTTCTGCCTGTGTGTGATATCAGCACGATGACATCATTTTCGCCGACATTCATGCAGCTCATGCGTTGCATGACAATGTCATCAAACCAGATGACCGGCACATTGAAGCGGAAAAACTTGTTCATGGCATCATGGGCCACGGCGGCAGATGATCCTAAACCAAAAAATGAAATTTTCTTGGCCTGAGTGAGCAGATCAACGGCCCGGTTTACCGCATTCGGGTCTAAGCTGTTTTTGGCGACTTCCAGACTGGCCATGGTCGATTCAAAAATTTTCGCGGTATAGGCTTCTGCCGCATCATCCTCTTCCACATTACGGTTTACGTAAGGTGTGCCGTTGGCCAAACTCTGGGCTAAGTGCAGTTTAAAGTCAGGAAAACCTTTGGTATCTAAGCGGCGACAAAAACGGTTTACGGTAGGTTCACTGACATCAGCCACTTTGGCTAAGGTAGCAATACTCGAGTGGATGGCTGT
This sequence comes from Plesiomonas sp. ISS29, assembly GCF_056522795.1. Lineage (NCBI taxonomy): Bacteria > Pseudomonadati > Pseudomonadota > Gammaproteobacteria > Enterobacterales > Enterobacteriaceae > Plesiomonas > Plesiomonas sp. ISS29. Next base: position 1,552,201 of record NZ_JAWRZQ010000001.1, read on the forward strand.
TTGCGGCGAGGCAAGAATGACTTCAGCAACTTTTCGTTCTGATTTGCTAAAGTGCTCTAGGCTTTTCTGGATTTTGTCCAGTGTGTTCATGCGAATACCACGTCATGTTTTAATGTTACGAAAATCCCTGTATCTCTCAATAAAAAAAGGGAGAGTATGTTGGAAATATACTACCAGAGGCAGCCACTTCACAGCGAGTCAGCGCATGAATGTTCGTATTATTTCGTCAGAATATGATTGAGGTCTAAAAATAGGGTTGATTGTATGAGTAGCTAACTGGCAGGGTATTTTCAGATGATTCACTTATTCATTCGCGTGATATTAGCGTATTTCCCTTGAATTCGTTTCCTGCGTAAAATAAGTTGCTTGGTAAGGTATAGTAAAAAATAACGCCACTGGCAACAACCGGTTTGAGGACGACATAATGGTATCAAAAGCACAAGCCTGTGATCTGGTTCTGTTCGGAACGAAAGGGGATCTGGCACGTCGTAAACTACTGCCTTCTTTGTATCAATTGGAGAAAGCAGGGCTGTTGCACCAAGACTCGCGCATTATTGGCGTTGGCCGTGCGGAGTGGACACAAGAAGAGTACGTTGATTTTGTTCACAGCGCGCTGATGACCTTCCAAAAAGAGGCGGTTGATCCTGCGGTGTGGGGCACATTAAGCCAGCGCCTGCATTTTTGTAATTTAGATGTGAATAACGAAGCTGACTTTGCGCAGCTGGCTGCACTGGAAGACAGTGTGGAACGTGTCATGCTGAACTATTTTGCGATGCCACCCATGACTTATCCGGCAATTTGCCGAGGTTTGGCGTCGGTAGGGTTAAACCGCCAGCCTAACCGTGTGGTGATGGAAAAGCCGATTGGCACGAGTCTGGCTTCATCCCAAATTATTAATGATGGTGTGGCTGAGTTTTTTGATGAGTCACAGGTGTACCGCATTGACCACTATCTGGGCAAAGAGACGGTTCTAAATTTGCTGGCATTGCGCTTTGCTAACTCCATTTTTGCTTCTAAGTGGGATAACCGCACGATTGACCATGTGCAGATTACCATTGCCGAAGAAGTGGGGATTGAAGGGCGCTGGGGCTATTTTGATAAAGCAGGACAGATGCGCGATATGGTGCAAAACCATCTGTTGCAGATCTTAACCATGATTGCGATGTCGCCACCTGTTGATCTGACCTCTGACCGTATTCGTGATGAAAAAGTCAAAGTTCTGCGCGCTCTGCGCCGTATTGATCACACCAACGTGAATGAAAAAACGGTACGTGGCCAGTATACGGCAGGCTTTGTACAGGGGCAGAAAGTACCGGGTTATCTGGAAGAAGAGGGCGCAAATAAGAGCAGTGCGACCGAGTCTTTTGTCTCTATTCGTGTGGATATTGATAACTGGCGCTGGGCAGGTGTTCCGTTTTATCTGCGCACTGGCAAGCGTTTACCGGCGAAATGTTCTGAAATTGTGGTGTATTTCAAAAATCCTCCACTGAACTTATTTAGCGATTCGTATAAAGATCTTCCGCCAAACAAATTGACCATTCGCTTGCAGCCTGACGAGGGTATTGAAATTCAGATCCTTAATAAAGTGCCGGGTCTGGATCATAAGCACCGTTTACAAACGACGAAACTGGATCTGAGCTTTAGTGATACGTTCAGCGAAGAGCATATTGCTGATGCGTATGAGCGTTTGCTGCTAGAGGCCATGCGCGGTATTCAGGCGCTGTTTGTTCGCCGTGATGAGGTGGAAGAGGCGTGGAAATGGGCCGATTCAATTATTCAGGCATGGGCGGCGGATAATGAGCCACCAAAACCGTATCAGGCCGGAACGTGGGGGCCAGTAGCCTCTATTGCGATGATCGCCCGTGATGGCCGCTCATGGAGTGAATACGCGTAAAGCCCTATTTTTATTGGGGGGTGACACTTTTACAGTATCAACATTACGGTGAAGCCAATCGATTAAACCAATGTATGTGTGATACGGCAAAGGTAAAGGTGTCACCAAGCTTTACGCTTCGTGACTGTTTTACGCTTAAATCGTCAGTAATAAGGATTTACTATGCTTACCACTGTACCGCAATGGTGTGAATTTTCCTCGGCAGAGGCGCTGAATCAGCAGTTGGCTGCACGTATTGTTGAAGGGTTACAACAGGGCATTGCTAAACGCGGTGCTGCTAGTTTAGTGGTATCAGGTGGGCGTACGCCAACGGGGTTGTTCCGTGCATTAACGCAGGTTGATATTGATTGGTCTTGTGTGTTTATCACGCTGGCTGATGAGCGCTGGGTAGATGAGCATGATGAGGCCAGTAATGAAAAATTGGTTAAAGCACATCTGTTGCAGGGCTATGCGGCGGCGGCTACGTTTTGCGGGTTAAAGAATGCCTGTGCTACGCCGTTTGAAGGCGCTGATCTGGCGGCTGAACGTTTAGCCGGTTTCCCACGCCCATTTGATGCGGTGATTTTGGGTATGGGGGATGATGGGCATACCGCTTCACTGTTCCCGGGGGCTGACAATCTGGCAGCAGCGCTGGCGATGGATTCAGGCAAAGTTTGTATGGGAATGACACCGTTAACCGCGCCATTAGATCGTATTACGTTGACGCTTCCTGCACTGCTGAATAGCCGTCAGATTTATGTGCATGTAGTCGGAGAGAGCAAGCGCAGTGTGTATGATGCGGCCATGCAGGGCTCTGATGTGAATGCGATGCCGGTGCGAGCAATATTGGCACAAACGCAGACTCCGGTATCGGTATTCTGGGCTGCATAAATGAAATGCAGGTGCGCTTGTCTATCAGGTAGGTTTGTTGTGTTTAGATGTTGTGTAGGCATGAAAAAACAGCAACGTTGCACGCAGGTTTGTGCTTATTCCAACGCGTTTTAGAGTGTTATTGAGGGATAAGAGTATGGATAACAAGAAAATCTCGGTTATCGGTTTGGGCTGGTTAGGCATGCCGCTGGCTATGCATTTGCAGTCGGCCGGTTATGCGGTAGTGGGCAGTAAAACAACGGCGGACGGTGTGGCGGCGGCGCAGCTCAGTGGTATTGAAAGCTACTTGCTCAACCTTAACCCGCAGATTGAGTGTGATGATACTGATCTGGATACACTGCTGAATGTTGACACTATGGTCGTGAATATTCCGCCTGGCCGTAAAAATTACCGTGCACAGTTTTATCTTGAAGCCATACAGAACTGGGTTGACAGCGCACTGGCTAATCAAGTTAAGCATCTGATTTTTATCAGTTCTACCTCGGTGTATGGCAAGGCATCGGGTGAGGTGGATGAGTCATCGGGTTGCTATCCGGAAACCGGCTCTGCACGTGAACTGTATGAGCTGGAACTCTGGCTGCATGGCCTGCCTAATATACGGATAGATGTGCTGCGCTGTGCGGGGCTGGTGGGCCCTGATCGGCATCCAGGGCGTTTTTTGGCCGGAAAGCAAAATCTGCCGGAGGGCGCGCAGGGTGTGAATCTGGTGCATCTTGATGACTGCATTACGGCCATTTCACGGCTGATTGAGTGCCGTTTACCGGAAGGGCAAACTTACAACTTGTGCGCGCCTGAGCATCCGGTTCGTTCGGCATTTTATCCGCAGATAGCCAAAAATCTGGGGCTTGATGCACCCACTTTTCTACCTGATCTGGCTGGCCGCTCGCGGATTATCAATGGCAATAAAATCTGCCGTGAGCAGGGGTTTTCGTATCATTATCCAGATCCGTTTACCATGTTGTTTTAAATCATGCTGTTTTAAATTATGCGATGTTAAGCAGCAGCTTACTGACAGATATGATTTGAGATAATACCGTGTGCGGTAAGTTATGTGTACGAAAGAAAAAATCCCCAGATCTTCAATACAAAGATTTGGGGATTTTTTTAGGATATAACCCTATTTTTGTGGTGCTTGCAGAGAGCGCACCGTATTACCGCTTATACAGCAATAATACATCAGGATTACAGTAGGCTAGCCCACAAGTCATACTCATCAGCGTGATCAACGCTAACACGCAAGATATCACCGGCTTTTACATCAGTTACACCGTTGAGATAGACTGCGCCATCAATTTCCGGTGCATCGGCCATGCTGCGAGCAACCGCACCTTCTTCGTCAACCTCATCGACAATGACCATGATTTCACGGCCAATTTTGCTTTGCAGGCGTTGAGCTGAGATCTCTTGTTGCAGCTGCATGAAGCGATTCCAGCGATCTTCTTTGATCTCTTCAGGCACTTGATCGGGCAACTCATTGGCGGTTGCACCCTCTACCGGGCTGTATTTAAAGCAGCCGGCACGGTCGATTTGTGCTTCACGCAGGAAATCGAGCAGCAAGGTGAAATCCTCTTCGGTTTCACCCGGGAAGCCGACGATAAAGGTTGAGCGCAGAGTTAGCTCTGGGCAGATCTCGCGCCAGCGTTTGATACGTTCAAGTGTACGCTCTACCGAACCTGGGCGTTTCATCAGTTTTAGCACTTTCGGGCTGGCATGCTGGAGTGGGATATCCAGATAAGGCAGGATTTTCCCTTCCGCCATCAATGGGATCACATCATCAACATGCGGGTACGGGTAAACATAGTGCAAACGTACCCAAACACCCAGTTTAGCCAGTTGCTCACACAAAGAGAGCATGCTGGTTTTCACCGGCTGGCCATTCCAAAAACCAGTACGGTGTTTAACATCAACGCCATATGCCGACGTATCTTGCGAGATCACAAGGATCTCTTTTACACCGGCTTCCACCAAACGTTTTGCTTCATCGAGTACCGCACCAATCTGGCGGCTCTCTAAATCACCGCGCATAGACGGAATGATGCAGAACGTACAACGGTGATTACACCCTTCTGATATTTTCAGATACGCGTAATGGCGTGGTGTTAGCTTGACACCGGTTTCAGGCACAAGGCTGGTGAACGGGTCATGCTCAGGTTTTGGCACATATTTGTGCACGTGGCTAAGCACCTGCTCGTAACTGTGCGGGCCACTGATTTCAAGCACTTTTGGATGAACTTCGCGGATCTGATCCTGCTTTGCACCCAGACAGCCGGTAACAATGACCTTGCCGTTTTCGTTTAAGGCTTCACCGATTGCCTCAAGAGACTCTTGAACGGCGCTGTCGATAAAACCACAGGTGTTTACAATCACCATGTCCGCATCTTCATAGCTAGGAACAACGTGATAACCTTCAGTGCGCAGTTCGGTCAGAATACGCTCAGAGTCGACCAAATTTTTCGGGCAGCCCAGTGATACAAAACCAATACGTTTTTCGCTCATAGTACCTGTTCAAAAACTCATCAAAAAATGGGCGCGATTATAGCGTTAAGCGGCATAACAAGCTACTTAAACGCGATAGTGATCTGTTTATTCATCGGCAGTGGTCTGTTTATTATCTGTTTTGACTGAACAACTGCCGGCAGTGACTTGGTTTTTACCGTGGGTTTTTGAGATATATAGCGCCATATCGGCTTGTTGAAAGACCTCATCAAAACTGCTGCCTGCGTAGGCGATACATGTACCTAATGATACTGTAATCGAATGTTTTCCGATTGGCTGATCAGCAATGGCCTGCCGTACGCTCTCGGCCCGTGTATTGACTGCACTTTCATTAGTGGTATAGACAATCAACACAAACTCTTCGCCACCCCAGCGGATCAGTAAATCATCTTGACGAGCACTGTTTTTTATCCGTCCGGCAACCGCTTTTAATACCTGATCACCGGCGTGATGCCCATAGGTATCATTAATTTTTTTGAAGTTATCAATATCAATAATAATTACGCTATACCGCTGTTTAAGATTTTTTTGCTTGGATAAAAAATAGTGTCGATTGTGTAGTTTTGTTAGGTTATCAGTAAAAGCTGAGTGTTTAACTCGTTGATATGAAGAGAATAAAATCGTGAGGAAAGAGCCTATAAGTAGACTGTACAGTACATTGAATAATGTACTGATGGAGATAATTGAATAGTCTAAATAGTATTTTTCTTGATTACACAAAATATTCAGTTCGAACCCTGAATGACTTAAATGTAAGGCTGAGTTATGTTTGTTATTGAATAAGTCGATTCTATTTTGAATGTATAAAGGGTCTAAGTCTGCAACAACAACAGCTACTAATGTGTCTTTGAAAAAAATAGGCATGAAAATACTTTGCATTTTATGCATAGAATAACTTTCAGTGTATATCTCTGATGATCTTATATCACAAGTAAGGAAGCTATCATCAAATGTATTGGGCAGATTGTATTCACTGATGACTTTAACACCGCGTGGATCTTGTATTGCATTATCTATAATTTGTTGATAATACGGCTTGTAAGGTAAAAAATAGCCATAATCACCATTTTTTTGAATCAGTGATAATAATATGATTTTATCATTACTTTCTTTTTTTAATAGTGAATTAACCTTTTGCAAGGCAGTTTGTAAAATTGGGATTTCAGCATTATCGTTTAAAATTATTAGTCGCTCATCATTATTATCGTTACTGTTTCTTTTTATTTCAATTTCTTTTGCTAACTGGGCACTAACAAAATCAGCATTAGCATATAAAACCTTTAGTTTTCTTATTGCTGCATACATATGCATATATGAGGTGTTGATCTCGCTATACAGCTGATGCATATAGTAAATATTTTTTTCTCTTTGAGATAGATAGAAAAAAAGATTACTAAGTGTAAATATAATAATGAAAAATGGAATACGATAACTATTCATATAAATTGTCTTAACATGTTATGTAGGAAGCGTTTTATTTTTAGCATTTTATATGTACACATAGTACACGTATACTTATGTGATGGGAATCATGTTTTAAATATGCATTATTATTAATATGAGGTTAATAATTTCGCTAAAGAAATACCTTTATTAAGGTAAATTTATAACATATGCAGGATGAAAAGAAAAAACCCCGATAACGAAAAACATTGTATCGTTATCGGGTTACCTTCTAGGAAGAGGGTATCAAAGAAAAAGCAGTGGCATAAGTTCAGACTACAGGCCTTCCAGTAAGTTTCATCTGCGCTGTATAATTTTTAAAATTTTTTTAGCAAGCCGCTTACTCAGTTGTTGACTGAGCCTGCCTGTACTTCCTCACATTAAACCTCTTTTTACTGCCTTGGTTGCACAGATTACACATTGAGTGTTGTGTACCAAAGCTATCAGTCTACCTGCATATAGTTATGAGCCTGTCTGCCTACAGGCCGAGAGAGTGCTCTTGGGAGGTATCTTTTTGTTGTTACTGAGGAGGGCTTTACTTTTTGTCAAACAACTGTTTTGCAATGTTGACTATTATGTTAACGAGATGTACATTTCAAACATCCGTTTAATATGAGTGTATGACTATGATCGCCAAGCCTGACACCAAAGCCCGAATTCTTGATGCCGCTGAGCGATTGTTTGCTGAGCAGGGGTTTAATGATACTTCTCTACGCACCATTACCGCAGAGGCCGATGTTAACTTAGCCTCGGTAAATTACCATTTTGGCTCGAAAAAAGAGCTAATTCGGGCGGTACTTGAGCGTTACCTTGAAGTTTTTATGCCCGCTGTTGCCCGTGAGCTGCAAAAGGTGCTCGATGCGGAAGCCGTTCCTCAATTAGACGAGGTTTTTCAGGCATTTAAAGCGCCGTTGTTGCAGCTTACCGAGTTACGCCCTGAAGGGTCAACGCTGTTTATTCAGCTGCTCGGGCGTGGTTATACCGATGTGCAGGGGCATTTACGCTGGTTTATCACCACCCGTTATGGCAACACGCTGGCGCTGTTTACCTCTGCAGTACAGCGCGCCAACCCAGAGTTGAATGATGCAGAGCTGTTTTGGCGCTTGCACTTTACGCTGGGAACTGTGGTGTTTGCGATGGTTTCAAATGTGGCTTTGCGTGAAATTGCGCTCTCTGATTTTGGCCAGCAGATTCAGATCAGTGACCTGATAGACAAAATTATTCCTTATTTGGCCGGCGGCGTTGCCGCGCCGAGTTATCACTCAGAAACATTGCATCAAGTATTACATCAACCTGTGCGTAAAGTGGCGGCCGGAAGCGGTGCCTGAACCTACCCTATACCTGTGATAAAGGACGAACATCATGACCAGTCTGCGCCAGCGTTACCTCTCCGGCCCAGCGTTTAAGGTATTTAAGCGAATTCTACCGCCCCTTTCGGCTACTGAACGTGAAGCTATGGAAGCCGGTACGGTCTGGTGGGAAGGCGATCTGTTCCGTGGAAAACCAAACTGGGATAAGTTGCACTCACTGCCAAAACCGGTATTGACCGCAGAAGAGCAAGCCTTTATGGATAATCAGGTTGAAACTCTGCTAAATATGCTGGATGACTACCAGATTGTGCATGAGCTTAATGATCTGCCAAAAGAGGTGTGGGATTACCTCAAGCAAGAGCGTTTCTTCTCGTTAATTATCTCTAAAGAGTTTGGTGGCCGTGCATTTAGTGCGCTGGCCAACTCAACCATTGTGACCAAAATTGCCAGCAAAAGTACCACTGCTGCGGTTACCGTGATGGTACCAAACTCGTTAGGCCCCGGTGAGCTGTTATCCCATTACGGTACGGAAGAGCAAAAACAGCGCTGGTTACCCGGTTTGGCCGATGGCCGCGAGATCCCCTGCTTTGCATTAACCGGCCCAGAAGCGGGCTCCGATGCAGGCAGTATCCCCGATAAAGGTGTGGTATGCCGTGGCCTGCATGAGGGCCGTGAAGTGTTGGGTATCCGGCTGAACTGGAACAAGCGTTACATTACGCTTGCACCAGTGGCTACCGTGTTAGGGCTGGCATTTAAGCTGCATGATCCCGATGGCTTGCTGGGGGATAAAGAGGATATTGGTATTACCTGTGCGCTGATCCCGACCAATCATCCGGGCGTAGATGTAGGCGCGCGCCATATCCCGATGAATCTGGCTTTTATGAATGGCCCAACATGGGGTAAAGATGTTTTTATTCCGCTAGATTGGATTATCGGCGGGGCGGAGTATGCCGGTAAAGGCTGGCGTATGCTGGTTGAGTGCCTCTCGGCCGGCCGCGGTATTTCGCTGCCTGCACTGGGTACAGCAATTGGCCACTTAACCACCCGCACGACCGGTGCATATTCGTATGTGCGTAAACAATTTGGTATGTCTATCGGGCGTTTCGAAGGGGTGGCAGAGGCGATGGGGCGGATTGGCGGATTGACTTATCTGCTCGAGGCATCACGTACTTTGACAACCACAGCGCTCGATACTGGCGAGATCCCGGGCATTGTCACTGCTATTGCAAAATATCACATGACAGAAATCGGCCGTAAGCTGTTGAACGATTCGATGGATGTGCATGCAGGGCGGGCCATTCAGCTGGGTGAAATGAACTATCTGGGGCACCACTATTTTGGTATTCCGGTGGCGATTACCGTTGAAGGCGCAAATATTCTGACGCGTAACCTGATGATTTTCGGGCAAGGCGCAACGCGCTGTCACCCATTTGTATTGGGCGAGATGGAAGCAGCTGCAAATCCAGATGAGGCGGCGGGGCTACAGGCATTTGATGATCTGCTGTTTAAACATATCGGGTTTGGTGTCAGTAACTTTTTCTTAACGTTCTGGCAGGGGATTACAGCAGGTAAATTCAGTGCTGCACCGGATGCTAGCCCGCTGAAAAGTTACTATAAGCAGCTTAGCCGTATGAGCCGCGCGCTGGCATTAACCGCAGATATGGCGATGTTGGTGTTGGGCGGTGATTTGAAGCGCAAAGAGATGCTCTCGGCACGGCTCGGTGATGTGCTGAGTAACCTGTATCTGGCCTCAGCGGTGCTGAAACGCTATGAACAAGAGGGGCGTTTGAAAGAGGATCTACCGCTGGCGGAGTATGGCCTGCAATATTGTCTGTATGAGTGTGGTAAAGCTTTTGACAGCTTCTTCCAAAACTTCCCGAACCGGGTGGTTGCTGGGTTACTGCGCACGGCAGTTTTCCCGTATGGTGTGAGCTACAAACCGGTGAGTGATGAGATTGCGCTGACTATCGCTAAGCTAATTATGATCCCTGGCGCGCAGCGTGATCGCTTAACGAAGTTGTGTTTTGTCGGTCAAGATGCTGATGAGGCCATTAATATTGTTGAATCGGCGTTTCAGGCGATGTATGCCGCACGTGGCATTGAGAAAAAACTGGCCGAAGCACAGCGTTCAGGCACGTTACCGCGCAAAGTAGCACTAGAGGCATTAATCACCGCGGGTCTGCAAAAAGGGGTGATTAATGATGCAGAAGCGAAGCAGATGCGTGAAGCCGATGAGCTGCGCAGCCGTGCGGTACAGGTTGACCATGTTGATGGCCCGCACCCTAATCCAGCTCGTGCCGTACGTGAAGAGGCTGCATAACTCTGATCTGTTGACTTCGTAGATGTAGGCAGATGTAGGTATAGGAAAGCAAAAAAAGAAAAAGCCCATCGAAAGATGGGCTTTTCTATCTGACGTTAATCTTAATATCTTAAATATCAGTGCCAAAAGACCACAATCAGTGAACCTGCTAGTGTCAGCAATACGTTGGCAATTGCATACGTACCGGCATAACCTAGCGCCGGAATATTACTGCGAGAGAGTGAGTTAATCACTTCCATGGCCGGTGCTAGTGTACGTGCACCCATGATTGCACCAAACAGCATGGCACGGTTCATTTTCAGGATATACGCGCCAAACAAGTAGGCGATAATGACCGGCCCGAGACTGACCAGCAAGCCGCCAAAGATCATCTGCAACCCGATATTATCTACTTCATTATTTAGCCCGCTACCGGCACTTAAGCCGACCCCGACCATAAAAACCATCAGGCCAAACTCTTTGGTCATGGTCAGCGCGCCTTGCGGCACATAACCGAAGGTAGGGTGGTTGGCGCGTAAAAAGCCGAGCATAATACCGGAAAACAGCAAACCGGCAGCATTACCAAAACTGAAGCTGAACTGGCTAAACTGGAAGGTGACTTGGCCGACCATCAGGCCAATGATAAAGAAGCTGCAAAATGCCAGCAGATCGGCCACTTGGCTATGAATTGAGATAAACCCGACGCGATCGGCTAAGCCGCGTACCCGTCTGGCATCACCGCTGACATGCAGCACATCACCTTTATTGAGCACGATAGTGTCGTCAATGGGCATCTCAATTTGGCTGCGAACGATACGGTTCAAAAAGCAGCCCTGATCGGTCAGGCGCAGGTGCGAAAGGCGCTTGCCGACGACGCTGTCATTTTTTACCACAATCTCTTCAGTAACCACCCGCAGATCAAGCAGATCACGGTCAAATACCTCTTTCCCCTCACGAAAGCTGGGGTTAAGACGGGCATGGCTGTCAGGATAACCCACGAGTGCTATCTCATCACCAATTTGTAATACTGCATCACCGTCGGGGCTGGCTAGAATACCGTTGCGGCGGATACGTTCGATATAGCAACCGGTTTGGCGATAAATACCTAACTCGCGTAAGTTTTTACCGCCACTCCATTCGACCAGTTCTGGGCCAACACGGTAGGCTCGGATAATCGGCAGGTACACTTTACGCTGGCTGTCTGGGTCTAAACCGCGTTCGCGGGCAATCTCTTGCGCACTGGTCACCAAATCCTGTCGCTGTAATTTAGGCAGATAACGCGCAGCAAGGATCAAACTGACCAAACCCACCAGATAAGTTAGCGCATAACCCAAACTTAAATTACTCAGAGCCGTCTGCACTAACTCAGGGTTGGTGATATTGTGTGAACCACTGAGCAGTGATTCCCGTGCACCAACCAGTACCGGTGTTGAGGTCATCGAACCGGCCAGCAAACCGGCGGTTAATCCGATATCCCACCCGAGCCACCGTCCTAAGCTAAAGGCAATACAAAGCGCACTGATGACCAATACCAGCGCCAATAGCAGATAGTTTTTACCGTCGCGAAAGAAAATCGCAAAAAAGTTTGGCCCAGCTTCAATGCCCACGCAGAAAATGAACAACATAAAACCCAGACTGAGGGCTTCGGCATTCAGCGTAAAATGCATCTGTCCGAGCAGTAAGGAGACAACGAGCACCCCGATAGAGTTACCCAGTTGGATCGATCCAAAACGTAGCTTGCCCAGACATAGTCCGAGAGCGAGTACGACAAACAAAAGCAGTATGTCATTTCCATTGAGCAATGCTGATACGTCGATATTCACAATGTTGATTCTGTGGCCAAATTAAGTGGAGAAATACATATCAGCAAACAGTGATATATTTGCTGATACAAGAGAAGACATGTACCCATTTAAATGTAAACGTAATGTTTTAAAAATGATGAGATTATTTGACAATATAATTTCAATGTAATGATAAACATTATGCACACACCGTATTTTACATCTAACTTTTTTGGATTTCCTACTTATTTGGCTATAAGTCTTGATGTATCACCCGATTTAATGGTTTTCTAATTAGATACGCTGATTTTTTATAGACACTGATTAGCTGGGTAAATGTCGAAAGGAGTCGACGAATGCAAAAATGGAATTGGAATATTGCCATTATTGGCGGCGCACTGTTTTGTATTATTTTTTTCTTTCAGGGTTTGCCATATCCGCTGAAACAAACATCAGGGCATACGGGGTTACTATTTTTTATGATCCCCGGCGTGGTGTCGGCATATCTTTCACGTCGTGAAGGCTTGTTGCATGCGCTACTAGGTACACTGCTGGCACTGCCGGTGTGTATTGTGATTCGCTTGGCGGCACTCTCTTCGTATGAGCGTTTTGTTGATCTGGTGGTGTACTTTTTGGGCGCAGCCTTTTGGTGCGGGCTGGGTACACTGCTCTATATCTTTGGTTCCCGTATTTTACAATACTATAAACTGCGTATGCGTCAGCAACACCACAGCCATGGGCATTAGTTAAAGGCAATAGCGATGTGTTGCATAGCGTATTTTGAGCTGTAATATTTGGCTCATTATCAATAAGGTTTATCATGGATAAAAAAGAGAAGCGCAGCATGCAACGTCTGGCTTCTCTTGTTCGTATGCGGTTCTTAGCTTTTTTATGTATTAAAAAATACACCGGCTATTTATGTCTGTAACGCGTTTACATGGTACATGGCATAACGACACATAGCGTAAAGCGACATAACATGAAAAGACCTTGGAAATTTATTCGCTATACAGGCTCAAATGCTCTTTTGCGTACGCTTCAAAATCAGTGCAGCCGCCGATATGCTCCTGATCGATAAAAATCTGTGGAACAGTAGCAACAGGCTTACCGACTGTTTTTTCCAGATCTTCTTTTGAGATCCCTTCGGCATGGATATCAATGTAACGGAAGCGGAAATCGTCACGTTCTGCGCTCAATTTCTCAGCCAACTCTTTTGCGCGGACACAGTAAGGGCAACCAGGACGACCAAAAATCACTACAAACATACACACTCCTGTTTGTGACTAGGATGAGCCACACCAACGTAACGTTTTAATGAACAAGTAATAACTGACTCTAAGCCAGAGAATACACTGACTAAAAATAGGGTCAAAATCGACTCTTACTACTATGATCTATTCTTAGTACTATGCCAGTGCATCGAAATTTAATAAAATAGAGCATACCTGTTAATTTAATAGTTTTTACCTATTAATTTTAGCCGGTTATGATCCGTTCTGCCGTGTTAACGGCACGTGCAGGCGTTAATCATCGTTCACAATAAAAGGAATGCTTAATGAAGGATTCACTTATTGCCCTGATGCTGGTGGCGCTTCCTGTTGCAGCGTTTGCCTCTTTGAGTATGAATCTGCATCAACAAGGCCGCGAGCCAATGAGCCAGTTTCAGTTGCAACCTGAACCTGTTTCTGACCACGCTCAACGCGGTGATCCTGTTGTTCGAGCAAGCAGCTATCGCTGATTATAGCGTGGTTTGTAGCATCTATTGCAGCAGGCGTTATTGATATAACAGACAGATGAGTGTGTAACGTAACACCGTAAATGCGTTGCCTTACACATTTATCTGCATCCTGTATCTGTATTTCACCTCTGCGTATCACCGTTACCCGCCAGCATATTTAGTCATCGAGTTTGGCAATATCGGCTGACTTTCCGCTGAGTACCTGCAGTAAATCTTCCGGTGCTAGTTCAATATCCAAACCGCGTTTTCCGCCGGAAACTAAAATTGTTGTAAACTGCTCTGCACCGCTGTCGAGCACAGTAGGCAGGCGTTTTTTCTGGCCCAACGGGCTGATCCCGCCCACCAGATAACCGGTAGTTCGCTGTGCAATAGCAACATCAGCCATATCCGCTTTTTTTGCCCCCAACGCTTTGGCTACTTTTTTTAAATCCAACATACCCGCCACCGGTACAATCGCTACAGCCAGATTCTTTGCATCCCCATTGAGGCTAACCAGCAAGGTTTTATAGACACGCTGAGGGTCAATTCCCAGCAGTGTTGCGGCTTCCTCACCAAAATGGGTGTTATCGGGGTCATGTTCGTAGGGGTGTAATTCAAACGAGATATGCTGTTTTTTCAACAGAACAACGGCGGGAGTCATGGTTTAACCTATTCAAATAATAAACATAATATTGTAAACAAGTATACTTTAGAGCGCAGCAACTTCATTGTTGGAAATACCTGTGCAGGAATGTGCAAGAAATAGTGCACAGGTGTAATTTATTTTCCTAATATTAGTATGCGCTATTTAATTTTGCGCTTACTGACCACGCCATTTAAGCGTTACCTCGGCAATACGCTGACCAAACAGGCGGGCTGTTTTTAGATCTCCTGGCAACGGCCCTTCTTCAGGGCTAGCATCTGCCGGTGACTGTGCCATTGCACCAGAAAATGAGCCAATATAGTTGATATCATTGCGCTCAGCCGCTTTGGTGTTAGAAGGCATTAAACCGGTACCTACCCAAATCATACTGTGTTGCATGGCCAGAGTGAAAAAATAGTGCAGCGTTGAGTGTTTATCACCATTCATGGTGGCTGAATTGGTAAACCCTGCGGCAATTTTATCTTTCCATTTTTGGGTAAACCACGGGCGAGAACTGGCATCAGCGAATTTTTTAAACTGCCACGATGCCATTCCCATATAAGTAGGTGAGCCAAACACAATGGCATCGGCCTCTTCTAACTGGCTGAACGCATCGTCAGGTAGATCACCTTGGCTGTCAATTTGATACAGTGCAGCATCAACCCCTTGTACCGAATTTAGGCCGGCAAATACCGCTTCGGCCTGTTTTTGTGTGTGGCCATACCCACTGTGATAAACCACGGCAACTTTACACATGAATAACTCCTTATTTCGGTAATAATTATCGCTGATATGAAGGGTGTAATTCATACAACATAAACGTTAGCACAAGATAATAAAAAGCCGAGCTTATTGGGGGATAAAGAGGATTCATGTCTACTGTTATCCCGTATTGGCTCTTCCTCATGCCGTTCAAAGTATGTCTTCGTGCAAATCTATTTGTTACGTTTCATATCATTAATAGAGTAAAGCGCTAAAGTGACAGGAAATCACACCGATAATTGCAACACAATGTATAATTTTGTGTGCTGCCATACTGTAATGGGTATGATGAAAAAAGAGTGCATTAACAAAACAGATTGTTATCATTGTTTGCTCGTTTCTATTTTTTCCGTTTTGCATTGCTGGGCAAAATGGTCATCTCTGAAATAAGAAGCATTAACAGTAAATAGGCCTCATTCACTGGCGTGTAGGATAAAAACATCATGGATTCTGATATAGCACTGCGGCAACCTCTGTTGCTTTTAGTGGATGATTCACGGGCATCACGTTTGCTGTTAGCCTCTATTTTGAAAAGTTTCGGGCAAATTATTCATGCCAGTAGTGGTGAGCAGGCACTCTTATTTGCCAGAGAATCTATTCCTGATCTAATTTTGTTGGATATTGAAATGCCTGAACAAAGTGGTATTGATGTCTGCCAGCAACTGCAATCAGACCCTTTAACACAGGATATTCCGATTATTTTTGTTACCGGTACGCATGATCCTTACAAAGAGGTTGAGGGGTTGGCGGTGGGTGCTGTTGATTTTATTTATAAGCCTTATCATGCAGCAATTATTCGAGCGCGTGTCAGTACCCAGTTGAAATTAAAACGTTTATCAGATCAGTTACGGTAATTGGTTAATCTTGACGGGCTGACTGGATTATATAACCGCCGTGCATTTGATAATCGGCTTGCCATTGAATTACCGCGCCATTTTCGCAGTCAACAGCCGTTAGGTTTGGTAATGATCGATGTTGATCACTTTAAAGCCTATAACGATGGTTATGGCCATTTAGCCGGTGATCAGTGCTTAAAAGCCATTGCTCGCTGTTTACAGCAGAGTGCCCGGCGGGCCGGTGATATGGTCTGCCGTTACGGCGGAGAGGAGTTTGCGATTATTTTACCTGCAGTAACCGCAGAGACGCTGCGTGAATATGGGCAGTGGTTATGTGGGCAGATCAGCGCGTTACAGTTGCCACATGCGCACTCTGCCACATCACAATATGTGACGATAAGCGCTGGGATCACCGCAACCGATCAAGCTTGTTTGTCGGCCGATACCCTGATTGCTCAGGCCGATCAGGCGTTGTATTACGCAAAAACACACGGCCGTAACCAGTCAGCCAGTTATCTTCAGCTGGAAAATGCAGGGGAGAAATAACCTCGGTAGGTTATTTCTCCCCTGAAGGGGCTGTTATCAACGGGCGCTACAGGCCATACCCTGCCGCTATTGCTACTTGTTGCAGTAATAAGCCGTTATAAATAGCGCATCTCAAGATGACGGCGGAAATAGGCTGTGTTTAGCGTTTCACCGGTGGCTTGCTGGATCAGCGCATCAGTTGTAAAGCGGCTACCCTGCTGCCAAATAGTCTGTTTTAGCCAGCCAAACAGTGCACTCAAGTCACCGTTGGCAATTTGTGCATCCAGATCAGGGCAGGCTTGGTGTGCATGATGAAAAAGCTGTGCGGCATACATAGCGCCAAGGCTGTAAGTTGGAAAGTAGCCAAAAGAGCCATCTGTCCAGTGAATATCCTGCATGCAGCCATCTTTGAAATTACCGGCTGTGCTCAGCCCCAGATAAGCCTGCATTTTTTCATCCCACAGCGCTGGAATATCGTCAACCTCGATATCCCCTTCGATTAGCGCACGTTCTATTTCGTAGCGCAAAATCACATGTGCCGGATAACTCACCTCATCGGCATCGACACGAATAAAACCCTGTTTTACCCGCATATTTAGGGCCAGAAAGTTATCGCGGACAAAGGCGGGTTGATCGCCAAATTGTTGTTGTACCTGCGGTAATATATGGCTTAAAAATGCCGGAGAGCGTGCCAGTTGCATCTCAAACAACAGGCTTTGTGACTCATGAATCGCCGTTGATCGGGCCTGAGCAACCGGCTGACCAAGTAAATGGCGCGGTAAGTTTTGTTCATACCGCGCATGGCCGGTTTCGTGAATAATCCCCATCAGCGCGGGTAGAAAATCACTCTCGGTGTAGCGGGTGGTGATCCGAACATCTTCCGGTACACCACCACAAAATGGGTGGGCGCTGACATCAACACGGCCTGCGTTAAAATCGAACCCGAGCAACTGCATGATTTTTAAACCGACTTCACGCTGTGCCTGCGGGTTAAACGGGCCTTGCGGCATAATGATCGGGTTCTGAGCCTGTTTTACCAAAACCTGCTGCAACAAGGCCGGTAGCCACTGTTTCAGATCGCCAAAAATAGTGTCTAACTGCTGGCTGGTCATGCCCGGCTCATACAGATCAAGCAGTGCATCGTATCGTGATTTTCCGGTGGCGGCGGCTCGAATTTGTGCCTCTTCACGAGAGAGCTTAACCACTTCCTTTAAATTAGCGGCAAAACCGTGCCAATCATTGGCCGGTCGCTGGGTTCGCCATGCGTGTTCACAGCGCGCTCCTGCCAATGATTTTTTCTCGACCAACTCGGCCGGTAATACTGAGGCAGCAAGCCAATTGCGCCGCATCTCCCGCAAATTTGCTCGTTGTGTATCGTTCAGTGTTTCCTGTTCGGCATGTGTCAGCCATTCGCCAACCTGAGAGGCTGTCAGGGTTTCATGCATCAATACATCTAGCTCGGCCAACGCTTCAGAGCGTGCGGTATTTCCCTTATCTGGCATCATGGTGTGTTGATCCCAGCCGCATATCGCGTTGAGATGAGCAAAGCGGTGTAGGCGGGTAAATACCGCTTCAGCATTCTGGTATGCCGTTGTCATTATTGTTATTCCTTCAGATTTTAAGCGGGATAAAACACGATAACTGCCCGTGCTTAAACGCACGCAGAGGCTTAATACAAGATAAAATCATGCTATGGTATAACACATTAAGCAACCCTTGAGGATAGAGCAGAATGGCAAATGTAAAGGGAACCGTGATCGGGCTAAGTTTGGCTGCAATTGCGGTTGCGGGGGGTCTTCAATACTACACGGCATACACCTTTGATCAGCAATTAGCACAGGTAAAAACGCAATTGCAGGATAATAAATCCGTTACGATCACCGAAATATCACGCACATTATTCAGCCGTAACATCAATGTTAAGTGGGTGGTTGAACCACAGGCTATGGAAGCTGACCAAGCCTCTGCTGTCGGGCCGATTGAAATTGTTGCTGACAATGCGGTGACTTTATGGCCACTACACATTCAGGCCGACACCCGCCTACTGTCTGAAGGTGTGGTAGCTGAAATTGAAAAGCTCAGCGGTAAACCGTTGCCATTTTCCATGCACTCATCCTATACACTGGGCAGCACTGTTAACAGTGAGTTCTCTTTAGGGCTGGTGGAAGCCAAAGATGCGGGTAATCACATTACACTGCAACCGGCTGCTGGCACTGTCACGTTTAATCCACAGCAAGCAACATTAGCATGGAACAGCCAGTGGCAGGGTGGTGAGTTAGTCAGTACCGAAGGCACAACATTTACGGTAGGGGCGATAGACGCACAAGCCTCACAACAACAGAAAGACGGTTTGTGGTTTGGTACGAACAATATTGCTATTAAATCTATCAATAGCCAGACACCACAAGGCCAGATGTCGGTCAGTGATATGAAAGTGCTCACTGATCAGAAAAACAGCGGTGACAACCTCGATTTTAGTTTAGATGTTACATTGGGTGAATATGCTCTGCAAAAGCCGACACACTTTTCGGTGAGTGATGTCGTGCTCAATACCACAGTTACTGGGTTGAATAAGCAAGCGTTACAGCGCGCAGCCAGTAAAACGGAGATGACAGAAGAGCAAGCTCAGAAAGTCTTACTTGAGTTACTGGGAAAAGGCGTGACGTTTTCAATCAATAAACTCAGTGCCAAGATTGGTGAGGGTGCGCTTGAAGGCAAAGGTGTTATGCAGCTTCCTGCTGATCGTGCAACCCCGATAGACTGGGATGCACTGCTTTTACCACTGACTGCTGATGCGCAACTGAGTGTTGATGAGAAAGTCTTTATGAAGCAGCCACAGATGTTGCTGATGTTACTGCAATTCTCTAGTCAAGGCTGGGTAACGCAAGCTGATGGCAAACTTAATACTGCGGTGACCATTCACGACGGCATGCTGTCGGTTAACGGTAATGAAGTGACGCAGCTGTTCTGATTTCCATTCAAAAATGATTTATAGCTTTACCTGCGCACCTTACGGTATCAATGCATACTGAGGTGCGTTTTTTATGGCTGTTCTCAAGCTGTGCGCCGTTATATTTATTGACGATATTAAAATGTCAATTGACTATAGACAGAATAAAAAAATAGATTAAAAGCGGATTTTAAATAAAAGACGTTTATTTGGAAGATAAAAACGAAAGGATTTAACAAAGAAAAGATTTAAGCAGGATTAGAACCCAAAGTGGCGGAGGAGGTGAGATTCGAACTCACGAACGCTTTCGCGTCGCCGGTTTTCAAGACCGGTGCCTTCAACCGCTCGGCCACCCCTCCACTTGGGTTGAGAGAACTATAGCTATGTTAGGGGGGGATGTAAAGACGATATTGTTCGTTTGCGCACTAATTCAACAGTTTAGGTGTTATTTGCGCATTACATAAACAGTTAGATTGTTTTTTATTCAGCGGCCAGTATTGATAAAACGCAGTAAATATTGGCTGGTACAATAAGCACTTATTACATAACACAGCTTACATCATCGTTCTTATGACACTAGCTATTATCTTTCGGTGAGATAGCAGTCAAAAACTGAGCATTGCAGTGTGTGTACAGGCGTATTTACGTATCTTGCCAGTATTTCATTTGGTTTCTTCCGGTTTTTTTTGCCTGATACAGGGCTTTATCCACCATATTTAACATTATCTCTGCCGTTTCATTAGAAGGCGTGAGTGAAACCACACCAATGCTGACAGTGACAATATTGCCGGTATCGGGGGACATATTGTGTGCCCACTGTTGTTGCCTGACCTTCAGGCATAAAAAATCCCCGTATTTGCGAATTTCAGCCTCATTGGTATTGGGTAGCACAACCGCAAACTCCTCTCCGCCATACCGATAGACGCGTTCGGCTGCTCGGCGGGTTGTTGATTTAAGCGTATTTGCCAATCGCTTTAGGCACTGATCGCCCTCTAAATGGCCGTAAAAATCGTTGTAGAGCTTAAAATGGTCAACATCAAGCAGGGCAAGACCCAAAGGTTGGTTGGTTCGGGCGTGGCGGCGAATTTCATTATCCAGATCGCAGTTTAGCGCTCGCCGATTATACACTTCGGTTAACCCATCAAGGTTAACTTGTTGGCGCAACATATCCGCTTGTCTTTTCAACGTTAACTGAATATTGACCCGTGTTTTCACTACCGTAGCATTGAACGGTTTTGTGATGAAATCAACCGCACCACTTTTTAACGCCTCAATTTCTTCAGCCGGATTTTTGTATTTAGTGATAAAAATAACCGTAATATCACGCGTCAGAGGATCTTGTTTGAGCATTTTGCAGGTGTCAAAACCACAAATACCCGGCATTTCGATATCGAGAACAATCAAGTCTGGCTGTTTTTCGCGGGCCAGATTGACCGCAGTTAGCCCATCCATAGACACAATAATTTCTGCCTGACTTGACAATATCGTACTCAACAACATTAACGTGGTACGGGAATCATCAACCAACAAAATTCGTGGGATAAACCGAGTGTCTTGAAATGGCATAGGTGTCGGGCCTTTTAGTCTCAATCATCATGGCATAATTATAGTAAGGTTAACCTGTTATGGCGTTATCTGTTATGAAAGTAAGATGATGAAAATTCAATAATAAAATATATAGTCTAAATAGTGGCTGTTGAGTAGTAGAAAGTAGCGATCTACCCTATTTTTTTATCTTTTTTGATCCATATCGTAAGTGAATATCCATACAAATATTTTTGTGATCAACTAGGCAAAAAAAGCCAACAGAAAGAAAACTGTCGGCTTACCGATTAAAAATCGGGTTTACGCAGGGGTTTTGCAGGTATGGAATATATCTAGTGTAGGCTTATACTCTTTTGTTTTAATGCCCATAATGCCTAAAATAGAGTGAATTAAGTTATCTTGTGAAATTCCATTGGAGGCTGCCTCTTTTTTCAGACAAGAAATATTTAATAGTTTCTCTTTGCGGAATCCATCAGAGAACCAGGTTATTAACGGGACGGTTGTCTGTACTGATGGCGCAAGCTCATACGGTGTACCATGTAAATACAGTTCGTTCTCACCTAATGATTCACCATGGTCTGATAAATAGATCAGTGCTGTATTATATTGTGAACTTAATAGGATGAGCTTTTTAATGATTTCAGACAGAACGTAGTCAGTGTATAAAATCGTATTATTGTATGTGTTTAACAATTCCTCATTACTGCAGTTTTCAATATCACTGCGTGGACAATCAGGCGTGAAATAGCGGTGTGATGGTGGATAGCGTAAATAATAGGTTGGCCCGTGGCTACCAATAAGATGGAAGGTTAATACGCTGTCGGTTTTACCTTTTCGCTCAAGCTGTGTAATGTCTTGATCAAATGTCTCTAAAAATACGCCATCATAGCAGGTTGAACCATTGCATTGCGGATCATTGGCTGTCGGGTTAATCATTCCATGCGGAATTCTGTCACATACACCTTTGCATCCGCCATCGTTATCTTTCCATAATAGTGATATACCGGCATGCTGTAATATATCGAGTAAGCCATCTTGATTACGTGCTTGCTGTTCACTGTAATCCTTTCTACTCATAGTTGAGAACATACAGGGCACTGAGACTGCTGTTGCGGTGCCACAAGATCGGACATGTTGAAATGAGATAACGCCTAAATTTTGAGTATATTGATTTGTAGGCTGTGAATAACCATTTAACTGGTAGTTTTGGCTACGTGCAGTCTCCCCGACAACCAAAACTAACAGTGTTGGTTTATCTTCGTGAGGCTTTGCTGTATTAACGGCATCTGCACCCAACAATTTATAGGGTTCATAGGTTGTAAAATACCGTGCTTTAATATATTTATAACTGCTATCTATATAATAGCTTGGAATAATATATTTTTTTAGCTCGGCATTATTCCTTCCAACTGAGGCATAATCTTTATAAAAGAAAAACCCAATAATTATTAATGCGATAACAGATATTAGCATTGATGTTAAACGCAGTAATGCTGATGTCAGCCCGTGCGCAGGGTATTTTACGTTTGTTTTGATAATAAGTATTGACGGCAATATGCCAAGAAGTAAAAGCCAAATAGCAAAAGAGAAGTTTAAGTAGGATGAAGCCTCACTAACATCAGTTTCTACAATGTTTTGAATCATATCGGGTGTAAACATTACACCATATTTTGTGGTGGCATAAGATACAACAGATGAAATAAGGGTAAGAACAACAAAAAAAGGCTTAAAGATTAACTTCCAGTTAAATAGATTAAACAAAAAGTTAATGGCAAACAAAAGTACCAGTGGTATTGAAATAATAAAGAAGGTATTGACGATAGGCAATGCCTGAAAAATAGCTGTAAATTTCACATAAATAGGGTAGTTAAGAACCACAGCATAATACAAACTTAAGAGTAGAGTTAGGCGAAATACACCCATTTGCCATGATAAAGAGATCTTTTTTTTATTCATTAGACTTAGGTTCGGCCAATCAAAAAAGAGAGGATGAATACATAAATTATTCAATGTATTCAAGTATGCAGATTCGGATGTATGAACAAGACTCCATGTAGTATTAGCTTGTTCTTACACTGAATAGACTAAACAGTATAGTAATAGAAAGAAGGGATAGGCGGTAACACTCTGATTTGGCTTTCGAACAGTAAATTGTGTTGAGATATTTCTAGCTATCGATCTAAGTAACACATTGTATATTAACGTGTTTTTTCAATAGAATAGTGCTTGGTATTACGCTTAATGCTTTATCGGCTGTGAGGGGGGCGATGTAATATTTATGGCCAAAGGTAGGCTTGCTGATGACGCTGATATCTATGTGATAATCAGTAATAAAAAAGCAGCACGATAGACGTGCTGCTTAGGAAGCATTACACAGTTATCACTTTTTGTAGTGAGTAGCCATGTTGTCCAGACGCTGGTTAGCGCGGGTAGCTTCTGCTTTAGCATCTTGAACGTCGGTACGAATAGAACCTACGTCAGTTGCCAGTTGGTCAACTTTGGTGTTCAGATCTGCAACGCTTTGCTCCAGCTTGCTAGTGTTCGCACAACCAGCCAGTAGAGTAGAGCTCAACACGATGGTACCAAGAATTAATTTGGTCTTGTTCATTATAGACTCCCTGTAAACACATACTTGATCTAGATTCAAGCCTAAACAAGTATTACTCAAATTTTGAACTTTAGAAGTTTTTTTTTCATGAAAAAACAGAAATTCCCCGAAAGATTGAACAACCTCTCAAGGTTTATAGTATTTGTTGATAGCTTAATTTATTTTTGGGATAATAAAAGGTTTTAACTTGTTGATATATATTGATGTTATTTTAATGCACTAAAAATGTGCAGTGTCAAGATGAATCGAGATTAAGCACATTTTTATAACGTCTTACCTACTCAGACTCTGTCTTTTACGCAAAGTTCGCTATTGCAGCAAAAAAGACAAAATAAGTAAAAGAGGGATATTCAACCCTGCCGATCACGTTTTTATGTAAATGTAGGCTTTAAAACGATTAAGGCTGATAGTCAGGGCTGAACGTTACGTTAGGCCGCGGTTAGCGCAGTGCGAAGTGAATAACATATAGGGAAGGCAGTTCAGGGTAAATATCACGAATCACTTGTTTGAGCTCGGGGAGTGTCATATTTTCTTGCTGCGCATGTGTTTCATTCAGTTCTGTGAAATCTATCGGTACAATAGAGAGCACTTCTAGCTGGCAAAAATGCTCTTGCTCTGGATTTGTGTACACCTCAAGGTGCTGCCCGATATGTAATAATTTGGCTTCTGCCGCATCACGGATAGTGATTGTTTTTTGTCCAGCTAGAATATCATCTTTAAAACGGGTATAAAAAGTGAACGCATTGGTGTTCGGCACGATCATTCCCCTATATATGGTTATGATTAATTAAAGTAACAGAATAAACCATTATAGTGCTGAGGTTGTGTGCTATCCCCAATTTTTATCGATGTAAACAGACACACAAAATAGAATAGTGTTATTTTCAAAGGTTTTGCATGATTTCACATCGATTGGGGTGTTTTTTCACCACTTAAGTCAAAGAAATAAAATAAGTTATTGACCGTTTGGCCAGATTTCCGTATATTTCGCCCCGTCCGCTGCTGATGACTACACGAAATCACAACGGCACAAAATTTGGTGAGGTGTCCGAGAGGCTGAAGGAGCACGCCTGGAAAGTGTGTATACGGCAACGTATCGAGGGTTCGAATCCCTCCCTCACCGCCATATTCTAAGAACCCCGCGCATTAATTTGTGCGGGGTTTTTGCTATATACGATATTCTCTGGATGAAATTGTTAATATGGCCGTTGCATTTATTCAGTATTGAGTTCGCCGAGCTTCGGTTATTGATGGTGACTTACCACTCCGTGAATTCCTCACTTTCCCCGCCTGACATAATGATTTCGCTCATCCATTTCTGCATTTCTGTTTGTAAATTGACGTATCCTAGCAGAAGGCTAGTCAGTCCAGCAGACTCCCCACTATCTTGTTCTACCTGAGCTAATCCTGCCTGTAATAGCGCCAGTTTTTGTTCCAAGGTGATCCCTGGAAATTCAGATAATAACTTTTCTACTTCGGCGGCATAGGCTTTGATATCGCCTACGTCACTGGAGTTTACAGGGGGAAGTGTGGCTAATTCCTGCAAAAAAATTGCCTGCCATTCATCCATGTTGTCAACCCCACTCGTGGCTGGTGGCACGGCTTCGCTACGTTGTGAGGCTTGCATTGCCAACCGTGCTAGCGGCTGCA
This sequence comes from Plesiomonas sp. ISS29, assembly GCF_056522795.1. NCBI lineage: Bacteria > Pseudomonadati > Pseudomonadota > Gammaproteobacteria > Enterobacterales > Enterobacteriaceae > Plesiomonas > Plesiomonas sp. ISS29. The sequence continues at coordinate 1,577,533 of NZ_JAWRZQ010000001.1, forward strand.
ATTGATCATCCGTCGGAAAGGGATCGGGGAGGGAATATGCTACGGCCGTTATTGAGCTCATGGGTTGCTCCTTGAGTTGGTATCTGTCTGTGGCAGGCATTGCTGCTCTAGGGTTTCTATCAACTGGCGTACCGCTTGTTCTGAAAGATGGCGACATTCATCGGGTAGAGTATTTAGGTTGTGACGTAGCTGAAGACTGGCCTGTTCGACAAAATCAGCCGGGGCAAATTCAGCCATTTGTTGCCCGCAGCGCAGAATAAAGCGCGGGTCATCGTGGTAGTCGATCTCTATCCGGTTATCCCACTGTTCGTTGAGCAGTGCCATTAGGCGGCCACGCATCGGTTTTGCTGAGCGGGGCAGCAAGAGACGTAATGATGCTTGCTGGCGAGGCTGATCACGCAACCACTCATCCAGCAGCAGCAACAGCGTGTCTGGGTGATCCACTGCCGCGCTCAGCAGGGCTCGGCTATGAGATTCCAACTGCTGATACCAGTGGCTGGACTGACTTTGCCACTTGCCCATATAGCTGGCTGTGTGGCTTAGAGCGGTCAGCATGCCGGCTTCATAGCCCTGACGAAATGCCTCTTGGCGTATGACTTCAGCTTCCTGTTCGGCGTGACGGATCAGCGTGGAGGCTCGTTGACGAGCCTCCTTTTCCAGTCGATCGGCACGGGCGGCCTGACGCAAACCGGTACGCTGAAAGATGACACCGTCAACTGACATCTCGGGGGAGGGGGTGGGGATTTCTCTGGGCATGTTGTAAAGCCAAGGTTAGTAACAATGGGTCGGCCCGAGCCGGTAACGGAGGCAACCGGTCTAGCTCGGGAGTGAATAACAGCGGTAGCCGTTGCACTAGTGCGCACGGCAGGGTCTCTGACCATGCCAGCAGCTGGCTATAACCGGCATGCAGCAAGGAGAGGTGGGTGCAACTGGAGGTTGAGGGTTGATCCAGTGCGCTTGGCAAATTGATGGCCGCAAAATGACGTGCCCATGTGGGCAGTTGGAGCCAGCCTCCCTGCCGGGCCAGTTGTGCTTTCTGGCTATGGCAGCCTAGTAGATAGGCAGTTTGTGGCAATCGCCACCAATGGTGTAGCCAGAGGCGTTGCTGCCAATCCGATGTTATGGGCAGATCGTTTGCATCGAGTTGATAGATCGCCAGCGCCAGTTCGTTAGCGACTGCGCGCGCACTTGCCGGCTGCAGTAAGCGTGCCGCTAGACTGAGCCGGCGTGGGTGCAGGTAAGACAAGGGATCAAACAACACACGTTGCGATGATGGTAATGGACTGTGCAGTGGGGGGATGGCAGTCATAGCGCTATTGCCCGCTATCATTAGTCGTACCAGATAACGGCTTAGGGGTATTGCGTCGTTGCCAGAGCCAGCCAGCCGCACCAGCTAGCAGGATGAGCAAAGTTAAGGCGAGCACAGTTAGTGACCAGTTATCTTGTACTTGCCCTGAGGGAGAAACAGGCGCTTGCTGCTGGGTCTCTTGACGACGGGAGAGCACCACTGAAATGTTTTCGTACTCGATATCCGAGAAGCTGTTTTTCAGAAAGCGCTTGATGTCGTTCAGGGTCTGCGAAGGATCTATTTCGCGGTCATAGACGGCCAGCGCCGAGAGATGAGTCGGTTTGGCTGAACGGCTGTTTTCACCCGAATCTACATCATAGCTAACGTGGACTCGGGCGGAGAGAATGCCGTCGATGGTTTGCAATGACTGCTCCAGCCGCTGTTCGATGGCGGAATAGAGGCGGGCTTTCTCGGCTCGTGGCGAGGATACCAGCGAGTCGGTCGGGAACATGTCGGAGATTTCCATTCGTGGGCGAGAGGGCAGGTTGTATGTTTTCAGCCAGTCGACCGCGGCGGCGAAGTCCGGTTGGGCTACGCCGATGCTATAACCCTCTTTACCTCGATCCTGCTTGCTAGCTTCAATATTGTTGCGTTGCAAGACGGCAATCACCTCATTGGCCTGCTGTTGATCCAGCCCCTTGAGTAGATCCTGCTGCTGACAGGCGGTTAGGGTGAGCATCATAGCTGCCGCCAGTAATACCCGGCGCATCATGAGCGTAACAACGTTTCCACGGCACCTACCGCTTTGCGGGTCAGGGTGCTGATCATGGAAACGTCCAAGTTGTAGTTGGCGGTGCGCTGCTGCAGTTCAAACAATACGGCGGGATCACTGAGCTCTGCCGGACGATCCAATTGACTGAGAATGTTGGTTTGCTCTTGGCCGATACGGACTGCGCTTTGGGAAAATGCCTCAATCAAGCGATCATCAAGAGAGACAATTTGACCCTCGTTGCCGGTGATATCCAGATAATTGGATAGGGCTGAAATAGAATACATGTATGTGCTCCTATTGTTGCCGATCTTTGTGGCCGGCAACGGAAATAGTTAACGGAAGTTCTGGATAATTGCGGCGTCGATGTCCTTGAATACCTTGACCGTGTTGGATTGTGCGTTCCGGTAAAGGTTGTACTCGGACAAGCGGCTCTGATACTCGGCTAGCACCTGAGGGTCGGAGGGATTTTCTGACAGTGCATTCAGGGCTGCCTCTAGCTCGTTTTGTATCTCTTCAGTACCGGTATCGAACATGCTGGACAGACTACTAAGAGTCATGTCATTAAGGCTCCACGTCATAAAAAAGTTCTCAGTAAGTTAAAGGGGTTTGGGGAAATACCAGTGACCGGGTGTCATTTTGACGTAGCCCTGGCCACCATATTTGAAAGACTTGCCTTTGAGCCAGTCATCTTTCAATTCGATTGCAAACTGCACATAACGGGTGCCCCACTGTCGGTAGTAATCCTCGACAAAGCGTTGTGCTCGCAACAGTTCACCATCGTTCAGCGCGCCTTCGATCAGGAAGGTGACACCGCCGGAACGATCGCTACGGCGGTAAGGCAGTGCTTGCCGGATCAGACCGTTTTCGGCGCTACTGACAGCAAGATTGTCATCGACCATCTGCAACAGTAGCTGATCAGCATAAGGCAGTTGTTCAGTCAGTTGCTTGAGCAGAGTTTGCCGCTGCGGCTCACTTAGTTTGGTTCGTTGACGGCTGATCCAGAGTTGCGGTTTTCGCGGGTTATCCAGTTGCAAGCGATAATAAGCTAGCTCGGGATAGTTATTGGCTAGCCAACGGGCAATGCGTTCATTTTCCTGCTGCGGACTGATGACCGTGGCTGGATCGCGATAGTCACCGCGTGCCAACACTTGTTTGGCCCAAGAACGGTCACGCTCGTTGTTGGCGCTTACATACAAAAGGCCATTACGACCAGGGAGCACCTGAAAACGAGTGGCTTCATTGCCCAGCAGAGAGGACAGCTCTCGGCTCTGGCGCTGCTGGCTGTAAAGTTGCCAGTAGTATCCAGATATCAGCAATGTCAGTAGCAAGCCGATGAAAATGACGATAGCCGTTTTGTTGCGCAGTGGTATTGTTCTTGTCGGGGTTGGCTCTGCTGTCGGGTATGAGAGTACGGCGTTTGCCCACGCTTCCTGTATCGGACGAACGGCCAGCATCAGGCTGCCGACGCTAAAGGGTTCATTAAACACGATATTATGCTCAGGGGCGGCGTTGCTACCGAGCTCACGCAGTGTCAGCTGGGCCTTGTTTTCCGGAGTCAACATGATCTCGAAGTTGATGCCGCCGCTGGCGAGCGGAATGTAGAGGGAATCCGCAGGAAAGTCGGCAGGGGCTTCTGCCGGCATCAATGCTTCTGCATCACCCACTAGAAACAGGGTTCTGGGAGTTGATAGTTGATACTCGCAACCGCACAGGGGGCCGTTGAGCAGGCGAACCGCAAAGCTGTGCGGCGTGCCACAAAGGAGATCGTTAGTTGTCATAGGGTCCGTGATGGCATTGATGCGATATTTATCTGCACTTTATTGCAGGGGCAAAGTTACTTCCTGATGGAAAACTGATGGGCAGCATGAGAGAAATCTGCGCAGCCCCCTAGCGGGGCTACGCTTACGCGCTAATGTTGCCGCGTTGTTTCAATCGGGCTGTCAGTTCTTCCATTAGGTTATTCATGCCAGGTGGCATGTGTGGCTTGATCATTACGCGGCGAGAGTCACGCTCGGCAAGGATTTCCTGGCGGTCGGTAGCAATCACTTCTCTCCACTGCCGAGGGCCTTGGGATATGTTGGGTTCAGCTTGTGGCATCGGTGGCGGTGGTGGTGGTGGGATGATTCCTGGCGCGATTGATTGATTGGTACGATTTGGGGGTGGAGTTATCTTTTTAAGGAGTTCATTGGCATTTTCCTGTCGCTGGATTCGTGGTTTGACAGGGGCTGGAGCTCCTGATGCCACCTTGTTGAGGACATTTAGGAAGTTCTGGCGTTGCTCAGGCTTCATTTGCTGAAACCGTTGCATCACGGTATTGGGGCGTAATGGACGACGAAGGGGGGCCGTTTGTAGGTCTGTATTCCTCGCAGTAAGAAATGCTTTTGCCAGTCTCTGTACCTGGGAGGGGGGAGGATAGCTACTGGTGACAGATGAGATCCTAGATTGCATGGTGGCGGTCATAGAAATCATGATGAGTGCTCCATTAATAAAAAATGTTAGTTATTGATTGCTATTGATAATTATTGATAGTTGTTATGGGGATCGTAGCTTTTGATAGCGTACCAATATCTGCTTGGCGTAACGCATACGCAGCGCTTGCCGTTCTGGTGCAGTGCCTGCGTTATAGGCTCCTACGGCTTCCCATGAGTAGCCGTAGCGGTTCATCATGTCGGCCAGAATTGAGGCGCCAACGATGACGGAAATACAGGGCTCATTGAGTAGTCGTTGCTCGCTGATTCCGAGTCGTGTGAGATGGGGCAGGTGCCCGGAGTTAATTTGCATCAAGCCAAGGTCACGGCTGCCATCCCGATTATGGCCGATGGCTTTGGGATTCAGTGCCGACTCTTGTTGGGCAATAGCCATCAGCAGTGATGGGTCTATCTTGAACATAGCCCCTGCGTGCTGCCAGCAATCGGCGCGCACAGTGCCGGCTAGCACCAATGCCAGCAATATGACCCACCGAGCCTTCATGCCATTGAGCCCTTTGAACACTGTAGGTCCGCAACAACGCCCTGGCTGGCTTGGCGCAGTAGCTGCTGGTTAGATGAGGTGAATTGTAGCTGAGCGTTACGGTCATCGAGATAGGTCAACGAGCTGTCAAATTTGATGGGCTCAGACTTGGACTGGCTATTCTGCTGCACGCCTGCCAGATGCTTGCTCAGCATGCCGGCCAACCACTGTTGTAACTGAGTCAACGACTGATCTGCTGTCAGCGTCAGGGTATCGTGATGCAACAAACGGTGCCTTTCGGCTTCAACAAGCTCTACCCTTACTTGCCAGCCGTCGTTATGGGGCTGGGTTTGTCCCGCCAGATAGTAATCAGGGCGCAAGTTATCTATTAAGGCAATGATCTGCATTGCATCGTGGCACTGGTGGGTGATAGCTGCGGGCAGGACCGCCAGCCTAGTATCGGTGTGGAGCGCCAACCCCTCGACCAAGGAGTCGTGCAGGCTGCTGCTATTGAGTGTCTCATGGGTACGAAACGGTAAGATTGCCAGCGTACTGTGATGGGTATGAGCGGTTTGCCGATTCATGTTGGTCACCGGACGACAGAAGCGGTAGCCCTTGCCATAGGTGGTCTCAATGTAACGGTTAGCCTTATTTTCCTGCAATATACGGCGAAGCGCGTAAATACAGCGTGTAAGTGACTCTTCGTTGACGTCTTGATTCGGCCATACTCGGTTGAGCAGCGCTTCTTTGGTGACTAGTTCACCGGCACTTTCAAGCAGGTTGATAAGTACCGCCAGCTCCTTTGGTGGCAGTTGTAGCTGTTGCTGTGGACTGATGAGTATTCCATCCGAATGCAAGATGAAATCCCCGAAGACAAACTGTCTGCAAGTGATAGCATTTATATGCATTGTCATTTATTGTTTCTCATTTGAGAGTTAAATTTATTTAGGGTGTGGTACTGATTGATATGTACGATTACACTTGTTGCGATTGATAGTACGCCGTCATGCTCAATAAATAAAAATGAAAAAACATGAATAAATTTAGAGTGTAGGTCTAAATTATTTTTTTTGTTTTTTATAATTCCTTGTCATTTTTCAAGTTGTATTCTTTCGATGCACTAAGCCATTTTTACGCGGTGATTAATTGTGGGGAATAAAGAATTTTTAAACCACTTAATCCATTTTTTCTAAAATATATCGCTAAAGATCAGTTTCTCAATGTTTTTTGAAAGTACTAATCATCTTTTAAAGTGATTGTTTATTGGCGACTCCTTGGGTATTAGCGGGGGCTGCACTAATTTTCATTTTTTTCACAAAATATGTTAAGAACAACGGAATCGATAACTAGGTTGATGTTCGAATCAATGAACGGTTCTTGAAATGCCATTAATGCTGGTTAAGGGCGTTTTTTAAAAGTTCTCCAAATTAAAATCTGGAATCATTACCTTTGTTATTAATATTTCAGGTGTTCGGCAATATTTACGCATTTAATATAAAGAGAAATAAAGTGCTAGTAAATTCTATAAGAAATCAACCCGTAGCATCTTTGGATGCTATGCAAAAAAAACGGTTAGAACTATACGAATTAAAGAAAAACCTTTCGAATAAGATCTCTGGTGTTAGAAATACCGTAACTGAAAAAAATAAAGCTATTGCTGCGTGTAAAAGTGCTACTGCAGGCAATAAAAAATTACTTAATACTCTTCAGTCTGTGTCAGAAAAATATGGTAAGAATGCTACCGTACGTTTGAAAAATAGTTATTTCAAAATAAGTCAGGGGAGCAGTTTTGTTAAAAATATGTTTTATGGTGGCCGTTATCAGGCTGAACGTAAAGCTGCAGTTAACAAGATAGGTGCTGAAGAGAGCTCCGTATCTGCCCGACAAGTGATAACAACATTACAGACAAGAATTAATAGTGACTTAGATAAGGTTGATGCATTAAAGAAAGATGTCCGCATACTGTCCGAGAAAATTAATGGATACAATAAAGGAATCGAGGATATAGATAGAAAAATACGCCCGTTACAGGAAATTATAACTAATGTGGAAAAAGCCGATAAAAAAAACCATAAGACTCGAGAAGATTTTTCCATGATCTATCAGAGCAATGCAGGATGTAAAGCACTCAATGTTGAGGCGCGTCATCAGTTTGGCAATGCTTCCATGGAGGGGCAAGTGAAAGGGAGTGAAGTTGTTGAAGAGTACCGCGATCGTCATGGCTATGAGATTTTTAGCCGAGGCAATAAAGAACTTGAATCAACGATTAAGATAAATTGTAGTAATCTTAGAGAACTCGTGAAAACGGGTGCCGAAGCATGGTACATCCCAACAGGAAAAAATATAACAACTCACCGCGGGCAAGGAATTACATTGAATGGGATTAATAAACTGTACTCGACATTTAAGAGAGATCTGGAAAATAAAACGGTAACGACGTATAGCCTTGGTCAATTCTTCTCTACATCCACATATAAAAATGTTGCCGAAGATTTTGCAAAACGTAGTCAGGACAAACTAAAAGTCATATTTCAGGTGAAAGGTAATAGTGGTAACCGATTATCCGTTCCAGGAGGTTTGTCGTTTGAAAATAAGGAGGGCGAAGTACTGTACTCTCCTCTGGCAAATTTCCAAGTTACAGCCGTATCCAAAGATCTATCGGGCATTTACCATATCAGCTTAAAAGAAGTCCCGAAGGTTAACGGAGCGGAGATTCTACCCTATCAATGAATAGGGTACGTTGGTTAACGTGCAAAATTTCTGCCATAAGACAGTGATTTAAATAGCTGTTATTAAATGAATAAATCATAGAACCACGGTGAAGTATTCAATTTACTCTCTTCCCTATTCCGCTCTAACTGACATGCAACATAAAAAGGGAGGCATTATGCCTCCCTTTTTCTTTCTCCTCTAAACCTCGCAGGCTGGCGCTCAAATACTTTAATTGACCTAATTTTTGGTAGCGGAAGAACTCTTTTGTGTCGAACTGTGAGTTATCCCATCAGATTTGCATCAGGATGTTACTGCTCTTGTCATCGATACTCAGAAACACATTTATACCAGCTAGGAAGGTATTGACTGATGACCGACAGCGATATGTTACAGCCACAAGTAAGGTTGTGCGCCGGCGAGAATCATAGCGTTATTGGCTTGGAGGCCTGGTTGCTGAGCACTCAGACAGGGGAGTCTATAACTCTGGATTTTGTGGTTCACGGCACTCACTCGTCGGTCACGATAGCTGCCGGTTGGCAGGGATTCCTACTTATAGATCGGGCAGAGGTGACGGTGCAATCGGATTGTCTCTTCTGGCCGGTCAGGGTGGATTGGCTGGTAAAGTTGCTGGCCTTTATTGATGATGCGAAAGAAGTCAATCAGCCTGCGGGCGAGTTTTGTTGGGCAATGTTGCCGCAGGCGTCGTTATCCATTGGCCAACAGCGGCGACATTACGAGTACTGGTTTTTGCAACAGGCGTTGAACCCGGTTCCCGAATTTGCACAGGCGCTGACCTTACTGCGTGGCACCGAAAGTTATTGGTTGGTTCGCTTTCTGCTGGCCCAGTCGGTATACGGTGATAAGTTGAAAGATCTGGGGGATCGCTACGGGGTCTCCAATTCTCACTTTCGGCGTTTATGCAGACAAGCTTTGGGGGGCACGGCCAAATCTGAATTGCGGGGCTGGCGAATGGCGCGATCGCTACTCGATGTGGTCGAGCGGGAGGGAACTCTGACTGAGGTTGCTCTCAAACACGGTTACTCCTCTTCATCCCATTTTTCTAATGAAATACGTCAGCTGCTCGGTGTGTCACCACGCGGCTTAACCAACATAATCATTCAACAGGCAAGCAAATGAATCGAAGAAACTTGTGCATCCTGCTGCTGAGTGCATCGCTATGGACGCACGTTGATGCTTTGGCTGCTCCCGGTGAGCTGGCGCGTAATAATGAAGACGCTGGTTATATCGCTAAAAAGGATAGCTTGCGCTCGTTTTTCGATGCGATTTCCTCGCGGTTGAACAAGCCGGTCATCGTGAGCAAGTTGGCTGCCCGCAAGCAGGTGAGTGGCGAATTCGGGCTAGGTGATCCGCAAGAGTTGTTGGCGCGGATTAGCCAGCAGTTGGGGTTGATTTGGTATCACGATGGTCAGGCTATCTATGTCTATGACGCCAGTGAAAGTCGCAATGCGGTAGTGTCGCTCAACAATGCCTCGCTCAATTCGTTCAATAACTTTCTGCGCAAGTCCGGACTCTACGATCGTCGCTATCCGCTGCGGGCACTGGACAGTAATAGAGTGTTTTATGTTTCCGGCCCACCTGTGTTTGTTGATCTGGTGGTTAATGCTGCGGCTATGCTCGACAAGCACAGTAACAATGTGAGTCTGGGCAAGCAACGAATTGGCGTGATCCGGCTCAACAATACTTTTGTTAGTGACCGCAGCTATGCCATGCGGGATCAGAAAATGGTGGTACCCGGCATCGGCACAGTGATCGAGCGGTTGCTGGCGGACGAAAGTGAGCCTTTGCAGCAACTGAAAGGGGAAGCACCGGCGATGCCAACCTTATCCTCTGACAATGGCCAGCCCTATCAGGCCGGGATCACTTTGCCTGAGGCGCTCAAGCAGGATGCCGCGGCTGGAAATATCAAAGTAATGGCCTATCCGGATACTAACAGTTTGCTGGTCAAAGGAACGGCGGAGCAGGTGCGTTTTATTGAAAACCTGGTCACTGAACTGGATGTGGCAAAGCGCCATGTAGAGTTGTCGCTCTGGATCATCGACATGAACAGGCAAGATCTGGATCAAATGGGAGTCAGCTGGAGTGGGCAAATAACGGTAGGTGATAGCCTTGGTGCTAGCATCAACCAGAATGGTTCAGTCAGTACTCTAGACGGTAACCGCTTTATTGCCTCGGTGATGGCGCTGGCGCAGAAGGATCGTGCAAATGTGGTTTCCCGTCCTGTGGTGCTGACTCAGGAGAATGTTCCAGCCCTATTCGATAACAGCCGTACTTTTTATGCTCGGCTGGTGGGTGAACGTAACGCAAGCCTAGAGCATGTCACTTACGGCACCATGGTGAGCGTGTTGCCGCGATTCTCCAGCAATGACGAGATCGAGATGGCGCTGAATATCGAAGATGGTCACGCAATTGACAGCTCAAGTAAGTCTGATGATACCCAAGACGTGCTTCCGCTAGTGGCACGCACTCTGATTAGCACTGTGGCCAGAGTACCGCAGGGAAAGAGCCTGCTGCTTGGTGGTTATACCGTTGATTCAAATGAGAAAAAAATAGGCAAGATTCCCTTGTTGGGGGATTTACCGCTAGTTGGCGGACTATTTCGCTATAACGTCGATAGCCAGACCAATAATGCCCGGGTATTTCTGATCCAGCCGCGCGAGATCAGCAGTCCACTCGAGCGTGATGCGGGTGGTTTAGTGGGCTCTATTACCAGCGAACAAGGTCTGAGCCCTGAGCCAACGCAACAGCAATTACGCAATGTCCTAGACAGCAACAACGGTAAATCGCCGGTAACCTCCTCTTCACCCGGTTATACGCAGCCGGATCGTCGGTTTGGGAACTCCTCTCGTGGAAATTAGTGCGGTTACTTCCCCGCGTTTGCCCAAGCAGCAAGCTAAGTCGGATGTCCGGCACGATACTCAGCGCCAGAGTGAAGCGCGTCAGAGTGAAGCGTTGCAGGCGGATGATCTCAATCCGGCCGCCGCAGTCGAAAAATTTGCGCAATCCACCGATGAGATGTCGGTAGCACTGACCCTGTTCCGCAACCGCCGTGACTACGAGAAGAAACTGGGTTTGGATTTGGCAGACAGTTTCGAGCGGGTTCTGGATGAGGATGTGCTACCGAAGGTACAACAGATCCTGAATATCGTGAAAGCACACGGTGCCAGAACTGAAGCTTTGCTCCAACAGTTGCGTTCCCTTTTCCCTGATGACAGCGATCTTGTGTTGGTGCTACGTGCGTTGTTGCGTCGTCGCAAGCTTGATGAGGTAGTACGCAAGCGGTTGCAGGATCTGCTTAAGCAGGTGGAGGATAGCAGCGAGCCACGTCAGCTCAAGGCGGGTATTAATTGTGCACTCAAGGCCCGTTTATTTGGCAAGGCGATGTCGTTGAGCCCTGGCTTGCTGCGGGCGAGTTATCGTGCCTTTCTGACAAGTGAAGAGCATGAGGTGGATCTCTACGCTGATTGGATCGGCAGTTACGGCTATGAGCGACGGGCACTCGTGCTCGATTTTATTGAAGGCTCGTTGATTGCTGATACAGACTCGATTGATGCCAGTTGTTCTAGGCTGGAGTTTGGCAACTTGCTAGGGCGTCTATCCCAGCTCAAGTTGCTGCGTTCCGCTGATAGCCTATTTGTCGGCACCTTGCTGGCGAGCCCCCTAGTCTGTGGCTTCAACCCCCGTGAAGAGAGTTGGTTGTTACTGCTGTTGTCGATGCTGCGCTATCCGCAGGAGCTGGATCAGCTATTGGCTGAAACGGTTGGCGAAAGTGCCCTGCTCAGATGCCACCGAGATCGTTCCGCGTTGCTCTTTTCCCTGTATAAGGCCAGCAAAAGCTTGCCATTGGCACTGTTTATTGATGAGAGCTGGTTTGAGCTGGTGTTGGATGCTTTGCGCGAGATGGCAGGTATTGCCTATCAACACGAACTCTTAGAGGGGCGACGTGAGCTGGGATTAGCTCAGCCAAAAGCGGATGACAGCCTGTTACAACCTTTCGATTTTCATCAATAACATGGAATAACTGCCGGTGTTTAACTCATTTTTGAACGGTGTGCGCTCGCGACCCGAACTGCTTATTTTAATGTTGATGGTGATGATCATTGCGATGCTGATTATCCCATTGCCCACTGTTTTGGTCGACTTTTTGATCGGTCTTAATATCGTGCTGTCGGTCTTGGTTTTCATGGCCTCCTTCTATATCGATCGGATTCTCAGTTTTTCGACCTTTCCTTCGGTGTTACTGATCACCACCTTGTTCCGGCTGGCGCTATCTATTAGCACCAGTCGGCTGATCTTGATTGAAGCGGATGCGGGGGAAATCATCGCCACCTTCGGTCAGTTCGTTATCGGAGACAGTCTGGCGGTAGGTTTTGTTGTTTTCTCTATCGTGACCATCGTGCAGTTTATCGTGATCACCAAGGGCTCGGAGCGGGTAGCAGAAGTTGCCGCTCGCTTCTCTCTGGATGGCATGCCCGGCAAACAGATGAGCATTGATGCTGATCTCAAGGCTGGCATCATAAATGCGGACGGTGCCCGCGAACGGCGCAGTATTCTGGAACGGGAAAGTCAGCTTTACGGCTCTTTTGATGGTGCGATGAAGTTCATCAAGGGGGATGCCATTGCAGGCATCATCATCATCTTTGTTAATTTCATCGGCGGGATTTCGGTCGGTATGTCCCAGCATGGCATGGACCTTTCCACCGCGCTATCTACCTACACCATGCTCACCATTGGTGATGGTTTAGTGGCTCAGATCCCAGCACTGCTGATTTCCATCAGTGCTGGTTTGATTGTCACCCGGGTTAATGGCGACAGTGACAACATGGGGCGCAACATAATGACCCAGTTGTTAGGAAATCCCTTTGTGCTACTGGTGACCGCGGGTATGGCAGTAGCGTTCGGCATGCTGCCCGGCTTTCCTCTGCCGGTATTTCTGATTCTGGCGTGTGCCCTAAGCGGGCTCTTTTACCTTAGACACCGCGAAAGTCAGCGTATAGCAACAGGGCAGTCGACCGGTTCTGCTAGCCATGCCAGCGAGGACGGGACCGAACAGAGCAGCGGCTTGGGTCTTATCGGTGATCTGGACAAGGTCGCCGCCGAAACCGTGCCCCTGATCCTGCTGTTGCCAGCGTCACGACGGGCGGCGCTAGAGCAGGTACAACTTGCCGAGCGGTTGCGTAGTCAGTTTTTTATCGACTACGGCGTGCGCCTGCCGCAGCTTTTACTGCGTGACAGCGCACAAATGGCCGACAACCGAGTTGCGATATTGATCAACGAAATTCGCGCAGAAGAGTTTGAACTTCACTTCGATTTGATACGGGTCGTCAACTACAACGAGGAAGTGGAAGTGATGGGTTTGCAGCCGGTTTTTAGCATGCAGGGTAGCAGTCTCTGCGCCTGGGTGAAACCGTCCGAGGGGGAGAAACTGGCCAGCCTCGGTTACCAGTTGCGACCGGCCCAAGACGAGCTCTATCAGACCTTAGCCGCCTTACTAGCTCGTCATGTGCAGGAGTTTTTTGGGGTGCAGGAGACCAAGAACATGCTGGATCAGCTAGAGAATAAGTATCCCGACCTGCTGAAAGAGGTGCTACGCCATGCCACGGTGCAGCGCATATCCGAAGTGGTACAGAGACTGTTGGCCGAGCGCATCTCGGTACGCAATATGAAGCTGGTGATGGAGTCTCTGGCGCAGTGGGCGCCACGGGAGAAAGATGTGCTCAATCTGGTGGAGCACCTGCGTGGATCTTTGGCTCGCTATATCTGCCACCGGTTTTCTGTTGACGGTGAATTGCGGGTGGTGATGCTCTCTGCTGAGCTAGAGGAGATGATCCGTAAAGGCATTCGCCAGACCTCAACGGGGGCTTTTCTAAATCTAGAGCCGGCAGTATCGGATGAAGTGATGGACCGCTTTTCGCTAGGGCTTGAGGGGTTAAACATTGCTCATAAGGACATTGTGTTGCTCACATCAGTAGATGTACGCCGCTTTATCAAAAAATTGATCGAAACCCGCTTCCGTGATCTGGAGGTGTTGTCGTTCGGTGAGATTGCCGACAGTGTGTCTGTCAACGTCATTACAACCATCTGAGGATTTAATCCATGTATGTACCCGATATCAGCTTACTGGTTCAGGATGCACTCAAACTCTGTGGCTGTGACCCCTCTCTGATCGGAGAGCTGGATAGTCACTCCACTATTGAGCTGGATCTGCGTGATATGCCCAGCATCTACGTCACGTTGCAGAATGATGAGGTGTGGCTCTGGTCACGGTTAGCTGAATACAACGAAATGGCGCTGGGCCAGCGTGCGGGAGATATTTTGTTCGCACTGATTCGTGGCTGTGACTACGCACGAGGCGGCCAGTTGCAACTGGCAGAGGCCGATGGATTTCTCGAATTGAAGGCGATGGTGCATCCGGATCATCTAATGGATGCTGAGCGTTTTTCCGAGGCCTTGAACGGTTACTTCGACGATCTGGAGCAATTTAGCGAGTCGCTGCTGCGATGAGAGCGCAACGACTATTGCGTCGGCTGGCTTATCCGCAGCGGCTATCCGGCCCAATCCTAGAGGCAGCGTTGCCCGATGTGGTGATTGGCGAACTGTGTGAAATCCATCGTAGTTGGCAGAAGCGTGAAGTCGTCGCACGTGCCCAGGTTGTCGGCTTTCAGGGTGAGCGTGCGGTGCTCAGCCTGATCGGTAATGGCCGCGGTCTGTCACGGGAGGTGGTCTTGCAGCCAACCGGTTGTTCTCTTTCTGCCTGGGTCGGCGATGCCTGCCTCGGTTCAGTATTGGATCCAACAGGTCAGGTCGTGGAGCGCTTTTCCCCGGTCAGCGGCCCTGCGGGGGAGATGCGGATGATAGATGCCGATCCGCCCTCCTATTCGGCAAGAGAGGGGATTCGCGACCCGCTGGAAACCGGTGTGCGTGCCATTGACGGCCTGCTGACCTGCGGCGTTGGCCAGCGGATCGGCATCTTCGCATCCGCAGGGTGCGGTAAAACTATGCTGATGCACATGCTGACAGAGCATGGGAATGCGGATGTCTTCGTGATAGGGCTGATTGGCGAGCGGGGACGTGAAGTGACCGAGTTTGCCGAAGTGCTGCGCAACTCCACCAAGCGCGATCGCTGCGTGCTGGTATTTGCCACCTCGGATTTCCCTTCGGTGGATCGTTGCAACGCGGCGTTGCTGGCGACCACGGTGGCTGAGTATTTCCGCGATCAAGGCAAAAGGGTGGTGCTATTTGTCGACTCCATGACCCGTTATGCCCGCGCCTTGCGCGATGTGGCGCTTGCCGCAGGCGAGCCTCCGGCCCGCCGTGGTTATCCGGCCTCGGTGTTCGACAGCCTACCCAGATTGCTGGAACGGCCGGGAGCTGCGATCGGCGGCGGCAGTATAACCGCCTTTTACACCGTCTTGCTGGAGGGGGATGACGAACCCGATCCGCTGGCGGACGAGATCCGCTCGATTCTAGATGGTCACATCTACCTGAACCGCAAACTAGCAGGACAAGGGCACTATCCGGCGATTGATGTGCTTAAAAGTGCCAGCCGGGTGGCAGGTCAGGTTACCACTGCGGAGCAGCAGCAACGAGCAGCAGGTATTCGCACTCTTATGACGCGTCTGGAAGAGTTGCAACTTTTTATTGATCTTGGTGAATACCGGCCGGGGGAGAATGCTGACAACGACAGGGTTATGCGTCTACGGGCTCCGCTCATCAGTTGGTTGCGTCAACCGATTACTGAATTTACCCCCTTTGATGACACCCAGCTGAGTATGAATGAATTACTCCGCTAGCATTCGAGCCCTGCTGCAGCGCTGTGCTATCGGTCAGCAGCGTTGTGAGGCTGAGCTGGCCAAGCTGGCGCACCGTGACCGCGTGTTGCAAAAGGAACAGGAAGCACTGCATGAGCAGCGCGAAGGGCTGCAGCAGTTAATTCTGGTTCAGCGCCCAGCTGGCCACATGGCCAGTGCCGAACTGTTTGCTTTGCAGCGCAAGCAGGCGGTGCTGCGGCGTCAGCAACTCAACCTCTCGTTGCAGCTGGGTGAGCTGGTGGTGCAGCGGGAAGAGGTTATGCAGTTACGAACAGAGCAGCAGGAGCGGCATGCCCACTGGTTGCGCAAGGAAGATAAATACCAACGCTGGGCCAAATCCGAAGCAAGACGCAACAGGTTGCGCATGCAGGCAAGGGATGAGGCTGAACTTGAAGAGAGGATGAAATGGAAGTAATGAACCCGGTGATCCCTGTGGCACCCCCTGCTGCGATAACCACTGCTGATGGCGTTTCTGGCGTGGTGGAGGAGTTTACCCGCGCCTTGGAACCGTTGAAAAAAAAGCCGCGGCAGGATGAGGAGCCTCTGGACGGATCTATGTTGCTAGTACATCCCCTGATCCCCCGACAACTCTCGCAGCTGAACGGAGTGTCCCGTCACCTTCTGACGAGCCGTGCCAACGGGCTGGCGGCTGAGGCCACCAGCCGGATTGTGCAAGGGGATCTGTTTGAGCGTCTACAAGGCGCTGTGTTGCTAATACAGAATGAAAAGGGAGATGCCGCTACGCGCTCGCTTGAGCTGGCCGCTCTGCAGCCGTTGCTCTCTGCGTCGGAAAGTACTGCACAGAAGACAGCGCAGCAGATGCAGGAGAAGGCGGTGCTGTCGCTTGCCGTTATGCGTTCGGATGAAACGGCCGAACGGATAGCGAGTAGTAAGGGGCGTTCATTGGCTGACGTAGGGGCGGCGCAGTCGCTCGTCTTTCTGCAAGGCGGCGCTAGGGCTGAACCGATGCGATCACCTGTGGCCACCGAGTCAGCCCTCCCGCAGCGGATGACACAGTACAGCGCGGCTCCCGAGTTGCAGCAGAGCTCACCGAGTAGCAGTGCTAATAGTGATCTGGTCTACCGCTTTCAGCGCTGGGGGGGGGATCACGCCGTGATGATCCAGCCGCAAATGGGGGGCGGTTTGCAGTTGAGTTCGTCCGATGCGCTGGTTCATCAACGGCTCGATGAACATTGGCTCGCTGGCAACCCACAACAGTGGCAGCTTTCCCGTGATGGCGATGAGCAGCAACAGCGCAATACGCCTGCCCACCAAGACGAGGATGAGGAGGCATGATGCTGAAGCTGCGACGCATTGATAGCAGGCAGCGAGCGCTGGAAAGTACCGCCAAGCGTTGGCGCGCCAGTGGGCTGGATGTTGAGCTGATTCCCCCCAAGCGGGAGGGAGTCTGGGTCTCTGTTACCGCGAGCGAGGCAGGATGGTCTGGCTGGCTGCAACCCACTAGCTGGTTGGCACAAGTAGCCCCGCAATGGGCGGGGCTGGCCAGTTCGGTCAGGACTGATCAACTGGCTGCCCAGTGGCTGGCGGCAACAGAGCAACCGCTGACCCTGCCGCTGGCAGAGCTGACAACCTCCCGCCTACACGTGGGCATGCCAGTGGGGAGTGAGTCCCTTCCATCTAATCCCTTGCTGCGGTTGATGACCGCAGAGGGGCCACTCTGGTTGGCACAGGTGCCTGCATCTGGACCGGCTCGTCTCGCATTGCCGGCCGTGCGCTGGCCACTGCGTTGGGTGAAAGGGGAGAGTCTGGTTCGCGCAAAGACATTACGTCAAGTCGGACCGGGTGATGTGTTGCTTATTTGCGATCAGCTGGCCGAGGTGCGTTGTCACCAGATGCGGCTGGCACATTTTCATACTTATGATGAGGGGATGATGATGACATGGAATGAAGAACAGGAGTATGTAGATCAGGAGTACTCAGCTCAGGAGAATGCCGAGTTGCCGACTCAGGATTTAGGTCAGTTACCGGTGCGACTAGAGTTTGTTTTGCACCAACGCATGCTCTCACTGGACGAGCTGCAAATGCTGGCCGCCGGGGGCTTGCTACAGTTGCCTGCTGGGGCTGAACAGCGGGTAGAGGTGCGCGCCAACGGGGTCTTGCTCGGGCGTGGCGAACTGGTGCAGATAGAAGATGCGCTGGGTGTGGAGATCGCCGAGTGGTTAGGTGGAACCACTGATGTCAAATGATATATCGATGATCGCGGTGCTGGCGTTCTCGACGCTGCTACCGTTCCTGATCGCCTCTGGTACCTGTTTTATCAAGTTCTCTATCGTGTTTGTGATGGTGCGTAATGCGCTGGGTCTGCAGCAGGTGCCCTCAAACATGACGCTCAATGGCATAGCCCTGATACTGTCTATGTACGTGATGCAACCTGTGATGCAGGAAGCCTATAGCTACTACAAGCAGGAGCAGGTGAGCTTTAGCAATGCCGAAGCGGTCACCGAATTTGTCGAAAATGGGCTGGAGAGTTATCGCGGTTACTTGGGCAAGTATTCCGAGCCCGATCTGGTGGCATTCTTTGAACAGGTACAGCGTCAGCGTGAGGAGCGTGAGAATGGTATTGCCGAGAAAAATGAGCGTCCATCCCTATTTTCCCTGCTGCCTGCCTATGCCCTCAGTGAGATCAAAAGTGCCTTCAAGATAGGCTTTTATCTCTACCTGCCTTTCGTGGTGGTGGACCTAGTAATCTCCAGCATTTTGCTGGCACTGGGGATGATGATGATGAGCCCAGTTACCATTTCGGTGCCGATCAAACTGGTGCTTTTTGTGGCGCTAGATGGCTGGAGTTTGCTCTCCAAGGGGATGGTTCTGCAATATCTGGAGCTGGTCAGCTAATGCCTGCAGCAAGAGGAATGAGTGATGAATGATCTGGTGTTTGCAGGCAACAAGGCGATGTATCTGGTGCTGCAGATGGCAGCCTGGCCCATTATAGTTGCCACCGTGATCGGGCTGTTGGTGGGTCTGTTCCAAACAGTGACCCAGTTGCAGGAGCAGACTCTGCCGTTTGGTATCAAGTTGTTTGGCGTTAGCGCCTGCCTGTTTTTGCTGTCGGGTTGGTATGGCGAGACACTTTTGTTGTTTGGTCGTGAAGTCATGCGGCTGGCACTGGCACCGGGGTGACAGATGCCATTTGCCCTCTTTTTTGATCTCCACGGCTGGATCGGTTCGGCTGCGCTGGCGTTTGCCAGAGTCGCCCCAATCTTTTTCATCCTGCCCTTTCTCAATAGCAGCGTACTGTCCGGTGTGGCACGTATTTCAGTCACTATGCTGGTGGCTGTGGCGTTGTGGCCTCATGCCTCGGCAGTATTGCCTCCCTTCGATACGTTTAACTATCTTGCGCTGATTGCTAGCGAGGTGATAGTGGGGTTGCTGCTGGGGTGCTTGCTGGCATGGCCGTTCTGGGTATTTCACGCGCTGGGTTGCATCATCGATAACCAGCGCGGTGCCACCCTCAGTAGCAGTATTGACCCAGCTAACGGGGTCGATACTTCCGAGCTGGCCAACTTTTTTAACCTGTTTGCCAGCGTAGTCTATCTTCAAGCCGGCGGGCTTGAACTGATGCTAGAGGTACTTACCACCAGTTATCAGTTGTGTGATCCGCTGGGTGGGTGCAGGCCGCCGCTAGACCCGGTACTGGGGCTGCTCAACCAGATCATCAGTAAGGCGATTGTGCTGGCCAGCCCCGTGGTAGCGGCGCTGCTGCTTTCCGAAATGGTGCTAGGGTTGCTCTCTCGTTTTGCCCCGCAAATGAACGCCTTTGCCGTGTCGTTAACGGTGAAAAGTGGCGTCGCGATAGCGATCTTGCTGCTCTATTTCTCCCCTATATTGCCGGATGTGGTCTTGCAATTGTCATTGCAGCCCGACACCTTGCCGCGCTGGTTAGGTGTGATGAAGGAGCTTTGAGATGTCGAATAAGACCGAACAACCCACCCAGAAACGGTTACAGGATGCGGCCAAGAAAGGGCAATCGTTCAAGAGCCGCGATCTGATTGTCGCCTGTCTGATGCTGTGCGGGGTGGCCTATGTGCTCTCGTTCGGTTCGCTGGTGGAGTTGATGGGGGTGTTTCGTCAGGCCATCGCGGGTGGCTTTAATCAAGATTTGCGTGGCTATGCCCACGGCGTGTTGTGGTTAGGGCTGACCTTAATGCTGCCCATCCTGTTGCTTTGTATTGTTGCATCGGTGCTGCCGACTCTGCTGCAGAGCGGATTCGTGCTGGCCAGCGAAGCATTGAAATTCAACTTGTCGGCCCTCAACCCTGTTAATGGTTTCAAAAAACTGTTTAGCCTGAGGACAGTGAAAGATGCAATCAAGGCGGTGCTCTATTTGGGGTGTTTTGTGGTGGCACTGCTGGTGGTTTGGAATAACCACAAGGGGCTGCTGTTTGCCCAGTTGTATGGTTCACCGCTTGATGTCGCGGTGATTTGGCGAGAACTGCTGATGTCGCTGGTGCTAACTTGCCTAGGCTGCATCGTCATAGTGCTGCTGTTAGATGCCATCGCCGAATACTTCCTGTTCATGAAAGATATGAAGATGGAGAAGCACGAAGTTAAACGGGAGAACAAGGAGCAGGATGGTAACCCTGAAATGAAGTCCCGTCGCCGTGAATTACATATGGAGATCCTCTCCGAGCAGGTGAAATCTGACATCGAAAACTCTCGCTTGATCATCGCTAACCCAACTCACATCACGGTGGGTATCTACTTCAAACCAGAAATCTTACCAATCCCTTTTATCTCAGTGCTAGAGACCAACCAGCGAGCTCTGGCCGTGCGGAGATATGCCGAAAAAGTGGGGGTGCCGGTGGTGCGGGATATCGCCCTAGCTCGCCGTATTTACCGCAGTCACCGTCGTTACTCGTTTGTTGATTTGCAAGAGGTGGATGAAGTGCTGCGCTTGCTGGTCTGGTTGGAACAAGTGGAACAAGCGGGAGTATGAGTTTGGCGCTCACCATTAGCGGGGATCAGTAGCAGTAAACGTGAGCTGTGTAATGAATGATGAGTGTAATGAGCGATTTGTGAATGCTTAGCAGCGGCAGCTGCGGTTGAATAACAACATTGGAGAAGGGCAACCTTCTTCGCATCAAGCCAGCTCTGCCGGGGTGGTGAGAGTGACTAGGAGATGTTTGATGAGCCCTCAAGACAATGTCAACGAAGAGCAAGTTGCGGAGATGATTTGGGCAGCGGTAAACGAAGGGGCAACCCTGAAAGATGTGCATGGCATTCCACAGGAGATGATGGAGGGGCTGTACGCGCATGCTTACGATTTTTACAACAAAGGACGACTTGACGAAGCTGAAACATTTTTCCGCTTTCTTTGCATTTACGACTTCTACAATCCTGATTACATCATGGGCCTTGCCGCCGTATACCAGCTTAAGAAGCAATTTCAAAAGGCTGCTGATCTGTATGCGGTTGCCTTTGCTCTTGGCAAAAATGACTATCGGCCGGTGCTGTTTACCGGACAGTGTCAATTGCTGATGCGCAAAGCTAACCAAGCTCGCCAATGTTTCGAGCTGGTATGCAAGCAGAGCGGGGATGAAGAGCTGCGTGCCAAGGCACAAGCTTATCTGGATTCGTTATCGCAGGAAAACGCCAAGTCACCTGAGCAGCAAAATGAGCAGCAAAAGGAGTCAGTATGAGTCAAATCACAGGAACTGGTGCACGAAGACCTCTTGATCTTGCCACGTTATTGCAAGGAGGGGAGCAGGTTAGCGGAAACTTTGTCAAAGCCGCACAAACCTCTGCAGAAGCCTTGTTTGCTTTGCAGGCAGCACAAGGAGATGGCGTTGCCAAATCGGACGGAGGGTTGGCAACACCGAGCCTGACCCCTCCCACTCCTCGGGCAGAGCAAACATTGGACAATGGTGGCCAGTTAACGCTGTTGTTGGGCCAATTACTTGGTTTGTTGGGTGATGTGTCGCTTAACCAGTTCGCCAGTCGTATTGCCACCTGGCAAGCGATGATGGCATCACAGGTAGCGATGGGGCTGCAGTTATCCAGTGAATTAGAAGAGGCCATTGCCGAAGCCGAAGCAGCTACCGAGGCCTATAAGCAGGCTATTGGCGAATTGGGCAGCGCCACTGCAGCACTTAAAGCCGCCGAGAGCAAGCTGGCCGAGGCGCAGGCCAAACTGGCGCAGCTTTCGCCAGATGATCCGGGTTACGCCAATGCTCAGGCTGAGTGTCAGCAGGCTGAGGCCGAAGTGTCCAGTGCGCAGACACGAGTGAACCAAGCCGAGCAGAAAGCGAAAGCCGCCCATGCCAATGCCACAGATAAGATGGCCAAAGCTGATGCACTGTTGAGCCAGACTCAGCAGTTATCTAGTACCAACCAGAGCGTGAGTCAGCAGCAGGAAAGTCACCTGAGTAATGTGGCGCAGTTGACTATGCTGATGGCGATGTTTGTGGAGCTAGTAGGCAAGAATAACGAAGAGAGCCTCAAGAGTGATATGGCGCTCTTTCAGACGATGCAAGTGGGTCGTCAAGCTGAAATGGAAAAGAAATCTGCCGAATATCAGGAAGAGGTTCGCAAAGCAGAAGAACTTAACCGCACCATGGGGTGTATTGGCAAGATTCTAGGCGCTTTGGTGACCGTGGTCAGCTTGGCTGCTGCTGCCTTCACGGGTGGCGCTAGTCTGGCGGTGGCTGCGGTGGGGCTCGCTTTGATGGCGACAGATCAAGTGGTCAAGGCGACCACCGGAGTCTCTTTTATCGAAGAAGCACTCAAACCGTTAATGGAGAACATCCTTAAACCACTGATGGATATGATTGGTAAAGCTATCTCCAGCGCATTGCAAAGTTTTGGTGTCGATAAGCAGCAGGCTGAGATGATCGGCGCCATCGTGGGGGCGGTACTGGCAGCGATCGCGATGGTGGCCATTATAGTGGCGGTAGCTGTGGTTGGTAAGAGTGCGGCGAGTAAGTTGGGCGGAGCTCTCAGCAAAACTTTTCAAAATCTCATCAAAAAAATCGCACCAGATCTGCTCAAGAATATGGCCAAGAATACGACCAAGAATACCATCAAAAATACCAGTAAAGATTTGATGGAGGAG
Source organism: Plesiomonas sp. ISS29 (assembly GCF_056522795.1). Classification (NCBI taxonomy): domain Bacteria; kingdom Pseudomonadati; phylum Pseudomonadota; class Gammaproteobacteria; order Enterobacterales; family Enterobacteriaceae; genus Plesiomonas; species Plesiomonas sp. ISS29. The sequence continues at coordinate 1,600,155 of NZ_JAWRZQ010000001.1, forward strand.
GGGGTCGAACGTCTTGGCAAGAAGGCTATGGCCAAGGAAATGATCAGCAATACCCTCAATAAAGTGGTGATTGGAGGGCAGATTGTTCAGTCAGGCACTCAGGCTGGCGGTAGTGTGGCACAAGGTGTATTTCTCAAGAATGCCAGCGATGCTATGGCTGATTTTACTTTGGCACAGGCCGAGATGACCCAGATTCAATTGTGGTTGCAGCAAGCGGTGGAGGCTTTTGCTAGCACCCAGAAAATCACGCAACAACTGATGGTCGCCATGTCCACCGCTCAGCAACAAAGTGATGAAGCAGGTCGCTTCGTATTGCGCCATAGCCGCGCCTAATTTTAAGGATAATAAATATGGAAATTCTTGCTAGTGCACGCCAGCCTCGTCTTGCTATGTTGGATTTGCAAGCAGATCCCGCTATTACCGGTCAAAAAGAGGTTATTTCTGCAGATCAGCTCGATGCAATTTTGCGTCTGGTAGCAGGTGAAGGCGGTAAAACTCAGGCTACCTCGCGGCAAAATAAACCCGAACTTACAGCCCCCCGTGGTCTGTTAACGCCACAAGATACAGGCGTATTGGGTAGCTGGTTGGAAAGTTTGCGTCTTGATAGCACGTTTTCCGGTAGTGTCGATACCCTTTATAGTCAAGTGGAGCAAGCTGCAACGAAAGAGCTATCTCTGCGTAGTGACGAACAGCATGATTCTGGCTTCGATATCAGTGGCTATTCCAACCGAATGACCGCTCTGTTGGTTCAAGCCATCGTACTGATGTCATCTTTGCGTACCGCCGATACTGAGCTGAGCACTAAGTTGTCACTGGTGGCATTCGATGCAGTGGAATTTGCTGCTGCCGCGATGGTACGCGAAGGGATGGCTGCACTCTCCTCATCGATATCCGGTGCAGCATTCCAGTTTGCGGTGACAGGGATTGGCGCTAAAACGAGTCTTAATGGCTTGAAAGAGCAGAGTAATGCCCTGAAGTTAAACGGCATGAAAGTAAACAATACGACCAAGGAGCTCGGGGGCATGCAGGATGCACTCAAGCGGCCCAATGTGGCATCTATGGGCCCGAAAGCAGACAGCCTGAATAAGGTAGATCTTAAACCGAATGCGCAGGTCAAACCGGGTACAGCGGGAACGGATAGCGTGGATAATCTGCGTCCGGCAGTGGCCAATCCGGTCTCTGGCGAGACGTCGGTGTATGATCTGTCGCCTAGCAATAAGCAGCTTTCGAAAGAGCATACCGCTGCGTTGGGTAGTCCTAGTAACGGGCTTTCAGCTCAGCAAATGGATGAGTCAATAGCACTGGAAAGAAACAAACTCTCTGGTCAAGGCACGTTCGCGGTCGGCCAGGCGATTCAGAATAGTTCCGCTGCAGTGAATTCGATGGCGATGGCTGGCGGTACGTTTGCTGCTTCACTGGAGCGTTCGGATCAACAGATTAGTCAAGCCAGCAGCAGAGTGGCGGATAATGCTTCCCAAGAAACTCGTGAAAGCAGTCGTAAATCCGACACCATCATTCAGGAGCTGATCCGGATGGTCGATGCGGTTAACCAATCAAGAAGTGCGGCAATGGGCGCGATTGCCGGCAATATTCGAGCCTAACTCTTTGCTCTGACGGAAAGTATCTATCCCATACCGCCTGGCTTTGTCAGGCGGATTTTCTGTTCGGAATTCAAGTAAAGAGAGCCTGCTGTGCCTTGCGGGGCTCTTTTGGCAACCTTTTTTGGAGACATTATGACAACCACCGTGACCACACCGCTTTCCTTTCAGCCTGTCCGGCTACCTAGCGAAACAGCAAGTCAAGCCACTGAGTCTAAGCAGGTGGCCGACTTCTCAGAGTTACCCCTGCATTCGGTATTTGCCGATGAGCAACGCCTACTGGGAGCTCAGGCCAAGATCAAACAGATACAAGCTGCTCAGGGCGAGATCAAACAGCAGGAATCCAGCTTGGCTGAGAGGATCGCTACTGGCAATCCGGCCACTCCTAAGTTAGATACCTTCCTGCAGGATCTTCGCGACGATCGCAAGATCAATGTCAATTCTCTGTCACGTGAGTTGCAGGGCCTCTCTGCGATTAAACTGCCGTTAGCAGACACTTCCCGCTTGGCGTTGCAGCAGGGATTGCAGGCATTTCCACAGGCTCGTACCAGTCCTGAGGAAGGGATGGAGGGGTCTAAAATGATCTCCGATAGCGATCTGTGGGATCAGATTGCCGAAGATATAGGCGATATCAATGACAACTATCTGGGGGTCTATGAGGATGTTGTCGCTCTTTATACCGAATTTTATCAGGCTTTTAGTGAAATACTGAGCCAGATGGGCGGCTGGATCACTCCAGGTTCTGATGGTAACTCGGTGACTTTCAACTCTGCAGCATTGAAGGTGGCTTTAGAGAAATTAATGGCTGATTTTGAGGATAAGCCACTGTTTTCAGGGACACCTGAAGAGGCAAAGGCGTGGGCAGAAGAGTTGGGATTACCTGAGAGTTGTGTGGTGGGCGGTGATGTATTCATTGATATGAGCCCGATCCAGAACATGATTGATAACCTGCCACCGAGTGGAGAGATAAACAACGCTGCCTTTCAGGCCTGGCAATCTGGTTTCAAAGCGCAAGAAGAGAACCTGAAAAATACCCTGCAAACCCTGACCCAGAAATACAGCAATGCCAACTCGCTGTTTGACAATCTGGTCAAGGTATTGAGTAGCACCATCAGCAGTTGTACTGAAACGTGCAAATCCTTCTTACAGGGCTAAAGAGGAGATCAGTATGCCAGGTAGTATTACACCACGTGTATCCCCTAGTTTGGTAAGAAGCGCAAGTCACAGCATGGTTCCTTTGACTCCTTTGGCTAGTCAGGTTAAGGGCTGCAGGAATGGAATCTCTGCCACAGAACCACGGCTTGCCCATCGTTCGGATGCGGGTGACCTGATGGTCAACTTCAGCATTATCCATGCAAGGGAGGCCAGAGATGCACTATTTGCCAACGGGGCTGACGCACAAGGGGCTTCCGCACTTTTTTTAAAGTCGGGTAACCGCTATGCAAAGGAGGAGATTACCCAGTTTGCCAAGGTTTATCACCAACTCAAACAGCAGAAGCTGTCGCCGGAGGATAGCAAGCAGCTAGATACTCTGGCGGAAAAATATGTCAAGAAAATGGTCAATGACGGGCTAGGCAGCAAATCCGGTTTTGGCCCTTGGGCGCAAAAAACGAATAAATGTTATCAGCAACGGAGCAAGCTGGAAAATTCATTAGCTGAAATTGCCAAAAAGGTGTGTGGCGATGAATATAACCGTTTGGCTGATACCCTGTTACCAGAGGTGACCCAGTTTATCCTCTCCTCGATTGAGACAGAGCTAGGTAGACCCCTAGAAGAGGGCTCGTTCAAGACAGTAATGGATTTGATCGATAATAGAGCCAAACAAGCTTGGGAAAGTCTGCGAGGTTATCGTACGGAACTACTGCAAGGGCAAGGGGCTGGGGTTGGTAAGCTATCTCGGGATCTCGACACCGTCGCTATCTTGCCCGAGTTGTTGCGCAAGCTGTTGCCTGCGATCGCCGAACAGCTGAAACAGGATGGATCACAACCCGATCCCGGTATCAATCCGCGGCCGTCAGATAAGCCAGCACAGCCATCAGATGATGATGCAAAGCAACCACAACCTTCCCGTTCTGCTGCAGACCCTAACCATCCAGGGATAACGATCAGCTACGGGGATACGCATAATCACTATGATCACAGTGTTAAGTCTTATGATCACAGTGTTAAGTCTTATGATAACAGTGATCATCGCCACTACAACTTTCCTGCCGGTGCAGGTCAGCCTAGGTCAGTAAGTACTGCAGCGGAGGCTAACGCGTGGGGTGGCCTAGATCGTGGTGCAGCCGATGAAATGGTGAATCAGACTTCAGCATTAAAATATGTGCTGGAGAATGTGCGAGTTGTTGATTTTAAAACGGAAGTTGCCAGATCAGAGCCGACTCATCGGTTGCAGCCTGAAATCGCTAGCCTCAAAGGTTCTAATAAAGATAATTTAAACGATGCTGCCCGCCAAGTGGCCAGTGCGTTAACCGAATTGATTGAAACAGCTAAACCCTCTGCTGGAGCAACATCTGCAAGTCGATCCTCCTTGGTAACAGAAACTGTTACGGATAGTGGCTTTCCTGATTTAGCTTTTTCCTCCAAATTAAATACCGAATCCTTACACTCTAAGGTTCTTAGCCATAAAAATGGCTTAAACGATGCTGCCCGCCAAGTGGCTAGTGCGTTAACCGAATTGATTGAAACAGCTAAACCCTCTGCTGGAGCAACATCTGCAAGTCGATCGTCCTTGGTAATAGAAACTGTTACGGATAGTGGCTCCCCTGATTTAGCCTTGTCCTCCAAACTAAATACCGAATCTTTACAGCCCCCCAATATTAACGGGAACTTGAATACCGGAGCTAATAAGCCAACTCGGAATGAGAGTTTTGCCAGGCAGGTAGACTGGGATCGGTTGCGTTTAAAAGGCCAACTGCAAACGTTGCTGAATGAAAATGTTCTGAGGAGCAGTGATTTCCAATATGGCGATAAGGCAGCTTGGGAGCTGATACATGTTGCACGGGGTGTGCTTACCTCAGCCCCAACCCTACCTGTTACACAGCGGACAGCCTATGATCGTTGGTTGAATCAGATATTGCCAAACAAGACAACTGACCAAGCTAACTTGCCGTTAGGACAGGATCAGTTATCCAGGTTGTCCGAGTTATTAAAGCACCCTGATATTGCTCAGCTTCGACCTAGACTGGAATCGTTTGTGAAGCAGATGCTTCGCGTAACTAATCTGGAAGCATACTCTGAGCGTCCAGTGATCCGCGCATTACTCGATGGGTTGGATGTGGGCACAGAGAAGGCAGTTGCCACCCCGGTAGCTGAACGGCAACTAGCAACAGCACAAGCCTTAAACGATGCCGCCCGCCAAGTGGCCAGTGCGTTAACGGGGTTGATTGAAACAGCCAAACCCTCAGCAGTCGCTACATCTGCAAGTCGTCCCACCGAGATTACATCAACTACCACTAAGAGCACCTTATCGGATTTGGCTGCGCCCTCCGCTCAAAAGTCATTGAACGGAAAACTGGGGGATGAGTTGTCAATCGGTCCTGCCAGTCAGCAACCAGCGGTTGTCTTGAAAGATGGCGCTTCGGCTTCGGTCACTGTGGGATCAAAAATAAAGGATACTGTGCCACACCAATCGGTGAAGAAACAAGAAAGCGTACCCACCAACGCTCGGTCAGATTGGTCAGGATTGCGGTTCGAAAGTGTATTGCCAAGCCGCTTGAACGGGACAACCTTGCGTGATCAGGCTAGCGCGCAGCGCGAACTTTTGCGTGGCTTGCGTATGCTTATGCAACCCGGGGCAGGCGTTCCTTTAGCTATGCGCCGAGCGTTCGAAGCCTTGCGTGATAACGTGCTACCAAACAATCCGTTAGTATGCGCCGACCATTTGAAACGTCTGGAAACTGATGATGACACTGCCGGCTATCAACCATTGGGTGAGTTGAGTAAGCTAATGAAGGATGAACACTTTGGTTTCCAGTCGCAACGAGCACAAGCCGTACAGTTTGCTAGCAGACTAATCAGAAATACGGATCTGTTAAAAGGGAAACCCCACGCAATGATCAACCAGTTGTTAGAAGGGATAGGGATCACGAGTGACAAAGCCAAACGTTTACAAATGTCCTCAGTAGCTCCGCAGAACAGCAGGGTGGTATTGACCGAGCTTGGCGCTTTAACGCGCGATTTGCTCACAAGACCGCTTGAAAAAAACAAAGGAACACGTTGATGCAGCCTACCCTTGAGCAAAAAGTGATTACTGTGCTGCAGTGCAGTCTTATGATAGATGATCGTCCGGTAACACTCGATTCTCTATTGGTTGATTTGAGTGTTGATTCATTGGCACTGTTCGATATGATATTGATTCTAGGGGATGTGTTTGAAATTGATATAGAGATAGACTATCTGGTGGGGGTTCACACTGTCGCGGATCTGTGTCAGATGTTGTATCGTCATCTGCCCCAAACCTCTGCAGAGGTTTAAATCCATTTTTGTGGTTGTGGCCACTGATTAGATTTGCCTATTAGCCTCTAAATCTCAGTTCTGAATAGTGAATTACTTGAAAAAGAGAACTCAGTCCAATTTGTGCTATCTGATTAGTCACCAAATAAAAAAGTGTATAGGAGCTGGAGAAATACTCGGTTGTTAAACCGTAAGACAGTTTTAATTTCAGATAACTGCGTATAATTACCACAATACTCATACGAATCCAGCCATAATTGGTTCGTATGAGTATTTCAATAGATATTAATGAATATACATTGCAATAAATCTATCTCTATTTTTATCGTTTAAAATAAAACTTAGAACACATAATTTTTATAAAGGATGTTTTTAATGCAAGTCTTTAGCAAGCGCTAAGCCTATTCTATCAGTCAACCAGTAGTTTGTATGATTATCACAGATTGAATGCGTGAGCGTTTTTTGATATTTTTTTTACGGTCATAAACAATAGAATCCCCCATCTTCCTTTAAAATATGCGGGTTACAATGGTTGATTCTATTAAATTTAATAATTTTAGCAGCAGAGCATTTTTTTTACCTGACAGTAGTACGGATAAAAAAAATAAAAATATTATCGCCTTAAACTTCAGCAGCATCAGATCAGATAGAGGTATATCGCCCTCAAAATCTGAAGTTTTGTTTACTGGAAAAGAAAAACGCTTTGACGTAGATGTCAAAAGCAAAATTGAGCAAAATGGGGGTAAGGCGTACTCTATAGGTGATATTATTAACTTTAAAAATCAAGTTATTGACATTGCTAGGATGGCTCTTGGCAACACCAACCCTGCTTTAAACCAAATTAATAATACAATCAAACTCCCTGACATCACAGCGGTGAATTGCGACATGCCGGCGTTGCACAAAGACGTTTATATGGCAAAGCAAATGGAAAATATTGTTATTGACCATCTTGCCTATGATTTAAAAAACAGCAATAACCTCTCTATGAGTGAGGCTCGTCCGGTAGCGGCTGAGATTTATAAAAAAGCTCGCGTCGACTATCTCAATAACCGCCCGTGGACGACGATTGAAAAAAAATTCGTCCAAAACAACAATGAGTATATCAGCCTGCAGCGGCCAGCAGCAGAAATGAAAAAAGGCGATCATGATATTTTCCCTACCTCTTATAACGGTAAGGGGGTCAACTGTTGGGATACAAGTAATACACGACATGCCAGTAATCTCTGGAGCTCAACGGTAAGCGTAAAAACTGAGGATGGTAAGGAAAAAAAGCTGTTTAGCGGTATACGCCATGGTGTGCTTTCCCCTATGGGGATAAAAGACCCGCAGGAGCGACATGTTGGGGCGGTGAACAGAGCAAAAGAGGTTGTTAGTGCTGCGCTTTTTAGCAAACCTGCTCTTCTTGAGCGTGCTTTAAGTGGAGAAGTCGTGCCTCTTCGGTTGGTATCAACATCGCTACTCACTCCGACAGGTTTATTCGGCGGAGAAGATATCATGCTTCGCGATCAAATCCAGGCCTGGCAGGCATTGAATAAATCAGGCTCGCCGCTTGAGCTGGATATAAAAGATACCAGTGGTAACCTGTGTAAGGTTCAAATTTTCTTTGAAGCGGCGGCCTTCAATTTTGGGGTCAATGAGCTGTCACTTAAATTTGGCCTTGGCAATAAAACATCAGATAGCTATAACCATCCGGCCTTACAACAATTATTAGGTAAAGATTTAAAGCCAGGATCCGAACCCGGTGGCTGGGTTGGGGAGTATTTGTCAAAAAATCCGAGTAATGCATGGCTGGTAAAAGAGCTTAGCCATCAAATTAAAACGATATGGAAAAATAAATCACATCATCATGATAACGGAGAGCCTTACAAACTCGCTCAACGAGTGACCATGCTGGCTAATGAAATTAACAGCGTTCCTTGCTGGAATTGTAAAAGCGGTAAAGATCGTACCGGTATGTTGGATGTGGAAATAAAGCGGGAAGCGATCTCTTTACATCAGAGTAATTCTCTCAGTAAACCGGGCAGCTCTCTCGATCAAAACGGAAAATGGTTGCTTAAACAAGTACTCCTTAACTCTGGTAATCTTGAAGTTCAGGCCCAAAATACCGGTTTAGCAGGAAATAAAGTTATTAAGGACGTAGGTATACCATTGATGAACTTATCTTATAACACAGGTCGTATCGGCGATAATAAGGCCTGGGAGCGGTCCAAGTACATGTCTGAATTTGTCGTTTCATAGGGTTGCTATGTATTCTTTACTTTCACGTTTATATGAAACACTTGGATTGGATTATCCTGAAGACGACGCGATGCTGGTCGTGGACGATGACCTACACATCTATTTTAACGAGTCATCAGAAGGACTTGAAATGTCGTGTCCTTTTTTGCCGTTGCCACAGGATACGGCAATTCTGCAACGCGCTTTACAGCTGAGCTATTCCGGTCCAGTTATTTTTGGCACAGATGCCGACAATACCACACTGATTGCAGCGACCCGTCTTCCTGCTGATAGCATGGACGATTCTCTTGTCGCAGGAATGGAGCTGCTTATTCATAGCGTCAGGCAGTTTTAGTTGACCATTACAGAGCCGCCAACACAATCGTCATGTTAATTAAGATGGCAAAGTAAAAATCACCATGTTTAGTGATGATATGATAATTGATAACAAAACGCTAAAAACTGAGTCTGCGGATATGAAGGTATTAAATATTGGCGCATAGCGGGTTTAATTTAACCAAACAAAAAGGCATTCATGATGAATGCCTTTTTATCGGTAATTTTCCTGTAACGCCTTAGATGCGTATTTTTATCTTCAGAGCATTAGCAATTATCTCTGATGTAAAATAACGCAGATCATCACACATTAAACAGGAAGTTCATGATATCGCCATCTTTAACGATATAATCTTTACCTTCAGCACGCATTTTACCGGCTTCTTTAGCGCCTTGTTCACCACGATACTGAATAAAATCATTAAACGCGATAGTTTGTGCGCGAATAAAGCCTTTTTCAAAATCAGTGTGGATTTTACCTGCTGCTTGTGGCGCTGTATCACCCACAGAAATAGTCCATGCGCGCACTTCTTTCACACCCGCGGTGAAGTAGGTTTGCAGGTTCAGTAGCTCATAACCGGCACGAATCACACGGTTCAGGCCCGGCTCTTCAATACCTAGCTCGGCCATGAACTCTGCTTTATCTTCCTCTTCCAGCTCGGCGATATCCGCTTCAATAGCCGCGCAGACAGCAACCACGACAGAGCCTTCGGCAACGGCAATTTCGCGCACTTTATCCAGATATGGATTATTTTCAAAACCATCTTCATTGACATTGGCAATGTACATGGTTGGTTTAAGCGTCAGGAAGCTGAGGTACTTGATCGCCGCTTTTTCTTCGTTGCTTAAATCAAGTGTACGCAGCATCTGGGCATTTTCCAGATGTGGCAGACACTTGGTCAGCACTTCCTGCTCCAGTTTCGCGTCTTTATCACCACCTTTAGCACGCTTTTGCACGCGCTGTAGTGCACGTTCACACGCTTCAAGGTCTGACAGAGCAAGTTCGGTATTGATAACATCAATATCATCTGCTGGGTCAACTTGACCTGCAACGTGGATGATGTTGTCGTTCTCAAAACAGCGGACTACGTGGCCGATAGCTTCGGTTTCACGGATATTAGCCAAAAACTGGTTGCCCAGACCTTCACCTTTTGACGCACCCTTAACCAAACCGGCAATGTCGACAAATTCCATAGTGGTTGGTACGGTGCGCTGAGGGTTGATGATCTCAGCGAGCTGATCAAGGCGCGGATCAGGCATAGGAACAACGCCTGTATTCGGCTCAATGGTGCAGAACGGGAAGTTAGCTGCTTCGATACCCGCTTTGGTCAGGGCGTTGAACAGGGTAGATTTACCAACGTTTGGCAGACCCACAATGCCGCATTTGAATCCCATGATGTAATTACCTTCTACACTCAAAATATCATGCACAAAAAGGTGCAATTCAAACTCTGTATTATACCACAGCTTTGGTGGTAGTTTTGTATCCTACAATATTGCGGTGACGATGAACGGCACAGCGCTATTTGTTGGCTTTAAAGCTGTGCAGTCGGTTCATTGCTGCCAGCATATCATTTTGTAACAGCACCTCTGTGCAGCGTACTGCTTCATCAATGGCATCATCAATTAACGTTTGTTCTGCTGCTTGTGGTCGGCCCAGCACAAAACCGGTGACTTTATTTTTATCTCCCGGATGACCAATGCCAAGGCGTAATCGGTGAAAGTTGGGGTTGTTACCCAGCTTGCTGGCGATATCTTTCAGACCATTATGGCCGCCGTTACCGCCGCCAAGTTTAAATTTGGCCACGCCAGGAGGCAGATCGAGCTCATCATGCGCGACCAAAATTTCATCGGGGTTGATGCGATAAAAACTGGCCATGGCTGCAACGGCTTTGCCGCTTAAATTCATAAACGTGGTGGGTACAAGCAAGCGGACATCGTGCCCGTGCAGTTGCAGACGGCCGGTATAACCAAAAAATTTCGCCTCTTCTTTCATGCTGCAATTGTAACGGCGGCACAACAGATCAACATACCATGCCCCTGCATTGTGGCGGGTTGCGGCATATTCAGCGCCGGGATTGGCAAGGCCAACCACCAGTTTAATCGTACTCATGGCATTCTCATGGTTAACAATAAGGGAAAAGAGATTTTGCGGGATAACCGAAAATACCGTGCATTTTAACCTTGTCGCGGCAGAATAACAAAAGGCACCGTTGAAGGTGCCTTTGTGTGATGCTCTGCAATGGCCGTTAGGCTTGGATATTGGGCAAATTAATGCTCAAACATCGCAGAAATTGACTCTTCATTGCTGATGCGGCGAATCGCTTCGGCCAGCATGCCTGAAAGTGTCAGTACGCGGACTTTATCCAGCGCTTTGAACTCAGGTGTCAGAGGAATGCTGTCAGTGACAACCACTTCATCAATCATCGAGTTTTTGATGTTTTCAAGCGCAGTACCAGAGAATACCGGATGTGTTGCATAAGCAAACACACGTTTTGCGCCGCGCTCTTTCAGCGCTTCTGCCGCTTTACACAGTGTGCCGCCGGTATCGATCATGTCATCAACCAGGATGCAGTCACGGCCATTAACATCACCGATGATGTGCATAACCTGAGAGACGTTTGCACGTGGGCGGCGCTTATCAATGATAGCCATATCGGTATCATTGAGCAGTTTTGCGATAGCGCGTGCACGCACAACACCACCGATATCCGGAGATACGACCACTGGGCTGGCCAGATTCTTAGACAGGATATCTTCCAGCAACACAGGGCTACCGAAAACGTTATCAACCGGGACGTCAAAGAAGCCTTGGATTTGCTCGGCGTGCAGATCTACAGTCAGAACACGGTCAACACCGACGTTAGACAGGAAATCGGCCACGACTTTCGCGGTGATAGGTACACGCGCAGAACGTACACGACGATCCTGACGGGCGTAACCAAAGTAAGGGATAACCGCAGTAATACGACCTGCCGAAGCACGGCGCAGTGCGTCAACCATAACGACCAATTCCATCAAGTTGTCATTGGTCGGCGCACAGGTTGATTGGATGATGAAAATATCACCACCACGCACGTTTTCGTTAATTTGTACACATACTTCGCCGTCACTAAAACGACTCACAGTAGCGTCGCCAAGAGAGATGTACAAACGGTCAGCGATGCGTTGTGCCAGTTCCGGCGTTGCGTTACCAGCAAAAAGCTTCATGTCGGGCACGAGAAGAACCTCAGGCTTGCGTCAGGATACGGAGGTGAATCTGGCGGTTTGTCTAGAACCTCGTTTATACGGTGTTCTAGGTGGATGAGCCGTTCAGATTCGATCAGTGAATCATTACTAATGCTAATGGGGTCAGCCATTAACCTTTTACTTTATTTACTCACAGGTGCGGGTGATGTATCGGCAAAAAACATGCCTGCTTGCATCAGCGGCGAAACATTCATGCCTTTGGCGACAAAACCGTGCAAACCCTCAGGAGCGATATTCAGAACGTTACGCGCTTTTGCTTCAGAATCAAATTCAGCAAAGACACACGCACCGGTTCCGGTTAGTCGAGTCGGTGCGTATTGTAACAGCCAAGAAATAAGGTGTTCAACCTCACGAAAACGTTTTCTTGCCACATTTTCGCAATCGTTTTCGTAGGGGGTGTTCATTAGGGTATTCAGATCGCGTTTTGGTGTGTTGCGGGTGAGACTTGGATCACTGAAAATTGCGGCAGTCGGTATACTGATTTCAGGATGAATCACGGTGTACCATTTCTCTTCAGGGCTGCAATCATAAAGTTGCTCACCCACACCTTCAGCAAATGCCGCATGCCCGTGTACAAAAACTGGAACATCAGCGCCAAGTTGTAAGCCAAGTTGTTCCAGCTCAGCCCGTGAGCAGCCGGTTTTCCACAAATGATTTAACGCTACCAAGGTGGTTGCCGCATTTGATGATCCACCACCAAGCCCGCCGCCCATCGGCAATATTTTTTGCAATTCAATATCAGCGCCGAGTGTACAGCCGGTATGCAGCTGCAACAGGCGTGCGGCACGAACAATTAAATTGTCTTCGTGCGGGACATGGTCAATCGCCGGAGTGAGGTAAATTTGCCTATCGTTACGGCAACTGAACCACAGGGTGTCACCGTAGTCTAGAAACTGGAACAGGGTTTGCAGATCGTGGTATCCGTCGGCACGCTGGCCGTTGATATACAGAAATAAATTTAATTTGGCCGGAGAGGGGCACTGTAAGCGCAAATCCGGCGAACTCTCAGAGTATCCAGTCATCAATCTTGAGTCTGATCCGTTGATTTCCCTGTAAAAGCTCCATATCGGCAGGCAGCACAGGTTGTGTTTGCAGGTCATAGCGCTTGTAGTGCATGGTCCATTCGCCGGTTGGCGTGGCATGTTGCAACTGGTTGATGCGCTGATCCGTTAACGTGTAAGTATCTCCTGCACCGGGTATGCCCAAAATCCAGTGGCGCAGGTTATCAACGGGGATTTGCATACCGGTGAGCCGGGCAATCAGTTCAGCGCCGTCTGGCCCTGAATAGAGTTTACCGTCGCCATCTTTGAGCTGGGTGCTGTTAGGCTGCCCGATAATCTCAAGTGCGGTATTTCCCAAAGGATTGAGCAGTAACAGACGATAATGCTGAGCATCGGTCTGTTGCAAGAAAAAACGGGCCGACTGGCGACGTTCCGGGGTAATGTAGGCAAATGCCCCGCGCACTTGATAGCGCTGCAATTTCTCTAACTGTGCGACATGCTCAGCCCAGCTGATCGATGGTTGCGTGCCTACCGGCGGAGGGGTCACACAGGCTGTTAACAGCAGTGTTATCGCCACAGGAAGCAATCGTGTATAAAAAGATTTATGCATGATTGTCATAAAAAGTCAGTCAGGCGTGCAGTATAACGAAATTTGTGTTTTCAGACTAGCCATTCATGCCGCTTTGCGTATACACAAGGTGTGATTGCTTTAATTGATCCGCGTCATCAAGTAGAATAGCCACCATAATTTTCAGTGTATTATAAACTTGGTTTGACTAACTTGGCATGAGCTTGCTTGCTCTCGGAATTAATCATAAAACGGCCCCTGTCTCACTGCGTGAAAAAGTGGCGTTCTCTCCGGAAAAAATGGAGCCAGCTCATCAGAGTTTGGCTGCGCACCCTGCTGTGCGCAGTGTCGTCATTTTATCTACCTGTAACCGTACTGAGCTGTATTTAAGCCTGAATAACACTATCGAAAACAGTTCTGAGGCCGCCGCACAGTTAACTGCATGGTTGTGTGAGTTTCACCAAATCTCTGCCGAGCAAGTTAAAGAGTGCCTCTATTTCCACTATGAACAACAGGCAGTGACCCATTTAATGCGTGTTGCTTGTGGCTTGGATTCGCTGGTGCTGGGTGAGCCGCAAATTTTGGGGCAGGTTAAACAGGCCTATGCACAAGCCAAAGCACAGTTATCCCCTGATCTTGATCGCTTGTTCCAAAAAACATTTTCGGTAGCCAAACGGGTGCGCACCGAAACGGAGATTGGCAGCAGTGCGGTATCGGTAGCATTTGCGGCCTGCACACTGGCAAGGCAAATTTTTGAGCACCTATCCACCCTGACAGTATTGCTTGTGGGGGCCGGAGAGACGATTGAGCTGGTGGCGCGCCATTTAAAAGAGCACGGCGTGCAGCGTTTGATGATAGCAAACCGTACCCGTGAACGGGCACAAGCGCTGGCTGATGAAGTGCAGGCTGAGGTGCTTACGCTGCCGCAGATCCCCGAGCATTTGATGTATGCCGATATTGTGATCAGTTCAACGGCCAGCCCGCTGCCAATTATCGGCAAAGGAATGGTTGAAAGCGCGTTAAAAGCTCGCCGACATCAACCGATGTTATTTGTAGATATTGCCGTTCCACGTGATATTGAAGAAGAGGTAGGCAATTTATACGATGCCTATCTTTACACGGTAGATGATCTGCACGCGATTATTGAGCGGAATCTGGCGCTGCGCAAAGCGGCGGCAGTGGAAGCTGAAGATATTGTGAAGGAAGATACTGCGCTGTTCATGCAGTGGTTGCGTTCACAAACGGCAGTAGATTCTATTCGTGAATATCGTTCGCAAGCTGAGTTAACAAGGCAGGCATTGCTGGAAAAAGCACTGTTGGCACTGCGTAATGGTGCTGATGCTGAAGATATTTTGGTCGAGTTTGGAAATAAACTGACCAACCGCTTAATTCATGCTCCCACCCGAGCGCTGCAAAGTGCGGCCAGACAGGGTGATTTGGAGCGTTTGGCCATATTGCGTAGCAGCCTTGGGCTGGACGTATAAAGACCGTTTTCTTACGTATTCTTACGGGATAATTTTTTCCTATGAAGCCTTCTATTGTTGCCAAGTTAGAGGCGCTGCTTGAGCGCCACGAAGAAGTTCAGGCGATGCTCGGTGAGCCGAGTGTTATTGCCGATCAAAACCGTTTTCGCGCATTGTCAAAAGAGTATGCTCAGCTGACCGATGTTACTACTTGTTTTCGTGCCTGGATGCAGGCGCAAGAAGATCTAATCACTGCACAAGAGTTGCTTGATGATCCAGAAATGCGTGATATGGCGCAAGATGAGATTGGCGAAGCGAAAACCGTTATCGAAACGCTGGAACAAGATTTACAACTGTTGCTGCTGCCCAAAGATCCGAATGATGAGCGCAATTGCTATTTAGAGATCCGCGCCGGGGCGGGCGGAGATGAAGCGGCTATTTTTGCCGGTGATTTGTTCCGCATGTACAGCCGTTTTGCAGAAACGCGCCGCTGGCGGGTAGAAGTGATCAGTTTTAATGATGGCGAGCACGGTGGCTATAAAGAGATGATTGCCAAGATCTCGGGCGAGGGTGTTTACGGTGTGCTGAAGTTTGAGTCGGGCGGCCACCGTGTGCAACGCGTTCCGGCTACCGAGTCACAGGGGCGTATTCACACGTCGGCCTGTACCATTGCAATTTTACCGGAAGTTCCCGAGGCGGAGCTGGCTGAGATTAACCCGTCTGATCTAAAAATTGATACTTTCCGTTCATCAGGCGCGGGTGGGCAGCACGTAAACACCACCGATTCAGCCATCCGGATTACACACTTACCCACCGGTATTGTGGTTGAGTGTCAGGATGAGCGTTCACAGCATAAAAATAAAGCCAAAGCCTTGTCGGTATTAGTATCACGTATTCGTGCTGCCGAAGAGGAAAAACGTCATCAGGAAGAGGCGTCAACCCGCCGTAACCTGCTGGGGTCGGGTGATCGTTCGGATCGTATCCGTACTTATAACTACCCGCAAAGCCGCGTTACCGATCACCGCATTAACTTAACCTTGTATCGCTTGGAAGAGGCGATGGAAGGTAAATTAGAGATGCTAATTCAGCCGATCGTACAGGAATATCAGGCCGATCAGTTGGCAGCGCTATCAGATCAGGAGTGATCGGGGTGATGAGAACCGATCAGTGGCTGGCACAGGCGGGTGAGCGTTTGGCAAAAGCGGGCAGTGAAAGCCCGTACCGTGACGCGCAAGTGCTGTTTTGCCATGTCACTGGAAAAACCCGCAGCTATATACTGGCATTTCCCGAATATCTGCTTTCGGAAGAGTACTTGCAGGCGCTGGCATTGTTGCTTGAGCGCCGGTTACAAGGTGAGCCGGTGGCGTATATCGTAGGGGAGCGTGAGTTTTGGTCACTACCGTTGGAAGTTTCTGCCGCAACCTTGATCCCGCGTCCGGATACCGAGCGTTTGGTGGAAGTGGCGCTGACATTATTGCCTGACTCCCCGTGTGCGCTGTTAGATTTGGGCACGGGTACGGGCGCGATTGCCTTAGCCCTAGCCAGTGAACGGCCCGATTGCCAAGTATTGGGGGTTGATTTACACCCTGATGCCGTGACATTGGCTGCCCGTAATGCTGAGCGGTTACAGATCCGCAATGCCCGGTTTGCACAGGGTAGCTGGTTTACACCGGTTCGTGAGGCTTTAGATACACAGTTTGCGCTGATTGCCAGTAACCCGCCTTATATTGATGTCGCTGATCCGCATCTTGTGCAGGGCGATGTGCGCTTTGAGCCGCGCAGTGCCTTGGTTGCTCAAGAGTCAGGGTTGGCCGATATTCGTACCATCGCAACCGGTGCGCGGGAGTATCTGATTAGCGGAGGCTGGCTGATTGTGGAACACGGTTGGCAACAAGCGGCAGCAGTACAACAGATATTTCAGCAAGCCGGTTATCATTTTGTACGTTCAGAACAAGACTATGGCGGCAATGATCGTGTCACCTTAGGGTGCTGGTCTTAGCTATGTCACCACAAATGATACTGATTGACAGCTATTGATTATCCCATTTTTACCGTAAGGTTTACGAAAAGGAACTCGTTATGTACATGTTTCTCAAGCACCTGCATATGACTACGCTGGCGATTTCGGTCAGTTTGCTGGTGCTGCGTTTTATTTGGAGCCTATGTGGTGCGAAAGTGATGCAGCAGCGCTGGGTCAAAATTGTTCCGCATATTAATGATACTGTGCTGCTACTTAGCGGCGCCGGTTTGATGGTAGTGACCGGATTTTACCCGTTCACGCCACATACAGTCTGGATGTCGGAGAAACTGCTGGGTGTGGTGATCTATATTCTGCTCGGCTTTGTTGCATTGAAAGAAGGTAAGAATAAAGTTATCCGCCTGTTTGCGCTATTAGGTGCACTGGGCTGGATCTGGCTGATAGCACAACTGGCCATCACCAAAACACCATTATGGTTTAGTTAATTGGTTTAGTGACTTCGCTGAGAATACCATGTCGTTTGATTTTGAAGAGCACCCGTTAGTCGACAGTTTTACATGGCTGGGTGCGCAGATTTTTCCTGATTTTTCTGCTGACACTGTGCAGAGTGAGTTAGAGCAACTGCGTCAGCAGGTGCAATCAGTGCAGCATGTTGCGCTTGGTTTACCGCGTTTATTGGCACTGATCCATACTGTTTATACCGAATGCCAGTTTTCCGGTGATTATCAGACATTCTATCACTCAGATAATTTACGCCTTGATCGGGTTTTGCAAAAACGGCAGGGCGGGCCGGTGATGCTGGGTGCACTCTTGTTGCATTTGGCTGCCGATTTGGAGTTACCCCTGTATCCGGTAGTGTTTCCTACCCAGTTCTTGCTACGTGCGGAATTTGATGATGCCACCTTATTTATCAACCCGTTTAACGGTGAAATTGTTAGCGAGCATATTCTGACCGCATGGCTGAAAGGGCATGAAGGCCCGTTTGCGGTATTGCAGGATGAAGACTTGGATATCACCGAGCATGCACAAGTAGCGATGCGCTTGTTAGATGCACTCAAAGGTGCGCTGCTGCATGAAAAACAGGGTGTGCTTGCCTTAAAAGCCAGTACCTTATTGCTGGAATACAACCCTGATGATCCGTATGAGATACGTGATCGAGGGCTGATTTTTGCAGCACTTGAGTGCAATCAGGCTGCACTGGATGATTTAAGCTATTTTGTTAAGCAGTGTCCGAAAGATCCGGTGATTAATCTGGTGCGTGAACAAATCCGCTCGATTCCCACACCAACACTGACACTGCACTGAATTCACCCCTACTGAGGAAGGTTAAGGGCATGCAACAGAAGAATGTACGCATCGGTAATATTGATGTCGCGAACGATAAACCGTTTGTCCTGTTTGGTGGAATGAACGTACTGGAATCACGTGATATGGCCATGCGCGTGTGCGAGCATTACGTAGAAGTGACCAATAAACTGGGCATTCCTTACGTTTTTAAGGCTTCGTTTGATAAAGCTAACCGTTCATCTATTCACTCTTACCGTGGCCCCGGTCTGGATGAGGGGATGAAGATTTTCCAAGAGCTAAAGCAGACATTTGGCGTGAAGATTATCACTGATGTGCATACTGAAGCGCAGTGCCAGCCAGTTGCTGATGTGGTCGATGTTATCCAGCTTCCTGCATTTCTTGCCCGCCAAACCGATTTGGTGGAAGCAATGGCACGCACTGGTGCCGTGATTAATGTCAAAAAGCCGCAGTTTTTAAGCCCTGGCCAGATGGGTAATATTGTCGATAAGTTTGCCGAGTGCGGTAATGATCAGATTATTTTGTGTGATCGCGGCAGTAATTTTGGCTACGACAACCTTGTCGTTGATATGCTCGGCTTTAACGTCATGAAGCAAGTTTCTCATGGCAGCCCAGTCATTTTTGATGTGACTCATGCACTGCAATGCCGTGATCCGTTTGGCGCTGCATCAGGTGGTCGTCGTGATCAGGTGGCTGAGTTAGCGCGCTCTGGTATTGCGGTCGGGATTGCCGGTCTGTTCTTGGAATCTCACCCTGATCCGGTAAATGCTAAGTGTGATGGCCCATCGGCACTGCCGCTGGCTAAACTAGAGCCGTTTTTGCAGCAGCTTAAGGCTATCGATGATCTGGTGAAGAATTTCCCAGTACTTGATACAACTTGCTAAATATTGATATAGCGCGGCATTGCGTGCTGCGATATAAAAAAGCCCCGACAGTGTATTTAACTGTCGGGGCTTTTTATTACCTGTTTTTATTCTATTTTTGCTTATCGTATTGCGGTTTTGCTGTGCTTAGAACTTAGAACAAGTATTACAGTACAAAACGGCTGACTTCTTGGCGTAACTGATAAGCTAATTCGCTCAGTTGTGCAGCTTGACTAGCTGCATCATGCGCCTCTTGTGCTAAATCATTGGAGGCTTCTTTGATTGACTCTGTATTACGGGTGATCTCTTCGGTCACCGCACTTTGCTCTTCTGCTGCAGTCGCTATGTGGGCGGCCATATCGTTAATCACTGTAACCACATCATTGATCTGTACCAGATTACCCCCGGCAGCATCCGCATCATGCACACTGGTTTCAGCCAGATGGCTGCTGCCTGACATAATATCAACTGCCTTGCGGGTGGATAACTGCAACTGATTGATCATTGACTCAATCTCTTCCGTTGAGGTGTGGGTACGCTGTGAAAGCATCCGCACTTCATCGGCAACAACCGCAAAACCACGTCCCTGATCGCCGGCACGGGCCGCTTCAATAGCGGCATTGAGTGCCAGCAAATTGGTCTGTTCAGCAATTGAGCGAATGGTCATCATAATAGAGCTGATGCTGGCTGCATGGGTGTTTAAATCATCAATCACACCGGTAGCAACGCTAACTTCTTCGGCCAGTTTACGGATCGAATTCTGGCTCTGCTCTACTTGCTGATGGCCTTGCTTACACGTTGAAACGGCACTACCTGCTTCGTGTGCGGCTTTATCGGCGCTGGCAGCAATTTCATGGGTAGCGGCTGACATTTCAGTTACTGCCGTCGCAACCATGACAATTTCACCCTGTTGCATATGAATGCGCTGGGTTCGCTCTTCGGCACTGGCCGCGCTGTGAGTTGCCTGATTATTCAGGTTGTCTGCAATATCGCGCATTTGCAGCAAGATCTTCTGTAGCCGCTCGACAAAACGGTTAAAGTTCTTGGCTAATTTACCCACCTCATCATCAGTGCGTGGGGTAATACGCACTGTCAGGTCACCTTCACCATCAGCAATCTCTGCTAATGCAGAAGAGACTGCATTAAGATCGCGGAATAGATAGTTCATCAACAACATGAGGAAGACAGCAGTGATAAGCGTCAGAATAAATGAGATGCTCAGCAAAAGATTGCGCGTATTTTGGTAGTCTGCCATCTCGGTTTGCTGATCAAGCATAAAGCCTAATACTAAATGAGTATTAGCCACTTTAGTTAGATCAAGCCATTTAGCTTGTTGCTCGAAATCAAGGTCGAAGAGTTGACCTTGAGTCGATAAGTTGTCAAGCAGTGCAGGTGTAAACATCTTATTCAGGCTGCTCAGTGGTTTCATGATCATCTGTGTATTTTCATACGCAATAATCGTACCTTGCGGAGTCATTAGCAGGCTTTGGGTATTTTTACCCACTTCTAACCGCATAATGGTCTCCTGCAGCTGCTTCAACGTTATATCAGCGCCCAGCACACCAATCAGAGTGCCGTTATGTTGTACCGGCAGAGAAAAGGTGACCACAACTTCACCGGTAACGGGATCTGTATATGGCTTTGAAACGACAAGTGTATTTTGGCTTACAGCATCTTGATACCAGTTACGGGAGCGGGGGTCAAAGTTATTGTCATCCCGCTCGGGGCGTGAGCTCATCATGCTACCTTGTGCGTTGCCAAAGTAGATGTCATCAAAGTCAGCACTGATTCGAGCCTGAACTAGGTGTGGCATCAGAGTAACGGCATCAGAAACAAATGGAATCACTCCCTTCATTTGCATCACCTTGTTCTCTTGCCAAGTTACGATTTCACTGGCAATAGCTGCGCTGGTTGAATCAATACGGCTTCGAATACCGCTTTGTGTCTGATTGTACAACCTTTCCGATGCTTGCCATGTCAAAGTACCCGCAACCAGCAACACAGAAAAAAGGCTTATCCCAATAATTTTCTGTTTTAACGTCAAAGCAAAAGAGAGAGACATAACTACAAAAACTCCAGATATCCAGCTATATAGAAGTTTATCGGCAGCATTTTATAATCGTTGAGCCTTGTTGGGTATTAATCATGGCACATATGACAATTAGTTTATTAATAGTTGTTTCATGCAGAGTCGTTTATGGATTTTTAGCTGTTTAGACGTCCAGATGTTTACAACTCTATGCGTCTCAACGTAAAATTACGTCAGACACTTAATCACCCTGACGTTGCGGGTTTCTATGACAGATAATAAGAACAATCTTCCATCGCGCTCTTTTTTAGCTTTGCTTCCACTGCTGGTTTTTCTTGCTATTTATATCGGTGCTGGGGTTTATCATACCTTGATAGGCACCGAATTTGCGTTTTACCAACTGCCTGCACCGGTCGCTATTTTACCGGCAATTGTACTTTCGCTGCTGCTGGCGAAAGAGTCATTGAACAGCGCTATTGGCCGCTTTATTAATGGCGCGGGTCATCCTGATATTATTGCTATGTGCCTGATTTATTTGTTAGCAGGCGCATTTTCAACCGTAGCCAAGGCAACCGGTGGGGTTGATGCTGCGGTAGGGCTGGGGCTTTCGGTGCTGCCGAGCTGGGCACTGTTGCCGGGTTTGTTCCTCATCTCTGCGGTTATCTCCACGGCAATGGGCACATCAATGGGAACCATTGCGGCACTCTCTCCGGTTGCATTGGGCATCGCACAAGCTACCGGTATCTCGCTGCCGCTGATGGCGGGCGTTGTGCTTTCTGGGGCAATGTTTGGTGATAACATGTCGATCATCTCCGATACCACTATTGCGGCAACCCGTTCGCAGGGTTGTGCCATGCGCGATAAACTCAAAGAGAATTTCCGCATTGCTCTGCCTGCTGCCTGTGCCACCTTACTGCTGTTCTTTTTCCTTACGCGGGCAACAGATGTTCCTGCTGTTGCGCCGTTTTCATGGGTGCTGGCGCTGCCTTATCTGGTTATTTTGGCACTGGCGCTTTCAGGTCTGAATGTCTTTGTTGTTCTCACTGTTGGCATAGTGTGCGCCGGGCTAATGGGCTTTGGTGCAACAGACACCTACAATATCAGCGGTTTTGCCCGTGATATTTACCAAGGTTTCAGCGCAATGCAGGAGATTTTCCTGTTATCAATGCTGATTGGCGGTTTGAGTGAGCTGATGAAACGTCAGGGTGGGTTGGCATTTTTAGCACATCATATCCAGACGCTGATTGAGCATTTAAACCGTAATGGCAAGCCTCATAGCCGTGCGGGTGAGCTGGGTATTGCTCTGCTGGTGGCGCTGACCAATTGCTGCACGGCAAATAACACCGTTGCAATTATTGTTAGCGGAAGTGTGGCTCGCACACTGGCTGAAGAGAATAATATTGCGCCGCGCCGAGCCGCCAGCGTGCTAGATATCTACTCCTGCGTGGTGCAGGGTTTATTGCCTTACGGCGCGCAAGCCCTGCTGCTGGCCTCAAGCTTTAAACTTTCACCGCTGGATGTGGTTACCCATGCATGGTACTGCATGGCTCTTGCCATCAGCGCACTATTCTTTATCTGGTTACGCCCAGTAAAAATGCAACCTTCTCAGGTTAAGTAGTATTTATCCCCAATAAGTTGCGTTTCATCCCATCAACGCACTCTTCTCTATCGGCCTTGCAGAGTATTCTGCAGGCCTTTTTTATGCATTAAGATCCTAAAAAAACATTATTTTGTGGGATAAAGACATCAAAACTTGCGCTGATTAACAAATTACTGTTTTCACTGAGGCCTTGTACAGCACAAAAAATTAGACTAGTACGCAGTTTATTCGTGGAATATCCATAAATAAGCACTCAGTATCAGTAGTTATGCATTAAAGTGCATATAAATAGCGTAATTCAAGAAGGCCGATATCATGATGTTCCCTCTTCCTCATAAAATAGCTGTTTGTAGCCTTGCTGTTTCATTTGCTTTAAGCGCCGGCGTTGTGCAAGCGCAACCGTGGGAAAAAGACAAAACCTATAATCTCACTATTTTGCACACCAATGATCACCATGGCCATTTCTGGAAAAATGAGCAGGGTGAATACGGTTTGGCGGCGCAAAAAACGCTAGTAGAGCAGATTCGCAAAGAGGTTGAGGCTGCGGGTGGCTCGGTATTGCTGCTCTCTGGTGGCGATGTCAATACCGGCGTACCTGAATCAGATTTACAACATGCTGAGCCTGATTTTCGTGGTATGTCAATGATCGGTTACGATGCTATGGCATTAGGCAACCATGAGTTTGATCGCCCGTTAAGTGTTCTGCGCAAACAAGAGCAATGGGCGACATTCCCGTTGCTTTCTGCCAATATTTATGATGAAAAAAGCGGTGAGCGTCTGTTTAAACCGTATGCCTTGTTTGATAAGCAGGGGATTAAAATTGCTGTTATCGGCTTAACCACCGAGGATACACAAAAAATCGGCAACCCTGAATATCTCAAAGGTACGCTGTTTAAAGATCCAAAAATTGAAGCGAAAAATGTCATTGCGCAGCTTAAGCAAAATGAAAAACCAGATGTCATTATTGCGGCCACACACATGGGCCATTATCAAAACGCACAACATGGCTCAAATGCGCCGGGTGATGTTGAGCTAGCGCGCTCGTTGCCTGCTGGTGATTTAAACATGATTGTTGGCGGGCACTCACAAAATCCGGTTTGTATGGAAGCGGTTAATGACCGTAATGACAGCTATATTCCGGGAGCAGAATGTAAGCCAGATCAGCAAAATGGCACGTGGATTGTTCAGGCGCACGAGTGGGGTAAATACGTTGGCC
This sequence comes from Plesiomonas sp. ISS29, assembly GCF_056522795.1. Lineage (NCBI taxonomy): Bacteria > Pseudomonadati > Pseudomonadota > Gammaproteobacteria > Enterobacterales > Enterobacteriaceae > Plesiomonas > Plesiomonas sp. ISS29. Next base: position 1,624,036 of record NZ_JAWRZQ010000001.1, read on the forward strand.
GTGCTGATTATCAGTTTAAAAATGGTGAGCTACAGCTAGTCAGTTATAACCTTATTCCAGTGAACTTAAAGCAGAAAATAAAGCGTGATGATGGCAAATCAGATTACGTGTTGTACAGCACGCCAATAGCAGAAGATAGCGATATGCTGGCGCTGCTGACACCATTCCAAGAGAAGGGTCAGGCTGAGCTGGGCATTAAAATTGGTGAAGTTGACCAAAAACTCGAAGGTGATCGCAGCGTTGTGCGTTTTAAGCAGACTAACCTTGGCCAATTGATTGCCAAATCACATATGGAACGTGTGAATGCCGATTTTGGTGTGATGAACTCAGGGGGCGTTCGTGACTCTATTGAGCCGGGTGATATTTCCTACAAAGATGTATTAAAAGTGCAGCCGTTTGGTAATATTGTTAGCTATGTTGACATGAAAGGCCGCGATATTATTGATTATCTGAATGTTGTGGCAACCAAAAAAGTTGACTCTGGGGCATACGCACAGTTTGCCAATATTGCAATGGTTGTTGAAAACGGTAAAGTACACGATGTAAAAATTGCCGGTAAGCCCATTGATATGAATAAGTCATACCGTTTTACTGTACCTAGCTTTAATGCTGCGGGTGGCGATGGCTACCCGAATATTGCAGGAAATGCAGGTTATGTTAATACTGGGTTTGTTGATGCTGAGGTACTAAAAGATTATATCGCGAAGAAATCACCTCTCAAAGCAACTCAGTTTGCACCCAATAGCGATGTTATTTACAAATAACGAGGTCTTAGAGAAATAAAAAAATCCGCGTTAATGTGATTGAACCATTAGCGCGGATTAATATACACGGTAATTAATGTCTTTAATAATACGCGGTACGTTTACAGTGATATGAACTGTATGCACAGTGCTTTATTAAAGAGATGCCATGTTCTATCTGTAATTAATTGAAAAGTGCTCTATATAGAAACCGTTTTCATTACTGACATCACTTTATTTGCATAACCTAATGCACGAGAGTCATCCCATGAGTGGTAACGGCCAATACCTAGCTTCATATTATCAGGTGATGAAGCCATTGCATGTTTGAGTATTTCAGCCCCGACACGTAAGTTTACTTGTGGATTAAACAGATCTGCCGGTGTATCAACGCGTGAGCCGTGCCAGCCTAAGTTAACCTGCATAGCCCCCACATCAAGATTCTTTTTATTGGTTGAGCTAATCAGTTTGGTCAGCGTTTTTTCAGCTTCTTGTTTTGATTCTAAGTAGTAGGGCTTACCATTTTTATTGATAACATAAGGCCATGGTTTTGCTTCACTGCCTTTGAGCATAGATGACTCAACTACCGCAATAGAATAGAGTAACTTTGGATTCAAGCCATATTCATTGGCGACATTCACAAAATCATCTTTTGTCAGACCGTTGATGGATGATGCAAATACACTGGATGAAAAAAAAGATGATGCGGCAATTAAAGCGGCGATCAATATGGTGATAGTACGTTTAAAACCCATGGTTCAATCCTCATTATAAAATTAAACGAATAGATTCATCCTTAAAAATACTATTAGTTATATTGGGTGGTTGATTGCCTATTTGTCTGTTGTTAGTTCTACGGTGCTATTATGACAGTGGTGTGTCTATAATATAATGTGTGTATGACGTTTCAGTTTCTATACGAATAATAGATAAAGATTACAGTATTTATTTGTGGGTATATACCGATGATGATTCATGACTAAAGTAACGGATAATGATTAAATACCTCACTGTTTTAGTCAATATAATATGATTCTCTCAATATTACCTGAATGAATTACCGTCGTGTAATGGCGTGGTATTGCTCAAAATCTGTACTGATTATACGGCTGAAATCACATTAAGCAAATTATTCTATTTTTGGCTTTATTACTGACAATAAGTTTAAATTTGTCTTATTTGATATTATCAATTACGAATAATTATTTTTATTTGTGATGGAATGCTTATTTATTGATCAGTGAATGATCATTTTTGCTTTTTCTATGTGCTTTTTATCACGATAAATTAATTATAAATTAACATTTATGGGTGGTTTTATGTGATCTAGATCAATAAAAATAGCCTATTTATTTATGAAAACACTTCGAATGGGTTTAGTGATGCAGCGTGTATGGGGTGATGATTAACATCAACAATAATACCGCGTTATGCAGCGTGATACGCGCTAATTACTTAATAACCTGCATGTTTTTTTATCAGTAAGACAAATCGTAATATTCAACTTGTTAATAGAGTGTGCTTTTTATCCTAAAATCGATTTTCTGTTGTGTTTTGATTGAATTCATCACCCATTGGGTCTTATGATTTGAAGTATGCAGCAACAATACGGCAATCCGTCATTATGGATAAATCTGAAAGAAAACCAGTGTTACCGTGGCCACTGGTGTTGAGTGAGATTCTTGGCTTTATTGCCCTTGTGTTGGGGTATTTCGAGATAAAACAAAATACTCTGCTGCCGGCATTTTTTGATGCTCAAGAGCAGGGTGTGGTATTAATTATTATCGGCGTGTTGCTGATGTTACCGGCAGGTCTGTATCTGGTATCAGGCTGGTTTAGTCAGGTTGATCAGTGGGTTAAACCCCATTTTAATCACTCATCAGCTGAAGAGCGTAAAAAAAATCGTAAGGAAACCGACAATGACACCGACCATTGATCTCATCTTAGCGCACCGCTCTATCCGTAAGTTTACCGATCATACATTGAGCACTGAGCAACTGAATGCAATTATTGATGCCGCGCGCGCTGCGTCAACATCGAGCTTTTTGCAGATGGTCAGCATTATCCGAGTGACTGATACAGCATTGCGTCAACAGCTGGTGAGCTTGTCGGGTGAGCAACAATATGTCGCGCAAGCGCCTGAGTTTCTGGTTTTTTGTGCTGACTTTAATCGCCATCAGCAGATTTACCCTGATGCTCAGCTCGGGTTTGCAGAGCAGCTACTCACGGGGGCGATAGATTCGGCACTGATGGGGCAAAATGCACTGTTGGCAGCAGAATCACTCGGGTTAGGTGGTGTATTTATTGGCGGATTGCGTAACCATATACAGGGTGTTACTGATGCACTGCAACTGCCAAAGCAGGTGATCCCGCTGTTTGGTTTGTGTCTTGGCTATCCAGCACAAGATCCACAGCGTAAACCTCGCTTGCCGCAAACCATTATGCTGCATACCAACCATTATCAGCCGATCGATCCGGCGGCACTGCAAGCTTATGATGCTGAGATTGAAGCTTACTACCGTGCGCGGGGCAGTAATATCAAATTGCAGAATTGGAGCCAGCATGTGGAAGCTACACTGAGCAAAGAGACTCGCCCGTTTATGCTCGACTATCTGCATGCACAGGGTTGGATCACGCGTTAAATCATGAAAATAGCGATTCTTTCACGTGATGAGCGTCTGTACTCTAGCCAGCGTTTACTGCATGCCGCGCAACAGCGTGGTATTGATGCCGAGGTGATAGATCCTCTGCGCTGCCATCTTCACCTTCGTACTGATGGCGCTGCGTTAGAATTACCGTCGCTGGACGTGCATTATGCCGGTAAGCCGTTAGCTGTTTTTGATGCGGTGATCCCGCGGATTGGGCCGGCCACGGCATTTTACGGCAGCAGTATTGTGCGGCAGTTTGAGCTGGCGGGAAGCTATATCCTAAATGGCTCTGCGGCTATTTGTTGCGCGCGAGATAAACTACATAGTTTGCAATGTTTAGCCGCCAGCGGTGTGGCCGTGCCTTCAACCTGCTTTGCACATGGCGCGGAAGATATTTCTACCGCGATACAGCAGTTGGGGCATGCTCCGTTAGTGATCAAACAAATCGAAGGTTCACAGGGGATCGGCGTGGTGCTGGCTGAAAGTGATGCGGCAGCAGAGAGTATGGCTGATGCTTTTCGGGGTTTACAGGCCAATATAGTGCTACAAGAGTACATTGCCGAGTCACAGGGCATGGATATCCGTTGTTTTGTAATCGGTAATCGCGTGGTGGCGGCCATGAAGCGGCAGGCCAAAGCCGGTGAGTTTCGCTCTAATTTACACCGTGGCGGCTCGGCAGAGGCGGTTGAACTCTCGGTGGCTGAACAGGAGATAGCCGTACGCGCGACACAGGCTATCGGGTTGCATGTCGCCGGTGTTGATATTCTGCGTTCAGCACGCGGTCCGCTGGTGATGGAAGTTAATGCCTCGCCCGGTATTGAAGGCATTGAGCGCTGTACCGGCATTGATCTGGCCACACTGATGATAGAGTATGTTGAGCAGCAGTTATGGGCGTTACAGTGCTCGCGTGCCAAAAGAATAAATCACTCGCATTGTATTACACCGAGCGGAATTGATTAAATTCAGCGTGGTAGTGAAAACCACCGTGTTCTAGTTTTTCACAGAGCGCAGCTGCATCAATTTCATACGCCTGAGCCAGTTCATAAATATTGTCGAACTCATTACGTAACTTCATATTTACGATGCTAAACAGCATATTGCTGTCCATTTGTGCAAAACGGGTAAGATCCATACCGACTCCTTCATACCAACAAAACACACGCTCTGTTTTTCAATTATAGCGTTATCTTCACATATACCAATTTTTAGCATATATACAGCAACACCGACACTGTATATCGTATATAAATCTTTTTATCAGAGAATTGCCTAACTGATAAATAAAGCATAGATGCTGATAAGGAATTTTCGAATATAAAATAGCTAAAAGGTGAGGGCCATCAAGGCTGAGTACGAAATCAGACCATTAAAGATAGATAAATAGGGGCTGATTCCGTAAGCTATCCCAATGATAATCACAACAATAAGCGTTGTATGAGCACACTACCGGTTTCCGAACTTGCTGTTCCCGATCTTGATCTGTTGAAACAGTGGCTAACCCAATTGGGCATTGATTATTTTGAGTGCGAATCGTGCTTAGCACTGCATTTGCCGCATATGCAAAATATCAATGGCATTTTTGATGCAAAAATTGATCTGCTTGAACAGCATATTTTAGTGTTCTCATCTGCATCTGAAGTTCGGCCAACCGGCTTGTTGCCACTGGTTGCCGAGTTGAGTGAGATTAATGCGCAGTACTCGCTGATTAATGGCTTTGTTGATGTGCAAGACGATAATCTGCCTAAACTTATCATTACGCATTCACTGACTGCTGCTGCGGGTATTACTACCGCTCAATTGCTTGTTTTTATTAAGCAAACAGAAGAGCAAATTGAGCAGTTTATTGATGTAGTGAAACGCAAAGGCTATCTGTTCTTTCCTGAAGAAGATGAGATCTCTGATCAGGATAAAATCCTGCACTGATAACCAGATACCGGAAGTGTGATTTCGCTTCCGGATAGTCTTTTTTTTCTCGTAAATAGAAATAATAAAGATTAAAAATCAATTAATTATCTCTTCATCTCTCTGTATCACTCACTGAGTATCGGCTCTTTTATTGCCAACTTACGTTCGCCTTTCCCTGCGATAACCTGCTGTATAAGTGCTCTTATATCCCTACATTTCACTACAAACTGTCTATTTTTCAACAGGTGATCAAGTAATTACGGTTATTTATCTTTGATGCTGTTGTTTTCAGGCTACGTTCTGGTCTTAACATTCATACAGCGTTATTCTAACAACTGCTGTTTTTATGTGTATTCAATGTGGTCAGTTGAGCAGGGAGGCTCTCGGTGATGGGATTTATCGCTAAAAATAATACATGTGCATGGGCAAAAACTGCCTTAACGGCCCTGTTGTTAACGGTTTCTGCTGCACATGCAGAAGATAAAACGCTACATGTCTACAACTGGTCAGACTATATCGCCCCTGATACCTTGGCAAATTTCCAAAAAAGTCAGGGGATTAAAGTTGTTTACGATGTCTTTGATTCTAATGAAGTGCTCGAAGGTAAACTGATGGCCGGCAGCACGGGCTTTGATGTTGTCGTGCCTTCAGCGAGTTTTCTTGAGCGCCAAATTAAAGCCGGTGTTTTTAAGCCTCTGGATAAAACCAAGCTGCCTAATTATGCCAACCTTGACCCTGAACTGCTTAAAATGCTGACTAAGCATGATCCTGATAATACCTATGGTGTACCTTATTTGTGGGCAACCACCGGCATTGGTTACAACATTGATAAAGTGAAAGCGGCATTGGGGGAAGATGCACCAGTAGACAGTTGGGATCTGATTTTTAAACCGGAAAATCTGGCCAAACTCAAAACCTGTGGCGTTGCTTTTTTAGATGCCCCAAGTGAAGTGTATGCCACCGTACTGAATTATTTAGGAAAAGACCCTAACAGCACCAATCCGAAAGAGTATTCAGGGGAAGCGACGGATTTGCTGCTAAAGCTGCGGCCAAATATTACCTACTTCCACTCATCACAATACATCAATGATCTGGCAAACGGTGATATTTGCGTCACTATCGGCTGGGCGGGGGATGTGAAGCAGGCCGCCAATCGCGCGAAAGAGGCTAAGAATGGTGTGAACATTGGTTATAGCATTCCAAAACAGGGCGCTCTGGCCTTTTTTGATATGTTAGCGATTCCGGCAGATGCCAAAAATACCGATGAAGCCTATAGCTTTATTAACTATCTGCTGCAACCCGATGTTATCGCCTCGGTGACCGATACCGTGTACTACGCCAATGGTAATGCTAAATCAACACCGCTGGTTCAAGCCGATATTCGTAACGATCAAGGCATTTACCCATCAGCAGAGGCGCGTAATAAGTTATTTACCCTGACAGTGAAAGATCCGAAAGTTGACCGTGTAATTACCCGTTCTTGGACTCGGGTAAAAAGTGGCACATAAGCAGTAATTTTCCACGGTTTAATTTGAAACCAGTATTAAATCGAGGCAAATACGTTTGCTAGAGAGTTAACTGATGAATCGACATGCCCGCGATCTGGGTATGTCGCTATCTTGTGGCTAGTTAGCATGATTAGCTTGCTTAGTGCGCAAAAATTCCGGATTACCCGATATTTTGCCGTTACACACTGTGTTGATAATGGATTATTAACGGTTTTTTGCAGTATGAGGAGAACCCTTCCAGTGAAAGAGACCATGTCACGCCCTCAGATAAAAGCCCTAAAACTGAAAACCCCCTTACTTGAGATCCGTAATCTGACCAAATCTTTTGACGGCACATTTGCCGTTGATGATGTTGATTTGACCATCTACAAAGGTGAAATTTTTGCCCTGTTAGGGGCATCAGGGTGCGGTAAATCAACGCTTTTACGTATGTTGGCCGGTTTTGAAACCCCAACCAGTGGGCAGATTTTTATCGACGGGCAGGATTTATCGGCCGTACCACCCTATAAACGGCCGATTAATATGATGTTTCAGTCATACGCACTGTTCCCGCACATGACAGTAGAACAGAATATTGCGTTTGGTTTGAAGCAAGACAAAATGCCAAAACACGAGATAGCCAAACGTGTGGCAGAAATGCTCGATTTGGTACACATGCGTGAGTTTGCGGCGCGCAAGCCACATCAGCTTTCCGGTGGGCAACGTCAGCGGGTTGCATTGGCTCGTAGTCTGGCCAAGCGGCCAAAATTATTGTTGCTTGATGAGCCGATGGGCGCACTGGATAAAAAACTGCGTGATCAGATGCAGCTGGAAGTGGTTGATATTTTAGAGCGAGTCGGGGCAACCTGCGTGATGGTGACGCATGATCAGGAAGAGGCCATGACCATGGCCGGACGCATTGCAATTATGAACCGCGGGAAATTCGTGCAAATCGGTGAACCCGAAGAGGTCTACGAGTACCCGAACAGCCGCTTTAGTGCCGAGTTTATCGGCAGTATTAACGTGTTTGAGTGCATGCTGCAAGAAGAGAGTGATGAACACTACATAGTGCGCAGCCCGGGTTTAATGCACCCGCTGAAAGTGGAACAAGAGGTGAAAATTACCGCCGATGTGCCGGTGATGGTTGCACTGCGGCCGGAGAAGATCGCGCTGTGTGATGATGTGCCTGAAGATGGTTGTAACTTTGCGGTGGGTGAAGTGGTCAACATTGCCTATCTGGGAGACCTCTCTATCTATCATGTGCGCCTGCACAGCGGCATGATATTGATCGCCCAATTGCAAAATGACTGCCGCTATCGTCGGGGAATGCCGACATGGGGCGATGAAGTCCGCCTGTTCTGGAATGCCGACAGCGGCGTTGTACTGACCGCCTGATTGAGGAGTCAAGGATGAGACACTATCTATCACGGCAATATCTAATTCAGAAAGGGATCAGCGGTCGTCAGGGGATTATTGCCGCCCCTTATCTCTGGTTGCTGATCTTTTTTCTGATCCCCTTTTTGATCGTTTTTAAGATAAGTTTTGCCGAGATGCAGGTGGCGATTCCGCCATACACTGATCTGCTAAGTTGGCTGGATGGCAAACTGACGCTGAGCCTGAATCTGGCCAATTACAGCTATCTGGTGGAAGACCCGCTGTATGTTGATGCCTATCTGCACTCACTGCGCATTGCTGCGGTATCGACCATTATCTGCTTGCTGATGGGCTACCCGATAGCGTGGGCTATCGTACACAGCACGCCATCTACACGAAATATCTTGCTGCTATTGATTGTGCTGCCCTCTTGGACATCATTTTTAATTCGGGTTTATGCGTGGATCGGGTTGCTGAAAAATAACGGTATTATCAATAACTTCCTGTTATGGACTGGTATTATTGATCAACCGTTACCGATGTTGCATACCGATTTTGCCGTGTACATCGGTATTGTGTATGCCTATCTGCCGTTTATGATTTTGCCTTTATATACTGCGCTGCAAAAAGTGGATTATTCACTGGTTGAGGCCGCTTCTGATTTGGGTGCTCGCCCGTTTAAAACCTTCTTTTCGGTGATATTACCGCTGACAAAAGGCGGCATTATTGCCGGTTCAATGTTGGTCTTTATTCCGGCGGTGGGGGAGTTTGTGATCCCTGAGCTGTTGGGTGGGCCTGACAGTATTATGATCGGGCGGGTGATGTGGCAGGAGTTCTTTAATAACCGAGACTGGCCGGTTGCCTCTGCCGTGGCCATTGTCATGTTGCTGATCCTAGCCTTGCCGATTATGTGGTTTCATAAACACCAGAATCAGGAGATGCACTGATGAACAGCGTTCCTGTCATTAAAAGCCGTTGGAAAGCCGTGATTCTGACCATCGGCCTGACTTTTTTGTATGCGCCGATGCTGATGCTGGTGATTTACTCATTCAATAGCTCGCGCTTAGTCACGGTTTGGGCCGGTTGGTCAACCAAATGGTACGGAGAGCTGTTTGCTGATCAGGCGATGATGGATGCTGTTTGGCTAAGCCTGACCATCGCCACGGCTGCTGCATCTGCGGCGGTGATACTGGGTACGATGGCCGCTTTTGTGATGACCCGTTTCCGGCGTTTTACCGGCCAGACATCATTTGCATTTATGCTGACAGCACCGCTGGTGATGCCAGAAGTGATCACCGGTTTATCACTGCTGCTACTGTTTGTGGCAATGAGCCAGTGGCTTGGCTGGCCAGAGCAACGTGGTGCAATGACTATTTGGCTGGCACATGTCACCTTTTGTACCTCGTATGTTGCCGTTGTGGTCAGTGCCCGTTTACGCGATCTTGACCGCTCACTGGAAGAGGCGGCGATGGATCTGGGCGCACCTCCGCTGAAGGTCTTTTTCATCATTACCGTGCCATTGATCATTCCGGCATTGGTATCAGGCTGGTTGCTGGCGTTTACCTTATCACTCGATACATTGGTGATCTCCAGTTTTGTCTCTGGCCCGAGCTCTACTACATTACCGATGATGGTTTTTTCCAGTGTCCGCATGGGGGTTAGCCCGAAAATCAATGCATTGGCCACTCTGATTATTCTGGCCGTCGGGGTGCTGGGGATGATCTCATGGTGGCTGATGGCGCGCGCTGAAAAGCGTCAGCGTTTAGAGCAGTTACAGTGATAGGTGGTAGTGAGCGACAGTTTGAGTGACAGCTCATAGTAGTTGAGTTGAAGACAACCTCTTAGCGTAAACAAAGAGAGATCTCTTAAAGTAGGGATCTCTCTTGAAGCTTTACGGTCAGTAACATTGTTGTCTGCTCTTTGCAGCAAGTACAATGAGGGGGTAGAATCCTGCCCCTCATTGTACTTGCTGTAACTTGATTGAGGTTTTCATGTTCTGTGCGCATTTTCAGGCCGGCGAATGTCGTTCGTGTCATTGGCTAGATAAGCCCTATACCGAGCAACTGGCACTTAAACAGCAGGCGCTGGAAACACTGTTTTCTGCTATTCCGGTACAACAGTGGTTACCTGCGGTGCGCAGTGCTGAACAGGCCTTTCGCAACAAAGCTAAAATGGTGGTCAGCGGTGCGGTCGAGCGCCCGATTTTGGGTATCGTCAATGCCGACGGTATAGCGGTTGATTTGTCGGATTGTCCGCTGTATAACGCCGATTTTAAGGCGCTGTTTCCGGCAATAAAACAGTTTATTGGCCGTGCCGGTTTAACGCCGTATAACGTTGCTCGTCGGCGCGGTGAGTTAAAGTTTATCCTGCTAACACAAAGTGCGGCGAATGGTGAGTTTATGCTGCGTTTTGTGGTTAAATCAGACCAAAAACTAGCGTTGATCCGCCGTGAGTTGCCGTGGCTACAAGCGCAGTTGCCGCAATTGCGGGTGATCTCGGTGAATATTCAGCCGGTACACATGGCGATTTTAGAGGGTGAGCAAGAGATTATGCTGACCGATGATCACAGCCTGTCTGAGCAGTTCAACCATGTTCCGCTCTCTATCCGCCCGCGCAGTTTTTTCCAGACCAATCCGCAGATTGCGGCACGGTTATATGCCACTGCCCGCGATTGGGTGCAGGCATTGCCGGTCAATTCACTGTGGGATCTGTTCTGTGGCGTTGGCGGATTTGGCTTGCACTGTGCAACCCCTGAGATGAAACTTACTGGAATAGAGATCTCATCCGAGGCGATTGACTGCGCGCGTGCTTCTGCGAAACAACTGGGTTTATCTGATGTTCACTTTCAGGCACTCGATTCTAGTGCTTTTGCATGCAATCATCAGAGTGATCAAGAAGATCTCCATCAGGTAGATCATGGTGTACATCATAAAGAGTGGCAAAGTGAAGCCGGCGATGAAAGTGATCGCGTAAAAAACCGTGAAAATGTTCCAGATCTGGTATTGGTTAACCCGCCACGTCGGGGTATCGGGCAGGCATTATGCGATTATCTGGCAACCATGGGGCCCGATTATATTGTGTACTCTAGCTGCAATGCCAATACTATGGCAGAAGATATTGTGCGTTTAAACAGTGGGGCGCAGCAGTATCAGGTCGAAAAAATGCAGTTATTTGATATGTTTCCGCATACGGCTCACTATGAAGTTATTGGTTTACTTAAGCGGGTTTGATATCGGCTATGTGACCGGAAAAAAAGCCCGTTAGGGCTTTTCATGCCAGCTGATACCTTCGAGCGTTAACAGGGCGGTTTTAATGGGTAACCCGCCGCTGTATCCGGTAAGTGAGCGATCTTTTCCCAGCACCCGATGGCACGGAATAATAATAGCCAGCGGGTTTGCACCAATAGCGCCGCCAACGGCACGTACAGCCTTCGGATTACCGATACTCTTTGCCACTGCCCCATAACTTGATATTTGTGCATACGGAATAGCCAGCAGTTGTTGCCAGACTTGTTGTTGGAACGGCGTGCCGACAGGTGCTAGTAGCAGGCGGTCAGGGGAAGGCGCAAGGCCAGCAAAATAGTCATTGAGAAAGTCAGTAGCCAATTGCAGTGGCCTGATGGTCTCTTGCTGCCATAGCGGGTTAACACTCTGCTGTTCACTTGGCAGGTATAAGTGGCGTAAACCGTGGCGGTCGGCAACCAGTAGCAGCTCACCGAGTGGTGAAATATAATTGACGTAGTACATCTGAGCGGTCTCTTCAGGGTATCAACGTCTTAACTTAGCGCGATTTTGGCAGATGACTGAACCGACCTGTCAGTAAATTAACAGGCCGGTTGAGTGTGTAGCTTGATCATGGTGCAGCCCAATCACCCTAAAAAGCGGGTAAGATCAGGTTATCAGATTAGATAAAACGTTGTGCGACAGCTTCAGGCTCTAACTCATCGCCTTCAAGATCTGAGTTCCAGTTTAGGCCTAGCAGAACGCCATCTTCAGCCAGTGTTAACAACCACTCATTGGCAAACAAATTAAGCGGAATAGCGGTTGGAACAAATTCAGCCCACTCGTCATCGCAATGTACACGAGCATCGGCTTCATTCGACCAAAATGGCATGACTTCACCATCTTCAAACTGGCTTGACTCCATAGAGAGCCAATTTACTTCATCTTGGCACAAACCCCATACTTGTCCGGTCTGCTGGCTTTGTGCAACAAACAGATCAATGTTAGCTTGCAGATCTTGTCCTAACTGGCTCATGGGCGCTCTCACTTTTTAAAAGGGAATTTCTGTGCTTATGGTAGCAGAAATTGGGGTGAGTGTAGCCCTTCATCAGGCGATACCTTGCCATCAGCATCGTTACCGTTGCTCAAATGCCAGCATCCGCTTTTCAAGTGCCCGCATTGACAGTGTCAACACACCGTTAACCGCTAGATAAATCACGCCAGCCATGCCGAAAACAGCCAGTGTATCGTAAGTTTGCGCATTGAGTTGCTGCGCATAACCCATGATATCCATAATCGTAATGGTGCTAGCCAGTGATGTGCCTTTAAAGATCAAAACCACTTCATTGGAGTAGGAAGGCAGAGCCCGTTTTAGTGCAAAGGGGAGTAAAATACGTAGAGTTTGCCGACGATTCATTCCCAGTGCGCTACACGCTTGCCACTGTCCGGCGGGAATGGCTTTTACCGCACCATAAAACAGCAGTGTGGAGTATGCCGCGCTGTTGAGCGCTAAGGCTATCATGGCACAAAACCAAGGTTCAGAGAGCAGCGGCCAAAGCGCGCTGTTACGCAGAGCATCAAACTGCCCCGGGCCGTAATAGATCAGGAATATCTGGATCAGTAATGGTGTTCCAGTAAATAGCGCCAGATAGCCTTTGGTCAGCCAGCGTAACGGGCGGTTATTACCGGCCATCACCAGTGTGAACAGCACAGCCAGTGTAAAACCAATCAGCAGCGCGCACACAGTCAGTGATAAGCTGGTTTGCAGCCCTTGCATCAGGGTTGGAAAGTAGCTCCACATCAGGCAGCACTCCTCTCAAAGCGGGTAACGTAGCGATCAAGACGCTGCAATAAGAACTGGCTGATTAAGGTAATCACCAAGTACAACACTGCCGCCGCTGCAAACCATGTAAATGGCTGCCACGTTGAGGTGGCAATGGTTTGTGCCTGACGCATTAACTCATTCACGCCGATAAGGGAAACCAGCGCGGTATCTTTAAGCAGCACCAGCCACTGATTACCTAACCCCGGCAGAGCATGTCGCCAAACTTGCGGTAAAATCAGGCGGGTAAAAATACTCCACGGGCGCATACCCAGTGCCGCACCTGATTCCCACTGTCCGGCTGAAATGGCTTTGAGTGCTCCGCGTAAGGTTTGTGAGGCATACGAGGCAAATATAATGGCCAATGCCACCGCACCACACCAAAATGGGCTGAGATCCACATAATTGTCAGTGATCAAAAACAGCACTTGGGTTGAGCCAAAATAGATGAACAGTACCACTAGTATTTCGGGCAAGCCGCGTAATACGGTGATAAGCGTACTGGCGGGGATACTGACCACTTTCCAGCGTGATGATTCGAGCACGGCAAAAATAAGCGCCAGCAACAGGCCGATGACCAGTGAGGCAAGCGCCAGGCCGATAGTCATACCGGCCGCCATGCAAAGGAGTTGTAGAAATTCGTTTCCCGCCATCGTCTCTTATTTAAACCACTTGTTGTAGAGGGATTGATAAGTACCGTTGGCATGCAAGGTATCAAGTGCTGTATTAAGCTGTGTGAGCAGTGCGGTGTTGCCTTTATTAACCGCAATGCCAAAACCCTGACCAAAATAGGCTTTATCAGTCACCGGCTGGCCGACAGGAGCCAGTTTGTTGTCTTGTTTCAGCCACTCAGCGATAACCGCGGTATCACCAAATACTGTGTCAACTCGGCCATTTTTCATATCAATTACCGCATTTTGATAGCTGCCATAAGGCACGGCTTTCAGATCTTTCATCTGCTCATTGATATAGGTTTGGTGTGTTGAACCGTTTTGTACGCCCACTTTTTTATCTTTCAGCGCGCTAACGTCGGCAAATTTACCTTTCTGGCTGATAAAAATGGCCGCGTTATCGTAGTAAGGTTTGGTGAAATCAACCTGCTTTAGGCGATCATCGGTAATGTCCATGGCTGAAATAGCGGCATCGTAACGGCGAAATTTCAGGCCGGGGATCAGGCTGTCAAATGCCTGATTGCTAAATGTACACTCCGCTTTGAGTTCGGCACATAAGGCTTTAGCCAAATCCACATCAAAACCGACAATTTCATTTTTTTCGTTGGTCGATTCAAAAGGTGGGTAGGTGGCTTCCATGGCAAAACGGATCGTTTCTGTCGCCAGTGCTGAGGTGCTGAATCCTGCGCATACGCTGCTAGTTAACAGGGCAGCCGTCAGTAATTTTTTCATGGTGAACTCCTTGTAGACAGAAAATAAAATAGACTCAGTGTGACAAATATCCCGCAAATTCAGCTGTTTTTGGTGCAGAGAAACAGTGTGCATCACCCTGTTCTATAATGTGGCCCTGCTCCATATAAATCACCCGACTGGCAACTTTTTTGGCTACTTCAACTTCATGCGTGACAATAACTTGTGTAATGCCAGTTTGCGCCAACTCTTTAATAATCGAAACCACTTGTGCGGTAATTTCAGGGTCAAGCGCTGCGGTAGGCTCATCAAACAGTAGCACTTGGGGCTCCATCATCAGAGCGCGGGCAATTGCAACTCGTTGTTGTTGCCCGCCAGAAAGGTGCAGGGGATAACGGCTGGCATACGGCGTTAAGCGCAGGCGCGCTAATAACGTATCTGCGCGCTGCTGTGCTTGCTCTTTGCTTAAGCCTAAAACTCGGCAGGGGGCTTCGGTTAGATTTTCTAACACGGTCAGGTGTGGCCACAAATTATATTGTTGAAACACCATGCCCACATTTTGCCGTAACTCGCGCACGGCTTTACTGTCGGGCGCTTTTGTCAGTTCAAACTGATGCCCGGCAATCTGTAGTGTGCCGTTGCGCGGTACTTCCAGCAGATTTAATGCCCGCAGTAGAGAGCTTTTGCCTGCACCACTAGGGCCAAGCAGCACGAGCGTTTCACCTTGCGGGCAGTTGAAGCTGATGTTGTGCAATGCCTGATGATCACCGTAAAAACAATTTACGTCAGTTAATTGAATACTCATGCGCTTTTTATGAATAATGGGTAATTAATCTGATAGTAAATAGATTTACATAACTATGCAATACATAATTATGCAGTAAATTATTATGTATAGGTGGTAATTACCGTAAGGCAAGTACAGGCTGCACTAGCCCTTGTTTACTTGTTTCAAGCCTCTGCTGTACCAGCGTTATCCTACTGTTTATCTTATGGGTTATCTTACGCTCTGTTATCTTATTCATTGTTATTTTAACTATTTTTATTATCTATGGATAAACAGCAAATAGCCTTTTGTCTAGATACAGTATTGAGCATGCTATTGAGCGATAATAGAGTACTGATGTTATCCAGCCAGCGGTACACTCTGCTACAAGGTATGACGGGGTTTTATCACCATAAGGTTATCTGAACATTGATGCTTTTAGTGCATAAAAATCATTCTTTAGTGCATAAAAGGTGATTTTTTTGTAGTGTGCAAAGGTGAGCGGTATATTGCAGGAGTCAAAGCTATGAGCTATGAGCTATGAGAGGAAGTAGTAAAAGCGATAAATACCGCGCAAATACGTAAATAACATACTCAGTGTGCTCATTATGCGCGAACACTGAGTATGTTGGCAGATGATCGGTTACCGCATATCAACGCTGGCGTTCACGCAGGCGTTTGATGACATCACGCAACTGTAAATCTTGATCTTGCAGTAAAACCATCAGGTGATAGAGCAAATCTGCTGATTCATTGATTAACTCATTTTTATCACCGGCAACCGCAGCGAGTGCGGTTTCAACGCCTTCTTCACCCACTTTTTGCGCAATACGTTTCGTGCCTTTGGCATATAAACGTGCGGTATATGATGTTTCTGGATCAACCGTTTTCCGCGCCATTAATTGCGCTTCAAGTTTGCTGAGGAAAATGAGATCCGGTTCAACTGCGACATCTTCAAAACAGCTATCGGTACCCAGATGGCAGGTAGCTCCGTGCGGTTCAGCTAAAATCAGCAGCGTATCGTTATCGCAATCAATGGCCATTTTGGTCGCCCACAGGATATGGCCTGAGGTTTCACCTTTTGTCCATAAACGTTGCTTGGTGCGCGAGAAAAAGGTGACCTGTTTCGTTTCCAGCGTTTTCTCTAACGCCTCTTGATTAAGGTAACCCAGCATTAATACCTGACCATTTTGAGCATGCTGGACGATGGCTGGGAGCAGCCCGTTTACTTTCTCCCAGTTAATATTTGCGCGTTGCTGTTCAGTTAGCACAATCTGATCTCCACACCTTGTTTGAAGAGGTACTCTTTGAGATCACCAATATTGATGATCTGTTTATGGAATACTGATGCAGCCAGCGCTCCGTCAATATCCGCATCGCGGAATGCCTCAAGAAAATGCTCATTACGCCCCGCACCGCCGGAAGCGATTAACGGAACACGGCACACCTCTCTCACTTGTTGCAACTGGCGAATGTCATAACCGCGTCGGACACCGTCTTGATTCATCATGTTAAGTACAATCTCACCTGCACCACGTTGCTGAACCTCGTTAACCCAGTCTAGCGTATGCCACGCGGTTGCGCGGGTTCGAGCTTCATCTCCGGTAAATTGATAGACCTGATAGCTGTTGCTGGCCTCGTCGTACCAAGTATCAATGCCTACCACGATACACTGCACACCAAAGCGATCGGCCAGCCGTGTAATCAATGTAGGGTCAGCCAGTGCTGGTGAGTTGATTGAAATCTTATCGGCTCCGAAGGCAAGAATCTGTGCGGCATCTTCCGCGGTGCGAATTCCACCGGCAACACTGAAAGGAATATCGATCACTTCTGCGACTTTTGACACCCAACTTTTATCAACGGTACGCCCATCAGAAGAGGCGGTGATATCGTAGAACACCAGTTCATCGGCACCCTCTGCGGCGTAGCGCTGTGCCAGCGGGACGATATCGCCAATAATTTCGTGATTGCGAAACTGCACGCCTTTGACCACTTGCCCGTTGCGCACATCCAAACAGGGAATTATCCGTTTTGCCAGCATGCAATCGCCTCCTCAGTGTTGAATTTGCCTTCGAGTAAGGCGCGCCCGACAATGACACCGGTTACACCGCTGCCGCGCAGAGCACGAATGTCGGCCAGTGATCCGATTCCGCCGGAAGATTGAAACGCGATGTATGGAAAACGTGCCGCCAGTTCACGGTATAAGCGAACGTTTGATCCTGACAGCGTGCCGTCACGCGAGATATCGGTGCACAGCACGTGCTTGAGCCCAACGGTTTGGTACTCTTCAAGCAAGGTTTCAATGGCGATACCCGAGTCGTGTTGCCAGCCGCTGATGGCAACACGCTTGACCTCATCACTGCCGATACGAACATCAAGTGCTAGCACCAGCCGTTCAGGGCCGAACAGTGAGAACCAGCGTTTCACTTCAGTGACATTGCGTACCGCAGTTGAACCTATTACAACGCGTGCTGCCCCTGCTGCCAGTAAATCGGCAACATCCTGTTCAGTGCGGATACCACCTCCAATCTGAACATTAGCCGGTGTTGCGGCAATTAGCTTGGCAATTAACGCCAACTGGCGCTGACTGGTGTCTTTTGCACCGGTCAGGTCGACCAGATGCAGCCATTGTGCCCCCGCTTGCTGATAGGTTTGCAGGCGTTCAGCAGGGTCGGTGTGATATTCGGTTTTGTGGTCATAATCACCCTGTAATAGGCGCACGACTTTGCCATCGATCAGATCCAGTGCGGGAATAATCATCCTTGTTACATCTCCAGAAAGTTTTTCAGTAACTGGGCACCGGCTTTACCGGATCGTTCAGGGTGAAACTGCACACCGTAAAAATTATCTTGTTGTACTGCCGCAGAAAAGGCTTCACCGTAATGACACTGAGCAATCGTGTGGTTACTGATCTGCATCGCATAACTGTGAACAAAGTAAAAATATTCGCCATCGGCTATATTGTTAAACAGACGGTGACCCGCTTTGGGATACACACGATTCCAACCCATATGAGGCAGTGGCAGGCCAAAATCGGTCATTTGCAAAACTGAGGTATCAGGGATCACGCCGAGGGTATCGGTATTACCCTCTTCGCAATATTCGGCCATTAGTTGCATGCCTAGGCAGATCCCTAATACCGGTTGGGTGCAGGCTTTGATCAGCGCGATCAGGTTGCGATCATACAGCTGTTCCATGGCAGCACTGGCCGTACCCACACCGGGCAGCAGCAGTTTATCGGCAGTGAGGATCACATCGGCTTCTTTACTGATAACCGGGTGGTAGCCGAGTTTTTGCACCGCAAAATAGACTGAGGCGAGGTTGGCACAGCCAGTATCGATAATCACCACATGAGTTTGTGGAGTCTGTTGTGGCATCTACAAAACTCCTTTTGAGCTTGGCAGTGCATCACCCTGCATGTGAATGGCCTGACGCAGTGTACGGCCAAACGCTTTGAACAGGCTCTCTACCATGTGGTGGCTATTTTTGCCTTTGGTTTTTAGGTGCAAGGTGCAGCCTAGGCTGTCGGTGAGTGAACGGAAAAAGTGCTGCACCATTTCAGTACTCAGATCCCCGACCTGATCACGGTTAAAATCAGCTTTGAATTTCAAGTAAGGGCGGCCGGAGAGATCGAGCGCGCAACGCGCCAGACACTCATCCATCGGCAGCACAAACCCAAACCGGCCGATACCACGTTTGTTACCGAGTGCTTGTCGTAGCGCCTGCCCGAGTGCTAACGCGGTATCTTCAATGGTGTGGTGATCATCAATGTGCAAATCGCCGCTGACGGCAATATTCATGCGAAAACCACCATGGGTGGCAATTTGATCAAGCATGTGGTCGAAAAAGCCCAATCCGGTGCTGATCTGGTTTTCACCGTTCTCATCCAACCACACCTGTACGCTAATATCGGTTTCACGTGTAATACGGCTGACACTGGCAGTACGGGCAGGAAAGCTCAGGCGCTGAACAATCATCGGCCAATTCGTATTATCAGGATGATAGAGAATGCCGTTAATGCCCATATTTTCAGCAAGTTTTAGATCGGTTTGTCTGTCGCCAATCACAAAGGAGTGCGCATGATCAATGCTGCCCGATTCCATGTAGCGCTTGACCAGCCCGAGTTTCGGTTTCCGGCAGGTGCAGTTGTCGTGCTCAAAATGCGGGCAGATTAAAATATCAGCAAAATCAATACCCTGAGAGCTGAAAACATCAAGCATGGCATTGTGTGGCAGGTCAAAATCAGCCTGTGGCAGGCTGTCTGTACCTAAACCGTCTTGATTGGTGATCATCACCAGCGTGTAACCCTGCCTTTGCAGTGCTAACAGTGCCGGAATAACGCCCGCTTCGAGTTTGAGTTTATCAAGACGGTCAACCTGAAAATCTTCCGGTGGCTCTTTAATCAGCGTGCCATCGCGATCAATAAACAGATAATTACGTGTCATTGCACTCTGTTTGTGGGATTGCGCATAGCGCGTAGTTTCTGCTGCGTGACGCACTCTTTTTTTCACTGCATGCCTCCTTGCTGGCAACGCATCTCATCAGATAAAGGCATCGCGTTGATGACATTCAGCGTGTGCTGACACTCTTCACGTGTGCCGATTGAGATGCGTAGACAGTTATACAAACCGGGTTGTTTTCCTTGATCTCTGACGATAATGCCTTGATCCCACAAATTTTTGAATACTTTCTCACCGTTATGGAAGCGAACCGTGATCCAGTTGCTTTCACTGGGGTAGACAGTGTCGCATAGCGGGCTTTTTTGCAGTTCATTACCGAGCCATGTGCGGGTTGCACGCAGGGTATCGACATTGCGTTGCATGGCGGCAATGCCTTGTTCGCTCAGCGCTTGTGCGGCAATATCGGCAACCGGCAGTGGCAGCGGATAGGGCGCAATCACTTTTAATAGCAAACGAATAATTTCGGGGGATGAGAGCGCAAAGCCGCAGCGTAATCCTGCCAGAGCGAAGGCTTTTGACAGGGTGCGCAAAATCACCAGATTCGGGTACTGTTGCAGCAACGGTACACAACTGTGCTGCGGACAAAACTCGATATAGGCTTCATCAATCACCACAATGGCTTTTCCGGCAGTGAGTTGCAGCAGCGCGTGCAAGTCTTGTTGTTGTAGCAAGTTGCCGGTCGGGTTGTTCGGGCTGCAGACAAAGACCACTTTGACCTGATCAAGTGCAGCAGCGATAGCCGGAAGATCGAGCTGCCAGTTTGCGGTACTGGGTACGATTTTTCGTGCGATACCGAGCGTTTCGGCGCTGACCGTATACATTCCGTAGGTAGGCGGGCAAAACATCACCGCATCGCGTGCTGGCTCACAAAAGGCGCGGATCACTAGCTCTATCGCTTCATCTGCCCCACGGCTGACCAGCACTTGTTCGGGCATTAGGTCGGCATAGGCCGCGTAGCGGGTAATCACGCTTTCCGGCTGGCACTCCGGATAACGGTTGAGCTTTTGTGTGGTCAACTGATAGTCAGGCGCGATGGGGTATTCATTGGCATTTAACCAGACATCACCACGCCCCCCGATACGGCGAGCCGACAGA
Source organism: Plesiomonas sp. ISS29 (assembly GCF_056522795.1). NCBI lineage: Bacteria > Pseudomonadati > Pseudomonadota > Gammaproteobacteria > Enterobacterales > Enterobacteriaceae > Plesiomonas > Plesiomonas sp. ISS29. Next base: position 1,644,918 of record NZ_JAWRZQ010000001.1, read on the forward strand.
TACGGGGTTAGTTTGCGCACGTTGTCGCGTGCCAGCGTATCGGCGTTAAATGCAGAGCTAGACTCGTTAGAAGGCAATGTTGCATCCGTTGCATTCAATGATGGAGAGTTTTTCATGCATCAACTCCTTGTTTTTGCATCGGTGAACACTGGCCCGCTTGCAGAGCCTTGACCCGAATACTGACGGCCAATCGGTGTGCTTCGAGTTTTTCAGCGCGCGCCATCATCTCTACGGTCGGGGCGAGCGTGAGCAGGCCTTCGGGGGTGATCTCCTGTACCGTCATGCGCTTCATAAAATCGGCTAAACCGAGGCTGGAGTAAGTGCGCGTGTACCCGTAAGTCGGCAGCACATGGTTAGTACCAGAGGCGTAATCACCGGCGGATTCCGGAGTCCATGCGCCCAAAAAAATCGATCCGGCATTGTGCAGTTGAGGCAGTAAGCTGCGCGGTTGCGCGGTTTGTACAATTAGGTGCTCTGGCCCGTAGCGGTTGCTCAGTGCCACCGCCTCGTTCAGATCTGTCGTCACAATTAAACGGCTCTCTTGCAGAGCTTGGGTGGCGATAGACGCTCGCGGTAGCAGTGCCAGTTGGCGTTCAACTTCATCGGCAACCTGTTGTGCCAGCGGTTGGCTAGGGGTGACCAGTATCACCTGAGAATCCGGCCCGTGCTCGGCCTGTGACAACAAGTCACTGGCAATAAACGCAGGGTTGGCCTCACTGTCAGCAATCACCAGAACTTCCGAAGGGCCAGCCGGCATATCCATGGCCGCACCATTAAAGTCTTGGCTGACCTGCTTTTTCGCCTCGGTGACATATGCATTACCCGGCCCAAAAATTTTATCTGCTTTGGGGATAGACTCCGTACCGTAGGCCATGGCAGCAATGGCTTGTGCGCCGCCAACATTGAATATTTGCGTGATCCCGCACAGGGCTGCAACATATAAAATTTCATCCGCAATCGGCGGCGGTGAGCAGAGTACAACCTGCTCGCATCCAGCAATACGTGCGGGAATGCCCAGCATCAGTGTGGTAGACAGCAGCGGCGCTGAGCCGCCGGGAATATATAAACCCACCGCACGGATTGGACGGGTGATCACTTCGCAGCGCACGCCCGCTTGTGTTTCAATATCCACCGGCAGCGGTTGTTGGGCTTCGTGAAAAACGGCGATATTGGCATAAGCCTGCTTTAGTGCCTGTTTCATGTCATCGGGTAAACGGGCACTTGCTGCCTCAATTTCTGATGGGCTGACCTGCAAGTTTGTAGGGCGATAGCGGTCAAAACGCTCGGTTAAGGTGAGTAATGCCTGATCGCCGCCTGCACGCACGCTCTCTATAATAGTGCGAACTTGAGCACTGATTTCATCTGATTCACTGATAGCCGGTCGGGTAAGTAAACGGTTTTGTTCTTTACGGCCTAGCTCGGTGCTACCGAGTGCTGCCCAGTCAATAATCTGCATGGCCGTTACTCCATCATCTTTTCAATTGGCAGCACCAAAATTGAACTTGCACCCAAACTTTTGAGCTGCTCCATGGTCTCCCAGAACAGGGTTTCGGTGCTGACCATGTGCATCGCTACGCGGTGTTTTTCATTGGCCAGTGGCAGCACGGTCGGGCGTTCAGCGCCGGGCAGCAAGGCGATAATCTCTTCGAGCTGCTCAGTTGGGGCATGCAGCATGATGTATTTCGACTCACGTGCTTGAATCACCCCCTGCATACGGGTTAGTAGCCGGTTAATGAGCTGCTGTTTTTCATCGGGCATCTCACCGGCGCGCTGAATCAGTGCCGCTTTTGAACGATAGATCACTTCAGCTTCACGCAGACCGTTGGCTTCAAGTGTTGCACCGGTAGAGACCAGATCACAAATTGCATCAGCAAGGCCAGCACGTGGCGCAACCTCAACAGAGCCATTTAACAGACAGCTTTTAAAGGGAATGCCTTTCTCATCCATATAACGTTTGAGTAAGTTCGGGTATGAGGTGGCAATTCGGGCATTGGTCAGTGAATCGGGGGCGTTATATGCGTGGTCAAATGGCACAGCCAGAGATAAGCGGCAACTGCCAAAATCCAGTCGGCGCAGGGTCTGGTATTGCGGATTTTCACCGCGTGCTTGGCGACCAAGCAGCTCCTCTTCCAGTACGTTTTCACCGATAATGCCTAGATCAACCACGCCATCCATCACCAGACCGGGAATATCATCATCACGGACACGCAGAATATCGATAGGCATATTTTCGGCAAATGCGATCAGGCGCTGCTGTTGCAAATTGATTTTGACACCGCAACGGGCCAGCAGCTCGCGTGAGTCATCACTCAGGCGGCCGGATTTCTGCATAGCAATGCGCAGTCGGTTATTGTTTAGCATGGCAAATTCCTTGTTTTGTCGATTCTGAAAGTGTGCGAATTCTGTGTTTTTGAACTCTTCACGATCCTAAAAATCAAGATCTTAAAATCACGATTTTAAAAATGGATATTCGATTCGTTACGTCTTCCGTTGACGTTTTGCCTGTTAGCGCATGATATGCTGCGTTACACAGTAAAAAGCCCCCGGAGTAAGATCTTCCGAGGGCTCTGATTGGTTCTGACTGTCCACCGGAAGATCTCGTTGAGTGTCTTCCACGGAACATCGCCTGAAAGACTACTCAGGGTGATGATGGTGGTGATGGCTAATACGCAGTGCGCTACGTGCAGCCGATGTTACAGTCATTGAATTCATGGATAATATCTCAACAATACACGATGATTATCTGTTCATATTGATTTCAACTTAACCAAAGCCGCGTTTAAAAGCAACTGTAAAATAACACTTTCAGTACAATCTTTGTGTTGGGTTTTATGTTGGGCATGCGGGATGATTCGCGCAATGGCAGATCACATTGGCTGTATTGATATACAGTTGGCATAATTGCACGTTGGAATATCAAAATAATGGGTAATAGGCTGCGGTGTGATAGATAAATATTTTGCGGATAATGGTGCGCTGGCACAGGCTATCAAGGGTTTTAAAGCGCGTGAACCGCAGCGACAAATGGCCGATGCGGTCGCCAATGCTATTTTGCAAAGTACATCACTCGTGGTTGAGGCCGGCACGGGCACAGGGAAAACCTATGCGTATTTAGTGCCGGCACTGGCGGCAAAACGCAAAACAATTATCTCTACCGGATCAAAAAACCTCCAAGATCAGCTGTATAGCCGTGATTTACCCACTATTCAGCATGCACTGAATTTCACCGGAAAAATTGCGCTGCTCAAAGGGCGATCAAACTATGTCTGTTTAGACAGGCTTGATCGCCAGATGGCAGAAAGCCATATCACTGATACCGGAACGCTAGCCGATTTAGTGCGGGTGCGCAGTTGGTCTTCATCCAGCGAAAGTGGTGATCTGAGCGATTGTGATGTGGTGGCCGAAGATAGCCCTGTATTGCCGCTGATTACTAGTACCAATGAGACTTGTTTAGGCACAGAGTGCCCGCTGTATAAAGAGTGTTATGTGGTAAAAGCGCGCCGCAAAGCACTGGAAGCGGATGTAGTGGTGGTAAATCATCACCTTTTTTTGGCCGATATGGTCGTCAAAGAGACCGGCTTTGGTGAGCTAATTCCCGAAGCGGAAGTAATTATTTTTGATGAAGCGCACCAGCTGCCTGATATTGCCAGCCAATATTTTGGGCAGTCATTAACCTCGCGGCAGTTGCTTGATTTGGGCAAAGATATGCTGCTGGGGTATCACATAGAAGTGCGAGATATTGCGCAGTTAAGTAAGGTGGCTGATCGTCTGACACAAACTGCACAGGATTTATGTGTTGTGCTCTGTGGTGGCAATGCCCGTGGTAACTGGCGCGATATGCTGCGTAATCCGCTGGTACAGGGGGCTTTGGCACGGCTGAATGATGCGCTAGATTTTGCTGCCGAAGTGCTGCGTTTAGTGGTAGGGCGCTCTAAATTGCTCGATGCTGCTTTTGAGCGGGCAGAACTGTTTCGCGCCCGCCTCAAACGGTTAATGGATACTGATATCAGCGGCTATAGCTACTGGTATGAGTGCGGAAGCCGTCATTTCAGCTTGAATTTAACCCCGCTCAGTGTAGCGGATAAATTCAGTGAACAGATGCAATCACACCCTGCGGCGTGGATTTTCACCTCGGCTACGTTGGCCGTGGGTGACAGTTTTGATCACTATTGCCAGCGTTTAGGGCTGGGTGAAACCCGCCAGATGACCTTAAACAGCCCGTTTGACTATTCACAACAAGCCCTGCTGTGTGTGCCGCGTTTTCTGCCAGAAGCCAATCGCCCGTATACTGCAGATCGGCTGGTCAGCCTGCTAACACCGGTGATTGAGGCCAGCCGTGGTCGCTGTTTTTTCTTGTGTACCTCACATCAGATGATGCGTGATCTGGCCGAGCGTTTTCGTGCTTGCTTAACGTTACCGGTACTGGTGCAGGGTGAAACCGGCAAGCAAAAATTGTTGCAGCAATTTGTCGAGCAGGGGGATGCATTGCTGGTGGCAACGGGCAGTTTCTGGGAAGGGGTAGATGTGCGTGGGCAGGCACTGTCGTGTGTCATTATCGATAAATTACCCTTTACTGCACCGGATGATCCGTTGCTAAAAGCGCGTATGGAAGACAACAAGCTCAAAGGCGGTGAACCCTTTAATGATGTGCAGTTACCCGATGCCGTCATCACCTTAAAACAGGGTGTCGGGCGGCTGATCCGTGATACTGACGATCGGGGTGTTATTGTTATTTGTGATCCGCGTTTGGTTGCAAAACCGTACGGGCAAACCTTTCTTGAGAGTTTACCCCCGCTGCCGCGCACCCGTGATATTGCGCGTGTGATTGAGTTTTTGCACCAGATTAGCCCGTAATCAACGGGTTTGGCGCTATTTATGCTATCATTGGCGGTTTAGCTTATTCTTTATTCGTTATTAATCCGAGGTTTGGATGTCAACCCGAATTCTGGCATTAGATACTGCTACCGAAGCCTGCTCTGCCGCACTCTGGGTAGAGGGTCAGATACACAGCGTTACTGAGATCTGCCCGCGTGAGCACACGCAGCGTATTTTACCCATGGTTCAGCAGATGCTGGCTGAAGGTGGTGTTTCCCTGCAACAGCTTGATGCCATTGCATTCGGGCGCGGGCCGGGCAGTTTTACCGGTGTGCGCATCGGCATTGGTATTGCACAAGGCCTTGCTCTGGGTGCAGATCTGCCGATGATCGGTGTTTCCAACCTGTTGGCTATGGCTGAGGGGGCACACCGCGTGCACCAACATACTCAGGTATTGGCCGCTATTGATGCACGAATGAATGAAGTCTACTGGGGTCAGTATCAGCGTACTGCCGATGGCCAGTGGCAACTTTTGGGTGAAGAGCAGGTACTGACCCCCGATGTGGTTGATACTCAATTGGTCAGCGCTGCGGGAGTCTGGGCTAAAGTGGGTACCGGTTTTGAAACATACCCAAATTTGGCAGCCAACAGCCCTCTTAACCTGATAGGTAGTGATGTTTTACTGCCAGAGGCGCAAGATATGCTGCCATATGCACTACGTTGCTTAGCTAATGGCCTAACAACCGCCGTTGAAAATACCGTTCCTGTCTATTTGCGCAATAACGTGGCATGGAAAAAACTCCCCGGTCGTGAATAATCGTTTTACCGTAGAGAACGTCTATTACTTATACACTTAACGTTAGCGTAAACGTTAAGTGATCTCTTGCATGATTTTTCATACAGATAAACAGATGTTTGAAAAAGTAGTGTTAATTTATTGTTAATGTCAGGTTTGCCCTGTAGAGTAGTGCTTGTCGTTAGAGCATTTATCCTATAGCAACCGGATTATGTTGCGTAAAGCTAGCCCGGGGTCTCCTCCTGAGGCATGGCATACAACTATATTTGTGAGGAGACTTACCGTGGAAAAGGTCTGGCTTTCTAGTTACCCTGCTGATGTTCCAGCTGAAATTAATCCTGATCAATACTCATCTCTGGTCGACTTGTTTGAGCAGGCCATACACCGTTATGCCGATCAGCCCGCTTTCGTTAACATGGGGCAGGTGATGACATTCCGTAAGCTTGAAGAGAGCAGTCGGGCATTTGCTGCTTACTTGCAAAATACCCTCAAGCTGCAAAAAGGTGACCGTGTTGCCTTGATGATGCCGAATCTGTTGCAGTACCCGATAGCCCTGTTTGGTGTATTGCGCGCGGGTATGATTGCCGTTAACGTAAACCCACTGTATACCCCACGAGAGCTTGAGCATCAGCTCAATGACAGCGGCGCTAAAGCCATTGTGATTGTTTCAAACTTTGCGCATACCCTAGAAAAAGTGGTGTATCAGACACCGATTAAGCATGTCATTTTAACCCGTATGGGTGACCAGTTGCCGATGGCAAAAGGGACGCTGGTGAACTTCGTTGTGAAGTACATCAAAAAAATGGTGCCAAAATATAATCTGCCTGATGCCATTTCATTCCGTGCAGCACTGCGAAAAGGGCGCTTCCAGCAGTATGTAAAACCGGAAATTGTCTGTGATGATATCGCCTTTTTGCAATATACCGGGGGTACTACCGGCGTATCGAAAGGAGCAATGCTGACTCACCGCAATATGGTTTCTAACGTCTTACAGGCAAAAGCGGGTTATTCACCGATTCTGGAAGAGGGCCGTGAGCGCGTTGTTACCGCTCTGCCGCTGTATCATGTGTTTGCGTTGACAGTAAACTGCCTACTGTTTTTAGAGATGGGCGGCAAGAATCTGTTGATTACCAATCCGCGCGATATTCCGGGGTTTGTTAAAGAGCTGGCGCGTTACGACGCTACTGCTATTACCGGCGTTAACACACTGTTTAATGCGCTGATCCACAATGAAGATTTCCGTGAAATTAATTTTTCTGCCCTACGGTTAACCGTAGGTGGCGGCATGTCGGTGCAACGGGCTGTTGCCGAGCAGTGGCAAAAACTGACCGGAACCAAGTTACTTGAAGGCTATGGCCTGACAGAGTGCTCACCGCTGGTGGCCGGCTGCCCATATAACCTCAAAGGGTATAACGGTGCTATCGGTTTACCTGTACCTTCAACCGACATCAAACTGGTTGATGATGATGGGCACGAGGTGCAAGACGGTGAAGCTGGCGAGTTGTGGGTCAAAGGCCCGCAAGTTATGCTGGGTTATTGGCAGCGCCCTGAAGCAACGGCCGAGATATTGAAAGAGGGCTGGTTGGCGACTGGTGATGTTGTGCGCATTGACAACGAAGGCTTCATGCGGATTGTTGATCGCAAAAAAGATATGATCCTCGTCTCAGGGTTTAACGTCTACCCGAATGAGATCGAAGATGTGGTGGCACATCATCCAAAAGTGCTGGAAGTGGCAGCGGTTGGTGTGCCGAGCGAAGCGTCGGGTGAAGCGGTTAAGATCTGCGTGGTGAAAAAAGATCCGTCATTGACGCGTGATGAGTTAATCGCGTATTGTCGGAAAAATCTCACCGGCTATAAGTGCCCGAAAATCGTTGAGTTTAGGGATGAACTGCCAAAAACCAACGTGGGCAAGATCCTTCGTCGGGCGTTGCGCGAAGAGGCACAAACTCTATCAACAGTATCCGTTGATGATGAGCCAGAGCAGGCCAAAGCCTCGTAATTTGTGCTGATGTAATACTCGTTTAGCTTGAAACGCCGGCAGTTGCCGGCGTTTCTGTTGTCAATATCCGTGAATGACACCGGTCTGAGGGTATAGCCACAGACAAGTGTATTGATATATATAAACATGCTCTAATGGATTCTTGCCAAGATATACTAAGGTTACAAAAGCCCTATTTAGGGCGGTCTCTTTAGGTATTTCGAAAGCGCCTTTGTCTGATGTCCATGCGGCAACGGGCATTCAAGAAGACATAGCATAGTGGAAGAGAATATTGTTGTGGATTACCGATTAATAACTACTGATGCCGATCTGCTTGAGGTTTGCCAGCGTGCAGCAACTTGTGATCTGGTTGCCATTGATACCGAATTTGTGCGTACACGCACCCTCTATCCACAGCTTGGCTTAGTGCAGCTGTTTGATGGGCAGCATGTTTCCTTGATCGATCCGCTGGCGATGTCAGATTTGACACCACTGCGTGATTTGCTGGTTAATCCGGCAATCACCAAAGTGTTACATGCCTGCGGTGAAGATCTTGAGGTTTTTCAGCACTATTTGGGGGTAATGCCAACACCTATGCTGGATACACAGATCATGGCTGCGTTTCTTGGCCACCGTATTTCAACCGGCTTTGCCGCATTGGTGGCTGAGTATCAGGGTGTCGAGCTGGATAAAGGCGAATCACGTACCGACTGGCTGGCTCGCCCGTTAACAGAAAAGCAGTGTCACTATGCCGCTGCCGATGTTTATTATTTGCTGCCGATGTTTAAAACGCTGCTGGAAAAAGTGCAGCAGAGCGGGCATATGGGCGCAGTACAAGCTGAGTGTTTGCAGGCGGTATGGCGTCGTAGCCAAATTACCCAGCCAGAGCTTGCTTATCGCGATATCAGTAATGCATGGCAGCTGTATCCGCGTCAGCTAGCCTGTTTACGTTTGCTGGCAAAATGGCGGATTGAAGAGGCTCAGCGCCGTGATTTGGCACTCAACTTTGTGGTTAAAGAGCTGAGTTTATGGAAAGTTGCCCGTTATCTTCCGCAGACCATGAGTGATTTAAATCACCTTGAGCTGGAAAATCCGGCAATTCGTTTTCATGGCCGTACGATGTTACAAATGGTTGATCAGGCTAAAAAGCTGCCTGAAAGTGAATGCCCTGCAGCACTGAGCCGTTTGGTAGATAACCCAGAGTACAAAGCAACACTTAAAGAGATCAAAGCGTTTATTGGTACTCTGGAAACGGAAACCGGTTTAAGCAGTGAACTGCTGGCATCACGCCGTCAAATTCACCAATTACTGAGTTTTGCATGGAAATCAACAGAGCATGTTGACTGTGCGAAAAGTGATCAGGATCTACCTGAATTACTGTCAGGATGGCGCGGAGAGTTGATGGGCGAGCGTTTACAGAAATTATTGAGTAAGTCAGCGTAAACTGACTCACTCAACGGATGCGTAGAAGAGCTTTTTAATTAAAAATACGGTAATTAAGGGCTCTTTTTCGCATCATCCTCTGGCAGAGTGACATTCAATTCAAGTATTGAAATATCGTCGCCCTTTTGCTCCAGTTGCACGGTGACATGTTCTGGATCAATCTGAATATATTTACAAATCACGGCGAGAATATCTTGCTTCAATGCCGGTAAGTAGTGAGGCTCACTGTCTCCACGTCGACGTTCAGCAACAATAATCTGCAAACGCTCTTTCGCGATGCTTGCTGTCTGCTTTTTATGCGACAGGAAAAAGTCTAGGAGCGCCATAATTTATCCCCCAAACAATCGCTTTAAAAACCCTTTCTTCTCTTCGTCAAGGAAACGGAAAGGACACTCATTTCCCAAAAGGCGCTCAACGGTATCTAAGTAGGCTTGGCCTGCTTCAGAGTCTTTATCAAGGATAACAGGTTCACCTTGGTTCGACGCTCGCAATACGGAAGGGCTTTCAGGAATAACACCAACCAGTGGAATACGCAAAATCTCTTCAACATCTTGCACACTCAGCATATCACCACGGGTTACCCGCTCAGGGCAGTAACGCGTCAGCAGCAGATGCTCTTTAATCGGCTCAAGACTCTGCTCTGAACGACGTGATTTCGAGGATAAGATCCCCAAAATACGGTCAGAATCTCGGACAGATGAAACTTCAGGGTTAGTTGTGACAATGGCTTCATCAGCAAAATAGAGTGCCATTAGTGCACCGGTTTCAATACCGGCCGGTGAGTCACACAACACATAGTCAAAACCCATGCTGTCGAGTTCATTTAATACTTTTTCTACGCCTTCACGGGTCAGCGCATCTTTATCACGGGTTTGTGAGGCGGGCAAAATAAACAGGTTTTCAACCCGCTTATCTTTAATTAACGCCTGATTCAGGCTGGCATCACCTTGAATCACATTCACAAAATCGTATACCACACGGCGTTCGCAACCCATGATCAGGTCAAGGTTACGCAGGCCGATATCAAAATCAATAACAACGGTTTTTTTGCCCTTCAATGCTAAACCAGTGGCAATGGCCGCGCTTGAAGTTGTTTTACCAACGCCCCCTTTCCCAGAGGTTACAACGATGATACGTGCCATGAGGGGTTCCTTGTCAAAAAGAGCCTATTTCAAAGAGCTTCAAAATGAATATTATCTTCTCGTAACGTAATGCGAGTTGCCTTTTGCCACACCGAAGAGGGGATCTGATCACTCAGCGCATATTGCCCTGATAACGACACCAGCTCAGCTTGCAAATTCAGGCAAAAAATACTGCCATCGGTTCGGCCATCCGCACCGGCAATTGCGCGCCCGCGCATTACGCCGTAAATATGAATATGGCCGTCAGCAATTAATTCCGCCCCCGGGCTTACATGACTATTGACGATAAGATCACAATTTTTCGCATAAATTTGCTGCCCAGATCGTACCGGAGTGTTAATTACCTTCGTATGCGTAATAACGGGTGCGACAGGAGCAGGTTGTTCCGGTTTTGGCTCTTTTATCTTACCTTCACTCAGAATAGGCAACCCAGCGCGTCGAACGCTCTCTTTTTGTTGACTATCAGTGCAGCCGCTTACGCCGACTAAAAATAATCCGGCTTCACGAATCGCACGTTTTAGAAATTTAAAATCTGCTGATTCAGTAAGATTTGCCACATTTAATACCACAGGCGCACCTTGAAAAAAGGCGGGTGCTTGCCGCACTTTTTCTAAAAGCATTTGCTTAATTTGGTTTTGATCTGTGCTGTGCAAATGGACAACAGTGAGGGTGAAATTCCCCCCTTTCAGATCTACAGGGTATTGTGACATAAATTGGTTTCGCTTCTCCTGCGCGTCCTAGCTATATTAGGCATGACAAGAATATAAATCGTTTATCTTAACATGTTATAGTTACAACACGGCTTACGCAAGAAAACATAAGGGATTCCGTCGAGATGTGGTGCGCAATCTACAAAAGTATTAAACGTGAAGAGACCTATTTATTCCTAGAGAAAAGAGATGATTTTTCACGGGTTCCGGCTGAATTACTACAAGGCTTTGGAACGCCACAATTAGTTATGCTTTTTCCCTTAAACGGCTCACGAAAATTAGTTCATACCGATGTGAATAAAATGAAAACCGTGCTGGCAGAGCAGGGTTTTTATTTACAACTTCCTCCGCCAAAAGAGAATTTATTAAAACAACATCGTGCGGAGTTTCAAGCAAAAGTAACACCTGATACAAAATAGTTGCAAACAGCTGATTGCGGCTTATTAACAAGCATAACAAAATGGCGATAACACGGGCATCAAAGGGTTAGGCGTGTTTATTGTGATGATAATGTGGTGATAAACAGAGTATAAAAAATGAAGCTTTCATTACTTTCACTCATCGGTATGAGTCTTTTATTAACCGGCTGCGCTTCGGGGCAGTCTGCCCGTTCTGTTCCTGTGCAAACTGAGCAAGCCGCAGCACTGGCAACCTTTCGAGCAGATCGTACACCGGCTGACTTTGCCGAGTTTATTCAGCATCTCAAGCAACATGCACTTGCTCAGGGTATTGCTCCGGCAACGGTAGAGCAAGGTTTTACGGATGTGTATTTTTTAGAGCGCGCAGTGAAGGCCGACAGAGGCCAGCCTGAGTTTAAGTTAACGTTAGACCAGTATCTGCAAAAAAGCCTGACCCAGAGTAAAATCCAAAAGGGGCGCGAGATGTATCAGCGCTACCACTCACAACTGATGCCGATTGCAGCAAAATACGGTGTACAACCACAGTATATTATTGCGTTGTGGGGCACTGAGAGCAGTTTTGGGCGCTTTACCGGTAAAGAGAATGTGATCTCTGCATTGTCAACACTGGCTTTTGAAGGCCGCCGAGAGGTCTTTTTTACTAAACAGGTGATGGCAGCTCTGCAAATTCAGCAAGAGGGGCATATCTCTCCGACCTTGATGAAAGGCTCGTGGGCCGGTGCGATGGGGCAGTGTCAGTTTATGCCGACCTCTTTTTTGACTTATGCCGCTGACGGTGATGGTGATGGGCATAAAGATATTTGGAACAACGTACTAGATGTGTTTGCATCAACTGCCAATTATCTCTCAACCGAAGGGTGGAATGATCAGCTAAGCTGGGGTGAGAAAGTAGAACTTCCTGCTGGTTTTAACCGTGAGCTTGCCGGTACGAAAACCGCACAGGGTAAAACGGTAAAACAGTGGCAGGCATTGGGTGTGAGTATACCTAATGGGGGTTCTCTACCGCATTTAACCGAGCAGGCATGGTTGGTGTTACCCGATGATATTAACGGTCAGTCTCTGCTGGTATATAACAATTACCGAACACTGATGCACTGGAATCGCTCTTACTATTTTGCAACCAGTGTGGGTATGCTGGCAGATGCGATTGTTACGCCATAGATTGTTGCGCCATAAATTGTTGCGCCATAAATATCGCCACTATTATGGGCAGGCCTAAAGCACATTATTATTGCGTAAAGGGCTACAGCTAAGGAGGGTTGTCTATGTATCAACATACTGATTGGCAGGGAAAGCCGCTTGCTATTCCCATAGGAAAAGTGGTGTGTGTCGGGCTAAATTATGCTGACCATGTTAAAGAGATGGGCAGCGCACGAGCTGCTGAACCAGTGCTGTTTTTAAAACCGGATACTGCGCTATGTAATTTACGCCTGCCGGTTGTATTACCGGTAGGGTTCGGTGAGGTACACCATGAAGCAGAAGTTGCGGTGCTCATTGGTACGCCATTGCAAAATGCCACTATAGAACAGGTTGCTGATGCCATTTGGGGTTACGGGATCGGGTTAGATCTGACGCTGCGAACCTTACAGGCTGAGTGTAAAAAAGCAGGTCGTCCGTGGGAGAAGGCCAAAGCCTTTGACGGCTCTTGTCCGGTATCCGGTTTTGTTCCTGCCGCAGAGGTTCATAACCGGCAGGATCTGCCTTTTTCGCTGACCGTCAACGATCAGGTTTGTCAGCAGGGAAATACGGCAAATATGCTGACGCCTATGCTTGAGTTGATCAGCTATATGAGCCGCTTTTTTACCCTGAAAGCCGGTGATATTATTTTGACCGGAACGCCGGAAGGGGTTGGCCCATTGTGCCCAGATGATCAATTATTGCTGATACTGGCGGGAAAAGAGCTTCGTACATCAGCGCAAGAGAGAAAAAGATAACAATCCGTCTGCTAATTAACGGTGGCCTAAAAAAATGCCTGTTCAGATTGAGTGCTGAACAGGCATTGTTGTTTTTGTACCCGCTTTCCTAAAAACAGTAGTTATCAGGAAAGCGGCAGTGGGTTATGCCCCCGCTTTTTTACCCGCAGGTTTTTTTGCGCGGGCAGCCCCTTTACTTTGTGTGTGATGACCACTATTGCTGTGGTTATGGGCACTTTTCCCACTCTTTCCCGCTACACGCTTATCTGCACGTTTTTGTGCTGATGGGGCATGCGTTGATTGTGTATGAGTAGATGCGGTTGATTGAGTTGCCGCCTGTTCTGCGGCTCGTCGCCCTTGACGGTTGGTTGGTTTTGCCCGAGAGGCTGCTGGAGTACTGGCTTTAGGTTGATCTCTATTTACACTGTTACCCTGAGTATTGTTTACCGGTGTTTTTTTACCATTAGGTTTCACCGATTGGGCTTTTGCCGTAGAGCTAGCGGTGCTGTTAGCATGCGCTTTTGCGTGCGGAGTTTGAGGTTTTCCTGTGCGTCCGGCCTCTTTTTGCTGGCCGTTACTACGCTGGTGAGTGATATCACTGTGTTTGGTCAGCGCAGCACGCGTGCCTTTTTTCATGCTGTCAGCATGCTGAATTTCGCGTGCCGAGGCGGGCGGAATAAGGTGTTGAGGGCCAGTACCAATCAGACGCATCAGCCCCATATCACGCAAAGCCTGACGGATCATCGGCCAGCCAGCCTGATCATGATAACGCAGCAGGGCTTTATGTAGGCGGCGTTGACGCTCCCCGCGTGCTACTACAATATCCTCACTCTTGTAATCAACTTTACCCAGCGGGTTTTTACCGGAGTGATACATAGTGGTGGCATTGGCCAGCGGTGATGGATAGAAATTTTGTACTTGATCAAGCCGGAACTTGTTCTTTTTCAGCCACAATGCCAGATTCACCATGTCTTCATCACGCGTACCGGGGTGAGCCGAGATAAAATACGGGATCAAATATTGCTCTTTTCCGGCCTCTTTAGAGTACTGTTCAAACAGCTCTTTAAAGCGATAATAAGAGCCCATACCCGGTTTCATCATCTTAGAAAGCGGGCCTTCTTCGGTGTGTTCCGGTGCAATTTTGAGATAACCGCCAACATGGTATTTGGCCAACTCTTTGACATAACGCGGATCTTCTACTGCCAGATCATAGCGTACACCTGATGCGATCAGGATCTTCTTAATCCCCTTGAGGTCACGCGCCCGACGATACAGCTTAATGGTCGGCTCATGGTTAGTATCCATGTGCTGACAAATATCAGGGTAGACGCAAGAGGCGCGGCGGCAGGTTTGCTCGGCACGCGGGCTTTGACAGCGCAGCATATACATATTGGCTGTCGGCCCGCCCAAGTCAGAGATAACACCGGTAAAGCCCGGGACTTTATCGCGGATCTCTTCAATTTCAGAGATAATAGAGTCTTCTGAGCGGCTTTGAATAATCCGGCCTTCGTGTTCGGTAATCGAACAGAATGAGCAACCACCGTAGCAACCACGCATGATGTTGATTGAGAAACGGATCATGTCATAGGCCGGTATTTTTGCTTTGCCGTATGAAGGGTGTGGAATACGCTGGTAAGGTAAACCAAAGACACCGTCCATCTCTTCGGTTGTCAGCGGAATGGCCGGCGGGTTGATCCACACATAGCGGTCGGCATGTTTTTGCATCAGCGCACGGGCACAACCTGGGTTGGTCTCGTGGTGCAAAATGCGTGATGTATGCGCATACAGCACTTTATCATTTTTTACTTTTTCGTAGGAAGGCAGCAAAATATAGGTCTTTTCCCACGGTTTCGGACGCGGGGGCTGCACAACAATCGCTTTTGCCGTGTTCTGTTTTTCCGCATTTGCCTTCGTAACATCGGATTTTGCAGAATCAGCATCCGTTGCACAGGGGGCATCTTCCATATACGGGTTAGGGATAGGGTCAATGTGGCCGGGTTGATCAATGCGGGTTGAATCAACACCTTTCCAGTCGAATAACGCCTCTTTACGCATAACCGCAGAGCCGCGAATATCCTGCATATTTTCAACTGTTTCACCGGCAGCAAAGCGGTGGGCAATTTCAATCAGCGGGCGTTCGGCGTTGCCGTAAATCAGAATATCGGCTTTCGAATCAACCAATACCGAGCGGCGAACATTGTCTGACCAGTAATCATAATGTGCGATACGGCGTAGACTAGCCTCAATTCCACCAATCACGACAGGGGCTTCTTTGTAGGCCTCTTTGCAGCGTTGGGTGTAGACTAAGACAGCACGGTCGGGGCGTTTGCCGCCTACGTTATCGGGAGTGTAGGCATCATCGTGGCGCAATTTTCGATCAGCGGTATAGCGGTTGATCATGGAATCCATATTACCGGCAGTGACACCGTAAAACAGATTCGGTTTGCCCAACTTCATGAAGTCATTTTTATTTGTCCAGTCGGGCTGTGCAATAATACCGACACGGAAACCCTGAGCCTCTAGCATACGGCCGATAATGGCCATACCAAAACTTGGGTGGTCGACATAGGCATCACCGGTCACGATAATAATGTCACAGCTATCCCAGCCTAGTTGATCCATCTCCGCACGGGACATGGGCAGGAAAGGGGCTGTGCCATAACATTCTGCCCAGTAACGTGGGTAAGAAAAGAGGCTGCGCTCCGGCTGGATCAGGCTTGTACTCATGTGGCTTATCGCTCCGGTTAGTCAACGGCGTATACTACAAAGAAAGCGCGCGATTATACTCTTTCTGTTCGTATCGTGCGAATAAGCTTTTATACTGGGTGATATTAACGCGTGTAAAAAACACCTTTGGTGTGCTCCTGATACGATGGGCACCGTTTTTTCACGTGAGTTTAGCGGCCTTTATTTTACGCTTTTGAAAACATCATGCGCCGCCGTTTTGGGGGTGCGAACCTTTTAAGTGAAGTATTTAACTCTATGACTGAACACGCATTTTGGCAAACCAAAACCCTTGATCAAATGAGCGACAGCGAATGGGAAGCGTTGTGCGATGGCTGCGGACAGTGCTGCTTACACAAGCTCATTGATGCCGATACTGATGAGCTGTACTACACCAACGTTGCCTGTGATCAGCTCGATTTACAAAGTTGCCAGTGTCGTAACTATGAGAACCGGTTTGAGTTTGAGCCTGATTGCATCAAACTCACGCGTGACAATATGCACAGCTTTGAGTGGCTGCCAGCAACATGTGCTTATCGTTTAATTGATGAAGGCAAATCACTACCACAGTGGCATCCGCTGGTATCGGGTAACCGGGAAACCATGCATAAAGCTGGTGTTTCTGTACGTGACCAGTGTGTTTATGAAATTGATGTGGTTGACTGGGAAGAGCACATAATGAATAAGCCCAAGCATGTGCGATAAAATGACATAAGTAATAAGGGAAAGTAAATAATCCGGCCATGTGGATAATTCAGTGATGGGAATTATCAGGTGATACCAATAACATCGGCACGGTTCTTCCCCGTATTTGTGACCACAGTTGAATGATCAACAGTAAAGATGAAACATAACCAGTGTCAGAGTCCCGTTTTATGATGTTAAAGCCACACGATCAGTTTCAGGTGACACCGGCAGAAATGGCGGTAGGGCGTGTTATTTTAGCGCCAATGGAAGGGGTGCTTGACCCGTTACTGCGTGATTTACTGACGCGAATCAACGCCTATGATCTGTGTGTGACTGAGTTTGTGCGCGTGGTTGATGCACTGCTGCCTGAGCATCTGTTCTATCGCTTATGCCCTGAGTTGCATAGTGGCGGGTTGACGCCATCAGGCACGCCAGTTCGGGTTCAACTGCTTGGCCAATCGCCTGAGTGGTTGGCTGAAAATGCAGCCCGTGCGGTAGCACTTGGCTCACAGGGGGTTGATTTAAACTGCGGCTGCCCTTCGAAGAAAGTCAACGGAAGTGACGGTGGAGCGTCACTGCTCAAAGACCCTGACTTAATCTACCGGGCGGCCAAAGCCATGCGTGATGCCGTACCCAGAGATATGCCGGTGACGGTAAAAGTTCGTTTAGGCTGGGATAGTACCGATCACAGCATGGAAATTGCCGATGCCGTACAGCAGGCAGGGGCAACGGAAATTGCGGTTCATGGCCGGACAAAGGCCGACGGCTATAAGGCAGATAAAATTAATTGGCCGGCAATTGGTATTTTGCGCCAGCGTTTGAAAATTCCGGTGATTGCCAACGGTGAAATTACCGATTATGCCTCGGCACTGCGTTGCCGTGAGCTCACTGGCTGTACGGATTTGATGCTGGGCAGGGGTGCACTGAATGTGCCAAATTTAGCGAATGTGGTGAAATATAACCATCCTCCGCGAGTCTGGGCCGAGGTGGTTGAGCTGTTGCTGGCATACACGGCGCTGGAAAAAAACGGCGATAAAGGTTTTTATCACTCAGCGCGTATTAAGCAGTGGTTCAGTTATTTACGCAAGCAATATGCTGAGGCTGATGCGTTGTTTGCGCAGATACGAACTTTGCAACGGGTTGATGAAATGGTCGCGGTGCTTTCTGCTTCACAGAAACAGGAAAAATCGGTTTAATCCGTTTAATCATTAGCTCGTGATGCAGTGGTTATCTACTCTGTAAGGTTTATGATTTTTTATTTCCCTGCTTCTTGTTTTTTAACGGTAACATGGCCAGATAAATAAACCGGATAACTCAATAAAAAACAGGCTGTAGTCACAGCCTGTTTTTTTGTTAATTATGTAGCTCATCTAAAGAGAGTCAGCAGGTGAATCAACCCGCTAATCTTACCGCCACAGTGAACGTTTTTCCTTCCCAAGCAATAGCCCTAATGCGATGAGAACCGACACAATCAGGTAGGCGGCAAAGATAAATACTAGCCAGCCGGGCATGGTGATATTCAGAAAATGCCACTGATCTTGCGCGCAATCACCGTAAGCTTCAAAAATGCCGGGAACCCACTTATTCAGCGGTAGCCAGCTAGGAAAGCGCACCATAAAATCACAGGTTTGAAACGGTGATGGGTTAACCTGAAGTTGATTATGCTCCCATGCCAGCATAATACCCTGCCATGCGCTGTACATCCAAAGTACAATAGCTGACCAGCGAAACACTGGGTTTTTCGGGTTACACAAGCCAAGCAGTGCCGCACCGACAATACCAAACAGCGCAACTCTCTCATAAATACAGAGAACACACGGTTCTAGCTTCAGGATATGTTGAAAATAAAGCGCAGTTAACTCAAGCCCCGTGGCGGTTAGTAGCATAAGAAACCACGATAAGCGAGTTGTAGAGAAGCGGTAAAGAGTATCCCACATAATGCTTTAATAGATCCCTGTTATTCAGATAGAGCGTAACGTTTGCATTATTGCAGTTTACACATAAAAAAGGCTCTGGAAATAGAGCCTCATAAGAAAATATTATATTACAGCTTGTATTGTTATGCTGTTAGTGCGCTGCCGGAAGTGCATTCACATTGAGCAGTGCGGTATTTGCTTCGTTCGATAACCAGTGCCACTGATAGAAAAGATCAGTCATTGGCTGTAGGGTAAACTCGACGCAAAATAGCCCAACTAGCGTTAGTACAATGGTATAAGGCAGCGCCATAATCACCATTCGCCCATAAGATAAGCGCAGCAGCGGTGCAAGTGTTGAGGTGAGCAGAAATAAAAAGGCGGCTTGCCCGTTCGGGGTGGCAACCGAGGGTAAATTGGTACCGGTATTAATTGCCACTGCCAGCAATTCGAACTGTTTCAGGCTTAATGCGCCATTCATCAATGCGGTTTTTGCTTCGTTGATATATACCGTACCGACAAACACGTTATCTGATACGGAAGACAACAGGCCGTTAAACAGATAAAACAGCGTCAGCTGGTGGGAAGGGGATGCCTGTAGTACAAAATCAATAATCGGTTTAAAAAGCTGTTGATCAATGATAACGGAAACTACGGCAAAAAATACGGTCAGCAGGGCGGTAAACGGCAGAGACTCTTCAAAGGCTTTACCCAGTGAATGCTCATCAGTAATGCCACAAAATGCCGTTGCCATGATAATCACGGATAACCCGATTAACCCTACCGCCGCAAGGTGCAATGCTAAGCCGACAATCAGCCAGATGCCGATCAGCGCTTGTACCCACAGTTTTACCGTTTCTTGCTTGGTTCGGCGGGTATCTTGTTGATGATCAAAATCGAGCAAAATCTGGCGAACACTGCTTGGCAATTGATCGCCGTAACCGAATATTTTAAAACGCTCAACCAGATAACAAGTGAACATTCCGCAGATAAATACCGGTACAGTTACCGGTGACATGCGCAGTAAAAACTCGGCAAAATTCCAGCCGGCACGGTCAGCAATGATCAGATTCTGGGGTTCACCCACCATGGTCATCACACCGCCGAGTGCAGTACCAATGGCGGCATGCATCATCAGGCTGCGTAAAAACGCCCGGAAATTGTCCAGATCCTGCTTACGCTTTTCGTCATTGAGTTTACTGTCATTGCTGCTGTCGTGCTCATCGGCCACACCCTCACCCGAGGCGACTTTGTGGTAGATAGAGTAAAAACCGACCGAAACACTAATAACAACGGCCACCACAGTTAACGCGTCAAGAAATGCGGATAAAAATGCGGCAACAAAACAAAAAGCCAGTGAGAGGGTAGTTTTTGATTCAATTTTAAGCAGCAGTTTTGTAAATACAAACAGCAAGAGCTGCTTCATAAAGTAGATACCTGCCACCATAAAAATCAGCAGCAACAGCACTTCAATATTTGCCACCAACTCATGTTTCACATGCTCGGGGCTAGTCATGCCAATGGCAATCGCCTCAATTGCCAGCAAACCGCCCGGTTGAAGTGGGTAGCATTTGAGTGCCATGGCAAGGGTAAAGATAAATTCTGCGATCAGTGTCCAACCGGCTACAAACGGGTCAACAAAAAAGAACAGTATTGGGTTGATGATCAGGAAACAGATAATGGCCAGTTTGTACCAATCCGGCGATTTTCCTAAGAAATTTCTAAGAAACGCGCGGGAGAACGTGATTTCCATGAGTATTTTCTCGTTATCAAGGCTGTGACGTAAAGTGTCTGAGACAAAATGTCTGTAACGTATATTGTAGGATGTTAGCAGAATGACAAATTGATATAGCTCAGTCTAGCGCTGTATAACAATAAAACATAAACAAAACATATTGTTGCACATGGCGATAAGGTAAATAAGTTGTGCGTTATTTTGTAATGAATCGTGAGTAAAATACTGTTTTTTGAACTTAATCGCGGTATTTAAAATGAATCAGTGATGCATGTAGATCATATGATTAATAGTGAATAATTTCACTAAATGGGTCTTTCAACATATTTACGATAATTTGCCACTGTTATTCAGTATACTGCCGAGTTTTAATGTGTGTTATAGCTATTACATTTGCGGTCATCTGGTATGATGAGCTCAAGCAAAAGATAAAATAAATAGATGGATAACGAATACCATGGTAATTAAGGCGCAAAGCCCCGCCGGATTCGCAGAAGAGTACATCGTTGAAAGCATTTGGAATAACCGTTTTCCACCCGGATCTATTTTACCGGCGGAACGTGAGCTGTCAGAGCTGATAGGTGTAACCCGAACCACACTGCGCGAAGTATTGCAACGTCTGGCCCGTGATGGCTGGTTAACCATCCAGCATGGTAAGCCGACAAAAGTGAATAATTTCTGGGAAACGTCAGGGTTGAATATCCTTGAAACGTTGGCCCGACTCGATCATGACAGTGTTCCTCAGCTGATTGATAATTTGCTGTCAGCCCGTACCAATATCTCCTCGATTTATATTCGTGGTGCACTGCGTAACAGCCCTGAGCGTGCGTTATCACTGTTGCACGAAATCACCGCTATTGATGATACGGCAGAAGCTTATACTGATCTGGATTACCGTGTTTTTCAGGGGCTGGCGTTTGCATCCGGCAACCCTATTTATGGCCTGATCCTTAATGGCTTGAAAGGCCTATACTCACGGGTTGGCCTGTATTATTTCTCGAATCCTGATGCCCGTAAACTGGCTGCTGATTTTTATACTCAACTGGCTGCCATGTGCGAGAACAAGCAATTTGACACTATTTTTGCGCTTGTCCGCCAATACGGTATTGATAGTGGTTTAATCTGGCATGGCATGCGTGAAAATATCCCTGAGGATATTGCCGATCATCGCCGTTAATCGCTGATTTAGCCACATTGAGTTCAAATCTATATGAAACGGCATGTGTAGACATGCCGTTTGGGTTTTTTGCCGCGTACTCACTAAATCTGAAAACTACTGTCACCGGCTCTTGGTGGGCAACGTTCAATTAACTCAGCTTTTCCTTCGGCATTAACCTCTTCCAGATAAACATCAAACCCCCACAACCGATAGATATGTTTCATCACCTCTTTACGGCTTTTTGCCAGTGGCACGCGATCATGCATAACATGCCGTAACGTAAGTGAACGATCACCGCGCAGTGCCACATTCCAGACCTGAACGTTTGGCTCTAAATTACTCAGGTTGTACTGTGTAGAGAGTGCTTCGCGGATTTTCCGATACCCTTCATCATTGTGGATCGCGGGGATCTCAAGATAATTATTTCGATCATTATCCAGTACCGAGAAAAACCGGAAATCACGGATCAGTTTTGGCGATAAAAACTGGCTGATGAAGCTCTCATCTTTAAAGTTACTCATGGCAAAGTGTAGTGTTTTAAGCCAATCACTTCCGGCAATATCTGGGAACCAGCGTCTGTCCTCTTCGGTTGGCTCTTGGCAAATCCGTTTTATATCCTGAAACATAGCAAAACCAAGGGCATACGGGTTAATACCACTGTAATACTTACTGTTGTAAGGCGGCTGATAAACCACATTGGTATGGCTGTGCAGAAACTCAAACATGAAGCGGTCGGTCAGTTTTCCCTCATCATATAAATGGTTAAGAATGCTGTAGTGCCAAAAGGTGGCCCAGCCTTCGTTCATCACCTGCGTTTGCTTTTGCGGGTAGAAGTATTGGCTGACTTTGCGCACAATCCGTACAATTTCACGCTGCCATGGCTCTAAAAGCGGGGCATTTTTTTCGATAAAATAGAGCAGGTTCTCTTCCGGTTCAGGCGGGAAACGGATTTGGGTTAATTCGCTGTCTTTTTCTTTACGGGGGATCGTGCGCCACAGCTCATTGACCTGACTTTGAAGATACTCCTCACGGTTTTTTTGCCGCATTTTCTCCTCTTGCAGCGATATTTTTTGCGGCCGCTTGTAGCGGTCAACCCCGTAGTTCATCAGTGCATGGCAGGAGTCGAGGATTTTTTCCACCTCATCAACCCCATATTTCTCTTCGCAATCACTGATGTAGTGCTTGGCAAACAGTAAGTAATCGACAATTGAACCGGCATCTGTCCACGATTTGAACAGATAGTTATTTTTAAAAAACGAATTATGTCCATAGCTGGCATGTGCAATCACCAGAGCCTGCATCGTGATGGTGTTCTCTTCCATCAGATAGGCAATACAGGGGTTGGAGTTGATCACAATTTCATATGCCAACCCCATGTGGCCATGTTTGTAATTTCGCTCGGTTTCAATAAATTTACGGCCAAATGACCAGTGGCTGTAGTTGATGGGCATGCCAATGCTGGAGTAGGCATCCATCATCTGTTCGGCGGTGATAATCTCTATCTGATTGGGGTAGGTGCTTAAATGGTAGAGTTTTGCTACCCGATCAATCTCTTGGTGATATTGCTCAAGCAGAGCGAAAGTCCAGTCAGGGCCATCGCTCAGTGGTGTTTCATGGCCAATATGCGGCGGATGTGGCGCAGTGATGTGCTGTATTGTGCTGTCGTTGCTTTCCATCTTGCATCCTCCTTATGCCGCTTGCTTGCGGAACAGCTCGCGGAATACCGGATAGATATCTTCTACGCCCCGAATATGTTGCAGCGTAAAGTTCGAGAACTGCGCATGCAGGGTTTCATATTCACGCCACAAAGTCTGGTGTGCCCGCCGTGTTATTTCGATATAGCTGTAGTAGCGGACAAACGGCAGAATTTTCTCCTGCAACAGTTCGCGGCAATGTGGTGAATCATCGGCCCAGTTATCGCCGTCAGAGGCTTGTGCGGCATAAATATTCCACAGCGAAGCGGGATAGCGTTTTTCCATGATCTCTTGCATCAGTTTTAGTGCACTAGAAACAATGGTGCCACCGGTCTCTTGTGAGTAGAAAAACTCATGTTCATCAACCTCTTTTGCCTGTGTATGGTGGCGGATGTAGACCACTTCTACGTTTTTGTAAGTACGGGATAAGAACAGATACAGCAGAATATAGAAGCGTTTGGCCATATCTTTGGTGGCTTGATCCATTGAACCGGACACATCCATCAAGCAAAACATAACCGCTTGGCTGGAAGGTTCAGGGCGGCGCTCATAGTTTTTGTAGCGCAGATCAAAGGTATCAATAAAAGGCACTTGCTTAATTTTACGGCGCAACTCGGTAATTTCGGTTTTGATCTCATCCTCTTCGAGCAGGCGGGCTGGCTCACTGTTTTGCAACAGAGTGAGCTGTTGCTCAAGCTCACGCACTTGCCCGCGCTTGGCGGCTGTCATTGCGGTACGGCGCGCGAGTGAGTTGCGCAAAGAACGAATAATACTGATGTTGGCCGGTACACCGTTGGCGGTAAATCCGGCGCGGTGTACTTTGTATTCGACCAGCCGGTTGAGCTGGTTTTTTTGTAAGTTGGGCAGTTCTAAATCTTCAAACAGCAGATCAAGATATTCATCTTTGGATATTTGAAAGACAAACTCATCACTGCCTTCGCCGTCAGCGCTGGCTTGACCTTCACCGCTGCCATTACCGCCTGCACCTCCCTGTGGGCGATCAATATGATCGCCCGCAACGAACTGATCATTTCCCGGGTGCACCCGCTGGTGCACACCGCCTTTTCCCTGATGTAAAAAGGGCTCGGTAATATCTTTTGCGGGAATCGAGATGGATTCTCCGCTGTTGACATCTGTCACCGAGCGTTTATTGACCGCATCTGAAATCGCCTCTTTAATTTGCGATTTATGTCTGCGTAAAAAACGCTGCCGGTTAACCATGCTCTTGTTTTTGCCGTTAAGGCGGCGATCGATAAAATGTGCCATATTTCCCCCAAATCAGTTAGCCCGTTTTTAGGATGATTTACGCACACGTAAGTACCATTCACACAACAAGCGCACTTGCTTTTTGGTGTAGCCTTTTTCCATCATCCGGTGAACAAAATCGTCGTGCTTTTTCTGCTCTTCGGTGGATGTTTTGGTATTAAATGAGATAACTGGCAGCAACTCTTCGGTATTGGAGAACATTTTTTTCTCGATAACCGTGCGCAGTTTTTCATAGCTGGTCCAGTTCGGGTTGCGGCCACCATTGTGTGCTCTAGCCCGCAAGACAAAGTTCACAATTTCATTACGGAAATCTTTCGGGTTGCTGATACCGGCGGGTTTTTCAATTTTTTCTAGTTCTGAATTGAGGGCTGAACGATCAAATAATTGTCCGGTTTCCGGATCGCGATACTCTTGATCCTGAATCCAGAAATCAGCGTATACCACGTAGCGATCAAAAATATTTTGGCCGTATTCAGAGTACGACTCTAAATACGCGGTTTGGATCTCTTTCCCGATAAACTCAACATATTTGGGGATCAAATAACCTTTCAGATGTTCGACATACTTCTCTGCAATCTCTTGCGGGAACTGCTCACGCTCAATTTGTTGCTCAAGCACATAGAACAAGTGCACCGGGTTGGCGGCAACTTCACTGTGATCAAAGTTGAATACGCGAGACAAAATCTTAAAGGCAAAACGGGTGGATAAGCCGTTCATTCCTTCATCAACACCACCATAATCGCGGTACTCTTGGTAAGATTTTGCTTTTGGATCAGTATCTTTCAGGCTTTCCCCATCATAAACACGCATTTTTGAGTATAAGCTGGAGTTTTCTGTCTCTTTCATGCGTGATAGAACGGTAAAGCGAGCTAATGTTTCCAATGTTCCTGGTGCGCAAGGAGCATTAGCCAGCTCACTGTTGCGAAGAAGTTTGTCATAAATACGCATTTCATCGGAAACACGCAGGCAGTACGGTACTTTTACAATGTAGACTCGGTCGAGAAAGGCTTCATTATTTTTGTTATTTCTAAATTGTACCCACTCTGATTCGTTTGAGTGAGCCAGAATAATGCCTTCAAACGGCAGGGCTGAAAGGCCTTCAGTGCCGTTGTAGTTGCCTTCTTGTGTTGCAGTTAACAGTGGGTGTAGCACCTTAATGGGTGCTTTAAACATCTCAACGAATTCCATTAAGCCTTGGTTGGCACGGCATAATGAACCTGAATAGCTGTAGGCATCGGGGTCATGCTGGGCAAAATGCTCAAGCTGACGAATATCAACTTTACCGACGAGTGCCGAAATATCCTGATTGTTCTCATCGCCTGGCTCTGTTTTAGCGATAGCCACCTGATCCAAAATAGAAGGGCGGACTTTAACCACTTTGAAACGAGTGATATCACCGCCAAATTCGTGCAGGCGTTTTGCCGCCCAAGGCGACATGATATTGCGTAGATAGCGCTTAGGAATGCCGTACTCTTCATCTAAAATTCGCCCGTCTTCGTTAACATCAAACAGGCAGAAAGGGTGATCGTTGACTGGGCTGCGTACGCCGTTTGCGGTTAATACATAGATAGGGCTGCGCTGCATAAGGCTTTTTAAGCGCTCTGCCAGTGATGATTTACCGCCCCCTACTGGGCCTAACAAATACAGGATCTGTTTTTTCTCTTCCAGACCTTGGGCGGCATGCTTGAGGTAAGAGACAATCTGCTCGATTGACTCTTCCATCCCATAAAACTCTTCAAAGGCTGGATAACGGGCAATGACACGGTTGGAAAATAGGCGTGATAAACGAGAGTCAGTGGATGTATCAATCATCACAGGTTCACCGACGGCCATCAGTAAGCGCTCTGCAGCATTGGCATAGGCGGTGTGGTCATTACGGCAGATATTCAGAAACTCTTGCAGTGTAAATTCTTCGTCTTTCGCGGCTTCGTAACGCTCACGGTAGTGATCGAAAATAGTCATGGCAATACCCCCTGAAGGATGGATACGAGATGGAACGCTTTTGATTCGCTCGATACGCTATTTTTACGTTCCTGAAATTAAGCTTAGTCGGGTCTGCGGGAATGTCATGTAAATAACGCCAAGTTTTTTAACGAAATTTTAACTTTGGTGTGTATGGCCATGAAACAGAGATGATCGATAGGTGTGTTGATGCATAGCTGGCGGTATGCCGTTGATAACGGTGTGTACGTTTTTGCTGGCCAGAAAACGAATAATTTTCGGTTTGGCTTAGTGATAAGGATAATAGCGGGAGTAAAAAACAAAAGGCGGCTAACCGCCTTAATCAATCAGAGCACTACCCCCCCAGTAGGCTGGGGTAATCATGTTGTGCCGTATCAGCCGATATTATGCAATACGGATATGCGCACTGAGCGTGTGGCTATGTTGCGGCGTTACGGTGACAGGCTGGTTGGTGATGGCAGTTTCTACACAGACCATGGTCAGATAAGCGTCATCATTCATATCGGCCATGTTTCGAGCGCCTTCACGCCATGGAGTCCATGCGACCACACTATTATTGCCTTGATGCTCTACGGTAATAACGCGCTGTGCGGCATCATGAATAAATGAGATATTTTCGGCAGCAGTGTAAATGCGATCTACTGGGCCATCGAGCAGTAAAACTGGTGCATTCACAACTTGTTGGCCGTGGTTTAGGCTGTCAATGTAATCATTACCTAACCCTTCAACACTGGTTTTATTAATATTATCAACGGCAAAGTAAGTGTGTAGAGCACCGGTCAGATTAATGGCTTCACTGCTTTGGCTGTGCAACATGATATTGAGTGTTGCGCCAATTTCCAGTGTGAGTGATAGGGTAAACGGGTGTGGCCAGTAAGCATCGGTTTCAGCGGTATCACTCAAGGTTAGGGTTAGCTGCTGTATGTCGGCTGACTCTTGATATTGCTGTAATTGCCACGGTAAGTTACGGGCAAAACCGTGCGCTGGTTGTGCGGTACGGCCAAACCATGGCCAGCAAACAGGGATACCCCCGCGCAGGGCTTTTCCGGCGATAAACTGGGCTTTTTCACTCAGCCAGATAACCGGTTTTTGATCTCGTGGTTGCCAGAGCAGTAGTTGCGCGCCTTGCAAACTGATCACCGCTTGTGCTTGCGGATGATCAATCACCAACACATCGAGCTCTTCTTTACGGCGTAATGTTAGTGTAGGGGAGAGTTGTTCAATAACAGGCAGGGATAAAAAGCGATCCATACTCACATGCTCCTGTGAACCGGAGATAAGATAAAATGAACGGTAAATTTCAGTTATAAAAAAAGGCGGCTCAACGCCACCTTTTTATTTGATTCACTCAGGATAACCTATTTTGGCTAATCCACTCGAGATTAATCATTCAGATAAGGTATCTAAAATAATTACTTAGAGATGTGAGCGATCAGATCCAGAACTTTGCTGGAGTAACCCATTTCGTTGTCGTACCAAGATACAACTTTAACGAATTTGTCAGTCAGCTGGATACCGGCTTTAGCATCGAATACAGAAGTTTGACGCTCGCCCAGGAAGTCAGTAGAAACAACTTCATCTTCGGTGTAACCCAGAACGCCTTTCATTGCGCCTTGAGAAGCCGCTTTCATTGCGTCACAGATTTCAGCGTAAGTTGCTGCTTTCTTCAGGTTAACAGTCAGGTCAACTACAGATACGTCTGGAGTTGGAACACGGAATGCCATACCAGTCAGTTTGCCTTTCAGCTCAGGGATAACAACACCCACGGCTTTCGCTGCACCAGTAGAAGATGGAATGATGTTTTGAGCCGCGCCACGGCCACCACGCCAGTCTTTAGCAGATGGACCATCAACGGTCTTCTGGGTAGCAGTTGTTGCGTGAACAGTTGTCATCAGGCCTGATTCGATACCGAAAGTATCGTTCAGAACTTTAGCAATTGGTGCTAGGCAGTTCGTGGTGCAAGATGCGTTAGAAACGATCTCTTGACCAGCATATTCGCTGTGGTTTACGCCCATAACGAACATTGGGGTCGCATCTTTAGAAGGACCAGTCAGAACTACTTTCTTCGCGCCAGCAGCGATGTGCTTACGTGCAGTTTCGTCAGTCAGGAACAGACCAGTTGCTTCAGCAACAACGTCAACACCGATAGCATCCCACTTCAGGTTAGCTGGATCACGCTCAGCGGTAACGCGAACGGTTTTGCCGTTAACAATCAGGTTGCCGTCTTTAACTTCAACGGTACCGTTGAAACGACCGTGAGTAGAGTCGTACTTCAGCATGTAAGCCATGTAGTCAACGTCGATCAGGTCATTGATACCAACAACTTCGATGTCGTTGCGCTCGCAAGCCAGACGGAATACGAAACGACCGATACGGCCAAAACCGTTAATACCTACTTTAATAGACATATTCATTCACCAACTAAGTGTTCGTTGATTAAAAGATGGTTGTAAACTTACAAAAACCCTACAAACCGTCAAGAGGAAATGTGTCAAACCTTGCAGAAAATCATAAAGCAAGACAGATTTCTTCTCTATTTTTTCGTGTTACTTCACTTTTTCAACCATATCCCGATCATAGTTCTACAATTATTTATCGGGTTATTCTACTCATTTTTCAACTCTATTATGCGTGAGCTAAGATGCTGAATCGATAGAGCTAACGAGTATAGTCAGTTTTAATTTGTTTATTGTGATTATTATCACGTTTCTTTGGATGATGGCAAAATGTAACCCACTTTCACGGTATTTTTAAGTACATTTAACCTGTTATGAACATTAATACATCAGAAGTGTGGTGATATGTCTGAGAAAAAGCGTGCATCTGAAATTCTGACCCCTGAGCAACAACACGTTTGCCGTGAGCAGGGTACTGAAGCGCCCTTTTCGGGCCGTCTGTTACATAACCGAAAAACGGGGTTGTACCACTGTGTCTGCTGCGATCATCCGCTGTTCTCTTCAGTGGATAAGTTTGACTCGGGCTGTGGTTGGCCGAGTTTTTCTGCGGCGTTAACCCCAAACTCGCTGCGTTATCTGGATGATTTTACACACGGTATGTGCCGAGTAGAGATCCGCTGTAAACAGTGTGATGCACATTTAGGGCATGTGTTTCCTGATGGGCCAGCACCGGAAGGGGATCGCTATTGTCTGAACTCCGTTGCACTTTGTTTTGTTGATCAGGCATCGGGTGAGAAAACGGTAGGTTAACGTTTTGTGTAAATGTAAAGCTATACCTGAGAATCATTCGATAATAATGAGCCATGATAAATAATCGGTAATACTCGTAACCTGCAATAGAGAGCACATCATAAATAAAAGGGCTGTGGATAGGCCTTCCTTGAGTAAAAAAGGCATTTTTCACCGTAACATTTTCAGGTGCTGTATTTCAGCCGCCATATTTTCAGGAGCAATGAGGATGCAGTTGGACAGTGTGATTGCCGCTATGACGGCCGAGGTGTATGAAAGGTTACGTCAGGCTGTTGAGACAGGTAAATGGGCTGATGGGACACGGTTAACGGATGCACAAAAACAGACCAGTTTGCAGGCAGTATTAATCTGGCAGTCTAAACATAACAGCGATCCGCAGCATATGACGGTTGGGCCAGACGGTGTATTGGCGCATAAGTCGAAACAAGAATTAAAGCAGCAGTTTTCTGCATCTTCGGTTATACCGATAGTGAGTTCGTTATCAAGCGATGAAAACAGACGAACAAAGTAATACGATGTAAAAACAGACAGCCAATATGCTGTCTGTTTTTGTTTGGTTCGATGGTTGTTTGTTTAGCGCCGGTGTCTATTTAATCTCGGCTTAATTCCCCACACAAGCTCTGTTGCATCAGGGCTCGCATGGTATCGACTGGCAGGTCTTGACTAAGCAGGTAATGCAGTTTGGCGAGCGCAGCTTCAACAGTCATATCGTATCCACTGATAACCTGTGCCTGAGCGAGAGCATTTCCGGTGGCATAGCCGCCCATGTTCACTTTGCCGGAGAAACATTGGGTCAGATTGACGACAATAATACCGCGTCTGGCGGCTTCTTGCAGTTCGGCTAGCAGCGCTGGATGTTGAGGGGCATTACCCACTCCGTAGGATCGCAAGATCAGTGCTTTTACCGGCTGGCGCAAAAAGTTACGCACAACTTCTGAGGATATCCCCGGATAGAGTGACACGACACCGATAGGCTGTGGTGTGATGCTGTGCAGTTTCAGTGCGGTGCTATTTGTTGTCTGTGTGGATGGTGTGATGCGGCGGATATGGATGCCCGCTTCCATCAGCAACGGAAAGTTGGGTGAGGCAAAGGCATCAAAGCCATCAGCATGGGCTTTGGTGGTACGGTTACCGCGAAACAGTTTGTTGTTGAAAAACAGGGTGACTTCATTAATAGGATAAGTTGCCGCCAGATAGAGGGCGTTGAGCAAGTTGGTCTGGCCATCTGAACGCAGTTCTGCCAGCGGTATTTGTGAGCCAGTGATGATGACCGGCTTATTTAAGTTTTCCAGCATAAAAGAGAGTGCTGAGGCTGTGTAGGCCATGGTGTCTGTACCGTGCAGGATCACAAAGCCATCATAGTGATCATAATTAGCATAGATATCATCTGCTATGCGCTGCCAGTCAGCCGGTGTCATGTCTGATGAGTCGATCAGGGGGGCATATTCATGAATACTAAAGTCGGGCATTTCGGCACGGTGGAATTCTGGCATCAGCTCCAGTTGCTTTTGCATGTAGCCGGAGACAGGAATGTAGCCATGCGCTGAGTGTTGCATGCCGATAGTGCCGCCGGTGTAGGCAACATAAATAGATTTTTTCTGCATAAATATCCGCTGATTGTGAGCCTAAAGACATCAATAGGGTGGATTATCTGGCCTGTATTGGGAAAAGGGCAGCTAAATGCGCTTTATATGACGCAAATTATAGAAGAGTCTGTGGTGAAAAAAAGCCCAGATTGACTGGGCTTGGATGATTTTTATCAACATAGAGGGTGATTTTTACTGTTCACCCTGTGTGTGTGGTTGAAATAAAGCGCTAACCGGTGATTTGCCCGCAATTTAAGCAGTACGCGTAGCGGCCATTCGGATCATTGAATTCACTGAGTATAGAGGTCTGCTGCTGCCATGCTTTAAGCGTTTGCATCAGCGGAGCCGGAACAGCCACGCCAGCAGGCATCAGAGCCTGAATTTGTACGCTAAATTGCGACAAGATCAGATCACGCGTAGACGGGCTTTGTTGTACCCAATTTAGCTGTGGGTTTTTCAGTTTTGCCAGTTCAGCGGCTTTAGCTACTGCGGTATCGAAATCACCCAAGGCATCAACCAGCCCTTTTTGCTTGGCATCAACCCCTAACCAAACTTGCCCCTGAGCCATGCTGTCAACCTGCGGGATGGTCATTTTCCGGCCTTGTGCTACAAGGGTCAAAAACTGCTGATAGCCGCGCTCGATAGAGAGTTGAATGAGATCAGTTACGTGCGGGTTGAGTTTTTTGGTGATGCTCAGATCAGCCAGCGGGCCGGTAGAGACACCATCAGTATTGACTCCGATGCTGTTTAGGGTGTTTTCAAAGGTGTTTATTACACCGAAAATACCGATTGAACCTGTGATGGTGTTCGGGTTGGCGACGATATAGCTGGCATCGGCTGAGATCCAATATCCACCGGATGCGGCCATTGACCCCATCGAGATAACCACCGGTTTACCGGCTTTCTCTAGTGCGACCACCTCATTGCGGATAATTTCAGAGGCAAAAGCGCTGCCACCGGGGCTATCAACCCGCAATACCACTGCTTTGATTTTGCTATTGGTGCGGGCCTGTCGCAGCAACTCTGCAGTGCTGTCGCCGCCAATGCTGCCCGGTTGCTGTGTGCCATCCATGATTGCACCGCTGGCAATAATAACGCCGATATTACCATCAGCAGGGGTGCGATCAAGCGGGTTGGCGCTGAGGTAACTTTGATAGTGGGTGGCGATAAAGCCTTGCGGAGTTTTATCCTCTCCAAACTCTTTTGCCATGGCGCTGCTCATCTCCTGACGCGTGGCCAGTTGATCAACTAGCTTACGTTGCACTGCGTAGGCTGCGCTGTCACCGCCAAGTTTTTTTAGGCTGGCAAGCAGTGTATCTGCATCCGGAACGAGATCATTGGGGTGCAGTTTACGGTTGGTAGCAATATCGGTTCGGATATTTTGCCACATCAGATCAACCCAGCGCTGGGTGTTTTCACGCGCTTCAGCCGACATGTCATTACGGATAAACGGCTCTACGGCGGATTTGTATGTGCCGACCCGGAATACATGGGTGTTTACCTTCAGTTTTTCCAGCAGGTCTTTGTAGTACAGCGCATTCATGCCCAAACCGTTCAGATCAATACTGCCCTGTGGTGACATGAAAATCTTGCTGGCATAACTGGCAAGATAATATTGGCTTTGTGAATAGGTATCAGCATAGGCATATACCGGCTTCCCGGCCTCTTTGAACTCTTGCAGCGCTTTACCTATATAGGTAATTGACGGTGCGCTGGCACTGGTTAAGTTATTGAGATAGAGAACAATACCTTTTACTTTACTGTCAGTTTTTGCCTGACGGATAGCATCAACCAGATCAAAGACTGAATTTTCCGTGATGCTACTATTATTGCCAAAAAATTCTCGGCCCATTTGTTGAATTGGGTTAGAAAAGCGCGGCTCTTCAACGATAACGCCTGAGAGATCAAGCAGCAGCGCGCCTTGCTTCATTTCGGGGCTTTCGGGCTTTAAAAAACCATAAATAACGATGCCGAACAATACTAGTACAACCAGTATCAGATTAAGAGTGGCTTCGCGAATAAAATTGATGATTCGCCATGCCCAGCTAAACAAATTTGCAACCAGTCGCCACAATAAGCGCATGGTATCTCCAGTAGGTTAAGTGATAATTAATAGGGTTATCAGGCTATCGTAGCGCGAACAGCGCTAAAGATCAGCTTCTCATGCTGTCTGGCAATTAAGCCGATTTTTGTGCGTGTGGTTGCGCAGCAAGATGTAAACAAAATGTTTGCGGTTATTTGCATCCTTTCGTAAGCTGGTCAGACCATAATAATAAGGACAGTTATGTATGCCTTCCTCTATGCCTCCCTCTCTTTTGTTGTCTGAGCCAGTATCACCTTATCCGCATTTGTTGCAGCCACTGGACTTGGGGTTTACCCAATTACGTAACCGTGTATTGATGGGATCAATGCATACCGGTCTTGAAGAGGCGCGCGGCGGGTTTGATAAGCTGGCTGTGTTTTATCGGCAGCGTGCCGAGGGCGGTGTCGGGTTAATTGTCACTGGCGGTATTGCGCCTAATTTTCGTGGCCGTTTAGTGCCACACGGTGCGCAGTTGAGCTTTCCGTGGCAGGTGGGTAAACACCGTAAAGTGACCACCGCAGTGACCGAGGCCGGCGGTAAAATTTGCCTGCAAATTTTACATGCGGGGCGTTATGCTTATCACCCGTTTTCGGTTGCGCCTTCTGCGGTGCAATCTCCGATTACCCCTTTTAAGCCGGGCGCATTATCGGTACGCCAAATTCAAAATACGATACGTGATTTTACCCAAACTGCGGTATTGGCACAGGAAGCGGGTTATCACGGCATTGAAATTATGGGATCAGAGGGGTATCTGATAAACCAGTTTATTTGCGCCCGAACTAATCAGCGCACCGATGGTTGGGGCGGCGATTTTGCTGCACGTAGCCGTTTCCCGCTGGAAATTGTGCGAGCTGTGCGTGAGCGAGTCGGGCGTGATTTTATTATTATCTTTCGTTTATCGATGCTGGATTTAGTTGAACAGGGAAGCAGCTGGGATGAGGTCGTGTTACTGGCTAAAGCGCTTGAGAGTGCCGGGGTGACCTTGCTCAATACCGGTATCGGCTGGCATGAGGCGCGTGTGCCGACCATTGCAACCAGTGTGCCGCGCGGGGCGTTTAGCTGGGTAACGGCCCGTTTGCGTGCTGAGGTAAATATTCCGCTGATCACCACTAACCGCATTAATACGCCACAAATTGCCGAGGATATTCTGGCCCGCGGTGATGCCGATATGGTTTCAATGGCCCGCCCGTTTTTGGCTGATCCTGACTTTGTGCGAAAAGCGGCCCGCAATCAGGCCGACCGTATCAATACCTGTATTGCCTGTAATCAGGCCTGTTTAGATCACGTGTTTATCGGTAAGCGGGCTAGCTGTTTAGTCAACCCGCAAGCTGGGTATGAAACCGAGTTGCGTTATCTGCGCAGTGCAGCGCCAAAAAAGGTTGCGATTGTGGGCGCGGGGCCAGCGGGATTATCTGCGGCTTGCGTTGCCGCAGAGTGCGGGCATCAGGTTACGCTGTTTGAACAACACCATCAGATTGGTGGGCAGTTTAACTATGCTAGCCAGATCCCCGGTAAAGCAGAGTTCACCGAAACGCTGCGTTATTTTGCCGTACGGCTAGCCGACAATGCGGTTGATGTGCGTTTAAATCAGCGGGCTGATGCGGCCATGCTGACCGGTTTTGATGAGGTGATTATCGCCACCGGCATTGTTCCGCGTGTGCCGCCAATCGCCGGGATTGATCACCCAACTGTGCTGAGCTATCTCGATGTACTGCGCGATCACCATCCGGTGGGTAAGCGTGTGGCGATTATCGGCGCGGGGGGGATTGGTTTTGATGTGGCTGAATATCTGGCCGTAGTGTCGGCTATCTCAACGCAACAACAGAATCATCAACAGGATATTGCGCACTGGCTGCAAGAGTGGGGTATTGATGCACAAGTTAAGGCGCGCGGCGGGTTACAACCGGCTGTTGCACCGGTAACACAACGTGAAATCTGGCTGCTACAGCGTAAAGAGAGCAAAGTTGGGGCGGGGCTTGGGAAAACTACCGGCTGGATACACCGTGCAAGCTTACAGCAGCATAATGTACAGATGTGGGCAGGTGTTCAGTATCACAGCATTGATGATCAGGGGCTGCATATTGAGTCTGCCGGTCAGCACCAAATTCTGGCGGTTGACAACATTATTTTGTGTACAGGGCAAGAGCCGCTACGTGAGCTAGCCGATCAGTTGCTGGCATTAGGGCGTAAGCCGCATGTAATTGGCGGGGCTGATGTGGCCAGTGAACTGGATGCCAAACGGGCGATTCGTCAGGGTGCTGAGGTCGCATCGCGCCTGTAATTGTGTGCATAGTGGTTACGCGCTACTAAATCGTTGTGATCACTAATACGTGATCGCTAATAGATAGTAGATGACGTAGATAATAGATGGCGAATAATTTCACAGTTGAGAACTATTCGTATTTGTTAGGCGGCGGTTGAGCATGGTAATCTAACCACAGTTTTGCTTTCACGTTCACTGCCGCTTTGCTGTAACAGCCGTTGCAGTTAGGCGCTATCTTTTTATGCAAAGTGTTATGCAGGGTTTTTGCAGGGAGTTACCTATGCACGCGTTGGATTTACTGTTGCACCGCCGTTCGGCTTCACGTTTGCAAGCCCCCGCGCCACAGGGCGAGGCATTAGATACCATCATTCGCGCGGGTATGCGCGCGCCTGATCACGGTGCATTACAGCCGTGGCGTTTTACCCTGATAGAGGGTGAAGGATTGCAGCGTTTTAGTGATCTGCTAGTCTGCGTGGCTGAGCAAGATAACGAGCCTGCCGAATTTATCGAAAAATCACGCCAAGCGCCGTTTCGCGCACCGCTGATTATTGCAGTAGCGGCGCACTGTAGTGATCACCCTAAAGTACCCCACTGGGAGCAGATTATGTCGGCGGGCTGTGCGGTTCAAGCCATGCAAATGGCGGCGTTTGCACTCGGTTTTGGCGGGATCTGGCGCAGTGGAAAATGGACAGAAGATCAGCGGATTAAAGCGGCTTTTGGCTGTAGTGAACAAGATGCGCTGGTGGGCTTCCTCTATCTAGGTACAACACCGTTAAAACCACAAAAAGTGAAACCGGCTGATATTGCACCTTTTGTCAGACATTTTTAATGTGAATCGGTGATTTATTCCACGAGATAGGCTTTTATCGTACTTTATCACCCACAACACCCATCATTTTTGAGCATCTCACGCTATGCGCGCTTATAATAGGCGCATTGCGTGTTACGGCACGCCTGTCATTTTCATAATTTGATGATAGGATTTTTTCCCCATGAAAGCTCTGCGTTTAACTCAATACAGCCACGGTGCAGGCTGTGGCTGTAAAATTTCGCCAAAAGTACTTGATACGATTTTGCATTCAGAAATGCAGAAGTTTGTAGACCCAAATTTACTGGTTGGCAACGAAACCAAAGATGATGCCGCTGTGTACGATATCGGCAATGGCACGGGCATTATCAGCACCACCGACTTTTTTATGCCGATTGTGGACGACCCGTTTGATTTTGGTCGTATCGCCGCCACTAATGCCATCAGTGATGTGTACGCGATGGGCGGAAAACCCATTATGGCGATTGCTATTTTGGGCTGGCCGATTGCCAAATTACCGGCAGAAGTAGCGCAAAAAGTGATTGATGGCGGGCGTTACGCCTGTCAGCAGGCCGGTATAGCACTGGCAGGTGGCCACTCAATTGATGCGCCTGAGCCGATTTTTGGCCTTGCCGTTACCGGTATTGTTGAAACTGCATTGGTGAAAAAGAACAGCGCGGCAGAAGCCGGTTGTAAGCTCTATTTGACCAAGCCGTTGGGTATTGGCGTGCTAACCACTGCAGAGAAAAAAGGCAAATTACGCCCGGAACATGTGGGTGTAGCAACCGAGACCATGTGCCAGATGAATACTTCAGGGACTGATTTTGCCCACTTAGCTGGCGTTACCGCGATGACCGATGTCACCGGTTTTGGTTTGCTTGGCCACTTAAGTGAAATGTGTCAGGGTTCTGATTTGACGGCTACCTTATGGTTTGATGCAGTGCCAAAACTCGATGCCGTAGAAGCCTATATTGCCGAAGGATGTGTGCCCGGCGGTACGCTGCGTAATTTCGACAGCTATGGCCATTTAATTGCCCCGCTGACTGAATTACAGCGCAATTTATTGTGTGATCCGCAAACCTCGGGCGGGTTGTTACTGGCCGTACGCCCTGATGCCGAAGCTGAGGTTCAAGCCGTGGCAGCGCGGCATAATCTGATACTCTCAGCCATTGGTGAATTACACCAACATGCACTGCAAGGTGCACCGGATACCGCTCTGATCGAGGTTAAAGCATGCCGCGTTTAAATGCAGCTGAAGTGGATTTTAGAACGCTGTTTTTAACGGATACCCCGCTCATGGATGTGCGTGCGCCGGTTGAATATTTGCAAGGTGCATTCCCGACTTCAGTTAACTTGCCGCTGATGAATGATCGCGAGCGGGAGGCAGTCGGGATCTGTTACAAAGAGGAAGGCCCCGAGCGTGCGCTGCGTTTAGGGCATAATTTGGTGCGCGATGATGTAAAAGGCGCGCGTCTTGCTGCCTGGTCAGCCTATTGTCATACGCATCCACACGGTTACATGTACTGTTTTCGCGGCGGTCAGCGCTCGCATATCACACAGGCATGGCTGAAAGAGGCGGGCGTTGATTACCCACTGATTGAAGGTGGTTACAAAGCCTTACGCCGTTTTTTAATGGATCAAACGGTTGAAGCGGCAAAATTACCGGTGACACTGATTGGCGGTAACACCGGCAGCGGTAAAACACGCCTGATTAAATCACTGCCAAACAGCGCCGATCTTGAGGGCGCAGCCCGTCATCGCGGCTCATCTTTTGGCCGTATGGTGGTCGATCAATCTACCCAGATTGGGTTTGAAAATCAGTTGGCCATTGAACTGCTCAAGTGTATGGATAGCGGCGCAAACTCACTGGTGCTTGAGGATGAGGGGCGGATTATCGGCTCGGCACACGTACCGCTAGAGCTGTTCGAGTCAATGACTGCAGCGAAAATTGCCGTTATTGAAGACCCTGTTGATGTTCGATTAGTGCGTCTGCGTGAAGAGTACGTCGATTTCATGCTAAATGGCTTTATCAGTGTCTATGGCGAGCAACAAGGCTGGATGCAGTTTGCTGACTATCTACGTCACGGCTTATTCGGCATTCGTAAACGCTTAGGGATGTCCCGTTTTCAAGAGATTACCGAGCTGCTGGAGAATGCACTGGTTCAGCATCAGCAGGGTCAATCTGCAGACGTACACATGAGCTGGTTAGCGCCGTTACTGGTTGAATATTACGACCCGATGTACCAGTATCAACTGGGTAAAAAAGCCGATCGCATCTGCTTTAAGGGCACGTATCAAGATGTTGAGGCATTCTTGAAAGATCAGCGCGTTTAACCTGTATCGGGTGGCTGCTTTTTACGTTATCACACAGGCCGCATTGCACTCTCATGCGGCCTGTGCTCCACTGTTTATGCTGTATATCACAAAGCGATTTATCATAAAGGTTGTCAATGCGTCTTTTCATCGCGGAAAAACCCAGTCTTGGTCGTGCTATTGCCGATGTATTGCCAAAACCACACCGAAAGCAAGACGGCTATATTGAGTGCGGTGAGGGAAATGTGGTGAGCTGGTGTATCGGCCACTTGCTTGAACAGGCCGAGCCTGATGCTTATGGTGAGCAGTACGCGCGCTGGAATTTACTGCATTTACCGATAGTGCCGCAAAAATGGCAGCTGCAACCTAAACCCTCTTCCCGCAAACAGCTCAACGTGCTGGCCTCACTGGTCAAGAAAGCGACACACATTGTCCATGCCGGTGACCCTGATCGCGAAGGGCAACTTTTGGTGGATGAAGTGCTGCAATACTTGCCATTATCGGCAGCGGCTGCCACCGATATTCAGCGCTGCCTGATTAATGATTTAAACCCCTCGGCTGTTACGCGGGCGATTGACCGTTTGCGGCCAAATCGGGAGTTTATCCCCCTGTGTGTTTCGGCACTGGCTCGTGCGCGGGCCGATTGGCTGTATGGCATCAACATGACCCGCGCCTATACGCTACTTGGCCAGCGGGCAGGTTACAAAGGTGTGCTCTCGGTTGGGCGGGTACAGACCCCGATTTTAGGCTTAGTAGTGCGGCGCGATGAAGAGATAGAGCACTTCATCCCTCGAACCTATTATGAAGTGCGTGCGCATATTCAAACGCCTGCCAACGAAACATTTTGTGCGCAGTGGCAGCCGAGTGAAGCTACCGAACCCTATCAAGATGAAGAGGGGCGGATTATTAGCCTGAAACTGGCACAGCACGTAGCCGGACGCATTAGCGGCAAGCCTGCGCAGGTTGATGATTACGAAGATAAGCGCGAAAAAGAGCCGCCGCCGTTGCCTTTTTCACTTTCAGCGCTGCAAATTGATGCTGCGAAAGCCTTTGGGCTAAGTGCTCAACAGGTTTTGGATACCTGCCAAAAGCTGTATGAAACGCACAAACTGATCACCTATCCGCGATCTGACAGCCGCTACCTGCCGGCAGAGCATTTTGCCGATCGGCATTCGGTGCTCAATGCGCTTACCGTGCATGCTGCATCGCTCGATGCCTCACATGCAGGGTTTGATGGGCAACAGCGTGGACGCTGCTGGGATGATGGCAAAGTAGATGCGCACCATGCAATTATTCCAACTTCCCGCACCAAACCGGCTAATCTGACATCTGATGAACAAAAAGTGTATACCCTAATTGCCCGTCAATACCTGATGCAATTTTGTGCGGATGCCGAGTATCGTAAATGTAAAATCCGGCTGACCATTGATGGCGGGAAGTTTCACGCGCAAGCGCGTAACCTGCAAACCGCCGGCTGGAAAGCGTTACAGGGCAAGCAGGATGAAGAGAAAGATGATGAGAGCAGTGCACCTTTGCCATCGGTCAGTAAAGGCGATGTTCTGACCTGTGATCGCGGCGAGGTGATGCACAAAGAGACCCAACCGCCGCGTGCTTTTACCGATGCAACGTTGCTTTCTGCGATGACCGGTATTGCCCGTTTCGTGCAGGATAAAGATCTGAAAAAAGTGTTGCGTGCAACCGATGGTTTAGGCACAGAGGCCACGCGAGCCGGTATTATCGAGCTGCTGTTTAAGCGGCAATTTTTGCACAAAAAAGGGCGTACGATTCAATCAACACCCGCAGGGCGTGCGTTGATCCACAGCTTGCCTGATGTCGCAACCCGACCAGATATGACTGCGCAGTGGGAGTCAACTCTGACTGCGGTTAGTGAAAAACGGTGCCGCTATGATGACTTTATGCAGCCACTGATTACACAGTTGCAGCAATTGATTGATCAGGCCAGACAATCACGTACACCGCAGGCACTTAGCGGTATCCAGCAGATGCAGTCTGCGGTAGCGGGGAGCACAACACAGACCCGCAAGCGCACGGGGGCGGCAAAAAGTACCTCAGCAACGAAGCGTTCTGCGCAAGCAAAACGTGCCAGTGCTAAAAACACGGATCACAGCACCGCGGCCAGTACCCGCAGTAAAAAAGCACCCGCCAAACACCGTGCGGCAGGTAAAAAGAGTCAGGGTTAACGCTTTGTCTTACTTAATCCTATGAACATACGCTATGAAAAGTATTTCATGAAAAGGAGTTCTTTATGTTTCAGATTTTGCTCTCTAAACGGTTAGAACAGTTGCAGACGTGGCGTAAATTACAGCCGTATTTTCCGTTGTTTTTATTGCGACATTTTAGCGCTGGGCGCCGGTGGCGGGCAGTGTGTTATTGCATGCTGCTTGGCGGAATATCAAGTAACACGGCCTATGCAGACGTTATAACAACCGGCGTACAGGGCATGCAAAACAGTACGGTATTTAGTACCGGAAGCCGTAATCAAACGCTTTCAAATAATCTGATTGCGGCTGATGCCGACTCACTGACGTCAACAACTGAAGCCAACACCAGCAGTACGCGCTGGGGAAACTCTGACCGTACCAAGCTCAATATTGATATTGATAGCGGGGCATTAATGCAAGGTCCGGCCTGTTATTATGCCGACCAGCGTTACTCTGAAGGCGCATTGCTGGATGTCGGAAATAGCGTAATGCGCTGTATCAAACAAAAACCAGAGTTCAATAATAGCCCGCTCGAATGGCAGATTTTTAAGACTAATAGTGAGAAGCCGTGACGAATTCATTTACAAAAATGAACAGAATATGAATAAACTCCTCAGCTCAGATTAAGGCAATAAGGTGTTTAATACTCCTATCAACTATTTGAGGAGTACATCATGAAACCTATTACTATCGTTACCGCTGTATTACTGCTGACTTCTGCTTCTGCAATGGCTGCCGATCACCATACAGCCAATATTCCTGCGGCAGTCAGCCAGAATGCTTATCAGGGGCCGGTGAAAACCACGACTATTGCAGAATTACAGGCAATGAAAACGCCGTTTAAAGATCATAATGTGGTGATGGATGGCTATTTAACCAGCCAGATAGATGCTAAGCACTACACATTTAGTGATGGAAAACAGCAGATTACTGTGGAAATTGACCATGATGTCGTCATGCCACAAGGTGTTACCGATAAAACCAAAGTGCGTTTGTACGGGGAATATGAAACCGGCATCACCAAGTCAGAGCTTGAAGGAAAACGTATTCAGCTACTGTAACCCGCAAAATGGTTATAACTGAATCGAGAAAATAGAGTGGCAATATCGCATGATAATTCCTTGTTTATAAAGGAAAATCCAGAGGTATTACCGCTGCTGGCTGTTACGGATCAGATGAGTCATTTCATGAAGCACACTGAATTACCAGCACTATCATTAGTGATATTACAGGCGCTATTGCTGGCAGTGACGTTAAGCTTTGCTATGCCAATGCAGGCACAGGCTGATCCGTTATCGCCTAATTATGCCCCCCCACCACTAGAGTTTGATGATGATGTGCAAGACACCGCACTGGCAGCAACTCAAGCAGGGCTGATTCAGCCATACAGTGCGTTGCTCACTCAGGTTGAAAAAGATTTCTATGGCCGGATTATCGAAGTTGAGTTAGATGAAGATGATGATGTCTGGGAATATGAGTTAAAGCTGCTCAGTGCAGAAAATAACCTGATTAAAGTTAAATACAACGCTAAAACTCTGCAAGTGATCAAGATGAAAGGCCGCCAACTTGAGAAAGCCTTGAAGCGTAACATTGTGCCGCTTGATGATTAAAGTATTGCTTGATAATTGAAGTATTGCTCGATGATTCAAGTGCCGACTGCGTGTTGTAATTGCAGCTAATGCTCATTACAGATCACGCATTACAGATAACAGATAACAGATAACAGATAACAGATAACAGATTATAGATATCAGCCATACGGGATCGTACATGAAAGTACTGGTGGTAGAAGATGAGCAGACATTGGCGGCGCAAATTGCCGAGGCGCTCACCCAACATCAATGGATAGTTGAGCAGTCGCACGATGGTATTGATGCGTTGTACCGTGCCACTAGTGAAACCTGGGATGCGATAGTGCTCGATCTTGGCCTGCCCAAACTCGATGGCCTGACGGTATTGCGTAGTCTGCGATCAGAAGGTATTCATACACCGATTATTATTTTAAGTGCGCGAGCAGAGCTGCACCAACGTATTGATGCCCTCAATGCCGGAGCGGATGACTATTTAACTAAACCTTTCCAGATGGCCGAGCTGGTGGCTCGGTTATCCGTGCAGCGTCGCCGTGCGGCGGGGCATGCCGCCTCTGTGCTACAGATTGGTGCATTAACGCTCAATACTCAAACAGCCGGTGTGACATGGCAGGGCAAAACAGTGGATCTGACCTCACTGGAATATAAAGTCTTGGCGTATTTAATGCACAATCAAGGCAAGGTTGTCTCCCGTACCGATTTGGTTGAACGTATCTATCAACAGGATTTTGATCGTGACTCCAACACTATTGAAGTCTTTATCGGGCGGATCAGGCGTAAAATTGACAGCCAGATTATTCAGACTGTCCGCGGCTTAGGCTACCGGATTAATGATCAGTAGCCCTGCTAGCCTGCGTCAGCGGGTATTGAGTGCAACCATCGGTTGGTTACTGTTGGTGTTACTCACGGCAGGGGTGTTGTTACCCGCTATTTTTAACCACTATTTGCGTGATGAAGCTAGCAAAACGTTGACGCTGTACCTTGATGAGCTGAGCGCGCGAATCGAATTATCTGCCGAGGGAAAGCCGGTTGTCACCGGTTTACTCAGTGACCCGCGCTTTCGTCAGCCCTATAGCGGGCTTTACTGGCAGGTCAGCTCTCCGGCGGGTGTTATTCGCTCACGATCATTGTGGGATAGCCGCCTGCAGCAAAAACCATCGGAAGATATTATTGCCGCAGACAATGCTGATCGGCAGTGGGTTGG
This sequence comes from Plesiomonas sp. ISS29, assembly GCF_056522795.1. NCBI lineage: Bacteria > Pseudomonadati > Pseudomonadota > Gammaproteobacteria > Enterobacterales > Enterobacteriaceae > Plesiomonas > Plesiomonas sp. ISS29. The sequence continues at coordinate 1,688,548 of NZ_JAWRZQ010000001.1, forward strand.
GCCAGAAAACAGTGCTCTAATTACGGTTTCGCGTACGCTCACGTTACCCGACTATGCATATCCGTTGCACCTTCAGGTCGGGCAGGATGAGTCTTCACTGCGGCAGACACTAACACGGCTGACCCACAGTTTTTGGGGCGTATTACTTGTACTCGGCCTTGGCGTGGTGGTGATTATTGGCGGGCTGATCAATTGGTCACTGCGCCCATTACGCCGTATGCAGCAGCAACTTTCCATGGTCAGAACGGGTGAGCAAGAGCAACTCAACGGCACTTTTCCGCGTGAAATTGCGCCACTGGCCGCTGATCTGAACGCACTGCTGTTTCATTACAGTGCACTGCTGACCCGTGCTCGCCACCATACCGGCAATCTGGCACATGCGCTCAAAACCCCGCTGGCGGTGCTTGGCAACCAGATAGCGCTGTTACCTGCGGCTCAACGCCAGCCAATGCAGCAGGTTTTAGCACAGTTGCAACAGCAGATTGACAGCCATCTGGCGCGTGCTCGCATCGCAGGTGCCAACAATATTCTGGCCGTGCGCTGCATTCCGGCGTTACGCGCCGATCGTATTATTATGGCGATGGAAAAAATCTATGCAGGGCGGAATATCGTCTGCATTAATGAGCTCGACAGTGATCTGGCATTAGCCGTGTCGGATGATGATTTTGATGATATGGCCGGTAACCTGATTGAGAATGCCTTCAAGTGGGCAGGTAGCATGATTACGCTCAGTGCCATAGAGCAGGCTGAATCGCTGATGCTGGTGGTTGATGATAACGGCTCAGGGCTGGATGAAAAGCAGTGTCAGCAGGTATTACAACGTGGTGTGCGGCTTGATGAAACCGTGGTAGGCAGCGGTCTGGGGTTGAATATCGTTAATGAGATGGCGCTTTCGTATCGTGGAACGCTACAGCTGCAACGCAGCCCGCTTGGCGGGCTGCGAGCAATACTGATATTACCCAAGGCTCGCCCTAAGGTATATCGAGAATCGTAATCGTAAATGTTTCACGATTTACTGTAGTTACTGCACCATCCCGCGTGCCGGATGGGAATTCTCACACCGCATCTGCCACAGCATCCAGACAGCCAGCAGGGTGCTGCACGCTGGCATGGCCATCCAGATACCGTTAACGCCCCAGAAATGTGAGAATACCAACAGAAAACCACCAATGAACAGCAATTTACCGCCGGTTAGGGTTGAGGCCAGCAGCGGTTTATTTACTGCCTGAAAATAGGTTGCGCCTACCAGTAACAGCCCTTCCATCGGTAAGCCCCAGAAGTAGCGGTAAATCCCGTTAACCGCTTCCCTGTTCAACGCAACATTATCGCCGGCAAACAGCTGAGTCACCAGATGCGGGAAAATATAGAGGAATGTCATGCCCAAAATACCCAATCCGGCGGTAATCCCTAAGGCCAGATTCCGTATTTTTCGCACGCGATCTTCTAGACCCGCACCGGCATTAAAACTGGCAATCGGCTGAATACCGAGCGCGATCCCCTCAAAAATCAGGTAGAAAAAAGCCTCGGCATAGCTGACCACACTGTAGGCTGCTACATGCAGGGCATTTCCCACGCTCATAAATGCTTTGTTGTGCAGTGCCAACACCACTGACAGATAGAGATACATTAATAGGCTCGATGTGCCTAAACGCAGGATCTCTACAATCAATTTTATACGAGGGATCAGTGCTCGCCATGATAGGCGTAACTGGCTGCGCTTAGAGCAAAAATGCGCCAGACACAGCCCACCGCTGATCAGCTGTGACAGCATAGTGGCAAGGCCCACACCGGCTAGCCCAAGCGGAATAATGGCTAGAAAAGTATAATCAAGCAGCACGTTTAGCGTACCGCCAAAAATCATAATATAGGTAACCCGTTTTGGTTCACCATCATTGCGTAGCAGGGCAGAGAAACTCATTGAGAGCATCGCTGAAAAGCCCAGCATAAAATACCAGCGCAGGTACTCAATTCCGGCTGTAAATATCTCTCCGGTAGCACCTAGCCAGCGCAACATAGTACCACCATAGGTCAGCCCGATAGTGCCGATAATAATTGCCGCTGCGATTACCAACACAAGGGCATTGCCGACAATATTTCTTGCCTGCTCAATCTTCCCCTGACCTAAACGCAGTGAAACCAGTGATGATGCACCCATTCCGATCATAGCGCCGATTGCATATAGCACTGATCCCACCGGATACGCCAGCATTACCCCCGCAAGACCCTGTTCGCCCAAATAGTGGCCGACAAAAATACCGTCAACGGTCACGTACACACCACTGATCACCATGGCGGTAATGGTAGGCAGTGTATAGCGCCAAAAAAGCGTTAACAGCGGTTCGGTGGCCAGCGAAGTATCATTTTCCTGTGGCGGTACGGCAGTTGAAGTCATGGTTATTGGCTCGGTCGCGTAATAATTGCGTGATTAACGGATTAGCATAATGAACAGAATAGTCTGCATATTCCGGCGGAATTGTAGCAAATTTACCAATAATGTAGGCGTAGTTACTAATTAAAATACAACAAACAGTCTAAAGTTCTGTGTATCTGTATTGGTATGCAAATAACCGAGAGAAAATCAGCGTAATTCACGGTAAAAAATGTGATATACAACATATTCAGCTGTTCAGATGCGATCATGAATAAGCATTTTGCTCTGCTTTCTGTTTTAATCATGGCAATGTTATTTTATGAATAAAATCAGTGAGGTTACTGGATGTTTGGCTATTCACCGGTGCCACAAGTTCGTTTATCAACTGAGCGGTTAGTTGTGCGTTTGGCACATGAGAAAGATGCAGTGAAAATAGCTGAATATTACCGCGATAATCGTGATTACCTGCAACCTTGGGAACCGATACGTGATGCTGGCCATTTTACCGTTAGTGGCTGGAATGCACGCTTATCACTGATCTCGGAGTATCACCGGCAAGGTGCGGCGTTCAGTTTTTTACTGCTCGATCAGGCCGAATCGCGCGTGCTGGGCGTAATTAATTACAGCAATATTATTCGCGGGGTATTTCAGGCCTGTTATTTGGGCTACTCGCTGGGCAAGCAGTTTGTGGGAAAAGGGCTGATGTATGAAGCCTTAAAAGAGAGCAACCGGTATATGCTGGAAAAACAGCAACTTCACCGAATTATGGCTAATTACATGCCGCATAATCAACGTAGCGGCAATTTACTGGCTCGGCTTGGTTTTGAGCGGGAAGGTTATGCCAAAGAGTATTTGCTGATTAACGGTATGTGGCAGGATCATATCATGACGGCCCTGACAAACCGCAACGGGAAAGGCTGCGCATAAATCAGATTATTGTGCTAATAATAACAAGACTTTCAGCAAGATAGAGAGGTTTATGTGAAGATTCAACTAACGGCTTATGAAGCGCGGGTGATTGGCTGTTTGTTAGAAAAACAGGTAACAACACCGGAACAATACCCTTTATCACTGAATGGCTTAACTACGGCCTGCAACCAAAAAACTAACCGAGATCCGGTCCTCGAACTGTCAGATTCAGAAGTACAAAATGTTCTCGATGATCTGCTGAAAAAGCGCTTAATCCGAGACCTATCAGGGTTTGGCCACCGAGTGGCAAAATATGAGCACCGGTTTTGTAACTCCGAATTTGGGCAGCTAAAGCTAAATCCGCAAGAGTTTGCACTGATTTGCACCTTGCTGTTGCGCGGCCCGCAAACTGCCGGTGAGCTGCGTACCCGAACTCAGCGTTTAGCTGAATTTTCCGATGTACAAGCTGTTGAAACGGTGTTGGAGAAACTGGCTACCCGTGATGATGGCCCGTATGTAGTGCAATTGCCACGTGAAGCAGGTAAGCGCGAAAGCCGCTATATGCATCTTTTTTGTGGTGACAGTGTCTCACCAAATGTGCAAATACAAGAGTCCGAATCACCGGCTTCTGTTCAGCTAGAAAATCAGCGCATAGCAGAATTAGAAGATAGTTTGTACGCACTACAACAACGGGTGAGTGTGTTAGAAGAGAGTTTACAACGGGTTTTATTCGCTCAACAGACGCTATCTGAATAAGCATAATGGCGAATTAAAATAAAAAAAGATCCCACAAGGGGATCTTTTTTTGGCACGTAATGGTTGAGCATGATGCTTGCTTCAACCAATAAGGTGATTACATACGTTCAACCGTATCGATACCCAGCAAATCAAGGCCCTGCTTAAGGGTTTTTGCTGTCAGTGATGCTAGTTTCAGGCGGCTGTTACGCAGGGCCTGATCGTCTTGATTGAGGATCGGGCACGCTTCATAGAAGCTTGAGAACAGACCGGCTAGCTCATACAGGTAAGCACACATCAGGTGAGGTTCACCTTCACGCACAACGCTGTAAACCGCTTCTTCAAACTGCATCAGTTTGATTGCCAACGCTTTTTCGCGGTCATCATTTAAAATGATGTTACCGGTTAAGCCGTTTTCATCAATATTGGCACGCTTAAAGATAGAAGACACACGGGTATAGGCATATTGCATATACGGTGCGGTGTTGCCTTCAAAGCTCAGCATGTTTTCCCAATCGAAGATGTAATCGGTTGTCCGGTTTTTTGACAGGTCAGAATATTTTACTGAACCCATTGCCACGGCATTAACAACCGAAGCACGCTCTTCTGCGCTCAGATCCGGATTTTTGTCGGCAATTAACTTTTCTGCCCGCTCGGTAGCTTCATCGAGCAGCTCAGAAAGCTTAACAGTACCGCCTGAACGGGTTTTGAACGGGCGGCCATCTTTACCTAGCATCATACCGAATGCACAATGCTCAAGTGTCATGCTTTCAGGGATATAACCGGCTTTGCGGACAATGGTCCATGCCTGCATCAGATGTTGATGCTGGCGTGAGTCAATGAAGTATAAGGCACGATCTGCTTTGAAGTTATCCCAGCGATATTTTGCACAGGCAATATCGGTGGTGGTGTACAGGTAGCCACCATCGCTCTTCTGCACGATAACGCCCATGGCTTCGCCATCTTTGTTTTTGAACTCGTCAAGGAACACCACTTGTGCGCCTTCACTTTCAACTGCCAGACCGCGTGCTTTCAGATCAGCCACAATACCTGGTAGCATTGAGTTGTATAGGCTTTCACCCATCACATCTTTACTTTTCAGGCTAACATTCAGGCGATCATAAATGCGCTGGTTTTGCTCCATGGTGATATCAACCAGCTTACGCCACATGCTCAGACAATAAGCATCACCGCCTTGCAGTTTCACCACATAACCACGTGCACGCACGGCAAAGTCTTCATCTTCGTCGTAGCATTTTTTCGCTTCGCGGTAAAATGCCTCGAAATCAGACAGTACAAGATCAGCATTGCTGTCATTCTGGATTTTTTCCAGATAAGCGATCAGCATACCAAATTGTGTGCCCCAATCACCTAAGTGGTTGGCACGAATAACATTATTACCCAAAAATTCAAGGGTACGAACAACAGCATCACCAATAACAGTTGAGCGAATGTGGTGAACGGCCATCTCTTTGGCAACGTTAGGTGCTGAGTAGTCAACCACAATGGTTTGGCTTGGCTGTGTTGCACAGACATTTAACTTATCGTCAGTCAGTGCTAGCGCGGCTTGTTCAGCAACCCACTCCGGGTTTAAGAAAATGTTGATAAATCCAGGGCCGGCAATTTCAGTTTTACAGGCGATAGCACCCAGACTCAGATTCTCAAGCACTTTCTCCGCCAGTTGACGTGGTGCGATACCGAGTCGTTTCGCTGCGCCCATCACACCGTTAGCCTGATAGTCACCAAATTGTGCTTTTGCTGATTGGCGGACCATAGAATCACAATCAGCAGGTGCACCCGCTGCGATCAGCGCTTGGCTAACCTTATCGGAAATAAGAGCTTGTATATTCATCTGATTGCCTTCAATCGAACAGTTAATTATTGTGCACATAAACAAACAGCAACGATATCATCGGTATTGATAAGCGTTATGCCGAAGAATAATGCGTGAAGCCGTGCACAGAGATACAGAATACTGGGTATCATACCCGTGCAACAGAGCCATGAAAACCCCACAGGTCATCCTGACATGTGTATATAAGCTTAAACGAGGATAAAAGATGTCAACCCCATTTGCATGGATAAATGAGTTAGCAGATCTTTCTGACACACTGCACGATTTTGTGACGCAAATCACGCAGTTAGCCACAGATCTTGGGGTCGATATCCGCCGTTATCCGGCCGATCATATTGCGGTGCGTTGCAATTCACAGGAAACGGCGGCGCGCTGGCATCAGGGCTTATTGCAGGCCGGTGAAATGTTCTCACAAAAAAATATCAATGGCCGCCCGATTTGTCTGTTTTCACTGCATCAGCCGTTATCAGTTGGGCCGTGGATGATAGATTGTCTGGAGTTGCCTTATCCAAATGCAAAGCACTATCCGCGTGAGGGATGGGAGCATATAGAACTGATTGTTGCATCAAAAGCCGAGAGTATCGCTGATATGGAGTCTGCTGCGTTACAGGCGATTCCAACATTATCAGCATGGATGAATACAAAAGTAGCATCATCAGAAACGACAACGGTGCGCTACAAAGCGAGTATGCCACGTGCTGATGATGAACAGCATGCAAACCCGACGCTAGCATTTTCCCGCGATGGTATTACCCTAAAAATTCACCCCTTATCTATCCGTGATGTTGTCGGGGGCATGATAAAGCGGTCTTAAACATGTCGTTATGTGCTGTATTTGAGCAGAGTTTTGTACAAAAATAAATCAGTGAAATGTGGCGAATATCCGTGAAATATTTGTAAACATAAGACAAGCATTGTGACAACTTTTCGTTAGTCTTTTTGCCGTTAAATCGTCAATTTAGCGGTCAGCTGAACAGTCGTGTTAAATGACTGTTTTTTGAAAGATTGATGAAGGTGATTACAATGAAATATACAGCAGGTGCTGCTTTGATCCTCGGCGTATGTGCGCTTTCTGGTTGTGCAAATACCGGCATGTATGCCGGTGACGTATTTTCAGGCCAAGATGCCAAAATGGAGCAAAACATCAGTTACGGCACGATAGTATCGGTTAGGCCGGTAAAAATTCAGGGTGGCCAGCAGCAGGGGCCTAGTCTGGGCGGTATCGGCGGAGCGGTAATCGGTGGTCTCATTGGTAGCGAAGTGGGCGGCGGTGTCGGGCGTGATATTGCCAGCGCTGCGGGTGCATTGGCCGGTAGCGTGGTGGGTTCAGACGTGGGGAATCGTCTAGATCAAACCGAAGGCTTGGAAATGGTGATCCGTAAAGACAATGGCCAGGAAGTGGTAGTGGTACAGCAAGCCGCACCCGGTTTTGTGCCGGGCGCGCGCGTTCAGCTGGTGGGTAACGGCGGTCAGGCGACCGTTTCACTGATTGGTGCAGGTTACCCGTACGGCAGTGCCTATTCTGCCAATAATGGGTATGCACAATAAATAGCTGAGCAGGTATCACCGCTGGATATATACAACTGTTGAGCCCGTGGCCACCTCTTGCTAGCTTGAATGCTGATCCGATTCACATTAAGAAAAGTAACGGGAAGACAATTATCCCTTGTGATGTGACAGGGTCGGCTATACTCACAGCGTAGCAGTTGACAACATTCCGTATTTGATAATCGCACGGTGGTTTCTTTTTAGTGTGTTTACCCGTGGTATAACATGGCTAGTTTATTGTTGTTAATCTGTGATAATAGTTGATTAATCTGCTGTTTTTTTGATTAATGGCACGTTTGTTACACTAAAGCAGTGTGTTTGGCTGTTATATTTTACCGTTTTTCAGTGATAACTCTGTTTCATGACATATGCAGCATCAGATGTATGTGACTGATGTGAAATGCCAGTATGACAGCAGGTTAACGGTATCTGAATGGCAGTGTTGCAGGTTTTAGTGATGCGGTTTACAAGCTCTGTGCTTGCAAATAATGGTTATGCTAACGGAGGTTACAATGAACACACGTTTAGGTGCTGTTGCGCTGATGGTAATTGGTCTGGCCGGTTGTGCGAATACAGGCATGTACTCGGGTGATGTATACAGCGGCTCGCAAGCGAAAACTGTACAAAATGTGCAGTACGGTACAATTGTGTCGGTGCGTCCGGTCAAGATTCAGGCTGAAAGCTCGGGCTTAATTGGTGGTATTGGCGGTGCAGTAGTTGGTGGATTGCTCGGCAGCACGATTGGTGGTGGTACGGGGAGCGATATTGCAACCGCCGCCGGTGCGATAGCGGGTGGTGCGCTGGGTAAAAAAGCCGAAGAGGGCATGAACCAGATTGATGGCGCTGAGATGGAGATCCGCAAAGAGAACGGCACATCTGTTGTTGTCGTACAAAAAGCCGATCCGCGTTATCAGCCCGGTGTACGCGTGCGTATGGTCGGTGGCAGCAATGATATGACGGTTTCTGTAATGTAACGGTCTCTGTAATGTAATGGGCGTAAATCGCCCATTATATGAAAATCAAAAGCTGTACACCGAACTAACGGGTACAGCTTTTTGTTATCTGCGTAGTGTAACCTCTGCGATATAACACCGATCATCACACCAGTTTTCTATCAGTGAACTGTTTTTGTCAGTCAACAGAAATTTTATCAGTGACAGGGAAACCACAGAGACAGCGATCTTACCTTTATTGCTGTTCTAGTGAAGCTTTAAGCGCAAAAACGGCTCTTTCCATACGATCAAGTGCTTGATTTAGCAGCGCACGGGTACAGCCAAAATTCAGCCGCACAAACGCGGCATCACCAAAATCGCCTCCAGCAGATAACCCTATTCCCGCATGTTCAAAAAAACGGTGCGGATTTTGTACCGGCAGGGCAGAACAGTCAATCCACGCCAGATAAGTGGCTTCCGTGTGGGCCAGCGTTAAATACGGCATCGCGTTAACTCTCTCTTCGGTGATATCCCGATTGATCCGCAGATAGTCAAGCTGCGCCTCGAGCCATGCATCTCCGGCCAGATAAGCTGCTTCTGCCGCCGTGTAAGCCATAATGTCGACACTCGGCACAATACCGGTACGCGTCTTAATAAACTGCTGGCGTAATTTATCATTAGGAATAATGGCGATAGACGCGCCTAATCCGGCAATATTAAAGGTTTTTGATGGTGCCATCAGGGTGATTGAGCGCTGCTCTGCATCAGCATTAAGTGCGGCAATCGGAATATGAGGCTGATTATCCAGCAGTAAATCACAGTGAATTTCATCACTACAGATCAGTAAATTGTGCTGACGGGCAAATTCAGCCTGTGCCAGCAGCTCTTCACGGCGATAAATTGTGCCGCCCGGATTTTGTGGGTTACACAGCATCAGCAGTTTTTCATTGCCCTGCATCTCACTGGCGATACTTTCTAAGTTCATCACCCAGCGGCCTTGTTGCAGGGTTACGGGGGCCATAACCTGTTCAATACCGGCAAAAGCCGATGATTTTACAAACGGTGGGTAAATCGGCGAGGGGGCAATGCTGCGCTGACCTTGGGCAGTAAACGCTCTAACGGCTAGATTCAGGCCACAGACCAGACCGGGCAGGAACACCAACCACTCAGGCTTGATAGCCCAGTTATAGCGAGTTTGCATACGGGCAATAAATGTCTCGATCAGCACTGTTGATGCGCCATAACCATAACCAAACACACCATGTTCTACCCGTTTATGCAGCGCTTCAATCACCGCAGGTGGAGAGCGAAAATCAGTGTCAGCCACCCACATCGGTAGAATATCTTCACCGGCATATTTGTTCCATTTATCGCTATCACTGTTGTTACGATTAACTAAGGTATCAAAATTAAACAGTGTGTGTGTATTGTCTGTGAAAGGTTCGGGTGATTGCATTGACAGGCTCTCCTTGCCAGCCCGAAATGGGCATCTCTGATGTTATCCCGCATAAGTATGGGGATAGGGCGTTTACGAATCATGTCTTTAAGATAGCGAAAATGCAAGGTGTGCAGAGAAGAGAAAGTGAGGGGAAAGTAAAGAATAAAAAAAGGGCCCCGTAAGGCCCTTAGAATGCGTTGGCAATACTGCGTTATACACGCAAACTATGCGTTATCGCGATCCATATTTTCAGTCTGCTCTAACCATAAGGCATTGATAATGCCAAATGAACAGGCTAACAGCACACCGAGAATCCAAGCAAAATACCACATTGTTCTGGTCTCCTAAGAGGCTGATTAATAAGCTGAAGGGTTATCTTCAATATGCTTGGTATCGATACGGCCAAACATTTTGTAGTAGCACCAAATTGTATAGGTCAGAATAATTGGTACAAAAATCACGGCTGCACCGAGCATGATCCCCAGCGTTTTCTGGCTTGATGTTGCATCCCACATAGTCAGGCTTTGTGCCGCCATGATGCTTGATGGCATAACAAACGGGAACATAGTGACACCGGCAGTCAGGATGATGCAGGCAATCGCCAGCGATGATGTCAGAAACGCTAAACCGGCCCGCTCAAAATGCGATGCAATGATAGTCAGCAATGGCATAAACACACCTACCGCAGGGATAGCCCACAGAATAGGGAAGTCATTGAAGTTCTTCATCCATGCACCAATCTCTACCGCAACGTCTTTATGCAGCGGGTTAGATGGGCCGTTCGGATCAATCACCGAGGTGATGATATAACCCGGAATGCCTTTCATCACCCACACACCAGCCAGTGCAAAGCAGACGGTGGTGATTAGCGCGGTGATTTTTGCCGCAGTACGGGCACGCACATGCAGCTCACCCATGGTTTTCATTTGCAACCAGGTAGCGCCCTGCATCACCAGCATCATCAGGCTGACAACACCACACAGCAGACCGAACGGGTTCAGCAAGCCGAAGAAACCACCTTGATACTGTAGACGCAGCAGGTTGTCTATTTCAAACGGGACACCTTGCAGCAGGTTACCAAAGGCAACACCGAATACCAGCGCAGGCACTGCGCCGCCGATGAACAGGCCCCAGTCCCACATGGTGCGCCAGCGGGCATCTTCAATTTTTGAACGGTAATCAAAACCGATAGGGCGGAAGAACAGTGCGGCAAGCACTAACACCATCGCCACGTAGAAGCCGGAAAAGGCTGCTGCGTAGACCATTGGCCATGCGGCGAACAGCGCACCCCCTGCAGTGATCAACCAAACTTGGTTACCATCCCAGTGCGGTGCAATGGTGTTGATCATCACCCGACGTTCGTTATCTGTTTTACCGATGATCGGCAATAGCGCACCGACACCCATATCAAAGCCGTCAGTGATAGCAAAACCAATCAGCAGTACACCGATCAGCAGCCACCAGGCAAAGCGTAGCAATTCATAATCAATCATGGTTGGCTCCTGAGTTATGCGTTAGTGTCAGTAACAGCGGGTGCACTTTTTTGTTCAAAATGGTAACGGCCGGTTTTTAGGCTGCTTGGGCCTAAGCGGGCAAATTTGAACATCAGATACATCTCTGCAATCAGGAACAGCGTATACAGACCACAAATCAGCAGGAGTGAGAACAACACCTGACCTGAACTGATGGATGATACCGCTGAGGATACTGGCAATATCTCACCAACAGCCCAAGGTTGACGGCCATACTCAGCAACAAACCAACCCGCTTCAATAGCAATCCACGGCAGCGGAATGCCCCACAGTGCAAGTTTTAGCAACCATGGTTTTTGGTCAATTTTGTGGCGTGTTGTTTGGATAAAGGCCATGCCGATGATAAACAGCATCAAGAAGCCGACACCCACCATGATCCGGAAGCTAAAGAACAGCGGTGCAACTTTCGGAATAGAGTCTTTTACCGCTTGCTGAACTTGTGCGTCAGTGGCGTTAAAGACATCCGGTGCATACGGTTTTAGCAACAGGCCATAGCCCAGATCTTTTTTCGCATCATCAAACTGTGCACGCAGCTCAGGTGTATCTTGACCGGAACGCAGCTTTTGCAGCAGGTCATAGGCAACCATACCGTTACGGATACGCACTTCGTGCTCTTTCATCAGATCTTTCAGGCCGATGACAGGTGTATCAATAGAACGGGTGGCAATCAGGCCCAGTGCATAAGGAATGCGGATAGCGTAATCGGTACGCATCTCTTCCTGATTAGGAATACCAATCAGTGTAAATGCGGCTGGCGGTGCGTGTGTTTCCCACTCTGACTCAATGGCAGCGAGTTTCACTTTTTGCACATCACCCAGCTCATAGCCTGATTCATCACCCAACACCATAACAGAGAGGATAGATGCCATACCGAAGCTTGCTGCAATAGCAAATGAGCGGCGTGCAAATGGCATATCACGCTTTTTCAGCAGATAGTAAGAGCTGATACCCAGTACAAACATTGCGCCTGTGACATAACCGGCTGCCACAGTGTGAACAAATTTCACCTGCGCGACAGGGTTCATCACCAGATCAGCGAAGCTGACCATTTCCATACGCATGGTTTCAAAGTTGAACTCTGAACCTACTGGGTTTTGCATCCAACCGTTGGCAACCAAGATCCACAGTGCAGACATATTGGTACCAATTGCGGTTAGCCATGTCACCATCAGATGTTGGCGCTTAGACAGGCGATCCCAACCAAAGAAGAACATACCCACAAAGGTAGATTCAAGGAAAAATGCCATCAGGCCTTCAATGGCCAGCGGTGCACCGAAGATATCACCGACATAGTGAGAGTAGTAAGACCAGTTTGTCCCGAATTGGAACTCCATGGTCAGACCGGTTGTAACGCCCAGAGCAAAGTTAATAGCAAATAACTTACCCCAGAATTTGGTCATATCTTTGTAGATTTGTTTGTTGGTCATTACATAGACCGACTCCATAATGGCAAGCAAAAATGCCATGCCAATCGTGAGCGGAACAAACAAAAAATGGTACATTGCAGTCAGAGCGAACTGCAATCTAGATAGTTCAACAACGTCTAACATCACGACTCCTTGCTTTTTGCAGGAAGACTCCAGCTCTTGATCTTCAATCCTTGACGAAAGATCGTTATCTGTATTTTTGCGCTACAGATAAGCAAAAATACATGAGCCACAGAGGATTCAATTTCTGCGTTCATAAAGTGAGCAGGCGCACTTTATGAACGAAGTCATCACATAACAGCAACCTAAATGACAGGGTGACTAAATATTACGCTTCTAATCCCTTACACGGAATAGGTTTTTTAGTGATTCAAGTTATATTTTTTGTTGTCAGGTCAATTACATTTAACAACCTTCAACAGTAAAAATTGATCACGGTCAACACGCGCAGATGATACTCTCATTCAGAAATTGATGCAGCTCAATTCCAGCTAAATTAAAGCAAAATATGTAAACGATTTGTTTTATTTCAGCATGTTAGTCGTAACGTAGATACTGCATTCATTTAATATAGCCTGTTTTTCGGGTAAAACACGTAGGTCAATTAAATTATTTATCAATGTTAAAACAAATAAGTAACAAGTTGATTTGAACCGCTTACAATGTGTGTCTGGTATTAGTAATTCTAATGGCTAAGGCTTAAATTTTGTCGTTTCTGTTTTTCCCACCAACTGCATATAATTTGCGCCATCAACAGGGTAATCCATGTTGAAACCTTCTTTTTAATGAAAAAGTTTGAACCTCATCACTTCGGAGCAGATATGCGCACCAATACGCTTAACAAGTTCGTAAACTCTTATAAGAAATTATTCAGCGACTTGTTTATGCTGCACAATAAGTAGTGATTAGCTGAACTTACATGAACCCCGCATTGAATGTGGGGTTTTTCTTTTTAGGGATAGGGCAAAAGACATTGCAGCGCAATGTGTGATCTGTGACGCAACGAAGGGGGTAAAAATAGCGAAATGGCATAAAGCAGAGAGACCGCTTTATGCGCATACAGTAACCTGACCAAAGGTGTATGTGATCCGTTATCTTTTGAACAGGTCTTTTCTGCTCAGTTTTCTTGTGTGGGGGTTAAGCCGAAATGCTGGTATGCGCGTTGAGTGGCAATACGCCCGCGTGGTGTACGCTGTAAAAAACCTTGCTGGATCAGATAAGGTTCAAGTACATCTTCAATGGTATCACGCTCTTCACCGATAGCTGCTGCAAGGTTATCTAACCCGACTGGCCCACCCATAAATTTATCGATGACCGCTAGCAGCAGTTTCCTGTCCATGAAATCGAACCCTTCGACATCCACATCAAGCATATCGAGCGCCCGATTGGCGATATCAAATTCAATAGCACCGGTGCCTTTGACCTCTGCAAAATCACGCACCCTGCGTAACAAACGGTTGGCGATACGCGGTGTGCCCCGTGATCGGCGAGCAATTTCCAATGCGGCAAGATCGTTCATTGGTAATTCAAGACAGCGGGCACTGCGCTGAACAATCTGGGTTAACTCTTCGGTCTGATAAAACTCAAGGCGCTGCACAATACCAAAACGATCGCGCAGCGGCGAGGTTAATGAGCCTGCGCGTGTGGTTGCGCCTATCAGTGTAAACGGGGGTAAATCGAGTTTGATAGAGCGTGCAGCGGGGCCTTCGCCAATCATGATATCAAGCTGATAATCTTCCATGGCAGGATAGAGCACCTCTTCGACAGCCGGTGATAGCCGGTGGATCTCATCAATAAACAGCACATCATGGGGTTCGAGGTTAGTCAGCATGGCGGCCAGATCACCGGCCTTTTCCAGTACTGGCCCAGATGTGCTGCGCAGATTGACCCCCATCTCATTGGCGATGATATGGGCGAGCGTGGTTTTACCCAGACCCGGTGGGCCAAATATCAGCACATGATCCAGCGCATCTGATCGCATTCTGGCAGCCTGAATGAAAATATCCATCTGAGTACGGACATGCTCTTGTCCGATATATTCATCAAGCAGGCGGGGGCGAATAGCCCGATCAATCACTTCCTCTTCACGAGGGGCACTGACAGGGGAGATCAGACGGTCAGCTTCTATCATCCGGAAACCTTTTATTATCTATCAGCCCCGTGTTAGGGCTGATATCAGCAGTAGAGGGCTATAATGCAAGTGTGCTGTTGATTTGGCAATTACAATGCCGCGCGTAACGCGTTACGGATCAGTGTTTCGCAGTCAGCCTCTGGGGTGGCTATTTTGCTGATCATCCGGCTGGCTTCTTGCGGTTTATAACCGAGTGCAATCAGTGCAGATGCAGCTTCTTCTTCGGCATCGGCCTGCTGTACTGCAGCCTGAGAGTGGTGAATTGCCGAGGCAAGCTCATCAGGTGGCGTGAACAAGTCAAAGCTGCCCATCCCTTTGAAGCGATCTTTCATCTCGACAATCAGGCGCTCGGCGGTTTTCTTCCCGACACCCGGCAGTTTAACCAGCGTGGTAATATCTTCACGCTCAACAGCGCCGACAAATTGTGCGGCTGACATGCCCGATAAAATGGCCAGTGCTAGTTTGGGGCCGACACCGTTGGTTTTGAGCAGCTCACGAAACAGCGCACGCTCTTGTTTGTTGTTAAAACCATACAGTAACTGCGCATCTTCACGCACCACAAAATGGGTGAACAGGGTGGCTTCTGCACCAATATCCGGCAGATCGTAAAAACAGGTCATCGGCATGTTGACTTCATAACCTATACCGCTGACATCGAGAAGAACTTCAGGCGGCTGTTTTTCGACGATAAGCCCACGTAAACGACCAATCACAGATTATCTCCTCGTTGTATGTTTCGCTGCGCATAGATCTGTTTATGCGCGATTATTATTATCGCGTGCAGTACGGTAATTTCTGAGCATAGCATAACGAAAAGGCTGGATAAATATCCAGCCTTTTATCATGCAAGCCTTTTGTCATTATTGATACCAAGATCCAGTGATCTTATCGGTATTGCTAATGAAAGTATCAGTGCCACTTATGTTATCGGGTGATGTACAAATATCCGCCAGACGCTTTTCAACGAAAACGCCCTTGGGTGATTTGTAACCGCGGATCCATAATTTTTGCCGCATGCTGACAGATTTGCGCATGTGTCATAGCAATAGCCAGTGCATCGGCAGCATCTGCTTGCGGGTTACCGGGCAGTTTCAGCAGGGTTTTCACCATATGCTGGACTTGGGCTTTATCTGCTGCACCGGTGCCGACTACGGTCTGTTTTACCTGACGAGCGGCATATTCAAAGACAGGAAGATCATTATTGACCGCAGCAACAATCGCCGCGCCGCGCGCTTGCCCCAGTTTGAGTGCCGAGTCTGCATTACGTGCCATAAACACTTGCTCAATGGCAAAAATATCAGGGCTAAACTGGGTGATGATTTCACTGACGCCGGCATACACCAGCCGTAAGCGGTTGGGAAGATCATCAACCTGAGTACGAATGCATCCGCTACCGAGGTATTCAAGATGCCGCCCTTGTTGGCGGATCACGCCATAACCGGTGATCCGCGAACCTGGGTCAATACCCAAAATAATTGACATCCGTTACAGCTGTTCTGCAACTTCGTCAGAGATATCACCGTTATGGTAAACCTCTTGAACATCGTCACAATCTTCAAGCATATCGATAAGGCGCAGCAGTTTTGGTGCGGTATCAATATCAAGTTCAGCTTTAGTGGAAGGGATCAGCGAAACTTCGGCCATTTCAGCGGTTAAGCCGGCAGCATCTAACGCATCTTTGACTGAACCGAAATCTTCCGGCGCGGTGTAGACATCAATGGTGCTGTCATCATTGACAACCACATCATCAGCACCCGCTTCCAGTGCCGCTTCCATAACGGTATCTTCATCCAAACCTGCAGGGTAAGAGATCACCCCTTTTTTAGTAAACAGGTAGGATACAGAGCCATCAGTACCCAGATTTCCGCCGGTTTTGGTAAACGCATGGCGAACTTCTGATACGGTACGGTTACGGTTATCACTTAAACACTCAACCATGACCGCAGTACCACCCGGGCCATAACCTTCATAAATGATGGTTTCCATATTGCTATCATCATCACCACCGACACCGCGTGCAATCGCACGGTTTACAGTGTCGCGGGTCATGTTGTTAGAGAGCGCTTTATCTACCGCTGCACGCAGACGCGGGTTAATCCCGACATCTCCACCACCCATTTGAGCGGCAACAACCAGCTCACGAATCAATTTAGTGAAAATTTTGCCTCGTTTAGCATCTTGCGCTGCTTTACGGTGCTTAATGTTGGCCCACTTACTATGACCTGCCATAACAATCTCCGCTTTTTAATCTTATTTTGGGGCTATTTCGATTTTCGCAGTACCGATTGCGCAGTACTGATACTGCAGTCGAACTGCCCGATCTTAGTGTATTGCTGTTTCAGCTATTATCATCTGCTACCCGCTTTGTTATTGGTTATAATCGCAATAGCAGGGTAGGCTGAGCAGTAAAACACTCTGTGTTGTACTGCTCAGTCTGCAAGCATGGCTTAAATGCGTATTACGTTGAGGCGATACAGCACAGTTCAATGGCCTGTTGATTGCTCCATGATTTGGTCAGTTTTGCCGCTTCATGTGCATTCAGCCATTGGTAAGCATGGTGCTCAGACAGCACAACCGCGCGTTCTGAAGGCAATGCCAAACAAAACCAGTGCTCTTTATTGCGAGTGACATCTGGCGCATAACGATGACGGACATGCTCAAACAGTTCAAATTCAACGGTATGATGCAAATCAATCAGCGTTAAATGCTCTGATTGGATATCAATGGCAACCTCTTCTTGTACTTCACGCAGTGCCGTTTGTTGCGGCAATTCATCACCTTCTAGGCTACCGGTAACCGACTGCCAAAACTGCGGATTATCTTTGCGCTGCAACATAAGCACCCGCTCTGTATGCGGACAGTGGATCACCACTAATACTGATTCCGGGCGCTTAAAGGTCATGCTTATTCCTTTGATGCTTTCACAACGTTGATAGACAACTCTGCCAGTGAAGCCGGATTAGCAAAGCTTGGTGCTTCGGTCATCAAACAGGCTGCCGCCGTTGTTTTCGGGAATGCGATAACATCACGAATATTGTCGGTGCCGGTAATCAACATCACCAAACGGTCAAGGCCAAAAGCCAGACCGGCATGCGGTGGTGTACCGAATTTCAACGCATCAAGCAGGAA
Source organism: Plesiomonas sp. ISS29 (assembly GCF_056522795.1). NCBI lineage: Bacteria > Pseudomonadati > Pseudomonadota > Gammaproteobacteria > Enterobacterales > Enterobacteriaceae > Plesiomonas > Plesiomonas sp. ISS29. Next base: position 1,706,555 of record NZ_JAWRZQ010000001.1, read on the forward strand.
GCCAAATTTCTCACGCTGCTCTTGTTCATTAATGCCCAAGATGCTGAATACGGTTTGCTGCATATCGCTGTTGTAAATACGCACAGAACCGCCACCCACTTCATAGCCGTTAATCACCATGTCATAAGCATTGGCAATGGCAGCGGTAGGATTCGCACTCAGCTCAGCCGGTGTCATATCACGCGGTGAAGTGAACGGGTGGTGCATCGCAGCCAGATTACCTTCGTCATCTGCTTCAAACATTGGGAAGTCAATTACCCACAGCGGTGCCCATGCACTCAGATCGGTCAGCTTGAAATCGCGGCCAAGTTTGATACGCAAAGCGCCCAAAGCATCGGTGACCACGTTCCAGCGGTCAGCACCAAACAGCAGAATATCGCCGTTTTCTGCGCCACTGCGGGATAAGATTTCTTCGACAATCTCAGCATTCAGGAATTTGGCAACAGGGCTTTGTACACCCTCAAGGCCTGCGGCACGGTCGTTGACTTTCATCCACGCCATCCCTTTTGCGCCATAAATACCAGCAAATTGGGTATATTCGTCGATAGTTTTACGGCTCATCTGTGCACCTTGCGGAACACGGATCAGGGCTACGCGGCCTTTTGGATCATTGGCTGGGGTAGAGAAAACATTGAATTCAACGTCTTTTAGCAGATCAGCAACATCAACAATTTCTAGCGGGTTACGCAAATCTGGCTTATCAGAGCCAAAACGGCGCATCGCTTCTGCCCATGTCATAATAGGGAAAGGGGCAAAATCTACACCTTTCACTTCCTGCCACAGCTCGCGCACTAAACGCTCCATCACTTCACGCACTTGCTCGGCGCTCATGAAAGAGGTTTCAACATCGATTTGGGTGAATTCAGGCTGGCGATCGGCACGCAAATCTTCATCACGGAAGCATTTTACGATTTGATAGTAGCGATCAAAACCCGACATCATCAGCAGCTGTTTAAACAGCTGTGGAGATTGTGGCAGTGCGTAGAATTTACCTTTGTGTACACGGCTTGGTACAAGGTAATCACGCGCGCCCTCTGGGGTTGCTTTGGTCAGCATCGGGGTTTCGATATCAAGGAACTGGTTATCATCCATAAAACGGCGCACAAAGCTGGTCACTTTGGCACGCATTTTCAGGCGATCAGCCATCTCTGGACGGCGCAGATCCAAATAACGGAACTTCAGGCGCTGCTCTTCGGTGTTGGTCTGGTTGAAATCGAGTGGCAGTGGCTCTGAGCGGTTGATGATGTTCAGCTCTTGGGCAAAAACTTCAATCTCACCGGTAGCCATATCGCTGTTGATTTGGCCGTCAGGGCGGGCGCGAACAACGCCTTTAATCTGAATACAGAACTCGTTACGCAATTCAGACGCTTTTGCAAATGCAGCCTGATGGTCTGGATCAAAGAATACCTGAGTAATGCCTTCGCGATCACGCATGTCAATAAAGATCAGGCCGCCTAAGTCTCGGCGACGGTGCACCCAGCCACATAGGGTAACATCTTGCCCTTCGTGGGTGCGATTAAGTTGTCCGCAATATACGGTGCGCATGGTTTACATCCTTTTGGTAAAACAGAGTACGTCGGGAGTGTTCCGTAATAACCGCTCGGGGGTTGTTACAGTTGCGATAACGCGTTGTTTTGCGATACCTGCGAGTTGCTCGCCGAGACTCTGCCTGATTATTTTTACCAATACTGAGTTTGCTGAACGCGCATTACTGCGGAGCAAACTGACCGGCCTTGTGATCTTTTACAAAGTGCGGCCTTCGACAAAAGAGCGACATTATAAAGGATAACGGCAGCCCAATAAAACTAAAGCCCCGAGATTAATCGGGGCAAATGTAGGTAATTGTACAAATTTTGTGGCTTTGCATCGTTTACTGGCCCTAAGGCGATGCCAAGCCTGCATATTCTGGTGTGATTATCGGCGATTGCCCATGATACGTAACAGCATCAGGAACAGGTTGATAAAGTCTAAATACAGGGTTAGTGCCCCCACAATGGCATATTTACGGAAGTTCTCGTGATCGCTTTCTGAGATCTGCTCACCCAGCATTTTCAGCTTTTGGGTATCGTAGGCGGTTAAGCCAACAAACAGCACCACACCAATATAGGTGATGACCCACATCAGAGTGTCACTTTTTAGCCACATGTTGACCAGTGAAGCAAGAACCACACCAATTAATGCCATAAACAGCATATTACCCATACCGCTTAAATCACGTTTGGTGGTGTAGCCGTACAGGCTCATTGCGCCAAACATACCCGCAGTAACAACAAATGTTGCTGCAATTGAACTGGCGGTATAAGCAATAAAAATGCTGGAAAGGGTTAATCCTGTCAGGGCGGAGTAGAGCATAAACAGGCTGGTGGCCATTGTTCCGCTCAGGCGTTGCAACATACCTGATAGCACAAATACCAGAGCTAACTGTGCGATAATTAGACCAAAAAAGGTAATTTTACTGGAAAAGATGAAGTTGATAACGGCAGGTGTACTGGCGGCATACCACGCGACAAACGCGGTAAGCAACAAGCCACAAGTCATCCAGCCATACACTTGTGACAGGTAAGCCTGTACACGAGTACCTGTTCGCTCAGCGAACACATTGTTTGAACGTGGATTCATAATTGACGACCTTTTGCGTTAATTCGAGTCAGTGATCTTGATAGTAAAAATGTTGATGGTTAGGTGCTGATTCCAACTGATTATTTAATAAACTGTTATGTAATGAACTCTATGATCGACTTGATAATCAATAGATTGCTACAGAAGCTTAAGGATGACACTAGATTACGGTTATTCTGAAATTAGCAAGTTATGCAGTTTATTCAAGCTTAATTATACGCCTGAGCTTGACCGCATTGTTTCTATTTATGTCTTTTTTGCCTAGAATTGCCTATTGGTTATTTCTGCTTTACGTTTTCTAATTGGCAATACTGCCTTTTTACCAAGATAAAGAGAGTTAGGTGCAAGCATGATTTTGTTAAATCAGCCAACATATCGATACGTATTAGTGCGTTCAAAGCGGGTACGGTTTATGTCTGGAATGCTCGTGTTAACTTTTTTAGCGCTGTTGAGCTGTTTTCCCAGTTATGCACAGTCTACGGTTACTGCACCAGAAAAAAGCGGGAAAACAGTATTAACATTAACGAATGGCCGAACAGGTGTGTTGGCGATGTCAATGGGGCAACTGGATGCATTACCGCAGTATGATATTACAACGTCAACCCCGTGGCATACACAAGCTAGAACATTCAGTGGGCCGCGCCTGAGCGATGCATTAGCACTGGGTGATATTCAGTCAGATCGAATAGAGATTGGCTCAATAAATGGTTACCAAATTACACTATCATCGGCTGAATTAGCGCCTTATGATCCGATACTTGCAACGCACGTTGATGGTAAAGAGATGCGGATCCGTGATAATGGCCCAATCTGGCTCATCTTGCCGCTTGATCAATATCCGAGCTTACACAACTCGGCATTTTATGCTCAAATGGCTTGGCAAATCAGAAGTATTAATGCGGTTAAGGATTGACTGCTGACATGATGAGGGTTGGGATGACCTGGCTAAAAAAGTGCAATAAATGGCTGATGATCACCGGCGGGTTATTTGTGATCAGTGCCGTTTTTTCATTGGTGCTGTTTGGTATGGGGGTGGGCTCACTGAAAGTGACACACTCGAACAGCTCATGGGCGCTGATGCAGTTGCAAATGGAGCAGCAAAAAATAGAGTCGGCACTCAAGCTGTATCAGGCAGGTTTGGTTGATATGGATGAGATGTATCTGCGCTATGAGCTGATGTGGAGCCGATTCCCCGTATTACTCGAAGGTGAAGAGGCGTCTGCTATTGATCAGGTAGTGGGGGCAGATACACTGCTTCGGCAGTATTTTAGTGATTTTAAATCACTTGAGACGTTGTTTAATCAGCGCAATATTTCAGATCAAGATATTGGCACTATTCAGCGTAAAATTGCGAAAAACAGTAGTGACTTAGACCGTTTAATTAACCAGTTTTTTCATGAATATCGCTATTATCAGCTAACTGGAAATAACAATACGGTATTGGCAAGTCATCTGCTTGGGATATCGTTGCTAACATCGTTATTTTTTGCCTTACTCTGCTTTTTTCTCTTTTACCGCCAAACTCGCCGATTAGAGCAGCAAAACCATCAGGATACACTGACCGGCTTACCTATGCGCGATCAGTTATTTACGGCCTTACAAACTGCCAATTACGATAAGCAGCGTATAGGGCTGATGTTGTTTGATTTGGAATTTTTCCGGATGATCAACAGTGTTTCTGGTTTTGATGTTGGCGATAATGTCTTACGAGTGATGACCCAAAGTTTGCATGATGTCAGACCTGAAGGTAGCCAGTTATTCCGTACTGGTGATGATCAGTTTGCTCTGTTGCTCAGTGTGAATAAAGACACTGACTTACAACCTATCGTTGAACGGTTGAAAACCAAACTACACTCACTGAACCATGATTTGCCACAACGCACCTCGGTTTTGTTTTGTTGCGGCGCGGCAGTGAGTAATAACCAGCGTCAGAAAGATACCTTACTAAAGTGTGCAGAGCTGGCATTAGTTGATGCACAGCAGCAGCACCGAACCGGTATCGTGACCTTTTCTCGCCCATTATTAGCGCATAAGGCTGAACGTCTACGGGCATTGTCTGAGATGTTGCGTCAGGATCTGGAACAGCAGGTACTTAATTTGCATTTCCAACCGGTTCTTGACTGCACCGGACACGAAGTTAGGCTGATTGAAGTTAACCCGCGCTGGTATCACCCTCGTTTCGGTCAGGTCAGTACCCGTGAGTTATGGCAGCTCGCTGAGAGTAATTCACTGACACAATCATTAAGTTGCTGGATGCTTGAAAAAAGCTGCCAACAGCTGCATCAGTGGCATCTTGATTTCCCTGAACGGAAGTTAGGTTTGTGTATACCGATAAGCCATTATTTATTGCATCCTGAATTGCCGGCGCTGATTCGTTCACTGTTGGCGCGCTATCAGTTGCCAGCACACTGTCTGACGTTGCAAATTGATGGTGAAAGCCCTAGCGATACCATGACATCGGTATTGTTTAATCTGCATACCATGGGGGTAAAACTGGCGCTAGGCGGGTTTGGCCGCAATCCGGCATCTCTGGTGGCGTTTCAGCGGGTATCTCTTGATTACATTAAAATTGATTGTGCGCTATACACCGATTTAACCCGTAACCGTAAACAGCAAATTTTGGTACGGGGCATTTTACAAATAGCCCGCAGATTAAATATCAAAGTGATTTTTGATCAAATTAATACGCAAAAACAGTTTATTGCAATGGGCAGAATGTTGTCATCTAACTGGCTGCAAGGTGATCACTTTTGCCGAGCGCTACCTGCAGAGGGCATCAATATGTTTATTTTGAATCATCCGTTTTTAGATACTGAACTTGCGCTGAGTCATGCTTCTACTCATTAAGTTGTTTCAGATGTTTATGTGGGGATAAAAATCAGACTAGGTTATGCCATTGTCTAGAATTTTAGTATAGTAAACCACGGTGTATTTATCACACAACGTTATGATGACACGATAAATATGGAAATTTACCAATAAAAATGTGAACAATACGCACGCAGTAAATATAACATATTGATTCATTATGTGGTCGTGCAGGCAGTATTGTTTGTTGCGGAGTAGATGACGATGATTAGCGCCCTTTATGCGGTGCTCGGCGCGCTGTTATTGATCAAGTTTTCTCTTGATGTAGTGAAGTTGCGTTTTCAATACAAAGTATCTTTTGGTGATGGCGGGTTTTACCAGCTACAAACCGCAATTCGTATCCACGGTAATGCGGTTGAGTATATCCCAATTGGGATTTTACTGCTGATCGTGATGGAGATGAATGGCGCGGAAACCTGGTTACTGCATTTTACCGGTCTGATGCTGGTTATTGGCCGTTTATTGCACTATTTTGGTATGCATGAGCGTGAGTTCCGCTGGCGACGTGCCGGAATGGGGGCGACCTATGCGGCGCTGATTTTAATGATCATCGGTAACCTGTATTATATTCCGTGGTCACAGATTTTTTATCTACAATGATACGATATATGATTACCGCTACGGCCTGTAGCGGTAAGATACAAGACAGTTCTGCTTCAATCCTCTAGAATACCCTGTTTTTTTATTATCTTCCTATTCACTCAGGTCACTCAGGTTTCGCTATGTCTAGCCGCGATACTCTCTTTTCTGCCCCAATCGCCCAATTAGGTGATTTTTCTTTTGATGATCGTGTTGCGGATGTTTTCCCCGACATGATTAAGCGTTCCGTTCCCGGTTATAGCAATATCATTGCAACTATCGGTATGCTGGCAGCGCGCTTTATCCAGCCAAATACGCAGGCCTTTGATCTTGGTTGTTCATTGGGAGCAGCGACGCTTTCAATGCGACGAAATATCGATGTCGAAGGCGTGCGTGTGATTGCGGTTGATAACTCTGCAGCGATGATTGAACGCTGCAAACGCCATATTGATACATTTCGTTCAGAGACACCGGTAGAGGTGATTGAGGGCGATATTCGTGATGTGGCTATTGAGAATGCCTCAATGGTGGTGCTGAATTTTACGCTGCAATTTTTACACCCGGATGATCGGCAGGCACTGTTGAATAAAATTTATGCCGGTTTGCGCCCCGGTGGTGCATTAGTGTTGTCAGAGAAGTTTTCGTTTGCCGATACGGCGATTGGTGAGCATTTGTTTGATATGCATTTAGATTTTAAACGTGCCAATGGTTACAGTGAGTTAGAGATCAGCCAAAAGCGCAGCGCGCTTGAGAATGTGATGCTAACTGATACGGTAGAGATGCATAAGCAGCGTTTAGCCAGTGCAGGGTTTGAGCACGCTGAGGTGTGGTATCAGTGCTTTAATTTTGGCTCTATGTTGGCGATAAAATCAGAAAATGCATAAGAGAGCAGCACAATGATTGAGTTTAACCATTTTTATGCATTGATAGCGAAAACGCCACTGGCACACTGGTTGGAAACATTACCTGCGCAGTTGGCGGTTTGGCAAAAAGAGAACCAAAACAGCCAGTTTAAGCGTTGGGAAAAGTCGGTCAATTTTCTGCCCGAGGTGCCAGTTTCGTCGGTTAATTTGGCTTCTGCCGTTGCGGTGGGGGATGGTGAGAGCATTTCTGACGGTGAACGCCAGCGGATCACCTATTTATTGCAAGGGCTGATGCCGTGGCGCAAAGGGCCGTATGATTTACACGGTATTCACCTTGATACCGAATGGCGCTCAGACTGGAAGTGGGATCGGGTATTGCCTCACATCACACCGCTGGCTGGCCGTACGGTATTGGATGTAGGTTGTGGTAGTGGCTACCATATGTGGCGTATGGTTGGCGAAGGTGCGGAGTGTGTGGTGGGTATTGACCCAACACCGCTGTTTTTATGCCAGTTTGAAGCGGTACGTAAGTTGCTGGGCAATGATCAGCGCGCTAATTTGATCCCTCTGGGGATTGAGCAGCTGCCTGAGCTGAAAACCTTTGATACGGTATTTTCAATGGGGGTGTTGTATCATCGCCGATCGCCGTTGGATCACCTGTTGCAATTGAAGGCACAATTACAGCCGGAAGGTGAATTGGTGCTGGAAACGCTGGTGGTTCCGGGTGATGAAAATACGGTGCTAGTGCCGGGTGAGCGTTACGCCAAAATGCGTAATGTCTATTTTATTCCGTCGGCTGCCGCGCTGGTGAAGTGGCTGGAAAAATCAGGGTTTATTGATGTGCGGGTGGTGGATGTTGAGATGACATCGCTCGATGAACAGCGTCGAACGGAGTGGATGATTACTGAATCACTGGCTGATTTTTTAGATCCGCTAGACCCGAGTAAAACGGTGGAAGGGTATCCTGCTCCGTGCCGTGCCGTGATTGTTGCACGTAATAAATGTGTGCAGCAAGGGCCTAGCAACCTTAAGGAATAAGCGTATGTCAGTACTATCACGGCCAAAAACAACTCTTGAACAGTGGCGGATGTTTCAGGCCGTGGTGGATCATGGTGGCTATGCTCAGGCGGCAGAGAAGCTCAATAAAAGCCAGTCTTCGCTGAACCATGCGGTGTCAAAATTGCAAGAGATGCTCGGTGTGCAGTTGTTAGAGGTGCGTGGCCGTAAGGCATTTTTAACCGATGCCGGTCGGGTTATTTTGCACCGTAGCCGCCAGTTGACGGGGCATGCGCTGGCAGTTGAAGAGCTGGCAGCCAATTTGGATCAGGGCTGGGAAGCGGAGATCCGCATTGCCATTGAGTCAATCTATCCGCGTCAGCCGTTACTGGATGCGATTACGCAGTTTTATCCGCAAAGCCGTGGCAGCCGGCTGATTATCAAAGATACTATCCTGACTGCCACGCAAGAAGCTATTCGTGATGGTTGGGATCTGGTGATTACACCGCATGTTCCGGCTGGTTTTTTGGGCGAACCGTTATGCGGTATTTCGCTACATCCGTATTGTCACCCTGAGCATGCGCTGGCTGAATTTACCGCGTTAAATGAGCAGGATTTAGTCGGGCATTTGCAAATTGTAATCATGGATAATGCGCTACAGCCGACCATGGAGATTGGCTGGTTGAAAGCCGGTCAGCGCTGGAGTGTCAGCCATTTTTATGAGGCAAAAAACTTGCTGCTGTCCAATATGGGGTTTGCATGGTTGCCTGATCATATTGCTGAGCCGGAGTTTCAGCAGGGGTTATTGCACCGTTTGCCGGTACAGTTTGGCGGTGAGCGTCGTTTAACTGCTCAGTTGCTGTTGCCTCGTGGTGAGCAGACTGGGCCGGGGGCAAAAACACTGGCAAATTTAATGATTCAGGCTGATCAGGCACAGGTTTCAGCTGTTTTTCAGGATCAGTAAAACTTTTGGCTATTGTATCTCAGTATTGCTAGCCGATATAGCTAGGCTGTATCAGTGTATATAGGTGCTAGATAGCCAGACAGCATCCTGTTACAGGATAGGGTGCATAAACGGCAATAGGGGGAGCACGGTACTGTCTGGGCTATAGTGCCTATCTGTACGGAAAACACCACTGCTACAGCATTATATCTCTGATAAGCGCGCTTTCATTTGGCTGACGGCATACGGGTCAACTTCAACACGGGCAAACTCATCGGCACCGCTATCGCGGCTCATATTTACACCGGGTTGGTGGTAGCGCATCGGCGAAGGTACGCAGTGTGATGCCGAGGAGTGAATTTCGTGCGCACCGGCTTGAATAAAGGTGTGCATGTTGCTGAGCCTAATCCCTGAACCGGGCAGAATAATAGGCCCATGCGTATCGGCGGTTTTAGCCCATAGAGTTTGCAACAGCGGTAAGCCAAGTTCTGCAGTATCACGCTGCCCTGAGGTAAGAATACGGCTAACGCCTAAATCTGTCAGTTGTTGCAGCATCAGCATCGGATCTGCGCACATATCAAATGCGCGATGAAAGGTAATTTCCATTGTACCGGCTAAACCAAGCAGGGTTTGCATACGTGTACTGTCTAGCTCACCGTCTTCATTTAGCATACCCAACACAACCCCGGGATAACCGAGTTCACGCATCAGCGATAAGTCTGACTTCATCTCTTCAAACTCTTGCTGGCTATAGCAAAAGTCACCGCCCCGTGGGCGTAAAATCGGGAATACCGGAATAGTTAGCTGATCACGGGCACTAAGCAGTGAACCGTATACAGGGGTCGTTCCCCCTTCTAAGCGGCCGGCACACAGCTCAACTCGGTCAGCTCCGGCTTTTTCAGCCTGCAACGCACAACTGACACTGTAGCAACTGATCTCTAATATACGGCGCATTGGCATAATCGATTTTCCTGTCTGATTTTTTTCTCAGGGTAGCAGTGTTTTTATTTTGAATCTTAATTTGCACGATAAGACGTGATCAGTGTTCACATTCTGATTATCACGCTGTTAATTCAGTACTATTTCTATTTTTACATTCAATCGTATAGGGATAGAGCTCTTACTTGTGGTCAGAATAGAGTGCAGGGGTATTTAGATACTTTGAATATAAAGGTGATATTGCTGGATATAAATTCTGGAACAGAGTATGGCGATATGCACAAAGCTGATGCTATCTATGTGAAAAAAATTGCCTTTCCTGTATCCGGTTACGGTGTATTTCAAAATACGTCTGCCCGGTTGATCTATAAATTCTCTCGCCTTACATTAAATTCATCAGGTTACATGAATGCATATGCACTCAAAACCTATATCAGCGTTTAATAAGTCACTATATCTGCCTTGTTAATCTTTTCCATGATACAGAAGGATATTGAAAATGAAATCTTATGAAGCGAACTGGGATGAAAAAGGCCATATTCACAATGATGCAAAAGCATGGGCAAAATATCGTCAAGATATGCTGGCTGCATTTCCATCGCCTTTTGGTGATGAGCAAGACGGGCTTGCAACCGCTATCGGGCATGCAGTAAAAAAATTAAATCAACTACGCCCGCAAAAAAATGGGCCTGCTTATTTGGGTGAAAATCCGGCATTGACTATTGACTTTGCGAAAGTAAAAGATGTAGCAATGGCCGATAAAATGAGCTCAACAGAAAAAGTGATTAATGAGACAACACAGTTATTTGAAGGGCTGCCAAATTGGGGGCATCCATTAACCATGTGTAATGTTATTCCACAGGCTAACTCAGCTTCTATTATTGCTGCCGTATTATCAGAGATATTTTCACCCAATATTTTAGAGGGGGAATACTCATGGAACGTGCATCGCGCTGAATTAGAGAGTGCGGGGATGCTCGGTAATTTAATTGGCTGGAATCCGCTTAATACCGGCTGTATTTATACATATGGTGGTTCAGGTTGCTGGACTTACCATGTGAAATACGCGTTAACACGTGTATTGCCTGATTCACGTAATTCTGGCGTGCGTACAGATGCTAAAGTTATTTGTTCTCAGCAGGCTCATTATACTATGCTCAACAGCACCGACTGGATGGGCTTGGGTATGGATAATATTATTAAAGTCCGTACCGATCCTTTAACGAATGCTATGGATGTGGTGCATCTAGAGGAGATTCTTAAAGATCTGAATGAGAAAGAAATACCTGTGGCATCTGTCGTGTGTACAATGGGGACAACCGATGCAAATGCATTCGATCCGGTCGAGAAAGTTAGAAAGCTGTTGGATCAATATCCAAATGCTCAACCTTATGGTAAAGCGTTGCTGTATTGTGATGCGGTAGTGTGTTGGTCATGGTTGACTTTCAAAAAGTATGATTTTGATAAAAATCCGCTTCAGTTTAGTAATGAAATTCTTCCTTATATTAAACGTAACTATAAATCACTAGAAGGCATGAAATATGCTGACGCTGTGGGTATTGACTTCCATAAAGCGGGCTGGTCTCCTTATGCGAGTAGTTGTTTTGTCTATCAAAACAGTGATGAATTTGAAACATTATTAAAACGCCCGGGTTCTGCCTATTTACAACCTCGTTCACCGTATAATCCGCTGGATTACACATTAGAGGTTTCACGTGCTGCAACCGGTGCTCTGGCAGGCTGGGCAACATTAAAATTCTTTGGCTATGAAGGATTTCACGCTATTCTTGGCGGGATCTTAGAAAATCAATTCTATTTCCGTGAGGTGTTGCATGAAAATGCTAGTACGGTTTGTACTAATGCGGATGATTTCGGTTTAGTTACCGTGTTCCGAGTTTATCCTAAAGATGTATTAGCCCATGAGCAGTATCAACGGGAGCTATCAGATATTAATTATAAAGACCAATTGATAGCTAACAATAAATTAACGCTGGATGTAGGTAATAAACTCTATGCTTGGTATCGTGGTGGTAAAAAAATTAATGGGCAATATACCCCATATTTAAGCTTTAGCACCGGATTTAGAACTGCTGAATATAATCGTGATGGTGAAGATAAAGATGCTTATATCTTTGCATTAAAAGCATTCCCGATGAATGTTTATATCACACCAGAAATTATGCAGCATGTGGTTGACTGTGTTATTGCTGCACGTGATGAAGTTATCAGTGAAAAATAGCCACTGAGTGTTGTTTTTGATTGATTTGAGTGGTGGCTGTGTTATCAAGTTGAGTCCTCATTATCTTGGTGATGTAGCCATCACTTTTTTATTACTTCGCTTTATGGCTTTTTATAATGATAAGTTGATTTTCATGTCTTGTTGATCAAGATAAGGATAAGTTATGTCTGGCAGTGTCAGTACAAAAAAATCCGCTAGTACAGTGGCTAAAGCAACCGTGGCTAAAATAAGTGTCGCAACATTGGCAATTATGAATATTACCACCGTCGTCAGTTTACGGGGGCTGCCTGCTGAAGCTGAGTACGGTATTACCTCTGCATTTTACTATATATTTGCAGCGCTTTTTTTCTTAATTCCGGTGGCATTAGTTGCGGCAGAGTTGGCTACGGGGTGGCCACAAAAAGGGGGCGTTTTTCGCTGGATAGGTCAGGCATTTGGTCATCGCTGGGGGTTTGTTGCTATTTATTTACAATGGGTAGCGACCACGATTTGGTTTCCTACCGTGCTTATTTTTGCCGCAGTTTCGCTGGCTTTTATAGGGCCTCATCAGAGTGCTGATGCGGCATTAGCAGGAAATCGTCTGTATACAGTAGGTATTGTACTGGCGGTATATTGGCTAGCCACGGCAGTAACACTACGAGGGATTAAATCCTCTGCAAAGGTAGCAACCCTCGGGGGGTTAATTGGTACTATTATTCCTGCCTGCATCTTAATGGTATTAACACTGATTTATGTATGCACAGGAAACCCAATTCATTTTACCGCATCAAGTGCTGATTTTTTCCCAGATTTGTCTAACTTTAATAACCTAGTGCTGGCAGCAAGTATCTTCCTATTTTTTGGCGGAATGGAGATTAATGCCGTGCACGTTGTTGAAGTAGAAAATCCGTCTAAAAACTATCCGATTGCTATTATTACCGCTGCAGCATTAACAGTATTGATTTTTATTTTTGGTACATTGTGTATTGCTACATTAATACCAAAATCACAAATTAATTTAGTGCAAAGTTTGCTGGTTGCGTATGACGCTTTATTTGCACATTTTGGATTAAGTTGGTTAGGTGAGTTAACCGCGGCTGCATTAGCATTTGGGGTGCTTGGCCAAATTACAGCTATTGTTGCCGGCCCTTCTACTGGGTTATTGCAAGTTGGTCGCGAAGGTTACTTACCACCTTTTTTCCAAAAAACCAATAAAAATGGTGTCCAGTCACACATTCTTATTTTTCAAGGTATCATCGTCAGCATTATGTCAGTGTTTCTGGTTGTATTGCCGTCAGTTCAGTCTACTTACCAAATACTAGGGCAGTTGGCGAGTATTTTATATTTACTGATGTATATTATGCTTTTTGCTGCCGCCATTTATTTACGTTATAAAGAGCCTGAAACCCCGCGTCCTTACCGTGTTCCTGGTGGTAAAGTAGGTATGTGGATTATTGCTGGAGCAGGTTTTATTGGTTCAGTATTAGCCTGTGTATTGAGCTTTATTCCACCATCTCAAATATCAGTAGGTGATCCCTCTTCTTATGTCATTATTCTTATTGTCGGTACAGTGTGCTTTTTTGTTGTGCCTTTGATTGTATATGCATGCCGTAAGCCAGCATGGATTATGGATTGGGATGAAAAAGAAACGGATAAATAATATAGGTGAATGGCTGAATTAACTGACATTGGCCGTTTTATATTTAAATGCAATGCCATTATCACATTTGTTAATGGCATTGTTCATAAACTAGTAAGTAAAATTACCACGGTTTTTATAAGAGATGATATCTGATGCTATAAATAGATGTCTGGAGAGTAATTATGCCAAATCAAGACGATAGCATAAATAACAATCATCATAGTGACACAAAAATGATTAAGCCTGCTGTGTTAAGCGTAGGGACATTCATTTTGATGAATATAACTACCGTAATCAGCTTGCGTGGTTTGTCAACGGAAGCTGAATATGGTTTAGCTTCGGTTTTTTATTACTTATTTGCAGCTCTGTTTTTCTTAGTTCCTGTTTCGCTTGTTGCAGCAGAATTGGCAACGGGTTGGCCTCAGAAAGGGGGTGTTTTTCGCTGGATCAGTCAGGCATTGGGGGATAGGTTAGGGCTATTGGCGATTTATTTACAGTGGCTAGCAACAACGATTTGTTTTCCTACAATGCTGATTTTTGCTGCCGTATCATTAGCGTATACAGGCAATAACCCTATCAGTGATGCTGTTTTAGCTGCAAATAAAATGTATACACTGGTTGTGGTTTTATGTGTCTATTGGCTGGCCACATTTATTACAGCGCGCGGTGTAAAATCAGCATCACGTATCAGTGCAGTTGCCGGATTAATCGGTACTATCATTCCGGCTATTATTCTGATTGTCTGTGGTGTTTTATATGTAGTTACCGGTCACCCTATTGCATTTACGCTCTCTTACGCTGCAGCTATTCCTGACTTTAGTCATTTCAGTAATATTGTACTGGCTGCGAGTGTTTTTCTATTTTATTCCGGCATGGAAATTAATGCTGTACATGTTAGCCAGTTAGATAACCCCTCACGCAATTACCCGATAGCTATTGGGTTAGCAGCTATATCAACGGTTGTTGTTTTGGTATTAGGCACATTAACAATCAGTGCGGTAATTCCACAAAATCACATGAATTTAGTGCAAAGTTTATTAATGACCTACGATCATCTGTTTACTGCATTAGGTGTTTCTGGGTTGGGTAAAATCATTGCAGCTATGCTGGCAATTGGGGTGTTAGGGCAGGTTACTGTGATTGTTTCAGGCCCTTCAAGTGGCTTGTTTGCTGTGGGAAAATTAGGTTATCTTCCGCCAGTATTGCAAAAAGTGAATCGTCATGGTGTACAGCGAAATATTTTACTGATGCAGGGTGTTATTGTTACTTTGCTCTCTATATTGCTGATATTTTTGCCGTCAGTGCAGTCTGCTTTTCAGATTCTGGGGCAGCTTTCAATTATTTTATATTTATTGATGTATATTATGATGTTTATTGCTGTCATTGCTTTACGTTACCGAGAACCGGCTACTGTTCGGCCCTATAAAATTCCGGGCGGAAAAGCCGGTATATGGCTAATTGGTGGTGTTGGGCTATTTTCTTCAGTACTGGCTTTTGTGGTCAGCTTTATTCCTCCGGCACAAATATCGGTAGGTAACCCACTGATTTATAGTTTGATATTGGTATTGGGTGCAGCAGCATTTGTTGCGATTCCGTTGATATTGTATGCCTTTCGTAAAGCCTCTTGGGTAAGTGAAACCTAAATGGTGGGTTATCGTCTAATCAGAGGCTCTATCTTGATCAGGGTCAATTCCTGCTTTCAAACTGTCTGTGGCCTTGTTAGCATTCTGGGTATCTCTTTTTATTGGTGATAATAAGTATAACTTATGAAATTCATATCTTTTAATATCAATGGTTTACGCGCAAGGCCACACCAGCTGGCTGAAATTGTACAGCAGCATCAGCCCGATGTTATCGGGCTGCAAGAGATTAAAGTGCACGATGATGCCTTTCCATTAGCTGATCTTGCTCCTCTGGGGTATCACGTTTTTTATCATGGGCAGAAAAGCCATTACGGTGTTGCACTGCTGACTAAGGCTGAACCACTAGCAGTACGTAAAGGCTTCCCGACAGATGATGAAGATGCGCAGCGCCGTATCATCATGGCGGATTTGGCCACCCCTGCAGGCACATTAACGGTAATTAATGGCTATTTTCCGCAGGGTGAAAGTTGTGATCATGAAACCAAGTTTCCAGCAAAACGTAAGTTTTATGCTGATCTGATGCACTATCTCAATACCAGCCATAATCCCGAGCAACCGATTGTGATTATGGGTGATATGAATATCAGTGCTACTGATCTGGATATCGGTATTGGTGAGCAAAACCGTAAACGCTGGTTACGTACCGGAAAATGTTCATTTTTGCCTGAAGAGCGTGAATGGATGGAAACTCTGTTGCAGTGGGGGCTTATTGATACTTTCCGAGCAGAAAATCCTGATGTGAATGATCGGTTCTCATGGTTTGATTACCGCTCAAAAGGGTTTGATGAAAACCGCGGTTTACGTATCGATCAGATTTTAGCCACTAAAATGCTGGCTGAGCGTTGCCAAGATACGGGAATTGATTATCAGATCCGGGGAATGGAAAAACCGTCAGATCATGCGCCAATTTGGGCTAATTTTACGTTGTAACGCTATCCAGACAAAAAGCCGGTTTAAACCGGCTTTTTGTCTTCCACACTGCTTTGTAGCTATATCTAACCTTACGATAAAGGGCGTAGATGCCGTTGCCAGCGTTGTTCCCACTGTTTAAATATTCCAACAATCATCAGTGTTAAGCACAGATAAATCAGCGCGGCAAAGCAAAAGGCCTCAAACGGTGCGTAATACCGCGCATAGGTATCACGTGCCGCGCCGGTAATATCAATCACAGTAACTACACTGGCCAGTGAGGTGGCATGCAGCATATAAATCACCTCATTAGAGTACGCGGGTAACACGCGGCGAAAAGCCGAGGGCAAAATGATCCGCCGCAACAAACAAAAAGGCGACATGCCGTAGGCTCGTGCAGCCTCAAGCTCTGTACGCGGCGTAGCCTGCATTGCACCACGTAAAATTTCAGTACTGTAGGCCGCAGTATTAAGGGAAAATGCCAGCAAACAGGGGTAAAGCGGGTTTTGTAAGAGTGGCCACCAGATAGAGCTCTGTACGCCATCAATCATACTCACGCCGTAATACACAATATAGAGCTGGATCAGCAAAGGTGTACCACGAAACAGATAGGTAAAAATCCACACCGATCCTGAAATAATACGGCTCTTGCTGCATCGGGCAATGGCTAACGGAATAGCAAGTAACCCACCAAACCACAATGAAATAACCAGCAGTTGCAGTGTGGTCACCAAACCATTGGCATAGTGCAGCAGCGTTTCAGAGGTGAAAATGGTGTTACTGTCTAACCAGGTGGTTAAAATGTGTAAAAATGGCGAGTTCATCTTGTCTACTCCCTGACAACACCAATGCTGTAGTGTCTTTCCAGTGCTGAAATGCCCCATTCAGAAAGGGTGGTTAATGTTAGATAGATAATGGCAACCGGAATAAAAAAAATAAATGGCTCGTGTACCGCACCGGCAGCTTCTTTGGCCAGTTTGACCATATCAGTTAACCCAATAACTGAAGCCAGTGCCGTTGTTTTGACCAGAACCTGCCAATTATTGCCCAATCCGGGCAGTGCATGGCGCATCATTTGTGGGAATAATACTCGCCTGAAAACCTGAGCCGAAGACATACCAAAAGCTCGTGCTGCATCAAGCTGGCCACGATCTACTGCCAAAAATGCACCACGAAACGTTTCGCCCATGTAAGCCCCGAAAATCAGCCCAATGGTCAGTACGCCAGCCGTAAATTCATCAATATTGATATAAAAATCAATCTGGTAGTGTTCTGCTATCCAATCGCCTAACATATTTACCGCAATTTGAATGCCAAAAAAGATTAGCAACATCAGTACCAGATCTGGCACACCGCGGATTACCGTTGTATAGAGCTGGCCAATAACGCGCAGCCCACGATTTGATGATAATTTAGCCTGAGCCGTAAGTAGCCCGAGTGTAAGGGCAATCAGTAGTGATAAAAACGCCAACTTCACTGTCAGCAGTGCACCATAAAAAATAGACGGGCCGTATCCGTGGAGATCAAGCATAATATTCTCCGTAATGGGGGGTGCACAGCGTATAACTATCCTGATACGCATATTTTTGTTGATGGGAGGATTATTAATATACAAACATAAATAAAAGGTACGGCAGGAGTGCAAACTACGCTAAAAGCAACCTACCGTACTCAACGTAAAATAACGGCATAGCCTCTCAGAAGATTATTTCTTCACATTATATTCAAAATATTTTTTCATAATCGAATCATACGTGCCGTTACTCTTAACGGTGCTTAATGCCTGATTAAATACCGCTTTCAGCTCTGTATCATTTTTACGAAATGCCGCACCCACACCATCTCCGAGCTGGAATTTATCCCCGGTTATCACAAAATTCTCACCGTCTGCGGTTTTTAAAATCGTGCTTTCCCCTACTGGATAATCAATTAATACTGCATCTAATCGGCCACCTTTCAGGTCTAATACCACCTCATCGCCGCTGTTATAACGAATAATCTGTGCTGTTTTACCGTATATCTTGCTGGCCTCAGTATCTTGAATCGTACCGCGCTGTACGCCCAGCTTTTTACCGGCTAATGTTTCCGGCTTAGCAGGGTTAATATCAGTCACTTTCGGTGTAAACCATGCACTTGGGGTATTGTAGTAAGCATCAGAAAAATCAACTTTGGCTTTACGCTCTTCATTAATCGACATAGATGAAAAGATCACATCATATTTGCGGGCTAACAAACCGGGAATAATACCGTCCCATGTTTGTACTACCCACTCACACTTGAGTTTAGCCTGTTGGCAGACTGCGTTGCCCAGATCAATTTCAAAACCGGTGAGTGAGCCATCGGGTTTTTTAAACTCAAACGGCTCATACGGCACATCCACCGCAATACGAACCTCTTTCCACTCTTTGGCGATAACAGAACTGCTTATCAGGCAAGTTGCAGTGATCAGCATACTCAGCGCAACATGCTTATTCAGTGTGGGGATTCGGGCCATATTCAAATTCCTTCTTCAACAGGGGAGTTAACGCAATACACACCAACGGCGCTTACATGCGGCTTTGTGGGTGATACTGGCTATTCATAGCAGGAGTGTTACCTACTGATTATTCACCCAATAATGGGATGTATCTCTGTCTTAGCGTAGTTGGTATCTCACTATTTAGCCTATTTGTGGGTAACATTTAAGGCGTAATATTTAGATCTAATATTTTGGCGCTAAAAATTGCCGCATTCGCTCTGATTGGGTGTGATAAAAAACCTGTTCAGGTGAACCTTGCTCTTCAATTTTACCCTTATGCAAAAACACCACGTGGCTGGAAACATCACGGGCGAATGACATCTCGTGCGTAACCACCAACATGGTTCGCCCCTCTTGAGCAAGGCTGCGCATCACATTTAGCACTTCACCCACCAACTCTGGATCAAGTGCTGATGTTGGTTCATCAAACAGCAGAACTTCCGGTTGCACTGCCAGCGCGCGGGCAATTGCTGCGCGTTGCTGTTGCCCGCCGGAAAGGTGGCCGGGGTAATAATCACGGCGCTCATACAGGCCGACCTTGTGCAGCAACACCTCGGCATTCTCAATTGCACTGTGGCGTGGTTCACCCAGAACATGTATAGGTGCTTCGATAATATTTTCCAGCACCGTCATGTGCGACCAGAGATTAAACCCTTGAAAGACCATTGCCAGCCGTGAACGCAGCCGTTGCACCTGCTTTTCATCGGCCGGAAAACGCTCTCCGCGCCGGTTTTGCTTCATGGTGATAAGCTCACCCTTAATCCGTATTTCACCTGCGCTGGGGGTTTCTAGCAAATTAATACAGCGCAAAAATGTAGACTTACCTGATCCTGATGAGCCTAAAATTGAGATCACATCCCCCTTATGGGCACTCAAACTGATACCTGACAACACGGGATTTACCCCGAAAGATTTATATAAATCAGTAATTTGTAGTGCGGGGATATCTGACATCTGCAACATCCTTGGTTCTGTACGAAAAAACAGATCAAAGGCTAAATTACTGTATGTTGGTATTTTTGTTAATAGTCAGTGAATAAAATGCGGGTAATTTGGCTGATCGGAGCAGTGACTTCTTCTGCTATTAATCCCTACATTAGGGATGTTATGTGTTATTTCTGATAATTACCGTTTTTAAAATAGGCAGTAACGGCTAATTGCAGTCGATCACTGTTAATTTATGGTTAATAGGGAAAGGGTAAATTGTGTATAAAAATCAATAACAAAAAAGGAATAGATGAAGAGGGGATGGAATACATAAACGTAAAATCAGTGTACATAAATAGGGGGAATGCAGATAAATGCGGGCCGAAAAATTTTTGAATATAGTGAGGAAAAGGAAAACAGAGTGAGAATAGAAAAAAGAGAATGGTGGAGAGAGAAGGATTCGAACCTTCGAAGGCTGAGCCGTCAGATTTACAGTCTGATCCCTTTGGCCGCTCGGGAATCTCTCCACACAGGTTTTGCGGTTATATAGCACTGCAAGCCAAAGCAATGCGTTGTAAATAGATGGTGGAGAGAGAAGGATTCGAACCTTCGAAGGCTGAGCCGTCAGATTTACAGTCTGATCCCTTTGGCCGCTCGGGAATCTCTCCACACAGGTTTTGCGGTTATATAGCACTGCAAGCCAAAGCAATGCGTTGTAAATAGATGGTGGAGAGAGAAGGATTCGAACCTTCGAAGGCTGAGCCGTCAGATTTACAGTCTGATCCCTTTGGCCGCTCGGGAATCTCTCCACACAGGTTTTACGGTATATAGCACTGCAAGCCAGAGCAATGCGTTTTAATAAATGGTGGAGGGGGAAGGATTCGAACCTTCGAAGGCTGAGCCGTCAGATTTACAGTCTGATCCCTTTGGCCGCTCGGGAACCCCTCCAGAGCAAGCGGGGCGCATCATATCAAATGAACACGGTGTGTAAAGGTAAAAATACTAAAAAGTTGTCTGTCCGCTGTTTTTTTATGCGCAGTGCCGAAAATAGACGCACTTAGTACCTTGAAATAGAAAAATGCCTAAATAAAGATAAAGAATTCAGCGAGGTTGCCGTTACGTATTCCGTGCATAAAACAGGATATTTTTGTGATTGATCGTATCGATACCCGCGTATTAACCGATGAGCTACAGCTAAATGGCCGCTTACCTAAAGCCATCGAGCAGGGGCAGCGTACCGATTTTTCGCTGCTTTTAGCCATGTTGTCGGCTAACGTGTGTGATCAAGCACAATTTCAAATGCCTGAACCGCAAACACAAACCGCCAGTTTAAACTTACCTGTTCCACCAAAAAGCCGTTTATATGGCCATGAAGATGATGTGCAGTGGGCCGATCAGCGCACCGAGGCATTTCATCAGGGGGGGCTGGCTTCTACATGGTTGCTTGAGTGTTTGCAACCTGACCCGCTTATCTACCCGCCACAAAATACTGCCGGTTTACAGCCTGAAGTGTACGGTAACATGTCGTATACCGAGCGTGATGAGCTGGAAGGGAAGAAAACAACCAAGGCGGCCGATCACCGTACTCAACTGTTTTTAACCTGCCTGCAAGCGGCTCGTACGCAAGCATCGCTTTCACACTTGCAAGTCGCCGCCTAAATACAGTGTTAAACATCGCCATTGCTACTATGTGTATTTACAATATATCAACTATGGTGAGTACTGATATCGGCACGCAGAGCGCGCCGATAAAAATATAGCCCAATATCAGCTATCAGCAGGCAGATCATAGAACAACAGTGCGGTTTCCATGTACAAAAACATGCTGATCAAGCACTAAACGCAGTGCGCGGCTAAGCACATTCTTCTCTACATCACGGCCTGCCAGCATCATATCTTCTGCTGAATAGGTGTGATCAACATTAATCACATCCTGCACAATAATTGGCCCTTCATCGAGGTTATCATTGACAAAATGTGCCGTTGCCCCAATGATTTTCACCCCCCGATCATAAGCCTGATGATAAGGTTTTGCGCCGATAAATGCCGGTAGGAAAGAGTGGTGAATATTGATGATTTTATTTGGATAATGCCCCACAAACTCAGGTGTTAGTACCCGCATATATTTAGCCAAAACTAAATAATCTGGGTTATAAGCATCAATCTGTGCACACATTTGTTGATCATGCTCTTCACGGCTCAACCCCTCATGGCTGACACAGTGATAGGGGATCTCAAAACGCTCAACTAGCACACGTAGCGTTTCGTGGTTGCCGATGACCGCAGCAATATCAACATCTAGCCCACCATAATAGGCTTTCATCAGTAAATCACCGAGGCAGTGCGCCTCTTTTGTTACCAAAATCACCACCCGCTTACGCCCGGCCGCAATCAGCCGGCGTTTTGTCCCTTCAGGCAAAGCATCATCTAGATCAGCCAATAACGTGGTGTCATTGAAGATCCCCTCTAGTTCTGTACGCATAAAAAAGCGGCGAGTACGGTGATCAACAAACTCATTATTTTGGATG
Source organism: Plesiomonas sp. ISS29 (assembly GCF_056522795.1). Taxonomy (NCBI): domain Bacteria; kingdom Pseudomonadati; phylum Pseudomonadota; class Gammaproteobacteria; order Enterobacterales; family Enterobacteriaceae; genus Plesiomonas; species Plesiomonas sp. ISS29. The sequence continues at coordinate 1,728,747 of NZ_JAWRZQ010000001.1, forward strand.
ATGTTCAGTTGATGCTTGTAACAGATGTTGGTGATTTTTGCGATCAACCCCTTGGCATCGGGGCAGTCAGTTAACAGAATTTTGCGTTCCATATCAGTCCATCGAGTCGGTGTGGTTATGCTGTCTACTTTTGTACTCTGAATCGATTCAAGGGTCAAAATGATTCCGTGACAAAAACACTGAAAAAAATATGGCAACCTACAGCTGTATTATTTGTGCGAAAATAGGCCTTAAAGGCTGAAATACAGTGAATAACACGGCTGATTTATCTCTGTAAGTTTAAGCCGCTATATCTAGCATCAGGCTGCCGTATCCTCATAATTATCCGCAACATTTCTTGTATTTCTTCCCTGAACCACATGCACAGGGGTCATTTCTACCAATTCGTATGGCTGGTTTTAGGTTGTTGGGTGTTACACCATCAATATAAAGCCAGCGGCCAGCCTCATGAACAAAACGTGAGCGCTCATGCAGCTCGGTGCGAACACCGGCCTCTTCAAACTGTGCGATAAACTCTACAAAATCCTCTTGCGGCATATTTTGTACAGTAGATTGCCCGATAATCGGCTGCTGACTCGATGTTGAATTACATGAATCTGCGCTATCAACAATAGTCAACCCCAGCCATGTGACCTGTTCACATGCATTCACAATATCATCACGAAAAGTCTGTGCTTGCCGCGAAGGGTGATAAGTGTCAATGATATACTGAACATTATGCGTTACGTGTGCAGTATAACGTGAGCGCATCAACGCTTCGGCATTCGGAGCTACAGCGCCATCAAGCAACGGGCCACAGCATTGCGCTAAAGCCTGCAGACTGCCACAAGGGCACAGTGTTTGTTCGTTCATTTCCATCTACTCATCATAAAAACATTACGGGAATGGCGATTATTTTACGGCAATCAGGAGTGTATACATAAAATTATGGAGAAAATAAAAATCGGTATTGCGCTGGGCGCAGGTGCGGCAAAAGGGTGGGCGCATATTGGTGTATTAAAAGCCTTATCTGATTGCGGGATAGAAGCCGATATTGTAGTCGGTACTTCTATTGGTGCGTTTGTTGGTGCCGCGTATGCCAACAACCGGCTTAGCGAATTGGAAACATGGGTAAAAGACTTCAGCTATTGGGATGTGATCCGGTTGATGGATTTTGAGTGGGGAAAAGGCGGCTTGATCCGTGGTGAGCGTGTGTTTGATATTGCTGCTGCAAAAATAGGTAAAAAGAATATCGAAGATTGCATTAAACCATTTGCAGTAGTAGCAACCGAGCTGGAAACCGGACGCGAACGTTGGCTAATGAAAGGTGATCTGCAACAAGCGGTCAGAGCATCATGCAGTATGCCCGGCTTACTCGCACCTATGCAGCTTGATGGCAAATGGATGGTTGATGGCGCTGTGGTTAATCCCGTTCCCATTTCACTGGCAAAAGCGATGGGCGCTGACTTTGTCATTGCAGTTGATTTGGGGCGAGAGCATCAAATGGCCAAAATTGACATGCTTTCGGCATATCCCATAGAGCTGACTCAAACAGAAGATGAGAGCTGGCAGGCAAAATTACGGCATAAAATTGAGAAAATATTGCCGCAAAAACGCAACAATAACGTGCCGTCGGCGTTGGATGTGATGACATCATCTATGCAAATACTGGAGAGCCGCCTGAAAAAAAGCCGGATGGCGGGTGATCCGCCTGATGTGCTTATTCAGCCTAATGTGATCCAGATCTCAACACTCGATTTTCACCATGCGGCGGCGGCGATAGATGCCGGTTATCGTGCGGTAGAAAGAGTAGCTGAACAATTAGAACCCATTGTCGCCTTTTTGCAATTACGCGATGAAAAATAGGATCTCTTTACAAAAATAACGTCAAACAGGCCATGATTTCGCGCATTAATTGGCTTTTTGGCACACACTTTACTCGTAGGGCATGCGGAGGTGTGAATATGGAAGCGGAGAATCAGCGTCAGGGAAAAGTAAATTTTAGCGGATACCACTTCATGCTGGTTGATGATGACCCGATCTTTCGGCAGCAACTTATTCATTTTATTGAGCGGTTCGGCGGCACGGTCATTGAAGCTCAGAACGGGCAGTATGCACTTGATAAACTCGCCCACTATAAACCTGATGTTATTTTGTGCGATCTAAGCATGGAAGTGATGGGCGGCATTGAGCTGGTCAAGATCTTACGGGCGCATGGGAATAAAACACCGGTTATTGTGATCTCAGGTTCAGAGAAGTTTTCTGATGTTGCAGATGCTCTGCGTGCGGGTGCTTCAGATTATCTGACTAAACCATTGGACGATTTATATATTTTACACTCCACCATTATGGATGTGCTGCAAACCCGAAAAAATCATGATCTGGAGTTGGAGGAACTCAATGAGTATTTCCAGCAGTTACATGAGAATCCAGCTGGTTCTGTGCAGCTGATTCGCCAGTTAATGCCACCAGTACAGTCGAGCATCAGCCACTCATCAGTGCGTTACCGACAGATAAATCAGGCTGATCAAATGGGGTTGGTGTTTGATTTAGCACCGTTAAGCGCAGATAAGTTTGGTTTTTATGTTTTTGATATGTCAGCCGCCGGCCGTGATGGCCCGGTAGCCGCACTGTTACTGCGCACTCTTTTCAATGGTTTTTTGAGCCACCCTGATACTCTCAATTTTGTGCTAACCCATGAAGATATTTTGCGTAAAATCTACCAGACGTTTCGTCAGGCGGGGCTGACAATAAACCCTCGGTTATTAATTGGCTCTTATCAGTCTGATAACGGAAGTCTGCAACTCTCTGTGGCCGGTATTAGTGTTGATATCACTACGGCAGAAGATGAAGAGTACCGCTTATCCTCTGTTCAGCCATTGGGTCTTAAAGGCAGCTTACAGGCCGAAACGGTTAAATTGCAGACAGTGCAGTGGCGTGCCAGCGTTTCATCACTTCACCACGGGTACTTAGATTTGCATGTGCGAAGCGAAAAAAAAGCAGGCCAAAATGCTCGACCTGCTGTTAAACACATTGATGATTTGAGTAAAAATGATATTTGTGGCCATGATATTCGCGCTAATGATACTTGTGATAGCGCTGATGTTATTTTGTTTACTCGGCAGTAGCACACGTAGTATCTGATTAGGTGTATCTTACCTATTTATGTGCCACCGCCAAATAATCGCAGCATAAGAAGCCTGCGATTAAAGATTCTTACGGTTGTTCAACAGTATTGATATCTACTTTTTGCAGTGAAGGTCGGCGGCCTTCAGCACCGTGCATCCATGAAATTAGCTTTCCAGATGCCATCAGAAGGATCAGGCCGGCAATGGTTGCTGCAATCGCGATGCCACCAAAAATTGCCAGTGGGCCTGATTCGCCAACAAACGAGCCGATAATCCCTGCGGTGTAGTTCGCCAATGCGTTAAAGCCAAACCATGCACCCATCATTAAAGAGGCTAAGCGCAGTGGTGCAAGCTTTGTGACCATTGAAAGACCGATAGGGGATAAACACAACTCACCAAGAGTGTGGAAGAAATAAGCACCAACCAGCCAAATCATACTGGCTTTGCCTGATACTTTGGCATCAAACACCGCACCAATCATGCAGAGGAAGCCTAGTGCCAGCATAAACATCGCCATGGCAAATTTGATCGGTGAACTTGGTTCACGCTGACCTAGCTTAACCCAAATAGCCGCAATCAGCGGGGCAAGAGTGATGATAAAGAAGGGGTTCAGTGACTGGAACCACGCAGTCGGGACTTCAAAGTTACCGATCATCCGATTGGTATATTCAGCGGCATAGATATTCATCAAGCCACCGGCCTGCTCAAAGCCTGCCCAGAAAACGATGGTAAACAGACCAAGAACCAGAATCACTTTTAGACGATCAACTTCTTGTTTGGTCAGAGGGCCTTTGCGATCAGCATTGAGTGCTTTATCACGCTTTGCTGCCGGAACAACACCAATATTACCCAGTAACTTACGGGCAAACATAAGCTGCACGGCAAGTGCAATCAGCATGCCGATACCGGCACAAAAAAAGCCTGACTTCCAACCCATTGCTGTTGATACAGAACCTGCAACTAAGCCGGCAATTAATGCACCTAAATTAATCCCCATATAGAAGATAGTAAATGCACCATCACGACGGTTGTCACCGTCTTGGTATAGATCACCAACCATAGTGGAAATATTCGGTTTAAACAGACCGTTACCACAGATTAGCAAGCCTAAACCAGCATAAAATGCAGTGATATCAGCACCATTTAAAACACCGTGTGGCAATGCCAGCGTAAATTGACCCAGCGCCATCAAGGTGCCGCCAATCAAAATCGACTTACGTTGACCCAGCACATTATCTGCTAACCAGCCGCCAATAAGTGGAGTAATGTAAACCAAACCGGTATAAATACCGTAAAGCTTGAGTGCTTCTTCTGTTGACCAGCCTAATCCGCCATTCACTGTTTTATCAGTGAGATAGAGAACCAAAATTGCCCGCATTGCGTAATAAGAGAATCTTTCCCACAATTCGGTACTAAATAGTAAAAATAGACCCTTTGGGTGGCCTAAAAAGTTGGAATGTTGTGTGTTGTTCATCACTTTCCTTTTTTGTTTTTTTAAAACTCTATTTTTATATACACCGTAGAGGTTTAATCTGCAATCTAAAACATTTTTGAAACAAATCATTGTTTCGGTAACTCTTTGTATGTTTTGGGAACAGAGTATAGGGAAGATGTGAGCTTCTCGCTTTCCTGAGTGGTTTTACTGGTATAAAGTATCGAATTACTCACATTTAATGGTTTAAATACCTAATTCACTTTGTATAGTAGGTGTATTGTGCCCTATATTGGATTGTGAATGCATTTAACATTGATAACAAAAAAGAAACCGTTGTGATTATCCAGATTCGCCATATGCGTGAAGCTGAATCGGTTAATCGCACAATTAGTTGATATACTCACGGTATAATCAGCCATACTGTTATGAGTTTGTTCAAAACATGATGAGTGTGCGGTAAAAGAGCCGGTTATGACAGATGATATGCAGAGTAGTATTTTCTCTTTATCTTTATCTTTATCTTTATCTTTATCTTTATCTTTATGTAGTTTGCCTTTTTTATATAGAGAGATAGAGATAGAGAGATAGACATGGTGTCTTCACGATATGAGTGATATCCCATGAGTGTGCATTTTCTTTTTCTGCATACCCTGTTAAGTGTACATTTTACCGATTACGTTTAAAAATTTGTTTTATTGCGAGGATGGCAAATGTCTAATTATCAGGTTCACAAGGCTGTAATTCCTGTGGCAGGTCTGGGTACACGTATGTTACCGGCGACCAAGGCAATTCCAAAAGAGATGTTGCCTATTGTGGATAAACCTTTGATTCAATATGTTGTCAGCGAGTGCATCGCAGCAGGGATCACAGAGATTGTTCTGGTTACACATTCGTCAAAAAACTCGATTGAAAACCATTTTGATACCAGTTTTGAGTTAGAAGCCACACTTGAAAAGCGTGTTAAACGCCAGCTTCTAGAAGATATTCAGGCGATTTGCCCGAAACATGTCACCATCATGCATGTTCGTCAGGGGCATGCCAAAGGTTTAGGGCATGCCGTATTGTGTGCCAAACCGTTAATTGGTGATGAGCCTTTTGCCGTAGTATTGCCAGATGTCATTATTGATGACTTTGATGCTAACCCGAAGACAGACAATCTGGCCGAAATGTTAACGCGTTTTGCTGATACCGGTATCAGTCAGGTTATGGTTGAACCTGTTCCGGAAGATGATGTATCAAACTACGGTGTTGCCGATTGTGGCGGTGCAAAATTGCAACCGGGTGAATCACATATCATGACTGCTGTGGTTGAAAAGCCGGCACAAGATGAAGCGCCATCAAACTTAGCGGTGGTTGGGCGTTATGTCTTACCACAAGAGATCTGGTCTTTACTTGAAAAAACCCCGATGGGCGCAGGCGATGAAATTCAGCTTACTGATGCGATTGCTATGTTGATGGAGACTCAGCAGGTTGAGGCTTATCACATTCGTGGTCGTAGCCATGATTGCGGCAGTAAATTAGGGTACATGAAAGCATTTGTTGAATACGGAATGCGCCATAATGAGTTCGGCGAAGAGTTTTCCGATTATCTGTTACAACTGGCGGCTAAACAGCCTCTGAATTCCCAAAAATAAGGATTTTTATGGCTATTTTAGTCACCGGTGGCACTGGATATATTGGTAGCCACACTGTACTTGAGCTGCTGAACAGCGGTGAAGAAGTGGTTATTATTGATAACCTGTGTAACTCCAGCCGTGAATCACTCCGTCGTGTTGAAAAACTGACCGGTAAAACAGCGCAGTTTTATCAGGCCGATATTAGTGATCGCAGTGCACTGCGAGCTATTTTTGCTACACATAATATTGAGTCTGTTATTCATTTTGCCGGATTAAAAGCTGTCGGAGAATCTTCACAGATCCCACTGGCATACTATCAAAATAATATCTCCGGTACGTTGGTGTTATGTGATGAAATGGCGCAAGCTGGGGTATTTCGCTTAGTGTTCAGTTCATCTGCAACTGTGTACGGTGATCCTCATACAGTGCCGATTCAAGAGCATTTTCCGACTAGCGCAACCAACCCATATGGCCGCTCAAAATTGATGGTTGAAGAGATGCTGCGTGATATCGTTGCGGCAGACCCACGCTGGTCAGTGGTGTTATTACGCTATTTTAATCCGGTAGGTGCACATATCAGCGGTGAGATTGGTGAAGATCCAAACGGTATTCCCAATAATTTATTGCCGTATATTTCACAAGTAGCGGTAGGGCGTTTACAACAATTATCTGTTTTTGGCGATGATTACTCAACTGCCGATGGCACAGGTGTACGTGATTATATTCACGTGGTGGATTTAGCTTTAGGCCATTTAAAAGCCCTAAATTACATTGCTGATCGCGATGGTATTTTTACCTTTAATCTGGGTACCGGTCAGGGGTATTCAGTTCTGGATATGGTGCGTGCTTTTGAGCAGGTATCGGGTAAACCCGTGCCATACCGAGTGGTGGCTCGTCGTGCTGGTGATATTGCTGTTTGTTATGCAGAACCGGCATTGGCCGATCAGGAGTTGGGTTGGCATGCACAGCGCGGGCTTTCTGAGATGATGGAAGATACCTGGCGCTGGCAAAGCCGGAATCCTAATGGATATACAACGTCAGAATAACCTCAATATTGCTGTTATATCAAAATATAAAAATCGAGTGATGTAACAGCAATTTATGGGATGGTGTGAGATATGTTAAATTATAAATAATATGTAATAAAAGTGACAGCAGAGCACCGTCAATTTTAAAAATGCCAATAGTAATACCATTACTGGCTAACGGCAAAACAACAAAAAGCCCACATCTATTGTGGGCTTTTTGTTGTTTATTAACTCACTCATGTATCATGAGTTAAATAGATTATGCCGTGATAGCAAAACTCTCTAAATCTTGCCCTGCTTCAAGTGCTTGCTTGATAATTGCAGGTGTACGGCCTTGGCCAGTCCAGGTTTTGAGCTCGCCATTTTCATCTGTATATTCATACTTAGCAGGGCGGGAACTGCGTTTTGCTTTTTTCGGTGCAGCAGTTTTGCTGTTTGCTAGCATATCGAACAGTTCATTAGGATCAATGCCATCATTAATCAGCATTTCACGGTATTGTTGAAGTTTACGCTGACGCTCTTCGTTTTCAGCTTGGTTTAACTCAGCCTCTTCTCGGCGCTCTTCAACTACAGTAGTCAGTTTACTCAGCATGTCTTCAAGTTGTTCGAATTGTACTTCACGTGCAAAAACGCGCAGGCTTCGGATGTTACTTAATACTTTAATTACTTCGCTCATCATCGTTATCTCAAAAAATGAATTAATTATTATCTTTTTAATGCTAACAGCAAAAATATTCAAGCTGTAGTATAAAAATAATTAAATTAACTGAAAAAGTATAGAAGCAATTGTCTGAAAACAGTCTTCGTTACAAAGATAAATACATTTTAGTATAGAGTTTAATCATACCCAACAGTTCGCTCTGTGTAGTGTATCAATTAATGGATAAATCACTGTGTAGCGTTGAGGCTGTATCAATAAATGACAGTTGTTAACCTATCCTTATACTGTGTGTCACTTTTCTTTTTTATTGCTGTGGTCAAGCGCATTTTGATGCATAATCTTATTTGTATGATATAGAGTGAAATAATTCTTATAAAAAGTGATATTTATGCATTGCATCACTGAAATCAATTGTTACAATGGATTCAACAACCTGATTTAAGATGAGTTTCATTTTTCAGTTTTAATCACTTAGTCAGTTTTAACTACCGAGCGTTAACAACATTGTTATTCCTTTATTTACTGTGTTGTGGTTATGTAAAAAAGTAAGTGATTTACTGTTTATTGGGTTGTTTATTGGGTTGTTTATTGGGTTTTGAAGTAGAGGTGCGCTGTTTATCAGTAATTGTCAGTAGGGTGATTCTGTTGATCGACAATGAAAGGAACCAGCGCCGAAGTTAGAGTGGCTATCACGCCCTCTGGCTGGTGGAGTTCTCAAATAGGGGCTGCACTGCCATAGTCATAAGATTGTTAATACACTATGGAGCGCTACTGGTTGGTTTTGGTTCACAGATTCGTTGTTCCGTACCTTTAGTCATTTGACTGTCAGTAGATCTTCGCCGAACTTTTAAGGTAAAGATCATGAATATTGTTGATTATTCAAACTCATTTCTTGCGGTACTTCCCCCGCTTACTGCATTAGTGCTCGCTGTATTGACTCGCCGTGTCCTATTTTCATTGGGTATGGGCATTTTGGTCGGTGCTTTATTATTAAACAGCTTCTCTCCTCTGGGCTCTTTAGGATATTTACAGCAAAAGATCACCGCGTTGGCGTGGGATGATGGAGCCTTGAATCTGTGGAATATCTATATTCTGCTGTTCTTATTCTTACTCGGTGGAATGACAGCCATGCTGACGCTTTCAGGTGGTAGCCGAGCGTTTGCACTCTGGGCACGTCAGCGAGTGAAAACCCCACGCGGAGCAAAGTTACTGACCGTATTTTTGGGGGCGTTCATCTTTATTGATGACTATTTCAATAGTCTGGCTGTTGGCTCGATTGCCCGCCCAGTGACTGATCGTGCAAATATCTCGCGTGCAAAATTAGCCTATATTCTTGATTCAACTGCAGCTCCGGTATGTGTGATGATGCCAGCCTCTAGCTGGGGTGCTTATATCATTACGATTATTGGTGGTATTTTAGCCACGCACAGTGTGACAGAGTACACGCCACTGGGTGCGTTTGTTGCAATGATTCCGATGAACCTGTATGCGATTTTTGCACTGCTGATGGTGCTGGCGGTGTCATGGTTCTCTATCAATATCGGCCCGATGCGTCGTCATGAGCGTATGGCGCAAGAGGGCATTTCATTGACCGGCCGCCCGATGGATGAGCAAGATAACGGGCACTCTGGTTTCTCTGTGCGTGAGCTGGAATCTGGCCGTGTTGCTGATCTGCTGATTCCGATTATTGCGCTGGTTATTGTCACTGTTTCTGCCATGGTCTTTACCGGTTATCAGGTTCTGGCAGCCGAAGGAAGTGCATTCTCGATTATTGGTGCATTTGAAAATACCGATGTTGGTATCTCTCTGGTCAGTGGTGGTGTTGTCGGTTTAGCTCTGTCTATTATCAGCACTCTGCGTCAGCGCGTTGCAATGGGCGAAATGGTACAAGCGTTACTCAGCGGTATGCGTTCTATGCTGCCGGCGGTTTACATTTTAGTCTTTGCATGGACAATCGGTGCGGTGATCAAAGATATGTCGACTGGCAAGTATCTCTCATCACTGGTACAGGGCAATATGCCAATCAGCATGCTGCCGGTTCTGCTGTTTATGGTTGCAGGTATTATGGCGTTTTCAACCGGTACAAGCTGGGGTACATTCGGTATTATGCTGCCGATTGCCGCAGATATGGCCGCTGCCGCTGATATGGCTATGCTGTTACCATCAATGGCTGCAGTTATGGCGGGTGCGGTGTTTGGTGATCACTGCTCACCAATTTCCGATACCACTATTTTGTCGTCTACCGGCGCACACTGTAATCACCTTGATCATGTAACAACCCAACTGCCGTATACACTGATTGTTGCGGGTATTTCTGCCGCCGGTTTTGTTGCTCTTGGTGTTACACAATCGCCAATGACTGCGCTGGCAGTTTCTGCACTGTTGTTTAGTTTTGTTATCGGTCTGTTTTATTTTTTACAGCCACGACCTGTTGCAATAAAAGCAGTGTCATAACACAGAATACAGTATGATTAAGAGGGCGGATTTCCGCCCTTTTTTACGCTTAAAATAGGAGCATTCACGCGCATGGCGCAGTTATATTTTTATTATTCGGCTATGAATGCAGGTAAATCGACCTCATTATTACAATCCTCTTATAATTATCAAGAACGCGGATTGCGCACGTTGGTCTTTACGGCTGAAATTGATAACCGTTTTGGTGTTGGGAAAGTCAGCTCACGGATTGGGCTATCTTCTGATGCTCTGCTCTTTTCACCTGAAACAGATTTACATGTCTGTATTAAAAATGAGCATCAAAAACAAAAAATTGATTGTGTACTGATTGATGAGTGTCAGTTTTTGAGCCGCAGCCAAGTTGAGCAGCTCTCTGATGTGGTTGATGGTCTTGATATTCCGGTGCTGTGTTATGGTTTACGCACTGATTTTCAAGGCGAACTGTTTGTTGGAAGCCTGTATCTACTGGCATGGGCCGATAAACTGGTCGAGCTGAAAACCATTTGTCACTGTGGCCGGAAAGCCAATATGGTGTTGCGCTTGAATGCCGATGGCGTTGCTATCCGTGATGGTGAGCAGGTACAAATTGGCGGTAATGAGCGTTATGAGTCAGTGTGCCGGAAACACTATAAAGCGGCGTTTACCCATCACTAAATTCAGTCTGAATATGGCAAAAAATTCCCCCGCAAAATGACGGGGGAAATGATTAATTATTCACTACGATAGTAGATCGGCTGACTGATTAAATCCAATTGAACTATCGCGATTTTTATCCAGCCACCTCTATTTTTGGTAACTCTATTTTTGGTAACAATGCAGCGAGTGAGTGGGCCTTCAACAGTGCATTTTGTGGCGCAGACAGCACGGTTAAATGTACGTTTTCTTGTGTAGCAACTTCCGGCTGGCTAAGCGCCCAACGGCGAGCATCAATATAAGCAAAGTCATCAGGAAAAGGCCACTCACTGTCGGTTCTGGCACAATCTGCACTCAGCAATACGGCATCACCTTTTCCCCAGCTGATCCAACCTTGAGCCTGTTGGCCATTAACCCATGTAGTTAATTCACTGATTACATATGGAAAGGGCTGGGCTGCATCAATTTGTTGTTGTGTTATGCCTGTCTCCTGCTGGCAAAATTCGGTCAGTTCTGGTTCAAAACAGGGTTTGACTATGGCATGAAACTGGCTGGTGATTGTGCCATTTGGCTCTACCGCTACGGCACCAATTTCGATAATTTCATTTTCTATTTCACAAGAGAGATCATCTTGCTGACAAGAAACCTGCAAACTAATGGCGATGTAGGAAGTGAGCGCTGAGGTCATTTTTTTATATCCGACGTTTTTGTGTAAATCTAAAGTTGTGTAGCATGTATAACGCGACATGCAGAGCAAGTGATTAGGCTATCACGAATTGGGTATAAATCGGGTAGATTAGCCGCAGAATGTCTACATTTTTCAAATGGTAATGAAAGTTATTATCATTTGATTGGGCGTTACTGTAATATTCACTGTTTTAGATACTCATTTGCCGTTTTGGGCATTCACTTATTGTTTTAGACACTATGCTAAGTAACATATTGTGCTAAGTAATACATTGATTTTTGATACGAAAATAATCGGGGTTTTCTGTGGGATTATTTAGGCAGCTGAGCTGGTTTTTCCGTCAGCAATGGAAACGCTATATCGGTGCTATTGGATTACTGATTACTATCGCGTTTTTAGAACTTTTGCCGCCGATGCTAGTTGGGCATGTGGTTGATGGCATTGATCGGCAACAAATGAGTAAGCAGAGCCTGTTTGGGTTTATTGCCATTTTATTGAGCTGTGCACTGGCTGTATATCTGCTGCGGGTTGTGTGGCGGGTATTGCTGTTTGGTGCATCGTATCGCCTTGCCGTGATATTACGGCAAGATATTTACCGGCAACTCAGCCGTCAGCATGGGCGATTTTACCTCAAACATCGAACTGGCGATCTGATGGCTCGCGCAACCAATGATATTGATCGGGTGGTATTTGCTGCCGGTGAAGGTGTACTGACGCTGGTTGACTCCATGGTTATGGGGCTGGCCGTTCTGTTTATTATGAGTACTCAGCTGAGCTGGCAATTGACGTTACTTGCATTGTTGCCGATGCCGATTATGGCAGCGGTGATCAAGCGTTACGGTGATCAGCTGCATCACCGTTTTCGGGCTGCACAGGCCGCATTTTCATCATTAAACAATAATGTGCAAGAGACGCTGACCAGTATTCGGATGATTAAGGCATTTGGGCTGGAAACTCGCCAGATGCAGCATTTCACGCAGACTGCGCAGCAGGCCAGTGAGCGGAATATGCATGTGGCACGCGTTGATGCAAAGTTTAACCCGACCATTTATGTGGCGATAGCCTCTGCGAACTTACTGGCCGTGGGCGGTGGCAGTTGGATGGTGGTTAATGGCCTGCTAACTCTGGGGCAACTGACCAGTTTTGTGATGTATCTAGGCTTGATGATCTGGCCAATGTTGGCGTTGGCATGGATGTTTAATATTGTCGAGCGCGGCAGTGCTGCGTACCTTCGTGTGCAATCTTTGTTGGAAGAAGATGTTGATATTGAGGCCGGCCATTTGCCGATACCGGCTGAGCGTGGTGTTTTATCCCTCAATATTAAGCAGTTTTTGTACCCTGAAAACCCGCATCCAGTGCTGCAACAGATTGGTATTCAGGTAACTCCGGGCATGGTGTTAGGTTTATGCGGTGCAACTGGCTCAGGCAAAAGTACTTTGCTGGCTTTGGTGCAGCGGCAATTTGATGTGGCACATAATGAGATCACCTTTCATGCTCTGCCGTTGACCGAAATAGCACTGGATGCATGGCGTGCGCGGTTGGCAGTGGTAAGCCAAACGCCATTTTTGTTTTCAGCAACGATTGCTGAAAATATTGCGTTTGGTCGCCCTGAAGCGACATCCGAACAGATTCAGCGTGTCGCAGAGCTTGCCTGTGTTGCCGACGATATTAGCCATTTACCGCAAGGCTATGCAACGCAGGTTGGGGAGCGCGGTGTGATGCTGTCGGGCGGGCAAAAACAGCGTATCGCCATTGCACGTGCTCTGCTGTTGGATGCGGAGATTTTAATTCTGGATGATGCTCTTTCTGCAGTAGATGGGCAGACTGAGCACCGTATCTTGCATAATCTGAAACAGTGGCGACAAGGCCGCACCATGTTGGTGGCGGCGCACCGGTTATCCGCGCTGGCAGAGGCTGATGAAATTGTGGTGCTGCAACAGGGTCGTATTATTCAGCGCGGCAAACATGATGCGCTTCGCCACCAATCGGGGTGGTATCAGGATATGTATCAGTATCAACAGCTAGAACAAGCATTAGAGCAGGATGATGGAGTGAACAATGCTGAACCTGCGTGAACAGTGGCCAACGTTGAAGCGTTTATTGCGCTACGGTAAGGCACATAAGAAAGATATTATGGTTGCCACCTTAATGTTGTGGTTAGCTTCGGTAGCCGAAGTCGGTGGCCCATTGTTGGTTAGCTTTTTTATCGACCATTTTCTCTCTCAGCGCTATCTTCCGCTATGGCCTGTTGTCGGGCTGGTGGCTGGATTTTTGTGTTTACAATTTGGTGCCGGAACACTGCACTATTTTCAGGCGCTGCGTTTCAACCATGTTGCGTTGAATGTGGTTCAACAGGTGCGCTGTGAGGTATTTCAGGCGGCCATTCGCCAGCCGTTAAGTGCTTTTGATACTCAGCCGGTAGGGCAGTTGATCTCAAAAGTCACCAACGATACCGAGGTTGTGAAAGACCTGTATGTGACAGTGTTAGTGACGGCGTTGCGTAATATCGCCTTAATCAGCACCATGCTGGTGGCGATGTTTGCTTTGAACTGGAAGATGACACTGGTGGCGATGGTCATGTTTCCTGCTGTGTTAACAGTGATGAGCCTGTATCAAAAACGCAGCATTCCGATAGTACGTCAAGTGCGCAGTTTGCTGGCTGGAATTAATGATGGTTTTAATGAAACGATCAGCGGTATCAGTGTGATCCAGCAAATGCGGCAAGAGGCGCGGATGGGCGAAAAACTCTCGGCAGAGAGTCAGGCGCACTACCGTGCTAGGATGCAGGCTTTGCGGCTAGATGCTTTTTTACTGCGGCCATTACTGAGCCTGATTTCAGCTTCAGTATTGAGCGGATTGCTGCTGGTGTTTGGTTTTTCAGCCACCGGGAGTATTGGTGTCGGCGTGTTGTACGCGTTTATCAGCTATCTTGGCCGCTTAAATGAGCCACTGATCGAGCTGACTTCACAGCAATCTATGTTGCAACAAGCCATTGTTGCCGGAGAGCGTATTTTTACGCTGATGGATGCGCCGGCGCAGCATTATGGTGACAGCACACAACCACTGGCAGATGGCCGTGTGGAAGTGCGTAATCTCAGTTTTGCTTATCACTTTGCTGAGCCGGTTTTGCAGCAGATTTCGCTGAATGTGCCTGACCGGGGTTTTCTGGCATTAGTCGGCCATACCGGTAGTGGAAAGAGTACGTTAGCCAGCCTGTTGATGGGCTACTATCCTGTACAAGAGGGGCAAATTTTACTGGGTGGGCAACCTTTATCAACGCTATCGCATGATGTTTTGCGCCATGATATTGCGATGGTGCAGCAAGACCCCGTAGTACTGGCGGCGACCGTGTATGACAACATTGCGCTGGGGCGTGAAGTGAGTGAAGAGGCTGTTTGGGCAGTCTTAAAGCAAGTTGAACTGGCTGAACTGGTCAGTGCGCTGCCTCAGGGGTTACATACCCTGTTTGGTGAGCAGGGCAATAACTTGTCTGTTGGCCAAAAACAGCTGCTTGCACTTGCTCGGGTACTAGTACAGCAGCCAAAAGTGCTAATTTTAGATGAAGCTACCGCAAACATCGACTCTGGTACAGAGAAATCAATTCAAACGGCGCTGGCACGGGTACGCCGCTCTACAACACTGATTGTGATTGCGCATCGTTTATCTACTATTGTGGATGCCGATCAAATTGTGGTGCTGCACCGAGGTAATATTGCCGAACAGGGTAAGCACTCTGCATTGTTACAGCAGCAGGGGCGATATTCACAGATGTGGCAACTTCAGCAAGTCACCGATCAGCTATTGCAGCAAAAAGTAGGTTAGTGTTTTATACCGATACTTTACCCATTTTATAGAGTTTTCACCTCTGGGTAGAGTATCGGTAAATATTCAGTATTACCTACATGAGTGACAACTCAAAAGGCTAAAAAATATCGATTATCCTTTGTTGATATTATGCTTTTAAGCTATTTGCAGCTTTGTCACCCAGCCATAACCCGATGACCAACGCGGCAAAAAACAGTATTGCGGGTAACGTAGGAGCGGCAAGTAAGGTAATGGCCGGTCCTGGGCAGATCCCCGCTAACCCCCAACCAACACCAAAAATAGCGGCACCGCTGACCAAACGGAGTGTAATCGTTTTACTGGGTGTAGTAGGAAGTGGATCACCGCATACTGCGGTTGAGCAAGGCTTTACCCAGCGAAAATAGCCGATGGAAAAGACAGCAAGTGCACCAAACATGACAAATGCCAGTGTTGGATCCCAGTTGCCGGTAATATCCAAAAAACCTTGTACTTTGGCCGGATTATTCATCCCCGAAACGGTTAATCCACTGCCAAACAACACGCCACATATCAGGCTAAACAGATAACGCATTCTCTCTCTCCCTGTGTTTTGCTGGGAATTTTAGTACATATAACTCACTGATTTGCGATGGAACTTTATCGGATATTTATTCGGTGTTCATTGGGCTGTTAGCCCGCGAAGAGATGCCGCAGCAAATAAACAGTGATAAATCCGGTGGTCATAAACGTGCAAGTTGCAATAATAGAACGCACTGATAAACGGCCCATCCCACAAATACCGTGCCCGCTAGTACAGCCATTTCCCAGTTTCGCACCAAACCCGACCAACAACCCCGCGACTACAATCAGGGGGAATGGCGCGTTAACCGTTGAGCCTAATGTGATATTCATCAGGTTAGCGGTATACAGCGCGCCTACCACCATACCCAGTACAAAAAGCACACGCCAAAACCACTCTTTATTGGGATGAAGCAATCCGGTGAGAATACCGCTAATACCCGCAATACGGCCTGTACCTTTGAGCAGTAACAGAGCCGATAACCCGATCATTGCGCCTCCGGCTAAACCCAATAGCGCACTGCTGAGTGAAAACATGTTGTTCCCTCCTTTAATACTGGCGTATTGCCGCTGCATACTGAATATACCCACCACTGAGGTTTGCGCAGCGGAAACCATAGTGTTGTAATAATCGGCACGCTACAGTTCCGCGTAACCCACTTTGGCAAATAACTAAAATCTCTTTCTCTTTGGGGAGTGTAGAGAGATTTTCGCGTAAGTTATCAACCGGAATATTCAGGGCATTCGGTATTTTACCGATGTTTTCCAGCTCGGCAGGGTTACGGATATCAAGCAAAAACTGATCATCTCGGGGTTGTTGTACATCAGCAACATGGCAGACTGGAACATCTCCTTTTAGCTGGTTCGTCGCAACAAAAGCGGCTTGGTTAACGGCATCTTTTGCTGATCCAAAAGGTGGGGCGTAGGTGAGCTCAAGGTGTTGCAAATCAACTACACTCATCCTTGCACGTAGCGCAACGGCTAAAACATCAATCCGTTTATCAATACCATCACGCCCTACCGCTTGAGCGCCAAGTAAGCGGCCAGTGGGCACTTCATAGACCAGTTTTAAGCTGACCGGATGTGCTCCCGGATAATAACCTGCATGGCTACCGGTATGAACATGAATGCATTGTGCGTTAAACCCTGCCTGTTGCGCTGTTCGCATATTTAACCCTGTGCTGGCAGCGGCCAAGGTGAAGACTTTGCAGATGGCAGTGCCTTGGGTGTGGCGGTAGTGTTCGGTATTGCCCAGCATATTGTCAGCAGCCATACGGCCTTGACGATTTGCAGGCCCTGCTAATGGAATAACACCTGTGTTTCCGGTGACAAGATGTGTGGTTTCGATAGCATCGCCGACGGCATAAATATCGGGGTCAGAAGTCTGTAATTGTGGATTAACCTTAATCCCACCACGTGTACCAATCTCTAAGCCGGCACTGCGAGCAAGCTGGGTATCGGGCGTAACGCCAATTGCTGCAATGACTAAGCCGGTTTCCAATTGTGTGGTATCGGAAAGTTGCAATAGCAGATTATCCTGCTGAGCTTCAACTGCGGTGAGACCGGTTTTTAAACGCAGGTCTACTGCCTGACAGACTAATTCCTGATGTAAAAAAGCAGCCATATCTGCATCAAGGCTGGTCATCACCTGCGGGGCGAGTTCGAGTAATGTCACCGGAATTTGGCGTTCACGCAGCGCTTCGACAACCTCTAGGCCGATAAAACCGCCACCGACCACAGTTACATGCTGTTTAGATAAGTTGCTGAGTGCGGCAATAATCTGATCCATATCGGGGATATTGCGCAAAGTCAGCACTTTTGGGTGATCAAAGCCGGGAATTGGTGGGCGGATGGGGGATGCGCCAGGGCTGAGCAGCAGCTTGTCATAGCTTTCAACATACTGCTCACCGGTCAGTTTATTGTGTACTGTGATTTGCTTGGTATCTCGGTTAATACTCAGCACATTATGCTGCACTCTGACATCAACATTAAATCGTCGCTTAAAGCTTTCTGGTGTTTGTAAAAGCAGTGATTGGCGTTCGGGAATATTGCCTCCAATATGATAAGGCAAGCCACAGTTGGCAAATGAGATGTATGCACCGCGTTCAAAAACGATAATTTCAGCGTGCTCATTAACGCGCCGAGCCCGTGCTGCAGCAGATGCACCGCCAGCTACACCGCCAACAATCAGGATCTTAGGTCTGTTTTGTGTATCCATGGTAGACATAAAACGCCTCTTAGTTAAGATTTATTTAATTTAGTATTATCTAAAATAATAAGGTAAGCAAGCGAACAGCACTGAGCGTACCGATTTAATCAATGTTCATCAGCATACGGTGTGGATTATAAAAAAACCGGATACAAGATCCGGTTTTGCGGTTTTGATGTGCAGTGATTGAACAGTGGTAAAATAAAAAATCACTTACGCTGGCGGATTAACCCCTCTTGCACGGTTGTTGCAACCAATAGCCCATCACGCGTAAACACGCTGCCGCGTACAAGACCACGTGCACCTGATGCCGATGGGCTTTCAACAGCATATAAAAGCCAGTCATCCATACGGAAAGGGCGGTGAAACCACATGGAGTGATCAATGGTTGCAACTTGCATATCGGCTTCCAAAAAGCCTTTACCGTGCGGTTGTAACGCGGTCGGCAGGAAATTAAAGTCAGACGCGTAGGCCAGCAAATATTGGTGTACCCGCTGGTCGTCAGGCATGCTGCCGTTTGCTTTAAACCAGACATAGCGCGTTGGTAGATCAACTTCCCCTTTTAGCGGGTTGCTGAACTTAACCGGGCGCATCTCAATCGGGCGTTCGCATAAAAATTTCTCTTTTACCGATGGTGGCAGAAGGTGTGCCATTTTGCGTGCAATGTCTAATTCAGACTCTAGCGTTTCAGGCTGTGGAACAACCGGCATAGTATCTTGATGTTCAAACCCCTCTTCATGAAGCTGGAAAGAGGCGGTGAGATAAAAAATAGGGCGGCCATTTTGAATCGCGCTGACACGGCGGGTACTGAAACTGCGGCCTTCACGCAAGATTTCAACATCATACACAATCGGCTTATGGCTATCGCCGGGTAGTAAAAAGTAGCTATGAAAAGAGTGTACCGCCCGCTCAGGAGAGATAGTCTGCTTGGCCGCATGCAGTGCTTGACCAATCACTTGCCCGCCAAAGACTTGGCGAAGGCCTAAATCTTGGCTTTGACCACGAAAAATACCCTCTTCAATTTTTTCCAAATGCAGGAGTTGCAGTAATCCTGCCAATACATCGCTCATTAATAACCTCGGAATACATTATTCGATGCTCTGTGGCATCGATTAATTGCGTTTCTGTTTTGTGTGATACACAGTGGAATATCAGAAGCATAGCATTAACTGTGCGTTGGGCTAAAACCTCAGTATGAATCTGTCATCGTGTTATGACGGTGGTGTGATCAGGTTTAACCTTGAAGGAACATCTGATTGCACCACCGAGACAATAAATCTTGTCTATAAATTGACATAAATAAGGGAATTGGCAGGGCAGGGCGAGTGTAGGGGGAATTTTTATAGCAGTGATTTATCTGTGGTTGAAACTCGGTGTTACTCCCGAGTTTGATCTTATCAGTAGCAGAACCGCCTATACTAAAAGTAGTGTTTTGCAGGGCGGTGTTTTGATGTAGTGATAACTGGCAAAGCACAGATATATAACATGCCCATATCAAAATAATAGAGATGTAAAAAGTATCTATACACAACAGATGCAACGCAGATAACACATACAACACATACAATAAGGAGGTGTGTATGAGAGAGGGAATTTTCACATTGGCCGCAGTGCTGTTTACACTACTGGCTACGGTGGCAATGGCACACTCCGTAACAGATCTGAATCTAGTATTGTCACTGCTGCTTGTGGTGTGGCTGCTTCCACAATCAGGGGGGCGCGGTGCTGTTCTGGTGGCTGTGATTATGCTGTTTATGGCAATATTACCGTTGCAACCGCTCTGTCTGAGTATGGCTACCTTAATGGCATATCCGATGCTGTCTATTTTATTTTCCCCATCAGCTTCCAGTAATCTGAGATTTGCTCTGTTTATTCCGTGGATTGCGATGCCTAGTGCGGTCATGGTGCTGCAAAGTGAAGGTGCTATTGACGGATCGGCATGGTTAACTTTTTGTCAGTTTCTTGCCGTGAGTGTTATAGCCCTGTTGTGCCAAGGCTGGAAAGGCTTGCAAGGGAATACCACTGCGCTGTTGGCCGTGGCTATTCCTCTGAGTGTGTGGTTGCCGATACAAACACTGGCCGTGATGTCGGTTATTGCGGTTATTTCAGCGATTCAGATGCTGCAACAGCAGCAGAATAGGCAGATGTTATACCGTTTAACCTGGTTACTGCCGACATTACCGTTTGCGGCACTGACGCTGTATCAAGTAGAGCATGTTTCAATGCCAATTTTAATGATGTGGTTAATTTTGCTACTCATTGAATTGATGGGGGAATCTTTATTGGCCGATTCTGAGCAAGAAAACATCACCTGAACCGTTTGGCTATTGCATTCTATGGCGGTATCCCTGATAATTGCTGCGCTTTCACGGGATTACAGGTGAAAGTTTGTCAATGGAGGCTCTATTGGTCCTCCCGCATTGATACTATGTCGACCTGGTCAGATCCGGAAGGAAGCAGCCAAGGCGTAGGACTCGAGTGCCGGGATGTGGCTGGTAGGGCCTCCACCCGTTTCTGGGGGTTGGTGTTTTATCCCTTTATTATTCGTTTTCTTTATCTTCTGCTCCTTGCTTTGTTTTAGCTTATATCCCACATCCAACAAAATGTATTGAGTCTGCCGGCTGTATTACCCATGAGTCATAACGTTATAAAAAAGGGCACAGACTTCGCTGTACCCCGATAATGTACTATTCAATAAGATCAACGAGCATTTCAATAAGATCAACGAGCATTTCAATAAGATCAACACACATTAATAGATACTGTGTATACAGCTATTCTGGTTATTCATCAAAACCATTTTTTGCGGCAACCTCGGCGTACCAGTAGGCTGATTTTTTCTTGTAACGCTGCTGCGTTTTTCGATCAATATACAAAAAACCATAACGCTTTTTAAAGCCGTTGATCCATGAAAAGTTATCCATTAACGACCACATATAGTAACCGCGCACATTGATGCCATCACTTACTGCCTGATGGATAACCTTGAGGTGCTCGCGGACAAAATCAATACGGCCATCATCATCAACCGAACCGTCAGCATTGAGCTGATCTTGCATACCGATACCGTTTTCGGTGACATAAACTGGAATGCCGGGTGCATATTCGTGTGCTCGTTGCAGTAAGTCATACATTGCTTGCGGGGCAATTTCCCAGCCCCAGTCAGTGTATTTTCCGTTTGGATTTTTGACAAAACGAACCACTCCGGCAATAGAAAACTTGCAGTCATCACTGTTATTGCCTGAGTTGTTAATGTGAAACTCTGTATCGGTTGCATCGGCAGTAGCATAGTGCGGGTAGTAGTAATTAACGCCGATAAAATCAATTTTTGTTTCGGCAATATCACGTAACTGCTGTTCATCCCACTGTGGTAGCAGATTATGCTGTTGATAAAACTCCACTACATCTTGCGGGTAGCATCCCAGCAGGGCCGGATCAATAAACCAACGGTTTAACATGCCGTCAGCCAAATGCGCCGCAGCGATATCTTCTGGTTTGTCGGTTGCTGGATACACGGTTGACATATTCAGTACTAAACCAATTTCACCACCGGTATTGAGCGAGCGAAACAATTTTACTGCACGCGCATGGGCTAGCACAAAATGGTGGGCAACCTGAATAGCGGCACGATAGTCGTGTTTGCAAGGCGGATGCAGTGCGGTGACATAGCCATTGAGTGTGGTCCAAGCTGGTTCATTAAAGGTTGCCCAGCGTTTAACGCGATCACCAAACAGGGTAAAGCAGGTTTTGGCAAAATGCAGGTAGGCATCAAGTGTTTTAGGGTTTTCCCAGCCACCGTTATCGGCCAACCATACCGGAAGATCCCAGTGGTAGAGGGTAACATTCGGCTCGATACCCTCTGCCAGCAAAGCATCAAACAGGTTGTTATAAAATTCAACGCCCTGTGGGTTAATCTGCCCATCTTCTGCCGGGATCAGGCGCGGCCAGCTGATGGATAAACGGTAACCATTGTGGCCAATCTCTTTCATCAGGCGTACATCATCGCGGTAGCGGTGATAGTGATCACAAGCAACATCAGGGTTGGCTTGCTGATAGATACGTTCAGGGTGCTCGTGGCAGAAAACATCCCACTGTGATAATCCGCGCCCCTCTTCACGGGCTGCGCCTTCAATTTGTAGCGCAGCGGTTGCCGAGCCCCAGATAAAGCCTTCAGGAAAGGTATAGGTTGTCATAGCGTTGTCCGGTTATCCGTTAAATTCGGTAAGGAAGCCATCATTTCAGCAGTGATATTTCGATAGCATGTGCAGAAGGTATTTCTGCGATGTTTACCCGCATTATTTTGCGAAATACTACTGAAGATTATTAGCTATCTCTTGCCTTTTTTCCTTTCATTATGATCGGTATCACATCCTGAACGGGAAGATTTTTTTGCGGTGTGAAGAAAAGAGAATGTGATTATTTATCAGACAAAAACAATAGCGCAATATGTTGTGAAACTAGTGATTGCAAGTTTTTACCGGCTGTTTATTATACGCTGAAAATCGGCCGCTCATTAATGTTTACCTGCTCAGAACTTAGGGAAACCCTACGTCTGGGTGATGTATACCCATTGCTGCGCTGACGTAGTGTTGATCATTGTAAGTGACTTAAATAAGAGTGGATCATGCGCCAGTTGTTTGTAGTACCAAAATCATGGTTGTTGGTATGTAGTATTGCGTTTTCAGGGGCTTTTTTTGCACCGTTTGCTTCGGCCAGTTTTGTGCAAGAGCCGCTCAAAGCGGATTTAGTGGTGGTGAAAAAATCACAGTACCGTTTGTCTCTTTTACGTAATGGGAAGGAGATAAAAAGTTTTTGGATTGCACTGGGGGCAAATCCAGTTGGGCATAAAGTGATGCGCGGCGATAACCGTACGCCCGAAGGGCGGTATTTGCTCGATTATAAAAAAGATGATTCCCAGTACTACAAGGCGATTCATATCTCTTATCCCAATATCAATGATATTGAGCGTGCGCAAGCAAGCGGGGTGAATCCGGGTAATATGTTGATGATCCACGGTCAGCCGAATGCAGTACAGAGCAGCAGTGTGCAGCGATCTAACTGGACTAACGGCTGTATTGCGCTGCTTAACCATGACATGGATGAGATCTGGCGCTCAATTGAGCCGGGTACGCCGATTGAGATTTATCCATAACAACATGTTTTTTTCTGCTATCGATAGCAACTTTTGTTGGTTTTGAAACGCGGTAATTCCGATTAAAACAGTGTCAACAGCCATTCTGACTGACATTGGCATTAATCGATTACAGGAGTTACCGCATGACATTACGTGCATATTCATGGATTACCACCGCAGCGGCAGCAACATTACTGACGCTGAGTGTGCAGGCGGCAGAAATTACACTGCTGAATGCCTCGTATGACCCTACCCGTGAACTGTTTGCCGAATATAACACGCTCTTTTCTGCGCACTGGAAAAAGCTGCACGGTGATGATGTGGTGGTAAAGCAGTCTCACGGGGGGTCGGGCAAGCAAGCACGCGCGGTGATTGATGGGCTTGAAGCTGATGTGGTTACACTGGCTTTGGCATATGATATTGATACTATTGCGAAAAAGGGCCGTGTTAATCCGACATGGGCAGAGGCTTATGCACACCATGCAACACCGTTTAACTCAACGATTGTATTTCTTGTGCGAAAAGGCAACCCAAAACAGATAAAAGACTGGAATGATCTTATTCGTCAAGATGTTGAGGTTATCACGCCAAACCCGAAAACCTCAGGTGGCGCACGCTGGAACTATCTGGCGGCATGGGGCTATGCGTTAAAACAAAATCAGAATTCGGCGGCGGCTGCGCAAGAGTTTGTCGGCAAGTTGTACCGTAATGTGAAGGTGCTCGATTCTGGTGCGCGTGGGGCAACCACTACATTTGTTGAGCGTGATATCGGTGATGTGCTGATTACATGGGAAAATGAAGCTCATTTGGTGCTTAAAGAGCTGGGTGCAGATAAGTTTGATATTGTTACACCTTCAGTCTCTATTTTGGCAGAGCCACCGGTGGCGGTGGTTGATAAAGTGGCCAATAAACGCGGTACGCAGGCAGTAGCTAAAGAGTATCTGGCCTACTTGTATTCACCGGAGGCACAAACTATTGCAGCAAAAAACTTCTATCGTCCGACAGATCCTGTTGTTGCGGCGCAATATGCTAATCAGTTTGACCAGTTAACCCTGTTTACTGTTCGAGATCTATTTGGTGATTGGGCGCAGGCACAGCAAACACATTTTGCACAAGGTGGGGTGTTTGACCAGATTTATCAGCCGGGGCAATAACGTCTGATTTACTTTACCGTGCTCTGTATGGGGCACGGTGTTAAAACTTACCGGTTGTGCAAGAGGGTTATTGCAAGCACAGTTGTAAGTAGTCTGACGGTAGCATGGGTTTATAAAAATGATAACCTTGTGCAACAGGGCACTGCATCTCTTGTAAGGCAAGATGCTGGCTGTTCGACTCAACGCCTTCAGCAACCACTGAAATATTGAGTTTTTGGCATAAATCAACAGTATGTTTGACGATGTGGTAACAGACCGGGCTTTCAGTAATATTGGCAATAAAGGCTTTATCTAATTTTAATTCAGTAAACGGGATCTCAGAGAGCATTTTAAGTGATGAGATGCCGATACCGTAATCATCGAGTGAAATACCAAACCCTTCATTATGCAGTAAGTTCATGGCTGCAATCAGCTCAATTTTACTGCTAATCCGGCTGTTTTCGGTTAGCTCTATCGTCAGTAATTTTGCCGGTAGTTTTGCATCAAACCAACGCTGCGAGATCTCTTTAACCAATTCGATTGATGCAACCGTTTTTGCTGAGACATTAATCGAGATCGGGTTGCCGATTCCTTTTTTGACCAGTGAACGTTGCAGCGCAATAACCTTATCGAGCATGGTCATAAATAGCAGATTATCAAGATTGTGTGCCTCTATATCAGCAAGAATAGCAATATGATCATAAGTGAGTGGATTGGTGCTCTCAGTAAAGCGAGCGAGTGCTTCTGCGCCGATAATGTGTTGTGTATTTAGTGCAATTTTGGGTTGTAATACCAGATTAACACTGCGGATCATCAGTAATAAACGGTGGATACCTTTACTGGAGATCGGCTTTGTGTAGGTGGTATTGTTCTTAGGTGTATTGTGAGACAAGGTTTTTTGCTGCTGGGTGATTGCACGGATAATACTTTGATAGTGCTGGGCTTGCAGCGGTTTACTGATAGCAAGCGGGCAGTGAAAGCCTGATTCAATGGCAAGACGCTGGTGGGAGTATAATACACGGTCACTTGTTGAACTAAACCAAATAATAGTAGGGCGGAGCAACGCTGGTTTATCAGCATATAATGCGTTAAGACTCAGTAAAAATTCTGCTCCGGCCTGATCTGGCATATGAATATCGCAAAGGATTGCGTCAACTGAGTAATCGGGCAGTTCATACAAGGCACTGTCTATATCTGAAAATGAAATGACATTCACATCATACAGTGACTGTAACTTTTTCTGCACAACTTCACACTCAATAATATTGTCATCAACGACCGCAATCGTAGGTTTATTCATAAATATAGGCTTATCCGTATTCGTATATCTATATGTACCACAATGATCGTTAGGATAACTAAGGACATGAAGTATTGATATCAGAGTGGTCTTAAAAGATAGAGCTGTTGTGATTTTTGGAACATTGCGGGTATTTTTTATTGGATATTATGAGTCTATTATTAGCCGATGTACTGTTCCTTTTTTTGTCTGATTTTTTAAGAATGGTCTCATATAATTGATCGGATTTGATGGCTATAGTGAATTCCGTCACTTGCGTAAAGACTTGCAATTACGCAAAGCCTAAATAATTCAGAAAAGGAACTTGAGTATGAAAAAGCACCTGATCGCTGGCGCTATGATGAGCGTTATTCTGTCTGGTAATGTAATGGCCGCTGATGCTGGTACAGCACAAGACAGTGCGACTTGGGTTGTGACTGCAGAAAAAAACAGCCATGCTCGTCTGATTGTTAGCCCTGTAGGTTCTATCAACTTTAAATATCTGCCAAGTAGCAAAACCTTTGCACCAACTGAAGCCCCATTTATTATTAACATCCAGAATGATAGTAAAGCAGGCCCTGATGCTACAGATTTTAAACTTGAAGCAATTCAAAGCGAAGGTTATGCCGCGCATATTGCTCAGGCCGATCAAAAATTTAAGGTTGTATTAAGTGTAGGTGATACGCCTTTATCTGAAGATGAAGGGCAACCAACTATGCTTAATAAGAGTGGTAGTCTGAACTCCTTCTTGTCATCATTAGATGGTTTGGCTGCCGAGTCTGAATCTGCTGACCGTTTTGTTGCAACAGCAGTAGCACCTGCGGGGAAAACATTTGAGTCATTAACTGATGGTATGTATGAAGGCCAAGCGCAAGTGACTTTCCTTGCAACTTGGAGCTAATTGCACAAGCAGAGCTGCACCTGAATTGCTGAGGCAGTCAAGAGGCTGCCTTATTCGTTATTTGTTAGAGATATTCTATGAAGCATCGTTATTTTTATGCACTACTTCCACTATTAATTAGCAGTTATTCGTATGCTTTTTATATGGATGATGTGACAGTTGAAATACCCTCTAAATCTGAACGAACAACACAAAAAATAAGCAATATTGATGAGCATGCTGCACACCTTATGGCCGTTAAGGTTGAGCCAATTAAGAGCCCGTTTACGATGGAACCGTTAATATCGGGCAATTCAAGCATGAGTGATATTACCTTTAGTCCTGCTCGGGCAATTGTTGCGCCGAAAAAAGATGTTGTTGTGAAGTTTTTTTATCACGGGCCAAAAGATAATCAAGAGCGTTATTACCGTATTATCTGGAATGATGAAGTATTAGTGCCGGGTGAGCACCATTCAGCAGGAATGGAGGCACAAGTTGCAACCAGCACTATTTTGTCTACGATATTGGTGGTAAATCCGCGTCAGGAAATATTAGATTACTCTTTAGGCAATAATGTCATGGTTAATAAAGGTAATACTGCTTTTCGCTATGTCGCATTTGGTGCCTGCCAAAAAGGGATTGTTCCCCCTAAAGATGGAGTGTGTCGTGAAGATCGTCGTATTATGCCACATACAGAAAGACCTCTGAAATCGGTTGATATCAGTGCACCAAGTAGCCATGTAGGAATATGGCATGCAGGTACATACGACTCGGCAAAATAATATCATTGTGCAAGAGGCATGAGATGTTTTTCCCCTTTACCGCGACAAGAAATATTTTTTTTATTGTAGGTATTAGTGTTGGTGTAACCCTCTATTTAGCTCCTCTGTACGTATTTGGGCAGACGACTGATTCTGATCTCAGTAATGAAAAATTGCTGATATCAGACAGTATTAAAACCATTCTCGAGGCTGGGATCGCCTTACCAATTACGATCATAAATAAAGATACAGCCACGGATGATGAAAATGAAATCGTTATTGGTTATGTTGATACTCGCTTACAAAATGATCGGTTGATCATTGATCATTTTTCAAAAAATGAAGAATTATCCTCTTTTCAATTATCCGATGCCGTTATGGCTGGGCTGTATGCGCTGAAATCTGCTGAATTTACACAATCAGGCACACTAACTGTTGCTGATCAGGCAACCTTAACATTTGATTTATTGCGCATGAGTGTGGCTATCACCCTTGATAAGCATGGATTTGCTGTTGATCATATTGCTAAATCTTCCGTATTGCCTACCGCGAGCAGCCATGATATTTCGGGGTTAGTTAATTACACATTAAATACTACACACTCGAGCGGCGATGGAAGATCCAGTAACTACGGCTATTTGGGGCTGAATTCAACGCAAGCCTGGGAAGAAAATCATCTGTTTGTTGATGGGTCAAGTACCTATAACGATGATAGTGGCGGGGATTTTAGCCTTGATCGGGCGGTGTTTGAGCGTGACATTGGCGGCCATTATGCTTCATTTGGGATGATGAATGGCTGGCAATCACAAGATTTAGGCTTAGTATCTACACTCAATAGTGATCGCATGTATGCCTTTGCCTATGGCAATAATGGCCGTTCACAGCAGCGCGATACCTCACAATCTCTCTCTCCAATTACTCTTTATTTTCCCTCTGCAGGTGAAGCTCGTATTTACCGTGATGATCGCCTGCTAAAAGTTGTGCAGATGCCGATGGGTATCCATGAAGTGGATACTGCTGCACTGCCTTCCGGCCTATATCAGGTAAAAATTGAGGTAGTGGTCGCCGGTAAAATTATCAGTACAACCAGCCAACAAGTTGAGAAAACTCAGTCTGCATTTGCAGATGGGAGTAAACCAATATGGCAACTCTGGGGCGGTATCAGCCAGCGTGATGAACGTACATCATTCAACGAAAATGGTTTTTTAGTCTCACCTGATACACCGTTAATCGAAGGTGGCAATAAACCGGTTGGGGGTGTTTCGTTATCGGGGCGCGCTTTTGGCAGTAATTTAGCAGCTTCAGTTTATCTGAACCGTGATACCTGGGTTGAAGAGGCCTCTGTCAGCAAACAATTTTTGGGCGGATTTGACGTTAATATCGGCAACATGAAAGCCTCTGACGGCAGTCATAATGTGACCGCTACTGTGGGTGCACCTTTGCCATTTGGGTTAGGTTCAATCCGGTTGGCTAAGGAGAAGGGCCATCAGGGGGAAAGGCTCGATTACTGGTTTGATAATCGTACATCAGTGAATACCTATATCAATATGGGAAAATTGATTGACGGAGCCGGTCAGTTGAATGTGACTTACAGCAAATCGGGTGATTATCAAGATGAAGAGCAGCAACTGTCGTGGGATTACTCACAGCACTTATACAGCGGCCATTACGGTGCAGCGTGGCTGAATGTCGGTTTGAATAAACAGACTTCACACTCTTATGGTGTGAGCGGTCATCAAAAAGACAGTTTTATTAGCCTCTCTTTCTCTATGCCACTGGTTGCTGATATCCAAATGGGGTATTCGCGCAACTCTGATGCCGATAGCCTCGACCTTTCCGTTGGTAAAAGCCTGGAAAACAGCTCGATTACTTATGTCGGCGGTACATTCAATCACAGCATGAGTGATTCAGGAAACAGTAACTATTACAACGCTTATGCCAACTTCAATGCTCGCTATGCTACCGGTACGGTGAGTGCCTCCGGTGGGCAGGGCAACATGAATACCAGTGTCAGCTTAAATGGTTCAGCAGGGTGGGATTTAGGTAAGGGCATGGCATTTGGCCATAACTCCGGGGAAGCGGGGGTTTTAATTGATCTGCCCAAAGGTAGTGGCCATGCGCTGAGCGCAGTGGTTAACCAGCAACAATATCCGCTGGTTGAGGGGCACAATTTCCTCTCGCTACCGGCTTATCAGGAGTACACCGTTGAAGTGAGTGATAACGAAAGCGGTGAGGTGACATTTGATACTGCCGAAGCGACCAAACAGGTGATCTTGTATCCCGGAAATGTCACCTATTTTAAACCGCATTTTAAGCAATTGATTACCGTATTTGGCCGCCTGAGCAATGCCAATGGTGAGCCTATGGCTGGCATCAATTTACGTAATCACATTGGTACGGCACGCACTAATGCAGATGGCAGTTTTTCAATTGATATCGATGTTGCGCATCCGGAAATACTGGCTGACAACGGTAAACAAGATTTTGAAATTGATATCAAGCTGCAAAATCCTAAAGCCACACTGCTGCTCGGTGATGTTCGCTGGAAAGGTGAATCACACATTATTTTGTCGCAGTAAAAGGGCTAGATTGTAGGAAAGATCTAGAACGCTGTCAGCACTATAACGTTCAATACTCACTATCGATAACAGGATAGCGGCAATGCAAAAACACCCTCTTGTTGGGCATGATTTATCATGCCAACATACTCTGTCAGTACCACATCGCAGTAATAAAAAACCGCCATGTGGTAAATCGTCGCTATTTGGTATCACACTGTTAGTGAGCAGCCTGTTTGCACTCCTCTCCCCGTGGCAAACCGCAAATGCATACCAAACGCCTGTTACACTCCCGGCAAAAATTCAGCCGCCAACGGGGCATTTTGAACATCCTGTCACCTTGCCGGGTGAGATTCAGCATCCGGTTACCTTACCGGGGCGTTTACCGGGGGGATTACCGCATCTTCCGGCTAAAATAACTGATTTGCATAGCCAACTAGAGCTGATCCTGATTGAGGATAAAGTCGCCAATAGCCAGTATTTATCTACCTTGGTCAGTAGTGGTGATACCCTGCAAGGGGCATTACCGCAGGCTATTTTTGGTGCACGTATACCGGGGTTGGGGGCTAAAAAACCGGCAATCTGGTATACCCATAACAGCAATAATATCAGTGATGTAAAAACCCTTTCAGCATTAACCCCTGTACAGGCTTTTCGCGGTATAGCTGATATACATGGCACTGCCGTGATGTGGGATGGTGGAACATTTACGCCACAAAACGGAAGGCAGGTCAATCCGGTACTCAGTGACACTGTGTTTAACCTGATATCGCAATCTTCACCGGGAACCTCCCGTACACTCGCTTTACAAGAAACGCTACAAAATGGGGATATTCGCCGTTTTGAAACTAATGTAACGAAAGCTGCGCATCTGACTCTGTTGCCGCCAACCGGAAAAGCGTGTCGTGATGAACGTGTCAATGGTATTGCCGGAAAACTCTGCACGCTGCGCACGATTAAGGGCAGTTCAGTCGCTCGCAGTGGTGGTGATCTGATGTTTACCATACGGGCACGGGTTGCACTGTCACAGGCACGTTTTCGTGTAGGTTCTCAATGGCATGCAATTGGCGATAGCGTACATATTGCTGAGTTTGCCAACAGCCACGCGATAGAGGTATTTTTTGTGCCTCCATCGGCCGCTGAGCGTGATCAGTGGCGGGCAGCACATCCGCAACAAAAGCTCTCTGAATTCGTCGAAAGCGGCTTTTATTCGGCATCCCGTCTGGCCAAAGGTGACAGATTTAACCTGCAACTGTTCGGATCTCAACTTAACACACGGCCTAGCGTTGTACTGTCGCGGCTTGGGTTATTGTCGATAGAAGATGCAGTGACACAACGCGGCTACGTTACCACCCTGAGCGGACGGGCTGAACAGGCCATTTATGGTGAAAGGCAACCGCAGGAGCGAAGCCGCCAGGCAGCATGGTATCTAGAGAGCGGTCATTTATCACCGCTGTTTCCACTCACCCGAATCACCAGCAGCCAACCGGTTAACCTGTTTTTTGGCATGATGGATACTCAGGGGCAGGTAAGTGCTGGCCGAGCAATGCCGCGTGATGGCCAAATAAATCCGGTATTTAGCCCGATAGCATTAACCGGGCTGGTTAAACAGCCATTGGGTACACAACAAGAGCTGGTTGCCAGTGGTCAGCGAACGGATGGTTCACGTGTCGAATACCGTACCAGTGCGGTTAAAGCGGCCGCCTTGCGTCTGGATAGGCCTTCGCGCGCTGAGTGCCGTGCGGATAAAGTGGATGGAGTCAACGGCCAGACATGTGTGCTGCGTACCATTAACGGTGAACATAAAGTCAGTAGTGGTGGCGATATTCGCTTTATGATCCGCAGTGGGTTTCCGCTTCCTTCGGCCCGTTTTCGTGTGGGTCATCAGTGGAATCATCTGGGAGACAGTGTCGGGCTTGCTGAATTTTCCCGAGCAAAAACAATTGATGTTTTTATCCCAAAACTCAGTGATCTGCATCAGCTTGCTCAGGCTCAGTGGCAGCAAATTATTACACAGGTAGAGATGCGTTTTTACTCCAGCGCCCGCCAAATTAAAGGTGATAGCTTCAGCCTTGCGATGCTGCCAAACAGTGTTAAGTTACCCGAAGAGCAGCGGCCAGATACGGGTACTTCGCTTAATACCACGTCAGTAAAAGTGTTGAGCGTGTCCGATGCTGTTGCCACTGAAGGCAAACCGCTAGAGAGTACCGTTACCTTCAGTGATGTTGTCACGGCCAAAATAATCTACCTTAAAACCACATTAGAGAACGCTTCACCTAATGATGTAAATCTTAAACGCGTTGAAATTCGTTTACGCAAAAACGGAAATGTGGTTTCAACCGTTGATTTAAGCAGTGGAAAACCGGTTGCTGTACAACTGCCGGCCAATGCAGAAAAAGAGCTGAATATCTCTATTCCTACCATGGCAGATATGGAAAGCCCTGAACCCGATGAAACCCTGATATTAGAGGCCAGTTTAGCTGCCGATATGCATGATGCAAAAAGCGGAACATTGGCGATTATTGATAAATCCTTACCGAAAGTGGCCTCGGTGAGTGACTCAAAAGCGATGGAGGGGGCGGCACTTAATAGTGAAATATTGTTAACCGATAAGGGGGCAGGGCATACTCTTTATCTTCAGACTGTATTGGGTAGTGCCAAAGAAAGTGATGTTGATTTAACGCACGTTACGGTTTCTTTCCAACATGCCCGAACTCAAATGACGGTGGATCTCAGTGGTAGCAAAATCACTGCAGTGGATTTACCCGCGGTGGTTGATCGTGAGGTTTATGTCAGTATTCCTACAATGAAAAATATAGTTCCAAATCCGGATAAAAATTTGGTATTGAAGGGCAGTTTTTCACCAAAAATGGAAAATGCACAAAGTGGTACACAAATCATTATTGATATGGCTCCGTGGAATATTGCTACGGTAACGGATGCTGAAATACCAGAAGGCACTACAGCAGTTTTACATGCAACTTTGAATTCAGAGGGGGCATTAGATGGGCAGGCACTGTATCTGCAAGCGGTATTGTCAACAGCAACATGGCAAGATGCTGATTTTTCTGATGTTGTGGTCAGCTACCCGAATACAAACGCGCCAGATGATCACGGTAGCTTAGTTGGTGGTGGTATTCATAAGGTTATTTTACCACCTAATGTGGGTAAGAAAGTTGATGTCTCTGTCTACATTAATAAAGATACTATTTCTGATGATGGCTACATGTTTCAGATAAAAATGGGTACAACTGTTGATATGGCTGGTGGCCATCAGGGAACAGTTATTATGCGTGACAGAGAAGGTGAATGGGAAGTGCGTTCAGTGTCTGATGCTACTGCAGAGGAAGGGGAAAATGCCATTTCTACCATTCGCCTGACACAAAAAGATTTAGCACATGAAAAAGTCTATCTGCGAACCAAATTTGGCACTGCCAGTGAAAGTGATGTTGATTTAAAACATGTAAAAATCAGTTACCCAGGCACATTACTTCCTGAGTCTGAAATTGATCTTTCGGGCGGGAAAATGGTGGCACACATACTGCCGGTTGGCATTATCGATCAGCTTGCTGTTAGCATCCCGGTTATTGTTGATAACGTATTGGAAAGCTCAGAGAAACTCTATTTAGAAGCCAGTAATAAGCCGGATATGCTTGTGCGTAAAAGCGGTACGATTATAATTACCGAAAGCACCGGCTGGGCTGTGACACAGGTAGAAAACGCGGAAGGTTATGAAGGTGAAGATGCCACTACCCACGTTCATTTTGTTGCGGCAGGTGGAACGGGAGGCGCGCTGCTCTACCTACAAGCCAAGCTGGGTACAGCTTCTGAAAATGATATCGATCTGGCTCATGTTTTGGTCTCTTTAGCTGGCGGGCGTAACAGCCAGCAAATTGATCTCTCTGCCAATAAAATTGCTAGTGTATTGCTACCTAATAAGACTGTTGAAGTCAGTATTCCGCTGTTGAAGGATGATATTGATGAATCTGATGAGCAGTTTACGCTGTTAGCTAGCCGTGACAGTAAAATGTCGGGCAGCAAGCAGGGTACGATAACCATTCATAACCGCGCTGCATGGAATGTTGTGTCGGTTGCTGATGTTACCGCCCGCGAGGGTGAAAATGCCGTCTCAACCGTCATGCTAACCGGTGATGGTGATTTAACCGGTAATCCGCTTTATCTTAAAGCGGTACTTGGCTCTGCATCTGCCGATGATGTGGCATTAGAGCATGTTATCGTACGTTTGCCAGGCAGCAATACCGGTACTCAGCTTGATTTATCTGGCGGTAAAACGGTGGTGTTTCCATTGCCTGCTGGCTTGAAAAAACAGCTAGAGATCGTGCTGCCGATCAATGAAGACCAACAAAATGAACCGGCTGAAACACTGACCTTAGTTGCCAGCCGAGAAATAGCAATGCAAGATCGTAAATCGGGTGTGATCACCATCATCAACAAAACCAGCTTACCCACCCTTGAGGGGATTAGCATCACACCACAAGCGAGCAATGTGGTTGAATCCCGGTTTGCTACTGATGAGCCTGACGTAGTAATCCCTTATTTGGTACGCGTTGAACTCAGTAATATGCCTGTCTCCTCAGCCACTCATTATTCAAAAAATGATGTTGCTACGTTACTGAAAAACCGTGCTGCGTCGGCTATTACCGTGGCAGCTAAAGTTGAGGGTGATCATCAAGAGGCAAATAAAAAATCTGTCTGTGCGTTTACCATTAACAGTGGTAATAAACATGCAGCAGTACCGGCTTATTTTGGTTATATCAGTGAAAGTGGTATGTGGGAATATACCCCTCAAAACTGTACTGGTGAGCCTATTTTACTAAAAGACTCACAACAGCTTGATGTCGGTGGTCACTGGGTAAAAGAGAAAGGTATTCGAACAGCCGGTATGGCCAGTTACACCTTAAAAACTCGGCTGGGTTTTAAAATGAGTGATCGGATTTCCGGCCGTGAAATCGAAACTCAGCGTGACTGGGTCGGCTCAGCAAAAGGCGAAGGTACTGTTACCGTTGAGCTTTCACTGGGTAATTAACAGAGACCAACAATGATATGTTTCGGGGTACGGTGTGAAAGCACCGACCCTGTTTTACATTTATAGGATAAAGCAGCATGTACCCGCGTATTGTTCCCCTGATCAGCTTGCTATCAGCACTGCTGACTTCCAGTGTTTTTGCCGTGCAAATGCAATCATTAAGTGAGCTAACCGGTAATAACAACACCCTGAATATCGATATTAAAAATAATGAAAAAGAAGAGATTATCTATACCTTATCGTTAAACGAAACCTCTTTCCCTGATGGTCATGAAACTCTTAAATCGACACATCCAACGCCTTTTTATGTATCACCCGCCCAGCTACGTTTAGCTGCTGGCCAGCAGGGCCACTTTACACTGCACTACAACCTAAAGCGTGATAACCAAGAGCGCTATTACCGCGCGTCAGTGCGTCAACTGGGTATTTTACCTCTTCAACCAGGGCAAGTGCCGACGGCTATTGTTACCCACTATCCAGTTAAAATTAAAAGCGTTGTTGTCGTACGTCCGATCACGCCGATAATGAAATATACATTCAAAAATGACCGTTTAACCAATAACAGCAATGGGTATATTTTGGTCATGCAAGATACACAGTGCGGTCAGCAGCAGGGCAGTACTCACTTCTTACCCGCCAATGCCAGCATGCAAACTCCTTTGCAGGATAAACAGCAAGTTATAACCATCGGTATGGTAAATAAACTCGCTACCGTGCTTGATAGCTGTAAAAAAACAGAGTAAATCGCTGGGGTTGGCAAATATAGTCAGTCGTATTGTGTTAATATCTGAAATCTCGAAGAGTTAAACTGCCAATATTGTTTTAACTATTAAAGTTTTACCTATTACACATAATGTGTTTTGAGGGATTATGTTCAGATTTCATCTACCCAAATTGCAGCAGATTGCACTATTTTTCACCTTAATATTTGGGTATAGCGTTGCCCCCGTATGGGCAACAGAGAGCCTGTTTACACCTGAGGAAACGTTATGGATAAAGAAAAATCGACAGCAAACAATCTATATTCCGGTCAATGTTTCGCATGAATTGTCCTATCACCGCTATCTTATTTCACTGTTAGAGAAAAAAACCGGCCTTAAGTTTTGGGTTAGCTCCTTGTATACAGGGCAACTTAGTACACAAAATATTGTGGAAGATAAAGATTTACCCGCAGTTATTTTTGGTGCTGACTATCGTTATTCACAGATATCTGTATTAACAAAAAAGTATCACTTTATCCACCCGTTTATGTATCTTCGGCATGAATTTGTTACGCTGGGAAAACATAAATTTGTCGGTACACTCGATCATTTGAAAACAGAGCGAGTGGCAGTGATAGAAAACTCCTATCTGTACCATAATCTTATTCAGCGAAACCAACCGCTAGCTGCGGTTTTGGTTCCTGCGCTCAATATCAATGATATCTTCGATAAATTACGTTCTGGTGAAGCAGATGTTGGTATTGTGGTAGGTGCTGAGTTTGATGCTGTGCAAGATGATAACAAAGATATGTATCTTGGCGGATATGTTAATTTGCCACCTAAGCCTTTTTCTGTAATGGTGTCTCAAAACACTACAGAGCTATATCAGATATTAAGTAAAGCGCTCAACAGTATTACCGCTAAAGAGATGGACCAGTCATTAATGACATGGAAAGAGTCAACAGAACAAACCAAACCTACACTGCACCAGCTGTGGGTGTCATATCGTTGGCAAATACTGGCTACTTTAATTATGATGTGCTCATTAAGCATTTCATTGCTGTGCTATATGTATGTTTATCGTGCTAAAAAACAGAGTGAAAGTATTAAAAGCCGTTTTTTAGCGATGATCAGTCATGAGGTGAAAACACCAATTGGTGTAATGCTGTCCGTTTTTGAACTACTGCGTGGTACGAAAGTAAACCATTCACAACGTGAAATGATTAATCAGGCTGATGATGCCGGGAAGTTGTTATTATCACTCTTGAACAATTTACTCGATATGTCGCGCCTTGGCGCGCGTAAACTTCATATTGATTTACGCTCGGTTAAACTGATTCCAATATTAGCTAAGCTTGAGCAACAATACGGAATTATTGCTGAACGTAAAAAAATAACATTAACCTTTTACGCACATAATATTGCTGATTATAACTACTTTAATATTGATGAATTGCGGGTCAAACAGATCTTACATAATTTAATCTCAAATGCTCTGAAATTTACCGCACAAGGTCAAGTGACTCTGTCGGCACGTTTTTGTAACCAGAAAGGGCAGGATAACGGTATATTGGAGTTTGATATCTCTGATACCGGTATCGGTATTGATGAGCAAGATAAAGTTAAACTGTTTTTACCCTTTTCACAAGTTGATAACTCAACTAGCCGTGTATTTGGCGGAACAGGGCTTGGGTTATCTATCTGTAAAGAGCTAGTGGAATTGATGGGTGGTTCTATCTTCGTGGAAAGTAAGAAAGGGCAAGGCTCACGCTTTATTGTCCGTATTCCAACTACCGCCAGTAAAGTAGAGGAGCCGCGCATTCAGAGCAGTAAACCGCTGGTGACTACACACGATGATCCGGTCATTTTATTGGTCGATGATCATGAGGCTAACCGGTTTGTTATTGGTCAACAGCTAAAACGGCTTGGTTATCGCTTTATCACTGCTAGTCACGGGCATGAAGCACTGGCTCTGCTTGATACAAAAACCGATATCTCACTGATTTTACTCGACTGCTATATGCCGGAGCTAGATGGTTTTGAGGTCGCTCAGCGAATTAGGCATAATGAAACCGAGCGCGGTCTGCCGATGACACCGATTATCGCCATTTCAGCCGATTCCGGCGAAGAGCACTACGCCCGTTGTCTTGATGCTGGGATGGATGGTATTTCAACCAAACCATTATCGCTCAAGCAGCTAAAAGCCCTGCTTGAATTGTGGATAGATACCGCCGAGCCTTTTGACAGCAGCCTGTCAATCGTTAGCTCAGAGAAGCCTGATGCCCCCGACAACGACCTTAGCGGTGAAGGTAAGCTGCTTGCCCGCTTTATTGAACTGAGTCAACAGGATATTGCTGATGGCCTTGTGCAGATAGATACCCAACACTATTCGGGGGCGGCGAACTCATTTCATCGAATTTTAGGTGGTGCAAATGTACTCGAACTTGATGCTGTTGCTGTGCTGGCAAAACAGCTAGAGCATGCGTTACGTGGCGAGCTGTACCTTAATGATCGCGAAGTGATCAAATTGAAAGGGGATATTGCCGAGCTGGCTTACCAGTTGGAAAAGTTAACTAGCTGAGTAGTTTATGCAAGCTATAAATAATACCAAGTATTACCTTTGTAAGCTTACCAGCAGAGTGGTTTTTATACGTATTTTCTACATTTCAATCTATTGTGGTATACTTCAGCAAATTTTCATATAAAAGATTGCACGCGTTAGCAACAAAGCTACAATATTTTCGCGTCTAAAATAATATAGGTCGGCCAGTAAAGATGCAAAAAAGTATCAGTGTGATGATTCTTGATGATCATGAAATCGTCAGAGAGGGAATGCTCTCTCTTCTTAAAAAAGAAGAGCGGATCTCTGTGATTGGAAGTTATTCCACTGTCGCAAGTCTAACCAAAGGAATTAAAGAGAATAAACCAGACTTGGTGATTGTTGACTATATTTTAGGCAAAGATGATGTTGATGGCTTAAATTTAATCAAACGTTTAACCACCCGAAACCCTGAATTGCTGATTTTAGTGGTCTCTTCAATTGATTCATCCACTGTAATATCTTTGCTGAAACGCACCAAAGTCAAAGGCTTTATCAGTAAAGGCTGTTCATTAAATACATTGGTTGATGGCATTAAAAAATTAACCCGTGGTGAAGAGTTTTGGCCTGAATCGAGCATTCTCCCGCTGACTGTATCAGCTAATACTACTGATAACAGTGGTGAAAATATGAATGATCTTTTAGATGCACTCACACCGAAAGAGCGTGAAGTATTACGCTGCTATATTAATGGGATGACTGTCTCTGAAATATCACTGAAATTTTCCCGCAGTGTAAAAACCATTAGCGCACAAAAGCAGTCAGCACGCCGCAAACTCAATATTGAGTCAGACAGAGATCTGTTTATGCTTAGTGATTATATTTAATACAAATAAAAAATAGAAATAATAGATAAACGAAAGATGCTCATTATATTGAAGTTAATGAGTTAATAAATAAGAAAAGTATCTTTTTATCTTTCCTGTTTTTATAATTTTTATTTTTATTTTTATTTTTATGCGTTATTAATCTTTTCCAATACTCAATACCTACTTCCTTCTCAGAATTCATGTGCGATTTTTGTACAGCTTGCAGTCAACCCTCTATATAACAATTCGCTATACTTAATGCTTTTTTGTTAAATCGACAAAAGTGACGAGTAAATATTGCTTTAGCAAAAAACAGGCATAAGAAAGCTCTTTTCCTTATTTCACCCCGCTCGGCGAACGCGCCATAGTATGCATTAGCAATCTATTTTAACGGTTTGGCAACAGCATTTGATGCCGTAGCAAAAAACGAGTCAGTGGGGGATACAATGGCAGTTCGCTCTTTTAGCGTAATCCCAGGGATGGGGCCTACACTTGGTTTTACCTTAGTTTATCTGGGCTTAGTGGTGTTGTTACCACTATCAGCACTGGTACTGTATAGTTTCACCCATTTATCATTAACTGATTTTTGGCACATCGTGACCCAGCCGCGGGTTATCGCATCCTATAAGTTGAGCTTTTTTGCCGCGCTAATTGCCGCTTTGATTAATACCGTATTTGGCGTGTTACTTGCGTGGATTTTAGTGCGTTATGAGTTTCCTGGGCGCCGTTGGGTTGATGCGCTAATTGACTTACCCTTTGCAATGCCCACCGCGGTGTCAGGTATTGCGTTGACTGCCGTTTTTGCCGGTAACGGAGTCATTGGCCACTGGTTAGCACCTTATGGTATCAAAATGGCGTTTAATCCAACTGGTATCGTCATAGCACTGATTTTTATCGGTCTACCTTTTGTGGTCCGGACATTGCAGCCTGTGCTCCGTGAGCATGAAAACATGCTGGAAGAAGCCGCCTCCTGTTTAGGTGCTGATCGTTGGCAGATATTCTCACGGGTGATTTTTCCCGTCTTATTACCCGCAATTATTACTGGTTTTACTTTGGCGTTTGCGCGTGCCATTGGTGAATACGGCTCGGTAATTTTTATTGCAGGCAATATCCCGATGGTGTCAGAAATTGCTCCGCTGATGATCATGAGCCATCTTGAGGAGTATGACTATGCCGGCGCAAGCGCGATAGCCGTAGTGATGCTGGGCGTATCATTCTTACTGCTGCTGCTGATTAATCAGCTACACGCATGGAGCCGTAAAGGAATTAAAGAGGACAGACTATGAGCCGGCAGCAAACAGAGCGTTCTTGGGTACGCTATAGCTTAATCGCACTGGGTTTAGGCTGGTTTACACTGATTTTAGTGATCCCCGTCATCGTTATCTTTCTTTCAGCATTCAGTAAAGGGCTGGATACTTACCTATCAGCTCTCAGTGATAGTGATGCACTCTCGGCACTCTGGTTAACGTTGACTGTCAGCCTACTGTCAGTGCCATTAAATATTGTTTTTGGCGTGTGTGCGGCATGGGCTATTGCACGGTTTAAGTTTCGTGGCCGTGAAGCATTGCTGACGTTGATTGACTTACCCTTTTCAGTATCACCGGTTGTTGCCGGATTAATGTTTGTGATGCTGTTTGGCAGCAACGGTTGGTTTGGTGAGTGGTTGGAAGCGTTTGACATCAAAATCATCTTCTCGACACCGGGTATTGTGCTGGCTACCACCTTTATTACCGTTCCGTTTGTAGCGCGCGAAGTGCTTCCGCTGCTGCAATCTCAGGGAGTAGAGGAAGAAGAAGCTTCTATTATGCTGGGTGCAAGCGGTTGGACAACCTTTTGGCGGGTCACGCTGCCGAGTATCCGGTTGAGTTTGCTGTACGGTGTGTTGCTCTGTACGGCACGCGCAGTTGGGGAGTTTGGCGCGGTTTCTGTGGTCTCTGGGCATATTCGTGGGCAAACCAACACTATGCCGCTGCACATTGAAATTTTGTACAACGAATACCAGTTTGCAGCGGCGTTTGCGGTTGCCAGCTTACTTGCCAGTTTTGGCCTGATTACCTTACTGGCCGAAACCCTGATTGATAAAATGCGTGAACGTCAGAAAAATCACATCTTGTCTCAAGGAGTTGAATCATGAGTGTTGAAGTCAAAAATATCCAAAAAGCATTTAACGGCTTTGCCACCTTGCATGATATCAACCTGACATTTCGCTCCGGTGAGCTGGCGGCGTTACTTGGGCCATCAGGCTGTGGTAAAACAACTTTGCTGCGTATTATTGCGGGATTAGAGCGCGAAGATCAGGGGCAAATCTTACTTAACGGGCAGGATGTATCGGCACTGTCAGCCCGTGATCGTAAAGTCGGTTTTGTTTTCCAGCACTATGCGCTGTTCCGGCATATGTCGGTATTTGAAAACGTTGCGTTTGGTTTGCGCGTAAAACCGCGTCATTTGCGCCCAAATGAAGCGACAATTCGGCAGAAAGTGTTAACGTTATTAGAATTAGTTCATCTTGGCCATCTGGCACAGCGTTATCCGAGTGAACTCTCTGGTGGCCAGCGTCAGCGTGTGGCGCTGGCACGTACACTGGCTGTTGAGCCGCAAGTTTTGCTGCTTGATGAGCCGTTTGGCGCATTAGATGCACAGGTTCGTAAAGAGCTGCGCCGCTGGTTGCGTGAACTGCATAATGAACTGCATGTCACCAGTCT
Source organism: Plesiomonas sp. ISS29 (assembly GCF_056522795.1). Lineage (NCBI taxonomy): Bacteria > Pseudomonadati > Pseudomonadota > Gammaproteobacteria > Enterobacterales > Enterobacteriaceae > Plesiomonas > Plesiomonas sp. ISS29. The sequence continues at coordinate 1,770,543 of NZ_JAWRZQ010000001.1, forward strand.
ATTTGTCACCCACGATCAGGAAGAAGCACTGGAAGTGGCTGATCGCATTGTGGTGATGAATAAAGGGCAGGTAGAGCAGATTGGCACACCAGATGATGTGTATGAGTCACCGGCTACCCCGTTTGTACACCAATTTCTGGGAACGGTGAACTTACTGCAAGGTCAGGTTAACGGTGATAGTATCCACTTTCACGGGCATATTTTACCGATATCTAACAGTGTTAGCGCATTATCAGGCAGCGATGCAACTGCCTATGTGCGTCCGCAAGATATTGAGGTCTTACCGGCTAATGTCAATGTCGGTACACCGGCCAAAGTGGTGCGCTTACTGCGTTTAGGCTCAGGGATTCGGGTTGAGTTTATTACCGAAAATACCGGGAAAAATGCCGTGGTAGAAGTGGATATGAACCGCGAACAGATTGCACAACTTGGTTTAACAGCAGGAAAACAGGTGCGTCTCTGCCCGCAGCGGGCGCATGTTTATCCATCAGTCATTACGGCTGAACAGACCAAACCCCATACAGCGAAACAAGGAGAACGCGCCGCATGAATTTCCAGCAACTCAGGATCATCCGTGAAGCTGCCAGACGTAATTACAACCTAACTGAAGTCGCAAACTCACTGTTTACGTCACAATCGGGTGTCAGTCGGCATATCAAAGATCTTGAGGAAGAGCTGGGCATTGAAATTTTCATTCGGCGCGGTAAAAGGCTGTTGGGGATGACAGATCCCGGCAAAGAGCTGTTGGTGATTGTCGAGCGAATGCTGACTGATGCCGGGAATATCCGGCGTCTGGCATCATCGTATTCGGCAACCGACAGTGGTTATCTGCGCGTTGCTACCACCCATACACAGGCGCGTTTCTCATTACCGGGCGTGATAAAAGAGTTCCGACCGCTATTTCCCAAAGTGCAGTTGGGGGTCAATCAAGCCAGCCCCGATGAGATAGTATCACTGTTGCTTAGTGGTGAAGTTGATGTCGGTATTGCCAGTGAACGGATTAATGAGCATCCGGATTTGGTCTGCTTTGAATATTACCACTGGCATCACTCAGTGGTAGTGCCTAAAAACCATCCGTTAGTACATACCCCTATTCTTACCCATGAGCTGCTCTCAGCGTATCCGCTCATTACCTATTATCCGGGGTTAACCGGCCGCTCTCGTATCGACAATGCGTTCCAAAAAGCCGGATTTACACCCGATGTGGTACTGAGCGCGCAAGATGCTGATGTGATAAAAACCTACGTAGAGCTGGATATGGGCGTGGGCATTATGGCCTCTATGGCCTTTGATGCACGCAAAGACACTGATTTGGTGCAACTCAATGCCAGCCATCTCTTTGCACCTAATACCGCATGGCTGGCGGTAAGAAGGGCGCAATATCAGCGCGCTTATGTGCTGAGTTTTTTACAAATTTGTAATCCAAGTTTAAGTATCAGCGATATCAAAGAAGCTATCTGGAAAGAGCCGCAAGAAGAGCATGTTTTACAGTTTGATATTTAATGCGCCAGATGTATAAGACATCCAGCGTGTAGAATTTAGAAGTATAAGACCTAGAAGTATAAGGCTTAGATGTGTAACAAGAGGTATTTGGCCGGTTACTGTTCGCTTTATACACCATACCACCGCGAACTTGAAAATTTGCCTGCTGTAATCGAAACAATGATTATCATCAGTGCCCGTTGCTAATACGGGCACTGATATTAGGTTAGACAGTTACAGGTTACTGATTATAAGCGTTCTCACCGTGTGTGGTGACATCCAGCCCGATACGCTCATCCTCTTCGGGAACACGTAGGCCAATAATCACATCAACCAGTTTGTAGCAGATAAGGGCAACAACCCCTGACCAGAGAATCGTGATCCCCACACCCAATGCCTGAATTTTTACCTGTTCCCACATTGAGTAGGCCGCCACACTGTTGGTGACATAATCCCATACGCCTGTTCCGCCTAGTGCAGGGTCAGCGAAAACACCGGTCAGAATTGCGCCTAGAATACCGCAAACACCGTGTACCCCGAAAACATCCAGAGCATCATCCGCACTGAGCCAGCGCTTAAGCATATGAACGCCCCAGTAGCCCGCCAGCCCTGCCAGCAGGCCAATCGCCAACCCACCACCGATACCGACAAAACCGCAAGCCGGTGTAATGGCAACCAGCCCGGAAACAGCGCCAGACACAGCACCTAGCAGCGAAGGCTTGCCTTTAATCAGCCACTCAGCAAACAGCCATGTTAGTGTGGCGGCAGACGCAGCACTCCAAGTATTAACGAATGCCAGAGCAGCCGTACCGTTGGCTTCAAGCGCTGATCCAGCATTAAAACCAAACCAACCAAACCAGAGTAGTGCAGCGCCAATCATGGTCATCGTCAGGCTGTGTGGTTTCATCGCCTCACGGCCAAATCCGACACGGCGCCCTACCATGTACGCCCCCACTAACCCCGCAACCGCGGCATTAATATGCACAACTGTACCGCCGGCAAAATCAAGTGCACCGTGGCGGAATAAGTAACCGGCTGTCTTGGTAGCAGCACTGGCGGCTTCTGCGCTGGTATAAGCATCAGGGCCGGCCCAATACCAGACCATGTGCGCCATCGGCAGATACGATAAGCTAAACCAAATAACACAAAACAGCAGCACTGCAGAAAACTTCATCCGCTCGGCAAACGCCCCGACAATCAATCCGCAGGTAATTGCTGCAAATGCGCCCTGAAATACCACATAAACGAGCTCATGCACCCCAACACCTTTTGAGAAGGTGGCGGCAATAGAATCAGGTGTCACGCCTTTAAGCAGCACTTTATCGAATGACCCGATAATGGCATTACCCTCGGTGAAGGCGATTGAATAGCCGTAGACTATCCATAAAACAGAGATCAGGGCAAAGACAGTGAACACCTGTGCAAGCACTGAGAGCATATTCTTTGAACGCACTAAGCCGCCGTAAAAGAGCGCTAACCCGGGAATTGACATCAGGATCACCAACGCACTACAGATCAGTAGCCATGTGTCATCCGCCTTATTGATTGCTGGTGCGGGTGCAACACCTTCGGCATAGGCTGATGATAGGGTAAACAGCAGGCCGAATAGGGCCGCAAAAACAACAGATAAAGAGCGTGTCATGGCAGGCCTCTCTTCAGCATAAGGGTTTTTTTTCACAATATAGCTCCTTGCATGATGTAGCTCCTTGAGCAGTGCAACTTCTGAAACGGTATAACGTTTAAATGATATAAGCGTCTTGCTGCATCATGATCATGGTGATCAGCCATGAGTCCTGTTGCCTTGTTACAGTGCCGAATCATCCGTTTCACCGGTTCTGATCCGAATAACCTGACTGAGCTCACAAACAAAAATTTTGCCGTCACCAATTTTTCCGGTGTAAGCCGCTTTTTGTATGGCATTGATGACCTCTTCAAGCTGATCATCAGAAATTGCGATCTCAATTTTTACTTTGGGCAGAAAATTAACCACATACTCAGTACCGCGATAAAGCTCGGTATGACCTTTTTGTCGGCCAAACCCTTTCACTTCTGTTAGGGTCAAACCTTGTACTCCTAGCAGTGAAAGTGCTTCCCGCACATCTTCGAGTTTGAAGGGTTTTATAATCACAGTAATGAGTTTCATAGTGTTCCTTTGATATGAACAGGATGACCTGATTACCTTAATATACGCATAATGTATGCCATAAATTAATGCCGTGTTAAAAATTCTTTAATTTATTTCTATTTTCTGGTTTATCGTGGTTTTGCCTGCGGTTATCCCTATCCCTAGAAAAAAGCTTTTTAAAAAAGGAAAGAGAACAGCGCATATTGGGTGAAAAATGCACTATTTCAGTGCATAAAAATACGCTGAGTGCACTGAAGAAGAGCAAAACTCAAAGAGAACAGAACATAAAGAGTATGAAAGATAGGGAGTAGAGCTAGAGAAGCGAATAGAACATAGCGATATAAACCGGAGTTAAACAAATCGGCATGGTGATGCAATAAAAAATGCCAGCAAACGGTATTTCCGGTTTACTGGCATCGGGTTTTATTTACGGCAGTTAAATGTGCCTACTTTTCAGATTGAGTGTAGTCTGATGCAGACTGTGCTTCAGGAAATTTCATATCTTCATAACGCACTAAACGGCTCTTAAATTTAATGCGATAACCCAACCACAGCAGAATAAACAGTGGGATACCAATATAGGTTGCCACCAGACTTTGCATATCAACATAGGTTGATGTAAATGCCTGATAATCTTGACCAAATGTTACGAAAAGGCACAGTGCCAGCGCAAATAACGGGCCAAATGGAAACCATTTTGCGCGGTAAGGTAGCTCATCAAGCGAACGGCCTTGTGCCAGAAACCCTTTACGGAAACGGTAATGACACAGCGAAATACCCAGCCATGCAATAAAACCACTCATGCCGGAAATATTTAGCAGCCACAGATAAACGGCCTGATCACCAAACAGCGAGCTTAAAAAGCACAGTGCGGCGATGACGGTTGTTGCATACAGCGCATTGCGTGGCACACCAGCTGGCGTGAGTTTGCCAAAAAACTTCGGTGCCATGCCGTTGAGTGCCATGTTATAGAGCATGCGTGTAGAGGCATACATACCCGAGTTACCAGCAGACAAAATAGCGGTTAAAATCACGGCATTCATCACGCTGGCGGCAAAGGCTAAACCGGCATTCTGGAAGACCAAGGTGAACGGGCTAACGCCGACATCCTGTACATTATTTTGCAGCAGGGCAGGGTTAGTGTAGGGGATCAGGCAGCCAATTAAGAAAATAGCCAGCACATAAAACAGTAAAATGCGCCAAAAAATCTGCTTGATAGCACGCGGAATATTCCGGCTCGGGTTATCTGATTCACCGGCAGCTACGCCGACCAGTTCAGTGCCTTGGAATGAGAATCCGGCAATCATTGCCACACCAATAATGGCAGGTATGCCGCCTGCAAACGGTGCATCACCCATGGTGAAGGTTGCCCAGCCTGCGTGGGTGTTGGCGGTGTCATTAATGATACCAAAAATCATCATCACCCCGACGATGATAAAGATAATAACGGTAATCACTTTGACCATTGAGAACCAGTATTCACCTTCCCCGAACCCTTTTACTGAAAAGAAGTTAAGGAAGAAAATAATGGCTAAAAAGATGCCACTCCAGACTGTTCCGGGTATTGCCGGAAACCAGTAAGCCATCACAATAGATGAAGCGGTTAATTCAACCGCAATAGTGACTGCCCAGTTGTACCAGTAGTTCCAACCCAGAGCAAAACCCATAGCCGGAGAGACAAATTCATCACCGTACGTCGAGAAAGAACCAGAGACCGGCATATAAGCGGCCATTTCACCTAAACTGGTCATTACAAAATAGACCATCAGGCCAATTACGGCATAAGCAACCAGCGCACCGCCGGGGCCAGCTTGGGCAACCGTAGCACCCGAGGCAACAAATAATCCGGTTCCGATAGCACCACCAATGGCTATCATCGTTAAGTGGCGTGCTTTTAATTCACGTTTTAGCCCTGGAGCCGGTTCTTCTTTGGTTTCATTGACGTCGTGCATGGCTTATGGGCACTCCTCTTAAACAGCGTTATTACAGTTGGAAAGACGCATATAAAACGGATTTGTGATGTTCAACACAAGTATTAATTATCGTAATTGATCTCAGCAGAACATGAAGCTGTTTTTTTGTATGATTTTCACTATTATCATTTTGATTTTTAACAGTATTTCTAAGATGGTAAAAACGTAACTGAATGTGTCTATGAATGGCGATTAGAGTGAATTAGCTACTTGACATATTGAATATTTATTTCATGTCTATTTCTTGGTTAAATAGCATTACTGGTTAAGTTTATATCTTATTTATGTGTTAAGTCTCTTTTCGTCCTCCTTTTTTCAACTCTTTTTTTGCTGATTTATTGACCAGAAGCCGGTGTGTTTTACTGTAGCAAAATGAGCAGTTCTGTTATTCTACTGGCCTATTAAACTGCCCTTTTTTTACTCGCTTTAGGACACTATGGCCCCGATATTGTGTGTATTTTCCCGCGTTAACAGAGCCTTGTGGCTCTCTTTACTGCTGGTTTTTTCTCTTTTCTGCGGTAGTACGGTTACTGCAGCACCTAACTTTAGCAGTGGTTCATTTGAATTACCGCAAACGGAAGAGCTGCAAACTCAGTTAGACGGGCTGGCGAAAAAAGATAAATTATCGCCGACTCAAGCCACACAAAAAACAGAGCTTGAACAAACTATTGGTTTTCTCGATTCAATTGATAAAGAGAAAAGCAAGATCCGTGAAATTCAGCAGCAATATGATAAAGCGCCTGCCCAGTTGCGCCAGCTGCAAGAGCAGCTAAGTAAATTACGAGATGGGCTAGATGAAACGCGCTTGCATAAAGAGTTTGAACGCTTGAGTTTGGCTGAATTAGAAAAAAGACTCAGCAGCACACTCACTGATACACAAAAAGCACAAGAGCAGTTATCGGCGGTGAATAGCCAGTTAATCTCAATGCAGACACTGCCTGAGCGTGCGCAAGCTGCAATGAGTAAAGCCTATGTGCGTATTCAGGATATTCGTAATATTCTCAACGGTGTATCCGCTGATCAAGATGGTTTAACCGCAGGGCGTAAGCAGCTGTTAAATACTGAAGTCGCGCTGCTTAATGTACAAATTGAGCGTCGGCAAAAAGAGCTAGACAGCAACACCACGTTGCAAGATATTGCGCAAAAACAACGTGATATTTTTACTGAACAATTGAATCAGTATGAGCAATATTCACAGTTACTGCAGCAGCAAATTAACCAAAATAATCTGACCCAGTCAGAGAAAACGGTTGCTGATGTTAGTGGTTCAGAGCAGGCCTCGACAGAAGATCTGAACCCGCTGGTGGTTAAAGAGCTGGATAAAAATCAGCAAATAAGCCAAAACCTGATCAACGCAACGCAGCAAGTAAATACCATGGTACAAGAGAATACCAAGGTAAAAAACTGGCTCGACAGCGTGACACAAACTGAGCGCAATCTGAATGAGCAAATCTCGGTATTAAAGGGGAGTTTGCTGCTATCGCGTATTTTGTATCAACAGCGTCAAATGCTGCCCGATGCCGATTTAGCCCGTAATCTGGAAGAGCGTATTGCCGATCTGCGTTTAGAGCAGTTCGAGGTGAATCGCCAGCGCGATGAGCTGTATCAGCCCAACCAATATGTTGATCAGCTAGCTGCGCAAAATGGTAATACACCATTATCAGAGCCGGTGCGTAAAGCCTTAATTCAGGTGCTTGATGCACGTAAAGAGTTGTTAGATCAGTTTAATAAACAGCTGGGTAATCAGCTGAATATGTCGATTAACTTGCAGCTAAATCAGCAGCAATTACAGCGTGTTAGCAATAGTCTGCAAAATACACTGCAACAGCAGATTTTTTGGGTAACCAGTAACAAACCACTCGACTGGGCATGGGTCTGGGCTTTGCCTGCTGCCATGTTTTATCAGGCTCAAGAGATAGTGAACGATGTTCACCTTGCCAGCTGGGCAGGGCAAGAGCTAAAACTGCTGTTCATTATTGTTCCTTTACTTATTTTGGCCGGATTAATTATTTGGCGGCGTAAAGATCTGACTAAGCATTTGCAATCAATTGAGTCAGATATCGGGCAATTACGCCGAGATTCGCAGCTACATACCCTCAGAGCATTATTGCTGACGATGCTGCAAGTACTACCGGGCACACTTTTTGTGGTCAGTTTCGGTATGCTGTTTATTTTCAGTAATTTAAGTAGCCCCACAATTATCTGGCATCTGACACTGCGTTTTGCTTTGGCTTATCAGGCCTTTGGTATGCTGGCGCGCGTGTTACAGCCGGGCGGGATTGCTGAAACGCACTTCAACCGTAAAGAGTCTGAAATTAATCACCTGCGCCGATCATTGCACTATATTGCATTGGCGGTTGTACCGCTGATTTTAGTCTCTACGGTCGGGGAGCTTGAGCCTTCAAGTCTGGCGGATGATGCTATTGGGCAAGTGATTACCATCTCGATGCTGATTGTGATGGTGTTCTTGATTTACCCAATCTCCCGTTCCCGTATTGATGAGAACGGAAACAGCCTGCTTCGCTTGTTTGTGATGTTTGCCATCATGCTTGCGCCGGTAGCCCTGATTGCCTTAGTGGTGCTGGGTTATTACTACACCTCATTGAAACTCACCGCTAAGCTGATCGATAGCTTCTATCTGGTGATGCTCTGGTGGGTGGTACATGAAACAGCTTTACGTGGTTTGGCTGTAGCCGCCCGCCGTTTAGCATACCGCCGTGCCATGGCGCGCCGTCAGCAAAAAGCACATGAAAATGCTGAGGGTGGTGAGATTATTGATGAACAACCTATGGCACTGGAACAAATTAACCAGCAGTCATTACGTTTATCTAACATGGTGCTATTCCTGATCTTCTTGGGCGCGTTTTATTGGCTCTGGTCTGATCTGGTCACCGTTATTTCATACCTTGATAGTGTGACTTTGTGGATCAACACCAATGTCACCGATGGCATTACACATGCGGTAACCCTGCGTGATCTTCTGATGGCGATTGTGTTTGCGGTGGTGGCGTATGTACTCACCCGCAACTTACCCGGCTTACTTGAAGTACTGGTGTTATCGAAGTTGCAGTTGGGGCAGGGGGCATCGTACGCGATCACAACTATGCTCTCGTATGTGATTACCGCACTGGGGATCATGTTGTCACTGTCGGCTGTGGGTATGTCATGGGATAAACTGCAGTGGATAGCTACGGGTTTATCGGTTGGTCTGGGTTTTGGTTTGCAAGAGATCTTTGCGAACTTTGTGGCCGGTCTGATTTTGCTGTTTGAGCGCCCGATCCGTATTGGCGATACTATCACCATTGGTAACTTTACGGGTACGGTGAGTAAAATTCGTATTCGTGCTACTACGGTGACTGATTTTGACCGGAAAGAGGTCATCATCCCAAATAAAAACTTTGTGGTTGAGCGATTACAAAACTGGTCATTAACCGATACTGTCACCCGTGTACTCATTCGGGTGGGTGTTGCGTATGGCTCTGATCTAGAGTTAACACGTAAACTGCTGCTGCAAGCTGCACATGAAAATGCGCGGGTAATGAAAGATCCTGAGCCGTTAGTCTTTTTCTTAACCTTTGGTCCTAGCACGCTGGATCATGAACTGCGTGTTTATGTGCGTGAGCTGCGTGATCGCAGCTTCACCGTTGATGAGCTTAACCGCCGGATTGCTCAGTTGTTCCATGAGAACAACATTGAGATTGCATTCAACCAGATGGATATTTACGTTAAAAACCTAAATACGCCAACCGAAGACGAAGTGAAAGTGCATTCAACCACGCAGGTATTACCACCTAAACTGGCTGAATAGCTGTTGAGGTAAAAAATGGGGCAAAACTGGCATTGTGCGCAGACAGGTGAGTTATCTGTGACAGTGCAATATCGGTTTTGCCCCGTTGTTATGAGTATTTATCATGCCCATCTTTCGTTATCGCTAAATCATCATTTCTGTTCTGTTATTTACTCTACTGGTATCACCGTGTCTTTTTGCATGGCGCATTTACGCTGTATATCCTGTTTTACAATATCAAGTGCTTTCAGTACCACTTCAGGTGCAATATCGTTGGTTTCCAACAGATAGATAAGGTCAACGGCCAGTTTTATTTCCGGTGGTGCTTGTTCAAGGCTCATGGTGTTTCCTGTTACGGGGTGAGTCTGCATCATACTGGCGCAGTACGTTACCGTTCAACCATTGATCACTGGCGGTTTAGCTTTTGATTTTTCGATAGATAAAAAGAACAATAAGAGAGCCGATTATCGAAAAAATAAGGCTTTTAATGTTAAAACCGGTCACAGTGGCAATGCCCATTAACTGGCTGACATAGCCGCCAATTACCGCACCCACAATACCCAAGATAACTGTGATGATAAAACCACCTTCATCTTTTCCGGGCATAATCCATTTTGCCAAAATACCGACAATCAAGCCCAGAATGACCCAAGAGAAAATGCCCATATTACTGCCTCATAAAAGAAAGAATGACCTTGCTAAGTATAGTGTGTCTGTATTGATAGCAAGTGCAATTGTGATAATAATCTTGGCGACTATTTTAGGTAGGTCATGGTTTTAACTCGCATGGCGTGAAGGCGGCTTTATCCCATTAGTGGCTGCCTTACACAACTATCACATGTTCAATTTGTTGTACAAGTTATGTTGGCATTGTATACTTGTACTGTAAATTGTACATATTGGAGGTTCTATGAGAATCGTATCCTTTACTGAAGCTCGTAACAGCTTGAAATCAGTACTTGATTCAGTTGTAAACGATGCAGATACAACCATCATTACTCGTCGTGATGCGGATGATGCAGTTGTAATGTCCCTCGATTATTATAATAGCCTGATGGAGACAGTGCACTTGTTGCGGTCTCCCGCGAACGCAGAGCATTTGAACCGTTCTATAGCTCAATTTAAAGCTGGTCGAGTCACGCCGCGAGAGTTGAAGGATGAGTGAAAGGTTATTGTGTTCGACGGATGAGTCTTGGGATGACTATGTTTATTGGCAATCTCAGGATAAGAAAACGCTAAAAAGAATCAATAAGTTAATTACTGATGTTAAACGCACTCCGTTTGAAGGCATTGGTAAGCCGGAGGCCTTGAGAGAAAATCTGTCAGGATTTTGGTCTCGCCGTATAGATGATACAAACCGTTTGGTCTATGCAGTTGATGATCTATCAATTACTATTATTTCTTGTCGTTATCACTACCAAGCGTAAACCAAAATGAGGGGTGATACCCATACAAGTATTGATAAGGTATGTGCATTCATTACGTGAATTTTATGCCCATTTCAAACCGCTACGTACGTAAGCGCGTACGGTATGTCTGGTAGCTAAATGTGCAGAAGCCAAATCTTTTGGATTTAGCGGGGAAGGCGATCATCTCGCCGCTCAATACGGTTTTCTATCTTTTGCAGCGCAGACTTACAGCGTTGTAACCGCCCTTCATACGCTGCAATTTCCTGCTGTAAGGCCTTTTGTTGAACCAGTGTTTCACAGCGGTTTAAGTTTGACTCTTTAACGCGGATCATATCGGCTAAACGGCGCTCATACTCTTGATGCTTGGCCAGTTCCGCATATACGTCAGCATAGTTTTTATGGCTGAATGCGGGTTTGGAACGTACATTTTCCTGCCGGCGCAAAGTTTGGGTAGAGAGTTCGCGCTGTAGCGCGGTAAATTGGGCGGTAATGGTATCGGCCAAAAAGGTGGCTTGTGCTGTTGTTTTGGCATGATCAAGCTGATCAAGATTAGCCGCCAGCTCTTTTACACAATCGGTTAAACGCGGGCTATAGCATTTAAACAGCGTTTGGGCAAAGCGCGGGGCATTGGGCAGCTTTTTATCGGCGGCAGTGGCTGACTCTTCAAGTTGTGCCAGTGCCTGCCTAAAACGTGCGGTAATTGACATATTTCACCCGATTAATATTCTACATGGCGGTGAAAAGGGGGCAGCGCATCAAGCAGCGCTTTTCCATAACGGCGGGTAATCACCCGTCTATCAAGCAGTACAACCCGCCCCTGATCATCTTCAGTACGGATTAACCTCCCGACAGACTGTATCAGTTTACGGCTTGCCTCCGGTACAGCAATTTGCAAAAACGGGTTACCACCTTTGTGCGTAATATATTCGGCATACGCCTGTTCTAACGGCGAAGTTGGCACGGCAAACGGTAATTTGGTAATGATTAAATTGGTTAGATAATCACCCGGTAAATCAAGCCCTTCAGAAAAACTGCCTGTTCCCAGCAGAATACTCGGTTTTTTTCCATCGCACTGCATTTTATGCAGAGTCAGCAGAGCATCACGCGAAGCCTCACCCTGAACTAGCAGGCTAAAACCCTGTGCCCGCAAGCCTTCTGCAACCCGATTCATCTGCCAGTATGAGGCAAATAAAATCAAACTCGCTTGCTGATTGGCAAGATACGTAGGCAATTCGGTAATTAATGTGTCAGTGTACTGCTCATCGGCAGGGTCTATTTTCAGATCGGGGATTAACAGCACACTGTTGTTCTTATAATCAAACGGTGATTGCAAACTCAGGTGTGCCACATCATCGGCCTTGCCAAGGCCGGCTTGGCGGCAAAAATAGTCAAATTTTCCTAATGCGCGTAAGGTTGCCGAGCAGAGTATCGCGCCCGCACAGCGGCTCCAAAGCAGGGCATCTAATTTACCGCCGCTTTCAAGTGGGGATACTGCCACAATAATATCGTGTGATTCAGTATCCGTGGCTATCCAGCGGGCAAATGGCGCATCAGCAGGGTGATCCTCTTTGCTCATGGCTGCCCAGCAGCGGTCGAGCAGTGCGGTGCGCTCAAGATACGGTGAGAATTCAGCCAGTAAAGGCTCAACTCGGGCACTTAATGAGGCATCGTTGCGCACCAGTTCGGTGGCTTGATCAAGCAAAATACCGAGCGTTTGATTGGCTTTTTTGCACTGAATTTTTAAGTCACTGAATAAAGGTTGTAACCCTTCTGGCACTTCACCCAAGGGAAAACGCCAGATACCGTCGGCATTAAACTGGCTTTCTGCCTGTTCGATAACCTGCATTAGCTGGCGTAATGCGGGAATGATCTCTGTCAGGGCAGAGCGCAGGCGGTTAACTAACTCCTGCGCGCGTGCCGTGGTCAGAATAGTCAGTAATTTACCAGCATGCTGATTGAGCTTCTCAACCCATGTTCCGCTTTGGCGCAGGGGTAGCTGTACTGCAAAAAACTCACGAGCTACATCGGGAAGATGGTGCGCTTCGTCGATAACAAACAAGGTATTTTCAGTTTCGGGTAAAATTGCGCCGCCCCCGAGATCTAAATCAGCCATCAGTAAACTGTGGTTGGTGACAATCACATCGTGGGTGAGCAAATCGGAGCGGGCACGCTGAAACGGGCATTGGCGGTGCTGTGAGAGCGAAGCATTGCAGTGATGCCGTTCAGAAACCACCTGTTGCCAGATATAGTCTGGCACCGGTTCTGGCAAACTATCACGATCTCCACTCCACGAACCATCTTGTAGTGCTGTATTCATCCGGCTGATAATTGCCAAATCTTCAGCCTGTGGTGGTTTTTCCCACAAGGCCAATTGCCCTTCATCCGCCACACTTTGCGCCACTTTATGCGCGCAGCAATAACGTCCACGACCTTTTGCTAATGTGTAATGAAACGGTAACTTACTGTAGGTAGCATAAAAGGGTAAATCCTTATGAACTAACTGTTCTTGTAGGGCTACGGTTGCTGTGGAAATGACCAGCTTTTTATTATTGGCTTGTGCGTAGGGAATGGCTGAAACCAGATAAGCCAGAGATTTACCAATGCCAGTGGCTGCTTCTGCAACTAAAATACGCGGCTTTGGTGCATGTTCACCTGCCAGTGTTTTGGCAATTTCAGCAATCAGTTTAAGCTGCCCTTGGCGTGGTTTAAAACCGGGCAGCGCATCTGAAAGTGCGCGATACACATTACGAATAGTAGCTTTGGTTTCAGGATTTAGCATTAAGAGGCTCCATAATCAGTAGCCTGATTCTACCAAAAAGTGAGATATATCACGCTGCTTAAATCAGGTTGGCTGTTGCATACAGGTAAAATTTTGGGGATGGTTCTACTTTTGAATGAATATGTGAAGCACCTCACGATTGATTCAGTGTTGCTATTAATGGGCTATTTTATAGTTTAAAAAACGAATAAGTAGCATATTAAGTTGAGTTTTGCGGTATTTTTCAGGATATAAATCTAAAGTTATTTGTTTTTGTGTTTTTTTTAGTGAAAAATATTGCATTAAGCGTTTCTGATAAAGTTCAAAAAAAATGAAGTTTTTATGATAAGGCTCGGGCGTTTAATGCAGTGTTTTGGCTCTATCCAAATGAAATATAAACGAAAAATTTGATTTCAGGTGGGGGTTTGACAGGAAAAATCCTTTCTGTCAGCATTAGCCGCGAATCAAAATCAAGTTGCTTGCTTAGCCTTAAAGCGGGCGACAGGGAACCTCCGGTGACGGTAAAAATACCGCGCTGAGATATAAAAACTAACCAAAGAAAAGGCAGTGGATTAAATACTATGAAAAAGACAATTCTGGCACTAGCAGTACCAGCTCTGCTGGCAGCTGGCGTAACTAACGCAGCAACTGTATACAAAAATGATGACACTTCTATCGACCTGAAAGGCTCTATCCGCCTGCTGGCTGAAGAAGGTGCGCGTCGTGATGCTAACCTTGGTGATGACGGCTCTCGTATTGGCTTGGGTATCAAGCACAATCTGGGCAACGGTCTGACAGGTCTGGGTTACATCGAAATGGGTTACGATACCCAGAAGCAAGAAAGCACCAGCGATAGCCCGATTAAAAACCGTCAAGCTTATGCCGGTCTGTCTTTAGACGGCGTGGGTACACTGACTGCGGGCCGTATCACTGCTCCGTTTGATGATGTTGCGCTGTCTGACTACACCTGGACTTACGGTGGTGTAATGGATTTCGGCAAAATGGCTGACAGCAAAGATGCAGGTCCATTTGGCAACAAAAACACCTTCCTGGCACGTACTTCTAACTCTGTGAAAGTAGAGTCAGCGGAGATGAACGGCTTTAAAGCTGCCGGTTCTTACACCATGCAAACGGGTGAAGCGTACAACAACGTTGATAACGCATACACCTTGGCAGCATTCTACACCTCTGATTTCGGTCTGACTTTCAACGCGGGCTACGGCCACGGTAAGTCAAACGGTGGTTTCTCAGAGAAAGACAAAGACGGCAAGTGGGTACCAAGCAGTTATAAAAACTCTGCTGATGCAGATATTTGGGGCATCGGTACTCAGTACGAAATCGCTGATTTTGCTATCGCACTGGACTACGGTCAGGCGAAGCTGGATTACAACTCTACTGGTAAAGATACAGCTAAAGTTGACTTGCTGGGTGTGGGTGTGAAATACCAAGTGATCGAGCAGTCTAAAGTTTATGCGGGTTACTATGGCCGTGATTACACCGACTTTAAAAACTGGGATCGTCATGATCTGTATGTAGTGGGTGTGGATTACGCTTACACCAAGAATGTGGTAACTTTCTTAGAATATGCGCATGATGACTACAAATATGCTGATAGCGTGAAAGTTAATTCTTCTGACATGAAGAACGATGACCGTATCGGTCTGGGCTTCCGCGTATACTTCTAATTTGAAGTTATACCCAGTATGTAAAAAAACCGGTGCTTGCACCGGTTTTTTATTGCCTGCTGAACGCGGCTTTTGGGTAATATCCCCACTGTTTGTCGGTTGTTGTATTTTGATTTTTGGCGCTAGAATGAGCCGGTAAAACAGGCGTGATTTTAGCGCGCTATTTCAGTGATCATCAGCACAGGAGCCAGCATGGAAAGCGGTTTTAAAGATCCCCTCAATATTGGGTATGTCTTGTTGTTTTTACTGGTGTTTTGTATTCCTTTGTTGCCGGTATGGTTTGGCTGGTTAAAGGTGTTGGCGTTACACCCCTGAGCGTGAATAAAACGGTGCAGGGTGTAAAAAACAGGCAGGGGATTATGCGTTGGTTTTATCGGATCAGTGGTTGTCTGGCTGTGATACTTGGGGCAATTGGCGTGGTGCTACCTCTGCTGCCGACTACCCCTTTTTTACTGCTGGCTCTGGCCTGTTTTGCCCGATCATCCCCGCGTTGCCACGATTGGTTAATGTACCGCTCTCCGTTTGCCTCTTTGCTGCAACAGTGGCAACACAATAAAACTATTCCGAAAGCTGCCAAATTACGGGCGGTGTGTTTCATTCTGTGCAGCTTTACCGTATCAATAGTGTTTGTACCGCTGATTGCGGTAAAAGTGGCTCTCGCACTGCTATGCGGGGTTATTTTGTGCCTGTTTTGGCGCATTCCCGCGAGTGTATAATTTGATTAGCCTATAACCCTGTGTATAGTCGATCAAATAATCAATCAGGTGATCTGCATAAACATAAACATAAACAGATATAACCTAGATTAAAATAAAAGCATAAAAAAAGAGACGCTGACTGTGAAGGCCGCGTCTCTTTTTTAGTTGTTTTGGTTGTTGTAGCCTGTTGCGGTTTGCTTAAATTATGCCGAGTGCTCTTGTGTCATGCGGTGCAGCAGTGGTGCAGTGGCAATCATCAGCACAGCAATAACGGCGGTAGCAATACCAATTTGCAAAAAAACATGCCCATAAATATCGAGCGAAACCAGTGGGTTTTTCACATCACCCGGTGTTGCCGTTAAACTGGCTACATAGCCTGCAATAACAGACGCTCCGGCAGAGGTTAAGAACCATGCGCCCATGATAAAACCCATCAAACGTTGTGGTACAAGTTGAGCAACCATGGCAAGGCCTAACCCTGAAATCAGCAGTTCGCCGACACTTTGCAGGAAATAACTTAAAATAAGCCAGTTAGCTGAGACTAATCCGGCTGCATTGGCATAGCGGGTGCTGAGATACAAAATCAAAAATGCACCAGAGCAGAGCACCATGCCGATGGCAAATTTATGCGGCATCGGCAGTTTATCACCCATACGGTGATAAATAACGGCCAATACAGGGCTGGCAACCATGATCCAAAACGGGTTGAGTGATTGGAACTGCTCAGGTTCTACATTAATGCCAAACAGGCTGTGTACCGTGTTGTGAATGGCAAAGAAATTGAGCGATAACGGCATTTGGCTGTACAGCACAAAGAAAATAACCGCTTCGAGCATCAGTACAAAAGCCACAATCATTTTACGGCGTGCGGTATTTTTCAGTGCAAAAGTTTCACGGATAAAGATAAATACAATACCCATAGAGACCAGTGCCAACGCAATGTGGGCAATCAGAATATGTTCCAAAACCCAGCTTGATACCAGTGAAGCTACAACAGTGCCAATAATCACCAGCAGAAGGTTACGACGATCAACCGGTTTGAAATCGGGTTTTGAACCATACTCTTTCACCCAGCCTTTCATCATTAGAAAGTTAATGATGGTAATCAGCATACCTATCACACTGAGCGAAAAGGCGATATTCCAGCCATAACGGTTGGCTAAATACGGCGTAGCCAGCATAGAGATAAATGAACCGATATTGATGGACATATAATAGAGCGTAAATGCGCCATCAAGCCGGGGATCATCCTTGTCATAGCACTTGGAAAGTAGCGAAGAGGGGTTGGCTTTAAATAGCCCGTTACCGACAGCAATGGTTCCCATACCAAGGTAAATCCACGTGATGTGGGTGGTCGAGAAGGCTATCATGGCGTAACCGAGCATGAGTGTAATTGCACCCAGAATAATCAGGCGCTTTGTGCCGAGGATTTTATCCCCCAACCAGCCACCCACAGCAACCAAACCGTAAACCAGCGCGATGAAAGAGGAAAACAGTGCAAATGAGTGGGTTTCAGTCAGCTTTAACTCTTGAACTAAGTAAACAGCAAGAATGCCCTGTAGCCCGTAAAAACCGAAACGCTCCCACAATTCGACCGAAAATATGAGATAAAACGATTTGGGTTGTTTGAGTGATTCAGTGATCGACACGTTAACCTCTGTATGAATTATTGTGTTTTGCAAGATGCGTAATTTTTTTTAGACACTCTCGTTTACACGTCTGTGAGGTAAATCACAACCCATTGCAAAATCATGTTACAAAACAGCAAGGTAAAAAGGTTAATGATGTTTATATTTTGAATGAGTTGTTTGTTTTTATGGGGTTAAATCATCAGGAAAGAGAATTGATGTGATAAAAGCTTAGCTGCTCTGCGTAAGATATGAGCATCGGGTTTAAGATTTAATTTAAGGCGTTGCATTTCACGTCAGCTTTGACTAAATTCTGCACTTTTGAGATTTTCCCTCTGCGCAATTGGCAGGGTAAGCCTGATTCTCTTTTTTGTTGTATAGGGATGTAAGCACAGAAGATGCGAACACAAAAAGAGATTTTGCTCTGCCTTGTAGATAGTATTGCCAGATTCCCTCTGTACTGCGGACGACACTAAATTATGACCGAACAAGCACGCCAACTGGTTAAAGAGAGCATTAAAACCATTGTAGACTACCCAAAGCAGGGCATCCTGTTCCGTGATGTCACCAGTTTGCTGGAAGTACCGGAAGCATTTGCAGCCAGTATCCGTTTGATTGTTGAGCGTTACCGCGATCAGGGCTTCACCAAAGTGGTGGGCACAGAAGCACGTGGCTTTTTATTCGGTACTCCGGTAGCACTGGCACTGGGTGTTGGTTTTGTACCCGTACGTAAGCCCGGCAAACTGCCGCGTGAAGTTATTGCGGAAAGCTATGCGTTGGAATACGGCACAGATACTCTGGAAATGCACATTGATGCGATTGTTCCGGGTGATAAAGTGCTGGTGATTGATGATCTTTTGGCTACCGGTGGCACAATTGAAGCTACTGCAAAACTGATCCGTCGTCTGGGCGGTGAAGTCACTGATGCTGCGTTTATCATCAATCTACCTGATTTAGGCGGTCAGCAGCGTTTGGAAGATATGGGCATTAAAACCTTCAATCTGGTTGATTTTGCTGGCCATTAATAGCAGACAATGCATAAATCTGCCATTCATGTTATGAGTGTGCAGTGTAATCTGTTGAATACCACATTTTGATACGGGCCGGCTTGCTGGCCCGTTCTCTTTTCTGAAACGGGTCTCCCTCTTTTCTGTATTGTGCTTTTTCTTTTTCTTTTGAATATGCCAACAGTCTGATTTTCCGCGCAATGTTGCCAGATAGCGGCTGAATTCTGTAATCAACGCTGCTGTTGTGCTACTATTTACGTCTGTTTCCCTGTATTCCGGTTCCGATGAGTTATCAGGTTTTAGCCCGTAAGTGGCGTCCCCACACCTTTAATGCTGTTGTGGGTCAGGAGCACGTACTAACAGCCTTAGCGAATGGTTTATCGCTCGGGCGTTTGCATCATGCCTATCTGTTTTCTGGTACGCGCGGAGTGGGTAAAACCACCATCGCCCGCCTGTTTGCCAAAGGGTTAAACTGTGAAACCGGGGTTACTTCTACCCCTTGTGGTGTCTGTGATACCTGCCGCGAGATTGATGAAGGCCGCTTTGTTGATTTGTTAGAGATTGATGCGGCATCACGTACCAAGATCGAAGACACCCGTGAACTGCTTGATAATGTTCAATACACGCCGGTGCGTGGTCGCTTTAAAGTCTATCTGATCGATGAAGTGCACATGTTATCGCGTCACAGCTTTAATGCACTGCTCAAAACGCTCGAAGAGCCGCCTCCGTATGTGAAGTTTTTGCTGGCAACAACTGATCCGCAAAAGCTACCAGTCACTATCTTGTCGCGCTGTTTGCAGTTCCACCTTAAAGCGCTGGATGTCGATCAAATTCGTGGTCAGCTTGAGTATGTGCTGAAAGCCGAAGCTATCCCGTTTGAGCTGCGTGCGCTTTCGCAACTGGCGCGTGCCGCCGAAGGCAGCATGCGTGATGCGCTGAGTCTGGCTGATCAAGCTATTGCCATGAGCAGCGGTCAGGTGACCATTGAGGGTGTCAGCCAGATGCTCGGCTCACTGGATGCTGACCAGCCGTTGGCAC
This sequence comes from Plesiomonas sp. ISS29, assembly GCF_056522795.1. Classification (NCBI taxonomy): domain Bacteria; kingdom Pseudomonadati; phylum Pseudomonadota; class Gammaproteobacteria; order Enterobacterales; family Enterobacteriaceae; genus Plesiomonas; species Plesiomonas sp. ISS29. The sequence continues at coordinate 1,790,133 of NZ_JAWRZQ010000001.1, forward strand.
TGATTGAAGCGCTGCAGCAGGCTGATGGTCAGCAGGTTATGCTACAGTTGCAGCAGGCTGCCGAACGAGGCACTGATTGGGAAGCCTTGCTGGTGGAAACCAGCGCTATTTTGCACCGTATTGCAATGGCACAGATGCTATCCGGCACAATTGACGATGCCGATCCGCATGCCGTGCGTTTGCATACTCTTGCCCGCACGCTTGCCCCACAGGATGTGCAGCTGTATTACCAAACACTGCTGATGGGGCGAAAAGAGTTGCTGCTCGCCCCTGATCGCCGCAGCGGTGTTGAAATGACATTTTTACGTGCGCTGGCATTTCATCCCGCACAGGTTGCTGCACAGCTAAACAAGGTAGCACCCTTTGGCGCAATGGCGGCGGCCAGTGAACCACAGATGCCGGTCTTGGCGGCAACACCTGCGGCACGGGTAAGTGCTATCCCGAACCATGTTCCGCGTCGGGTAGCATCTGCTGCGCCGCGTCAGGATATGGCGCAACGCGCTTTGGCACCGGTCGCGCCCTCGGTGAGCTCTCAGCCTGCGGTTTTTGAACCATCAGCCTCAAGAGTGAGTACCGATGCTGAATACGCGCATCCGGCCGAGGCGGGTTTGCCTTCAGGCTCGGTGTTTGATTCTGCCAGCGAACCTGCCGGTTTTATTGGCAGTGCAGATGATACGGGTGCAGATAATACCGGCGCAGATCATGCGGGTTATCCGGATAATGCAGATCGACTGAATGAGCACCGAGGAAACAGCCCAGAATTTTCACATCCGCCACATGCTTCGGTGTCTGTGAGTGATGCTGCACCAGAGCCTGCGGGAGTAAGCTCTCCGGCAATGCAGGCGTTGCAAGCACGTGAGCAGTTGCGCTCTCAGCGTCAGCGTACCGAGGGCAACGCGCGCACAGACGCCGGAGGTTTAGCAAAAAAAGCTGAGCCGGTTGTAGCAGCAACGCTGCGGCCGGCAAAGAGTAAGCCTTCACCGTTAGAGCGTCTGGCACTTGCGGGGGAGCAACGAACTCAGCAATCGGATCAGCGGCAGGTTGCTAATGCCCAAGTACCGGTGTTGGCTAAAAAGAAAAAAGAGGCTTACCGCTGGACAGCGCAAAACCCCGAGCTGGAAACCAATGATGTTGTGACACCTGATCAGTTGCGCAGCTCACTTGAACATGAAAAAACGCCAGAGATGGCGTTAAAGTTGGCGAAAGAGGCGAGCGAACGTGACCCTTGGTCGGCACAAATAGAAACACTCGGTGTGGCTAAATTAGTAGAACAAGTGGCGTTAAATTCTGTCAAAGAGGAACTAAGTGCTGGGCAGATCCGCCTGTTATTGCGCTCTTCACAGCGGCATCTGAACTCTGACCGGGCAAAAGAGCAGTTAACCGAGGCGCTGAGCCAGCAAACCGGTTTGCCTATCGCGCTTGAAATTGTAGAAAGTGATGATAAAACACAGCTTACCCCGCTAGAGATTCGACAAGTTATCTATGAAGAGAAGCTGGCTCAAGCACGGCAGTCATTGCAGGAGGATGCGCATATTTTGCAGTTACAGCGTCTTTTTGCGGCCAGTATAGATGAGAGCAGTATTCGACCACTGTAGTGCTATATCCCCCATTTGCGGTTTGAAGTTTACCGTGTAAATGTTGAATAATGGGTGGAATAAGTTATTTTGTGCTGTGTGAATGCAGTAAATAAGATTTTTATGGGAAAGCATGCGGTAAATCTGCTTTCCTTGTGACATAAAATTGAATCAAATAGTCTGTATGCCGATATCGGCTCAACCCAAAAGAAAAGAGAGAGCGCTATGTTTGGTGGTGGAAAAGGTGGTCTTGGTAACCTGATGAAGCAAGCCCAGCAAATGCAAGATCGTATGCAGAAAATGCAAGAAGAGATCGCGCAGCTGGAAGTTACCGGTGAGTCGGGTGCGGGTCTGGTTAAAGTAACCATCAACGGTGCGCACAACTGTCGTCGTATCGACATCGACAGTAGCCTGATGGAAGATGATAAAGAGATGCTGGAAGATTTGATTGCTGCGGCATTCAATGATGCGGCACGCCGTATTGAAGAGACTCAAAAAGAGAGAATGGCACAAGTGACTGGCGGTATGCAGTTACCACCGGGTTTTAAAATGCCATTCTAAGCGTGTTTTGCCTGTTAGCGTATTTTAATCAGTGTGATCTGAATGCTGGTTATTTGCGGCAACAATTACGGTAACAGGGCAATAAACACAGGTAAAACGGTTAACCTCAACGCCCTGATTGCAGGGCGTTGCTAATATAGGTTTATACATGGCAAATTCTAGCCCTCTTTTAGATACCCTGATGGATGCGCTGCGCTGTTTACCCGGTGTCGGGCCAAAGTCAGCACAACGCATGGCATTTCAGTTGTTGCAGCGGGATCGCAGTGGCGGTATGCGCTTATCACAAGCGCTGTCGCGCGCTATGTCAGAGATAGGGCATTGCCGTGATTGTCGTACGTTTACCGAAGAAGATGTGTGTGCTATCTGCACCAATCCTCGGCGGCATAAAAGCGGCCAGATTTGCGTGGTTGAAAGCCCTGCGGATATCCATGCCATTGAACAGACTGGGCAATACTCAGGCCGCTATTTTGTGCTGATGGGGCATTTGTCGCCGTTAGACGGTATTGGGCCGGATGATATCGGGCTCGATCGGCTAGAAGAGCGTTTGCGCACCGAAACGATCAATGAAGTGATTTTAGCCACCAACCCAACCGTAGAAGGTGATGCCACCGCCAACTTTGTTGCCGAAATTTGTGCTATACACAATGTCATGGCCAGCCGAATTGCCCACGGTGTACCAGTAGGTGGAGAGCTAGAGATGGTTGATGGTACAACGCTTTCCCATTCATTAGCCGGCCGTCATCCGTTCAAATATTAAGCGCCGCGATTACCACCAAATGCCATAAATATGTGCAGGTTTGTCTTAATTTCATCAGGGAAGCAGAAAGCTTCCTTTTTTTGCACTTGAAAACAGTTTGTGTGCCCCCATCTATCTGAATATCACTTTTATTTTGCTATCTGTTGATACGAGGATTTGCACAATGACCCAAAATACAACTCAGGATTCTTCCCTTAAAGCACAGGAAACCCGTGGTTTTCAGTCTGAAGTAAAGCAACTGCTGCAATTGATGATCCACTCACTGTATTCCAATAAAGAAATTTTCTTACGTGAGCTGATCTCAAACGCCTCTGATGCGGCGGATAAACTGCGTTTTCGGGCGCTGTCACAGCCTGATCTGTATGAAGGCAATGGTGAGCTGTGTGTCCGCCTTTCGGTAAACAAAGAGGCCGGAACGATTACCATCAGTGATAACGGTATTGGTATGACCCGTGCTGATGTCATTGATCACTTGGGTACCATTGCAAAATCAGGTACTAAAGCATTTTTAGAGTCAATCGGCTCTGATCAGGCCAAAGATAGCCAGCTTATCGGCCAGTTCGGTGTGGGTTTCTACTCTGCATTTATTGTGGCTGATAAAGTTACCGTACGTACGCGTGCAGCCGGTGTAAGCGCTGATCAGGGCGTATTCTGGGAATCAGCCGGTGAAGGTGATTATACCGTTGCCGATATTACCAAAGCCGATCGCGGTACTGAAATCACCCTGCATTTACGTGCCGATGAGCATGAGTTTTTAGATGACTGGCGTTTGCGCTCTATCATCGGTAAATACTCTGATCATATCAGCCTGCCGGTTGAAATTCAGAGCCGTGAGCAGAACGAAGATGGCAGTGAAGGCGATCTGAAGTGGGAGAAAATCAACAAAGCGCAAGCCTTGTGGACCCGCAACAAAGCCGATGTGTCTGACGAAGAGTATAACGAGTTTTATAAGCATATCTCGCACGACTTCTCTGACCCGATGAGCTGGAGCCACAACCGTGTTGAGGGCAAGCAGGAGTACACCAGCTTGCTGTATATCCCAGCACATGCGCCTTGGGATATGTGGAATCGCGACCACAAGCACGGTCTGAAACTGTATGTACAGCGCGTATTTATTATGGATGATGCCGAGCAGTTCATGCCGACATATCTGCGCTTTGTTCGTGGTCTGATTGACTCTAATGATCTGCCGTTGAACGTTTCACGCGAAATTTTGCAAGATACCCGTATCACCCAAAGCTTGCGCAGTGCTTGTACTAAGCGTGTGTTGCAGATGCTGGAAAAACTGGCAAAAACCGATGCCGAGAAGTACCAGACTTTCTGGAACGAGTTTGGTCTGGTGATGAAAGAGGGCCCGGCAGAAGACAGCGCGAACAAAGAGACTATCGCAAAACTGCTGCGCTTTGCTTCCACCCAAAATGATAACGATGTTCAAAATGTGGCGCTGGCCGACTATGTCAGCCGCATGAAAGAAGGGCAGGAGAAGATCTACTTTATCACTGCCGATAGTTACGCCGCTGCCAAGAACAGCCCGCACCTTGAGTTGTTCAACAAAAAAGGCATTGAGGTTCTGCTGTTATCCGAGCGTATTGACGAGTGGATGATGAGCTACCTGACCGAGTTTGACGGCAAACAGTTCCAGTCTGTGACTAAAGCAGATCTAGATCTGGGCGCGCTGGCAGATAAAGAAGAGGAAGAGAAGCAGAAGGAAGCCGACGCTGAATTCACCTCTTTTGTTGAGCGTGTGAAAGGTTACCTGGGCGAGCGCGTGAAAGATGTACGCCTGACCCACCGTTTAACCGGTACGCCGGCACTGGTTACAACCGAGTCAGATGAAATGACGACTCAAATGGCTAAACTGTTTGCTTCTGCAGGTCAGAAAGCCCCTGAAATCAAGTATGTGTTTGAGCTAAACCCTGAGCATATGCTGGTGAAAAAAGTGGCTGATACCAGTGATGAGCTGCAATTTAACGAGTGGGTTGAGCTGCTACTAGAGCAAGCTATGCTGGCAGAGCGCGGTAACTTAGAAGATCCAAGCGCCTTTATCCGCCGCATGAACCAGCTGTTAACCGCGTAATGTACGCAGTAGTATCCGTGGTATAAAAGCATAACAGAGACCTGATATGCATCAAATTTAGCCACCGTATTAACGCCGCTTGTCTTTGTACTGGCGGCGTTTTATTTTGTATTTATTGCTTAAATATTCAACATAATCTGGTTTTTATTGCCGGAAGCACGGCGATAACAGGTGCTGATCTTGAGTTTGGCGCTGAGTCAGTGTTATGGTTTATCCCTAAAAAAATTATACCCTTCATTATTATCTTGAATTCTAAGAGAGAGGAATCATCTATGCGTATTATTCTGCTCGGTGCTCCGGGTGCAGGTAAAGGCACTCAAGCGCAGTTCATCATGGAGAAATACGGAATTCCGCAAATCTCAACCGGTGATATGCTGCGTGCTGCGGTAAAAGCTGGAACCGAGCTGGGTTTACAAGCGAAAGCAATCATGGATGCAGGTCAGCTAGTTACTGATGAGCTGATCATCTCTTTGGTCAAAGAGCGTGTAGCGCAAGAAGATTGCCGTAACGGTTTCTTGCTTGATGGCTTCCCGCGCACGATTCCACAAGCTGATGCAATGAAAGAGGCCGGTATTGCGGTTGATTTCGTACTGGAATTTGATGTGCCTGATCAGGTTATTGTTGATCGCATGAGTGGCCGTCGGGTACATCCGGCATCAGGCCGTGTTTACCACGTTGTGTACAATCCGCCAAAAGTGGAAGGTAAAGATGACGTGAGCGGTGAAGACTTGATTATCCGTGTGGATGATGAAGCTGAAACCGTACGTAAGCGTTTAGCCATTTATCATGACCAGACCGAACCTCTGGTGGCTTATTACAATAAAGAAGCCGATGCAGGCCAGACCCGTTATTTCAAATTAGACGGTACACGTAACGTTGATACCATCAGCCAAGAGTTAGCGACTATTCTGGGTTAATACTCGATACGCGCTAAAATGGCAGAATAGCGTTACAAAAAGATAATAAAAGGTGGCTTAGCCACCTTTTTTGTATAGCCAGTTTAGAGTCTGAATTCATCTATTGTACCGGTGAGTTAACCTGTAGCGGGGTGGATACAGCCTCTATTTTTAGCATAAGGAGCGGCGATTGATGGCTCAGAAACAGTATGGGGTGTTGCTGGTTAATTTAGGCACGCCGGATGCACCCACACCGGCAGCGGTAAAACGCTATCTGGGTGAGTTTTTGCATGATAAGCGGGTAGTTGATCTGAGCCGCTGGCTCTGGTGCCCGTTACTGCATGGTGTGATCCTGCCGATTCGTGCGCCTCGGGTAGCAAAGCTGTATCAGTCGGTATGGCGTGATGACGGCTCTCCGTTGCTGGCATTCTCCCGCCAACAGCAGCAGGCGCTGTATTCTCAGTTTCAGCAGCAGGGGCATGATATTCCAGTTGAACTGGCAATGACCTACGGCAACCCTTCGTTATCGCACGCTCTTGATCAGCTGCAATCAAAAGGGGTTACAAACCTTGTGGTGCTGCCGCTGTTTCCACAATATTCAAGCTCTACCACTGCTGCTGTGTGGGATGGCCTGACAAAAGCACTGAAAGGCCGCCGAAATATACCGGCTATTCGTTTTATTCGTGACTATCATGATCATCCGCTCTACATTGCGGCACTGGCAAAAAGTATCCGCCAGCACCTGCCGCAACTGCCGGATAAACTGATCTTTTCGTATCACGGGATTCCACAGCGTTATGTGGATGAGGGCGATCAGTATGCCGCCCAATGTCAGACCACTACCGAGCAGGTTGCACAGGCGTTAGGGTTGGCAGAAACACAATATCTGCATACCTATCAATCACGGTTTGGGCGCGAAGTTTGGTTACAGCCCTATACTGATCATACGCTTAAAGCATTGCCTAAGCAGGGCGTTAAGACACTGGGTGTAGTGTGTCCGGCATTTTCTGCCGATTGTCTGGAAACACTCGAAGAGATTACCGAGCAAAACAGAGAGATCTTTTTGCATGCAGGGGGCGAGGTGTTTACTTACGTTCCGGCACTGAATGCCGATCCTGCACATATCGTGCTATTGCAGTCTTTAGTGCACCACGAAATAGAAAATTGGTAGCAGATTAGTGCATTAGGATTCATTCTGTTTACACTATTTTGTGATAGAATTCGCGATATACGCTGATTGTCCACAGCCTTTTCTGGATCTGAACGATGAAATTTCCCGGCCAACGTAAATCAAAACACTATTTTCCTGTCAGTGCGCGCGATCCTCTACTGATTAATCAAATGCGTGCAGCAGAGAGTGAAGTCAGTACCGCGTATGTGGTCGGTATCGATCAAACGTTGGTTGATATTGAAGCCCGTGTTGATGAAGATTTTTTGTCGCGTTATGGGCTGAGTAAAGGGCACTCTTCGGTTATTGAAGATGCCGTTGCTGAAGCGCTGTACCGTGAATTAAAAGATCGCAGCCTGATTACGCATGAATTTGCGGGCGGTACGATTGGCAATACCCTGCACAATTACTCGGTACTGGCTGATGATAAATCAATCATGCTGGGTGTGATGTGCAGCCGTATCGAAATTGGTGGTTACGCTTACCGCTATTTGTGCAACACCTCAAGCCGTTTGGATCTGGATTATCTGCAACCGGTAGATGGCCCGATTGGGCGCTGCTTTGCACTGATTTCTGAAAACGGCGAGCGCACGTTTGCCATCAGCCCCGGCTGTATGGATCAGCTGCACCCCGATAGCATTCCGGAAGAGGTTGTTGCCGGTGCTTCAGCACTGGTGCTGACATCCTATCTGCTGCGTTGTAAACCGGGTGAGCCGATGTCAGAAGCCACCTTGCGCGCCATTGAGTATGCGAAAAAGCATGATGTGCCAGTAGTACTGACTCTTGGCACAAAAATTCTGATTGAAGAAAATCCACAATGGTGGCGTGATTTCCTCAAAGAAAACATCTCTATGGTAGCGATGAATGAAGAGGAAGCGGCGGCATTAACCGGGATTGAAGATCCACTAGCGGCATCAGATAAAGCGTTAGATTGGGTTGATCTGGTGCTCTGTACTGCTGGGCCAGTGGGTCTGTATATGGCCGGTTACACTGATGAAAGTACGTTACGCCAAACACAGCATCCACTGTTGCCGGGCGTTATTCCTGAATTTAATCTGTACGAATTCAGCCGCCCGATGCACCGTGCCGCCTGTGTAACGCCAAAACGTATCTACTCACATATCTGCCCGTATATGGGTGGGCCTGAGAAGATCATGAACACCAACGGGGCAGGTGATGGTGCACTGTCAGCTATTTTGCATGATATGGCAGCCAACCACTACCACCGCAGTAATGTGCCGAACTCCAGTAAGCACGCCTGTACCTTCATGACATACTCCTCACTGGCACAGGTATGTAAATACGCTAACCGTGTGAGTTATCAGGTATTAAACCAGCACTCTCCGCGTTTAACCCGTGGCCTACCTGAGCGTGAAGACAGTCTAGAAGAGTCTTATTGGGAACGATAAACCCTCTTTTTGACAAAGAATGTCCATTAAGCCGACAGGAAACTGCCGGCTTTTTTTATGCATAGGAATTTAGAGCTGAAACGTTACCACTAGTTGATATGCAGTGTTTTTTATGACTAACACGATGCTTTTAACTATTAAAAGCGGAAAATATGCTATTTGCATGCTAAAAATGCCGCCGTAATCAAGATGCCCCAAATGATGTAATTAAGAGAGGGAACGATGAAATTAATTTTGCGCCTGCTAGCAGGTATTGCTTTTGGTGTTTTATGTGGTCTTTTTGCACCAGACTTCTTAATCCGAGTACTGATTACCGCTAAGGTATTGATTAGCCAAATGATTGGCTTCACGATACCGTTACTTATTCTGTTTTTTGTTACCAGTGGTATTGCCAGCTTGCCAAAGAACTCAGGTAAGCTACTGGGGAAAACGGTTGGGCTTGCTTATGCCTCTACAGTGGGTGCCGGTTTCCTCGCTTATCTTGCTTCGGTCGAGATCATGCCGACACTGTTAAGCCATGCTGGACAGCTTGCCGAACCCGTTCGCAAGTTAGAGCCGCTGATGACCTTGCAAATTCCGCCGGTAATGGGCGTGATGAGCGCACTGGTGCTGGCTTTTGTTTTTGGTCTGGGCATTGTGGCTACCAGCAGTGCTGAGATGAAAAAATTGAGCGATCAGGGCCGTGATATTATCGAGCTGCTGTTGAGCAAGTTTATGATCCCAGCTCTACCATTTTATATTGCCGGTGTATTTGCGGATATGACCGTACAGGGCACAGTATTTGCCACCCTGAAAACCTTCAGTTTGGTCTTGGTACTGGTAGTGGTACTGCATTGGTTGTGGCTGACATTCCAGTTTATTACTACTGCTGCAATTGTGAAGCGCTCACCGTTAACCCTGCTCAAAACCATGATGCCGGCTTACTTTACCGCGCTGGGTACAATGTCATCTGCGGCAACTCTGCCGGTGACACTGCGTCAGGCTCAGGTGTGTGGTACGAGCAAAAGTATCTCTAACTTTGTTGTTCCCCTGTGTGCAAATATTCACATGGCCGGTTCAGCAATCAGTATTGTTACCGTAGCCTGTGCGGTGATGCTGATGAATGGCTACGCACATATCCCGAGTTTTACCGAAATGCTGCCGTTTATCATGATGCTGGGAATTACCATGGTGGCCGCACCGGGCGCACCGGGTGGCGCTGTGATGGCCGCACTTGGATTACTGGGCACTATGCTAGGCTTTAGCGAAGCGATGCTGGGCCTGCAAATTGCCTTGCACTTGGCACAAGATGGGTTTGGTACGGCCTGTAACGTCACAGGTGATGGCGCTTTGGCAATGTGTGTTGACAAAATGGCAGAGAATGACGGTATTGTGGCCGAAGAAACCCCTGTTGTGGCTGATGAGATAGCTTAAACCTGATGCTCATACGGGTGATCAAGTAACCCGTGGCAAAATAAAAAAGAGGTCAGCATATCTGGCCTCTTTTTTGTTTTTAGGCGCTAGCTCTCTCTATTTTGCGGAAGGTTTTGCGAGCCATTTTGCAAAAATAGGGTATTCACTTCACAGTAAAAAATTTTTATATAAAAAAGTTTATTGTTAGCTGAATACATTATTTAATATAGCGCTTGATGTTGTCATATTCAGTACACAATGTGCTTTTTTTTCAGCCATTGATACTGGCAATGGCATTACTTTACTGTCTATTTCGCACTGGCCATTCTGAATGATCGTATCACTATGATCGGATTAAAGAATGAATCTATGCTCTTTTGGGGTCATTAATGAAAGCTGTTCGTCTACTTGCCGGCTTGCTGGTGTCTGCGCTGGCAATGGCTGCCGTGCCACATGCACTGGCTGCATCTTATCCGCTGCCTCCTGTTGGTAGCCGTTTAATCGGTACTGAAGAGATCTACACTGTACCCGGAAATGGTGAGTCATTAGAAACCATTGCGGCCCGTTATCAGGTCGGTTTAATCGCCATGTTAGAAGCGAACCCGACAGTTGATCCGTTCCTGCCGCAAACCGGTATGGAGCTGCGCATTCCAACAACTATGCTACTGCCTGAAACACCGCGTGAAGGGATAGTGCTCAATCTGGCCGAGCTGCGTCTCTATTATTACCCGAAAGGCAGCAATGTTGTCGAAGTGTACCCCATCGGTATTGGCCGTGTAGGGCGCTCTACACCCACTATGGTTACCACCATTATCTCTAAGCGTGCTAACCCGACATGGACACCAACGGCAAATACCCGTAAAGAGTATGCAGCTCAAGGTATCTCACTGCCCGCAGTTGTACCGGCAGGGCCGGAAAACCCAATGGGGTTATTTGCACTGCGTTTGGCAAAAGGCAATGGCGAGTATCTGATTCATGGTACTAACGCAAACTTCGGTATTGGCATGCGCGTTAGTGCCGGATGTATCCGTTTACGCCCTGATGATATTGAAGCGCTGTTTGATAAAGTGCCAGTAGGTACGCGGGTACAAATCGTCAACGATCCTATCAAAGTCTCAGTAGAACCTGATGGCAAGCGCTATATGGAAGTGCATCAGCCGCTGTCAAAAAATGATAACGATGATCCACAAACTATGGTGATCCCATTTAGCGCATCGGTACAAAGCTTTATTTTAGATGCTAAAACTGACAATGTTGCAGCAGAAAAAGAGGTTGCGCGCCGTTCAGGTTTACCGCTAGATGTTACTGCGCCAAGCGAACCGCAATAATTGTGCGCGTTAGATGTTAGGATCATCAGATGTTAGTAGCATCACCGTTTAACGCTACTGCCAACCATTATTTATGGGTGTAGATTTGTAGGTATAGTGAGCGTTATCGGTTGATTCGACACTGGGTTAACCCCAAACAAAAGCTGCTATGGCCATGTGCTAAGCAGCTTTTATTATTTATAGCGCATTTTTTGCTTTTATATTTCTCATTGATTGGCCTGATAATTATACGATTTATCACGCAAAAGAATCATCTGATGCCCTTGCACACGCTTTAACCAGCCAATGTTGCCGGAAAATTGAGCGCAAACACACCTCAGACCTTCTGTTAACTCGACTCCCCCTGATACCACCGCTATAATGCCTCGTCTACTTTTCCATACTGTACTCGGGACATTCCGATAACAGAAATATATCGGTTGTGTTCGGTAACTGATACAGCGTGTTATTTTCGTGCTACACGGAAGTGAGCAGCTCATCATACCGAGCACTGAGGATTTTTTTGAGGTAAAAGATGCACGTTTCCGTTGAGACAACTCAAGGCCTTGAGCGCCGCATGACCATCACCGTAGCGGCTGACGCTATTGAAACCGCCGTTCGTAACGAACTGCAGCGTATGGCTAAAAATGTACGTGTAGATGGCTTCCGTAAAGGTAAAGTTCCAATGAGCCTGGTTGCCAAGCGTTATGGCCAGTCTGTACGTCAAGATGTTGTTGGTGAAGTTATGCAACGCAACTTCATTGACGCTATTATCAAAGAGAAGATCAATCCAGCTGGCGCACCTACTTTTACCCCAAGTGAAATGGTAGAAGGTCAGGATTTCTCTTTTGCAGTAACATTTGAAGTGTACCCAGAAATCACCCTGCAGGGTCTGGATACCATCGCTGTAGAGAAGCCAGTTGTTGAAGTGACTGACGCTGACGTTGAAAACATGATCGACGTACTGCGTAAGCAGCAAGCAACTTGGAAAGCAGCAGATCGCGCAGCAGAAGCTGAAGACCGCGTAACTGTTGACTTTACCGGCTCTGTAGATGGCGAAGTGTTCGAAGGCGGCAAGGCCACTGACTTTGCGCTGGCAATGGGCCAAGGCCGTATGATCCCTGGTTTTGAAGAGGGTATCGTTGGTCACAAAGCGGGCGAAGAGTTCACTATCGAAGTGACTTTCCCAGCTGAATACCATGCAGAAAACCTGAAAGGTAAAGCAGCTCAGTTTGCTATCGTATTGAAGCAAGTTGAAGAGCGCGAGCTGCCAGAACTGACTGCTGAATTCGTACAACGTTTTGGCGTTGCTGATGGTTCAATTGATGGCCTGAAAGCTGAAATCCGCAAAAACATGACCCGTGAACTGAGCACCGCAGTGAAAACCCGCGTGAAAACTCAAGTTCTTGACGGTCTGCTAGCGGCAAATGAGTTTGATATCCCAACTCCGCTGATCGACGGCGAAATTGACGTACTGCGTCAGCAAGCTGCACAGCGTTTTGGCGCACAAGGCAACAAAGCGTTTGAACTGCCACGTGAGTTGTTCGAAGAACAAGCTCGTCGTCGCGTACAAATCGGCTTGCTGCTGGGTGAAGTTATCAAAACCAGCGAAATGAAAGCAGACGACGCACGTGTAAATGCACTGATTGAAGACATGGCTTCTGCGTACGAAGATCCATCTGAAGTTGTTGCATATTACGCGAAAAATGAAGAACTGATGAACAACATGCGTAATGTTGCTCTGGAAGAACAAGCGATTGATGCTGTTCTGGCGAAAGCAAATGTCACTGAAAAATCAGCGACCTTTGATGAGCTGATGAACCAAGCACCGGCAGCCTAAGTGCTATGAGCCGACCTAAGTATTTGACTTAATTCCGGCTCTTCTGCTATCTATGGCTCGGGTGAAGCATCACTCGGGCCATTTTTCTATTGGGGAGAAGACAATGTCATACAACGCAAAACAGGATGATTTCACCACCCGTATGGCCTTGGTGCCAATGGTCGTTGAACAGACATCGCGTGGTGAGCGATCTTATGATATCTATTCCCGCCTGCTAAAAGAGCGTGTCATCTTTTTGACCGGGCAGGTAGAGGATCACATGGCGAACCTAATCGTCGCCCAGCTGTTATTCCTTGAATCAGAGAATCCTGAGAAAGATATCTATTTATACATCAACTCACCGGGTGGTTCAGTTACCGCAGGGATGTCTATTTATGACACCATGCAGTTCATCAAACCTAATGTCAGCACCGTATGTATGGGGCAAGCTTGCTCAATGGGCGCGTTCTTACTTGCTGGTGGCGCGAAGGGCAAACGCTTTTGTTTACCGAATGGTCGGGTTATGATTCACCAGCCATTGGGCGGTTTCCAGGGGCAAGCGTCTGACATTCAGATTCATGCACAAGAGATCCTGAAAACGAAACTGAAACTGAATGAAACGTTGGCATTCCATACCGGCCAGCCACTGGAAAAAATCGAGCGCGATACTGACCGCGATAATTTCATGTCTGCTCAGGAAGCGGTGGAATACGGTCTGGTTGATGCAGTACTCAGCCATCGCGAGTAATAGCGGCAAATTCCGGAAGCTGATATACACTCAACATTAGGTCTATCAGGTTCCGGGGCTGAGCCCTGATAAGAGGTTTACGAATGACAGATAAGCGCAAAGACGGGTCTGGCAAACTGTTGTATTGCTCCTTTTGCGGCAAGAGCCAGCATGAGGTACGCAAGCTGATTGCAGGGCCGTCGGTGTATGTCTGCGATGAATGTGTCGATCTGTGTAACGACATCATCCGCGAAGAGATCAAAGAGCTGTCTCCACGTCGTGATCGCAGTGCATTACCAACACCACATGAAATCCGTAATCATCTTAACGATTACGTGATTGGCCAAGATCATGCCAAAAAAGTATTGGCAGTAGCCGTATATAACCACTATAAGCGGTTACGTAACGGTGACACCAACAACGGCGTGGAATTGGGTAAAAGTAATATCCTGCTGATTGGCCCAACCGGTAGTGGTAAAACATTACTGGCCGAAACACTGGCTCGCCTGCTTGATGTGCCATTTACAATGGCCGATGCTACCACATTAACCGAAGCGGGTTATGTGGGTGAAGATGTTGAAAACATCATTCAAAAGCTGCTGCAAAAGTGTGACTATGATGTCTCCAAAGCACAGCGCGGTATCGTCTACATTGATGAAATTGATAAAATTTCACGCAAATCAGATAACCCGTCAATCACCCGTGATGTTTCCGGTGAAGGTGTCCAGCAGGCATTGCTGAAACTGATTGAAGGAACTGTTGCCGCTGTGCCTCCGCAAGGTGGCCGTAAGCACCCACAACAAGAGTTTTTGCAGGTTGACACCTCAAAAATTCTGTTTATCTGCGGCGGTGCATTTGCCGGTTTGGATAAAGTGGTTGAGCAGCGCCTTAACACCGGTACCGGCATTGGTTTTGGTGCGCAGGTGAAAGGCAAAGATGATAAGTTTGGCCTGAGTGAACTTTTCACCCAAGTTGAGCCTGAAGATCTGATCAAATTTGGTTTGATCCCAGAGTTTATTGGTCGTCTGCCGGTTGTCGCAACATTAACCGAGCTTGATGAAGCGGCACTGATTCAGATCTTGCAAGAGCCGAAGAACGCGCTGACCAAGCAGTTCCAAGCCCTGTTTGATCTTGAAGGCGTGCAGCTTGAGTTCCAAGAAGATGCCCTGATTGCCATTGCCAAAAAAGCACTGGCCCGTAAGACAGGTGCTCGCGGATTGCGCTCAATCGTAGAAGCTGTATTGCTTGATACCATGTATGACTTACCTTCTTTAGAAGGCGTGGAAAAAGTGATTGTTAATGAAGCTGTCATTAACAATACTGCTGCACCTACCTTGATCTACGCAAAGCCAGAAGCACAAGCCTCTAACGCCGATTAATGTATGGTTAACCCCTATTTTTGTCGCTCTGTTGTCAGCAAGACAAAACGGGACTTGACAAAAAGTGCCGGTTAGCCGAACGTAAATACAGGCAACGCATTGACAAAGGGAAGGGAAACCTTCCCTTTTTCTTTGCCCTTCTTTTTTCTTTGGGAAGTTATCTGCTTAGCTGTTGAATCCTATTTTTCTGACCCCATATATTCAGATAACAATTATATTTGGCGGAAGCTAAGTCTTAAGAGAGAGTTCTATGAACCTGGAGCGTTCCGAGCGAATTGATATTCCTGTATTGCCTCTGCGTGATGTTGTGGTCTATCCGCACATGGTTATCCCACTGTTCGTGGGGCGAGAAAAATCCATTCGCTGCCTAGAAGCGGCAATGGAGCAGGATAAACAAATCCTATTAGTGGCACAAAAAGATGCCGCAACCGATGAGCCTGTAGCCGCTGATTTGCACCAAATTGGTACTGTTGCCACTATTTTACAAATGCTGAAACTGCCTGATGGCACGGTTAAAGTTTTAGTAGAAGGGCAGCAGCGCGCAAAAATCATCCTTCTGGCCGACAGTGACGAATTCTTCTCTGCTCAAGCTGAATTCTTAACCACCACAGTGGCAGATGATACCGAGCAAGATGTACGCGTTCGTACTGTGATTACTCAGTTTGAAGGTTACATTAAGCTAAATAAAAAGATCCCACCAGAAGTGCTCACTTCATTGGCTGGAATTGATGATCCTGCACGCTTGGCTGATACCATTGCTGCACACATGTCATTGAAAATAAAAGATAAGCAAACAGTATTAGAGATGACCAATGTCTCTGAGCGTCTTGAGTATCTGATGGCAATGATGGAATCAGAAATCGATCTGCTGCAAGTTGAAAAGCGCATTCGTAACCGCGTTAAAAAGCAGATGGAAAAAAGCCAGCGTGAGTACTATCTGAATGAGCAAATGAAGGCTATTCAGAAAGAACTCGGCGAAATGGATGATGTTCCCGATGAGTTCGAAGGCTTAAAACAGAAAATTGAAGCGGCAAAAATGCCGAAAGAAGCGCGTGAGAAAACGGAAGCTGAACTGCAAAAATTAAAAATGATGTCACCGATGTCAGCAGAAGCAACTGTAGTGCGTGGCTATATTGATTGGATGCTGCAAGTGCCTTGGCATCAGCGCAGCAAAGTGAAAAAAGATATCGCTAAAGCGCAAGAGATCCTTGATCAAGATCACTATGGTTTAGATCGCGTCAAAGAGCGTATTTTGGAATATCTGGCAGTACAAAGCCGTATTAACAAAATTAAAGGCCCGATCCTGTGTCTGGTTGGCCCACCGGGTGTGGGTAAAACGTCACTGGGGCAATCTATTGCACAGGCGACGGGGCGTAAATATGTCCGTATGGCATTGGGCGGCGTGCGTGATGAAGCCGAGATCCGAGGCCATCGCCGTACTTATATCGGCTCAATGCCAGGTAAATTGATCCAAAAAATGGCGAAAGTGGGCGTTAAAAACCCATTGTTCTTGCTCGATGAGATCGACAAGATGGCATCTGATATGCGCGGAGATCCCGCATCAGCATTGTTAGAGGTACTTGATCCTGAGCAGAACGTAGCGTTTAACGATCATTACCTTGAAGTTGACTATGACCTGTCGGATGTGATGTTCGTGGCAACCTCGAACTCAATGAATATCCCCGGCCCACTGCTTGACCGTATGGAAGTGATCCGTCTTTCCGGTTATACCGAAGATGAGAAGCTGAATATCGCAAAACGCTATTTGCTTTCGAAGCAAATCGAGCGTAATGCGCTGAAAGGCAATGAGCTGACTGTTGATGACAGCGCATTAATTAGCATTATTCGTTACTACACTCGTGAAGCGGGCGTGCGTAGCCTAGAGCGTGAAATCTCTAAACTATGCCGCAAAGCCGTGAAAAACTTGCTGCTCGATAAATCACTCAAGAGCATTACGATTAACGCTGAAAACCTCAAAGAGTACCTTGGTGTACAGCGTTATGATTATGGTAAGAGTGATGGTGAAAATCACATCGGTGAAGTTACCGGTTTGGCGTGGACAGAAGTGGGTGGTGATCTGCTGACCATTGAAACCGCATCTGTTCCGGGTAAAGGTAAGCTGACCTATACCGGTTCACTCGGTGAAGTGATGCAAGAGTCTATTCAAGCGGCAATGACAGTGGTTCGTGCACGTGCTGAAAAACTCGGGATTAATAGCGATTTTTATGAAAAACGCGATATCCATGTGCATGTGCCGGAAGGGGCTACTCCTAAAGATGGGCCGAGTGCGGGTATTGCAATGTGTACTGCGCTGGTCTCATGCCTGACCGGTAATCCGGTACGCGCTGATGTTGCCATGACGGGTGAAATTACCTTACGTGGTCAGGTGTTACCGATTGGTGGCCTTAAAGAGAAGCTGCTCGCGGCACACCGTGGTGGCATCAAAGTGGTACTGATTCCGGAAGAGAATCGCCGTGATCTGGAAGAGATCCCTGACAATGTTATTGCTGATTTGCAGATTCATCCAGTCAGTAAAATTGATCAGGTCTTGAGCATTGCCTTAGAAAACAGCCCGTTTGGGGTTGATTTCCCAACAGCAAAAGCGTGATCTATAGCAAGAAGCGCTGAGAAATACAGACTGGTTTGGTTTTCTGACCTTGCCAGTCTTTTTTTGCGCAGTTACCGTAGCCAGCAACGTAACAAGGTTAAAGCTGTTAATCCCTTGTGTTACGTGGCTTGTAACTTAAACAACCCAGCGTTTGCGCTGCTTGCCAAGGCTGGGTAAGACTGATATAAAAGCGCCATCGTGACCCTAAAGGATAGTGTCGGGCATGATATGAGATTCTTAGAGGGGATGAAGAGTGAATAAATCTCAACTGATTGACAAAATTGCAACTGATGCAGATATTTCAAAAGCGGCTGCTGGCCGTGCGCTAGATGCATTCATTGATTCTGTAACTGATACACTGAAATCAGGTGATCAAGTTGCATTGGTGGGTTTTGGTACTTTTGCTGTGCGTGAACGCGCTGCGCGCACTGGCCGTAATCCACAAACCGGTAAAGAGATTGCTATTGAAGCCGCGAAAGTACCGGGTTTTCGCTCGGGTAAAACGCTTAAAGATGCGGTAAATAGCTAATCACAGATAACCTGTGCAAAATGTTGCTGCGTCTACAATAATCAACATTTTGTTATGATTGCAAGGCGCATCATTTGATGCGCTTTTTTTCTTATTTGACAGCGTAACAAGACGGAGCATTGTCAACTCATGATGGACAAATTGCGCGAAGCGCAACATAGCATCGCTCTCAAAGTTGTGCTCGGTATCATTATTCTGTCGTTCGTACTGACCGGCGTTCAAGGATTCCTCAGCGCGAATAGCAACTATGTTGCTAAAGTCGATGGACAAGAGATCACTCGCCAGCAGTTCGAGCAGGCGTTCCAAACAGAGCGCACCAACTTACAACAGCGTATGGGTGATAACTTTAATACGCTGGCAGCTGACCCTAATTACCTGACTATGCTGCGTAAAGAGGTATTAAACCGCCTGATTGATGATGTATTGCTAAATCAATATGCCAAATCACTCGATTTGCGTGTTAGCGATGATCAAATCAAGCAGGGCATTGTGACTATGCCTGAATTCCAGAAAGAGGGGCGTTTTGATAACGCACAATATCTGGATTTGATTCAGCGTGCAGGTTTTACACCTGATGCGTTCAGTGAATATATGCGCCAGCAAATGGTTCGCCAGCAACTATTGTCGGCGTTTACCGGCAGTGATTTTGTGTTGCCAAAAGAGAGTGACCAGACATTTGCACTGCTGACACAAGAGCGTGATGTCCGCTTAGCTACTATTGCAGTACAACCGCTTGAAGCAGCGCAATCAGTGACCGAGCAAGAGCTGAAAGACTATTACGAGAAGAACCCAACTCGTTTTATGTCTCCAGAACAAGCGAAAGTGCGTTACGTTGAAATTAACGCTTCTGAGCTGCAAAAAGCGGTAAAAGTGGATGATGCAACCATCAGCCAGTATTACCAAGAGAACAAAGCCCGTTTTAGCCAGCCTGAGCGTCGTAAGTTGAGCCATATTCTGGTGAGTAATGAGAAAGCGGCACAAGCTATCGAAGCTGAGCTGAAAAAAGGGGCTGACTTTGCCACTCTGGCAAAAGACAAATCAGAAGATAAGTTCTCTGGCCGTAAAGGTGGTGAGCTGGGTTGGACAGACAAGGGGGTCATGGATCCTGCCTTCGATCAGGCTGCATTTGCTCTGACAGCTAAAGGTGATGTTTCGGCTATCGTGAAAACCCAGTTTGGTTATCATGTGATCCGTTTAGATGATATTCAACCGGAACAAGTTCGCCCGCTGTCAGAAGTGCGTGACGATGTTGCCAAGCAGCTGCGTCAAACCACGGCAATGAATGAGTTCTACGCTCTGCAACAAAAAGCCAGTGATAAAGCCTTTGAAAATCCGGATTCATTGGATGATGTTGAAGCGGCTACCGGCGTGAAGATTCAGGAAACCGGTTTGTTTGATGAGAAAAACGTACCGACAGCACTGAATTACCCTGATGTTGTAAAGGCTATTTTTAGTGATGATCTGATCAACGGTAATGCAAACTCAGACGTTATCTCGGTGGATGACGAGCACGCTTTTGTTATTCGAGTAGTTGAGCATAAAAACGAAGCGCGTAAGCCATTTGCTGATGTTAGCGCTGAAATTACTGCGTTGCTAAAACGTCAGAAAGCTGAAGCAGTTGCTCGTGCAGAGGGTGATAAGTTGCTGACTGCGCTGAAAGCTGGTAAAGGTGATGAAGCGTTAAAAGCGGTTTCTGTTGAGTTTGGTCAATCTCAAACGTTACAACGTAACGCGCCGGATCAGCAATTAGCCACCGTTGTTTTCAATTTGGCAAAACCACAAGACAATAAACCTGTGTATGGCGTAAGCCAAGACAATAAAGGTGATGTTGTCGTGGTTGAACTGTTGAAAGTAAAGAGTGAAAATAATCCGGAAATGGCCAAAATGTTTGCCCAGCAGCAGCTAAATGGTGAAATGAATACCACCTTTATGGCAATGTTGGCGAGCTTACGTGCGAATACCGAGATTAAATACGGTGATTTAGCAAACGTAGAATAATATTCCGCTACTGCTGCAATTCACTGCAACAACAAAAAGCCGCTTTTGCGGCTTTTTGCTTTTTGGTAAACCGCAGATAGACTCTTTTTTTCTGAGCAGGCAGAGTTTTCGCTCAATGGGCTGCGTTGTTCACGGAATAAAAGAGGGAGTGCACTGTGTGCCAAAAAAACATATATCAAAAAATATCTAGCCAAGTTAAACGCTTATCATGCGGTTTCTTGTGTTTTATGCTCTGTTATTTCTCGGTAAATACCGAACTGTATGCGCAAACTGAACGTTATATTATCAACGGTATCCCGATTGAAAATATTGAACAGGATAAAAGCCGCAGTGCAATTTCAAGCTCACCGACAACCTCCGCGGGGAAAACGTCTGTAACTAAACAGACGGAGTCTGCGGAAAAATCAGAGCAGGTTAATATTAATACGGCAACCGCCGATGAGCTTGACCGTGTGTTAGTGGGTATTGGCAAAAATAAAGCGCAAGCGATAGTGGATCACCGCACAAAAAACGGCACATTTTTACGTATTGAGCAGCTAACGGATGTCAAAGGTATCGGGGAAGGTTTGCTGAAAAAAAACTTGTCACGTATTTTAATTTAGCACTGTAGCTTGTGTGGCATCTGGTGGTATCAAAATGTAGAGGATTGAAATTAAGGGGCTGTTATGCAGACACTCTGAGTTTTGCAATACTCTGCTGAGTTTGTTACCAGTGCAGCATAGCCACAGACGCTCTTATTATGGCAAAGTAACACCTATCCTGCGTTTTGCAGGTCGCCCGAATGCATGCGTGTTATTGATACACTGTATTGTCATACCAAGCCAAAGGAGTCAGGTTCATGAGTGCCGCACAACTCGCATTTAACCGAGTCAAAGAGGCCTTTGATATCAATTCAAACCCCGATATATCAATGCGCAGGCATTGGCTATTACAGCTTCGCGGGGCACTGAAACAACATGAACATGATCTGATTAGCGCAATGGATAAAGACTTCGCTGGCCGCTCAGAGATGGAGAGCCGCATGGCAGATTTAATGCCATGTTATGCGTTATTGCGCTATACCTTGAAAAACCTGTCTGGCTGGATGAAACCGGAGAAACGACCGGTTGATCTGGTATTCCGGCCGGGAAAAGCGTGGGTTGAGTATCAGCCGGTGGGTGTGGTGGGAATCATTGCCCCATGGAATTATCCGGTGAATTTAGCGTTACTGCCGCTGATTACGGCGTTGGCTGCTGGTAACCGTGTATTGCTCAAATTATCAGAATATACCCCGGAAACTAACCGTGTACTGAATAAATTACTGACGGATGCTTTTAGCCATGAGGAGGTCGGCGTTATTCATGGTGGTGCTAGTGTGGGGGCTGAGTTTTCCCGTTTACCGTTTAACCATATTGTGTTTACCGGCTCATCGGCTATCGGGCGCAAAGTAATGCGTGCAGCGGCTGAAAATTTAACCCCAGTAACCTTAGAGTTGGGGGGGAAAAGCCCAGTATTGGTCGCTCCTGACAGTGATGCCACTCAAATTGCCCGTACTATTATCTTTGGAAAATCACTCAATGCGGGGCAAACCTGCATCGCGCCTGATTATCTGATGTGTGCACAGGTACAGCAAGAGCCGTTAATTGAGGGGATGCGAAATGCGTTCGCACAGCAATACCCTAATGCGCTAGATAACAGTGCCTATACCTCGATCATCAATGTACAGCATTTTCAGCGGTTAATTCATTTATTGGACGATGCAAAAAAGCAGGGTGCAACGGTTATTCCGTTACAGCAACCGGCGATTGATGAAAGTCGTCGGCGTATCGTGCCGCATATTATCACTGGTGTCACAGACGATATGCTGATTATGCAAGAAGAGATCTTCGGGCCACTGTTGCCGATTAAAACCTATGATGTTATTGGCTCTGCACTGCGCTATATCCATCGTCGGCCAAAGCCTTTGGCGTTGTATCTGATGACATCAGAGCCATTTGTGATAGAGATGTGTACCAAGCAGGTTCACTCGGGGGGCTTGTGTATCAATGAAACGATGCTGCATGCTGCAGTTGATAGTTTACCTTTTGGCGGGATAGGGGCCTCAGGTGTTGGTTGTTATCATGGGCCGGAAGGGTTTAAAGAGTTATCACATCCTAAAGCGGTGTTGCAGTATAAAAGGGTCAATTTTAACTCACTGATTCAACCGCCTTACCGCTGGTGGCACCGTTTGGCCGTGCGCTGGTTATCTCGTAAATAGCGGGGATATCCCCGCTGGTACGATAGAGCGCAAATACTCGCTGATAATACTGTGTGACACCAAGGGTGTTTTAATCACCTAATCGGGTTTTTTGTAGCATACTGTGCATAACCACCGGTGGGTTATCTAAATACTCTTGTAAGCCCCGTGCACGTAAGTGGCATGCTGCGCACTCACCACAGCCATCTCCGGCAATAGCGTTATAGCAGGTAAGTGTATTTTTCCGCACCCAGGATAAGCGACCATAATGGTCTGCCAATGCCCATGTTTCAGCTTTATTTAGCCACATCAGCGGAGTATCAAACTGCACATCACGGCCCATGCCTAGTGTAATGGCATGGTTGAGTGCCCGTACAAACTCATCGCGGCAATCAGGATAACCTGAGAAGTCTGTTTCACAGACTCCGGTAATCACATTTTTAGCGCCGATTTGATAAGCATAGATAGAGGCTAGTGTCAGGAACAAAATATTTCGCCCCGGAACGAAGGTATTGGGTACTCCGTCAGTGCATTCGGTGGGGACGGGAATGTTATCGCGGGTTAGGCTGCTGATAGCCAGCTCGTTGAGCAGAGTTACATCCATCACTTTATGGGCGGTAACCCCTAACTCTGCGGCTAATTGTCGGGCGATATCAATTTCAGCACGATGGCGCTGACCGTAATCAAAGGTAATACAGTGAACTTCATCATAAATTGAGAGAGCCTGAATTAGACAAGTGGTAGAATCTTGTCCGCCACTGAATACAACAACTGCTTTTGACATGAGATTAACTTCTATACTTATGGCTGGTGGCGGCTAATAACTAAACATTAAATCGCGCACGCTGTGAAAATTCATGCAGATAAGCATAGAGAAAAGGTGTAAGTTGTGCACGCGCTAAATCATGTCATCATTTTAATGTGCCTCGATGCGGGGTATCTATCGAATTGTTATTATTAAGATTTTTTATAAAGGCTTTCTATGTCGAGTGAACCCATTACGCCAAGTAAACCTGTTGCGCTGAACAAGCTTGCCACACTCAATAAACCGATCCGTGCAGATTTGGCCGGTACAGTTTTAAGCGTGCTGTTTATTGGCATCTTAATTATTGCTGCCTTTTGGGTTGTGAACCCGTTTTTGCCCGCGCTAGTCTGGGCAACCATGATAGTGATTGCTACATGGCCTATTTTGCTGTTTTTCCAGAAAATGCTGTGGGGCAAGCGAGGGTTAGCCACGTTTGTGATGACCACCGCACTGCTGTTGCTGTTTGTTATCCCTATTCTGCTGGCTATTAGTACCATGATAGAGAATGCGCCTGCGTTAATCGCATGGAGTGGCAAGCTCTCTTCACTGGATATTCCGGTATTAGATAATCTGAGTAAGATCCCGTGGGTAGGGCCAAAACTGGCTGAAACCTGGGTACAAATTCAAGCAAGTGGTGGTAAAGCACTGCTGAGCAAGCTAACACCGTATATCGGTAAAAGTCTGAGCTGGATTGCCTCACAAGCAGGCAACTTAGGCATGCTTGTGGTTCACTTTATCATTACTGTGGTGATCTGTGGTCTGCTGTATAGCTCGGGTGAAATAGCGGCTAAAGGGCTACGCCGTTTTACCTGCCGTTTGGCAGGTGAACGGGGTGATACTGCGGTGATTTTGGCATCGCAGGCGATTCGTGCTGTGGCGTTGGGGGTTGTGGTTACCGCGCTGGTTCAATCCGCTTTAGCCGGTGTAGGGCTGTTTATTGCCGGTGTTCCTTACGCTATGGTGCTGACCGTGCTGATGTTTTTACTGGGCATTGCTCAGTTAGGCCCAGCATTAGTGCTGTTTCCTGCTGTCGCGTGGATTTACTGGAGTGGTGATAATACGTGGGGTACGTTCCTACTGGTATGGTCACTGCTGGTTGGCAGCATGGATAACTTTATGCGCCCGATGCTGATTAAACGCGGTGCTGACTTACCTCTGATGCTGATCTTGACCGGTGTTATTGGTGGTTTGCTGGCGTTTGGTATTATCGGCTTGTTTATCGGCCCTGTTGTGTTGGCAGTGGCTTATACGCTGCTGGTGGCATGGATTAAAGAGGGTGAGCAATCGGCGCAGTGATAAAATCGCGCGGTTATTTATAAAGACAAAGTAGAAATAAAAAGCAAAAAGCGATTTTCCGTTGTTAAATAGCTGGAAAATCGCTTTTTTATTTGTTTGTGTCTCGGTTTAGGCCTGCTGTAATTGCTGAAGCTGTTGCAGATAAGGTGAGATATCGCCTAGCGTGCCACGTATCCATGCCGGGTCATAATACGTATCAAGGTAACGTTCACCGCTGTCACACAACAGGGTTACAATTGAGCCTTGCTCGTGGTTTGCCCGCATGCGTTGTGCTAGTTGCAGTGCTCCCCAGACATTGGTGCCGGTTGATGCACCAACTTTCCGCCCCACTATTTTTTCCAGCCAGTGAATGGTGGCGATACTGGCCAGATCAGGCACTTGCATCATTTCATCAATCACACCGCAAATAAAAGAGGGCTCGGCACGCGGGCGGCCAATACCTTCAATTTTACTGCCACATCCGCAGGTCAGATCGCGATCATTACGGGTATAGCAATCAAAAAAGACAGAATTTTCAGGGTCAACAACCAGCAGTTCAGTCGGGTGTGATTTATAACGAATATAGCGGCCAATGGTTGCCGATGTACCGCCTGTTCCGGCACTCATTACTACATAGCGTGGAATCGGGTGCGGTTCAAGCTCCATCTGGCGGAAAATGCTATTGGCGATATTGTTATTTCCACGCCAGTCGGTAGCGCGTTCAGCATAGGTGAACTGATCCATATAATGGCCGCTCAGTTTTTTTGCTAGATGTTCTGATTCGGCGTAAATTTCTGATGAGTGATCAACAAAGTGGCACTTTCCGCCGTAGAACTCAATTTGAGCAATTTTTGTTTTCGCGGTGGTACGCGGCATAACAGCAATAAAGGGTAAACCCAATAAACGGGCAAAATAGGCTTCGGAAATAGCCGTGCTGCCTGATGATGCCTCGATAATTGGCGTGCCTTCTTTAATCCAGCCATTACATAAGCCGTACAGAAACAGTGAACGGGCTAAGCGGTGTTTTAAGCTGCCGGTAGGGTGGGTGCTCTCATCCTTTAAATAAAGATCGATACCCGGAAAACCCGGTAGCGGGAGTTTTATCAGATGTGTATCAGCTGAGCGTTGAAAATCAGCTTCAATCGCATGAATGGCACGGTTAACCCAAGATCGAGATGGCATATGTCAGCGTCCAGTACGGTTTTTTATTATCCTACCTAGCTGCGTGAAGAAAAACATTGCTATTATTCCCATAATTTCCCCATTAAGTAGAATAATTTTCTAAAAAAATCATGCTTGATAAAATAGATCGTAAGTTACTGGCGCTGTTGCAGCACAACAGTGCGCTCTCTTTGCAGGAACTGGCTGATGCGGTAAACCTGACAACTACGCCTTGCTGGAAGCGGCTAAAGCGTCTGGAAGATAGCGGGGTGATCCGGGCGCGCGTGGCTTTGCTGGATGCAGAGAAAATTGGTGTCGGGTTAACGGCATTTGTGTTGCTGAAAACACAAAATCATACCCGTGATTGGTATCAGGCTTTTGTGCAGCAGGTGAGTGAATGCCCAGAGGTGATGGAATTTTACCGTATGGCCGGTGAATACGATTATTTACTGCGGGTTCAGGTTTCTGGAATGAAGCAGTTTGATACCTTTTACAAAAAACTGGTGAACAATGTGCAGGGGTTGAGTGAGGTGACATCAAGCTTTGCCATGGAGCAGATTAAATATACAACAGCATTGCCACTCGATCTTCCTGTCGGAAATACGTAAAGATCATTGACTGTATTCTATAACATTCTATATGCCGTTGAATGATAACAAATTCAACGGCATTTTTTTGCAGTGAAGATGTTAATTGTTGTTAACATATTTATCACATGCAATGCAATTGCATACGCTTAATGCATTAAAACAGACAGATAGACAATTATTTTGGAATGTAGGTAACTTTTTTTTTGGATATTCAGTTTTTGTAAACTATAAGTCATCTATAGCGGGTAAAAATGAATACAGATGCATACTGAACAAAATTTACCCGTAGATAAAAAACAAAATAAGCCAAGGAAGAGGTTGTTATGTCTAAGAATATCGTTGTGTTGTCTGCTGTTCGTACCCCAATGGGTGGTTTTCAGGGCAGTTTGGGGGGATTTTCAGCCCCGCAATTGGGCGCTGAAGTGATTAAAGCAGCAATAGAGCGTGCTGATATTCAAGCTGATCATGTCAATGAAGTGTTGATGGGTTGTGTATTGCCTGCCGGACAAGGGCAAGCACCTGCGCGTCAGGCGGCATTAGCTGCCGGTTTACCTGATAGCGTACCCTGCACCACAGTAAACAAAGTCTGTGGCTCAGGGATGAAAACCTTGATGCAGGCGGCGGCCAGTTTGCGTACCGGTGAGGCCGATGTGATTGTTGCCGGCGGTATGGAAAGTATGACGCAATCACCTTACATTCTTCCGGCCGCACGCGCTGGCTTGCGTATGGGGCATGGTGCGGTAAAAGATCACATGTTTGCTGATGGCCTTGAAGATGCTTACAGCGGTAA
Source organism: Plesiomonas sp. ISS29 (assembly GCF_056522795.1). Classification (NCBI taxonomy): domain Bacteria; kingdom Pseudomonadati; phylum Pseudomonadota; class Gammaproteobacteria; order Enterobacterales; family Enterobacteriaceae; genus Plesiomonas; species Plesiomonas sp. ISS29. The sequence continues at coordinate 1,817,170 of NZ_JAWRZQ010000001.1, forward strand.
GCTGATGGGTGTACTGGCACAGCAAATGGCCGATAAGCGTGAAATCTCCCGTGAAGAGATGGATAATTTTGCGATTGCCTCACTAGCAAAAGCAAACAAAGCGATTGCCGAGGGCGCGTTTGAAGCAGAAATTACACCGGTTACCGTTAGCGGCCGCAGTGGTAATACGCTGGTGGCCGTTGATGAGCAGCCGGGTAATGCTAAACCTGAGAAGATCCCGACTCTGCGCCCTGCGTTTGCGAAAGAAGGAACAATTACCGCCGCAAATGCTAGCTCCATTTCTGATGGAGCTGCTGCGTTGGTATTGGCAACCGAAGAGTATGCTGCCCAGCAAGGTTGCAAGCCGTTGGCTCGGATTGTCTCTTATGCATCACACGCCCAAGCACCAGAAGAGTTTACCGTAGCACCGGTAGGCGCTATTCGAAAAGCGATTGATCAGGCCGGTTGGTCGGTCGATGATATTGACTTGTTTGAAGTTAACGAAGCCTTTGCGATGGTTACTCTGCTGGCAATTAAAGATGTCGGTTTAGACAGCGCGAAAGTGAACGTGCACGGTGGTGCATGTGCATTAGGGCATCCGTTGGGTGCCAGTGGTGCGCGTGTTGTGGTTACTTTGATCCACGCTTTGCGTCGCTACGGTAAAAAACGTGGTTTGGCTGCACTGTGTATCGGTGGTGGTGAAGGTATTGCTATGACAGTTGAGCTGATTGATTAATTTTAAAAAATCATAAACTTGAGTGATTTTTTGCTTAAAGAAACAATGGTTATGCTTTCGTTTCTCAGGCTTAATCAGTATGTAATGTTATGCAATTAAAAGGCTTCATTTTGAAGCCTTTTATCTTATATGAATCATGGCATCTGGCCGGTGGCTACGGTATTCTAGGCGTCTCTTTCCTCTGCTTTCCTATCACCATGAAATTGTTATTTGCTTCTGATCTGCATGGCTCGGTTGAGGCAACTGAGCAGGTATTACAACGGTTTGAACAACATCAGGCTGATTGGCTCATTTTACTCGGTGATCTGATGTATCACGGCCCGCGTAATCCGCTTCCTGCGGGTTATGATCCCGCACAAGTTGCTGCGCTTTTAAATCCCTATAAAGATAAAATTATTGCGGTGCGTGGCAATTGTGAGAGTGAAGTTGATCAGATGCTGCTACATTTTCCGGTGATGGCCGATTACCAGCAGGTTTTACTGCCTGCGCGGCGGATGTTTTTAACGCACGGACACCTCTATAACCCACAGTCATTACCACCGCTTGCTGCGGGGGATGTACTGGCGTACGGACATACGCACCTTCCGGTGGCTGAAATTTCAGGGGATATTGTTGTATTTAACCCTGGTTCAGCGGCACTGCCGAAAGGCGGGTTTCCGGCAAGTTATGGCCTGTTGGCTGATAACCGGTTACAGGTATTGGCACTGGACACACAGTCTGTCATTGCTGCTATCACAATTGACGCTTAATGATGATAAGTCAAGGATCGAACCTGATGGATACACTGGTGCAAGAGTGGGTTGATGTTGTGGATGAAGAGAACCGTGTGACCGATACGGTTTCTCGGCAGCAGGTCAGAGAGCAAAACCTGTGTCACCGTGCTACCTATATCATTGTGCACGATGGCATGGGCAATATTTTAGTTCAGCGCCGAACCGAGGGTAAAGATTTCTACCCCGGCTGGTTGGATGCGGCAGCCGGTGGTGTGGTATCGGCGGGTGAGAGCATGAGTGAAGGTGCTAAGCGCGAAGGGGAAGAGGAGCTCGGTATTGCCGGTATTCCACTTCTTGATCATGGCAGTTTCTATTATGAATCTGAAGATTGCAAAGTGTGGGGTGGGTTGTTCAGCTGTATCAGCCGGGGGCCGTTTGCACTGCAAGAGTCAGAGATTGCAGAGGTGATGTGGATGTCTCTTGATGAGATAAACCAGCGTCGCCGTGAAATCACGCCAGATACTCGGGTTGCGCTTGATTTATGGCTTAACCGTAATAGCGGTGAGCTTTCCACTGAAAAAAGTCAGCTGGCATATTAAATTACGAATAAAAAAAAACCGGCTTATTAGCCGGTTTTTTTATTTCAGATAGAACACAAATTACTGTTGTGTCGCCTGAATTGCAGTGAGTGCGATGGTATAAACGATATCGTCAACCAATGCACCGCGTGACAGGTCATTAACTGGCTTACGCATGCCTTGCAGCATTGGGCCAATAGAAACCAGATCAGCTGAACGCTGTACTGCTTTGTAGGTGGTGTTACCGGTATTCAGGTCTGGGAAGACGAATACGGTAGCTTGACCGGCTACTTTGGAGTTTGGTGCTTTTGATTTTGCTACGTCAGCCATGATAGCGGCATCGTATTGCAGTGGGCCGTCGATCATCAGATCTGGGCGCTTTTCTTGTGCAATACGGGTTGCTTCACGGACTTTCTCTACATCGCTACCTGCACCTGAAGTGCCGGTAGAGTAAGAGATCATGGCAACACGCGGGTCAATACCAAAGGCAATGGCAGACTCTGCAGATTGAATAGCGATTTCAGCCAGTTGCTCAGAGGTTGGATCCGGGTTGATTGCACAGTCACCGTAAACCAGAACTTGGTCAGGCAGCAGCATAAAGAACACGGAAGAAACCAGTGATGCACCCGGTGCTGTTTTGATCAGCTGCAAAGGTGGACGAATGGTGTTGGCAGTGGTGTGAACCGCGCCAGATACCAGACCATCAACAGCAGAAGCTTCCAGCATCATTGTGCCCAGAACAACGGTATCTTGCAGTTGTTCACGTGCAACAACTTCAGTCATACCTTTGTTTTTACGCAGTTCAACCAGACGTGGAACGTAGGTTTCAATGACATCAGCAGGGTTAACAATTTCGATACCCTTGCCCAGTGTAACGCCCTGAGAAGCAGCAACACGTTGGATCTCTTCTGGGTTACCCAGCAAGATACACTCGGCAATACCGCGCTCAGCACACAGTGCGGCAGCTTTGATGGTACGTGGCTCATCACCTTCTGGCAGCACAACACGCTTACCGGCTTTACGAGCCAGTTCAGTCAGTTGGTAGCGGAATGCAGGAGGAGACAGACGACGTGAACGACTTGATGCCGCAGTCATTGATTCGATCCACTGGCCATCAATGTGTGAGGCGACGAAATCTTGAACTTTCTCGATACGCTCTTTGTCGTCTACTGGCACTTCCAAGCTAAAGCTTTGCAGGCTCAGAGATGACTGCCAGGTGTTGGTTTTTACGCCAAACACAGGCAAGCCGGTTTCAAATGCACGGGCACACAGCTCACGCACCTGAGGCTCGATAGCGTAGCCGCCAGTCAGCAGCAGAGCGCCAATTTCAACGCCGTTCATGGCAGCCAGTGAGGCAGCAACCAGAACATCTGAACGATCAGCCGAGGTCACAAGCAGTGAACCTGGGCGGAAATGTTCAACCATGTGCGGAATGCTGCGTGCACAGAATGTAACATTCTTAATGCGGCGGGTATTGATTTCACCTTCGTTGATGATTTCAGCATTCAGGTGCTTGGCCATATCGACTGCACGGGTTGCAATCAGGTCAAAGTTCCAAGGCACACAGCCCAGAACACGCAGCGGACTGTTGGCAAACAGCTGCAAAACTTCAACGTTAGCTGATTTTGCTTTGCTGCTGTCATCAAAAATTTCAGACAGGTCTGGGCGAGTACGGCCCATTTCATCAACCGGTGCGTTCAGTTTGTTAACAATCACACCTGCGATAGATTGGTTTTTCAATCCACCGAAGTTAGAGCATGCTACTTCAAGACGCTCTTTGAGCTCTTCAGGGGAATCGGTGCCCGGAGTGATAACAAATACGATCTCTGCGCCTAATGTCTTGGCAATGTCAAAGTTGACGTTGTTAGCAAAAGACTGCTTACGCGTTGGCACTAAACCTTCGATCAGAACGGTATCAGCGTCTTTAGTTTCTTCGCTGAAACGCGCAACAATCTGCTCAAGCAGTACATCAGTCTGGCCGCTACCGATCAGATTTTCGGCAAAGCTCAGGGCAAACGGCTCGATAGTTTTTACTGTGCCGTTAGCATTGATGATGCTGCTGGTCAGATCCGGCTCATTGCCGCCCTGACGTGGCTGGCAGATAGGTTTGAAGAAGTTGACGTTAACGCCTTTGCGCTCCATCGCGCGTACAACACCTAGACTGACGCTGGTCAGACCGACACCGGTGCCGATGGGAACTAACATGATGGTACGGGACACGGCTAAACCTCTATTCGGTTGGGCTAGAATGCAAAAAAGCACCGCCAGCAGAGCTGACGGTGCGGAAGTCGTTGATTATGCAGTCAGACGTGCAGCGTCTTGTGCAATCACCAGCTCTTCGTTGGTTGGGATGACCAGAGCAGGGCGGCTGTTGGCAGTAGCAATGTTGCCAGACTTACCAAAGCGTGCCTTCAGGTTGCCTTCTGGGTCGATTTCGAAGCCCAGAACAGCCAGTTTCTTCATGGTCAGTTCGCGAACCAATGCTGAGTTCTCGCCAATACCACCGGTGAAGATGATAGCGTCAAGACGGCCTTCCATTGCAGCAGCATAAGATGCTACGTATTTTGCTAAACGGTAGCAGAATACATCCATAGCACGTTTCGCGTTTTCTGCGGTTTCGTAGTTATCTTCAACGTAACGGCAGTCGTTAGAAACTTCGGTCAGACCCAGCAGGCCTGATTTTTTGGTCAGCATTTCGTTGATTTCAGCAACAGACATGCCCATTGCATCGTGCAGGTGGAATACGATAGCAGGATCGATATCACCTGAACGCGTACCCATAACCAGACCTTCTAGTGGAGTCAGACCCATAGAAGTATCAACACACTCACCGTTACGGATAGCAGCAACAGATGCGCCGTTACCCAGATGGCAAGTGATAACATTCAGCTCTTCTACTGGCTTGTTCAGCACTTTTGCAGCTTCACGGCTTACATAGAAGTGGCTAGTGCCGTGTGCACCGTAACGGCGGATGTGCTGTTCGGTATACAGGCTGTATGGTACTGCGTACAGGTATGCTTCTTGTGGCATAGTCTGGTGGAACGCAGTGTCAAATACTGCAACGTTTTTGTCTGCCAGATTCGGGAATTCTTTTAGTGCTTCTTCGATACCGATCAGGTGGGCAGGGTTGTGTAGGGGAGCAAAAGGAATCGCAGCTTTGATGCCGTCGATAACGTCAGCGTTGATCACAGCAGAAGCGGTGAAGTTTTCACCACCGTGAACAATGCGGTGACCGATAGCGGTCAGGTTAGCAGAGAGCTCCGGCTTCTGCGGCAGAATGGTGTTCACGATGTGGCTCAGTGCTTCTGCGTGTGCAGCGCCTGCACCCAGTTCAGCTTCGTGTTTTGCACCATCCATTTTCCACTTGATACGGGCTTCCGGCAGGTTAAAACACTCGGCCAGACCAGAGAGATGCTCGTCACCTGTTACTGCATCAATGATGGCGAACTTCAGTGAGGAACTACCGCAGTTTAAAACCAGAACCAGCTTGCTCGACATGAGAAAGTACCTATACGTCTAAATCGGATGATCATGACATGAACAAATCGCGTGCAATCCTAAAATCGTAGTGCATTATTGGGAAACTTGCTTATCTTAAGCAAAAGTATGTTTCTCCGATAATCAGACACAGAAAAGTAGATGACACCTGCTTTAGATACGACTATGGTTGAATTGATCTGCTCATGCTTGTGTGAGCGCATAGAATAGCGATACTTACCGCAGATCACAAAATAAATTGAATAAAGAAGCTTAATTTTAATCAATTTTTACTTAAATATTTTAATCGTTGCACTTTTTTTTGAATCGGAGGGCGTATGAGTGATGTGAGTCCGAGTTGGATGCAGCTGCTCCGGGATGGGCAAACGTATATGAAGTCGTGGCCAACAGAGAAGCGTTTGGCGATGATTTTCCCCGAGCCCCGCATAATCAAAACAACAAAGTTTGCGCAACGTTTTATGCCGGCATTGGCGGTGTTCAGTGTGGCATGGCAGATGTCGGTCGGTGGTGGCAATAATATGGCTGTTGCCGTGATTGTGGCGCTGTTTTCACTCAGCTTGCCGCTGCAGGGCTTATGGTGGTTAGGAAAACGGGCAAATACGCGCCTGCCACCCTCTTTGACTCAGTGGTATCGAGATATCTACCATAAAATGCAAGCGGGTGGGATGGCGCTATTGCCGGTAGCCAGTAACCCCCGTTATCAGGAGTTAGCTGAGCTGCTCAATCGTGCGCTGAAAAAACCGGAATGGCAGATTTTAGATGAGCTGTAGTTGATTCGCTGTAACTACGCTGTTGTAACTAGGCTAAGGCATATATTGCAGTACTGAGGTATATACTAAGGCGTGGTGTTGTATATCACAGGCTTACTGGGTCTGATTGTGGCGCAGTAAGCTTGTGTTGTTTTTCGTTTTTTTTCCTTCCCTTTAAATAAAGTCTTTTTATTTTTTGATCTGAATCACAATGAATGTTTTGTTTTGCCACTGGCTGTGAAACAAAACGTGGTCAAAATCAAAAAATCCATGTTATGACCATGCTACTTTATAATGACTTTATAATGACTTTATGGATGAGATATTTTTCACGACAACAGTGTTGGCTTATAAGGCTGAAACGATACAGCCTATTCGGTATGGGTGATTTTAGCGTGTAGATCCTGCTAATACGGTGGCTGATGTTGTTTGAACCGATCTTTTTATTTTGCTCTATTTATACAAAAAGTTGATCTTAAAAGAGCCGATATAAAGGTAATAGACTGTTGTGGTGAAAAACTTTTATTTTTCTTATGCGGAGAGCAAACCATGGAAATGACGAACGCCCAGCGTCTGATTTTATCGAACCAGTATAATTTGATGGCGATGATGGATCCGAATAATGCCGCGCGTTATCGCCGTTTGCAGACGATTGTTGAGTGTGGCTATGGTTTGCAGTTGCGTGAACTGGATCGTCACTTTGGTGATCTAAGCGAAGAGGATTGCCGCACGATTATTGATGCGATGGAGATGTACCACGCTCTGCAAGTATCGTTTAATAATTTGAGTGCTGATACTCAGCAGCCGATTGATTCACGCCGTTTAGGTTTTTTAGGGTTTGATGCGGCTACAGAGCCACATTTACTGGGGTATGTTCGTTTTCTGGTGGAAACTGAAGGCCGTTACCCGCAGTTTGATGCTTCTGTGCACGGGTTTAATGCCCAGATGCCGATGTGGGATAAATATCAGCGGATGTTGAATGTATGGCATGCTTGTCCGCGCCAGTATCACTTATGTGCAGCTGAAATTGCACAGGTGCTGAATGCGTAACTAATTCGCTATTATTTGTTGTCTTAACGCACATAATAAAAAGCTCTCAGGCCGTTGCCGAGGGCTTTTTTTGTGTCTATTTTTTTATTTTCACAGACCCTGTACGCGGTTAAAACGTACAGGGCTTGATTCTGTTTATGCGTTTATGCAATGGCTTTCGCAAAGCGTTGCGTGATGAGTTGCGGGCGGGTAATGGCGCTGCCAACAACTACGGCATAACAGCCAAGTTCCATGCAGCGTTTTGCCATTTCTGGCGTTTCCACATTACCTTCTGCGATCACCGGAATATTGACATTGGCCAGTACATCTTTCAAAAACACATAATCGTTGTGATACAGTTTGTGTGTCTGGGTGTATTCGGTGTAACCGTGCAGTGTGGTTGATACACAGTCAAAGCCCAGTTGCTCGGCAATTTTTGCCTCTTCGAGCGTTGAGATATCGGCCATCAGCGCAACGTCAGGGTATTTACTGCGAATTTTAGTCACCAATTCAGCCAGTGTTTCCCCCTGAGGGCGGGGGTTGATGGTGGCATCAAGGGCGATCATCTCTGGGTGAACCGTCATCAGTTCATCCACTTCCTGCAATGTTGCGGTGATATACACGTTACTGTTGGCGTAATCGCGCTTGATGATACCGATAATCGGCAGATCAACATGCTGTTTGATGGCGGCGATATCTTTTGCACTGTTGGCGCGAATACCTACAGCGCCACCTTGTGCCGCGGCAACGGCCATTCTGGCCATAATGAAATCACTGTGCAGTGGCTCATCGTCGAGTGCCTGACAGGAAACAACCAGCCCTTTGTGGATTTTCTTGAACAGATTCGCTGTCATAAGCCTAATACTTCCTCTATTTCATTTTTAATGATCGTAACATGCGGGCCATAAATAATTTGTACCCCGTTACCTTTCATCACGATAGCACGTGATTGTGTTGATTTAATCAGCTCTTGGTTGACTTGTTCACTGTCATTGACTGAGATCCGCAGGCGGGTTGCACAGCAATCAACATCTTTGATGTTGGATTTTCCGCCTAATCCATCAATGATTCGCTGTGCCCGTTCTGTACCTGAGAGAGCATCTCCGGCAGGCTCGGCTTCAACGGCCTCTTTTTCTCGCCCTGGGGTATTTAGCCCTAATTTGGTGATCAGGATCCGGAAGGTAAAGTAGTATAAGAAAAACCATACCGTGCCGATGACCGGAACGAACATCCAGTTTGTTTTGGTTTCACCTTGTAAGATACCGAACAGTACAAAGTCAATGAATCCACCCGAGAAGGTCTGCCCAATGGTGATGCTGAAAATATGAGCCAGCATAAAGGCAAGGCCATCAAAGAAGGCATGGACTACGTATAATACCGGAGCTAAAAATAGGAATGAAAACTCCAGTGGCTCGGTGATACCGGTCAGAAAACAAGTTAATGCGGCGGTTAACATCAGGCTGCCAACACGCTTTTTATGTTCAGGTTTTGCGGTGTGGTAAATGGCGAGGGCTGCGCCTAGCAAACCAAACATCATGGTGATAAAGCGGCCAGACATGAAGCGCGCCGTTCCCTCAAAGAACTTTGCGGTATTTGGATCTGCCAACTGTGCAAAGAAAATACGCTGTGTACCTTCCACCAATACCCCATCTACCACGGCACTGCCGCCCAAAGCGGTTTGCCAGAAAGGTAAATAGAAGATGTGGTGTAAACCAAACGGGCCTAATAAGCGCAGAACAAAGCCGTAGATAAATGTGCCAATATAGCCGGTTGTTTCAACTAAGCTGCCCATGCTGGCAATACCCGCTTGTACTACCGGCCAGACAAGGTACATCAGCGTACCAAGGATAATTGCCCCGAATGAGGTGATGATTGGGACAAATCGCGATCCGCCAAAAAAGCCTAAAAACTGTGGCAGCTCAATCTTGTTATAACGCGAGTGCAGTAGGTAAGCCATAATGCCGACAATCACACCGCCAAATACGCCAGTATCGAGTGCCTGAATGCCGAGGATCATACCTTGACCACTCGCACCTAAGTTACCGGTGGCAAGTTCGGTATTTAAGATCAGCAGTGAGTTTATGGTGGCATTCATCACCAAATAACCGAGTACTGCGGCTAATCCAACGGTGCCTTTATCGCTTTTCGCTAGGCCGACGGCCAGCCCGACCGCAAACAGCAGAGGTAAGTTGCTAAATACAATGGCACCGGCACTGCTCATGACGGTAAAGATAGCCTGAAGCAGTGGGATATTTAAGAACGGATAGGCTGCCAATGTATTGGGATTTGACAGTGCTCCGCCAATACCGAGTAAAAGGCCTGCTGCTGGTAATACTGCAATAGGCAGCATCAGGGATTTGCCAAATTTTTGGGCTTGTTCGAAGAAATTTTGCCTGAGCATGCTGAGCTTGTTCATGTGGTTACACTCCGACCGATGTTGATTGGAGTATAATTCCATTTGATGGAGTAATACTCCATATGCGGTGAGCATTTGTGTAATGAAGATCACTAATAATTTTTGATAAAACCGATCTTCACTCTGAGTGTCTGGCTGAAAATGTATAAATAAGACAGTGCGTTATTCTAGTGAACGGGTTGTTTTGAGCTTAAATTCCCGAGCACTGTCGGGTTTAGCCTGAACAAGTAAAGTGTAGAGCAGATCAATGATAAACAGCTGTGAAAGTTTGGTGCCGATAGAATCACCCTGCAGGAAATTTTCCTGATTGCCGTTATTGAGTATGCAGTCTGCATAAGTACAAATGGCTGAAAACGTATTTTGGGTGATGGCTACGGTAAATGCACCGGCCTCTTTTGCCAGCCGCAATGCTTTGATGGTTTCCGGTGAGTTACCTGAGTGTGAAATAGCAATGGCGATATCTTGTTCGCAGAGCAGTGAGGCGCGCATATACATAAAATGGTTGTTGGTTACGGCTTCAGAACGATAACCGATACGCATTAGCTTATTTTTCGCCTCTTCAGCAGTAATACCAGATGACCCGACACCAAAAAAGCAGATGTCACGGCAGTTCACAATCTTATCAACAACATGGCAAATTGCGCTGTAGTCGAGCCGTTCAATGGTTTCATCCAAGACCTGAATCAGGTTGTTTTTCAGTTTTTTGGCGATCAAATCGGTGGGGTCATCAAGTTCCACTTCTTGTGAAAGCAGGGGAGTGATGTTCCGGTTTTTATTGGCAATCTCTACTGCCAGTGCCACTTTAAACTCTTGAAAACCTTTAAATCCGAGTGATCGGCAAAAGCGAATAACCGAGGCTTCACCTACTTTTGCGCACAAAGAGAGCTGACTGACTGAGCTGTGTGTTGCTTGCTCTGGCGCGTGAATGATTGCATCAGCCAAGCGTTTTGCCGAAGGCGTTAGCTCGCTGTTGATCATTTTCAGGTGTGTCAGAATGCGCGTGTTATTCAAGATTGGGTGAGAGGCCGGCATAATAGAAAACAGTGTCAGGGAAATTGTCCGACAGGATACCGTAAAGCGGTTGCCTACAGCAAATGAGTGCGGTTTGTGGCCAATGGTAGTTAACGGCGGGAGTGTACTTGGGTTGGTGAGTTTTCTTCAGGCTAAAATAAAAACCGGTTGTAATAAAAACAGGCTGTAATAAAACGAGCGGCAATAAAAAAACCGGCACAGATGATGCCGGTTTTTAGGTGAAGCGTACTGAAAGCACACTCAGTACATTACTTTGTGGCCATAACCTTCAAGAATGGTTTTAATTTTCTCAAGTGTTTCTTTTTTCGGGGGTTTTACACCGGCCAATTTGTACTCTTCACCCATGGCTTCCCACTTATGTTTACCCAGCTCATGGTAAGGAAGAAGCTCAATTTTCTCTATATTTTTCATGTCTTTGATAAATTCACCCAGCTGGTGTGCTGAGGCTTCATCATCGGTATAACCTGGAACGATGACATAGCGGATCCATGTGGTTTTATTGATTTTGGCTAAGTATTGCGCAAAATCTAAGACCCGCTTGTTTGATACGCCGACCAGATTGTGGTGGATGTCATCATTAATTTGTTTGAGATCGAGCATGACCAGATCGGTGGCATCAAGCAGCTCATCGATCACCGGTTCCATTTTACGGACAAAACCGTTGGTATCCAGACAGGTGTGAATGCCTTCTGCTTGACAGGCGCGGAACAGATCGCGCACAAACTCTGCCTGTAAAATAGCTTCACCGCCTGATGCAGTCACACCGCCACCCGAGGCTTTCATAAAATGGCGGTAGGAGCGTAAATCATTCATGATTTCATCGACTGTCACCTCTTTGCCGCCGTGGGTATCCCACGTATCGCGGTTGTGGCAGTACAGGCAGCGCATCAGGCAGCCTTGCATAAAGACGATGAAGCGGATCCCTGGGCCATCAACCGTACCGCAGGATTCGAAAGAGTGGATACGTCCTTTCACTGACATAGCGAGGTAATACTCCGCATAAGGCTGAACAATAGCAGCCTGTTTAAAATAAAAAAGGCCCCGAAGGGCCTTTTATTTTACGCGATTTTTGCAGATTTTTCCGCATTTACACGCAGTTTGTAATGTTATTCGTGGAATAACAAGATTACAGTGACTGGGTGAAGGTACGAGTAATCACGTCTTGCTGCTGTTCTTTAGTCAGCGAGTTGAAACGTACGGCATAACCAGATACACGGATGGTCAGCTGAGGGTATTTCTCAGGGCTTTCCATTGCGTCTAGCAGCATTTCACGGTTCATTACGTTCACGTTCAGGTGTTGACCACCTTCGATGCTCGCTTCGTGGTGGAAGTAACCGTCCATCAGGCCAACTAGGTTACGCTTTTGCGCTTCCATGTCTTTACCCAGTGCGTTAGGTACGATAGAGAAGGTATAAGAGATACCGTCTTTCGCATGCGCAAATGGCAGTTTAGCCACAGAGGTCAGGGATGCAACAGCACCTTTCTCATCACGGCCGTGCATTGGGTTGGCACCCGGGCCGAATGGCGCGCCAGCACGACGACCATCTGGCGTGTTACCGGTTTTCTTACCATAAACCACGTTAGAGGTGATGGTCAGAACTGACTGAGTTGGGATAGCGTTACGGTAAGTTTTCAGCGCACGGATCTTGGTCATGAAACGCTCAACCAGATCACAAGCGATGTCATCTACACGTGAATCGTTGTTACCAAACTTCGGATAGTCACCTTCGATTTCGAAATCTACTGCGATACCGTCTTCATCACGTACTGGTTTAACAGTGGCGTATTTGATTGCAGACAGGGAGTCAGCAGCAACAGACAGACCTGCGATACCACATGCCATAGTACGAACTACGTCACGGTCGTGCAGCGCCATCAGAGAAGCTTCGTAGCTGTACTTGTCGTGCATGAAGTGGATAACGTTCAGTGCAGTTACATACTGCTTCGCCAGCCAATCCATGAAGTGATCCAGACGATCCATCACTTTGGTGTAATCAAGAACGGCATCAGTCATTGGCGCTTCTTTCGGGCCAACTTGCATTTTCAGTTTTTCATCAACGCCGCCGTTGATTGCGTACAGCATGGTTTTAGCCAAGTTTGCACGAGCACCGAAGAACTGCATTTGCTTACCAACGATCATCGGAGATACGCAACATGCGATTGCATAGTCGTCAGAGTTGAAGTCTGGACGCATCAGATCATCGTTTTCGTACTGCAGGGAAGAGGTATCGATAGACACTTTCGCTGAGTAACGCTTAAAGCCTTCTGGCAGTGCTTCAGACCACAGGATGGTCATGTTCGGCTCTGGAGATGGGCCCATAGTGTAAAGGGTGTTCAGGAAGCGGAAGCTGCTCTTTGTCACCATAGTACGGCCATCTAAGCCCATACCTGCCAGTGATTCAGTTGCCCAGATTGGGTCACCAGAGAACAGAGTATCGTACTCAGGTGTACGCAGGAAACGTACCATACGCAGTTTCATGACGAAATGGTCAATCATCTCTTGCGCTTGTTCTTCAGTGATCAGACCCGCTTTCAGGTCACGCTCGATGTAGATATCGAGGAATGAAGAGGTACGGCCCAGAGACATTGCTGCACCATTTTGTGATTTCACTGCAGCTAGGTAGCCGAAGTAAGTCCACTGAATAGCTTCTTGTGCAGTTTTTGCCGGAGCAGAAATATCACAACCGTAAGAGGCTGCCATTTGCTTGATTTGGCCCAGTGCACGGTGCTGTTCTGCAATTTCTTCACGCAGTTGCATGGTCATTTGCAGATCTTCGCCGTTTTCCATGCGCTCTTGCAGGGAAGTGAACTGTGCGAATTTGTCTGCCAGCAGGAAGTCGATACCATACAGTGCAACACGACGGTAGTCACCGATGATACGGCCACGGCCATACGCATCAGGCAGACCAGTCAGTACACCTGACTTACGGCAGCGCAGGATATCAGGGGTATAGATATCAAATACGCCTTGGTTATGCGTTTTACGGTATTCGGTGAAAATTTTCTTAACCATTGGGTCAAGTTCACGACCGTAAACTTTGCAAGAACCTTCAACCATCTTGATGCCGCCAAATGGAATCAGCGCACGCTTCAGAGGGGCATCAGTTTGTAGACCAACGATAGTCTCTAGAGACTGGTCGATGTAACCTGCACCGTGAGAAGTAATGGTAGCTGGCAGGTCGGTATCAAAGTCAACCGGCGAATGCGTGCGGTTCTCTTCTTTGATGCCTTCCATGACGGAATCCCACAACTTGGTGGTCGCTTCAGTTGCACCCGCTAGGAACGCTTCATCGCCTTCATACGGTGCGTAGTTCTTCTGAATGAAGTCACGTACGTCGACAGCGTGTTGCCATTCACCGGAAGCGAAGCCTTCCCATGCGTTAGCGAAGTTTTGATTTAATTCGGTCATTGTATGTACCTACCTTAATTCTGAGGTGTTTCTTGCGAAAGCGCAGTACGCAGTGAGACAGGTAAAACTGTCTCTCCGCGCAAAAAGATAACCCAGTTCATCATTCCGACCAGCAGCGCACCACCGATAATATTACCCAAGGTAACCGGGATGAGGTTGTTGAAGACAAAATGAGAGACGGTTAAATCAGCAAACTGAGCAGGGTCAACATTGATGCTGGTCCAGAACTCTGGGCTGGCAAAGGTGTGAACCACGATACCCATTGGGATCATAAACATGTTTGCGATGCTGTGTTCAAATCCGCTGGCCACAAACATGGCTACAGGTAACAGCATAGCAAGAATCTTATCGGTAACGGAACGGCCTGCGTAGGTCATCCATACGGCCAAACAGACCATCAGGTTAGCCAAAATACCGAGGGCAACAGCTTCAACGAAGCTATGGTGCAGTTTGTGTTGTGCCGTTTTAAGCACGGTCAGACCCCATTGTCCATCGGCGGCGGTATGTTGACCGGCAAACCAGATCAGGCCAACAAAGAAGATAGCACCGATAAAGTTACCGACATATACCACACTCCAGTTCTTGAACATTTGTGCCCAAGAGATGCGGTTACTGGCTTTGGCCACGAGGGTTAATACGGTAGAAGTGAAGAGTTCGCCACCACAGAGCACAACAAGGATTAAACCTAAGGCAAAGGCGACACCGCCCATCATTTTGGCCAAGCCCCAAGCAACGCTGCCGGTTCCTGTCATGACGGTGGTATAAAAAACAAATGCGATGGAGATAAATACACCTGCCATGATGGCAAGTAAGAACGATTGGTTCTGATTTTTGGTTGCTTTATAAACACCGACATCTTCGGCTTTTTTAGCCATAGTTGCTGGCGCTAAAGCATCAACATGAGATGAGTTTTCTGTTTTCACACACGGGTACTCATTGACATGAAATTGGCGAGACAATACTAGCAAAACAGCTTTCATTTAAAATTGATCTAGATCATGTCCGTGAAATTAGATAACACAATTTACAAGGTTATTAACAGAGTGAAATATTTAACCACATGAAAAATAATAAGAAAAATTTTTTTAAAATTTGCACTAAAAATTGAATGTAACTAAGTTACGAAAAAAAATAACAGTATCAGCCGGTTACCGATCGTCTGTTGTTGGTGATCTCGATCACAAATAAAAGCCTCAAAAACTGTTTTGGGATATTTGGAATAATATTTGAAATAGAGGCTAACGTGCCATCGACAATCTATAGATGCCAATGGCTATAAATAAGTGTAGTTCAAATTGACGCATACGCTGGTTTTTTTTGTCTAAACATTGGGTTTTGTAAGTGCATAAAAAAACGGCACGAGCCTAAGCACGTACCGTTTTACTAAGATTATCGATATTTATGCGTTACTGAATTTAACTCCAGTAAGTGCGTTTTGCATTTTGCAGCTTTTGATAAGCATGCAGCAGTGCTTGATGAGCCGGGAATTCGTTCAGATCACTGTCAGAGGCGATAAGGCCAAAGAAGCGTTGTTCACCTTGAACTGCAGCCCATGCTTCACTCACGGTTTGTGCACCGTACATACGTTCAAACGCATGGCGGTATTGTTCAGGATGACGATCCTCATCCAAGAACAGCTCTAATGAGGCTTTCAGGCAGCGGTAGTAGTTTGCGCGCTCAGTTGAGAAGACTGACGCATTGAACTCCATCGTCCACTCAGCCCACTCGAGTGCAACATCAAGCTCACCTGCTGCCAGCGCCAGCATTGATTTCAGCTCACCGACACGCAGGGTATTCCACGCACTGTTTGCACCCGGAACAAAGCCGAGCAGTTCACGTACTCGGGTGAAATCATCCATGCCTTCTTCATCTAACTGGTTATAGAAGGCCATGTAGTCCTCTTTTTCCCATTCAGAATCAGGTAGGCTTAAGATGATATCGCGCAGGTGCATGCCCATATTGTTGTTGGCCAGCAGCAGATCATCTGCCGGATAAATATCAGACATGCTCGGCACTAAAATACGGCAGGCATATACGCCTAAATGCTCGTAATCAGCGATATACACATCAACATCTTCATCGGCAAAAATGCTCATCAAACCGGCAAACTCTTGCTCGGTATCATCACCAAAGTTCCAGTCAGCAAACTCATAGTCAGCTTCGGCTTTGAACATATCCCATGAAATCAGGCCGCTTGAATCAATAAAGTGGGTCTCAAGGTTGGCATGTTCGGCAACATCATCATTATCAAATGACGGAGGCATAAATACGTCAAGATCTTTGAGGCTGCGGCCTTGCAGTAGCTCTGTTACGGTACGCTCAAGTGCCACACCAAACATCGGGTGTGCGCCAAATGAGGCAAAGCAACTGCCATTTTCTGGGTTAAACAGCACCACACAAATTACCGGATATTGGCCACCGAGCGAAGCATCATAGGCAAAAATAGGGAAGCCTGCGGTTTCCAGCGTTGCAATGGCCTCTTGCACATGTGGGTAACGTGCCATGACTTCAGCCGGAATTTCAGGCAGGCTGATACCCTCAGCAATAATGCGGTTTTTAATGTAGCGTTCGAAAACTTCAGATAGCCCCTGTACACGCGCTTCATAGCGGGTATTACCGGCTGACATACCGTTTGACACATACAAGTTGGCAACGATATTCATCGGAATATAGACAGTTTCGCCATCTGATTGGCGGGTAAACGGCAGGGCGCAGATCCCGCGCTCTTCATTGCCTGATTGCAGGTCAATCAGGCCTGATGCCAGCAGTTCACCTTCTGGATCATAATAGTCGCGCAGACCGTCATCCAAAATGCCGTCTGGCAGGCTGTCGTCTTCAGGAATAGTGAACCATTTTTCATCGGGGTAGTGCACAAAATCGCCGTTGGCGATCTGTTCTCCAAGATAAAAATCGGCGAAGAAGTAGTTAGTAGACAGGCGTTCAAAATACTCACCCAGTGCAGAGGCCAGCGCGGCCTTTTTGGTTGCACCTTTACCGTTGGTAAAACACTGCGGACAGTCTTTATCACGGATATGAACGGACCAGACATTAGGCACTGGGTTTAACCATGAGGCTTCTTCAATATTAAAGCCCAATGCTTTCAGTTTGGACTGGAAACGCTCGATAGAATCTTCTAGGGCTGCGTCTTTGCCCGGAATGAAAGTTTGCATGTGCATAGAGTCCGTTTGATTGAGTCAAGAATGCCGGTAAAACTCATCCCGGCGGTTCAGGTGTTACATTACTGCGGTTTTATGGCAATTGTGAACCTGTTGTTTTGTTTATTTGGGAAGCCTGTTGATTGTAGCGCAATATTAACGTACTTCATTCTGATAAAACGTACTATCACAATTCGCTGCACCTTCAACGGTGTAATTATAAAAATCACCGTTTACAGATAGATAATCGTTCAGCGCGGAATAAGCAAGCTGTCGCTCGGGTGTATTAGTGATCCACTGCTCAATTTCTTTTAATGGGAAGTCGGGGGTCACATTTTGGAATGTTGCACAGGCGGCTGCTCGGGCAATCGGCTCGCCGGTGACAGAGATTGCTTTTTTATCCTCTAACTCTTGATTATAAGTCATCATACTTTGGCTGATTGCTGCTGCAAGCTGCATTAGCGCGGCTCGTTTACTCGGTTCGCTAGGGTAGCGCTGCGCAATTTTCCGCTGTACATCATCGCGTATTCCGTTGCCGTCAAGATCAATGCCCTCAAGGGTTAATGTACCGGCCATGCCGGGATCAGGCGGTAGGCTAGAGGAGAGCGCGGTAAAGGCCTGTTCGCGTTGCTGGCTGTTTTGTGAATCATCCGCAACTTGTAGCCGTGTGGTATTTGCTGATGCTGGCAGCACAGTGCCAGTAATTGCCAGTGCCAGTATTATTTTTGCGATCATGCACGTTCTCCTTCCTCTGTACTAAGAGAGCCCTATTGTCCGCTATTTTTATGTGCGGTAATTAACACTCTTAGGTTTTTATGCTGCGCTTAGCGCTTTTTTATACGATTAATCACATTTTTATTATTCATGCTCGGCATAATTGCGCCGGTCAATGAACGCACTTTCTGCTTTCATAGCAATTTGTCAATACATAAATGGATGTAATATTAATGACTCTGCATAAATCCTTCAAAAAAACGTTAAGTGCATCAGTGGTTGCATTGTGGTTTTCAAGTGCTGCATTTGCTGCTGATTTACCGAATATTACCATTTTGGCAACCGGCGGCACGATTGCCGGCGCAAGTACCACGAATTCGGCCACCGATTCCGGTTATACCGCAGGTAAAGTGGGTGTAGATGCACTGATCGCGGCTGTGCCGGAAATGAGTAAGGTAGCAGATGTCACCGGTGAGCAGGTGGTAAAAATTGGCTCACAGGATATGAATGATGAAGTCTGGCTGACATTGGCTAAACGTGTGAATGCGTTGCTGGCCAAAGAGGATGTTGACGGCATTGTGATAACACATGGTACAGACACCATGGAAGAGACGGCCTATTTCCTAAATCTCACGGTGAAAAGTGATAAACCAGTCGTCTTAGTGGGCGCAATGCGCCCGTCAACCGCAATGAGCGCCGATGGCCCGTTTAATTTGTATAACGCCGTCGTCACGGCGGCAGACGGCGCATCAAAAGGGCGCGGTATAATGGTTGCGATGAATGATACGGTATTGGGTGCGCGTGATGTTGTGAAAATGAGCACAACAGAAGTGAATACGTTTCAAGCACCAAATTTTGGCCCGTTAGGGTATATCCATAACGGTAAAATTGATTATCAGCGCACTCCAACCCGTAAGCATACCGGTGGTGTGCAGTTTGATATTAGTAAGCTAGATAAGCTGCCGAAAGTGGGCATTGTTTACGGCTATTCAAACATGGCGGTAGAGCCGGTAAAAGCGCTAGTGGATGCCAAATATGATGGGATCGTGACTGCCGGTGTGGGCAACGGTAATCTGTATAACACAACGTTTGATGTGCTGGAGAAGGCGGCAAAGCAGGGTACGGCGGTGGTTCGTTCATCACGCGTGCCGACCGGAGCGACTACGTTGGATGCCGAGATTGATGATGCTAAATATGGTTTTGTGGCCTCGGGTGCGCTTAATCCACAAAAAGCCCGTGTTTTGCTGCAACTGGCATTAACCGAAACCAAAGATCCGGCTAAAATTCAGGAAATTTTCCAGCAGTACTAAATTCTTCGGCAGTACTCTGTTGCCTAAATAAAAAAAGGCGCAACCTCGGCGGTAAATGTTGAGGTTTGCGCTTTTTTTTATAGTGATGTGATTAGAGCTTTTTGATCCACACACCGTTTTCTTGTTCAACGCTGTTTTCCCAACCACACAGCGCGGTAACATCACTCTCTTTATATAAAATGGCCGGCTGACGCCCGTATCCAAACATAAAGTTGTACTGCTGTTTTTGTGCGCTGGTGCTGCTGGCATCGGTATTTACATCGCCCAAGGTGCGCTCTACGTTAAACAGCATGTCTCCGACCCAGAGAAACTTCCTGTACTGCGGATACATTGAACTCCAGCCCGGCATGGTGTTCTCATCTTCTAATATGCCGGTTACGTGGGTGATATCACTGTGTGCAAGTGCCGGACACAAGGTTTTGAGTTTGCGCCATGCGCTGACCACACTCTGAATTTGTTGCGGAGCAAGTGTGGGCTGATCAATGGTAACTTTCAGCTCTTTTTCTTTGTCTTTGCAGCCGGTCAGGGCGACCAGTACAACCAGTGCCGCAATACGTTTCATAAATTATCCTGTATTTATCGGTGATCTTGTATAAACAGCTACTTACAAACTGTGGTTTTCGCCTTGTTCATCATGGCTGATTTCATCGAGTGACAGATGAAAACTGGGGACAAACACCGTCATAAAGTAGTCCATCTCTTCGCTGTGTCGCTCTTTGAGTGTTTTTTTCAGGCGCTTTTTCGCCAGTTTAAATTCATTATTACCGGCCTCAAGCTCTTCAATGCATTTTAAGTATGCACAGAGCGAATCGGCCTGCTTCACCAGCAGTTGTTCTTCGGGTTCGTGTTCATCTGAGTTAATCAGCGGGCGGTAATCTTCCTGAAACTCTTCCGGAAGCATATCAATTAGCCTGTTTTCGGCGATTTTTTCAATTTTCTTATATTCGCGGGCAATTTCAGGGTTGTAATACTTAATCGGGGTTGGCAAATCACCGGTCAGTACTTCGCTGGCATCATGGAACATGGCAATCAGTGCGATACGCTCAGGGTTGACCTTTCCCCCAAATTTTTTGTTTTTAATCAACGCCAGTGCATGAGCAACAAAGGCCACTTGTAAACTGTGTTCAGAGATATTCTCTGCACGGATATTGCGCATCAGTGGCCAGCGATTAATCAGCTTCATGCGTGAAAGATAGGCAAAAAAGTGGCTGTGATTCATAACGATCCTCGTCAGCATAAGGCCATCAGTAAAGAGGCGTATCAATAAACGGGCATATCAATAAACAAAAAATACGCTTAAACATAAGCGGTATATGTTTCATGTGTTGGCTTGGATGAGAGTTTATCGCAGAAAAGGGAAAACAGCATGCCTATGAATAGGAAACAGAGCGTTACGTGGAGTATAACGAAGAATAGAAACAGGCAGTGCGACCTTTATTAGAGCTTCATTAAAGAAAGCTTCTCGTTAGAGGGCACACTACCGATAAGGTTATTTACGCTAAGACAAACTTACTGGTGATAATTGGCAAAAAAACGGCCAAGTTTGCCGATGGCCATCTCGAGTGTATCAACCCGAGGCAGGGTAACGATGCGGAAGTGATCATGCTGCGGCCAGTTAAAACCGGTGCCTTGTACCAGTAGTACTTTCTCTTGCATCAGTAGATCAAACACCATTTTCTGATCATTTTGGATATTGAATTTTTTCTGATCCAATTTAGGGAACATGTACAGTGCACCCATCGGTTTGACACAGGATATACCGGGGATCTGGTTTATGAGTTCCCACGCGCGGTTACGCTGCTCATACAAGCGCCCGCCGGGTTGGATAAATTCACTGATGCTCTGGTAGCCACCAATGGCGGTTTGGATGGCATGCTGCATCGGCACGTTGGCACACAAACGCATTGAGGCCAGCATATCCAGCCCTTCGATATAGCCTTTGGCATGCTTTTTCGGGCCATTGAGGACCATCCAGCCCTGCCGGAAACCCGCCACGCGGTAGGTTTTTGATAGCCCGTTAAAGGTGACGGTCAGTAGATCAGGGGCTAATGCGGCAATTGAGTGATGTTTGGCTTCATCGTAGAGAATTTTGTCGTAAATTTCGTCGGCAAAAATGGTCAGATTATGCTGACGCGCTACCTCAACCACCTCTAACAGCAGCTCTTTACTGTATACGGCACCCGTTGGGTTGTTGGGGTTGATGATCACTATCCCTTTGGTATTGGGGGTGATTTTGCGTTTGATATCATCAATATCGGGAAACCAACCAGCATCTTCATCACACATATAGTGCACGGCATTGCCGCCAGAGAGCGAGACGGCGGCTGTCCATAATGGGTAATCAGGGGCGGGCACTAAGATTTCATCACCAGTGTTGAGCAGTGCCTGCATGGCCATCACGATCAGCTCTGACACGCCATTACCGATATAGATATCTTCCACTGTGATATCCATCATGTTGCGCTTTTGGTAGTGCTGCATAATCGCTTTACGTGCCGAATACAGGCCTTTTGAGTCACAGTAGCCCTGTGCGGTCGGCAGATTACGAATAACATCGACTAAAATTTCATCTGGCGCATCAAACCCAAACGGGGCTGGATTTCCGATATTCAGTTTGAGGATGTTGTGGCCTTCTTCCTCAAGGCGCTTCGCCTCTTTCAGTACTGGCCCGCGAATGTCATAACAAACGTTATCTAATTTGATTGATTTATTGAGTAAGTGCATGATTAGCGCGCCATTATTTGAAATCATTAACTAAAATGTAGGTATCTGTAGCACTTTACTCCGCAAGTTCCTTATTCGAAAGACAAAAACCTGATTTTGGAGCAAGGCTCTGTATCCAGTAGAGATATTAGCGGATATCAGATTGTATAACTGAAATTTACGGTGTTTTGTTGTAATAATTGCAGATAAAATAGATTAAAATCGTGCGTGCAGCACAGCGCTTTACGGGTGTAGTCGTTAAACATTGTAATTTAGAGTTACAATACAACTGTTTTATCACTGTTTTTTGTGATTTCTCTCGATTAACGATAGGTAATATAGATCGTAAAATGAGAAGAGATGACCCGTGAGCGGATAATTTACGCATGAGGTTACTTTGAATCTGCTTGATGACCTGATGCCTCGTGTGCATCAGTTACTCTGTTCTTGGCCGGAAAACGGCGCGTCAGCTGAAAAAACAGCAGAAAAAAAGGGTGCGAAACTGAACCCGACGCAGAACGATGTGAGCTCAACCGACGCTGTTTTCCCGCCGAATGCAGGTGCTCAGCGGATAACGCTTCCGCTGAAACGTCAGGAGATGGGTAAATTACTCGACTGGCTGGCAGCACAGACGTTGTTTCCTAAATTCTATTGGTTACACCGTGATGGCTCTGAAGAGGTGGCTGCTTTGGGGCAGGTGCGTAATTTTACACGCCCTGATGCTGCTAGTGCATTTGTTCGCCAGCAAGAGAGCGCATTTCGCCTATGGGGTGGAACGGCGTTTGATGGTGAGCAGGCCCGCAGTCACGGCTGCCTTAGTGGTTGGTTTTTTCTGCCGCGTTTTGAGCTGAGTCAGGGCACAAAAGGTGCGCAACTGGTCATTAATTTGTTCAGTCAGACCTCTTTACGTGCCGATGCCGCTCTGGCATGGCAGCAATTCAGCGCCTTGGTCAGTGGTACTGCATTAACGCTACCGGATGTGACTGTGGTGCGTGCGCAGCATTTACCGGAGCACGGTGCATGGTGTGATCTTGTCAATCGTGCTTTGGCGGCGATTGAAGCGCATCAGGTTGATAAAGTGGTGCTGGCGCGTAAAACTACGTTAACGCTCGATACGCCGGTTGCTCCGCCGCAGTTGCTTAATGCCAGCCGTAGGGTGAATCACCGTTGTTTCCATTTTATGCTGGCAATAGATGATAAGCATGGGTTTATGGGATCAAGCCCTGAACGGCTGTTCCGACGGCACGGGTTGGCGCTGCACACGGAAGCGTTGGCCGGAACGGTATCACGTACCGGTGATGATAAGCGCGATACTCAGCTGGCAAACTGGCTGCTTTCAGATAAAAAGAATCAACATGAAAATCTGCTGGTGGTTGAGGATATCTGCACTCGTTTAAACGGGCATGTAGATAATGTTGATGTGCTTTCGGCAGAAGTGTTGGTGCTGCGTAAAGTACAGCATTTACGGCGTAAAATTACTGCCCAGCTGCGCACCCGCGATGATGCCGAGTGCCTTGAATGGTTGCATCCTACGGCGGCGGTGGCCGGATTACCGCGCGAACCGGCCCGTGTATTTATCCATGAACATGAGCCATTTGAACGGGGCTGGTATGCCGGTTCAGTGGGCTATCTTTCGCGTGATCGCGCCGAGTTTACGGTGGCGATCCGCTCTGCATTAATTCAACAAAATTACGTTCATTTATTTGCCGGCGCAGGAATTGTGCCCGGCTCTGACCCAGAAGCTGAGTGGCAGGAGATCGAGCGCAAAGCGGCCGGTCTGCGCACTCTGCTGGAGCCCGACTATGTCAATGAGTGCCTTTAATCGTCGCTGGGCGGGGGTAGTACTGGAAGCGATTACCCGTCACGGGGTGCGCCATGTCTGTATTGCACCCGGTTCCCGTTCTACACCGCTTACATTAGAAGCGGCTGCACATGCAAAACTGACCTGCCATACGCACTTTGATGAGCGTGGGCTAGGGCATATGGCCCTTGGTATGGCAAAAACCTTAAATCAACCGGTTGCCGTCATTGTGACATCCGGTACGGCGGTGGCTAATCTTTATCCCGCATTAATTGAGGCGGGGTTAACTAAAGAGAAACTGGTGCTGCTGACAGCAGATCGGCCACCGGAACTGGTAGATTGTGGTGCAAATCAGGCCATTCGTCAGCCTGATATGTTTGCTTCTCACCCCTGTGTCAGCCTGAATTTACCACGGCCAAGTGCCGATATTCCGGCGCGCTGGTTGCTGTCAACGTTGGATGATGCCATGCATCAACAACATCAGCAGGGCGGTGCGGTGCATATTAACTGCCCGTTTGCCGAGCCGTTGTACGGCAACGATCAGCACGCTTTTACCGAGTGGTTAGCACCGGTGAATACATGGCTGCAAAGCACAAAACCGTGGGTCAGCTTTAGTGCGCCAGTTGCGCAGGCTGAAACTGATCCACAGTGGGAAACGCTGCGTCGTCAGAAAGGGGTGATTGTTGTCGGCCAGTTGGCACTCGGTGAAGGTGCGGCTATTGCAGCATGGGCGCAACAGTTGGGTTGGCCACTGATTACTGATGTGCAGTCGGGTGTTTCGCCGATGTTGCCTTATGCCGATTTGTGGATGAGCAATTCGCATGCACTTGAGCGGTTAGCTGAGGCGGATATTGTACTGCAATTTGGTGCGCGCTTTATCTCTAAACGTATTAATCAGTGGCTGGAAACACTGAGTGTGCCGGAGTATTGGCTGATTGACCCGCAGCAGGGGCGGCTTGATCCGTATCACCAGCACAGCCGCCGCATTTGTTGTGCGGTGGCACAGTGGGTTAGCGTGCATCCGGCTGATCCGGTAGATAGCACCCGCAAACCGTGGGCTCCTGAACTTCCCGCATTGGCGCGTTTTTCCCATACGCAAGTACAAAAACAGGTGGGATCAAAGCTCTGTGAAGCTTCTATTGCCCATCACTTAAATAAAATTCTTCCGCCGGAAGGTCAGGTATTTTTGGGCAACAGCCTGATTGTGCGTTTGATTGATGCACTCGGCACGTTGCCGGAAAACTACCCGATCTTCAGTAACCGTGGCGCGAGCGGTATTGATGGCTTGATCTCTACTGCCGCGGGCGTGGCCAAAGCGGGCGGTAAGCCAACGCTGGCGATCATGGGGGATATGTCAGCATTGTATGATCTAAACTCCATGGCACTGCTACGCAACTTAGGCGTGCCGTTTGTGCTGATTGTAGTGAACAACAATGGCGGTGCGATTTTTGACATGCTGCCTGTGCCTTCAGAAGAGCGGGATCGCCTCTACCGTATGCCGCATGGTCTGGATTTCTCGCATGCCGCAGCGATGTTCGGCATGACCTACACGCGCCCTTATACTTGGGCCGATGTGGGTACGGCACTGCGTCAGGCCTATATCAAAAACGGGGCGATGCTGATGGAGCTGAAAGTTGCCGACAGCGAAGGCGCAGATACACTGCGCGCGCTGTTACAGCAAGTGCGTGATGCGGTGATTAATTGATCTGATCCCAGCATAACCTTTCTGGATGCTGCATAGCCGGAAACGCCCGCTATGCAGCTCATTATCAACCGAATGACTGAATCTACAGGTTCATTGAAATATGCAGCGAGAGCATGACGCTATCCTACAAACCACGCTTTATTGCCAAAAACAGGGCGCTGTTGAGGCTGTTGAGAACGGTCAGCCCTA
The DNA here is from genome assembly GCF_056522795.1 of Plesiomonas sp. ISS29. Taxonomy (NCBI): domain Bacteria; kingdom Pseudomonadati; phylum Pseudomonadota; class Gammaproteobacteria; order Enterobacterales; family Enterobacteriaceae; genus Plesiomonas; species Plesiomonas sp. ISS29. Next base: position 1,842,886 of record NZ_JAWRZQ010000001.1, read on the forward strand.
TCTGGTTTGGCTACACGGTTTTTTAGGCAGCAGCGAAGACTGGCAGGCCGTTGTTCCCCACTTTGCTGATTATCCAAATCTGGTGGTGGATCTTCCGGGGCATGGCGGATCATCGTCGATCCGTGTGCGCAGTATGGCGCAGGTCAATCAGCTGTTGATCAATACCCTCAAGCAGCAGGGCATTGAGCGATATTGGCTGGTCGGGTACTCAATGGGCGGGCGAATTGCCTGCTTTCATGCTACACAGCCTACCGAGCAAGAAAATGACATCGCATCATCACCTACTGGGCTGTGCGGGCTGATTGTCGAAGGTGCACATCCGGGGCTGGCACAGGAAGAGCAGTGTCTTGGTCGTTGGTATCATGATAACCGCTGGGCAGAGCGTTTTCGCCGTCAGCCATTGGCAAATGTGCTCGACGAGTGGTATCGCCAACCGGTTTTTGCCGATCTTAGCGCCGATATGCGCAGTGCAATGATCGCCGCCCGTAGCCAGAATGATCCACAGGCTTTGGCGATGATGCTTGAAGGCACATCACTGGCCCGTCAGCCACAAATGAGCCGCGCATTGCAGCGTTTATCCGTGCCGTTTGCATATCTGACTGGCAGTAAAGATGTGAAGTTTCAGCGTATCGCACAACAGTACGGGTTTCCGCTAACTATTATTACTGATGCCGGACATAACGCACACACTGCTAATCCGGCAGAATTTTCCGCTGAGGTGCGCCGTATTCTGAATGGCGCTCATTGATTGCGTGTTCGTTAACACACGCTATTGGCGATGAAATACGCTATGACATAAAAATCGTGCCGATGAGGCAAAGCAGCCCACGCATTATCACGGTTTTTGTTTGTTACCATTTTTTCAATCATAGGAAGCAGCCTGATGCTTTATCCAAGCGAAGAAGAACTGTATGCCGCGGTAGAATGGCATGATTGCTCAGAAGGTTATACCGATATTCAGTATCACAAATCGGCTGACGGTATTGCTAAAATCACCATCAATCGCCCGGAAGTGCGCAATGCGTTTCGCCCACTGACCGTTAAAGAGATGCTACAGGCACTGGCTGATGCGCGCTATGACGACAATATCGGCGTAATCGTGCTGACAGGTCAGGGCGAGAAAGCATTCTGTGCGGGCGGCGATCAGAAAATTCGTGGCGATTACGGCGGCTATCAGGATGACTCGGGTGTGCATCACCTGAATGTGCTTGATTTTCAGCGCCAGATCCGTACCTGCCCGAAACCTGTTGTGGCCATGGTTGCTGGATATGCAGTTGGGGGCGGCCATGTGCTGCACATGATGTGCGATCTGACTATTGCGGCAGAGAATGCCCAGTTTGGTCAGACCGGCCCAAAAGTGGGTTCGTTTGATGGCGGCTGGGGTGCATCGTATATGGCCCGCATTGTTGGCCAGAAAAAAGCGCGTGAAATCTGGTTCTTATGCCGTATGTATGGCGCACAAGAAGCGTTGGATATGGGGCTGGTGAACACGGTCGTTTCACTGGAAAATCTTGAGCGTGAAACCGTACGCTGGTGTCGTGAAATGCTGCGCAACAGCCCGATGGCACTGCGTTGCCTGAAAGCAGCGCTGAATGCTGACTGTGATGGTCAGGCGGGTCTGCAAGAGCTGGCCGGTAATGCCACTATGCTGTTCTATATGACTGATGAAGGGCAGGAAGGGCGTAACGCATTCAACGAAAAGCGCCAGCCTGATTTTAGTAAATTCAAGCGTAACCCGTAATTGTTGCTATCACGGTAACGGTACCAATGCGGTCATGATCTAAATAGGGCATGGCCGCACTGATAGCGGTGAGATAGCCCTACACGGAATCTATTTCCTGCAAAATAGAAAGTTATGCTTTTTACATAATAAATGAGTGAATAACGCCATGAGAACTGCGGCTCTGTATCGCTATAGTGTGCCGATGGAAGCTGGAATTGGCCTGCGTAACCGTCCGTTAAAAACCCGCGAAGGCCTGATTATTCATCTGCAACACGGTGATAAACAAGGTTGGGGGGAAATTGCCCCGTTGCCCTATTTCAGCGAAGAGACGCTCGAACAAGCTCAAGCAGATGCACTGTGCTGGCTAACCCGCTGGCAGGCAGATGAGCAACCTGAAGATCCACAGTGGCCTTCAGTCGCCTTTGGCGTGAGCTGTGCAGAAGCTGAACTTTCTGGTGAACTGCCTTTGCATGGTGATTTTCGTACTGTACCACTCTGTTCAGGTGATCCCGACGAGCTGTTTACCACACTGAATGACATGCCCGGTGAGAAGATTGCTAAGGTAAAAGTGGGCCTGTATGAATCGGTGCGCGATGGCATGATAGTCAATATGCTACTTGAGGCACTGCCCGATTTAACGTTGCGCTTGGATGCCAACCGCGCGTGGACACGCGCAAAAGCCGATGGATTTGCAAAATACGTGAACCCAGATTACCGTGCGCGGATCCAATTTCTGGAAGAGCCGTGCAAAACGCCGCAAGAGAGTCTGGCTTATGCCCAGTATACCGGCATCAATATTGCGTGGGATGAAACGGTACGTGACCCCGGCTTTGTGGTCAAAGCCGAAGAGGGCGTTACGGCAATTGTGATTAAACCAACACTGGTCGGCAGCTTGCAACGTTGCCAAGCCTTGGTCACTCAGGCGCATGAACAGGGTTTAACGGCGGTGATTAGCTCAAGCATTGAATCCAGCCTTGGGCTGACCCAACTTGCGCGGGTTGCCGCATGGCTGACACCCGACACTCAGCCGGGTTTAGACACCTTAAACATGATGACAGCGCAAGTTCTTCGCCCGTGGCCAGACAGTGCGTTACCGATGATCAGCCAAGGTCAGTTGGAATGTCTCTGGCAGCGTTAAGTGACTATCCGTGGCAGGTGTGGGCACGGCAGCGTGTAGCCGAAACTGCACTGATCACCGAGCAGGGCACGCTGACATGGCAGCAACTGGCCGCAGAGGTTAATCTTCGCGCGCAGCATCTGGCTGCGTGCGGAGTCTCTGCCGGAACGGGCGTGGCACTGTTAGGCCGCAATAGCCCCGCGTTATTGCTTGATTATCTGGCCACAATTCAGCTGGGTGCGCGGGTTTTGCTGCTGAACCCGCAGTTGCCGGAACTTCAGCAAGCAGAGCTGGTGCAGCGGCTGGATATTAGCCTACTATCTGAACCGCAATTATCTGCGCCGCAATGGTCAGAGCTTCAGACTCGTGACTCTACTGCTGGGGTGGATACCGATAATCCAGTGCAATATAACCAGCAGCCGGCCTATGATCATCAGCCCGTGTACAGCGCACCATGGCAGCCATCGCGACCGGCTACAGTCACACTGACCTCCGGCTCAAGCGGCCTACCCAAAGGGGTGGTGCACTCTGTAGCTAACCATCTGGCCAGTGCCGACGGTTTATTGCAGTTGATGCATTTTACCGCTGCAGATAGCTGGTTACTTAGCCTGCCGCTATTTCATGTTTCGGGTCAGGGCATCGTTTGGCGCTGGTTACTGCGCGGTGCGCGGTTAGTTCTGCGCGATACGCGTGATCTGCTGCATGCGTTGCGCGGCTGTACCCATGCATCGTTAGTGCCGACACAGCTTTATCGCCTGCTCAACCAGAGTGCTCAGCACGATCAGCCTGTTGCTAAACCAGTATTGCGTGAAGTGTTATTGGGCGGGGCGATGATCCCAGTTGAGCTCACCACGCAGGCCGAACAAGTCGGTATCACTTGTTGGTGCGGCTATGGGATGACTGAAATGGCCTCAACAGTCAGTGCAAAACGTGCCGACAGCCTGCCCGGTGTGGGGCTGTGCTTACCGCGCCGTATGTTGCATCTCGAACATGATGAAATTTGGGTTAAAGGTGAACCGCTGGCATTGGGTTACTGGCGTGAAGGTACTATTGAGCCGCTTACCAACCCGCAAGGCTGGTTTGCTACCCGTGATCGGGGTTGTTGGGAAAACCAAGAACTGCGGATCTTAGGCCGTTTAGATAACATGTTTATCAGTGGCGGCGAAAATATTCAGCCGGAAGAGGTAGAGCGGATACTTGCCCAGCATCCGCAAATAATGCAGGCGTTTGTGCTGCCCGTGCCCGACTGTGAATTTGGGCAGCGTCCGGTTGCGGTGTTACAGCTAAACAGCCATAACAACACCGAGTTTACGGAAATTGCCCAGTGGTTAATGCCACAAATCAGCCGCTTTAAGCAGCCAATTGCCTATTACGCCTTACCGGAAAACCTGCAACAAGGCGGAATTAAAATATCCCGTAAAGCCGTCGCGGTTTGGCTATCAGAACAATTGCAGCTGATACCATAAAAACAGCATGAAATATTATAAAAATGCAGAGAATAGGGGGATCTTAATCCCCTTTTTTATAGATATTCGGATCATGAATTTCCATATACACCTGCGGGCGGGGCAGCGGTTCAAAACCGTATTTATTGTACAACGCATGGGCATCAGCGGTTGTCAGCACAAAACGGCGTAGCCCCTGTAAATCAGGGTGTGCCATTACTGCCTCAAGCATAGTTCCGGCAATACCCTGACCCCGAAACTCCTCCAGCACAAACACATCGCACAAATAAGCAAACGTAGCATAATCTGAAATCACACGGCAGAACCCGACCAGCTCATCGCCCTTGAGTGCACTAAAACACAATGAGTGATCAAGGCCACGCAGCAGCGTTTCCCGTGGAATGCGGCGAGCCCAATTGCTCTGTTCAGAAAGGAACTGATAAACCCGTTCATCATCAACATCTTTACGTTGATCGGAAATGGTTATTTGCAACATGCTCATACTCCGGTTACGACACTGTTTATTGAGCATACCTTAATTTGTCGGGGGATAAAGCCGACAGCAGGTTAAATTTATTTGTGCGAACAACGGATTATTTTGATATTACGCCAGCACTGTCTATTTTTCAGTTTCCCACCCTCTGCTTTGTATCCCCCAAAAAGGCTTTGCACGTATTACAAACGTGCCTGATTTGCTTATATGTGAAGATGCATATGATGTGATTGCAATGTAAAAATAAGCCAGATAACTGAGTGTAATTTGTATTTTACGTGTGTTTTAGCACAGGTTTTTATGCTGAAAATCGACAGAATTGTTATGAATACGCTATTATCCACAACAGCCCTATGGGTATGCGTTAAGACAGACGTGTTTCAGAGCACTTAAAATAAAAAGTAAACGTGATCAAAGTGATCAAGGAGATGACCATGCAGGTCAGCAGAAGACAGTTTTTTAAAGTCTGTGCTGGTGGTATGGCAGGGACAACATTGGCTGCACTGGGGTTCGCTCCGGCGACTGCGCTGGCCGATGTTCGCAGTTATAAACTGATGCGGGCAAAAGAGACTCGCAACACCTGCACATACTGTTCAGTCGGCTGTGGAATTTTACTCTACAGCTTAGGGGATGGCGCGAAAAACGCGAAAGCCGAAATTTTCCATATCGAGGGTGATCCCGATCATCCGGTCAACCGAGGTGCATTGTGCCCGAAAGGGGCGGGGCTGGTGGATTTTGTCCACAGTGAAAGCCGCCTGAAATACCCGCAATATCGCGCGCCCGGCTCTGATAAATGGCAGCGTATTAGCTGGGATGATGCCTTTAGCCGCATTGCCCGTTTAATGAAAGATGACCGCGATAGCCATTTTGAAACCACCAATCAGCAAGGTGTTACCGTAAACCGTTGGTTGAGTACCGGCATGCTGTGTGCTTCGGCTGCCAGTAACGAAACGGGCTGGATAACGCAAAAAGTGGTGCGTTCATTAGGAATGTTAGCGGTCGATAACCAAGCGCGTGTCTGACACGGACCAACGGTGGCAAGTCTTGCCCCAACATTTGGTCGCGGTGCGATGACAAACCATTGGGTTGACATTAAAAATGCCAACCTGATTGTGGTGATGGGCGGGAATGCAGCAGAAGCGCATCCTGTCGGTTTCCGCTGGGTGATGGAAGCGAAAACTAAAAATAATGCCAAACTTCTGGTGATTGATCCGCGCTTTACCCGCACGGCTTCAGTGGCTGACTACTATGCCCCGATCCGGCCGGGTACTGATATTGTCTTCCTGTCAGGGCTAATTTTACACCTGCTGACCGAAAATAAGGTCAACATGGAGTACGTGCGTGCCTATACCAACGCCAGCTTACTGGTGCGGGATGACTACGCCTTCAATGATGGCCTGTTCTCTGGCTATGATGCCGAAAAACGGCGCTATGATAAAACCAGTTGGAATTACCAGCTTGGCGCTGATGGCTATGCGCTTGAAGACCCGACACTCACCCATCCGCGTTGCGTTTGGAACCTGCTGAAACAGCATGTCAGCCGCTATACCCCTGATGTGGTTGAGAATATCTGTGGCACACCGAAAGAGGCATTTCTAACGGTTTGCGACTATATCGCCCAAACCAGTGCACCGGATAAAACCACCTCATTTTTATATGCCTTGGGCTGGACACAGCACTCCGTTGGCTCACAAAATATTCGCACCATGGCGATGGTTCAGTTGTTGCTCGGGAATATGGGCATGGCAGGCGGTGGCGTTAACGCGCTGCGTGGTCACTCCAATATTCAGGGCTTGACCGATGTTGGGTTGTTATCACAAAGCCTGCCCGGTTATCTGAGCTTGCCGTCAGAAAAAGAGACCGATTTGGCCACTTACTTGGCCAAAAATACCCCTAAACCCCTGCGTGCAGGACAGGTGAACTACTGGGCCAACTACCCAACTTTCTTCATCTCATTGATGAAATCGTTCTGGGGAAACAGTGCCACACCTGAGAATAACTGGGGCTATGACTGGTTACCTAAGTGGGATAAAGGCTACGATGTTCTGCAATACTTCACCTTAATGGGGCAGAACAAGGTGAACGGCTATATTTGTCAGGGTTTTAATCCGGTTGCCTCCTTCCCTGATAAAAATAAAGTGGTTGCTAACCTGAGTAAGCTCAAGTTTTTGGTCACTATTGATCCACTGGTCACTGAAACCTCTACATTTTGGCAAAATCACGGCGAAATGAACGCGGTTGATACTGCCACCATTCAGACCGAAGTGTTCCGCCTGCCGTCGACCTGTTTTGCCGAAGAAGATGGCGCAATCGTCAATTCTGGGCGTTGGTTACAATGGCACTGGAAAGGGGCAGATGCTCCGGGTGAAGCGCGCGGCGATCAAGAGATTATTGCGGGGATCTTCTTAAAGCTAAAAGAGCTATATGCCAAAGAGGGCGGCGCGTATGCCGAGCCGATTCATGCGTTGAGCTGGAACTATCTGCAGCCAGAATCCCCAAGCCCTGAAGAGCTGGCAAAAGAGCTGAACGGCAAAACCTTAGCCGATCAGTTTGATAGCCGTGATCCCACTAAAATCAAACTGAAAAAAGGTGAGCAACTCTCAACGTTTGCTCAGTTAAAAGATGACGGCTCTACTGCCAGTGCGTGCTGGATCTTTGCCGGAAGCTGGACAGCGGAAGGCAACCAGATGGCACGGCGCGACAATGCTGATCCATCGGGGCTTGGTAACACCTTGGGTTGGGCGTGGGCGTGGCCGGTCAACCGGCGGATCTTGTATAACCGTGCATCCGCTAATCCAGCCGGACAACCGTGGGATCCAAAACGCAAATTAATTGGCTGGAACGGTGAGATCTGGAGCGGTATTGATGTGCCTGATTTCAAAACCGATGCCGGGCCTGACAGCAACGCAGGGCCATTTATCATGCAGCCGGAAGGGTTGGGGCGTTTATTCGCACTCGACAAAATGGCTGAAGGCCCGTTCCCGGAACACTATGAACCGTTTGAAACGCCGATTGGTACTAACCCGATGCATGCTTCGGTGATCTCGAACCCAGCAGCGCGGATCTTCAAAGAAGATCAGGCGCAATTAGGTTCTCACACCGAGTTTCCATATGTGGGAACAACTTATCGGCTAACCGAGCACTTCCACTACTGGACCAAACATTCGCGCCTGAACGCCATTATTCAGCCCGAACAGTTTATCGAGATCAGTGATGTACTGGCGGCCGAAAAGGGCATTGCGCATGGTGATACGGTGAAAGTATCCAGCCAGCGTGGTTATATCAAGGCCAAAGCGGTAGTTACTAAGCGGATAAAACCGCTGACCGTAAACGGCCAAACGGTATACACCATCGGTATTCCAATTCACTGGGGCTTTGAAGGGGTAGCGAAAAAAGGCTTTCTGGCCAATACCCTGACACCGTTTGTCGGCGATGCGAACAGCCAGACACCGGAGTTCAAGGCATTTTTAGTTAACGTCGAGAAGGTGTAACGGAGTCAATTATGTCAATGCAATCACAAGACATCATTCGCCGCTCAGCCACCTCGTCGCTGACTCCGCCGCCGCAAACGCGCGATTACAAAATGGAAGTGGCCAAGCTGATTGATGTCACCACCTGTATTGGCTGTAAAGCCTGTCAGGTGGGGTGCTCAGAGTGGAATGACTTGCGTGATGAGATCGGCAGCAATGTGGGTGTCTATGATAATCCGGCCGACTTGTCGGCCAAAACATGGACATTGATGCGCTTTAGTGAAACTGAAGAGAACGGTAAGCTAGAGTGGCTGATCCGTAAAGATGGCTGCATGCACTGCAGTGATCCGGGTTGCCTGAAAGCTTGCCCGTCAGAGGGCGCAATCATTCAATACCGTAACGGTATTGTGGATTTCCAGTCGGAACAGTGTATCGGCTGCGGTTATTGTATCTCAGGTTGCCCGTTCAATATTCCACGGATTAACGAACAAGATAACCGAGCTTACAAATGCACCTTGTGCTCTGATCGCGTTAATGTCGGTCAAGAGCCTGCGTGTGTGAAAACCTGTCCGACCGGCGCTATCCATTTTGGCTCGAAAGAGGACATGTTGCACTTGGCCGAAACGCGGGTTGCCGAGCTGAACACGCGCGGCTTTGCTAATGCAGGCGTGTACGATCCGCAAGGGGTTGGGGGCACGCATGTCATGTATGTGTTACATCATGCCGATAAACCTGACCTTTACCACGGTCTGCCAAAAGATCCGCATGTGAGCGACACCATCCGGTTCTGGAAAAGTGTCTGGAAACCGCTGGCCGCGATCGGCTTTGCGGCAACCTTTGCCGCCAGCTTGTTCCACTACGTGGGCGTAGGGCCAAACAGAGTCAGTCAGGATGAGGAAGAGGATGCAAATAGCAACTCAACTGAAACTGACAGTCAGCAAACCTCTGATTCGCAGACTCAAGCGCCGCACCGTCGACAGGATCAGGATAAAGGAGGCAAACAATGAGTCAGCAGCGTCTTATCCAGCGTTACAGTGCGCCGGAGCGGATCAACCACTGGATTGTCGCTTTCTGCTTTATGCTGGCGGGGATCAGCGGGTTGGGCTTTCTGTTTCCCTCGTTTAACTGGCTGATGGGTATTTTTGGCACACCGCAATTAGCGAGGATTTTGCATCCATTCACCGGTGTCATCATGTTTGTTGCGTTCAGTTTCATGTTTGTACGTTACTGGCGGCACAACTTGATCAACCGTGAAGATCTGATCTGGGCTAAGAATATCCATCGTATCGCCATGAACCATGAAATGGGTGATACCGGCCGCTATAACTTTGGGCAGAAATGCGTATTCTGGCTGGCAATTGTCAGCCTGATACTGTTGTTGCTCAGTGGTATTGTGATCTGGCGTCCGTACTTTGCACCTGTGTTTCCTATTCCGCTCATCCGCATCGCGCTGTTGCTGCATTCGGTTGCAGCCGTTGGGCTAATGTTGGTCATTATGATCCACGTTTATGCGGCATTGTGGATCAAAGGCACAATCACCGCGATGGTTGAAGGTTGGGTTACCACAGGCTGGGCAAAGAAACATCACCCGCGCTGGTTTCGTGAATCACAACAAAAAAATCTCGCTAATAGCGATAAACCAAGGCAGTAATTTTTCATGAGTATCCGCATCGTCCCAAAAGAAAAATTGGATGCTGATGGCAGAAAAAACAACACGGCGGGAGTTATCCCGCCGTTACTTTTCGCCAATATCAACACCCTGTATCAACACCGCTCAGCCCGCATGGCTGCGTTGGCACAACAGCATCCGTTTGCCGAGTACCTGAACTTTGCCGCGCAACTTGCGCAGGCCCAACATCATGCGCAGCATGATCATCCATTACCCCAGCGCGAGCGCCAATCGATTAGCGAAAATGCTGCTTTAGAGTCAGCGCCGCCTTTGGCGGTAAAAACACAGGTTCGTTCAACGCACTGGCATCAGTTGTTGCATGCGATCATTGCCGAGTTGCGGCCTGATATGCATGAGCCTATTTCAAGCGTATTAGACAGCCTAGAAAAAGCTTCTGCCACAGAGTTGGAGCAGTATGCCGATGCACTGCTGCGTTACGATTTTGCTTCGGTAGGCAGTGATAAAGCACCGTTTTTATGGGCAGCGTTATCCATATATTGGGTGCAATTGGCCGCAGAGTTACCAAAACATGCCATTGCCGAATACGGTGAGCAACGTCAGTGTTGCCCTGTATGCCAGAGTGTGCCGGTTTCCGGTGTGATTCAACTGGGTACGGCGCAAGGTTTGCGCTATCTGCACTGCGCACTGTGTGAGTCAGAGTGGCATGTGGTACGAGTAAAGTGCAGCCACTGTGAGCAGACAGGCAAGCTCGATTACTGGTCACTTGATAGCGAGCACGCCGCCATTAAAGCCGAAAGTTGTGGTGAGTGTGGCAGTTATCTCAAATTACTGTATCAAGAAAAAGACCCTCATAGCGAAGCGGTGGCCGATGATTTGGCTTCGCTGTTTTTGGATGCAAAAATGGAAGAAGAGGGGTTTATTCGCAGCAGTTTAAATCCGCTGGTATTTCCTCAGGGTGAATAGCCCTATTTTCACGCGATATTATAGTGTATATGTGTGATAAATAGAGATATCCTCTGTAATTAGACTTTTCTCTTTTAAATAATAACGGACTTATGGATGAGCACCTTCTCTGACACGGCTAACAGATCCTCTTGCTTACCACTTTCGGGCTTGTATCGGCAGATCCCAGCCATTGAGCATCTGTTACGTCAGCCGGAGATCTGCGCATTAGTCAGAGAAAAAGGGCAGAGTTTTATTGTTGGAAAGCTGCGCAATTTGCAACAGCAAGCGCGTGAGCACATCAAACAGCATGCTGTATTGCCAAAATGGCACAACAACTGGGTAGATGCCCTGAACACCGAACTTGCTCGTGTTCTCTGTGCCCCCATTCCGGTTTTTAATCTAACTGGAACCGTTTTGCATACCAATTTGGGGCGTGCGTTACTGGCTGAAAATGCGATAGAGGCGGTTACTCAGGTGATGCGCCGCCCAGCCGCGCTGGAGTTTGATCTGGATAACGCCGCACGCGGACACCGTGATCAGGCTATTGCCCGGCTGTTGTGTGATCTTACCGGTGCGGAAGATGCCTGTATCGTTAACAACAATGCCGCTGCAGTCTTGCTGTTACTGGCCAGCGTTGCGGCTGGAAAAGAGGTGGTGGTTTCCCGTGGTGAACTGGTTGAAATTGGCGGCGCATTTCGTATTCCTGATGTGATGCGGCAGGCCGGTTGCCAGTTGCACGAAGTGGGCGCAACCAACCGCACACACCTGAAAGATTATCAAGCCGCTATCAATGAACAGACCGGTTTGTTGATGAAAGTGCATGCCAGTAACTACAGCATTCAGGGTTTTACAGCAGAAGTCAGCCATGCACAGCTAGCCGAATTGGGGCAGCAACATCAGCTGCTTACCGCCGTTGATCTGGGTAGCGGCTCACTGACCAATATGCAGGCTTATGGTTTGCCTGCAGAGCCGATGCCACAAACACTGATTCAGCAGGGTATTGATCTGGTTACTTTTTCGGGGGATAAACTGCTGGGCGGGCCACAAGCGGGTATTATTATCGGTAAACGAAAGTGGATAGAGAAGCTCCAATCTCATCCGCTAAAACGCGCACTGCGGGCCGATAAAATGACCCTTGCCGCGCTTGACGCTACCCTTCGCTTATATCAACAACCTGAATTGCTTGCGCAAAAATTGCCGTCGTTGCGTCTGCTTACCCGCACACCGAGTGATATCTACACCTGTGCGCAAAGTTTACATACGCCATTGCAAGCGCACTATATCCATGATTTTAAAATCGATATTCAGCGCTGTGCATCGCAAATAGGCAGCGGTTCACTGCCGCTAGATCGCCTGCCAAGCTGGGCGATAACCTTCACACCACATAATCAGCGCGGCGCGCTCTTACATATACTGTGCGATCTGTGGAGCAAATTACCGATACCGGTAATCGGCCGGATTCAAGAAGGGCATCTGTGGCTCGATTTACGCTGTGCAGAGCCAGAGTATGAAGCTGAACTGTTAGCAATGCTGACTCATCCCAGTGTTTTATCCGGTTTACATGCCCTTTCGAGCAATATGGATAAAACAACTCAGGGTTAATCTGAGCATTCTGAAAAAACAACACGGAGTCAAACCCTCATGCTGATCGCTACTGCCGGACATGTTGATCACGGTAAAACCACCTTGCTGCATGCTATTACCGGTATCAATGCAGATCGGCTGCCGGAAGAGAAGCAACGAGGGATGACCATTGATCTTGGCTACGCCTATTGGCCACAGCCAGATGGGCAGGTTATCGGTTTTATTGATGTACCCGGCCATGAAAAATTTCTGGCCAATATGCTGGCGGGGATTGGCGGTATTGACCATGCTCTGTTATTGGTTGCCTGTGATGACGGCATCATGCCGCAAACCCGTGAACACCTGCAGCTTTTGCACCTTAGCGGTTTGCAATCATTAAGCACAGTATTAACCAAAGCTGATCGCACGAGTGCTACCCGCCAACAGCAGGTGCATCTTGAAGTTACTGAGCTATTGTCAGAATACGGCTGGCAACACACGCCCTGTTTTATTACTGCCGCAACGCAACAGCAGGGGCTTGATGCCCTTAAACAGCATCTGCAGCAGTTGCAACCTTCCGCCAAAATGTACGCTCAGCGTTTTAGATTGGCCATTGATCGCGTTTTTACCGTAAAAGGTGCAGGCACAGTTGTCACCGGAACGGCCTTATCTGGGCAGGTTGCAGTGGGTGATACCCTTTGGCTAACTGGTAAAACCGGTCAGGTTTCCGTGCGCAGCTTACACGCACAAAATCAGTCAGTCTCTCAAGCAGGAGCTGGGCAGCGAGTGGCGCTGAACTTGCGCGGCGCTGATCCGCACAATATCAGGCGTGGGGACTGGTTACTGGCACAAGCACCGGTTGGCGATGCCAGTGATCGTGTCATCGTCAGGTTAGATCAGCAGCATACCTTTACCCATTGGCAACCGCTGCACCTATATCATGCCGCCAGCCATATTACCTGCCGTATCTCTTTGCTGACCGATCACCAGAGTGCCTTGCCACTTGCTGAATTGCGTTTTGATACACCGCTCTATCTGGCAGAAAAAGATCGTCTTATTTTGCGGGATATCAGCGCGCGCTACACCCTAGGTCAGGCAACGGTTATTGACCTTACACCTCCTAAGCGGGGTAAGCGTCAGGCGGGAAATTTGGCATTTTGGCAGCACTATGCACAACAAATTACATCTGATCAACGCACATTAGAAACACGTTTACAGCAAGGCTGTATCAACCTGCCGCAATTTTCGTGGGCAAGGCAACTGACACCGCAAACACTTAACGTACTGCTTGAACAAAACAGCCTATTATCAGCAGGAAACAGCATTATCAGCACAGATTATGCGCAAGGTTTACTGCAAAAATTATGCGCTGTATTGGCTGATTTTCATCAGCAAAACCCCGACCAACAGGGTATCAGCCGTTCACGTTTACAACGAATGACATACCCGTTATTAGATTCAGCACTGTTTCAGAGCCTGATAAAAATACTGCAACAACAAGACCAACTCACTATTACGCAGGGGTGGTTGCATCTGTCGGAGCACCGAATTGAGCTGAGTGAAGATCAGCAGCAACAGTGGCAATATATCTATCCGATATTGCGCTCTGCGGGAGTCAGTTGGGTGCGTGATCTGGCCACACAACTGCAAACACCCGTACAGTATAATCCCGCAACAGAGCAAAATCTAAAGCCAGAAAATAGCCAATCCTGTCAAGGGAAAAGAGACATTCAGTGGGAAGAAAACACACTTCGGCAGCTATTACAACATACCGCAAAAATAGGTTTAACCACTGCGATTGTGCCAGACCGTTACTGTTTGCGTGAACAACTACTCCAATATGCCGCCCTAATTCGCGCTTTACACTCCACGCAAGGTTCAGTATGTGCCGCTGATTTTCGCGATCATATACATATTGGCCGAAAGCTGGCGATTCAGATTTTAGAGTATTTTGATCGAAGCGGATTCACTCGTCGGCGGGGAAATAGCCATATCATACGGGATCACAGCATGTTTGCTGATACCGATTTAGACTCTTCATCCGCTCATTAATACCGTTTACTGTGGCGATAATCTGTCACTTTATAGCTGACTTTACCCGTGATTTTCTTTATAATTGAAAATGTTAGAAGCATGGAAGGTCGTCGTTTCCGGTGAGGCGGCTGGGCTTCAAATCCAGTTAGGGCTGCCAGCAGTCCTGGGCAGGTTCAACTCCTGTGACCTTCCGCCAATTAAGCTCTCCTGAACTCTCCCCGCGTCAACAAATCGATTGTAATTCAATGATATACTCAGAGCAGCTACTCTTCTATAGTCAATTCATATCAACCCACACTCAGCGAGGTTTGGAGGTTATTTTAGCTATCTTGAAAATAGGCCTATTATCAAATAAACCGAAAATTTCATTTCATTATTGATGAAGTTAATGAATGAAGTGAATAATTTTGTCTTATCTAAAATTGTATGATTATCTAGGCTAGCAGCACAGTTATTGTATTTAATAACTGAATATCATTTCTCATTATTTCATGTCGATATTGAACCGTTATGTAATATTAGTGTCACAGCTAGAATGTATTTTCTTAGAACATTAAAAATTAATTTATCAATTAGTTTGTAGGAAAGTACTCATATGAGTTTTAAAGAAAGCCGTAATGACAAAAGCACTAAAGATGTTGCGTTTGATACCATTTTATCCCACTCAATAAATAGACGTAATGTCCTAAAAGGTGCTTTTGGTGCAACGGCAACACTGTTTTTTGCTAGCAGCTCTTTAACAAGTGCATTTGCTAAATCAAAAAACAGTACTTTGCTTAATTTTAAACCTGTGCCAGCGAGCACTCTTGATACTATTGTTGTTCCAGAAGGTTACTCATTCAAATCTTTAATTTCGTGGGGTGATCCTATTATTAAAGGTGCTGCAGCATTTAATCAGAGCTTAAATTCTGCAGAAGAGCAACTTGGTCAGTTTGGGGATAACAATGACGGAATGAGTTTTTTTCATTTTATGAATGAAAAAGGAGAACTGAACCAAAATCGAGCATTAATGGCCATTAATAATGAATATTATCAGCCTTTTATTTTCCCACATCAAACGGCAAAAATTAAAAACATTAATGATTTGAAAAAAGCTCAAGCAGCTTCAGGTGTATCTATCATTGAGGTGGTAAGGGACAGTAAAAACCAATGGAAATATGTTCCCGATTCTAAATTTAATCGTCGCATTCATGCTAACACACCAATGGAAATAACAGGTGAAGTTAGAGGCTCTGATTTATTAAAATCAACATTGCATACTGATGGCGTTCATGTTTCAGGCACAATAAATAATTGCTCTAACGGAAGAACCCCATGGGGAACGTATCTGACGTGCGAAGAAAACTTCAATGTGTATTTTGGTGCAACAGACGAGTTTATACCTACTCCAGTACAAAAACGTTACGGTTTAAGTGCAAAATCTGAACCGGGCCGTGAATGGGGTGAATTTGATCCTCGTTTTGATCTAAATAAAAATCCGAATGAAGCTAATACATTTGGGTGGGTTGTTGAAATAGATCCCTTTGACCCTACCTCCGTTCCTAAAAAGCGTACGGCCTTAGGTCGCTTTATGCATGAAAATGCTGCTGTGGTCATTAACAAAGATGGGCATGTTATTGTTTACATGGGGGATGATGATCGTGGCGAATTTATGTATAAGTTTGTTTCTGAAGATGTTTTTGATGCAAGCAATCCTTCAGCTAAAAGTAACCGAGATCTTTTAGAAAAAGGGACACTATACGTAGCTCAATTTGAAGGTTCAGAAAATAAAAATAGCGTAAATGCACCAATGGGAACGGGGCGCTGGTTACCTCTTATTTGGAATGAGAATGGCCTCACACCTGATAATGGTTTTTATTCACAAGCTGATGTATTAATCAATGCACGGTTAGCGGGTACGATTGTAGGTGCAACAACAATGGATAGACCTGAGTGGGTTGCAATTAATCCGCTGACGGGTGATATTTTCACAACACTTACCAATAATAAAAATAGAGGCGTGAATGATAATCAAGCTCTCAATGCTCCGAATCCTCGTGCAGAGAACCATTATGGGCAAATTATTCGTCTTTCTTTATTAAATAAAGATCATGCTAGTGATGATTTCTCTTGGGATCTGTTTTTATTAGCAGGTAATCCGATAGTTCATAAAGGTACTTTTTACGCAGGATCTCATAATATTACGTCTGAAAACATGTTTAACAGTCCTGATGGTATTGGGTTTGATAAAGCTGGCCGCTTATGGATACAAACAGATGGTAATTATAGCAATAAAGGTGATTTTAAAGGCATGGGTAACAATCAAATGTTATGTGCTGACCCCAATACAGGCGAAGTAAAACGGTTTTTAACTGGCCCTACGGCATGTGAAATTACGGGGCTTACATTTTCAGATGATCAAAAAACAATGTTTATTAATGTTCAACATCCAGGTGAAGATAGTGTTTCTACCTTTCCACATGGAGTTAAAGGTAATGTGCCGAGATCGTCTGTTATTATGATAACTAAAGATGATAATGGTGTTATTGGTGATTGATTTTGAATCCTATAAACACTCTGCCAGGAATGGGTTTTTTAATGTACGCAATAAATTTGATGGTTAATTAATAACATTTTCATTTCTTTCTTATAGTGAGGTAATAGCTTTTACCTCACTCATTTCAATGTTTTTAAAATAGTATTGCTCAGAACAGTCAGTGCTAATTAAAATAGATAGTCAAGTCAAGTCAAGTCAAGTCAAGTCAAGTCAAGTCAAGTCAAGTTTGTGACCTACCATAAATTCATTTTTTTAATTATGTATTACGACAAGTCATTGTAGTTTACCTATTGTATAAGAATCCTTTTCTTGCGGAGTTATCCATGCTCCAGAATGTTGCCATTGCACAGCAGATTGTTGAGCGTACCATGAACATTATCCACTATTCGGTCAGCGTGATGGATCAGCATGGCAGAATTATCGGCTCGGGCGACCCAATTTACCCATTGTTTTTAATCAGTAGGTGATTGGCGTTGATGTCGCAGATCCAGTGGAATAAACGTCATTGTTAAGAGCTGGTATTGCAGTTGATTCAAAGCAGTGAATTGAGAGAGCAACAGCTAATTAAGGTAGCCGAGCGTCTGAATGTAGACCTTATCTAACTACGGATTGCCGCTATAGTAAAAGTGCTGCCACAATCGGGGGAGAATTTTTCCCTGAATTTTTCAAATTCAACGCATTGAAACCTGCAGCCCGTTATATTGAGCTGCTTTCTGTCATTGTGGTATTTGCATACTGTAAAAGTGATATACATCGCATAAATTTTGATGTGGGTATTTTATTACAAGTGTCGGTTGCAACCAGACTCAATGAATCCCCAAATCATAACGTACTGTCTTTAAAATAGACTGAAAATACAAAGAAATAGGTATTCATTTTAAATGTGAAGGGGCGTATCAAAATACACTGTTGTACCGTAATTCAATTGACATATTGTTGCTTACTGGTGTAAAAAACATGTGAAGTTTATATAAAAAAATTGCATGTATTCTGTTCTTTATTACGTGCTATAAATAGACTTATCCTGTTGAAGTGCTTGTTTCCTGCCATAATGCACTGTTCAACCTAACGCTAATCCACTGATTGTTGAGGGTCAGACGATGACATCGGAAGTCATTGCTCATCATTGGTCTTTTGCCGTATTCGTCTTTGCGATACTCGGCTTATGCGCTTTCATGGTCGGTACTGCCTCGTTGTTGGGCGGTAAGGCTTGGGGTCGCTCCAAAAACCAACCGTTTGAATCCGGTGTTGATTCTGTCGGTAATGCCCGCCTGCGTTTTTCTGCCAAATTTTATCTCGTGGCTATGATGTTTGTTATTTTCGACGTCGAAGCTCTGTTTCTTTTTGCATGGGCCGTATCCGTGCGTGAAAGCGGTTGGCTTGGCTTAATTGAGGCCTCTGTCTTTATCGTCGTACTGCTGATGGGGCTGGTTTACTTAGTGCGAATTGGTGCACTTGACTGGACACCTGAACGCTCTAAACGTGCCATTAATGCCAATAAGAATGTTGCCACAAAGTCGTGAAACAAGGATTGTCCACATGAAGTACACGCTCACCCGAATTGATCCGAATGCATTACCCGAACAGTATCCTATGGGTAAAACTGAGACGGTTGATGATCCTTTGCAGCAAGATATTGACCGTAACATTTTTATGGGCAAGCTCGAAGATGTACTTCATTCAACCGTCAATTGGGGGCGTAAAAACTCCCTCTGGCCCTATAACTTTGGTTTGTCCTGTTGTTACGTTGAAATGACTACTGCCTTCACATCACCACATGATGTGGCCCGTTTTGGCTCAGAAGTTATTCGTGCATCTCCACGTCAAGCTGATTTTATGGTGGTGGCAGGTACATGCTTTATCAAAATGGCACCGGTCATTCAGCGTTTATATGAGCAAATGCTTGAGCCTAAATGGGTTATCTCAATGGGGGCATGTGCTAATTCGGGTGGCATGTACGATATCTACTCAGTAGTGCAAGGCGTAGATAAGTTTCTTCCAGTGGATGTGTACATTCCGGGCTGCCCACCTAGACCGGAAGCATTCTTACAAGCTCTAATGCTATTGCAAGAGTCTATCGGTAAAGAGCGTCGTCCGCTCTCTTGGGTGGTTGGCGATCAAGGTGTTTATCGTGCACAAATGCCTGCAGAGCGTGATGTGAAACGTAATGAGCGTATTCAGGTAAAAAACCTGCGTACTCCCGATGAAGTGTGATGAGCAGGAGTTGCTTTTAAAATGACAACAACACTACATACTCCTGAGCAGTCAACACAAGGTTGGCCATCTTCCGATCATCAGCATGATCCTATTCTTGCTGAACTGGCCACCCGTTTTGGGAGTGATGCTTTTGTATTGCAACCCACTAAAACTGGTATGCCGGTTATCTGGCTGCGCAAACCACTGCTAACTGATGTGCTGCTATTTTTGAAAAAAGTCGCAAAACCTTATGTCATGCTGTACGACCTGCATGGTGTAGATGAGCGCTTGCGTACGCATCGTGAACACATTGCCGCACAAGATTTTACCGTCTTTTATCATCTGCTCTCGGTTGAGCGGAATCGTGATATTTTGATTAAAATTGCACTCAATGAGCATGATTTAGTGCTGCCGAGTATCACCTCTATCTTTGCCAATGCGAACTGGTATGAGCGTGAAGTCTGGGATCTCTACGGCATCACCTTTTCTGGCCATCCTCATTTAACCCGAATCATGATGCCACAATCATGGGAAGGGCATCCGCTGCGTAAAGACTTTCCTGCGCGAGCCACTGAGTTTGATCCTTTTTCGCTGGATATTGCTAAACAGGATTTAGAGCAGGAAGCTCTGCGTTTTAAACCTGAAGATTGGGGCATGAACAAGGGAACAGACAACGAAGATTATATGTTCCTAAACCTTGGCCCTAACCACCCGTCTGCACACGGTGCATTTCGTATCGTATTACAACTCGATGGTGAAGAGATTGTCGATTGTGTTCCTGATATCGGCTATCACCACCGTGGCGCAGAGAAAATGGGCGAGCGCCAGTCATGGCACAGTTATATTCCGTATACCGATCGTGTGGAATATCTCGGTGGTGTGATGAATAACCTACCTTATGTTTTGGCCGTCGAAAAACTAGCCGGTATCAATGTGCCTGAACGCGTTGAGGTTATTCGGGTGATGCTGTCAGAACTCTTCCGTATTAATAGCCATTTGCTCTTTTTGGGCACATATATTCAAGATGTCGGTGCTATGACTCCGGTGTTCTTTGCTTTCTCTGATAGGCAGCGTATCTACAATATTATTGAGGCCATTACTGGGGCAAGAATGCATCCGGCATGGTTTCGTATTGGTGGTGTGGCGCATGATTTACCGCAAGGTTGGCAGCATCTGGTACGTGAATTCTTAGATTGGTTACCGAATCGCTTAGAAAGTTATGTTACCGCTGCGCTGAAAAACAGCATATTAAAGGGCCGGACTATCGGTGTTGCTGCGTATAACACCCAGCAGGCGCTTGACTGGGGGGTGACTGGCGCAGGTTTACGGGCTACCGGTTTTAATTTTGATATTCGGAAGTGGCGCCCTTATTCCGGCTACCAAAATTTTGATTTTGATGTCCCTACTGGCAATAACGGTGATGCCTATGATCGTGCATTAGTCAGGGTTGAAGAGATCAGACAAAGTCTGCGTATTATTACCCAGTGTTTAAATAATATGCCTCAAGGGCCTTATAAAGCTGATCATCCGCTGACTACGCCACCGCCAAAAGAGCGGGCATTACAGCATATTGAAACTCTGATTAACCATTTCTTGCAAGTGTCATGGGGGCCAATAATGCCGGCCAATGAATCGTTTCAGATGATTGAGGCAACAAAAGGGGCAAACAGCTATTACCTGACTAGTGATGGCAGTACCATGAGTTACCGCACCCGTATTCGTACCCCAAGCTTTGCGCATTTACAGCAAATTCCAAGTGTTATTCGTGGAAGTCTGGTCTCTGATCTTATTGTCTATTTAGGCAGTATCGATTTTGTTATGTCAGATGTGGATCGTTGATTATGGATAATCACAACAAAGACAACGCAACAACATTTGAACTTCCTTCCGAAGTTAAAGCGGCCATTGAACATGAAATGGCACATTATGAAGACTCGCGTGCCGCATCGATAGATGCATTAAAACGGGTACAAAAGCATTATGGCTGGGTGTCTGATGAGGCTATTTACGCCATTGCCGATATATTAAAAATCCCAGCGAGTGATGTAGAAGGTGTCGCTACATTTTACAGCCAAATTTTTCGCCAGCCGGTAGGGCGGCATGTGATTCGTTTATGCGATAGCGTAGTGTGCTATATCACCGGTTATCAGGGTATCCAGCATAAATTAGAGCGAAAACTGGGTGTGAAGTTAGGGCAAACCACCGCCGATCAGCGTTTTACTTTATTACCGGTTTGTTGCTTAGGTAATTGTGATAAAGGCCCAACGCTGATGATTGATGACGATACCCACAGCCACTTAACGCCAGAGAAGATAGATAACTTGTTGGAGCAATATTTATGAGCATATTGTCCGCAGATACACACCCTTTGACGTGGCGTATTCGTCCTGATTTGCAACCGGTCTGGCTTGATGAATATAAGAAAAAAGATGGCTATGCAGCGGTAATTAAAGCGTTAACCACCATGCAGCCAGCAGAGGTCACTGCTTGCGTAAAAGATGCAGGCTTGCGTGGGCGCGGTGGCGCTGGTTTTTCTACCGGCGTAAAGTGGAGCTTAATGCCGACAGATCCTAAGTTTGATCGCAAATATCTGTTGTGTAACGCCGACGAAATGGAACCGGGTACCTACAAAGACCGCTTGTTGATGGAGCAATTACCACATCAGCTCGTCGAAGGCATGATTCTAGCCGCTTATGCTCTCGGTACTTACCGCGGTTATATTTTCCTGCGTGGAGAATATATTGAGGCAGCTGATCGTTTACAGCGTGCTATTGATGAAGCGAAAGCCGCCGGTTTTCTGGGAAGCAATATCCTTGATTCTGGATTTAGTTTCGATCTGTATGTGCACACTGGCGCGGGGCGTTATATCTGCGGTGAAGAAACCGCTCTTATTAACTCACTTGAAGGTCGGCGCGCCAATCCACGTGCGAAACCGCCGTTTCCTGCTATTGCCGGAGCGTGGGGAAAACCAACCTGTGTGAATAATGTCGAAACACTCAACAATATTCCCTACATTATTCATTATGGTGCTGACTGGTATAAAGGCTTATCACAAGGGAAAAGTACTGACAGTGGTACCAAATTAATGGGCTTTTCTGGCCGAGTTAAACGCCCCGGGGTGTGGGAAGTGCCTTTTGGTACTACTGCCAGAGAATTACTCGAAGAGTATGCTGGCGGCATGTTAGACGGCTACACATTTAAAGCCTGGCAACCGGGCGGTGCAGGAACTGATTTTCTGCTTGATGAACACCTTGATTTACCGATGGACTTTGACTCTATCGCCAAAGCCGGTAGCCGTTTAGGTACAGGATTAGCCATGGCGGTTGATGACAGCATCAACATGGTTTCACTGGTTAAAAACTTAGAGATATTTTTTGCCCGTGAATCGTGTGGTTGGTGTACTCCTTGTCGTGATGGCCTGCCGTGGAGCGTTAAAATTTTACAAGCACTTGAAGCAAAACAAGGGCAAGCCGGTGATATTGAAACCCTTGAACAGCTTTGCCAGTTTTTAGGCCCTGGAAAAACATTTTGTGCTCACGCACCGGGTGCAGTAGAGCCATTACAAAGTGCGATTAAATATTTCAGGTCTGAATTCGAAGCGGGTATCAATACTGCTGAGTTAACATCACTGCGTACTTTGGCTGGCATTCAGCCTAATCTACTTAAAGAGCGATGGTAGATAGATCAATACCCAAAATAAAGTCATAAAAAGGAATTGTGAGTACAGATATCTCTGCATGAAGAGAGTGACTCCCAACACATCAATAACCCGCCTGTAGTATCGGGCATAAAATAAGATTGCTAGGTATGGCTACGATTCACATTGATGGAAAGGATTTCGAGGTCAATGGTGCAGATAATTTACTGCAAGCATGCCTCTCATTGGGTTTAGATATTCCTTATTTTTGCTGGCATCCGGCACTAGGAAGCGTAGGTGCGTGTCGTCAGTGCGCAGTAAAACAGTATCAAAATGCCGACGACAAACGTGGCCGTTTGGTTATGTCGTGTATGACTCCGGCAGCAGATGGTACGTATATTTCAATTGATGACGATGAAGCGAAAGCGTTTCGTAAGAATGTTGTCGAATGGCTTATGCTCAATCATCCGCATGATTGTCCAGTATGTGAAGAGGGTGGTGCGTGTCATTTACAAGATATGACTGTGATGACACAGCATACAGAACGACGTTATCGCTTTACCAAACGAACACATAAAAACCAGAATTTAGGTTCGTTTATTGCCCATGAAATGAATCGCTGTATAGCCTGTTATCGCTGTGTTCGCTATTACAAAGACTATGCCGGAGGTACTGATCTGGGGGTTTATGGTGCACACGATAATGTCTATTTTGGCCGTGTAGAAGATGGCGCATTAGAGAGCGAATTCTCCGGAAACCTCGTTGAAGTCTGCCCGACCGGCGTATTTACCGATCAAACGCATTCGCAACGCTATAACCGTAAATGGGATATGCAATTTGCCCCGAGTATCTGTCAGCACTGTAGCGTTGGCTGTAATATCAGCCCCGGTGAGCGTTATGGCGAATTACGTCGTATAGAAAACCGTTATAACGGTGTTGTAAACCACTACTTCCTCTGTGATCGTGGTCGTTTTGGGTATGGTTTTGTGAATGCAAAAGATCGTCCATTACAGCCGCTGTTAAAAACAGATGGCGGATTTGTTTCTATCACGCAAGAACATGCATTAAATTTAGCCGCTGATACTTTACGGCACGCTCAACACATTATCGGTATCGGTTCGGCAAGAGCTAGTATAGAGAGCAACTTTGCATTAAAAGAGCTGGTGGGCGCAGATAATTTTTATGCCGCGGTTGATGCTGAGCAGTGGGAGCGTCAACAGTGTGTCTTGGATATATTGACACAAGCTAATGTTACGTTGCCTTCATTGCGTGATATCGAAGAGTACGATGCAGTACTTATTTTGGGCGAAGATATCACGCAAACAGCACCACGTATTGCGCTGGCTGTGCGCCAGGCAGCTAAGGGTAAGGGGCGTGAAATGGCGGCCAGTTTGCGTGTTGATGCATGGCAAACTGCCGCTATTCAGCATATCGGACAAACAGCCCTGAATCCGGTGATCATTACCGGTACCGAACCCAGCCGTTTAGATGATATTGCGCAAATGACATGCTTTGCACATCCTGAAGAGCAAGCGCATTTAGCCTTTGGTATTGCTGAGTATATTCAGGGCGCTCGTACCGATAAAAGTCATGCTGATATAGCCGATGTTGCCAATATTTTACTTAATGCGAAAAAACCGCTGATTATTTCCGGCACATCTGCGGGCTCTTTATCACTGATTCAAGCCAGTGCCAATATTGCGATGGCATTGAAAAAACATAACCCACAGGTTGGGTTGAGTTTGGTTGTTCCAGAGGTGAACAGCTTAGGGCTGACCATGCTGGGGGCAAAGCCGCTGGATGATGCTTTTACCCGCATCAGCACAGAGAGTATTGATACTGCCATTATACTGGAAAGCGATCTGTATAGAACGTTTGCTGCTAATGTGGTTACCAACGGGTTGAAATCACTGCAATCAGTGATAGTGATAGATCATCAGCATACCGCGACCGTCGATAATGCAACTTTAGTGTTACCGGCAGCCAGCTTTGCCGAAGCTGATGGTACAGTGGTCAACCACGAAGGGCGAGCACAGCGTTTTTATCAGGTCTATTCACCCGCTTATTACTCTGATGCAAATTTAGTCAATGAAAGTTGGCAATGGCTGAGTGCGTTAAAAAGCCAGATGACCGACAGAACCATACAATGGGCTGATTTTGATGCGCTATTAAAACACTGTGCTGACTCTGTACCGGCCTTGCGATCAATTACTGATGCTGCGCCAAAAGCCGATTTTCGTATTCGCAGTTTGAAACTGGCTCGTTCGCCGCATCGTTACAGCGGCCGTACGGCATTGAGAGCCAATATCAGCGTGCATGAGCCGCGTGTTCCTCAAGACAGTGGTACACCATTCTCATTTTCGATGGAAGGTTATTCCGGTACTAAAGAGTTATATCCGGATATCCCTTTTGCATGGTCACCTGGGTGGAACTCACCACAAGCGTGGAATAAGTTCCAGCAAGAAGTGGGCGGATCATTAAAAGCGGGTGATCCCGGTTTGCGCCTAATTAATACGGCCACTGATGCAGTGTCTATTGCTTGGTATCCTGCGAAAATAAAAAACATTACTGCACAGACAAACAAATGGTTGGTTGTTGCTGACTATCATATTTTTGGCAGTGATGAATTGTCACAGCGTGTCGGTGTTATTCAATCACGCATCTCTGTGGCATCAATTGGATTAAGCCACGTTGATGCACAGCTATTAGGTGTTAATCAAGGCAGTGCCATTTCGTTTACTTGGCATGATAACTACTACCGTCTACCTGTTCGAATTAGCCCACATTTAACACAAGGTATTGTTTCTATTCCCGTCGGTTTTGAAGGGTTACCCTTAAGTTTATTAGGGAAGTATATTACAGGTATTCAGGAGGCCGTATTATGATGAACTTCTCTCCTGAAACGGTGTTGATAATTAGCTCCGTATTGAAATCGGTTGCAATATTATTGATAGTCGTCAGTTGCGGTGCATTCATGAGTTTTATTGAACGGCGGCTGCTTGGGTTATGGCAAGATCGCTACGGCCCTAATCGGGTTGGCCCGTTTGGTCTGTTTCAGATTGCCGCTGATATGATCAAAATGTTCTTCAAAGAAGACTGGATCCCTCCCTTTGCAGATAAACTAATTTTTATCCTTGCGCCACTTATTGCAATGGGGGCATTTTTACTCACGTTTGCCATTATTCCTATAACGCCGACATGGGGCGTTGCTGATTTGAATATCGGTATCCTGTTTTTCTTTGCTATGGCGGGTCTCGCCGTTTATGCGGTGTTATTTGCTGGTTGGTCGAGTAACAACAAATACTCATTATTAGGAAGTTTACGAGCATCGGCACAAACATTAAGTTATGAGGTCTTTATGGGCCTCTCTTTAATGGGGATCGTTGCAGTAACAGGCTCATTTAATATGCGCGATATCGTTGCTGCACAGCAAGATGTTTGGTTTATTGTGCCGCAATTTTTTGGATTTGTGACCTTTCTTATCGCAGGCATCGCAGTAACACACCGTCACCCTTTTGACCAGCCAGAAGCTGAGCAAGAGTTAGCCGATGGATACCATATTGAATATGCCGGTATGAAATGGGGTATGTTCTTTGTCGGTGAATATATTGGTATATTGCTAGTTTCTACCTTATTGGTCACATTATTTTTTGGTGGTTGGCTAGGGCCATTTTTTCCACCGATTGTGTGGTTTATCTTAAAAACTGCGTTTTTTGTTATGTTTTTTATTCTGTTGCGCGCGTCATTACCGAGGCCTCGTTATGATCAGGTCATGACATTTGGCTGGACATTTTGCCTGCCGCTCACGTTGCTTAATTTGATAGTGACCGGTGCCGTTGTTTTATATAACGCCCAATAAACTAGCATCACCAAGGACGATAAAGATGTTAAAAGAAATTATCATTGGTACGGGCACTCAGTTGCGAAGTTTATGGATGGTATTTGCACATTCGTGGCGTAAGCGCGATACATTGCAATACCCTGAAGAATCGGTTTATTTACCACCTCGGTATCGCGGAAGGATTGTATTAACACGAGATCCCGATGGCGAAGAGCGTTGTGTCGCGTGTAACTTGTGTGCTGTAGCCTGTCCGGTGGGGTGTATTTCACTACAAAAAGCTGAAACACCTGATGGCCGATGGTATCCGGAATTTTTCCGTATCAACTTTTCGCGTTGTATTTTTTGTGGCTTATGTGAAGAAGCTTGCCCGACTACCGCGATTCAGTTAACACCCGATTTTGAAATGGGTGAATACCGCAGACAAGATTTAGTGTACGAAAAAGAAGATTTACTGATTTCTGGGCCAGGAAAATATCCTGATTATAATTTCTATCGGGTTTCAGGTTTATCTATAGCAGGTAAACCAAAAGGTAGCGCACAAGATGAAGCTCAACCGATAGATATTAAAAGCCTGTTACCATAAGGAGAGAGAGAATGAATATCCCTTTTTATGCGGCAGGTGCTATTGCACTGATAGCGACATTTCGAGTTATCAGCAATCGCAGCCCAATGCATGCATTACTGTATTTGATTATCTCATTGCTGTCGGTTGCCATGGTTTTTTTCACATTAGGTGCTGAGTTTGCAGGTGCAGTTCAAATTATTGTTTATGCTGGTGCTATTTTAGTTTTATTTGTTTTTGTTGTCATGATGCTTAATATCGGTACATCAGAAGACCAAGAAAAACAGTGGTTAAAACCAAGAGTCTGGATAGGCCCAGCGATTTTATCTGCTTTGCTTTTAGTGATTATCGCTATTGCTATTGGCAGTTTAGGTAGCGGTGTTATCGGCAGTCACGATGTTCCCTCTAAAGCGGTAGGAATATCACTGTTTGGGCCGTATGTCTTAGGTGTTGAACTGGCATCTTTATTATTATTAGCTGGTGTCGTCTCTGCTTATCATTTAGGGCGTGAAAATAAATCAGCAGACAGCGCAATAAACCGTTCACAAGGAGACAAGAGATAATGGATATACCTCTTGAGCATGGATTATTGCTATCCGGTGCACTATTTGCCCTCGGTTTAACAGGGCTGATGATAAGACGCAACTTGCTATTTATTCTGATGAGCTTAGAAATAATGATGAGTGCTGCTGCATTAGCCTTTGTTGTTGTGGGTAGCTATTGGGGGCAGGCTGATGGGCAGGTTATGTATATTTTTATCGTGACACTGGCCGCAGCAGAAGCAAGTATTGGATTGGCATTGCTGTTACAAATGTACCGGCGCCATCATACCCTCGATGTTGATGTCGTAAGCGAGATGCGCGGATGAATCTCTTATTTTTAACAGTCGTATTCCCATTGCTAGGGTTTTTAATTCTGGCTTTTTCTGCAGGCCGGTTAACTGAAAACACCAGTGCCGTGATCGGCGTTGGTTCTGTCGGTTTATCTGCGTTGGTTACTGCTTATGTAGGTTATGGCTTTATTAATGCGTATCCTGAAGGGGGAATATACACTCAGCCCTTATGGCAGTGGCTTTCGGTTGGTGATTTTACGGCTAATTTATCCCTCTATTTAGATGGGTTATCACTGACGATGTTATCGGTAGTCATTGGTGTGGGATTTTTAATACACCTTTTTGCCTCTTGGTATATGCGTGGTGAAGAGGGATATTCACGTTTTTTTGCTTATACAAACTTATTTATTGCCAGTATGCTTTTTCTGGTTTTAGGTAATGATTTATTGTTTGTATATCTAGGCTGGGAAGGTGTTGGCCTCTGCAGTTACTTACTCATCGGGTTTTATTATCAGCACAGTAAAAATGGTGCAGCGGCGTTAAAAGCCTTTGTAGTAACACGTGTTGGTGATGTGTTTCTAGCCATTGGTCTATTTATTTTATATCAGCAACTAGGCACATTAAATATCCATGAAATTGTTACCCTAGCACCGCAAAAATTAGAGCAAGGTGGGTGGCCCATTACGTTGGCAACATTGATGTTGCTCGGTGGTGCAGTGGGTAAGTCTGCTCAACTACCATTGCAAACATGGCTGGCTGACGCAATGGCAGGCCCAACTCCTGTCTCTGCACTGATCCATGCTGCAACAATGGTAACGGCAGGCGTTTATTTAATTACCCGAACACATGAACTGTTTTTATTGGCACCTGATGTTCTTTACCTCGTGGGTGTGATCGGTGCAGTGACTCTGTTACTTGCCGGTTTTGCCGCGCTGGTTCAAACCGATATTAAGCGTATTTTAGCATATTCAACCATGAGTCAGATTGGTTATATGTTCTTAGCACTCGGTGTTATGGCGTGGGATGCGGCAATTTTTCATCTGATGACGCATGCATTTTTTAAAGCACTGCTGTTCTTATCTGCGGGTGCGGTGATTGTAGCCTGCCATCATGAGCAAAATATTTATAAAATGGGTGGTTTACGAAAATCATTGCCATTCATTTATGTTTGCTTTTTGGTTGGTGGCGCTGCTCTTTCTGCGCTTCCTTTTATTACCGCAGGTTTTTACAGTAAAGATGAAATTTTGTGGCAAGCATTAGCTTCTAATCACACAGGGTTGTTACTTGCAGGTTTAGTAGGGGCATTACTCACCTCTGTCTACACGTTCCGGTTAATTTTTATTGTGTTTCATGGCTCAAGCAGTATCGATGCGCATGCAGGTAAGGGGGTTAGTTACTATTTACCATTGTGTATACTAATGCTGCTATCAACATTTATTGGTGCGTTAATTACTCCTCCGCTAGCGGGTGTGTTACCCATGAATGAAACGGTAGCTGATTTTAGCGCTAAACACCAACTTGAGCTTATCTCGGCTTTAGTGGCATTGGCGGGTATTGTTATTGCTGCCGGATTATTTTTAGGTGATCGCCATCGGGTGAATAAGATAGCGCACTCTGTGATAGGCAAAAAATTAACTGTGTTGTGGTTTAATGCATGGGGTTTTGATTGGTTGTACGATCATATTTTTGTAAAACCTTATTTACTTTTTACGCAGAAACTACAAGCTGACCCACTAAATAGAATGCTTAATATTTTTATGCTGGTGACTCGGCAGGGAAATAAGCTGGTTGTATCTACAGAAACAGGGCAGTTACGCTGGTACGTAACGTCAGTAGGGTTCGGTGCGCTGTTCATTTTAGCGTTGCTGGTGTTGTTTTAATTAGAATGGATTCTATCTGCCATGACACTACTGTGGCTCATCCTTATCCCCTTTATGGGTGGTTTTTTATGCTGGCTGGCTGAGCGTGGCCAGTCTTTAATGCCACGTTGGATTGCATTGTTTTCTATGGGTTTAACGCTGGCATTAGCGTTATATCTGTGGGCTACAGGGAATTTTACGTTACCGGCTGTGAATGGTGTTCCACAGTGGCAAGTTGAGTATCAACTGCCGTGGATACCTCGGTTTGGCATTTCACTGCATTTGGCACTGGATGGTTTATCACTGCTGATGGTGATATTAACCGGTTTACTCGGTGTATTAGCCGTGTTGTGTTCATGGAAAGAGATTCAGCGTCACTTAGGTTTTTTCCACTTAAACTTATTGTGGATTTTAGGCGGCGTAATCGGTGTATTTTTATCCGTTGATCTTTTCTTGTTTTTCTTTTTCTGGGAAATGATGTTAGTTCCCATGTATTTTTTGATTGCCTTGTGGGGGCATAAAGCCTCTGACGGTAAAACAAGAATTACGGCTGCTACAAAGTTCTTTATTTATACGCAGGCAAGCGGGCTATTAATGCTTGTTGCAATCCTGTCTCTGGTATTTGTGCATTATCAAGCAACAGGGATAATGACATTTAGTTATGAAGAGTTGCTGCATACTCCAATGACTAAAAACGTTGAATATGTTCTGATGCTTGGTTTCTTTATTGCTTTTGCCGTGAAAATGCCAATAGTGCCGTTACACGGTTGGTTGCCTGATGCGCATAGCCAAGCGCCTACCGCCGGCTCTGTTGATTTGGCGGGGATTTTACTTAAAACTGCAGCATACGGTTTATTACGTTTTAGCTTACCGCTTTTCCCTGAAGCATCGGCTGATTTTGCCCCTATTGCTATGTCATTGGGTTTGGTCGGTATATTCTATGGCGCATTACTGGCATTTGCACAAACCGATATTAAACGCTTAATTGCGTATACCAGTATATCTCATATGGGCTTTGTGCTTATTGCTATTTATTCTGGAACAACGCTTGCTTTGCAAGGCGCGGTTGTTCAAATGATTGCTCATGGGTTATCAGCTGCAGGCCTGTTCATTCTTTGTGGGCAAATTTACGAACGCTTGCATACGCGTGATTTACGTGAAATGGGTGGTTTATGGGGAAGAATTCGTTATCTTCCTGCGCTATCACTGTTTTTTGCAGCAGCATCGCTCGGGCTACCTGGCACAGGTAACTTTATTGGTGAGTTCTTAATTTTGCTGGGAAGTTACCAGGTTGTTCCGAAAGTGGCGGTGGTCGCAACATTTAGTTTAGTGTTGGCCTCAGTATATTCGTTGATTATGATTCAGCGAGCATTTTATGGGCCAGCTAAATCTGATTCACCTTTAGCAGATATGACCAAAAGGGAGTTCTTTATTATTCTCTTGCTGGCATCACTGTTGTTATTGCTGGGTGTATATCCGCAGCCAATTTTAGATACTACAACACAGGTTATGCTCAATGTTGAGTATTGGTTTAATTCAATTCCTGTGAATGGAGTGTAGATCATGATGTTCCCACTACAGTCACTTATTGCCGAACTTCCGTTAATTATTACCGGGTTAACGGCGCTTATCGTTATGATGGTTATTGCATGGAAGCGTGAACACTTCTATGTAGCCACTGTTTCGGTAATCGGTTTAAACTTAGCTTTGTTTTCAGTGCTATTTGGTGCACAAGTTCCGGCTCAGCAAGTTACACAACTGTTGCAAGTTGATGGTTTCAGCCTGTTTTTTTCAGCGCTGATTTTAGTGGCAACACTGGCTAGTTGCACCTTTGCTTACTTATGGTTGCAAGATTACCCAGATAATAAAGAGGAATTTTATCTTCTGTTATTGATTGCGGCATGTGGTGGATTGGTATTGACCGGTGCGCGTCATTTAACATCGCTGTTTATTGGAATAGAGCTGATTTCATTACCCTTATTTGGTTTGGTTGGTTATGCTTATCGGGAAAAAAGGTCGTTAGAAGCCAGTATTAAATATATGGTTCTTTCTGCTGCAGCCTCTGCCTTTATCCTTTTTGGTATGGCATTATTGTATGCAGAAACAGGAAGTTTGGTTTTTGTCGATATAGGTTCTTCATTACAGCATCATACATTCCATGAACCACTTCTGCTTGCTGGGTTTGGTATGATGTTAGTTGGGTTTGCGTTTAAACTATCTCTAGCACCATTTCATTTATGGACACCTGATATCTATGAAGGCGCACCTGCTCCTGTTGCTACCTTTATTGCTACAGCAGGTAAAGTAGCTATATTTGCTGTGTTTTTACGTTTCTTATTGAGTACGCCTGCTGCTAATCATCCAGTATTGCAGCAAGTACTGAGTATTTTAGCTGTGTTATCAATTCTCTTTGGTAATTTATCAGCATTAATGCAAAATAATATTAAGCGTATGTTAGGTTACTCTTCTATTGCACACTTTGGATATGTGCTGGTTGCAGTTGTTGCGGCAAGAAACCTTGCTGTTCCGGAAGAGTCTGTCGCGGTGTATTTAGTTGCTTATGTACTTACAGCATTAGGTGCGTTTGGTGTTGTAAGCTTAATTTCTAGCCCATATCGTGGCCGAGATGCTGATTTATTGTATAGCTATCGTGGGTTGTTTTGGCATCGTCCGGTGCTAGCGGCAGTATTAACCGTTATGATGCTGGCGCTAGCTGGTATTCCGTTAACACTGGGCTTTATTGGTAAATTCTACGTGCTTGCGGTTGGCGTTGAATCACATAACTGGTGGTTAACTGGCGCGATTGTTTTGGGTAGTGCCATTGGTTTGTATTATTACTTACGAGTCATGGTTGCACTGTACCTTGCACCACAAATGGTTAGAACCCGTGACACTGCAGATAATTGGGCAGTAAGTGCAGGGGGGATAGTTTTACTGTTATCAGCGTTGCTAGTATTGGTATTAGGTATTTATCCACAGCCGTTATTAACGTTAGTTTCAGCAGCAAGGATTATTCCAATTTTGTAGTGATCTAAGTATATTCAACAATAAATACGGTTATGATAATAGCTTTGATGATAAATATATTTTCATGATTAGCATTATCAAGTTAATAAAAAGGTAAGCTTAATCAATAAGCTTACCTTTTTTTTGTTGCAGTGTTAATTTAGGTGTGCCGGATGGGTTTTTAGTCTAAACCGCTGGATTTTAACTGTTAAATTAGTGTTCCAAGCCGGTTTTTGCTTTTATTCTTTTGATGGGATATGACCGCTGGCTTTAGCTTATTATTTATTATTTATTATTTATTATTTATTATTTATTATTTTATTTGCAGCCTCTGTGCATATTTCTTCTGCACTATTTAATTCATTAAGTACAATATGTATGTCATTGAGTTGTTGCTTAAGTTGTATTTTTTTATCCTCAATTAAATTTTGCATATTTCTTATTTGAATTCGATTGTCTTTGGGGGAATCGTACCAGTTAAATAATGTTTTTATCTCGCTTAAACTAAAACCTAGTCTTTTCCCGCGTAATATGAGTTGCAAGCGGAGTCGATCTTGGCGGCTATAAATACGGGTTAAGCCTTGTCGGACGGGAGATAGCAAACCTTCGGCTTCATAAAAACGCAAGCTACGAGGTGTAATCTCAAACTCAGCAGCTAAATCAGAAATAGAGTATTTTGCTGGTGAGGTGTCAGACATGGAGTGATCCCTGTGTTTATTCCATAAAATATGGCGACTTTATCAGTACCATTATTGATAAATGAAATGACTACATATTTCAATGAATTACAAGATTGTCTTATCAATTTGTGTATAAGATCGCATTTATCGAAAGAGAAGAAGCCGATCAAATAGAAAATTACCGGCTTCAACGCATAGGCTGGGTAACAGTATACGGCATGTTCAGCCGTATTTTATGCATGTTGTGTTACTTGTTACTTGTTACTTGCTGATTGTTGATACAGCCAGATCATATTCTGGATTTTGTGTTTTAGGGACAGGACGCGCTCGACCGTTAGGATCAACAGCAACATAAGTAAAGATAGCTTCAGTAACGCAGTAACGTTGACCAATTGGCTCACTAGAGACTTTTTTGACCCATACTTCCATTCTGATTTTCATCGAGCTGTTGCCGACATGCACTGCTTTGCCGTAACAGCAGACAACATCACCAACGGCTACTGGTTTAAGGAACGTAATGCCATCGACTGCTACAGTCACTACACGCCCATGGGCGATCTCTTTTGCCAGAATTGCGCCGCCAATATCCATTTGTGACATGATCCAGCCACCAAAAATATCACCATTCGGATTAGTATCGGCGGGCATCGCTAAGGTACGCAGCAGTAGCACACCTTCGGGTTTGCGGGGTTGTTCAGTCATACAGTGATCTCAATTGCTCGCGGGTTAGCCCGGACAGCAGCAAAACCCCTAAAAAGGGCATAGTGCAGTGTATTGGGAACTTACAGTCTGTGTGCTTAACACTATGATTGTGGTGCACAACATCAAAATTCAGATATACAAATTAGGCCGTAGTAATAAAGGCTGCAACAAATTAGTAGAACTTGAGAGCAATGTCGATAAATTTGTCGTAAAAATGATGAGGTATTTACCGTTATTCTTGTTGGCTAGTGTGGGTGATCACAAGATCAGAGCATGCAGGTTCATAAGATTGCATGTGTGCGTTGTGGTGCTCAGCTAAATGTGAATAATTGTGCTAAAAGTTATAGACCGACATTAAAGGAGATAAGTAATGACATCATTATACAATTTTGAGTTAACGGAGCTGACCGGTCGTACATTTGATACGCAGTCTTTGAAAGGTAAGGTGATATTAGTTGTTAATGTGGCTAGCCAGTGCGGTTTTACTGAGCAATATAAGGGATTAGAAGCACTGTATCGGGAGCTTTCTTCGTTAGGATTACAAATTTTGGCGTTCCCCTGTAATCAATTTGGTGAGCAAGAGCCGGGGTCTGCTGAAGAAATTATGCATTTTTGCTCATTAAATTATGATGTTACATTTCCTATAATGCAGAAAATTGACGTAAATGGTGAGCATTCTCATCCGTTATATCGTTGGTTGAAAGCCCAAAAATCAGGTTTGTTGGGTCTGGAAGCTATTAAGTGGAATTTTACAAAATTCTTGCTTGATGGTGAGGGAAATGTTGTTGAACGCTATGCTCCGCAGACTGCACCGGAATCTTTACGTTCCGATATTATTAAGTATCTAAGTAAGACGGCATAACCTGCTGTTAAGCGTTGTCTACTTTGTATTTTATGCGGATTTTTCAGGCCAAAAACAGTATTACTCAATAGCTGTTTAGTTTTTTTTGACAGAAATGTGTAACTTTCTTTGAGATAAAAGAGACGGTAACATTATGATATTTAGTGGTTTATCTTTATGATAAGCCCTAAAACGTAACGAAGTGGGCGATATATCTGTCAAGAAATAGTGACACATGTCTTCATCTGCCGCACATAGCGGGGTATTATCCATTGCATACGAAGTTAAACATCGTAAAGGTCAGGAAGATATGCGGCTGGAAGTGTTTTGTGAAGACCGAGTAGGGTTAACGCGTGAGTTGCTCGACTTACTGGTAGGGCGAGGGATTGATCTTCGCGGTATTGAGATTGATACCTGTGGTCGAATTTACCTAAGCTTCCCTGAAATTGACTTTGAAAATTTTAGCAGTTTGATGACCGAAATTCGGCGTATTGCTGGAATTACTGATGTACGTAAAGTTCGCTTTATGCCGGTTGAGCGTGAGCATACCGAGTTAAAGGCCTTAGTGCATGCACTGCCTGACCCAGTATTTTCAGTGGATGTACGTGGTCGAATTGATCTGGCAAACAAGGCAGCTTTAGCACTTTTTGCCATGAATGAAACACAGTTGCGTGATGAGGGTATTCAAACATTACTGACTGGTTTCCATTTTCAGCGCTGGTTTGAGAAAGATAACCCGGCAGCATGCCTTGCTGAGCATATCGAGGTGCGCGGACAAGATTATCTGATGGATCTGACACCGGTTTACATCACTCATGATGACGATCCCCAGCAGCCTTTACTGGCCGGTGCTGTGCTGATGCTGCGCTCATCGGCAAAGCTGGATTATGTGTTACAGCCGGTGAATGTGCATGATGAAGATAGTTTTTCTCATGTGTTGGCGGATAGCCCGAAGATGAAGCAGGTTGTGCTACAGGCAAAAAAACTATCAATGCTTGATGCACCCTTGTTGATTGAAGGGGAAACCGGAACAGGAAAAGAGATGCTTGCACGGGCTTGTCATTTGCGCAGTGCACGTGGAAATCTGCCATTTTTGGGTTTGAACTGTGCTGCATTACCTGACTCTGTTGCGGAAAGTGAACTGTTTGGTCATGCTCCGGGGGCATACCCTGGTGTTGTAGAGAGCAAAAAAGGTTTTTTTGAGCAGGCAAGCGGCGGTACTGTTTTTTTAGATGAGATTGGTGAAATGTCATCTCAGATGCAGGCCAAACTGCTACGTTTTCTTAATGATGGTACGTTTCGGCGGGTGGGTGAAGATCACGAAGTGAGTGTTGATGTTCGGGTGATTTGCTCAACACAACGTAATTTGCTTGATCTGGTACATAAAGGCGTTTTCCGAGAAGATCTCTATTACCGTTTGAATGTACTAACACTAACTGTTCCGCCTTTGCGTGAGCGTCAGCTAGATATCCCTGAGTTGGCAATGATGTTTATTACACAAATTGCCCATGAAATGCAGATTGAACGGCCTATTGTTGTACCTGAACTGATGCCATTTTTAACGCAATACACATGGCCGGGAAATGTCAGACAACTGCGTAATGCGATTTATCGTGCGTTAAGTCAGCTTGACGGGCATATGATGACACCTCAGAGTATTGATCTTCCTGAGCTTGAGGCTGAAATCAGTGTTGCAGATGATCAATTGACAGGCTCATTAGATGAGATAACTAAACGCTTTGAGCGTTCGGTATTAACCCGTTTATATCGGAGTTACCCGAGTACGCGTAAATTAGCTCGGCGTTTGGGTGTTTCACATACTGCGATTGCAAATAAATTGCGTGAGTATGGATTAGGTAAACACCACCATGATGAAGCAGAGAAGTAGATTGAAATATGAACTGTCAGAGTGTTAATCATACCACTTTTTAAATGGTGGATAGTCACTTACGATAGTCACTTATGTATGTTAACTACTCTAAATTACTACTAGAACAGCCACATGAGTTAACGGCGCTATAATAGTGCTTTAACGGATGTGGTTTTTTTTACATGTAAATATTTGTAGAAATGAATAATTGTTAAATTATTGCATGTAAGGTGATTTGTTTTTTACCAAAATAAATATACGTTTTGGGCATTGGATTAGCACAACGGTGGACTCTATATTATGCTTAATGGATTGATATGTTTAAGCATACATTCAGTTATGGACATGCTCAAGTAATGCGCTGTATCAGTAACTCAGGGGTGAATCGTTATTTTTCAACGTAAAATATCTTTTGTATTTTCTTCGTTGGTATTACTTTAATGCTCAAAATAAATACGTTTTTAAATGTTAAACTCTTCAATTTATCATCTTTGCAAGACATTTTTTACTTTGTGTAATTACTTTATTATCTGAAATATTTATTTTGTGAAGCGGATAGAGCTTTTTAGTAGGCTAACGGTGTGATCCAGCTAAAAGAAATGATACCTAGTACTGTTTGCGCTTGTTTTAATCTGACAACCGTCAAACAATACGCCGACTTTATTTTCTATTATGTCATCAGGTTACAACACAGCTTTTAATCTGCCATATCAGTG
Organism: Plesiomonas sp. ISS29; assembly: GCF_056522795.1. NCBI lineage: Bacteria > Pseudomonadati > Pseudomonadota > Gammaproteobacteria > Enterobacterales > Enterobacteriaceae > Plesiomonas > Plesiomonas sp. ISS29. Next base: position 1,880,584 of record NZ_JAWRZQ010000001.1, read on the forward strand.
GCAAACAGAAAATGTAACGATAATAAACTCACTCAGGAGCACAGACTCACATGATAAAGGATGCCTTTGCTGGCCTACAAAAAGTAGGTAAAGCGTTGATGCTACCCGTATCGGTTTTACCGGTTGCGGGTATTTTGCTCGGTGTTGGTGCCGCCAACTTTAGTTGGTTACCAGAGATCGTCTCCAACATTATGGAGCAGGCAGGTGGTTCTGTATTTGGCCAAATGCCGCTGCTGTTTGCTATTGGTGTTGCATTAGGCTTTACGAATAATGATGGTGTTGCTGCCTTGGCGGCAACGGTGGGTTACGGTGTAATGGCCGCGACGCTGACCGTTATGGCCGGTGTTATGGGTGTTGAGAAAATCGATACCGGTGTGCTTGGCGGTATTCTTGCCGGTGCGTTGGCGGGGTACATGTTTAACCGCTTCTATCGAATTCAATTACCTGACTATCTTGGTTTTTTTGCCGGAAAGCGTTTTGTACCGATCATTACCGCGTTTAGCTGCATTGGTTTAGGTGTGATTTTGTCTGTGGTGTGGCCGCCGGTAGGTGCTGCTATTCAGGCATTCTCTAACTGGGCAGTGCACCAAAACCCTGCGTTGGCATTTGGTATTTATGGTGTGGTTGAACGATCACTGATTCCGTTTGGTTTGCACCATATCTGGAACGTACCGTTCTTCTATCAAGCCGGTGAAACCTGTGTTATCAACAGTAAAGTTGTTGCTGCTATTACCGCAGAGCCTGCATGTTTGGCTGAAGGTGGTAAGTGGATTACAGGTGAAATTCAGCGTTACCTGATGGGTGATCCAACTGCCGGTAATATGGCGGGTGGTTATATGTTTAAAATGTGGGGCCTGCCTGCTGCTGCTATCGCAATGTGGCATACTGCGAAGCCTGAAAACCGTGCAAAAATTGGCGGTATCATGATTTCAGCGGCGTTGACTTCATTCCTGACCGGTATTACCGAGCCGATTGAATTTGCGTTCATGTTTGTTGCTCCAGTGCTGTATATCATTCACGCTCTGTTGGCAGGTTCAGCGTATGTTCTGCTGATTTTGCTGGGCATGAAGCATGGTATGACATTCTCACACGGTGCAATTGACTTTGGGTTGTTCTATCACCTGTCTACAAATGGTTGGATGTTCTTTATTGTTGGCCCAATTTATGCCGCGATTTACTACATTGTTTTCCGTGTGGCGATTGTGAAATTGGATCTGAAAACCCCAGGCCGTGAAGATGAAACTGCTGCAAGCTCCACTGCATCGGGTTCTGAAATGGCGCAAGCGCTGGTTGCAGCGTTTGGCGGTAAGCAAAACATTACCAGCCTAGATGCTTGTATCACTCGCTTACGTGTAGGCGTTGCTGATGTGGCGAAAGTTGACCAAGCTGGCTTGAAAAAGCTGGGTGCTGCGGGTGTAGTGGTTGCAGGCTCAGGCGTACAAGCAATTTTCGGTACTAAGTCAGATAACCTCAAAACAGATATGGATATTTACATGAGCAGCAATTAATGTTGCTAACTTAACCTTATCTGTTAACAGATAAGGTGGTTATGTAAGTGTTGTATCAGTACAAAAAAGGGAGCTTTAGCTCCCTTTTTCTTTTTATGTTCTCTGTTTTTTCTTTGAGTGCACGCTGACTTTTAGATTAGTCAGTATTGCTTGTTTCCTGAAAAATTAACGGCGGTTAAAACCAAGACGCTGCCCAGGGCGTGCGTTGGTATGTGCTGCATTACGGAAAACAATTTCACCGTTGACGAATGTGGTATCTATGCGGGCAGGGAAGGTGTGCCCCTCAAATGGCGACCAGCCGCACTGGTAGAATAAATTCTCTTTATTCACGCTGAAGTGGGTATTTTGATCGACCAGTACTAAATCAGCCCAGTAGCCCTCACGTAGGTAACCACGGTCTTGCAGTTGGAAGCGTTCAGCAATGGCATGACTGGTTTTTTGTACCAACATTTCAAGGCTTAGTGCACCTTGTTTGTGCAGATCAAATAGCGCTAACAGTGGGTGTTGAACCAGCGGTAGGCCAGATGGCGCATTAAAATAGGTGTTCTGCTTTTCATCCCACGTATGAGGGGCGTGATCGGTAGCGATAATATCAATGACTCCCCGACGCACGGCATCCTGCAAGGCTAGCTGATCTTCACGTGCTTTGACTGCCGGATTGCATTTCAGTAAATGGCCTAAACGATCGTAATCTTGTTCATTAAAAAAGAGATGGTGCACACAAGCTTCGGCAGTAATTTGCTTGTTGCGAAGAGCTTCTAGTGTTGGGGCCGCTTCAAACAGCGCTAGCTCTTCTTTGGTGGTGATGTGTAAAACATGCAGGCGGGTACCGTGTTTTTTTGCCAGCTCTACGGCCAGAGTAGACGATTTCAAACAGGCTTCAGTAGAGCGAATGCGGCCATGTTCACGAGCAGGAACGTCATCACCATAACGAGCGCGGTACTCATCTTCCAGCAGTTTGATGGTTGGCGTATCTTCACAGTGGGTTGCGATTAGCACCGGGCTTTCAGCAAAAATAGCGGCCAGTGTATCGGCATTATCAACCAGCATGTTACCGGTTGAAGCGCCCATAAAAATTTTCACACCACAGGCTTGCTCTGGTGCAAGGCGGCGAATTTCATCAAGGTTATCGTTGGTAGCGCCAAGGTAGAAGCTGAAGTTGGCTACAGAAGAGAGGGCTGCCCGTGAATATTTGTCTTCAAGCGCTTGCAGGTTGGTGGTCTGCGGATTGACGTTTGGCATCTCCATATAACTGGTGACACCGCCTGCAACCGCGGCTCGTGACTCGCTGGCAATCGTTCCTTTCAGGGGAAAACCCGGTTCACGAAAGTGCACTTGATCATCAATCATGCCGGGGATAAGGAGTTTGCCGGCTGCATCTATAACTTCTGCTCCGTTTGGAGCACTAATGTTACTGCTAATGTGGCTTATTCTGCCATGCTCAACCAGCATATCTCCTTGTGTCTGGCGGCCCTCATTGACCATAGTTGCATTTTTTATCAATAACTTAGTCATCACTTCATCCTTCCAGCGTGGGTGATTCACTATACTGGAAATGTTTCGGAACTGGAATTGGCTGAAAGCGAATTCCCTCGTGACAATTCGTTTATTTTAATGCGATACCTGTTGTGTGCATAAAGGGGCGTATTTCAGTGATAGAGCTATTTTGTGCTGGGAAGATCTTACCATGCGCATACATGTATATGCATGTATGCGCATGGTAGGATAAAATCACAATGTAAACTGTTTAACTAACCGCTCTTGTGAGGCTGCCAGCGTGTCAAGTTGCGTGCTGTTTCCGGCAATTTTTTCAACGCTGTGGAAGTTCTGATCAGCTAAACGCGATATCTCTTCTAAATTACGTGCAATATCTGTTGAGGTGGCCTCTTGCTCTGTGGCGGCATTGGCTATCTGTGCGTTCATATCGCTGATTTGGCCAAGCCCATCGAGGATAATTCTCATCGCATCACCGGTCTGGCTGGTTTGGCTCACGCTCAAAGACATGTCATTGAGGCAGTTATCCATATTGCTCAGTGCGGTATGTGTACTGTTTTGTAATTCAGCGATCATTTTCTCGATTTGTCCGGTCGAGTCGGTAGTGCGTTTTGCCAGTACACGCACTTCATCGGCTACTACAGCAAAACCACGGCCCATATTACCGGCGCGGGCCGCTTCAATAGCCGCATTGAGTGCCAGCAAGTTAGTTTGATCAGCAATACTGCGAATAACATCCAAAATTGAGCCGATTTTCTCACTCATCTGGGCAACGGTTTTCACTTCAGATGAGGTATTGGTTAGGCGCGAGGAGAGCTGTTGACTGGTAGATATATTATCTTGCACTAAACGATCACTTTGTGTCACCGTCTGTTCGAGCATTAAAACCTGATCGAGCGTGTGGTTAACACTGCGGGCGATCTCTTTTACCGAGTGCTCCATCTCTGCCATTGCAGTGGCTACGCTTGTGGTCTGTTCACGCTGTGACTCTACGGCACTTTGTGCGTTGGTCGTATTTGCCTGATTGAGCAAGGTCACGTGTGATAATTGCGCCGAGGCATGGCCGATTTGCTCAAGAATATCGTGTAATCGAGTTGCCATCGTATTGATATGATTAGCGATTAAGCCAAACTCATTGTTGGATGACGTATTAATCCGGCTGGTCATATTACCCGATTCAATATCACGCAATGTTTGCAAAATAGCCTGTACCGGTTTACGAACTGAGCGGGCCAAAAACCAGCCGGTAACGGCTGCCAGCAGAGCGACAATGGCTGAAACCGTGACTGAGAACCAAAAACCACGGGTATAGTTGCTGTTTGCTTGCGCGGCCAACTCAGTGACATGATCTGCCGATTGCTGGCGTAATGTGTTTAGCAACACCAACGCGTTATTCATTAGGGTTGCTAATGTTGCGATGTCCTGATCGACAGCCAGTTCACTGCGGGTAAAATCATCGTGCTGCTGCAAAACACCGTCTTTGCGCCCTGCATCTGTTAAGAAGCCCTGAAACAGAGTGCCATAGCGTTCGCTGAGTATTGGCTCTTGTGCTGCCAGCGCTTTGAAAGAGTAATCGAGCCGTACAATATTCATTTTATTTTTCTTGATAGCCGCTTCAATGCTAGCAATATCTTTTGTGGTTAACGCCTCTGATGTGGTGTTATCTACTTCACGTAAGCTATTGAAAAAAGACTCGCTCGTCAGTTTTAATACATCATTATCGCCATTATCAATCAGTGCTTTTAATCCATATTGCAGCTCGAGTTTTTTATTCTGGAAAGCATGCACGGCCTGATTCAAATTTAAGCGGCCTTTGAGTATTTGCTCGTAACGGGTGAATGTGGCTTTTGCCAGCGTAAAATAACGCTGTTCGATACCGCTGAGCACTGTTAGCTGTGCAGAATCTATGGTTTGTGTGTCTGTTGTTTGTAAGTTGGCCACAGTTGAATTTTTTGCCGTAACAGACAAATCTGAATGTGTTAACTGAGAGAGCTGTTCAATTTGCTGGCGAAATTGTTGGTGGCCAAGATCAAATTCCTGCTGATAGCCAGTAATCAGTGTCGGGTTTTGATTAGCAATAAATGATGTCAGAGCTTTATCGGTTGTCAGTAAGCTTAGTGTTAGCTCTGATGATGTATTGGTGACCGGCATTGCTTGATCTATCACCGAATCAAGGCTGTTTTTCAAACGCCCGGCAACATCAAGCGAAAATAAACTTGCGGCAATAAATGCGCCCACCATAACAACAAAGCTAATTGTCATATGGCGTACAACGGAGACGTTCTTTTTTTTATCCATAAAATTCAACACCGCAAAGGGAAAGAGGCAACATCCAATGTTTATAGAAGGCCTATCGGCTGATTAAGTCGGGTGTTGAATCATATCGGCAATGCGTGATCTCTTTTTCGAGGCAGATAACGAAATCATTGAGGTGTTGCAGGGTGTGTGCATTTTTGTGACAACACGGGGGATTTAACAACAGTATTTTTAGGCTTATCTGCGGAGTTATCCCGCTTATACATCACACATATTTTCAAAAATAGACTAAGTTGCAGTACTATATAATTAGCAAGCTAACCCATTGAATTTTGAACTGCATGAAGGAGCATAAAACATGGCCGAAGAGACTATTTTCAGTAAAATTATCCGTCGTGAAATTCCAGCTGATGTGGTGTACCAAGATGAACTGGTTACCGCATTTCGTGATATCAGCCCGCAAGCCCCAACACATATTCTGATTGTACCAAACCACTTAATCGCCACGACCAATGATGTTACGGTTGACGATGAAAAAGCACTGGGCCGCATGATCACCGCTGCAGCTAAAATTGCTGCTGCAGAAGGTATTGCTGATGACGGTTATCGCCTGATCATGAATTGCAACCGCCATGCCGGGCAAGAAGTGTTCCATATTCATATGCACCTTGTGGGTGGCCGGGCACTTGGGCCGTTACTGAGTACTGCGGTGAATGCACACTGATGCGTAGCTTGTGGGTAGCTTCCTTGCTGATTGGTACAACATTATTGGTCGGATTGGCTGGTTGTGCGCCCGCCACCAGTGGTTTTAAGATAGATCAGCAACAGCAGGTTGTGGTGGCTGATGCTGACTCTAGCCGTACCATCAGCATTGAGCGTATTCATTCGGGGAAAAAAGCGCAGCGGTTAAATGTACAGGTAGAGATAAAAAACCAGCGTCAGCAGGCTCAGTTGCTTGAATACCGTTTTTACTGGTACAACAAACAAGGGCTAGAGATTGACCGGGATACCGCACCTTGGCATACCCTGACAGTTTTCCCGAGCGCCGTAAGCACCATTCGCGCGGTGGCAGCTGAACCCAATGTGGAATATTTCCGGTTGTATGTGCGGACAAAAAAATAACCGTGCTTGGAATAGGCAAGCATGCTGAATACTGATGACCCGATAGCACAAATTCTCGCCTTGCCCTGTTGGCATAACCTGAAAGTGATGTCGGTTGTGCCGTTAGCCGGATTATCGGGCGGAAGTTTTCAGATCCGGCTTGAAAATAACCTTGTGCTGGTGGCTCGCAGGGGTGATAACCACGCGCGGCAATTGGGTGTTTGCCGTACTCAGGAATCACAAATTTTAACGTTTTTGGCCGCTAGCCATGACACCGCACACCGTGCGCCGCTGCTATTTTATCACAGCCCGCAGTGGAGTATTTTACGCTGGGTTGCGGGCGATATATGCCCCCCTGATTATCTGCAGCACCGGCAGGGCTTGCAGGCATTGGCGGTTTGCCTTCAATCGGTACATCAATCTGTACATCAGTCAGTGGCTTCGGGCAGCTTACTGTATTCTGAACGCCCTGAAACAACCGTACCTACCTTTGATATTAAGCAGCGTTTAGCGCTGTACTGGCAAAATATATCACCACAACGCAAAACACCGTTTTTACAGCAGGTTTATCGCACATTTTTAGTGTTAATGCCCCCATGTCTACAAATGCCGATATTGGCACATCATGATTTGCATCCGGCCAATATGGTATTAACCCCGACAGGGCTGGCATTAATTGACTGGGAATATGCCGCTATCAATGCGCTTGCCTGCGAAATATGTTTATTGTGTGATGCAAACCAGTTCAGTGAGCAGCAGTTACAGCACTTCTTACAATATTATTTGCCAGATCAAGAGACAAAAACCTTACTGTTAAGGGATATAGAGCGTTGGCACCCATGGTGTCATTTTTTGACTCTGCTGTGGTTTGAAGTCCGCTTCCGGCAAACCGGCGAGCCGCAATATGCTCAGTGGGCTGAGCAGTATCAACACCTATTACCCGAAATAACATCAAATGTATAACCCCATATTCTGCGATGTTGTCAACAGCATCTACTGAATATGGATGTTACGATATGCCACCTTCGCCCCTGACGCAGATAAACGTTGGATGTAGGCAATTGAAAAGGAGAAACACCGTGGGCCCAGTCATGCTTGATGTACTTGGTTATGAGCTTGATGCGGAAGAGCGCGAGATATTGCGTCATCCGTTGGTGGGGGGCGTAATCTTTTTTGCTCGCAATTATCACGATCGGGCGCAGATGCAGGCGCTGGTAAAAGATATCCGCCAAACCGTACAGCGCCCGTTATTACTGGCGGTTGATCAAGAGGGCGGGCGTGTTCAGCGTTTCCGTGACGGTTTTACCCGTTTACCCGCTCCGCAAGCTTTTGCCGCACTGAATGAATGGCCGAAGGCACTCTCGTTAGCTTTTGACAGTGGCTGGATGATGGCAGCCGAACTGCTGGCGATGGACATTGATCTTAGTTTTGCCCCCGTGCTTGATTTAGGACACCAGTGTGCGGCGATCGGCGATCGGGCTTTTCATGATGATCCCAAAAAAGCATTAGATTTAGCCCGCAGCTACATTGATGGTATGCACAGTGCAGGTATGAGTGTGACTGGTAAGCACTTTCCGGGGCACGGCGCAGTGTTGGCTGATTCACACAAAGAGACTCCACGGGATAACCGCAGCAAAGCTGAGATCATGAATCATGATATGGCGCTATTCCGCCAGCTTAATCAGGAAGGGCGTTTAGATGCCGTTATGCCAGCTCATGTGATTTACACCGATTGTGATCCTCGTCCAGCTAGCGGGTCTGAGTTTTGGCTTAAAGACGTACTGCGTAAACAGCTGCAATTTGATGGTGTGGTTTTCTCTGACGATCTATCCATGGAAGGCGCTGCCATTATGGGCAGTTATGCCGAGCGTGCCGAAGCCTCACTCAATGCTGGATGCGATATGCTGCTGGTGTGTAATAACCAACAAGGCGCAGTTGAAGTGCTTGATCGTCTGCCACAGACTCGCTCGGAGCGCATCGCGCGTTTACTGCGTAAGCCTGCGCCTGCACAAGCGGAATTAGAAGCGTCGGAACGTTGGGTAAACTGCCATCGTCAGTTACAAGATTTGGCCGCGCGCTGGCAAGATCACAAAGAAAAACGACTGGCAAAATAGAATGGATTACTGCATAGCGGCTGGCGTAATGTGGTGCATAAAATAGCGCTGCGCTCGCCCGCTTCTCCTGTTCATCATGTTTAAGGAATAGACCATGATCATCTATTTACACGGTTTTGATTCAACCAGTCCGGGTAACCATGAGAAAATTTTGCAATTGCAATTTATTGATCCTGATGTTCGGTTTATCAGTTATAGCACCTTACACCCGCGCCACGATATGCAGCATCTGTTAAAAGAGGTACACAAAGCTATCCAGCAAAGTGAGGATAAAGCTCCGCTGATTTGTGGTGTTGGGCTGGGCGCATACTGGGCAGAACGGATTGGTTTTCTTTGCGGTATCCGCCAAGTTATGCTGAACCCTAACCTGCATCCTGAAAACAATATGGCGGATAAAATCGATCGGCCGGAAGAATATTTCGATATTGCGACCAAATGTGTAGAAAATTTCCGTAAAAAAAATACAGGAAATTGTTTGGTGATCCTTTCCACTCAGGATGAAGTATTAGATAATCAGGCTACTCAGGAAGAGCTGACAGAATTTTATAATATCGTCTGGGATGACACGCAATCCCATAAGTTTAAAAATATTTCTTCTCACCTTCAGCGCATTAAGGGGTTCAAGCTGCAAGAATAACAGAGGCGCTAACCTCTTTTTTTGCCCTTATCTGTCTGATCAGATAACGCATGTTTGAACCGTGGCCTTTGTGTGTTTGGTGTAAGTTTTTATCATTCTGACCAAAAAGTTGTAACGGGGGCTACGCCTTGAAAAGAATTATTGTTGTTGGCGGCGGTGCTGGTGGTCTTGAATTAGTGACCCGCATGGGTAACAAGCTCGGTCGTAAAGGCAAAGCAGAAATTACGCTGATTGATCGTAACCAGACACACCTGTGGAAGCCGTTGTTGCATGAAGTTGCAACCGGCTCAATGGATGATGGCATTGATGCGTTGAGCTATCGCGCACACGCCCATAATCACCATTTTCAGTTCCAGCAAGGCACATTGATTAATATCGATCGTGAGCGTCGCTCTGTTACGCTGGCTGAAATTCGTGATGAAAATAACGAATTATTGGTGCCTGAACGTGAGCTGTTCTTTGATGTACTGGTGATGGCGCTGGGCAGTAAATCAAATGATTTCCGTACTGAAGGTGTGGCCGATAACTGCATCTTCCTTGATAGCCCAGATCAAGCAAATCGCTTCCATGAGGCGATGTTAAATCAATTCATGAAGTTCTCGGCCCAGCCTGAGAAGCAAGAAAAAGTGAACATTGCCATTGTCGGCGGCGGGGCTACAGGGGTAGAGCTCTCTGCTGAACTGCACAATGCGGTTAAGCAACTGCACAGTTATGGCTTTGAAGCGCTTGATAGCCGTCATCTGAATGTCACTCTCGTAGAAGCCGGTGAGCGCATTTTGCCTGCACTGCCGGTGCGGATTTCATCTGCCGCACACCTTGAGCTGACTAAGCTAGGTGTTAACGTGCGTACACAGACAATGGTAACAAAAGCCGATGCCGGTGGTTTGCATACCAAAGACGGTGATTACATTCCTGCTGAGCTGATGGTCTGGGCTGCAGGCATTAAAGCACCTGATTTTATGAAAGATATCGCAGGGCTGGAAACTAACCGAATCAATCAGTTAGTGGTTGAACCTACGCTGCAAACTACCCGTGATTCACAGATTTTTGCCATTGGTGACTGTGCTAGTTGCCCGCAGGAAGATGGCTCATTTGTGCCACCGCGCGCGCAATCAGCACATCAGATGGCTAGCCTGTGTTATGACAATATTCTGGCGCTGTTTGATGGCCGAGACCTGAAAAAGTACGTGTACAACGACCGTGGATCACTGGTTTCACTGTCTAAATTCAGTACGGTAGGTAGCCTGATGGGTAACTTAATGCGTGGATCGATGATGATTGAAGGGCGCATTGCACGTGTTGCTTACATCTCACTGTATCGAATGCATCAAGTTGCACTGCACGGTTACATTAAAACAGGTTTGATGATGTTGGTAGGCCGAATTAACCGCGTTATTCGCCCGACACTGAAACTGCATTGATTCCTTAAATTGAGTCTCTGTTTTTAAAAAAGCATCACGTTATCGTGGTGCTTTTTTTTATTTCAGCATATGGATAAACCGCTTAGATCGCATTTTGAGGATTAAGCCTGTAAATCGCGCTTAGTGCATGGAGTAAGCCGAAAGAATGAACTAATGTTGATGGTAAGGGATAACATTTATTGTTTGTCTCTACATCAAATATAAGTAAGCAGTCATCAGCGGCTGACTACACATTGGCGTAATCGACAGAGAGTATGCAGATGAAAGGGATCGTGTTTACTGAATTTATGGATATGGTATCGCATGTATTTTCAGAGGATATGGTCGATGAGATAATAGACGATGCTCAGTTACCTCATGGTGGCGCGTATACGGCGGTTGGTACTTATCCTTTTAGTGAAATGGCCAGCCTAGTAACAGCACTTTCGGTACGAAGTGGTATTCCAGCAGGTGATCTGATTCATCAGTTTGGTCAATTTTTGTTTGGCCGTTTTAGCCAACTTTACCCGCAATTTTTAGTCGGCCATACCACCACATTTAGCCTGTTGGCCGGTATTGAAGATGTTATTCATGCCGAAGTAAAAAAGCTCTATCCCGATGCGGAGTTACCCGCTTTTGATGTGCTCGAACAGACCGAGCAGCGGCAACTGTTGCAATATCGCTCACCCCGTTGTTTAGACCGTTTAGCACAAGGGTTGGTTGAAGGGGCATTATTACATTACCGGCAAACGGGCAACGTAATTTTACATCCACAGCAAGATAAATCGACTCTGATTGAAATTACGCTAGCATCAGATAACTGATATTACTATGGATAGCGCTCATCCTGATATTTTGAAATTACAGCGGCGTCTTGAGAGAGAACGTAATGCACGTAAAGAGGCTGAGCGTTTACTTGAGGTAAAAAGCCTTGAGCTCTATTCCGCCAATATTTTATTAGAGAGTGCGGCTAAGGGCCTTGAGGCACAAATAGCAATTCGCACCGAAGAGTTAAAACAAGCTCTGATCCGTTCTGAGCAGGCTGTTAAAGCAAAAAGTGAATTTTTTGCGATGATGAGCCATGAAATCCGCACGCCGATGAATGGTGTGCTGGGAATGGCTGAGTTACTTGCCGCTACGCCATTGAATATGGAACAAGATGAATTTGTTGAAACCATTCGTTCGTGTGGGCAGTCACTTATTTCCCTGATTGATGGAATTCTTGATCTTTCACGAATCGAAGCCGGAAAGTTGCGCTTAGAAGAGTCAGTATTTGATTTAAGCGAACTGCTCTACAGTATTATTACGTTGTTTAGCCCTAAAGCTGTGAAGCAAGGCCTAAAGCTAGAGCTGAAGGGCGCGCAGGGGAAACACTTTTTCTATGGCGATATTACCCGACTACGACAAGTAATCTCGAATTTAGTCAGTAACGCCTTGAAGTTTACTGAACAAGGCAGTGTTGTTGTGGCAGTGCAGTTAAGCCCCATTTCCTCAGAATCTGAACTTCAACATTTGTTTCAAATTACCCTAAGGGTAGAAGATACCGGCATTGGTTTAACTGATGAGCAGCAAAGCCGGTTGTTTAGACCCTTTGAACAAGCTGACAGCTCAACCACGCGCCGTTTTGGTGGTAGTGGATTAGGGCTGGCGATAAGCCACCAGCTTATTCAGATGATGGGCGGCAGCATTTCAGTGGTCAGTGAATCGGGAAAAGGCAGTTGCTTTACCATAAGTTGGCCGATGAGAGCGGCGCTGGCTGTTGAGCAGCCCTTGTCAACATTACCGGTATTGCCTGAACACATCAAATCACAGCATGTTTTGCTGGTGGAAGATAATAAAACCAACCAGCGCCTTTCGTTAAAAATTCTGGAAAAATTAGGGTTAAAGGCGCAGTTAGCTGAAAATGGTGCTGAAGCAGTTATGTTTGTGCAGCAACATCAACCTGAAATTGTGCTGATGGATATTCAAATGCCGGTGATGGATGGCCTTGAAGCTACGCGCCAAATTCGTTCATTACCCCTGTTGCAACCGGTGATTATTGCATTAACCGCCAATGCAATGCTGCAAGATAGAGAAGAGTGCCAAAATGCGGGAATGGATGGTTTTCTCAGTAAACCTTTTTCAACGCAGGATTTAGTCACGGTTCTGAGTCAATACGCGAACCCGTGATAGCATTAATGGCAGAGTTAAAGAATAAAAAAGCACAGCGTTAAACAAGGCGCTGTGCTTTTTTTGCTATGAAGGTTTACTGTGAATGTTAAGCACAGTGTTATTTATTGCATGATTTATTGGCTAACTTTGTGCGTTTCAAAGTTGCCGATAAGTTGTTCGATATACTCAATGCGCTTTTTACGGTCAACTAACTGGGCAAAAAATCTGAGTCTGGTCGGGCCGTCTAACCGGAATTGTTGCGGCTGCTGTAACAGTGAAATCAGATAGACAGGGCTGATATTCGGCTGGTCATTAAACTCAATATAACCGCCGCTGTCAGAGGCTTCCACACGCTTGATACCCAAACGGTGTGCACGTAGGCGAATTCGCGCAACACTGAGTAAGTGGCGGGCAGGATCAGGCAGTAAACCAAAGCGATCGATAATTTCTGATTTAAGATCATCGAGTACCACTTCATTTTCTGCACTGGCGATACGCTTGTAGAGCGATAGCCGCATATTTACATCCGGCAGATAATCATCTGGCAGCAGCGCGGGAATACGCAGCTCAACTTCAGTTTGCCCACGAGTTAGATCATCGAGTGACGGCTCTTTACCGTTACGCAGTGCATCGACCGCGCTCTCTAGCATCTCCATGTACAAGGTAAAGCCGATTGACTCAATCTGCCCGCTCTGATCATCGCCCAATAGCTCGCCTGCGCCCCGAATTTCTAGATCGTGCGTTGCCAGTGCAAAACCTGCCCCTAGGTCTTCGAGTGAGGCGATAGCCTCTAGGCGCTTGCGTGCATCGTCGGTCATGCGTTTTGGCGGCGGGGTGAGCAAATAGGCATAAGCCTGATGGTGTGAGCGGCCTACACGTCCGCGCAACTGGTGTAGCTGAGCCAGCCCGAAATGATCGGCATCATCAATAATAATAGTGTTGGCAGTAGGGATATCAATACCGGTTTCAATAATGGTGGTACACACCAACACATTAAAACGCTGGTGATAAAAATCAGACATCACCCGTTCCAAATCACGCTCACGCATCTGGCCGTGGCCAATGGTGATCCGGGCTTCCGGCACTAACTCGGCCAGTTTTTCAGCGGTTTTCTCGATACTGTCGACCGCATTATGCAGATAATAGACCTGACCACCCCGCAGTACTTCACGCAGTATTGCTTCGCGAATGGTTAAATCGTCATATTCACGCACAAAGGTTTTCACCGCCATACGGCGTGCTGGTGGGGTGGCGATAATTGACAGATCACGCATGCCGCTCATGGCCATATTCAGCGTACGCGGAATCGGGGTTGCGGTTAAGGTGAGAATATCAACATCAGCGCGCAGTGCTTTGATCTTCTCTTTTTGGCGGACACCAAAACGGTGCTCTTCATCCACAATTAGCAAGCCGAGATTGCTGAATTTAATGTCATTTTGCAGCAACTTATGCGTACCGATTAAAATATCGACCTTACCTTCCGTTACATTTTGCTGTATCGCTTGCTGCTCTTTTGCGCTGCGAAAGCGCGACATGACTTCAATATTCACCGGCCAATTAGCGAAACGATCTCGGAAGTTTTCGAAGTGCTGTTGTGCCAACAGCGTGGTGGGCACCAATATCGCCACTTGGCGGTGGTTTATTACCGATAAAAATGCCGCTCGCATGGCCACTTCTGTTTTACCAAAGCCAACATCACCACAGACCAGCCGATCCATCGCATAGGGTTGGGTCATATCCGTTAATACAGCATTGATCGCGTTGCGCTGATCTTCGGTTTCATCAAAGGGAAACGTGCTGCAAAATTGCTGATACTGTTCACGATCATGCTTAAAGGCAAAACCGGGTTTGAGTGCTCTTCGGGCGTAAATATCAAGCAACTCTGCGGCAACATCGCGCACTTTTTCTGCGGCTTTACCACGGGCTTTTGCCCATGCTTCACCGCCGAGTTTGTGCAGTGGCGCGGTTTCATCTGCACCTCCGCTATAACGGCCAATTAAGTGCAGTGATGAAACAGGAACATACAGTTTGGCTTCACCGGCATAGGTGAGCACCATATATTCTGCGGTAATTCCCCCAGTTTCCAGTGTTGTTAACCCACCATAACGTCCGACACCGTGCTCAAGATGCACCACCGGTTGCCCGATACGCAATTCGGCAAGATTTCGGATAATCGTTTCGGTATTGATGGTTTTTCGGTTATCGCGTCGGCGCTGGCTAATTCTTACACCGAGCAGATCACTTTCGCAAATCAGGGCAAGAAGGGGCTGAGTGGCCGCATCATGCGTAGTGATATGTTCATCCGGCTGTGCGGTGTTTTCAGTATTCAGGATAAAGCCCGTTTCGGCGCTTCCGACCATTAATACTGGTTCTAGTTTGTGGGTATCTCTGATTTCGTGCAGCTGATGAATTGTTTTTGGGCGTAATTTCAGTGGCGAAAGCAAGTCGAGCAGTGTTTCCCTACGGCCTTCACTCTCAACAGAAAAAACAACTGTGCCGGTAAAGTTTTCCAGAAAGTGGCGTAATGCCTGCAACGGCTCTTTATGTTGATGCTGAAGTTTTATATCGGGCAGGGCCGTAAGGGGGATATTTTCACGGCCTGCTCGCACATCAAGCGGGGCTTGTTGCAAATGAACATTAGGGTACTGCTTAAGATGGCTATTTAGCTCATCAACTCGCTGCCATAATACCGAAGGATCAAGCAGTGGCCGCATTGGGTCAACTCCCCGATCATGATGCCGTTTCGTTGCATCGGCATAAAAACGGGTTGCCGCTTCAGCGGTATCGCCTACCGTCACAATCAGTATATTGTCTGGCAGGTGATCAAACAGCGTGGTCATCTGCTCAAAAAAGAGCGGCTGCCAGTATTCAATTCCGGCTGGAAGCGTATTTTTACTGACTTGCTGATAGACATGCTCCGGATCACGGCGGATTTCAAACTGCTCACGCCAGCGGCTGCGAAAGCCCTCTATTGCCGTTTTATCGGTAGGAAACTCACGTGCTGGTAGCAGATTAATCTGTGCCACTTCGCTCAGCGTGCGCTGTGAATCGGGGTCAAACGTTCTGATCGAATCAATTTCATCATCAAAAAAGTCGAGCCGAAACGGTGTCTGGCTGCCCATCGGGAACAGATCCAGTAGCGCGCCACGGGTAGCAAATTCACCGTGCTCCATAACCTGCTCGGCGGGGCGATATCCGGCTTGCTCTAACTGTACACGCAGTTTTTCCAGAGACAGCTGATCTCCTTTTTTCACCAGCAGCGCGTGTGATAGCAAAAAATCACGCGGACATACCCGCTGCATGAGTGTATTCACCGGCATCACCAGCATACCACTGCGCATTTGTGGTAGCCGGTACAGGGTTGACAGCCGTTCAGAGATAATATCTTGATGTGGCGAAAAGCTGTCATACGGCAGCGTTTCCCAGTCAGGGAACAGTGCAGGCGTGTGCTCACTAAACTGCCGGATCTCTTGTGTCAGGCGTAGCGCGGTCTGGCTGTCTTTTGTGACCAACAGGATAGGGCCGTTATGCTGCTGACCAATTTCTGCAGCAGCCAATGCCAGTGACGAGCCGACTAATTGCCCGACATACCGATGATCACCGGCTTTTACCGGCAAATTCAGATTAAGATAATTATTGAGTGTCATAGGTTAGGCTTTTACTCTGAGTTCGGCGCGTTGTTTGAGCTGTTGCTGCTGTGTATATAAGGCTGCTCTGATCAGTAAATCCTGATCATTATCACGCAAATGGGTAAAGCGAATTTGTACCAGAGGCCGGCCTTGTTCTATTTCAATGGCTTCTACTTCACCATAGCAATAAATCGCGGCGGCAGGATGAGGCAAAAAAAGCTTGATGCACATGTTTGCGCCAACGGCAGGAAGTGCTTCGCAAAAATAGCGTAAACCTCCTGCACTGAATGAGTGCGTAGTATGGCGGTGAGTTGGTTGATCTTCTTGCCCCAAAATATAGTGCACTAAGAGATCGATTTTTTGCTGCTGTACGTGCAAAAAATTGACCAAATCATCGGCAGCAGAACCTAGGTTTTGTAGTGAGCGTATCCCACTGGCATCAAGGTGTGCAGTTTCCGCGGCAATGCGAAAAGGCAGCGGGATCTCCCGTTCAAATGTGGCCTGGTCGGGTAACTGTGTGCCCCGTGCTAAAGGAATTATGTTGACGGATAAACTCTGTTGAACAGAAAAAAAGTGACCCTGATCCATAGCGAAAACCTGATTCATATCATAAGAGAATATTATCAGAGATGTTGCCGGAAGAGGAAAAACAACGAAAAAATTGCCATAAGTGCCGTAAAGCAAGCCTAACAGCGTAGTTTAGCTCTACTTATTAAGAGTTAACCGTAATGTTTGTACCCGGTTGTGATGTTAGGCAATGTTAAATGCTAATCTTGTGTAAGTTTTTCTGTAAATAGTGAATAATATCACCCAGTAACCTTGTGTATTTATTCCGGTTGGCAAGAAAAAACGCTGATTTTCTGTTTCATCGGGTTAATCTCATTTTCACTTTACGGTCAAGCCTACTTCTTATGTTTACTCCGGCTTCAATATTTATTGGCTTACGTTATCTGCGCGGTCGCACGGGTGATCGTTTCGGGCGTTTTGTTAGTCGCCTATCCACCATGGGTATCACTCTCGGGGTTTTGGCCCTGATCATTGTGCTGTCGGTGATGAATGGCTTTGAGCGTGATTTGAAAGATAACACCCTGAATTTGATGCCTCAGGTATTAATCACCTCAGAGCAGGGGTCAATCAACCCTGAGACTGTTCCGTTTAGCGAATTGGCGATGATCCCTGATGTTGTCAATCATACCCCTTTGGTGATGGGCGATGTGATTATTCAGAGCGCACAAAATATTGGTGCAGGAGTCATGCTCGGTATCGACTCGAAAGAGAGTGACCCGCTCTCTGCATTCCTGATTGACTCTTCGCTCGATTCACTTAAACCCAGTGAATACCACGTCATTTTAGGTGATACCCTAGCGGGTCAACTTGGCGTTATGCTAGGCGATAAAGTGCGTCTTATGGTTACTAGTGCATCGCAATTTACCCCAATGGGGCGCATTCCAAGCCAGCGGTTGTTTACTGTTTCAGGCATTTTCTCTGCAGGCAGTGATGTTGATGCATCACAAATTTTAGTTAATATTCAAGATGCTGCACGGTTAATGCGATTACCTAATGGTGATATCAGCGGGTGGCGGTTATTTCTAAAAGATCCGCTTGATGTTGCGCAAGTTGCTAAAACACCACTGCCCGATCACCTTATTTGGGAAGATTGGCGCGCCCGTAAAGGCGAGCTTTTTCAAGCTGTCAAAATGGAAAAAAATATGATGGGGCTGCTGCTAAGCCTGATCATTACCGTTGCAGCCTTTAATATCATCACCTCACTGAGTTTAATGGTGATGGAAAAGCAAGGTGAAGTTGCGATTTTACAAACATTGGGGCTGAACGCGCGTCAGGTTATGATCATCTTTATTACCCAAGGCGCTTCCGCCGGCGTAGTGGGGGCACTGTGCGGGGGCGCGCTGGGTGCGCTGATTGCCACAAATCTCAACAGCATTTTATCTCTTTTAGGGATAGAGCTTTTACAGAGCACCTCACTGCCTGTTGTGGTTGAGCCACTGCAAATTATCACCATCATTCTTTTTGCCATTATCGTGGCACTGTTATCTACCTTATATCCTGCTTGGCGCGCATCAGCTGTCAAACCTGCCGAGGCATTACGTTATGAATAAGCCACTGTTAGTCTGTGAAAATCTCGTCAAAACCTACCGCGAAGGCGGCATGGAGACTGACGTATTGCGCGGCGTCTCATTTACCTTGGCAAAAGGGGAGCTGGTGGCGGTGGTCGGCAGCTCTGGTTCGGGGAAAAGTACACTGTTGCATTTACTCGGCGGGCTGGATAAACCCACATCAGGGCGGGTGCTGTTTCAAGGTAATGATGTCTACACAATGAGCAACACCGAGCAGGCCAAACTGCGCAATGATCATATTGGCTTTGTGTACCAATTTCACCACTTATTGCCCGACTTCACAGCATTAGAAAACGTGGCCATGCCGCTACTGATTGCCGGAGAATCACCGAAAATAGCCCAACAACGTGCCCAAGAGATGCTGACTGCAGTAGGCCTTGCCCGCCGAGTTGATCATCGTCCGTCAGAGATATCGGGTGGTGAGCGTCAGCGTGTTGCTATTGCACGGGCACTGGTCAATCAGCCTTCATTGGTCTTGGCTGATGAGCCTACTGGCAACCTTGATCAGCGCACGGCTGACGGTATTTTTGAGCTGCTGGGTGAATTAAACGCACGGCACGGCACTACCTTTTTAGTAGTGACACATGATCTGAGTCTGGCAGGGCGGTTAAGCCGACAGCTAGAGATGCGTGATGGTTTACTTACCCGTGAACTCAGTGTCAAAACAGGGGGGCGTTAATGCTGCGTCCGTTATCACTGTTTATCGGGTTACGCTATAGCCGGGCGCGCCGCCGTAACGGTATGGTGTCATTTATCTCGGTTATCTCTACACTCGGTATTGCGCTGGGTGTTGCCGTTTTAATCATGGGCTTAAGTGCCATGAATGGCTTTCAGCGTGAACTCAATGACCGCATTCTGGCGGTTGTGCCACACGGTGAAATCACCCCTGCTGAAGGCAGCCTGCTTGACTGGCAAAAAGTAGAGACAAGGTTACAACGTCACCCCGGCATTGTGGCAACTGCGCCTTACGTCACTTTTACCGCATTAGCTGATCAAGGAACACAGCTTAAAGCCGTGCAGATCCGTGGGGTTGATCCGGCCTCTGAAGAGAAGATCAGTGCATTACCCCAATTTGTCTTGGGGGATGCATGGAAAACATTCCGTTCCGGTAAAAATGAGCTTATTTTAGGAAAAGGGGTGGCTGATTCCCTTGGTATTAAAGTCGGCGATTGGCTGACACTGATGATCCCAAACCCTGATCCTGAAATGAAACTACGCCAGCCAAAGCGTATTCGTTTACAAGTTACTGGCTTATTACAGCTACACGGCCAGCTTGATCACACCTTTGGGATGGTTCCCTTGCGTGATGCGCAAGAATATCTTGATTTAGGCGAGGGTGTCAGCGGTGTGGCCATGAAGGTGGATAAAGTTTTTGAAGCCTCAAAAATCGTGCGTGATGCAGGGCGCTTAACCGGCGTATACGGTTATGTACGCAGCTGGATGGGCACATATGGCTATATGTACCGTGATATTCAGATGGTACGTATTATCATGTATCTGGCTATGGTACTGGTGATCAGTGTGGCCTGTTTTAACATTGTTTCGACTCTGGTGATGGCGGTAAAAGATAAGCAAAGTGATATCGCCGTGTTGCGGACGATGGGCGCAAACAATCGAATCATCCGTAATATTTTCCTGTGGTACGGCATGATGGCTGGGCTGGTTGGCTGCGCTTTTGGCGTAATAGGTGGGGTACTGTTATCACTGAATTTAACGAGTATTATTCGTGCAATAGAGACACTGGTTGGGCATAAATTTCTGTCGGGAGATATCTATTTTGTTGATTTTCTTCCTAGTGAACTGCGTATACAGGATGTTGTTTTAGTTGCTATCACCGCCATCATCTTAAGTTTACTTGCTAGTCTTTATCCGGCATGGCGTGCAACCCGTATCGATCCGGCCCGTGTACTGAGCGGCCAGTAATCGTATTAATCAAGGATGTTAACTGATGGATATTACGCTATTTTCGCCCATATTTGCCTTTGTTATTGTGGCATTTATCATCATTATTACTGCGTTTAAAATTGTCCCGCAGGGTTATCAATGGACAGTTGAGCGTTTTGGGCGCTATACCAATACACTTGTGCCAGGCCTGAATTTTGTGATCCCCTTTATTGATCGTGTCGGGCATAAAATCAACATGATGGAGCGGGTACTCGATATCCCTTCACAAGAGGTCATCTCGAAAGATAACGCGAACGTCACCATTGATGCAGTCTGTTTTGTGCAAGTGTTTGATCCGGCAAAAGTAGCGTATGAAGTCAATGATCTGGAAAATGCCATTCGTAACCTGATTATGACCAATATTCGTACGGTGTTAGGCGCACTTGAGCTTGATGAAATGCTCTCGCAGCGCGATACCATTAACAGCCGTTTGTTGCGGATTTTAGATGAAGCTACCAACGCATGGGGCGTGAAAATCACCCGTATTGAAATCAGAGATGTGCGCCCACCACAAGAGCTGATTGCGGCAATGAATGCGCAAATGAAAGCTGAGCGAAATAAGCGTGCGGATATCCTTGAAGCAGAAGGCGTACGTCAGGCTGAGATCCTGCGTGCTGAGGGTGATAAACAATCACAGATTTTAAAAGCCGAAGGGGAGCGTCAGGCTGCATTTTTGCAGGCTGAGGCGCGTGAGCGTGCTGCTGAAGCAGAAGCGCGTGCAACCCAGATGGTTTCAGATGCAATCAGTGCCGGTAACATGCAAGCCATTAACTACTTTGTGGCGCAAAAATACACGGAAGCCTTGCAGGCTATTGGTCAGGCAGAAAACAGTAAAATTGTCTTAATGCCGTTGGAAGCGAGTGGTTTAATCGGTGCTATTGGCGGTATCTCCGAGTTATTAAAAGCAGATCCGACGGTCAAAAATAGCGCACATAAACAAGGCGAATATTCGTGTTAAGCGCATTTTCTGCATGGTCAGCCCTGCACTGGATTGTTTTCGGTTTGGTGCTACTGGCTTTTGAAATGCTCGGTACAGCAGGGTACCTGTTGTGGCTTGGGGTTGCAGCATTGTCTGTTGCGTTACTGCTGTGGTTGATGCCGCTGAGTATTGCAGCACAATGGGTTTTATTTGCTGTATTCAGCGTGGTGGCATCACTGCTTTGGTGGCGTTGGCAGTATGGAAAAGACAAACAAGACCAGCAACATACCCAACTGAACCAGCGCGGGAATATGCTAATTGGCCGTCAAGGGAAACTCACTGAACCCATGCAAAACGGTATTGGCCGGTTAACCTTGGGCGATACAACATGGCGTATCCAATCTGACACCGATCTACCCGTAGATTGTGTTGTTGAAGTTGTGTCTGTAAGCGGTATTACTTTGCATGTAAAAGAGATCCCTGTATAACACACCGCATAATCACCTATTTATCACCCTGTCTTTCTGCTGCCATAAACAGTATGGCTGCACGATATACCTTTTAGAAAGCACATCATAAAGAGAACAGCATGGCCTTAAAAGCGACTGTCTATAAAGCAAATGTCAACATTGCGGATATGGATCGCCACCACTATCAGGATGCCGATTTAGTTATTGCACAGCATCCATCAGAAACTGAATTACGCATGATGGTGCGCTTACTGGCATGGATTCGCCATGCTGATGAGCGTTTATCCTTCACAAAAGGCTTATGTGCGGAAGATGAACCTGAAATTTGGGTTAAAAATTATCACGGCGGTATCGATTTGTGGATTGATGTTGGTCTTCCTGATGAAAAACGAGTTAAAAAAGCGGTTAATCAGTCCGAACAGGTTATTTTATATACCTACAATGAGCGATCTGCCCGTGTGTGGTGGGATCAGAATAAGCGTAAGCTCAAGCAATATTCAAACTTGTCGGTCTATTTTATCTCTGATGAGCAGACAGAAGCATTAAGCCAATTTGTTCAACGTACTATGCATATTCAGGCAACCATTGAAGATGGCGTTATGTGGTTTTCTGATGCAACAAAAAATAGCCAGATTGAATACGAAAAGTGGCAATAATAACCTATCTAGAAAAATACGAATAAAACAGTTTTATTTGGGGTAGCGCATACCCCAATGCTGTTAACTCATAGATTTATGCCGTGTATAAACCACTTCATTCTCATCTTTCATTATACCCCGCACCCACCCTTGTGCTGTATAAAAGCGGTCGGCCCGTGTATTGGCGGTCGTGCTCAGCGTTACTGTTTCTGCGCCGTGTGTAAATAACCACTCTGTAGCTAGCCGAAGCAACTGTTTACCTGCTCCTATCCCTTCATTATTTGGATGAACGAACAGAGCCCAAATAGAGTTCTCCTCTGAGGCCGCATAAGAAAAACCAATGATCTTCTCGCCTATTTCACAAACCCATGCTTTTCCATGCTTATGAAGGTAATCTTCATACATTTGGTAAGTAATAATACTCGGATCAGAAAGAGTGTTCTCTTTAACGGCTAGCCGAATTGCCGACATTAGCGGAATATCAGCCAAAGTTGCTTCACGAAACCTCATGAAATCACCATAAAACAGTTTATATGCACGATATTATACTTTTTACATCACAGCTAATCACTATTGATAAATATGGTTAGGTTCAGATAAATGAACTATCTTTTAGCATAGCAGGTTAAGTTTAGTGTAAAACTTAGTGAAAAACAGAGTATCAGCTTGTATCGCTTAAATAATTTGATGGGATGCACAGTAATGACAACATTATTCAGGGCTTTATTACATCGATTAACGCTATTGTTGCTAGTGCTTGGTGTCGTGTTTTTTTTCGCTACACTATTTTTGGTTAAAAATTTTACAACATCTCCGTTTTTATTTCCCCCCGAGGCTACGTCTGTACAGATATCCTCAGAGCAGATCTCTGCTTCATTATTGCCACAACCCTCTGATATGACGATAGCCAAGGGGATGGGTGAAACCTTATCAGAAGGGTTGGCAACAGATAATCACATAATAAAAAACCATACAACAAAACATCACATAGCTAAAAATAATAGCGAAGAGGTGGGTATACAATATACAGAAAGTGAAACACTATTTTTACTGGAGATGATTCGGTAATTAAAAATAATTCAGATTTCCCTCTGTTACTATGCCTATTATTTATTTTATTTATTATTATCACGATCACGATTTACAGTATTATCCTACGTAAGGTATTAAAACCTCTGCATGAACTTACAGAGCATTTCCCTGTTTTTTTTGTTAATAATACAGAGGATGAAAAAGCGCCAGCGTCGTTGGTATACTCCTCTACTGACTTTCCGTTATCAAATATAAAAGAGCTCAGAGAGATTTCACTGTCTTTTAATGCAATACAACAAAAATTTTTACGTGAGTTTAATTCTCAAATTGAAGAAACATCACGTCTTCATCGTGAGGCTTATCAGGATGTGACTACCGGATTGGCTAACCGCCGCTGGTTTCGTCAGCAATTAGATACCGCCAGCCATGAAGGTGTTGCTGGTGTTCTCTTTATTATAGATCTTGAAGGATTATCTCATTATTATGAGACAATCAGTAATCAGGATGCAGATACAATAAGCCTACGTATTGCTACACTGTTGCGTGAACAGTGCGCTACTCATCCTGATGCTGTTATTGCGCGTACTCGTTTAGCTGAATTTGCAATTTGGTGCCCCCGATTATTAGCTGATCCAGCGGAACAATTAGCAAAAATATTATTGGCAAATATTAATCAAGTGATGGATGAATATGAAGAGATACAAAGTAGCCAAAGCCACAATGGTTTGCCTATTGAATTACCGGTATTGCTAGGCGGTGCAACAACACATGGTCGTCAAACTAGCCAAGCTCTCTTGAGTGCAGCAGATATGGCGTTGCAACGGGCAAGAAAAACAGCAAAAAAATATTATATTCATCAGGATACATTTTCACCTGTATTGAATGATAACCATTCTTGGCGTTCTGCTATTTTAGGTGTTATCGAAAATCCGGCACAAAATATCAACGCTATTCTACAACCGGTTTTTGATAGTGAAGGTAATCTTCTACACCAAGAGGCCTTTATCCAACTGAAATTAAATGAACAGTGGATTATGGCTGAAGATTGGTTGCCAATGGTTGAAGCGGTAGGGTTATCCGTACCACTAGATATGGCTGTAATCAGTTATTTAGCTCAGCAGCACGCTGATAAAGTAGTGGCTATTAATATCAGCATGTTGAGTGTGCATAGCCATGATTTTATCCGTTATTTACAGCAGGTTAAGTTTGAGCATCAGCATCTTATTTTAGAAGTGTCAGAATCAGCGCTATTGATAAATATAGAACGTGCGAAATTCTTTATTCAGCATATAGAAAACAGTAGTTGGCGGTGGGGGCTTGATCAATTTGGGCGAGTTGCCGGAAAAGGGTATTATCTAGCTCAATTTAAACCAGAGTATATTAAGCTGGATTATAGCTATACCAATAACATTGACACTGGTGCAGATATTATGATGCGTAATATTGTTATTGCGTTGTGTCGTTTAATTTATCAGTGCTCACCTTATGCTATTGCAACCCGAGTGGAAAGTGAAAAGCAAAAACAGCAGTTGATTCAATTATCACTCAATGGGTTTCAAGGGTTTGGTATTTCAGTTTCGCGGGAAGATACAGAGAAGTCAGACCGTGATTTATCAGGTAATCAAGAATAGAATATCTGGATGTAAAAATAAAAACAGAGAGCTTTATTGCTTCTCTGTTTTTTATTTATCTGTGTCGTTCTGATTTTCCGGTTATACCTGATTGGGTATAACCGGTATCGTATTACAGGCCTTGACGGCGCAAATACTCATCGTAAGTGCCGTTAAAGTCTTGAATGCCCTCAGGGGTTAATTCAATAATACGCGTGGCAAGTGAAGATACAAACTGACGATCGTGGCTGACAAAGAACAGTGTGCCTTTGTAGTTTTCCAGAGCCAAGTTCAGTGATTCGATAGATTCCATATCCATATGGTTGGTTGGTTCATCCATCACTAAAATATTTGGCTTTTGCAGCATCAGTTTAGCAAATAACATGCGGCCTTGTTCACCACCAGAGATCACTCGCACTGATTTAAGAATATCATTTTGCGAGAACAGCATCCGGCCAAGCATGCCACGGATAACCTGCTCATCATCACCTGGTTTTTTCCACTGATCAAGCCAGTCATACAGGTTCAGATCACAATCGAACTCGTCTGCATGATCTTGTGCATAATAACCGATATGGGAATTTTCCGACCACTTAATCATGCCACTTTGTGCTTCCATCAAGCCTACTAAGGTGTGCAGCAGGGTAGATTTACCCACACCATTTTGGCCGATAATGGCAACTCGCTCACCCACTTCAGTCATCAAATTAAAGCCAGAGAAAAGGGTATTGCCATCATAGCCCTGAGCCAGCTTTTGAACTTCAAGTGCGTTACGGAACAGTACTTTCTCTTGTTCGAAACGAATAAACGGATTTTGACGGCTTGATGCTTTAACTTCTTCAAGCTTAATCTTATCCATCTGACGCGCACGTGAGGTTGCTTGTTTTGCTTTTGAGGCGTTCGCAGAGAAGCGGCTGACGAAAGATTGAAGCTCGGTCAGTTGTGCTTTTTTCTTGGCGTTATCAGCCAATAGACGCTCACGCGCTTGTGTTGCCGCAGTCATGTACTCATCATAGTTACCAGGGAATAGGCGTAAATCACCGTAATCCAGATCGGCCATATGGGTACACACACTGTTCAGGAAGTGGCGGTCGTGCGAAATAATGATCATGGTGCAGTTGCGCTGATTAAGCACATCTTCCAGCCAACGGATAGTATGAATATCCAAGTTGTTGGTTGGTTCATCAAGCAACATGATATCCGGTTCGGCAAATAGGACTTGCGCCAGTAATACCCGCAGTTTCCAACCTGGTGCTACTGCGCTCATCAGGCCAAAATGCTGTTCCAGCGGGATACCTACACCAAGTAGCAGCTCGCCAGCACGCGCTTCAGCGGAATAACCATCCATCTCTGCGAACTGAACTTCAAGATCGGCCACTTTCATGCCGTCATCTTCGCTCATTTCAGGCAGGTTATAGATGCGGTCACGCTCTTGCTTAATTTCCCACAGCTCCTTGTGCCCCATGATAACGGTATCAATCACGCTGTACTCTTCATACGCGAACTGATCCTGACCCAACTTGGTCATTCGCTCATTGACATCAAGGCTGACATTACCAGCGCTTTGCTCTAATTCACCGCTTAGAATTTTCATGAAGGTGGATTTCCCACAACCGTTGGCCCCGATCAGACCATAACGGTTACCTTCACCGAATTTAACGGAGATATTTTCAAAAAGCGGCTTGTCGCCGAATTGCATTGTGATATTGGCTGTGGAAAGCAAGGGTGCGTACCTAAAACAGTGAATGAAATGAGATGATGAGCATCATACAGATGTTCAATTAGAGGCGCAGCCTACAGGTTGAACGGCTTTTGAGCAACCGTCAGCGGGAAAAAATCGTGCTTGCGGGCAGAGATCACCGCTTTTTAATGCGATTCCTCATGAGTGTGACAGAGATCTCACCATTACGCTGACTCATTATGCAGATAAAATAGCGTAAAATAACCAGTAACAGGTCAACCAAAGTACGGGCAATGCGGTATGAGTGAACAACGTTATGACTGGGATATTTTTTGTACAGTCGTGGATAATTATGGCGATATTGGCGTTACGCTACGATTGGCGCGTCAACTGACCACGGAATATCAGCAACGGGTGCGTTTGTGGGTTGATGATCTGGCTTCATGCGCCCGCATCTGCCCTGGAGTAGATGCTCACCGTGTGCAGCAGCAATATGCCGGAATCACCCTCTGTTTGTGGCAAGCAACGCCACAGAATGGTGATCCTGTGATACCGGCTCACAATGTGATTGAGGCATTTGCCTGCGAGCTACCGAGCTATTTTAGAGCGCAAATGCGTCAGTGCGTGCTAGCACCTTGCTGGTTAAATCTGGAGTATCTCAGTGCCGAGCCGTGGGTCGAGGGCTGCCATGCGCTGCCATCACTGCAGCCTGATGGCCTGACCAAACACTTTTTCTTTCCGGGATTTACAGCAAAAACCGGTGGTTTATTGCGTGAACAGGGGCTATTGGCCGCACGTGAACAGTGGCAAGCAGATCCGCAAGCTATCGGCCGCTACTGGCAAGAGAAGGGCATTACGCCTAAGTGTGAGAATGAGCAGTGGATCAGCCTGTTTACGTATGAAAACCCAGCCTTACTGACACTTATCAAACACTGGGCAGACGCTGAAAAACCGGTGCGCTGTTTAGTACCGGAAGGGCGAACGTTAACCTATCTGACAGAACAGCTCGCTCTGCCTGCATTGCACGCAGGCGATCACTGGTGTAACGGTAATCTTCGGTTGGAGGTATTGCCGTTTACTGATCAGGCCGGATTTGATCGCCTGTTGTGGAGCTGCGATCTGAATTTTATCCGTGGTGAAGACTCTTTTATTCGAGCTCAGTGGGCAGGTGTTCCTTTTATCTGGCATATCTATCCGCAAGAAGAGCAGGCACATATCGAAAAATTAGACGCCTTTTTAACCCGCTATCTTGAGGCATGGCCGGCAGAGCTGGCCGAACCGATGAAGCAGTTTTGCCATGGTTATAATGAAGGTCAGTGTGAGCTAAAAGCATGGTCTATTTTAGAACATGAGTATGATTTGCTGAAAAAACAGGCGCTCGAGTGGGCAAATACGTTAGCTTTGACAGAAGATTTAGCTTGTCAGCTAGTGAAATTTTCACAAAGCAGTTAGAATACGGCGCTTTTCAAAAACTCTTGTTGAATACAGGAAATACCGATGAAAGTTGCTCAGGAAATCCGTGCCGGTAACGTAGTTATGATTGGCGGCGAGCCAATGATTGTACTGAAGTCCGAATTTAACAAATCCGGTCGTAACTCTGCCGTGTGTAAAATGAAGCTGAAAGGCCTGCTAACTGGTGCGGGAACCGAGACAGTCTTCAAAGCTGACGAAAAAATGGAAGATATCATTCTGGAGCGTAAAGAGTGTACTTACTCTTACTTCGCTGACCCAATGTATGTATTCATGGACAGTGATTACAACCAGTATGATATCGAAACTGAAAACTTGGGCGAAATGCTGCACTACATGGTAGACGGCATGGAAGATATCTGCCAAGTGACCTTCTACAACGATAAAGCTATCAGCGTAGAACTGCCAACCACTATCGTTCGTGAAGTTGCTTACACCGAGCCATCTGCGCGTGGTGATACTTCAGGCAAAGTGATGAAACCAGCAACACTGGTCGGCACTAACTACACGCTGACTGTCGCTGACTTTGTACAAATTGGCGATATGATCGAAATCG
Organism: Plesiomonas sp. ISS29; assembly: GCF_056522795.1. NCBI lineage: Bacteria > Pseudomonadati > Pseudomonadota > Gammaproteobacteria > Enterobacterales > Enterobacteriaceae > Plesiomonas > Plesiomonas sp. ISS29. The sequence continues at coordinate 1,909,329 of NZ_JAWRZQ010000001.1, forward strand.
ATACTCGCACCAATGAATTCAAGCGCCGTATCAACAAGTAATTGATTGATTTATCGCGTAAGAACATGTTTGTGTGAAAATAAAAAGAGAGCGCAATGCGCTCTCTTTTTTTACGGTTATTTTAGCTCAATAATATCAAGCCGTTCACCGATATTGACCACCAGATCCTCATCATCTTCCAAACCAACCGGCTGTAGAGGGATCTCTTGTCTATCAAAGGCAATATCCCCGCCATCAACCACTGCACTGCCGGCATGAATAGATTTGAAATCAAACAACGCGCTATCACACATGTGTGAAGGAACGATATTTTGCGTTGCGCGGAACATGGTTTCAATTCGACCCGGATGGCTCTTATCCCAGCCACGTAACATCTCTTTGATGACCTGACGTTGTAGATTTGGTTGTGAACCACACAAGTTGCATGGAATAATCGGGAAGTTACGAACCTCAGCGTAGCGTTCGATATCTTTTTCACGGCAATAGGCTAGCGGGCGGATCACCACATGTTTGCCATCATCACTGACCAGTTTTGGCGGCATACCTTTGAGCTTTCCACCGTAGAACATATTTAAGAACATGGTCTCGAGGATGTCATCACGGTGGTGTCCTAAGGCAATCTTGGTTGCACCCAACTCAGTAGCCGTACGGTACAAAATACCGCGGCGCAAGCGTGAGCAGAGCGAGCAGGTGGTTTTACCTTCGGGGATCTTATCTTTAACAATAGAGTAGGTATCTTCTTCAACAATTTTGTACTCAACACCGATACTCTCTAGATAAGCAGGTAGAATTTCTGACGGAAAGCCAGGCTGCTTCTGATCTAAGTTCACGGCAATCAGCTCAAAATTAATCGGCGCACTTTGCTGCAAATTGCGCAAAATATCCAGCAGCGTATAGCTGTCTTTACCACCGGACAAGCAGACCATAATCCGGTCGCCTTCCTCAATCATATTAAAGTCAGCAATCGCCGAGCCGATTTCACGGCGTAAACGCTTTTGCAGTTTATTGAAGTTATACTGTTGTTTTTGATTAAGATCTTGTGTCATCGTCATATTTCTAATGCTGATATTCTCTAAGATGCAAACATTGCATCTGGTACAATAAATCTATGCCGCGTATGGTACGGTTTTCTGCCGTTATTACCACAAAAATTGCGACAAAAAAAAGCCCGCAGAGCGGGCCAGTAGATTACTCTTTTCCGTGATAACTGTTCAGGGCAGCCATTCCGTTGGCTTTGGCAGATTCAATATCTGCCCATTGAAGTAACTCGTCACGAGTCATGGCCTACTCCTGAATAACGGCATATCGAAAATTCGATACGCTGATGAATATACCTTGAACATGTGACAATAACTAGACACTCACGCTGTACTCAGCAGCCACCACAACTTCCGCAGCGCCAATCGGCCAGATTAATGGCTTCATAAAACCAGCGTAAGTGCATTTCATCAGCCGGAATAGCGTGATCAATAAAACAGTCAACAACCCAGTCGGCATGCTTAATAATCCACTCATCGCAGTGTAATCCTTCGGCAAATAGCGGGTCATCTGGTGACATAAAAGAGTAAATCCCGTATGTATCCATATGATTTTCATTGTTTTTATCAGGAATGCTCAGTAATGCATCGTTGTAGGTAATGATCCAGTGCCCTAAACACAACGTATTGCCTGCTCGACTCCAGCGTGCCGAAAATGGATTTTCAGAACTTTTTGTCATCATGATGATTGGCGTAAATGTACTTAAAAGTATGTTTTTAATATCTTTTGTGATTATAAAGCGATAAAAGCGATAAGTCTTATCGGAAAGGGAAAGATAGAGTCGGGTACAACGGTTATCAATATGCTATCTTCTAGCTGTTTTTATTCCTTCTGCTGCATGGTCAGTACTTAATGAGTCCTGTTCGACTATTTGTGCTATATAACTTGTGCTACATAAATTTTGCTATGTAAAAAGTAGGCTATAAAAACATCACTGATGTATGTCATTTTTTTAATACGAATGGAGGAAAACTTATGGTTGCTATTAACCATGCCCTTATTAGGGAGCGTCAGGCTTTAAAGCTTTCTCTGGCCGGAACAGTCATTATGTCTGGTTTTGGTATTGGCTATGGTTTATCTGTTGGATCTGATGCCATCTTTATGGATGGTCTGTTTTCATTGCTCAGTATGGCAATGACAGGGCTCGGATTAATGACAGCCTATCTGATTGCTCGTCCAGATGACCATCGCTTTCAATATGGCTACGCTCATCTTGAACCTCTGATTAATGTGGTAAACGGCAGTATTATCTTACTGACGTGTATGTATGCTTTTTTTAATGCTCTGCTCTCTATTCGTAGCGGTGGGCACGCGGTTAACCTCAACAGTGCATTAGTCTATGCATCGTTATCAACCCTATTTTGTTTAACTGTATATTGGTTTGAATCGCGGGTAGCCCGTTCTGTAAATTCAGAGCTGGTCAGCGTAGATGCCAAAGAGTGGCTGGTAGATAGCTTGTTAAGTGCCACCATCTTGGTCGGGTTTTGTATTGCTAAGCTGCTTGAACCCACTCAATTTGCCTGGATGAACCTGTACATTGACTCCGTGATGGTGTTGGTACTTGCCTTGGTTGCTATGTTGATCCCCATTAATGTGTTACGCCGTAACTTACGTGAGGTTTTGCTTGTTGCACCACGTTCGTCACTTTCAGTGCATTTGGACCAAACGTTATCGCGTATTGCCACTCGTCATGGGTTTATCGAATATTCCAGCCATTTGGCAAAAATTGGCCGTCGCTATGAAGTTGAAGTGAATATTCTTGTTCCACGAGAAGGGGATTGGGGCATACATCGGCAAGATCATATCCGTGCCGAGTTATGGGCTGAATTGGGTGATGAGTTGGGCAGTGACCCATGGTTGTCACTTTGTTTTACCAGTGAGACTCGTTGGCTATAAAAAAGAGTATAAAAAAGATTACAAAAATGGCGTTTATAAAATACAGAGCTTATAAAAAAAACAGACCATAAAATAAACCGGCAAGGCTAATAAAAAGTTGTAAGACACTAAAATAGCCTTGCCAAATTTATTGCGAAGATAACAATTGCGCATTGTATTAATTACTTATATAGCCGGTTACTGTCTATACTGTTCCAATTTACAATGTGCTATCTGGATCAATCGGACAGATAAATCCTTCTGGTTTTACGGCCAATAAATCACAGGTGAGCCGATCAATAACATGTTCAGCTGTATTGCCGATAAATGCTGCTGAAAATCCGGTGCGGCCAATAGTTCCTAATATCACTAACTCAGCATCAAGTTGAGTGGCAATCTTAGGAATAATCTCTTCCGGTAACCCTTCAACCACATGCGTATGTTCGACATCAATATTATTGTGCTGGCGTAATGCCTTCATACCTAAAAGATGATGTCCACGAATGGCATCATTGTAAGTAGTCGGGTCAAACTCAGGAATATCAATAGCGATATTAATAGGTGTAGAAGGGTAAGAGTTTACCAAGTGAATTTCAGACTGTGGCAGTGCTTTACTCAATGCTTGCGCTTCACAGACCAGTTTCTGATTTAACTCTAAATGGTACTCCTCATCACTTGATAAGTTTACCGCGACCAGCAACTTGCTGTATTTACGCCAAGCTTGTGCTTTTACCATCAATACAGGGCATGGGCACTTACGTAACAGATGCCAGTCTGTGGGCGTAAAAATGAGCGATTCTAGACCATCATGCTGATGAGTTGCTTTGATCAGTAAATCGTGTTTTCCGCGAATAACTTGCTGAATAATGGCTTCAAAAGGACGATTGTGCCAGACAACGTTAATCTCAATCGGTACGGCATGCTCTCCGTTATTGTCAGATTGCCTATACTGCACAAGAAGATCTTTTATCCAGCTTATGCGTTGCCCGACTACCCCATTGCGCATGGCTTGGCGCTCATCGGCTGAGAGCATTGATGTCATCTCATAAGAGAAGTCATAAATTGATAAAAAGGCAGTAATTGTTGCCCCTTCTTCTTGCTGAGCAAGATAGATAGCACGGCTTAATGCCGGTTGATCCTCTTGGTTGGGATCAATGGCAACGAGGATATTACGGTACTTAATCATACAGTCCCCCTTAATTTGTGAGGTTACTGGTTATTGAATCTACATCTGTAGATAATACGTAATATATAGATAGCAGAAGCTGGCAGGAAGAAGAGAGATACGGGTCAAGAATATGAGTAATCTTTGACCCGATTCAGATAATTTGTCGATCAGGCCGATTTATTGTTACCGGCGAGTACCGAGAGAGCATCAATATCATTAATGGTAATGTATTTACCTTTTACCGCCAGAATATCGGCTTTTTGAAAACGGCCCAGTAAACGGCTGATGGTCTCAACAGTCAGACCAAGGTAGTTACCAATATCACCACGCGTCATGGTTAAGCGGAACTCACGCGGTGAAAAACCACGGGCAGCAAAGCGGCGTGATAAATTGTAAATGAAGGCAGCTAAACGCTCTTCTGCATTTTTCTTTGACAGCAGCAGGATCATATCCTGATCAACTTTAATTTCGCTGCTCATCAAACGCATCATCTGCTGACGCAGCTTAGGCATTTTACCCGAGAGATCATCAAGCACTTCAAAGGGGATCTCACAGACCATTGATGTTTCCAGCGCTTGTGCAAAGCTCGGATGCGACATTGAGTTGATAGCATCAAAACCAACCAGATCACCGGCCAGATGAAAAGCAGTAATTTGCTCATCACCCTGTTCGGTAATGGTATAGCTTTTTATGGTTCCAGAACGGATCGCATACAGTGACTTTAGCTCATCACCGGCTTTAAACAGAGCCTGACTTTTTTGAATCGGTTTTTTACGCTCAATAATATTATCAAGCTGATCCAATTCACTCTCATTCAGTGTGAAAGGAATACACAGCTGACTGATACTGCAGTCTTGACAATGGATAGCACAGCCACCGGATTGGATGCGACGAATCGTCTTTTTCTCTGGGATCATACCGTATAACACTGCCTGATATTGATTTTGGTCAATTTTATCACGTTTGCTTACTGATTTGCTAATTATGTCAACTGCTGAACTGCAACATAAGTGGTTTGCAGCCCGTAGGCTAGCAGAAGTAGTGCAGAAATACGTTTAAACAGCGGTGTTGCTAGTAGTTTTCGTAGGTATTCAGCGGTATGGCCTACGGCAAGCATCGCGGGTAGTGTGCCTAGTCCGAAAAACAGCATGATAGCGCCACCCGACATGGCACTACCAGAAGCTGCTGCCCAGCTAAGGCTTGAATAGACAAGGCCACAAGGCAACCAGCCCCAGATAAATCCTAAAGGTAACGTCATCAGTGGGTGGCGAAGCGGCAGCATTTTTTGCGCGAGAGGTTTTAATCCGCGCCAGATAAATTGGCCAGCACGTTCAACTTTTTGTAGCCCAAACCACCATTGCCCCATGTACAACGCCAGTAAAATCATCATTCCACCAGCAAATAAGCGCAGTATGGCCAGCGCATGTTTTGCTGTACTTAACTCAGTGATAGAGGCAAACAGCCCACCAATGATTAAACCGGCCAATGTATAAGCACTGATCCTGCCGATATTGTAGAGCAAAAGTGCACTAATTTTTCGAGTCAGAGAGTGGTTTTCAGGCAGTGCAAATGTCAGTGCTGCCGCCACACCGCCACACATCCCCATACAATGCCCTGCGCCAGCAAGCCCGACCAGCATGGCTCCGGCTGCATCAAAAGCTATCATGGTTAGCCTGATTAGGATTTATAGGCTGTACGCTAGAATCGTTTTGTTGGGTGATTTTCTGTTTATCTGGTTGCTGTTGAGTGCACTGTTTTTTAGTACTTAGATTTTGAGAGCTTAGATTTTGAGAGCTTAGATTTTGAGTATTTGGAGTTGATATGAGTGACGTGTTTTTTTCCGGTAAATTGGGGGTGTTATCTTCTTCAAATAAAATTTGCATACCCTGACGATTAAGATCTTCAAATTGTTCTGATTTTACCGCCCACAAAAAGATCAGTACGGCGGCTAGTACAAACAGCATCGCTATCGGAACAAGAACATAGATGATATCCATCAGTTACCTCGTCAGCCGCAAAGAGTTTACGACAACAATCAAAGAGCTAGCCGACATACCTATGGCTGCAATATAAGGGGGAAGCATTCCGCTAATTGCCAGAGGAAGAATGACTAAATTGTACCCTAATGCCCATGCCAAATTTTCGCGGATGATTTTGCGGGTACGTTTGGCCAGTTCGATAGCAAAGGGGATTTTGGCCAGATTATCAGATAATAGAACTACATCGGCAGCATTTTTAGCCAGTTCCGTTCCGCCACCCATGGCCACTGAAATGTGGGCACCAGCCAGTACAGGCGCATCATTTACGCCATCACCAATCATCATCACAACATTGCCTTGCTGCTGCTTTTGTCGCAGATAATGTAGTTTTTCTACCGGTGATAGGCCTTTAGCACAGTGCTCTACAGACAACTGTCGTGCAACGTTATCTGCTGCCGTTGAAGGATCACCGGTTAGCACATGAACACTGGCATGGTGGCGGTGTAAGTGCGAAAGACAGTCTTTGGCCGTTGCTCTAATTGGATCTTGCAGCCAAAAACAGGCAATGACTTGTTGGCTGTTAGCCAGATAAATAGGCAGATTACCTTGTTCGGTATGTATTGTGTCGTTTGCTATTTCTACACTGTTAGGGAAGTCAGTGTGCTGTTCAATAAATGCTCTATGCCCGATATGGTAGGTTTCCCCATTGATAACACCGCTCAGCCCATTTCCGGTGAATGTTTTAATCTGATTGGCGATGAGGGGGGATTGCGCATCATTACCAATTTCTGTTGTTTTTACTATCGCCCGCTGAAAGAGTCGAGCTATAGGATGAGCACTGTGTGCTTCGAGTGCCGCAGCATGCATAAAGGCACGCTCTTCGGTCCAATAATCATTGCTATGCTGTAATAGAGCTGTTTCTGAACTCTCCGATGTTAACGCATTACTACCTAATGAGAATGTTTTTTCCGTGAGTGGGTACAGCGTTGTTTCGACACACACCATATTGCCTTCGGTCAGCGTACCGGTTTTATCCATCGCCACGCAGTTGACTTGGCACAGTGTTTCTAACACGTGGCTTTTGCGGATTAACAGCCCATTCTGGCTCATGCGTGAGATAACACAGGTGACTGCAGTTGGCGTTGCTAATGCCAAAGCGCACGGGCAGGTGGCTACCAGCACGGAAAGTGTCACCCAAAATGCTTTCTCTGGTTGATACAGATGCCAGCCAAACCAGGTTAGCCCTGCAATGAGTAACAGCGCCCAGACAAAATAGCGGGCAATTTGATCGGCAAGTAAGACAATGGCAGGTTTGGTTTGTAAGGCCTGATCTTGTAAACGTAAAATTGCGGCAATTAGGCTGTCAGGCCCAGTGTGTGTCACTTGTGCAAGTAGATTACCTTCACCGTTAATGGTTCCTGTGTAAATACAGTCTTGCGGGTGTTTGGTCACCGGCAGATGTTCACCGGTTAGCATTGATTCGTTAATATCACTGCTGCCAGATACGATTTTTGCATCGGCGGGTATCGGCTCTCCAGGGCGAATAATAATAATATCATCCGGCTGCAAACTTTTTGCCGCAACTTGTACACCTGACTCCAGCGTGGCTATCGCAGGAATAAACTTGAGTAAGTTGCTGGTGGCTTCGGTAGCAATTCGGCGAACCCGCATTTCGAGAAAACGGCCAAGAAGCAGGAAAAAAGCAAACATGGTGATTGACTCAAAATAGACTTCACCTTTGTCTGCAACCGTTGCGTATGCACTGGCAATATAAGCACCAATAAGTGCAAAAGAGACCGGTACATCCATATTCAATGTGCGGGCTTTTAAACTGCGCCATGCACTGTAATAAAACGGAAGAGAGGAGTATAGAATTACTGGCGTTGACATGATCAGGCTCACCCAGCGGAAATACCACCGTTGAGTTGCGTCAAGATCACTGAATATTTCCAGATACAGGGCGACTGCCACCATCATGACCTGCATACTGGCTAAGCCTGCAACACCGAGCTTGCGTAAATAGCTGTTCATTGCGTTACGATACTGCTGCTCGTGTTGTGCAATTTCAAACGGCGCAGCCTGATAGCCGAGTTGTTGTAATGACAACAGCAGTGTGCTTAATTTAACGCGGTTATTATCCCATTTCAGGCGCGCTCTTTGTGCCGTGGCGTTTACCTGTATCTGGCTGACACCGGCAATTTTGCTCAAGTGTTTTTCAATCAGCCATGCACAGGCGGCACAAGTGACATTATCCAGCGATAAACTGACATCAGACATTCCTTCGTGTTGATGCACAAACTCTGCCTGCACCTCATCAATATCGTAGTGCTGTAATGTGCTCAACTCTGCGGGGATAAGATCGGCTTTTTCAGCGGTTGCGGTACGGTATTGGTAATACGATGTTAAGCCACTATCCACAATAGTCTGTGCAACTGCCTGACATCCGGGGCAGCACATGGCCTGTGGCTGATCAAAGATGACTACCGAAAAATCGGAACCATTCGGAACAGTGTCACCGCAATGGTAGCAAGCGCGTATGATATTCATTTTATCGACATCCAGTGATACGCAGTCATGATCATGTATTCAGGTTTTAGTTCGGAAAAGGGTTATCGATGCCCGTAAACCGTAAATGCATCATCACTCGGAAGCTGGATTTGCGTTTGTAGCCGCCATACTGCATTAAAAGGTTCAACACTGACTTGCCATTTACCCTGGATTGCCGAAGGTAGAGTGAAACGATAAGTGCCACTGTAATCAGCGTTAATCATCAAACGCAGATCTTTATCTTGCAGAGTAGGGTGATAAAAGTAGATTTTCAGTGCGGGGTAATCAGATAAGTTGCCTTTATTGAGGGTGAGAGTCGCTTGTGTTCCCGCAATACGTAGTGAGGCTTGAATGCCAGCATCATTTGCAGCTTGTAAACGGCTAATATCTTCGTTAATGGCTTTGCCCTTGTTGTAGTAGTCATCTACAACAAGGCTATCTTGTGTATTTATGGCCAGTGTTAAAGTGTAAAAACTGGCGACAACAGCAATCACTGGTAAAATAATTAAAAACCAAGGCCAGAACTGCTTATACCAGACTTGTTGAGTCATACTTCACATCCATGTTTAATGTATAACGTTGTGTTATGCGCCTAGATTAACGCTTTGTTATAGGTTTATGTTCTATGTTGCCTACCGTAGCACAGTATTTTCATTTTTAAGATACTTTTAAAGCAATATCTCTTATCGCCTTTTGTGGGGTGAACCAGTACTTTTCTGGCCACTTTTTATCACAAGGAATGAGGGCACGGGAAATTAACTTACCCATGCCCTGCATTGTACCGCAGAGCGTTATCGTGTTTTAACGTTCTGCTATTGTGTCTTGCTATTGATAACAAGTGTTAATGTTTGTTTTCAGTTGCCGTATTGGTTGGGGCATTGTTGCTGCCGTGGCTAAGGCTATACACGTAGGCAGTCAGCAGGTGGACTTTCTTATCCCCTAAGATCTGTTGCCATGCAGGCATGACACCATTTCGGCCATATTTCACTGTTTCTTCAACAGCCGCTCGGCTACCGCCGTATAACCAAATTTGATCAGTCAAATTTGGTGCTCCAACAGCAGGGTTTCCTTTACCATCAGGCCCGTGACACGCCGCACATAAAACGAAACGTTTTTTACCTGCTTCAGCTTCACGTGGGTCAACTTTTCGGCCTGATAAACTCAGTGTATAACTGACAACTTCACGCACACCATCAGGGCCTAACGTTTCTAACCATGCGGGCATTGCGCCTTGGCGACCATGTAAAATAGTGGTTTTGATAACCTCAGGTTCACCGCCATAAAGCCAATCATTATCTGTTAGGTTAGGGAAACCTTTTTGCCCTCGGGCATCAGAGCCATGGCACAACGCACAGTTTTGTAAAAACAGAGCTCGCCCCACTTTCAATGCTTTAGGGTCTGCGGCTACTTCAGTAATCGGGCGAAAGGTTTTACCATCTGCTGTATCGGCAAGCTGTTTAAACGTTTCACCATACAGCTTATCTGCATGGATTTTTTCCTGATCATACTGAATATACTGACCGCTTTTTTCTGCATCTACACTGGCTGTTGTTGATTCTTGCAGGGATAACACATTTTTATTGGCACTGTGCCAATTGAGTAGATTTCCCCAAGAGCCCAAACCCGGATAGAGCACTAGATAACCGAGTGCAAACACAATGGTCATCCAGAACATATAACGCCACCACTTTGGCAGTGGGTTATTGATCTCTTTGATACCATCGTAAGTGTGGCCCATATCGGCACCTTCATCGACGCCGGTTTTATCTTTAGTACACCATCGCAACAGCAGAGCGCAGCCAAGAATACTGCCAAGGGTGATGATGGTAATCCAAAGGGTCCAAAATAGACTCATTCTTGCTTACTCCCTGCCTGCGACACGGATTGCTGTGGTTCTTCATCAGCAAAAACCAGATTAGCCGCTTCCTCAAACCGAGCATGACGCTTTTTGCTGTAAGCCCAGAAGATTATCCCAAGGAAACTGACAAAAACGGTTACTGTGTAGATGCTATGGATAACGCCAAAGTTCATTGTCAGCTCCTACTGCTTCATCGCTAAGCCAAGAGATTGTAAATAGGCTATCAGTGCATCCATCTCCGTTTTCCCTTTGACATCAGCCGCTGCAGATGCAATTTGTGCATCAGTATAGGGAACGCCAAAGTTATCGCGAAAGAGCGCCAGTTTTTTACCGGTTAATTCGCCGGTTAATACATTCTCTTCTAGCCACGGGAATGCAGGCATGTTGGATTCTGGTACAACAGCGCGTGGGTCAAGTAAATGCTCACGATGCCATGTATCTGAATAACGCCCGCCGACACGCGCCAGATCAGGCCCGGTGCGCTTTGAACCCCATAAGAATGGATGCTCCCATACTGACTCTCCGGCCACCGAGTAGTGCCCGTAACGCTCAGTTTCTGCACGCAATGGCCGGATCATCTGGCTATGACAGACATGGCAACCTTCACGAATGTAGATATCGCGACCTTCCATTTGCAGGGCAGTATAGGGTTTTAAATCAGAGACCGGTTGGGTGGTCTCTTTTTGGAACATCAGCGGAACTATCTCTACTAATCCACCGAGGCTGATAGCAATAACGATCAGAATCGCTAGCAGACCGATATTTTTTTCAATGATCTCATGGCGGTTGCCTTTATTGCTCATGACTATCTTCCCTGTTAGGCCGGCTCAGAGGCTGATTCGGTGGCTTCATGCGCTTCGTTATCTGCGGTAATCGTTTTATATGTGTTGTATGCCATGATAAACATACCCGTCACAATAAACAGGCCACCGACGAAGCGAATAAAGTAGAACGGATAAGAGGCTTGTAACCCTTCAACGAAAGAGTAGGTTAATGTGCCATCAGCGTTAACTGCCCGCCACATCAGGCCTTGCATCACACCCGAGATCCACATCGCAACGATATACAATACCGTACCAATAGTTGCTAACCAGAAGTGCACATTAATCAGGCGTACGCTGTACATCTGTTCTTTATGGAAAAGAATAGGAATTAAATGATACAGCGATCCAATTGAGACCATTGCAACCCAGCCGAGCGCACCAGAATGCACATGGCCGATAGTCCAGTCTGTATAGTGTGACAGAGCGTTGACTGTTTTGATGGCCATCATCGGGCCTTCAAACGTAGACATACCATAAAATGAGAGTGAAACCACAAGGAAGCGGATAACCGGATCATCGCGCAGTTTATGCCATGCACCTGATAGCGTCATGATACCGTTGATCATGCCGCCCCAAGACGGAACAAACAGAATAACTGACATCACCATACCTAAAGATTGTGTCCAATCAGGTAGTGCGGTGTAGTGAAGATGGTGTGGCCCCGCCCAAATGTAGAGAGAGATCAGTGCCCAAAAGTGCACAATGGATAAACGATAAGAGTAAACCGGGCGGCCAGCTTGTTTGGGTACAAAGTAATACATCATGCCTAAAAAACCGGCAGTCAGCAGGAAACCCACGGCATTGTGCCCATACCACCACTGCACCATAGCATCAACAGCACCAGAATAGAGTGAGTATGATTTGGTGAGCGTAAGCGGTACAGCCATGCTGTTAACAATGTGTAATACAGCGACTGTGATAATAAATGCACCAAAAAACCAGTTTGCTACATAAATGTGCGAGGTTTTTCGTTTGACTATTGTACCAAAAAAGCAGATAGCGTAAGCAATCCAGACTATCGTAATTAAGATATCGATAGGCCACTCTAGCTCAGCATACTCTTTCGAGGTGGTGTAGCCCAAAGGCAGTGAAATTGCTGCGCTGACAATAACCAGTTGCCAACCCCAGAAAACAAACTGCGCCAGTTTAGGGCTAAAAAGAACTGTCTGAGTTGTGCGTTGTACAACATAAAAAGAGGTTGCCATAAGTGCCGATGTACCGAAGGCAAAAATGACAGCATTGGTATGCAGTGGGCGTAAATGGCTATAGGTTAGCCACGGCGTTTCGAAATTGAGTTGGGGCCAAATAAGCTGTGCTGCAATTAATACACCTACAGACATACCCACAATACCCCAGACAATTGTCATCAGGGCGAATTGGCGCACGACTGTATAGTTGTAGGTTTGCTCAAGCGTATTCATCTGTTGAGTCATGATGACGTGCTTCCGCTGTTGTCGCTGTCAACTACACTAATGTTTCCCTGTGCAGGAACATCTCTCTTTTGTATGCCATGTACTTTTGCTAATTGCTTTAAAACGTGGCATTTTTCGATTCTGATTCTACTTTAGCTGCCGGTAAAGCGCAGCAAAAAAAACACACATTTGTTACGGTGAAATAACAAATTTGTGTGTCTTGTAACGCTGACTTTTGGTTTTGTGCGAAAATTGTGCGATAACAGACAACGAGAGAGGGCCTTGTGGCAGCAGAAAAATTAACCCGTGCGCGTTTTATCCAGATTGTGTTGGTGATGATCTTTTTTCTTGGATTGTTTGTGTGGCGAACATTTGATAATCCTGCCGGAAAAAACGTGACACTCGCGTCAGCGCAGTGCTCCTTAAATGCAGGAGAGTGCCCGTTGGAAGAAAGCACTGCTTTAGTAAAGGCGGATAAAGTTGATAGTGATATCGCTAAGGTCACACTATCGCCGTTACCACCGCAAGCCGAACACCCGTTACAATTGGTGATTACTGGAGTTGCCAATAATGCAAAGATCTCTGCCCGCGTAGAGGGAAGAGATATGTTTATGGGGGAGATCCCCGTGGTATTTTCGTTTCAAAATGGCCGTTGGATAGGTGATTTTACGGTGGGGTCGTGTACTAGTGAACAAATGGTGTGGCTGGTCACCATTACGCAAAATGATAAGCTATCAACGGTCTTTTTTACCGTTACAAAAGCATAGCTAAAACCTAACTAAAAGATAATTTAGATCAGCGTGTAAGAAAAAATAAAAGCGTGAAGTACAGCTTTGCATGTTGTATTGCAGGCAATTAATCACTGTTGATATTCAAGGAAGGAACAACTAATGAGCACCCTCAAAGAGAATGAACAACAAAGTATTACCATATCGGAAATGGTTATTCAGCCAGTAAATATTAAGGTGAGAGGATATCATCTTGACGTTTATCAACATGTTAATAATGCAAGATATTTGGAATTTTTAGAAGAAGCCCGCTGGCAGTGGCTTGAAGAGAGCGGTGATCTTGCATGGTGTGAAAAACATGCGATTGGTTTTGTAGTGGCAAATATCAATATCAGCTACCGTAAACCGGCACTGCTGAACCAGCATTTACAGATTAGCTGCCAACTGACAAAACTGGGGGAACGTAGCGGGGTTTTAACACAGATCATTCATTGTGTTGACAGCGGTCATGTTATTGCCGATGCAGTGATCACGTTTGTCTGTGTTGATTTACGAACCCAGCGTGTATTGTCCATTGAAGGTGAACTGCAACAACGTCTGGGCCGATGGCTGATAATAGAGTAAGCCTTACGCGGCATTACCCTGCTGCATAAAGGCGGTTTTACGCTGCTCAAAACGTTGGATGAGATCGTCGATTGCCTCTTGCTGATAAGGCATTAGACCACTGGCGACCATACGCTTTCGTCCAACACCAATCTCTTTTCCTTGTTCGGAAAAAATAAACTCAAGCGTTACGTTTCCGCGTTTACCTTCAATATCCATCGTTGCATTGCTCAGTTTTACTGTGGGATTGATAAAATCGAGCGAGTCCATTTCGAGAGTCATACTTTCATAGATAACCAGCGGGCGTGTCGGGTGGATCATGTGCTGTGATTTTTCCATCAGCGGCACCATGATATGTGGAAAATTCATTCCCGAAAATGCGACATAGCTGCGTATGACCTGCTCGGTAATTTGCTTATCGGTTGTGATATTACCGGTTCGTGTCAGATTTAGGTAATTTTTACCCTGCTGATCTGTCACTTTCCAGCAGTCATCTGACAGGGAAGAGAGTGTTAAGTTGATACCATCAGTGACCATTCCAGCAAAATCAAAATGCATCTTCTGGCTCAGGCCTAGCTTATTAATCGTTAAGGCAAACAGCAGATCACCGGGTACACAAAAACGCTTTGCGTCCGTATCGTGGATAGGGTTAAAGTCACCGGCTATTTTTTTGGCAAAGTCACTGGCTTGTTCACGGCTAAAATGAAAATGTTCAGGGTTACTGTGATAAAACGGGGCTAAAAACATGAGTAGATATCAACTTAAATAAGCAACATGCATGCAGTGTAGCGAAAAATACGCTTGAAATGGTCTAGCCAGTTGAGAGATCCGATCTCTATCTGTATTAAAAATAAAAGCCTACAGAGTGTGATTAGTGCCATGTTTTATGGAGAAAAGACTTCATTTTGGTTGATATTCATGCAAGACGCTTGATTATCAGGCGATTGTATCTGCTTGATGGAATAGTTTGTTGACATCCTGCGGTAATCAGGTAGTATCTGCATCCGTTCCCAGTGATAACTAAACATAACGTGTTGAAGTTAAAGGGAAAGTAAAAAATGTTAAATACCGTGAGTGCGGGAATAGCTCAGTTGGTAGAGCACGACCTTGCCAAGGTCGGGGTCGCGAGTTCGAGTCTCGTTTCCCGCTCCAAAGGCGTGTTAACAAAGCGGTTATGTAGCGGATTGCAAATCCGCCTAGTCCGGTTCGACTCCGGAACACGCCTCCAAATTACGGTTTAGCAAAAAGCGATATTCAGTCGCGGGGTGGAGCAGTTGGTAGCTCGTCGGGCTCATAACCCGAAGGTCGTTGGTTCAAATCCAGCCCCCGCAACCAGTTTAAAATCAGGTGTTTGGTTCTCTTCCTTATATAGAGAGAAATATCTGAAACGTAAAGATCAGTCGCGGGATGGAGCAGTTGGTAGCTCGTCGGGCTCATAACCCGAAGGTCGTTGGTTCAAATCCAGCTCCCGCAACCAGTTAAAAATCAGTGTTTGTGTTGCTAGGTTTTAAGTACACATAAATATCTGAAGTAAAGATCAGTCGCGGGGTGGAGCAGTTGGTAGCTCGTCGGGCTCATAACCCGAAGGTCGTTGGTTCAAATCCAGCCCCCGCAACCAGTTTAAAACAGATATGCGTTTTGTTGGCTGTTTAGGGCGCAAAGCAAACTATCAGTGTAATAAAGATCAGTCGCGGGATGGAGCAGTTGGTAGCTCGTCGGGCTCATAACCCGAAGGTCGTTGGTTCAAATCCAGCTCCCGCAACCAGTTAAAATCAGTGTTTGTGTTGCTAGTTTTAAATGTACACAAATATCTGAAGTAAAGATCAGTCGCGGGGTGGAGCAGTTGGTAGCTCGTCGGGCTCATAACCCGAAGGTCGTTGGTTCAAATCCAGCCCCCGCAACCAGTTTAAAACAGATATGCGTTTTGTTGGCTGTTTAGGGTACAAAGCAAACTATCAGTGTAATAAAGATCAGTCGCGGGATGGAGCAGTTGGTAGCTCGTCGGGCTCATAACCCGAAGGTCGTTGGTTCAAATCCAGCTCCCGCAACCAGTTAAAATCAGTGTTTGTGTTGCTAGTTTTAAATGCACACAAATATCTGAAGTAAAGATCAGTCGCGGGGTGGAGCAGTTGGTAGCTCGTCGGGCTCATAACCCGAAGGTCGTTGGTTCAAATCCAGCCCCCGCAACCAGTTTAAAAAAACCACAGAGAAATCTGTGGTTTTTTTTTGCATATACTTAGATAAAAGTCTGCATGGTAACGGTGTATTTTACCGATTAATAGGGATTAATTCGAGTAGACATATCGGTGTTATCTTTCCCGCCTCATAATATTATCCCATTTTCTTTTTTGATCGTTAATCTGTTGCTGTTTCATCTGTTGTTTTAAGCGCATCTTTTTTATGAGCGCCTGTTTTTTTTGTTTTTTTTGTACGATATTGGCGATAAACAGAAAACAAAAAAAGATCAGCAACAGTATCAGAAAATTTGTGGACATAGACCAACCTTGTACTGCAGATGTCGAGCTTAACAGGGTACTGATGATAAGCTGTATAATTCACGATCTACGATCATTACTGCATCTGGTGAATTATACAGACTGTTATGTTAACACTTTTGTGCTATTGCTGAAGAGGAATGACAGCATATTCCTATATAAAATAGGTTTATAATCACAAAAAAGTGGTTAACGATCAAGCATATGCCCCATTTTCAGTGCTTTTGTTGCCAGGTAGTGCTCATTTTTAGGGTTTTTGCCCACTAAAAGCGGAACGCGCTCGATAATATTGATACCGGCAGCAGACAAAATATCGACTTTCTTCGGGTTGTTGGTCAGTAGGCGAATATTCTGAGAACCGAGCAGGGTGAACATATCCGAACACAAAGTAAAATCACGCTCATCATCGGCAAACCCGAGTTGATGATTTGCCTCAACCGTATCTGCGCCTTGATCTTGCAGCGCATAAGCGCGGATTTTATTCAGCAAGCCGATACCTCGCCCCTCTTGGCGATGATACAGTAAAATCCCGCGCCCCTCTTCTGCAATACGGGTCAGTGCGGCTTCAAGCTGAAAACCGCAGTCACAGCGCAAACTGAATAACGCATCACCGGTAAGACATTCTGAGTGAACACGAGCTAAAACAGGATCGTCTCCTGATATATCACCAAAAACCAGAGCAACATGATCTTTGCCT
This sequence comes from Plesiomonas sp. ISS29, assembly GCF_056522795.1. Lineage (NCBI taxonomy): Bacteria > Pseudomonadati > Pseudomonadota > Gammaproteobacteria > Enterobacterales > Enterobacteriaceae > Plesiomonas > Plesiomonas sp. ISS29. The sequence continues at coordinate 1,926,553 of NZ_JAWRZQ010000001.1, forward strand.
GTTTTGAACTCTTCAAAACCGATCATTCGAAAATCGCCCCAAGGCGTCGGTAGTACGGCTTCCGCCACCTGTTTTAACTTCATTATTTTGCTCCTGCAAATTGATTGCATCAATTCTATCGATGAGGCCGGCAACTAATGGGTATACCTTGCGGTGAAAACCGGACAAACATGGATTATTCTACCTTGAAAAGGTGGAAGGCAGAAACTGCTATCTTCATACCAATAAATTGCGAAACAGCCCATGATATTACACTTGATATTCTGATTTTGTTCGACCAATTTTAGTTTTGTGCAATAATTAACCTATTGATTATTAATGGATACCGCAGCATAAACAGAGTTTGTAGCGATACAGTAGATTTTATAAGGGAGTGCGTTATGTATTACGGATTTGATATTGGCGGAACGAAAATTGAATTTGGTGCGTTTGATACTGATTTAGTGCGGGTAATGCGTGAGCGGGTAACTACTCCGTCTGACAGCTATGATGATTTTTTAGCGGCCATAGTAAATTTAGTACGTGCTGCAGATGCTGAACTCGGGGTGGAAGGTAAAATTGGGATCGGAATCCCCGGTATTGCTGATGTCGATACGGGAAAATTGCTGACTTCAAATATCCCGGCAGCTATGGGCCAAACGTTAAAACATGATCTTGAAGCGCGACTGGGGCGTGAAGTCAGAATTGAAAATGATGCTAATTGCTTTGCCTTGTCTGAAGCTTGGGATGATGATCTGCGTGAATATCCCTCTGTGCTTGGCCTGATTTTGGGTACGGGTGTTGGGGGGGGAATTGTTATCAACGGTAAAGTGCATTCTGGGCGTGCCAACATTGCAGGTGAGGTTGGCCATATTCGTTTACCTTATGATGCGTTGAAGTTATTAGGCATGGAAAATGCGCCTATTTTTTCTTGTGGCTGCAAGAAAATGGGCTGTATTGATAATTATCTCTCTGGCCGCGGTTTTGAGCTGCTCTATGCTCACTATTTTGCGGAAAAACTCTCGGCACAGGAAATTATTGAGCATTACTATGCAGAGGAGCGACGGGCGCTACAACATGTTGATCGCTTTATGGATTTATTAGCCATTTGTCTTGGTAATGTGTTGACCGTACTTGATCCGCACGTTGTTGTAATCGGTGGTGGCTTATCTAATTTTGCACTGATTTATGAAGAGTTACCTAAGCGTTTACCTGAGCATTTGCTGAATGTGGCCAAAGTGCCGCGGATTATTAAAGCACGCCATGGTGATGCGGGTGGGGTACGTGGGGCCGCATTTTTGCATTTATCATAGCCTTTTATAACTCTCACTGACTGCCAGTGAGCCAGCCATCATCTGATCATTGGCAGCATGTTGAAATGTGGTTATTACACTAAAGGCTAGCTTTCTTTTTCATTATTAGCATGACATGGTTATCATGTTTCGGTGATCTGTGCATCAGGAAGATAGGGTGTTCGGGTCGGTAGGCTGTGTTGTAGAGAAATTGCTGTAAACCTACTTTTTATTTATCGTGGGATTAAACCATAACACACAGTAAGCGGTACAAGGTGAATGAAAAAAAGAGTACGCCAACGTTACCGTATCTGGCTTTTTTATCGAAAAAAAGCGAACCGATTGAGTCTATCTTTTGCTAAAAATGAAAGAGGTTACAGTGTGCAAAACAATAATCAGATTGGAAAAGTTGTTGTATTAACCGGTGCCGGTATTTCTGCTGAGTCTGGTATTCGTACCTTCCGAGATCAAAATGGGTTGTGGGAAGAGCATCGAATTGAAGATGTTGCAACGCCGGAAGGTTATCTGCGAGATCCTGTATTAGTTCAGCGATTTTACAATTTACGCCGGAGTGAATTGCTTTCTCCGACATTAGAACCCAATGCTGCTCATCTTGCTTTGGCTCGATTAGAGCAAGTATTGGGTGATGATTTTTTACTGGTAACACAAAATATCGATAACTTGCATGAAAGGGCAGGGAATCGGCGAGTGATCCACATGCACGGTGAGTTATTAAAAGCACGCTGCCCTGAGTCAGGCCAAACAATTGATTGGAAAGGGGACTTGACCGTTGATGATACCTGCCACTGCTGCCAGATCCCCGTGCCGTTGCGCCCGCATATTGTCTGGTTTGGTGAAATGCCGTTGGGCATGAATGATATTTATACCGCATTGGCAGACGCTGATCTGTTTATTGCCATCGGGACATCCGGTAATGTGTATCCGGCGGCCGGTTTTGTGCATGAAGCAAGTTTGAGTGGTGCGCACACAGTTGAGCTGAATTTAGAGCCAAGTTTGGTTCAAAGTGAGTTTGCTGAAAAACAATATGGTATTGCCAGCCAGTTAGTACCGGAGTTTGTGGCTGCGCTGTTGGCTAAATCTTCTGTTTGTTAATCATATCTTACCGATACGATAGGATCGTAAACAGATAAAAAATGCCGATCATGGTAGTGATCGGCATTTTATGACAAGGTTGCACAACAGCGCAGAGTGTATAACGGTCAGCGTTATCGTTGATCGATAGTGAACTTATGCGCTCTTTCAATCGGTTATTAACGTCCAGCTTTGAGCTTTTGAAAATAACTTTCATACAGTTCATTGGCTGAACCGACATCACTCTGCCATTCGCCGGCCATAATGGTTTTTTCTTCCGGATAAATGGTTTTATCGGCAACCATCTCTTTTGGCAATAAAGGCTGTGCGGCTTTCACCGGTGTAGGGTAGCCAATTTCTTCAGCCACTTTTGCTGCCACATCAGGGCGCAGTAAGAAGTTGATTAGCTTGGTCGCACCTTCGGTGTTTTTTGCGTTCGTAGGGATTGCCAGGCTGTCCATCCAGAAAATAGCGCCCTCTTTTGGCCAGACAATCTGTACTGGAGTACCTTCCTGACGTGCCATATAAGCAGAACCATTCCACAACATACCTAAGTTAACTTCACCAGCAATGTACGGGTTTGCCGGAAAATCTGAATTGAATGTCAGTACATTTGGCATCAGTTTTTGTAGCTCGTGGTAAGCCGCTTCAATCTGCTTAGGGTCGGTTGTGTTTGCTGAGTAGCCTAATTTACGCAGTGCAAGATGGAAGAATTCACGCGCATCATCCATCATCAGCAGGCTACCGGCATATTCAGGCTTCCACAGATCAGCCCATGATGTGATGGTGTCTGAGTCAATCACATCGGTATTCACGCCGATCCCTGTTGCGCCCCAGATATAGGGAATAGAGAAATCGTTGTTGGGATCAAATGGCTTATTGAGCAGAGCAGGATCTAAGTTTTTATAGTTAGAGAGCTGAGCTTTATCGATTTTTTGTAGCATACCTTCTTTACGCATTTTATCTACGTAATAGGTTGAAGGCACGACAAGATCGTAAGCATTGGCTGCATCCAATGTTTTGAGCTTAGCATACATGGTTTCGTTGGATTCATAGGTGGAGTAGATCACCTTAATTCCGGTCTCTTTGGTGAACTCTTCTAACAGACCAGAAGGAATATATTCCGACCAGTTATAGAAGTAGACCACATTATCCTCAGCCGCATTCGCAACTTGAATGCCGAGCGCCATCATCCCCGCAACAAGAAGACGTGACCATCGTTTCATTCAAGACTCTCCTCTAAGTAAGTAAATTAAATCAGGGAATTACGAAAAAGTGTGTAATTCCCTGCCTGTTTCATATTATCAATCTTACGGTTTCCTATTACACCTGAATATGCGTGCAAGGCCACCTTTACGTAACTTTTTTGCGTAACAATAGCTGACTTGTGATGATTAAAACCAGTGAACCTGCCAGCATGAGTGTTGCTAGTGCGTTGACTTCCGGCGATACGCCGACCTTTACCATTGAGTAGATTTTTAACGGTAAAATTTCGTAGGTTGGCCCAGTTACAAATGAGGAAACCACCACATCATCAAGCGATAGCGTAAAACTGAGCAGCCACCCAGCTGCAACGGCTGGCATAGCCAGTGGCAGTAAAATCTTTCGCAGAATAACGGTTTCACTGGCACCTAAGTCTCTTGCGGCTTCAAGCATTCTGACATCAAACCCTTTTAGGCGTGAATACACAGTCACTACAACAAAGGGTAGACAAAAAGTGATATGTGCAAACAGCAAAGACCAGAAGCCGAGTGAAACACCGGCAACCACAAACAGAGCTAGCAGTGAAATAGCCATAACAATATCGGGTGACATCATCACCACAAACAGCATTCCACTGACAAACGGCTTACCCCGAAAACGGTAACGGAACAATGCCACTGCCGCCATTGCACCAATAAGTGTTGCCATGGTTGCTGACAATACGGAGATAGTGATTGAATGCAGCGCGGCTTGTATCAGGCTGTCATTGTTCATCAGCCGTTCATACCAGTTAAGGCTGAAACCTTCCCATTTAATCCCGTATTTTGATTTATTAAAGGAGTTTGCGATCAAAATGCCGATAGGAATATACAAGTAGGCATAAACCGTAAGCATGAAACCGCTACGAAATATACGTCCTATCATTCTAGCTCACCTTTACGATTAAGCAGTTTTCCTACCCGATAATAGATAAACAGCAATAGCCCCATCAATAAAGTCAGAGTTACGCTGGTTGCCGCGCCAAATGGCCAGTCACGGATATTGAGGAACTGACTTTTGATCACATTACCGATTAACAAATTTTTGGCTCCACCAAGTAAATCAGAGACATAAAACATCCCCATGGCAGGAAGCAAAACCAAAACACACCCGGCCACAATCCCCGGCATGGTCAGGGGAAGGATCACTTTGATAAAACGCTGAAATTTATTTGCGCCTAAATCGCGCGCAGCTTCAATATAAGCGTTATCGAGCTTTTCAATGCTGGAGTAGAGCGGTAGCACCATAAAAGGCAAGAGAATATACACTAACCCCATAATAACGGCGGTTTCGGTATACATCAGACGCAACGGTTGATCGATAATGCCAACCGAAAGTAGCAGTGTATTGAGCAAGCCTTTGGTGCCGATGAATATTTTCAAGCCATAGGTGCGGATCAGGGAGTTAGTCCAAAACGGGACTATCACCAAAAAGAGCAGGATAGGCCGCCATTTGGCCTTCATGCGGGCAATGGTGTAGGCAAACGGGTATCCGATGAGTAGACACAAAAACGTCGCGATCATGGCCATTGAGAGCGAATGCCACATGACTTCGGCGTAGAGCGGGTCAAACAAGCGGGTATAGTTGTCCAGCGTAAAGGTCAGCTGGATCAGGTTTGCATCATCACGTACCAGAAAACTGGTACCAATAATCATCAGGTTAGGGATGAAAACAAACAACACTAACCAGGCAACAATGGTGGTGATGACGGTATTCTGAAACTTACGCGTTGTCTTCATCGGCGAGTACCACCTCCCAGCTTTCAACCCATGTTACAGCAACTTTTTGGTTGAGTGAGTGGTCAACATCAGGATCATCTTCATTGAAGAATTCACTGACCATGACAGATTTTCCGCTTTCGAGCTCAACGGTGGAATCGAGTGTCATACCTTTGTAGTTACGTTCGCGAACGTAACCGATGATGCCATCAACCTGATCGGTATTGTGAATTTCGTCAATCCGTAAATCTTCAGGACGCAGCAATACATTAACTTTATCGCCGGCTGATACATCCATCATCACATTATGGATATGGCATTCACGGCCTTCGACATTGGCCAGTACACGGTCGGCATCAACACGTTCGATGATCTCGGCAGTGAAAATATTAATTTCGCCGATAAAGTGGGCCACAAACAAGTTGCGCGGCTCTTCATAGATCTCGCGTGGTGTGCCATCTTGCTCGATACGACCATCACGCATAACAATAATGCGATCTGACATGGTCAGGGCTTCTTCCTGATCATGCGTAACGAAAACAAAGGTGATTCCCAGCTTACGTTGTAAGGCTTTTAGTTCATTTTGCATCTGCTTGCGCAGTTTGTAGTCAAGAGCAGAGAGTGATTCATCAAGCAGCAATATTTTTGGCTTGTTAACCACCGCACGTGCAATCGCAACGCGTTGTTGCTGCCCACCGGAAAGCTGGTGCGGGCTACGGGTTGCCATATCATCAAGTTGCACCATGCGAAGCGCATCCATCACGCGTGGTTCAATTTGACTTGCAGGTACTTTTTGCATGCGTAGACCAAAAGCGACGTTTTCAAACACCGACATATGGGGAAAGAGCGCATAGCTTTGGAATACGGTATTGACGTGACGATGTTCTGCCGAGATATCAGTAATATCTTGATTATCAAGAATAATACGACCTTCATCAGCATCTTCAAGCCCTGCAATTAAGCGCAGAACGGTTGTTTTCCCGCAACCTGAAGGCCCTAGAATGGTTAAAAATTCACCGTCATTAATGGTGAGGTCAAGATTCGAGATGATGTCCCTGCCGTCGAATCCTTTACGAATGGCTCGGAGTTCTACTACCGGCGAATGAGAGCGTAGTTCAGTCATTTAGCTTCTTACTCTATCCTTAATGTGTACAGATAGAACCGTCTTTGGAAAAGACTGTTAACCAAAGACGCCACTGAATATAAAAAAGAGCGCGAATGATAAGGGTAACGCTGCAGAATGGAAAGCCGTTTTCCCTTTAACCAAACAATTTTCCTCTTTTCATTCCTAAAGCACAAACTATAGTGCTCCGGATTTGTTTTTTATCAAGCAATACAGCAATCTTTTACTTTAATCATGTTAAGCATTGTGTTTTCAGGTAAAAGTATTGAGGTAAATGTAATCTATCATAATGACAGGGTGTTGCTATGTATGCTGCTACCGTTTTGAATGCGCACGACAAAATCAAAAGTAAAAAAACAACAATAAAAGGAAGCACTTTACTCAACATTGTACATAAGGTTTTTTACAGCGGGTGTTTGGTTTTTTTTGGTTTGTCAGCAGGTTATGGCCATGCAGCAAGCCAAGTTTTCGAATATAAGACATTTTATGATGATGTCTCACGCGTAAATAGTGCTGATGAAGCGAAGTTAGCGGCTCGGTTAGCCTATTTTTTACATGATCCGCAAACAAAACAGCGTTGTAAGATTACGCGTATCACAATGAGTGCCGGGCGGCATAATGAGCAGATAAGTGTCGATGACTCCGGTGAGATACGGGTTCCACAAGACAGCAATTTGCGCAGTATTAACCCCAACATTACCATTGAAACGGCCAATACAGCGCCTTGTAATATCTCGGTTCAGGTACTGGCCACGTTGCCAATGACAACCACTATTTCTGGCCAGCAATTACAGTTGCTGGTGGCGGATATGAATACGCTTTACCAGCGGTTGGGAACATTTTTTACGCGCAGTCGTATGCCTAAAGTGGCGGGGGTGATCATTCGTTTTCCGACAGAAACTGGCCAGATTTCGGTAGCGAATACCGATAACCCTGTCACGGCATTAGAAACGCGTACCATTGAATATAAGCAGCATGAATGGGCAGTAGATGTTACACAATTTCCGATTACGAAAAGTGATGTGCTGACCTTTTCTGTTAAACCAACGCAAATTACCCCTTTTATTCAACAGGATTAAGCAAAAGACTGACTTGCCGCAATGCTTGTTTGTATCGACTTTGCATAATAGAGCGATTACAAATGAGGTACAGAGATTATGAATAAGCTGTTAGACCGATTTTTCTTTTACCTTGCGTTTGATACGCAGTCTAAAGCTAACCACCGCCATGTGCCGAGTTCAGAAGGGCAAATGGCGTTAGCGCAGGCACTGCGTGATGAAATGCAAGAGATGGGCTTGACCGATATCAGTTTAGATGAGCATGGTTGCTTAATGGCAACATTGCCAGCCAATACGGATCAGTCTGTACCTACGATTGGCTTTATCGCCCATTTAGATACTTCGCCCGATTATTCGGGAAAGCATGTTGAACCACAGGTGATTGAGAATTACCGTGGAGGAGATATTGCGTTAGGTATTGGTGATGAGATCTTATCACCGGTGATGTTTCCGGTATTGCACGAGATGTACGGTAAAACATTAATCACCACTGATGGTAAAACTTTGCTGGGTGCAGATGATAAAGCGGGTATTGCTGAGATATTGACCGCAATAGCACGTTTACAAGCCGAAAATGTGCCACACGGTAATATTCGAATCGGATTTATTCCTGATGAAGAAATTGGCCGTGGCTCACATTATTTTGATGTTGATAAGTTTGCGGCACAGTGGGCTTATACGGTTGACGGTGGTGGGGTTGGTGAACTTGAATATGAGAACTTTAATGCTGCCAGCGCGGTGATCCAGTTCCACGGTAATAATGTGCATCCAGGATCAGCAAAAGATGTCATGGTCAATGCTTCGGCATTAGCTATGCAATTTCATGCCAGAATGCCAGCAGGGGAGACGCCTGAGTTAACCGAAGGGCGTGAGGGTTTCTTCCATCTTAATCAGATGAAAGGTTCGGTTGAAAAAGCAGAGCTGCATTATATTCTTCGTGATTTTGACAGCGATAACTTTAGAGCACGTAAAACATTTTTATATGAGCAGGTTGCGGCTTTTAACTCAGGCTTAAAGCGTGGATGTGGAATTGATATCACAATTTCTGACTCTTATTTAAATATGCGTGATAAAGTGCTGGAATACCCACATGTTGTCGCTATTGCTGAACAGGCTATGCGTGAGTGTGGTATTGAGCCGCAAATTAAACCTATTCGTGGCGGTACTGATGGTGCGCAGCTCTCTTACCGTGGACTCCCTTGCCCAAATATTTTTACGGGTGGGTATAATTTTCATAGTAAACACGAGTTTGTCAGCGTAGAAGGCATGGATAAAGCCGTTGATGTTATTGTGAAAATTGCTGCACTTACTGTATTGAAAAATTAGTTATTACGATAATGAGCTAATATTAGCTATTTATTTTTTTAAAAGGCATCTATCTCTAATTTGTAGCAGCAGATGCCTTTTATATCCAACCTTTATGTTTATTAGTTATATCATCGCTAGTCCTTATTGTTTTTTTCTTATTTTTGCTTTTACTCTCATTTCCCATTGTTTTTAGACAATACATTCAGATGCATGTGAAGATTTCTGTGCTGAGTGCTATCTTTGAATAAGCAGATAGAGACTTAAGACTATTTATCTACTTCTGTGCATATGTGTATCGCTGTTGTTGTATCAGGGTAAGGTTGGCAGTGAGCAATTTTACCTATCAGTTGTATCTGGCTTCCGCATTGTTGTGGATTTTGTGGTGTGAGTTTATCTGTAGTAAGAGGGTATATATGGCTCAACTTCAAGCACTTAAAGCTTCCTCTATCGAGCGGCTTGATTTACAAGTATTGAATGAGTTGCAACATGAAATTGGTGATGAAGTGCTCATTGATATCATTCAGGTTTACTTAGTAGAGCTTGATGAACATATCATACAAATGACCAGTGCACATAGTGCAGAGGATTTTATTGCATTAGGCAAACTTGCACACTGTATTAAAAGCAGTTCTGGCTCATTGGGAGCAAAAGATCTGTACCAATCCGCCTTGCGTTTAGAGATGCACTGCCGAAATGGTGAGAGAGAAGAGAGTCAATCAGCATATACTGATTTCATGCAGTACAGTGAGCCAACAAAAGCCGCATTACAAGATTATCTGACATTATAATCTTGTCAGTATGAAATTTTTAGTTGGAGTATAACAGATGAAACTCAAGCCTTTATTTTACGCTATTGGATTAGCTGTATCTACACTAGTGTTGCCTGCTGCTAGTTGGGCACTTGATGCTATTACAGGTGATCCAGTATTAACTATATCAGGAAGTATAGTGAGAAGAACCAAGGTGAAATAGCTGTTTTTGATGAGCAATTACTTGACTCACTGCCTCAACATAAAATTACAACAGTAACGCCGTGGTATGAAAGCGAAAAAACATTTGAAGGTCCATTAATTAAAGATGTATTGGCACTAGTTAAACCCAATGGGAAAAACATTACTTTTGTTGCTTTGAATGATTATGAGTCAACTATCCCAACATCTGATGTTGATAAGTATGATGTTATTTTAGCAAGAAAAATTGATGGAAAAATACTGAGTGTAAGAGATAAAGGGCCTCTATTTGTTATCTATCCATTCAATACTAATCCGGAGTTGAGAACAAAATTATATTATAGCCGTTGTGCTTGGCAGGTTGATTCTATAAAAATAGAGTGATGTGTTATCATTAGCATGTAATCCGACACGCTAAATAAGGGATGAGATGAAAACAAATTATCGACTGCTTATTATGATATGCCTTGTGTTATTAGGCACATTCATAAGTATTGCATCTATCCAATATAAGCAGTTTGATGATTTGAAAAGAAGTGCCAGTATTGGTGATGATAACTTGATGTGGACCTATTTTCAGTTGCAAAATGAGTATTATCGTTTGCAATATCAACTGTTAAAAGTTGAGTCTGAAAATGGTAGTGTATCATCAATGCGTGCGCTGCAACTGCGTTATGATACTTTTGTAAGCCGTATTGGGCTAGCTCTGCATGGCAGTGATAGCCGTGAGATATTAGTTGAACAGCCCATTTACCATCAGATAAAGAAAGAGCTTCCTGCTTTTATTGATTATGCAGACACCTTTTTAGGCCCTGATATGACGCCTGTGTATGATAAAAAAAAGTACCAGGAGCTTATTGCGCGGGTTAATAAATTACAGTCTTTACTTCAAAAAACAAATCTGCAGGTTAACACATCCTTTACTGCTCTAGATGAGAACAGAAAGCAAACAGTAAAAAATCAGATTGCAACAACAACGATGATTGCTGCCTTACAATTTATGCTAATTATTGTTTTTGGTGTTGCTGCATGGAGCCAATTACAACGCAGTAAAAAGCAAAATCATTCGTTAGTGCTGCTAACCGAAAAACTAGAGGATGCACGTTTTCAGGCAGAAGCGGGTAATCGGGCAAAAAGTGTTTTTCTGGCTAATATGAGCCATGAGATTAGAACACCGATGAACGGTGTTATTGGTATGATTTCATTGCTTGAAGACAGTACGTTGAACTCACAACAAGCTGACTATTTAGCCACCGCCAAAGATTCAGCTGAGCATTTACTTGGGTTACTGAATGATATTCTTGATGTGTCTAAATTGGAAGCAGGGCATGTACGCTTAGATGTTTCTCCTTGTTCACTATCAAACCTGTTGATTAATACACATCGTTTAGTGGCTAATACAGCAGCGCAAAAGGGGTTGCAGCTAATTCTTGATTACCCGCCAGACCTTCCAGCATGGATTGAACTTGATCCAATCAGAGTCAGACAAATAATCATGAATTTAATCAGCAATGCGATTAAATTTACAGAGCAGGGCTCAATTCGTATTATCGTACGTAGCAAGCTTATATCACCGCAGCTTTTTGAGATCTCTATTGCCGTAGAGGATACCGGTATTGGGATTGCAGAAGACGTTATACCAAAATTATTTCAACGATTTTCACAGGCAGAGTTATCAACAACTCGTTTATACGGTGGTTCAGGTTTAGGGCTGGAAATATCAAAAAATTTGGCTCAGATAATGGAAGGTGATATCACATTAACCAGCGTAGTAGGAAAAGGTAGTAGTTTTGTATTTTCTTTTAAAGCAAAAGAAGCTCAAGCGCCTTTAACAGATAAATGTCAAAGCACAATGTGCCATCAGTGTACACCACAAATTAGCATTTTGGTGGTTGATGACAGTGCAGCAAACCGCAAGTTCATCTCTACCTTATTGATTGGACATGGCCATAAGGTGCAAACAGCAGAGAATGGTTTTACGGCAATAGAAAAAGTTAATAATGAGATGTTTGATCTGATCTTTATGGATATTCAAATGCCGCTGATGAATGGTTTAGATGCTGCTATGGTTATTCGTAAATATGCAGATGATAATCGCCGTGAAATTAAAATTATTGCACTGACTGCCGATGCAATGGAAGGCTCAAGAGATGTATATATTAAAGCAGGTATGAATGATTACCTGACTAAACCGGTGAAGTCTGCAGGCTTGCAAGCTGTTATTGCTAAACATTTTGATGCAAGAGACTATCATTGTGCACCCCATGATGCCATTGAGGTAGAGCAGATATACAGTGCTAAATCATTACTGGTTGTTGATGATAATAAAGTTAATTTAATGGTTGTAAAAGCCATGTTGAAAAAAATGGGCCATACAGTTGATACTGCGTCATCAGGTGAGGAGGCAATTAATACGGTGAAAAATAAAAATTATGATATCGTTTTTATGGATTTACACATGCCGGGTATGGGAGGAATAGAAACAACGCAGGTAATCATTCATGATATGGGGAAGAATTCACCTAAAATTATTGCATTAACTGCCGATGCAACTATTGGTGTTCGTGATGAGTGCTTGTCTGCTGGTATGATTGATTATTGCACTAAACCACTTACAATGAGTAAGTTAAATGATACGATTAATCGAACCTTGATTAAAGATTCGATTTTGGCATGATTTTTTACTATACGCTATACAGATTTTTCGATTAAAACAAAAGTCATGTCATCTTCGGGCATTTCTGCATGAGCAATATCAAACCAGCTGGAAATTTTTTTAGCAGCTAACTCAATAGGTTCTGATAGTGAAGAAATTAAGATCTTACTAATTTCTGTTTCGTAATGGTTGGTCAGCGCCTCACTTCTTGACTCTAATAACCCGTCAGTATAAAGCATCAATCTTTGTTTTGGCTTTAATTGCACAGTAAGTTTATTATATTGTGTATCTTCAGTGATACCCGCTAACATGCCACTAACAGGTAAAATATCCACACCTTCTTCGGTAATTAGCCACGGTTTAGGGTGGCCTGCACTGGCTAATTGAATATATTCGTTGTTGAGCTCGGCTGCAATACATGTAGTTAGTGCGCCGCTGAGTAGGGAGTCATTGATCATGCTTTGAGATAGCTTATTTAAGAGAACATTAATGCCTTCATTTTTGTATAAGCCATAAATTAAACCACGAAAGTAGCCTGCATGTGCATACGCAAAAAATTTAGCTTGTTCACCATGGCCCATGATATCACCCAGCAGTATAAGTTTATCATGCTGTAATAAGTAATCACCGCCACCTGCAGATGCAACTCGGCTTTGCACAACAAGATTATAGGTGTCTATTTTACTGGGAAGCTGCGGGCGTAAACCTGCGGTAACTTTGGGATCAAGCCGCTGATTAATCCGGGTTTTTAGATTTTGGCTTCGTTGTAGTACACGCGATACAATATCGAGCAGTTCTGTTTTTTTCACTGGTTTAACAATATAGTCGTCAACACCCAATCTTGCTGCTGTCTGGCGTGTATTATCGCTTGAGTTTCCAGTGATAAAGACAAAAGGAAGTATATCTGTTCTCAATATGTCCAGCTAAGTTTTTACGCATGCTGAGCCCATCCATACCTTGCATTGATATATCAGATAGAATTAGGTCTATTTTATTTTTTTTGATAAACGGAATGGCATCTTCGGCAGAAGGGAATTCAATAATCTGATATTTATCTTTGAGATAACTATGTATTATTTTTCGGATTACAGGGTCATCATCAACAAGAACAATAGTAGGTAGTTTAATTTGAGAGCAGAATGGATTTGATATGACTAGTTTATTTGTATTTTCAGTAGTGCGTGAATAGACAGATTGTGCAAATAATGACTGAATTAGCGCAATGCCATAACCTCCTTCGTTTAATGTATCGGGTATATCAAATATGTTGTTGTACACAGCAGTTTCACCGCCATTATCTTCTATTGTCATTACCCATTTGTTATCAATATTCGACAAAGTTAACTGAATAAAACTGGCAAGAGGGTCTGTATGTCTGACTACGTTGGTAGCTGCTTCAGTAAACGCAAGTAACCAGTGCTGTAATTCTTGTGGTGCTATACTGTGAGAATTTAATATTGAATTTAAGTTATTTCTCAGTTCACGAACCGAAAGCAGTGATGCTGTTTTTTTTAATACCCACTCATTTTTCAACATAATGCAATCCTTTCGGTGGTAATGCTGTTTTTAAGGATGTATTAAAAATACACCTACAATTTACTATAATTTAAAAGAGAGAATGGCTAATTTTTTTATTCGCGCTCTTAATTTTTCCATTAGCCGAGGAAAGCGACTCTCCAATCGGTAGGTTTCCCGCGTTAAATCACTGGCAAGGGATGGATTAAACTTGTCATTAGCGATGAAACCAATGATATTACATTCGGTCTGTTTGAGTTTTTTTAGCGCATCTTTTATTTCGCTTTCTTGGGTGCGGGAAAATAAAACAGACAGAACGGTAGCATCACAACAAGCACAGGCTATTTCACTGGGTAAGTATTTTTGCTCTTCTAATGTGATTGGCGGAATATCAAAAATGACGATGTCATAGTGCTCAGTGAAATCACTTAATAGCTGAGTGAAATTTTTTCGATACCAGCGATCAGTAGGTTCAGCACGTGTCAGTGTTGTGGCAAGTGAAAATAAAGATGATATCTGATGAATGGTCGGAAAGTTGACAGAGCTTGTATTTGGCACGCTATTAACAAGAGCATTGCCTACATCAGGGTATAATGTAGGTAAAATTGGTGCAGTGATCGATAACTCGATTAGCAGTGTACGCATATTCGCCTGAACACAGCGTTTGGCAAAGGCAAGGGCACTGCTAGATACCCCTTCTTGATGTACTGCTGAGGTAATTGCTAGTGTACGAATGCCTTTTGACAGTGCTCGGTCAAAAAGAATATCAATTTCTTTATGGTACTCAGGCTCTTTATCTTTACTCATTTTGTACTCAACCATTAAATTTTAATCAGTAAGGTAAGTACGGAGAGGATCGTAAAGATATCTGTCATCCCGCCCATGAACACAGACCAATTACTGTCTTTGGTGTCAGGGATGTATACAGTATCTCCTGCACGCAAAATAGGTAATTGGCTAAAATCAGGTGATTTCATAAAATCAAGTAAATCAAATGTACGTGCTTGATCGTTCTTCCCACTTTCAGATAAATTAGCCACAATGATTTTTTGTACATAAGCTGAACTTGTTGGGCCGCCAGCCTCAGCTAAAAGGTCAAGCAGAGTCATGCTCTCATTGAATCGATAGCGACCCGGTTTTCCAATTGCACCCATAATTCTGACGGTTGATTCTTTGCTTGTATCGAGCCATAAACGGTCTTTTTCCGGAATATAGATAGAATCACCGGTCACGACTTTTGGTAGCAGGCTTTCATCACCTGATTCAAAATAAAGGGATAAATCAAGTTTGGTGACATTGGCTGAGCCACCATTGCGGTGCGCTACGCGTATATTGCGTAAATCGGCTTTTTCTGTTGGGCCATCTGCTGCCGCTAAAATATCCAAAAAACCCATTTCTGATGTAAACGCATAACGGCCGGGAGCACCCACTTGCCCCATGATATAGATCGAATTTTCAGGCGCTTGCTGTACCCATTGTGATTTATTATCTTTCGGATCATTGGGTAGTTGCGGGATATTAATGGTATACCCCGCGCGTATATTTGGAATTTGATCTAAATTCCCGCCATCTTTGAGAAATTTAGTTAAATCAAAATAAGTGGGTTTTGCTTGTCTGCCATTTTCAGTGATTAAAATTTGTACTTTTGATGTATCGGCTTTGTCTGAAGGCCCACCTGCATTGGCGAGAAGATCAAGCAGCGACATTTCATCTGACCACTCATAGCGGCCCGGTTTATTGACTTGTCCGATAACCATCACTGCATGCTTAGGGGAAACTTTCAACCATGATTTTTCATTCATATCTGTTTTTTCGGGAATAAAGATAGCATCACCGGGTGTAATCACAGGCAATTGTCGGCTGGTTAACCCTTCAGTGTATCCTTGCAAATCAAAAGGCTCAATTGAGCCATCAGCTCGGATGATACGAATTTGTCGGCTTTCTGAGTAGCGGGTTGGCCCACCGGCATTGGCAAGAATATCCATAAAAGTATCACCTTTACGGCTTTCGTAAGCGCCGGGTTTTGCCACTTCTCCCATAATATAGACAGTACGCGTGCCTTTTTTAATTTGTTCTTCATCTTTGGGGATAAAAATAGTACTGCCCGGTGCAATTTCTGGCATGAATTGCTTGTCACCGGTATCAAGGAATTTTTTTAAGTCAAACAGTGTAGGTTCATTGTTGCTGATAACCCGAATGCGCTCAACACCCGCATAGCGAGTAACGCCACCTGCGCGCATAAGCATGTCTACCACTGTCTCTCCGGGTTTAATGCTGTATGCTCCAGGAGTATTGACTTCACCAAAAACTTTAATTGCACGCTGTGCATCAGCGGCATCGCCACTTTTTGATAAAGTTGCGGCATCAAAATCAATTTGTACATTACCGGTGAGGGGGGATGCCGGAATAAATACCGTATCGAGCGTTTGCAGTGAAGGCATTTCACTGGAATCACCGGTATCAAGATAGTGTTTATAATCGAAGGCGATTTTTTGATTTTTTCGCTGAACTTGGATATTACTGAGCTGTGCTCCCGGCACTAAGCCATTAGCAGACTCTATGGCAAGCTGTACGTTAGCATTTTCGGGTAACTGATAACTACCAGGTTTACGTACGTACCCCATTACGTTGACTAATAATAAACGTTCTTTGATGCGAACGCTAAAGCCTGAAAGATCTTTAAACACCGTTTGCAGTTGTTGACGTATTTTGGGTGTTGCCTCTGCTAGTGATAACCCGAGTAACTTAATATCACCAATTTCAGGTAATTGAACGTTACCTTGGCGATTAATTTGAAACGGCTCATTGAATGCGGCTTCACCCGGAAGATTGATAAAAATAAGGTCTCCGGGCCGCAGAGTATCAGGTGCAGTTTCTGTTGAAGCAGATGGGGCTGGTTCTGCATTAACAGGAGCAGCTAAGGGGCCAAAGAAAATAAAAAGGGATAAAAAAAATATTGGCTGAATAATCCTTAGCCAGTTCATGCCGCTCTCCTTGCTTTTATTTATCGGCAGACTTATAGCAATCGCCATTCACTTAGTGGGTTATGGGCAGAACTTGCACAGCCAGTCTTTTTTTGTAAGCTAACCAAGTCTTTTTCTGCTTTCTGAATTTCTTTTTTCCATAAGTCAAGATTGTATAACCCGTCGTACCATAATCGTGCGTGTAATTCACGTTCAATTAATATTTGGTGTTGTTCTAATTGGGTTAATCTACCGGGCATACACTCTTGTAACGTTGGGCGTAATTGCACTAATTGTGTGATTAAACTCTCTTTATAATGTAATATTTGATTAATGTTCTCTATATAATAGTGCTTTTCAGCCTGATTAGGTAATACAGTCGGCCTGATTTCAGCCATACCGCCACGCCCATCTGAAGGCCAACTTGTACAGCCTACAAGAAAACTACCTAGTATGATTAAGGTTATCCTTTTATATCTGTTCATTTTTAGCACTTTATCATAGAAAACAGACACTCTTATGCCTTTGTTTAGGTATTTGTTATTGACACTAAGCACACTTCAGTAAACTTTTAGTGATTATTCACTCGTCTTAATAACAAAATCTTTAATTGTACTATGGCACTCGATAGTATTATCAATGTGCAAGAGCTTTAATAGCTCTCTTGGTTGACCTTGATCACAAATAAGCGATAGTGTAAACGATTTTGCTTTTAATCTTTTATATAAAAAGACCAGCGCTCCAATACCTGAAGAGTCAATGAAATGAACTTCGCTGAGATCAATAAGCACGTTGTTATCTTGCAGTGCAAGCGTTTCAAATGTTTCACGGTGCTCACTTACATACATTGCATCAAGCTCGCCGCTAAGAGTCATTACTTGCCAGTTGTTTAAGGTATACATCATAGGTTTCATAGCGCTTTATCCTTAAATTTAAGACAGATTGTATTACCGTTAGTAGTTATAAACTTATTGACCACGTTTGCCTACCATCACTTTGACAGTACGCCATGCGATATTCAAATCAAGTTTTAACCACTGCCAAGGGCGTGTTAGCGCTAATGAGTAAGCAAGGTCATACGCTAGCTTACTGCGAACATCATCTAAACTTTCATCATACCCTTGGCTGACTTGTGCAAGCCCGGTAATACCGGGGGCTACGCCATAAGTTCTTTCAACGTAAAAGGGAATTGCATCTTCTAAAGTATTACAAAATTGAGGCCGCTCAGGTCTTGGGCCAATAAGTGACATTTCACCGTGTAGCACGTTGATAAATTGGGGTAATTCATCTAACCGTGTTTTACGTAAAAAATTGCCAACACGTGTGATACGTGGGTCATTTTTAGTTGCCCATACAGCACCGCTCACTGATTCGGCATCTTGACGCATTGATCTGAATTTGATCATATAAAAAAGCTCTACATGATCAGGGAAAATTCGACCGACACGTTGTTGCTTGAAAAAAACAGGGCCTTTACTTTCAAGCTTAATGGCAAGTGCAATAATGGGCCAAAGAGGGGATGTGAGAACAATCCCCAATAACGCACCGATAATGTCCATCGTTCGTTTAGCGAATGCGGTAACCGGATGAACATAGTGTGACATGATCACTCTCCCTGTTGATTAGCCCGTTTCCAACGACCTTTCTCTTTACCCAATAAATAGCGGCATGTACCAATAAAATTGTACCAGTGGCCATTGACAAGGTACTGAATTTTTTTAGCACTGCTAGGCCATACTGTTTTTGGATTAAGATTCATAATGATAATAGATATATAGCCAATGAGTTGTAAAATGAATAGAAATATAAACGCTGGTATCGTTATTGAGAGATAGAGTGATAATAAAAGCACTGCTAGCAAACAAAATGGCATAAGGACACGTAATCCTTTGCCAGAAATGAAGTTAAATGCATTCCAGCGGAAACGGGGATGAAATAGTCGGCGTAAGCGCCAAATTTGCTGCGTATTTCCTGCTGCAATACGTCTGCGTCTTTTAGCTTCAAGTTCAGGTGAGGCGGTTTCCAGTTCAAGCGATAGACAGCGTGGTTCATACACCGCACGGTATCCTTTTGCGATTGCATTCATCGGAAGGATAAAGTCATCATTAATCGTATCGGCTTCAATCGGATCGAGGCACTCTCGGCGAATAAAATAACAAGCTCCATGCATGCCTAGTACCGAGTTTAGCGCTGATTCTGACTGTTTAATCTGAGACTGGTATTGCCAGTAATGTGCTTCGCCTAATGATCCTGCTTGTAATACGCGATATCCAGGGCCTACCACGCCTACATCAGGGTGTTTGAAATGCGCGATAGCCGTCAAAAAGGTATCTATGGGTAATAGTGCGGAGACATCACTAAATGCAACGATAGGGGTTGTGATATTTGTAATAGCCTCATTGATTAAGGCTATTTTACCCCGATTAATATTAAATTCTTCAATGATAAAAGGTAGCCATTGGCATTCTGGCTCGTTCAGTGTATTTCGAGCGATTTCAACGGTATTATCAGTGCAGCCATCACATAATAGATGAATAGTAAAGTGCTCTGCTGGGTAATCTTGTGCGGCAAGATTACGGATTTTTTCAGCAATAGAGGGGGCTTCATTATATGCGGGAATGATAAGCGTAATATTAGGAAGTGATGAGTCATCCTCTGTTGTTGTATAGTGGCGTGCCGTGATGTCTGGCAGTGTGGATATTCGGTGCTGACTCATTTTTTTTAGCAAAAAAGGATAGAGAAAATGATGATAAATAATTAAAAAAGAGACAAGTATAAAAATACTGAGTGCGATCATGCGCCTATTCCTTGGCCGTCTTTATATCTTGACGTATTTTGATAAAGAGATAAATATTGTGTAGCCATATTGTTCAGGCTAGCATTTTTCTCCACAAATGGGCGAGATGTTGTCTGCTCTTGTAATGTAACGCTGTGTATCAGCGCTTTTGCTAATGATTCGGGTTCTCCGAGAGGGACTAACTGACCTGACTTTGGATCAATACACTCTCTACAGCCGCCAACATCAGTGAGTACAACTGGAATACCGCATGCTTGTGCTTCTAGCGGGGATAAAGGTAACCCTTCGGCTTCAGACGCAAGGCAAAAGCTATCTATTGCATGGTAAAATATAGACATATCATTTATCAGCCCTAAAAAATGAACTCTGTGGATAATATTTAACTCATGCGCGAGAGTTTTTAACTGTTGTTCTAATGAACCGATTCCCGCTAGCGCTAAATGTAAATCAGGGCATTGTTTAATAGCATGAAATAAACCCACATGCCCTTTAACCGATTCAAGGCGTGCAGCACAACCGACTATTTTTTCTTTTAGTGGTAAGTTAAGCTGTTGACGAGCTTTCTCTCTATCACCAATAATAAAATGTGTAGTATCTATACCGTTTAGAATAACAACAGGGTGAGCCTTTGGAAGATGGGCTCGAATATTAATAGCAACTTGTTCTGAGTCTGCAACAACAACAGGTTTTATTATTTTAAGTAACAGCCGGGCTAGGTTTCGGCGCTTTTTGTTATTTAGGTGCCAAGCATCATGCTCGGTATGAATAATAGTTTTAATATTAGCAATTCGGGCTGCTAAACCCCCATATAATAATGGGCCAATATGGTGAGTATGTACCACATCAGGGCGTGATTTTTGTAATAAACGAATCAGTGTTAATAGCAAACCGAGCTGTAACCCTGGTTTTTTATCAAGAAAAACCAAGCTGTTTGCTGAGTTTGAATTTTCGATTGTACTTGCTACGCGAGGCCAGTGTTTACAAGCTTGCTCAATATTCCCTTCTAAGCTAATCAGTGAAGATTGGTGATCGTGTTGATATGTACGGTGTAGCTCTAGCGCAATGGTTTCAATACCACCCGGAGCTAAGTGCTGAATGATTTGCGTTATCCTGCGCGGGGCGGTTTTCATACTGTTCCATTTCCTGATTGTAAGGAATTCGTATTAATACGGGTACACCTAATAGCATAGACAGTTTATCACTACGATGCACGGTACTGTCTGTTATTTCTGCAACTAATGCAAACCCACAACCAATAGCAATACCGGCGATAATTCCTGCAATAACAAAGACAAAAAGTGGTGGTGTACTTGGTGATGTAGGGGTGAATGGAGGATCAATTACTTTAACACGATCACCTTTTTCAAACTGACCTAACGCACCGGTAACTTGTGCTTTTTTATAGCGAGTGAGTAAATCTTGATAGATTTCACGCTGAACTTGAAGATTACGTTCAAGTTCTGACATTTGTCGCTCTACATCACCGAAACTGCCAACGCTATTTGAGGCTTCTAACAGCATTCTCTCAATGCTGTTTAACTCCTCTTGAAGCGATTTGACATTGGTTGCGGCTTTTTGTAATTCTTTAAGTTGAGAGTCAAGTAACGTATCATTTTTATTTATTTGACCCGTTTCATTCTTATTACTGTTTTGGGATAAATTGAGTAGTTGATTGAGATCTGAACTATCAATTTTAGGTATTGAGTTTAATTGTGATTGGCGTTCATCTTCAAGTTGTTTTAACCGGTAAATGGCAGCTTGAATTTTACTGTGTGAGTCAGTGTAGCGTGTGCGTAACAGTGATATCTCATTCGTAGTATTTACTATTTGCTGTTCAAGATTGGCAATAATAGGGTTGACTTGTGATATGCCATTTTGTAATGCATTTAATGCCGCTTTCGCACCGGCGAGTTGAGTTAATCGCTCTTCTTGTTTATCTTTTAATGTATGTAACCGGTTGACATTAGAGCTGTAGAGGTCGGGTAGTTCTGCCGATTGTCGGCGTTTAAAGTCAGCGAGGTTTTTTTCCGCTTTATTGAGTTCTGTTTCTTGTTTAGTAATTTGCTCTTTTAGAAACTTCTCTGATCCGCTGATAGAGGATTGCTCTGGTGCAAGTACATTATCTAAAAAACGCTGGCTAATAGCTTGTAATATTAACGCACTGTTTTCAGGGCTTTGTGTTTTAAAGCGTAATTGAACCAAATCACTGCCGACTAAGTTCAGTACAACAGAAGAGGAGAGCAGATTAATTTTATTGTCATAATCACTTTGGCTGGCATTTGCAGGCAGTAATTTCGCATCATCAATAACCATTTGCAGAACATAACGGCTGTGCAGAAGGCTATCAAGTGCGGCAAAACGATCTTTTAAATTGGTAGAAACAGAGAGATCTTCCAAAAATGGGTTCAGCTTTGATGTTTCCTGAATGAGCAGCGTGGTATACGACTGATACTGTTTTGGCGTAAATATACCGATTAGAGTTGCCAGCAAAGGCATGAGTAGGAGAGGGGTGACAATCAGAGCACGTCTTCGCCATGCACCGTTTAATATGGCACATAAAGACAGGTAGAGGTTACTGTTCACGGCTCACCTCAATGCGCAAACTATCTGCACGCGCTTGCGGGGTATATTGCAAGTTTAGAGCAATAGGTCTGGCAACGAGCATTTTTTCAATCAGTTTTAAGCGTTGATGTGCCTGTTGTGCGCTATGAAGGGAGTCTCCTTCTGCAGGGCCAACAGATACCGTGAGTGCACTTGGATCTTGCTGCGCGATAAATTGGTAGAATTGCTTTTCATCTTCAGCAGAGAGAGCGTGGCTGCTTTTGGAATATTCAGCACTAAAGGTTTGTGAGTGCGTGCTCTGTACAGCGCGCAATTGCTGTATTGCAGCCAGATCAACCGGCTGTTTACTGCTGGTTTTAGTACCACAAGCAGAAAGCAGAAGTATGAAAACGATGTGGCTTATTGTGTAGTAACGTTTCATTCTCACGGGTTGTCCTTTACACACGATGGCTTGCTATTACAGCTTTAGCGGCTCATTCGGCAACAAAGCAATCTCTTTTGCTACCATAGCGTTATACAATATGAAGCACATTGTTATTATAAATAAAATACCAATCTAAAAAGTGATCGGCAAGGCAACTTTGCATTTACATTTTTATTTGAGCTTACGCACATATCATGATCGCATCTGGTTTGCATTATGTTGATTTTGCTGGCAGTACAGCCAATGCTTGAATTTGACCAATCCATTGATTAAGCGTTTGTTCGGAGAACGATTCCGCTGCACGCCACGTATCAGGCATCTGATCCCATATTTTTTGTCGTAAGACTTTGGCTGCGGGAAGTGTTTCACTTTTCTGATCAAGCCAATACAGCCAGCGTAAATCTTCTATGCCTGATGTTATGGCAAACAGGGAGCGATCAACGTCAGGAATAGCAGTACAGTAGGTTGTCATTGGATATAAAAATTGGAAATCAGCTTCTCGGCCATCAGTTGGGTCAAAGGGGTCAGCGGTTGGCATACGAGCATGCCATTGCATGTAACCCTCTGCGCCGGTACGCCACAGGTAAAAACCACTGGCAATACGTTTTGCGCCTAAGTTATACAGCCAAACTTGAATATTTTGTTTTTTCAGTGCCGATATTTGCATACTGTCAGCACCAAACCCTGCATTGATCAGCGCAAGATCGATGTGCTGTAACAGTGCATTTTGCATGGGGTGGTTAAAGTGTGCCGCTAATTTTGTTTTGGGTGATTTCTGGTGCAGATTGTCGGCAAATTGAATTAACAGCGGAATATCACTGGTGTTGGGTTCATCAGCTAAACTCCATGCAATAGGCTTGGTGGCACGCTGATCTATTTCGGTAATACGGGCAATAGTCTCGTTATCCCCCATAGCTTCTAGGGCTCTTTTTAGTGGGGTATAGGCCAGTAGGGTGGCTGACGGTGTCAGTTTTGTTGCGGTATCTAGATCCTGTTGAAAGGCTTGCATATTATCATTGGTTGGGGTGCTCAATGGTGGGGCATATGTGGTTAATCCGGCGTTAGAAAGCCAAAGCATGTCGCACTGTGCTGCGGCATCTGCGCTGTTTGCATCAAACCAACTTAAATGGGGTGCTTTATCAAGATAGACACCAATAGGTAAGGGGATATCAGGCAGCTCGATATCCAATACCTTAATTTTAAAGGGGGTATTAATTAACTGCTGAGTGGTTTTTATCTGAATATTTCCACTGTAGATACCCTCAGGTGTACCCGCCGGTATTGATAATGCGATATTCAGTAAACGTGGTTGTTTCGGTGATAACGGCACGTTTTGGGTATCACTGCGTAGATAATCGGCACTGATAGAAAGTGCGTTGGTTTGTGCTAGCGGCCGACGCCATAACCACTGACCCCAGCGTAATTCACTGTTTAGGGTAACTCCATTAAGTGCTGGTGCTTGTACACTAATATCTGCTGTTGTTGCCTGTTTGATACTTTGACTATCAATAACAAAATTTAGGTTCAGGTGGCTGTTTGAGCCTGTTTGTGTAATATATTCAGCGGGTTTATCTTCATTTGCTAACGATATTAGTGTGGCATCGGTAGGCAATGCTGCTGGTGTTGAATCTATATTCCAATTTTCCCGAAACAAGGTTGCGAGGCGGGTATCAACCGTTTCGGCCGGTGTCAGTATTTTTTTACTTTCCGAGGAGGGGGTTGTAATCGGATTTTCAGCGCTTTTATCAGGCCAGAGCAGCAGTGCGGATAAAAACTGAGCATCTGTTGAATCACCGTCTAGGGCAATGACCATATCACCATCGGGTTGTGTAAAGGTATAGTCTACACTGCCACCACGCCGTTTCTGGATCTGTTGCCATGCATCGCCATCGGGTTTAGCTTCATCTTTTGCACCTGCCATATAGCGTTGAGCAATCCATGTCTCGGGTGTCATTTTTTGCTGCCAAATGACATTTTGATTAACTTGGATACGGCGTTCTAACGGGTGTGGCAGATACTCCCATTCCCCTAAATCTTCTGTCCAAAGTCTTAAGTGATAGCGGCCTGCCGGAAGAGGAAGGCGTATTTCGCTGATACCCCGTAACCCATCATTGAGCAGTGCTGAACTGCCTGCGCGCTCTGTTACCGACATTGGGCCTTTCAAATGTGGATCAGTTTCACTGATACGGGTAAAACCACTAAACGGCGGGCGTGAAGCTGCACCAAAATCCCATGCAATAACATCTTCGGAAAACTGTAAACCTTTCTCTGATCCGATTTTATTGATAATCAGAGGCGGTGCTTCAATGTTAAACAGATAAATTGCCCGTATTTTTGCAAGGTTGAGTGGTGTTTTGTTGGGGGTTTGTAGTGCACTTAAGGGTAAACGCAGGCGGAAATTTCCGGTAGGAATAACTCGCTCTTCATTTACTCGTGAGTTGTATCCGGTAGAGTTTGCATCATCAATGCGGATCACCAAGAGGTTATTTTTTGTTGAAGGGTTATTCCCCTCAATAATTAAGTCATCATTCTTATGCCATTGCTGATCGGTGGTAAATTCCCAGTTTTGGGGCAGTGAATTCTCTGCACGCAGAGGCAAAAACAGTGCCGAGGGGTGTTTATCTTTTGTCCCGACCGAGTCTGGTGAGGTGAGCGTAAATGTGGGGATTGCCGGTTCATCGGCTAGTGCGGTTTGTGCCGGCAAAAAATAGGTGATCAGAGCTGAGAAAAATAGAAATAGAGCTGATACAACAGAGCGACCATATTTTGGGGATGGATACTCTGCCCGAATGATTAATGTGTGCGTGGTGTGCGTACGATGATCACTTTGCGTGCATGCTGACCAATGCAATGCACAACGTAGGTAATTATGTAATAAGTAAGAGCGAGCACAATAGTAAATCATAAGCGATCCAACAGAAGGTTGAGGTCATTCACTCTGGCTTCCCAGCTCTGTTCGGTGACTCGCTGGTAACGTTCATGGCGTTGCATGCCTAGCTGAACGACGGCATCCCAATCGGGGGAGGATTGTTCCAACCATTGGCTGAATTGTTCGATATCGGCCAGTTCATGTTGAGTGTTATTGAGATGTTCATTGCTGTCTGGCGCGAACATATGACTCCGCTTAGGGGTATCAAGTGCTGCAAGTTGTAATGCAACACAAAAATTATGGGCCGAATTAGCGGTATGAATCAGATCGCGGTAGCCATCGAGTGCTGGAAAATCAGTGCATACAATGGGTTTTTTTGCGGCCAAATATTCCCGTAATTTAAGCGGGTTGCAGGCTCTTATCTGCGCATTATCGTGAAATGGCAGCATGGAAACCTGCCAGTATTGCACATAGGCCGGAAGATCATGATGTGCTCGAGGGCCCAATATATAGATATTTTCCAGGCCATGAAAAGCTGATATATCGGTTTGAATAGGGCCTATTAGTACAAAATTCCAGTCTGTTAATGTGCGGGCAACATCGGCAAGCAGTTCAACGTTGATCCATGTTGAGAGGCTGCCATAGAATCCGGCAATGGGCTTTCCGGTTGGTAAATCGGCGGCTCGAGCTTGGGGCTGAGAGAATAGCTCTACATCAACACCGTGTGGAAGCAGCTGTGTTTTTTCTGCTGGAAATCGGGATGCTAATGTCGGGCTTGCCGCTAGAATTAGGTCAGCTTTCTCGACAAGTTCTTCTTCTAACTGATGAATGGCCTGATGATCGACCCCTGCTAGTGCAGAGAAGTCATCACCGCAATAGTAGATCACCGCGCGCTCGTTTAACGTATTAATTAGATCAACGCCGGTAGGCAGAGATAACCATAAAATGGGTGATGTAATGTGATGTTTTTTCATCACACTACTGATCTGTTTTTTGAGTAGGTAACGGTTAATCGGCCTGGCCCATGCAACACCCGGTAGGGGTAAGGCAAGTGGCGCGATAACAAAAGGTTCATATAAGGCTGAAACACTTTCAGAAATGGGCTCAAATTCAGAGGGTGCGTGTGTATTTTCCGCCACAGTAGTTTTAGATACTGCGGTTTCAATGTTGTTTGTAGTATCAACCACGGTTGTGTCAACAGCGGCTGTGCTAGCAACACTGGCCTGAGTGTGTAAGTTCATACCTACACGCGGGATTTTCTGGTTATGGCGGCTACGTAAGATGGCCCACAACTTTTGCCATAAACGGCTCAGATCACGCCGATTAAGGCGGGGTCTACGTAGGCCAATAGAGTTAACCCAGATAATCTGGCGATCATGCAACAGGCGTTTGATCAGATGCTGAGTGCTGCTTGGGTGGCCACCCCAATCTTCACCTAAGACGACTAACGGGGGTTTATTTGCACGGATTTCCGCTGTCTGGTCATGGTTATTCATGGGATGACTCGTGCATAAATGGTTGTGAATCTGATGCTGAAAATGGCTCAGATGCAGAGGGAAGAGCTCGGATGATTTTGGCAGGAATGCCGGCAGCAAGTACCCGATCAGGTAAATCATGGGTCACGATGCTGCCTGCCGCCACGACCGTACCATAACCGATATGAACGCCTGCATTCACCATTACCCCTGTTCCCAACCAGACTTTGTCTTCCAGCACAATATCACCGACCTGATCATCGTGCTCAGCCAGACCTGCCGCTCGCTCTTCAGGGTTTAACGGGTGACCGGGAAAGCCGGCTAAAAATACTTTTCCGGCCATAAATACATCGTTACCGATTTTAATTTTCCGGCCAACAGCAAAGGTAGTTTGCCAGCCAATATTACAGCGATCGCCAATTTCCAGATGTGCGGAGTGCGCGGTTTGGCGGCCAATAAATGAGGATATGCCACTGATTTGGCATTTTTCACCGATGCTAATCTGTAACGGGCCAATAATTTGCGGCATACCGCTATACAGGTAAAGTTGTGGGGCTGTTGCAGTTAATCTGCTTTGAAATAAAGGGGTCCAGTACAGTATTCGCAGTAACCCTGACAGCATATTTTTAATAATGTAATGCAGCGAATACAAGGCGCGGTGTAGAGGGCGGATCACCGGAAAAGAGCAGGAGCGTAGCTGTTTTGCGGTGTTCCATATCCAGCGAGCGCTGGGAGATTGCCCCTGTTTTGCCCATAGCCGAAAGCGACTTATCCATGTCATGACTGTGTGCTCATCTTAGAAAAACAAAAGAGTAATACTTAATTATTAAGACTATTTTGCCTATTTTGCCAGTTTATCTAGTCAATAATCAGAAACATGACTATAAAGATCTGATAATTCTTTGACTTATGATGGTACGGACACCATGCGGATAAAAATTCCGGCAGCGTTGCAGCAGATGTTTTTTTACGGCCTTGGGCTGATCCTGATGAAGGGGATCTCACTGCTAATGCTGCCTGTTTTTACCCACTATTTGTCGACGGCTGAATTTGGGCAACTTGAGGTGTTACTGGCACTGATCAATATCGGCACGTTACTGCTGGGCTTAGGGTTGGTTGATGCGCTGTACCGTTTTGCTGGTGTTTCACATACACCAGAGGAGCGTAATCAGGTTGCCGGAACGTTGTTTGGGCAAACCTTAATTATTGCAATATTGGGTGTTCTGGTTCTTCTGCCTTTTTCCGATCACATTGCGGCGTTATTGCCTGGTGTTGTTTCTGTTTCAGCTGTTCGCTGGGCTTTGATCTCTATTGCCTTAGAAGGGGTTATTGGTATTCCACTTGCATGGATACGCATGAAAGGAATGGCCCGTTTTTTCTTCTTGTGTACGGCTGGGCGAGTTGTGATACAAGCGTTTTTGATTTGGATTTTTCTGCGTAGTGGTTACAGTGTTGAAGGTGTGATTATGGTGGGCGCACTGGCTAGCTTAGGGCAAGCGATTTTAATGGGCGGCTGGCAGTGGCGTGATACCGGCTCCCACTTTAGATTGCAAAATAGCACGCAGTATTTACGTTATGGTTTCCCAATATTAATTAGCGGTCTGGCTGGTTTTGCGGTAGCAGGGTTAGACCGCTGGTGGTTGGCTGGTTCTGCAGGGGAAACTGAATTAGCCTATTATGCGGTAGCGGCTAAATTTGCATTAGCTGCCGGATTAGTATTGCAACCTTTTGCGCTCTGGTGGTATCCAAAACGGTTTCAATTATTGGGTGATGCAAAAGGGCTACAGCAAAACGCAGACTTTGCAGAGTTTGGGGCATCTTGCGGTTATTTATTGGCTGGCGTGGTGGGTGTTATTGCGCCTTACTTAATTATGAAGTTAACACCGGCTGCTTATCACCCTGCAATACAGTTAGTTCCCTGGTTAGTGGCGGCAATGGCATTTAAAACACAATCTGAATTGATGAATGTAGGTTGTTACAGCCAATCTGACAGTAAAATACAGATGAATATTCATCTGGCCAGTAGTGCTGTAGGTGTGATCGGCTATGCAATATTAATTCCCTTTTTTGGGGTTTTTGGCGTTATTATTAGCCAATTATTGGTGAATATATTACGCGCAGGTCTGTTTTTTTATTGCAGCCAACGGTTATTGTATCTGCCTTATCGCGGGTATGGGGTAATTAGTTCGGCATTGTTAATGGGGATAGCGCTATGGATAGGCCAGTGGTGGGTAGCCCAACACCCCATTTTATAATTCGCCATGGTAAAGCGATATTAGTGAGCACACTGCTTTGTGTGCTGGTTTCTGCTGTATGGTGGTTTGTGCCTTTACCATTAATTGGCCCTATTTTAGGAATGTTGATTATTGGTGTGCTACTGGTTTTTCGTTTTCCATTTTGGGTCGTATTGGCTTTTATCGCATTTTCTTTTTTCCGTATTCATGAGGTAATTCCTCAGCTTAACCCACTGCGTTTACCACAACTTCTTGCTGTAGCAGCATTGGCAGTATTGCTGTGGCACACGTTAATGACAAAAAAAATCCAGCCATTTTGGTGTTCAGAATTTAAGTGGCTAAGTATCTTTTTTGTACTGGTGACGATGGGTGTTTTTATGGCAGCAAACCGTGGTGAAGCATTGGCGGCCTGGAATGGCACGTATGTGAAAATTGTCACGATGACATTTGCTATTGCATGGCTGATGGATAGACCGGCCGATTTTGCCATGGCAACGCGGGTTTTTATTGCTTGTGGTTTATTGGTAGGTATTGTTGCTCTGTATAACAAAAGTGCCGGAATAGGGCTGGTGGAAGAGACTCGTGTCACCATTGGTCGAGAGTTGGGTTCAGTTTTGGGTGACCCAAATGATTTAGCATTAGTATTGCTA
Organism: Plesiomonas sp. ISS29; assembly: GCF_056522795.1. Taxonomy (NCBI): domain Bacteria; kingdom Pseudomonadati; phylum Pseudomonadota; class Gammaproteobacteria; order Enterobacterales; family Enterobacteriaceae; genus Plesiomonas; species Plesiomonas sp. ISS29. Next base: position 1,956,460 of record NZ_JAWRZQ010000001.1, read on the forward strand.
TTTCCTGCCGGATTTTCGTTAGCCACAGCACTTGAATCTCGCGCACATAAGATGGAGCGATTTTTTGGCTTGGCCGGATTTGTCGTTAATTTATTGGCTATTATTGCGACACAAAGCCGAGGGGGGTTACTGGGTATTTGTGCTGTGATGGCTGTATCCGGTTATCGGAAAATAAAATCAAAAGTCTTGCTATTTTCTCTGGGAACTGTTGCGCTATTAATCTTATTTGCTGTTGCCGGAATCAGTGGCCGCAGTTCGGGCGGGGCATCTGAAGATGGTATTGATGCTTCCGCGATGGGGCGGTTATATGCGTGGGAAGCAGCCTGGGGAATGGCAGTTGCACACCCATTTCGTGGGGTAGGGTTAAATAACTTTTACTATAATTACTATTTTTATAGCCCACATTGGGATGGGTTAAATCATGCTGTTCACTCTACATGGTTTAATGTGTTATCTGAAACCGGTTTTTTAGGGTTGACGATTTTTTTAATTATGCTTTTTTCAACGCTATTGCATATTTGGCGTGTGGCTTCTAGCCTTGATAGTTCAGAACCGCATTCAGTAACAATTGCAATTAATGGGGTTGTAGCCAGTATTATCGGGTTTTGTGTTTCAGGCACATTTTTAACACAAGGTTTTACATGGCCTGTCTATTTACAATTAGCAATTGCGGTAGCGGGTATGCGTGCGATTGAAAAACAGCGAGCATTGCGATTGTAAATATTTCAATGAACTTTATTTCATCAGTGTTGAATAATATGTTGGCGTAATGGCACACATTTTATGAAAGGATAACTGAAATGATGCCGATTCCCGTTCTGTTTGTACATTATGGTGAAACATGGATTAGAGGCAGTGAGCGCTGTTTATTAGATTTACTAGCGGGCTTAGATACTCGGCAATATTTACCGATAGTGTGGAGTAACAATAGTGCGTTATTAACGCAAGTAGCACAATTGGGTATTGAGGTTTATTTTACCCCATTTACGTTAATTGGCGGGTGGCATGCTCCACGTTGTGATCTTCGTGCTTATTGGCGGCTACTCAGGCAAGCGGGCGATATTATCGATGAGCATGAGATTAAACTGGTTCATTGTAATAGCGGCGCACCTTGTCAGTGGATGGTGCCTGTTGCCCGATCTTACCATTTACCCCTTTTTGCCCATTTACATGCCCGTTACCAGCCGCGAGATCGTTACAGCTTATTGTTGCATCAGGTGTCGTTTGCCGCCGGAGTCAGTAAACCAGTCATTGAAGGGTTGATTGATGATGGAATGCCAAGCTATCGGCTGAAGGTTATTTATAACGGTATTGATGCTAATCGATTAGCACTGCATCCGATTGCTGATATTCGCCAGCAACTGGGCATTCATAAAGATACTCTGCTACTGATTTCAGTAGGATCACTGATTGTGCGAAAGGGCATGGATATTCTTATTGATGCCGTAAAAAAACTGCAGGATAAACAACGCGATGTGGTGTTGGTTATTCTGGGTGAAGGTGAAGATCATGCCGCACTCACACAGCAAATTCAAGAGCTTGGTGTGATGCACCGAGTTTTCATTGTAGGTGAGATAACAGATGTCGGCGGATGGCTACGCGGAGGGGCTGATATTATGGTGTCTGCTGCCCGTGAAGAGGTCTTTGGTCTTGTCTTGGCTGAGGCTGGCTGGGCGGGGTTACCGGTGATTGCTTCTCGGGTGGGAGGGATCCCCGATGTTATTGCCGATCAGGTTTCAGGGCTTCTATTCCCTGCTGAAGATGTTAATGCTTTGGTTGCGGCTATTGAGAAATTACACGATTCACCGCAATTACGGTTACAAATGGGGCAAGCTGCTCGCCTTAGAGTTGCACAGCAATTTTCTGTTGAGCGCTATATCCAAGATATTCAAGCTGTGTATCAGCAGCTATTAACAAATCCGGAAATGCACCTGACATGGCGTAATGGTTGGCGCTGTTTTCCTGGGGTATTGCGCTGGTTATGGCAGCGTATGTGTGCTTTTTTCTCAAGAGGTGCGGAATGACAAGGCGTATTTTATTGCTTGATCCCATTGCATTTAATGGGGGGTCAAAAGTTGCCAACCGCTATTTTTTGGGGTTATTACCAGAAGCTCAGGCGCAAATTACTGTACTGACCCGTAATGCGAGTGCGTGGAAAACCACGGGGTGGCGTACGGTAAACTTATATGAGTTGCCGTTTGTTCGTACTGCTGAATCGGGGATCCCCTATTTTTTACGGCATCTATTTTTTGCGTTACAAGTGCTGCTGCTACGTCTTCGTTTGGGAATAGGGAGTGTGTTGATTGGTGGGTCAGGCCCTGGTGTAGATTTGGCACTGTATCTGAACAAATTAATTGTGCCGGCCCAGATAGTACAATTAGTTCACGGCCCGGTAGCGCGTTCACGTACGTGCGGGCGCTGTTTAAAAATTGCGGATCGGGTGTTGTACCTGGCTAGTTGTGAGGAATCACTAAAAGCGGCACTGAGTGCCGCAGGTGAAACCGAATATAAAATTAATCAGCGTTTACAAAGTGATGCATGGTCTATCATGCAAAATGGTATTCCCCGTTCATGCTGGCCATCGGCTATGCTAGCCATCAACGCAAGCACAGAGGCTCTGCCAGTAAAGATTTTCTGGGCGGCTTCTATCCTAAAATGGAAGGGGTTAGATCTGTTGCTTAATGTTTTGCAGCAAGCGGCTGTTGAACCTCAAAAGGAGACTACTTGGGAGACAGAGATCTGCTTTCTTCGTCCAAAAGACATTACGTTACCGGTGACACAAATACCACGGGCTATTTCCAACGTTCATTGGCATGAAGAGCCGGATAATCTGGACCAGATTAGATCGACCTGTACGGTATTTATTTCAACCAGTGAGAATGAACCCTTCGGGTTGTCTATTTTAGAAGCGTTGTGTGTGGGTTTGTGTGTTGTGATCCCAGCAGACGGTGCGTATTGGGATCAAAAGCTTGAACATGGTGTAAATTGTTTGAAATATCAGCCTAATAGCAGTGAAGCACTGCTGCAGTGTTTGAAGCAATTACAACAACAACCGGCGCTGATCCATGAACTTGGTTTGGCAGGAGAACAGGTTGCGGCTGCGTTTCGGGCTGAAATTGTCTATCAGCAGCCGCTTGAGGTGATCAAAAAACTGTTAGGCTGATCTCTCGGATCTTGATAGTTAAATGGTATCAACCAGACAGCGCCGACAGATACTGCAGCATAATATGGGGAACGGCGGCTTCCGGCGTATATTGTTTGGCGATAGATGCCCGTGCTTGCCGTTGTATGCGGGTGCGCTCTGCATCCTCCAAATTCAGCCAATATGTGATAGCTTGATTCATTTGCTGGCTATTTTGTGCCTGAATCAGCCAACCGTTATGGTTATCTTGAATCAGATCGCCCAGCCCACCGATATTAAATGTGCAGACCGGTATTCCATGGGCAAGCGCTTCAAGTGCGGCAAGCGGTAATCCTTCCGCACGTGAAGTAATACAAAGTAGATCAATATCCGGCCAAACTTGTGCCATATCAGCACAAAAACCGTGAAAAATCACCTGATCATGGTATTCAGCTTGCAGTGTTGTATGCATTGGCCCATCACCGTATAAATGAAATTCAGCATAAGGGTGCTCTTTTGCCAGCTGGCAAAAAATATCAGGGCCTTTTTCGTGGCTAAGGCGGCCTACAAACCCGATACGGGTATGCTGATTGATATTTAATTGTGCGGGTAGATCCACAAAATTAGGGATAACCGCCACCGGTTTGTACAGCCGTTGGGCAATACTCTTGCTTACGGCAATTCTAGGGGCAAGGCAGGCGGTCAGTAAATCGACCGTAGTATAAAACCGCAAACGGCCAGTGCCCATATCCCCTGAATGGTAGGTTGAAATGACTTTAATACCCGACAATCGTCCAAAAATACGGCATATAATACCGGCTTTATAGCCGTGTGAGTGCAGTAAAGCGGGGCGTTGCTGGCGCATATAGCGGATGAAATCACGTGAGCCGTGGCAAATATGATACGGAATATTCAACCGTTTTAACCGATTGATATTGGGGCTTGAACCGTAGTCATCCATTAACACCACAGTGGGTTGGCAACCTTGTTTTTGTAATGCTTCTGCCAGAGTGAAAACATGGTTTTCAATTCCACCAATCTGTCGGCTATCTAGCACCAACCAAATTGGCTTACCGGCACATGCTGTTTTTAGCGCCGAAAGTGTAGTTGATGCGTTATTGTGATCGGTATGTCGTTCCATGACAGAGCCTTCTTTATCTTGGTTGTATTTATATGAATATCAATTCTATTAATATAGCACAATATGTAGACTTGATTGCTTATTATGGGGAATTTTTAAAGTCAGAGAATTTAAACAAAGATTAACATTAGGAATGTTTATGCCCATGTTTATTTTTATTATGTTTTTCAAAATGGAATAGAGCAGTTAAGATAACCTGCTCATAATGGGGGGAATAAAAAAGATATTACTCTTTATCGATATACAGCGTTTGGCTTGGAAATGCAAAATCAGCATTATGCTGATGAACAATATCGATCATTTTTAAATAAACGTCTTGTTGTACACGTAACCACTCTGCCCACGCGGTAGTGCGGGTAAAACAGTAAATCATGATATTCAGTGAAGAATCGGCAAACTCATCAAAATAGACTAACAGTGTCTGTTTGGTATCAATATCAGGATGTGATCTAAGCATCTTATTGATATCATTAACAACATTCCCTACTACTGCTGCATCTTGGTAGCGTAAACCCAATGTGGTTTTTATCCGGCGATTGGTCATTCTACCGGGGTTTTCTACGCTGATAGATGAAAAAACAGAGTTTGGAACATACAGGGGGCGATGATCAAACGTGGTTATTTTAGTTAAACGCCAGCCAATTTCACATACCGTGCCTTCAATATTGCGATCGGGTGAGCGAATCCAGTCTCCGACATTAAATGGGCGGTCGAAATAGAGCATTAAACCCGAGAAAAAATTACTGATAATATCTTTACCAGCTAAACCAATTGCAATACCACCTACACCGCCAAAGGTCATTAAACCTGACAAACTCAAACCAAAATGTTGACCGACTAACAATATTAGTGTCAGTACTGTAATTGATTTTAGTAAGCGGGCAATCGCTCTTGATGTGGTGACATCATTGCCTTTTTCAATTTGTGATACTTCAATCCGCATGATGAGTGCGAATACATATTTAATTACAATGGCTGAAATTAAAGTGATATTAACTGTACTGATCCATTCCGGATAGTTATATGAAAAATGCAGATGTTTTAAAAAAATACTGATAGTTTCCGTGACTGTCAGCAGGATAATAATCCAAAAAACAATTGAAGAGATACAAGCTAGCACTGATGTAAAGGCTTTCTTGTGGTTATTAAATTTTCGGCTTAAAAAGAAAAACCATACACCGATAGCAAAAGCCGAGGCCGATGTTAGTAATACAAGCTCAATAATCAAGCGAGATGTAAACATAAGGATAAAACCATGTGTTATGTTAATAATTCTACTGCATTATACCGCATAATTATACCGTATATCAGGCGATAAACAGTACCTTAGACGATAAGAGCAACCATTTTCAGTCTGCCAGTAATTGCGCATATACGTCTATAGTTAAAATGTGCCTGAATATTAACCTAAACGTTTTATCACCCGGTCACTGAGGTTTCGTGCTCTTTGCCGTGCAGGTCTCGGGTAAATCAGTATCGGAAACAAGGAGAGTCACCCCCATGATGCTGCACACAACAAAAACGGTATCAACGCAAAATTCATTTATGTCAGAGAACTTGTTGGCCGGTACGGTATTGCTGATCGGGGATGACCCCGAACAGAAAAGGGCCGAGATACTCGCGACATTTTTGAGCGTGTTTAACCGCTATGAAGCGTTGTTTTCCTGCTTATGTGATGAACGGGCGTGGTTTACTAAAGCGATTAGCCTGCGTCACCCATTAATTTTTTATTACGGCCATACAGCAACGTTCTTCATTAATAAGCTGATGGCTGCTCAATTATTGCATGTACGTATAGATCCAGTGATTGAATCAATGATGGCCATTGGTGTTGATGAAATGAGCTGGGATGATCTGGATGAGTCACACTATGCATGGCCTGATATTGCCACCCTGCAAAATTACCGGTTACGTGTGAAAGCCTGTGTCAGCACCTTTATTGAGCAGATGCCGTTATCGTTACCGATACAAGATGACAGCCCTGCATGGGTGATTCTGATGGGAATAGAGCATGAGCGCATTCATCTTGAAACATCATCAGTGTTGATTCGGCAGTTACCGCTTTCGTGGGTTGAGCCTGATCCCCGGTGGCCAATTTGCCCGATAGCAGAGCATCAGCGGGAAGATGTGCCTGATAACTGTTTGATTGCACAATCGGGAAATGCCTTGTTACTGGGAAAAGAGCACAGTGCCGCAACCTACGGGTGGGATAACGAATATGGCCAGCGTACCGTAGAGTTTGCTGATTTTTCAGCGGCACGTATGCTGGTCAGTAATGCTGAGTTTTATCGATTTGTTGCTGATAACGGCTATATGCAGCAGCAGTGGTGGAGTGATGAAGGGTGGCGCTGGTGTCAGTTTGCAAAAGCGGTGCAACCCACATTTTGGGTGGGCAGGTACAATCAACCTGAACAGTTACGCTTACGTTTGATGCTGCAAGAAGTGCCTATGCCGTGGGATTGGCCGGCAGAGGTTAACCAGCTTGAAGCCGATGCCTTTTGCCGTTGGAAAGCTGCAGAAACAGGGTTGCCGATACAGTTGCCGAGTGAAGCTCAATGGGTGCAGTTACGGCAGGTAATAGATACCGATCACCCTGCATGGCTGGCTGAAAATGCTACTGTTCCGGCCAATATTGACTTGGCTTACTGGGCTTCGCCGTGTCCGGTTGATTATTTTATGCACGGGCCATTGTGTGATGTTGTGGGCAATGTTTGGCAGTGGACCTCTACCGCGATTGATGGCTTTGAAGGGTTTGCTGTTCATCCATTATATGATGATTTTTCCACCCCTACATTTGATGGTAAGCATACGCTGATTAAAGGCGGCTCATGGGCCTCAACCGGAAATCTGGCAATCCAGCATTCACGCTATGCGTTTCGCCGCCATTTTTTCCAGCATGCCGGATTTCGTTATGTGCTCTCTGACTATCAAGAACCGGCGGTGATTAACCCGTATGAAACTGATCAGTTAGCGGGGCAATATCTTGATTTTCACTATGGCCAGCCGCACTTCTCAGTGCCAAATTTTGCCGAGCAGTTGGTTGAGCATGTTATTCCGCATTGTCATCGCGTAAACAGGGCTTTGGATATTGGCTGTGCAGTTGGCCGAGCCAGTTTTGCATTGGCCCGCCATTTTCGTGCGGTAGATGCGGTTGATTATTCTGCCCGTTTTATTGATATTGCCTTGTCATTAACGCTACAGCATGAATACCGCTATGCCGTTCCGACCGAAGGGGAGCTGCGTGAATATCGCAGTATTACGCTTTCTCAGTGCGGAATAACGGCCGATACAATGGATAGGGTACAGTTTACACAAGGTGATGCCTGTAATTTGAAGGATAAATATCAGCAGTATGATCTGGTATTTGCCGCAAATTTAATTGATAGATTACCAAATCCGACCCTATTTTTAGAGATTATTGCAGGGCGTATTGTCAGCGGTGGAGTACTGTTACTGGCTTCGCCTTATACATGGTTAGAGCAATATACGCCGGTGGAGCAGTGGCTTGGTGGAAAGAAAGAAAATGGTGAGTCATTAAGCAGTTTTCAGCATATTAGCCGTTTGTTAAACCAGCAATTTGAACTTATTACACAGCCAAAAGATATACCATTTGTTATTCGAGAAACAGCACGAAAATATCAGCATACGATCTCTCAGGTCACGCTTTGGCGTAAAAAATAGATACATTATTGGGAAGGAAAATAAAACAGACAAACCTTATCGAGGATTTGCGGCATAATAGATCATATTCATGTGATAAATGTACGGGGGGGTTATCCCCGTACACGATAAGGGTACTTCAGGGGAGTTTATGGCAGGGGCGAGTTTTTTTGCTTTGTTGGATGATATAGCGGCAATTCTGGATGATGTTGCCTTGATGACGAAAGTGGCGGCTAAAAAAACGGTCGGGGTATTGGGGGATGATCTGGCCCTAAATGCCCAGCAGGTTTCCGGTGTTAAGGCTGATCGTGAATTACCGGTGGTATGGGCAGTCGCAAAAGGGTCTTTTCGCAATAAACTGATTTTAGTGCCCGCGGCACTGCTGATCAGCGCGTTGATTCCGTGGGCAGTTACCCCGTTATTAATGCTGGGCGGCATGTTTCTCTGTTTCGAAGGGTTTGAGAAGGTTTTGCATACACTGACAAAATCATCACAGCAGACTGCTGAAAATTTGAACGCTGAGGCAACAGGAAATACCCGTGAGCAGACCCCACTGGCAGCAGAAAAAGATAAAATCAAAGGCGCTGTGACCACCGATTTTATTCTATCGGCAGAGATTATTGCCATTGCATTAGGCACGGTAGCCGGGCAGTCACTCTTGCTGCAATTTTCGGTGCTGGCAGTTGTCGCCGTAGCGATGACCGCGGGTGTTTACGGGCTGGTAGCGGCTATCGTTAAGCTTGATGACGGCGGATTGTATTTAATGCAGCGTCAGGGGCCGGGCGCAGTAACCCGCGTATTGCGTTTGGTTGGAAAGGGCATTTTGCATTCAGCGCCGTATCTGATGCGGGGATTAACCTTAGTCGGTACGGTTGCCATGTTTATGGTCGGTGGCGGTATTGTTGCGCATGGCCTGCACGCAGTCAGTACGTGGATGGGCAGCATGACTTTATATGTCAGCCACTATGCGTATCTGGGGGATATTTTAGCTATTATCACGCCAGCCTTATTGAATGCAGTTTGGGGTGTGGTTGTCGGCGCGCTGGTATTTATAATCGTTTCTGTGTGTGGCCGGATACGCGCACTCTGTCGGTAATGTTTATCGGCAATATATCTATATAATATAAATCGGGCGGTATGAAAACCGCCCGATTTATATTGTGAACTACAGATTTCTCAGTGTAATTAATTACAAAATCATCGCGGCAAGCCAGCCGAACATCAGCAGCGGAATATTGTAGTGAACAAAGGTGGGTACTACCGTATCCCAGATATGATCATGTTGACCATCCATATTCAGACCTGATGTTGGCCCAAGGGTAGAATCTGAGGCTGGAGAACCTGCATCACCCAGTGCGCCGGCAACACCCACGAGTGCGATTGTCGCCATCGGAGAAAAGCCAAAAGAGATACACAGCGGCACATAGATAGTCGCGATAATCGGTACGGTAGAGAATGAAGAGCCGATCCCCATAGTAATCAGTAGGCCGACTACCAGCATCAAGAATGCACCTAAAGCACGGTTGTGGCCAATCACATCAGTAATCGAATGCACCAGTGTTTCCACACTGCCGGTGGCTTTCATCACTGCGGCAAAACCGGATGCGGTGATCATAATAAACCCGATCATTGCCATCATTTGTACGCCACGGCTAAAGACATCTTGCGTATCTCGCCAGTTAATCACACCGCCGATAATAAAGATGATAAAGCCCATTAGCGCACCAAGAATGATGGAGTTGGTATACAGCTGTACACCCAGAGCACCTAAAATTGCCGCCCCTGCAACCCACAAATGCTGGGGTTCAATACTCTTTTTTTCTGGTTCGGCTGCAAGAATTTTTTCCACATCATAGTGGCGCGGTTTACGGTAGCTAAAAAATACTGCAATCAGTAAACCGACAACCATTCCCATCACAGGCAGCGCCATGGCGGTGGGTACTTGGCTGGCGGTAACGTGCAAACCGTTGTTATTGAGATTTTGCAGCAAAATATTATTGAGGAAAATACCACCAAACCCGACCGGAAGGATCATGTAAGGGGCAGTCAGGCCAAATGTAATGGCACAGGCTACCGCGCGGCGATCCATATTCAGTTGAGCCATAACATGCAGCAACGGTGGGATAAGAATCGGAATAAACGCGATATGAATCGGGATTGCATTTTGTGAGGAAATTGCGATTAGCGCAATAGCCAGCAGCAGCAGGTATTTAAACCAGAACACCTTATTGGCGCTGGCCTCAGCCCCGAGTTTTTTGATCACAAACTGCGCCAGTACATCAGTAATGCCTGAACGGGAAATCGCCACGGCAAATGTACCTAACATGGCATAACTTAGCGCAATTTCAGCACCACCACCCAGACCACCGGTAAAGGTATCGACAGTCTGTTTTAAATCCATCCCACTAATGAGCCCACCTAAAATTGCAGAAAACGTTAATGAAATCACAACGTTTACCCGCAATAAACTTAACAACAACATGACACAAACGGCAATGACAACGGCATTCATAGACAATTCAAATGTAATAGTTAATTAGAGTAAGTGTAAGATTCCGTATTCATACCCGTTTGTCGAGCATAAATTTAAATATTATGTCAGTAAGGTGTGAATCAGTGTCATACCTTTTGCTGATATGACACGGTAAACGTATTTTTGCACAGATGAATATCAACACAGCATCCGTATTTCACGTTAAAATAGCGCCATAAATTGAGTCACACTATTGTGGAGTTGAGGCATGAGCCATTTTGAATCAGGATCGCTGACGTTGGATTTAGTTCGTTATCCTGAAGAGGGCACATCTGAATTACAAGCATGGGAAGCAGCAGATGAATATCTGCTACAAGAGTTATCTGAGCACCCGATTAATGGGCCGGTGATCATCTTTAATGATAATTTTGGCGCATTGACCTGTGCACTGCATGCGTACATGCCCGTATCGGTGAGTGATTCTTATGTCAGTCAGCAGGCGATATTCAAAAATATGCAGCGTAACGGCTTAGCTGCTGAACAGATTACTCTGCAAGATTGCATGCAGCCTTTGCCGCAAAATCCGGCACTTGTCATCATTAAAATTCCAAAGACATTGGCTCTTCTAGAGCATCAACTGCTGCTATTGCGCTCAGTTATTACGCCAGCGACACGGATTATTGCGGGTGCAAAAGCGCGTGACATTCACACCTCTACACTGAGCCTATTTAGCAAAATTATCGGTGAAACCACTACTAGCTTAGCGTGGAAAAAAGCACGGCTTGTATTTGCACAGGTAGAGTCTCGCCCTGAGATGGAGAGCCCATATCCAACCACATGGATATTGGAAAATAGCGGCGAAAAAATACAGAATCACGCCAATGTTTTTTCGCGTACCTCTTTAGATATTGGTGCACGGTTTTTCATGCAGCATTTACCTGCCAATATTCAGGGGCGTATCGTTGATTTAGGGTGTGGTAATGGGGTTGTCGGGCTGACAGCATTGAAGCAAAACCCTGACGCGCATGTTATTTTTATTGATGAGTCTTATATGGCTGTTGAGTCAAGCAACATCAATATAAACGCTAATTACCCACAAGATTTAACACGTTGTGAATTTATTATTGGCGATAGTTTGCAAAATATAGAAGCTAACTCGATTCAGTCTATATTATGTAATCCACCATTTCATCAGCAGCAATCAGTTACTGATCATATTGCATGGCAAATGTTCCGTGATGCAAAGCGTTGCCTGAAAAAGGGTGGGGAGCTGCGTATTATTGGAAACCGGCATTTAGGGTATCATCTGAAATTACGCCGCCTGTTTGGTAATTGCAGTACAGTGGCCTCGAATCAGAAATTTGTCATTTTACGTTCAGTAAAAGGGTGACATGCGCTAAATTGAATATGTTTGCTGATGATTCAACCAAAATATAAATTAAAGTGTAAAAAGTATTAATAATTGGTTGGGATAGATTGGCTTTATCCTATTTTCGTTCTAAAATAGAGTTTCATGGTTATCATTACTTATTTGTAGTACTTGATAGCTAACTATTAGAAAAATATTTGTTAGTTGTGTTAATTATTATGTCTCAAGAAATCATTGCTCTATTTAAAAATATTCGTTCACTGCGTGCCTTTGCGCGTGAAGTTGACTTTGAAACGTTAGAATCGGTATTAGAGAAGTTATCTATCGTTGTTGAAGAGCGCCGTGAAGAAGATTCCCTGCAAAAAGCACAAGAAGAAGAGCGTGCTCGTAAGCTGGAACAGTACCGTGAAATGCTTAAAGAAGACGGTATTGATCTGAACGATCTGCTGCAAGTTGCTGCGGCAAAAGCACCGGTTAAAACACAAGGTAAGCGCGCACCACGTGCACCTAAGTATGAATACTTAGATGAAAACGGTGAAGTGAAAACCTGGACTGGTCAAGGCCGTACACCTGCGCTGATCGCAAAAGCATTAGAGAACGGTGAGTCTCTAGAAAGCTTCCTGATCAATAAGATCTAATTGACCTTCTTGTTGCTGATGTTGCCGTTACTTCACATCAACAAAACGTCATGATAAGTGCGCCATTATATTGGGGTGGTATCTGCTATTACTACTCTGTAATATTATGGTTAGCCCAGTATAACAGACAGACAAAAAGAGCCTTCAGAGGCTCTTTTTTTTGGAGTAAATTCAATGTAGTGATTAGCATTAGAAATAATGCTTACGTTCGACACTAAATAACCATGAGAAATAGTGCTCTGATCACCGTAAACTCAGTTTATTATTCAATGTTCAAAATCGAACTTTTACGCTTTAGCAAAAATCTCGCCAAAAGCTTTTTTTATGTCTTGGTCATCAAAATTTTCATTTTTCAGTGTATTAATAACCTTTAAGAGCTGCGCACCCGATGTGTTATTGTGGGTGATACTATCTTTGAATGCTGTCAATATCACATTTGACCGTTGCTCTTTTGCAGCATCAATGGCACTGCGAGTGAATGGACTCCCAGTAATGCCAAATAAATTCTTCGAATATTTTTGTAATTTACTTACATTACTCAGTATGTCGTTAATTTTTCTTTTTTCGGTGCTTTTTGTTAATTTATTAGCGTAGTATTCTGTTTTTTCATACATTTTTGAAACTTTATGCCCTTTTGCCTCTGCTGTATTTTTAACGCCTTGCAGGCTATCAGTGAAGTCTTTCACACGTTTGCTAACCTCTGAACGGGTATTAGAAGAAGGCTTGGCAACTGGCATAAAACGGAAAAAACTAGCAATTTTCATCTATATATCTCCTGCTTAAAAAAACATATGAGAACATATAAATGTTTTTCTATCTTTCAGAAAACGGTCACGTATTCAATGTGTAGATTTGGTCATTGCAGGTAATATTTATGTGCGATGAATATACCAATAATTTTGTCATATATTTCTGTTGATTTTGAGTATCTCAGAGTCTTACGGTTTAGCCGTTTCAGCCTGTTGCGAAGATTCAGATTTTCACGCGCAACACTTTGAGTCGTAACCTTTTTTATGCTTATATTCAGTAAGTTGAGTAATAAGTCTCAGCTAAAATAAGTATAATCCTCAACATAAAAAATTTCATCATGTCATTTTTTAGGCGGATTTATTTTGTATGGCCTTTTGCAGAATTATTGCTATTTGAACTATCATAAGTAGAACCTGTATCTGCAAAATAACATGCAGAGGTAGGTTATTCTTTTGCGTGACATCATCATGAATAAGGCCAAATTGTCATGAGTGAACTGAACCTAGATTTTATAGCGGATGAGCTACTCTCGGTAATGCGGAAGCACATAGGTGATGATAAGGATATCAATATACTGTTTTTAGAGAGCACCGCGCAGCATGTTACCTTGAAAATAGAAACACACGGAAAACAGCGCATGGTTAATACAGATAGCAGGTAATACAGATAACTGGATATAAATGATAGAAAAAAGAGGAGTATTTTGGAGTTATCGCATGTATGGCTGATTTTCAACCGGTAATATCACAAACCATCGCTACAGTAGAAGGTATAAAATACGTAAGCTAAGGGAAATGAAGGTGTTGTGATGCTGAGTTTGTTATACACTGCATTCCCTTTTTTATGATGGTTTTCTGACAGAGTTTTGCTGACTGATGATGGTACAAAATAACCGGCTTGAACTGCTTGCTCCGGCAAAAAATGCAGCATTTGGTATTGAAGCGATAAAACACGGTGCGGATGCAGTTTATATCGGTGGCCCGGCATTCGGGGCGCGCTCTGCTGCCGGTAACAGTGTTGCAGATATTGAACTGCTGGCCACCTTTGCCCACCGTTATGGTGCTCAGGTGTTTGTAGCACTCAATACCATCTTGAAAGACAGTGAGCTGGCAGAGGCTGAATTACTGACACATCAGTTGTGGAATGCCGGTGCCGATGCACTGATTGTGCAGGATATGGGGCTATTACAGCTCGATTTACCGCCCATTGCACTGCATGCTAGTACTCAGTTAGATAACCGAACTCCTGAAAAAGTGAAGTTTTTACAAGATGTCGGGTTTTCACAGGTGGTGTTAGCCCGTGAGTTATCGTTAGAACAGATAGCTGCTATTTCTGCCCAAACATCTGTGCAGCTTGAATTTTTTATTCATGGTGCGCTTTGTGTAGCCTACAGTGGCCAGTGTTATATCAGCCATGCGCTGACTGGACGCAGTGCAAACCGTGGCGAATGTGCGCAAATCTGCCGTGTACCTTGCTCACTGAAAAATCGCGAAGGCGAGGTGCTGGTACAAGATCAACATCTGTTATCGCTTAAGGATATGAACCAGAGCGCAAATTTACCAGCGATGATTGATGCTGGTGTGCGTTCGTTCAAGATTGAAGGGCGCTTAAAAGATCTCTCGTACATCAAAAATGTGACAGCATGGTATCGCCAGCAACTTGATACGATTTTAGAGCAGCGCCCTGAATTGAGCCGCTCATCTGCGGGGCGCAGCCAGTACACCTTTAGCCCTAATCCGGATAAAACCTTTAATCGCGGCAGTACCGACTACTTTTTGTTGGGAAGACAGCCAACAATCTCTTCGTTCCGATCGCCTAAATATATTGGTGAAGAGGCCGGAAAGGTGACCCGAGTTGGGCCAAACTGGTTTGAAGTCAGCAGCCAGACAACCTTTAATAACGGTGATGGGTTGTGCTATTTCACCGCACGCAATGAGCTAAGTGGTTTGCGGATTAATCGGGCCGAGGGGCATCGCTTGTTTACCGCCGAGCCAGTGCGCGGATTAACCGTGAATACCGTAATTTATCGCAACCATGATCAGCAGTTTGATGGCGTGTTGGATAAAGAGTCGGCTACCCGTCAGATTGCCGCCGATCTCAGTTTCACCGAAACAGAGCAGGGTTTTTGCCTGACGATGCAAGATGAGCAGGGCTTTGCGGTAGACGTGATGCTAGAAGCTGAAAAATCAGTAGCCAATAACCCTGAGCGTGCCTACCAAACCGTACGCGATCAGCTGGGCAAACTCGGCAATACGCTATTTTACCTGCGCAAGATAGAGGTGACGTTGTCACAGGCATGGTTTATCCCTGTATCTGTACTCAATACCTTGCGCCGAGAGGCGTGCGAGAAACTTGAACGCGCACGTACAGAAGGGTATCAGCGCCCGCTGCGCCATACTGCAGAAGAAAACGCAACTTTCCCGCAAGATACTTTGAGTTATTTAGGTAATGTCTACAATAAAGCGGCGGAAGCTTTTTACCGTGAGCACGGAGTTAGCGAAGTTGCGCCTGCTTATGAGTTGAATCAGGAAGATGATGAAGTTTCCCTGATGATCACTAAACACTGTTTGCGTTATACCCAGAACATGTGTCCGAAAGAGGTGAAAGGGTTGAAACCTGATCCGTTGGTGCTAGATATGGGTAACGATACGTTCCGTTTGAAATTTGATTGTAAGCGTTGCGAAATGCACGTCATGGGCAAGTTAAAAAAGGGAAAATCAGCACGCGTTGTTTAGTGTGCGAGAATTCAAAATTGGTGTTTAAACGCCGATTATTGGATGTCTGCTACGGAAGGTCGTGATTAAAAAACTCCCCATAACGGGGAGTTTTTTGTTAGTGCTAAAAACGGGTGGCCACTGCAGTAGCCAGTTTTTCGAGCAGAGTTTCTGTATCAGCCCAGCTCAGGCAAGGGTCAGTGATTGACTGGCCATACACCGCTGCCTGACCGTTAACCACTTTTTGGCTTCCTTCCACCAAAAAGCTCTCGGCCATGATCCCCGCAACCGCACGTGAACCGGCTTGGATCTGTGCACAAATGTTATCGCACACATCAAGCTGGCGGCGGTGAAGTTTCTGGCAATTCCCGTGGCTAAAATCAACCACCAGATGTTCTGCCAGATCAAACTCACGCAGGCGATCACAGGCTTGTGACACATATTTAGCCTGATAATTGGGATCTTTCCCGCCGCGCAAAATAATATGCCCGTAAGGGTTTCCCGATGTGCGGTAAACGGTCATCTTGCCGTGTTTATCGGGCGATAAAAACATGTGTGATGCGCTAGATGCACGAATCGCATCAATGGCGATACGCACATTCCCATCAGTACCGTTTTTAAAGCCAACCGGACACGACAGCGCAGAGGCCATTTCACGATGGATCTGGCTTTCTGTGGTGCGGGCACCAATTGCGCCCCAGCTGATCAGATCGGCAATATACTGGCCGGTGACCATATCTAAAAACTCAGTGGCGGTTGGCTGGCCTATCTTATTAATATCCAGCAATAGCTTACGCGCCATTTTGATACCCTGATTGACCTGAAAACTGCCATCAAGATAAGGGTCTGAAATTAACCCTTTCCAGCCAACAACCGTACGCGGTTTTTCAAAATAGGTGCGCATAACAATGAACAGGCGATCATGATACTGCTGATGCAGAGCATACAACCGCTGTGCATAGTCAACGGCTGCTTTCGGATCGTGTACCGAACAGGGGCCAACGATAACCAGCAAACGCGGATCTATCCCACTTAGGATATTTTCTATTGTTTTACGGGCACTCATCACGGTATTAGCTATCTGATCATCGAGCGGATATTCCGCTGCCAACTCATCAGGCGTGACCAGAGTGTCAATGCGCGCAGTGCGCAATTCATCAGTTCTAATAGGCATTATATTCTCTTGGTAACTTCATACAGACGGGCTGTGAAGAGACTCACCTAGACACAATAACGAAATTTAGGCAGGCTGCAAACAGGCAGGGCCTGTTCCGAGCCGATAAAATGGCATATAGAAAAATAATTTCTGGAATTGGTGAAAATTCGCAAAGTGTTGCGCAAATTATCAGCAAATATAAATGGGGGATAAAAAGACACAGAGAGGTTGCATTGATATGTGTTGTGGTAGGTGATCTGGCCGTAAAAATTTTCCTGCTCCTTGTGTTAGGCAAGACAGACGCGCAGTAAAACAGTAGATTAGATAAATACAGTAGGCATGGCTTTGTAAGGGTGCAGGTGTAGGCCGTTATCAGAGCATGAGGACGCAATGTTGTAAGGGATAACAATGATGATTCCGCGTTTATCACATGTGCCGGGCGTAGCGCCGGTCACGCACGCTTTTCTTGATGCTTTAAAAGCCCGTGGCTTTACGGGGGATACAGAGCACACCTATGCCGCGCGCCTGAGTATGGCAACGGATAATAGTGTGTATCAGCAGCTTCCGCAGGCGGTGGTATTTCCGCGTTCGGTGGCTGATATGCTGCTGTTAATGCAAACGGCACAGTTAGCTGATTTTAAAACGCTGACATTTACCCCGCGTGGTGGCGGAACGGGCACAAATGGTCAATCACTGACTACCGGTATCGTGGTGGATACCTCACGCTACATGAACCGCATTTTAGAGCTGAATTTGGATGAGATGTGGGTGCGCGTTGAGTCGGGCGTGGTTAAAGATCAGCTCAATGCCTATCTGCGGCCACATGGCTACTTCTTTTCACCCGATCTCTCCACCAGCAACCGCGCCACGATAGGCGGGATGATCAATACCGATGCCTCAGGTCAGGGATCACTGCTGTACGGTAAAACCTCGGATCATGTGCTGGGCTTACGTGCAGTGATGGTTGATGGCACACTGCTTGATACCGCGCCGATGGCGGTGGAGCTTGCCGAGCATCTTGCGCAGCAAAAAGAGCGTATCGGGCAAGTGTACCAGACGGTTCTCGACCGTTGCCGTGAACAGCGCGCACTGATTTTAGAGCGTTTCCCACCATTGAACCGCTTTCTGACGGGTTATGATCTCAAGCATGTCTTTAATGATGATCTTAGTCAGTTTGATTTAACCCGTTTATTAACCGGATCAGAAGGCTCTCTGGCGCTGATTGCCGAAGCGAAACTCAATATCACCGCCATTCCGCAAGTTAGGCAACTGATCAATATTAAATACGACAGTTTTGACTCGGCACTGCGCCATGCCCCTTTTATGGTGCAGGCAAACGCTTTATCGGTAGAGACAGTCGATTCAAAAGTGCTCAACCTTGCACGCGAAGATATTGTCTGGCACTCAGTGCGAGAACTGATTACGGATGTTCCGGGTGTGGATATGCAGGGGCTGAATATCGTTGAGTTTGCCGGTGATGATGCTGCGCTGATTGAGCAACAGGTCAGTACGCTGTGCGATAAGCTTGATAGCCTGTTACCCGAACATCTTTCTGGCGTGATTGGCTATCAACGCTGCCACGATCTAATCAGTATCGAGCGTATTTACACCATGCGTAAAAAGGCCGTGGGGTTGCTCGGAAACACCAAGGGGGCAGCCAAACCTATTGCGTTTGCAGAGGATACTTGTGTGCCGCCCGAGCATTTGGCCGATTACATTGCCGAATTTAGAACCTTACTCGATCAGCATGGGCTGCATTACGGTATGTTTGGTCACGTCGATGCGGGGGTGTTGCATGTTCGTCCGGCACTCGATTTATGTGATCCGCAGCAAGAGATCCTGATGAAAACGCTCTCTGATCAGGTTGTGGCACTGACAGCAAAATACGGCGGTCTGATGTGGGGCGAGCATGGAAAGGGTTTTCGTTCTGAATACAGCCCGCTGTTTTTTGGTGAAACACTGTGGAACGAATTGCGCCACATCAAAACCGTGTTTGACCCTGATAACCGGTTGAACCCGGGGAAAATTTGTATCCCACTGAAAGCGGATGCCCAACTGGTACAGGTCAGTGATGAAAAGCGTAGCTGGCATGATAAAAAAATCCCGCTGACAGTACGTGAATCTTACCGTGGAGCACTTGAATGTAACGGTAACGGCCTGTGTTTTAACTTTGATACCCATAGCCCGATGTGCCCCTCAGTAAAAATCACCCGAGATCGCCGCCACTCACCAAAAGGGCGTGCCGCGCTAGTGCGTGAATGGCTGACACTGCTGGCCGATGAGGGGGCAGACACGCTGGCTATTGAAGCTTCACTTACTGGAACACGCACTACATTCCGCCAGTTGATAGCAAAAACTCGCCACACGTTGGCCGCGCGGCGTGGTGAGTATGACTTCTCGCACGAAGTGAAAGAAGCGATGTCAGGTTGTTTGGCCTGCAAAGCCTGCTCAACACAGTGCCCGATTAAGATTGATGTACCGGCTTTTCGTTCACGCTTCTTACAGCTCTACCACACCCGTTATTTGCGGCCCGTGCGTGATTATATGATTGGCACGGTTGAGCAGTATGCTCCCCTGATGGCCAAAGCCCCACGGCTATTTAATGCCCTGATGCAGCCGGCGTGGATGCAAAGCCTGACAGAAAAAACACTCGGCATGGTCGATGTGCCGTTACTGTCAGTGCCAACGTTGCCCGAACAGCTGACCGGGCACACCGCATTGCAGTTTGATTATGCACAGTTGCAGGCACTCAGTCAGGCTGAAAAATCACGCTATCTGTTAGTCGTGCAAGACCCGTTTACCAGTTTTTATGATGCAAACGTTGTGGCTGATTTTGTCCGGTTGGCCGAACACCTTGGCTTTCAGCCGATATTACTGCCGTTCAAACCCAATGGAAAACCACAGCATGTCAAAGGGTTCCTTACCGCATTTGCCACTACTGCCGCAAATACGGCTGAGTTTTTAAACCATATCAATGCATTGGGTATTCCGCTGGTGGGCGTTGATCCGGCTCTGGTGCTCTGTTACCGCGATGAATACCGCATTACGCTGGGGGATAAACGCGGTGATTTTAGCGTACTGCTGGCCCATGAGTGGCTGAAAAAGCAACTCGCCACCTTGCCTGCTTACCGTAAAACCTCTGATACATGGTATCTCTTTGGCCACTGCACCGAAAGTACCGCGCTACCTGAAAGTAGCCGTGACTGGGCCGCAATATTTGCGCATTTTGGCGCAGAGTTACAATCGGTTAATGTCGGGTGTTGTGGTATGGCTGGAACATACGGGCATGAAAAGAAAAATCGAACACACTCTCAGGGGATTTATGCCTTGTCTTGGCAATCGCAGCTAAAACTTCGCCCATTAAACCGCTGTGTTTCAACCGGTTACTCGTGCCGTAGTCAGGTTAAACGTGAAGAGAAAACGGTAATTTTACATCCGGCTCAAGCACTGCTGGCGATTTGCCG
This sequence comes from Plesiomonas sp. ISS29, assembly GCF_056522795.1. NCBI lineage: Bacteria > Pseudomonadati > Pseudomonadota > Gammaproteobacteria > Enterobacterales > Enterobacteriaceae > Plesiomonas > Plesiomonas sp. ISS29. The sequence continues at coordinate 1,976,946 of NZ_JAWRZQ010000001.1, forward strand.
CAGTGGCAATCTGCTGTAGTCAATGTGGCACAATCATGCAGCTATAAACCGGTACTTCGTGGCATGTTGAGTGACAGCGTCACAAAAGTGTGTAGCTAGTATGGTTGTTATGGGTATTTGCTATCGTGTAATCCTCATAATACTTATAGATAGGGGATGTGAAGCACAAACTGCCATGAATAGCGATGAATACTAGACACTGAATTGCATGCAATTTATTGAATAACATGCTAAAAAAGAGAGCATACCTATGATGTGGAAACGTCAGGCAACCCTTAGCCAGCTCAATGCAATGGGAACAGAGTGCATGGTTGGTCATGTTGGTATTGAATTTACCGCGTTGAATGCAGACAGCATTGAAGCCACGATGCCAGTCGATCAGCGCACCACCCAGCCGTTTGGTTTATTGCATGGTGGCGCATCGGTAGTGCTGGCTGAAACCCTTGGTTCAGTAGCGGGGTATCTGTGTACAGAAGGCGCGCAAAAAGTAGTGGGGCTGGAAGTGAATGCTAACCATATCAAAGCGATTCGTCAGGGCATGGCTCGTGGCGTTTGCAAAGCACTGCATACTGGTAATCGGCATCAGGTCTGGCAGATTGAGATCTTCAATCAGCAAGATCAGCTCTGCTGCAGTGCACGCTTAACCACCGCGATTATTGATTGATCAGTGAGCTATACATAACAAATATACATACAAAATCAGGGTGTTTAGCGGGTAAATACCCTGATTCTAGTGATTGATGTTTGTGGCTAACTTTAGGTTACACGGTGACTTTAAGTTACAATGTCACTTTCTTGCTGCGTTTAATCTGACGGCGGCGGCAAGATCGGCGGTTAGTGTCAGGTTGTGTATTGTCCTGCTCTTCGCGTAAATGGCGCAATCTCTCGGTTCTGATCACTTCCTGCAGCATAAGCTCTTGCTCTAGCCAGACCTCTGCACTTTGTTTCATTGTCGGTGATCCTTAAAATAGACTTAACGGATAATAACAGGGACGCTAACGCCAAATTTTATGGGCAGAAATCTATCACAGATTTGTTATTTGGAAATCGGCAAATAGATTCAAAATGTGATCGGTATAGGGAATTGTGACGATATTTTAGGATGAAAAGATGCAACTGAATGATGTATTAGTGGAAGGCGCTGTAACCAAGATGTTTTTTGATGGAAAAGGCGGAGCTTTACCGATGAATGCTGCCGCAAATGCTATTCCATCATTACCTGCATGGTTACATCTTGATTACAGCCATCCACAATCGGCAGAGTGGATCAAAAGCAGTGAGATTTTGCCGGAAGGGGTAAAAGATGCGCTGTTGGGCGAAAGCTCACGTCCACGCTTTACCCGTATCGGGGAGGGGATTTTAGTCACCCTGCGGGGGATTAACTATAACCACGGTGAAAGGCCGGATCAGATGGTTGCATTGCGAGCCTACATCACTAGCGAGTTGATTGTTTCAACCCGTAAACGCCGCTTATTTCCGGTGGAGGATGTTGAGTCAACACTTTGGTCGGGTAACGGGCCGGCCGACAGCAGCGAGTGGGTGGTTGAACTGTGTGATGCAATGACCGACTACGCCTCTGAGTTTATTGATGATTTGCATGAAACCATTATTGAATTGGAAGATGGTCTGCTTGAGCACAAAGTGCCTGATCGTGGCCAACTGGGGCTAATTCGCAAACAATTAATCATTTTGCGCCGTTATCTTTCACCGCAGCGGGATGTGTACTCACGCATTGCCGCAGAGAAAATTCCGTGGTTTAGCGAAGAGGATAAACGCCGGATGCAGGATGTTTCCGAACGCCTTGGCCGTACACTCGATGATCTGGATGCCGCTATTTCGCGTACCTCGGTATTGGCCGATGAAATTGCCAATTTACTGGCTGATGCCATGAATCGCCGGACATATGTTATGTCACTGTTGGCAATGATGTTTTTACCGGTATCATTTTTGACAGGGTTGTTTGGCGTTAATCTAGAGGGTATTCCAGGTGAGGGGTTTCGCGGTAGTTTTACGCTGTTTTGCGCAACACTGGTGGTGGTTGCTATCGGTATAGGTATTTGGCTGAAGAAAAAGCGCTGGTTGTAGCTGTAATCATGCGCAATGAGAGGCTTTTATGGCTACGTTTGATAACGATGACCGAAATATTGAGCAAAATCAAAGTAGCAGATAGATAGTTGTCGCATACTCTTCTACGCAGGTGAATACAGTATTTATGCGATGGATGCTGTACTCCACGTTGTCTTAACTTCCTTCAATTTATTTGCATTATAGCGAACATATATTTTTGCGGCGCCGATATGATATCGGCGTTTTTTTTATGCCGATTTTCGGTATATTTTGTTGTCCTATTTCTGTTATCCCTGATATTTTCTTTCTTCTTTCTTCTTTCTTCTTTCTTCTTTCTTCTTTCTTCTTTCTTTTATCTAGTCTTTTTACTTTTGGGATCTTTCGCCCCATCAACAACATATGTTAATAACATAATACATTGCATACAGGTCATATTGTATGCCGAGCATAATATATGGCCATGATGAGGCGATTATCAGGCAGACTTAGGCTTTTTTAAGGAAAGCGGCAACCAGAACAATATGTACGCCGTTAACTCGGCCTTCGATATGCTCAGGGTTGCTCGTCAGCGTAATATTCTTCACCATAGTGCCGCGTTTTGCTGTGAAGTTAGCGCCTTTCACGACTAAGTCTTTAATCAGGGTAACGGAATCACCGTCTTGCAGCGGGTTGCCGTTGCTGTCGAGTGTAGGCTGGGTATCATCAGACTCTTCTGCTACACCGGCTGCAGCCCATGCAAGAGTTTCGTCATCAAGATAGAGCATATCCAGCAGATCATGCGCCCATACTTCGCTTGATAATTGCTTGAGTTGACGCCATGCCATAACTTGTACTGCGGGAACTTGGCTCCACATGCTGTCGTTCAGGCAACGCCAGTGGCTGACATCAGTCAGTGCTGGGTTTTCAATCTGAGTTCGGCAGGTTTCACATAACAATACACTGTGATCAGCATCATCAGCAGCAGAGTGTGGAACAGGATAAACAACAAGATCTTGTTCGCTTGCACAAAGTTCACAATGGGTGTTGCTGCGTTGCAGTAAAGTAGCTTCGACTGACATGTTTTTTTCCGATAGGGCAGAATAATAAGCTATTAATATAGCATAAACTTGATGTCAATGGGAGTCTGAGCATTTTTGGGCTCGGCAAGGGATGAAAAGAAGCCGAATAATGTAGTGTTAGAAGAGCATCACACTTCATTGATTTATATATAATCGGATAGGGTATATTGGAAAAGAGATTATGCGGGAAATAATGAATTCCCGCAGGATTATTGCTTGTGCTGCTGGTTTATATCACAGTATTACTCTGGTGTTTCATTGCTTTTTTCATCAACTGTTTGATCAAGCGCTTCAGGTGTATCTTCTGAATCAATCGCCAATGGCCACCCACCTAAACGTTTCCAGCGGTTAACCAGTTCACAAAACAGCTCTGCGGTGCGCTCGGTATCATACAATGCGGAGTGTGCCTGATGATTATCAAAGGGAATTTGTGCTGTTTTACACGCCTTTGCCAGTACGGTTTGCCCCAACACCAAACCACTGAGTGCAGCAGTATCAAACGTTGCAAAAGGGTGGAAAGGGTTACGTTTTAGGTTTGCTCGCTGTGCGGCTGCCATTAAAAAACCGTGATCAAAGGCAGCATTGTGTGCTACGACAATTGCGCGGTTACACTCAGCGGCTTTCAGCTCTTTGCGCACAACTTTAAATATTTCATGCAAGGCATCATATTCACTTACCGCTCCACGCAGTGGGTGGTACGGGTCAATGCCGGTAAAGGCTAGCGCTTCAGGGTTTAAATTCGCCCCTTCAAAAGGCTCAACGTTAAAACTTAATTTTTGATCGGGCAGTAACCAACCGTTCTCATCCATTTTCAGCGTGACTGCGGCAATCTCTAAAAGAGCATCCGTTTTTGCGTTAAAGCCGCCTGTTTCAACATCAATCACGACAGGGAAGTAGCCACGAAAACGGGCGCTCAGGCTGTTAGGATCGGTTATTTTAGCCATGGACTCTCTTTGCTGCTGTATAAATGACACGGATTAGCGCTCTATTATTGCAATTTATGGGGGTTAACTAAAGTATTCCTTCGCTTTGCCGTTAAGAAGGGAGCATTCAGGAGTGGTAATAAAATGATAAAGTGTCGTATTACGCGTGGCAGCCTACAGATCGCTCTGGCTGGATTATTGATGAACAGCCTTCCTTTGTGGGCAGATACGGTGTTTTTTGCCGGCATCGATGATTCAAAATGGGTAATGACACAAGATTCACCGCTTGAATGCCGTTTAGAACATGTGATCCCCAATTATGGCACGGGTGCATTTACTAGCCGGGCTAGTAAAAAAATCAACCTCGATTTTGAGTTGAGAATGTTGCGCCCAATGGCTGAGACCCGCCGTACCAACTTACTGACCTTGCCACCCCGTTGGATGCCGGGTACAACATCTGAGCCAGTCACTACATTGACACTGTTTCAGCAGTTTGATGGTTATGTAGCAGATAAGTATGCATGGCAAATGCTTGCGGCGCTCGAGAAAGGGCGCTTACCGACACTGCAATACCGTGATGCTTATTACGGGCATAGTCAGGTACAAGTGAGTTTATCACCGGCGTACTTTAAACCGGCATACAAACAGTATTTGGCGTGTGTGCAGCGATTATTACCGTACAACTTTGATGATATTGCTTATACCGTATTGCATTATCAGCCAGATAGTGAATTTTTGGTGGCCGATTCGCAGCAAAAACTGGCAAAAATAGCTGAATATGTAAAGCATATTAAAGATGTTGAATTGGTGCTGGTGGCCGCACATGGCGATGATAGAGAAGTGGTTATCAACAGTGAAGAGTTGGCACGAAAACGCGCGGAAACCATTCAGAAATATTTCGTTAAATTAGGGCTGAAACCTGAGCAAATCCAATTACAGGTTTATGGTGATAAACGCCCTGTGGCAGATAATCGCTCACCAACCCACCGTGGGCTGAATCGACGATTGATTATCTCGCTAGCACGTGGTTCAGAAAGCAGTCTATAGCGCTGATTAAAATATCGGTAAAGTGCCATTTTCATCACTTTACCGATATTTGATTGTGGCTATATTAATCTATACTGCTCTATCACCGCAGAGTGAATCGGGGTATGAAAATCAACCTAATCCAACAGATGCTTGTTTATTTTGAATCAGCTCAATTTTGTAGTGATCAGGGTCTTCAACAAACGCAATAATGGTGCTTCCACCCTTCACTGGGCCAGCTTCTCGGGTTACTTTACCACCAGCATTACGAATAGCTTCACAGGTTGCAGCAACATCATCAACACCGAGTGCAATATGCCCAAATGCAGTGCCTATCTCATACTGCTCAACACCCCAATTGTATGTTAACTCAATTACCGCACCGGTACTTTCATCACCATAACCGACAAAGGCTAAAGAGTATTTATACTCTTCATTTTCATTGGTACGCAGCAAATTCATGCCTAAAATGCGGGTATAAAAATCAATAGCACGTTGCATATCGGTTACCCGCAGCATGGTATGTAAAATGCGCATAATATTTCCTCATCAATGTTAATAGTCATGGTGTAACTTGAACATAATGCTATCAATACTCTCAGGAATGGCCTGTAGATGAAAGAGTTTCATCAAAAAATAATATGTTTGAGCTTTGTTTTGGATGAAAAGAAAGTACAGGAAATAGTTGAGTAAAGTGATGTGATTTTGTGTTATAGCATTCATATCTTACATTAAATTGTTTCAGATTATGTTCTTCTGGTTATTTATTATGCATTTACATGCGTTTTAATTGTGTTTAAGCAGTATTTAATCTTTAAAAATAAGGCTTTAAACTTATTTTTGTTATTGAATCCCATCATGAAAACAACCGGATTAAACTTGTAAGCGTTTGTTTTTAATGGTTATTTTTTATTTTTACTTATATTCATTATTGTCTATAAGGGCTTGTGGTTAATTTTATTAGAAAATAATCTCAAAAAGAGTAGGCTATGCAGTGTTGCTTCAGAAGTTAATTGCTGGGCACACAGCAAAATAGGGATGAATGATAGCTATCATGAAAGTCACCGGATAATATGGCTTTTGCCTTAATAGCGGGTTAAGTAAAAGTAACTTGTGTTCATGGATGCATATCAGGTGTAAGTATGTTGATGATAAATGGAATGAACTTAAAAAAGATAATAGTGCATGTATTAACGTTCAGGGTGTTGTTTGCTCTCATTACAGGCGTGTTATCTGCTGTTTTTTTATTCGAATTGATACGTCAGCTTTATACTGATACAACCAACTATCATGATTCATTAATTTACTGCTGGGATCTGGGGATTTCAGCCGTATTTATGGCTTTGCTCAGTATTACAGCGATGACAAAAGCAATAATATAAGCTAATAATGTTATAACGAGTTGTAAGTAGACAGTACAATCTGATGCGGGTACTTGGTTTGTATGTACTTCAGTATAAAAAGTAAAGCCCTGTAGGTATTACAGGGCTTTGTGCCGTAATTATGATGGCTTATCGACTTTACCGGCGACAGCTGCTAAAAATATCCAGTTCAGATTGATAGACCGATGTTTTTACGTTCATGATCCCTAGCAGTGAGTTGAACAGATTATCATGTGAAAAACTCTCTGTTTGAGCTTTCTCTTTTAGGCAGGTGAGATTAAGATTATTTGTTTTTGCAAAACCGTCAGAGAACCAGGTGATCATTGGCACTTTTGTCTGATATTCTGGCGCTAGGCTATACGGTGTGCCGTGTAGGTAAAGGCCGTTTTCACCAAGAGACTCACCGTGATCAGAGAGATAAAGCAGGGCAACGTTATACTTCTCTTCATATTTCTTCAGCATCTTGATGATTTCAGACATCACAAAATCAGTATAAAGAATCGTATTATCGTATGTGTTGATGAGTTCTTGTTGAGTACAGTTCTCAATATCACTGCGTTGACAGTCAGGAATAAAAGTACGCTTATCTTTTGGATAGCGTAAATAGTATGTTGGGCCATGGCTTCCAATCAGATGCAGAGCAACCATTTTTGAACCTGAAACATTCTGCATATCATCTTCTAATTCGAGTAGAAATGCACCGTCATAACAAGTTGAACCATTGCAGAGCCCATTTTTTTCTTTTACATCTAATTTTACGTTTGGAATACGATCACAGACCCCTTTACAGCCTCCATCATTCTCTTTCCATAACATATCAACGCCAGCCCGTTGCAAGATATCTAGAGCATTATCCTGATTTTTGGCTTGTGCATCATTGTAATTACTTCGGCCTAAATTTGAGAACATGCAAGGAACAGATACCGCAGTGGCCGTACCACATGAGCGGACATCTTTAAATGAGATAACCCCAAGATCTGCCGTATATTGGTTGGTTGGTTTATCATAACCATTCAGCGCATAGTTCTGACTGCGTGCCGTTTCACCTACGAGTAAAAAGAATACTGTTGGCTTGGTATTTTCGGCTGAATTGTCACTATTTCCGATGGTGGGGGCGGCTAATTTAGCATCTAGACCGACTTGCTGATAAACAACAGGCTTAGAGAAGTGTATTCTTTTAATATACTTGTAAGTGTTGTTCACATAATACGTAGGTATGATCATCGCACGCAGTGTCGGATTATTTCGTCCAACAGAGGCATAGTCTTTATAAAAGAAGAGGGCGATAATTCCTACGATAAGTAGTGATATTGCCAATGATAGCAATCGCCAGCCTTGTTGTTTTAAAAAAGAGCTGTAATTGATTGGGGTGAATAAAATGATGATTGCAGGTAATAACCCCGTCAGTGAAAACCAAAAAAGTGCGGACAAACTAAAATAGGAGTTTGCTTCGCTGGTATTAGTTTCAAAGATGTTTTGGATCATATCTTGGTTGAAAATTACGCCATATTTTGTCATGGCATAAGAAACTAAAGCAGATGTTATGACTAATAGTATAAAAAAAGGTTTTATAAAATATCGCCAGTTGAGCAAATTGAGTAGAAAATTAAGTGTTGCAACAATGAAAAATGGAATAGATATGACAAATAAACTGTTTACTGTGGGCATTTGCGAAAAAATGTCATACAAATTTGCGTAAAATGGCCAGTTAAGTACTAAACCAATGTAAGCACTGGTCAGCAGTGTAAACAGCGAAAGAGAGATCCCTTTAGCTGATGAGAGTCTTGTAGTAACCGATTTGATTCCGTTCATCTAATACAACCTGATAGCAAGTAAAGTAGAGCATCCATAGCATGATGCAGGGTAGCATGTTATTTGTCTGTGACAACAGGTTAGGTAATTGTTTATGCTGTTTTTTGTATAAAAACCGTGATTAACACAATAAAAGACTCTTATTTTAGCCATTTGTTCCAGTGTGAAAGTGTTTTTTTATACCTAAATAGCATGTGATTCAGTGTTTTTTCACTGCAGATTGAAGGGGAGAAGTAAAAGTAAATGTTATTTTAGCTATTGGTTTGTATGATTTTTATTCTCGATTATACTCTAGGTAATATACCCGTGATGGATATGATCATGAATCCGTTCACTGTACTCATCGTGATTGCTATAGGGTTAGGAGCACTCTATGAATCTGTTCAGCAAATATTACCTGATATCTTTATTCCTGAGCAGGGTGTGGTATGTGATCGTGTTGCTAAATTCTGTGCTACTAAAGAGGGTATCTCTGCGCAATTGACTTCAAATTATTTTAATTTGGCCAAAAATAAAGACGGATCGTCAAATATAGATGAGAGGATGACAGGTAGTGGTCAGGGGCTTTCTGGTTCAGTCTCTACAGGCTCCGTGTCTACTACTACTACTACTACTACTACTACTAATATTGCTACTGGGCGTGAGCATCATATTCAGTTTAGTAATGGTGTTATTTGTAATTTAGATAACAAACGCTGTGAACCTCTTTCGGAACGTGCTACCAATATTCAGATTAATTTATTTCCTATCGGGTATTGATCTTAAGTTTTCATTCTTAATCGATATAAAAGATATTTTATATGCAGTGAAAATATACCATTGGGTAGCATTCTATCTTATACTCTGATTTTAGCTTTTTGTGCTATTTGATGTTTGCTACTTCCTGAGTTTAGCTGTATGTGGAGATTACTTAGGCGGTAGTGGTTTTCATCTTTTTTGTATCTTATCTAGGTGAGTGAAGCGTGAAGAATAAAAAATATATAATATCACTGATAAGTACATTCGTTTTTCTGCTGGTTTTTTTCTGCATCTGGCTTTTCGCTAGTTATCAACAGGATTTATTTAGACAAAGTGTTATGTATAGTGTTGGAAAAGTCATGGATGATAAAATAGATAAAATTGTTGATGATATGTTGTATATTTCAACAATTCAGAATCTTACCTGTGATAGTGTCCGTGATAAACTGATAAAACGTGCATCGTATAATACTGAAGTTCGATCTTATATATTAGTCAGAAAGGGTACGGCATATTGTTCATCATCGTTAGGTGATATGTCAGAGCGGGTTGAAAAATACCTATTGGGGGTTAATTTAGGTGAAGAATACAGTATCGGCTTAAGCCAAGGTACATTATCTTCACCGAATGCACCGGTTATTACGTTATGGACAGGTAATGCTGCGGCTGGTTCGGTAAGTAATGAAACCGGTATTCTGGCGACCATTCCGCTCTCAATTCAGAGCTATAAAACGATAGTTTTTACCTCTGAACGGATTGATGATTTAGCGCTTGTAATCAACAATAAAGCCGTCACAACATTTGCAGATAAAATAATCTCAAAGAGTGAACTTCCTACCCCTGTTGTTAAAATAGCGTCAGAGCGACACGGTTATGAAGTCTATGTTTTTGGCGATAAGCTGCCTCTTTCTGCTTGGTATGAAATTTCATTTTTTTCTGCGCTGATTGCCACAATGAGTGGTTTGTTATCCTACTTTTATCTGGGTAACAACAGAGATATGCGAACCCTTATTTTGCGTGGCATCAAAAATGACCAGTTTTTTGTACTGTATCAACCTGTATTTAGTTTACACGATGGATCTTTGAGTGGGTTTGAAGTGTTATTACGCTGGAGACACCCAACAGAAGGCTTGATTCCACCCGATCAATTTATCAATTATGCAGAAAATTCAGGTGTGATTGTTCAATTAACACAACACTTGTTCAAATTAATTATCAAAGACAGTGCTGAACTGGCAGAAAAGTATCCTTCGCCTACAAAAATAGCGATTAATATTTCAGCACTTCACCTCAATACGCCCCATTTTATTGATGATTTAACGGCCTTTTACCAGCAGTTACCACAAAACCATTTTACGTGCGTACTTGAGATAACTGAAAGAGTCTTGATTCAAGACGACGAGAGTGCAGAGCATATCTTTGTGAAGCTCAGGGAGTTAGGATTTTTGATTGCTATTGATGATTTTGGTACTGGGCACAGCGCATTAATTTATCTACAAAAGCATAAAGTAGATTATCTGAAAATAGATAAAGGCTTTATTCACTCTATTGGGTTAGAGACTATCAATACACCAGTACTTGACTCGATACTGCATATGGCTCATTCCATGAGTATGGAAGTAGTTGCAGAAGGTGTTGAAACCCCAGCACAACTGGCTTATTTGCGTAATCTGAACGTTGATCATGCGCAGGGGTTTTTCTTTAGTCGACCATTGTCTAAAGAGCAGGTGATTAACCATCCTATCACTAGTATTACACTGTAATATTTATAACTTAGGGTGGCCAATAGTGCTATTGGCAACGCGATATTACATTACCTTGGAATGCCTCAGCACCTTCAGTTTCTATATCTCCGGTGCGAACTCGGCTGATAAAGACCTTTTTTTCATCTGTTGATATAGACCATGATTCAATCGTGGTTACATTACCTTCATCATAAACGCCAGCTGCTGTTTTATTACCAATAGAGATAAAATTAAGATTGCTTGGAGTTATTTTTGTTAGTTTATCACTAATTTTAACAATAAACTTACTTTGGTGATCAGCGCCATAGTAAAGATCAGAATGATGGCCTTCAGCGTTATAACCTTTTATATCACCAACCAGCCAGCAAGAGGCTGAACTTGAAAAGTTAATCAATAATAATGAATAAATAATTAAATGGGATTTTTTCTTTGAAATCATAACCACGATCAAGTGTTAGGCAGATTGGTTAACTATATGATTTTTTAGTTACCCGTATCAACCATTACTTACAATAGGTGTATTTTTTTGTTTTTTTTCAAAAAAAAGCCTTTATCGAAATAATAAAGGCTTTTTAGCTAGCGAGGGGATCAGAGATATTTATGCTGCCAGGTTTTGTGCAACAAATTCCCAGTTGATCAGTGCCCAGAAACCATTGAGGTAGTTAGGGCGCACATTGCGGTAATCAATGTAGTAAGCGTGCTCCCACACATCAACAGTTAGCAGCGGTGTATGGCCTTCAGTGAGCGGGCAGCCTGCATTTGATGTGCTAACAATTGCCAATGAACCGTCAGCTTTTTTAACCAGCCATGTCCAGCCTGATCCGAAGTTTTTAACTGCGGCATCGTTAAATTGTGCTTTAAAAGCATCAAATGAACCGAAAGTACTGTTGATAGCATCAGCCAGTGCGCCAGTAGGCTCTCCACCAGCTTGAGGTGCTAAGCAGTTCCAGTAGAAGGTGTGGTTCCATACCTGAGCTGCGTTATTGAAGATAGGGCCAGAAGAGCTCTTTACGATGTCTTCTAATGATTTGCCTTCAAACTCAGTACCTGGAACCAGATTGTTTAGGTTAACCACATAAGTGTTGTGGTGTTTGCCGTAATGGAACTCCAGCGTTTCAGCTGACAGGTGTGGTTCAAGTGCATTTTTTGCATATGGTAGTGCAGGTAATTCGAAAGACATTGCCATGATCTCCGTTATTGTTAGGGCATAGCCCAAGTTTTCTTGCTTCCTAAAATCACTCATCAAACTTGAGATGATCTGCCCCGAAGGGCTGTTGTATAACTGTTATGGTTTGGGATTTTAGCAAGTTTTTCCTATATTAAAAGGATATTAGCGAGCATAACGTGTAAATATATCTGCAGGTATCGTTACATCTTGGTAGTCTAGCGAAAAAACAGGGGAGCTTGATGTGCGTTTCGATGCGCACGGGGATGCTGAATAAAAACTCAGTACATAAGCGTGCATACCTGTTTTAGACACCAATAAATTACAAAAAGCGATATCCCTATAAAAAATGGGATTTTTTATTTATGCTCAGACTCGGTAGAATCAGAACATACTTACATTCAATGATGGGCAATAGAGGTTAACAATGGAAACCATTGATAAAATTAAGCAACAGCTGGCTGAAAACCCGATTATTCTGTATATGAAAGGGTCACCGAAGTTGCCAAGCTGTGGTTTTTCTGCTCAGGCAGTACAAGCAGTAATGAGCTGTGGTGAGCGTTTTGCCTATGTTGATATTTTGCAAAACCCAGATATCCGTGCTGAGTTACCAAAATTTGCTAACTGGCCAACTTTCCCGCAATTGTGGGTTGAAGGTGAGCTGGTTGGCGGTTGTGATATTATGCTGGAAATGGCACAAAAAGGTGAGTTACAGGTGCTGATTAAAGAAGTTGCAGCAAAATATAAAGATGAATCTGCAGAGTAATATCACGCTTTTTCATGACTCATTGAAATAAATAATGGGCTTTGATGCAATTAATCAGAGCTATATTTTGATTTTTTTTGCATATTTCAGTGTAGTAAAAGTGGCGCACTTACGTTGTGCCATTTTTTTATTTGTTGCCGCAAACGTTTGGCATTTTGGCCAAGATACCGTATGATCCTGACCTCGATGCTTGTATATCTTTGTTTACGTATCGAATTCTTTTCCTGCGTACCCACACTTCTGATGATAGATAGCAGCAGACTTTAGTAACCCACACTATTCATCATATGAATAAACGGTTTGCTACCCCTATATTTTATTCTGTCTGTTTTATAAGGTTCAGAATGTTCTCTTCTTTAAGACAAAGTATTGCCGGATTACAAATTCTGTTTGTGGCCTTCGGTGCAATGGTTCTTGTTCCGCTTCTGACAGGTTTAAATCCTTCAATGGCACTGCTAGGGGCAGGGGTTGGAACACTGCTGTTTCAGATCAGTACGCGTAATCAAGTGCCTATCTTTTTGGGATCAAGCTTTGCGTTTATTGCGCCGATTATTTATGCCACGCAGACATGGGGTGTGCCTTCGACCATGTTTGGTCTGTGTATGGCCGGTATCATGTACTTTGTTTTTGCCGGTGTTATTCGTGCTCGGGGCGTCAACTTTGTACACCGGCTATTGCCTCCGGTAGTGGTTGGGCCGGTGATCATGGTGATTGGTTTGTCGGTGGCGCAGGTGGCCTGCAATATGGCAATGGGGCGGGTGAACGGTGAGCAGATTATTCCACTGGATATGGCCATTGGTTTAGCAGGCATCTCTTTGGCTACTACACTGATTACCGCCGTTTTTTGTAAGGGGTGGATACGTCTGCTGCCGATACTGTCGGGTGTGGTTGTCGGTTACGTAGCGTCAATGATGGCAGGTATTGTCAATGTTGAACAATTGTCAGCTTCTGCATGGTTTGTGATCCCTACCTTCATTACACCGGAGATCAACTGGGCTGCGGCGCTGTTTATGCTGCCGGTAGCTATTGCACCTTGTATTGAACACATCGGTGGCGTGATGGCCATTGGTGGTGTAACAGGCAAAGATTACACCAAATCACCGGGATTACACCGTACATTATTTGGTGATGGTTTAGGTGTCTGTTTTGCCGGTTTGATCGGTGGCCCGCCAGTGACTACCTATGCGGAAGTCACCGGTGCTGTGATGCTGACGCGTAATTTTAAAGTGCTGACTATGACATGGGCGGCTATTTTTGCCATTATTTTGGCATTCGTGGGCAAGTTTAATGCGCTGCTGACCTCTATTCCTATGCCGGTGATGGGCGGAATTATGTTGCTGCTGTTTGGCTCTATTGCGGCAATTGGGCTGAAAACCCTGATTGATGCGAAAGTTGATCTGGGTCTGCCACGCAATATTGCGATTGTAGCGGTGACACTGACTATCGGTATTGGTGCTCTTGAGCTGAAAATCGGCAGTTTTGCGTTGGCAGGAGTAGGGCTGGCCTCACTGGTTGCCGTATTGCTGAATCTGATTTTACCGCATACGGTGGTGAGTCAAGCTACTGAAACCGAGTAATCGGTAGCGAATTGCCTCAATAACAAATTAATACAGTGATAAAGCCATGTACATGTGGTGTACATAGCTTTTTTGTTGCTTTAGCTTGGTGGAATGTCTGTTATCTAGCTGATTTTAAAACGGTTAGCGTTTTTGATTTTTGAGTACATTTTTAACGATTTGCATGCACATACCGCGAAAAATAAACAGGTGAGCAGGCATCATTGCAAACCAGTAAAGTAACCCCGGAAAACCGGCCGGATGCCACCAAGCTCTGACATCCAGATAGCGCAGGTTATTTTTTTCCGTTATGGTGAAATCGAGCCGGCCTAAGCCCGGTGCTTTCATTCCAAATAATAAGCTCAGTTTTTTTTCCGGATCAGCACAAATCACTTTCCACGAGTCTACTTTGTCACCTACTTGCAACTCAGCATGCGCAGGGCGCTGACGCACATGAGGTTTCCCCCCGAATAAACGGTCTAGATGCGCGCGGGTTGTCCATAAAATATCGGCATAAAAGTAACCATGATTGCCGCCAACTTTGTTGATCTCTTCCCATAACTCTTTACTGCTTACGCGGGTGGCCAGGCGATAACCAGCATTTTTAGGATAGAAGCTGTAATCGGCTTTCCATGTTGATTTTGCATCGGCATCGTATCCCCAGCGGGCGGAGTCGAGAAAATCAGAGCCGTGTTTGAGGGTTTCACTGACGGCTTCTTGGTAGCTAAGAAGATGTTGCGGGATCAGTGCCTGAAGCGGGGCGCTGTCAGCGGGAAGATCGTGCGATAACCCGCCAATCAGTGCGCGGGCAATGTTTATCGGTACGGTGGTAATTATGCGTAGCCATTTTGCAGAGAGTGCCGGAGATAAAAACGGCACGGGAATGATGATGCAGGATTTACCGGTAATATCGGCGTACATCTTCATCTGATCTTGGTAGCTGATATAGTCAGGCCCACCGACATCAAAAATACCGTCGTTAATGGGGGTGTTGATCAACGCAGAGAGATAGAACAGCAGGTTATCAAGGGCGATCGGGCTGGTTTTCGAGCGCACCCAGCGTGGGGTGATCATTATCGGCAGGTGATTGACCAGATCACGCATCACTTCAAATGCCGCTGATCCTGCGCCGACAATAATACCAGAGCGCAGCTCGATAACCGGAATACCGCTGCTGCGTAGGATCTCTCCGGTAATCCGGCGGGCTTGCAGGTGTTCTGATTGTTTTGCGTGTGGTTGTAATGCGCCAAGGTAGATGACTTTTTTCACGGATGATTGCTGTAATACTTGTGCGCAATGTGTGGCTGCACTCTGCTCTTGTGCCAGAAAGTGGTTGCCATCATTCATGCTGTGTACAAGGTAATACACGATATCAATGTCGGTAAGTAAACTGTTGAGTGTGTCTGCTTTTTGTAAGTCAGCGTAGACTAACTCAACTTGTGGTGATGTTGCCCATGCTTGATTGCTGAGAGTGGTGGTATCACGTGCTGCGGCGCGGATGTTATAACCTTGCGGTATAAGGTGTGCAATTAAACTGGTACCAATATAGCCGTTTGCACCAAGAATCAGTATGCGTGGTAGGCTCATGTGCTGCATTCCATGCTCAATAAAAAGGGTAATTGCTGCACTATACCTATACTACCAGCAAGAATACTACAAGTAAGACGACATACTACAAGCATAGCCATTGGCTATTGGCTATGCTTTTCAGCGCGATATTTTTGAATGCTGAGCGATTAGCCACAGCGTTTAGTGGTACACAAATTATGCACTTACCATGCTTTGCATCCTTCAAAGTAGGTGTTGATTTTTGCTTGTACTTTTTTGCCAACCGGCAGTGTTAGCCATGCGGCGAACAGGCTGACCGGAACAGCGCCAAGAATATCAAAGGGAAAGTGTACGCCGAGAAAGACTCTGGCCCAGCCGATGCCAGCTCCGGTCAGTAAAATGGCAGCACCTGCAGCCCGAAAGCGCGAGAGATATAAAGAGAACCCGAGGCTGAAGACCAAGGTGGCATGTCCGCTGGGAAATGAGGCATTGGCGGAGTGATACAGGAAAGTTTTCCCGATGGGTAGCATAAAAGGTCGTGGGTGCGGAAAAATCAGGCCGATAATGGTGCAGAGCAGATAGCCCAACAGCCCGCATCCGAATGCGGTGATAATGACGGCTTTGACTTTGGGTGGCCCGAAAAGCAGAGCGAGGCTCAGTGCGCTGAGGATCAGGTAGATCATCCAGGTTGCCATAAATTGGGCAAAAATAAACCGGAGTAACGGGTGCGTACTGCTGGCATTAATCAGCAAAAACAACTGGTGATTGAGCGTTTCCATGATCTGTTCAAATCCGTAAAAGGGTGGCAGAGAGTTAAAAAATTAAGGTGCGTAAGGCTGAGCAGCGGCGTAATTGGGGAAAATGTTTACAGGGTTGGGGGAAAACCACGACTCTTTTTTGTGAAAGCAGGGAGTTGGTGTTGGTTTCATTTAGGTTTATGGGCACGACGAGACAGTAAATAAGCAGGGAAAATATGATGAAACGTTTACCGCGTGTGGTGTGGGTAATTCTGGCGATTGATGTGCTGTGCCTTTTTTTTCAGCTGCTAAATATGCTCAGTGGCGGTTATTTCGTGCGGTTTGGTTTACAGCCGGGCAGTGCAAATCTGCTGCCTGCATTGCTGTTAGCTCCGCTGATTCATGGGTCATGGGCCCATTTACTGAGTAATTTATTGCCCTTTACACTGTTATCGTGGCTGGTTTCACGGTACGGAGCTGGGCGCTATTACGGTTTGCTGGCGCTGGTGTGGGCCGGTGGCGGTATGCTGGTGTGGTTGTTTGCGCGTCAGGCTTATCATGTGGGGTTAAGCGGGGTTGTTTACGGGCTGTGGGCCTATTTGCTGGTATATGCCTTGATCTTGCGTAGTGTTAAATCATTGCTGATTGCTTTTGCAGTGGTGCTGGTTTACGGCGTGATGTTTTTTGGCCTTTTTCCCACCCAGTTACGGGTTAGTTTTGAAAGCCACCTCTTTGGCGCTGCGGTAGGTGGTCTTTATGCCTATTTACTGGCGCGCTATGACCGCCATATAAAACGCAAACAGGCTTTAAAACAGACATGATAAGGGAAGAGTAAACAGCCGGTAACGGAAAGATACAAGTGCCATTTTTCCAGTCAGAGGCAAGTTAACGTTACGCTGTAGCGCAAGATTAGCGTGAGCTATGGCTTGCTATTTCAGGCCAACAGGCGGTAAATAGAGTCAGTTTCACTGATCTGGAGAGTTAATATGAGCCACGATTTAAAGAAAAAGCCACAGAAAACTCAACAAGAACGTCGAGCTGAAAAACGCGAGAAAAAGCATCCGCATGAAGATCATCAGGATGCCGCGAAGTAAATTCGTAAAACAGATCATAGTACGTGCCGACAAATATTCACTATGATCAATAACCCGCCTTCACTTCAGAATGGCGGGTTTTTTTATGCCTTTAAAACGCTATTTTGGTGCTCAATACAGTAATAGAAATACGGGTATGCGATTTGTTGATTATGGAAGTGAAAAAAGTGCGTGCTTCGGTATTCAATGCCCGTTTTTTTGCCGCGTGGTGAACCCTTTTTTCGGCACATTTTCTCTGGTGTATTGTTGAATAGAAAGGAGGGTGAAAATTGAGCGGAAAAAGCAGTTAACAAGCGAAATATAATCTGATAAGGGGCGATGTGAAGTGGCCGACGAAGCGTAATAATATTGCATGGGAAAGAATCGCTCACGAAAAAAAGTTGATCAAGATCAAGGTATCAAACCGCGTAATCTCGCCTAATACACCACATCTAGTAGATAGCTTTATCATCTCATCAATATTTAGTGTTTTGCATAAAGTATGGCGAGTTGGTAGCAAGTGGAGGAAGTTCAGTGAAGCCGGTTGTAATTAAGCGTGACGGGTGCCGTGTAGCGTTCGATGCCAAAATGATTAAAAACGCAGTGATCAGTGCCGCTCGAACGGTTGAAGTGATGGAACCTGCCTATGCTGAGGCCGTGGCTGAGGCTGTTGAATCTTCCCTTGATGGCGCGCAGGAAGTGGCCATTCATACCATTCAAAATGCAGTGGAAAATCAGCTAATGTCTGGGCCGCATAAAGCGGTTGCAAGAGCCTATATTGAGTATCGCCACGATCGTGATATTGCGCGTGAAAAAACCAGCCGCTTGAACAGCGAAATTCGCGGATTAATTGAGCAGAGCAATGCCGCTTTGTTAAATGAAAATGCGAATAAAGACAGTAAAGTGATCCCGACTCAGCGTGATTTGTTGGCCGGTATCGTGGCTAAGCACTATGCCTTGCAGCATTTATTGCCACGTGATGTCGCACAAGCTCATGAGCGCGGTGATTTGCACTACCATGATCTGGATTACGCACCATTCTTCCCGATGTTTAACTGCATGCTGATTGATCTTGAAGGCATGCTGACACACGGCTTTAAGATGGGAAATGCTGAAATTGATACGCCAAAGTCAATTTCAACTGCAACAGCGGTGACCGCACAAATTATCGCACAGGTGGCGAGCCATATTTATGGCGGCACGACCATTAACCGGATTGATGAGATACTTGCGCCTTATGTTACGGCCAGCTATCAAAAGCACCATGCGGTTGCGCTGGAGTGGGATATTGCCGATCCGGCGGCTTTTGCACATGCTCGTACCGAAAAAGAGTGTTACGACGCATTCCAGTCACTGGAGTATGAAGTGAACACGCTACACACGGCAAACGGGCAAACCCCGTTTGTCACCTTTGGTTTTGGGCTGGGTGTTTCATGGGAATCACGCCTGATCCAGCAATCAATACTGAAAAACCGGATCGCTGGTTTGGGTAAAAAGTGTAAAACCGCCGTTTTCCCGAAACTGGTGTTTGCGATTAAAGATGGCCTGAACCATAAGCCGAGTGATCCGAGCTACGATATTAAGCAGCTTGCACTAGAGTGTGCCACTAAGCGTATGTATCCGGATATTCTCAACTACGACAAAGTGGTGGAAGTTACCGGGTCATTCAAAACCCCGATGGGTTGCCGCAGTTTCCTTGGTACATATGAGGAAGAGGGTGAGCTGATCCACGATGGCCGCAACAATATTGGTGTTGTCAGCCTGAACCTGCCGCGTATCGCATTAGAAGCGAAGGGCGATGAGCAGGCATTCTTCCGGTTACTGAATGCCCGTTTACTGCTAGCGAAAGAGGCGCTGGATACCCGTATTGCGCGTTTGCAGGATGTAAAAGCACGTGTCGCTCCCATCTTGTATATGGAAGGGGCATGTGGCGTACGTCTGAACGCAGATGACAGCGTGGCGGAGATCTTCAAGCATGGCCGTGCCTCTATTTCACTTGGCTATATTGGTCTGCATGAAACCGTGAATGCCCTATACGGTACACAAACACATGTATACGACTCTGCCGAGCTGCGTGAAAAAGCCATTGCAATTGTGCAGTGTCTGCGTGATGCCACTGATGCATGGAAAGAAGAGAGCGGCTATGGCTTTAGCCTGTACAGTACGCCAAGTGAGAACCTGTGCAGCCGTTTTTGCAAAATAGACACGCAAGAGTTCGGTATTGTTGCGGGCGTTACCGATAAAGGTTACTACACCAACAGTTTCCACCTTGATGTTGAAAAAGCCGTGAATCCGTACGATAAGCTGGATTTTGAGATGCCTTATCCGGCTATCGCGAACGGCGGTTTTATCTGTTACGGCGAATACCCGAATATGCAGCACAATATTGAAGCGCTAGAAAATGTGTGGGATTACAGCTACAGCCGCGTGCCGTATTACGGTACCAACACTCCAATAGATGAGTGCTATGAGTGCGGCTTTACTGGTGAGTTTGAGTGCACCAGTAAAGGTTTTACCTGCCCGCGCTGTGGTAACCATGAGCCGACCAAAGTGTCAGTGACCCGTCGTGTTTGCGGTTATCTGGGCAGCCCTGATGCACGTCCGTTTAACTATGGTAAGCAAGAAGAGGTTAAACGCCGGGTGAAGCACCTGTAACGCAGGCCGGATATACGATCTGATTTAAGTGATGCTGTTATGCAAACCACCTCGGTTTGTGTGACGGCGTCACTTTTTTCATTGTGAACAGTAACGCTTAACGTGGGAATACTGCGGTGAACTATCATCAATACTATCCGGTCGATGTGATTAACGGGCCGGGAACGCGCTGTACACTGTTTGTATCAGGTTGTGAGCATCAGTGTCGGGGCTGTTATAACCAATCTACATGGCGGCTTGACTCTGGACACCTGTTTACACAGGAGATGGAAGAGCAGATCATTGCTGATCTGCTAGATACGCGCATCAAGCGGCGCGGGTTATCTCTTTCCGGCGGCGATCCGCTGCATCCGGCAAATGTATCGGCAGTGCTTGCACTGGTGCAGCGGGTGAAGCGCGAGTGCCCAGATAAAGATATCTGGTTATGGAGCGGATATACCCGTGCCGAATTGACTTCCGCGCAACAAGCAGTATTGCCCTATATTGATGCGCTGGTGGATGGGAAATTTATTCAAGCCAAGGCTGATCCGGCATTGGTCTGGCGCGGCAGCGCTAATCAGGTTATTCACCGCTTTACACTGTAAAGCGGTCTCTGTTTATCCAAAATGATTTACCTCGGTTATTTATCTGATATCACGTGGAAAATTGCCTGTACTAATTGCCGTATATCATCTTGAGTGGCGATATAGGGCGGCATGATGTAGATCAGCTTTCCAAACGGTCGTATCCAAACACCGGCCTGCACAAATTGAGCCTGTAATTGCGCGGTTGAAACCGGCTCTTTCATTTCGACAACCCCAATAGCACCTAATACCCGTGTGGCGGCTACGCTTGATAACGTGGCCAGTGGCAGCAGTTCGGCTTTTAGCTGTGCTTCAATGCTTGCCACCTGTGTTTTCCACTTTCCCGTAGCTAACAACGCCAAACTTGCGTTGGCAACGCTGCATGCCAGTGGATTTGCCATAAACGTTGGACCATGCATAAAGCAGCCTGCTTCACCATTGCAGACCGTATCGGCCACATGCCGGGTGGTAATGGTGGCCGCGAGTGTCAGATATCCCCCCGTCAGCGCTTTGCCAAGACACAAAATATCCGGTGTGATATCTGCGTGCTCACAGGCAAATAACTTTCCGGTGCGGCCAAATCCGGTAGCAATTTCATCAGCAATCAGCAAGATACCGTACTGATCACACAGCGCCCGTACGTGCCGTAAATAGTTCGGGTGATAAATTCGCATGCCGCCAGCGCCTTGTACGATAGGTTCGAGGATCACCGCCGCAATAGTCTGGTGGTGCTGCGCTATCTGCTGGGCAAAAGAGGCGATATCACGCTCATCCCACGGATCATAAAATCCACACTGTGGCGCATCAGCAAAACGGTGTTGCGGTAAAAAACCCCGATACAGGCCGTGCATAGCATTTTCAGGATCACATACCGACATTGCGCCAAAAGTATCACCGTGATAGCCGTGCTTAATAGTTAGAAATTCTGCCCGAGGCTCTGCCCGTGCATGCCAGTATTGCAGCGCCATTTTCATGGCTACTTCCACCGCAACAGAACCTGAATCAGATAAAAATACGCACTCAAGTTCGGCTGGGGTTATATCCACCAGCGTGCGGCACAGTGTTATTGCAGGCTGATGGGTTATCCCGCCAAACATAATGTGCGACATCTGGGGGATCTGAGCTTGTAACGCCGCATTGAGTGCCGGATGGTTGTAGCCGTGTACTGCAGCCCACCATGATGACATACCGTCAATCAGTGCTGTTCCATCCTCCAGATAAATACGGGTTCCGAGTGCTGATTTTACCGGATAACAGGGCAGTGGGTGGCTCATGGATGTGTAAGGGTGCCAGATATGGCGCTGATCAAACTCAAGATCGGCAGCAAAATTCATGGTGATAAAATAACCTTATGTAAACCATTATTAATTCATGTTATTGACAGTGTACCTATGAGAATTACACTAGCCAAAATTTTTTCACGATTATTTATCCGGCAATAGCATGGAGCAAGGTATGGAACAGCCTAAAGTGCAACCGACAGTACAGCAGACATTAGCAGGCGATAACACCGTTCGTCATGATTGGACAGTAGAGCAGAGCCGTGCGTTGTTTGAGCTGCCATTTATGGATCTGCTGTACCGTGCCCAGCAGGTGCACCGGCAGTATTTTGATCCTAATTATGTGCAGGTAAGTACACTTTTATCTATAAAAACAGGTGCTTGCCCAGAAGATTGTAAATATTGCCCGCAAAGTGCGCGTTACCAAACAGGCGTTGAGGCTGAGCGTTTGCTGGAAGTGGAAAGCGTGCTGGAGTCGGCGCGCAAAGCAAAACTGGCCGGTTCGAGCCGTTTTTGTATGGGAGCTGCTTGGAAAAACCCAAAAGCGCGTGACATGCCGTATTTGGTCAAAATGGTAGAAGGTGTCAAACAGCTCGGGTTGGAAACCTGCATGACACTTGGGATGTTGACAAGTGATCAGGCGGAAACACTGGCAGAGGCGGGACTTGACTACTACAACCATAATCTGGATACCTCGCCCGAGTTCTATCAGCAGATTATTACCACGCGCACCTACGATGATCGCTTGAATACCTTAGCACATGTTCGCTCTGCAGGTATGAAAGTGTGTTCAGGCGGCATTGTGGGCATGGGCGAAAGTGCGCAAGACCGAGCCGGATTGCTGGTTCAGCTAGCTAATCTGCCAGCACACCCTGAAAGTGTACCGATTAATATGTTGGTGAAAGTAGCCGGTACACCGCTGGCCGATGCCGAAGATCTGGATGCGTTCACTTTTATCCGCACCATCGCGGTTGCGCGGATTATGCTGCCACGCTCTTTTGTACGCTTGTCGGCAGGGCGTGAAAAGATGAATGATCAGATGCAGGCATTGTGTTTTATGGCAGGGGCTAACTCAGTGTTTTATGGCTGTAAATTGCTGACAACACCTAATCCGGAAGAGGACAGTGATGTGCGTCTGTTCTCGCGCTTAGGGATTAACTCGGCCGAATCGGCAACCGAGCAGGGGGATAATGCGCTGTCAGACCGACTGACTGCGCAGGTGATGCAGGCTCAATCGCAGACCGGTAGCAACCTGTTTTATGATGCAACAACGCAAACTAAAACACAGGTGCAGCGCCGATGAGCTGGCAACATAAAATCAGCAGTGCATTGGCTGCCCGTGAAGCACAGGGGCTATTGCGCCAGCGCGTAATCAATCAGCACGGCAGTGATCGCACTGTACATATCACGGAACAGTTAACAGATTCATACGCCACTGTGCCAGAAACCTATCTGAACTTTGCGGCTAATGACTATCTGGGGTTGGCTAAAAACCCCCAGATTATTGCCGCATGGCAAGCCGGATTAAACCAATATGGCGCGGGAAGCGGGGCATCCGGCCACGTTTCAGGGCACACCCGAGCCCATGCTGAATTTGAAGCGCAGTTGGCAGACTGGCTCGGATACGATCGCGCCTTACTGTTTATCAGCGGGTTTAGCGCAAATCAGGCCGTAGTGCATGCCCTGTGCGGTGAGGGCGACAACATTGTTGCCGATAAACTCAGCCATGCCTCACTGATTGAAGCGGCAATGCTCTCTCCGGCCAGCTTACGGCGCTTTGCTCACAATGATCTGTTCGCGCTCTCTCGTGTGCTAGAAAAGCAGGCCGCTCGTTCATCACCAGCAGGAAATACCCTGATTATCACTGAAGGCGTATTCAGTATGGATGGCGATCTTGCACCACTGGCAGAGTTACAACGTCACGCAAATCAACATTCTGCGTGGTTACTGGTCGATGACGCGCATGGTATCGGTATTCACGGCCCGCAAGGGCGCGGGAGTTGTGCGCTTGCGGGTATCAAACCTGATATTTTGGTTGTCACCTTTGGTAAGGCATGGGGTGTCGGGGGCGCTGCGGTATTGTGCTCACAGGCGGTGGCTGAATATCTGTTGCAGTTTTCCCGCCATCTGATTTACAGCACGGCAATGCCTCCGGCACAGGCCTGCGCACTGCAAGCCGCGCTCGAGTGTGTGCAGCAGGCTGACGCGCAGCGTACTCATCTGCGCCAACTGATCAGCCAGTTTCAGCAGGGCTGCCGTGATCTGCCCTTTACACTTCTGGCGTCTGATACCCCTATACAGCCTCTTATTTTGGGGGATAACCACACAGCGCTGACACTGGCTAGCCGCTTGCGCCAGCACGGTGTATGGGCACCAGCCATTCGCCCGCCTACCGTTGCCCCCGGCAGTTCCCGCTTGCGGATCACACTGACTGCGGCACATACCTCCGCCGATATTTCGCATCTGTTAACTGCACTACGTACAGAAGCACACACAGAAACATTAAATATAACGGCACAGCAGACCAAAACTGCCACCGAGGCTGCTGATGTATAATAATTTGGCTTCCCATAATGCACTGATTGCGGCCCGTTTTAGTAAAGCTGCCACCGGTTATGATAATGCCGCCGCATTACAGCGTGAAATCGGGCACGATTTGATGCAGTCAGCCGATATTCCTGCGGGTATTTTGCTGGATGTGGGGTGCGGTACCGGTTATTTCAGCCGTCAATGGCAACAACGCGGGCACAGCGTGATTGCACTCGATATTGCCGAAGGCATGCTAGCCGTTGCCGCCGCGCAGCAAAGTGCGGAACGTTATTTGTGTGCAGATATGGAGTCTATTCCGTTACCCGATAACTCGGTGGATGCCTGCTTTACCAGTTTAGCCATGCAGTGGAGTAGAAATTTACCGCAAGTTTTTCGTGAGTTAACCCGGATTACCCGCCCTGGGGGGACAATTCTATTTGCCACGTTATTGGAAAATACCCTGTCTGAATTAAGGTATAGCTGGCATGCGGTTGACCCGAATATTGATCTGGATGCGCATGTGAATGCATTTCTTCCTGCTAATCAAATAAATATTGCGCTGGAGCAAGCAGAAATTTCGCACTATCACCTAGACTTCAGCACGAAAAAAGTGATGTACCCCAGTGTTGTTGCCTTAATGCGTGATCTTAAAGCGATCGGCGCAAACCATGTCCACCGTGAACGGAGATCGGGTCTGGGGGGAAGGCGACAATTGGCTGAACTGGAGCGGCACTATCGCGAAAAATTTCAACAGCAAGCGATGCTACCAGCCAGCTATGACGTGTGTTGTGGAGTAATAGTCAATGAGTAAGCGTTTTTTTGTTACCGGCACGGATACCGAAGTAGGTAAAACAGTAGTTAGCCGTGCGTTTATGCAGGCCGCTGCCAATATGGGGCACTCGGTTGTCGGCTATAAGCCCATTGCATCGGGTTGTACAGAAACTGAAGAGGGGCTGCGCAATAGTGATGCACTGGTTTTGCAGAGCTCTGCCTCTGTTACCGTACCCTATGAGCAGGTCAACCCGATAGCCCTGCGTGAGCCTATCTCTCCGCATCTGGCCGCTAAACTTGATGGCATTGATATTGATTTTGCCCGTTTATCACAAGGAGTGACAACGCTAGAATCACAGGCTGAACTGGTTCTGGTTGAAGGGTGTGGTGGCTGGCGAGTTCCGGTGACTGACAAACAAAGCCTCTCTGAGTGGGTGATTGGTGAAAAGATACCAGTTATTCTAGTGGTGGGGATTAAGCTGGGTTGTCTGAATCATGCCATTCTTACGGCAGAGTCTATCGCCAATGATGGTGTTGAACTGGTTGGTTGGGTAGCAAACCGTGTGAATCCGTGTTTAACACACTATGCTGAACTGATTCAAACGTTGCGTACCCGTATGCCGGCACCACAGTTAGGTGAGATCCCGTATATCTCTCGCCCTGAAAAACAGCAGTTGGGCAAGTATATGGATTTAACACCGCTGCTCGGCTAGTTAAATTAGTTAAACAGTGCATTTTGAGCGGTTTATCTCATCAATATTTTTACAATAAACCTGCTTATGCAAAATAAAAAATAGGCGCACAAAAACAAAAAGGCACTTTAGAAAGTGCCTTTTATTGTTGTTTTTATCCGCTCTTTTTTATCTATTCTTAATTGTGCGATGGTTATTCAGCGGCCAATACGCAGGCTGAATCCCCGCTATCACCATGTGAGTTTTGCTCTAATCCCAACACTTCACAGGCTTCTTCGTAACTTTTGCCTAAGTGACAGCGTAAAATATCAATCGCAACCAAGTAGTTTTCTTTATCGGCCATGGGGTCTCCTTACCTGAGTGGCGTGTGTAATATCATTGCTTCTGTATATACATGCACTATCAGCTATAGATCGCATTTTCGCAAGTAAGACTATAGTCGTAATACAATGCTACGGGCTGTAGTACTTCTTCCATTGTTTGTTTATGGTTCTACCTATCTACCTATCTACCTATCTACCTATCTACCTATCTACCTATGCCATATCGCATTTTAGTGTGGCTAGAAGTGATCGCTATCACTTATTTTAAATTAAAATATTGATGTAGGTCGTTAAAATGAAAAAGAATATGTCTAAAATGCTTGAAAGATGACATTCAGGCTCTATGATGCCTGTAATTCTACTCATGATTCGACTCTAAGGACGTAACGCTTATGATGCGTATTGCATTGTTCCTTTTAACCAACCTTGCGGTGATGATGGTCTTCAGCTTAGTACTGAGCCTGACCGGGATCCAATCGAGCAGTGTGGCAGGTCTGGCCATTATGGCCGGTCTGTTTGGTTTTGGTGGCTCTCTGATTTCATTGATGATGTCTAAATGGATGGCCTTGCGTTCGGTGGGGGCTGAAGTTATCGAGCAACCGCGCAATGAAGTCGAACGCTGGCTGATGGAAACAGTGCGTCAACAGGCGCAGCAATCAGGCATTGCGATGCCGCAAGTGGCTGTTTATCACTCAATGGATATTAATGCATTTGCAACTGGCCCGAGCCGTAATAACTCGCTGGTGGCAGTAAGTAGCGGCTTGCTAGAGAGCATGACCCGTGATGAAGCCGAAGCTGTATTAGCTCATGAAATCAGCCATGTGGCGAATGGTGATATGGTCACTATGACCCTAATTCAGGGCGTGTTGAACACCTTTGTGATCTTTATTTCACGTATCATTGCGCAAGTGGCCTCCGGTTTTCTTTCTAATAATGATGATGGTGAAGAGAGCAGCAACGGAAACCCGCTGATCTATTTTGGTATCAGCATGGTACTGGAGTTGGTGTTTGGTATTCTGGCTAGCATTATTGCTATGTGGTTCTCACGCTACCGTGAATTCCACGCGGATGCGGGCTCTGCCAAGCTGGTGGGCCGCGATAAAATGGTGGCTGCACTTGAGCGTTTGAAAACCAGTCACGAGCCGCAAATGGAAGGATCTATGATGGCGTTTGGTATCAACAGCGGTAAAAAAAGTTTTAGTGAGTTGTTCATGAGCCACCCTTCACTGGATAAGCGTATTGCTGCACTGCGTGCCGGGCAGTATCAGTAAGTGTGAGTTCGGTAACAAGTTAGTATTAAAGGCTGCCAATGGCAGCTTTTTTTTTAACTAATCTCTCGGTTTTTATTGTCATAATCCTATTATTCTGAATATCTGATATGTGTCTTACCTAGCATATTGGTATCCATTCAGGTTTAAGGGGAACACCATGGCATCTGCACTGATCCACATAATTTCAGACAGCGTCTGTGCGGCTACGCTGCGTGAAATGCTGCGGCGGGCAGGGCGTACACACGAAAGCGTGGTGTTGTTTGATGATATTCTCTGTCATGGCGATCTAAACGTTGACCGTAAAATGTACTGGCAAGCACTGATGAGCGGTAGCCCGGCATTTCCGGTATCAGAACATGAACTGACACATGCACTGGTCTCTATGCAAAAGCCGTTGATTTTGTTGTCAGACTGGCTTGTTCAGGGGCGTATTGTTCAACTGTGGTTATCCGAAAGCCTGCAAGATGCGCTGATGCAAAGCCAGATCCTTCGTCATATCGAAACGGGGTATCAGCAGAGCCGTCAGGTTCGTTATGCCCGTTATCTGCGTGGAGAGCAGAATATGGCGCAACTGAGAAAAAGTGAGCAGCATGCCATCGATTTTCCGCTTTCTGCCTACTGGCAGGCGGCAGATCTGTGGCAGCAGCTGGTGGATGATCGTGGCAGTTTACGTTATCAGAATAACGGCAAAATCGTGAGCGTGCCGGAAAGCTTGTATGATCCGTTGCTGCTCAATGCAATTGCACTGCCTGAGGTCGTGTTATCAGAGCGGGTGGCAGTGTTGGTTGCCAATATGGCGGGGGCCCCTCTCTCTATGCCGCACACTCTCACCGAGCATACGGCGCAGCATCCGAAGCGGTGGAGCAAAGCACTGATGGTGGTCGCGAAAGCCTCGGCCTGTATTCATGACTCGCCGGGCTATGAGTTTTTACTGCAACGTTTGCTCTGCCTGATACAAGAAGGCCGGGTCACTGCCCGGCACATGCATCATTTCTGGCCCGAGGTTGAAGTTTCACTCGGGTAATTTATTCGGCTGTATTGACTGTTACTGAGATGAAGCTTGGCTCGGTTTAGTGGCCGAGTTTTCTGCCTTTACGCCCTGCAAAAAATAGCCAACCAGCACCAGCATCGCCATAATTAGCATGGTTTGTGTGGTAGCAATCAGCGCATTTTGTGCCTGCCACGATACCATCATACTGGCCAGAAAACTTAATCCTAATTGAATGGCATTTTGTAATGCCGCGGCACGGCCGGTATGGGCTTTCCACGGTGCAAGTGCATTGGCAACCACAATCGGGTAGATTGCGCCGTTTGCTACGGCCAGCAAACAGAAAGGGATCATCAGCAACAGCAAAGAGACATAACCTGTTAGCGGGATGATATACAGCATACCCACGCTCAAAATGAACAACCCGAGCAACCATGGCAGCATTTTTTTACCGGTGGTACGGGTCAGCAGCGTGCGGCAACCATAACCCCCCGCTAAGAAAGCAATGGTTTGGGGGATATAGCTCAAACCGATATCCCGCGGGCTGTAGCCCAATTCGCCTAAGATGAACGGTGAACCGGTCAGCCACGCAAAAAAAGCGGCAGAGCAGGCAGCAAAGATCAGTGCATTTCCCGAGAATACAGTTGACTGCAAAATGGTCATGTAGCTAACCGATTTTTGTGTGGCGGGTTGTGCACCGCGAGCTTGCAGACGTAATGTGCACAGCAGCAGCAGAATACCAATCACACCCAGTGCTACGAAAATCGCTCGCCAGCTGAAGTGCTCAAGTAACCACACTCCCATCAGTGGTGCAAGTGCAGGGGAAAGTGCGACCAACGGCATAATAGTTGCGAACATCCGGTTGGCTTCATTTCCCTCAAAACGGTCAACAACCAATGCCTGCCAGCTCACTGCGGCGGCACAGACCCCTACAGCCTGAATAAAGCGCAGCACCAGTAATTGTGTGGTACTGGTGACAAACACACAGCCGAAACTGGCGATGGTAAACAGTAAGATCCCCGCCAGCAGAATCGGGCGACGGCCAAGGCGATCAGAGAGCGGCCCCCAGACCAGTTGCGCTATCGCAAAACCGGCTAGAAAGATACTTAACGTTGCACCGATAGCACTGGCATTGCTGCCCAGAGAGACCTGCATAGATTCGAATGCGGGCAGATACATATCGGTAGCCAAAAAACCAAGCATACTAAGCCCGGCAAGGTATACGGTAAAACCGAGGGAGGATTTCATGTGGCTATCCTGTATTTTTATTGTTATGCGTATAAGACACTTACCTGCGAGTTTTATACAGTGAGCTTTATACGGCGGGTATGAGATTGCGCGCAGTCTACTGAGTGACGTTTTCCCTGTAAAACGTTAATATTTGTCTATTGCTTTCAATTATATTGATATCAGAATGATTTGGTCAGAATATACACTGCAAGTGGTTGAATCTGTAGCAAGAACCGGAAGTTTTAGTGCCGCAGGGCAAGAGCTTCATCGCGTACCATCGGCCATCAGCTACACGGTTAGGCAGCTAGAGTCTTGGCTTGCTGTTACGCTTTTTGAAAGAAGACATCGCGATGTAGTGCTCACCCCCGCAGGGCAAACGTTTGTCCATGAAGCGCGTGAAACACTTAAGCGGATGAGTGATATCCGTCATCGCTGTCAACTGGTCGCCAATGGGTGGCGCGGGCAGCTTTCAATTGCGCTGGATAATATCGTGCGCCCCGATCGTGTTCGGCATCTGGTGGCTGATTTTTACCGTGCATTTCCGGATATGGAGTTGCTCATTAGCATGGAAGTGTTTAACGGTGTGTGGGATGCGCTGGTCGATGGCCGTGCAGATGTGGGTATCGGTGCAACCAGCGCGATACCGGTCGGCGGGAGTTTTGATTACCGTGATATGGGGAGTATGTCATGGCACTTTGTGGTCAGTCCTGATCATCCGGTTGCACAATTGGCTCAGCCGCTCAGTGATCAGGTGCTTAGCCGTTATCCCTCTATTTGTCTTGAAGATACCTCACGGCTATTGCCGAAGCGAACAACATGGCTGTTAGATAATCAGCGGCGTTTGGTTGTCCCTGACTGGTATGCCGCTACCGATTGCTTGTGCGCAGGGTTGTGTGTGGGAATGATGCCGGCACATATCGCCAAACCGTTGCTACTGGCTGGCCGTTTGATAGAGATGCAGGTGGAGACCCCAACGTTAGACAGCCGATGCTGTGTTGCATGGCGCTCGCAAGATCACTCACCTGCAATGCAGTGGTTGCTTAATTATTTAGGGGATACCGAGACACTCAACCGTGAGTGGCTTTCAACACTGGATACGACACTTGAAACCACAGCGTCTGCCGTGGGTGCAGATGCAGACTCTGTACCGTAGCGGCGCAACCATTCGGTTTCCAGCGCATTCGCCCATGAAGGGTGAGGCTCTGGTAATACCCGATAAAGCTCACCATGGGCAGTAAACTTAGCTCTTTCTGCTTCACTGAGGGTTGGCAGATTTAGAATAGTCGGGTCGCCCCAGACTGCTGGGTCTTCTTTATAAGCTTGCGCTTCGGGTGATAGCAGGAAATTAATCACCACTTTTGCCCCATCGGGGGAAGGGGCATTAAACGGAATCGCCAGAAAGTGGGCGCGGGTAATTGCACCTTGCCCTAATGCATACGCTTTGGCTGTTTCCGGTAAGCGGTTTTGCGCGATTGCGTTTTGCACCTCATTAGGGTTGAAACTAAGGGCAATATCAATTTCACCTTCATTGAGCAAAGCCTGCATTTCGGTTTGATTCTGCGGGAAGGCTTGCCCCTTTTTCCATGCATACCCGTGTAATGTATCAAGGTACTGCCATAATGCGGCGGTCTGGAACTTAAAATCACTCTCTTTGACATCACGGTATAGCACATCAGGTGTTGGAGCTAATTGCAGTAACGCCGCTTTGAGGAAGTTGATACCGTGTATTTCGGTAGGAACAGGGTATGTGATTTTTCCGGGGTGCTGTATCGCATAAGTGAGTAAGTCTTTAAAGCCTTGCGGAGGGGTTGGCAATGTTGCCGTGTTATAGATAAAGACTAATTGGCTTAACCCCCATGGCGCTTCATATCCCTGAGTAGGAAACGTGGCATCAACCTTAACCGGCAGGCTCTGATCTACTTGCTGCCACTGTGGTAACTCTTCAACAAACGGGCCTTGCAGCAAATCGGCGCTACGCAGGGTATTAAAGAAGCGGCCCTGCAACCAGACAATATCACTGACACCCAGCTGTTTTTTTCCTGCAATTTTATCGGCCATAATACGGCTGACAATTTCGGTATTATTGGGGGTTTGGGTATGTATCAGTGTAATATTAAAGCGTTGTTTAACTTGGGTTACCGCCCAGCTAAGGTAATTATTTAATTCTGTATTCCCCGCTTGGGTATTAATGTAGACAGTCTGTCCTTGCGCTTGTTGCAGCGTGTGTTGCCAAGGCGTGATTTCATCAGCATACACGCCAGTTGTCCATAAACTACAGGCGAGCAGTGTCGCTGATATCCAGTTTTTCTTCACAGATCTATCCTCATGCCGGGGGGGAGTTGCTGAGTGCATTATCGGCGATGGTATTACCTTTAAGGCGGCGTAGTTTACCAAAATAAATGTGGATTGCAGCAACTGGCTGTAATTTCATTTTTATCTTGGGAAGGATAACTGCCAAAAAGGCACAAACTGTTAACTGGCATATCTTTCAATACCTTTTATCTTTCAATAGAGGAGGGATATGCTGCAAGTTTAGCTGAGTTTAACAAGGGGGGGCTCCCGCAAAATGTATAAAACCCTCTTGCGGGATAGTAATGGGAATAGAGCAAGCACTCGATTTAGTGCATGTGATGCTCTTTGTTCAGTCAGTGTTATCGGCAGTTACTCATACTCTTCAGTATCAAACCAATCGTCTGCACTTTCCCATGTGGCCTGTAATGCCTCTTCGACCTGATCTCTGTCGCCTTTATTCCCGCGTAAGATTGAAATACCTGCCGCACCGCGTTTGATGATGACATCAGGCTCATCAAAGATCACACCAAGGCGTTTTGTCAGTTCAGTTTGTAATTTTAGTTCGAACTGAGCCGGAAGGGTTAGATTACGATCAAGCGAAATTTCAATGCGCATGGACAACCTCCTGTAATTCCTGTTGTAGCGGAGCACACATGATGAAAGAGAGTAGCTCTATTTATGGTGGATATATATACAGTTGTTTTTGGCAGTTGTCTAGCTAGCCTTGATAT
The DNA here is from genome assembly GCF_056522795.1 of Plesiomonas sp. ISS29. Classification (NCBI taxonomy): domain Bacteria; kingdom Pseudomonadati; phylum Pseudomonadota; class Gammaproteobacteria; order Enterobacterales; family Enterobacteriaceae; genus Plesiomonas; species Plesiomonas sp. ISS29. Next base: position 2,009,867 of record NZ_JAWRZQ010000001.1, read on the forward strand.
TAAACAGACCCAGAAAATTAAGCATGATACAAAGTGAATTAAGAGGGGATAAACGGGAATAACTACACTAAGAGAAAAGAGGTAAAACAACACAGCTACAAAGTACGGATAAGAGGCAATTGCAGCTGTGAGGGATTACGTATTACGGGTACGAGTTACTTATTTTTCTTATACGGGCCATCAATCACCGAGCTACGGGCAACCAATTCAGGATGCAGCTCAATAATTTGGCCACCTTCACGCTTATTGATAATGCGGTCAATCAGCATATCAAAGGCCATTGCACCTAAGCGCGCTTTCGGCTGGTGGATGGTGGTTAATGGTGGCGAGAAAAAACGCGCATCACGAATATTGTCATAGCCCACAATAGAGATATCTTGTGGAATACGCAGGTTTTGCTCACCGGCGGCACAAATTGCACCCATTGCCATCGTATCATTGAAGCAGAATACCGCCGTTGGGTGCTGTTCATGGCTTAAAATAGCATTCATCGCTATATGGCCTGATTCAGGTTCAAAGTTACCCTCTGCAACCCACTTATCATTAATAGGTAAACCGGCTTCCTGCATGGCTTTGATAAAGCCGTCATAACGCGTTTTTGTTGTGGTTTTACTTAGCTGACCGGTGATCACGCCGATATCACGGTGACCACGATCAATCAGGTAACGGGTTGCCAAATAACCGCCATCAAAGCTGTTATCCTGAATACGGTCAGTATAATCACTTTCGCTCAGACCCCAATCCATCACCACCATCGGGATAGTACTGTAGTTCTCAAGCAGCTCAAGCAATTGCTCGTTATATTCAGAGCACATCACCAGCAGGCCATCAACCCGCTTTTGTGCCAGCATCGCAAGATATGCGCGTTGTTTTTCAAGGTTATTCTGTGAATTACATAGGAATAGGGTATAGCCTTTACGGTAACAGTGCTCTTCAACCGACTGTACAATTTCTGCAAAGTAAGGCGTATCGCTGGTGGTTACAATCATGCCAATAGATTTGGTATGATTAACCTTCAGGCTTCTTGCCACCGCGCTAGGTGAGTAGTGCAGCTCTTTTACTGCAGCCCATACCCGGGTGCGAGTTTCTTCTGCTACAAAGCGCGTTTTATTGATAACATGCGATACTGTGGTTGTTGAAACACCCGCAAGTTTGGCGACATCTTTAATCGTTGCCATAAATTAAGTAGAACTCCTGACTTGAGCGAGCATCAAGACATGGGCAGAGGTTAGCCTGTTTGCCTTCTTTACTACGGAAGCGTTTGCCTCCGTTGCTTGCTATATTGTGATAATTAATAATGCAAACGGGCTTTAGTTATCGTTATTAAACTCATGACGGCCCGATGCTAAAAATCCAAAAGATCATTTTCTCTTATAATTTACGATACGGGAAGCAGAAAGAGACAGAAAAAGGAAATATTGTGTGATTTTTAATGACAATACTTTCTGTTTTTCTCTGCGCCACTTTCGGCACTCTTCCTATAATCTCTTCTTATCTATTGTAGGCAATATCACGCATACTTGCATTCAGCCCACACTATAGCGTGAATAGTAAGGCTACTTAGAACAATGCAGCGCTTCTATTTTTTCCATTGAGCGATTATAGCGCTCTAACCCTTCACGTACATTTTCCGGGTGTGTTAACAGTTCTGCAAATGCAGAGCGAAGCGCATAGCTCTGTGGATTGGGCTTGATCACTCGATCATTAAAAACTTGTTCATTTAACGCAGCAAACTCACTGTTTTGGCTGCTAAGCTTCTTTTCTGACTCTTCATCAAGTGAAAGCCACTCATTGACTGATTTATCCAACGCCAAGCGTGCCGGTTCATGGTTCAGATACCACTTCACGGCAGTCAGATTACGGTTAAAGTAATTTTTTCGTTCATTTAGGAATTGTTCACTGGCTATTTTTAGTGTTGGGTCTTGCTGAGTGACTTTACTTAATAATGTGGAATACCAAGCATCAGAGGCCTGTACAAACTGTTCGTATTTATTGGTAAAGCAGGTTTGATCAAGTGCAGCATGTGAAGGGAAAGAGAGTAGTGATAGGGTAAGCACAAAAAATGGCATTCCGTGGCGCATAGAATATCCTTATTATTTGTTGGATTAGCGTTATTTATGTGTATTGCCGAGTGTATCATTGTTTGTTGGTGATAGAATCCACATTAACAAAAATGATACATTACAGTTTAATGATACAGAAGATACACTGCTTGCATTCAAAGTGAAAAGTTGGAAAAACACAATACAAGGGGGGAGTATGGATACTGAATTACGTTTGGCGTTGCTGACAACAACAGGCGCACTGGCGATGATCATCACATTCAGTTTTGTGGCTGTATTTATCTGATCACGTTTTGCATGGTGTCTGGCGTAGCGTTTTGTATGTACAAAACGGTAGCAATGTATCACGGCAAGTAAACAAGGCAGGGTCGGCATATTGACTAAGCTGACCCTGCTTAGTCTGCGTTTAACGCAAGGTTCAGGATATTATTGCGGCTCTCTGACCGATGAGGCTTTAAGCAGCGAACCACTGATAGGCTTACGCAGGGTTTGTGAAAGAACCACGCCGCACAATGTAATCACTCCGCCTACGATATGATAATGCTCAACCTTCTCTTTCAGCAACGTCATTGCAATCATCGCGGTAAATACCGGCATAAGGTTCATGAAAATTGCTGTTTTGCTTGCGCCCAGTAATTTAACAGCCTGTAACCAGAGGAACGGCGCGACCACCGATGCCGGAATTCCAGCATAAATAATCAATGGTAATGTTTGGGCATTAATCACGGTGTTTTGTGCAAACAGGAAATTGGGCAACAGCAACAGCATCCCAAAAAAAATCTGAATGTATACCGATTGCCATGTAGAGAACGGTAGCTGCCATTTTTTCAGTAGCACGCCGTACAGCGCGTAAGCACATGAACCAGTTAGCAGTAGTAGCTCTCCGTTTCCTACTCCTTGATGCAGCAGGCTAGCTATATCCCCACAACTGACAAGGTAAAGAATACCGAACAGTGAGAGTACTGTGCCCGATACGATACCTATAGTCGGGGTTTCACCCAGAACAAATAGGCTAATAAGTACAGTTATTAGCGGGATTAATGAGGTAATAATGCCGATATTCATGGCGCTGACCGTTAACCCAGCGTAATAGCCAAATGTTTGGTTAATTGCCATACCGAGTAGGGCAAGAACAATGAATTTAGCCAGATAGGGGATGAATTTCCGGCGATTATGCCATACAGGAAGCAGCATAAACGGGGTTAATACGACAAAGGCCAATGCCCAGCGATAAAAGGCAATTGCCGCAGGATCGATGCTGGTGGCTGCCATTTTATTCACAATGGCGTTGCCTGACCAAATCAGAACAGTAAGTAAAGGAAGAAGGTAGTACATTAAGACATCAATGGCTAATAAAACAGAAAGAGCAGTGTACTCTTTCTGTGTTCATGTTGCGATTTGTATCACAAAATTAATTTTAGACGACCCTTTAACGCTCTATTTGTTATTAAAGGGCATCTGTTTCGTGTGAGTTAGGTCAAAAGCCGAACATTTTATAGAAGCCGAACAGTAATCCAGATGTGATAACCAGTGGGATAAGTTCCCACAATAGCTGATTTAACACGGGATAGTTGGGGATCACCAGTGCATCTCTGATCTCTTGCTTGCTACGAGAGGGCAGAGCACCTATCTGATCTTGCATCAATTGGTCATCGATTTGATTGCGTGTTTTTGCCAGCCGTTCAGAAAGTTTTGCCCCTGAGTCTTTAATGGCGCTGGCGATAAAGATAAACACATAGATGATAAAGAAGCTAACTGATGCACTTCCTGTCAGATTAGTATGATCTGGTGTTGGGGAGTTATTCCAAAACAGGCTTAAAAACTGGGTTTTACCGTAGATAAAGATGAAAAGCTGCTTATAGGGGTCTGATAACACAGCCGAGGCCATCGTACCGTTATCGATATGAATGCTAAGAAACTTTAAGATAGATATTGCAGTACTGATTACCGCGATAATCACCAAAACCCACCCCACCAAGCGTTTACTGGCGGATAAGATAACTGCATTCTTATAATTCACGTGTTGATTCTCCGAGTTTCCAGCAGAAGGCTGCTTAATTATTTGCTACATATCTGGGTATAGCGTAGCAGAGATGCAGTGGATTCAGAAACAGTGGCAATCTATAGTCAGGATAAAGACGGTACAAATAGCACCATTTTAAGTCATCATCCATTATCTTGCCTTAAATAAATAACCTCTACTGCTACCGAAAAATCGATGTAAAAAACACGCAAGCCAGAAAAAGAGGAGAGCGTGTTTGATGTCAATACTGCTTTTCCGCACTGGTTAATAGAGCATTGATTAATGCTGAATATAAATATTGCCCCGTAATCCGGCATGGCTAAATAATACCTGCCACAGTTGAATGTCACGGGCACGGAATGCACCTGCGCATGCATTTAAATAGTAACGGAACATTCGATAGAAGCGGGGGGAGTATTGTGCCTGTAATGAAGGCCATGCATTGACAAATTTATTGTCCCATGCCATCAGCGTTTTGTCATAGTCAGTACCAAAGTTATGCCAGTCTTCCATTACCAGAAATGGTTCTGACTCTGTTGCAATTTGCTTGATAGAGGGAAGGCAACCGTTAGGGAATATATATTTGCTTATCCATGCATCGGCTTTTATACCTGACACATTACTACCAATACAGTGCAATAAAAATAACCCCTCTTTTTTTAGACAGCGATTTACAATATTAAAATAAGTATGATAATTTTTGGGGCCGACATGCTCAAACATCCCGACAGATACAATACGATCAAACTCAATATTTAAATCACGGTAATCTTGCAAAATAATCTCTACGGGTAAATTTTCACAGCGTTGCTGTGCAAGTGCTTGTTGCTCTTTAGATATAGTTACACCGACAACAGATACACCATGGTTTTTTGCCATGTAGTAGGCTAATCCGCCCCAACCACAACCGATATCTAACACTTTCATACCAGGTTTGAGTTGTAATTTATCACATATCATCGCGAGCTTTGCTTCTTGCGCAGCTTCAAGAGTTTTAGCCTCTTTCCAGTAGGCACAAGAGTACTGCATGTGTGGGTCAAGCATTGCATTGAACAGGTCATTACCCAAATCATAATGCTCTTTACCTACTTGCCATGCGCGCAAGCGAGTTTGCATGTTAAAAATTCTGGCTTTTAAAATACGTAATGTATCTTGAAAGTGTGAGGGTAATTGCTTATCTAATTTTGCTGTTAATACTTTATCAAAGAAGATATCTAAACGTTCACAATCCCACCACCCATCCATATAACTTTCACCTAATCCCAAAGATCCTTCTTGTAATATCCGCATTAATGTATCTGGGTGTTTTATTTTCATATCAAACGGCTGATTACCATTTAGTGTAATACCCGCTTTAGTCAGTAGTTCACTGGAAATTCTTACCCAATGGTCGTGTTTTAACTCTGTTGTATCAATATTAATCTCTTGTTCTGTAGATAAATACTCAACACTTTGCGCTTTCATCAAAAACATCCTCTAAATAATTATTTCCGCTCTATTTTGATTATTTTGTGAGCGCCGTAGAATTTAATTCAATTCATATAATATTTATCCTGATTTCTTTTATAATGAAACCGTAAGTTCCGCAGATTATTTTTCTGTTTGTAAAAAAATGTACTGTCTTAAAATCTATTTACAGACTCTTATATCTGATTTGCTAAAGTAGATGCACCGTTTTTTATAACGTTATTGGTTGTTGTAGGTTTATTTAAATCAATAGGTTAGTTGTTTATTAAGTATAAACTTTTTCGTTCATTTTTAGATTGGCGTGTTTAATATAGGTAAAAAGAGATCTTACATGTTTGGTTACAGCTCAGCATGGCTGATTTTGTTAAACCGAATGAGTGTAGGTAGGTATGAGGTATTTTTGTGTGGCTGAGAGGCGGTATGAAGTTTCTCGGTGTTTGTATGATGCCTATACGTGCAACATCTATATGTAAATTGTCTACGCGTGTACTTAAACCTGAGTGTACTTAAACCTAAAGTGGTTATGCCACCGCAGATTCGGTGGCATATGGGGTAGATCCTAGAGTTAGGTTCTTACTTTTACAGTTTGTCCCTGAAAAGAGACAACTTGGCCTGGCTGAATTTTACAACGTTTGCGGGTTTCAACCTGCCCATCAACAGTTACCAAGCCTTCGGCAATGAATGCTTTGGCTGCAGCACCACTTTCGCTCCAACCCTGAATTTTTAGCAAGTCACACAGTTCAACGAAAGGGTGGTTTTCTAATTGGAAAATTTCCATTATTTTGCCTTTTAAAGGAATAAAAATAGTCATCAGCAGACTAAAATATTCTTACATTTTATCAGTTAAATGAGGTGTGACGCGAGATCAATATTGATACTCAGTGATATAGCGGTTGTGCTAGTATGCGCACGCTTTCTGCACCAATAACGACATTTGTCCTGAACTAATTTGGAACTCTATGATTAATAATGATGTTTTACGCAGCTTACGTTACAGCTTACAGCTAAGCATTGCTCATATGTTGCGCATTTATGAGCAGGCCGATTTAACGGTTTCTACCGAGATGCTAAATGGCTGGCTAAAAAAAGAGGACGAAAGCGGTTTCATTGATTGTGATGACAATGCATTAGGTGCTTTTTTAGACGGTTTAATCCTTGAGTTACGTGGGCCTTCTCCAAGTGCATCACCTGATGCAACTGGCGCGGTAAAAGAGAAAGAACTACTTTCGAATAATGTTATTTTGCGTAAAATCAGAATTGCACTTCAATTACAAGATGAAGATATGCGCGCTATTTTGTCTGCGGCAGAATTACGGATTTCAAAATCAGAGTTAAGTGCACTGTTCCGCCAGAAAGGGCATAAGAATTACCGTCCTTGTGGTGATCAGTTTTTACGCAATTTCCTAAAAGGCTTAGCCCGTACTAAGCGTCCGTCATAAAACGAACGGCGTCTGTACCGGAATAGTAATTCAGCCACTATATTTATATGTTAATTAAACGGAATTGATGGAGCGTTTATGAGCAAAAGGAGTCGCATTCTGGGGGTTGTTTGTGCGCTGACTCTCTCTGTATTGGTCACGAGCATAACGCCTGCAGAGGCATCATCGTCATCAGACTCATCGTTGAAGCTAGCTTCTGCGAGCGCTTTGGTGATCGATACCCGTAAGGGGAAAACGCTGTATGCCAAAAATCCGAATAAAGTTGTGCCTATTGCATCGGTCACTAAATTGATGACGGCACTGGTGGTATTGGATGCAAAGCAAAACTTGAATGAGATTATCACCGTTGATCAGCGTGATCGTGATTCGTTGAAAAATACGCATTCAAGGATTAAATTTGGTACAAAAATAACGCGTCGTGATGCGCTTTTATTGGCTCTGATGTCATCCGAAAATCGTATGGCATCAGCATTGGGACGACACTATCCGGGTGGTAAGCCTGCGTTTGTGAAAGCGATGAACAGAAAAGCGAAAGCGTTAAAAATGACGCGTTCCCGCTTTGCTGACTCAACCGGTTTATCTACGCACAATGTGTCAACGGCCAATGATTTGGCAAAATTGGTGAAAGCGGCATACGCACAACCGTTGATTCGCCAGTTTACGCAGACAGAAAACCGAGAGATGCGTTTTAGCACGCCATCGTACGCATTACAGTTCTTTAATACTAATCCACTGGTAAAAAATGACAGCTGGAATGTGCGTCTGAGCAAAACCGGGTTTACTGATGAAGCAGGGCGTTGCCTTGTAATGCGGGCTAAACCTGGCAGAGATGATCTGACTATCGTGTTGCTCGACTCGGTTGGAAAACGCACCCCGATTGGTGATGCCAATCGTATTCGCCAATGGTTAGAAGGCAGTAAACCTGCAAAAATTCCTGCGGCAGCAAAACGTTAATACCGTTTCACCCATTATTTTGATGATAAAGTGGCAGTGGTATACCTTTAGGGTAAACTATTGCCACTTTGTTTTTTCAGTCCTGACGGTTTGCATTACGGTGAAAGTGCACCCGAGCTAGAAAATAGGTTTTCATATGCTCAGTCATACTTTCCATATACTGTTCAACTGAATGCCATAAAATCTCATCACTATTGATATCATCAACTTGCGCACGAGCGAGTTGATCGATAGCAGTCATTTGTTGCTCAGTCAGTTGCGTAGTGCTGTTAGTCATCAGAGTATTCCTGTCAGTTTAGCAAGCATAATAGTCAATAATGCTAGCAAATCAGTATTACAGACAAAAATGATTTTGTGTAATAGCGTATATTTGCTGGCCAGCTAGGGCGGTGAAAAGAGCAAATTGGCTATATTTAATGCAAACAGTTAAGTTAGCTAGCTTTTTTGATATTTCAAGCTTGCCAGCACCGCGGTTCATCGTTAATATTCACCTCGTTTTCTGGCAACGGAAAACCTGCGTTGCTGTAATGTGCGTCCTTAGCTCAGCTGGTTAGAGCACTACCTTGACATGGTAGGGGTCGGTGGTTCGAGTCCACTAGGACGCACCATAAAGTAAAGCGTAATCAATATGTGATACACCCATAGCTCAGTTGGTTAGAGCACTACCTTGACATGGTAGGGGTCGGTGGTTCGAGTCCACTTGGGTGTACCAATCAAATATATGATGATTATAGGCTGTTTACTTTAAGCTAACGTTAACTTTACACCCATAGCTCAGTTGGTTAGAGCACTACCTTGACATGGTAGGGGTCGGTGGTTCGAGTCCACTTGGGTGTACCACATTTTAGACAAAGCCCGCATTATGCGGGCTTTGTTGCATCTATATCACTCTAAATGTATCTGAATATAAGATAATTACCGGCCATTTGTGAGCCGTACTCTTTATCCTTATATTGCCTACATACATGATTAAACGAAAAAAAAGCAGCACAATGTGCTGCTTTAAAGTCTAAAAGGCTTCTTTGCTAAACTGAGTTTAGCGGCTCGCCATTGCTAGGATCTTATGGCTGTCTTGACGCTGTAACCAACGAATTCGCAGAATAAAGAGCAGAGCAGCAGTGGTTAATCCGCTGATAAAACCAATCCAAAAACCGTGAGCACCCATCGGCGCAACCAGATAATCTGTCCGGCCCAATACATAACCAATCGGTAAACCAATCAGCCAGTAAGAGATAAACGTGATCACGAAAATAGCACGGGTATCTTTGTAACCGCGCAGCACACCACTGCCAACCACTTGAATAGAGTCAGAGCACTGGTAAATACCGGCAAATACCATTAGCTGTATGGCAACGTGAATAACCTGCGGATCACTGTTATAAATATTGGCGATATTTTCACGGAACAAAATGGTCAGGATAGCGGTAGACATCGCTAGAGAGAATCCAACCACCAGCCCGGTAATGGCTGCTACCCGTGCATCTTCCGGTAATTTCTCACCCAAACGGTGGCCTACACGGATTGTTACGGCAATCCCCATAGAGAGCGGCAGCATAAAGACCATCGAGCTAAAATTCATTGCAATCTGGTGTCCGGCGACAATCGTCGTACCGAGCGGAGAGACCAGCAGCGCAACCACGGCAAACAGAGTCACCTCAAAGAACATCGCCATAGCAATCGGGAAACCCAGTCGCATCAGCTTGTTCAGAGTTTTTAAATCGGGCTTCTCCCAATGGGTAAAGGCGTTAATATCACGGTAGCTGCGTGCACGGGTGGCATATAGCATCATCATGATAAACATTGACCAATAAACCATTGCCGTTGCAACACCACAACCAACACCTCCGAGTGCTGGCATCCCGAATTTACCGTTGATAAATATATAGTTCACCGGAATATTAATCAGTAATCCGATAAAACCAATCACCATGCCGGGCTTTGTTTTGGAAAGCCCTTCATTGAATGAGCGCAGCACGGCAAACATCAGATAACCCGGAACACCCCACATAATCACTTGTAAATAACGAACCGTGAGGTCAGTCAGGTGTGGGTCAATATCCATCTGTTCGACAATAATACGGCTGCCGTAAAGCACCAACATGATAGGGATAGAGATCAACCACGCCATCCAGAACCCTTGGCGCACTTTATGGCCGATTCTATTGCGTCGGCCTGAGCCATTAAGCTGCGCAATAATAGGGGTTAATGCCATCAATAATCCGTGCCCGAACAAAATAGCAGGCAACCAGATGGACGATGCAATGGCTACAGCGGCCATATCTGCAGCACTGACCTTGCCCGCCATGACAGTATCAATAAACCCCATGGAAGTTTGTGCTACCTGAGCAATTAACACGGGAATAGCCAGTTTTAACAGGCTTTTAGCTTCTAAACGATATCGTTGCACAAACACTCCGCAATGAAAAAAAGGCACTCCGCTGACAACAATGCGTTTTTTGTCAGCGGAATATGCCGTGATAGCATCACCCTCGAATCAGGGTAAACCCACTAATTCTACTGGTTAACGTTATGGTAGCAAACAATTACGCTAGGATTTTGTTTTGAATTAAAAATCGTTGCTGTATCAGCTAAAATAAACAGGCTAAATTGCTAATTTATTATTTTATCATCCGGAATCGAGAAATCAGTCATGTTTACAGGAATCGTGCAAGGAAAAGCCCAACTCATTTCGATTACAGAAAAAGACCATTTCCGTACACATGTTGTCTCGTTACCCGACACCTTATTACATCAGCTTGAGACCGGTGCATCGGTTGCACACAATGGCGTCTGTCTGACCGTGACACAGATTGATGGGAACAACGTCAGCTTTGATCTTATGAAAGAGACATTGCGCATCACCAATTTAGGTCTGTTGCAGTGCGGTGATTGGGTCAATATTGAAAGAGCAGCCCGTTTTGGTGATGAAATTGGCGGGCATGCCATGTCAGGCCATATTATGGCTACCGCAGAAGTGGTGCGGATACTGACATCAGAAACAAACCATCAAATCTGGTTTAAATTGCCGGTTGAACTGATGAAATATGTGCTCGATAAAGGCTATATCGGTGTTGACGGTATCAGTTTAACGGTTGGGGAAACCACCAAGTCACGGTTTTGCGTAAACTTAATTCCTGAAACCCGTGAGCGAACTACTTTGGGGCAGCGGCGTTTGGGTGAAAAGGTAAACATTGAAATTGACCCGCAAACCCAAGCTATTGTCGATACCGTAACCCGTATTCTGGCAGCACAACCTGTAGCAGCGCTCAATCACACCGGATTAGCTCCGTCAACTTGCACAGAGAATGTATGAATGATGAACGTTTTACTCAGTTGGAGCTCCGGCAAAGATGCCATGCTCGCCTTGTTGCGAATGCAAGAAGATCCGAACTGCCATATTGTCGGGCTGTTTACCACCTATTCAGAGTCTGAGGATGAAGTGCCGATTCAAGGCACACCGATCAGCGTAGTTCGGTTGCAGGCACAACGAATGGGTTTACCGCTGATTGAAATTCCACTGCCGGTTTGGCCGAACAACCTTGTTTACACAACTTCTATAGTTAAGGCGCTAAAACAAAGTGAACTTGCGTTTGATACTCTAGCATTTGGTGATCTATTTCTTGATGGAATCGCGGAGTTTCGCCGCAGCTACCTTGAGCCGCAGGGGTGGGGTACGTATTTCCCACTAATGGGGCAGCCCACCACTGAGCTGGCACAAGAGATCATTGCCCGGAACATAGAAACCTATCTAGTCAGTATTGATACCACACAATTATCCGGCGAGTTTTGCGGTCAGCGTTTTGATAAGCAATTACTCCAGCACTTACCCGAACAGGCTGACCCCTGTGGAGAGCGGGGTGAGTTTCATACGTTGGTAGTCAACTCTCCGGCCTACACGCATCCACTGATTATTGAATGGGGTGATATCGAGCAGCAAGAGCGGTTTCATTTTCAGCGTTATACCGCAATATAAACGTGCTAAGTGCAGGTAAATTAGTACTGTTGAAAATACAATATAGGCTGTGTATCCCAGCATCATGGCATTTTAGTCTATTTATTGGGATACGCAGCTATATTTTTTTAAACGCTGCTAACTACGCTAAACGTGTAGTTAAACACGAATATATTGTTAAATTCAGGAAATTATTTCAGGTGCAGATAACTGACCAGCTGCAAACTGGATAAGCAGTGATCAGCAATTGACCAGCGCGGATCATCTAACAGTAACTTATCGGGGACTACAACCGTCTGCATGCGGGCGGCCTTGGCTGCAATTAACCCCGGCAGTGAATCCTCAAACGCAATACACTGTATTGGCTGAACATGTAAAGCCTGCGCACATTTAAGGTAAACCTCGGGATGAGGTTTTCCGTAAGGAAGAGATTTTGCTGATTCAATAGCATCAAAACAGTGCGTTAAACAAAGCGCATCAAGTACCTGATGAATCAGTTCAAGCGGGGAAGAAGAGGCTAGCCCGATTTTTAAATCACACTTACGGCACAGACTTAAAACCTCAATAACACCCGGCATCATAGGCTTATAGCGTGCTACCAAATCACCCACACGCTGCACAATTTGCCCGACAACCGCTTCTTTACCTATGCCAGACCACGGAAAACGGCTGTACCACAGATTGACTATCTGATCGATACGCACCCCAGTTGTCAGCATTGTGTCTTGCAAAGTAATATCCACGCCCAGCGGGCGTAGTACATCTATCTGAGCCTGCTGCCAAAACGGCTCAGAATCAACCAATAATCCATCCATATCAAATATGGCAGCTTTAAGCATTACATCACTCCTTTGAGATTAGGTGTTATGTACTTACAAACACCTATAGTCCTTATTATTGTCACAGCTTATACAATATAGCTCATATGGATAACCACCAAAACCACTATCAAGAACGAAAAACCATACGGTCGATCACGGTTTGTGCCCGCGCCAAATAGTCCCCGCCAAACAAATTACATAAATTTAGCAAATGATAGAGCTGATAAATGCTCTTACGCTGACTATAACCGTTGGAAAGTGGGCTTAACCGCTCATAAGCCTGCTGAAATGTTGCCGGTAGGGGGGGGAACAACGTATTTGCCAATTCACTTGCTGCAATATCGCACTCTCGATCTCCCCAGTAACAGGCTGGGTTAAAAACCACAGGGCCGGTTGATGAGCTACCACAATGGTGGCTTAACAGATTGCCAAGCAACAGAGAAGGCTCAACCGTATGCCCTGAAAGAAGCTCTCTTACCGCCCCGACAATCTGCTTGATATCCCCAAAATAAATGCCTTTCTCTTGGCATAACTGTAACTGCCAGCCAATACGCTGCTCAGCAAAAAACGTATCCCAGCGAAGTTGCCAACTATTAGGCTGTGGCGTGCTAGCTAAACCGTTATCCTCATCAAATCCAAACTTCAGCTGCTCACCCCACAAATGCAAGCAGGCCAATTGAGCACCTAACTCGGCGGCATCTATCGTATTGATCGGAGCAAGATCAATATATTCCATGAGAAGGAAGCTTTTATTTCTGAATGTGCCTACAGCATAAGGGGTTGGAACGCGCACTGTTTCTGTGCTGCTCAGTAATGAAAGAGCATCATATTCTGCCTGAAACTGCGGCAGCAAAGAGAGATCATTCACTTTTACAAAAACCGGATCATGTCCGTTAGAGATGAAATAGCTTTCGGATACCTCACCACCTCGCAGCGCCGTCTTTTCTGAAATGACATAAGCGTATTGGAAGTGTTCACTTAACAACGTACAGACGGTATGCCACATGGTGTTACCCCTTACGTAAAGTTACAGGTGAAAGGTTGCAGGCGTGTTATTTCAATTCCATAAAACTAGCGTATAAATTTAGCGCAATCCCTGAGTCAGTGCACAGTTGAGCGAAACAGTTGTGTTAAATATAAACAAGAAATCGCTGTTAACGATAAACCTGCTCGGTATTTCTTTATTCGCGTAGGCTCAGCGTATTTTTGTATGGTAGGATTTATGCGAACTGGTGGTTTTGCTAACGATCGTGTTGCTTTGAAAATCAAATCAACCGATTGTCATAAACCATTCTCGCAGAGTGAGTCGAGATACCAGAGTACTCATCTATTATTTGATAGATTTACAGCCTGTATGTGATCTTTCGTGTGGGTCACCACTGCAGAATAAGGAATCATTATGCCTGTTATTACCCTTCCTGACGGCAGTCAGCGTCAGTTCGAGCATGCCGTTTCTATTATGGATATCGCGCGTGATATCGGCCCTGGTCTGGCGAAAGCCTGTATTGCTGGCCGCATCAACGGTGAACTGGCAGATGCCAGCGATCTGATCGAACAAGATGCGCACGTTGCTATTATTACGGCAAAAGATGATGCCGGTGTCGAAATTTTACGACACTCCTGCGCACATCTGTTAGGTCATGCTATCAAGCAGTTATGGCCAGACACCCGTATGGCAATCGGCCCTGTTATCGACCACGGTTTTTACTACGATGTCGATATTGACCGTACCTTAAGTCAGGAAGACTTAGATCAGCTTGAAAAGCGCATGCTTGAGCTGGCAAAAAAAGATTACGATGTCATCAAGAAAAAAGTGAGCTGGCAAGAAGCCCGTGACACTTTTGCTGCGCGCGGTGAAAACTATAAAGTCGCCATTCTTGACGAAAATATTGCGCGTGATGACCAGCCGGGTCTATATCACCACGAAGAGTACGTAGATATGTGCCGTGGCCCGCATGTTCCTAACATGCGTTTTTGCCACCACTTTAAACTGCAAAAAATTGCAGGTGCGTACTGGCGTGGCGATAGCAGCAATAAAATGCTGCAACGTATCTACGGCACAGCGTGGGCAGATAAAAAGCAACTGAGCGCTTATCTACAGCGTTTAGAAGAAGCAGCAAAACGTGACCACCGTAAAATCGGCAAGCAGCTTGACCTGTATCATATGCAGGAAGAAGCACCGGGCATGGTATTTTGGCACAATGATGGCTGGACTATCTTCCGTGAGCTAGAAGCGTTTGTTCGCATGAAACTGCGCGAGTATGACTACCAAGAAGTCAAAGGCCCATTCATGATGGACCGCGTGCTGTGGGAGCGTTCAGGCCATTGGGAAAAATACTCTGAAGCAATGTTCACCACCTCATCAGAGAACCGTGAATACGCGATTAAACCAATGAACTGCCCGGGCCACGTACAGATTTTCAACCAAGGTTTGAAATCTTACCGTGATCTGCCACTGCGTATGGCTGAATTTGGTTGCTGCCACCGTAATGAGCCATCAGGCTCACTGCATGGCCTAATGCGTGTACGCGGCTTCACCCAAGATGATGCGCATATTTTCTGTACCGAAGATCAAGTACAAGAAGAAGTAACCAATTGTATTAAAATGGTTTACGACGTCTACAGTACTTTCGGTTTCCAGAATATTGCAGTAAAATTATCAACACGCCCGGAAAAGCGCATTGGTTCCGATGAAACATGGGATAAAGCCGAAGAGGGTCTGGCCGAAGCACTTCGTGCAAATGGCTTAGATTTTGATCTTCAACCGGGTGAGGGGGCATTTTATGGCCCTAAAATTGAATTTACCTTGCACGATTGTTTAGATCGCGCATGGCAATGTGGTACTATCCAGCTCGACTTTGCACTGCCTGGTCGTTTAAATGCCTCTTACGTTGGTGAAAATAACGAACGCCACGTACCAGTCATGATTCACCGTGCAATTTTGGGTTCACTCGAGCGTTTCATCGGTATTTTAATCGAAGAGTACGCAGGGTACTTCCCGTCATGGCTAGCACCGGTACAAGCGGTTATCATGAATATTACTGATAACCAAGCCGATTATGTACGCGAATTGACCGAAAAGCTGCAATCTGCGGGTCTGAGAGTAAAATCAGACTTGAGAAATGAGAAGATTGGCTTTAAAATCCGCGAACACACTTTACGGCGTGTACCGTACATGCTGGTTTGTGGCGATAAAGAAGTGGAAGGCGGCCAAGTCGCCGTACGCACTCGCCGCGGTAAAGACCTAGGCAGTATGAATGTTGACGAATTCATTGCTCATTTGAAGCAAGAAATTCGCAGCCGTAATTTGAATCTTTTAGAGGAATAAGCTTATTAAAGGCGCAAAACGAGTTCAACCGACGCGACCAAACCGTATTAACGAAGAGATTCGCGTCCGTGAAGTCCGTCTGATCGGCGTAGACGGCGAGCAAATCGGTGTTGTTAGCATCCTTGATGCTCGTGAAAAAGCAGCAGAAGCAGGCGTTGATCTGGTAGAGATCAGTCCTACAGCAGAGCCGCCAGTTTGTCGTATCATGGATTACGGCAAATTCCTTTATGAAAAGAGCAAGGCTGCGAAAGAGCAAAAGAAAAATCAAAAAGTTATTCAGGTTAAGGAAATTAAATTCCGTCCTGGTACAGATGAAGGCGACTATCAGGTCAAACTACGCAACCTGATTCGTTTTCTGGAAGAAGGCGATAAAGCTAAAATCACACTGCGTTTCCGTGGTCGTGAAATGGCTCACCAACAAATCGGTGTTGAAGTTCTTAACCGTATCCGTGACGACTTAGCAGAACTTGCTGTAGTTGAATCGTATCCGAGCCGAATTGAAGCACGTCAGATGATTATGGTGCTCGCACCTAAGAAGAAACAGTAAGGCATATACAAGTAGTTTATGTTGGCATTTTGGTGCCAACATAGCTCGCCTAGCTGGTTCGTTTCAATTAACAATGCGGAGTAGATACTCATGCCAAAAATGAAAACCGTGCGCGGTGCCGCTAAGCGCTTTAAGAAAACTGCTTCTGGTGGTTTTAAGCGTAAGCAGTCTCACCTGCGTCATATCCTGACTAAGAAATCGACTACTCGTAAGCGTCACCTACGTCACAAGTCCATGGTTGCTAAGTCCGACCTGGTTCTGGTAGTAGCGTGTCTGCCGTACGCATAACATTTTTTTTCAGGTTTAAGACGATTAGGAGATAACCATGGCTCGTGTGAAGCGTGGTGTGACTGCACGTGCACGTCACAAAAAAGTTCTGAAAGCAGCGAAAGGTTACTACGGTGCCCGTTCTCGCGTTTATCGTGTTGCTTTCCAAGCAGTAATTAAAGCAGGCCAATATGCTTACCGTGACCGCCGCCAGAAAAAGCGTGTGTTCCGTCAGCTGTGGATTGCACGTATTAACGCTGCAGCACGTCAGAACAGCATGTCTTACAGCCGTTTCATCAACGGTTTGAAGAAAGCTTCTATTGAAATCGATCGTAAGATCTTGGCTGATATCGCAGTATTCGACAAAGTAGCATTTGCTGCTCTGGTAGAAAAAGCGAAAGCAGCACTGGCATAAGCTAGTTCAATAGGTAAGGGAGGCATTGCCTCCCTTATTTTTTACCAAATGGCGTTAACTGATACAACAAATAAATTACAGAATGACTTATTATTCCGGCATCATCTTTCGTTTCTTTTTTTTCTTTATCCCCCAATAAACAGGGAGGATTGCTTCGCGTTGAGAAAAGAAACGAAAGACGAATGCAAAAAGCCTCCCAACGGGAGGCTTTTTTGTTGGTTGATCGTGGATTTGACACAAATAATCACAGAACAACGCTCTAAAATGACACAGTATTAAAGACGGCAAATGCTGATTTGATCATGATATGGTATTAGCATTTGGTGAATAGACAGGAAAACGATAATATCCTTGTTTATTGATAGGTTACGGTTACGAGCAACTCCCTTTATGGGGTAATTGAGGAATACACATGCAACAGCAATTAGCAGAATTAGTTGCACAGGCTCAGGCCGCTATCGAGCACGCGAATGATATCGCCGCGCTAGATACCGTGCGTGTTGAGTTTCTGGGCAAAAAAGGGCACATGACCCTGCAAATGCAGTCTTTACGCAATGTTCCGGCAGAAGAGCGTCCGGCGGCAGGTCAGGTGATCAACCTTGCTAAGCAACAGGTTCAAGATGCGTTAAATGCCAAAAAAGAGCTGCTTGAATCCGCAGCCCTCAATGCTCGTTTAGCCGCTGAAACCATTGATGTTTCACTGCCGGGCCGTCGTATCGAGAACGGGGGTTTACACCCTGTGACACGTACCATCGAACGTATTGAAACTTTCTTCGGTGAGTTGGGTTTCAGCGTGGCTAATGGCCCCGAAATTGAAGATGATTTCCATAACTTCGATGCATTGAATATTCCAGGCCATCATCCTGCACGTGCTGATCATGATACTTTCTGGTTTGATGCGCGCCGTTTGCTGCGGACACAAACTTCCGGTGTCCAGATTCGCACCATGCAAAATGAAGAGCCGCCGATCCGTATCATTGCGCCGGGCCGTGTTTACCGTAACGATTACGATCAAACCCATACACCAATGTTCCATCAGGTTGAGGGTTTGATGATTGATAAAAACATCAGCTTCACGCAGTTAAAAGGCATTTTGCATGACTTCCTGCGTAATTATTTTGAAGAAGACCTGACCATTCGTTTCCGCCCATCTTATTTCCCGTTTACCGAGCCTTCTGCTGAAGTTGACGTTATGGGTAAAAATGGCAAATGGTTAGAAGTGCTTGGTTGCGGCATGGTACACCCAAGTGTACTGCGCAACGTAGGAATCGATCCTGAAGTGTATTCCGGTTTTGCATTTGGCATGGGCGTAGAGCGTTTAACCATGTTGCGTTACGGTGTCACTGATTTACGTTCTTTCTTTGAGAACGATCTGCGTTTCCTTAAGCAATTCAAATAATTTCGGGAGTCGAATACAATGAAATTCAGCGAATCTTGGCTGCGTGAGTGGGTCAATCCCGCAATTAGCACCGAAGAACTGTCAGAACAAATCACCATGGCCGGTCTGGAAGTTGATGCGGTTGAGCCGGTTGCCGGTGCATTTACCGGTGTCGTGGTAGGGCATGTGGTTGAGTGCGCACAGCACCCCGATGCGGATAAACTGCGTGTAACCAAAGTGGATGTGGGTAACGATACCCTCATTGATATCGTATGTGGTGCGCCCAATTGTCGTCAAGGCCTGAAAGTTTGCTGTGCGATCGTAGGTGCAGTGCTGCCGGGTGATTTCAAGATTAAGAAAGCGAAACTACGCGGACAACCGTCTGAGGGGATGTTGTGCTCTTTCGATGAGCTGGCAATTCCGGTTGAATCTGACGGCATTATTGAGTTACCGGCTGATGCGCCAGTAGGTATGGATGTCCGTGAATACCTGCAACTGAATGATAATGCTATTGAAATTGGCTTAACACCAAACCGTGCTGATTGCTTGGGTATGGCGGGTATCGCCCGTGAAGTCGGCGTGCTGAACCGTTTACTGGTTACTGAACCTGCTATTAACCCGGTTGCTGCAAGCATTGAAAATGTGCTACCAATCAAAGTAAATGCGCCTCAGGCTTGCCCGCGCTATTTAGGCCGCATCATCAAGGGGATCAACCTGAATACCGCAAGCCCACTGTGGATGCAGGAAAAACTGCGCCGTTGTGGTATTCGCTCGATTGATCCAGTAGTTGATATCACCAACTATATGCTGCTTGAGATGGGGCAGCCGATGCATGCATTCGATGAAAGTAAAATCGACGGCGGTATTGTTGTACGTATGGCAGAAGAAGGTGAAAAGCTAGCGCTGCTCGATGGCAACGAGGTTACGTTACGCAGCGATACACTGGTTATTGCTGATCATAAACAACCTCTGGCAATGGCCGGTATTTTTGGTGGTGAGTATTCAGGCGTTACGGCTGATACGCAAAATGTGCTGCTCGAGTGTGCATTCTTTAGCCCGCTGAGTATTACTGGCCGTGCGCGTGCTTATGGTTTGCATACTGACTCATCACACCGTTTTGAGCGTGGTGTTGATCACGCTATGCAATATAAAGCGCTAGAGCGTGCAACGGCATTACTGCTTGAAATTTGCGGTGGTGAAGCAGGCCCAGTGATTGATGTGACCTCTGCAAGCAATTTGCCACAGGCTGCAACCATCACGTTACGCCGTCACAAACTGGATTCACTGATTGGCTATGTCATTAAAGATGATGTGGTAACCGACATTCTAACCCGCTTGGGTTGTCAGGTAAGCAAAACAGCAGAAGGCTGGACAACAGTTGCGCCATCTTGGCGTTTTGATATGGAAATTGAAGAAGATCTGGTCGAAGAGGTGGCCCGTATCTTTGGTTACAACAATATCCCGAATGAAGCTCCGCTGGCTGAGTTGCGTATGAATGACCATAAAGAGTCAAACTTACCACTTAAGCGAGTCAAAGCCGCATTGGTAGATTGTGGTTATCAAGAAGCGATTACCTACAGCTTTGTTGATCCGAAAATTCAGGCATTATTGCATCCGAATGAAGAAGCAATGATTTTGCCAAACCCAATTTCTGTTGAAATGTCGGCAATGCGTTTGTCACTGTGGTCTGGTTTACTCGGTGCAGCAGTGTACAACCAAAACCGCCAGCAGCCTCGTGTACGTTTGTTCGAAAGTGGTTTGCGTTTTGTTCCTGATGCTACAGCAGAGAATGGTGTTCGCCAAGAAACCATGCTGGCCGGTTTAATTACCGGTAACCGCAGTGGTGAGCACTGGGCTCAGGAAAGCAAAACTGTTGACTTTTTTGACCTGAAAGGGGATTTGGAAGCGGTTCTGGAGCTGACAGGCCGTTTGGCTGATATTAAATTCCAAACTACATCTAACCCAGCTCTGCATCCTGGACAAAGCGCTGCACTGTTTTTAGATGGCGAGCAAATTGGTCTGATTGGTGCGCTGCACCCAGAACTCGAGCGTAAGCTTGATCTGAATGGCCGTACTATGCTGTTTGAAGTGCAGTGGGATAAGATCTCTCAGCGCATGATCGCCTCAGCGCAGAGTATTTCACGTTTCCCTGCGAACCGTCGAGATATCGCTATTGTGGTGGATGAAGCAGTTTCTGCACAAAATATTGTTGATGAATGCCAGAAAGTTGGCGGAAATCAGTTAGTTGGCGTAAACTTATTTGACGTGTACCGTGGAAAGGGTGTAAATGATGGTTGTAAGAGCTTGGCGGTGAGCCTCGTTCTGCAAGACACTTCCCGTACACTGGAAGAAGAGGAAATCGCTAACGCTGTGTCGAACATAGTGGAAGCGTTAAAAGTAAGATTTCATGCATCCTTGAGGGACTAAATCTATGGCACTCACCAAAGCCGAAATGGCAGAGAATCTGTTTGAAAGCCTCGGACTCAGTAAACGAGATGCCAAGGATCTGGTTGAAGCGTTTTTCGAGGAAATCAGAAAGGCTTTGGAGAATGGCGAACAGATTAAGCTGTCTGGTTTCGGAAACTTTGAACTTCGTGATAAAAACCAGCGGCCTGGGCGTAATCCTAAAACCGGTGAAGACATTCCGATTACAGCTCGTCGGGTTGTAACCTTTAAGCCGGGGCAAAAATTAAAAGCACGTGTCGAAGGCACTGATGTGAAAGAGTAGATTCCCTGAGATTGCGCGTATATAGCGCGCATCTTTTTGCTCTTTTTTAGCCGCCTGTTTTCAGGGCTGATTATTCAGCACCCGTGCTATTTATCCCTAAAGGCTACCTCATTTATGGTAGCCTTTTTTAATCGTTTTTTAAGGCCGATATTTTTACTCTATATCGTTCTGCGCTAGGATGGCGAAAATTGAGTAGTGATAAATTTGGCGACATCAACGGAGGTTTTTTATGCGACTTGTTGAGTTGTTAAATGGTGACTTTTTAAGTCTTTCATTAGCACATGAGTGGCACTTATCCGCCAGTGAATTTACGTTAAATAACGGCACAAAAGTCTCTATCTGGGATACCGGTGTCATCATCTTTGCACCTCAAACTCACTCTGATCGAGATATTATTTTGTCATGTGGTCTACATGGCAATGAAACTGCGCCTATTGAGCTACTCTCTGATTTAGTTCAGACTTTACTGCTTGAAAAATGGCAGGTGAATCAGCGGGTAATGTTTATTTTTGGTAACCCCGCGGCGATTAATGCCAATGTGCGTGAAATTCGCGATAACTTAAACCGCTTATTCAGTGGGGCGCATCTTGGCGGCCGCTCGCGTGAACGCGATCGAGCAGCAAAACTTGAAGCCTATGTTGATCGTTTTTTTCGTGAAGGCGGAGCTACTCGGGCACGTTATCACTATGATTTTCACACCGCTTTACGCCGCTCGCGCTATGAAAAATTTGCCATTTATCCCTATTTACATGACGCAACCCACAATTTAGAACAATTGGCGTTTTTATCTGCATGTGGGATTAAAACCGCTGTACTGATGAATACTCCGACCACTACGTTCAGTTATTTTTCAAGTAAAGAGTTTTCCGCTCATGCGTTTACTCTTGAACTTGGAAAGGCCGCTCCCTTTGGGCAAAATGATCCCCATGCATTAACCTTATTGCGCACACAACTGATAAACTTTTGTAGTCAGGAAAATTATGTATGGCCGCAATCAGTAGCAGACGTCAAATTATTTGCTGTCTGCCGTGAGATTCGCCGTAATAGTGATGATTTTCGGTTTCTTTTTTTGGATGATTTACCGAATTTTTCCACATTTCAGCAAGGTGACCATTTTGCTGTTGATGGTGAGATAAACTACTACATTGAGCAACCATACGAGACCATTGTTTTCCCCAACCTTAATGTTGCGATAGGGCAGCGTGCATGTTTGACTGCGGTGCCCATTTCTATTCCTGCGCTTCTACATAATAATTTGAAATCTTAATGTCTTTTTATCCTTTGATTGAATTGCAACATCGCCGCTGCCGCCATAAGATTTTTGTGATGAGCACTCTTTTATTGCTGATGATACTTTTTAGCCTAATGGCTGGGGAGCAGTGGTTGTGGCCGGCACAGTGGAATACACCTATTGCACAAACGCTGGTTTTTGAGCTGCGCTTACCACGCATGATTGCTGCGTTATGTGTTGGTGGTGCATTGGCCATTGCCGGAGCATCAATGCAAAATTTATTTGCAAACCCCTTGGCTGAGCCCGGATTACTCGGGCTATCAAATGGCTCGGGAGTTTTGCTGGTTATTGTTATGTGGTGGTTTCATGGTTTTCCTCCAATTTGGTTAGTGAGCCTGTTGGCAATTGTTGGAGCACTGGTTATTACCCTGTTTTTGTTGTGGCTTGCACATGCAAAGCGGTTGAACAATGCACGGCTGTTGCTGATGGGGGTAGCTTTTAGCATTTTAAGCGGCGCAATGATGACATGGATGGTATACCTAAGTGATGATTTAAGTTTGCGCCAGTTAATGTACTGGATGATGGGGAGTTTCAGCGGGATCAGCTGGGATCAGCTGGTAATGTTACCGCTGTTATTACTGCCAGTAATCTGGTTACTTCGGCAATCTGCCTCATTTAACTTACTCTTGTTAGGGGAGTCATCAGCAAGACAATTAGGGTTAAATATCCGGTGGTTACGCGGATTTCTTGTTGTTGCTGTTGCCTTTATTGTGGGAACGAGTGTTGCATTGGCTGGTGTGATAAGTTTTGTTGGTTTAATTATTCCCCATTTACTGCGTCTTGCCGGTTTTACCGATCAGCACTATTTATTACCTGCCTGTTTTATCGGCGGTGGAATGGCTCTGGTATTTGCTGATTTATTAGCTCGGTTATCATTAAATGCTGCAGAGTTACCGGTAGGTGTGGTTACTGCCAGTATTGGTGCACCACTGTTTGTGTGGATGTTACTCAACCAAATGACAACTGACTAAATTAAACGCAATATACAGGCACCTCTTGTTGTGTGGTTATTTTTTACAGCACTTATATCTCATGGCTTAGGTTGATCATGTGAGTTTCATACCAATAGGGCTACCCATGTTAACGTTGTTGGATATTAGCCTGAATGGGCGTTTAAAGCAGATTTCGGGTGAAATAGAGCCTCATAAAATCACCCACTTGATCGGCCCTAATGGCGCAGGGAAAAGTACGTTACTTGCCGTGATGGCCGGTATGTTAGCGCCCGAAAAAGGCAGAGTTTGTTATGCGCGTCATCAGCAATACTGCGATATATCCACACTTTCATTACGTGAATTAACGGGTATCCGCGGATTTTTATCCCAGCAGCAATTTCCTGCTATGGATATTCCGGTCTTTCAGTATATTTATGCGCATTATCAAGGTGTTGCTTCACCGGAAGTAGAAGCTGTTATTATTATGCTAATTGAGCGGTTATTGTTAACCGATAAATTACAGCGCCGGATATCACAACTTTCAGGTGGAGAGTGGCAACGGGTTCGTTTAGTCTCTATTCTTTTACAAGTCTGGCCAGATATTAACGCTACCGTTAGCATGCTATTTTTAGATGAGCCGATGACAGCGTTGGATGTGGCTCATCAGGTTATCGTGAATGATTTATTGAAAACATTAAAAAGCAAAGGGTTAACGATTATTATGACCGGTCATGATCTTAACCATACACTCTGCAATTCTGATCAGGTGTGGATTATGCAAGAGGGTATGCGTATTGCTTATGGTGATACGCGTACTGTGATGACCGAGCAACAATTATCATCAACTTATGGCGTACCTTTCAAACGTATCAGGGTTGAAGGGCGGGATGTGTTGCT
Source organism: Plesiomonas sp. ISS29 (assembly GCF_056522795.1). Taxonomy (NCBI): domain Bacteria; kingdom Pseudomonadati; phylum Pseudomonadota; class Gammaproteobacteria; order Enterobacterales; family Enterobacteriaceae; genus Plesiomonas; species Plesiomonas sp. ISS29. The sequence continues at coordinate 2,034,369 of NZ_JAWRZQ010000001.1, forward strand.
GACCCCATAATCGATAGCGGTAAGTAAAGCGTTTTGCGGATCATGCTATGTGACAACGTCACTAATGGTTGGGTGCCTCTTCGGTATAAAACCGATGTCTAAAAATACAATAACGGTAATCACTTATGATAAGGATATTTTCATTTCGCTTTGTTGGTTTGATAACCTTAATATTATTGTTAGCTGCTTGTTCGTCTACACCTACAAAAAAGAGTTCATCGATTAAAGGCTCACTCGGTGATCCCATTATGGTGATTGCAGCTCTGCATGAACAGCTTGATGACTGGTACGGTGCGCCTTATCACCTTGGTGGAATGACAAAACGAGGCGTGGATTGTTCCGGTTTTGTTTCAGTAACATTTAAAGATCGCTTTGCGCTTGGGCTTCCACGAACCACATCAGCACAGGCACGCAAAGGTACTAAAGTCACTAAAAGCGATCTTCAACCTGGGGATCTGGTCTTTTTCCGCACAGGAAGAGGGCCGAATGGGTTGCATGTAGGTATTTACGCTGATAATGACAGTTTCATTCATGCATCAACATCTTCAGGTGTAGTGAAATCATCTATGAACAATCAATACTGGCGACAGGTATACTGGCAATCTCGTAGGTTGTAGTGCTAGATAAACGCAATACTGTACTCAGAGAGAATTTCCAGTATAGTGAGCGCTTTTTTAGGAGGCCTTAATGGCACGCAGAATCGTTTATACCTTTAAAGGTAAATCTAAAGAGATCCCGTTTGCTTACACACAGTACCACGATATGTATGAAGCAGTAGCTAAAGCTGAAGGCATTGATTTAAAAGCATTTATCATGATGGAACAACAGGTTGCTGCAACATCTAAAGGTTCTAAGGCCGTGAAAGATTTTCGACATAACTATTTTCTGACTCTAGGATTTACTGCCATTACGTTCGTTAAAGATGAGAAAGAAGAGCAGGGTGTTGCTGGTAAAGTATAATAAGAGAAAATATATAGCAGGTTACCAAGCGAACGCGTGTTAATTGCAGATAATAATACAGCATCCTCAATGGATGCTTTTTTTTTGCATCAAACACATTATTTATCACTAATTGGTAAGAATAGAGAAATGAAACGAAGTGAAGAGAGTGCGTTAGCCATAGTTATTGAATTGAGAACCCAACAATTGGGGGAAGAAGAGGGAGTCAATAGATATAAAAAAAGCACCCCTAAGGATGCTTTTTTGCTTTTAATCAGACCGAAGTCTAACTAAAGAAGGCTCAATTACAGCTTGATTACGTTAGCTGCTTGAGGACCTTTCTGGCCTTGTTCAACGTCAAAAGAAACCTTTTGACCTTCAGCCAGAGTTTTGAAGCCTTCGCTCATGATAGCACGGAAGTGAACGAATACGTCAGCGCCGCCGTTATCTTGAGTGATGAAGCCAAAACCTTTCTCTTCGTTGAACCACTTAACGGTACCAGTAGATTTAGACATTTTAGTCTCCTGAAAATCTTTTATTTAAAGTTAAACATTACGCATAGCGCGTTCTAGCCAGAATAAAGAAATATTTATGATGACCAATTGAACGAAAATCTTCAGGACAACTACTAACAAAGTTAAGCGGTGTAGCGAAGCGTTCAGAATCAAATTGTTGCATAAATAAGGTCTGCTTTACAGGCCGGAATGGATATTACCACAGATTAGCCTCTTGTACATACTTATTTGCTTGGTTTTCATAAATTTTTCGTAAACTCAAAACTAACAACAGAACGTTGTAATGCGCACTGCCGTTTGATTATAGCTTATAATCTACTGACATACACAAGTCATTAATGAAATTTCGTGATAAAAGGCCAATAAGTGGCATTTATTTAGAAAAAGAGGTGATTTGGTTAGCATATAAGAAGGTGATTCAGGTGTTTTGGCTATTTTACAACCATACTTTTGGCCTGTATTTTACCTAAAGAAGAGAAGGTGAGCTGCCAAAACATTCCTCATGCACAAAAAACACACGAATTTATTGTGTGTTTTCTTGTGTAAAGTTAGTCATGCTAAAAAAGCAGAATGGCCACTGGATAACATAATGATCAGAATAACTGATCTAGTTCACATTTTAATCATTTGCATTGCAAAGTATAATGCAGAGATTGTTATTATTTTCTTTCAAACTTTTCGTTCACCCTGAGTATTAATGTATTACTTATGAATAAACCACGTTATTGGTTTGTTTTGATCTTGTTCACGCTTGTTCTTGCAGGCTGTAGCAGTTCAGGCAAACGCCCTTCAAAGCAACCGAACTATGAGCATACTACCCTGAGCCCACAGGCGAAGATGTACATGCCATCAATAAAAAAATCAGCACGCCGTTATGGTGTTGATGAGAAGCTGGTTACTGCATTGATACAAGTTGAATCAAGTTTTAATCCTAATGCAATTAGCCGTTCAAATGCGATCGGTTTAATGCAAATTAAACGTGAGACAGCAGGGCGCGAAGTGTTCCGTGTTTATAAAAACAGTTCAGGCATGCCGACAAAAAGTTATTTGCTTAATCCAGCCAATAATATTGATGTTGGTACAGCCTATTTAAGTATTTTGCGTGATAGGCAACTCGCCGGTATTCGGCATCCGAAAAGTATGCATTATGCAATGATGGCAGCTTACAGTAATGGTGCTGGTGCATTATTACGATCATTTCATCCAGACAAAAAGAAAGCTCTGCAAAAAATCAATCGCATGAGCCCTGAACAAGTTTATCGTTATATAAATACTCAACATAACGATCAGCAAGCCAGGCGTTATATCTATAAGTTGAACTCTGTCTACAATTCAATTTGATTAGCTAATATTAAATAGACTCACCTATTTAATAATATCACCGTGATCTTACATCACGGTTTTTTTCGCCTGAAACCAGTTGAGCTATTCAATTTATGTCATAGGATAATCAAATCGATTTTTTGTGCTGGTCTAAAATTTCTCGGGGATATAATCAATTTATTTTTAGTTAAATAGCTATCTCCATTTGAATATCCTATTGATAGGGTATTTTATAACCTGCCGCAATTCTGATTATTGATGTCAAGAAATTATGATGATGTGGGTTACTGTAAAAAATTTTTTATATCTAGTTTGTATTATAAATACTATCAGCATAGTAATGTTATTTTTATAAATATTTTAAAAAAATAGGAATAATCATGGGATAAATAATTAATTTTAATAAAAATTGACGTATTAATATCAACAGCACCATTTTAATATTTTTAATTGATGGATTAATACAGACTTCAAATTTTAACTTACTGTTAATTATATAGCCTTGCATATATTGTAAATATAAAGTAATTTTCATACAGGTTGATTTTAAATGTACTCTAGTATTTTTCATCGTTAATATATATTACAAGATAAGCATATGATCATATCAGTAGATATTTACCATGTAGATAAAGATTATAATAATCTTGGTTAATTATCCTTATGGGTATAATGTTTTCAGAACCATACTATATAAAATGACACTCTAAAGCAGAAAGTAAAAGCAAGTATCCACATATTGGATTTCTGATGTTATAGATTAAATAGCAAACCCAATATGACTAAGAGGGTATCATTGTGATAGCAGCGTTCATTGAAATTAGTTTTACCCATGTTTGTCATTATCTTACATGAGAATAGTGTTTCTTCTTACGCACTTTAGTATCTGTACACTATTTCTGCTTTATAATCTCTAAAGAAGGCCGATTGGTATATTTTAGGCAAAGTACTCAGCAAGGCATATTTTATGTTCAAAAATGATTGTGATGATTTAATTTTTTCTGAGTTCAATTTGTCTTATTCATATACTGTGGTTACCTTCAGATATGATTACGCAGTTAGGCAACTAAAAATTATCTAGATAAAAATATGATTTTTGAAAATGAGATCACTGATAAATAGATAAAGACAGTTTAATGCCAGATTTTCTTTCTTTTTTTGTGATCTAAGCATCTAAGTAAACTGAGAAAGTAGGGTGGGCTGAACATAAAACGCTCATGTTATGAGCTACCAGCTTTATTGTGATTAATTTTTAGCCAATCCAATCTAATTGGTAGGCTTAAGTGATTTTAATTTTAACTACGAATATCCGTTTAAATTTTTAGATTTCACGTAGCGTTATCAACTGCTTTTATATCCTTAGTAGGGTTTAGTTTGCTATAAAGAGCAGCCAGACCTGATTTTTTTAATGGCCGGATTGGTATGATTGTTGTAGTGCGTAGTGATTTTTAAAATCAGTGTGCTTCTCCATTTTTATGTTCATAATACGATGAATATGATCTCTGCTAAATGACAAAGAGCAATTGAGAATACAATAAAGGCCGTCGTATTTTTAGTCTTTTTTTTATTATTACCAAAACCAGAAAACATAACGAATAGATGAAAAAAAGAGGAGAGGCTACGTGGTAACAGTTCTGTATACAGTATTACTCACACTACTATGAGGTAGAGATGGTTTCTGCTTACTCCCTTCTTAATTTAACATAATATACATTGTGCGCACTTGTGGTTGGATGTAGCAATGAGCAGTGAGGATAACAGATCATCAATAGTTATCATTGATGCATACATGCGCGATTACATATTTCACTCATAATTAAAACCTAACATTAACAACCATTGAGTTGATCGCGCTACGTGAAATCTGAAATTATAAGTACACAGATACTGACAAAATCAATTCTGCATAAGATACAGATAGATTACTTATCATAGCATTACAAGCGTATGAGTCTATTTATTGAGCGTAAAGCCTACATTTAGGCTGTTAATTGAACGATTTATGGTGATTGATATGAAAATAGCGCATATTGTACGCCATTTGAAATTAAATACTTTGCAGGCAAGAAATCCTTTGCTGATATAGCGACATGTGCGTAAAATTCGCGAGTATTCAATGACATTAGTGATTTTCACTCAAATAGATTGAACGCTATGTCATGAAATATAATGCTTGGGGTCGGTATTATGATACCGGCTTGTTTAGACCATTCTTCAGGATCTCCCCACATTGAACAAAAAACTTGGTCTTGGTGCATTAACTGCACTGGTACTTAGCTCCATGGTTGGCGCAGGTGTTTTTAGCTTGCCTCAAAATATGGCTGCCGTGGCCAGCCCCGCCGCGTTATTGATTGGCTGGGCCATTACTGGTGTTGGCATTATTTTCCTAGCACTCGCATTATTACATTTATCGCGTTTACGCCCAGATCTTGAAGGCGGAATATTCACGTATGCGCGTGAAGGGTTCGGTGAGTTTATAGGCTTTTGCTCTGCTTGGGGTTATTGGCTATGCGCTGTTATTGCTAATACTTCTTATTTGGTTATTCTCTTTGCAACATTAAGTTTTTTTACTGATAGCCCTGGTAATGTGATATTTGGTGACGGCAATACTTGGCAGGCATTATTGTGCTCATCTGCCCTACTTTGGATTGTGCACACGATGGTATTGCGTGGCGTTCAGGAAGCTGCAAGCATTAATAATTTAGCGACAATTGCTAAACTTATTCCGCTGTGTATTTTTATTGTTTGTGCTGTATTCTTTTTTAAGTGGGATACATTCCATATTGATTTTACTGGCCTGGCATTAGAAACTCCCGTATGGCAACAAGTAAAAGAAACAATGCTGATAACGGTATGGGTTTTTATTGGTGTTGAAGGTGCTGTAGTTGTTTCCTCTCGTGCAAAACACAAACATGATATTGGCCGCGCAACTATGCTAGGCTTATTGTCAGCGTTGGGGATTTATTTACTGGTAACGCTGTTAGCTGTTGGTGTTATGCCACGTGCTGATGTGGCGTTATTACGTAACCCTTCAATGGCTGGCATGCTTGATCTAATGATTGGCCCTATGGGTAAAATCATTATTAGCTTAGGTTTAATTATCTCAGTATGTGGCGCGTATTTAAGCTGGACTATTCTAGCCGCTGAAGTTCCCCATGTTGCTGCATTGCAAAATGCATTCCCACGTTATTTGTCAAAAATAAATGAGAATGGTTCTCCATCATCATCTTTGTGGCTTACGAATGGCTGTGTTCAGATTGTATTGTTACTGATCTATTTTTATGGTGGAACATACAATTCATTGCTGACAATAGCATCTGAAATGGTACTTGTACCCTACTTTTTAGTTGGTGCATTCCTACTTAAAATTGCAATTGAACGCAAAAGTATCTTGTTAAAAATGATTAGCTGTGGTGCATGTATATACGGTATCTGGTTACTTTATGCATCAGGTTTACCTCATTTAATGTTATCTGTTTTAATGTACGCACCTGGTGTACTTCTCTTTTTCTACTCTCGGAAAAATAATGCGGATGTGCTTCCTCTACAACGGATTGATCGTATTGGCGTATTAATGCTTTTACTAGGAATATTACCCGCTACATGGATGCTATATCAAAATTTGCATTCATAATCTAAAAAAGCCGATGTTGATACATCGGCTTTTTTACTTTAACTTAAAATAAGTTGAGATGAACATCAATTCAGTATATGTATATAGTTAATTTTTATAGATAGCGAGTACAGCTCTATGCCATTGCAACCACATTCAGAGGTCATCATTATTACGGGTGGAGCAAAACGTATTGGTTACGCACTTGCCCGCTATTTTTTACAGCAACAAAAAACGGTGATTATCAGTTATCGAACTCATTACCGTGAGGTTGATGAATTGATCGCTCTAGGGGCTATTTGTCTTCACGCTGATTTTTCAACAGATCTGGGTATTGAACAGTTTTATGAGCACGTTATTGCAACACTAGAGAAACTTGGTGAGCAAAAGATAAAGGCATTAATTCATAACGCCTCTGAATGGCGATCAGATAAAAAAACAGTAAGTGATCTTAGCTCTGCACTTAATGCAATGATGCAAATTCATGTTAAAACCCCCTATTTACTAAATATGTTGCTGCAAAACCATTTTGATGAGCATGCTGATATTATTCATTTTACTGACTATGTGGCAGAAAAAGGTAGCGACAAACATATTGCTTATGCAGCAAGCAAAGCCGCATTAGAGAATTTAACATTATCGTTTGCAAAGAAACTAGCACCTTTGGTTAAAGTAAATGCTATCGCACCTGCGTTGATAATGTTTAATGACCATGATGATGATGAGTATAAGAAGAAAGCACTGGCTAAATCATTAATGGGAGTTGTACCTGGTGAAGCTGAAATCATTCAAACTGTGCAATATTTACTCGACAGCCAATATGTAACAGGCCGGACTTTACATGTTGATGGTGGTCGGCATTTACGTTAATGACAGCTGATATCTTTGTTCTGCCCGATAGATATCATCATCGGGCAAGTTGATCCGGTTTACTAGTCTACTCTATTATTTCAATATTCAAACGTGGAAGCAGTGCCTTGCCTTTTCCTATTGGTCTGCGGTGTTTTGATTCAGCATCTATACGGTTAAAATCTTTTAGTGGTGTTACTTTTACCGGTATATTAGTGGTCAATAATGGTAGATTTACCTTACCATTACCGCGTAATGTGGTTATGAGATCTGTGTCTGGAAGTTGTTCTTCGTATACCCAATTAACCTGTGGTACTTCCCGTAATATACGGCGATAACGCAATTGCGCATTCTCAGGCAGCGCTTCGACTATCGCGATCTCTTCTTCTATTTTTGCAGCCCAAATATCCCCTTCTAAATTCATTGCGATATGTGCCGGAGGGTAACGCCGTTCTTGGGTTAACTTTTCAAGCAATAATGCCTTATTCAATTTACTGCTATCACTTTTTGATGCAATAGGCCTCTGCCATGAAAAACTTACCTTCATTGTGTTACAGGGTAATAATTTGATGTGGCGAGTAGCCTGTAATGTGACCATCATCGGGAAGCGAGAATGTACAGCTTCAAAACGCTGCTCTGGATTACCTACTGCTTTGATAGCATCAGCGAACCGATCTTTACACGCATTAATGGTGTGAATAATTTCTTGTAGCTCATGGTAACTTCCAGAACAAACAGCTAAGCCTGGATAACGCTGGACAATTTTTGTTGAGGGGGTTGAATCAGAATCACAGGTATCAGGAGCATAAAATTGGCGGTATATTTTTATCAGCAGTGGTGTTAGCTCTTCTCCACCGATAATCGCAGTCACCGGAATGATATCAGGAAGATTGCCTTCATCCGCCCTGCTCCATAAAGGCAACTCATATAACCATAGATGGGTTATTGGATTGTCTGTTAGAAATAAATCTAATACATCAAGTGCACAATCAAGATCATATTTGGCGGATTTTAGAGAAATAGCCATGCTAAACCTTTTGATATAAAATTTTCAGCGCATAGCGCTACCTATGATACTATTAGGCATAGTATAGTATGATGACTTAAATTTACAAGAGTTACTCTTTCTATTTATCTTTTATCATGTTAATGGATTAAATTAACTTTCTGAGAAAGTAACATGAACAGGTTCGCTTTTCGCCAATTGAATATTATCAAACTGATTGAGATTAGCATTATGCATTAATTCATGCAGGTCTCGAATATAGTGTCTACCCCTTGAGGAATAATGAACGAGATCATTCGCTAATGAATAACCGAATAATCTCTCATCACTGTTTTGCATTTGCTGGCGGCGAAGACGAAAATCGTGATATGCCGGGTTTATATTTAAATTATGGATATAAGAATACACTGAATCATACAGTGTGTTGAATCCGGCTAATCTGACTCGTCCATGCTCAGCATGGATGACATAGTTTTCATGCTGAGGTGATTCATGCTGGCCAAAAATCGCGTTACCATGCTTAGCTGTATACGATGTACCCCACCCACTCTCATCAATGCTTTGTGCTAAAACCAGTGAGGCAGGAACAATATTAACCCGAGAAAGCAAGTGATTATAATCACTAGGCGATACATTATACTGAGCATAAACTTCATTAAGCCATTCAGATTCATTATCTGATAATGATTTATCACCTAATTTCTGGTTATGCAGTTTAATTATCTCTGACCTGGTCTCTTTTATTTCACGGTTAACCTTCTTAATAATGGGTAACATAATCATGATAAATGTTTTTTTCTTTTCAGGTGTATTCATATCGCGAAGATCATTAGGTAAATTATTACAATAAACCGTAGGTATACCACTACGGTCTATATCACCAATATAGATATCATGCTGATGCATAAACTGCATATAATCAGCTGCATTATCAAAAGATATATGCTCAACCGATGTTTTACTTTGCCCATTTAACAAACTTGGTAATTCTGCTGCATGTGCCATTGATGATAAAAAAATGGCTGTACATGCAAAAATAACTTTTAACGTCAGCGTGGTTTTTTTAAACGAAAACATAAATTGAATCAACCGTTCTGGTGCTAAAATAAAACAACTTGGTGAAAGCACAAGCCATGCGTTTAAAATATGATCAACCTTTTACCGTGATTCGCTTTCTGTGCACACCCATTATCTGTGTCAAAACATGTCAGCGCACTCTATACCCTTACCCAAAGAGTACATTCAATTACCAATGGTGACTTGATTAACGTTGATGTAAACTGCAATTAGATTAATTAACAACATAGCGCTGCATTCCCAACATTTTATAGGCGGAAAAATGAAAAATAAAATATTGTTATCAGCCTCATTATTAGTGCCATTATCTAGTTCTTATGCTGCCACACCGCTTGATATACCAAAAGAAAGTGGGTGGTCAGGCTTTATTTCTGGTGGTATAAATGCTACGCAGAATAAATCGAACCTGTATCTTGGCCCGACAGGTGAAGATGATGCTAACCGTTATGTCGCAAATAAAGACGCGTCAGCTGAGTCAAAAAATAAGCTATCCCCTTCTTTTAACTTAGATTTACGCTATACATTGGGTGAATCAAGAACACAATTCTATTTAGGGAATCTAATTCAAGACTCTGTTCGGCTCGATTTCTCACAACAACTCGGTGTTCGCCAACAAATTGGTCAGAATGGTATTCTTTCCGCAGCCTATGTATTTTCTGGGTTAGCTAATAACGTCTGGCAAGACCCATATGCATTTGGTGTTGCTCGATCAGATACAAAACGTGATACCAAAGGTGCATTGATTGGATGGCAAAATATTTTAGGCAGTAACTTCTCAGCTGATTATACCTACCGCAATTTATCTATTGATAATGAAACCAGTGGGCAATACTTATATCAAAATAATGAATTGACATCAGCACAGATGCGGATGCTTGATCGCAATGGTTACAGCCATACATCACGTGTATCTTATTTTTATGCTATCAATCAAAGTCAATATTTAGTGCCGGAGCTTCGGTATGTTGATAACCAACTAGAAGGCGATGCTGTCAGCAATCAACAATATGGTATGCTAGTTAGTTATTTCTGGCGATCAATGCCATACAGTTTAGTCAGTAATATTTATTTAGGTAAAACCGATTACGAGAGAGCTAATCCAGTTTTTGATAAAAAAACAGATTCAACGGATTTTGCGGCTAACATAATGTTATTTAGGAATAATATTATTGATATGCCAAAACTGTCTATTTATGGCTCTTTAGCCTATGGGAAAATAAATTCTGATGTTGAGTTTTTTAACTCTCAGTTAAGTAATTTTTCTATCGGAATGATGTATCGTTTTTAGTGATTATATATTTTAAATTGCATTGAAAATATATAATCCATCGTATTAAAACAGCATAAATACGCACTAAAATATAAAAAAGGCCCTATCACAGGGCCTTTTATTAAGGTATTTAATCGGTAAAATTTAATTTAACACATCATCAATAGCTATTTTCACCCGTTTATCTGAAACCGGATACGGTGTACCTAGTTGTTGGGCAAACAAGCTGACCCTTAGTTCTTCAAGCATCCAGCGTAAATCTTGTACTTTATCTGGAACAGGCTGCCCTTTGGGTATTTTACCCAGTAATAGCTGATACTCTTTCTGTATTGACTCTACTTTAAGCATCTGCGCTCTATCACGATTAGGATCTGTCGGCAATTTCTCTAAACGGCGCTCAATGGCATTTAAATAGCGTTGTACATCAGGTAAACGCTGCCAACCACACTCACTGACAAAGCCTCGATAAATTAAATTTTCCATTTGCGCTTTCACATCAGACAATGCAAATGCCATGGTGAAATCAATCTTTCCTTTTAAACGCTTATTAATTTCATGTGATGTTGTTAATATACGCTCAACTTGTTGAGCAATATCTACTACCGTATCATTTAAATGCGCTCGAACATGATCTCGCAATAACTCAAAATTATTATCTTCCCATACTGGCCCACCAAACTCAGCGGTTAACTTATCAATACCGGCATCAATACAGTCATCAATTAAGTCAAGAACCTTGCCAAACGGGTTAAAATAAAGCCCCAACTTGGCCTTGTTAGGTAAACGCTCATGTAAATATTTAATCGGTGACGGAACGTTCAGTAATAATAAGCGGCGCGTACCTTTTAGCATTGCTTTTTGTTGCTCATGCTCGGTTTCAAACAGTTTAATACTGACTGAATCTTTATCATCCACCAGCGCAGGAAAAGCTTTAACTGAATAGCCACCCCGCTTTTGTTCATAGCATTGCGGCAGTGAACCAAAACTCCAAAGATGTAAACCAGACTGTTCAATACCATCATCAGCCACTGCGGAAAGTGTTTCCTGCACTTTTTCTTTCAGATTTAGTTTTAATGTATCCAGATCAGTGCTTTCAGCTAACTTCTGATTTTTATCATTCACCACTCGGAATGTGATGTTGAGATGATCAGGAATCGGTGTTGAACCCCAATCATCACGTGACACTGTCACCCCTGTCATCCGGCGGAATTCACGTTCGAGCGCATCGAGTAAATGACCATCGAGCGCCTCTGCCCGACCTAAAAATGCCTGAGCATAATTGGGGGCCGGAACAAAATTACGGCGTACTGGCTTTGGTAGCGATTTAATCAGCGCAATAATTAGCTCTTCACGCAAACCGGGAATTTGCCAGTCAAAACCTATCGCCTCAACTTGATTTAATACCGGTAATGGAATATGTACTGTCACGCCATCGGCTTCCTGCCCCGGTTCAAACTGATACGAAAGCTTTAATTTCAGACCACCTTGATACCAAAAGTTCGGGTAATCCAAATCACTGATCTTTGCCGCCCCTTCTTTAATCAACATTGATTTTTCAAAGCTGAGTAAATCAGGTTGTGCTTTTTCAGCTTGCTTCCACCAGCTATCAAAGTGGCGACCAGAAACGATATCGTGCGGTAAACGCTGATCATAAAACGCAAACAGGGTTTCATCATCAACCAAAATATCACGGCGACGTGATTTATGTTCTAGCTCTTCCACTTCTGCCAGTAATAAACGGTTTTCACGGAAAAACTTATGCCGCGTGTTCCATTCCCCTTCCACCAGCCCTGAACGAATAAACAACTCGCGTGATAACAGCGGATCAATCTCGCCATAATTAACTTTACGCGCAACAACAATAGGAATTCCGTAAAGCGTAACGCGTTCACTGGCCATAACCGCATTTTGGGCTTTTTCCCAATGCGGTTCACTGTAGCTGCGCTTTACTAAATGCTGGGCAAGAGGCTCTATCCATTCAGGTTCAATACGGGCTGCAATACGCCCCCATAAACGCGATGTTTCAACAAGCTCGGCAACCATTGTCCACTTTGGTGATTTTTTAAATAGCGCTGAACCTGGGAAAATGGCAAAACGGGCATTTCGCGCCCCTTGAAATTCATTTTTCTCGGCATCTTTCATACCAATATGGGAAAGCATACCGGTAAGTAACGCTAAATGAACCGAACGAAAATCGGCAGGTTCTTCATTGATAGACAGACCTTGTTCACGCACAACTTGACGTAATTGCGTGTAAATATCCTGCCATTCACGAATGCGTAAATAATTAAGGAAATCAGATTTACACTGACGACGAAATATGTTGCTAGAAAGTGCTTTTTGCTGATCGCGCAGATAATCCCACAGGTTCACAAATGCCAAGAAATCAGAGTCTTTATCATGAAAACGGCGATGCTTTTCATCTGATGCTTGTTGTTTTTCTTGCGGGCGTTCACGGGGGTCTTGAATCGACAACGCGGCAACAATGATCATAACCTCACGCAGACAGCCGTATTTAGGTGCATCTAACACCATACGTGCCAAACGCGGATCGACCGGAAGTTGTGATAACTTGCGCCCCAACGGGGTTAAACGCTTTTTCGCCTCTTTTTGTTCGGGATCAAGCGCGCCAAGCTCTTCGAGCAGCCGAACACCATCTTGAATATTGCGTTTATCTGGCGCTTCCACAAACGGGAACGCACTGATATCCCCTAATCCTAATGAGGTCATTTGCAAGATGACCGAGGCTAAGTTGGTACGCAAAATCTCAGGATCAGTAAACTCAGGGCGCGATAAAAAATCATCTTCAGAGTACAGACGAATACAGATACCGTCAGAAACACGACCGCAACGCCCTTTCCGCTGATTGGCCGATGCCTGTGAAACCGGCTCTATCGGTAAGCGCTGGACTTTGGTGCGATAACTGTAACGCGAGATACGTGCAGTACCCGGATCAATCACATATTTAATCCCCGGAACGGTCAGTGATGTTTCTGCTACGTTGGTTGCCAGTACAATACGGCGACCTACAGAGGCTTGAAACACCCTATTTTGTTCCGACGATGAGAGGCGTGCATACAGAGGTAAGATCTCCGTATGCGGCAACTGGCGCTTTTCCAGCGCATCAGCGGTATCCCGTATTTCACGCTCACCGTTCATGAAGATCAGGATATCACCGCGACTCTCCAGATACAGCTCATCTACTGCATCAAAAATCGCCTGTAGTTGATCGTTATCCTCCCCCGCATCGGCCGCGCAATGATAACGCACCTCTACTGGATAGGTGCGGCCAGACACTTCAATGATCGGCGCATTGTTAAAGTGTTTGGAAAAACGCTCAGGATCAATGGTTGCAGAGGTGATAATCACTTTCAGATCAGGGCGCTTTGGCAACAGCTCACGCAGGTAGCCCAAAATAAAATCAATATTTAGGCTGCGCTCGTGCGCCTCATCAATAATGATAGTGTCGTATTGGGTTAAAAACCGATCATTTTGAATTTCTGCCAGTAAAATACCGTCAGTCATCAGTTTGACGAGCGTATTGTCACTCACCTGATCATTAAAACGGACTTTATAACCAACAGTTGATCCCATCTGAGTTTTCAGTTCATCGGCGATACGGTTTGCCACAGAACGCGCAGCTAAGCGGCGTGGCTGGGTATGCCCGATTAACCCCTGAATACCACGGCCAAGCTCCAGACAGATCTTTGGTAACTGCGTGGTTTTACCCGATCCGGTTTCCCCTGCCACAATCACCACTTGGTGATCTCTGATAGCATTTAAAATGTCATCTCTTTTTTGGCTAACCGGCAGTTCCGGCGGGTATTCAATGGCAGGAATTGAGGCGCGACGGGCCTCTATCTTACGTTTGGCATCAGTAAGTTCAGTGGTTATCTCATCAACCACTTTTTGCAGCGTTTGTGGATTTTTAATCTTCTTTGCGCCTTCAATCCGGCGCTGCAAGCGGCGGCGATCACGCAGCATGATACCGTTAAGCTCGGCCATGCGCGGCAACAAAGGGGCTTTCACAATCGGGTTACCGTTCATTGTTGTGATTCTTATTCAATTTCAATACGGAGTCAGGTGCTGTATAGGTGCTACATGACGCACTGCTATCACCACATTAAAGCACTAAGCTTCTGCATCATGCCTGATATTGCTGTAAATATTATCACAGAGTCACGCAGGGTGCGCTTTACCTGCACATAGTCTGCCGTTTTATTCCTTATATCTTTTTATCTCTCTTTAATAGCGGATAACCGCATACCAAGTATGTAACCCGTTGCCCTCAGTGAAATGTACTCAGTGCACGTTTCTGCCGGCACCAGCTTGCATTTGATAATGATAGTTAATATCATTCCCGTTAATAGGTCACACAAGGTTACATCTTGTATCCGTACATTTTATCGGGATAGTCTATGCGTAATACTCTTCTGCTTGCCACCGCGCTCTCTGTTTTTACCCTTACGGGGTGTGATAACGCCTCATCCACAACAGACGCTGTTGACTCATCAAATGCAGCCCAGCAAAGCACGGCAACCCTCTCCACTCGCAGTGTAAAACACGCAATGGGCACAACAGAGGTTAGTACGCACCCTGTCCGCGTTGTTACGCTGACCAATGAAGCCACTGAAGCAATGCTGGCGATGGGGATTACGCCCGTTGGCGCAGTACGCTCAATGACTGTCAGCGGTCAGGATAACGGGGTTTGGTATTCACACTTTGGCAAAACCCTGCGCGATGCGGACACAGCCGATCTGGGGGAAGAGGAGCAGGTTAATCTGGAGGCGATTGCCGCGCTCAAACCAGATCTTATCCTTGGTATCAAACAGCGGCAGGAGAACATTTATGATCACCTCTCTGCTATTGCGCCTACCGTATTTAGTGAAACCTTTATGGGCGCATGGCGCGATAATCTGCTGACCTATGCAAATGGCGCTAACCAGCAGGAAGCAGCGGCCGCTCGTCTTGCCGCGTGGGATGCCAAAGCGAAACAGCTAAAAGACGATCTGCAAGCTGCGGGGAAACTGCAACAGCAAGTTGCCGTGGTACGTTTCCAGAGCGCCGGTGCGCGTTATTACTATAATGACTCTTTTGCTACTGACATTATCCGCCGTGTTGGGCTAGCTCGCCCACCGCTGCACGACAAAGAGGGGTTTGCCGAAGGCTTAACTCGCGAACGTATTCCAGAGATTAATGCCGATCAGCTGTTCTACTTTGTAATGGAAACCGGTAACGGCAAAGCCAGTGCCGCAGAGAGCAGCTGGATCGCCGAACCTTTGTGGCAACAGCTTCCGGTCGTCAAAAACGGGGCTGTGCATAAAGTAAACCATGAAACGTGGAATAAATCTTACGGGATCATGGCCGCCGATTATGTGCTTAATGATCTGCGTACCGCTTTATTACCGGCAAGTGTATTACCAACAAGCACAGCACAAGAACAACAAGGTTAAAGGAAAGGATATGCCCGCGTTGTCTTCCCCTACACCTCAGACCTTCCGTATACACCGCGCTGGTATCCCCAAAATTGCGCTGCTCTTGCTGCTTTCGCTGCTGCTAGGTTTGCTGTTTTTGGCCAGCCTGCGTTTTGGTTATACCGGGCTGAACAGTACGCTGGTCTATAAAGCCATAACAAATCACTCTCAGGGAGCGGCAATAACCACCGATACCGACACAGTGAACGCGTTAAGTGTGATCCGCGATTTACGCCTGCCAAGAGCGGTGATTGCCGCTCTTGTGGGTGCGTGTCTGGGTGTGGCCGGCGTGCTGACGCAGGGGATCACCCGTAATGGGCTGGCTTCACCCGGTGTACTGGGTATTACCTCTGGGGCGGGTTTCTTTATTGTCGTGGCCTATACCCTGTTTGGGATCAGTGAACCTCAGCAGATGATGTGGTTTGCCTTTGCCGGCAGCTTATGTAGCGCGGCGCTGATTTTCTTGCTGGCTGCGGTTAGCCGTACCGCTTCTGGCCCGCTGGGTCTGACATTGGCGGGAATTGCACTTGGTGCACTGCTCTCTTCGTGGTCTTCCGGCCTACTGGTGCTTAATGAAGCGGCGCAAAGTGAAATTATGCTGTGGCTTACCGGTAATATTGAGGGCCGAAAACTCTACCATGCCCTACCGCTGCTGCCTTTTGCGCTGTCAGGTCTGTTGATGGCAATGGGGATGAGCCGCAGCCTCAATACGCTGGCGCTAGGGGAAGAGACTGCACAAGGGCTGGGGATTAACTTGAGCCGCTTGCGAATGGGCGCGCTACTGGCCGTGGTACTGTTGACCGGAAGTGCGGTCGCGATGGCAGGCCCGGTCGGCTTTATCGGGCTAATTGTACCGCATGTTTGCCGCGCAATATTAGGCATTGATTACCGCTGGCTGATTCCTGCGGCGGCACTGTGCGGAGCGAGTTTACTGACAGCGGCTGATATCAGTGCCCGTTTCCTGTTCTTTCCGGCAGAAGTTCCGGTCGGGCTGGCCATGGCGGTATTGGGCGCACCGTTCTTTGTCTATCTAGCCTGCCGCCGTAACGGACAAGCACTCTAAAATGCACACATCTCCGACTACCGAACTCATCCAAACAAACCGCCTGAGGAGCTGCATGTCTACCTATCTGTCTGGTTATACATCCCGCTATATCCAGCTACGTTACCGTACATTCAGTCTGTTAATTGCTCGTCAGCCGCTGCGCGTTATAGGGATACTGAGCACGCTATTGCTGCTGCTAACTCTGCTGGCCATCAGTGCCGGAAATCAGTGGCTGACTCCGCAAGGGCTGTGGCTGCTGATCAGCGGTCAGGCAGACAGCGCTACCACACTGATTGTTAACCAATTTCGTCTACCGCGGGTGCTGCTAGCATTAAGTGCGGGTGCAGCGCTCGGTTTATCGGGTGTTCTGGTGCAGAGCATTATCCGCAACCCGCTGGCCTCACCCGATATTCTGGGGATTAACAGTGGCGCAGCCACCGCCGTCGTGCTGTTTTTCCTGTTTTTTCAGCAGCAAATTGCGATTATCTGGTTGCCACTGATTGCTTTTACCGGCGCGGTACTGATGATGCTGCTGCTAGTCAGCATTAGCCGGATATTACACCTGCGCCCGGGGCAGATGATTTTAGTGGGAATTGGTTTCGCCACGCTGCTTGATGCCCTGCGCGCGCTGCTGGTCATGTATGCGCCAAGCTGGATTTTAGGTAAAAGCACAGTTTGGGTCACGGGGTCTGTGCATGGTGCACGTTACGATCAGGTCTGGATGCTAGCCACCGCACTGTTTTTACTGCTGCCGTTGCTGGTCGGTTTATTGCGCCACCTGACCATACAACTGCTGGGTGAGGATACCGCGACCGGACTTGGCTGCGCGCTGTCGCGCTGGCAGTGGGCCGGACTGCTACTTTCTGCTGCACTGTCAGCGCTGGCGGTCGGGTTTGTCGGTGGAATTGGCTTTATCGCATTGATGTCGCCCCATATTGCCCGCCGCTGGGTGGGAAACCAACAAGGGCCACTGCTGATTTGTGCGGCGCTAACCGGCAGCCTGTTATTGCTCAGTGCAGACACTATAGGCCGAACCCTGATGATCCCGCTCGATATTCCGGCTGGTGTATTTACCGCCATGCTGGGTGCGCCCTATTTCCTCTATCTTCTTTTACGCCGGTGAGAACCATGACTCGCTTACAGACCCAGAACTTACAACTCTCCTATCCCCAAGCATCACGTCAGGCCGGTGCGCAGCGGCGTATTATTCATGATCTGTCGCTGGAAATTGCTGACGGTGAAATTACTGTATTTATCGGGGCGAATGGTTGCGGTAAATCGACCCTGCTTAAATCACTGGCCCGCTTGCTAAAACCCACTGCTGGTGAAGTGTGCCTTGATGATCGCCCGCTGACCGAATGGGCGGCAACGGATATTGCGAGAGAACTGGCTATTTTGCCGCAATCGCCCGTCGCGCCTGAAGAGATGACCGTTTTACAGCTGGTAAAACAGGGCCGATACCCCCACCAGCGCTGGTTTCAGCAGTGGTCAGCACTTGACCAACAGAAAGTTGAGTGGGCACTGGAGTTGACGCACACCACCGAGTTAATGCATCAGACTGTACAGAGTTTATCCGGTGGTCAGCGCCAGCGGGTCTGGATCGCGATGACTCTGGCGCAAGATGCCGATATTCTGCTGCTCGATGAACCAACCACTTATTTGGATCTGAATCACCAGATTGAACTGCTGGATTTGCTGATTATGCTCAATCGTGAGCATGGTAAAACCATCGTGATGGTGCTACATGATCTGAATCTGGCCTGCCGCTATGCTGATCAATTGGTAGCCGTTCATCAAGGTGACGTCTGCGCGCAAGGAAAACCGACAGAGATCATGACATCTGGCTTGCTACAACAGGTCTTTAATCTGCACGCTGATGTGCTGCCAGACCCCTTTTATGGCACACCAATGATTGTTCCGGTTAGCCGCCACCTGCAGTGTAAATCGGTAATCAGAAGAACAGCATAAAAAGAACAACATAGAATACACATAGATCTGCTGTTTTTATCCCACAGCGGAGGCTTTTTTACGCCTGAATGTTGTGCCTAAAGATAGGTTAATTATCACATTGATAAATAATAACTTTTTGTGAATATTTCGCTTGTTATTTAAATGATAATAGCTATCATTTGCATCATAATAATTATGTCGCCGTATACCTGCTTAACCTGAAGCTTCATCATGCAAATTCCAACGCATATGCTTGATGAGGGGGAAAGACAAACCGGTAAACGCCAGACTACAGCGCTATCTTAAAATACGCTTTTAATCTCTTTTGAATTTCTAATGAGCAAGGTCATCTGAATGCATCTGTTGTTGCTATTTTTACGGATATAACAGCAACACAGGTGCGCTTTATCCATCATCAGATAACGACCATTATTATGACAACCCAAAAAAGTAACGCAGTGCACGCCTCTTTCACAGTAACACCACTCACGCTGGCTCCGCTAACTGTCGCAATAGCCACGATATTGAGTTCGACCGCACTGTATGCGGCCGGTACATCTACCAGCGAAACCATTGTTGTTACCGGTGAAGCGATTGATGTTCACATACAACAGCAGATAGATGCCGAGCAACTCAGCAACCGGCAGGCCAGCGATATCAAGGATGTACTCAATACCCTGCCCAGCGTAACTGTTGATGGTGGTCAACGCTATGGCCGCAAGGTTTGGATCCGCGGTTTGGAAGATAAATTCTCGTTAGTGACCATTGATGGTGCGCGCCAAGAGGGGCAGATCTTCCACCACTCAGGCGATCAAACCATTGATCCGGAACTACTCAAACGTGCAGTGATTGAGTTTGGCCCTAACTCGGCACTCGACAGCGGCGGTACGGTCACCGGCAGTTTCCGCTATGAAACACGTGACCCTTCAGATCTGTTGCGAGCGGGTGAGCGCGCCGGAGGGTTTGTTAAAGCCGGTTATCAGGATGCCTATCAACGTAAAACCGGCAGCGCAGCTGTTTTCGGTAAACTCGGCGATGCCAGTGAGCTGTTATTGTATGGCCACATGGATGATGACGGTACGATGCGGTTGGGTGATGGCACAGATATTCAGTCAAAGCAGGGAAAATTAAAGTCGGGCATGGCAAAAGCCGTGTTTGAATTGGCACCTTACAGCAAGCTTAAACTTAACGTACAACACTATGAAGATGGCGGCAACCGTCAGATCTCCGGTGAAAAAGCCGGTGCAACCGAGGATAACCACTACAGTTACTCTGGTATGACACGCAATACCTACAGTTCTGAGCTTCGCATCTCACCGCCTGGTTCAGCACTGGATATGACGCTGAATATTTACCAGACCAAGCAAGGCATTGATCGTGATGCTGAAGTATCACAAGAAAAAGATTCGCAAAAACATGCCCCGAACCGCAGCTATTACAATAAAACCACCGGCGCTGATCTGCGAAATAGCACCACAATCAGCAACCATCAGCTGACCTACGGTATGGAAACTTACCGCACCGTTCAAACCAAACAAGCCGATGGTGTAAGCCGCTATATCGGCGGTGCGCAAGATGGAAAGATCGTACAGGAAGATGTGAAAGGCCGCGGGCTGATGACCAGTTATGGTCTGTATGCCGAGGATAAAATGACGCTAGGTAATCTGACACTCACTCCGGGCCTACGCTATGACCAGATAAAAATGGGTGGTTTGTACGAAGGTGATTTTAATCAGTGGTCACCCAAGCTAAAAAGCAGTTACAGCCTGAGCGATAATTTGTCGGTGCGCAGCGGCTACGGGAGGATCTTCAAAGGGCCGGGATTACCGGAAACCTTTATGATCAGTGACAATATGGTGAAACCAAAAGATGTGAAAGCGCAGACCGGCTATAACATTGAAGTTGGGGCTGATTATGATCTGACACGCCTAGTTGGCGCAGATTATGCTACCAGTGGCTTTACAGTGTACCGCTATACACTGGATAACTATTTACATCCGACCAAAAATACTGCATTGGTCAGTCAAGGCAATGCTGAAGTTTGGGGCAGTGAGATAAATGCTAACGCCGGTTTTGGCCGCTTAGATCTGTACGCCAATTACAGCTATAGCGATGGAACGCTGACCGATCACCAAGGCATGAAATCTGTATTACCGCAAACCCGTTATCACAGTATTAAACTCGGGGGCGCTTATGCGCTGACTGAGAGCGTTATTGTGGGTACGGATATGCGTTTTACACCGAACAATGCCTATACCCAGCATGAGCGAAACAAGCAAGGTGGCGTTGATACGTTACGGGTGGAACGCAACGGTTTTAGTGTCGTTAATTTGTGGACCAGCTATGAGCCGCAACAGATCAATGGCCTGAAACTGATGGCCGGTATCGATAACTTGTTTGATACCGCATATGCCGAACCAACTGGATTTGGTTTCTATTGGGGCTCTCCGGAATCCGGCACGCTAGAACCAGGCCGTAATCTGAAACTTTCGGCGAGCTATCAGTTCTAACTGCCCTGCTCTTATATTAACGGGCCGATATTACAGCACTCTTTCCCTAGCGCCTTTTTGTCTAGCGCAATGGAATGGGCTACAACGCACCAAGCCCGCCGATATCAGGCGGGCATATCAGGATTTAATTACCTCAGAATGCGGGTTTTATGCCACAAACTGCCGGATTCCCGCTATCATTAGCGGCATTATTTCCTCTGGTAGCCATATTCGATGAGTGATACAAAAAAAAGCCTGCACCCGCGCAACCTGCACCGCGCGTCTTACGATTTTGCCGCACTGACAGAGACCAGCCCTGAACTGGCAACCTATGTACAGCGTAATGCCTACGGAACAGATTCAATCAATTTTTCTGATCCGAATGCAGTAAAAGCGTTAAACCGCGCCCTACTGAAGCATTTTTATGCGGTCGAAAACTGGGATATTCCGGAAGGTTATCTCTGCCCGCCGATTCCGGGGCGTGCTGATTACCTCCACTATATTGCCGATCTGCTGGCTGAAAGTAATCAGGGCCGGATACCAAAAGGCAAAGGTGTTACCGGTATTGATATCGGTATTGGCGCAAATGCGGTGTATCCGTTACTTGGTCAGCATGCCTACAATTGGCAGTTTATCGGCTCAGATGTTGATACTACCGCGTTGGAATCAGCTGAGCGGATCTTGGCGCAAAATCCGGCGCTGCAATCTCAGATATCACTGCGCCACCAGCCTTCGCTGGAGAGTATTTTTACCAATATCATCCAGCCCAATGAGATGATTGATTTCACGCTCTGTAACCCGCCATTCCACGGTTCAGCAGAAGAAGCAGAAGAGATCTCACAGCGTAAGCGCGATAATCTGGGCTTTAACCAAAAAATTCGCGGCAACAAAGTCACGGTGTCAGCGCAATCAGCATCTAACTTTGGCGGTAAGAATAATGAGTTATGGTGCGAAGGTGGTGAAGTTCAGTTTATCTGTACCATGATTGCTGAAAGCCAGAAATTTGCCCAGCAATGCTTCTGGTTTACATCGCTCGTATCCAAAAAATCAAGCTTGTCGCGCATTTATGATGCACTCGAAGATGCCGGCG
Organism: Plesiomonas sp. ISS29; assembly: GCF_056522795.1. Taxonomy (NCBI): domain Bacteria; kingdom Pseudomonadati; phylum Pseudomonadota; class Gammaproteobacteria; order Enterobacterales; family Enterobacteriaceae; genus Plesiomonas; species Plesiomonas sp. ISS29. The sequence goes on from NZ_JAWRZQ010000001.1 coordinate 2,057,009, forward strand.
TAGCAGAAGTCAAAACCATAGAGATGGCTCAGGGCCAGAAGATCAGCCGTTTTGTTGCATGGACATTCTTCACCCCAGCACAGCAAAAAGCATGGCGGATGTACCGCTGGAAAGCGCGTGGATAAACGTTAGCGGATAAAAATACAAAATAGATAAAACACCATAAAAAATGCCGCAAGCTATTTTAGCCTGCGGCATTTTTGTTGGTAACTTATAGATTTGTAGGTTTAGGTTTGTAACCTTGATTTAGCGCTTAAAACACATAACGCAAGCGTAATGCTGTCTGCTCTATAGGTGAAAGCGCTAACCACTCGGCGCGGATAGCCACAGCTTCCTGTGGATGGTCGGTAATCAACACATCAGCCCCCAATGCCAGCATACGGATCATCTGCTTGGGGCTATTTACTGTCCAGACATGGATCTGCTTGCCACTTTTGTGCGCTCTGGCAATAAATTTCTCAGTCGCTACCGATTGGTTGATGGCAAGAAACTGGGTATCCGTACGGCTCGGATCACCAATTGCCGTGGTAACTATCAGGCCGGTGGCAAGAGAAGGGTCAAGCTTGCGCACCTCTTCTATTGCACGCGCATCAAGTGATGTAATTACCACCTGTTGGGTCATGTTCTCTTGCTGCAATAACGCCACCACTTTTTCAGCCAGCAAAGGGTCTGGCCGGTTATATTTCAGCTCAATATTCAGCCCGATTTTATTGCGCGCCAAATCCAGCATCTCTGACAACAATGGCACTGACTCTCCGGCAAAAGCGGCACTGTGCCAACTGCCCGCATCGGCGGCTTGGATCTGTGCTGTACTCAACTCAGAAACCTTGCGCGGATCATTGGCTATCCGCATCAAATCAGCATCGTGTAAAACAACTAGCTGGCCATCGGCCGAGGTTTGCACATCAATTTCTGCATAATCAGCGCGCTCTGCAATCGCCTGACGCAGCGCTGCCAGTGTATTCTCCGGCCCGCGTATCGCACCCGCCCGATGAGCGGTAATCAAAATTTGATCCGGTTTTGGTTCATCGGCCAAATTATACAATCCTGCAGCAAGCATCACGGTAAAAATGGCAATCAGTACTGTTCCCACCAGTTTTACCGATAAAGCGCTTTGGCGGGCCGCAGCGTTACGCTCCAATCGCTCAAGTGAAGCCAACTGACCGCCCGACTCGCGGTATAACTGCTGAACAATCAGCGCCTCCCCCGACATCCCCAACAAAGACCACGCAGCACTAAGGATAAAGATCAATGCCGCTACCAAAGTCACTATAACCACTTCAGCAGATAACCCCACCGTGACATGATCCAGGCCATAATCGGCCAGCGCGGAAATGGCCCTGTTCAGCGGGAAAATCAGCGCCGTTAGCAACAGCCACCAGCCTCCCGCAGCTTTAACAATAAAGCGCTCATTGCAGGTAGTCATCTGCCAACTGCAGTGCAGAGCGCTGATAGCACCACGGCGTTCGCTGACAATTACGGTTAATGCTAAAATTGAACGCGCCCATAAATGAATCGCTAACACCGCATAACCCAGCGCCAACAGCGCAATACATCCCAAAAAAGCAAACCACTCTGTTGGCTGATGATAAAGATAGTAATTAATATCGTGACGTTGTAACAAAAAATACGCGGCAATCGCACCAGACATGATAAAAGGCAGGCTGGCTAACAACAAACCCAGCGCATATATCCCGCCCAATCGTAGAAAAACCGGTAACCGACCTAGCGCAAACACTAAAGACCGAATTGGCCCAACTGGGCGGTCATGCACCACCGAGGCCGCCAGAATAGTCACCCCTGCCCGCTGGGTAAAAAATAGCGTAAAGCTGCTGCACAGTGTGACTAGAATAAAGAGTATTCCGTAGGGGGATAAAGCAAATGCCATCAGGTCATAGTTAGTAATAGCAACATTTCCAGTACGGTTGATCAGATGATTCAGAACCAAACCGGAAAGCGGCACGATGACCCCCGCTGACATCAGTGCAAACAGCAGTTCAAACTCGATCAGTTTACGCCCGCTGCGCTGGATATTTCCCCACGCTTCGCGCCAATACTGGCTGATAGACGCTGACTGAGGAGTAAGCCTCATCGAACTGCGCATGCATTCTCCTTAATGGTGCTCTGATTATATATACGGTGTTATATCTACAATACGGCATACAAAAAAGCAGCCACAAGGCTGCCTGAGTGCTTATTGTATTATAACAGCGTCATCTTCATCTGAACGTAAACTAAAGGTGAATACTGCGTCAATCCATCATATAAACGGAAATACCAATTTATGGCTGCTGACGTGTCGCCGCCAGTACAATTTCCCGAATACACAATGATTGCGGTTGTTCATACGCATAACAAATTGCATCGGCCACTTGTTCGGGTTGTACCACGCTGCCCATCTCAGTTTTCCATGCCTCATAACCACGCTTGATTGCTTCGCTGGTGGTATGCGAAAGCAGCTCAGTTTCTACTGCACCCGGAGCAATAGTAATACAACGGACATTATCTAAAGCTACCTCTTCGCGCAGACCTTCAGTAATGGCATGTACAGCAAACTTCGTGCCGCAATATACACCATGATCAGGGAAGGTTTTGCGGCCGGCCACTGAGCTGATATTCACAATAGTACCGTGCTGACGGGCGCGCATTCCGCGAAGCACGGCATGAATGCCATTAAGAACACCACTCACATTCACCGATAACATCGCCTGCCATTCAACCGGATCTTGCTCTGCCATACTGCCAAGCAGCATCACACCCGCATTATTGATCAGCGCATCAACAGGGCCATACAAGGTTTCAGCCTCAGTAATGGCAGCCGTAATGGCGCTGATATCCGTAATATCAACTTTACGGCAAAGTGTATTCGGCAATGCCAGCGCCTCGAGTTTCTCGACTCTACGTGCCAACAGTAACAAAGGGTGGCCCTTCGCCGAAAACAGCCGTGCTGTTGCCGCACCAATCCCCGAACTTGCACCGGTAATCACCACCAACGGCTTTGATACGGTTTGTGAGCCTGCTGCTAACATTGAATCTGCTGACTGAGTATTTTCTGACATTGCTAGGTTATCTCCATAATCAATAATAATGACAAACGAGCTCGATTGTCTTTAGTGCGACTATATCCCCGAAAATCCCAAGACTGAAATGCAAAATAACACTCACAGCGATAACTAAAACTTATTTCAAGAAAAGAAATACACCACAGATATGAGCTGTTTTTAAGCATTTTGGTGTAAGTTCGAGTTTTAGCTACCGTATTCAAGGTTTAGCATTGAGCCATCACACTACACCTCCCCACGCCACATGCAGCACGTGAATAACGTATAAATAACATTAACACCTACATTTAAACAATAAAAATACAATTCCACTGTTGGTTCAATAAAAGTTTTAATATTTAAACATGAGTAAATATTAAAAATAGTAACACCAACATTAATAATTATGATTTTCAATAAGGTTAAAGAATTCAACGCTAAATTCTTAGAATATATTAAATAAGAAATATTAAATAAAATAACCACACTTAAAATATGGGTAAAAGATATAAATATATACAGATACCTACAAAAAAACAGATATCAACACATAAAATCAAAAACAAACCCATTGAAGCATGATCATTCAATTGAATAATTAGCCATAACTTTAAAAAATAAAAACACCTAATCACCTTTAAAAAAGCCATTCATTTATTTCCCTGATTTTTCATATGAAAAATCAACACGCCAAAAAAGTTCCTGCATTGACCATGCCAATAAATAAACCATAGAATAAAACAAAGCATAAAACCCCATCACAATCATATAGTTAAATACGATAATGCAGATCTAGATCCAAGTGTGAACTCAATAATAACTGAAGCGCCACTCTTGAGTATCAATGGATTAATAATATAGAAAAACCTGATACTAGAAGAACAGATTTAAATACTCTCAACTTAGGTGTTATTTATCACTTTAATTTTTAGAACATCAACACCTATACCAATACGCATATCATCTAGAACTGATATTCTGAGAGTTTACTATTAACTGCAGTTTATGAAAAACAATGGAGCCAATATCAATATGGTAAGTTTGAAATATTTATTCATGAGTATTGCCATACTTATTTTAGTGGGATGTGGTGGAGAGGAAGGTAATCTTCTACAGCAATCAGATGCGGTGGTTATCACTGCCCTACAAGTTACCCCTCAGACAGGTCGTATACCGGCAGGGCTTAACTTACAACTCACCGCAAATGCAGAAATGAGTAACGGTAAGATTGTTGATGTCACCGCTTCTCCATCAGTAACGTGGAAAAGCAGTGATACACAGGTAATAACTGTTAATACTACAGGATTAGTAACAGCAGTTAATGTTGGTAATGCAATAATTACTGTTTCTGGTACTAATGAGCAGAACCAATATTTTGAAGCTACAGCATCAATTGAGGTGACTAATGCCATTGTCGTAAGATTGCAAATTACACCGCCAGAAATAAGCATTGCCGCAGGCCTAACAACCGATTATACAGCCACCGCTATTCTCTCGGACAATTCAACGTCAGATGTTACTCAATTTACTGAGTTAACGTGGAGCAGTAGCGATGATCGCATTGCAACGGTCAGTAATGATTCCAATACCAAAGGGAAAGCGACAGGAATTATCCCCGGTGTTGTGACGATATCAGCGTCAGGATATGCAAACGGTGAGCAATTCAGTGCCACCGCTGAATTAACAGTCAGTGATAAAATTATTACGGCATTACAGATAGAGCCGAGATTGGGATCAACACCTGCAGGTTTAGATTACACATTTACTGCTGCTGCAATATTTTCTGATGGCTCAACACGAGATGTTACTAAAGAGCCCTCATTAATCTGGAGTAGTGAAAACTCTGAAATCGCTACAATTAATTCAGGTGTTGCAACAGGAGTGCAGGCCGGAACAACGCGTATACAGGCTTTGGGTGTTATCCAAGGAAAAACTATTAGCGATACAACGACATTAACGGTAACTGATGCCATTATTACTGGTTTAGACGTAACGCCAAGCGCTGTATCAATCGCTGAAGGCTTGAGCACAAAACTAATTGCAACTGCCCTTTTATCTGATGGGAAAACCCAAAATGTGACTAAAAATGCGTTATTAAATTGGCGTAGTGATAACCCGTCAATCGCGACAGTAAGCAATAGTGCTGAAGACAAAGGCATTATTACCGGAATAAAAGCAGGTGAAGTAACTATCACCGCGTCAGGCGAAGTCGATGGCCAACAATTCAGTACTGACGTAAAAGTAACCGTAACGGATGCAGTCATCACACAGTTACGGATTACACCAGAAAGTCCGAAAATTCCTCTCGGTCCACAGCAGCAACTTAATGCTGAAGCTCGATTTTCTAACAATACTGTTTTAGATGTCACCAATATAGAGAGTATTAACTGGATTTCGAGCGATCCAAACATTGCAACTATCAGTAGCAGTGGTAGAAATAAAGGTATGATAACGCCTGTTTCAGTAGGAGACGTAGATATCACTGCAACCATTATTGAAACAACAGGTAAACAATTCAGCACTACTACTAAGGTAACCATTACCAATGCGTTAGTGACTCAATTATCCATAGAACCAGAGGCTCTATCACTCCCTGAAGGTTTAAAAAAGCAGCTTAACGCTAACGTAATGCTCTCAAATAATAAGATAATGAATGTTACTAATTCCGATGCTATAAGCTGGATATCTAGCGATCCGAGTATTGCAACTGTCGATAATAATGGCACAAAAAAAGGCACTCTCACTGCCATTGCTGAAGGTAATGCCACTATCACAGCTACTTTTGAGAGTAATGGTCAAACATTTATGGCAACCAGTCAAATTGAAGTGACTATCCCTATTTTAAAAGAAATAGCACTCAGCACTTCATCAGTTAACATCACCCAATACTATGGCGCACAAGTAAAAGTCACCGCTATTTATGACAACGGAAAGTCATACGATGTTACCGAACAAAGTACATGGTCTACCAGCGAAAACTTGACTGTGATTAATGGCTATGTATCAACGAATGAATTTATTGAGGGGCAAGTAGGAAATATTAAAGCCTTATATAAAGATAAAGAATCGGCACAGGCTAAAGTTAATATGGTTTTAGCCAACAAAAGTTTGATAATAGGTGCTGAAACTGCCTACTCAGAATATTATTTCTTCAAGTAACTTTACTACACTGAAATTTCAGGGAAGTGCTGTTATAGATGGTATTTATGATGCTGTCAGCGGCGAACTGTTAGCCGGAGGTTATGGTGGAGGTGACCCTATTAACTATAACGATCAGATGAATATCCGTGATGTTGTAAGTATTAAAGGCGTATCAGGCACTGTTTGGGCTGGGAGTAACGGCATAGATATGTTGCAAATATTGGAATGGAATGATGGGGAAGATAAAAAAATCGGTAAAAACACGCAGGGAAGTGTGTCTGAAATTCCGCAAATTGATGATTCAATTTATAGCGTTATCGTGTACTCCTCATCAGCAACCCCCCCTAGCCGCTATGTTACAGGGATACAATTTGTGTATCGATAAACAGACAACGGCTGTTAGTTAATAATACACCATCAGCTCATGTAAGTTTACATTTACATGTGGAGTGTAGTAATCACATATTAAATAGACCCACAATTACATTTGAACGGAGTTACTGTATGAAAATACAGCAACTCCGTTCTTTTTTATAGAAGGATCAATCAAGTAATTCATGTATTTGATATAGTTCGAGCATAACACCACCCAGAGAGTGACCAAAGTTATGGATTACCGTCAGTTACGCGCATTTACCGCTGTTTTTGAAGAGAGAAATATGACCGCAGCGGCGCATCGCTGCCATATTTCGCAACCTGCGCTATCGGCGGCGATTCGACAACTCGAAGATCAGCTTGGTATCGAATTATTCATTCGTCAGCCCAAAGGGGTTGCGCTGACTGAAGAGGCCCGACGGCTTTACCCGACGGCACGCCGTCTGGTCAATGAGATCAACGCCCTACCCGATCTGTTTGCCGAACAAGGCAATGCACTCAGTTTGCAGATTGGCCTGATGCCCGATCTTGGCCAGCAGTTACAAAGCCGGATCATGGCCGCATGCTATAATGCGATCCCCAATTTAAAATTAGATGTACGATCCGGCTGCTGCGGAGATATGCGGATCGATCTTGATACCGCACTGTGTGATGACGATCTGTTCTTTCCGTTGATCGATGAAGAGTACCGCGTGGCGATCGCCGCTGATCACCCACACAGCACGGTATTACGCACCCTGTTTGCTGAAAAAGGCACAATTTCGGCCAGTGATATTCCTGCCAATAGCTGGCTTGTTTGTAATAACAGTGCTAGTTATCAGCGTATTATGGGCATACTCTCGCAACATTCACTGGTGCTTTCCCCCAAAGCAAAAGCAGAAACCGATATTCAACTGGCGGCAATGATCAGCGCCGGCTTAGGTATTGGCCTGTTACCCAACAGCGCATTAGCTGACTGGCCTACATTACAGACATATACTCTGCCAGAGCTCACACTTTCCCGCAGAATAGGCTGGTGTTACAGCGTAGAAGCCGCTCAATTACCTGCTGTGCAACAAATCATTCACTATTTTTCTGATCCCGACCGCCTAAAATAAGCACCTATTTGCATATAACTATCCGATATTCTTACAAACATAAGGTAAATCATTCTATTAATCAGAATGGTTTACCCGATTTTTTGCGCTTTTTACCTTTATTTTTTCGTGTAAATTGAAGTTATGCCCACAACGGCGTTTTTTTAACTACACTGAATAAGTGTATTTTGTTGTTAACAACTGTGTTTCATCACAAAGTTTCATTAGCACTGTTTAAGCAACAAAAAGCACAACACGGATGAATACAGGAAGCGAATTTATGAGTAACGTATTGGTTTTAAAATCCAGCATTATGTCTGCCCAGTCACAATCAAACAAAATGGCTGACTTTCTAATTGCACAACATAAAGAAAAAGGTGACAACGTCACAGTTCGTGATCTGGTAGCTAACCCGATTCCGATGATCGACAGCGAAACCGTGGGCGCACTTCGCCCTACCGGTGAACTGAGCACACGTCAGCAAGAAACTCTGGCACTGTCTGATCACTTAATTAACGAACTTCTGGCACATGATATTATCGTGCTAGCCGCACCTATGTATAACTACAGTATTCCAGTTCAGCTAAAAACCTATATTGATATGGTTTTACGAGCAGGAACAACATTCCGCTATACCGAAAAAGGGCCGGAAGGTTTAGTTCTTGGTAAGAAAGCCATTGTGCTGAGCAGCCGTGGTGGTATCCATAAAGATCTGCCGACCGACCATATCACACCGTATCTGAAAACCGTTCTGAACTTTATTGGTGTTACCGATATTGATTTCGTTTATGCCGAAGCCATTGCTTACGGGCCTGATGCGGTAAACCAAGCACAAACTGCTGCACGTGAACAGTTAGCTGCTCTGGTTAATGGTTAATGGTTAAATAATAACGCAACGCCCTCTTTACATAATGCAGGAATATGTACCGGAATATAGGTCTAAATATAGCGTTTAAATACAACGTATAAATATAGCACCTAAGCATAGATCCGGAATAACAACAGGAATAAAGGATATCCACATGAAATATATTGATCTGTTAGCCCGAGCAATGATGGCTTATATCTTCATTATTGCCGGATGGGGTAAATTAGGGGCAGGTTATGCCGGTGTTGCAGGTTATATGCAATCGGTCGGATTACCCGGATTTTTATTACCGCTAGTCATCTTACTTGAACTCGGTGGTGGTTTGGCGCTGCTGGTGGGTTTCCAAACACGTTTCATGGCCGCAGCACTCGCCCTGTTTTGTATCGCTAGTGGTGTTATTTTCCACTATCAACCAGCCGAAAGTATGCAAATGACCATGCTGATGAAAAATATCGCTATGGCTGGTGGTTTGCTGATGTGGGTTCAGCATGGCGCAGCAGCACTAAGCTGGGATGCCTATCGTGCGTGTCTGTGCAAAAATAAATAAAATCCAAACACTATTTGGCTGAATATACGCCACTCACTAACTCCAGAAGCCCGCATAGCGGGCTTTTTTTATATTCGGATTTATTCATTCAGTATTTTTATTCAACACTGACTATGCCAGATTTACATTCAGCCATTAAATAATTCTAGCTGCGCTCTTTCACTAAACCGTGACTCTGCCCTATCATTAACCACTACTTTCTGTTTTTGCTGTAAAACCGGAGTTTCCACCTCATGCCCTCAGCGGTACATTCCCCTGTATTAACAATCGAAAATTTATCGATAAAACATAATGACACTGTGCTTATCGCTCCGTTCTCAGCACAATTAACGCAAGGCCAGCGTATCTCGCTTACCGGTGAATCTGGTTGTGGAAAAACCACTCTGCTGACGCAGCTTTGCGGCATGCTTCCGGCTCAAAGCGGCAGTATCTCGCTGTTCGGACACCCAATTTCACCGGCCACACAAACCGCTATCCGACAAAAAATTGCGTATTTGCCCCAGCAGATCCCCGCGGTAGAGATGTCAGTCGAGCACTATTTGCAGCGTATTTTGCAGTTTTCTCACAATCAACACTTGAATACACCCGCTATGCAGCCGATTATGCGGCAAAAAATGGTGACATTACTTGAGCAGATTGGGTTAGATGCCGATGTTCTAACACAACGCATGTCAGATCTCTCCGGCGGACAGCGTCAGCGGGTAGGCATTGTCGCATGCCTACAACTTGAGCGGCCACTGCTGTTTGCTGATGAACCTACCTCTGCACTCGACAGTGAAAGTAAGCTCAAATTCTTTGCCATGATCGAAAAGCAGGCCTGTAGCTTATTGGCTGTAACACACGATCCCGATGTGATGCACTTTTGTCAGCGCCACTGGCTGATTGCCAATCAGCAGTTTCAAGAACAGCACACTCAGGAGCAATACAGCGTATGAATGAACTCTATGTAAGCTGGCAAGATATTGCCTTGGGTGTGTTGTTGCTGATTATTCCGCTCAGCCTGAGCCGCTGGTTGCAACTGAAACTTGAAACTGACATGGTTAAATCCTGTTTGCGCATGGTGATTCAGCTAGCCTTGATTGGCTTTTACCTTGAGTATCTGTTTGAGCTGAATAACCCGTTTTTGAATGCCCTCTGGTTGCTGGTGATGATCTCTGCTGCCGCCTCAAATGCAATTAAACGCACACCGCTGCCACGGGGCCGTTTATTTGCACCAGTGTTTATCGGTATTTCGCTAGGGTCACTGTCTGTACTGGCATACCTGTTACTGGTTATTTTGCAACCCACTCCGTTGTACGATGCCCGTTTTGCCATTCCGCTGGGCGGCATGCTGTTTGGTAATGCACTTACCGCTAACTATCTGGTACTCGACCGTTTCTACCGCGCGGTTATTACCCAACAACCCATGTGGATGATGGATCTCTCGCTTGGAGCAACACCGTTTGAGGCGGCGCTGCCACATCTTCGCCATGCAATGCGTTCGGCATGGTCACCGACTATTTTATCGATGGCGACACTTGGGGTTGTTTCACTGCCGGGCATGATGACAGGGCAAATTTTAGGTGGAAACAGCCCTCTTTTGGCGATCAAATACCAAATACTGGTTATGCTAGCGCTGCTTGCCTGTACCACACTCTCATCAACCCTGATGATTTTGCTCAGCCTGCGCAGCACCTTAACGCCTCAAGGTATTATGGATCCCACACTTACTCAGCTCTATCGTGATTGATTGCATCATGCTTGATTACATAGTTAACGCTTGCTGAGAATAAAACTGCGCGGTGTCGCTTTCCTGCTAATCGCGCAGTCTTTCCAGCACCACGGCTTGGTCGGCAAACTCAAGATACGGCGTAATATCCATACCACTGTCGAATAAAAACTCGGTCAACAATTTGCGGCATACTGCCAGCAGCCCATCAGCCTGCCAAGGCTTTTCAAGATAGTGCTGAATACGCGCGCGGTTTACCGCATCAATTGTATCTTTGTGTGATGCCTGCCCAGTCAGCAGAATTTTTTTCATCTGGTAAAAACGCGGATCAGCGGCTAACTCAGCCAGAAAATCGACCCCGTTTTTTCCCGGCATAATATGATCTGACACCACCAGAGCGATCTGTTTTCCCTCGGCATCAAGATCATCGATTAAACTGATCGCTTCGGCAGCCGATTCACACTCTTCAATATTGATCCAACTAGCCAGCTTATCCAGATCACGCACCACCGCACTGAGCACTTCGCGCTGATCGTCAACACAAATCAGATATAACCTTTCCATATGATCCTCCTTGAATAGCGTACTTTGTCCGATATTGATCTTCATAACACTGATTGCAACGGAATTCGTACCCGAAACTGCGTATAATCTGCGTTACTTTTAAGCAGCAAATCGCCGCCATAGCTCTCAACTAGCCGCTTGACGATATACAGCCCCAGACCTAACCCGATAGTTTGGCCACTTTTTTTGGTGGTAAAATTGGGTTGGAAGATCTGCGCCGCGATCTCTTCAGGGATCATCGGCCCGTTATTTGAGATCATCACTTGTATTGATCGCTTTCCTACCCGTGAAGTAATCCGTAACGTTGGATTAGATGTGTGCGCCTCTTTCATCGCATCCCAGCCATTTTTGATAATATTGACCCACACCTGCACCAATTCAGTTTGGTTACCGTATATTGGCGGAAGATCGCCCAGATTCAGCTCAACACTCACTTCCCGCAGATGGCTTTGCAGTAATGACAAGGCTTCGTGCAAGGAGTCATTCACATCAATCCCCCACTGCCGCTGATAATCACCACCGCCCAATTGCTTCACTGATTTTACGATCCCGCTGGCATGGCGCGCGGCTAACTGCATGTCATAGCAATCACGGCCTATTTCCCATAATTGCAAAGCATCATCAAGATTATTAGGGAGATGAGCCGGTATGGGTTGATCACCAAGCGCGCGAGCCAAGGTTTTAGCCTGCGCATGTGAAAGTGTGAACTGCTTACGCAACTGGCCAGCTAGCTCACGCACATGCAAACTTGACTCAGATTGCCCCTGCTCGCGCCCCTGATCAAACCATGGGATTAGGTTCGGAGATCGATCATTGAGCAAATGGCGCATAACATCACTTAGATAATCCGATTTACGGGCCAGCACGCCCACCGCATTATTTAGCTCATGTGCCAGACCTGCGGCCAGTTGCCCCAGCGTAGAGAGCTTTTCTGCCAGATGTAAACGCCGGTTGGCCGCTTCTCGCTCACGTGCCATCTGGCTTAAGCGCCACTGTCGACGTTGTAACTCTTCCACAATAACCGGCATAAACTGCTCACTTAAACTGCCAAAGCGTTCACGATCAACCGGCGCGGTGCGCAGATCTATCCACGCCAGCTCGGCATCAGTTTCTGCCACCACACGGCTTGATGCCACCAGCCGGTACGAGAAAAAGCTGTGTACACCGATAAACGTACCCGGTGATGCCAAAAAGATCTCGGCTTGCTCCTCTTCACCAATATCATCCAGTGCCTTTACAGTGGCGGTCAGTTGCCCTTCGCGCACATAGTAGAGGCGATCATTAAACTGGCCTTGATCCATCAATACATCACCACAGCACAAACTGATCTGCTGCTCAGGTTGCGTAAAGTAGTCACGGATAATCCGCTCAATGACCGCTAGCTGCTCTTTTTTCCGCTCACTCATCAGATGATCCCAAACTGTGTCAGCAGCAGTAGCATCAACAAACTCAGCACCACACCAATAATCCCGAGCCATGTTCCCGTTTTTGCCATTTGTGAAGACTCGACCATGCCGGTGGCATGCGCCAGCGCATTAGGCGGTGTACTGATAGGCAGAGCCATACCGAGTGATGCGGCAAAGGTTACCCCCAGAATCAGGGTGACTTCATTTAACCCGCTGACCGAGCCAGCCAGTGCCGCCATCAGGGGTAACAGTAAGTTTGCCGTTGCGGTATGCGACATAAAATTCGCCATCAGTAAGGTTAACGCCACCGCGCCCAGCAACACCGCCATCGCTGAATAGTTGGCAAATGGAATGGTTTGCACTAGACGCTGAGCCAGCCCTGTTTTTTCAAGCGCCAAACCAAGCGCAATACCGCCGGAGACCAGCCAGAGCACATCCCATGACATTTTTTTCATGTCATCACGGGTAATAATACCGGTAGAAACAAATACCGCGACCGGGATCAGTGCCACAACATACGAATTCATGTTATGCAACCCGCCCAGCATCCAGAGCAATATGGTGACAATAAACGTGATATACACCACGACAGCCTTACCGGTTTTCAAAAACTTACCGCGAATTTGTAGCTCAATCTCTTTTTGTGATGAAGGATAGAAGAAATTCAGTAACCACCAGCCAATCAATAGCAGCACCAGTACAAACGGCACACCAAAACTCATCCACTCACCAAATGAGATAGCGTTCTCTCCAGTCAGGTATTTCAGCGCGACCGCATTGGGTGGCGTACCAATCGGCGTACCGATACCACCGATATTTGCCGCAATCGGAATCGAGAGTGCAAACGCTACCCGCCCCCGATCCCCCGCCGGTAATGCAGCCAGTACCGGTGTAAGCAAAGAGAGCATCATTGCTGTTGTTGCGGTATTACTCATAAACATCGAAAAAATAGCAGTAACTACCATTAATCCGAGCATGACATTACGCGGATTTTTACCGAAGGGTTTGAGCAAAACCCGTGCAAGATTGACATCTAAACGGAATTTTGTTGCCGCCATAGCAAGAAAAAATCCGCCTAAAAACAACATAATAATCGGGGATGCGAAGGTACTCATGATCTCTTGGTATCCCAGCATGATACCAAAATCGGTTGCATCGGCAGCAGGCAGTGCCAGCCAGATAGAGCGATCTGAAATTAACAATAACTCCAACAGAATAATCAGTACTGAAGTCGCATAAATAGGAATAGGCTCAAGCACCCAGCACAGCGCTGCTAGAATAAAAATAGCAATTACCCGCTGTTCTACCGTGGTTAAACCCGGCATCATAAACCAGCTTGAAGGCATTAAAATTATGATAAAAAACAACAAAAATGGCAGTGACGTAACAAAAATTTGCCTTATCGAATGGGTATGACGCGGCTCTTTACTTACTCTATCCATGAATAACCACCGTGATTTTTAATCCCTAAAGTCATTAAGGACATACTCTCAAACTGACAAAAATTCACCGTGAGTCATATCTAAAAACAGTCATTAAATATTGAAACAAACATTCATTTGATTTACATCAATTATTTTTGTAATTTAATTACAATTAAGATGTGGAGTAGCATGATGAACATCGCAGTATTTAGCAGTAAACAGTACGATCGTAAGTTCTTCAATCTGGTGAACCACTCGTTCAACTTCAATCTGGATTTTTTTGATTTTAAGTTTGATGCTAAAACAGCACGTATGGCCGAAGGTGCTGATGTTGTTTGTATTTTTGTCAACGATACCGCTGACAGAGAAGCCATCCAAGTACTTGCACAACAAGGCATTAAACTTATCGCGTTGCGCTGCGCTGGTTTCAACAACGTTGATTTAGCCGCAGCTGCCGAGTTTGGTATTGCGGTAGTCCGAGTGCCTGCGTACTCACCGGAAGCTGTAGCAGAACATGCTGTTGGAATGATGTTAACCCTCAACCGCCGTATTCACCGCGCTTATCAGCGCACGCGTGATGCCAACTTTTCGCTTGAAGGGTTAACCGGATTCAACATGCACGGGCGCACTGCCGGTATTATCGGTACGGGAAAAATTGGTATCGCTACCATGCGTATCCTAAAAGGCTTTGGCATGAAGTTGCTGGCCTTTGATCCGTATGTCAACCCTGAGGTTGAAAAGCTCGGGGGCGAATATGTAGATCTAGATACCCTACTAGCACAATCAGATGTGATCTCATTGCACTGCCCACTAACACCAGAAAACCGCCATCTTCTCAATGAAGCAGCATTCGCAAAAATGAAGCAAGGCGTTATGATTATCAACACCAGCCGTGGTGGTTTGTTAAATTCTCAAGATGCTATTGAAGCGCTCAAGCAAGAGAAAATTGGCGCACTCGGCCTTGATGTGTATGAAAATGAGCGCGATCTATTCTTTGAAGACAAATCAAACGATGTCATTAAAGATGATGTGTTCCGCCGCTTGTCTGCCTGCCATAACGTGCTGTTCACCGGCCATCAGGCTTTTTTAACCGAAGAAGCATTGACCAATATTGCCGATACTACACTCAACAATATTGCTGAATTTACTCGCTCTCAGCACTGTACAAATCAGGTTGTGCTGTAACCAAATAACCACTATACCTACGCCTTATTCCTGTTAACGGGTATAAAGCAGCATCAGGTTATTATTTAGGCAACAAGCTGCAGCTATTATGTTGCAGCTTGGTTTAAATAATGATCTTTTTTATACCAGATATAAACAAAATGCATTAAAGCCCTGAAACCACTTACAGATAAGACCTCTTACCTCTTCGTGTTTATGCCTTAGTCTTCTAAAAGCCATACCTCGTTTTCGTTAACATTTCTTACAATAATTAATTATTTTTCATTAAGTTAATTAAAAAATAACGATGTGTTTCATAAATAAGCGATAAATATCCAGAAGATAGCCGACTAATCACACCTTGTTTGTTTCTTATTTTCTGCTAAGTTATGCCTTCTTTTGCACAGAATGTGCGTGCAGTAAAGCTATTTATAACAAGATACATTCTAATATTAGGTGATAAAAATTATCAATAACTGACTTACTTCCCTCTTATTTGTGGAATATCAGTTAGCGGTAATAATTTAATCTCGTTACGAGTTGACGAGCTTGAGCTTTCGCTTCTAATTTTATATATGAAACAACACCAATTGTGACAAAAAGATCACAAATGGTCATTACAAAAAACCACACATGAGGAATACGTCGTGCAACGACAACAACCACTACAGCGCCGTAGCCGTGAGCGCGTTCAGCGTATCCTAGATGCTGCTGCAGAGCTGTTCGAACAAAAAGGGATTGATGCTGTCAATCCAGGTGATATTGCTATTCACGCGGGGATTACACGAACATCGCTATACCGTTATTTCCCAAATAAAACATCTGTTATTCATGCACTGGCTATCTGCCATTTAGAGAAACTGCGTGAGCAATTCCGTGAAGTGCGTGATCAGCATTTAGACGGTGAAGCACTGATTAATGCTCTGCTGAATGTTCATATCCACTTTTTAAGTAAAGAGCCAGGTTATCAGGCGGTATGGTCATCCGTTGCTATTACTCCTGAGTTGCATACACTGTATGAACTGGAAAATGAGTGGCTATCGGATGTCTGGGGTAATTTGATTATTCACTTGAACCCGCACTTTGATGAGAGCCGTTTGCCAACTATCCGCCGAATGATTCCGCTGATTGTTACCGCTGTACTGCGTGACTGCTCACGTGATAACACAGAACAGCTCGATGCCTATTTTTCAGAACTGCGCAATATGCTACATCAGGTATTTGGTTTACAAGCCAAATAAACAGAAGGCCAAGGAGTGGCCTCTGCTCTGCCTTCCCTATTCGACTCAACCCTGTTTCCTATTTCTGCGTTCTCTTTCCCACTGAATTCATCTCTAAAATAGAGATCTAGAATAAATCACTTCCACCTGTAATAATTTATATTAAGAATCACCCTAATATTTATAAATAATACTGGGATTCTCATATGAATTTATAAATATTCATGCTGTTAAAATGATAATGGCGAAGACTTATCTGCTTATATCAACACTGCTAATAAGGTACTGCATAAATACAATGCAGATACCCAGAGCAAGCGCTGTAGTGAAGGAACTGCTTTTGCTTTCATCTTTGCATCTGCCATATAAGCATATTGGCGATACATAATTAACGGCCATACCCAGAGCAAAAATCCGCCGACCAGTAATATCAACCGTACCGTAATAC
The DNA here is from genome assembly GCF_056522795.1 of Plesiomonas sp. ISS29. Classification (NCBI taxonomy): domain Bacteria; kingdom Pseudomonadati; phylum Pseudomonadota; class Gammaproteobacteria; order Enterobacterales; family Enterobacteriaceae; genus Plesiomonas; species Plesiomonas sp. ISS29. The sequence continues at coordinate 2,073,991 of NZ_JAWRZQ010000001.1, forward strand.
CTATCATCAGCGAAGCAGATAACACCGAGCCCACCGGCGTATGAAGAGCCTGATATACTGCATTACCACATGCACTAAAAATACCGATAAACCCACCCAGCGGCAATAAACGGTGAAATGCCTGTAAGCGGCAACGTGCGGCAACCATCAGTAAATGTGTGAATACCGCCCCAAGCGTTAACAGTGTGGTAATCAGCAGGCTAAGCGTTTTGGGTTCTGTGGCAACAAAAAACACCGCAGTAGTGATGGCCAGCAGTGATGATAATACGCTGCAATAGCGTGTCAGCTGTATGGATTTAGAAACTGAAAATGGTAAGCGCTTAACATTCCACAATGAAAGTGCATGCACACCTGCCACTGAAGCAGATAGCCACGTTAGCAGCGATACATCGCCAAGCAACACCGCACTTAGCACGCTAAACACCAGCCACAGCAGAGTCAGTGTGTGCGATTGCTGTATCAAACGGCGCTGCTGACCCGGGCAGATTTGCCCTTTCCAGCGCATAAGACTCAAAATAAGGGTTGCCATTAGCACTGTCGCAAGCAGTACACTCATCAACAGAGCTATTACGGGTGAAGAAAAAGGTGTAGCCAGTACAGTAGAATTCAAGACAACAAACGAGGTCATATGATCGGCCATTATCGAAACAGTGTGTGTAAAGATCACTGTAATTAGAAAAATCAGAGCGCAGAGTATAAAGTGAGAACCGCTAAACTAAAACATTCTTACACTTCTGATGTAAATACTAAGTGGGATCAATGACCTTCTCTAATGCTCTATCCCTTAGCCTGATATGCTTTTCGCTGGTGGGCTGCACCCTGCCAGCACAGACCGACACACTATTGCATGACGAGCCAAAATCAGCATCCGCCGAGCGACATTCTGTAACGCTTGCTGATCTGGCACACCGCCATTTTGTGCTGCTGAGTGTTGACGATAAATCATGGCCACCAGCCGATACCGGTTTAACAACGCACCGGCGGGCAATGTATCCGGGCATTGATTTTAATGAGCAAAATATAATTAGCTCGACATTCTGTAATGAGTTACAGGGTCACGTATCACAGCTGAATCACAAGGTTCAGGGTATATTGACCCCACTCAGTTATCCGGTGGCTGTACACCAACAAGAAAACGGTATTCGTAAGACGAAAACATGCGCGGATAAACGGTTAAATCAGTGGGATAAGTTATTTCAGCAGATGATGAGTGCGGGCGTGGTTTTAGAGTTGCAAGAGTCAACGCTGTTTATTGAAGGTGCAGGCCATACTATGACATTTATGCTGCGTGATTGGGTTTATTAATCGTTGCACCAGAAGCTAGCACATTAATACACTAGCATAAAAAAACCGGAATGCTATTTAGCCATTCCGGTTTAGGATGTTGCAACACTTATAAGGCTACTTTTTACAGTACGTGTTACAGAGAAACTATCTATCTTTACGTTAACATTCAAAGTCATCAGCAACCTATGCTTATGTTACGGCTTACGGTGCAGACAACTTCACCATTTTTAAAAACACTCACAAAACCTCTTTTTAACACTTTATTCAATTTCACGTTTCCAATTGCCCGGCGAATTTGAAGGCCGGTATAGCTGATTTCCGTTTGATGATCGTTTGGTAGTAATAAACAAACCAATCACAAGCAGTAACACGATAACACTTAACAGTAATGGAACTAGCATCCTGCCACCTCCTCGGCGATTGGCTTGCATGGCCTTGTAGCAGTGGATCTTGTTACTGTGAAATTTACAGGTTATTTGTGTCTCAATTATTACTGAACTGTTTTTGATTGTGACAATTTATTCTACAACTTCCTTTGCTTACTGTTATCGCTTTTACTTTTTACGCTTACGGTCAATTTTACACTTACGGTCTTAGTTTACGCTTACAGGTTTTACACGAACACCTATTACATATCGCACATGCTTAGCTATGACTTCGTTAGTATTGCTTAGCTCACTCCTTTGGCAGTATTCCTTTATGTTGTTGATTCACTTGTTGCTTGTTGCTTGTTGCTTGTTGCTTTCATTTTGTACGTATTCTAACTTTGTGACTTGTTAACATTATCTGACGCTTTAACCTTACTATTTCCACAGAACTCCTGTAGGAGTCACTCTATTGGCGTAATATTGAGTTACGCGCGGCCTAGCATACAGATTTTTGGTGCTTTGGTGCTTTGGTGCTTTGGTGCTTTGGTGCTTTGGTGCTTTGGTGCTTTGGTGCTTTGGTGCTTTGGTGCTTTGGTGCTTTGGTGCTTTGGTGCTTTGGTGCTTTTAGCATTTTGTCATGCGCGCCGTAGCGGCATACAATTGTGCTTTTTCAATGCATCTATCAAAAAAGGTATCTGCTATCTGATACCTATTACTGAGTGTAGATTGACTTTAAAAATTAGCCAGAAAATAAATATCAAATATCTACATATTTTTAGCATGATCGTCTGAAATTCAAACACTCTGTTTAATTCATAGCCCGACAATACCTATCATTAACATCCTCCCACTTGCTCATTATAGCTACATTATGCTTCCCACGTCTAAAAATTGAACACCAAAACAAAATAACCCATTGAAATAAAACAATTAAAAAATTTGAATGCCGTAATGAAACTGCCAGTAATATTTATCCAAGAATATGAATCAATGTGTTGTTTTTTACATAACACAAATGACTCACTTCAAACTTTACAACATTTAATGCTGGAAAAATGCACGTTAATTTGATTTGCGCCAAGGTTTTATGCTTAATCTTAGAGGCTTATTTTATCAGTTTGAGTTGGAAGCAACATCAAACACCATGTTGGCAATATAGCCAAAGCCGTGATCGGTAGCCGTATCGGTCGGTATGATTTTCACTCTTCTTCCCCGCTTGGGGCAGCTTGTCATTTCAAAAGAAGGAACTATTACATGAAGGGAATAACACTTGCGTGTGCACTTTCCGCCGCTATCACAAGCTCTGTATTCAGCTACTCGGCTGCCGCAGCTGAACAATTTGTCACTATTGGTACGGGTGGTCAAACTGGAGTCTATTATGTGGCCGGTCAGTCTGTTTGCCGTTTTTTAAACCGTGGTTCGGCAGATCACCAAATTAAGTGCAATGCTCCTGCAAGCGGTGGTGGCGTTGCCAATGTAAACGGCCTACGCAGTGGTGAATATAATTTCGGTATTATGCAGTCAGACCACCAGTATAAAGCGATGAAGGGCCTTGCTCCGTTCCAAAAAGAGGGTGAAATGGCCGATATGCGCGCAGTATTCTCATTACAAAGTGAGATTTTCACTGTTTTAGCACGTAAAGAGGCGAACATCGGTAACTTTGATGCACTGCAAGGAAAACGCGTTAATATCGGCAACCCAGGTTCGGGCCAGCGTGATACGTTTGAAGAGCTGATGTCAGCAAAAGGCTGGAATCGCTCAGCATTCAGTTTAGTCTCTGAGCTTAAACCGGCAGAACAAGCTTCCGCGCTCGGTGACAATAATATTGATGCGATGAGCTACTTTGTTGGCCACCCGAATGGCGCAATTCAAGAAGCTTCAACCACCACTGATGCTGTGTTAGTACCCGTTACTGGGCCAGAAATTGATAAACTATTGGCCGAAAAACCCTATTTCACCAAAGCCGATATTCCGGGCGGTTTGTATAAAGGCAACCCTGACGCAGTGCCTTCCATTGGTGGAAAGGCGGTGCTCTCTACCCGTGCTGATACTGATCCTGAAATTGTTTACCAACTGGTAAAGTCCGTCTTCAGCAACATTGACCGCTTCAAGAAACTTCACCCAGCCTTCGCTGAATTGCAAGAACAAGACATGATTAAAGTTGGCTTTTCTGCGCCGCTGCATGAAGGGGCGGCACGCTACTATCAAGAGCGTGGCTGGATGTAATCCCCCTTTCCCACCGGTGTCTATTTATGGGTGGGTATGCGTTTAACCCGATGTCTGTTTAGACGATTATTTTAAATCAATATGGCTCATCGGGTTTTTACTTTTACCTGTACACAATAATTGCACTATTGCTATTGCTATTGCATTGCTGCGTGCAGGTATGCCGCGCTTAATAAACATCAGCTTATTAAGTCAGTCTGTTTAGTTGTATCCGTTGAGTTATCTTATGCAACCACAATCACTCTCTACTGAAGAACTTATTGCGGAAGATGTCGGTGCCCGTTTGCCGACCGGCGCGATGGCATGGACAATTGCCGGGTTAGCGCTGATATGGTCTCTGTTTCAGCTGTGGATAGCGTCTCCACTTCCCTTTATTTTTGGTGTTGCGGTATTAAATGATACTGAAACACGCGCTATACATTTAGCCTTTGCGCTGCTACTTGCCTATCTGGTCTTTCCCGCATTTCGCCGCTCACCCAGAAAATATGTCCCGGCGATTGATATCGCGCTAGGGCTAGTCGCCGCGGCGACAGCCGCCTATCTATTTGTGATGTACAAACAACTGGCGCTCAGACCAGGAAATCTGGCAACCGCTGACTTTATTACAGCCTGTATCGGCATTCCTCTGCTGTTAGAAGCTGCGCGACGAGCATTAGGTATCGCACTGCCGGCCATTGCATTAACATTTTTAGCCTACAGCCTTGCAGGGCCGTGGATGCCAGGGTTATTGGCTCACCGCGGCGTAAGTTTAACGGCTCTGGCCAACCATCAATGGATTACAACCGAGGGCGTATTTGGTATTGCTCTGGGGGTATCCACCAGTTTTGTCTTCTTGTTTGTGCTGTTTGGTGCATTGTTAGAGCGTGCGGGCGCTGGGCACTATTTCATTCAACTAGCATTTAGCATGCTTGGGCATTTACGTGGTGGTCCGGCAAAAGCCGCCGTTGTTGCCTCGGGGCTGACAGGGCTGATTTCAGGATCATCTATAGCCAATGTGGTAACCACCGGCACATTTACCATTCCGATGATGAAGCGTGTCGGTTTTAGCGCAGAAAAAGCCGGTGCGGTAGAAGTCGCTTCATCGGTCAACGGGCAAATTATGCCGCCTGTTATGGGGGCTGCTGCATTTTTAATGGTGGAATATGTCGGCATTCCCTATGTTGATATTATTAAGCACGCCTTCTTGCCAGCAGCAATTTCATACATTGCATTGCTGTATATCGTACATTTAGAAGCGCTTAAATTAAACATGCAACCACTGGCGCAGCACTCAGCGCCCCGCCCATGGTTATATCGGTTAACTGGGTTTTCGTTTGGGGCGGCACTTATCAGCGGCCTTTCGCTGTTAGTCTATTACGGGTTAAGTTGGTTAAAACCGCTTTTGGGGGATTACGCACTCGTCGGTATTGGTGCGCTGCTTGCAGTAACCTATATTGGATTACTGAAAATAGCGGCCAGTAATGAACCTCTGGCGGCTGAAGATCCGGATAAACCGCTCGACCAACTGCCAAAAACCCGTGCGGTACTGCTTTCCGGTCTGCACTTTTTATTGCCGGTTGTGGTACTGGTATGGTGTTTGATGATTGAGCGTTTGTCGCCAGGCTTATCAGCGTTCTGGGGCAGCATCATACTGATGATTATTTTGCTCACACAGCGCCCGTTACTGAACATGCTTCGCCGTGATAAACGCCACTGTTATGGTCGTTTTATTGATGGTGTGATTGATCTGCGCGAAGGGTTAATTGCCGGCGCACGCAATATGATCGGAATCGGTATTGCAACCGCTACAGCCGGTATTATTGTTGGCGCAGTATCACAAACCGGTGTTGGTCTGGTATTGGCCGATTTGGTCGAGCTACTCTCTATGGGCAATCTGCTGTTAATGCTGATGCTAACGGCAGTGCTTAGTCTTATTTTAGGTATGGGGCTGCCAACCACCGCAAATTACATTGTGGTATCAAGCCTGCTTGCTCCGGTTGTCGTCGCATTAGGGCAGCAAAACGGTTTGATTGTTCCGCTAATTGCCGTTCACCTGTTTGTATTCTATTTTGGGATTATGGCTGATGTCACCCCTCCGGTTGGGTTGGCCTCATTTGCCGCCGCAGCCGTATCAAAAGGTGACCCGATAAAAACCGGTATTACTGCGTTTTATTACAGTTTACGCACGGCTGCCCTGCCGTTTTTATTTATCTTCAATACTGACCTATTGCTGATCAACGTTGATTTTGCACATGGTGTACTGATATTCATTGTCGCCACCGTGGCCATGCTGATTTTTGCTGCAGCCACACAGGGCTACTTCCTAACCCGCAGCCGCTGGTATGAAACCGTACTACTTTTGCTGGTGGCATTTACCTTGTTCAGGCCTGATTTTTGGTTAGATAGAGTCTCTAATCCCTATCAAACTACACCGCCTGCAGAATTAAGCCAAACGCTGGGTTCAATAGATGAAAACAGCACACTGCGTTTAGAGCTTCAGGGGGAAGATGCCGTAGGGAAACCCCGCCAGTTTACTGTATTACTCACCGTACCCGATGGGGTATCAGGTGAAGAGCGGTTGGAAAAGCTAGGGATTAGCACTTATCAGGAAGATAATGCCACGCGTATTGATACCGTGACATTTGGCAGCCCCGCCGCCGCTGCCGGTATTGAGTTTGATCAGACTCTATTACAGGTTCGCACCCCAACCGTGCGGATACCAAAAGAGATAATGTGGATCCCTGCTCTTATCCTTTTTGCTTTTATTATTCAATTACAGCGCCGCAGAATAATGAAAAACAAAACTGATGATGCATTACCCACTGAACTGATCTCTGATCCAGCCAAATAATTTGCTATCAGTTAAAATATCACACAATAATAAAAGTAAGTCATTTAATTATGGCTTGCTTTTATTACATCTACTTACCCTTAATTACCTGCAAATGAAAAATAATTAACTATACAGTCACATTCCATATGCGCATTAATTTTATGCTTCTATAAAAACAAATAGCACATGAAACCAAATGACACATTAAGTCTAAGTTTGATACAATTAATGTATGAGACAAGGAATCTGTTTTCTGCGAATTACAATAAGTTACACCTATTGGAATAATAGAATAATCAAACTATTTAGTTCGCAATTAACTCATCTATACTTGAAATACACAGTACAGCAAAGACAAGGAATACAAAATGTCTGATAAAAAATTAACTACAGCTTTCGGTGCACCTGTACCGAATAATCAACATGTACTCACCGCCGGCCCGCGTGGCCCAATGCTGCTGCAAGATGCCTGGTTTCTCGAAAAATTGGCTCATTTTGATCGCGAAGTGATCCCTGAGCGTCGCATGCATGCTAAAGGCTCAGGTGCATTTGGTCATTTCACTGTCACACATGACATCACCAAATACACAAAAGCAGCGCTCTTTTCTGAAGTGGGTAAAAAAACTGAAATTTTTTCCCGCTTTTCAACCGTAGCCGGTGAGCGCGGCGCAGCTGATGCTGAGCGTGATATTCGTGGTTTTGCGGTTAAATTTTATACCGAACAAGGCAACTGGGATCTGGTTGGTAACAATACTCCGGTCTTTTTCTTAAAAGATCCGCTAAAGTTTCCTGATTTGAACCATGCCGTAAAGCGTGACCCTTATACCAACATGCGTTCAGCCAATAATAACTGGGATTTCTGGACCAATCTGCCCGAAGCGCTGCACCAAGTCACTATCACCATGAGTGATCGCGGTATTCCTTTCTCATATCGCCATATGCACGGCTTTGGTAGTCACACTTACAGCTTTATTAATAAAGACAGCCAGCGTTTTTGGGTGAAATTTCATTTTATTACCCAGCAAGGCATTAAAAACCTGACTGATGAAGAAGCAGCCGCTATTGTTGCCAATGATCGTGAAAGCCATCAGCGTGATTTACTTGAAAGTATTGATCGCGGTGATTTCCCGCGCTGGACATTAGCCGTTCAAATTATGGAAGAGAAAGATGCTGAAACATACAAAGTTAATCCTTTCGATTTAACAAAAGTATGGTCACATAAAGATTATCCATTAATTGAAGTGGGTGTTATGGAGTTAAACCGTAACCCAGATAACTATTTTGCTGATGTAGAACAAGCCGCTTTTGCACCCACCACCATTGTACCCGGTGTTGGTTTCTCACCGGATAAAATGCTGCAAGGTCGCCTGTTCTCTTATGGTGATGCGCACCGTTACCGCCTTGGTGTTAACCACAGCCAAATTCCGGTCAATGCGCCACGCTGCCCTGTCAACTCATTCCACCGTGATGGTGCAATGCGTGTCGATGGCAATAACGGTCGCACCTTGGGTTATCAACCAAATAGCTATAAAAAGTGGGAAGAACAACCTGACTTTGCCGAGCCACCATTAGCAATTAATGGCGATGCTGCACATTATGATCACAGTATTGGCGATGACCCTTTTGCACAAGCGGGTGATTTGTTCCGCCTCATGCCGCATGATGAGCAAATTCGTCTGTTTGAAAATACCGCACGTGCTATGTTCGGTGTAGAAGAGCAAATTAAACTGCGCCATATCTGTAACTGCTTCCGTGCTGATCCTGCCTACGGCATGGGTATCGCAACGGCGCTGGGAATTTCACCCGATGCAGTAATGGGTAAACATAAATAAGCATTACATCATATAAATGATATTGCTTAATATACATTAACATAACTTAAAAGCGGCCTTAGAAATAAGGCTGCTTTTTTTGTATTCACAGCAAGCATTACTGCACCGAGTGTATTGATATGCACGTACACAACATTTAGTTTTTAAATCGTTAACAATACTATTATGTTATCAGGGATAACACTTATGTGATTTTGACTGAACACACTTGATATTATAAGTAATCTAGCGTGTTTAACGTTGGGATTTATAGTATTAAAAAATAAAAAAACATAAGGATACCTATGACGAACATAACAACACTGCCAGTCCCCGTGCATTATTTTAGAAGTACAAACTCAATAAACGTGGATATCAAACATGTTGAATCACTCATTCTAGGTGAAAAGCCGGATATAAAACTTTCGACACTTGACCAGATTATTGATTTTTTTAGACGCTTACTTGGAAGGAAAACCAAACAACAACAACAAAACGAACTAAATAAACTGTTCGATACCTTTCTTTTAAAAAGGCAAAACTTACACCATCAGGTAGCATCAAAAACCAACACATTAGACGTCAAAGAGAATCAAGGGTTATATACATTTTTATGCTGTATAAACACCATTGATATGACTGAAAAATCTCAAATAAAAAACTACTCATTTAAAATTGATAGTAAAAAAGATCAAGATGGCTATGTAATCATTAGATTTTCATTCAATGATAATGAAGTGTCAAGTTTCATGATAAAAGACAATGATCGTAATAAAATACTTTTAGATGATGGCACATTCAATTACAATCAAAGTGAAAACACATATAGCATCAAAGAAAACTATAATCATCACACTCTGTTAGATTCAGTGCTAAAGAATTTCATTTCAAAAACAGAATTCAATAACCCACCTGTACTACTAGTACCTACACTATTACTAGTACCTACACTATTAATAGATAATACATTCAAGACAAAAAAGACCACACATGAAGTAGGTGTAAACACGATCACTCCCTCGACTTCAGACAATCATTCACAGACTAATCAAATACCAGAAGATACTAATAACTCAAAAACAACTGGTTTCGTAAAAGTCCAAACTACAGAAAAAACAACACAAACAACACACACAACACAAAAAAATATTAATGAATTCATCGAATATTTATCAAAATTTAAATCAATTGATGAAATCATCAACAAAAGTGAGCGCTTAACTGTCGGCGCAGGTAGTTATGGGACTGCATATCGTTTCCTTTCTCCTTATGATGGATTTGTGGTTAAAGTTCCTATAAATAAACATGGTGAAATCACTGATTATACTATAGCACAAACCGCACATCCTAAACGAGCAGCAAAATATTTAAATAAAATCAATGGTGATGGTTTTGCTTTTTCACATTTAATTGGTAATAATGAAGAAGTTCTTATATCAAAATACATTGATGGCCATGATTTTTACGAAGAAAAAAATGGGATAAAAGAGATCAAGGCATTATTAAATAGCAAAGGGTTTACCTGCTATGATATTTCATCGCCAGGAAATTTCAAAAAAGACTCTTCGGGAAGATTGTATGTTATTGACGTTGACCAAGTGGTTGAAAATCCAAAAACAGATAATCCAGGAGTGTATTCAGATTATCTATTAGAAATACAGATAGCTATTTGTCTCAAAAATGAGATCAAAGAATTAAAGGAAAAAAATGAAATACAGTTATTTCATTATAATACATACAAAAGAATTAAACAGGAAAACAATCCTGATACCACTACAATAAAACAAAACATTGATTGTATTAATAAAGAAATACAAGACCTAGAAGCAATGCTAAAATTATGTGAAAACAATAAGGAATTACGTGAAGATGAGGCAGGTAGATTTAAAGGTACTATAGATAAATTAACATAGATTATGTAAAGTACAAAAATATGACCTGTGAATCATACAAAATTACACAGGTCATAGATAAGAAATATTGAATAAATAATAATTAACGTTGATTACAGCGCCGAGCTAAACGTACCAACACCTCTTTGAGAGGTAACGGTACTGAGATACCAAAACCCTGCACAATATCAATACCACAAGCCTCAACAAAAGCCTGCTCTTCCTGAGTCTCTACCCCTTCTGCAACAACATCGCACTTTGCAACATTACCAATTTGTGCCAGTAATCGGTACAACTGCTGCCCACGTGGGTGTTTTGCATCAATCAGTAAAGAGCGATCAAGCTTCACTTTATCAAAGTGGTATTTAAACAAATGTGGGAACGAGGCATAACCAGAACCAAAATCATCCATAGCCACATGTATACCCAACACCTGCAACGCTGACATATTATCTCCCACCTGAGCAATATCGCCCAAAATCGCTTCTTCGGTTATTTCAACCTCAATACTCTGTGGTGAAATACTATAGTGAATTAAGCGATTCGTAAGATGAGAGACAAAATCAGACTGCGATATAGATGCAGCCGAAATATTAATCGCGATTCGATCCCCAGCCAAAAAATCCATTTTTTGCATATCAGAAAGTACACGCTCTAATACAATTTTGTCTAGTTGCGGCATAACACCTAATAGCTGAAAATCAGCAATAAAAGTCGGTGCATGTAAGTGTCCAGCAGGATCACGATAACGCACTAATGACTCAAATGAGCATTTATTTTGGTTATCGCGATACTGCTGAGGCTGATAGTACATAACAAACTGGCCTTCACTCAGTAAACGGTTAACCCGTTGCTGAGCCTGTGCTTTACGTACACTGTCATCAGCTGCATTTTTAATATCCTCAATAAAGTGCCCGAAGGTAATTTGCTCAACCTCTTGTTTACGGCTAATGTGCTGATTAATTTGCTTACTGCGACCTGCATAGCGCAGATAAAATGGCCGGTATACCAACACCCCGATCATCAGGATCAACAGCTGTAATAAAAAACCTTGCAAACTGTTATTTGTTGCTAAATAACCGCTTAATAGTGGAGGCGTCATCCAGTCAACAATGGTTGTTACTGGGCTAACCAAACCACTACTCATAGCGATATAAGCAATACCAAAACTAAGTAATGGTACTGTAATAAAAGGAATGATCAATAATGGGTTAAAAATGACTGGCAGGCCAAATAAAATTAATTCATTGATATTAAACATGCACAGAGGCAACGCCGCTACAGCTAGCGTGAGATGGCGCCTATCTTTTGAAAAAAGAAAAATACACAACAGTAAACTCAGTGAGTTACCCGAACCACCCATCGACAAAAAGACATCATAGAACCCCTGGCTTAAGATATTTAGTGATGCATCACCTGCTTGCCATGCCACCAAGTTAGCCTGTGTCGTCGCAAATAAAGCCTGTTTAGCTGAAAACAGAAAATTATGCCCGTTAATCCCCACAGAACCAAGAGCCCCGAGGATAAACTGGTACACTAGCCCCCCCTTTACACTCAATGGGTTAAGTTGCATTTGCTGGCGATAAACCTCCACTTCCCTGAGCAGGTGCATACTTGCTAATGATAGGCCTAGCGCAAGAAGGCTAAATATAAAAAAATGTCCGACTTGTCGGAATAGATCACGAGAAAAATCAACCTGTGAAGGGTCTAATGGTCGTAATTGAAAACGGCTGCAATAGCTAGTAGTGATAAATGCAGAGAACAGTGCCGTAAGCGGATTATTAGGTAAGTGTAAATAGTCAGATAAGCCATTATTGTTTATTGAGATAATATACAACATCACCAGCGCATAAATAATGGCTATTACGCTATTCGTGCTGTTTTTGTGTGACAAATAATAGGTAGTTATCACACATAACGAAATAGGATAGATACCAATGAGCAGGTCTGAAAGGCGAAAAACCGCATGAGCAAGATCAGGAAAATCGATATAATTTAACGTATGTGCTGAAAATATAGCAATTGCGTTACTTAATGTCAGCGGTAATAAGATAAGAAAGATAATCGAAATATCACGAATATAACTGTGATATCGGAAATGCATAGAGGGCAATAGGCGCATTTGAGACCAAAAATAGCGAGATATAAAGTAATGACCTCTTATATGCTAATACGCAAAGACGGGAGGTGCAAATGGATAAATATGATTTAGCACAGATTGTTAAAACAGTGTTCAACAAAACCCAGAAAAGCAATTGAACTGTATAGTACACACCAACACGTGTTAATAACATAAGAACTATAGCAATTTCAATTTAAAATTGCTTATTAGAAGATAGCCTGAAAAAGATCATAACTATAAATAGTTCATGAGTAGAGATACCAAAATGATTGGCAAATTCCCCAACTGATTACTCATATTTGGAAAAACTAAACTAAAATAATATGTCATGGTAAATTTCACGGGGTATTGAAAACAGTGTAATAACTGAATCCCCCCCCCGCATCTCAAACAATACCTATACGCTGCCCTTCCCTCAGGCAAATGTACGGAGATACAAAGACTCGACTTTGTCGCGTGCCCACTGTGTTTTACGCAAGAACTTTAGCGATGATTTTATCGAAGGATCATTTGCAAAACAGTTGATATTGATTTGGTCATATAAGTCATCCCAACCGTAGTGCTCGAGCAATCGGGTCAAAATTTTCTCTAAGCTTAAACCATGTAGCGGATTGTTAGGTTGTTCGTTCATTACATCATTCTCTGCGATTATTGCTCTGCCCATTGCTCATTGTGGGCGGTAAAGGTGGATTCTAGCAGAGAACATCGGGTGAATTAAAAGATTAATGACTTAAAATAACGGAACAAAATCAGGAAAGTGGTACATTTTTTGGCGTGATGCTTTGCAAATAATTCTGGAAATTTCATTGCTCATCAATAAAAAAGGGAAGCTAAAGCTCCCCTCTATATTTAAACGTACTAAACGTAAAAGTGACAAATCACAATTACATGTGCTCGCACATCGCCTTGGCAAACTCACTGCACTTCAATAACTTAGCATCATCCATCAGACGCTCAAAATCATAAGTGACCGTTTTCGCGGCAATAGCGCCTTCCATGCCTTTCACGACAAGATCGGCGGCTTCGAACCAGCCCATATGACGCAGCAGTACACTCGCAAACCTACGTTAACACCATGAATTTAAATAATTTTAATGTAAAAATTACGCCAAAAAGCGGCAGGAAACACCTAATTTAAACACCAGTGATTACATATAGTTAGCTTTCATTTTGGGGAATGAATTCTACGCTTAGCGAGCAGATGCGGCTAACTACCCGCCCGCATTGGACAAGGCTTCTTGTTTCGCTGACTGCAATTCGGATGGCCTGCTTAATAGACATACCAATAACCTCGGTTGAATGCCCACCGGACTTGCCAGAAGATTTTACGAAAGTTTCGTAAAATTCCCTATTAGCAACTTACAATTTATTTTTGAAAATAGTGGGCTTTTGGGGATCTCATATTGGCTTGAGCTGGTGTTGTTGTCGACTTAGTTGTACAATTGAGTCGATGTTAGTTTGAGGCAGTTTAAGGAGCTCCTGATGATCACGCTAACCTTTTCCGATGTTCGTCAAAAATTCTCTAGCGTACTAGATATCGCCATCAATCAGCCTGTGACGATCACTCGCCGCTCCGCACCTGATATGGTGGTTATTACAGCAGAACAATTTGCTGAATTGCAGCAAGCTAAATTTGACGCATCTCTTGCACGGGTGATGGAAAAACCAGCGAATCAGCTACTGTTCAAGGAACTTGCGGATAAATGATTTTTTTCTTATCTGTTGAGCAGGTTATAGCCATTCACGATTACCAGTTAGCAGCTTATGGTGGCCTAGCTGGGTACAGAGATATAGGCCTTATCGAAGGGATGGTGGCCAGAGTTGAAAACCTTCATGCATACCAAGGGGAAGGTGATTTGTTTGTGCTGGCAGCATCTCTATTGCTTTCAATAGCCAGAGGACATGGCTTCAATGATGCAAACAAAAGAACATCTGTTGCATCAGCGATGGTATTCCTGGATATGAATGGTGCACCAATAATTCCGTCGGAGGGTTTTGCTGACTTCGTGGTAGAAGCGGCGCAGGGAATTCATGATGTGCATGCGGTAGCGCAAGAGCTGAAGAGACTCGCAAATTGTTAGTAAAAATGCCGTAAAACGTTAACATTGGCCCTAAGAGAACTTCAAAAGTTCCATTGTACATCAGATTCAACTAATTAGAGGTATCACCACAATGAGCAGTATTGCTATGATTTTTTATATTTTTTTTAATGGTGAAAAACTAAAAGAATTTTGGATTGTGGAGTTTTTAAATAATAAGCCATTTTCTTGGATAAGAATTATTTCATATTTAATTAAAGGAGATCGCATAAAGTTTCTTTTTTGGTGGAGGCTAGCAAATGCTATGTATGATTCTGGCAATAGAACATATAAACATACCGCAAAAAAATTACAATCCAAACTTATTGCAAAATACAACACAGAAATCGAGTTAGGTGCAAAAATAGGTGTTGGTTTACAAATACGACACTATTCATCAATAGTCATATCTAAGTACGCTGTAATTGGTGATAATTTCACATGCCATCAAAACATAACTATTGGATACCGAAAACATCCTTACAACCTATTAATTGGTCATAACGTCACCATGGGATGTGGCTCGACTATTTTAGGTGGTGAAATAGTTATTGGTGATAATGTAAAAATAGGTGCAATGTCATTAGTAGTATCAAACATTCCTAGTAATTGCACCTATATATCTGAAATAAAAAGTAAGGTAATAAACAGTTAAATTTGATTATTATGACACTCTATACCACCCCATGAGCTTAACAAATGAGTTAGTTACAGAGAATGCAGAACCTGAACCACTACTTGATGTTATACCAGAAACAGTGTGCGAATGAGCGCCAACAGCTACCGTATGTGTGTGGGCACCGATACTCAATGTATGTGCATGCTCACCAGCGGCAGGAGTGCTCCCTCCCCCGTTACCAAAATATGCCCCACCGCCACCAGACCAGGCCTGATTCGCTGAACTGTAGGGGACGCTGTGTGTATGTGATCCCGTTGTATTTGTAGTTTTAGTGCCATAGTCAAATGAGCTTGTTGTTTTAGAACCGTAATCAAAGGTGCCGGTATTAGCTGAAAATGAGTGGCTGTGCGCGGGTATATTCCCTATTGTCAGCGTGGAACTATCCGAACCACCCGTTGTCAGCACATCGCTACCGTTAGCTGAGGCCAAGCGAATTGTGCGGTTATCCCCAATATATTGCCATGTAGTGCCAGGGAAAAGCACGTTTGGATCTTTTTTCTGAGCAAACCACGTAACAATCCCAACTGGGTACAACGTATCAACGGAGTTTGTATCCGCTTTTAATTCTATCCAATCGCTACCTTTGCCGGGTTCTTCATCATTATCTTCTAATTTTGATTGCCATACCTTTTTACCGTAGTACACCAATGAACAAATCGGATAGGGTTTACCATCCTCAGACCAACTAGCAATACCAGAAGTTTGAATTTCTTTGATCGCAACTGTAATCATATTAAACAGTGCGTTCATTTTCTCACGTTCTATACGCTTTGCTGATGGGTCTGATGCCGGATCAAGTGCATAAGCTTGCGTGTACCCCTGCGTCATATTAACGCCACCACTAGCATCGGTCTCAGGCACTGGTGTTTTATCGCCTGTAGCGGCGAATGGCACTTTTATGAAACTCATTATCAGCTCCCAAATTGTGAATTATATTGGTCAAAATTAAGGTTGTACTTAGAAAACCCAAAAGAGTCGCGTGGCTTAACAAGATGAGTAAATTTCACGCCTGAAGGCCTTGGGATAAGGTCAAAATCTTTAAGCAGTCGCATCATGATATTAGGTAGCACAATCTGATAAACAACAGTAATAGTCATGTCATGCCCATCAAGCGCGTAGACATCAGAACCGAACACATCATACAGCGCATGATTAATGCTCGGCATCGAAGCATCTGATGTGATTTGCCACCACCGCATTCGCAATAGCTGCCGCTTTTGCTCAACTGAAAGTCGATTTACAGTGTCAGTATCCGTGGCAAAATTGCTTGATTTAAAATTAAATCCAAAATTTGCAAAACCGAATGCAGGGTAGTTTTTGGGGCTTGCAGATTGTTCTGTGTAGAGTGGAAGGTTAAGGATTATAGCCCAAACATTTAACCCGAAATCATTTGCAGTAAACAGATTAAAAACATCACGCTCCCAATCGATCCAAAATTGTGAATGATTATTCGTGTACCAATCTTGCTTTAAATTAAGGATGCTTTTCAGGTTTGGTGCTTGGTCATATTCCCATTTAACAACTTTCAATAAATCAATACTGAAATCAAATGATTGAACATTCATGTTGTCACCACAAGAATATCATCAATCTGTATTGTCGCTTTCTCATTAAGCCCAATAACAATGTCATCTTTTGACCACGCTGGCGTTACTAATTTAAGTGATACTTCGACACTTTTAATAAATATTTGTGGTGATGCCGCATTTGCTGCAGCTGAGAGTTCAAAGGGTGAAACGTCTGCCCCCAGAACAAACCCTTCTTCACCGTTTTCTGATAAGCCTTCAGCATAGTTAACTATTGCATTTTTAATAACAGAGACTGGATCACCAACGCCAGCCCCTCTTGATGCTACTAAAAACTTTGCCATCACCGGTTTTGCTGTCGGTCTGTCAAACTTAACGAGGCTAATCTGGTTAGACCACGGGTCAATAACTGTTACATTAATCGCACCATTCCAACTCGCGCCCCCTGTTTTGGATCGATATAGTGCTGCAGCAATATCATTGTCTTCCCCTCCATCTACGCATGCCCATACGGAGTGTTTAACAAGCGTGATACCGTCAATCGTTTTAGTTGAACCTTCATAGTTCTCTCGAAATGACAAAGACTTTACGCCATTCACTGCGCGAACGTTGGAAAATACGGCTTCAGCAACAGATCGCCCTTGCAGCGCCAGCGTTTGCACTCTCTCTTTTTTAGCAGATAAATCTGACTGCCCTTCAGTGCCAAGCACTCCCGTGACGGGGTTATCTGATGTCTCCCATCCCACTGCGGTATAACCCGCCACTGGTGATATTAACGAATGTGGCGGGCATGGGATCGGCCCTGACTCAATTGCTTGAAAAATTCCAACGCCCTTCCCAGAGGAGTCGAGCGTGACGGTAGACAATAGCTCAAATAAATTTCCGTTTGACTCCCGTCGTGATCCCGATGGAATAATTACGTTGGGAACACCCGTTAGAATTACGCTATCAACAAGGGTATAGGTTGCTTTGCGTCGTTTCCCTCCAGTCAATGCCCAGATGTCGTCTAAAAATAAACCACCCGAATAATAAGGATTAATCTGGTTTGCAATTGCCGCGTTATTAGCAACAACTTCCGCTCTGACTGCTGTATCGCTTGCGATTAATGCGCCTTGCGGCGTATCTGGTAAAGTAATTAGATCATCACCGAATGTGGATTTCCATTCGTTTTCTGTGTCGGTGAGGATCTGCGATGTGTCAGGGACAATAACGCCCTGTGGAGACAGGTATTTATAATTTGCCACTCACATTCCCCGCGCCGTAAATTGTCTTTACTTCAGCGATATATGTCATAACATCGCCGTCCATCCAAATATTAAGATTGCCTATGCTCGTCACGCCAGAAACTGTCAATAATACTTTTCGTAAGTACATGTCATAAAGGCCAACATCTGGTGTTGTACCCAAAGCAACATCAAAAAACGGAATGCCGCGAGACAACGCGTAAGGTAGCTCGCCAAGAATTGTCTGCGAAACATGTTCGCAGGTCTGGAGTATTGCTTGAAGATCAGTGGCTATTGCTAAATTACCGTCATTCCCCAGATAAATATCGCTATTCTCATTCGTCGCAAAAGTTTTCATTAATTTTTTGCAGGGCCAACATCCCCACCCTCCGGATTCGCATGATTATGACCGACAAGATTTAATGAGCCATCCGTGAATTGCGGAGCTTTAATCGGCTTATTGGATTCAATGCCGGAATCAGTGATAGACATAATCGTAGACCCTACTGTTAACACGATGCTTCCGGGCTTCACTGCAACAGAAGTCTTTCCATCCAGAGTTTGTAGCGTGGCAGCATCGCCATCTGTTACTACAAAATCTTTCATCACATCAGGGATAAACACCCCATCTTCAAAACAATGAAGCCGAGCTGTATTGCCCGGCTCGGCTTCGTATGACTGAAGAAAAAGTGACATATCTCGGTCACTGGCCTTTATCCACCCGAGATCGCCAGGCTTTAGAGGAAAGCTCATGCACATACCACCGCCGCCCATCGTGAGCGCGGGAACTTCTGCCGGCGCTATAAGTGGATGCATAGAGCCATCAGTCATGGTTATTCTGTACAGTATTTCTATCTGCGCTCGGTTCTTCGAGCGGTCATAAGACACGATCCGCGCGGGTAGCATGTCATCAACATCAAGAAGAAATTTACGAAGCACCAGATCCATTGTTCCGGTTAGGTCATCACCTTGACCGGGTTTACGACTGGGTATCGCTGGATTTGTCATTGGCCTTCCTCGTTGCCTCACGTTTCTCGGCAATGGATTTGATATTGTCGTTGTTGCAGGCCAGATCGAGATACCATGGCGTATCGTGCGTAGCCAGATTTGCTGACCAACTGTAAATCACGTACTGACCGTTCGCCGCTTTATTCACTTCTGACTGAATTTCTATTTGTTGACCAAGCCTAATTGTTGGGTCAAACAGCACACGAACTTTAATGCCTTTGTCGTCAAGGGTGGGTGTACCAATCATGCCGGTATCTTTCGAAATAAGGCGAACCTCACCACGCATGCCCTTCCCTAAATCTTTCACAATAAAAAATTCATCATCAATAAAGCAGTCAACATCACCAACCTGCTCTAGCTTTTTAATTTGCTGGGCTGTTGTGCCGTTATACACATAATTAGCGATGGTCTTGTCTTTGGCCTCAAAACGCAAATTAAGCGAATAGTCAGCGGCCACATTCCGGCACAGCTCTGATAATTGCGTGGTTTTTGGTGAAGAACGTGATGTCCATTTGTACTTAGCGCCATTTTGGGTCAGCGCCTTCATTGTTAAACGCCGTTCTGGGGGCATGCTAGGTTCAGCCATAATCACATCGCCAACATAAATACACTCTACCCCTGTAGATAATCTGCCCGCCATCACTGTAATTAGCTTTGGTTTTTGTGATGGGTTCCAAGGTGATGTTTCAGTGACAAGGTAATCAATCGTTTCAAGTAGCAAATTATCAATACTGATAGTACAAGAATTTTGTTTACTGTCTGATGACTTGGTTATTTTCACAACACTTGCAGCACCGCTATAAAAATGCATTTCCCCGTTAACTTCAATACCAATATTAATCAGCCGATCATCAAACATTATTTATCTCCTCATTTGTCAAAAAAACAAATGTATTGGAATGTTCAAACTGCGTGTAATAAGGCAAGCTATCATTGCTGGTTAAAATAAAGAAATTTCCATCGCTCAGGTAGCTCGAAGGTATAATTGGCACGCCTGCACAAGCACGGCGGTTATTAACGATGGTTTCCCCATCCCGTATTACGGTAACCGCCATAATGCCGTTGCACTCTTTTAATGAAAGTTCGTACAGTGAATTATCTAGCACAACAGAAAGAGATTGACGGGGGAATTGCTTAAGTGGAATTTCTTTCATCCTAGCACCTTATCAACCATCTGACTGCTCAATGACTTATATTTATCTTGCGTTGCTGGCGTAGCTTCTGATGCAGCCTTTTGCCCCTGCTTCACCGTGCTTGCATCAGATTTCGCACCCGTTTTTTTATTGGCCGCCACTTCTTTTGCAGGCATGGTTTCAACAGATGAAGTAAACCAGAACACCTCTTTTAGCGTGATGGATATGGCCACAATATCACCCAAATCGGGTGACTCATCGTGTGGCATATCAGTAATAACCATGTTGGCAAAGGTTGATGCTCTTGTTTGAACAATCATTGATGTGCTGTTGATGTACGCCTGCTCAATCTCTTTGTATGCAGACCCATAAGCATCACTGGGAATAAACACGGCCAATTGCGCAACGTTAGGTTTTATCACCTTGAAATCAGCAATTGTATTCCCTGTTTCTAGTGGGTGCTCGCAAAGTTCTGATGAACGATCTACCGCAGCACGCATTGCGCGTGCAGAGGCAAACATCTGATTTCCTAGCTCATCTGTAATACGAACAACATCAACAGCAAGGCTTGAACCAAGTAAACTGATCGCCGACTGAGCACCTGACATCAAGCTCATCATTTGCGTAAAAGAGGACATTAGTGACTCCTTGCATCATCATACTGATTAGCCATCTGCTGAACGCTGTCGTTCATGCCATCACTCACTGCTGTGCGTATTTGCTGCGGATCACCAGAGCCTACGTTAATCTCAACGCGTTCAATTTTTTGCGTATTTTGAACGCTGGTTTGTCTGGTGTTAGAAATTGCCGACGGATTGTTAGGGATTGATGGAGCAGAGATTGCGCCAGCTAATGCTACATTCGCAGCATTGGCAGTCACAGCAACAGGCTGTAATGGGCTAGTTTCTTTGAAAATGCCATCATCCGAACCGGTAACCATGGAAACACTCTTTTTAATAAAATCGGGTAGCTTGTCATAAGCAGCATTGGCCGCGCCTGAAACCGAATCAGAAATGTAATCACCCAACTGTGCAAACAGGCCCTTCACCCACGCCAGTAAATCACTGAATGTTTTTTTGGCATCAGTAGATAACTTATTCCAAACGCCTGCTAACGTGGCCAGCAGCGCATCAGTGGCTTCATTTACCCCGCTTGCAATAGAATCCCAGCAGCGTTGAACGTCTGCAACAAGTGCATCAAGAAATGCTGAAGGATTTGAAAACAGAACTTTCAATGCCCCCCAAAGATTTAACGCCAGCTCTTTTATTCCTTCCAATGCCGTACCCAGCGCGGGGAAACGCTGCGCTAAATCACCAATAACAGACTCACCACCACTAAAATAAGCAAAGAGGTCGTCTACCACTAAGCCAAGAACCGCAGCAATGGCGATAAAAGGCAAAAATGGGGTCATTGCTTTCCAAGCAGCCTTTCCTAATCCATTAAGCGCAGTGATTAGCATAGGGATGGCAGCCCCTGCTAATGCACCAAAAAAGCCAAGCAGAAACGCCTTGTGTTCACGACCCCATGCAATAACATCTTTGGTCACGTCAATAATTAGCTGAAGCGCAGGAACTGCGCCAATTGCAAGTACATCAGCAAAACGGGAAAAAATGGCAGAGAGTTCATCTTGAGATTGCTTAAACATCTTGAGCTGCTCTGCGTCTTTTTCGTTGAGCACGCCCAGTGCTTTTTGTAATTCAATCTGCCGCTCGAGTGCTTTCTGCCCCTTCATCATTGCAGCAATCACCGCATTATCGGTGATGCCAAGCTCTTTAATACGAAATGTGGCTTGCTGTTTATCCATCTTTTCCATTGATCCGGCAAGCTCTAGCAATGCCTGATCTGCAGTTTTCATCTTTCCCTGAGCATCTTTCAGGCTAACACCGAACGCTTTAAATGTTTCTGCCTTGCCTGATTTAGCATCTGATTCTGCCTCACCCATGGCTTCGTTCAGGTCAATCATTGAGTCACGAAAAGCATCCGTTTCAACGCCCATTGCCCGAAACGAACGTTGCATCGCATCATACTGGCCAATATCAACACCGACAGTTTCAGCGTCTTTTACTCTGTCGAGTAACTCTGTTGTGCGAGTCAGCACTGAGTTTAGGGAAAGCCCTGCACCTGCAATGCCTAACGCGCCAATAGCGACATCTTTTAAACTGCCAACGGTCAGCCCAGCTTTCTCTGCTACGCCAGTAAATACACCAAGCAGTGATTCATTTGCCTGATTAGCACCCTTCTTAACATCATCAAGCGCATGCCCAGTATCATTAATTCCTTTTAATGCGTTCTTATTGTCGGCTTCAAGCAGGAATACAAAGGAATCAAGAACGCTCATCGTGTGCTCCATAAAAAAACCCGCCGAAGCGGGTTTGGTATTAACTGTTCTAAGCTACGTTAGCGCCATGAACAAGGCAACGAAGGGCTTTTACTCCCTCAGAGTTATAGCGAAACGCTTCGACCTGTTTGCTTGAGTGCGCGGATTTGTCCATAACAAAAATACCGTTCTCGTCCGTTTTCAGGTTGTTCGCGTTTGCGATACGTCCAATTTTCTGCGCCGATACCCCAAGCATTCCCGCCACTTCTGTTGCGCTATGGTAATGATCCTCCAACTTTGGTAGCGGAAGAAGTTCAATGCCTGCGGCATCATTGACAGCGCGAGCCATTGCGGTCTGCTTTGCCACATCACTCAGCTTCGGCATGTAAGACAGCGCTAGGCTGATAGCCTCGACCTCCATCTTAATCGCTCGCGCACGGCGAAACTCAGGCAGATGAGAGGTTGATTTGATTGGCATAACGCTACCAGACTCAAGCTTACGCCAGCGCGTAGCAACTTTATGGCGCAACGGGATGCTATATCCCATCATCAGTGTCATGGTCAAATCTTGGTCAAGCCAGTACTCCTGATAAGTGCGCCCTTTATCGTCTTGGTAATCGGCTGAGAAATCAGCCGATTGAAGGTTGAGCAAATTAAACATATTTCGACAGTCTGCCATGACGTTTTTATGCTGCTTCCCTGTCAATGTCGCAATCTCACGGCTTGACATTTTAGTGACAACCGATCTTGCCTTTGCTACAATTTGTTTAGTCATATACGTTCCTAAATGTTGTTAGACTTCAATAGATCGCCAGCGTCCACTGGCGATTTTTCTTTTTGCGCACATCCTGTGCGCCATCAGTGAATCTCCCCTAATCTCAAATTATTCAGTACACGCCAGTTATCTTGCGTAAACGCGCTTACCGGTACATGCATCGTCTCTCTCTCAAGTAAGTGGCGAACCTCATCAGTGTTGCGACAATACTCTCTTGCCATTGAGTAATAAGCTGGCGCTAATCGGTGCTCTGCAACACGCAAAAAAGGCTCAATATCTGCGATATGGCTAATCATTCGAGTTGCGTTTTTCCACATCCAGCACAATGACTGCAGTTCTTTATCACTAAACTGTTTGGCAATAGGTGAATTCAAAACCTCACGATCTAGAATATCCAGCACCCAGCGGCGAAACTCTTTAGCTATCGAGGTACGTGCAAACATAGCAATCAGGTGAGCGCCACGCAGAGAGAACGCGCGAGTCATTTGGTCTCCATAAGGGGTGGTCACCTTGACCACCCCTGTCATTTTCTCAGTAAATTCATCAGCATGACGCGAATAGATTTGTTGAACCGCTTTATCATCCGCGTACTGAAGTGCACAACCAATCTGGCCGGCGGTTAACCACACTTCATCAATATTTTCTACTGGTTGCAGATGAATACCTTGGAAATTGAGATCTGATTTCGCTACAATGTTCATGTCGATAGTTCCTTTGCGGGTATTGTTCGATAAGAAGCCCAGAAGTGCTCGAACACTCTGGGTTTCGCCATTTCTAACTCTCATTGGCGCGCTGCCCTTTCACTCGATTCATTCTTTCTGTAAGAAACTTTAGTAATTCCCCATTCAGAGACCGTGCATTGCGCTTGGCTTCTTCTTCGTACCACTCTCTTACTTCCTGAGGCATTCTCAGTGGATAAGGGGTTACTCTTGATACCAAATGATTCATATGGACTCCTTAATTTGCAATCAGCCATCTTCTCTTACAATAATACTGGATCACTTGGACTCACTTGTCAATACAGCACAGTGCAAATACAATACAAAGAAGTGAATCAAATGGAGTCATTTTCATGTCAAGAATAGCACCATACCCACTAAGAATGCCCCAAGAAGTCAGGGGGTACTTAGAGACGGAAGCTGAAAAGGCAAAGAGAAGTCTTCAGCAAGAAATTCTTTTTCGACTAGATAAGTTCCAGCAAATTGAGAAACTATTAGCGTCATCCTCATCCGATAATGAAGATATGTATATGCAAGTTGCCAATGCTTTGCGCATGACGAAAATTGCAGAGTCTCGTGCTGATGAAATTGAGGTTCTTAAAAACAGAATTGATAGTCTTATGTCTTCGCTAAAGCTTACCGAAACAGACCGATTTATGACAATAGCCAGCAATGTTGAGGTAATTGAAGTGGCTATAAAGAAAATTGTATCAGCCATGCCTGCTGGGTATATAGAAGAGAAAAAAGACTATAAGAAACCCACCTGATTAGGCTGGATTTATTCTGAAGCCTTCTTTCCATCAAAATAAAAAACCACCGAGTGGTGGTTTTTTATTTTGAAAATGTGATCAATTGCTTTTAATAAGAGCTTTAGCTCGTTTCTTTTGATCATCACTTGGTTCTACACTGAACAAACTCTCTAAGCATTTTTTTGTTGGTTTTACACAGGTTTTGGTTACTGCATCTTTATTATCTTCATACAAAACTCTCGCAATAGCCTGATATTTATTAGTAACTTTATCTTCTCTCATCATACTCACAAAGTTAGCTTTCATTTTCTCAGCTGATACATCAGTAAAAGTACACGCTTTCAGCATAGGCGTATGCATTACGTATTTATCCATCGTACATAAAAAATCAATTTTTGAACCTTTTTCTAATTGCAAGATTTTCTCATCAGAACCATCGACATAAAGGAAAACATTCTGGAATTGATTATTCCCATTAACTTTAACATAGGCATAACCAGTAGCATTTTCTCCGATTTCTGATGCTACTGATTTTACTCTGACTCTTTTTCCTTTAAGTTTTTTGTTTGCGGCCAGTTCATTCTTTTCATACATAGCAATGAGTTCTGACGCAGTGTATGGCCCAGACACTGACTCACCAATCAACGAATCGCCACCACTCATGAACGCCATGTAATCATCACTTGCTAATGATTCGATCGCATTTGTATAAGCAAGATCGTTAACTAATGAGTTATTTGCTAGAACAGGGTGAGCTACAAAGGCTAAAAGTAACATCGAAACAGTAATTTTTTTCATTTTAAAATAATCCCATTGCCTTAAAATGATAATGCCTGAACAGATTTTTTTCTCACTTAAGGCTACCATGAGTTGTTTTGATATTTAACGCTTTTTTAACCAGCTCCATTGAAATAAAGCCCACTTAGTGGGCTTCACTATTTATCTGCAAGTTTTAGTTGATTTACTAATACTTCCGTCATTGCACACAAACTGCCCATTGCTTGTACAGTGCGATACACCACCTTTCGAACCAGAGCATGGCTTACGCCCACGGCTCGCATCAGCGGTAGTAGCAACAACCATTAACCCTAACGCCATAACAACCATTAGCTTTTTCATAAAACATCCTTTTAGTATGACTGTTAAAAATCATAAGGCTGTGATGGCTTGAATGTCTACTTCTTATTTTTAATCTGCTCCATTGCCCACCACTCATTAAAGCGAGTGGTCATGACAATTTCCCATAACTGCCAAGCCTCCTCCAGTGTGACGGAGGTTTTCAGTTCAGTTAGGGTTGCTTGCCCTGCTGAGAGGATTGTTGCAATGAAGCTGTCAGCGTTGACGTAATCAACTTGATCATATTCTGCACGATACCTCCTGAGGAAATGGAGCGGTTGAACTTTTCGAAAAAAGAGAAGTTGTGTTCCAGCAAGGCGCGTTCGAGGCGGATAAGCGCCTCTGCGTCAGGCACATGATTATCGACCAGCGCAGCCGTGGTTAATCGAATGGTGCTGCCATCCACCAGCACACGGTCAACAAACGACATTGCTTTCAGCATGATTTTTTCATTTTCACCATACTGGTTCTCTTCCCACTGCTTTGCTAAAGCCGCAATAGAGGTCGGGTACTTTGCGGCTATTTCACGGCCAGTAATGGCCGGAAACTGGCTAATTACAAAATTGTGCTTCTCCCCGTGCCGATCTTCAACCGTAACGGCTTTTGGGTTTAATAACTCCACCACGTTACACCCCAACTCGGCTCATGCCTTCAAAGCGGAAATTAAATACTTTTGATTTATATCGCCCAGCAGATGCGACCGAGTTGCCCGGCAAACCATCAAAAATAACACCCGGTGTTAGCGTGACTGATGAGCCATCAGGGTAAATACCCACGAGGGTGATCACGTCTTTTGCTGGTTTTTTCCCGCGGGCGGCGCGGTTCGCTTCGTACACTACAGACAAGTTTTTATCTGCCTCTGATTTCGGTATCACCGCCAAAGCGAAAGAAATGGGGTTAGCTTTCGACCAAGCAACCATGTCGCCATTTAGCCCCATTCCGACATCATTGATTTGCAACGCTGGAAGGTCAAACGGGTCGGCATCATCTGCAAACTCAGTAATGGTAAAACCCGCCGGATAGGTTTTACTTGCGATCAGGCGAACCTGTAGGCCGAAGCCTGCAATATTCTGCATGTGTTATCTCCGTTAAACCAAGATGTTACGCCCAGTGATTTTATTCACCGCGTCAGCTTTTGAGTAGACAAGCGTGTAATCAATGATGTATTTGATTGTGCTATTGGCCTGTGTCTCTTCTAACACCTGTGCGTCAAGCCACCAGCCGATAGATTGCACTTGATGCCATGCCAGCGGGTCGCCTGTCACTTGAGTGATGTAGGCTTTTTGTGTAACGGTTAAATCTTTTTCCGCTTTGATAGTGCCGTTGAATAGCGCACGAGAAATCGTGTCTTGCAATAAGCTGACAACGATAGAGCGCCCTTCGTCTGTTGCCGGAATGATGGGCAGTGAAAGTAGCCCTGTCATCAATACTGCGGTAGCCGCTGCCTTGAACCACTGCTCATTCGCGTAGACATTCATTTGCAGGGGTGACGTTGATGTGCCACACAAGTACCCATTTTGATAAAAATCAATAGGCTGCCCTGCGTTTTTTGTACGCCCGTAGTAGTTAACGCGCGTATCAGAATCAATGGCATTGGCTTCGGTGTTGCTATCAACTTTGGGCGTAATTCCAGCAATTTGCTGAAACATGTAGTTCTGACTAGCGTTTCGCTGGTTGTAATCCGTTGCGCCTAAAATAATGCCGGGGATCAGCTCGTCATATTCAGTGTTAGCATCATTAACCACGGTCAGCGCGCAGCCGCCAAAGCTCACAAGAGCTTCGTATGAAGTAACATAATCCGCTTTGGTTACCGGAACTAAATACTGATACTTAACGTTTTGTGCGTTGTTCCATGCAGCAATTTCTTGCACTACAGCAAGCTCAAGCGCATCACCGCAAAATGCAAATGAACCGTAGTTATCGCTAATTTCATCAGCCTCAACCACATAATCAAGAATGCTTGAAGCAGTAGAGCCTGGTGACGTAACCATTCCTTTCGCAGTGGTCCAACCTAGCTTGTCTGCAATATCAACCCCCGATCCTACTGGAGTTACGCTAACCGCCGCAGGAACATCATGACCGATAAATTCAGCATTAAATTTCTGCGCAATTTCATCATAAGTGACTGTAGCACCGCTGAGGCTGGTGCGTAACTTCGTTTGAATCGTATCCGCAACATCAACCAGCGCGTCATCAGCAGAAAAATCCAACCCCGTGAGTAAATAGCCTGACTGCCCAACACTGATATGAACCGATCCCGTTGTAATTGCTTTCCATGTGGCAATTGTGGTTAGCGCCGTACCACCAACAATGCCAGCAGAAACCACTGCTGCTGCATCATTGTAATGTGCAAAGGAGATTTTCTTTGATTTAGTGATCAGTTTTGAGATAAAGCCAAAATACAATGCAGCACGCTTGTACTCTTCGTTCGATGTTCCAAATGTGGTAGCGACATCATTCAGATCCGTAAATTCCATGACCACACCAGCAGGAACTTTAGTGTCTTTTGTGAACAAGCGAAGGATGAGTTCGCGCTCTTTAACGGTCGCACCCGCCCCTACGCCGGACGTAATGTCCACGTACTTTTTAATCGAAATGCTCATCAGCAAGCCTCTTTAAACGCGGTAAATCCCGCTGGTGAACTCATCAACAACGCCGACAGAGTGCGTCAGTGTGAGCTTGTGACAAATAACCAAATCGAAGCTTGGGACGTTCTCCCATCGCTCGTTTTCGTTCTTGATATAATTTGACTGGATGGCCTTCACAGCCAGCACCCCCATGCCCACAGGTTTCAGTGCATCAAGCATGGGTTTGCTTTGCAATATCATAGATGCGAGCGTGAGCACGCTCTGAGCCGTTGGTGTGTTGATCGTTTCATTTTCCGGCAACACAAAAGGAAGAACCGCATTAAACTGGATAGTCTCTGCTACGTTCTGCTTCTCAACTACACTTGCAGCAGCACCAACCACCTCACCCTTTCGCGATTGCCAGCCTACGCGCTCAGTGCCGATGTGGTGCATGATAATAGCAGTAACATCAGGAGGGCCGGAAGATATACCCGAATAGCTTTGCATCACGCGAACAGGCATTCCATGTTCAGCAAACCCGGCAATCAGCACCCCACGAACAAGTTTGAATATCTCATTCATTTTTTCACCGCAACGAGCTGTGTCCAGCCGTCTTGTACTTTCCATGACGTTGGCTCAAGAACCTCCCACTCACCACCGTTCCATACAATGATGTCTGCTGATCCGCCACGATAAGCAGAGTGTGCTCCCGTTTGAATCCAAGCGGTGATGTATTGCCGCCCAGTGGTTAGGCCAAATTGCTGGATATCGCGAAAAGGTAATGGCTGGACTGAAGCACCAAAAAGTGGCTCAAGTTCAGAATAGGTGTTAACCGTTTTCCCAAAGTCATTTTCCTGTTGCTGCTGAAAACGCTTTATTTGCACACCGACTGTTGGGTTAATTGCGGTTAGTGCCACACCGAGTAAATTTGCACCGGGTACGAACATCATTTCTCCTTAACAATTGATGTGCAGCTTGCCAACATGAGGCCTGTTGCTTGCAAGGGTTTTTCAGTCTCAAGCCCGCGCCGCTTCCGCGCCATTTTCGTGCTTGCTGCCAGCGGAGGGCCATTAATCTGAGTGATGGCCAAGCGAACATCACCGGCAGCAAGTTCGCCAATAGCCTGCATCACCTGCAGTGGCGTGCGCGTTCCTTGCATAACCGCTTTTACACCTTGCCCCATTGCGCCAGACCACGTATTTTTTTCAGCCAAAATCGTTGGCCTGACCATAGGGCGCGGTGGAATACGGCGAGCAGGTGATCCGTATTCATGCGTTTGTGCCACTAATGCAACCGGTGTTCCATCAGGATATTTGGCTGTATCCTGCCAGCCAACCTCCGCTTTTAGCCGACCAAGCGTCTCAACCTGTTTTGCAAGGTCTTTCCACCCCTTCAAAATCGACCGCCTGTTTTACGAAATGCACGACGCTCAGGAGAGCCACCGACATAACCTATTCCAATAGACAGCCGACTAAGCAATGCAATCAACTGCTCACCGTAAATGGTTTTACCAAGCCATGTCGTAAATGCAGCTTTGCTTGATGAGGCGCTGGCAAACCCAACACTAACCGAGCCCACGGTGGCATTACTAATAATCCCCGTAGCGCCACTTGCCGGTGCTACGGGAGTGCCATTGATCGACAATAAATGCGCAGTAAGTAATTCAGTCATCAGTTCTTGGCATTTGATACATTTAAACCAGCGGCTACTCACGTCGATATAGCAGTCCACCATATCAGCCATCAGCAAAATGCTGTCCGTTGGATAAGGTACAGGGTTAGCAAATGCTGGAAATTTCTCCCTAAACTCAATGACATCAATCATGAATTAACTCTCTTCTTTGGGAGCTTTCTTACCCATCTTCGCATAATCTTGCGGAGTGTCTTGAGCGGACTTATCCTTCTCCAATTCAGCCCCTTTTTCGTCTGCGTCATGAGTGTGTTTGCCTTTTTCGTCAACACTCATAAAACCACGCTCAATAAAGCCATGGAATGCCGGATCTGCTTTCAGTAACTCCAGCTCTTCAGTAGTAACTACGGTAGCAGCGCCAAGTGGCGTGAGCATAGTTCGTTTGTTCTGCGCATTAGCACCCCCCTTGATTAACACGCCCTTCTCATAAGTGTCTTTACGTGCGTGACCTTTCCACACTGGAAAGAAGTTATCAGCGGTACAGGATGAGTAAACAACTGGCATAGTATTCCCCAGAAAAATAATACAGGGCCGCATGGCAGCCCGCTTAATCAGATGCCGCTTGCGCGATACACTGCAAAAGGTCGCTTCACTAGCACACCCGATGTCGCATTCGTAAAATCTTCAGTCACCACTTTGCACGACATGTCTACACCGAGCGCACGAAAACGTGAAGGTACGATTTGATCAATAACGCCACCACCATCAGTGCCTGAGTCACCCACGCTTTCAGCATAGAGATAGAACACATCTGCACCACCGTTGGCCTCATTTAGCTCAACCGCTGATTTTACCGTCACGTTCGAATAGTTCTCTTTCAGCCAGTCATAAGGCGTTTCGCCTAATTCGTTTGGCGTAGACAAGTAATCCACTTTATCAGAGGCTACAGCGAGAATGATCGGGGTAGATGTTGGATCAATCACCTCTTTCGACTTACTGCGAAGCGCGGACAAACCGGTAAGCACATCGCGCACGATATCCGAGTAAGCTTTCTTATCCCAAGTCGTCCCCGTTGCGCCCGCAGGCACAGTGATATAGGCAGGCAGGTTCGGGTCGTTCAGGTAACCATAAATCGGGTAGGAGGTTGCCCCGTTGTAACCGTAAAATGCCACGCGGTTACGCGAGATTTCCAGCGCCAGTGATGCCGCATTACGCTTGGTTTCTGAAGAGTTAACGCCAATACGACCCGCACGCAAACCTTCAAGCTCACCGACTTGAATACCCTCTTCAAAGCGGACAACGCCACGCTTCTCATAGGTAAGATTCCAGCTAGACAGGGGGATGTTGCCATGATCAGTGTAAGGCTGAGCAACACCGACCAACTCAAGAATTTCTTGAATGACCTCTTCATCTTCCCATGCCCCAGCAGTAACCACGCCCATGAGCTCATCTGCCTTACGAGCAGCAGTAATAACCTGCACTTGGCCGGGCAACCAGCTTTGCAAGAACTGCATATATGGGCTGTTACCTTGCGAGGCATTAACAGTTAGACCGGGAATACTTACCGCCGCGTCCATACCATATGCCTGAGCATACGACTGAGCGGCAAAATCAGAGATGTGGATACCAACCTTTGCAAGCGATCGGATATTATCCGCAGAATCCATCGCTACACCCCGTAACTTACTTTTCAGCAGTCCGGCAGCAGTTGGAGATAGGCGCTTATGCACCGTTGAGATTTTTTTAGCCATGCTTGAGTTCCCTCAATTGAATAAGCAGCAAGCGGGCCAGAAGCCCACCAGCGGTTAAGGCGTTTCTGGCGTTTCGGCAGCAGGAGCTGGGACAGGTAGTTGCTGAAGTGAAACAATCGCAGCACCTGTATTCACGTTGTAGCGAACAATGCGCGAACCGGTGATCAGCGTTGAGCCAGCCGGCGCAGTAGACGCAGGAGCAGAAACAAGCGTGCCGTCAACTTTATACGCAATTGCATCACCCACCGCTGCATCCGTAGTCAACGCAATCCACATACCCGGAGATTGTGAAACCGCCTCTAACTTCGCCCCCTCTTCGATGTTAATGACATTGCCACCCAACACCGAGTAATTAGTCCACTGTTTTGGGGATGACAAAATACCGATGAAGACACCATCACCACCAATCGATACAGCGCCGTTTTCTCCTGAGGCCTGTGTCAGAGCTACTGCTCCAAATGGTGAATTCTGCCCTGGCGTTCCACTGAATGCTGTTTTAAGTTGAACGGGTTCGGCTCGAACATCACCCGCTAAAGCTTGCTCTCCGGGGATGCCCCAAGCCATATCATTGGCTACGGAAGTTTGAAATGTCATGGTTGCCCCTTAGAGATCGTCAATTACAGATGAAACAGCGTTAGCTTTGGCGGATGCTGAGTCTTGAGCAAATGCCACTATAGCCGATGGCTGAGATGCTTTAATTGCCAGCGCAGCATTTAGGGCTGAGACTTCATGCCCTGCCGCTACATCCTTAATACCAAGTTTTTTAAGGCCATATTTAGCAACCGCCACGGTATCCATTGAGTCACATGCAAATGCGCCAATAAACGGCGTAAGTCGTGCAGCAAGGCTATTGCGCTTGCCGAGTTCTTTCAGCATCGCTCCGGTATCCTGCGCTTTTACTTGGCGAGTCAGCGCTTGAACTTGGCGCGTCAGCGTTTTGATTTTTGCATCCTGAGCTTTTGATTCATCGGTTTGGTCTTCATCTTCTGATTCCTGATCCTCTGCTGAACCAGATTCCTCGTCTTCGGCTGATGCAGCGTCAGGCTCTTCATCTTCTGCTGGCGTGGTATCTGTAGGGTCTCCGTCTTCAACAGGTGCTGTTGCCGCTGCCGGAGCAATGGTTGCGACCAGTTTTGCTTTATCTTCATCAGTTAAGCCAGCAATCAAAGCCAGCAGTTCTTCTAATGGCATTATTTTCCCCTTGTCGGAGTTTTGGTTAATGGCCTGATCCATCACTGCGACATCAGGTCCTGTTCTGCCCTCGTCAACACGGGCAAGGTGGTTACCGCACCGCAGATTACGCTGCACGTACTGGTAAGGTTGGCCTTCAAATATGCCCGGCGCATACTCGATATCGTATTTGTAGGCTGGGGATAACTGAGACTTTCCCGATTCCAACTCCTGTTTCATCTCATCGGAAAAAACGCGAAGATTTGCCTTCAGATAGGGATAATCGAAATAGACCTTCTCACCGACAATTCCGTCCACCCCAACATCACTAGGGTTAGCGCCTTCAGTGCCAAGCCACGTGTGGTTATTGATGAACGGGATGAGTTTGAATGACTCCAGTGTTTCCGAGCGGCTCAATTCCTCTGCGGGTCGATATACTTGGTAAATTTTTTCAGGATCTACTGCTCCGGGTATTTCACTGCCGAGATAGTCAAATACCCCGACTTTACTGATTGGGTTTCCCTCAACAGTAATCCATCCATTATCGTCAACGACGCGAGCTGATTTATCCTGCGCTTTTGCACTGCCCCCCATCACTTCACTCCAAAATCAATGACCAGTTTAAACGTGCAATGACAGTTAATTTCTTCACCCGGAACAACGCTTTGCCCGTGATCGCCCACGGGCAATCCAATCGCTAAATCGAACTCTTTGCCATGTGCTTTAACGTGCTTGGGGCGGGAGTGTTTCGGGCCACGATGCGAATGAATCCATACCCCTTTTTTCGCACCTGTTGACTGAGCTTTTAGTGTCGCGGTCTGGTTAAACGCCTTGCGGGTCTGATCCATTGCGATGTTATTAGCACGCCGATCCAGCTTGCCATTCGCATCAGCGAGAATATCCTTCATCGCCGTCATATCGCCCGGCGAATCAGCCACGGCTTTACGTATGCGTTCGATATGCTCAACGGGTAGCGTGGAAATTAACTGCGCGTTGGCTTGTGACACGTCACGGAAATAACCCCGAATAACGTCAGCATTTACCGCATCACCGAGCTTTAATGCGGTGAACTGGCGTTGCGTGGACGCATCCACCCCAGTCAGTACGGGATTAAACATCGACGGCGCATATTCACGGAAAAGGTTGCTGTACTTCACGGAAAGAGTATTGAGCCGCTCATCGAGAGAGCGACCGCTGGAATTCAGAATGTCGTCAGCCAGATTTGACTTCATCCACCGGAGCAGCCCCCGGAGCTTGCGCTGGTACGTTTTCTCCAGATGCAATGGATTGTAGAACGGCCTTGAGTCGGTCGGTTTCTGACTCTCCGTCTGCTTCGCCATCATCTACCTCGTCAAACTCATAGCCGCTCGACTCATCGTCTTTAAGCTTGCGCTGGTTCTGCTCTTGACTAACAACGCCAAGGTCCTGATAAATCTGAGCCGTCTGCGCGCGAATAAGCCCAGTCTGGGCTTGTTCTGTTTCCGTAGGTTCGTCTAGCGGATTCCATACCACTTCGATATCAATAACTTCGCCAAACAACGATTTGGTTTGTAGTTGATAGTGTCGCTCAAGGAATGGCGTGCAGTTATGCTCCTGAATGCCGGCCAACGTTTCACGATACGCGCTCGTCTCAAACTCACCCGTCGGGTTGAACCCCTTCGGAGATGTGCCAAGAAGCTTAGTTGCTGGCATTTCAGCAACAGCGGCAACAAGTTGATACCCTGTCATGATGACAGAATCTACGTCACCCAATGAGGTCTCGTGCTGATTGTATTCATCGTCTTTTCCCAGATTCATCAAACCAAAGTTATCTCTCGATTCAGCAAGACTTTGCTGCGCCTCGACATAACGATCCGGATCAGCCATCGCTTGATCAAGGTCAGTTTTTACGACATTTAATCGTTTTGACATGAGTAGCTGCGGGCCTTCGTTGGCCGAGCGTTCAGCTCCATACACTCGCTCCCAAATAAGCTGAGGAAGAGGTAGGCCACCAAATTGGTACGTTGGTTTAAGAACGTCAGGTACTTCGGCATAGCGAATAATGACAAGATGTGAGCGATGGTAACGCTTGTTATAAATCCGCCAGTAAGTTGGCTCATAAAAGTTAGGCGATGAAGGGTCAGAAACATCAACCCCGTCAAGCTCAGGCGCACACCAGTACGGATCAACCTGACTAATCCCTCTGTAGCTACCTTCACTCACACCATCAATATTGAACGGGTTTTCATAATATTGTGGGTCATCGCTGTCCACACAGTAAATAGCGATACGAATGCCAAATACTCGATTAAAACGCGCATACTCTTGAACCTTTCGCTTAATCCCAAGCTTGCGATCTAGCTTCTCAAGACGCTGAATTTTATCAGCAGGTAACCCCGTTATTTTCCAGCCATTTCGCGTCGCGTCTTCCGGTGGAATTTTACAGGCGCGATTAATAAGCCACTGCTGCGCCATTACTGCACATAACTGATGACCAATAAACCCCTGTGACAAAAACCAGCCGATCACGTTATCAGGAACACCTCCGGCCGTAGAAAATCGGTAAGCACCGGAAGGAGACTGAGCGCACGATTCATCCATTGCTTTACCGGTTACCGCATCTACCAACTTGGTAGAGCGAACAGGGAAAGCCACCTCTTCAATTTGCTTTAAAGTTACATGCTGATGCTGCTTATGCGTTGAAAATGCCCCCGCAGGATTTTTCACTGGTTCATCATTCTCATCAGCAATAACGATAGGACGCTTTGGTCGAAACCACTTTAACCAGTTCAGCCATTTCATGAATAAACGCCCCTACTCTTCCTGCGAATCATTCCATCCAGTGAATACCTGATGGCATCCCAGCAATGGTTGTTTTTATCTTCAATAATCGGCAGCACCTCATTAGTGATGCGATCAGTTTTGTAAGAATAGAGTCGAGCTTCTTTTGCAGTCTCTTTACAGCGAGGGTGGATGATAATTTTCTTAAAACCGCGCAGGAACGCGATCCCGTCCTCGACACTTCCCTGCCACTTCTTGGCTGCTGAGATATTAAACCCCTGCGCTTTGATGTGGCTGATCGTCTCTGGTCTGGAGTTATCAGCCTTGATGGGCCACTTACGAGATTCAGGAATGCCCTCGTATTTTGCCTCGTCTGTAATATGCCATTCATCGAGCTGCTTCATTGTTGCGCCATTTTTACCTGCATAGAATTTCCACATATCATCAAGCTCTACATGCTTACCGTATGCTTCGTATTCAATATGCAGACATTTATCTAATATGAATCCGCGAATTAGCGTTGACGGGTCTTCAGCGAAACCGAAGTCACCACCAAACAGCAGCCTGTCGGCCTTTTCCCATAGATCATCCGAGAAACTCTGAACAACGTAACGATTTGCCAGAACCTGCTTGTTGGAATTTTCGAGATAAGCACCTTCCCAGATCCATGCATAGTCTGCGTAATCCAACACATCAAGATCATCTCGCCGCTCTTCTTCGAGAACATCAGGAAACCACGGGTTATCGTTGAAATTCATCTCAACGAATATTGAGTTTTTCGGTGGGGTCTTTCTAAAGCGCTTATCCGTTGCGCTACCGTCTTTTTCTGGATTCCACGTCACCCAGATCTCAGAACCTTCTTCACGAACTGTCGGGCGCAACTTTTTCCAAGCTGTGTCTGAAACTGACTCAGCTTCATCAACCCAAGCGAGAAGAATACGGGCTTTCGATTTTATGCTATCTAGGTTGTGTCGAAGACCGCAGAACACGTAGTTAACCAGACGATTTTTCGTTCTGATGTATTTTTCACCAATATCGAAGTAATCATTAAGCCAAGGAACGGACCGTATTGCCTGCTTCACTTCCTCCATGCTCGACTCTTCGAGTGAGTTCATGTATTCGCGGCCGCAAAGAATCACGCCGCTGATTCCCGCCTCTGCTTTTTCATAAGCACGAACAGCGCTCATCAACGCAAACGTACGGGTCTTTCCTGAGCCACGTCCGCCGTAAGAACCTCGATATCGGACATTTTCAGCAGTAAAGGCAGGAACTAGCTTTGCGGGGATTTCGAGATCAGCTACTGCTTCCATCTGGCGAAACTCCCACTAATCGTATTACTGTCGGTTTTTGCACTAGGCTGCCATCAGGGTTAGTCAGTTCATTCTGAACAACTTTCGGCGCATCCCACCCTTGAAGTTCCGCCAGTTGCTTAATTGCTACTTTCGGATCATGTAACTTAATCTTAAAGCCCTGTGGACCAGCGGTTAACTCGGCTATCGCAGCCATCGCTTCTGGCGTGATCAGCGCGGAGTCTTTAAAACTCCATGATGCCTGTGATATTGGGCTGCCACCCTCATCCATTCCAGTAGTGCTGTTACGAAACTCAGCCAGATCAAATAAGGATGTGCGACCGAGGGACGTTAGCCGCCGCAAGGCCTCTTCGCGCCCCATGATTGCCTCGTCTATCGCTTCACTCTGCACGGACTTGAGGAACGCTACGACGTTAACATTTGCATATATTCGTGAGGCAGCGGCACGTATAGCGTCGCCTTTGGCTTTCCCTTTAGCTGATTTGTATGCATCGGTCTGGTTTTTGCCCTTGACGATGGCAAGAGCGAATTTTTTCTGGAGAGCAGTCAACGCATCGAAAAGTTGCTGCTGCTCTGCCGTGAGCTTTTTCGATGCCATGTTAACTCCCGTATTTCGTTATTTTTGCGATATCCTGGAGTTTTCTATCTGGCGAATGTCAGCTTTATCTCTGTTGCATTCGGCCAGCGCCGATAGCAGGCTGACATTCAAATCCAGACTTTTTCCCCACGTTAGTGGATCGGGTATCGCTGGCTGGCGGGTTTCAGCGGTCAGGCTGGACGATAGCGGAACTGGTGGCACCGTTACGTAAACCGTCCGCGTAGTCGTGCAACCGCTGAGCTGCGCCAGCAGGCACAGTACGAACAGCACAATCATCGCCCGCAACAGCAGTTTTGATATCGCTCGCGACTCTCTGTGACTCCAGTGCAATCTGCTGCTTTGCATGCTGATTCATCTCCACCACGACATTCATTAGCGAAACAGTGCGCAAGACATTAGATGTCACCAGCTCGTAAGCATCAGACTTCTGCTCTGCACTCTCTGCCCGTATTTTCTCTTGCTGATATTGGCCGTAGTAGTGATCGACTGCCCACGCAAGACCGCTTACGACAGACAATGCACAAACAATCATTAACGCTAGATAACTCACTCTCATGCCGTCAATGCCGCTAGTGCCCGCGTTAATCTGCGCTTACGATCACTTAGCCCGTTAGAGCCGCCGTTGATTATGCGCGTCACTTTGTTTATATCGTCACATGCTTGTGAGCACCCGTTAGTTGAATAAAACCACGCAGCAGATCGAGCTGCATGCTTATCCTGCTCCAGCAACTCAGGCTCTTTCACTAAGTCAAGGTGCAAGCCTGCACCACAGCGTAAGTAGTTATCCAAGCCAGTAACCTGAATTAACCCTCTCCCACGATACTTCCAGCCATCACCAGGGGTTTTATTTCCCAGACGACCCGAATAAACTAAATTTGCAATAGCAGACTGATTCGCTGCGTGTTCCGCAGTTCTTCCCAGCATCTCGGCTTGATATTGTGTGATGCGGCGACCAAATGTCGTGATGAGTGACTGTGGCGTGTAGTTGAGTGACTCGGTTAGCAACGAAAACCCGCTACTTTCGTGCCCAGCCTGCGCAATAAACATCGCTTTATCATTTGCCGAAGTAATTCCAAACTCTTCCATCGCAGAAGTAATATGCAAAAACCAGCGTGTTGCAAGCGTAGCGCTGATACCAGCCGCCTGCTGGAATCGTTCCTGATTCATTGTTTATTCCTCAAGCCTGATGCCAACCGCGTAATGTTCCCTCTAGCCGACCACACAGCCACAAGCATTGCTAAATTGATTGCCGTTTCAGGTATGCTTGCATGCCGATAAACCCCGGTCAGCACGAGAATTGTTACCGACCCACACGACACCATGAGCATCCAAGCGCAAATTGAAACAATTAGCCTGTAGTGCGCACCATTTCGCTTGTAAGATGCGAGCCTCAATACAATTAAAAAGCACACCAACGCATTTAACGTCAGGATGAAATCATTTAGAGCGGCCATCGCTACCCCCAGACCAAAAACGACCAGCTATTGACTTGGGGTTGCTACTTAGTGCCATCAGCAGCCTAACTGCAATAGCTGACGATACCAGCGCGCCAATTGGTCCTTCAGCCCTAATCCCGCTTGGAGTCATTACAGTAATGACCGAAGCAACAAATGGAGCGGCTACTATTCCAGCCAATAAAGATGCAAAAAAAAGCACTACCCGCCCAAGACGAGAGTATTCGCTTGCCGACAAGACAAAAATAAGAGAACCCGCAAATGCACCAATCAGTACACCAGGGTCTATTCGACTAAGTAGCCCGACGATTGTTACGCCTCCTACCGCCATAGCAGCAGAAGTAGTGCCGGATACCGGTTCCGTCATTGTGTATCGCTCCTTTATTCGCAGCCAGCGAACGCCGGGCGCTAAAAAAAGGCCGCGCATAAGCGAGGCCAACAGTCTTCATTCCAACATAGAAATATCTGAGACAACCTTCAAGTAAGTCTCCTCCTCAAGCTCCACGCCTATCACTTTACGCCCAAGATTTAACGCCGCTTTTACTGTAGAACCCGATCCCATAAAGAAATCAGCAATAACATCACCGTCGCGAGAGCTGGTTGCAATGATGTGCTCCATCAAAGCTCGGGGTTTTTCGCAAGGATGCTTACCGGGATAAGCTGATACCGGAGGAAATATCCATACATCGGTATGAGGCACATCGGCGGTTACAGAGAACGGACGGCGTAGGCTTTCGTACTGAAGCTTCAAGTCGGCATACTGAGCCACCAAGCCACTGTACTCATCACTCAGGATTGAATAGTGTTTTGCCAGTTCACCATGGATTTCTTGTAACGCACTGCCCATACCGAGCTCCGCAGCTTTACGCTTAAATAGATCTTGTAGCTGCTGATATTGGCTTTCACTTGGCAACTGCCACTGACTGGAAGAAAACCAATGTGAGCACATCTTAGTACCTGTTACCTTGTTAATCTCAGCAGCACTAACCCCGAGAACTTTACGAGCTTCACTGAAATAGCTGATCAGCGGTTTGAACACCTCTTGCCGCAATGCCTTACACTTCACCGCATATCCGGACTGCCCTTTGGCATAGCCTTCTGCTCCATAGTGTTCAGCAAAGATGATGCGCTCAGTAGCGGGAAAGAAAGAACGCAGGTCTTCTTTACGCATACGCCGCCAAGGGCCGGATGGTTTAGCCCATACAATATGGTTTAAAACTTTGAGACGCTGCCTAATCAATATCTCAGTGTCTGCCGCTAAGCGGGAACTGCAGAACATGTACAGCGAACCGCGGGGTTTTAACACTCGCCAAAACTCGACCAGTAAGTCATCTAGCCAAGCTAGATATGCCGCCTCATCGTCCCACTGGTTATCCCAAGCGCAAGACTTCACACGAAAATACGGCGGATCGGTAGCAATAAGATCAATGCAGTTGTCTGGGAGTGTTTTGATGTATTCGAGAGAATCAGCATTAACAATAGTTGCACTGTTTAAATATACAGTGTTTTTCATGGATTGATTTAGCCTTTTTTGATAGGCTTATACCCGCTTTGTGCACACAAGCGGTGGGCCTTGGTGCGCCCGTGACTTCTACAACGGACGCATGGCTGGAAAATGCTACTAACACTTACCAGCCGCCCATTCCACAGCTAAAACCGCCGCCTTACGAGCAGCGCCTAAAATACATACCATTCCCGCAAACATCTTCAGCCAAGCCTGCCAGTACCAATTGCGTCAATATCAACTGACACCGAACCTCAGCAAGACCCGTAATGCGTGCCATATCTATAGGGGCAACCCAGTTATCACCAGGAAGAAACCGATAAATATTTCGTGCGAAAACTGTCATATCCACATGATTTTGCATGTCTTTTTCTCTCTTTAATTGCCGTGACACACAATTAACTCTGTTGTGCTAACACAGCAAGTCATTTCGAAAAAAGACACAAAAAACGCCGCCCCAGCATTCTTACGAGATACTTGAGGCAGCGTATCTGTTTATAGTGGCTCATTGGCTCAACCAAGTCAACCCTAAAATTAGAGATGTCGGCAAGATGCAGTACGTTTATTCATTTTAGCGGCATTATCTTGCACGTTAATCGCAATATACAGCTCACGGTAAATCAACCATAGCGCCGCATCAAGCACCTGATCAACTTCTCTGCGACACGTTACCAATGAAGGCTTACGCCTCCCTGAACCTCCACGCCCCGTCATCTTGCGAGGCTTTGCAGTCTGGCAGTAGTACGATGCTATTGCTCTCTTCGATGCGCCGTGTGCGTAGTAGCTAATCACCATGCCGAGTGCTTTTTTATCAATAGCGAGAACACGGTCTACGACCTGAGAAATCAACAAACCTTGTTCATCGCTGCACATTGGGCGCTCTGGCATGAGTCGAGACGGATCGGCTGCGTCCATCCAGCGAGCAATCATGTTGCTCATTCGCTTTTCCAGTCTTCCAGAATAAACCCACGCCCCCCAACGTTGTAACAACTGGTCAACCCACTGATGCTGTTCGTCGCTTAGTGTCATCTCTATAACGTTCATGCAACCTCCTGCTGACAAGATGCTTTGGTTTTGTCTCTGTAATGTTTGGCTATAGCCTCCAGCTCATCTCTCGTTAGTTTTTTCAATGCATGCATACCCATTAATCGCTCAAACCGCTCAGCGCCTATTTTTTCAATCAACTTTGGCGTGTAATTCTCAATGTTTCCGGAAAGGTGGTTATTGCAAGCAGAACACTGCTTATGGCAGTTATCTTCATCAAACCTAAGCTCTGGATGAGCACCAGTCGTTAAGTAATGACCAGCGTGATATTGACCTGTGTGATGCCTGCCACAGCTAATGCAGGGCAAATGAGCATCACGGGTGCGGATGTATTGGTTAAAGGCTTGCTGGGCTTTCTGGGTAAAATAACGGAGGGGTTTAACTGATTTTCTTCGGGCATTTAACGCGTGTCTTTTTTCCGATTCGTCTTTTTGTCGTCGCTGCTTTTCTTTTTGTATTGCCTTATCCATTAATCGACTTCGTATTTGCATTGCGAATTGTGCACCATGTTCTGGACAACACCATCGCTCGTTAATGAAGCGCGGTATAAACCAATCTCGGCATATCACGCACTTTCTTTTACGTAGTTTGGGTTTTAACAAGCAGCCTCCTCACAGTTGACTAGCGCGTATTCGCATATGTCAGTAATATGGGTGGGTAAAACATCATCCTGC
Source organism: Plesiomonas sp. ISS29 (assembly GCF_056522795.1). Taxonomy (NCBI): domain Bacteria; kingdom Pseudomonadati; phylum Pseudomonadota; class Gammaproteobacteria; order Enterobacterales; family Enterobacteriaceae; genus Plesiomonas; species Plesiomonas sp. ISS29. The sequence continues at coordinate 2,116,293 of NZ_JAWRZQ010000001.1, forward strand.
TTTATCACCTCATTAACCTCTGGTTCGGAAATCGCTAATTCTGGTTCAGAACTCACCATATCCGGCTTATGGGTGGTCACTTCTGGTATAAATTCGGGTTCTTCTGGCTCAGAATTAGTTAATTCTGGTTCAGATACTGGCAAATCTGGTTCGGAAATCGCTAATTCTGGTTCAGAAAGAGCCACCAGCATTGCTGCCTGATCCGCAATCATGCTCAAAATATCGCCGCCAAGTCCTTCCAGGGCCTCACGAGAAATATAACTCATGCGGCCACCTGCCCAGTTTTTGTCAAAAATAGCTACCGCAGAGGCAAAACCCGCACCTGCTTTTTGCGGTTCATCTTCTGGTGCATTGAACCAATCAGGCACATCAAATCCAACTCGGCCACGAATGAACGCAATATGATCAGCATTCTCTGGCCACCATGTTTCACTGGTAGCAGCTTTAATTAGCATGACCACCCGTGCACCGGCTTCGCGCTCTTGCATCACTTTATTGATGATGTGAACCATGCCTGTTACCTGATCACCGTTATCATCCTGCTCTGCACGACTGTAAGGTGGGTTTGCAAATGCACTGCCTCCCAGTTTTTTTAAATCACCGGCCCAGTCTTGCAGCAACGCATTGTTCTCAGCAGTATAAAAACTCCGGCACTTGCTGTTGTCACCATCCGTAAACAAGTCAAGCGTGAACGGCCGTGATTTCAGATCAGCCAATCGCTGTGAATATGCATTAGCCATTTTCCCGCACTCCCCGCGCTGCTTTGCAACGCGCTGCCAATTCACGCAGATCACGTGCTGACTCCAAATCCTTATCCCACATGTTTAACTCTGATGTGCGTGGGACAATTCGCTCTATCTGGCTATTAGCCACAAACAGTAGCCAGATCAACAAAAGTACAACGACAGATAAAATCAACGCCGTTAGCATGGGTGTTGTATCCTCCATAAAGTAATTAACCTCCATTCTGATTACCTGCGAATGCGAGCCTGTGCCCACAACATTGCTGACTGGGCCTCATCACCGAACCGCACCCCTCGCTCTGCACCGAATGACTGAATCAGCTCAATAAGGTCACGCATTTCGCTTACTGCCATTCGGCTAGTCGATTGACCTAAAACAACAAAGCCGCCATCAATACCCGGTACTGCTTCCTGCTTTTTCAGTGCCGCACTGAAAACATACTTCCAGCTTTCAGGTGATAGTTTTTTGCCATACCACTCCACTTGGTCTGAGATATCAGTCAGGCAAGCCCAGAGTTTGGCATTTTGGTCTATGCTGCGGGTTTGTTCTTGAATGGTGATTACGAGAGGTTTTTTCTGATCGGTAGGAAGTGTTTTGATGAACTGAATTACGTTTTGCCGTCGGATTTCGTCTACTAAAAAATAACGTTGTTTATTCATCGACCCTTTCCGTTGATTTGCGGGAACGAATACGAGCCAGCATTGCCGCTCCTGCGTTTTTGTAGCGCCCATCAGTATCAAGTGCTTGTACAGGACTGGCTGGCCGAGATTTGTTTTCAACTTGTACAACAGGTGCTGGCACTGCTTCACCGGCCCGCAATTTCTTTTCCCACTGCGCCCGCAGCTTGATAGCTGACTTTTGCACTTCTGCGGCAGTCTGATTGTAGCGATACATCGCGCGGCGCATATCAAGCACAATCCAGTACATCACCGGTGTAGACCACGGGAACAATTCATCCCCTGAGTAATCGTGATGGCGAGCGCTGTAACGATCGAACTCAGTCATGATCTCGTCAGCGGTTGGCAAACCAAGCTGGCCTGGCACTTCCGATTTACACCACGCGACAAACTGGCCGACGCTAGGGATAAACGGCATAGCTTGAGATCGGGCTACACGCAGACCGATGCAGATCAGCTCCATGTCTGTTACGTCATTCTCAATCAAGCCTTTTGCCCACACCTGTTTTGCACTGTTCAGGCTTTCAGCGTCTGGGTATGCCGTACGCCACGCGGGGAATGTGATCGCCAGCTCACGAAAAATATCGTTCACGTTCTGCACTGCTACAGAGTTTATCTGCGCTTGTGAATAATCAACGAATTGCTGGGCCATCCGGTGCAGCGAACGTCGGCCACCTGGCATGGATTCAAAAGTTTTTATTTCACCCATAATCACAACCCCAGACCGTTGTCAGCCCACGATGTGTCATTCAGTGCGTCAGTTAGGCTGAACGATGATTTTCGGCTTCTGTCCCACTGCTTGCCATCACGAACAGGGCGACCTGCGGTGTTCCAGTTATGAGCCCTAACAACACGATCATCGAATTTTGTTGGCCGAAAGATTGATGTCGGGCAGAGGTATTCACGCATCTCAACGTCTGCACCCCACATCTCGGTCAAATAGTCCGTCACCAGCTCACAGTCGGTTTGGCTGAACTCTTTCAGTCGAGCGACAATCAGCGTGATGTTTTGCTTGGCATGTCGAAAGCCCATAGGTTTTGGCCTACCCTGCTTCTCGGCCAGTGCAGTAAGATTTCTGTTCAAGTGATCAATCAGTTTTGATGCCGTGTGAGTCAAACCACCTGAGTCAGATTTCAAAGTGATATCCCCCTGTGGGGGTTTGGGGGATCTCTTATTTCTTTCTTTCTTTTGTATAGTGTCTTTTGTGTTTACCTGATTCGGGTAATGTCGCTTACCTGATTCGGGTAAACTTTCCTTACCTGATTCGGGTAATATTACCTCTTTCGGGTAAACTTTATTTTCCTTACCTGATTCGGGTAAACTTTCCCATTCGCTGACAGATTTATTTATACCTACAGATCGACCAGTTTGAATGAAAATTTTACGCCTAACCAATGCGCATTTAGCGGCTGAACATTTGTGCGAAAGAATGCCTGTTAGTAAAGAAAGCTGCTCATTACTCACCCAGTCAGACTTCTTGTTGAAGCCGTATGTTTTTCGCATGACGGCCATGAAGACTAATAGCTGGTGTTGAGATAATCCGGCCAACATAACAGCCTCCAGAAGTTCATTGGCGATTCGTGTGAAGCCATTTTCTAGATCTGCCACTCGTTCTCCCTCCACCGAGGGTGCGGGAAACATGATTACCTCTGCTGTACCCATCAGCGGTATCCTCTTATGTTTGCAACATCTGATGCGTTTATCTGCTTGCAAAGCAGCGATAACCTACTCATAATCACCTCCGTGAATTGATAGCTTCACTCATAAGCACCTCAAACTAAGCCTCAAAAGTTGCCGCTTTCGAGGTTTTTTCTTTTTCTAGCTGGGCAAGTAGTTGAGCGCATAACTCCCCTACACCACCGTCATTTACAGTCATGCCGATCATCGCCAAAATAATAGACAGCTTCGGTATCATTGACTCTTTCCAGCGACAGACTTGCGACTCGTGAACACCCACCGCATCCGCTATGTTTCGCTGACCCACTATCGAAATACCGTTTAAAATGCGGCTGTGAATTTCTTTTGCAGCTTTCTTGCTGTAGTTTGCGTCCTTCATTTGAAATAATCCTTACGCTAATAAATAGTTACGGCCATACAGCCATGTTGGTTGCATTTGGTTTTTGTGTTGGTTGCCATCTGTCTTCAGGTGGCCAGCAGTATGTTAAAGAGCGGTGTTACTTAAACTGTGTTACGGGTGCGGAAACAGGTGTGGTAAGTCAGGTCTAATCTCATAAGCTTGAATTTTCCCACCAGTCGCATTCACAATATGATTTACGTGCTCTGGTGATACCTTTGCCTTGTTGTGAAGCCACTTATAAACCGATTGCTGAGTAAGACCGCACGCGGCACCAAGTTTTTTTTGTGACCCCACTAAGACAATGGCGGCTTTAATTACGTTGTTCATCACAACCTCCATCGTTCATTGAGTTGAATAATAAAACCATAGTTGTTATTAGTCAACAACCTTATTCGTTTGAATAATTACAACTTCGGTTGTAGAGTCGCAGATATGAAAATGAATCTTGCAAACCGTCTAAAACTAGCCAGAACACAGGCGGGACTCTCTCAAAAGAAACTGGGAGATTCGGTCGGTGTGTCTCAAGCTGCTATCCAGAAAATTGAAGCTGGATTGGCGCAGAACTCAACTAAATTAATTGATATTGCTGGGGTTTTGAACGTCAGACCGGAATGGTTATCTTCCGGTGACGAACCGATGAAAGATGATGGAAAAAGCACTGCGGTTGTGTCTAAAATAGATAACAAAACTGGACATATATACAGGGTTGATGTTTTGGATGTTCAAGCCAGTGCAGGACCAGGGACGTTCATGGTGTCTGATTTTGTTGAAGTGATACATGCGATTGAGTTCACATCAGACTATGCGCGTTCATTATTCGGAACAAGGTCTCAAGAGATTGTTCAAGTCATTACAGTTAGCGGCGATAGCATGGCCCCGACTTTCACATCAGGTGATCGCGTCTTCGTTGATATATCAGTAAGAAGCTTTGAAACTGATGGTGTATACGTGTTTGTCTTCGGTAACACATTTCATATCAAAAGATTGCAAATGCAGGGAGATCGGCTTGCCGTGCTATCTGATAATCCGGTATATGAGAAATGGTACATAACTGATGATAACCAGCATAAGTTTTATGTGATGGGTAAAGTACTGATTCATGAGTCAATTAAATACTACAAAATTGGGTAAGGGTTCACGCCTAAGCAGGAAGCATTAGAGATCCACATAAAATAAATGTGTAACCTAGGAATAAACAGTGACTAACTCAATCATAATAGACAGTGTCGAATCACTAGAAAATGTATTTAATCGGCTGCAATCGGGTGAAGAAATACTCATAGAGCAGCTCAATATCAAGCTTTTTGAATCAGTAAAATTTAAAATATACGGTGATCAAAAACGCTATAATGGGACTCTTCCTGCATCCTTAGCTCAGGGGTTATGTGATTTTCAGACGGAGATGTATAAAGTCTATACTCTGATAAGGTATAAGACAGATAACCTACAAAGGCTTGGTAGCAGCGACAGGGAAAATGCAGAGATAGTATTTTCGATAAACCCTGGATGTACAGAGATCATCACGGCACTTACGGACTTAACCAACGCTTGTGGAAGTGCATTTGATAAGGTGACACAAGGAATGAGCCCAACCCAAAAGACAACCTGCTTTCTTTTTGCCATTGCACTATTCGGTGGTGCATGGGTTGGTACTTCATACTTAAAATCAGAGTCAGAAATTTCACTAAAACAAGAAGAAACCCAGCAGCAGCAAAATAAAAGTAAGTCAGAGAACGAACGATTATCCATCCTTAAAGATGGAATGCTGCAGTCTATGAGAGCTAACGCCGGTGTAGATACAATAGAACGAGCCGAAGGAATACAAGAACATATAGCAAAAGCTTACACGGGCGTGTTAAAAGCCGCTAGTGATGCCGACAGGATAGAGATAGAAAGTGCATCGAAGGTAAACTTGTCACAAAATGATGTACATGAACTAATAAAAAATCCAATAGAAAAAGCGAAAAAAGAAGAGCGCAATATTGAACTGGTTATAGATAGCATTAAACGCACATCAGAAAAGTTGACGCTAAGCTGCCGAGAACCGTCAAGTGATGAAAGCTTTCCTGTTTCAGTTGATACGTCATTCATTGACGACAAAGATGAAATTTCTTTACTTTTTGACGCAATGAAAGAAAACAAAACTGTGAAAATTCTAGGTAGCTACACAATACGATCTGGAGTGATAGAAAACGGAAACGCTTCTACAATATCAAAACCCTGATATCTCACACGTCGCATAAAAACCCCGCCCACCGAGCGGGGTTTTTATTACCCTCATCACGTGCCTAGCCTACGCCAGTCCCCCCCCCACATACATAACCAAACTCACCACTTCGCTCAAAAAACAATCAAACATTACCCCGCTATGAAAACACATCTCCTCAATTTTTATCCCCATAGAAAAATTCAATCGTAAAACAGAAAAAATAAAACCAATAAAAACAACCAAATAAAACCACGATCGCATATGCATGGAATTTTAAACAACTTTCGTTGTTGACATGATAACAACTATGGTTTTAAATGAACTCCATCAATACAGCAGGACGCAACACCCAACAGGACGTTGGACGCTCTTTAACAATCAGTTCCTCACCTGAATACAGGTGAGCCAAAGCAGTAAGTAGGCTTTGGGGTGCGCTTGGCAACACAACTAGCCCACCACCAAAGTCTACTGAAGGAGGTTCTATGAATGCTCGACAACGTTATAACGCACGTCGCATGGCTGAATTCAATGCGAAAAAAAGCGGTACGTTAGCCGCCACACGAAAATCTAAAGAGTCGGCTGGCGGATGTTCTAACAGAGTAATAAGCGCAGTAAGCGGAAGTATCACTTATCGGGGGTTGAAATGCTGATCAGTAACTCAGTTCCAAAATGTGGCCGCGCAGTGACCATGCGTAATAACCGCACCGGTGCAGCATGGCTAGTCTCGTTCAATTACCGCGATGGGGTCTACTGGCATGAACCACAAGGCAGCTTGCGATACATTCGCAGGCCGTATGCTTCCCGATCTGTAGAGCCGCACCTAGTGCCGGCGGGCACGCATTAACATGGAGGTTGATACATGAGTCGTTTGTGTAAAAAAAAGCGGGACATCATTAAGGATGCAGCCATTAAGTTAGGCGTCTTTTTTGTAAAAGATTTGTCATTGGCAACAAAATTACCATCGTCAACAATAGTCCACCACTTGAATAAAATAAGCGAAGATGGCGACCTCCATCTTAAAATGGAATACAAAAAACTTGGTTCTAATTATCCAAGGTGTTACACGGTGGTAGATGAGCCTATTGCCAATCAAGCAAAAGACCTATGGCGCATTGCACTTTTCGGAAAAATGGCTTGATGATTAAATAAATTCTCTAAAAAACTGACTTTAAATTAAACCGCTATGCATTAGCGGCGGATTAACTCACCTTAAATAAAGTAAATAACAAAGGGTATTATATGTTCCCCTACCCAAAAATAACATCTCAAGAATTAACTGAGTCACTACTAGGCGCTCCTGTTAGATTAGGAAATGACATATTCACCGTTTCCAGTATATCCCCACCAGACCAAGCCAGTAATGAACGAGTAATAACGTGCATTAGCTATAATCAGCCTGAACGGAATATTCCAGAAACGCTATTCCTTATGTCAGCAACCAAGCACGTAGAAACAGTAACGTGTGGGTATTGCGGTCAGCATAGACATAAAAATGACGCAATATTTAGAATTATTTACAACTATAGATCACAAGCAATATGCGCATTTTGCAGCGATAAAAAATGTGATGAGAAGTATTTCTTACTGAACCCTAATCGCCTATCTAAACGCCGGAATTAATTATGAACGCTGAAAGCAGTGACGTACTGGTGCTGATCGCATGGTTGTGTGTGCGATACCACGTGCAACCTTCTGAGTTAAATAACATCGCGAACATGCTTGCTGAATATGACGCTGTTACCGATGCAAGAACGGAGATTCAAAATGCTTAATCGAATCAGAGTAATCGACACCGAAACAACCAGCTTGGAAGGTGGCGTTATTGAAATTGCCAGCGTCGATATTGTAGACGGCATTATCTGCAATCCCATGAGTGATTTTGTAAAGCCGCATGAGCCTATCAGTTTTGAGGCAATGGCAATTCACCACATTACCGAAGAGATGGTAGAGAACGCTCCAACGCTGAATGAAGTCATTGGCCGCTACTTAGGTGCTGATGCTTACGTTGCTCATAGCGCAAAGTTTGACCGCTCAAAGCTTCCTCAAATTAACTCGCCGTGGATTTGCACGCTCAAACTAGCCCGATCACTGTTTCCTGAACACCCACGACATGGAAATCAATATCTGCGCTATAGCCTTGGTTTAAAGCCTGATGTGCCCGAAGGCCTACACGCTCACCGCGCACTGTATGACTGCTATGTCACTGCCGAGCTGCTTATTTACATGGTGCAGATGAGCAACTGGACGGTTTCTGAAATGTGTGAAATATCAGTAGCTCCTATGCTGTTAAACACAATTCAATTCGGCAAGTACAAAGGGTCAACATTCAAAGAAGTCGCCTGTGTAAACCCTGGCTATTTACGCTGGCTAGAAGCAAACAGCACAGATGAAGATGTGTTATTCACAGCCGCTTATCACCTATCAAATGCATAATTAAAAAAGAAAGGAGCTAAAAAATGGGCACGCCTGTGTTAATTCTTGGTGACTCTGGCGCAGGCAAATCCTACAGCCTGCGTAACTTTAACCCTGAAGATGTCATGCTGCTTCAGTGCATCCCTAAAATGCTTCCGTTTAAGTCAGCAGGCTGGAAGCTCCACGGCAAACCGTTACCCGATGGGAGCAAGCAGCGCGGCAACGTTCTTCGCTCTGATAATTGGGAGTCGGTGCTAAATACTATTTACCGAATGGTGCAATCAAAAACTCGACGCGTTTTAATTATTGATGATTTTCAAGCTGTCATGCAGCATGAAAATATGAACCGCGCTTATCAAACTGGCTACTCCAAATACACTGAAATGGCCGATCACATCTGGCGGATTATTATGGCCGCAACAGAATTGCCCGATGATTTTCGCGTTTATTTCCTTGCTCACACAGAAGAGAGTGACGGGAAAATTCGCATGAAAACAACAGGAAAAATGCTTAATGAAAAGTTAACACCTGAAGGTTACTTTCCAATTGTGCTACGCGCTGTAAAAAAAGATGGAAAGCATATGTTTTTAATTAAAGGCGATGATAACGATACAGCCAAAGCACCACCTGATTTATTTCCTGACCAAATTGAAATGGATAACGATCTGCACGCAGTAGACACTGCGATCACCGAATTTATGACTGAGCTATAAGGAAAATAACATGAACCAACCAATGAGTTTTGTGTGGGATGCAAGCGCCGCTGAATTAGCAAAAAAGGCCGGAACTTCAAGTGGGATTAATGAAACTGGCGCATATGAAGGTGTAATTACTTCGGCAGTTTATGTATTTGGACGTGATGGCAGTCAATCTCAAGCACTAGAGTTAAGTTTTGACAGTAACGGTTCAAAAGCTAATTACTTAAAGATTAATTACATGGGGAAAGACGGAAGCCCTACTTTTGCAATGGGTCTTGTGTCTGCGTTGATGTGGGCCGCGCAAGTTAAACAATTGCAGCCGCAGCAAGTGAATTTAAACGATGGCAGTGTTGAATGGCAATGCCCTAGCCTTGTGGGCAAAAATATTGGCCTATTTTTACAGAAAATCTTATACACGAAGAATGACGGAGCAGACGGATACCGATTTGAAATTCGGCATATTTTTCAATCAGGAAGCCGTAAAACCTATGCAGAGCACTCTGACAATAAACCTGCTGAAGCTATTGCAGCACTGGAAAACACATTAAAAGACAAAGATGAGCGAAACAACAACTCACACGGGCACACTCAATCATCGCAACGCCAACCAGTGAATCCGTACAGCCAAGCAAGAGATGTTCCCCTATCTCGATTGCAAGCCGCTAACCAACCTGCCAGTAGCGCATGTAATCCCGATGAGTTTGATGATGATATTCCGTTCTGACGGTTATCTGAGACGTTTTTGTAATTGATTATCTATCAAGCGGCATATTAACTACGCCGCTTTCACGCGAGGGTTTAATAATGGCAAGAACCATCTCTTTAGAAAAATGGGCTCAAGACGAATTCGGCGCTGAAGCACCAAGTTTGCGCACATTGCGATACTACGCAAAAGGTAAAATGACAGTGCCACCGGCTGTAAAAATGGGTAGAAAATGGTTTATTGATAGTGAGGCTCGGTTTGTGGGTATGCTGGCCGCACCGAAGCTTTCGCCAAACGCTAACCCTAAATTAAAAAGGATTATCGAAGATGGCTGCACGACCTCGAACACATAAAATAACCATTCCCAACTTGTATGCCAAACTCGATAAACGAACAAGCCGCGTGTACTGGCAATATAAACACCCGATCAGCGGTAAATTTTACAGTCTCGGAACGAACGAAGAAGAAGCAAAGCAAATCGCCTGTGATGCAAACTGCGCCATCGCAGAGCAGCGCACACGCCAAATCTTAACCGTTAATGAGAAAATTGCCCGAATGCGGGAATCAAGAGAGTTCATCACAGTTACCACGTGGCTTGATCGCTATCTTGAAATTCAGCAGGAACGGCTTGAAACAGGCGATATAAAAATCAATTCGGTTAAGCAAAAAAGAAAGCCGGTCGAGTTACTGCGCCAGCACTCAGGCATGCTTTATCTAAAAGATATTACTGCACTGGAAGTGGCAGAAATCATTGATACCGTAAAAGTACAGGGGCATAACCGCATGGCTCAGGTGGTCAGAATGGTGATCATTGATGTTTTCAAAGAGGCTCAACATGCCGGACACGTTCCGCCCGGCTACAACCCCGCACAAGCAACCAAGCAACCTCGCAATAAGGTTACACGCCAACGCTTATCGCTGGAAGAGTGGCAAACCATTTACGCCGCTGCCGAGCATCACCCACCCTATTTGCAGTGTGCCATGCTGCTAGCTTTGGTGACCGGTCAGCGTATTGGCGATATCTCAAACATGAAGTTTTCAGATATCTGGGATGACATGCTGCATATCACGCAAGAGAAAACGGGCGCACGGCTGGCCATCCCGCTCAACATCACTTGCCATGCCATTAACACATCACTAAAAGAAGTGATCACAAAATGCCGTGATGCGGTACTTAGCCAATACTTGATTCACTTTCGACATACCACATCGCAAGCGATTCGCGGCGGTAAAGTGTCGGCCAACGCAATCACCACCACGTTTAAAAAAGCCAGAGACAAATCAGGCATTACGTGGGAAGAAGGAACAGCCCCCACATTTCATGAGCAGCGTTCGCTGTCTGAACGTTTGTATCGTGAACAAGGGTTAGAGACACAGAAGTTACTCGGTCACAAATCACAGAAAATGACCGACCGATACAATGATGATCGGGGTAAAGACTGGTCTGTCGTTGCAGTTTAATTCTTAAGCGAGAAGTCTGTGATATTAAGCTACGCCCTCGCAGCTTGGCGTCATCAAGCTGGCGATATATGCTTCCACGGATCAAAAAATCCGCCTTCTAAACTGTGCTTTTTTTGTACAGTTTTGGGGAAGGGTTTTGGGGAAGAATATAAATAAACAAAAAGCCAACATGCCATTAACGCAGGTGTTGGCTTTTTGTTGTGACTACAAGCTTACATATGTTTGCACATCGCCTTAGCAAACTCACTGCACTTCAATAACTTAGCGCCATCCATCAGGCGTTCAAAATCATAAGTGACCGTTTTCGCAGCGATAGCACCTTCCATGCCTTTAACAATTAAGTCAGCGGCTTCGAACCACCCCATATGACGCAGCATCATCTCGGCAGACAAAATCAGTGAACCTGGGTTCACTTTATCTTGTCCGGCATACTTAGGAGCAGTACCGTGAGTCGCTTCAAATACCGCGCACTCAGTACCAATGTTGGCACCCGGTGCGATACCAATGCCTCCGACCTGAGCGGCCAAAGCATCAGAGATATAATCACCGTTTAAGTTCATGGTGGCGATAACATCATATTCAGACGGACGCAGCAAAATCTGCTGCAAGAATGCATCAGCAATGCAATCTTTAATGATAATGTCACGGCCAGTTTGTGGGTTTTTCAGTTTCATCCACGGGCCGCCATCAAGCAGTTCAGCGCCAAACTCTTCACGTGCCAGCTCATAACCCCAGTCTTTGAAAGCCCCTTCGGTGAACTTCATGATGTTGCCTTTGTGAACCAGCGTCAGCGAATCACGATCATTAAAAATCGTGTATTCAATCGCCGCACGGATCAAACGCTTAGAGCCCTCTTCCGAGGTTGGCTTAATGCCGATACCGCAGTTCTCAGTAAAGCGAATTTTCTTCACGCCCATTTCATCACGTAAAAAGGCGATCACTTTATCTGCATCGGCGGTGCCTGCTTTCCACTCAACACCGGCATAAATATCTTCCGCGTTTTCACGGAAAATAACCATGTCAGTCAGTTCAGGATTTTTCAACGGGCTTGGTGTACCGTTGTAATAACGCACTGGGCGCAAGCAAATGTACAGATCAAGTTCTTGGCGCAGAGCCACGTTCAAAGAGCGAATACCACCGCCGACAGGGGTTGTCAGTGGGCCTTTAATCGCCACACGGTATTCACGGATAAGATCTAATGTCTCTTTCGGCAGCCAGATATCTTCCCCGTAAATCTGGGTTGATTTCTCACCGGTATAAACTTCCATCCACTCGATTTTGCGCTGACCGCTGTACGCTTTCTCGATGGCGGTATCAACCACCAGCTTCATCGCGGGAGTAACATCAATGCCGATACCATCACCCTCGATATAAGGGATTACCGGATTATGTGGAACAACCAGTTTGCCATGCGCATCCAGCGTGATTTTCTGGCCTTCGGTCGGTACAACTACTTTGCTTTCCATTGACATCTCCTGACATCTCCTTCGAGCGTCCATTTGTTATGGTTTTGTAAGAGGCGCGTCAATAATACTCGAACATTATCGTTCCGCCAATCTCTTGCAGAATCCGCTATACTGTTTTGCTCACAGAATTTATTGAACAGAGTAAAATGATTACACGCCCAACGAAAAAAAAATCAGCCAAACCGTTTAAACGCAGCCCGTTACGTAAACCAGCGCCTCCGTTATCCGAACCGCAGCGTATCATTTTGTTCAATAAGCCGTTTGATGTTCTACCGCAGTTTACTGATGAATCTGGTCGAACCACATTAAAAGATTTCATCCCCGTACAAGGTGTTTACGCTGCCGGCCGGCTCGATCGCGACAGTGAAGGCCTGATGGTGCTAACCAATGACGGTAAGCTACAGGCTACACTGACACAGCCAAATAAACAGACCGGTAAAATTTATTGGGTTCAGGTTGAAGGCGTGCCCACAGAGGCTGATTTGCAGCGTTTACGTGAAGGCATCACCTTAAATGATGGCCCGACACTACCGGCACAGGTGCAGTTGCGTGATGAGCCGCACTGGTTATGGCCGCGTAACCCGCCGATTCGTGAGCGCAAAGCGATTCCTACATCATGGCTTGAGCTGACGTTGTTTGAAGGGCGTAATCGTCAGGTTCGCCGAATGACAGCACATATCGGCTTTCCAACATTGCGCTTGATTCGTTTTCAAGTCGGTCAGTGGGATCTCGAAGGGCTTGAGAATGGCACATGGCGCGATATTAGCCCTAACTCAATCAAGGTAAAATAAGCCAAACAGCCTGTATCCCAAAGACAAGATAGGCTCTGCTCTGCCCCACAACGTAAGGGCACGGTTAAGGCGCGGCTAAACGGGGTTTTGCTGATCTGGGCGACACCTCTGTTCTATGTTAAAATCTGCCGCTTGAATTCTGAAAGAAGAATTCTATCAACTTTTTTATCGGGCCATCTACATGGCCACTACGGGTGTAATACACAAATGTCTGATAACAGCCATATCAAAGTGATCGTCGGGATGTCCGGCGGGGTTGACTCTTCCGTTTCCGCTTACCTGCTGCAGCAACAAGGCTATCAGGTTGAGGGGCTGTTCATGAAGAACTGGGAAGAAGATGACACCGAGGAGTATTGCTCTGCGGCACAGGATCTGGCCGATGCCCAAGCGGTATGCGATAAGCTGGGCATGAAGTTACACACGGTGAACTTTGCCGCTGAGTATTGGGATAACGTTTTTGAACACTTCCTTGAAGAGTACAAAGCGGGCCGTACGCCAAACCCAGATATTCTGTGCAATAAAGAGATTAAATTTAAAGCCTTTTTAGAGTTTGCCGCCGAAGATTTGGGCGCAGATTATATCGCCACCGGCCACTATGTGCGCCGCTCTGATCGCGATGAAAACGGGCAGGTACAACTGTTGCGCGGGCTTGATCAAAATAAAGATCAGAGCTATTTCCTGTATACGTTGGGATCTGAGCAAGTCGCACAAAGCCTGTTCCCTGTTGGTGAACTCGAAAAACCAGAAGTGCGCCGTATTGCCGAAGAGATTGGGCTGATCACCGCCAAGAAAAAAGACTCTACGGGGATCTGCTTTATCGGTGAGCGTAAATTCACGGAATTTTTAGGCCGTTACCTACCGGCACAACCGGGCAAGATCGTCAGTGCTGACGGTATTGTGATGGGCGAGCATCAGGGTCTGATGTACCACACGCTCGGTCAGCGTAAAGGGTTGCTGATTGGTGGAACCAAAGAGGGTTCTGAAGAAGCATGGTATGTGGTTGAAAAAGATGTGGAAAATAATCAGCTGATTGTTGCACAGGGTCATGATCACCCTCGCCTCAAATCAAACGGTTTGATTGCCCAGCAGTTGCATTGGGTTGATCGCCGCACCGTTACCGCGCCTTTTCGCTGCACGGTGAAAACCCGTTATCGCCAGCAGGATATTCCGTGCACCATAACGCCGCTGGATGATGATAAAATCGAAGTGCGTTTTGATGAGCCACAAATTGCCGTGACCCCCGGCCAATCAGCCGTGTTTTATGCCGGTGAAGTGTGCTTGGGCGGCGGTATTATTGAGGCGCAAATCAAGGAGTGATTTCAGTGGCAAAAAATACCACGGATGTTGTCATTGCACTTTCCGGCATGTGTCAGGCAGTGAGATTAGTGCAAGAGATTGCACGCGATGGAAACAGTCACAGCGAGGCGCTTCGCGCCTCGCTACACAGCATCTTACAGACATCTCCTACATCAACGCTGGCCGTTTTTGATAACGAGCCGCTGAATCTACGCCTCGGGTTAGAGACGCTGATTAACCAGTTATCCGGCATGAAGGGGCAGCAAGATAGCCAACTCACCCGCTACTTAATCGGGCTGATCATCCTCGAGAAAAAACTCTCTGCCCGTAAAGACAGCGTTTCGGTATTGTCTGATCGCATTACACGCCTTGATCGCCAGCTCGCCCATTTTGATCTGCTTGATGAGCAGATGGTCAGTGCCATTGCCGAGATCTATGTTGATGTCATCAGCCCCCTTGGGCCGCGTATTCAGGTAACCGGCAACCCAACCCATCTGCAAAACAGCCTTGTCCAAAGCCGAATTCGAGCCTGCTTATTAGCCGGAATTCGCGCTGCCGTACTGTGGCGACAAGTGGGTGGCAGCCGATTACAACTGGTCTTTTCGCGCGGAAAACTGGCTGAACAGGCCAAGCGTATGCTTGCCGAGCTGTAAATGGCCCTCTTTTTTCTATTTTCTGTATCAACGTTTACTATCTGAACTCAGGAGTTTTATCCCCATGGAACTGTCCGCTCTGACAGCTGTATCCCCGATTGATGGCCGCTACGGCGATAAAGTCACCGCCTTGCGTGGCATTTTCAGTGAATTTGGTTTACTGAAATTTCGGGTAATGGTAGAAGTTCGCTGGTTACAAAAGCTTGCCGCCTGTGAAGGCATTGCTGAAGTACCGGCACTCAGCGCCGACGCAAACGCTTTCCTTGATCAGATTGTGAGCGATTTTTCCGAAGCCGATGCTGCGCGAATTAAAACCATTGAGCGCACCACCAACCACGATGTCAAAGCGGTTGAGTACTTCCTGAAAGAAAAAGTCGCAGATATTGCCGAACTCAATGCAGTCAGTGAATTCATCCACTTTGCTTGCACCTCTGAAGATATCAACAACCTGTCGCACGGCCTCATGCTGAGTACGGCCCGCACAGAGGTGTTGAATCCAGTATGGCGCACGCTGATCGACCAGATCAAAGGTCTGGCACACACCTACCGCGACATGCCGCTGCTTTCGCGTACCCACGGCCAGCCGGCAACACCATCAACGGTAGGTAAAGAGATGGCTAACGTGGCTTACCGCCTAGAGCGCCAGTTCCGTCAACTGCAACAAGTTGAAATTCTCGGTAAAACTAATGGCGCAGTCGGCAACTACAACGCACATCTGGCCGCCTACCCTGATGTTGACTGGCACAATTTTAGTGAAAGTTTTGTTACTTCACTTGGCCTAAATTGGAATCCGTACACCACACAAATTGAACCGCACGACTACATTGCCGAACTGTTCGATGTGGTTGCCCGTTTCAACACTATTCTGCTCGATTTTGACCGCGATATGTGGGGCTATATTGCGCTCAATCACTTCAAGCAAAAAACCATTGCCGGAGAGATTGGCTCTTCTACCATGCCGCACAAAGTGAACCCGATTGATTTTGAAAACTCAGAGGGCAATATCGGGCTGGCCAATGCACTGTTTGATCATCTGGCGGCTAAACTGCCGGTTTCACGCTGGCAGCGTGACTTAACGGACTCTACCGTACTGCGTAATTTAGGTGTTGGCGTTGGCTACTCACTGATCGCCTATCAATCCACCCTTAAAGGCATTAGTAAGCTTGAGGTGAATGAGAACAACCTTGCCAACGAGCTTGATCACAATTGGGAAGTATTGGCAGAGCCGATTCAAACCGTGATGCGCCGCTACGGTATCGAAAAACCGTATGAAAAACTCAAAGAGCTGACCCGTGGTAAACGCGTAGATGCAGAAGGTATGCAGCAGTTTATTGATGGTCTGGCCCTGCCTGAACATGAAAAAACACGCCTGAAAGCCATGACACCAGCCAACTATATTGGCCATGCAGTGCAAATGGTTGACGCACTAAAATAATACAAATCCATGCTGTGAAAATAACAGCATGACAACATTTTACCTTGAGTTGACCGCTGTTTCCCCGCAAAACAGTGTGCAAAAAATGGCAAAATAAGCTCTATATTCAAGCCGATAACACTGTTGTCGGCTTTTTTGTTTGCGCATTGGTTTACCGCAGGTTTAAACAAAAATCCGCAGAGTGTGAGATAACATATGGCATGTTAATACCAGTTAACGTTAGAGTGTATAGAGTTAGAATATAACACTTTTGCGCGTATTTCGCGGTTAAACGGTGCTGCATTGCTCTTAAGCTATATCCCTAAATTAAAATACTGTATTGGGATATGAAGCAATACAGCACCGCTGTCTACATTGGTCACTGTTTGAGGTTTTAATGCGTATTCTTATTGTTGAAGATAATGCTCTGCTCCGCCATCACCTGAAAGTGCAACTTGAAGAGCAAGGGCATCAGGTTGATGCGGCAAAAGATGCCGTGGAAGCGGACTATTTTCAGCAAGAGCATGAGCTGGATATCGCGCTGGTTGATCTCGGCCTGCCCGATGAAGACGGTTTATCTCTGATCCGCCGCTGGCGCGCCGCCGGAAAAAAATTGCCGATACTGATACTGACCGCACGCGAAAGCTGGCAGGAAAAAGTTCAGGGGCTAGAATCTGGCGCTGATGATTATGTCACCAAGCCATTCCAGCTAGAGGAAGTAGTTGCTCGTTTACAGGCACTGCTTCGCCGCAGTAACGGCATTGCGTCTACCTATATGACAGCCGGCCCGTATCAGCTAAACCTTTCACGCCGTGAACTGACTATTCACCAGCAACCGGTAAAACTGACCGCTTTTGAGTATAAAATCCTCGAATACTTGATGCGTAATCATCAGCAAGTTATCAGCAAAGATCACCTGATGTTTCAACTGTATGCCGATGCCGAACTGCGTGAAACGCACACCATTGATGTATTAATGGGCCGCCTGCGTCGTAAACTGGCCCTCGAAGAAAACGAAGGGCTTAGCGAGGTGATCACCACCGTACGGGGTCAGGGGTATCGCTTTGAACTAAGTTGCCAATAATGGTGATATTCTCTCGGGTGACACAAGGTATTAACCGTATTAAACAGGCTATCGGCAGCCTGAAATTTCAGTCATTACGGCTGCGTTTTCTACTGGCAACCGCCGTATTAATCGGTGTGTTATCACTGCTCTACGGCATTGTGGCGATTGGCGGTTATGTCTATGTGTTTGAAAAATCAACCTACCGGATCATGAGTAGTGAAGGCAATTTATTCGTTAACTTCGCTCATTGGAAAGAAGATAAGCTCAGCGTACACGTGCCAAACAGCCTGCTTCGCAATAAAATGCTACTGGCATGGATTTATGATGCCGATGGAAAACTGCTCTGGCGGCTGGAAAATGTGCCAGAATTTGAAAAAGCAATAGCGCCCGAATGGCTGAAAAAGCCCGGTTTCTATGAAATAGACAGCCCACACCCGATAGCCACCTACCCACTGATGAACAACGAGCGTTTAAAAGCGGGCCTGAATGAGTATATTGATGACTCGGTGACCTACTCGGTGGCCGTAAACACCTATCCGGCCAGCAATGAACTGCCATCAATGACGATTGTGACTCTTGACGCCGTACCGCAAGAGTTACAGAATGCCGATTATGTCTGGCTGCTGTTTGAGTGGGTGTTGCTGGCACATGTTTTGCTGATCATTCCTCTTTTGTGGCTGGCAGCCAACTGGAGTTTGTTGCCAATTGCCAACCTTGCCCTGCAGGTTGAAGAGTTAGAGAACAACCAGCGTCAGCAACTCGATTTCAGCCCGAAACCGCCGCAAGAGTTACGCCGCCTGATCATCAACTTAAACCGGCTGATTACCGCACAAAAACAGATGCAAGAGCGTTACCGCGCAACGCTCGGCGATCTGACCCACAGCCTGAAAACACCACTGGCCGTGTTGCAAACTACCCTGCGCTCTGTACGGTTATCCCCCGAAAAAAACCATTTTGACGAAGCCGAACCGGTGCTGCAAGAGCAGATTGACCGGATCTCACAACAAATCGGCTACTATCTGCGCCGCGCCGATCGCCCGCACGACGGGCCTCTTAACCGTAAATTAACCTCGGTGGCCGGCATGCTCGATGCCTTATGTGGCGCATTTAACAAAGTTTATGCCAGCAAAGGTATCAGCCTGTCTCTTGATATCTCTCCTGAACTCATTTTCAGCGGCGATAAAGATGACTTTATGGAAGTTATGGGCAATATCATTGATAACGCCTGCAAATACAGTCTAGAGTTTGTCTCTATTCGCGCCAATATGCAGGATAACCAACTGATACTGATCGTTGATGATGATGGCCCTGGTATTCCGGTAAATAAGCAGCAGATGGTTGTACAGCGCGGGCTACGGGCTGACACCTTAAAGCCCGGTCAGGGGCTAGGGCTAGCTATCGCGCTAGGTATTGTCGAAAACTACAAAGGTGAGCTGCTCTTTGACTATGGCGCGCTGGGCGGTGCACAGGTCACGGTTATTTTTGGTGATCAAGAGGAGTAGCCAAATAAAAATAATGTCTTTATCAAAAACAGGATGTTTTTATGACTGGCATATTAGGAATAACTTATTCTAGAAACTTACCAACACAAATCACCGATTCTTCTGATCCAAAAAACAATGAGGATTTCTTTAATGCTATTGATTATATCGAAATAGATGATGTATGGTTTGACGCTCTTGACGATATTTCTCTAACAGCATATTCCGAAGTAGAAAAAGCAGAAAAATTCATTCCATTCACGGAGGATTGTCGCCGCTGTGTCAAACAGCTTATTATGATGTTTGGCGACATAAAGAGAAATGAGCTTATATTTTCTACACTATCAAAAGTACTCCCAGGCATTCCTACTGAAATTATTATATTAGCCAATAGTTTATACACAGCAATCACAGAGAGAAGAAACATTGATACTGCTTTATTACACTCACTAGGATTAGCATCCACACATCTTCTTTCAGACGGAAATTCAATTTCCAAACTTGCTCACTTCATTAGAGAAACAATGCTTGACTACACTGGTTATTCATACCTAAATCAGCATCAAGAACAAAATGAAAATAACCCACTCGGATACCTGTTTACTGCACTAGCTATGCTAGCTATAACAACAAAATATTGGATGAAAAATGAAGGTTCTCCGCAACGAAGTTTACTTCAGGCTCCTGCATTCATAGGTAATTTATTTATTCGCGTCAATAGCTACTGGAATTCACTTGGGTATATCGCTAAAAATGCCAAAATAGATCCCACATCAGAATTACAGGGCACAGCATTTGAAGTTGACACCACAATAAAAACCATTATAAATGATAAAAATATCAACCCAGACTATTCATGCAATAACATAAGTTTCCCCACCCACACATTAGATGACATCATTGAAAAACCAACCGTCGCTATATTTTCATCAAACTCCACTACAAATAAACACCTCATTACAAAAGCAACTGTACAGAATAAGGTAGCCATTAAAAAAACAGATATTTACAATGCAGCTGATAAGTTACACAATCTAGCAATTGAAAATCTAAAATATAATAGTGGCATATCGACACTACTCTATTGCAACACACACAAAACAGAAACAACGCAAAATAACAATGCAATAAAAACCACACATACATATATAAACACACAGTGTGATGCAATATATCATCCTTGTGCAAACTTAAATTCATTACAAGAAAAAAATATAGCTGCTCGACTTGAAAAAAGATCATTCTCAGACATTTCAAAACAGCCTGTACATACTAGAACTTATGAATATAGCAAAGACTTTTCTATTCCTTTAATGACACTATCAATGTTGACAGAAGCAACCATTTTACGTGAAAAATCAAAACATTATACGCTTCTTAGCCCCACTTTCATTTCACTATTTGGAATTGCTGATTTTATCTCGTCTTTGCTACCTGTAGCAAAAGCTATACCATCACTATCAGCACCCACAGCATTCACTTACTCTGAGCACTCCCCTACGAAGGTCATTAATACAAAAAAAAATGCTCCTATTTCAAAATTATCTCTACTACAACAATCAATTGAAACACTATATCCATCAATACGAGGTACTGCTCGCACGCTATTACAAAAGGAAATTAAGAGTCAATGTGGTTTAGATCTTAATCCAGATCAGGTATATCTACATCGTTTTAATTTTGGCACTAGCTCTGAGCACTCAATTACTGGCTGGGCTCACAGCGGAAAACCTCTTGAATCAAAAACACTCACTCAATGTGTCATCGATAATTTTAGTAGTCATCACTGGGTAGATCCAAGTAGCATAGACATGTTGTCGGCAATTTACAATCAAACAGCACAACATGTATTTAATGAAAATGACCTACCGTTGAATATCAAACCAGATACACTCGCTCTTATTATATGGCGTATGGATTTTTTTAATAAATACTGCAACATATTAGAAGAGTATTGGTTAAAATATAATGAAGCTCATAAAATAACTTATCTATCCGCTATCATTGCATCTCTAAACACAGAGAAATTCAACATTGGAACATATGCTTCCAATATGGTACTGCGTGCCTTTAATTTACCAGGCACAAGCATAAGCCATCAAGTTAAAACATATCTTTTTGATATTAACAATTATTTATCTACAGATATGTTAGTTATAATTTCGGAATATAATGAAAACGTAGTCCTGTACATGCCGAGATCAACGAATAAGTTTAACTTCTTTGATAATATAAGTAATTTATTAGATTGGATTATTGAAAAATGCAAAACATCATCCGGTCTTCAAGAGATATCATCATACTTTTCTATCGAAAATAGAATGGATGGCCCTACTCTTTTTGGAAAACGGGGAGTTGACCGATGGTTAATTGAAATAAGTAAATATAAAAATTATATTTTTTTGAATCGAAATGAAATAACTTCCCAACTGATATACACACTAACTAGCAATCAGAAAGAACGGCGTATTAATGATGCAGACAAACTAATAAAATCTGATAGTGAAGTAATCAGAGATGAGTGGATTGATGGATTATCCGCATTAGATCAAATATTCCCAAACCCAGTTACTATGATTACCGAGTTTGGTTTGCATATTGAAAAAGCAAAAAGTGCAGACAGTGTAAATGAACGCAATGCTGCAACCAATATGATCTCTAATGATATCATTCAATTTTTAATTATGTCTGCAACCACTGCTATTGATATACAGCTATCACCAACTATACTTGACGATTTTCTCATTAAAGCCACAGAAACTGAAGCTAAAACAACCACATTAGAATTAGAAAATAGGCCCATAAAAGAAAATGACATTAAATCACTTAGCTTGGATGATTTCAAAAGTTTTTTAGAAGAAGATATACATAGCATTACATCTGTAAGCTTTACAAAACAAGAAAAAAATTTGCTGGAAAAGCTCTCAATATCAACATCAGAGAGAAATATTTACATTCCTCAGTTAACCCCCACTCCACTTAATACAATAAAAACCTATAACATTCGCATTGGGAGCATAGGCCATCCAACCTATCAGTGTGTTCGTATAAATGGCAAATTCATTCCAATACGATGGCATAACTCTCCACGAGTCAATTTCTTAGAAATTTATGACATTAAAAAAATCAGAAAGATTGGATATCCAGTATATACAGACAACCACAATCAATTAAGATTTGGTTTCGTTTCTACCCACTTAGGCAATAAAATAAAACCTATAATGTCGCATCAACTTAAAATATCAATAGAGCATGCTAAATTAGAGAAAATAATAAAAATACCAAACGTTAAACCTATAAACTCAAGAGGTATTATACAGTCAAATAATAGAGAGAGATTTATAAACTTCAAAGGGCATTATATTCGTATAACTCCCCACAAAAAATTCAATTCTATTTACATACTTGGATCACAAGAAGATAATCAAGTAATGTGCCGTTATAAAAAGAGTTCGCATGAGTTTTTTCTAACGAATGAGCATAGGGAAATAACGATTCACCAAAATAAATATAAGAATAAACATCGCCGAAAACATGGTGATAAGTCAACTGATAACCTATCACTCGACAGCTTATCATCAGATTATTTTGATTCAGAATCCTCACAGTTATCACATATAGATGCCTCAATAAACATCCCACCACAACAGGCAGAACCACTATATAACCAACAAAAAAACGCTTGGTTACGCTGGCAATCCTCACTTTCTCAGTCACCGCCCTTACTCGCTGAGGATAGTGACTTTATTAGTCTAGAGTCTCAGAGTAATATAGGCGTAATCAACTACAACTTTCCAAATCGACCAGCAAAAAGCTTTAGAGGCGAATGGGATATACCATTAATAACAAAAGAGCAAGTTCAGGAGAAATTACATGCAGAACTCAATGATGACTTTGGGATAAATAATTTCTCCATTATTGACTATAATAACGCTATCAGCTCAGAAAACACTAAAATAAAAAAATTAATTAATAATATATCAAACTCAGCAATTCATATAAAAAAAGTATCTATGGATTTAATTAAATCATTTTCAAATATAACAAAACGTGAAGAAATCAAACGAAACCTATGTATTTTATTACAAACAAATGATGAAGTAATAATCAATCAATCCATGAATTTCATAGAAGGGGCAATTAGAAAAATAGACGATTTAATAACCGAAAGTTTAAATAAAAACAAAAATAACATCTACATCTACGCAGCGAAAAATCCCAAAGAAATAATAGAATCGAACAATGTGTACAATACACACGCATTTACCTTTGTTGAAGATAAAGATCGAAACATCTACTTTAACGCCGATGCAAAAATAAACACATTCAACATGGAAAATGGGCTAAGAAAATTGATAGAAACAAAGGACTGGGCATATATTACAGAAGGAAACTACCACACTATCACCTTTTTACATGAATTAACGCACCAAGCTATTAATACCCAAGACTATATTTATGCTATCAATGAAAGAGGAAATTGGGAGTATGCATCAGCAGAGGAAGCAATAAATCAGTTTAAAAAACAAGCATGGGAAGGAAAAATTGAAGATGACTTTTACTTAGATATCATAGGAAAGCAACCTCAATTCCGTGGAACCCCATTCAGGGTATTGACCGCAGAAGAAAAAAAAATTGCTTGTAGTATTTTACAGATTGACCCTATGTTAACCATTAATATGCTTCTAAATAATGCTGATAATTTGGCAATTATTATCAATGATCTGTATACCACACTGAACTCTGTAGACTGAAAGTAAGATCATAACACCCTCGCTAACGTTGCCTGCATATTTTCTCTTTTACACAAGATAAAATATGTAGGAATACCGAGATAGAGCCGCAAAGAACACGTATAATGCGCGCAAACTCTATTGAGGATATCCTGCGCTATGCCGTACCAACTGAACATTGATTGGCCCGCTTTTATGGCCACTTACTGGCAGAAAAAACCTGTCATCCTCCGCGGTGCATTCACCGATTTTATTGACCCGATGTCTGCTGATGAATTAGCCGGTATTGCCACCGAGCCTGAGGCCGACAGCCGTATTGTTAGCTTCAAAAATCAGCAGTGGAATGCGCAGCATGGCCCATTCGAGAGCTATGATCACCTCGGGGAAACGCACTGGTCACTACTGGTTCAATCGGTAAATCATTGGCATCCGTTGGCGGCAAAATTGATCACCCCGTTTCGGGTGCTACCGAACTGGCGTCTTGATGATTTGATGGTTTCCTTCTCTACCCCGCACGGTGGTGTTGGCCCGCACATTGATCAGTATGGCGTGTTTATTATTCAGGGTTCAGGCCTGCGCCGCTGGCGTGTCGGTGATAAACTGCCGCTGCAACAACACTGCCCGCATCCAAGCCTGCTGCATGTTGAAAAATTTGAACCGATTATTGATGAAGAGCTAAACCCCGGCGACATTCTGTACATTCCACCAGGATTCCCGCACGATGGTGACTCTATTGAAACCTCGATGAGTTTCTCTGTTGGATACCGCGCGCCTGATCAGCGCGATCTGATCAGCAGCTTTGCTGACCATGTATTGGCGCACGATCTGGGTAACCGCCGTTATGATGATCCTGATCTTGCCCTAACCAGCACGCCGGGTGAAATTACCGTTGCCGAAACGGATAAAATCCACCGGATGATGCTCGATTTACTCAGCGATAAAGCCCACTTCAACAACTGGTTTGGCAACTTTATCAGCCAATCTCGCCACGAGCTTGATCTGGTTGAAGCGGAACCAGAATTTACGCCTGATGATCTGTATGAGATGTTGCAAAGTGGCCTGACGCTGCAACGCTTGGGCGGTTTACGTGCGTTTTATCTCGGTGAGCGTTGCTTTATTAACGGTGAAGAGTTACTGCTGCCAAAAGGCTCTGAAGAAACACGCCGGGTACTCTGCGATCTTGAATCTTTTAGTGCCGATGAGCTAGGTGAGCATCTGAATAACGCTACTTTTATGACTCTACTGACTGAATTAGTCAATACCGGCTACTGGTATTTTGAAGATATTTCAGGGGAAGAGTTTGATGACAGCGAATTTGATGAAGATGATGAATAACCGCTGATTACTGCTTCATTTGATAATAACTAGCCGCATTTCAAACATGCTATTAAAACATGCCGTAGTATTTTTGCTACGGCATATCTAAATATTAATTCACTAATTGCGGTACAACACTTTTATCAGATGAAAACCAAATTGTGTTTTTACCGGCCCCATCACTTCCAATAATGGCGCAGAAAACACCACCTGATCAAAAGCACGCACCATTTGCCCTTTACTGAACTCACCTAAATCGCCCCCCTGCTTTCCTGAAGGGCAAGTTGAAAACTGACGCGCCAGCTTTCCGAAATCAGCTCCTGCCGCCAATTTCTGCTTGAGCATGATGCACTCTTTCTCGGTTTTCACTAAAATATGTACCGCTGAGGCCTTATTTGCCATGTTTATCTTACCTACTCTGTTTTCCATATCCCAAAAAGTATAATCGCTCTAGTATGTGAATACCCGTTTTACTACAACTAAAAACGCACTATTCTTGTGAAAATTATTCTAAAAATGCATAACAAATCTGCTATGATCTGCTCGTTTCATTACTCTGACTGCGTTCCGTGTTGAAATGTTCTGCGTCTTGAGAATAATCAGCTAGTGCTGATTCGCTTCAGCTTGTACAATCATAGCGTATAAACGATTAACGGCATTATATTGAGCTGAGTTATTGATTGCTGATTATCAGCGGCAGCCCTGTCGTCGTTGTCACTGATTTTTATTTTTAGGAGTCATCGCTGATGCAGCGTGTGATTGCAGTAACCTTGAATCCGGCGATTGATTTAACCGGTAACATTGATGAATTACATCCGGGTGAACTCAATCTGGTCAATGATTTTAGCCGCCACTGTGCGGGTAAAGGGATTAACGTTGCCAGCATTTTAGCCGATTTAGGTGCCGATGTTACCGTAAGCGGTTTTATGGGCGACAACAACCAGATGGGTTTTGAAAACCTATTTGAGCAAAAAGGCCTGAAAGATCAGTTTTTACGGGTCAATGGCCGTACGCGGGTAAATATCAAGCTGGCAGAAGAGAATGCCCGCATGACTGAAATTAACTTTCCCGGATTTCATGTTGATACTGCCCTGCAGCAGCGTTTGTTCGATCAATTACGCCATCAAGCGTCACCGGAAACGCTGTTCATTCTCAGTGGCAGCTTACCGCGCGGTGTCGAACCTTGGTTTTATGCTGAGCTAATCCGTGCTTTACGGGCAAAAGGCGCGACGGTCTATTTTGACTCAAGCTCTACGGCGCTGACTGAAGGCATTAAAGCTGGGCCGCACTTAATTAAACCCAATTTACACGAGCTATCACACTGGTGTGGTGAAGAGATTACCACGCTTGAACAGGCCCTGCCACATGCGCACCGTTTACTCAGTTTTGGCGTTGATACGGTGGTGATATCGGCCAGTTCACAAGGGGCAATTGCTGTACAAAAAAATGACGGTTGCCGCAGTATTCCACCGGAAATAAATGTCGTTTCTGAAGTGGGTGCAGGTGATACGCTGGTAGCAGGATTAGCATGGTCAGCTATTAAAGGCTGGGATATGGCACAAGGGCTACGCTTTGCGACCGCACTGGCCAGCTGGACAGTGGCCGATCATGGTGTGCATGTTCCATCAATGGAAGCGCTAGATTATATGCTCAACGGTACACAAGTCACCCCGTTATCTTGATCTTTTCCGGCCGCTTTTCTGGCCGGATCTCTGGCGACATTTATTGATTTATCACTCGGTCAAACATAGCCAGATATCGAGTGCCGTATCAGGCACTCGATAATGCAGCCTTTATTAATACATAACCAACCAGCGAATAAAAACCTAATATATAATTATCTAATACCAATCTACCCTGCCCGCCCGCGAGCTAGCCATACCACCTTTGAAAACATCTGACGCAACAACTTCGGTATGGATTCTGTTCCCATTCGCTCGGCCTCTTCGACGATTGCCAACGCCATATCCGGTTTAGATGTTCGGTGAATGGCTTTATCAATAACCCGCCGCGGCGAAAGGGGTACATTTTCAGGCAGACGGGCAACTTGATAATAGACATGTGCAAAACCGGCATGAAATAGATACAGCTCCATATCAGCAACCGGTAAGAATGTCAGGTTTTCACGCTCTGAACTTGTCAGATTGTTACCTATACTATTCTCTCTGCGGTTTAATGTGCTGTTATTTGCCGGATAAGTAGTGAACTGATTGCGCGACGAAGGTGTATGCAAAAAACTGCGCACGGTTGCCGCATATTTTTTACCAGCATCATCACCGTCGGTCAGTACATGCCACTCAATGCCCATTGCATTGGCAAATTTGATCAAAGGTTTCAAGCCGCACTGCGCAAACTCAATAATTTTGATCCCTTCTGATTGCAAATGATAACCGGCCAATCGCGCCAGTTCAGTCAGCAACCAGACCTCTGTTTCCCCTTCAACCAGTAACCAACAACGTGCAAACAGTGATGATGCGCGGTTTAAGCGGATGTGAAATGCAATCCGTCGGCTATCTTCGCGGCTGAGCATTGAGGGTAAAATACGGTAGGCTGATACCCGACTTGAGTGTCGGACCAAACGGCAGACGCGGTCTACCGGTACATACGATAGCAGCTCACCTGAGTTAGTTGTCGTCAGCCGTTGTAGCGGTAACTCCGAGAGCAGCCCCCATGCTACCGAGAGCATAATCGGGTGCAAACGGGTTTCCGGATCTTCCACAATTAATAGCGGTTTAGCGTTCGGGTCGAGTGATTCAATGCCTTTGGCATGCAAAATACTGGCAAACATCCCCAAAAGTAGCAGGCGGATATTGCGGTTCTCAGGGCGCTGTGCCAAACCGCGCAAAATATCGAGTGATTGCCATGAGTTGTGCAGGGTCAAATCTGGGCTTCTTCGCCGTCTGGCCACTGTCGGTGATGTGCTGTGCTCGGTAAAATAGTGATCAAGTAGCTGGCGGGCAGCATCTAGCCCTTCACGGATCTCTTTGTTGGTAATGCGCTGTGGGTTATCTTGCAAATTGTGGGTTAGTTTATCCGACAGGCTTTTGTAAATGTGCTGTGAGAGCTCACCCGATATATCCAAGGGTGCTGTGATGTGCTCTGCATCCCCCATAATGTTGTCTGTTTGTTGGTCTGTTTGAAACGCTGCTGCGGAGTCATTTTCATTTTTATTTGCGTTAATGACCTCAGTCTGCAGTGTTTTAGATGCGACAAAATCAGTCTGCATCTGCCGTGATCGCCGCTGCAAAAGATAGCGACGCGCCCTATCATAGCGCGACAGTGGTCTAGAGTTCTGCTTATCTGTACGCTCATGTGTATTGACTAGAGCAGGCTCAGGTTGGGCTTTTTGGTTACGCACTAACCGCGCATCACGCAGACGCAATACTGGATGCAACCGGATCAGCCGGTGGATCAGCGGCTCAATGTTGCCAAGATGAAGAGGCCGCCCCTGTTCATCAATAAAGTTACGCCATGTGGACACCGAGCCATCATCACACCACTCACCTTCTAGCCGAAAATACAGGCGCTGTAATTTATCGCTGCGCAGATTAACCCATGCGGCCTGAAAAGGCGCATAGTGCGCCTGCTGCCAGTGCCCTGATGTCAGCTCACGAAAGGTAAAAACAATGTGCAGATGCCGCTCTGTTGCCTGCTCCTCACCCGGAGGATGATAAAAATCACTCGCTTTAAAACGGTACAACGTGTCTGCCGGGGCTAACAGCAAACTTAACGCATCCAATAAGCTTGATTTCCCCCAGGCATTTTCACCGATTAAAACGGTGTTCTCATCCAGCAAAAGTGACAAGCGGTTAATACCACGAAATCCAACGATTTCAATGCGTTCGAGAAACATCACTCATCCTCGTGAAGGCGTTATCTTGTAAGAGAGTTACTCTTCAATTGCACGCGGTCAAGTAATTTACATCTGCGGTTGGTTTCACTTCACAATATTGGCAGTCTCTTTTTTTATTTTACGGATACGTTATCTCAGACACATTTCTTTACAGCCTTATAGCTTTGCGATAGCGTGTCAGTATCCCCCTGTCGCTCTGCTGGTTTTGAGGAAAAATAATGTACTCCGGCCTGTTAATTGTGATTATTCCGCTGCTTATTGGTTACCTATTTCCGCTTCGCCAACCTTCACTCACTCCGTGGATTAGTAAATTATGTGGCTGGATGGTTTATGTCATTTTAGGTTTAATGGGGATCACACTCTCTTATTTAGATAACCTTTCTGCAAATTTGCAGCACATCGCCCTAAATGCACTGATTTTTTTTGCCTGTATCAGCGTGTTAAATCTGCTTGCTTTATATTTGGTGGATAAGTGCTGGCCATGGCCTATCACGTTACATCAACAGGAATTGCCTTCACGCCTAAAAATGGCGGCTGATTCACTGCAATTACTGGGCGTTGTATTTGTTGGGTTTGCCGTAGGCTGGGTAACACAACCTTGGTCTGTACATGCGGGAAAAGCCAGTGAATATGCGCTGATTTTTTTGCTGTGGTTAATTGGTATTCAGTTGCGTAACAGCAATATGCCGCTGCGGCAAATTTTGCTTAACCGCCGTGGAATGCTGATTGCCGTGGTGGTATTGCTCAGCTCCCTGCTCGGCGGGCTGATTGCAGCATTACTGTTAGGGCTGCCACTCAATAAAGGGCTAGCCATTGCATCAGGGTTCGGCTGGTATTCCCTTTCCGGTATTATGCTGACCGATGCACTCGGGCCGGTGCTTGGCAGCGCAGCATTTTTCAATGATTTACTCCGTGAATTGGTGGCAATTATGATTATTCCACTGCTAGTACGCCGCTATAGTATGTCGGCGGTAGGTATTGGTGGTGCAACGGCGATGGATTTTACGCTGCCAGTGATCCAAAAATCAGGCAGCGTGCAGCTTGTACCCGCAGCGATTGTCAGCGGCTTTATTCTCAGCCTCAGTGCACCGGTCTTTATGGCACTGTTTGCGCTCTGATTATTGATCTGCATCAAGACAGAATGAAATCGCATTAAGTTGCATTTGAAATGCTTGTTTATGAGTTCTATGATGAATTTATAACAAGCATATAAAATATAACTTAATGCGAGGCTTCAATGTATTGTGTTCAATGTGAGCAAACTATTCGTACTCCTGTCGGTAACGGCTGTTCTTACGCACAAGGTATGTGTGGTAAAACCTCTGAAACCTCTGACTTGCAAGATCTACTGGTTGCAGTACTTGAAGGGTTGTCGGCATGGGCTGTAACGGCACGTAGCTATGCCATTATTGATGCTGATGTAGATGCATTCGTTCCAAAAGCATTTTTCGCAACACTGACCAACGTTAACTTTGATTCTGCCCGCATTGTTGAGTATATCCAGCAGGCTATTACTTTGCGTGAAGCGCTAGCCACACAGTGTCGATTACACAATGCCGAGGCACATGTTGCCCTTCCGGTTGCTCATATCCAACTTTCTGATTTGGCAATTCCTGCACTTACCATGCAAGCGGCTGAATATGCGCTGAATAAAGATAAAGCTGAAATTGGTGATGATATTCACGGCCTGCGTATGCTTTGTTTGTATGGCCTCAAAGGTGCAGCGGCTTATTTAGAGCATGCCCGCGTTTTAGAGCAGCAACGTGCCGATGTTTATGCTCAATTCCACGGTTTTATGGCTTGGCTGGGTACTAACCCGAGTGATATGCAAGCCCTGCTCGATAATGCTATGGCTATCGGTTTGATGAACTTTGATGTTATGGCAATGCTTGATACCGGTGAAACCGGTTTATACGGCAACCCTGTACCAACAAGTGTCAATGTGCGTGCGGTAAAAGGCAAAGCAATTTTAATTTCGGGACATGATCTTAAAGACCTCAAAGCGCTGTTAGAGCAAACCGAAGGTACAGGGATTAATATCTACACTAACGGAGAGATGCTGCCTGCTCACGGTTATCCTGAGCTGAAAAAATACTCACATCTGGTCGGTAACTACGGCAGTGCATGGCAAAATCAGCAAGAGGAGTTTGCTCGCTTCCCGGGCCCAGTAGTGATGACATCTAACTGCATTATTGACCCGAATGTTGGCAATTATGCCAACCGAATCTGGACACGCAGCATTGTTGGCTGGCCAAATGTAAAACATCTTGAAGGTGAAGATTTCTCTGCGGTGATTGCCCAAGCGCAGGAAATGGCGGGTTTCTCGCATACCGAAATCGATGAGATGATCACTGTAGGCTTTGGCCGCGAAACGCTGCTCGGTGCTGCGGATACCGTTATTGATATGGTGGCAAACAAGCAACTGCGCCACGTATTTTTGGTTGGCGGATGTGATGGCAGCCGTGGTGAGCGCCACTATTTTACCGATTTTGCCCGTGAGATCCCTGATGATTGCTTAATCATGACGCTGGCTTGTGGTAAGTATCGCTTTAATAAATTTGATTTTGGTACAATTGGTGCTTTGCCACGTTTGCTTGATGTCGGTCAGTGTAATGATGCTTATTCAGCCATTATGTTGGCGGTTAATTTAGCAGAAAAACTCAATTGTGGTATTAATGATTTACCGTTAACGCTGGTACTTTCTTGGTTTGAACAAAAAGCGATTGTTATTTTATTAACATTGCTAGCTCTGGGTGTGAAAGATATTTATACCGGCCCGACTGCACCTGCATTTTTAACTGATAATGTACTTTCAATATTAAATGAAAAATTTGGGATGCGCTCTATTACTACTGTAGCTGAAGATATGAAGTCTATTTTATCCCCTGCATAAGTTTTAGCCCCCTGTAATAAATATAAGCACATTCTTTTTTGTATGTGCTTATTCCTTCCATATTATCGCTATCATTTATTCAGTTTTATTATTCATATTACAGTGAGTATCACTATGATGACTGCCGCTACCCTTTGCCACAATGCAATGTATGTTCATGCTTTACATCAAGAAACCGCGGATGTTTTCACGCTGACATTACGCCCAGCCAAGCCTTATCTCTATTTGGCTGGCCAGTATGCATTTGTGAATATCGGTAATAATCAGCCTAAAAACAGACCAGACAATAATAGTATTATACGCGCATATACAATCTCTTCATCACCAGATGTTAGTGAATATATCAACATTACTGTGCGACAAATTCCCAATGGAGTTGGGTCTCAGTGGTTAACAACACAGATTAAGGCTGGCGATACATTGTGGTTAAGTGATGCTCAGGGTGATTTTACCTGTGCTACGCATGCTAATAATAAACAATATCTGATGCTTGCTGCCGGTTGCGGTATAACTCCGATCATGTCTATGACACGCTGGTTAATGCATCAGCGTAAAAATACGCATGTCACTGTTATTTATAATGCACACAGTATTGACGATGTTATTTTCGCCCAAGAGTGGCAACAACTTGCAGCATTGTACCCGAAAACATTATCTTTACATATTATGGCAAAGCAGCCGGATTACCCTGCACCACTCAATGGTCGGTTATCATTTGATATGTTAAAGCAGCTTGTGCCAAATATAGAAAAACATACCGTGATGAGTTGCGGGCCTGAGCTTTATATGGAATTGTGTAAAACAGTGACAGAGCAACTCGGTATTAAACAAGGTGAGTTCTATCAGGAATCATTTTTTAATACTAAAGACGATAATCTTGCAGCAGAAAACTGTACTACAATAGAAAAAATCGTGACCGATACTGTCGATACAACAGCAAAATTACATATTCGCGGGCTACAGCGGGATATCCATGTTCCGGTAGGCACAACATTGCTGGCCGCGCTAGAGCAGCATAATGTCCCTGTTTTTGCGGCCTGCCGTGCTGGTGTATGCGGCTCATGCAAGGTTCAAGTTATCAGTGGTAACACCACATCATCCAGCCAGATGACGCTAAGCGCAGAAGAGATCACTTCCGGTTATGTATTAGCATGCAGTTGTACTATTAAAGCTGATCTTGAATTAGCCTAATGGTTCTTAGTATAGCTATTGATTATTGATTATTGATTATTGATTATCTGTAAAAAGATATTGGTGTAAACAGTGCTATCTCATCACACTGCTTACACCTTTACCGTATACGGTATACCGTATACGGCAACCTAACTTAAACAATCTGACA
Source organism: Plesiomonas sp. ISS29 (assembly GCF_056522795.1). NCBI lineage: Bacteria > Pseudomonadati > Pseudomonadota > Gammaproteobacteria > Enterobacterales > Enterobacteriaceae > Plesiomonas > Plesiomonas sp. ISS29. Next base: position 2,149,579 of record NZ_JAWRZQ010000001.1, read on the forward strand.
CTCACCTATATTTATATATTTATAATTCCCCATGTGCATTACTTATTGTTATCATTTTGATTTTTTCCTGCATCACTACTAGAACTCTTATTTCCGGTAATTCCTTGTGCATTATCACCGTTTTTATTTTCACTACTTCCTTCTGAGGACGTTGCCTTCACGGCATCATCTTCACTGATAATTCCATGCGCTGAATTTAATAGCATCGAGATCAGTAAGCTATTATCAATTTGTTCACCATTCAATATTCTGGCTAAAATCTCGCTGCCAAAAAGTTGTGGCGACAAAATAACATCAGGCTGAACTTTCTTTACTTTATTTATATTTTTACTGTCACTTACAGACAACACAGTTTTCACATCTTTATTCACGTCTTTAGCTGATAAGATCACAAAAGCATTATCGGCATCATTATCACTTAATGCCAAAATAGCCTTACAGCTATCTAATCCTGCTTTTTTTAGCACTGCACTATCATTGCTATCACCAGAGATAATATCAAATGTGCCCTCTAACCGCTGTTGAAACTGAGCCAGTTCATCTTCAGGACGATTGGTGATAATAGTCACCTCTTGACCACGCTGATGTAACTGCTGAATTGTATTAATCGCCAAAATAGAGTGGCCACAAATAATAAAGTGATCTTTTCTTTTCACTCTTCGATGATTCCCTTTAATTAGATTATTAATGCCACCACTGATCAATGGACCAAAGATTGATGTCATTGATGTTGCAAAAACTGTAATTCCCGCAACAATAACAGACACTGTAAATAATCTTGCAGACTCAGAAATAGGTACAATATCACCGTACCCTACTGTCGTCATAGTTTCAATTGAAAAATAGAATGATGTCATTAAGCTTTCTATTTTTGGATTAAAACCATCGCCAAAATACAATGCTCCATATGTTGAATAAAATAGGAGTGATGAGAAGCTGATTAATGCAAAAATCCCCCCTGCTGTTGTACTGCTACGTGAGAAGTCTTTTTTTAACAATGCTAGAATAAGTATCGATGCAACGCAAAACCAAATACTGAATTGCAGATAAGGGTAGAAATGAGCTGTATAGATAAGTGTTATGAGTAATAGGATAATACTCATTGCCCATGCTAACCGGGCTCTAAACAGTAAGCCAAAGAAATTCAATACAAGAAAGACACCAAGCATGAACCATGGAGCATTAGCCAACAATGAAAGCTCTAACCCTGAAAAACTTTTGATATTGAATATATCAAACAGATCAATTGGCATTCGATAAATTGTTTTAAAAATAAGCAACCCATTCAGCAAAACAGCAACAGCCCCAATATCGTGTCGGATACTTAGCCATATCTGTGTCACTTTCTGCCTAAACCCTGCAAAATAACTCAAGTGCTCACCTTTTTAGATACTACTCAATCAGTGTTCCTTCTTGGTAAAGATAATAACGCCAAAAGATAAACCATGCCATTTTTTCATATAGATTTTAGCTAAAATGAGGATCATGTGAGATAGAACTATGAAGTTACATTTTATCTAATTCATTATAACGCATGGGATTATGCTGATAAATACCTCGTTCAAACTCCACCATACCGATTCCAGCAATCCCTAAATGGACATCCCCGCTATTATGGTCAATAACTAAATAGCTAGAACGGTAATTTTTAGAGAGTTGATCATATACATCGGGTAACTTTTTTATTTCAAAAGGAAGTTTACGGGCATTGAGCACAGGAATATTATTTTCAAACTTTGGAAAAGTACGACGCGCTGGTTTATTTTGTTTTCGCTCAAATATTATTGGTTTATTGTTCAACAGAAGAGATGCAAAAGCTCTCTGACCTTCATATTTAAAAGAGGAAACATCATTTTCATTATCTATGTTTTCATCAGCCGAACACTCTACTCCGAATGCTGATTCAGCACTATAGTCACATCCAGTCAGTATTAAAACTAACAAAACCATAGCTATCCGAAGCACTCTCATTACACTCACATCCTTGTGAATCATCAAATAATACAGCTACATCACCCAGGAAAATATCAGGTCTTATTTCCACCTTTTTATTTTGCAATAAAAAAACAGAGGTGAATATATGAATGGTGGGATAAAAATGGGATACTGATCCAAGATAATGACACAATTAGGTCAACTAACTGATTCATTACTAAAAAACCATCACCATTAAATTTCCAGCATGTTTTTATAAAAAACATAGGGATCTCCCCTTTTTCTGAAAACTCAGACATTATATATCAATCAATGTTAACATAACTAACACAAACATACTCTATAATACATTTTATTACATACACTCGTATCACAATTCACTACATAATCAATATCCATACATTTAGGAAATACCACTATGCAAGATATTTACTCCGCCACGTTCATCTTTCAAAAGAAAGAGTATGATGATGAGTTTTACACCCTCGATAATATGATCGCTGAAATGGCAAAAAAAACTGTTGGTTACTTAGGTGATGAAAGTTATACACACCCTGAATCTGGTCAATTGATTAACATTTATTACTGGGAAGGAAAAGAAGGTTTAGATACGCTAATTCATAATAGTATACATAAAGAAGCAAAACAAAAACATGATAAGTGGCTTGATGGCTATCAGGTGATTATTGCAAAAATTGAAGCTGCCTATAATGATGGAAAACTTGAACATCCGTTAAAAAAAATCTCTGTTCAACATCAGCATAATAAATAAATAAATAGATACTCTCTTGCCAGTGTTGAAAAATTTATAATTGTCATGGAAACACACTGTAATGTATGATATATATTTGCAATAAGTGGAACATACATCCCATTGTATAAAATGAGTATGGCAAACATGCTACAATAATAAATTGTTAAACCGAGGTTGAAACAACTATGCTACATAAAAATAAAGGTGAGATTACACTTTCAACAATGGCACTCATTTGGGTACTGTTTCTTGGTGCGGCATTATCAACAAATCTGACATCAAACAACCATCGTCCAACATGGGTGACGTTTGCTTTTCTTGGTAATGTTGTTGCGACATCGCTTTTAGCTTCATGGTCAAGAGAAGACTAATTACACGGTACAAGCATAGCAAAAACCCTATTACTACCCACTTGTAATAGGGTTAACTGCTAAATGTATCAGTATTAGCTCTGTTTTATCCTCGCTATTTTTTATTTTACTCTTCCCCTCTGTTCAATACCTCACATTCATGGCATAACACACATTGTTAACACTTTGTACTGTATCAGTAACGAGAACTACACCTCTTCACTTCACACAGCCTTGTTTGCAGGAATGAACAATATGGATGCTCATAAAAATACTATTGAAATCAATACTAAAGTCGGGGGCGGCATGATAGCCCTGATCTGGATTCTGTTTATTGGTGCGGCACTCACTAATAATTTAACCCTAAGTTCCCGCCCAGAATGGTTATCATGGTTTTATCTTGCTAATGTCGTGATCACGGCTGTGTTGGCACTCTTCATGCGAAAAGATTAAGTCTACAGGCATACGGTAAAGAATTTAAATACGTGCTGTAAAAAGTCGTTACCGTTATGTGTATTCATACACAAGATCACAGTCGCGCTGCTTGGATGCTTAGGTTAATCTATTTCTAGGCACTAATTCTATTTTTATGATGTTCTTTTGCCTTCTAGCATAATGGTATTAAATACTGTTATAAGATATTACGTTGCGATAGGAGTTAATATGAGTTCAGATTGCATTATAAAAATAGCTCATAATTCAGTGAAGCAACTTGAGCATATTCAACGTTTACTCTCTGAATCAGGCATAAGTGAGCAAGAACAAACATCACTTATTCAGCAAGCAAATACCGTTTTATCACTCTGGCAGGCTGTTGATACCGACGTGGCTTTTTCTGACAACCCCGAACTTATTCATTTTGCAGAACAAATTCGACAACATCAAAAAAACTTAAAGTTAGATAAGGTAAGAAATAGATAATAAAATATCATTATGATAACTACGTAAAATTTAAAGAGAGACTATTTTAAGTGTAACATCTCTCTTTGTAGTCTAATTTAAAATCACATTATTGAATCGATTAATCCTGAAACATTCAAGCACACTTTGTGACTACAAATATCAACTATTTTGTATACGCTAGACTCATAATGTTATTACACCTGACATTAGATATGTCATATTTACGCTCTTAAAAGTCTTATTTATTATTATGTAGGGAATGAAAATGAAAAAGATTCTATCTGCAGTTGCACTATCTGTTGCTATTTTCTCTACCGGTGCGATGGCCGCCGAACAGCCCGCTACACAAACTGTTAGCCAGCAACAACAAAAAGATGTATTGCAAGTGGCTCAACAAGGTTTCTCAGCTATGATGAATGTGCAACGAGCTAGAGCTGCACTGTTTAATGGCCAACCGGCAGAAGCACAAAAATTAGTGCTAAAAGCAAAAGCAGAACTGGCTAATGACAGCATTGACTGGACGAAATTTATTAAAGTTGGTAAAACTGCGCCACTGGCAGGTGATAATTATGTTATCGTAAATGCATCAATGTCTGTTGCCGAAGATTTTGTACCAACACCGATCAAACAAAAGGCTATCAGTACTGCAAATGAAAAAATCAAAGCAGGCGATCGTAAAGGCGCACTAGATACATTACGTTTAGCAGGTATTGGTATTGTAGAAAACCAAGCGCTCATGCCATTAAAACAAACTCAGCAGCATGTTAATAAAGCTATTGAATTAATGAAAGAAGGCAAATATTACGAAGCAAATCTGGCACTAAAAGGTGCTGAAGATGGTATTATTATCGATTCAGAAAGCCTAATTGGTACGCCTGTTACTACATCACACGCTGCACCAGCAGTAACAAGCACGACATTAACACCTGCAACAAAATAACTGAAGTTGAATTCTTCGAGTATTATCTTATTTTAGCCCGTAGAAATACTGCGGGCTACTGTAAATATATTTTATATCATCGAATTACATTAATGATGCCGCAAATTCAAGCATACGGTTTAACGGTAGTAATGCTTTTTGTCGAACAGTTTCATCAATATGAATTTCGTGAGGAGCAGGGTCATCTTTCAATGCCGAATAAATGGCCTGTAAGCCATTCATCGCCATCCACGGGCAATGCGCACAGCTTTTGCACGTTGCTCCCTCGCCTGCTGTCGGTGCAGCAAATATTTGCTTATCCGGACAAGCCTGCTGCATTTTATAAAAAATCCCTCGGTCAGTTGCCACAATTAATGTTGATTGTGGCAATGTTTGGGCCGCTTTAATCAACTGGCTGGTTGAGCCGACAGCATCCGCTAATGCCACTACAGACTCAGGTGACTCAGGGTGTACCAACACCGCGGCATCGGGGTACAGTGCCTTCATTTGTTTAAGTGCTTGCGCTTTAAACTCATCATGTACAATACACTCACCTTGCCAGCACAATACATCCGCACCGGTTTGTTTTTGCACATAATGGCCAAGATGACGATCAGGTGCCCAGATAATTTTCTCACCAAGGCTGTCTAAATGATCAATTAATTCAACCGCGATACTTGATGTCACCACCCAATCAGCCCGCGCTTTTACTGCCGCAGACGTATTGGCGTACACAACTACTGCCCGATCTGGATGAGCATCACAAAATGCGGAAAACTCAGCTTCGGGGCAGCCTAAATCAAGTGAACATTCAGCCTCAAGTGTCGGCATCAACACCTGTTTTTCAGGGCTAAGGATTTTCGCCGATTCGCCCATAAAGCGTACACCTGCAACAATCAGCGTTGATGCTGAATGTGCCCGGCCAAATTTTGCCATCTCTAAAGAGTCAGCTACACATCCCCCTGTCTCTTCGGCAAGCGCCTGAATTTCAGGATCAGTGTAGTAATGCGCAACCAGCACGGCATTTTTCTCTTTTAACAGACCCTTTATTTGTTCACGGTAGAACTGCTTTTGTTGTTCCGTCAGTGGTTCAGGTTTTGCGGGGAAAGGATATGCCGATAGGCTGACATCAAAAATCTGGCTCATTGTATAGCGCCTCTACGCTTCAAGAGATACCGGTAGAGGCATTTTGCTACATTCAGTTACACAAGTACATAAAGGAATAAGCCCCTATCACTCATGTGGTGGGGCACTCATGTGGTGGGGCAGTGATTACTATCAGATAAGGGGTTCAGGGTTAGGCTATTTTTTTAAACGCACGAGTCACTACATTACCTTTATTACTTTTTTTAGATTCTAACTGCTGTTTCAGTTCCGCAACATTAATACTTAAATCTTTTATTGTTTGTTCATGTTTTTCAGTCTTAGCAAGATTTTCTTCATACTGACTTTTTAAATCGGAAAACATTTTTTCAGCTTGTCCTAATTTGTTGCTAGTCGATGCAATAGAGTTAACATAGTCGGTATACTTAAGTTGATAATCAGAATTATTTTTAGCAACCAACTCTTTATATTTTGTCATCTTTTCTTTTAACACCACTACATAATCTTTATATTTTTGCAGCTCTGAATTCAATTTTCCATTCTGAATATTCAATTTACTAAAATCATCTTTTAATGTTTCAAAACCAGCTGATTTACTCTGTAAATCAGGCAGATCCGTATCGAGAATAACCTTATTAGCCTCAATTAAATCAATTTTATTAGTTTCAAGATCTTCTTTTAATGATTTAATTTTATTTAACAAGCCACTCTCCCTATCTTTAGCCAAAACAACAAGCCCACTTAGATTTGCTCTTTCTTGAGTCAATGCATCTTTATCTTTTTTTCTTTCACCTTCTAATAACTCAATCTTATTTAACAAAGTCTCATTATCAAACCGCAGTGAATTTATAACACCATCTTGCTCTTCTAACTGCCCACTCCCATTATTATTTACATTTAATTTAGGTAATTTAGATGCCATCACAGAATAATAATAGTCAAAAAATCCGCTTTCAAGGTAAGCTTTTGATGAATATACCTGACCAGTGTTATGGTTATAGCTGTGCTCACACAAACCAACCAACTCCGGTTTTATACAAATACTTTTTTCTAGCTGACCATGCTCGCCATTACCATTAATAACCGGCATGGAAAGTTTGAATAAAAAGTCACCATCATCACCATTAGTTAAGGATAACAAAGCCCCATTATCAGAAAAAACTCTAGCGAGAAACTGCAAATTCACAGCCTCTTTTATTTCATTGTCACCCTTAAAGAAAGCAACCGCATCCTTACTCCTTTTTTCTACTCCTCGAATGAACTTAAGATTTTTAATACCCAATTTATATTCAGCTGCACGTTTATTATTTGTATTTTTAGAACAAAAAGCACGACGAACCCGCTCAAAAATACATCTGAAAAAACCATGTTTTGCTATTATTTTAGCTAAAGGCTTTTCATTGAAAACCTTATTAACAACCTCAGCATTCATAGGTGAAGAAACAATCTGCGCTTGAAATAAGATGGGATTACTTGGGATTGTGCTAGTTAGACTACTTTCTACATTAGTATTTTCACTCTGTACACTAGAAAGTAAAGTAGTCTGTTCATTTAATGCAACGTCACTAATTACCACTTTACTTACTGAAGATAATGATGCACCTCTATTCAATGTGACTGCACTAACTGCCTTACTACTTAATGACGGCAGTGAAGCACTCCTAGATCTTAATTGTAGTACTGAGCCGTCACTATTATTACTGTCTTTCTTTAACTTTCTTGGCATAGGAGTCCCTGATGGTATAGGCTCTCTACCTAAATCTAAATGATCTGGATTTAATGACATTGACGAAGAACTCAGATTTTTAACTAGCATATATAAGCATCCTTACTAAATAATGAATTTAACTATTTATCTAATTAAATCATGTAAATTAGAACTTCCTAAGAAACTTGCCAGCCTCTTTTTTTACTTTATCCACGGACCGCTGAACCTCTTTTTCCACACTATTACCTATCTCTTTTAGACTCTTTGGTTCTCCCGTATCACCAGAAACAAAGCTCGACGAAACCTTACTTAGTATACTTCCTGGTTTAGATGTAGATGCAGTAGAGTTTTGTAAGTCTGTTGTTGACGTGCTTGTTCCTACTAGATACTCGTACTCGATGTTCCACTAGAAGTATTTATATCCATAATCTGCGCCTCCAAGATAATAATTAATTAGGCAATAGAGAACATAATTAAAATTGAAAAATAAAAGCTCACTCATACTCTACACTCGTAGTATCACTTGTCTGATACCAATGACTCCATCATGTTAATACTGTATTTGAGCATAAGTAAAACAACCGAGTTAAAATAAAATAGAAATAAAATTATGCATAACAGAGATATAATATTCATTTACAGGTACTTTACGGTATATTTAAATCTTAAGCATACACACAAAAATATTCGTACACTTTTGTTATTTATTCCGCCAATAGATACGATTCTTTGCTAAAATCCGGCATATATTGACTGTGGCCTTGATACATCGCTTTCAACGTTAGCGCAGGCTGCTCTGGAGCATTAACAAAAAGCCGGTATTCTGATGACATCTTCAACCGAAAATACGTTTTACTTTTATGATTTTGAAACGTGGGGCACGCACCCTGCACTCGATCGCCCTTCACAGTTTGCCGGTGTACGTACAGACAGTGATTTTAATGTCATAGACGAACCATTGGTGATCTATTGCCAGCCGACTGATGACTATTTACCACAACCTGAAGCTGTCATGATCACCGGTATTACGCCGCAACTTGCGGCAAAAAAAGGGGTGTGCGAGGCCGAGTTTGCCCACCAAATCCACCAGCAATTTAGTGTGCCGAACACCTGTATTGTGGGCTATAACAATATCCGATTTGATGATGAAGTCACCCGCAATATTTTTTACCGCAATTTTATTGATCCGTATGCCTACAGTTGGCAAAACCATAACTCACGTTGGGATTTACTGGATGTGGTGCGTGCTTGTTATGCACTGCGCCCTGAGGGTATTGAATGGCCTGAGGGTGATGATGGCTTACCCAGCTTTAAACTTGAACGTTTAACACGCGCTAATGGTATCGAACACACACAGGCACACGATGCGATGTCTGATGTATATGCCACGATTGCCATAGCAAAACGCTTAAAACAGGCACAGCCTAAGCTGTTTGACTATTTTTTGACTCATCGCCACAAGCGCAAAATCTCAGCGCTACTCGATCTAGTGAATATGTCACCGTTAGTGCATGTTTCCGGTATGTTCGGCGCATGGCGCGGCAATACCAGCTGGATAGCCCCGATAGCGTGGCATCCGCATAACCAAAATGCAGTAATTGTGGTTGATCTGGCCGGAGATATTACCCCGCTGCTCACTGAAAGCGCTGATGTATTACGCGAAAAACTGTACACCCCTACTGCAGAGCTGGCTGTCGGTGAAAGCCGCCTTCCACTCAAACTGGTTCACATCAACAAGTGCCCAATTTTGGCTCCAGCAAAAACACTGTTGCCTGAAAATGCTGAGCGCTTAGGTATTAACCGTGAAACCTGTTTAGCTCACTTACAGCACCTGCGTGATACCCCTGAATTACGGGAAAAATTGGTTGCTATATTTGCACAAGAAAAAACGTATCCGGCACAAAATAATGTTGATGCGCAGCTGTATGACGGTTTTTTCTCTGATGCCGATAAAGCCGCTATGCGCATTATTCAGCAAACCAAACCTGAACAACTCGGTGAGTTAGATTTACAATTTACCGATAAACGAATTACACCGCTGCTGTTTCGCCACCGCGCACGCAACTATCCCCACACGTTAACAGCGGCTGAACAGCAACAATGGTTTACCCATAGGCATGAAGTGCTCACCGCTCAGGCCCCTGCATTTGTGCGCAGCTTAGAAGATTTGGCAAATTTTTATGATGATAATCCGGAAAAATTAGCATTGTTGAAAGCATTGTATGATTATGGGCAGCAGTTAATGTCGTAAAGATAAGGCTTTTTAGCGCCACGCTATTTGCGAATCGGCATTGAACATGAACATAAATAATTCGATAATTTACCTATAGGTGCGGTATTGCATAACAATACCGCAATATATATGCCTCTACTGTTTTCTGGCCCTTTTATTGCCGCCGCTGCATTTATTTTATGGGGGATAACCCCGATATTTTATCGGCTTATTCCCGGTGCGAATGCCCTTGAACTGCTCTCACAACGGTTAATCTGGTCGCTACCGCTGTTACTGCTTGCTCGCTGTTTTATGCAGAATAAAACTACATTTAAACAAGTATGGCAGGATAAAAAATCACTTCTTGGCTGTTTACTGGGTAGTTTAGTGATGTGCATATCATGGACAGCATTCACCTATGCCATCACCCATGATCAAGTGCTCTCAGCAAGCCTTGGATATTTTATTAACCCACTTTGCTCTATTGCACTGGGTGTTATATTTCTCAGTGATAAATTAACCCGCTATCAGCGCTGGGCTGTCATCTGCGCTATTATCGGTGTAGGTTACCAAGTCTGGCATTACGGCCAATTACCGTGGCTAGCAATACTGATGGGTTCAGCTTTTGCCGTATATGGCCTGATCCGTAAACACGTTAATTATGATTCAATCACCGCGCTCAGCGTGGAGACACTGTGCCTATTTCCTTTTGCGCTAGCCTACGCCGTATGGCTACTGGTCAGCGGTAACAGCGTACTGCTCGATGCCGATACACTCACCCGCGCAGGCTACATTCTCAGTGCTCCGGTCACATTGCTGCCACTACTACTGTTTGCATTGGCAGTAAAACGTACCTCTCTAACCATTGTCGGTTTGGTGCAGTATATCGAACCTTCTTTGCAGTTTTTACTCGCTGTACTTATTTTTGATGAGCCGTTTGATCGCGTTAAAGGCATCAGCTTTAGCTTCATCTGGCTTGGGCTAATACTGTGTGTCGGGGAAGTGATATATCAGCAGTACACGCAAAAACAGCGGTTAAAGCAGAGCAACCAAAAAGCTCGACCGGTCAATGCATCGCACTGATCAAGTCTCTGTGTTAATCCGGTAAATCACGCCGTAAATACAACACTCGCTCCAGCGTACATAACAAAAGAGCACATAAAAAAATGGCGGAGATAAAAAACACTTATCTCCACCATACATTAAACTTTCGTGTATTTAAAACAAGTTTATTGCTTGATATTCATTGCATCACGCAGAGTAAAGAACAGATCGGTTTGATCGGTCAACCCGACAACGTTCGCCGCTCGCGGGCCGTATGCCGCAATACGTAATTGTGAACCGGTATGCTCCTGAGAACCCTCTTCCGCCGTACCATAGCTGATAGCCATGATTGCACCATCTTTGGTCGTCAGAGCCTGAGTCAGGCCGGGTGCTTTGGTGTCAGGGGCGACTATTTGGCTGGAATGCGCATGATCGGCGGTCACAACCACCAGTGTATTCCCCTCTTTACGCGCAAACTCTAAGGCTTTTTGTACGGCTTCATCCAGATCGACCGTTTCACCAAACTGACCACACGGGTTAGCCGCGTGATTTTGTTTATCGATAGAAGCCCCTTCAACCTGCAAGAAGAAACCCTTTTTATTGTCTTTAAGCAAGTTAATCGCTTTTTCTGTCATCTCTGCCAGTGTCGGCACAGCAGCCGTACGAGCCGGATTATTGATACAGGTCACCGCAGGTTGTGTCAGGTTACCGTGTAAACTCGCTTTCGGGCCTTGCCAACGAACCGGCATATTACCATCAGAGAACAGCCCTAACAGCGGTGCTTTCTGATTAGCGCTGGTGATTTTTCCTAAATCATCTCTGTTTTCAACAATCACATACCCTTGTGCCAGCGCCTGCTCACGCAATGTTTTTCCCTGCCATTGCCCCGCTTTAGACACTTCGGCAAAGGTTTTCATTCCACCACCGAGTGAAACATCAGGGCGGGTTTTCAGCATTTGCTCTGTTACTGATCCTTTACCGCCATTTTCAAGCGCGTTGCTCGGGCAAAGCAGTGTGGTGGTATCAGGGCCATAACATTTACGGGCAGTAACATGTGCGACCTGCGCGGCAGGTGTGGCATCTTGCAGCTCGGCAGTAGAAACGTTACCCGTAGATTTTCCGGCTATTTTGGCCAATTCCAGCAATGTTGTGTGTGGTGTTTCTGTGATATCAACACTCAACGCACCGTTATAGGTTTTAACTCCGGTGCTCCAAGCCGTGGCTGACGCGGCAGAGTCTGTTACGTAATCGGGCTTACCAGTTTTCTTATCCAGCGCATAGTGTGTGTACTGGCCGGTTAGCGGTAAAGCATCAATACCCTTGAAATAGCCACCCGCACCTTCAGCATAGTTACGTGCACTGGTGATCTCCGAATCACCCATGCCATCACCAATCAGTAAAATCACGTTCTTAACGTGTTTGCCGGATAAAGAGGCACGCAGCGCGGCGGTCTGCTCAGCAGCCAAGCGGCGGGCACCGCCAAACTGGGTGATATCACCCTGTGCTGCACGTGCACTTAGCGGTGGTAAGCCGGCTAATTTATCCGCTTTACTGCCAGCGTCCTGATGGTCAGCAGCCTGAGCCCCCAAAGAGATCATGATTGCCGTGGTGATAAGCGCAAAAGAAAAACGTGTTGTCATTGTGATTATATCTCCATATAAAACAGTATCCTGCCGACTGTTGTCGGTCTGCATGGGAAATATAGGCGCTCACAATGACAGCTTGGTTACAAAAACAAAACAGTCTAGTGACACTCTGCCCTGATAAACATTGCAGCAGCGTTTGCAGCTGTATTTGCAACAGTGAACACCTTTGCATCCTGACAAGTCTGGCGTGATCACTGAGTATCGCTGATTTACTGGCAATTTTTTTAGAGGGAAATACCCTATATCGCAGTTGCCACACAATGCGGATATCGCAACATTTGTGTGGCAATTTATGCGGGAATAATGAAAGAAGAAAGTGCAGTAATAGCCGGTTAAACCGGCTGAATGGCAGAGGTTGATACTCGCATTCTAGCGAAATAATCACGGGTTTCAGCAATCACCACATGGCGTAATCCAAGCAGAGCTATCAGGTTGGGGATCGCCATCAGGCCATTAACAATGTCGGCCAAAATCCAGATCGTATCGAGTTTTAAAAATGCACCCGAGGCGACCAGTGCAATAAAAATCCAGCGATAAGGGTTAATGCCTTTTGTTCCCCACAAGTAGGTAACACAACGCTCACCGTAGTAGTTCCAACCTAAAATAGTGGTAAATGCAAAAAACATCAGGCCAATGGTCACAATCCATTCACCAATCCCGTTTAACCCACTCGAAAAGGCCGCATTGGTCATCGCCGCACCGCTTAGCGGGCCATTCCAGACACCGGTCACCACCAGTGCCAATCCGGTCATGGTACAGATCACCAGCGTATCAATAAATGTACCGGTCATTGAGATCAACCCCTGACGCACCGGCTCATTGGTACGAGCAGCGGCAGCAGCAATCGGTGCGCTTCCCAAGCCAGATTCGTTAGAGAATACTCCGCGCGCAATCCCTGATTTCATCACCTGCTGAATGGTCAGGCCAACCGCCCCACCGACAGCGGCATCAGGGTTAAACGCAGAGGTAATAATGAGCATAATGGCATCTGGCACTTTGTGGTAATTTACCGCCAGCAACATCACCGATCCGGCCACATAAAACAGCGCCATAAAGGGAACGGTAAATTGAGCGATCACTGAAATACGCTTTATCCCACCCAATGTTACGGCAGCAACCGTGCAAGTCAGCACCAAGGCGGTGATCCAAACCGGAAAACCAAACGTGGCATTGAGTGATTCGGTAATCGCATTCACTTGCGGAAAAGTACCGATACCAAAAAATGCGACCCCGACACCAAACAGCGCAAACAGTGAGGCCAACCACTTCAACCCCAACCCCTGTTCGATATAGTACATCGGGCCACCGGCCATCTGGCCATTAGCATCTTTAACCCGAAATTTAACCGCCAGCAGACACTCAGCATATTTGGTGGCCATACCAAAAAATGCCGCAATCCACATCCAGAACAGTGCACCGGGGCCGCCCGCTTTAATCGCGGTAGCTACACCCACAATATTTCCCGTGCCGATAGTAGCCGACAGTGCCGTGCACAATGCAGCAAATGCACTGACATCACCGACAGATTGCCCCGGCTCTGAACGGAACATATAGGAAAATGCCCGAGGTAGGCAGATAATTTGAATAAGCTTAAGCCGTAGGGTTAAGTAAACACCGGTGCCGACTAAAAGTGTCAGCAAAGGCGCGCCCCAAACCAGATTATCAACGCTTTGCAATACTGATTGCAGATCAAACACAATATTCCTCCTGTAAGGTAATAAATCTAACCATTTAGGAGGAGAAACAGATATGTGGACGTATGAAGCTCACCAAAACACTCATAGCACAACGCAGATTGCCCCTGCTGGGTCAATCTTCCGCACATCTCTTCCCCTGTCCTTTTGCCTGAGCGTTTGAGTAGCGGGAGCTACCTTGCGCCTTCGGCGTCCAATTCAATGGCTCTCTCCAAGGGCTCGTCCAGTAACAGTCTTTGCTGTTGAAAACAGCGCCTGAAAGATTTACTTCTTCGGCGTAGGGTCGATTCCCCACTCTCCTGATACCTTCATCCGAACTTTTTAGGCGTAACAACAACCGGTTACCGGCTGCTGAATACTTTTTTAGTCTATCAATCCAGTTTTGGCTTTGTCCAGTACCTCTGGGGGGTGATTTTGATCAAATAACACCAATTTTCGCCATAATCCTGTGTTTATTGGTTAGTTGCTGGCTATTTAGACAAGTTTGGTGTGATTCACAAAAATTATCTCTGGCTAGACAACAACAGCGTTATTGCACGAATAACGGTTCTTCATCGGTACTGAGTGTGGTAGTGTCGGAAATATTCGTGCACACATTATACATTGTGTGATCTATGGCGCGTTTCAAAAAACAATTGTATGATGATTTAAGTTTATTAAGCGTTGTCTATTCCTATGTCACAATTTACTCACTCTATATGGGGCTATGCCCGCGCATTTGCATTAATTTTCATCTGTTTATGGATCGGTAACGGTCTGTCTGAATGGCTGCATCTGAATATTCCCGGCAGTATTATTGGTATGCTGGTGCTATTTGCGCTGCTTTGTACTCGAGTCATTCGCCCTGACTGGGTCAGATCAGGTTGTTATCTTTTCATCCGCTATATGGCTGTGCTGTTTATTCCAATCGGTGTCGGGTTAATTAATCATTACAACCAGTTATCCAGTGAATTAGGTGCATTTTTGGCATCCACTACCGTCAGCACTATTATTGTGATGACCGCCGTGGCTGTGGTGTATCAGCGTATTCATGCAAAAAATCCGGATTCGGAAACACCGAAAAGTACAGATTCAGATGTGGAGAAACAGTCATGATATGGTGGCCTTTACCGCTGACCTTGGGCGTATTTTTTGCTGCTCGCTGGTTAGCAACCAAAATAAAATCACCGCTGATGAATCCGCTGCTGATCTCTATGCTGGTCTTGATCGCATTTTTGGTCTGTACGGGTATCCCCTACAGCGAGTATTTTTCGGGCAGTAAGCTATTAAATCAGTTGCTACAACCCGCGGTGGTTGCATTGGCGTTTCCGCTGTATGAGCAGTTACATCAAATCCGTGCTCGCTGGAAATCAATCATCGGGATCTGTTTTGTCGGCTCTTTTTTTGCCATTGTCAGCGGCACTGCCATCGCGTTACTGATGGGCGCTTCACCTGAAATGGCCGCATCTATTGCTCCGAAATCGGTCACCACGCCGATTGCTATGGCTGTGGCGCAAAATATTGGCGGAATTCCGGCCATTACTGCAGTTGCAGTTATCTATGTGGGTTTACTCGGTGCAGTATTTGGCCATATTTATATGCGCTGGCTGAAAATACACCACCCTTCTGCACGTGGGTTGGCTATGGGTAATGCCTCGCATGCACTGGGAACGGCACGCTGCGCAGAGGAAGATTATGTTGAAGGTGCGTTCAGCTCTTTGGCACTGGTGATCTGCGGCATTATTACCTCTTTAATTGCTCCACTGATCTTCCCTGTTCTGCTGCATATATTGCATTGAGCATAATAGCCTTATAAGCGATTAACACATCATTATTGTGGGATAACTCTCACAATAATGAATGCAATCAATATTCATTACATTAAAAAGTGACATCCATCACACTAAATTTCATATTTGCTCTCTAGAATCGTTGATCCTATAACTGAGAATAAAAAGGGATCACACGAATGCACGAGAGAATTCAAACAGCACTCACCCATCTTCCGCGTGATTTAGCTGCGGCGCTCACTCCCTATGTATCTCGTGCTGGTTTTGCCGGATGGCTTTCGCATGATGAGGTGGTTGCACTGCAATCAGCCTGCAACATGACCAGTGAGGCGCTTGCACTAGCACTGCTTCCTCTGGCAGCGGCCTATTCTGTTGCCCCTATTTCAGCATTTTATGTCGGTGCGGTAGCAAAAGGTGTGAGCGGTAATCTCTATTTTGGTGCCAATATGGAGTTTACCGGTGCAGCAATGCAACAAACTGTGCATGCAGAACAGAGTGCCATTACGCATGCGTGGATCCGTGGCGAAAAAGCCCTGAGCGATATCACCATTAATTACTCACCCTGCGGGCATTGCCGCCAGTTTATGAATGAACTCAACGCCGCGCCGACACTCAACATTCATCTTCCCGCACGTACCGCAAGCAAGTTACACGACTATCTGCCGGAAGCCTTTGGCCCGCGCGATCTGAATATCACCACACTGTTGATGGATAACCAAATGCACCAATTATCCATTGAAAAACAAGTTGATATGGAAGAAGACACGGTAATACAACAGGCATTATCGGCGGCCAATGCTAGCCATGCGCCTTACAGCAAAAGCTATTCAGGCGTTGCCCTGCAAACGGCATCAGGCCAGATTTATCAGGGGATGTATGCTGAAAATGCGGCGTTTAACCCAAGCCTACCCCCGCTGCAAGCGGCATTAATCAACCTAAATCTTTCTGGTGAGGCTTTCAGCCAAATTACTCGTACGGTATTGGTGCAAAGCCACGTGCAAACCATTAATCAGCAACCAGCAACTGATGTCATGCTGCATGCACTGGGCTTACCATCCTGTGAGTGCGTGACGGTGTAACTAAATGTAGCGTAGCCGCATCAGCAAACTCTGGTGTGGCTATTTTTTCGCTGCTATTTTTTAACGCTTGTTTTACAACAGATATTATTCTTTTTATGTTTCGCTTATATCCCACTTTTTATGTTCGGTTTTGCTGTGTTGCTGGCAGGAAATCGGTACACTACTTCCCTTAATTTGTGACTGATTGCCGAAGATTTTAAGTAGCCCCTCATGACAATGCACACTCACCGACCATTAGTCGGCGCCAGTTGGATGATTCTGGCTGGGCTCGCTTTTGCCTGTATTAATACGCTGACACAATACATCAGCATTCATATGCGCCTGCCTTCAACCTCTGTTGCTCTGTATCAGTATCTTGTTGCGCTGATAGCCATGCTGCCTTGGTTACTGAAAACCGGTTTACGGCGCTCTTTGCATACCCAGCATTTTGGGCAGCATGTGTTTCGTATCTTTTTATCGGTTATCGGTATTCAGTGCTGGTTGTGGGCGCTGGCCTACCCTATTCCTATCTGGCAAGGCATTGCGTTATTGATGACATCACCGCTGTTTGCCACACTCGGTTCAGGGCTTTTTTTAGGGGAGAAAGTCGGCGTGGCCCGCTGGTGTGCTACGTTAGCTGGGTTTATTGGTGCAATGATTATTCTTGAGCCGTGGGGAAGTGAGTTTAAGCTGATTACCTTGTTGCCGCTGGCCGCCGCCTTTTTCTGGGCAAGTTACTCATTAATGGTCAAAAAACTTTCTCATCATGACTCATCTACCACCATGGTGGTTTACCTGTTACTGCTAATTACTCCTTTTAATCTGGTATTAGCCATTCCAGAATTTACACTGCCAACGCTCTATAGTGGCGCAATTTTACTGGTTGTCGGGTTACTCACCGCATTTGCACAAACCGCCATTGCCAAAGCTTACGCCAGTGCTGATGCCTCTTTTGTGCAACCCTTTGATAATTTTAAATTACCTATCAATATTGCTGCCGGTTGGATTGTGTTTGGCTGGGCTCCTCCTGGCCGTTTGTGGCTTGGTGCAGCCATTATTATTGCGGCTACGGCATTTATTACCCACCGCGAGCACCAGCAATCGGCATAGAATTAAAACTTAACCCTCTTTCTACGCCATCTCATCAACGGGTATCTATAGCCTGCTTAATTAAGCAGGCTATTTTTTTACGATTGACTATGCTTATTTTATATCCCCTCATTTAATAGAATATTTCTTTATAAAGTAATTAAACATTCTTTAAGTAATAAGTGCTAACTGCTTGTTATCTCAGTAATGAAACATAATGGCATATAAATAGGGAGGCGGAAGAAATAAGATTAATCCGCTACGCTTTCGTACTAATCATAAAGTGCATATTCCCGTATAGCTGATGAGGTTTACTATGGAAAAACAAGCGCATTTGCTGCTTATTACCAAACCATCGCTTCAGGTTAGCGCATTAAGTCGAACCTTACGGGAAAAGACAACTCTGCCTGTTAGCATCCATAACCTACACAATACGCTAGATGATGTGCCCTCTGCACTGACTGTCATGCTTTTTGACATGGCAGAGATGGATAACAAAGAGATTAAACTCTGGCAATATCAGATATTTAAGTATCGAGCCAATATTAAAACACTGCTGTTTAATATGTCAGATACCTATTCACAGGAGGATGTTCTTGCATGGCCCTCTATTTGTGGATTATTTAAAACAGATGAAAGTGAAGATGTGCTAGTCAAAGGTATTAAATCTGTTATTCAGGGTGAGTTTTGGTTGCCGCGCAGCTTAACCAGCTTGTTAATCGAGCATTTACGTGTGCATCAACGCGGTACGGCCAACTATCCGCAACTGACATTGCGTGAAAAAGAGATCTTGGAAAAACTACGCTCAGGTGCATCAAATATGGAGATCGCCAGCACCTTGTTTGTCAGTGAGCATACAATTAAATCGCATTTATACAATTTATTCAGAAAGATAAATGTTAGAAATCGCACACAAGCGATCTACTGGGCCGAAGA
Source organism: Plesiomonas sp. ISS29 (assembly GCF_056522795.1). Lineage (NCBI taxonomy): Bacteria > Pseudomonadati > Pseudomonadota > Gammaproteobacteria > Enterobacterales > Enterobacteriaceae > Plesiomonas > Plesiomonas sp. ISS29. The sequence continues at coordinate 2,168,700 of NZ_JAWRZQ010000001.1, forward strand.
AAATGTTAAACAACAGTCATAACCGCCATGAATAACTCCCCTATTATCCTGTGGCGAAAATTTACTGCTAGCCTGCTAGCCGTGGCCATATTGGTATTAACTACCTTATATCCACCACCACTGCATGCTGTTGAGCTGGAAATTGCTGGATTAATCACCAACAGAACTATTACCCCCGTTGGCCATGATTTTTATCGCTTATTTAGTGATAAATGGCAAGCCAGTGATCATATCAACCTGACCATTTACGAGAAACCCAGTGCACGTTGGGGAAGTATTATCACCATAAAAAATGAACAAAATGTGTTATTTAGAACTGTACTTTTTCCCAGTAAAAAAAGTTTAGAGAAAACCGTTAATCAAGCCATTGTTGTAACAGCTGATAACCTAGCAAAAATTATGTTTGATAAAGCACTGCTAAAAACCGATGAATTAGCCTCTGATGAGTTTTGATGGAGATATTATGAAAAAAAATATACTGCTTACAGCTCCTATGCTCATGCTAAGTCTCTTAGCACAGGCTAGCCCGTTGATTTACCAGCCGGTAAACCCCAATTTTGGGGGAAACCCGAATAACGGCGGTTATTTAATGTCAGGTGCTCAGGCTCAAAATAGCTACCGTGATCCTTCACTCGAATCAGCACTAGCAACCCCGTCAGCGCTTGATAACTTAAGCGAATTATTACAATCAAATTTGGTGAGTGATTTATTAAGTAATCCGACTGCCGGACAATCAATCTCAACCAATGACTTTTCCGTAAAAGTGCAACAAGGTGGCAATGCCGGTCAGCTCGTGGTCTTAATTACCGATAAAAAAACCGGACAAACCTCTACCATTGAAGTCAGTGGCCGCTCAACAAATTAATCTATAAGGGTTACCTCTATGCGAGCAATGATTTTAACCGCAGTGTTATTACTGGGGGGATGTGCGGTCACTGATATACCCAAGGAAGGTGCAAAACCAACCTTAATGCCGCGCCCTAGCACCTATAAAGATCTGGTTCAATTGCCAAAACCAAACGGGAAAATAATTGTCTCCGTTTATTCTGTTCAGGATGAAACTGGCCAATTTAAACCGCTTCCTGCCAGCAACTTCTCTACTGCTGTGCCACAAAGCGGTAATGCCATGCTAACCTCAGCATTAAAAGACTCCGGCTGGTTTGTACCGTTAGAACGTGAGGGGCTGCAAAACTTACTCAATGAACGTAAAATCATTCGGGCAGCCCAAGAAAGTGGTACGGTTGCAGCCAATAACCAAAACCCTCTGCCCTCACTGCTTTCTGCCAACGTACTGATTGAAGGCGCTATTATTGGCTATGATACCGATATTAAAACTGGTGGTGCGGGCGCCCGTTATTTCGGCATTGGCGCATCAGGAAAATATCGGGTTGATCAGGTTGCGGTAAACCTGCGAGCGGTCGATGTCAGAACCGGCGAAATACTGCTTTCGGTAAATACCAGTAAAACCATACTCTCGAATGAATTTTCAGCCGGTGTCTTTAGGTTTATTGAGTTTCAGCGATTACTCGAACTTGAAGCCGGATTTACCACCAATGAACCGGTTATGTTGTGTATGATGGCCGCGCTCGAATCCGGCGTAGCCCACCTTATTGTTGAGGGGTTAAAACAAAACCTGTGGGGGTTACAAAACCCATCTGAGATAAATAACCCGATTATTCAGCGCTATATGAAAGAAGAAGTACCTGCGAATGTAGATTGATTACCTCCGTAGATATTACTCTTTAACCCTTATTAAGACCGCTCTGGCGGTCTTTTTTTACTTTTATATTATCCTCAGCCATATTCACATTTTTTCAAAACTTATTTTCTTGCATCTTATATTTTAAAGAAACCGTATAAATACTCACTAATTAAATTTACGCGATGATAAGAATCACACTAAAAACCAACCTCAAACAACAAAAAATAACAAAAAATAACAAACCAGAAGCCAAAATAATTAATACCTAACCACTATTAATATTATGCACAGTCAAATAAAAACAACAATTTATCGATGGAAAATAAAAATAATTAATACTTTATAATGTAATATTACATACAAATACGAATATAGTTTTATTTATAGTTATTAACATCCCGCCAATAATTAGGCTGCTTGAAACGCAAAGCGGATAAAAGAGTAACTCTAATGCAGCGAAAGTATTCTTGGCTACCTGCGCTTATTTTGCTGTCATTAATCCCGACAACTTATGCAGCAGAAGATTTAGCGTCTGATGAGATAAACTTCAATACCGTTGATATTTATCAGGCTGGATACAAAAACAGCACTGATATTCTTCAGCACGGTGTATTTAATGATGCATCATTGAGGCAAATAGGAAAAGGCAATGATTTCACCCTCACCCAGTATGGCTCACACAATACGGTGTTTGCTGAACAGTCAGGGGTAAATAACATTGCTGATGTTTCACAATACGGTTCAGGCAACGAAGCATATATTAATCAAAGCGGTTACGCCAACAATGCAGCGATTAATCAATATGGGTTTAACAACTACGCAGCTGTTATACAAATTGGCTCGAGTAATCAAGCTAACATTAATCAAAACGGCACAGGCCTTAGTGCTGCAGTCGTGCAACATGGTGTAGGTTTACCAATTACCTTGTCACAAAGTAATTAGCAAACCGATGAATTAATTCAGGCAAAGCAACACTGAGGATTTTTATAATGAAAATGTTGAATCTGTCTATCATCACCGTCGCTATTTTAGGCTCCGTTGCTATTAATGCTGCTAATCAACAAACAACCATTTACCAATCAGGTAATGGTAACTTGGCAGATGCTCTGCAAAGTGGCTCTAACGATGTACTCATTGATGTTACCCAGCTGGGTACTAAAAACACCGCTGATTCAAAACAACTCAATGCCTCAATGAGTGATACCACCATTTACCAAAGTGGCTCACGCAACAGTGCCGTCACCGATCAGGGTGGCAGTAAAAATGATATTAATATTGAACAGCGCGGTAAACGTAACAGTGCTGACGTACTGCAAGCCGGTTATAAAAATGATACCAATATAGACCAGCGCGGCCGGAAAAATGATGCCACGGTCGACCAAAGCGGTAAACGCAACGATATCACCATTGACCAGTTTGGCCGTAAAAACAGTGCCGATGTTGCACAAAAAGGCCAGCTAAATAAAACTGATATCGATCAGCACGGTAATAAAAACAGCGCGGATGTTACTCAACGTGGTCGTAAAAATGATATTGATATAGACCAAAGCGGCACAGCAAACAGTGCTCAAGTCACACAATCAGGCCGTCGTAACGATACCACCGTGGATCAATCAGGCTCTTATAACGATGCTATCGTGAAACAACGTGGACGCTTTAATGATATCGATGTAAGCCAAACCGGGCAAAACAACACCGCGCAAGTCAAACAACGTGGCCTGAATAATGACGTTGATGCCGTACAAATTGGCCGCCGTAATGATGCCGATATCAAGCAATCCGGTGGTATGAATACCTCAGACACCTACCAAAATGGCCACCATAACAGTGTTACCGTTGACCAGAGTGCCTTTGGTGATTTAGCTACCGTAACACAATACGGTGGTCACAATACCGCCAATGTCACACAAAATTAGCTGAACATTGTTAAGCTATTACTAAAAATAGATCTACACTCTATATCAGACCACAGCTAAAAGAAGCGGAAACTCAGGTATTCCGCTTCTTTTGTTTTATACGTAACGTACTATATTTACACAGTATAAATCATAACTAACTGGATAAAAGGTATAACTATGTTGGCTCTATTGCTGGCGGGTGCATTACAAGCACAAATCTGGTTTGATGTAAAAACACAGGGTACTGAGTCAACCGTGGTTGCTTACGCAAAAACAACCCAAGATTGCCTATGCCACTACCATATTAGTATTGTAAAAGAAGGAAAATCAGGTACTAACCGCACATCACAACACCAAGAAAGTGACTTTGATGCCGATAACCCCGAAGTGCTCTCTTCCATGCGTTTAGCTCTCTCATCGGCGGATAAAGTCACCATCTCTATAGAGCTCTACGCAGATAATCTGCTTCTTTCACAAGCATCTACAGAACTACCCAAACCATAACCAGAATAGCCTCAATAACCAGACCGTACGGCTGATTACGCATCTTTTCCGTAAGATTTACCACTTTGTACCGATATTAACAATGTCAGCCATCTCTGATTCTGGCACATTAAATCCCCCATAACTTGCGCGCTCGCACATTTATGAGTAATACCAATTTACTTTCTACTGCATCGTCCTAGGATCTGCCCTGCCTTTCCTACAAACTTATTTACACTAAAGACTATGACAACTGAAAATAATCAGGACACCAAACGCCCCCTTTACATTCCTTATGCCGGTGCAGCACTGCTAGAGACTCCTTTGTTGAATAAAGGCAACGCCTTTACTGAGGATGAACGCCAATTTTTCAATTTAGAAGGCTTGTTACCTGAGGCTATTGAAACGATAGAAGAACAGGCTAACCGAGCCTACAAACAGTTCACCAGTTTCCACAGTGAAATCAACCAGCACATTTTCCTGCGCAACATTCAAGATACCAATGAAACGCTGTTTTACCGCTTAGTTGAAGACCATATTGAAGAGATGATGCCGGTTATCTATACCCCGACAGTGGGTCAGGCTTGTGAGCAATTCTCTGATATCTACCGTCGTGCACGGGGTCTATTCATCTCGTATCCAAACCGTGACCGTATTGATGACATGCTGCAAAATGCGACCAAGCAGAATGTTAAAGTCATTGTGGTGACTGACGGCGAGCGTATTTTAGGTTTAGGCGATCAGGGTATCGGCGGCATGGGTATCCCTATCGGTAAACTTTCTCTGTATACCGCATGTGGCGGTATTAGCCCGGCATACACCTTGCCGGTCGTCCTTGATGTGGGTACGAATAACCCGCAGCGTCTCAATGATCCTATGTATATGGGCTGGCGTCATCCACGGATTACCGGTGAAGAGTACGACGCTTTTGTGGATGAATTCATCCAAGCCGTAAAACGCCGCTGGCCAAATGTTCTGCTGCAGTTTGAAGATTTCGCACAAAAAAATGCCATGCCACTGCTGAACCGCTACCGCGATGAGCTGTGCTGCTTCAATGATGATATTCAAGGCACTGCCGCCGTCACGCTCGGTTGCCTCATTGCCGCAAGCCGAGCCGCAGGCAGCCAGCTACGCGATCAGCGCATTACTTTCCTCGGAGCAGGCTCTGCCGGTTGCGGTATTGCCGAACAAATTATTGCGCAAATGAAAGCTGAAGGCTTGAGCGATGAAGAAGCACGTTCACAGGTCTTTATGGTTGACCGCTTTGGCCTATTGACCGATCAAATGCCAACACTGCTTGAATTCCAGACCAAGCTGGTACAAAAAACCGACCGTTTACAAAACTGGGATCTCTCTTCCGACACCATCTCACTGATGGATGTAGTGCGTAACGCCAAACCAACCGTATTAATCGGTGTATCTGGGCAACCGGGGCTGTTCACCGAAGAGATCATTCGTGAAATGCATGCTCACTGTGCTCGCCCAATTGTGATGCCGTTATCAAACCCAACCTCACGTGTCGAAGCCCGTCCTGAAGATGTTATTCGCTGGACAGACGGTGCAGCACTGGTCGCCTCAGGCAGCCCGTTTGCCCCAGTATTGCACGCTGGTACAACCTATGCAGTAGCCCAGTGCAATAACTCGTACATTTTCCCGGGTATCGGTTTGGGTGTTATCGCATCAGGCGCTCGCCGTGTTACCGACAATATGCTGATGGCCGCAAGCCGTGCACTGGCTGACCGTTCACCACTGGCTAATAATGGTGAAGGCTCACTGTTGCCGTGCCTGTCTGAAATCCAAGAGCTCAGCAAATATATTGCATTAAAAGTGGCAAAAGCTGCGCAATTTGATGGTGTAGCCGTACAAACACCTGATGAAGCACTTGAGCACAATATCGAGCAGAACTTCTGGAATGCAGAATACCGCCAATACAAACGCACCTCGTTCTAAATAATACAGGCATTAAATTGCCTGTTAAATAAAGCCGATAGGAAGGCCATTTTCATAAACCGGCCTCAGCAATACCCCTGAATCGGCTTTATCCCAATCCTATAGAATCAGAGAGCAACGGCTCTCTGATTTTTTCTATCCTGTAAACCTATGCTTATCTACGGGTCAATACCTCGTGTTAGATACAACCTCGGCGTTAAATACTAACCCCTAACCTACTGACTTCTCTGATATAAAACTGATTAGTACAGGAATTAACACATCTTCAATTGAGATCGTCGTGTGCTTTTGCAAAAATAGCGCTTGATCGGATATCGAATTAATACAGAGCACATAAACAGCCCCCCATCTTACTTTTGTATCGTGCTTTCAATGAGATAGTACGGTAAAGTATAGTGCGGTAAAGTAAAGAGGATATGGGTAAAGGTAGATGAGTTGCCATGTGGCGTAAAAGCTTACAATATTTATTGTTTCTTGCATTATTAGCGGTATTAACACTGCTGCTGCTTGATCGCTGGATCAGCTGGCGCTTTTCACCCTATATCTATGAAGATGCAACGCTACTGCCTGATGCACCTGTCGGGCTAGTGCTGGGTACGGCCAAATATATCAGTCGGGGAAAACTGAACAGCTTTTATACTAACCGTATTGATGGTGCAGCCGCCTTGTACCATGAAGGAAAAATTAAACGTGTGCTGGTTAGCGGTGATAATGCGCAACTCAGTTATAACGAACCGCGTAATATGCGCCGAGATCTAATTAAAGATGGTGTACCACCACAAGCTATCGTGCTCGATTTTGCCGGATTCCGCACCCTTGACTCAGTAGTTCGCGCCAAAAAAGTGTTCGATACAGAAAAATTTATTATCATCACACAACGCTTTCATTGCGAACGCGCATTAATGATTGCGCACCACTACAACATTAATGCAGTCTGCTTTGCCGTTTCCATGCCAGACAATTACCTGAAAACACGCACCCGTGAAATATTTGCCCGCCTTGCTGCGGTTTCTGACCTCTATCTGCTTGGCAGCCAACCCCGTTTTTTAGGGCCAAAAGAGCCAATTCCTCAAGGGGATGTGGTACTACCAGAGCCAATACCTAAGTTAACGCCAGAATCAGCCACTTTCACTGTATTTGAACCGGCACTTGCTGAGCCTGCATTAAAGACTCTCCCGCAACAAATTCTGTCTCTCTCGGAGCACACCGCAGTGTTGCCTGAACCTGCCTCAATACCTACAGCACCCAAGGCAGATCAGCAACCTATGGTTGTCACTCCGCCATGGGCACGCGATTAACCCGTTTACCGGTTAATCACTATATAGAAACACTACGCAGGGTGATGATGGCGCACACTGAGTAAGACAAGTTTTCGCCACCCCCACTCCAGTGGCCCCCGAGAAAAATGGCGCAACCAAATAACCGAAAACAAAATATTAACCAGCCAGATAACCGGCACAATCATCAATAAATGCACCCGATCAAGCTGATTAAACCAGCCAAAATGGTAGAAAATCAGGCTGCATAGCAGAGTCTGTAAAATATAGTTACTCAGCGCCATTCGCCCAACAGAGACCATTGCCTGCGCAAAGCGTGAATGCTGAATATGTGGGAATATCGCATACCACAATGCCAAATAGCCCATTGCCTGAATCGGCGCAGCAATTTCACGCGGGATCTGCCCGAAATACGCACTCCAGTGAAAATCCCACTTTACGGCAATATTAGCCCAAACACTCGGGCTTTGAATCAGTAACCCCAGTGAAATCAGCACAATGGCCTTACGCCAATATTGATGCGGTAACCGGCTGCCCTGTAGCCAACCGTTACGAATAAGCCCAGCTCCCGCCACCATCAACCCGGCAAGTTGCCAGCCATATTGCAGCATTACCACCAATAACATTGAGATCATCTGATGAAAACGATACGTTACCGCGCCCCAGCCACCATTGAGTTTGGTTGTAATTTCACTGTCGAGCGTAAGCCAGTCGGGTTGCCAAAAGGTGCTCGGCGCAGCATTCAGGCTCAGCCACCCCAAGGTTAACAACAGCAACAACCCCAAACTGTACAGCACCAGACCAAAGCGCAGTAAGCTGCGCGGGCTTTGCGCATCACGGATCATCCGCCAGCACATTAAACCCACCAGCCCGTAAGAGAGTAAAATATCACCATCCCACAGAAAAAGGGTATGCACTAACCCAAACAGCAGTAACCATGACAGGCGCGATTTCATAAATTCGTTGCCCTTGCCGCGCCGTAACTGCAATTGCAAACCCGCGCCAAACAACAGCGCAAAAATAGTCAGAAACTTTTGCTCGGCAAACAAACTTTGTGTTGCCCATACCCATGTATCCGTTGCAGAAGGCAGCCCCGCAAATGCCGGATTTAAATATGCCGCCTGTGGTAATCCAAAACTGATAATATTGAGCAGTAAAATCCCCAATACCGCAACACCACGGGCGCCATCCAACACGGCTAAACGTTCTTGCATGCAACCTCTCGCTATTATTATGTTAACTTATGCCATCATGGCTGATATCAAATACCCCAATAAGGGCTAAAAAACGAATACAAACAAAAAGGATGCTTTTCAGCACCCTTCTCTTACAACAAGGTTAAGTTTGGCCGGCTACCACCGCAGAATATACTATATACTAACTGCGTACCGCACTTAAAAACTCCTGACGCGTGCTCTGGTTAGATTTAAATATTCCCCCCAGCGCAGTGGTCATTGTCGAACTACCTGAATCACGAATACCGCGTGCTTTTACACAATAGTGTACCGCATCAATAGATACCGCAACATTGTCTGTTTCGAGCAGTGTTTGTAACGCAATTAAAATTTGCTGCGTTAAACGTTCTTGCACCTGCGGGCGCTGGGCAAAAAAGAGCACAATACGGTTTAATTTAGACAGACCAATAACTTTATCACGCGGAATATACGCAATGTTTGCTACGCCATCAATAGTCACAAAATGGTGTTCACACGTACTGTTCAGATGAATATTTCGTACTGTGACCATTTCATCAACATGCATTTTGTTTTCAATAACGGTTATCTTGGGAAAGGCGCTGTAATCTAATCCCGAGAAAATCTCATCGATATACATCTTCGCAATGCGCCGCGGTGTTTCCGCTAGGCTGTCATCACTCAGGTCCAGATCCAGCAAACGCATCACTTCTGTCATATGGTGCTGAATTTGTTCCCGACGCGTATTTTTATCTAATCCAGATAACTTCATTGGTGTTTCAAGGCCATGAGCCTCAAGTGCAGCACGAACTTTATTAGCGTCTTCAGTGAGCGATGGCATTATGTTCTCCACATAAATAAGGTTGCGCTGTCACCCCTATAATATTGTTCTATATGGTGCTGGGGTCACTGCTTGTTGTCTTGACAACGACATATCACCCTTTAAAACATGACAGGCGATAAATATCTGTTTTTTAGAAGCATAACCCTTACGAAAAAAAAATCTACCTTGATGTTAATCAGGTTATTTCATTTTATTGCACCTATATAAAGCAACTGCGCGTTTAAAAATACAAACACCCGTTAATTCAACCACAAAAACACACATTAGTGAAAACAAAATGCTACATATAAACCACATAATGCGCCACATAAACACTATTACGGCATTCACCTTACCTTAGGAATGAAATCAATGCGATTCCCTTGCCGAAGGCTTTATACTAGAAAACTTGATACCAAAAAAATCACTGACGACCGAAAAGCCAGACTCGCTTTACCGCCAAAACAGCGTAAAGCTAGAAAAATCGAGAATAAATACAAAAAGATAAGAGGAGTATCACATGGATTGCTGTGCCAATACGGGTTTGCAAACATTAGAGCAAGCATTATCTACCTTGTTAGCACGTGTCTCTTGTTGCTGTACAGCAGAAACCATTGCACTGGATCACGCTTCCGGCCGGATTACAGCAGCTGCACTGCAATCACCCATCAATGTACCGCCTTTTGCGAATTCGGCAATGGATGGTTACGCTGTGAAACTCGCTGATCTTACCACGCCACATTGTTTACCTGTTGCCGGTAAAGCCTTTGCAGGTGCACCGTTCAATGGCGGATGGCCAGCAGGCACTTGTATTCGGATCATGACCGGCGCAGTCATTCCAGACGGTTGCGACGCAGTAATCATGCAAGAGCAGGCCGAGGTAACGGCAGAAGGCGTTACCTTTACCCACCCTGTGCGTGCGGGGCAGAATATTCGTTTGGCAGGTGAAGATGTACAACGCGATAGTGACATACTGCCTGCGGGCACAAAACTCAGTACAGTACATTTACCGATGATCGCCTCACTCGGCATTGCTCACCTGAGCGTTTACCGCCGTCTGAAAGTGGCCATTTTTTCTACCGGCGATGAACTGCGTGAACCGGGCCAGCCTCTGGCCGACGGGCAAATTTATGACAGTAATCGGCTGGCTGTTCGTTTAATGCTGGAAAAGCTCGATTGCGAGATCATTGATCTGGGCATTATCCCTGATGATCCTGATGCTTTTCGCCGTGCTTTTGAACAGGCCGATGCCGCAGCCGATCTGGTGATAAGCTCAGGCGGAGTTTCTGTGGGTGAAGCCGATTATACCAAGCAAATTCTGGATGAAATGGGTGAAGTCGCCTTCTGGAAACTGGCAATAAAACCGGGCAAACCATTTGCCTTTGGCCGCTTGCAGCACAGCTGGTTCTGCGGATTACCGGGTAATCCGGTTTCTGCAGCAGTCACCTTTTATCAGTTGGTACAACCGCTTATTGCCGTATTGTCCGGACACAGTACATGGAAAATGCCGCTGAGTTTTCAGGTCCGCTGTAATGACCGCCTGAAAAAATCACAAGGGCGGATCGACTTTCAGCGCGGTGTATTACACAGCACTCTTGATCCGCAAACCGGTACGATGGCCTTAAGTGTCAGCTCAACCGGTCATCAAGGGTCACATATCTTCAGCTCATTCATGCAGGGAAACTGTTTTATTGTGCTGGAACAAGATCGCGGGCATGTGAGTGCCGGTGAAATGGTGACAGTAGAGCCGTTTAATACCCTACTCGGAGCATAACAATGCAAGCCGAACTCAGCGATGCTGAAGCCTTGCGCTACAACCGCCAAATTGTGCTGCGCGAGTGTGACTTTGATGGGCAAGAGAAACTGAAAGCAGCATCAATTCTGGTTGTCGGGCTCGGCGGATTAGGCTGCGCGGCCGCACAGTATCTGGCCGCTGCTGGTGTAGGTTCGCTGACACTGCTCGATTTTGATACCGTATCACTCTCGAACCTGCAAAGGCAGGTTCTGCATCGCGATGCGCGTATTGGTATGCCAAAGGTCGAGTCAGCGGCCGCAGAGTTGCGGGTTATCAATCCGCATATCCGCGTAAAACCACTGAACGGAAAACTTGAGGATGATGACTTATTTATACTCATCACTCAGCACGATCTGGTGCTTGATTGCACCGATAATGTCGATAGCCGTAATCAGCTCAATCAGCTCTGTTTTAACAGTAAAACCCCGTTAATATCGGGGGCAGCAATCCGTTTTGAAGGTCAACTTTCGGTCTTTACCTATGCTGAAGATCAGCCATGCTACCGTTGTCTGAGCCGCTTATTCGGTGAAAATGCGCTCTCTTGTGTCGAAGCCGGTGTTATCGCCCCAATAGTCGGTGTTGTCGGTAACCTACAAGCACTAGAAGCCATTAAATACATCACTCAAATTGGTCGAGTACTGGCAGGAAAATTACTGCTGATTGACGGGCGCACCCTGCAATTTCGGGAAATGGCATTGCCGCGTTTTGCTGATTGTGATGTCTGTACTGATCATAATGCCGACGCTGATCAGAATGCCGGTGCTGATCGTACAGACAATCAATAACCTGCACGCAACTTGCAAAGCGGATACAACCCGATAACGGCACATATATCCTGAGCGTTATCACATCAAGTTAGCCGATTAACAGTAGCCTATATGCTTGTTAATCGGCCTATTTGTAGGAAGACTACGGCTGCAACTCCGTCATTACCGATTCCACCAATCCTACCGCTTTAGTGTAGGCAAAAACCCACTCATCGTTTCGCAACGCCATCTGATTTAATGCTCGACATGAAATACGAGCAAGCAATGGCTGCAAGCCACAATACAGTTGCACCATCACCATCCCATTATGCGGTTCACCAATTTGGGTTATCCGACACCATAGCCTGTTTTGCACACTGCAAGGCGGCAACTCACTGCGTGACAACAGCACCTCACGTGCCAGCACCCGTAAGCGCCATGCCTGCGGAGCAATTTCATCACCCGGAATCCGCAGCAGTTGCCCTTCACAATCGGCGATAATCTGCTGATTTTCAGCATCATATCCAGTAATTTGTGTTTTCAGCAGTACCGCCGCCTCAGGGTGTTGCGCCAGTGATAAATCGGTACGTGAAAACAGATCGGTCGGTTCGCCCTGCGCCTCTACCTCACCCGCCCGCAGAACCACAATCTGCTCACATAGCGTGACAACCTCCTCCATGGCATGGCTGACATACAACATCGGCAAAGCCAGCTCATCGGCTAACCGCGCAATCTCGGCAGTCAACTGGCGGCGCGCATGGCTGTCGAGTGCCGATAACGGCTCATCGAGCAACAACAGCGCTGGAGTTGCCATTAGCGCACGGGCAATCGCTACTCGCTGCCGCTGGCCGCCAGAAAGCTTGTGTGCCGCTAAATCCAGTAACGGCGTAAACCCGAGCCGCTCGGCCAGTTGTATAATATCCGGTGGAGTTTTAGTGGCATAACGTGCGGCCAATTTCAAATTTTGCCGAACAGTTAGCCAGTTGAAGAGGTGGCTATCTTGAAACACAACACCCACAGATCTTTTTTCTGGCGGGATAGAGCGTAAAGCAGACTGCCACTGCACACCAGCAAAACTGATACGAGCGTGCTCTACGGGCATTAGCCCTGCAATAATTTGCAGTAAGGTGGTTTTCCCCGCCCCACTGTGGCCAAATATGCCGTGGATACCGCGCGCAGGCAGGGTAATATCAACATTCAGAATAAAGTCAGACAAAGGTGCATGCACCTGTATCTGCAAGGTTTGATCGCCTGTAGCCTGATTCTGGTTGTGGTTTTGGTTTTGGTTTTGGTTTTGGTTTTGGAAAAGAGTATCTGCCGTATGCGCTATTCGAACAGAACTGCTCGGGATACGCCCCTTTAATTTACGCCGGAAAAATCTCACTCAGATACCCCGCTACCCAATTAACAGCCGACGCTGACGGCGCTGTAACACACCGTAAACCAAGGTCAGCATCGCTATGGAAAATAGCAGTAATCCGGCAGATAGCGTGTGGGCATTTTGATAATCCATCGCTTCGACATGATCAAACAGCGCAATTGACAACACCTGCGTTTGTCCGGGGATATTGCCACCAATCATCAGCACCACACCAAACTCGCCAATGGTATGAGCAAAGCTCAGCGCTGCGGCAATAATAAAGCTGGGAAATGACATCGGCAGCACAATATACCGGAAGCGGGCAATACCGTTGAACCCGAGTGTCCGTGCGGCATTCAGCTCTTTATCCCCCATATTCACAAACGCACTTTGCAGCGGTTGTACGGCAAACGGCAGTGAATAGAGTACTGAGGCAATAACCAGACCGGAAAAGGAAAATGCCAGAGTCTGGCCGGTAAGCTGCTGCCAATATGAGCCCGGTAAGCTTTGCGGAGAAAATGCCAGTAACAGGTAAAACCCCAGCACAGTCGGTGGTAACACCAGCGGCAACGACACCAACGATTCAATCAACGGGCGAATACGGCTCTGACTGCGCGCCAGCCACCATGCTAGCCACGGAGAGAACAGCATCAGCACACAGGTTGTGGATGCGGCCAGTTTCAGTGTCAGCCAGACCGCCTGCCAATCAGCCTCAGACACGGTTCTGCCCTATTCCATAACAATAAGAGATCTCATAGCAGCAAAAGGAGATCTCACAAAAAGGAAAAAAAGCTGATAAGGGAATACTCAAGGCAGCAAGTACCCCTGCTCGCGGATCAGCTTTTTGACCGGCTCGCTGCGCAAAAATGCGCTAAATTGCTCAGCAGCAGCCAGATGGGTACTGGATGATAAAATCACGGCCTGTTGCTCAATCGGCGGATAACTCTCTGCCGATAACAGCAATATTTGCCCTTTAGGGTGATTAACCAACACATTCGGATACGCCACCAACCCCATATTGGCATTACCGGTATCAACAAACTGATACGTCTGCGAAATATTTGCACCGGTAATCAAGGTTAATGCTGGCAATTGCCACGCTTTATGCTGCTCTAACCATGCTTTTGCTGCACTGCCATACGGCGCAGTTCGCGGATTGGCAATCGCCAAACGGCCACGCCATGTTTGTGGGTCAGCCAGTGAAACTGGCTCTCCGATATTCCATAGCGCCAGTTGCCCTTGTGCATAGGTAAAACGCGAGCCAGCCACCGTACGCTGCTCTTGTTCAAGCTTTTCTGGCCGCTCGCGGTCTGCCGACAACAGAACATCAAACGGTGCACCGTTAATAATTTGGGTATACAACACGCCGCTAGATGCCGACGTGATGCGTAACTGATGCCCTGACTGACGCGCAAACAATGGAGCCAGCGCATCGAGCGTAGGCTTAAAATTAGCGGCAACCGCAACATTGAGCGTGTCAGCCTGCACAGCAGGGCTACTGATTAGCGTAATACAGGCACTGATCACCACGGCAGGCAAACACGTTTTCCGGACCGTGTATTTGGCGCAGCTTATACTTAATTTGCGGAAAAATCTGACCATCGCGCGGCGGCCTCTTTATCGCTGTGCTTTGCATCCACCCAACGAGAACCCTCGGGGGTTTGCTCTTTTTTCCAAAACGGTGCGCGCATTTTCAGGTAATCCATGATGAATGTGTTGGCAGCAAATGCAGCATCGCGGTGCGCACTACTTACCCCGACAAACACAATTTGTTCACCGCAGTGCAGATCACCAACCCGATGAATCACACAAATCCGGTGCAATGGCCAGCGGTTGCGGGCTTCCGAAACAATATCCGCCAAGGCTTTTTCCGTCATCGCCGGATAGTGCTCTAAACAAAGCGCGACAACATCATCACCCTGATTATGATTGCGCACTTTTCCGACAAACGTGACAACTGCCCCGCTCTCATCATCGCACGATAACCAGTTGTGCTCTTCATCAATGCTAAACGGCGCTTCGCTAACCCGAATGCGCGTCAGTGCTGGCGGTATTGTGTTCATCATCAGCCTCCGGTTACTGGCGGGAAAAAAGCCACTTCATCGCCATCGTGCAGCGGGCTGTCTAACGGGGTTAGCGTCTGATTGACCGCCACCAGCAGTTTCTCTTTCTCCAACGCCAGAGCCCATTTATCACTGCGAACAGAAAGCTCAACCCGTAACGCTTCCACCGTGGCAAATTCTGCGCTCAGTGTCAGCATATCTTCGCCTACCAGCTCACGCACCTGCGCAAAAAAAAGGACCCGAATCATTCACTCACCTTAAACTCGCCCGATTTACCACCGCTTTTTGCCAGCAGTCGCACCTGGCTGATAATCATGTCTTTTTGCACCGCTTTACACATATCATAAATGGTCAACGCCGCAACCGAGGCTGCCGTTAATGCTTCCATCTCGACACCGGTTTTACCGCTCAAACGGCATACACTCTCAATGCGTACACGCTGCTTTTCCGGCTCAGCTACAATACTGACATCAACTTTAGACAACAATAACGGGTGGCACAGTGGAATCAGCTCCCACGTGCGTTTTGCCGCCATAATGCCGGCAATACGTGCGGTGGCAAACACATCACCTTTATGGTGCTGTCCGCCGATAATCATTGCCAACGTAGTTTCAGCCATTTCAACAAATGCCTCAGCACGCGCTTCACGCACCGTTTCATCTTTGGCTGAAACATCAACCATATTGGCTTCACCACGGGTATTGATATGGGTAAACTCTGTCATACGCTTCCCGATATTACGCTTTCAGATGGGGCATAAAGTTGCACGGGCGATGGCTAGCATTGAGCTGATCGCAGATGATCTTTTCCCACGCCGTGCGGCATGCACCGGTTGACCCCGGCATAGCAAAAATCACGGTATGGTTGGCAAAACCGGCAATTGCGCGCGACTGAATGGTCGACGTACCAATCTCTTCATACGACACCATACGGAATAGCTCGCCAAAACCTTCCACTTCTTTATCAAACAACACACGCACAGCTTCAGGCGTAGTATCGCGTGAGGTAAAACCCGTTCCGCCAGTGATCAGAATGCCCTGAACCTGCGGGTTAGCAATCCACGCAGACACAATAGCGCGGATCTGATACACATCATCAGGCACAATGCTTTTTGCCACCACCTGATGTCCCGCGTCTGTCGCGGCATTCACCAGAAACTGGCCTGATGTATCATTCTCTTCAGTGCGGGTATCTGATACGGTCAGTACCGCCAGCATTGCAGGCTGAAAATCAGCAATTGCGTGTCCCATCGTGTCACTCCTTCCTATCGTTATTGTAATCTTGGTTTTTATTATCCGCCCAGCGATGCCAGATGCGGTGTGCTGCCAGAATTACCGGCATGCAAGAAATGGGTCTGTTTTTTACTCAGTAGCGCCTGCTGTAAACGCTGTTGCAACAACGGGAGTTGCTGATCTTCGATCAGTAAATCTCGCAGGTTAATTCCCTCATCCCCGAATAGGCACAAGTGCAGCTTACCGGTTGCCGAGACTCGTAAGCGGTTACAACTTTGGCAAAAATCTTTTTCATACGGCATGATGAGGCCAATTTCACCACAGTAATCTTCATGGCGGAAAACCTGTGCCGGCCCTGCATTGCGTTGTTTTCCCACCGGCTGCCAACCCTGTTGCAGCAGAATATCGCGGATTACCCCCCCCGAAAGGTGGTGTTTTGTAAACAGCTCACCCATTTCGCCGGTTTGCATCAGCTCAATAAAGCGTAATTGAATCGGGCGATCTTTAATCCAGCCTAAAAAATCATTCAGGCCGCGATCATTTAACCCCTTCATCAGCACCGTATTCACTTTGACTTTTTCATATCCGGCGGTAAATGCTGCATCAATGCCCGCCATCACTTCCTGTAATTTATTTTCACCGGTAATGGTATGGAACAAGCGAGGATCTAGGCTATCAACACTCACATTAAGTGCATTAACACCGGCAGCTCTCCAACGGGCAACATCTTTGGCCATGCGGTAGCCGTTGGTGGTCAGCGCTAATGTCCGCAATCCGGCAATTGCGCTGATACCTTCGGCGATTTCAAGAAAATCACGACGCAGTGTCGGCTCGCCACCGGTCAGCCGAATTTTATCGGTACCCGAGGCAATAAAGGCGTGCGCAATCCGGCGGGTTTCATCCGGGGATAAAAACGCCGTTTTAGAGGTCTGTTTATAACCATCAGGCAGGCAATAGCTGCACCGAAAATTACACACATCGGTAATTGATAACCGCAAGTAATAAAACTCACGGTTAAATATATCTTTAAGTTGCTGCACCTTAAAACACCTTTCCAAATGTCGGGAGGCCAAGGCATTTCTGCCCCAACCCGGTGGCTCGTTGAACCACGGCCAGCTTCCCCTATCCAGCCAAACAATGGCTGCACTTAGGCAAGAGGGCTTCGGAGTTTTTGGCGGCAATGTCCACTGCATGCAGTGAGTTTGACGACATAACCACAATATATGTAAAGCGTATCGCTATTTTATGTATCTGTGTAGCAAAATTACAATCATCATCAAGGGGTATCAGGTAAAAATTCTAACTTGATCAAGCTTCGTAGTCTGCCCTGCCTATTTTTTGCTTTTGCTGATCTTCTCGTAAATAATTGCTATTTCTCTTTCTAAACTTTGCTTTCTGAACAATACCAAAGAGCCTACAAACTTTTTAAGGGAAGGAAAAAGAGAGGCAACTACACACCAATATAATGAAAACCGTCTACGCTTCATAACAGACACATGCATTTATATATGGGGTGGATATGAGCAACATTACCGAATCTGTGGGTATCACCGAGCTGGCCAAATATCTCAAACGTATGCACGGTTATGATGATGAAACCGCATTAACCGAAGCGCACACGGTATTGGCCGGTTTTCAAGATATGTCAGCACACCATATTATCAAAGGTTGGTACTTTGATACGGAAGGCCATTTGGTACTACTGCCCGATGAACGGATTAAATAAGCAGCAAACACAGAGCATAACGTGCGGTCAGTCAACATTATTGATTGAGTTTGGTGAGATTATTTCTTATGGTCGGCTCTCTTCTTGTATCTTACCGTTATCTGATACTGACTTTATTATGCGTACCCCCATGCTTGCAGATTTAAATCATGTTGTTGCCATTGGTGGTGGACACGGGTTAGGCCGTGTTCTCTCTTCTTTAGGCTCTCTGAGTCACCGCCTAACCGGTATTGTCACCACCACCGATAACGGCGGGTCAACCGGCCGTATTCGTATGGCAGAAGGCGGTATAGCTTGGGGGGATACCCGTAATTGCATTAATCAGCTGATCTCCGAGCCGACCGTGGCTTCTGCCATGTTTGAGTACCGTTTTACCGGTGAAGGTGATTTAGCGGGGCATAACTTGGGCAATTTAATGCTCAAAGCACTTGATGACCTGAGCGTCCGGCCTTTAGATGCGATCAATCTGGTGCGGCGTTTATTGAAAGTGGATGCCCATATTATTCCGATGTCAGAGCATCCGGTCGATTTGGCTGCAGTGTGTGCTGATGGTATGTCAGTTTTTGGTGAGGTCAATATTGATGCCCTAACCGAGCTACCACTCTCTTTAGAGTTAGTGCCACCCGTTCCGGCTACACGCGAAGCGGTAACGGCAATTGAACGCGCCGATTTGATTTTAATCGGGCCAGGTAGTTTTATGACCAGCCTACTGCCGCCGCTACTAAACAGTGAAATTGCCGAGGCCATACGGCACGCTAATGCCGCACATGTGGTCTATATCGGTAATCTGGCCAAAGAGCACAGCCCTGCCGCAACACTGAATGTCGGTGAAAAGCTCGACATTATTGAGCGGCACATTGGCCGGCGCTGTATCACCGGTGTGGTGGTCGGCCCGCATATTGATGTCAGTATGCTGGAAAACCGCCGGATCGTACAAACCACGCTCGAGGCGGCCGATATCCCCTACCGCCACGATCGTCAGTTGTTGAAACAGGCCATTGAACAGGCCTTGCGCTGATAGTGCCACAGTGCAGCGCTAATGCGCCATGCGCATTAGCTGGTTTATGATAGCTGTATAAACTCTTCTCTGAGCCGTTGCAATTGATCACGCAGTGCCGCGGCCTCTTCAAACTCCAGATTTTGCGCATGCTGGTACATTTTTTGTTCCAGTATGCGCAATTCGTGTTCGCGCTCTTTGGCCGACATAGCATGATATGCTGGCGCTGATTCGGCTACTTTTCGCCCTTTGGTTTTTCCTTTAGCTTTTGCTGAAACCCGTGAACCAACATCCAGCACATCAGCCACTGCTTTGTTCAGCCCTTGTGGCGTAATGCCATGTTGCTGGTTGAACAGTTGCTGCTTCTCGCGCCGGCGCTCAGTTTCACTGATCGCCTTGGCCATTGAAGGGGTAATTTTGTCACCGTACAAAATGGCTTTACCGTTCAGATTCCGCGCGGCCCGCCCGATAGTTTGGATTAATGAGCGTTCGGAGCGCAAAAAGCCCTCTTTATCGGCATCTAAAATCGCCACCAGTGAGACTTCCGGCATATCCAGCCCTTCACGCAAAAGGTTGATCCCCACCAGCACATCAAACAGCCCTAACCGCAAATCACGGATGATCTCCATGCGCTCAACCGTATCAATATCCGAATGCAGGTAACGCACCCGCACACCGTGTTCTTCGAGATATTCGGTGAGATCTTCCGACATCCGCTTAGTTAACGTGGTCACCAACACGCGTTCATTGATTGCCGTACGAAGATGAATTTCAGAAAGCAGGTCATCCACCTGTGTTGTTACTGGGCGCACTTCAATGATGGGGTCAAGCAATCCTGTTGGCCGCACTACTTGCTCAATAATGTCACTGCCCGAGTGTTCAAGTTCATATTTTCCAGGGGTTGCCGAGACATAAATCGTCTGTGGTGCTAATGCAGCAAACTCCTCAAATTTTAGCGGGCGATTATCGAGTGCTGAAGGCAGACGAAAACCGTAATCCACCAGCGTTTCTTTGCGTGATCGATCACCTTTATACATAGCGCCGATTTGTGGCACGGTAACGTGTGATTCATCAATGATCAGTAAACCATCGTGCGGCAGATAATCAAACAGCGTCGGAGGCGGCTCTCCGGGGTTACGACCCGACAAATAACGTGAATAGTTCTCTATCCCCGAGCAGTAACCAAGCTCATTCATCATCTCGATATCAAACTGCGTTCGCTGGCTGATCCGCTGCTCTTCCAACAATTTATGATGCTCCAGCAGCGTAGCCTTTCTCTCGACTAACTCTGTTTTAATCTGCTCAATGGCATCGAGGATCTTCTCGCGCGGTGTCACATAGTGGGTTTTCGGGTAAACAGTGTAACGCACAACTTCTTGCTGAACCTGACCGGTTAGCGGATCAAACACCGATAAACGATCAACCTCATCATCAAACAGTTCGACCCGAACCGCATGATCGTCAGATTCTGCCGGATAAATATCAATAACATCGCCACGCACACGAAATGTACCGCGCTGAAATGCCTGATCATTGCGCTTATATTGCAACTCAGAGAGCCGGTGCAGAATAAACCGCTGATCAAGCTTATCGCCACGCCGTAAATGCAGCATCATTTTCAGGTAGGAATCAGGGTCACCCAGACCATAAATTGCAGACACCGATGCCACCACCACCACATCGCGGCGCTCCATCAGAGCCTTCGTTGCCGACAAGCGCATTTGCTCTATGTGGTCATTAATTGCCGCATCTTTTTCGATAAAAGTATCGGTACTTGGCACATACGCTTCGGGCTGATAATAGTCGTAATACGAAACAAAGTACTCCACCGCATTGTGCGGAAAAAAGGCTTTCATTTCGCCATACAGCTGAGCTGCCAGTGTTTTATTCGGTGCAAGTATCATGGTTGGGCGTTTTAAGGTGGCAATCACATTTGCCACCGTAAATGTCTTACCCGACCCCGTTACACCCAGCAATGTCTGGTGAGCTAACCCCGCGTCAATACCGTCAATCAGCGCGTGTATCGCCTCAGGCTGATCACCAGCAGGCTGGAAAGTTGATTCAAGTTCAAACGCTTTGCTCATGCTTACCCTACTGCGATTTGTCTTGTTATCTCTCCATTATGCGCGGCTTTATAACGAAATTCGAGTTTGTTTGCCACTTACTGAGAATCTGGCATTGTTGATAGATATTGCCACAGATACATTGATATCAGACTATCGATATAATCTCTTTCGATATAAATCCATTTAACCTGCAACAATAATGCAGAGAGCCGACACATACGATAAACAAAAAAATAAACGGGAAAACAAACAGAAAGATAAACAATATGTTATTTACGAAATACTGCCATCAGGAGAATATTAAAAAACAAAGAACAATTGGTTGCACTTTCATTTCCAATATAAAACAACATGAATATCAACACCTGAGAATTCAGTCATGAAAATCGGTGAAAACAGAGTGACGATATAATGTACATCGAGTTAAATCCTCACCACATATCTAAACTGCAATAAAATCCCATCATATCATCACACAAACATATCTTTAGCATTTGCATCGTTGATAATGCAAATCACATTCACTTCTTATTACAGCATTTAACCCACACAAGCTGTTCAGTTTTCACTCATCCATACAGCACCTGTAAACACCCTGTTATTGTGCGGTAAATCACATAAGTGTTACAGCGTCTGCGCCCACGATGCACCAGTAAACAGACAAAACCGCTTATGCACGGCAAACCGAGAGAATCAGAGGCATTCATCAAACTGTCTTAATATAGCCCACATAGTTATCCACAGATTCAGTGGATAACTTTCTAATTTCCAGAGAAAACAACAGAAGTCAATCTTTTAAATGTACTTGAATATCATTACGTTAGCTAAATGAGTAAATAGACTGAATCGCACAAAATAGACTTGACAAATCACTCAGTAAAATAAACACATCACACAAAAACAATCCATTAACATATAAGTAGGAATGATAAGCACATAGCTATAATTCAACATAACAATACAACACAACGTTGTTAGGTTTAAAAATAACGTCGGCATATCACCGCCACTACCCACAGAGGTGCACCTCACCATTTTGGAAAACTTTCTTTTAAAATCTGATGGATAGCCTATTTTATACCGCAAAATATGTTATATAGCTCGAATCGTAACCTACTAAAATTGCAGGCAAACATTTAATTATGGAAGGCAAATCACATAATAATTATCCCTTTAAAATAATAAATACAAATACACTGATATAATCAAATTATCTGCATTTGCCTGAAGAGAATATTATTACGATGAGTAGAAAAATATCTTGGCTGACCTCTATCTGGCGGGTGATTATCTATTTTGTTGTAATCACTGCTCTGATTTATTTTCACTCAACCTACTCATTACCTCTTGGAATAACCCTTGTTCTTTTATTCACATTTTGTACCGGTATGTTCAGTATTGAGTCACTTCAATTTAAACAACAGGCTGCTGAACGATTGAGTAAACTAGAGCAAACATTAAATGTTGCTGCCAGCCCAAACGATACTGCAGAGACCAAACTGGTTGCACAATACGTGCAAGGGTGGCGGCAAGAAAAAGCAGAGTTACAACACCGATTAGAGTTAATAGCAAAAGATGTAAACCGTGATTCATTAACCGGCTTACCTAACCGTACTAATTTTATTCGCCAACTGTCACTGCTTCCCGAAGATAATGCAAAGCATTGGTTAGCCTTAATTCATGCCGCACCGGTCAATGAATTGAACCAACGTGGCGGGAATAAACTTGGTGATCTTTTTATACAGGAAATTGCAGAACAATTAACTATCCACGGTCTTCCATTAGGTCAATTATACCGATTTGAAGGCGCTATGTTTGCCTGGGTTGCCTCTGCTCACCAGATAGATAATCCTGAGCGCCTTGCCGAGCGTTGCGCCCAATCACTCGAACAAATAGCGCAGCGTCATCACATTACCCGTGCAGCAAATATCACATTTGTTAGCTTCTATGGTAATCAGTGGGGCGCAGCATTAAATCATGCAGAAGATAGCTTGCGGATTGTCGCTGCCCTGCCACATCGTAGTTGGCAAGTCGAATACACTGAGCAACCGCTGGTTGATGACTGGCACCATGAATTGGATCAGCAAATTGCCAATGCCGATGTTGCTTTTGAGATTCAATCGACCCTCAGCATCAGTGAAACTATGCCAAAATATCACGAACTGTTCTCACGCTTCACCTTCTCGAAAGGGGCTATGTCAACAGAGAAAGTGATCGCGATGGCCGAGTACCATGGCAGAATGGCACAACTTGATATGATGCTGTTAACCAAAATTAAATCGGTTCTGAACAGCTTCAAAGGTGAAGGGATACTTGCGGTTAACCTTGGTTTTCACACCGTAAACGATGTGGGCTTTTTACGCTGGTTAACCCATTATCTTGAGCAAGAGAGCACAATCGCAAAGTTATTGGTTGTCGAAATTCCGACCGAAGCGGTGCAGACCTACCCAGAAAATGCCGGTCAGTTGATCAATGTTCTGCATCAGTACGGTGTGCGGGTCTGTTTGTGTAATTTTGGCCAGCAATTTGATGGGCTGGCTATTTTATCAAAATATAAGCCATCATTTATCAAACTAGCACCCCGTTATACCCGTGATATTGATGCTGATAAAAATACACAGCAAGTTATGCGCCTGTTTATCGATACCTTACACCGCTTGGGTACCCGCGTTATTGCTGAAAATGTTGAAAAACAAGAAGATAAAGCAGCACTTATACATCTTAGGATTGATGCGATTCAAGGATATATTGTTGCAAAACCAAAATCAGTCCATCATTCAGAATTGTTAAAACTCGTCAGTTGAATCATGAAAAATAGTGACAAAAACCATTTTTTGATCACATTCCAATAAAAAAAGGCATTTTATCCTTGATAAAATGCCTTTTTTTAACATTAACCGACATCTCACTCTCATTGCTAGGTTGTCGAATCGCACAGAATTGCTGATAATACGGCAGTTTTTTGTTATCTAAGGTAGATCCGATGACCGAGTATATTCTGTTGCTTATTGGCACAGTGCTTGTCAATAACTTCGTGTTGGTCAAATTTCTCGGACTATGCCCGTTTATGGGTGTATCCAAAAAACTTGAAACCGCCATTGGCATGGGGTTAGCCACAACATTTGTACTCACGCTTGCATCAGTGTGCTCATATCTTGTTGATCACTTTATTTTGCTTCCTCTTGGTATCAGCTATTTACGCACATTGGCCTTTATTTTAGTGATAGCCGTTGTTGTGCAGTTTACTGAGATGGTGGTGCGCAAAACCAGCCCTGTTCTTTACCGTTTACTTGGTATTTTTCTGCCGCTCATTACCACAAACTGTGCGGTATTGGGTGTTGCACTGCTTAACACCAACCTATCACATAATTTTATTCAATCTGTAATCTACGGGTTTGGTGCCGCGGTTGGTTTTTCCGTTGTGTTGATTTTGTTTGCGGCACTGCGTGAGCGTTTGGCATTAGCCGATATCCCCGCCCCCTTTAAAGGCTCTTCAATTGCGTTGATTACGGCAGGTTTAATGTCGCTAGCCTTTATGGGCTTTACCGGTCTGGTTAAATAAGCATGTTTAGCATTGTAGTTGCTGTTTTAGCATTAGTTGTACTTGCACTTATTTTCGGTGTGCTTTTAGGCTTTGCCTCTATCAAATTTAAAGTTGAAGCTGATCCTATTGTTGATCAGCTGGACGCTATTTTACCGCAAAGCCAGTGTGGACAATGTGGTTATCCTGGTTGCAGACCTTATGCTGAAGCGGTCAGTCAGGGTGAGCAAATTAATAAATGTGCTCCGGGTGGCGAAGGGGTCATTATTAAAATTGCTGACCTGCTGGGTGTTGAACCTCCGGCAGCGAATGAAGAGTTGGCCAATGCCGACTTACGGAAAAAAATTGCCTTTATTCACGAAGATCAGTGTATTGGGTGCACCAAATGTATTCAGGCATGTCCGGTTGATGCCATTATCGGCTCAACAAAATCACTGCATACGGTGATCAGTGATCTCTGCACCGGGTGCGATCTCTGTGTTGCTCCCTGCCCGACTGATTGTATCGAATTGATCCCCGTCGACGAGACTCCCGACACATGGAAATGGGATCTGAACACAATTCCTGTTAAGGTCATCAATTAAGTTATGTCCAGCGTTATCGAAGCTATTCAAAGCGGCCAGCTATGGGATTTCAACGGGGGTATTCATCCGCCCGAAATGAAATCTCAGTCAAACGCCACACCTATCCGCCGGATTGATCTTGCGCCTTATTATGTTGTACCACTGCAACAGCATGCCGGGCAAAGTGGTGATCTGTTGGTCTCTTGTGGTCAGAAAGTATTGAAAGGCCAGCCACTGACCAATTATATCGGCGGTGGACGCGTACTACCTGTACACGCACCAACATCAGGTATTATTACGGCAATAGAGCCAAGAACAACCGCACACCCTTCCGGTTTGCCTGATTTATGTGTTGTAATACAACCCGATGGTAATGATACCTGGTATGAACGGCAGATTATTGATGACTACCACCTTGCCACGCCTGAAACGTTAATCGCACAAATCCGCAGTGCCGGTATTGCAGGTCTCGGTGGTGCAGGCTTCCCGACAGCCGCTAAATTACTCAGCGGTAGCCACTTGGTAAAACTGCTCATCATCAACGCAGCAGAATGTGAACCCTACATCACCGCAGATGACCGCCTCATGCAGGATTATGCCGACGAGGTGATCGAAGGCGCACGTATTTTACGGCATATTCTGCGCCCTGAGCAGGTGGTTATTGGCATTGAAGATAATAAGTCAGCCGCCATCAGTGTCTTGAAAAAGGCTCTCAGTGGCAGTGAGGATATTCAGCTGCGGGTTATTCCCACGAAATACCCTTCCGGCGGAGCAAAACAGCTAATCAAAATTCTAACCGGCTGTGAAGTGCCCAAAGGAAAACACTCTTCAGCCATTGGTGTCTTAATGCAAAATGTGGGAACTGCATTTGCAATTAAACGCGCCATTGTTAACGGTGAGCCGCTGATTGAGCGCGTTGTTACCATGACGGGCGATGCCATTCATGACAAGGGCAATGTCTGGGCTCGCTTAGGTACGCCAGTACAGCATCTGCTCGATCATGCCAGCTTCCGCCCAACCCAAACACCACAAGTGATCATTGGTGGCCCGCTGATGGGCTTTAGCCTACCGCATTTGGATGTTCCGGTCGTCAAAATAACCAACTGTATACTTGCACCAGGCTACACCGAATTTGGGCAACCACAACCCGAGCAAGCCTGTATACGCTGTAGTTCATGCGCCGATGCCTGCCCAGTAAGCCTGCTACCACAGCAGTTATACTGGTTCAGCCGCGGGCAGGATCATGACAAAGCCAGCCAATACAATATTATGGATTGTATTGAGTGCGGGGCCTGTGCTTATGTCTGCCCAAGTAATATTCCGCTAGTACAGTACTATCGCCAAGAGAAATCTGCGCTCTGGGAAATTCGCCGTGATGAGCGAAAAGCAGAAGTGGCTAAACAGCGCTTTGAGGCGAGACAACTGCGGTTACAGCGTGAAAAAGAGGAACGTGAACTGCGGGCTACGCGTGCAGCAGAGGCGCGGCGCAGCACACAAAAATCGGCTGACGGCGTAGATCCGATACAAGCTGCACTTGAGCGAATTAAAGCCAAAAAAGCACAGGCTCAAGCGCAAGAAGGCTCTCACACTGATGTGCCGCAGATTACTCAAATACGTAATGAGTCAGCTACAGATCTGGCTGGCCGGACTGTCGTGGAGCAAAATGCAGCCATTACTGGCCGTGAAATGCGAAAACAGCAAGCCCGTGAGCAAAAAGCACGCAAAGCTGCGCAGAGTTCTGCTGATACAGCCCTTTCGGCCACCGAGCAAGTTGCTGTAACACCCGCCGCAACACAAGCTGAAGAGGCTGATCCGCGCAAAGCGGCTGTCGCGGCTGCTATTGCACGGGCAAAAGCACGCAAAGCTGCGCAGAGTTCTGCTGATACAGCCCTTTCGGCCACCGAGCAAGTTGCTGTAACACCCGCCGCAACACAAGCTGAAGAGGCTGATCCGCGCAAAGCGGCGGTCGCGGCCGCCATCGCGCGGGCAAAAGCACGCAAAGCCGCGCAGGGTTCTGCTGATACTCTCCCTCCGGCCACCGAACCCGTTGCTGTAACACCCGCCGCAACACAAGCTGAAGAGGCTGATCCGCGCAAAGCGGCTGTCGCGGCTGCTATTGCACGGGCAAAAGCACGCAAAGCCGCGCAGGGTTCTGCTGATACTGTCCCTCCGGCTACCGAGCCTGTTACTGCAACACCAGACGCAACACAAACTGAAGAGGCTGATCCGCGAAAAGCAGCGGTCGCGGCCGCCATCGCGCGGGCAAAAGCACGCAAAGCCGCGCAGGGTTCTGCTGATACTCTCCCTCCGGCCACCGAGCCTGTTGCTGCAACACCCGCCGCAACACAAACTGAAGAGGCGGATCCGCGTAAAGCGGCTGTCGCGGCTGCTATTGCACGGGCAAAAGCACGCAAAGCCGCGCAGGGTTCTGCCGATACTGCCCATCTGACCACCGAGCCTGTTGCTGCAACACCAGACGCAACACAAACTGAAGAGGCTGATCCGCGAAAAGCAGCGGTCGCGGCCGCCATCGCGCGGGCAAAAGCACGCAAAGCCGCACAAGCGACAGCTACACAAACAGATAACGGCAGTACAATTCATACTGAAATGCGTGAGGAAGAGACAAACCGATGATCTTTAAAATTGCTAGCTCCCCTTACACGCATAACCACCAAAGTACCAACATGCTGATGCGTCAGGTGATTATCGCCTGCATTCCTGGCGTGGCCGCACAATGGTTTTTCTTTGGCTGGGGCAGCTTGATTCAGATTGCAATTGCTATCATAACGGCAGTTATTGCAGAAAGTCTGGTGCTGTTTTTGCGGAAAAAGCCTATCCGGCAAACGCTGCAAGACAATACCGCCATACTCACCGGCTTGCTGCTTGGGATATGTATCCCACCATTAGCACCTTGGTGGATTATGGTTATTGGCATTATTTTTGCCGTAATCATTGCCAAGCAACTGTACGGCGGTCTGGGGCAAAATCTGTTTAACCCAGCTATGGTTGGCTATGTGGTACTGTTAATCTCTTTTCCTGTGCAGATGACATCATGGCTTCCTCCGCTGAGCCTGCAAACAGAGCCGGTTTCGTTGACTGACAGTGCCATGGTTATTTTTAGTGGGCATACGCTAGAGGGCAGCACCATGCATCAACTGCTGATTGATGCAGATGGCGTTACCCAAGCAACCCCGCTGGACACACTAAAAACCAGCCTGAAAAACGGGTTAACTGTACATGAAATTATGCAAAAACCGTTTTTTGCGCAAGGTGGCAGTGTTGGCTGGTTATGGACAAATATTGGTTTTATGCTGGGTGGCCTCTACCTGCTGTACCGCCGCACAATACAATGGATGATTCCGGTCAGCTTTTTGGCCAGCTTAACGGTAGTTAGTACGCTCGGCTGGCTGATTTCGGCCGATTCTGCCGCAACACCGTGGTTTGCCCTCTTTTCAGGCGCAACTATGTTTGGTGCTTTTTTCATTGCAACCGATCCGGTAACGGCCTCAACAACCGTCAAAGGGCGTCTGATTTTCGGGGCTTTAATTGGTTTGCTGGTCTACCTAATTCGAACATTTGGTGGCTACCCTGATGGCGTAGCATTCGGTGTACTGATTGCCAATATGGCCGTTCCCCTGATCGATCATTACACCCAACCCAGAGTTTACGGGCGCTAAGGATTTTATCATGTTAAATACAATGCGCCGTCATGGCATTACGCTGGCTATTTTTGCGCTGGTTACTACCGGTATGATCGTGGTTGTACACTCGCTGACTAACGATAAAATTGCTGCACAGGCCAAATTACAGCAGGTAAACCTGATTAATCAGGTATTACCACCAGAGCTGTATAATAATGACCCGTTAAAAGAGTGTGTATTGGTCACCAGCTCTGCGCTACTGGGTACAACCACACCGCAGAAAGCCTATTTAGCGCGTAAAAACGGCCAACCTGTTGCCATGGCGATAGAGAGCACAGCCCCTAACGGTTATTCCGGCGCAATTAAACTGATTGTCGGGGCAACATTGAATGGGGAATCACTCGGCGTACGCGTATTAGAGCACCATGAAACACCGGGGCTGGGTGATAAAATAGAGTTGCGCATCTCTGACTGGATTTTGAGCTTTAAAGACAAAATTTTAAAAAATGATACTGATTCACGCTGGGCAGTACGCAAAGATGGCGGTATGTTTGACCAATTTACCGGAGCAACTATTACCCCCCGAGCCGTGGTTGGCAGTGTTAAAAACACGCTGATTTATGCACACCAATACGGTACAGAATTATTTAACCAAACACCTGATTGCGGTGAATAAACACGCGATGATTTAGTGATTGATGGAGTAAACGTGTGAATAATCCACGAGAAATTTTGCTGCAAGGGTTATGGAAAAACAACTCCGCACTGGTACAATTGCTGGGTTTGTGCCCTTTGCTCGCAGTAACATCAACAGCAACCAATGCGCTTGGCTTAGGCCTAGCTACCATGCTGGTACTGATTTGTACAAACGTGACTGTTTCAGCCATTCGCCACTGGGTACCCAATGAAATCAGAATACCTATTTATGTGATGATCATTGCCTCGGTAGTCACCGTTGTGCAGTTGCTGATGAATGCCTATGCCTTTGGGTTGTATCAGTCATTGGGGATCTTCATCCCCCTTATCGTTACAAACTGTATTGTTATTGGCCGTGCAGAGGCTTTTGCGGCAAAAAACTCTGTTGCTGATTCTGCGCTCGACGGGCTGGCGATTGGTTTAGGTGCAACATCAGCGCTGTTTGTCTTAGGCTCGCTACGTGAAATTATTGGTAAAGGTACTCTCTTTGATGGAGCAGATCTTTTACTCGGCTCATGGGCTACTGTATTACGTATTGATATTCTGCATCTGGATAACAGCTTTTTACTGGCAATTTTACCACCCGGTGCATTTATTGGGCTGGGTTTTATGCTGGCGGGAAAATATCTGATTGACCAAAAAATCAAAACCCGCAGCAGTGCGGCAGCGTCCCTTGAATCTTCTCTTGAACATGGTGAGCTGAAAAAAACCAACAGTTGCCACTGACTTTCACCGTGCAAGGAAGAGCAGATATGAACCAGAAAAAAAGAGTCGAAATTCTACAACGATTACGAAAGCAAAACCCAAAACCCACAACCGAACTAAACTTTAGCTCTCCGTTTGAGTTGTTAATTGCGGTAATGTTGTCAGCTCAAGCTACTGATGTCAGTGTTAATAAAGCCACAGACAAGCTCTACCCTGTCGCCAATACTCCGCAGGCTATTTTTGATTTGGGTGTTGATGGCTTAAAAAGTTACATAAAAACCATTGGGCTCTATAACACCAAAGCCGAAAACGTCATCAAAACCTGCCGTATTTTGCTTGATCAACATGGTAGCGTCGTACCTGAAAGTCGTGAAGCACTGGAAGCATTACCCGGTGTCGGAAGGAAAACAGCCAATGTAGTACTCAACACCGCATTCGGATGGCCTACTATTGCCGTAGATACCCATATTTTCCGTGTATCCAACCGTACAGGCTTTGCTCCGGGTAAAAACGTCAATGAAGTTGAAACCAAACTTCTCAGCGTTGTGCCTGCCGAATTTAAGCTCGATGTGCACCACTGGCTTATTTTACACGGCCGCTACACCTGTATTGCCCGCAAGCCTCGCTGTGGCTCATGTATCATTGAAGACTTATGTGAATATAGCGAAAAAACCGAATAAAAAATCACATTAATCACTAGCGTATAATCTCAGTGTAACGTGTTTTCCGCACAAATAGATAACGCTGTACCACATAAAATCGGGTAACCTTTGCGTTATCACAATCTACTTTGTGGTAAGTTAACCTCGTGTGTTGCGCATTTGCATTTATTTCTGAACGCTAATACCTAGAGATAAATTGATTATTTATTCAGTGACGCATTTTGCGTCACTTTTTTTATCCCTATACCCATAAAGTGTACAGTGCTATTTATCATGTTAACCTTGGCCAGACTCACATTTTAATCTTATATGGATGCTGGCTCGTCAAGTGCTTCGTAAGCTCTTGCTTTCTTAATCGGTCTATCCATGCATACGTTTGAATTTACCCATCATCAAGATGAACGACTTACTTCGATGATTGAATATCCCTGATCAAACACCCTAGATGTGGTTTCCAGCGTGAGCTCGGCAGGGACAATCACTATAAACGTAAACAAAATGCCTAGAAGAACAAATTATCGCCATTTTTGAAGCAATTGATTGTATATATTCATAAATGTCGAAGGAGTATTAGTGATGTTACCGAAAAGTGCTATATCCCTTTTTGGGATAAAACACTGACGCACACCTAGGCCACCATTAAAACACAAAGACATACAAACAGACCCATTAGGATTAGTTTTCTCTTGATCAATGGAAATAGTCACGCCTTCATTTCGTAATACATGAGCTGTCAAATACAGATTAATGGCTTCCCTAGATAAAGGTGGTGATAGAGAAGGTAATCCATTGAATTTTGATTCAAATTCCGCCCCAACTTTCTCACGTTGGCTTTTAAATACAGCCATCTGTTTTTTTCCTTTACTCGAAAAAAACAAAATAATTTTATTAAAAATGGACATCAATAATCCACTTTTCCGTGAGGGGAATGTATAGCTATGATTTAATATCTCTTCGATATCATTCCGTTTAAGATAACTATTCGGAACAGTCATTTGAACGGGTAATTTATTTTTTTCAACCTCTACTGTAGAGACAGATCGTGCACGAGGTACTAACGAGCTATTATATAAATGCTCTACTCCCCGATACTGAGGTTGTTGAGCTCCACTATTGACAGTAATCTTCATTATATTTTCTTCCGATCATCAACGTGGCAGCAGTACACAACAACTTAACGTCTATCCCTATCCTACAAAAACCCTATTTCATACTTATGTATCTCTTCATGCTAGATTATAGTGGTCTAATAATCCCGGATACTCTTTTAGGTAGTACAGTTGAAGTATTCAATGACAAGATTGCGTCACTCATTTACTGCCGAGCTCAAGCTGGAAACGGCATCTCTGGCCTTTGCTCAGAGATATTCGAATCGAAATGGGACACCCCATCGAAGATGTTGCTCTACTCTGATCAGAACAGTTAATAATTTGGCCAAAAATTTCGACAACAACTGTGACTACCGCATTAATACCCACAAGATTAAACACTTTTACTGGCGAATATGGTGAATAATACTGGTTACAATACCTACAATATGCGGCGTAGCATGTGTATCAAGATCAGGATGATCCGGGTTTAATGATAACAAACAGGCTTCATCATTTTGGCTATCACTCTGACTATCACTGCCCTGTTGCATTTCATACACCACCATCTCCCCCTGCTGCATAATAATCAACAAATCACCTGATTTAGGTAACAATATGCGATCAACTACCAGAATATCGCCGGAACGGATACCCGCATTTGTCATACCTGATCCGGTAATTCGCATAAAAAAAGTATCATCTGGGCGCTTAATACAATGCAGATTTAGATCAAGACGCTGACGTCCGGAAAAAGGGTGAGAAGAAGTCGGTATACCTAACGCATTGTCATTAAAAAATGCCACTGGGCGGTAGGTGAACAGATCATTGGGGAGCGAAATGTTCAGTTCCATGATAGCCTTATCTATACTGTACGTTTATACAGTATAAGATAAGGAGTATCGGTTTCAGATGCAAGTATTTCTGAACACCGAATACCACTTTTTTGTGCTGTAGATAGCAGACATAAAAAAACCTCTGATATACAGAGGTTTTACAGCGCTTATATAAGAAAAGCTTAGCATATCAATTAGTAAATTAACCGATATGTGTCAAGCCACCCATATAGCTGCGCAATACTTCAGGGATCTCAATTCGGCCATCCGATTGCTGATAGTTCTCGAGAACCGCCACCAATGTACGGCCTACCGCCAAACCAGAACCGTTTAAGGTATGCACCAAACGCGGTTTCTTATCGCTCTTAGAGCGGCAACGAGCCTGCATACGGCGAGCTTGGAAATCCCCCATGTTAGAACATGAAGAGATCTCGCGGTAAGTATCTTGTGCCGGCAACCACACTTCCAAATCATAGGTTTTGTGTGAGCCAAAGCCCATGTCACCGGTACACAGAAGCATGGTACGGTATGGCAGACCCAGCAGTTGCAGTACTTTCTCTGCATGGCCAGTCAGCTCTTCGAGAGCCTGCATAGAGTCTTCTGGGCGAACAATTTGCACCATTTCAACTTTATCAAACTGGTGCATACGGATCAGACCACGGGTGTCTCGACCATATGAACCGGCTTCAGAACGGAAGCACGGGGTATGAGCCGTCATCTTCAGAGGCAATGACTCTTCTTCAAGAATATCACCACGGACCAAGTTCGTTACCGGTACTTCTGCTGTTGGGATCAGAGCATAAGTTGGATCACCCTCTTCCAATGGCATTGTGTGGAACAGATCTTTGCCAAACTTAGGCAGTTGGCCGGTACCGTACAGCGATTCGTGGTTTACCAGATACGGCACATATGTTTCCAAATAACCGTGTTCTGTGGTGTGCAAATCCAGCATAAACTGGGCAAGCGCACGATGCAGTTTTGCAATCTGGCCTTTTAATACCACAAAGCGCGAACCGGTTAGTTTCACCGCAGCGGCAAAATCCATACCACCGGCCATCTCGCCTAGATCAACGTGATCACGTACAGTGAAATCGTAGCTGCGTGGTGTACCCCAACGGCGAACTTCATGGTTGTCAGCTTCATCGCGGCCACTTGGCACATCATCTGCCGGAATATTCGGAATACTCAGCGCTATATCACGCCATGCATCTTGCAACTGATCCAGCTCAGCTTTTGCTGCATCCAGCTCACTTCCCATGGAAGCAACTTCATCTAGCAATGGCTGAATATCTTCACCACGCGCTTTGGCAGAACCAATCGCTTTCGAACGAGCGTTACGTTCAGCTTGCAGATTTTCAGTTTTTACCTGCAATACTTTACGTTTTTCTTCCAGCGCTTTAAGCGTTTCAACATCAATTTTAAAGCCACGACGTGCCAGCTTCTCTGCCACCACGTCAAGATCGTTTCGTAGCAAATTAGGATCGAGCATTTTTATCCCGCTTTTTATCGTTATTTAAGAAATTTAATCTGAGCCATCTCAGAAATAGAGCGCTCAGCTATCTTATTTTCGCTGTTTTACAGCGCAGGGTCTACTGTAAACACCCGTTCTATATACCCTTAATACAAACATTAACGCAAAGCCATATGTTACGGATAGCGTTTTATCGGGCTATTTTGATCTTGCTGTGCTAACCAGCTCAGTTTCTCAGCAATTTTACCTTCTAAGCCGCGTGCGGTAGGGTGATAGTAACGTGTTTGCTGCATTTCTGGCGGCAAATAGCTCTCACCGGCGGCATAGGCATGCGGTTCATTGTGCGCATAGCGATACTCTGCACCTAACCCCATCTGCTTCATCATGGCCGTTGGCGCATTACGCAGATGATCAGGCACATCATAATCGGGGTTATTCTTGGCATCAGCCAGTGCAGCGTTAAAAGCGTTATACACCGCATTGCTTTTTGGCGCGCACGCCAAATACACCACAGCTTGTGCAATGGCCCGTTCACCTTCTGCAGGGCCTACACGGGTAAAGCAATCCCATGCCGCCAAAGCAATTTGCATACCCCGCGGGTCGGCATTACCCACATCTTCAGAGGCAATAGCCAATAATCGGCGTGCAACATACAGAGGATCACCGCCAGCAGTTAGTATTCGAGCATACCAGTACAGCGCACCGTCAGGTGATGAACCCCGGATCGACTTATGCAGCGCCGAGATAAGGTCGTAGTAACGATCACCTTTGTTGTCAAAACGCGCGCTACGCTCGCCGATTACATCCGTCAACAGTTGCGGGGATAACACCTTCTGGCCATCAGCATTTTCTGTGGCCATATCCACCATCAGCTCAAGGCAGTTCAGCGCCATGCGTGCATCACCATTGACCAACCGCATCAGCTGTTCCCGAGTCTGAGGCAGCAGTTGCAACGGCTGAGTGCCTAAACCGCGCGCACTATCATGCATGGCTTGATCAAGCACCGTACCAATCTCCTCTTCCGTTAGGGATTTAAGAAGATAGGTGCGAGCACGCGATAACAGCGCATTATTAAGCTCAAAAGAGGGATTTTCGGTTGTTGCACCAATAAAGGTAATAGTGCCATCTTCAATGTGCGGCAGAAATGCATCTTGCTGACTTTTATTGAAGCGATGCACTTCATCCACAAACAAAATTGTGCGACGGTTGCGATCACGGTTACTGCGTGCCCGTTCAATCGCTTCGCGGATCTCTTTGATACCCGATGTTACCGCAGAGACGCGTTCAACATCGGCATCAGCATAACGGGCTATCACTTCGGCTAACGTTGTTTTGCCTGTACCCGGTGGGCCCCACAAGATCATTGAGTGTAGATGACCCGCTTCAATTGCCCGACGCAGGGGTTTTCCCTGCGCTAAAAGGTGGGATTGCCCAATATACTGTGCCAGTGTTGTCGGGCGCATTCGAGCCGCCAGCGGTTGAAAGTCAGCGGCAAAATCCAACGATAAATTACTCACCAAACCGCCTTACTGACGCTGATCGTCGATTTCTACACCTTTAGGCACGTTGAAGGTATAGGTTGCTTTATTCACTGGCGTGGTTGAAAAACGCGATAATGTAGTCTTACTGGTTTGGCCGTCTTGCTCAACCACAGAGAAACCATTGATAACACCTGCCGACGTCACATTTAGCTGGAATTGTTTGATATTGCCGTCAGTTTTAATCGGTTTTAGGGTAAACACATCCCCTTTCTGACTGACATTATACTGTGCCCAGTCAGACGGGTTATTGCGGGTTAGCAAAACAAAAGGGGTATTACCGGTGACATCTTTTAAATTGCTGATGGTGACCTGTTCAACAAACGGGTTAAAAAACCATACGGTTTTGCCGTTGGTTACCAGCAGCGTTTCATCCGGTGTTTTGCTTTCCCAACGAAATAAATTCGGGCGGGATACCGAAAGAGCGCCATCCCCTTTTTGCAGGGTTGTGCCATTAGCTGCATTCACGGTTTGTGTAAATGAGGCACTAAAACTGTTTACTTTACCTAATCGGGTTTGTAGATCACCACGAGCATCAGCCCAAGCACTTGATGACACAAGGCTCAATACCAAGCCGCAGGCCATTACTCCTGCAACCATAGCTGTTTTTATTTTTGCTGTTTTCCTGTTTGTTTGTGCTTTCATTGTGATTCTCACTTTTCCGCTCAATCATACAACTTGCGATTTTGCACATCAGTTTGCAGGTGATTTTTCAGGTAGCATCCCTGCACTCTGATTTCCGTACACAGGTTAGATTCTCTGTGTAAAGGCTGGTCAGAATGCAGGGTTTATTGATTTAACTTCCGATTTCGTTGCCCATTTATTTACCGATTTAATCGTGCTGATTTAATCTCGCATTGGCGGCGGCGCTAAGACTTCACGGTTACCGTTGTGCCCTTGAGCACTCACAATACCCTGACTCTCCATCTGCTCAATAATGCGAGCCGCCCGGTTATATCCGATTTTAAATTTACGCTGCACCCCGGAAATTGAACCTCGACGGGTTTCGGTAACAAACACAACGGCTTGATCAAACAGCGGATCGAGCTCTTCATCCATGCCATCGTAACCTGCACCACCTTCAGCACTGTCACCGGCTAAAATAGCATCAATGTACTGCGGGCGACCGCGTGCTTTCCAGTCTTGTGCAACTGCATGCACCTCCTGATCACGGACAAATGCGCCATGAACACGCTCAGGAATAGAGGAGTTCGGTGGCATGTAAAGCATGTCTCCCATCCCCAGTAAGCTCTCTGCACCGCCCTGATCAAGAATGGTACGTGAGTCAATTTTACTCGATACCGTAAACGCAATACGGGTTGGGATATTGGCTTTAATCAGGCCAGTAATAACATCGACTGAAGGGCGCTGAGTAGCCAAGACCAGATGAATACCGGCTGCACGCGCTTTCTGTGCCAAACGTGCAATCAGCTCTTCAATTTTCTTGCCCGCCACCATCATCAGATCAGCAAATTCATCAACCATCACCACGATATAAGGCAGTTTAGTCAGTGCTGGCGGCATAGGTTCCATACTGTCGCCCGGACGCCATAACGGGTCTGGAATCGGCTGCCCCATCTGCTCGGCCATGACTACTCGCTCGTTATAACCGGTGATATTCCGAACACCCAGCAGTGACATCAGCTTATAACGACGCTCCATCTCGCCAACACACCAGCGCAGCGCATTCGCGGCATCTTTCATGTCAGTGACAACTTCAGTCAGCAGGTGCGGGATCCCCTGATAAACCGAAAGTTCCAGCATTTTCGGGTCAATCATGATGAAGCGAACTTCATCAGGTGTCGCCTTATACAAAATGCTGAGGATCATGGCGTTAACGCCGACCGATTTCCCTGAACCTGTAGTACCGGCAACCAGCAAATGCGGCATTTTTGCTAAGTCAGCCACGACAGGCTTACCGGCAATATCTTTACCCAATACAACCGTCAATGGCGATGTGCTTTGGCGGAAAGCATCACAATCGAGTACTTCTCGCAAGAAAACGGTTTGTCGATTTTTATTTGGCAACTCTAAACCGACATACGATTTTCCGGGGATCACTTCAACTACACGCACCGCAGAGGTGGACAGTGCACGGGCCAGATCGCGCGACAAGTTGGAAATACGCGCAGCTTTAACACCGGGAGCAAGATCAAGCTCAAAGCGGGTAATCACCGGCCCCGGTGAAATTTCCGCGACATCCGCTTTGATACGGTAGTCATTCAAGCGCTCTTCCACCAAACGTGCCGTAGCTTCAAGCTCTTGATCACTGACTGGTTGCTCGGCATTCGTTGGCATTGCCAGCAATTCGAGTGTAGGCAGCGGTGTGGTTGGCTTTGGCATTCTCTCTTCTTGTTGCATTAAGAAAGGGTGTAAAAAAGCCAGATTCTCTTGTTCGGCGCGTTTGCGCATGCGGGCAATCTCTGCCGCCTGTTCCTGATAGCGCAATGCCTCTTCTTCATCTTGCAGATCTTGTTGATCCTGCACCGCTATCTCTTGTTCAACATCTTGTCTTACCTGTGTGCGGCGATCTTCTGCGCGATCTTCTTCTTGCGTGCGATGGCTAGACTCCCAAGCAGTGCTCATCACCGGTTCAGTACGTGCCGGTCGCAGATGATTATTGCGGGAAGGCTCTGTCTGCAAAGTTTGTAGCGCTTCCAATTGTGTACTATACGCACTTGATGGGCTGACGCTTGGTGCACTCACATTGGTTGTATAGGCACTTGTATTTTCCGTATGGGTAAATGCCGAGTAAGCCGCCGGTGTTTCTGGCACTGTAGCTGATGTTGCATATGGTGATGAAGATACTGCCTTCGGTTCAGTTTCTAACTCTTCATGCGGTACAGATTCAGGTACAGGCTCAAAAGTAAACAGAGGCTCCGGAGTTTGCTCTACCACCGGCTCAAAGGTAAAGGTCGGTTCTGTTCTCTTTGACAGACTCGATGTATCTGATGGCTCTGATGCAGCAAATTGGAGCGGTTTACGCACGGCTTCCACTGCACGCTGTAAACGAGCATTTTCATGCGCTTCAAATTCGGCCTGTAAACGGGCGTTAAGTGCATCATCATCGTCAACAGGGCTATTAGCAATACCGTGATTTACACTTGGACGCACATTACTGCCCAAATGATCAGCAGTGTGTACCGTACGTTCAGAGGTAGCAACAGCAGCGCTTTCGATAGCTGTACTGTGAGTTGCAGTATTTTGGGTATCGGCATATTGAGTTGCCGTGTGCTGATTAGTCGCACTTTGAATATCACTTTCATCGCGTGCGGTGAACGAGTATGCACTCGTCAGATCATCATCTTGCTGCTGAGCAAAGAATGTGGGAACTTCAACCCCAGGGATCAGCGGATTCTCACGCTTTAACGCATCTTCAATCTGCTTATGCTGAGCATTTTCTTGCTCTTGCTGCTCGATTTCACGCTGACGCTGCTCGGCAATACGCTCAGACGGCAGCTTAATACCCAGTGAGGCAAGTGTACGGCGAGTTGGAATTTTAACCGGATTTGGCCTCGGCATTTCAGGCACGTTAGGCTTAACCTGTGGTTTCGGCGTATATGCCGTATCGGCATCATCACTGTGATGAGCGCTAAAACTGTGCGCGGATACATCGTGAAGATCGCCGCTCTCCCCTGCCACCGAATGCTCTGCTATTCCTATATCTGATGAGGCATTAGAAAAAGCTGAACCAAACGGGGTGATCTCTTCATCAAACACCTGATTGATGCTTTGGCTACTAAATGCCGCCACTTTTTCAGGTGAACGAATATCAGCCTGTACTGGAGATGGGTCCATCGCCATAAGCGCATCAAGCCCGGCCAGATTGACTTGCGGCTCAAACCAGTTATCTGTATCACTGTTATCATCAACGTGAATTGTTGCAGCCTGCGAAGGCGCAACTGCTGTTGACAATGCAGCAGCGACAGCCGCCGGTACAACAGCAGATTTGATCTCTGGTTCTCTTATTGCAGGTATTACGGGCTTGCTTATTTCAGACTCTTGGCCAGATAAACGCGGTGTAACTGCTTTCATTGCTGAATCAGTATGAGTACTGAGTGAAATATCATCATCCATGCGATGAGCATGCAAAGATGGCATGACAGTATCCTTACCATCCATCTCAGGCTTTTTTGTGGTAGGTTCAGCCTTAACCGCAGTCTCTGCTACCGCATTGTTCTTCGCTCGGCGAGGTGATTGCAGCAGTACATCATCGCTGTCTATATCATCACTGGCTATACCATCTTGATCGGCATCGTATTCTGATGGGTTATCATGTAGATCGAGATCACGCGTACGCTTTTGATTTTTTTGCGGCTGCTTTTTGCTGTTTTTTGCCGTTACCGCAGCAGGCTCTTCCTGCTCGTCGAGCTCTGCATCATCAAGGTCTTCATCATAACCATCATCATCGTCATGATCATAACCTTGCTGATCAACATAATCGGCATCATCCGCTTCACGTGCAGCTTTATCTGCCGCTGCTTTTTCAGTCAGCATTTCACGACGGCGAGTGCCGCCACCCGAAAAAAAGGCTACCGGGCTTAAAATAGCGGCACCAATATTTTCGGCCAATGTCAGCCATGACAAACCGGTAAACAAAGTCACTGCCGATGCCCAGACACACAACAAAATCAACGTTGCGCCGATTTGTGAGAACCAAGGCACACTGTAGTTGCTGATAGCCGCACCGATAAACCCACCGGAAGGGAAATAGTAAAAGTCATCAATACTGATAGCAGCTAACCCGCAAGATGCGCCAATCAGCAGTACTACACCTATCAGGCGTAATGCTAAATTCAAGAAATCAAACGGTTCATCATCGCTACGGCGACGGAACATCACCCATGCTGCAAGCACCATAATTGGCGGCACGGTATAAGCAAGCACCCCGACCGATAAGAATAGCGTATCAGCAACCCACGCCCCTACCGCACCGGTAATATTTTGTATTGCATCATGCCATGAAGCTTGTGACCAACTCGGATCTGAGGGGTCAAAGCTAAGCAGTGCAACCATCATATAGACAGCAAAAATAACACCCACAATCAGGAATGCTTCCATAATGCGGTGTAATCCACTTAATTTCTTATTGGCTCTAGCTTTTTTTTCTGCGAGTACCTGGCTCAAAAATGTCTCTCCAGGAGTCAATATTAACGACCAAAAATACGCCGAGCGGCACAAGCCGCTCGAGCGTTTTGATCTGGATGAATGGCCAGTATTTTAACTAAGCTGAGCGAGTTTTGCACTCTTCATACTCATCTTGTTATTTAACGGGTCTTTATCACCAAACGATTGGTCTGTTTTACCTCTTCCATTACAACGTAAGTTCGCGTGTCATTCACACCCGGCAAACGCAGTAAGGTTTCACCTAATAACTTACGGTACGCTGACATATCAGGTACACGTGTTTTCAGCAGGTAGTCGAAATCACCGGAAACCAGATGGCACTCTTGGATCTCTTCAAGCTTTTGCACGGCGGCATTAAATTGCTCGAACACATCAGGTGCGCCACGGTTTAAGGTTATTTCAACAAATACCAATAAAGATGCATCTAAATAATGCGGGTTTAATAACGCTGTATAACCGTTAATAAAGCCCTGACGCTCTAAGCGCCGTACTCGCTCTAAACAGGGAGTGGGTGATAAACCGACGCGCTTTGATAATTCAACGTTGGATATACGCCCGTCCTTTTGTAGCTCATTCAGAATATTACGATCTATTCTGTCGAGATCTTTGCTTGGCCGCTTTTTATTCTCTGTCATTTTACTCCACCCGTTTCGTCCTTGCGTGAATTAATGCTGCATCCTAACCCAAAAAAAGAAACACTATACCAACCTAGTCGTTATATACTAGCAACATATACAGAGGATTCACAAACCTTCAGCGTTATACACCATGTGTCGCGAGGTACTCAGATGATTATTGGTATTCCTAAAGAGATCAAAAACCATGAATATCGCGTTGGGATGACTCCTGCTGGCGTGAAAGAACTCTCTGTTCATGGCCATCAACTCCTTGTCGAAACTCATGCTGGCAGTCAGATCGGTTTTACCGATGCCGATTATATTGCTGCAGGAGCGCGTATTGTTTCTTCCTCAGATGATGTTTTCGCAAATGCAGAGATGATTGTCAAAGTAAAAGAGCTACAAACAGTAGAACGTACCAAACTTATCCCCTCTCAGGTGCTTTTTACCTATCTCCATCTAGCAGCAGATATGGAACAGACTCACGCTTTACTGCAAAGTGATGCAATTTGTATTGCTTATGAA
Organism: Plesiomonas sp. ISS29; assembly: GCF_056522795.1. Classification (NCBI taxonomy): domain Bacteria; kingdom Pseudomonadati; phylum Pseudomonadota; class Gammaproteobacteria; order Enterobacterales; family Enterobacteriaceae; genus Plesiomonas; species Plesiomonas sp. ISS29. The sequence goes on from NZ_JAWRZQ010000001.1 coordinate 2,211,021, forward strand.
ACCGTTACCCATGCACTCGGTGGTCTGCCACTTTTAGCACCAATGTCTGAAGTTGCTGGACGCATGGCCGTACAGGCAGGTGCACATGCACTGGAAAAATCACACGGAGGATCAGGCATTTTACTGGGTGGCGTTCCGGGTATTCCTGCAGCTAATGTGGTGATTTTTGGCGGAGGTGTGGTTGGTGCCAATGCCGCACGTATTGCGGTCGGTATGCGGGCCAATGTTATTCTGTTTGATAACAATATTGATACATTACGCCGCCTAGACAGTGAGTTTGCAGGCCGCGTTCAGCTGCTCAGCCCAACCCATGCTGCCATTGAGTCTGCGATAACCCACGCAGATTTAATCATTGGGGCGGTGCTTATTCCGGGTGCAAGCGCGCCAAAATTACTTAGCCGTGATGATCTGAAAATCATGAAAGCGGGGACAGTACTGGTTGATGTTGCTATTGATCAAGGTGGATGCTTTGCCACTTCACGCCCTACTACACACGATAACCCAACATATGTCATTGATGATATTGTGCATTACTGTGTCGCCAACATGCCGGGAGCCGTAGCCAAAACTGCCACATTAGCCCTGTGTAATGCCACGCTGCCTTATATTATACAACTGGCGGATCAGGGCTGCTTAACGGCCATGCAAAACAACCCTCATTTGGCAAACGGGTTGAATATCTATCGTGGGAAACTGACTTCGCGTTCGGTAGCTGACAGCCTGAATCTTCCCTTCACGCCATTAAGATCTATTTTACAGGGTGGATAACCTGCCAGTTCGGTGCTTAAGCATCACTCAGGCTGTATCAATAAAATGCGGAATTTCTCTTGTCGGTGAGATAAATATCCGCATATCTTCCCGCTAAATCGCATTATTCCTGCAATCAGGGGAATTTTGCTGATGATACTTGAGCCTAATAATCTGTATCATCGGTACAAAGTGCCTTTTTTTACTGTTTTTGCTGACACAATTTACCTACAATCGGCAGCACACCTGTCGTACGTGGAGAATAACAATGACATCGACAAAACATTGCAAATTATTAATTTTGGGCTCAGGCCCTGCAGGATATACCGCCGCAGTTTATGCTGCTCGTGCAAACCTTAATCCGGTTCTCGTTACCGGTATGCAGCAAGGCGGACAGCTTACCACCACGACGGAAGTGGAAAACTGGCCCGGCGATGCCGATGAGCTAACTGGCCCACTGCTGATGGATCGCATGAAAGCGCATGCGGAAAAATTTAATACCGAGATTATTTTTGATCACATCAATCGGGTTGATCTGCAATCGCGCCCACTGCGTTTGTTTGGCGACAGCACTGAATACACTTGTGATGCGCTGATTATCGCAACCGGCGCTTCTGCACGTTATTTGGGTATGCCGTCTGAAGAGGCATTTAAAGGCCGTGGCGTTTCAGCCTGTGCAACGTGCGATGGTTTCTTCTATCGTAATCAGGCGGTTGCTGTAATTGGTGGCGGTAACAGTGCTGTTGAAGAGGCGTTGTATCTCTCGAATATCGCATCGGAAGTACATCTGATTCACCGCCGCGACACCTTCCGGGCCGAAAAAATCCTGATCTCCCGTTTGATGGATAAGGTGGCCAACGGCAACATTGTGTTGCACACCAACCATACACTCGATGAAGTTCTCGGTGATGATATGGGTGTAACCGGCCTGCGTCTACGCAGTACCGAAAGTGACACAACCAACGAACTGACGGTAAACGGCCTGTTTGTAGCCATTGGACACAGCCCGAATACCGAGATTTTCCAAGGCCAGCTTGAGCTGAACGGTGGCTACATTAAAGTTCAGTCAGGAACAGAAGGTAATGCCACTCAAAGCAGCATTCCGGGTGTATTTGCCGCCGGTGATGTGATGGATCACATTTATCGCCAAGCGATTACCTCTGCCGGAACAGGTTGCATGGCAGCGCTTGATGCTGAACGCTACCTTGATGCCCTCGGAAAATAAGCACCATGACAACGGGAGCAAATGCTCCCGTTTACTCATTAGTTAGTAACGGCCACAGAGCCGTATTTCTAGGGCTGTTAAGACACTGCACTCATGGATAAACTCAAACAACGCGAACTGACTCGCTGGCTAAAACAACAAAGCAAACTGGCTCGCCGCTGGTTAACGCTGACAATGCTGCTGGGGTTGTGTTCGGGGCTTCTCATCGCACTGCAAGCGTGGCTGCTGGCCACCCTGCTCAATGATCTGATTATTCTTAATCAACCGCGTGAATCGTTAAGCGGCTACTTTATTGCCCTAATAGGCACAGTTATTGTGCGCGCACTGATTACCCGGCTGCGTGAACGCTGCGCATTTCAATGCGGTGTTGAAGTCCGCACGAAAATTCGCTCACTGGTACTCAATCACCTCGATTCACTCGGCACGGCGTGGATTAAAGGTAAACCGGCTGGCTCATGGGCCACTATGGTGCTCGAGCAAATTGAAGATATGCAGGATTTCTTTGCGCGCTATCTGCCGCAAATGTATTTGGCTGTATTAGTGCCATTGATTGTACTGTGTGTCGTGTTTCCGATAAATTGGGCCGCAGGCTTGATCCTTCTGGCAACTGCGCCATTGATCCCCTTTTTTATGGCGCTGGTTGGCATGGGTGCGGCAGATGCCAACCGCCGCAACTTTAAAGCATTAGCCCGTTTGAGCGGGTCATTTTTAGACCGTTTGCGGGGGCTGGAAACACTGCGTATTTTCAATCGCGCTCAGGCCGAAGTTGACCATATTCATGCTAATGCGGAAGATTTTCGTCACCGCACAATGGAAGTGCTGTATATGGCATTTCTTTCCTCGGCAGTACTGGAGTTTTTCACCTCGCTCTCTATTGCCGTGGTTGCGGTCTATTTTGGCTTCTCTTTCCTCGGTGAGCTGAATTTTGGGCATTACGATCAAGGTATTACCCTGTTTGCTGGTTTTTTAGTCTTAATTCTTGCGCCGGAGTTTTATCAGCCCTTGCGCGATTTGGGCACGTTTTATCATGCCAAAGCCCAAGCTATTGGCGCGGCAGAAACACTGGTTGAATTTCTTGCGGTAGAAAAACCGGTGATAGAAAAAGCGGCTAACAATATCCGTGAAACAGCAACTGCTGATACAGATAAGGGTGAAGCTACCCACTCACCATCACACTCAACCGAGCAAGTGTCTAGCCACTCTGCTGATGAATTGTTGCCTTTCCAGACACTACAGCCAGTTTCCCTTGTCGCCACTGATCTTGAGATCCTCTCGCCACAAGGAAAAGTGCTGGCAGGGCCTCTGAGCTTTACGATTGAGGCCGGTCAGCGTATTGCGTTAGTGGGAAAAAGTGGTGCAGGAAAGACCTCACTCATGAACGCGTTACTCGGGTTTTTGCCGTACCGTGGCTCACTGCTTATTGCAGGGCAAGAGCTTAATCGGCTGGATAAAGCCTCGTGGCGGCAACATCTGGCTTGGGTTGGGCAAAACCCGCTGCTGTTGCAAGGCTCGCTACGCGATAACCTGACGCTAGGGCTGGATACTGTTAATCAACAAACCATCGAACAGGCGTTAAATTCCGCCTATGCCAGCGAATTTATCAATAAACTGCCACAGGGCATTGATACACCATTGGGTGATCATGGTGTCGGTCTGTCGGTCGGGCAAGCGCAACGTCTTGCCGTTGCACGTGCGCTACTGCGCGATTCGCGCTTTTTACTGCTTGATGAACCCACCGCCAGTTTAGATGCCCGCAGCGAGCAATTAGTGATGTCAGCCCTGATGCAGGCTGCAGAAAAACAGACCACCTTTATGATCACGCACCGTATTGAGGATATCAAACACTGCGAGCAAATCTGGCTGATGGATAACGGAATGCTGGTACAACAAGGTGATTTTGCCACCCTAAGCCAAGCTGATGGCCCGTTTGCTACCCTGCTGGCTAACCGGCATCTGGAGATTTAACCCATGCGTGTTTTGTTACCTTTTCTGGCGTTATACCGCCGCCATTGGATCCGTATGGCGCTCGGTGTTGCACTGGCTATCGTGGCACTCGCTGCCAGTATTGGCCTGTTATCGCTGTCCGGCTGGTTTTTGGCAGCCTCCGCTATTGCTGGTGTTACGCTTACCAGTGGCACGTTCAATTATATGTTGCCAGCCGGTGGCGTACGTGGGTTGGCGATTTTTCGTACAGCATCACGCTATTTTGAGCGTGTAGTCAGCCATGACGCCACTTTTCGGGTGCTTACCCACCTGCGGGTATTTTGCTTCAGCCGTATCATTCCGCTCTCACCCGGCGGATTAGCAAAATATCGCCAGACCGAGCTACTCAACCGGCTAGTATCCGATGTCGATACCCTTGATCATATCTACCTACGTCTGCTCTCACCGCTGGTCTCTGCCCTGCTGATCATTATCAGTACAACCTTACTGCTGTCACTGCTTGATGTGCGTTTAGCACTGATACTTGGCGGTATCATGCTGATGCTTTTGCTGGTGATCCCAGTTATTTTTTATCAGGCCGGAAAACCTGTCGGGCAGAATATTCACCGCCAGCGCAGCCTCTACCGTGTACAACTGGTCGAATGGTTGCAGGCACATGCGGAGTTGGTGATCTTTGGCGCAGCCAACCAGTACCGCGAGAAACTCGATCACACCGAGCAACAATGGCAACAAAGCCAAAAACAAGAAGCCAGCCTTGCAGCATGGGCACAAAGCCTGATGGTGCTGGCCTCGGGCCTGACACTGGTGCTGATGCTGTGGCTGGCGGCCGATAATATTGGCGGAATACAACATGCTGGTGCAATGATTGGCCTGTTTGCGTTTGTCACACTTGCCGCATTTGAGGCATTAACCCCCGTGGCAGGTGCATTTTTACACCTTGGTCAGGTTATCGCCTCGGCTGAGCGGGTAAACAATGTTATCTCACAACAGCCAGACGTGGTGTTTATCCCTGAAGCACAAACCACAGCACAGGCGATTTCCCCTGCTAATCGCAGTCTGCATGACAGCACACTGCAGCTAAAACAGGTGAGTTTTGCCTACTCGCCGACTGAACCACTGGTCTTAAGCAAGATATCGCTGACGCTGAATCCCGGACAGCATATCGCATTACTAGGGAAAACCGGTTGTGGGAAATCAACCCTATTGCAAATGCTAACACGAGCTTATGATCCGCAAACAGGCCAAATTTTGCTTGGTAATCAACCCTATCAGACGCTCACCGAAACACAATTGCGCAGCATGATCTCTGTTGTTTCGCAGCGGGTACATATATTTAGCGCTACGTTGCGCCAGAACCTGTCAATGGCTGCACCTACTGCCTCTGATCATCAGATCGCCAACGCGCTAAACGCCGTGGGCTTAAGTGCACTGATGAAGGATGAAGGGCTTGATATGTGGCTTGGCGATGGCGGAAGGCCGCTCTCTGGCGGTGAACAGCGCAGGCTCGGGCTGGCACGTGCTCTGCTGCACAATGCGCCTATCATGCTGCTTGATGAACCCACTGAAGGGCTAGATGCAGAAACTGAGCAGAAAATACTGGCATTACTGACAGAACATACGCAAAGGAAATCAGTTATTTATGTCACCCATCGCCTGAGTGGATTAGCCGATTATGATCAGATCTGTTTAATGGAAGAGGGCCAGATCATTGAACAGGGTTCGCATCAGCAGTTAATGGCTGAGCAGGGGCGTTATTATCAGCTACACCAGCGCCTATAAGCTTGTTTCTATAGAGGGTAATCATCTGTCATGCGATTAGCTCAACTCTCCCTCACGGATACGAATTTCCCCTCCCCCGAGCAGGCACTGACTGACCCAGAGGGTCTGCTTGCGTATGGGGGAGATCTCCGCCCTGCACGTCTGCTGGCCGCCTATCAGCAAGGTATTTTCCCGTGGTTTAGCGATCAAGAGCCGATCCTATGGTGGTCTCCGAATCCGAGGGCAGTATTTGTTCCCGCCACGCTGCACCCTAACCGCAGTATGCGTAAATGGCTGGCTAAAATGCCGTACCGGATCACGCTGAATCAGGCATTTTCTGCGGTAATCGAACAATGTGCGGCAGTTCGGCAGGGAAATACTTGGATCTCTGCTGATATTTGTCAGGCTTACACGTGTTTGCACCAACAAGGTTTTGCCCACTCGGTGGAAGTCTGGCAGGAAGATAATTTGGTCGGAGGCTTGTATGGCATTGCCATGGGCCAGATATTTTGTGGTGAATCGATGTTTTCACTGCAACCTAATGCCTCGAAAACCGCACTGCTGGTATTTAATCACCATTTTCAGCAAGCACAGGGAAAACTGATTGATTGTCAGGTGATGAATCCGCATCTGGCATCATTGGGTGCTCAGGTTCTATCCCGAACTGAATTTTTACAGCAATTACATATTCATCAACACGCTATGTTATCGCAAGATTTTTGGCGCGCACGGCAGCTTGATTATCCGCATACGTTATTGTACAACGCTCACACCTTTGCTGCGCACGGCGCTCAAACCAGTAATGAATAACCATGTCATCTGATCATCAAACCACACAGCAAAAACAGATTATGCTCTGGCTTACGCCGCCGAGCACATGCAGCTATTTGCCCGAGCAATCCGAACAGATAGGGGTTATCTCTGGTACTGAGTGGCATACTGCTGAGGGATACTCACAACTTTTGGCATGCGGTTTTCGCCGAAATGGCAACGCCATTTATAAACCACACTGCCCTGTATGCCACGCATGTAAGCAATTACGTGTTTCAGTGGTTGAATTTCAACCTAGTCGCTCACAAAAACGAGCATTGCAACATTGGCATGCCGTGTCATGGCAGATTTGTGATAAACTACCGCCTGAGTTTTTTACTCTTTATGCCAAGTATATCAATGCTCGGCATGCCAGCGGCAGTATGTATCCACCGAATAAAGAACAATTTGAATCTTTTGTTCAGTGTCGCTGGTTAACAGTGGCCTATCTTTGTATGTATCAGGGCGATCAGCTGATTGCAGTAGCGGTAACGGATGTACTACCCGACTCTCTGAGTGCTTGTTATACATTTTTTGACCCCGGATTCAGTCAGCACTCTCCCGGTGTCGCCATGCTGGTAAAACAGCTGGAGTGGGCGCAACAAAGCGGGAAACGCTGGGTATACCCCGGTTACCAGGTTGATGCATGTAAGGCGATGTCTTATAAAAAACGATTTCGCCCAGCGCAAGAGTTAACACAGACAGGTTGGCAATGGGTTGATAAATGCTGAGTTTTAACCAGCTTTATGCCCTGTTGCCTTTACACTACCAACGTTTTTCGGCATTATCTGCCGGTTATTATTCAGGTTGTAAGCCTTAACGAGGAATCGATGTCTAAAGAAGACAGCATTGAAATGCAAGGCACCGTGCTAGACACGCTGCCAAACACCATGTTTCGTGTAGAACTGGAAAACGGTCACGTTGTGACTGCTCATATCTCTGGTAAAATGCGTAAAAACTATATCCGTATTCTGACCGGCGATAAAGTGACTGTGGAAATGACACCGTACGACCTGAGCAAAGGCCGTATCGTATTCCGTAGTCGCTAATTGCGGTGATAAAAAAACCCGGATTAAAATCCGGGTTTTTTCTTTTCACTCTTGCCATTATCACCTGAGGCTATGGTTAGCAACTCGCTGTTATACGCGCTGCTAACGGATATCACTCATCACACCGGTTCAGTGCAAAGTGCTCTCTTCTTCTTTATCTTTACGCGCATGTGCACTACTGAACGCATAAGTTAGCTCGCCTGCAGTAAGATCAACATCAACTTTCACCACACCACCGTGCGTCAGAGAACCAAACAGCAGCTCATTGGCTAACGGTTTTTTCAGGCTCTCCTGAATAATGCGGGTCATTGGTCGCGCGCCCATTGCCTGATCGTAACCTTTTCCAGCTAACCAATCGCGGGCCTGTGCGCTAACCTCCATCGATACCCCTTTTGCATCAAGCTGTGCCTGCAGCTGTACAATAAATTTATCCACCACTTGATGAATAATTTCCGGTGTCAGATGGTTGAACCAGATAATGTTATCCAACCGGTTACGAAACTCTGGTGAGAACACTTTTTTAATCTCACCAAGCGCGTCGGTGCTGTTATCCTGCTGCTGGAAGCCTATCGATTTACGCTGAGTCTCATGTACCCCGGCGTTAGTGGTCATCACCAGCACCACGTTACGAAAATCAGCCTTACGCCCGTTGTTATCGGTCAGCGTGCCGTTATCCATCACCTGTAACAGCAAATTGAACACATCAGGGTGCGCTTTTTCAATTTCATCAAGCAGCACAACAGAGTGCGGGTGCTTAATTACGGCATCAGTCAGCAAACCACCCTGATCAAAACCAACATAGCCCGGTGGCGCACCAATTAAACGGCTGACGGTGTGCCTTTCCATGTACTCTGACATGTCAAAACGCAACAGCTCAATGCCCATGGCACGTGCCAGTTGTACGGTAACTTCGGTTTTACCTACCCCAGTTGGGCCAGCAAACAGGAATGAACCAACCGGTTTATTATCTTGTGAAAGACCCGCACGGCTCATTTTGATGGCTTCGGTGAGGACTGAAATGGCTTTATCCTGACCAAATACCAGCATTTTTAGTTTATCATCCAATGAACGAAGTACATCCCGATCACTAGAAGATACTGATTTTTCAGGAATACGAGCAATGCGCGCAACGATTGATTCAATATCACTGACATTGACCGTTTTCTTGCGTTTACTCAGTGGCGCTAAACGGCAGCGAGCACCCGCTTCGTCTATCACATCAATGGCTTTATCGGGTAAATGGCGCTCGTTGATGTATTTTGCCGACAACTCAACCGCAGCACGGATGGCCTTGTTGGTATAACGAACATCGTGGTGTGCTTCGTATTTTGGCTTTAATCCCATCAGAATTTTGGTTGTTTCATCTACTGATGGTTCAATAACATCAATTTTTTGGAAGCGGCGTGCCAATGCACGATCTTTTTCAAAAATATTAGAGAACTCTTGGTAGGTGGTTGACCCCATAACCCGAATTTTTCCACCTGAAAGCAGCGGTTTTATCAGGTTAGCGGCATCAACCTGCCCACCAGATGCGGAACCCGCACCAATAATGGTGTGAATTTCATCAATAAACAGGATGGAGTTCTCTTCACGCTCAAGCTGACGCAAAATGGTTTTAAAGCGTTTTTCAAAATCACCGCGGTATTTAGTGCCAGCCAGCAGTGAGCCGATATCCAACGAGTAAATTACGCAGTTAAGCATAATTTCTGGTACATCACCTTCCACAATGCGCCATGCCAGACCTTCGGCAATAGCCGTTTTACCGACACCTGCTTCCCCCACCAGCAGTGGGTTATTTTTACGGCGGCGGCAGAGCACTTGTACGGTGCGCTCAAGCTCATGCTCACGCCCAATTAGCGGGTCAATGCCGCCCACACGGGCCAGTTGGTTAAGGTTGGTTGCAAAGTTCTCTAAACGCTCATCACCCTCTTCGTTGCTGCTGTTTGCAGACGAGGAGTTCTGGCTTTGGTTAGATGCTTGCGGGCCACTGGTGTCAGGGCTGTCTTTGCGCACACCGTGTGAGATGAAGTTCACCACGTCAAGACGGCTAACATCGTACTTTTTCAGCAGATAAGCCGCTTGCGACTCTTGCTCACTGAAAATAGCGACTAAGACGTTAGCACCGGTGACTTCACTACGGCCAGATGATTGCACGTGGAAAACCGCACGTTGCAGTACGCGCTGAAAACTGAGCGTGGGTTGTGTTTCCCGCTCACTCTCTTCAGCGGCAATCAGCGGCGTGGTTTGTTCGATAAAAATGGTCAGATCATTACGCAGCATGTCCAGATTAACGGAGCAGGCTTCCAATGCCTCACGCGCTGAACCATTGTCAATCAGTGCAAGCAGCAGGTGCTCGACTGTCATGAACTCGTGCCGCAACTCGCGAGCTTTGGCAAACGCTAGGTTCAAACTTAATTCAAGTTCTTTATTGAGCATAGGCACCTCCCCTTAGAAGCTGAAAGCAAAGCCCGTACAACGCTATCAGGCTTTTTCCATTGAACAGAGCAATGGATGTTCGTGCTCACGCGCATACTGATTTACTTGCGCTACTTTTGTTTCGGCAACTTCAGCGGTAAAAACGCCACAGGTTGCTTTACCCTGATAGTGTACGGTTAGCATAACTTGTGTTGCTTTCTCAATATCAAGACTAAAAAATGTGGCCAGCACCTCAATTACAAAGTCCATTGGGGTGTAATCATCATTGTTTAGTATCACTTTATACATCGACGGCGGCTTCACCGTGGTTTTCTCTTCATCCCTGATGAGTTCGTCTATTCCAAGCCAATCTAAATTACTCATAACTCTTATCGTAGTCTTTACATTCAGTAGATGCGAATGAAATGTTAATTTCAATGACGTTTTAGTGAACAACCCGTCAACACGACCTTCGTCGCCTTGACGTTACATCCAATTCTACTAGAGTGTATCAACAAGCTGTGTTTATATTTCGACCAGTCAGCATAAAAATTGAGTGATTGAGTCGTCAATTCGCACGCGCGTGCGCAAACACAGCCTGTACTATCAAATAAAGTATCACTCGAGGGATGTAGAGGTATGGAAACGGGTACTGTTAAGTGGTTCAACAATGCCAAAGGATTTGGGTTTATTTGTCCGGTTGTCGGCGGTGATGATATTTTTGCACACTATTCCATGATTCAGATGGAAGGTTATCGCACGCTAAAAGCGGGGCAAGAGGTGCAGTTTGAAATGCATCGAGGGCCTAAAGGTTGTCATGCAACCTGCATCGTTGTTCCTGCGTTAGAAGCAGAGCTCAGTTGACGCTGATGCGTTATTTACGCTGACGAGTGTCGGCATCTACAATAAAAAAAGCAGACGATTGTCTGCTTTTTATCATGAATACCAAAACGCAAATTAATGCGGAAACGTAAAGTAGGGCCTGCGCTTAAACTAAACCGAGCCAAACTCAAGCACACGCGTAAATACACGTATGCTTGTGCATAGCGGATAATCGGTTATTTATACCGCTGAGGCGTTGTCAGCGATAATTTCAGCGCCTGACAGTGATTTATGCCCCTCTTTCAGATGCACCATATCAATCAAATCATCACTGCTGACCTGAAATGCCTGACCAAACCCTTTCACATACAGGCCCTGTTCTGGCACTAAACGGAACAGAATAAAATCCGCCATATTTGACAGATTATCGACAATATCACCATGGCGCTGTGCTAAGGCATCAATCGCTGGTTTCCATGCGTTGTCATCACGCGAAACAATTTCTGCTTTTGCATCAAACGTTAGACGCTGACGCGCAAACAAGATACGGCTGCTTGCTTCATCTTGAATCATCATCAAAGAGGTGCGTGGGACTTGCTGTAAATTACGCGCATGACGGGCAATTTCAGAGATCAGCACGTAATAGCCATCAGCTAGCTGTACAAAAGGGGCATAGCTGACATTTGGCACGCCGCTGCTGTCTACTGTGGCAAGGATCAGGGTTTTACATTGCTGGCGAAAAGCCTGAATTTCAGGTTCTAGACGATTTTGCAGGCGCTCTTGACGTTCAGTGCTCATGGTTCTTCCTTCCTTCTTTTCTTTACGCACGGTAAGACTGTTTTTCCCGTGCTATTTATTTGTTTATTAATTATTGGTTCACCCCGCCAGTGGTAAAGCATATGGTGCAAACCTCACATACATAACGGGGGAATGTTCTCTGTATTATCTATGCGAATTGTTCACGTAACTGGTTAAACCGGCTGATCTGCTCGGGGAATAGCTGGCGTTTGTTGTCACGCCCCAGATACACTTTAAAAATACAGCGGCCTGACTGGGCAAAAAACAGCAGGCTATAGCTCTCTTTGCCCATAAAGGGTTTTTCCAGCAGGGCAATGTGTGCTACCTGATCAAGTTTGAGATGGCCATGCAGACCTTCGGCACTTTTGGTATACAGGTTGAAATAACCGTGTGCCGGTTTTCCAGCCGGAAACGCACCTTTAAACTCAAAAATGCTGCCTTCTGATTCAATAATGGTGGTCAGTGTTCCCCACTCTGTCAGTGATTCAAGCAGTGTTTGTGCGTGCTCTGCGGGGATCCAGGTTGACATGGCTGCCGGAAGTGCCGCCACCAGTTGCTGTTCGCTTACCGCAAACTGACTTGCCAGTGCTTGTGTCGACGCGCCTAATTCTTGCTCTGAAAGTGCGGCAATCTGGGTTGCAAGGTCTTGTTGTTGTTTGGTCATTGATTGCTCTAACGTTGATTGCGCTAACATAAGTAATTCCATACTCTGTGTATCAAAAAAATCAGATAAATCAGTAAACACGGTCACGGTTGTTGGTAAAAATATCCGTGCTTAAAGGCCTAAACTTAAGCAGCCAGCGCTGCCGGTGGCATACGTTTTAATGCTTCAATCATGCCCTGAGCCATGTTGATATTCCAAAAACTGCCTGCGGTGGTTAGCTGGGCGGTTGAGGTATCAAGTGTCAGTAATCCACGCTCTTGCCATGCGGCCAACAGTGGCTGTATATGTTCAAACAGCTGAATTTCACTGGCCTGATTTAAGGATTGTGCTGAAAGCTCGCCGCGATCAAATCCGGCTTTAATAGCGCTGTGCAGCACATGCTGCGGATTGGGTGTCATCATCATCGCCAGCGGGAATTGGTTCTCAGCAATGGCGGTGTGATAGGTCTCTAGATCACGGGTTTGCATCAGGCCATACCCGTTAATTGAACCGCCGGCTCCTGCGCCAACCGGTAATACATCGGCATGTGTTTTAGCCAGATGGTTGTAACGGCTGCGCTCACGCAAGTCTTTTGCCCAGTGGTTAACGCTGAGCTGCTTAATTTTCTGCTGTTGCATGAAGGCTACGCCATTGGCGTACATCCGTGATTTTTCCGGTGTATCCGCCGGTGGCGGTAACCTGTTCTCACTGACTAAACGTGCCATTGGGGTGCTTTGCATCTCAATAAGCTGATACAGGTCTACGCCATGTGCACCACTGGCCAAAAAATCGGCCAGATCGCGCTGCCAACATTCGCTGTCTTGCCCCGGTAGGCCAAACATCAAATCAACAATTATCGGTGCGCGATCAAATGCGACAATACGGTTAAGTGTACTCAGCAAGGTTTCGCGGTTATCCAAACGCTTGGCCTGTTTACGCACGGCGGTATCAAAACTCTGTACGCCAAATGAGAAGCGGTTTACGCCGCCTTCAACGGCTGCAAAGTATTTTTCATCACTGAAACGGTTTAAACGCCCTTCTAGGGTGATTTCGCAATCATCCGTTAATGGAAAATGTGCTTTGATCAATCCGCCCAGCTGAAAAATCTGCTCTGCAGTGAGATCGGTGGGAGTTCCCCCACCGATATATACAGCGGCAAAAGGCTGTGCTTGTGTCCACGGCATAGCTGCTTTACGTTTTAGCTCTTCAGTCAGCGCGGCAAAGTACTCTGCCACTAATGCGGCACTGGCGGCATACTGAAAGAATGAGCAAAACGTACAACGCACGCGACAAAACGGAATGTGGATATATAAACAACGCTCACGTTTTACAGCGCTGTCACCCGTCAGGATTTGTGTAAATTGTACACTCGCAGCTTCAGCAGGCAGAGGCCGACCACCGCCCCCTGCATGTGCCTGACGTTTTCCGGTAAAGGCATACGCCAGTGGATCGGGGCTGTGACGCCCCAGTATGTTTTCATCTAATACAGAGAGATCAATCATCAGAACTGATACCGCACACCAATTTTGAAGTTACGACCGGCTGAGTAAAGCTGGTCAAATGCCTGACGGTAGTATTCGTCAGTCAGGTTATCGATACCGACATCAACTTTGACGGCTTTAAATGCTTGTGGCTGCCATGTGGTATAGAGATCAACGAGGGTGTAACTTGGGTATACTTCGGTGACATTCTCAGGCAGATTGTCTTGCGCTTGGTAGTGGCTGACATTCATACCCACTTTAAGGGATTTATCCATAAAGTAGTGCCCTGCTCCCAACACCCATTTTTGGGCTGGAATATTTTGCAGTGGCTGGCCATTACTTTTATTTTCACCGTCTGTTTTGGCATAGCTAAGGCTGGTTTCAAAGTTTTGCAGGTTGTAGAGCGCACTGAGCTCTACACCTTTAAGCCGTGCATCGTTCACATTCTGGTATTGTGTGGTAAAACGATCGACTCGCTGATCAATATAGTTGCTGACGTTGTTATGGAAATAAGTAGCATTCAGCGCCAATTCATCATCGGCCAACACATTACGGAACTTCATGTTGGCAGAGATCTCTTTGTTCTTTGCCGTTTCCGGTTTCAAATCAGGGTTTGGTTTAAAGGTGTTGCACATGCCAGGGCCCATGCAAAAGTGTGTACCGCTGGTGTACATCTCTTCCATGCTTGGCGCTCGGAAGGCTTCATCGTAACGAGCATTGAGCGTTAACCACTCTGCAGCCTGCCAGCGTAAACCGACTGACGGTGAGAGGTTACTTTCACTGCGTGATGAGTCGGCAATGTTGTTATCTTTAACGCTAAAGTGGTCGTAACGCAGGCCCGGCAGTAAGTTCCAGTCGGTAGCCAGCGGGATATCGGCTTGTAAGTATGTACCCCACACCTGACCACGGCCATCTGCCGGAATCGGGCGATTTTGCCCTTCGCGCTGACCTTCTGTTTTATCTTGGTAGATATCGCCACCATACACGAGTGTCATGAGATCAAACTCTGAACGGTTACTCATGTTCAGCCCTAAGGTGCGGTAATTTACCGTATCACGCTGCGCTTTTTTGATGCGGTATTCGTCAAACTCGGTTTTGTTCAGGTAGGCCGTTACGCGGGCATCTAACAAACGGTTATCCTGTGGGTTCAGGCGGTAATCCAGTGTGGTGTTAAAGTCACGGGTTTTCTGCTGAACCAGAGGGACTGAAGAGCTGACCGCTTCTGACGGGTTACTTGGTGCATTCTGGTGGTTTTCTGACTGGCGAACAGAGAGCTGCAGACGTTGCGCATCATCCATTTGCCAACCTAATTTTGCCAAACCACCCTGATTACGGTAGCTGGAGTCAGTCAATTTATCGCCATTACCTAAGCGTAAATTGCTTGCATCGGTGTAATAGCCGTTTAGCAGGAAATCAACCGAATCATTCGGCATACCGTACAGTGAGGCGCTAGTACGTGTTTCATCATTCGCACTGCCATAACCTTGCTTGATATAGCCGCCGATGGGCTGATCGGTCAGTAAATCGGGTGCTGATAATGTTTGTTGTGCAACCACTCCACCCAATGCACCGCTTCCCCACAACGCACTGCTCGGACCTTTGACCACTTCCACACTTGAGAGCATTTCTGGGTCAAGAAAATAGGTTGACCGATGACCAGAGTTGGTGTTCTGGCGAGCGCCATCAATAACTTGCAGTAATCGGTTTCCGCTTAAGCCACGAATAATCGGGCTTTGCGCATTAGCGCGTGGGCCGCCATCAACATCAACGTTAGGAGCATATTTCAGCACTTCTGCAACGCTGGCTGCCTGCTGCTGTTCGATCTGTGCTTTATCCATCACCACTACCGAACGCGTTTCCTGCTCGATAGTTTTGTTGTCACGCGTTGCTGTGACTACCACTTCGGGTAAAGCGGTAGATTGCGCGCTCTCTGCTGCGGCATGGCTAGCAAAAGAGACAGTGAGAACGTTAACAATCAGCAAGCTAAGTACAGATCGTTGAAAGACAACCGATTTTTCGCAATTCATTCGATGACTCGCCATTTGTGTTAAATCCTTTTTAAGATAAAAAAATTTACGATTGATTGAACACCTGAATAAACATCACCGTGCGTAAGGGCATATTTTTCGCTGGCGTGAAACGGCAACGATTTGCAATAGGTCACGGTTTAATCAGCACATTTTGGGTGGGGTTTTACCGGTTTATGTGCGCTGCCGAAGATTAACCGAACATTAAATGCGAATGCAAATAATTTTCATTTGATCTTTGAGGGTGTCAAAATGTATATTTGCTACCTCGTTGGATAAATCAGGTATGCAAAGGCAGTTATCTATGTGGATTTCCTCAGAAAAAAAGCGATTGTTGGTAGCCTCTGGCGTATGCCTTTGTGCTCATACCGTTTTATTACTGGTGGGATTTCAACCACTTCAGACTCGAGCTGTTACGCTTGATGCTCTGAGTGCGCCAGCATCAGCATCCAGCATGGTTTTAACGCTGGCCGCAAATCAGCGCTCTGGGGTTAATCCCACCGCTGAAACGGCAGAAATATCTGAACCTTCCCCCACTCAAGCAATAGCAACCTCCGCGCCTGAGCCGGTTAAAAAAGAGGCCGCTAAAGAAGAAGTGGCTAGAAAAGAGGAAGTCATTCCCCAAAAAGCGCTTGCTCCTAAGGCTTTGCCGCTTAAAACACCCTCAGTACAAAAACCGGCCAAACCCAAAGTCAGGCCTGAAAAAAAAGCGGACATAGAACGTTCAGAGAGATCTGAAAAACCAGATATCCCTAAAAAAACAGCACCTGTGCGCACACAAAAACAGCAAACCGAAAAACAACAATATGCAGCGCAAACAACAACGCAAGGTAGCCAAGGTGCGGCAAATACCTCTGCTGTAAATCAAACCAATACGGCATCTCCTTCACTGCCGACCACACTCAACAGTGAAAGTAAGCCCCGTTTTCGTATTCCCCCTGCGCCACCAGAGTACCCAACCGCTGCGCGGGCCAGACGGCAGGAAGGAACAACGCTACTCGATATCACACTCGGTGTTCGTGGTGAGCTTCTTGCGGTGGTACTAACCCGAAGCAGCGGTTCACTACTGCTAGATAAGGCGGCGCTAAAAGCCGTACAAAAATGGCAATTTTTACCCAAAGAGATCAATGGCGTAGGCATTAAACATACGGTGCGTATTCCTATTCGTTTTGAACTGACTTAAATAGGCTTGAAATTAAGATGTTGCTGACTCAACTCGAACAACAACTGGGCACCATGATGTGGCCCTTGCTGATTTGCTCATTTTTAACGGGTGTGATTGTGCTCGACCGGTTGTTTAAGCTGCTGCAAGCCAGCCGGTTTAATTTTCAAACCTCTGGCGCTCTGCAACCGCTTACGCTCTGTACACAACAGGGGGATTTTGAGCAGATTCAGGCCAAACTATCTGGTCAGCGTTCACTTCTGCTGCAAGGCTTATCGCTGCTGATTATGCACAGGGATGAAAACAAGCTTTTGCGTGAAGAGATCGCCGCTATCTGGCTGCAAAATAAACGCCGCCAGCTCAGCTTTGGTTTAAAAATGCTGACGCTGATTGCAGCTATCAGCCCATTACTGGGTTTGCTTGGCACAATTTTAGGGCTAATTCAGATGTTTCAGGATATCGGTGTAAGTAATAGCCCAGTAACCCCTGCTTTGCTAGCCAATGGTTTGGGGATTGCCATGTACACCACCGCCGCAGGCCTGTTGATTGCGCTGCCAGCAATTATTGGTGCGCAGCTATTTGGCCTGTGGATTGATAGGCTGATTCACCGTGCCGAGCACGGGATGAACCACTACAACTTGTGGTTAGAGGGCATTGCGCTGAATAAGGAGTTCCATGAATGATCCGCGATCGCTCAGCTGATCAGGCGCGTCATGATATTGGTATTGATCTGACACCGCTACTGGACATCATTTTTATTGTGCTGGTTTTTCTGCTGCTCACGGCCAACGTTCGTCTGCAAAGTATGGAGATTGATCTGCCGGAAATCGACAGCGCACAATCCGCTGCACCCGCTGAGCAGCAACCGCTAACACTGCATTTATTGGCCAGTGAGCCCTACTGGGCGCTGAATGAACAGACTTACTCGTCGTGGGAAGCGTTCCGGCAAGCGCTGTTACAGCGCCGCCAGCAATTACCAAACGCCAGCATAATCATTGCGGCAGACCGTAATGTCAGTGCCGAGCGCTTACTGAATTTGCTTAATTTCTTACAACAACAACATATTCCAGCAGCACAAATTTTGACGAAGGGAACAGAATAAATGCCGACCGTATTTGCACTCCGTAAACAGATAAAGCCTGCTGTATTTGCCTGCAGTATGGCATTGCTAAGTTGTTTTTCTGCTCCAGTTATGGCGGCTGACCGTATTATTTCAGCCGGAATGGGTGTGACTGAGATTATTGTGGCACTCGGCGGAGAGGATCTGTTAGTCGGTACTGACAGCAGCAGTGAGCTGCCGGTAGGCAACACCGCTGCAAAACTGGGCTATATTCGGCAACTGCCTGCTGAGGGTATGCTGGCTCTGCGCCCGAATAAACTGATTGGTATTGATGAAATGGCGCCACAGTCATCGGTTGATATGCTCAAACAAGCGGGTGTTAGTGTCACCGTACTGCCTTCGGGATCAGATATTGAGAGCTTAAAGCAGCGTATTAGTGTGCTGGCAAAACAGCTGGATAAACCGTCAGAAGGCACGCTATTGCTGCAACAAACAGAAGCACAACTGGCTGAACTGGCAAAAAAACGCCAGCAAATTCAAGGAAAACAAAATCCAAAAGTGATTTTCCTGCTGCTTAATGAGGGGCGTGCACCAATGATCGCAGGAGGAAATACGCCCGCTAACACCCTGATATCGCTTGCTGGAGCAACCAATCCAGCAGAAAAAGTGAACAACTACCAGACTGTTTCCAGTGAGAGCCTGCTGGCAATGCAACCCGATATTATTGTCATCAGCCAGCGCAACTGGAAAGGCAGTGCGCAGGCAACATTGGCACAATTCCCGATACTTACCAATACGCCGGCGGGAAAAAATCTGGCCGTTTATGCGATGAACGGTAAAGCATTGATTGGCGGATTAGGCCTGACCAGTTTGCATGAAGCTGACCGTCTAGCTGATTATTTACTCAGCCACGCATCTAGCCCCTCATCCAGCCACTAAGGTGCGCCGATGTTACGTCTGAAATTGTCACTTCTAAGCAGCACAGGGCTGCTGCTGCTCACCGCCGCAGCCCTGTTCTCTATTACGACTGGGCCGATTAAATTACCGCTTAATGAGAGTTTACTTGCCCTATTTAATACACCAGAAACTGCGGCTCAGCAGGCAAATGCACTGATCATTCAGAGTATTCGGCTACCGCGCACCCTGTTGTGTATCAGTATCGGCGCAATACTGGCCATGTGCGGTGCGGTATTACAAGGGCTATTTCGTAATTCACTGGCCGACCCCGGTATCATTGGTGTCAGCGGTGGTGCGGCACTGGGCGCTGGGTTATCCATTGTTTTGCTGCCGGCCGGTTGGGCGTTGTCATGGCCGTTACTGGCCGGTATCGCCAGCTGGTTAACGCTCGGGTCAACCGCTCTGTTTGCCTTTGCCAGCGGTATGCTGACCACCTTACTGGTCTATCGTATCGGGCAAACACCGTTTGGTACATCCGTCAGTATGATGTTGCTGGCCGGTGTCGCCATTGGTGCTATCGCCTTTTCCGGTTTAGGGCTGCTCAGTTATCTGGCCGATGATCAACAACTGCGCGATCTTTCGCTGTGGCAAATGGGCTCACTGGCCGGAGCGACATGGCACAGTGTACTGCTATCAATTTTTGTCATGCTTGCCCTGCTGGTTATTTTTTCCCGCCAGCACGCCGCACTTAATGCGCTGCTGCTAGGCGAATCTGAAGCTCGGCACTTGGGTATTCAGGTGGAAAGTCTTAAACGTCAGTTAATTGTGCTTTGTGCCATGGGCATTGGTGTGGCGGTATCGGTATCCGGCATGATTGGCTTTATCGGTTTGATCGTGCCGCACATGGTGCGCATGCTCTGCGGGCCGGATTACCGTAATTTGCTACCCGTGAGTGCACTCGGTGGCGCTATCTTACTGCTGGTGGCGGATCTGCTTGCTCGCCAACTGGCCGCCCCTGCCGAGATCCCGGTAGGAATCATCACCGCATTACTGGGCGCACCGTTCTTTATCTGGCTGCTGATCCAGCAAAAAAGGAGTCTGGGATGAGTGTATTACAGATCAATCGGTTACGTGTACAGCGCGGGCAGCGGCAAATTTTAACCGATCTTTCACTGACACTGTTTGCCGGAGAGCTGACCATATTGCTCGGGCCAAACGGCTCAGGAAAGTCAACATTGCTCAAATGCATCAGTGCTGAAATTCCCTTTCAGGGTGAAATTACGCTGTTTAATCAGCCACAACATGCGTGGGATGCCAGCATGTTAGCCCGAAAAATGGCTATTTTGCCGCAAAGCTCATCGCTCTCATTTGCTTTTTTGGTACACGAGGTGGTGATGCTAGGGCGGTTGCCACACGCTTCATCACACGCTGAAAATCAGCGAATTGCGCACGAATGTCTAGCCGTCGTTGGGGCTCAGCATCTGGCAAAACGCCTGTATACAGAGCTCTCTGGTGGCGAAAAGCAGCGGGTACATTTTGCAAGAGTGTTGGCACAGCTAGGTGAAAAAAAACAGAGTCAAAAACAGTTCAGGGAAGCCGAGCAAACAGGTTCATTACCGTTAGAACCACAGTTATTGATGCTTGATGAACCCACCTCAGCGCTCGATCTCTGCCACCAGCACCACACACTGCAAACAGCAAAAGATCGGGCAATAGCCGGTGATGCAGTGCTGGTTATTTTGCACGACTTAAACCTTGCTGCCCGCTATGCCGACCGGATCTTGCTGCTCAACAACGGCACACTGTATGCCGACGGCACACCAAAACAGATCCTAACCCACAACAATATTCGGCATGTGTTTGATATCGACACCACCATTATTCCCCACCCCGATATTGACTCAGTACTGGTGGCATAGCTCTAGCTGCATAGCTTCTAGTTGCATAGTTAAGTCGCCTAGCTCAACAGCTAGGCTTCTACATATAATCTATATCTATACGTAAAATAGCTAACAGAGCATCTGTAAACGATATTTACAAGTGCTCTACATAGGTCGGTTTATTAGCCTTCCAGCAACTGCGTCAGCAACGAACCGCTATACAATGCCTCTTTCACCAGCCCAGCACCCGCCATTGTGCCTTCGTTATAAAATTCGGTAAGTTGTAGTTCCAGATTTTCGGTATACGGAGAATAAGAGAGGCGCTTGATTGTAGCTTCAATTTCAGGGAAAAGGACTGAATGCGCCTGACGCAACGGCGAACCAAACAGAATTTTTTCAGGGTGAAACAAATTAACCAGAGTAGAGAGTAGCTGCCCGATATGGCGCGCGGCATCACGCAACAGGGTTAATGCTAGAGCATCCCCCTCTATGGCCGCCTGACAGAGTGCTGCGATAGTCAGAGGAATATTCTGCAACTGGCTGGGCGTACCCGCATCGAGTTGCTGCTGCGCTTTACGCAGCAAGGCCTGCACGCTGATCTCGGTTTCTAAACAGCCGCGATGACCACATTCACATAGCTCGCCGTCTGGGTTAACAATCAGATGCCCCGCTTCAATCAGATTACGAAACTGACCATGGATCAGTTTTCCATCAATCATGACTCCTACGCCCACACCGTGGTTAATGCTCAGCAGAACCACATTATCACAGCCTTGTGCATGCCCGAACAGCGATTCGGCCATCGTCCATGCACACACATCATGCCGTAAAAAAACCCGCAAACCGGTTTTTGCCGCCAACTCAGCGGCTAATGGCATATCTTTCACATGATAATACGGCATCTGGTGAACAATACCGCGCGCGGCATCAATCACGCCCGGCAGCGTAACGGCAATACCGGTTAACCGCTCAAGCTTATCCTGATGACGGGTAAAAAAGAGATCAATTTCACTGACCAAACGTTTGAGCAGGGCAACTTGCTCACGCTCAATCACATCTAAACGCTCTTCAATCAGCGCCCGACTATTGAGCTCGTGCAGTGCCAATGTAAGATAGCCTCGCCCCAAACGCAGCGAGAGAAAATGCCATCCCTCGGTATCGAGCACCAGCCCTACTGCTGGGCGGCCACGGCTACCCAACTCCTGACATTCGTTTTCACGGATCAAATGAACATCAAGCAGCTCACGGGTGATTTTCGTGATACTGGCCGGCGCTAAACCGGCCTGTTTTGACAACTCAATACGCGAGATAGGGCCTAACTGATCAATCAGGCGATACACGGCGCCGGCATTTATCTGCTTAATCTGATCAATATGCCCGGGATTATGCCCTACCGCCATTTTACACCACTCCAAAAACGTATTTCATACTGCGAAATATTATTATCATCATGGTGTTAGCTTTAGGTAACAGCGTCAACCCCGCAATCAATGAACCGTGACCAAACCTACAACCAACGCACCTTCTCACTCTTTTGCCAGCCGGTAACCCGCTCGTTGTAGCGTTGCTCTATCACATGGCGGCGCAATTTCAGTGTTGGGGTTACATCACCGCTTTCAATACTCCACGGTTTTGAGATCACCGCAATGCCACTGAGCTTCTCGTGCGGCTCAAGCTGATTGTTAACTCTCTCAAGATGCTCTATCAATGCCTGTGTCAGCATATCTTGCGGCAGAGTTAGTGAATTTGCTGAAAGCTGAACCAGCGCAACAGGTTGTGGCAGCCCACTGCCGATAACACAGAGCTGCTCTATGATCTCTAGCGTAATCAGCTTACCTTCTAGCAAGACTGGGGAGACATATTTACCCTTTTCGGTTTTAAAAATATCCTTCAAACGCCCGGTAATTTTCACAAACCCATCAGCATCAATTTCCCCCAAATCACCGGTATACAGCCACCCCTCTTTCAAACTCAGCGCAGTGGATATGTCATCAAGATAATATCCGAGCATCATTCCCTCACTGCGGGTGAGGATCTCGCCCTCTTCCGAAAGCATGATTTCAACGCCCTTGGCCGCATGCCCAATAGAGCCAATTTTATCGGCCCTGAAAGGATAGTTGATAGACCCATAGGCCAGATTTTCTGTCATCCCCCACGCTTCGGTAATATTCAACCCCAAACGCTGATACCAGTGCAACAATGCAGGCGCGACGGGCGCTGAGCCACAACCAAGCACTCTGGCCCGGTGCAATCCAAGCTTACGTTGGATGACATATTTGACTACCGAGCTGACTACGGGAATACCCAGCAAACGGGACAGTTTTTCTTCAGGCATTTTCTCGGTAATTCGCTGACGAAACGCACCCCACAAACGTGGTACTGAGATAAAAATGGTTGGGGCAGTAGCTTTGATATCATCAACAAAAGTATCTAATGATTCAGGAAAGGTAATACTGCATCCACCGTATAAACTTGCACCAAGAATATAAACCCGCTCAGTGATATGTGATAACGGCAGGTAAGAGAATCCACGATCATTCGGGCTGAGCTGCACGGTTTTCGCCACTGATTTTGCGGCCCAACCAAAACGTTCATGGCTGTGCATCACCGCTTTTGGGCGGCCGGTACTGCCCGAGGTGTACACCAAAGACATCAGGCTTCCACCTTCAGGCACGGGGTTCTCTTCTAGCGGAAGAAAATCATTGAGCAGCATTTTCCACTGATATTGGCATGTTACGGTCGGATATGGGAATGCAATACGAAGAATATCAGCAGAGAGCGCTTCTTCAATCGGTTCGGGGTGATCAAGTTTGCCGATAAAAATGGCTTTACTCTCGGAGTGCTCGAGCACGTAACGGATGGTTTCTGTGTTGGCGGTTGGGTAAATAGGCACACTCACAAAGCCGCCCATCATCATCGCCAAATCGGCAATAAACCATTCGGCACAATTTTTTGATAGCAGAGCAACACGATCCCCCGCAGTAAGCCCTAATCCACGCAGTGCACTGGCCATCACTCGGGCTTGCCGACCCACTTCTCGCCATGAGTAGCAGTGAAATTGTCGATTTATGGGCTGGCGCAGATAGGTTTCATCGGGGCGATGCGCTTCCCAGTAATAGAGCATGTCTAGTGGTTGCTGTTTTATTATGCTCATGCTTCCCCCAACAAAGTCATTGTTATGGCTGCGGCAACCTTGCCGTGATTACTTATTGTTATTTAACAATATAGTCACAATTTGCCGACGTAAAGCAGTTTATTAAGCATACACTCTGTAGTTTTATAGCTGGATCGTATCAAGCAGTGCAAGTGTGCAGCGTGTTATGCCTTGAACAAGGAAAGGCACTGTGAAGCAAAGATAAATACAGGTGATTAATAAAGATTGATGCTTAATCAATCTTTACGCAGATACATCATCTGTATATCTGTATATAAACCAGTTGTAACTCGCGTTCACGGCTATCGCCACGAAAAGAAAAAATAAGCGAAGAATAAATATAGTCGACTAAAAAACCCCTTTTATTCCCGCTATGAATAATACACCACAGAGTATAAAAAGGGATTTTTAATATATAACAGAGGTTTTTTATTAGCGTAATGTAAATCGTGGCCCTAGCATACGAAGAAGCACATTATTACGTAATACCCTATGATGCTTTACTACTGCTGCAACATGCAATAATACCATCAGTGCTAAAAAGATGCAGGCAATACGGTGTACTGTAAAAAAGAAATCATTAATCGGCACCGAGGTGATAGGGTTTGGTACTTCTATCATCCAAAAAAACAGATAGCTCTCTTTAATCATAAGAAAACCGGAAAAAAACACCATAAACATAGCAAAATAGATTACAGAATGTGCCATTTTGGCAATGTTTATCTGATTTTTAGGAATATTGTCCATTTTTAGATCAGGCGATACACGAAAAAAGCTCCAAACCCATCTCACCAAAAACAATACCGTACCGACACTAGCCAGTGATATATTTAAGGTAGAAAGAAAACGAAATATACGTGGGTTTGAATCTATAACTAAATGCGTGGCATAGCCTGCAAACGTTGCATAGATAATAATAATAGCCATTATCCAGTGAAGTACTCTACTCATACGATCATAATATTGCACAGTCATTTTATTTCACACCATTACTTTTTATTTTATTCACGACATTTAACTTTATAAAGGAAATACTTCTATTCAAAAAACACCTTGCAATACTGACTATGCGTTTATTTACACAATCACAAAATACAGCCATGCAGCCATGCAGCCAACGCATTGATTAATCACACCGTAAATTAGAAGCAAAGACTATTACTCCTCACGAACACCGTCAATTTACTTACTGTGATTTATTTTGAATTCAAATAAAAAGTAAAACAGAAAACACTTATTAAATTCTAAAAAGATAAAAAATGCCTGCTATTTTGCTTCTGCTTTTATAAAAACACATCCTTCCTGATGTGTTTTTTAATCGTTATGCCATTGAATTTAAAATAAATAAATATAAATACACGGCTGACATATTCAGAAAAAGTTATAAGTAGTCAGGCTCGGCGGGGTTTGCGATAATCAGAGTATCTTTTTCTCTTAACCGCTTAGGCGATGTATGTTGTACCCAATTAATGAAGTTTTTCAAACCCTACAAGGTGAAGGGGTTTATACCGGTGTACCGGCTATTTTTGTGCGTTTACAGGGCTGTCCGGTAGAGTGTAGCTGGTGTGATACCAAGCATACCTGGGCATTAGACGCAGATAAACGCGTGGCTGAAGATCAGGTTATTATGAAAACCGGTGATTCTGATCTGTGGTGCTCATTACAAACAAGTGATTTATTAGCGCTGTTTAACCAACAAGGTTACACCGCAAAACATGTGGTCATCACGGGCGGAGAGCCTTGTTTATATGATCTAAGTGCGCTGACTGCTGCATTAGAATCTGCCGACTACCAGTGCCAGATTGAAACCAGCGGTACTTACGAGGTGCGTTGCAGTGCGCAAACTTGGGTAACGGTATCACCTAAAGTGGGCATGCGTGGCGGCTGTCAGGTTCGGCCTGATGCTTTGGTGCGGGCTGATGAAATTAAGCATCCGGTCGCACGTGAAAGTGATATTGATGCGCTGGATCAGCTGTTAATGCTTATTCCTGCCGATGATAAAAAACGCGAAATCGCGCTGCAACCTATCAGCCAAAAGGCACTCGCAACCGAATTATGCATGCGTACTTGTATTGCCCGTAATTGGCGTTTATCGGTGCAAATGCATAAGTACTTGTCAATCGCCTGATGATGACTGCCTTGTGCTTTATAGCATGACAATACGGCTATATTACAGTAACGTAATTACCGCTATATATTGGCAGGATCTCCCCTGCCAATATATTTATTGACCTAATTCAACCACATTAATCGGCCATATTGATTAGCCAACCGTGGTTATTATGGGGCTATGCGATGCTCTCACCACGGTATAAACAACCTGATGTACAGGTCTCTTTAATCAAAATACCGGATAGCAGAGGTAAACGGGGCTTTAGCTGCTGCCAGATCCAGCGGGCAAGCACTTCACTGGTCGGATTTTCCAGACCGCTAATATCATTCAGGTAGTAGTGATCAAGCTGATCATAAATAGGCTTAAATGCCTGTTTTATTTCGGCAAAATCAATAACCCAGCCGGTATGCGGATCAACCTCACCGGTCACTTCCACACGTACGGTAAATGAGTGCCCGTGCAAACGCCCGCACTTATGCCCTTCCGGCACATGTGGCAGGTGGTGGGCAGCTTCGAACATGAAATCTTTGAACAAAGTGGTTGTCATCACTCTATTCCTATAATAGTAGGATAAAAAAGAAGGGGTGATGGTAGCAGAAAATACAAGCTCTGTAGTGCTGATTTACCTAGTCATCAGCACCGTGGCATGTCCTGTATGATATGCCACGGTTTTACTACTCGTGAGGGTTATCGTTGATTAATATCAATCAGACTCAATCTGCTTGGCCAGCCGCAAGCCGTTTGCAATAACCAGTAAACTCGCACCTACATCGGCAAATACCGCCATCCATAAGGTGGCAATACCCGCCAATGCCAGCGCAAAGAAGACTGCTTTAATCACCAGCGCCATCACAATATTGGCTTTCAATACATTGGCGGTGCGACGGGCATGAGCAAACAGATCAGGCAGTTTTTCCAGCTTATCTTCCATCAGTGCTGCACCGGCAGTTTCCAGTGCGGTGTCTGATCCGGCAGCCCCCATTGCAATACCCAAATCAGCCTGTGCCAACGCCGGAGCATCATTTACGCCATCACCAATCATGGCAACATGGCCATATTGTGTTTGCAGTTCGTGAATGCGTGCTAATTTATCTTCGGGTAACAACCCACCGAGTGCTAACTCAACGCCAATTTTATTGCCGACCGCTGTGGCAACGCTTTGGTGATCGCCAGACAGCATCACGGTATGAATCCCCATACTGTTTAAACGCTGAATAACCGCCTGTGCCTCATCACGGATTTTATCCGCTACGGTGATAATTCCCAGCACCGTCTGCTCAGACATCAGCAGTAACAGGCCTTGCCCCTGTGCTTCCTGCTCAGAGAGTTGTGTATCAATGTCTGCGGTCAGCACGCCTGTACGCTCCGCCAAACGGCGGCTTCCCAGCAGATAACGCTGCCCATCAACCGTGCCCTGCACACCCAAGCCTGTCAGTTCCTGAATATCCTGCGCCAATATTGTCGGCACTTGCTGCGTGCTTGCCGCATTGAGTACCGCACGCGCCAGCGGATGGGTCGAATGCGCATCAAGCGCCGCAGCCAGGGCCAGTATGCTCTGTTCGGTCAGTACAGGGTGGGCAGACAATCCGGTCTGCTCAGCAATTTGTGCCTGCTGAGAAGTGTGTAACACTGGGCATAAAATACCCGTCACCTCTGGCTCACCTACGGTCAGCGTGCCGGTTTTATCAAAGGCAACCGCCTTAATTTTTGCCGCCATCTCGAGCGGCGCACCGCCTTTCACCAGCATGCCGTGACGTGCCGACGATGCCAGCGCACTGACCAGTGTCACCGGTGTGGCAATCACCAAGGCACACGGGCAGGCAATCACCAACATAACCAGTGCGGTATACACTGAGGCTTTCAGTGTCATCAGACCAAATACCGGTAACAATATGGCTACCAGCACGGCGGCAATCACCACCGCAGGGGTATAATATTTGGCAAACTGATCGATAAAACGCTGCGTCGGCGCTTTGCTAGCCTGCGCATCCCGTACTGTACTGATAATACGGGCCAATACACTGCTGCTTGCGCTGGCGGTAGTACATACCTCTACCACACCATCGCCGTTAATACTGCCTGCAAATACCGTCGCGCCGACCTCTTTACTCACCGGCAGGCTCTCGCCGGTGATCGGCGCTTCATTAAAATGGCTGACACCGCTGCTAATCTGGCCATCGAGCGGCACGCGCTCACCGGGGCGCACGCGCACAATACTGCCTATTGCAACTTCTGCCACAGCCACTTCCTGCCATACTCCGGCGGCGTTACGCACCCATGCAGTTTCCGGTGCCAGTGCCATCAGCGCTTTCACCGCTTCTCCAGCACGGGTCAGAGACATATCTTCCAGCTTCTCTGCCACTGCAAACAAGAATAAGACCATCGCCGCTTCCGGCCACTGGCCGATAAATACCGCGCCAATCACGGCAACTGACATCAGAAAATGAATGTTCATCGTGCCGGTTTTCAGGGCGATCCACCCTTTTTTCAGGATCGGAATACCGCCACAGGCGATCGATAACAGTGCCAGCAGTGCAATCCAGATACTCATATCCGAGCCGCTGCTAAAAGCTACCGCCTCTGAACCTGCCGCAGCCAAGCCTGCCAGCGTAAACAGCACTTTTTGCTGCCATCCGGTTTTGCGTTCTACCGGTAGTGCAGCAGCCTGTGCATCTGTTAGCGGTCGCGCTTCCATCCCTACGCCGCTAATGGCTTTGATCACGGGGCTGAGATCCTCAAGATCATGCTCCATCACCATCACGCGTTCGATATAGTTGAACTCCAGCGCCGTTATACCCTCAATTTTTGCCAGCACTTTCTGAATCAGGGTTGACTCTGTCGGGCAATCCATCGCCAAAATTTGAAATTTAGTCTGGTATTTACCCGATTTCCCACCAGCAGTGCGTACAATTTGTTGTGCCTGCATGCCAGCCGAATGCCCACAGCAGACGTGCTCAGTATGCGCGTGTTCGTGTTCGTGTTCGTGTTCGTGTTCAGCCGAGTCTAAAGGCCGAATGCCGGTGAGTGCCAGTTCCGCAGAATGTTTTGATTCTGTTTTTTTATTCAGCAGACCGCTCTGTGTACTCTTTTTATCTTGGCAGCATGAGGTCATCATCTTATTCCTCCATAAATATCTTGCTATAATTTCACACCCTGTAGTTACTATAGGGTCAAGCGTTTTTGGAGGATAAAGATGAAAATTGGTGAACTTGCCCGTAGCGCGGGTGCTGAGGTGGAAACACTGCGTTTTTACGAACGTGAAGGGCTACTCTCTGAACCGCTGCGCAATGCCTCGGGTTACCGTATTTATCAGGCCCAGCATTTGTCTGAACTGAATTTTATTCTGCACTGCCGCTCGCTGAATATGTCACTGGCCGAAATCCGCCAGTTGGCGCATTACCGCAATAACCCTGCGCTGGGGTGCGTACAAACCAATGAGATGATCGACCGCCATATTGATAATGTGCATCAGCAAATCGAGAACTTAAAACGGCTGGAACAGCAGTTGATTATGCTGCGTGAGCGCTGCCCTGAAGGCCATCACAACAGCAATAATTGTGGGATATTAAAAAGTCTGGTTGCGGCCGCAGAGGGTGAACCTTGTGCCTGCCACCCTGATGAGCATACAAATAACAATGCAACGAATAACTCAACCACCAGACCCGTGAAGTAACCCGCATAGAGTAATACGAGCTCAGATCCACAGCAAAAGAGATTATCGGGAAGGATAACACAATCAATGCCCACTTAAGTGACAGGGTAACAAAATATGGGCATTTTCAGAGTTCCAACGGCTGATACAAGGTACAAGCACAATGCGCGAGTACAAATACACAAGTACAATACACCGATAAATACAACGCACCGATGTATCAGCCGTTTTAAGCTTATTTTAGATGAGCAAAGCGGCGGGCAATAAACTGATCAATCTGCTCGCGGCCGGTGGCCGGATTCATAAACACAGCTTTCTCACCCGGAATGTAAGCATAACGCCCTTTTACGTTATAGGTTGAACGCGCAATAAACTCGACCCAGTTGGTATACAGCCCAAACTTTCCGCCATCTGTAAACTGCTCACGATGCCAGTGTGCATTACGCTGCATGCGCGCCATGCTGTCGGTGTCTGTCATGCACTGCTGCTCAAAAGCAAACTCGGCATCTGGGTCACTCACCCACTGCGGGTTGTAGACTTTAAAGCCAACACTTGGCCCCTGATTTTCCGGCACCATCAGCTTCACATGGCCAACATCTTGCAAACGCTGACGGAAGTAGTTCGCATTTTGCAGACAGTGCGCCAAAATGATCTGATATCCCTCAATACCCATGTGTTGCAGTGCAGAGAATGCACCAAACATCCCCGCCGCACCGCGCGAGCACTCAATGGTTGACTGCAAATGCGTCTGCCCCTGCAAATCATGCTCAAAGTACGAGAAATTTTCCGGATCATTTTCCAGCGCATGCATATCATCTTTATTGCGGATCATCACCAAACTGGAGGTATACGGCACATATCCCCATTTTTGGAAATCCACTGTAAACGAATCGGCATATTGTACTTCACGGAAGCGCTCAACATTATGTTGAATACCGGCCAGCGTTGCGCCATTGATCTCTAGCGGGTTTGCTGCAAAATCATAGTTAAGGAAAAACAGCATTGACCAGCCCACCGCAGCATCAGCATGAATGTGCGGTTTTACGGCAATATCGTACTCTTCACACAATCGGTTACGCAGATCGTATACCGGCTTAATGCGGTCAACACCGAACGTATCGGTTGTGCCCAATGTCAGCATAATCGCCGGAATTTTACAGTGTACATCAAAGCAGGCACGCATTTGGCGCTCAAGATCGATCAGATCAATATCATTGCTTTGGGTGACTTTAATCCGGATGGTTTTATTGCGAATATCCACCCCAAGCAGTGACAGATTAGTCATGTTGGAGTAGTGCCCACCCTGCGAATTAATAATGCGGTAATCCTGATCGACGCCCATACCGTGGGTACGCGCTTCAGGCAGTGATTTACGAATGCCCAGCAGGTAGCCATACAGATTACAGAATGTTCCACCTTGTGTGAAAACACCGGTAGCCTGCTCCGGATCATAGCCCGCCAGCGTTGCCATCTGCCGAATCACGGTTTTTTCTAGATGATCAGCCATGCCTGCATATTCACAGTAGGCCAGATTCGGGTTGGCCAGTGAACACATCATCGCGCCGTATACTGCCGGATCACAGGGCATGGTAATCACGTTTTCAACTGAACTTGGGTTTTCCCAGTCTTTTGACATTGCCGCGGCAAAGGTCAGTAACGGATCAGTGCCCGCACTGGGCGGCTGCATGTGCGGCTGAATCTGGCGCATGCCGTCAATCTGCGCAAACATGGCAGCACCCTGCGGATAAGCAGCCAAACGTTCGGCAGGCGCTAAATGCTTTTGCCGAAAACCGATAATTTGCTGCAACCCCGGATCTTGATAAATCGGCCATTGTTTAGGGTCGCGGCTAAAAAACCATGCCATAACTTGTTCATAGCGATTTGAAAAATAAGAAGAAACCGTATTTTCCTGCGATGAATGCAGCAACGCATCGTGTCGAGTCATGAGTGCTTATATCCTTGAATTTACCTTTTCCCGAAAGAGGTATGGGTAGTTAATCCAGCATAATTCACTACAAATTAAGTGCAAAAGCAAAATAATAATTCATTTATATGATTAAAGTCAGACTTTAAATTTGATTAGATGGCAAAATAACAACACTTAACACCAAAAACGGTTCAGTTTGTAATATTTACCGCTACGCCCCCTTCCATACCTCATCGTAAAGAAGAAAAAGATACTGAAAACAGAAAAAACTCACCCGATGAACACAATTACGCAGAATTTATGCTTGAGTCCTGCGGATCGGCAGGTAACATAAGCAATTATCCTTGCTAGGTGCATTCAGTGCCTAAGAAAAGCAAAAATACGGAGTATGAGAATAGTATGAGCGTAATGCCTGTCGTTGATGTATTGCGTGGCCAGGCCGCGGTTGACAGTGAAGTCACCCTAAAAGGCTGGGTACGAACACGTCGAGATTCCAAAGCGGGGATCTCATTCCTTGCCGTTTATGATGGCTCATGTTTTGATCCTCTGCAGGCAGTTATTGCCAATTCTCTGCCCAATTACGAGAGTGAAGTGCTGCGCCTGACTACCGGCTGCTCAGTTGAAGTCACCGGTACTGTGGTTGCCTCTCCGGGCCAAGGCCAGGCCTTTGAGATCCACGCCACTGACGTAAAAGTGCTCGGTTGGGTTGATGACCCTGATACCTACCCAATGGCAGCAAAACGCCACTCTATTGAATATCTTCGTGAAGTGGGCCATCTGCGTGCACGTACCAATATCGTGGGCGCAGTGACCCGTGTGCGTAACACGCTGGCACAAGCAGTTCACCGCTTTTTGCATGAAAATGGCTATCTGTGGATCTCTACCCCACTGATCACCGCCTCAGATTGTGAAGGCGCGGGTGAAATGTTCCGAGTTTCTACGCTGGATATGGAAAACCTACCACTAACCGATAAAGGTGCGGTGGATTATTCACAAGATTTCTTCGGTAAAGAAGCCTTCCTGACTGTATCAGGCCAGCTGAACGTTGAAACTTATGCCTGTGCGCTGTCTAAAGTGTACACATTTGGCCCAACTTTCCGTGCGGAAAACTCCAACACCACCCGCCATTTGGCTGAGTTTTGGATGATCGAACCGGAAATTGCCTTTGCAAACCTTGACGATGCCGCAGCGCTGGCTGAAAAGCTGCTGAAGTATGTCTTCAATGCGGTGCTTGAAGAGCGTATGGATGATATGGCGTTCTTTGCCGATCGTATCGATAAAGATGCGGTTGCCCGTTTAGAGCGTTTTATCAGTTCTGACTTTGCGCAAATTGATTACACCGATGCCATCAAGATCCTCGAAACCTGCGGTAAGCAGTTCGAAAACCCCGTGTTCTGGGGTGTGGATATGTCATCTGAGCACGAGCGCTATCTGGCCGAAGTTCATTTCAAATCACCGGTGGTGGTGAAGAACTATCCGAAAGATATCAAAGCATTCTATATGCGTATGAATGATGACGGCAAAACCGTTGCCGCGATGGATGTTCTAGCTCCAGGCATCGGCGAGATTATCGGTGGTTCACAGCGTGAAGAGCGTCTGGATATTCTTGATGCACGTTTAGACGAGATGGGCCTGAACAAAGAAGATTACTGGTGGTATCGCGATCTGCGCCGTTACGGCACAGTGCCACATGCTGGTTTCGGTTTGGGCTTTGAGCGTCTGGTTGCCTACGTTACCGGTATGCAAAACGTGCGTGATGTGATTCCATTCCCACGTACACCACGCAACGCGGCATTCTGATACAGTGATTGGCGTTTAAGCCAATTTATTTCAACAGAAAACCAACCCCGCACTTTAGCGTAAAACAAAAAGCCAACATCACCATGTTGGCTTTTTTTTATGAGTGCATTCCATCAGCAAAATATGGGTTAACACCCGATAACCTGAACAGGGAAAAGTTCGCCACCATACACAGATCATTACACTCTGTAGCCTGATGCAAACACTGACACTAATAGATTCAATTAGTGACTGGCATCACACCTGCGTAAGTGGGACATTAAATGCAAAGAAAGGTTCCGGCAAAAGTACATTTACATTGCTAGCCGGAGCAATACGATACTAAATAAGGAAATAGCATGAAACGTACCGTTCTTGCAGCAATGATCCCAGCAATGCTGATGGCTACCGCTGCAAATGCCGCTGTTATTTACGATCAAAATAATAATAAACTTGATCTATACGGCTCTGTAACCGGTGACTACCACTTTGCGTCTAACCACAATGCCGGTATGTACCAGCGTGGTGATCAAAGTTATGCGCGTCTGGGCCTGAAAGGTACTACCCAGATTAACAATAACCTGCAAGGTTTCGGCCACGTTGAATACAATCTGGCAACCAACCAAGACTCTAACTTCAATGGCCCTAGCCAGCTTCGTTTAGCCTATGCTGGTCTGAAAGATGACCGTTACGGTAGCATCAGCTACGGCCGTAACTGGGGTGTATCTTATGATGTAACCGGCTATACCGATGTACTGCCTGAGTGGGGCGAAGATACCCAAGGTTATATGCCTGAAGCAACCAACAATTACAGCGGTTCAGCACCGACTCTGTTTGGTAATGGCCGTTCTGATGGTGTTCTGCAGTACCGCAACAACTGGGATAACTTCAATTTGGCGCTGCAACTGCTGGCACCAAATGATTCCTACGATGGTGACTCATCTAACCACAACTATTCACGTATGGTAGAGAACGGTACTGGTTACGGTATCGCAATGAGCTACGATCTGGATATGGGTGTAACATTGGGTGCAACCTACAACAATGCGCGTAAATCTGATTGGCAGAAAGAGAACATTGCCAACGATAAAAATGCACAATTGTGGTCACTCGGTGCAAAATACGACGCAAATAACGTGTATGCTGCCATCAACTATACCCAAACTAAAAACCAAATGGCATACAGCATGAGCCCGTTGGGTGGTGCGAATATTGGCGATACTGCCAATAGCATTAACGACAATGCCTTTGCTTCCACCAGCCAAGCGGTATTTGCAGTTGCGCAATACAACTTTGACAACGGCCTGACTCCAAGCATTGGTTATGCGCAGGGCTGGTTACGTCAACCAAATGGTTACAACGGCAACCAAAACTACAGCAAATATGTAGACTTAGCGCTGACTTATAACTTCAACAGCAATATGAATGCGTTTGTTGATTATAAAATTAACCTGCTCGATAACAATGACTACACCGCAAACAACGCGCTATATACTAACAACGTAGCGGCGGTTGGCCTGCAATATACATTCTAATTCTGGCATACTAATTTGTTTAGGATAACCACTGCTGCATTTAGTGCGTTATTCTAACTTGTTATCTACCTATGACTAAGCCAATCCCCTTAACCGTGGTATTGGCTTTTTTTATTTTATCCCACCCTATTTATTTTTATTCTTTTAATTTTTTTATCTCTTATCTCTTATCTCTTATCTCTTATCTCTTATTTTGTAGCACCTGCTCCCACTGGCTCTTTTTCTGCGTTTTATGTGCGATACAGTGCTGCAACATGGCGGATTTTTTAATCAGTTCTATGCTTAATTTCAGCGTGGCAAATTTGGGATATAAGCCACAAAAAAAGCAATGGCGATGCATAACAGCATCATAACCGACAAGGAAATAGATCATGAGATACCGCATTCTTACTGTCATCATTCCTGCTATTCTGCTTGCTAATACGGCTCATGCTGCTGAAATTTATAATAAAAATGGTAATCAGCTCGATTTTTACGGCTACATCATGGGTGATTACCACTTTGCCAAAAAAAATGATCTTTCAACCTACGGCGATCAAAGTAACTCTCGCTTTGGCTTGAAAGGAACCACCATCATCAATGATAACCTTAAAGGTTTTGGCCATATCGAATATAACCAACCATTGAGCAGCAACCAGAACCCTTTCTGGGGAAGTGATGGTGAAATTCGCCTTGGTTATGCCGGTATTACCCACGAAACCTACGGTACACTGCAATACGGCCATAACTGGGGAGTAATGTACGATGTCACCGCCTATGCCGACATGCTGCCCGAGTTTGGTGAAGACACGCTCGGCTACTTTTCAGAAGTTTCAGCCAGTAGCCCGATTTCACCAGACTCAATGTTTGGTACAGGGCGCGGTGATGGCATGCTGCAATACCGCTACAGCTATACCAATTTTGACGTGGGGATACAATATCTGGCCCAAAGTACTGGCGTACAGACTGACGGCGGCGGCATCTCACTGCAATACACCTTTAGCGATCTGGGTTTAACACTTGGCAGCGCCTATAACTCGGGCGGTAAAGATATGCAGGCTATCCGTAATCTAAGTGATACCCCATTAGCCGCTGATTTTAATGAAGATACCGCTGATATGTGGTCAGTCGGCGCAAAATATGACATGAACAATATCTACTTATCTGCTGTTTATGCCGAAACCAAAAATCTTCAGCCTTATGTGGATATCAACAGCAACAACAATTTTGCTGATAAAACACAGGCCTATTTCCTGACTGCCCAATATACGTGGGATAACGGCATGACACCGGGTATTGCATACGCGCAAGGCAAAGCAAAAAACCTGACCGGTTATGGCGATCAAAACTACAGCAAATATGTCGATCTTTCGCTGACTTACACCATTAATGCCAACTTTACCACTTACGTTGATTATAAAATCAATTTGTTGGATCAGAATGACTACACATCGCAAAACAGTGTGCTGACAGACAATGTCACCGCCGTTGCCATGCAGTACGCATTTTAACCTGTTGCACTCTTTTCTCGCTTTGCACGATTAAGGCGCATTTGCGCCTTTTTTATTACAGAGTTGATTGTCAAGCACACACGCAAGCGGTATAAGAATAAAGGAACTTTTCTGACTTTCATGGATGCTATCACACATGTTTGAACACATCATTGCCGCACCAGCCGATCCTATCCTCGGGCTTTCAGATACGTTTAAAGCAGACCCGCGATCCCACAAAATAAACCTCAGTGTCGGCGTATATAAAGACGATGCCGGTTTAACACCCGTACTGCACTCAGTAAAAAAAGCCGAAAAACGTTTATTAGAAGAAGAAAACAGCAAAAACTACCTTGGCATTGACGGCATTGCCGCGTTTGGCACATCCACACAAACACTGCTGTTTGGCGCAGATAGCCACATTATTGCCACCAAACGCGCAAAAACAGCACAATCCCCGGGTGGCACAGGGGCACTGCGTATTGCCGCAGAGTTTATCGCCCGCCAAACCTCGGCAACCACCATTTGGATCAGTAACCCAACATGGCCAAACCACGTCAGCGTTTTTAAAGCCGCCGGCCTTGAAGTGCGTGAGTATGGTTATTTTGATGCCAATAGCATGTCGCTCGATTTTGATGCCATGCTGACTTCATTAGAGCAAGCTAAAGCCGGTGATGTGG
Organism: Plesiomonas sp. ISS29; assembly: GCF_056522795.1. Taxonomy (NCBI): domain Bacteria; kingdom Pseudomonadati; phylum Pseudomonadota; class Gammaproteobacteria; order Enterobacterales; family Enterobacteriaceae; genus Plesiomonas; species Plesiomonas sp. ISS29. Next base: position 2,248,048 of record NZ_JAWRZQ010000001.1, read on the forward strand.
TTTTATTCCACGGCTGCTGCCACAACCCTACCGGTGTTGATCCAACACCTGCACAGTGGGATCTGCTGGCAAAAAAATCAGCCGAAAAAGGCTGGCTACCGCTGTTTGACTTTGCCTATCAAGGCTTTGCAAAAGGGTTGGAAGAAGATGCCTATGGCCTGCGTGCGTTCTGCGCAAACCATAATGAGCTTTTAGTTGCCAGCTCATTCTCGAAAAACTTCGGTTTGTATAACGAACGTGTCGGAGCCTGTACCCTTGTTGCCGCTGATCAGGAAACTGCCGAGCGTGCGTTTAGCCAGATAAAATCGGTGATCCGTGCCAACTACTCTAACCCACCGGCTCACGGTGCTGCCGTTGTTGCCATGATCTTAGCTGACAGCCAACTCAAAGCTGAGTGGGAAGCCGAGCTTGCCGACATGCGCAGCCGTATCCACCAAATGCGTGAGCTATTTGTGGCAAAACTGCAACAATTGGGCGCAGACCGTGATTTTAGCTTCATCGCCCAGCAAAATGGCATGTTCTCATTCAGCGGTTTAAACCCGCAACAAGTAGCCCGTTTGCGTGATGAGTTTGCTATTTATGCAGTAGGTTCAGGCCGTATTAACGTTGCTGGTATTACCACGCAAAATATCGACCCATTGTGTCAGGCGATTGCCAAAGTACTCTAAGCGCTGCAGTTTTCAATACGGCAAAAAAAGCACGGTAAAGCAAATACTTATTTAAGGGATACACACCACCATCAGCCACGGTTAACTCTGTGGCTGATTTTTTTTGCTTAAAAATAAGCGTGACAAACTTCTCATTTCTTAGAGTTCGACACCATACTGATACACACGACTGATACCCACAGTAAACCCACCACTCAATATCAGCAGGAGAGCCTAATGGAAAGTGTGCACATGCGACCGGCCATCAAAAAACATTGCCTGACTCTGCTTTGCTCGGGCAGCCTGCTTGCCGCCAGCGCCGCACTGATGCTGTATACCCTGCAACCAAGCTGGTTTTTCCTCTGCCTCCTGTTTGCACTGGCGGTTTATCTGGCATGGCAGGGGCTGACCCGCTGGCGAGAGCCGGATGTGGGGCTTACACTGTCAGAAATGCATCTGCAATATCACCATCGTAGCGGCGGATGGGCGCTTCCGTGGCAACACATTCAGCGTATCGGCATCCCTTGCCATCAGCAGGGGTTACAGTGGGTTCCACTAAACTATCTGGGTATCCAGCTCAAAAATCGGGCCGATATTATTGATCGCATTACACCAGCACTGATTTACCGGTTATTACGTGAGCAGTGTGAACTGGTTGATATTGGGCTGGAACAATTAGGGCAAGAAGAGATTGATGATCCGCAAGTAAACACTCTACTGTACAACCCCGCAGCAATAGAGATTAACCAGCGAGTCTATAGTGATGAGGAAGCGATGCTACTGCACCGCATGCAACTGTGCCGTCGCCTACTTGGGTACGATCTGTATATTCCGTTCAGCGCACTCGACCGCTCTGCCGATGAAGTTATTGCCCTCTCTCGTGTCTATCGTGAACGAGAGTCCTCCCACAAAGAAGTGTAAAATCGGCGCTTATACCAGCGATACCCGCCACAACAAAAACGGTTCGCTATCTACCATTATGAACAAACATGGCCAGCGAACCGTCTTATCCATACGAACAATATCCGCACAAAGCGTACAAAATCCGTACAAAATCTCAGGGGAACTTACCAGCCCGGCATTTCTTCTCCTACAAACGGGTTAGTCCGTTTTTCATAGCCAATCGTTGAGGTTGGCCCGTGCCCTGGTACAAACAGCGTGTCATCGGCCAGCGGCCAGAGCTGATTACGAATAGAAGAGATGAGCTGCTGATGATCGCCCATCGGGAAATCACTGCGCCCTACGCCACCTTTAAATAACACATCCCCCACAAACGCCACCTTAGCCTGCGTATTCACAAATACCACATGTCCAGGGGTATGCCCCGGGCAGTGCAATACCGACAGCGAAAATGCGCCGACCGTGATATTATCGCCATCGTTCACCCAGTGATCAGGCACTAGCGCGCCACAATCAGGTAAACCAAACATCTGAGCCTGCTGTGACAATGAATCAAGCCAGAATTGATCGGCTTGCTGCGGGCCGTAAATCGGCACTGAAAAATGGTTGGCGATCTCACGCGCTGCCCCAACATGGTCAAGATGCCCATGCGTTAACAGCACTTTAGTCAGCGTAACACCCGCCTGAGTGACCGCATTAATTAAGGTTGCAGCATCACCGCCAGGGTCAACCAAGGCCGCTTCAAGGGTCTGATGACACCAGATAAGAGAACAGTTTTGCTGGAATGCTGTAACTGGCAAAATATGGTATTTCATGGTTAATCCAAAATAAAAAAAGATCTCAGTTCAGATTTTGCAATTTTATCCACTTAAAAAGCAATTTCTTCTCATCAAACTGAACAAATTGACCCATAGTATAAGTAACGACAAAAAGGATTTATGTCATGTTTGATGCCATCTACACAGAGCAAAGTGTGCCTGCAGCAGAGATGCAATACTGTATCGCCAAAGCCAGCCAGCTCTATAGTGTGCCCGGTATTTTGCTAAAGGCCATATCTCAGGTCGAAGGCGGAAAAAAATGGACTATCAGTAAGAACAGCAACGGCTCTTATGATCTTGGGCCAATGCAGATCAACACCATTCATCTTCCGCGTTTACAAGCACAGTTTCCGGGTTTAACGTGGCAAGCGCTGGCCAGTAATACCTGCCTGAATGTGGCCGTTGCCGGTTCACTGCTGCAAGAGCACCTGTATCAGTGTCAGGGCGATGTCTGGTGCGCCGTAGGTAACTACCACTCTAAAACCCCTCAGTACCACATTAACTACCGTACCAAAGTGGTAAACGCCTACCTAAGCCTGCTGATTGCCAAACAAAACAGAGCACAAGTTACTAAAAAAACAGCCATACGTAACACGGCCAAACAGTCATAACCTATTACTTTAGCAACTAACGTTAACCACTCTATTTCACCTGCTGCTTGTAGCCGCATATCACTCTGCTAATCTGTTATTTTCTCGACTAAAAGCCCCGTAGCAATTGGTTACATCCATACAGATTTATCCCCCTTTAAAACTGTTACCATAGCGCTTAAAACGCATTCATAGTATATGCACTTGAACCTGATATAATACGGGTTTGATCGAGTACTCATTGTACTGTTCATATCTGCATACAACAGGTCTACATACAACAGGCCAAAATTGAAATATAAGGTGGAGTAATGAGGTTTAACCAGAGCCTGACCAATTATCTTTATGTCAGGCCACGCTTTATCTTTGCTATTCTTTCGGCATGCATGGTCTTTATTATGCTTCCTGCTTCAGTCAGGCCATTGACAAAATTAATGATCTCGTGGGATGTTTTTGCCTACTTTTATATTCTATTTTTATTTGGAAAAGTCAGGACAACGGATATATCGAGGATTCGTGAAGTCACTAAAGGCGAAGATGAAAGTGCCAAAATGGTGATTTTCTTTGTGGTGTGTGGCTGCTTATTTAGCACACTGGTTTTACTGCTGGAATTAGCTACCGCGGGGCAACTTGCCGGGCAGCAAAAGATATTACATCTGACAATGTCAGCTATTACACTTTTTGCTTCGTGGGCACTATTACCGATGGCATTTACAATGCACTATGCCCATATTTTTTATTATGGCGAACAGCAATCAGATGAACCATCACTATTATTTCCCGATAAAATAGACACCCCATCATATTGGGATTTCCTCTATTTCTCTTTTACCATTGCGGTTGCCTGCCAAACCGCTGATGTATGCGTAGCCTCTCAGGAGATGCGTAAAGTGGTTCTTTTGCAATCTGTCATTTCCTTTTTATTTAACATGACTATACTGGGGTTATCGATTAACATTTGCGCCAGTTTATTTTAAATAATATTGATGATCTCGCCGCTAATATATTGGGTGGCGAGATCATCATTTTCTATCTTTCTATTGTGCTATAGAGGCAACTCGTAACTCATGTGAATATGTAGCAGCATAAATAGAGAAACCATAAAATTTTTCACCATCTGGCACACTCCATATACCTGTTTTAACATCACTTACATCCGAACCATTTATACCCTTTTTATTACCACACGTTACATCTTCTTTTCCATCTGAATACTTCAATATGATTTGGCTAAGCGTAACCTCATCACCACTTCCTGGCGCATGTTCATAGACTCCCCAAGATACTTCAACTGAAGAAACATTAATCCCACTCGCAGTTATCCTTGCACCGCCAGAACCACCTGTGATACCTAATTCAGGTGTTCCAATTCCATCGACTATTGCACCACATTTGAAAATCATCTCATTACTTTGACCCAAAAGGTAGTTTCTTGTTTGATCACCGTTATGACGCTTACCAAATATTTGGCTTAAACTGGTATTTACTACATTCACCCGTGCAGAGTCACTAATGGAATTATTTTTCACTAACATTGCTGTTATATTAGCACTCCCTATATCTTCCCCTGTAACTAAACCATTATTAGTGATTTGGCCACTCACCACTGTTGCAACATTTCTATTATCGCTACTCCAGTTGATTTCAGGGCTATTCGTAACATCAATACCGAATGTACCATCAGACATGGTAGCTTCCAAATAGAAATTTTGTGTTATAGCTTTTGGAATATTAATATCAGACGGGGTTACACGCAGTGCAATAATTTCTGCATCTGTCACGGTTAACTCAGCGCTATCATTAAAAGGATTATCTCCATCCAAGACTTGAGCACGAATAGTCACCGTCCCCGAATTAACACCGGTTGCAATACCATTCTGCGTTAGCTGACCGGTAATAATAGTTGCTGTATTCGGATCATCACTATTCCAACTCAATGTTGGATCATCTGTTAAATCAACTTGTTGACCATTATTCAATATCGCCTTAGCTGTAAACTGAAAATTATTTCCATTAGCAACAGATCCACTCTCTGGTGTAATCTCCAATCCAATCATCACTGCATTATTAACAGTTAAAACTGCATCTGCATTAAATGATTGATTATTAATCATACCAGATGCTCTGATTATTACTTCACCAACAGCAACTGCAGTAACACTTCCTTTATTCTCAGCCGCATTACTCACGGTAGCAATAGAGGTATCAAGGCTATACCAGCTTAATAACGCATGATCAGTCACATTGATAATCTCTCCATCTGACAAAAAGGCAGTTGCACTCAGCGAAATACTCAGCCCTTCGGTCAATGATACTGGCGTTGGTGTTACTGCCAACCCGGTAACTACGGCATCGGTTACCGTTAAAGTTGCGGTATCCGTAAAAGTCTCTCCCTGAACAACACCTGAAGCACGGATGACTGCTGTACCAGTACGAACTCCGGTTGCAACCCCTTGTTTATCATCGCTCGATCCGACTGTTGCCACCTCAATATCATCACTGCTCCAAGTGAGTACTGATTCTTTAGTGACATCACGCGTTGAACCATCAGAAAATATCGCAGAGGCAGTAAATGCATAATCTAGACCAACAGGGATCTCACCTGACTTCGGCTCTATACGTAAGCCAGTAATCACTTTATTGTTAATAGTCAGTTTAGCTGTTGCACTAAATACCTTTCCATTAGCGCTTCCTGATGCTGTTATTATCACAATACCGGGCGCAATACCTTTAGCTTGCCCTTTAATGCCAGAAGCATTACTGATAGTTGCAATGGTTTCGTCACTACTTGTCCACGTTAATTCGGTCAATCCGGTAACATCAAATGTTGAATTATCCGAGAGAATGGCCGTGGCGATATAATCTGTTGTTAGCCCTACAGCAACGTCTGCAGTTGGAGGAGTAACTTGCAATCCGGTAACAACGGCATCTGTAACCTCAATAGAAGCCGTTGCCTCAAAATATTGGTTATGCTCATTGGTGCCAGAGGCCGTAATTATCGCATTACCCACATCGACCGCCGTGACCAACCCTTTATTGTCAACAGTCATCACTTGAACATCACTGCTGCGCCACGTCACGGCAGTATTAGTGGTAACATCAATAACTTTTCCGTTACTCATCTCTGCAAACGCAGCTAGTTGCATTTCAAGCCCTACAGGTATACGGCCTGTTTTAGGGGTAATCTGGAGCGCAGTGATAACAACAGCATCTGATTGTAATGGAGCGCCCCTATCCTCTCCACCACACCCCCCCAAAATAAGCGCCATGGCACCTATAAATAAATATTTAAAATTAACCATTTTGATGTCAGCTCCCTTGTTTTTGACAAGCTCTGATAATAGTAAATACCCAGAGCTTCAGATCCAGATGAGATAAATATTGGCACAGAAGCTAATACTAAAAATCAAAGTGATAAATAACACCAAAATTGAATATGCTTAAATTTGTTCCTCCGGTATCACTCCCCCCTACATTATTGATCCATTGATATTCCAGCGTAGTGCTCCAATTGTTATTGAATGCATATTCCACTCCAGTTCCCAGTATGGATGACCAACCATTATCACTCGCCTTATGGGTAAACCCTATCTCACTGCCGGTCACTTTCATATTCCACCGAAGCGTTCCAACTTTGCCAAATACCGACCACTCATCATTAATTTGCCAATAAGGTTTAAAATTCAGATAAACACCTTGCGTTTCCGATTTATATGGTACGGCTTGAGAAGGGTCTCCAAGCGCGGGATAGATAGCATTAATATTGCCAAGTAAGTCATAGCCGGCTTCAACAGCTAAGAATTTATTCAGCTTATAACCAACAAACAGCCCACTGCCCGTAGTAGCTTGATCACAATCAATTGCATGTGATTCACAACTTTTTTTCGCATTAACAACCCCTACTTTAGCACCGGAATACCAGTTTCCTGATACTGTTGCTGAACTCACACCAAATGATAAGAACGATAATAATAATAAGGTTGCAACTCCGAACCATGCCTTTGATGATTCGATACATTTTAATATACTCATATTTATATTCATGCCACTGCGTTATTTTTAAATAATAAGGATAGGAAGAACCAAGCAGCTAACTTACAATGCCACATAGCTAATTATACATATAGTTAAAACATATAATTCGAATGCATAGCTTAAAGAATATCAATCCTATACCTTATTTATTTGAGTGGTCAATACTCATAAAAATAAATACACATGGAATTTTATTCCCATGTAAAAACAGTGAGAAATAATATGATTAACAATTCATCATTGACATCAACCCCAATTAACCACCCACTGCCATTTCAACCTGAAATGACAACATTAATATCAACTACATACAACACATCAAAGGCAAGATTTATTTTTCACATGAAATGGGCATCATTACACAATAAATCACCTCATGCTAATTTGTGAATTACCTTACCATTAATGATTTAACAGCATTTTCAAATGGTATTTTATTCAATGTAACAATAAAAATAAGCAGTTGATTTAAAGTAATTTAATTAAAAATAAATAGGTTATTTTTATGTTCATTAGCCACCAGCATAAAATAAAATCAGATTAAATCACCTAAAACCATTGTTTATAACTGGTCTATTATATCAAGATAAACAACATTAAAACCTGATAGCAAGCCCAGTAACTTACGAAACGTTTTCTTGCTCCTGTGGCCAACAGCATGGGCAATAATACGCGTGAAATGAGGCGCTCATGCATACCTCAACCAACATGGTCGTTTTTTATTGCCGATAAATGACCACATTTCATTGAGTTAGCGAAGAAGCTGAATTTGCTGATTATCCAGAAGAAGAGAGGTTGAAAGGTTTAAGCTGCCTATGCGGCAGTGAAATGGCACACTAAATTTGGCAAGTTCGGCATTTCTTTTCGTCCATAATCTGCCTGTTTCCATTGTCAGGAACAACATATCAAAAACAGGCGATTACACAATCTCGGTTACAATCTCGTCGCTAGGTCAACCTGAAAACATGTCCTTCAAGTGTGCCTTATACCTTTCAAAATCGCTCTCTACCTGAGGATTTTTTATAACATCATTACACATAAAGGTGCTCAAAGGAGACATTCCCAAAAACTGATGAGCTTTGTGAAATGGCAAGTACACACCGTCAACACCGACCCCTTCAAAAAACTGAGAAGGATCAGTAAATGCATCTTGTGGAGCATTCCATGTAACCGAAAGCATATACCTTTTGCCTTGAATTAACCCACCTGAACCATACTTTTTGTTGTTATCACTTCTTGTTCTCCCATCGCTTTGATACAAACGACCGTGACCGATGGTAAACACATCATCAATATACTTTTTCACAATCCAAGGAGTTCCCATCCACCATGCTGGATTTTGGTGAATGACGATATCTGACCATAACCATTTTTCAATTTCAGTCTCTATGTCGTAGCCATCATCGACCTCAGTAACTTTTACATCATGGTTCAACTCAGTCAAATAGCTTTCAGCCAGTTCTACCAAGCTTCTATTGAGTGTTCCTTTGGAGTGAGCAAACTTTTTGCCGCCGTTGATAATCAACACATTACTCATTTTAGTCATCCCACTCTGGTGCAAGACCATCAGGGCTAACTTGACGCCCGTTACGCTCAAGACTATCGATCAAATCAATATCCTCACTCGATAGTTGGATTTGCTGAGCGTGAAGATTGCTGATTAAATTTTCGCGTTTGGTTGACGAAGGGATCACTGCAAATTTCTTTGCTAACCCCCATGCTAGTACAATTTGTGCTGGCGTCGATTGGTACTTACTTGCGATATCAATGATCAAAGGATTTTTTAAAACTTCTCCATAGGCTAGGGTCATATAAGATGTTACTTGTATACCGTTTTCTTGCATAAATGACACTAGTTTTGGGTTTTGCAAGTACGGACTTAGCTCAATTTGGTTCGTGGTAATATTTTCCTTACCAACTGCATCAAACGCTTTGTTTAATAACTCGATATTGAAATTTGATACGCCAATTTTCTTGGTTAGCCCCAACGATTTTGCCTCAAGAAGTGCTTGCATATACTCTTTGACATTTTTGTTTGCGCCAGGCCAGTGAATCAATGTTAAATCCACATAGTCGGTTTTTAGCTTTTCTAAACTCTCTTTGAGGCTTGGAATGAGTTTAGCCTTAGACATATTGTCTACCCAGATTTTCGTTGTGATGAACAATTCTTCTCTAGGTAAGTTTGACTGAACTAATGCTTCTCCAATGCTCGCTTCGTTACCATAGATTTGAGCAGTATCAATGACACGATATCCAACTTCTAATGCGTTTAGTACTGAACTTTTTACCACTTCGCCCTCTAAGCGAAAAGTGCCTACACCAAATGAAGGTACTGTCATAATGTCTCCAGAATATTTATGTTGTCGTAGCTGTTAGTGCAAACTTTACTTGGTATAACTAATTCTTTAAAGTTAACATTAATCAATTTAGACTTTACAAAAGGTAATGAATGAAGTCGACTTTGGATGAGATGAAAGCACTAGTTGCTGTTGTAGATACTGGAACTGTGCGAGGAGCATCAGAAATTCTCTCCGTCACACCAGCAGCGGTGAGCAGAACCATTTCAAGGCTAGAAGCAAAGCTAGAAACCACTTTATTGAGTCGTACTACACGTAGGCTGAGTGTTACGTCGGAAGGAAGCATTTACCTAAAAAGAGTTCGAAGAATCCTCGAAGAGGTTGAATTAGCTGAAGATCAATTAAGAATCCAGAAAAATACGCCTTCAGGTTTTTTACGCATTAATGCAGCAACGCCCTTTGCAATTCATGGGCTTACTCCTTGCATTTCGCGTTATCAAGCCCTCTATCCTGACGTTGAAATCGAACTTACGACAAACGAAGAAAATATTGATTTAGTCGGTAAGCACACCGATATCGCTATCCGCATTGGTCAACTTAAAGACTCCTCATTGAGAGCGATATTTATTGGCAATAGCAGAATACGCATTGTTGCCAGCCCTGAATATCTAAAAAAGTTTGGCGTACCAAGTCGTATCGATGAACTATCCACTCATAAGCTATTGGGGTTTAGTAAGCCTGAAGTTCTGAAAAATTGGCCACTCATAGATGAAAATGGCAAGATCTTTAAATCAACGAGTAACTTACGAGCAGATAACGGTGAAGTCATTCGTCATTTAGCGCTAAGTGGAGCAGGCATCGCATGCTTATCTGATTTTATGACATATAGAGATAGGAAAAGTGGCAGCTTGGTAGAACTATTCAAAGAGTCTTCTCTCAAAATTGAGCAACCCATTCATGCTATTTACTATAAAAACTCAGCAACATCTCTGCGAATTTCATCATTTATCGAATTTATCAAAAAGAACCTAAAAATTGATAATAATGAGTTCATGTAGCTGAGAGTAATCTAGGCAAACTCACATCACTAAAGCCCCTTCTCCTTTAAAAGGCCAACAAGGTAGTGGCCAAATTCAGTATGCCATTACACTATCTTTTTAGATGAGAGCGAGACATTTTCTAAGCTGCCTATGCGGCAGTGAACACGGTTCAAGTGCAGTGCAGGTAAAACTCATTTTTCTAAGCTGCCTATGCGGCAGTGAACGGCCGGATGTTATTGATGCAAAGCTAGTGCTATTTCTAAGCTGCCTATGCGGCAGTGAACACGGCCTTTCTGGTGTGATTTTCGAGGTAATATTTCTAAGCTGCCTATGCGGCAGTGAACCGGATAAGTCAAATTATGAATGGGGATACAAATTTCTAAGCTGCCTATGCGGCAGTGAACAGGTTTGCACACGAAAAACACACGTGCCAACTTTTCTAAGCTGCCTATGCGGCAGTGAACGTTCAATAGTCATTAAAGTCTTTTGCTTTAGTTTTCTAAGCTGCCTATGCGGCAGTGAACTGCTTGTTCTGCTCGTTGATGTAGGGTGTCTCTTTCTAAGCTGCCTATGCGGCAGTGAACGCAGCTTTGCTAGCGCACGAATTCCATATGCATTTCTAAGCTGCCTATGCGGCAGTGAACTTCAATATTGATAATGTGAAATGCACGATTGATTTCTAAGCTGCCTATGCGGCAGTGAACCAAGGCTCCCTGCGTTACCTGCGTGATTTTATGTTTCTAAGCTGCCTATGCGGCAGTGAACAGTCTACCGAATTTCTCACCGTTGAAACTTGGTTTTCTAAGCTGCCTATGCGGCAGTGAACGGTCTGCTTTGGACATGCCAGATGCATTAGCTTTTCTAAGCTGCCTATGCGGCAGTGAACAAATTCGCATTGGAGGTCAAAACGACCCGTCCTTTCTAAGCTGCCTATGCGGCAGTGAACTACTGCACTGGCTTAAGACAGGTATCTGATGATTTCTAAGCTGCCTATGCGGCAGTGAACAGATCGATGCTAGTGGCCGCGTTTTCTGTAATTTTCTAAGCTGCCTATGCGGCAGTGAACTACCTTTCGCATCATCTTACATCCCTACAACTTTTCTAAGCTGCCTATGCGGCAGTGAACAACGGCGAATTCGTATCGCTAACCGCCAATAATTTCTAAGCTGCCTATGCGGCAGTGAACTGCTATAGCTGATTTTTTTAATAACTTGTTCATTTCTAAGCTGCCTATGCGGCAGTGAACATAGATTGCACATCTGATAGCTCTTTTGAGAGTTTCTAAGCTGCCTATGCGGCAGTGAACTTGATGTTGTGATCTCTGCATACTCGCCAATGTTTCTAAGCTGCCTATGCGGCAGTGAACTTACAAAGCCGCTACTGCACAGGCTACGTTTTTTTCTAAGCTGCCTATGCGGCAGTGAACTGATCTGGCGGGTCGATGCCGGTGATTTTAGTTTTCTAAGCTGCCTATGCGGCAGTGAACCGCTGGTGCACTCAGTTTATCACCCCAATCAATTTCTAAGCTGCCTATGCGGCAGTGAACCAAACAAACCCATGACAGGCTGCTCACTAATTTTTCTAAGCTGCCTATGCGGCAGTGAACACAAAAACCTATCGAGATTAAGATTATCGATGCTTTCTAAGCTGCCTATGCGGCAGTGAACCGCGGCTACCCAAAACAGCAGACTGTAATGACTTTCTAAGCTGCCTATGCGGCAGTGAACCAAGCAAAGCCTTTTCTAAATTGTCCTTGTCTTTTCTAAGCTGCCTATGCGGCAGTGAACAGATTCAGTACTGGCTAACTAAAACCACATCATTTCTAAGCTGCCTATGCGGCAGTGAACGCAATCACTACGGCTAACAACATTGCGTATATTTTCTAAGCTGCCTATGCGGCAGTGAACCATCATCTAATCGGTCACGGGCAGGGCGGAACTTTCTAAGCTGCCTATGCGGCAGTGAACGCACCAAGCTGAATAAGTTTTCCCATTTCAATTTTCTAAGCTGCCTATGCGGCAGTGAACGTTATTGTTGTTGGCCACATTTGACCATCAACTTTCTAAGCTGCCTATGCGGCAGTGAACGTGACGGAACAGGGGTAGGCCAAGGTTTATTATTTCTAAGCTGCCTATGCGGCAGTGAACAGTTAATGAGAACTTTTGTAAATTTTATGATGTTTCTAAGCTGCCTATGCGGCAGTGAACATGGCTGGTGAGCTTACGCGTATCGGTGGAAATTTCTAAGCTGCCTATGCGGCAGTGAACGCGAGATCACAGGAGTTAGTCGACCAACAGTATTTCTAAGCTGCCTATGCGGCAGTGAACGACTTCAGCCAATTCTAAGCCGCCTTTTCTAATTTCTAAGCTGCCTATGCGGCAGTGAACATAGCCGAGGCTGTTGGACTGATAAGCGGGCTTTTCTAAGCTGCCTATGCGGCAGTGAACCAACGCTAAAGCGGTACGCAACGGACTGGGACTTTCTAAGCTGCCTATGCGGCAGTGAACTAAGCACTTGGAATACCAAGGCAACAAGCTGCTTTCTAAGCTGCCTATGCGGCAGTGAACCTCACCACTTTCATGGATAATCACTGTCTCAATTTCTAAGCTGCCTATGCGGCAGTGAACATGATCACTTTTAGATCAGGGCGCTTTGGCAATTTCTAAGCTGCCTATGCGGCAGTGAACGCGCGGAAAGATTGCTTGAATATCGCGCAATATTTCTAAGCTGCCTATGCGGCAGTGAACGGTTCAAATTATGACGATTAACTAACTCGCGGCTTTCTAAGCTGCCTATGCGGCAGTGAACGAAAAGATTGCGTATTTCCTTTGGTTTTTTGCTTTCTAAGCTGCCTATGCGGCAGTGAACGAAACCGCCAAGATCTTGCGCATGCCTGAAAATTTCTAAGCTGCCTATGCGGCAGTGAACAGTAGAATAAATCAATAAAAATAAGTTGCAACAGACAGTTAGGATAAAAATTACATTTTTACCTATTTAAAACCACCTATTGCAACCTATTGTATTTAAATCACATTTTTAAAGATCGAAAATACAAGGTAAAACTTACCTTTTAGTTCAATTTAAAAGTGTGGAACGGTAGCCAAAACTGGCTGCCCATTCGCTTTGGCACTCAAACCATAACAATCGAAGCCCCCATCTTGTGATGCGCTTTGTTGATGCATTTCAATAAACAGCGGGAACTTGCTGTTTTTATCTGGTGAACGCTGCTTAGTTTGCTGACTATGCAAGTAAATAAACGGCAAAGGGCACAATGCTGTCGGTTTGCTGTGTTCTAAATCCGCTAAACATTCCTCTAGTGGTTTACCAGATTTAGCTGCCCATAATGCGGCTTTTTGCTGCATATCTCGTTCTATTCGCTCCGGCGATTTTACCTGTTTGCGCACAAAGCTTACGTAAGTCACATCGTTCGGTACCGGTTTGATCCCTTTGATATGCACATAATCTTCTAACCGGTTTAGCCATTGATGAATGGCCAACTTTTCCAGTGTCGCTTGCTCCTTAGCAAATAGACGCAACTTACTGCCCAGCGGAAATTGTGCTTGGCGATATTCAGGAAAACCGACCGCAACGAATGATTGATTGCTGCCCACTTTGTGCTCAACCAGTGCAATATGGGCCTGTTGAAAAACATTTTGCCAAAGAAAACCCAACGAAATATCGGCATCTGGCAATAAGGTAATTTCTTGGTAGTAGTTCATCACTGCCACCTATTTATCACTTTCACCAAATACACCACCACGCACTAAGACAGCTACCACGTAATGTTCATCCTCTTCACGAGGTAAGCTTTCACCTCGTACCCACTTATCGAAGAATGTGTAAAAGTCCTGCTTATCTTTAGGAGTGCGAAATGCTTTACCTAAATTAGTTACAGCCCCATAAGGCTCAATTGCAATTGCTCCTGCGCTTTGCTCTTCGGATGCGTATTCTGGGTACCAAGTATCAATTGAGCGCAGAGCGTTACCGATTTTTTGTGAGTGCATCGCTGCATGGTCATTGATTGCATAAAGAATTTTACTTTTCTTGGCTTTGCTGTTGCCTTTATCGAGGACTAACTCTTCACTTGGGTAGACTTCTTGCGCTTTACCGACCTTGGCGTAACAGTCAATTTGCAGTATCAAATGATCGGCTTCACTGGCGAGCGCCTGTGCAATTCTGTCGGCCAAACTATTAATTTGTGAATCGTTATGATCAAAGTGTCGAGTACTAAATTGTTTAGCATTAAAGGTCCACGCGTGCTCTGCCCCTTTGTTCAATGCTTTGACTTGCACTTCAATATCTTCTGCACCCACTCGATTGCGCCATAGGAAACGTGCGTTGGCAAGGTTGGTGGCATAGCGTTTTGCCAATTCAAAACAGCCATGCTTGGTGATGTACTGCTCAACCGCAGCACTATAGCTCTGCTTGAATTGCGCATTATTACAAGCCGAAGGCTGGGCGAGCCCACCTAATACTTTGAGAGTGAAAAGCAACTTTAAGGTATCTTGCGCTTGTCCGAGAGCGCAAGCATCCACTCGCTGTAAATTTGCTTTTTCAACTTCAGCATTCAGCTTAGTGGGATCATTTTGCACTGCAGCTTTTAAGCGATTGGAGATGGTGCCACGTACCGATTTTTCTTGCAGGGCTAAAGGGATTGCTTGGTCTTTCATTTCCCAGTTGCAACCGAAGAGATAGCCATCGGATGGCACTAATTTTTTTTCAAATGCTAATACTGAGGCGGTATCGTTATTTTTAGCCATGGAGTTATTCCTTATTAATATTCGTTAATAGCATTCACTTGCTGACAAAGGTAAAGATCGTGTTCTAAATCGGTATGGTATTGCCAAAGGATGTCATCGAGATTTTTGATTTTGTGCGCCATAACAAATTCACCCAGTGTGACCACACTTTCGGCAAAACGATGCGGCACTGACGGATCGCGCTGATTTTTTGCCTCACCTAATGGTGAAATGCCCTGAAAACCGGTGGCAATCGGCACAATCCAGCCACTCGTTTTGCGCTGACTACGCCAAACAACACTTTCATCTTCAAGCTTTTCACATCCATGGTGTACAGTGAGGTAACCAATCAGCGCATCTAACGCGTCATCGCCTCGCTGCATCGCTTCAATCATTAAATCGCGACGTTCGATCAACACATAACCTGGCATCAATTGATTGAGTAACCTTCGGGCCTCTTGATCACTTTCAATATCAATGGATTGATTAAATGGGCGCAGCATAGTGAGAACGTCTCCTCCTGCAACTTTCATTGTCGCGATCACTGCTTGCAACTGCTGCGCAAAGTCTGCCTGATGAAGCGCCTCGTCATTGCCACTCCACTCAATGACGAGGGACACATCTAAGTGACAGCGAGCTTCCTCAATAAATGCCGAGCGTGAACCATCCTTATCGAGTGGATTACCTGTACCGATAATCGAATGGACAAAATCGCCCTCACCTTTGTGGGTTTGCAAATTACAGTGATGGCTAACCACAGCGACACTTTCCAGCATTAATTCAGATAAACCTGATTGGTTCAGCTTGCGCTCTAAGGCATGCACAAAGCCTAACCATGCGGTCATGGCCGGAAAGCCTATGGTAAACGGGCTTGAAAGCGCATTGGCGTTATGAATTTTTAGATGCGGAAGAATTAATACATTCATCGCAAGTTATCCTTATTGCTGGCAACCACGTTCTCAATCGCCAGCAGCTCTTGGTCAGCCAATGTAACGGGATTGGCGATAACTTTGCTGCGGCTGTAGTGGTTGATTAAGCCACGGGCAATGTGGCGAGTAAGCTTATCGAGCCACTCATCCTCTTGGTTACGCTGTTGCTCAAACTCAGGATAGAGCCAGACTCTCTGTTCTAATGGTAATGCACTCGACAACTCACCTGAATAATCCTTAAGAAACAGACGCACTTGCCACATTTTTTCAATCACCAAATCAACATATTGCTGAATGCGGTAGTCGCGCCCATCACGGATATTGATGTTGTTGTAGTCGGTGAGGAAGAGTCTATGTAGCGCTTCAAGCACATCTTTGGCTTGCCAAGCGGTAAAACTCTCTTTGAAAAAATCCGTTTTTGGCAGATGGATATCGCGGGGTTTTAACTCGGGTGGCATGGAGGCTAGCAGATGCGCCTTACCTGCATTTTGGTTATTAAGCACGCTGATATTTTGCGGTTTTGTCCCCCCAAAACCAATCGTGGTTAGGCCAAATATCTCTTGATAACCAGCTGGGTGAAATTCATTAGCTTTTTTGCACTCTCTTGCCTCTTTTACCGTATCACCAAACCTAAGAGCATCGAGACGTTTACGTAATTCAAAAAGATGGCCGGAATGAGTCAATAGCGACAATAAATGATATTCACCATCAGCTATCGGGAAATAGACTTGCTTAATCTTCGAGCTGGATACCGTTTCTTGGTCGCTATCGACCATTTTTAAGAAACCATCGCGTAGTGTCTGATAATCACACGTTGACACATCAAGTAGCTGACGAGCTAACTCGCTCTCTTGCTCAATATGTACAAGCAAAGAACGTTGGTCGCTCATCTCTAAGCTCAAAAACTTGTATACATCTAATGCCGCAGCGTTACCAAGAGCATCTGGCTCAACGCTCACATTACCGGAGCGAAGAAAACCATCAGTCCGTGATTTATTCTTGGCAACAATAGATGACACATAGCCATTTTTATTTTTCCGTGCACTCGGGTGGCTAAAAGTACAAGGATGTGAAGCAACTGAGATTTGCCCCGCCCTTTTGGCCGCATCAGGTAACCAGTTGGCTAACAAAAAGTTATTTTCGCACTCCTGTTGTTTTTCCAGTACTTCTGAATTTTGCATCGCTGCACTGATGTTTTTCTTCAGCCATGCTTCTTTGCGTTCAGCAAAAAAGGTGGCTATTGCGGGATCTAACACGCTACTCCCCTCCATTATTTGACCTTAACCAATCCTAGCTGGTCGTTATAGCTGTATTGCTGATTACCTTCACGGTAGATAAAACTGATTTCGCCATACCGAACTGACGTCGCAAACTCCTGCTCAGTACTTGAGCTGTATAAGCTAACTAGCTCACTGTAATTGCGTTGTAGCCAGAGTTTTTGCTGCAGCTCTGGCGCAAGCGGCTGATGTTCAATATTTAAGGTGCGTTCAATTGGATGTAAACCGCCTTGCTCTTCACGCAGGCAAAACTCGACGCTGCGCTCTTTTTTGACGAAATAGATTTGTACTGTGGGCTCACTTTTACGAAAGCGTTTGAAGTATTGTGGTAATGCGGTAAGCCACCAGTAGCCGTGAATATGACCATGTAGATGCTCATTCCAAAATGACTGCGGCGAGCTGTTGCGACGATTACGACTGTTGTATCTATCCTGACGACTTATATTGGCCTGCTGAGGTTTGCCAATTTGATCAGTGCCAAGGGTTTTCTCTGTTGCATAGTGCTCTAAATCCGCCAAGTTATTGTGTGGTTCTAGCGCAGCTCGCTTTTGAATACGTACAATGGCATTGACCGATTGCAGCAATGACTTTTCATCCACTAACTCGCATAAATCATGAGTGACGAGCTGAGTGGCTTTATCTGTTTCATAGCCTGGGTGGTTAAATACTCGCTCTTCTCCCCCCCTGAAGCCTTTGACGTTGTATTGCAACAAGCCAATATTGGGCTCCAGAATCTCTCCATCACGGTGTCTTCGTACACGACCGGCCATTTGAATTATCGAACGGAAAGAAGAAGGTTCAATCACGGCCCAGTCAAAATCATGGTCACGCCCCACTTCCTCTACGGGGGTCGCTACCAGAATAAAAATCAGGTTTTTCGCTTGGCAAGCTGTTAGATGTTCACGAATCACTGGATGAGCAAACGCAATAGGTAATTCTCCCGTTTTCTCTTTGCGCTTGAGTACCTCATCCAAATGCTTTTCTTGAGTATGACGCAGCAACAGCACTTGCTGACTGTGATATGCCATGCAGCGCACTTCAGTATCTGCTGGCCAATCACAGCTGAGTAGGTATTGGGTTAATTCGACACAAGGTTGAATATTGGCAAGGCGCACCACGCCAAACGAAACCCATGTTTGGCTTTCTGGATCTAATGTGCAGTGGTGCTGATGTTTATCCAAAACTGCTTGTTTTACTATCTCGAAATACTGCTTTTCAAGCGGCTGACTATCCTGCTTAACACATTGAATAATGTGAGCTTTACGCTTAGCGATTTGCTGTTTTAGTTTACAGATTCGTTTATTAATAAAACGTTGTTGGAAAGCCTCATAGGCGGCTAAGTCAGGATCATCACAGCCAACCATCTGTGCATCCGTACTAAATTCATCGACATAAACACAATTAATGCTGGTAGTTCGATCACGACTGGCCGCAAACACTGCCCAGCCTTGGCGATAAGCATTGTATAAGCCAAGTGCTAAATCCGGCGGTATAGTGGCTGAAGAAATCATCACTTTGCGCCCTAGCATGCCAGCCAAATGCACTAATCGGCCAATCGCAATCAGATCATCGCCCGTGAAATCGTCAATTTCATCAATCACCAAGTCTGATGACATTAAACGCAAGCAAGGCAGTATATAACGCCCACCCCGTTTGGTTTCCGTCGCAGCCATAATGTGATCTATGGTGCACACCAGTACCGGGGCATACAGCAATTGACGATCTTTTTCTTTGGTTAAAACGGTAGTGAGTTCTTCTTCAGGCAACACACCTTGCCAATCCAAAACATCGTTTTCATCTTGAAGACTTTCCAAAGACTCAGAACCATCATCAGCTTGTTCAGGTTCAATGTCGTCAATTTCAACCGCCTTGCCCGATTTATGTAACTCCGAAATTGCCTTAGAGCCAATAAGCACTGCCAAGTCGCTCTCTTGCAGTTTGAGCCGTTCTTTATATTCGTCACCAGTTTGCAAAGTGAGTGTGCGCAAGCCAAGTGCCAGAATAAAACGCAGGCTTTCACCATCTTCAGATAACGCCTGCATAATTTTGGCGTTGGCGATGGTTTTGCCACAACCGGTACTGGCCATGTTCACGACAAAATAGCCTTGGCTTTTATCTTCCGTGTGTTCACGCCACTCATTGATTTTGCGTACCGCTTTGTCTTGCCAACGAAATGCTTTAGGCGTTTTAACCTTAGGTGCAAGCTCACTGAGCGCCGTGGCTTTTAGCGGCTCGGTTTCAAAAAAAGGCAGTAACTTCACCGTATTCGCTGCTACTTTAGCGACATTCACTAAGTGCTCATCCAGCTTTTGCTTCCGCGCTTTGGTGGCGGGATCGGTGTTAGCGTATAGCTCTATCGACGTTTTCCATTGATGATTATTCGGTTGTGAAGAGTAATAGTGATCACCGAGCATCAAACACAAACGCGCATGATGTAAAATCCCCCGCCAACTACCATCATTCATTGATTGCTCTAGCAAAGGCAGGTGATGCAATAGATCCTTCGCACGACGTTTAAGCTCGGTAAGCCAAATCGGTGAGTTGGAGAGCAGCCCCAACGGAAACTCAAAGCATTTAGGCAGCAGCGCATTGTACTCATCAAAGCGGTTTTCATAGCCCCATGCTGGGGTAATTCTGGCAAGTAGTTCAGCCAACGAGGCATTACTTTTTTCACGCTGTTGTAAACATAACTCTTGTTCTTTGGGTAAAGGTAATCGGTGATGAGACACTATCAGCCAAGCAAGCAGTGAAGCCGCAACAGGCAACTCAGCAAATGCCTTCTCTTTTTCTAACGCCTTGGGATTAAAGCAAGATTCATCAATACCTTGATTAATCAGCGAGTTCAACCAAGTTTCATCATGATTTTCGCGCGTTTGACTAGAAACCCATTGATGAAATAGCAGACAAGATATCCACTCATGGCGTAACGGATCACCTTTATGTTTAGTTATAATTTCTGGGTTTAATTTTTCCTGAAACAACAGAGAAGCTTTACCCCAATCGTGCAGCAAAGCGGCCATGCCAGCGAGTACTTTGATAAGAGGAAGGTATTTCCAGTCACTTTCATACTCACTATTGAATAAATCTTTCTCTGTACTATTAACCGGCACAATTCCCTCAAAATTAAACTTCTTTTTGTTACCCACTACCCATAAAAACTGACTACGAGAACGAGAACGGAGCCAGTGGCAACTCACTGCGGTGCTACGGCTTGCCGTTTGGCGTAGCATTTTTTTGACTGTTAACAGCCCCTCTTCCGTGATTAAGGTTTGCCACGTGTTATCTCCAATCCGGTTGGCAAACGCATCCAACACACGCCGAGTTTTCTTAAGCGCGTTTTTCTCACACTGTGAGATGAAAGTGACCATCATAACGAGCAATCCTCACTCTCTTCTTTGCTTTGACCTTGCAGCGCGACGTATTTCACGGTTTCAAACATAAAGTCGAGTGCTTTATGTTCAATAAAGGCTTGCAGAATTTGTTGGCGAAACTCTTGCTCGGTAGCATTTTCTTTGGCACAGATGAATGCCCAGGGCAGCACAATGGCATCTTTAATTAAGTCAGCCACATCGAAAACTAAGGCTCCCCTTCGGGTTTTGCCATGCATAACAGCAAAACCATGAGGGATGCCAAGCACCCACAAGCAGCTTGCGGCGAGTCCATAGGCTAAATAGTTACCGTGATTCAAAAAATCGTTGGCTTTGTCGGTGCATTTTTTGTCTGGCTGATGCTGGCGAGTAAAACCATCTTTGCCTGTGTTATTGGCGGCATACTTGTAGAGTGCTTTGGTGAGTTGCGCTTCAGTGAGGAGCAGATCGGCAGGTTTGCTGGCAGATTCGGTACGCTGATGGAATGTTTCAAGTGATTGCTTTATCACTTCATCTTGCAGATTAAATTTCTCCAGCGTTAATTCTCGGTCTGATCGCCAAACGCGCTGCAAGTAATCAATTCGAGCATTTTGAAATTGCTTAGCGGCCGCCAAGCGTTTTTCATCATCAAACCAGAATGAGAGCCAGCCTTGTAGGTATTCTGTCGGGCGATATTCACTCTGTGGCGTGAACCACTCCACTTCACAAGCCATGTGCAATGGCGTACCACCGCCACCACAAAACCCGACTAAGACACCTGCTTGTGAGAGCATGCGCATTGCGGCTTGGGTAATTGAGGTGCCATTGCCAAGCATCAGTACTGTAGTATTAGCAATCGGAATATTGAAATAGAGGTTTTCTTTTTCTGCTTCAGTTAGATAGAGAACTCGACCATCTTTTTGCATCACCCTACAGTATTCTAGGTAATACATATTGGCGCGCTTTGAATGCAGGATCACTTTAAGATCCAAGGAAGATAGGTCATCCATTACTTATGCCCCCTATTTATAATTCTTTACACCTATTCGGTTACTACTGAGATTCAATCAGGTTAAGTTACTATTCAGGTATACAGCCAGTAGCAACTCAGAAATAGGCAAATCATGTTCCAGTGGTAAAAGAGCACTGGCCGTATGAACTTTATTTCATGAAGAGCCTAAAAAAGTCATATATCAATTGGATAGCTAAACACTTTTATCGGTATAAAACAGCCGTAGAAGTAACAGAATTACTTATCACTTATCTAAAATGGAAAAACAAGAGTCCTAATATTTAAGCAACACATATCTGGGCATATGAATGCATCACAAACTCGTCGCTACGATAGAAAAGTATCTAAGGTTGTTGTGATGGGCGGTGAAAATTCTTCACAAATTGAAAGTGAATAATCCGCGAATAAAAAGTGAATAGGAAAAAGCCGTAAAAAATTCATTTTAGGAAACGTTTTAGGAAAATAACCGAAAGAGCAAAAAAACATCAATTATATTCTTTTTGGTTATAGCTTTTTGAGTGGTTTTTTAGGGGATAGAAAGAAGGATTTAGGTGGGAATAAGCGGGTGTAATTAACCGCTTATTTTATAAGTGATTGTATTATAATGGTTTAACTCAAAATTTAGATACAAAAAAACCACCTTGTAGGTGGTTGATTTGTTGAGTAAACCGTTGATTTACTCTGCTTCACAAGATGGTACCCGGAGCGGGACTTGAACCCGCACAGCCATAAGCCGAGGGATTTTAAATCCCTTGTGTCTACCGATTCCACCATCCGGGCCTTGTGATAGCTACCCTTACAGGTTCTGGAGGCGCGTTCCGGAGTCGAACCGGACTAGGCGGATTTGCAATCCGCTACATAACCGCTTTGTTAACGCGCCGAAAGTTGCCTTATCACATATTGAGTATTGTTATACTCATACATGATAATTTTAAATCTTTGGAGCGGGAAACGAGACTTGAACTCGCGACCCCGACCTTGGCAAGGTCGTGCTCTACCAACTGAGCTATTCCCGCCCTCTTCAGTTCACTTTGTTAACCTCAACTTTTTGTTGTTAGCAACAACATTTCTTGTTGATGTCAGCGCCGCTACCTGATGCGATGCATTCTACTGATTCGTGGTAATGAGTCAACACTATTTTCTTAAATTTCAACTCGTTCGGTTATTTTTTGATCCAATTGATGATTAAGACATCAAATCAGACCATGCAGCCCTAAGATATTGGAACATAGACCAAAATGTCAGTACTGCTGCAATATATAACGCAACCATACCCACAATCACCACCCACTCGGTTGGCCGCCACAGCAACGCTAATAGCGCAAACATCTGGGCCATTGTCTTAAACTTTCCCCACCATGACACAGCAACACTACTACGCTTACCTAACTCGGCCATCCACTCACGAAGCGCACTGATAATAATCTCGCGGGCAATCATAGTTGCGGCCGGTAACGTTACCCAAATCGAATGGTAGTGCTGAACAACCAGCGCCAGCGCAACGGCAACCATTACTTTATCTGCTACTGGGTCAAGAAAAGCGCCAAATCGGGTGGTCTGCTTTAACTGGCGGGCCAGAAAGCCGTCAAACCAATCTGTGATTGCAGCAATCACAAAAATCAGTGCACAGACCGCAGGTGCCCATTGAAATGGTAAATAAAAGGCAACCACAAAGAAAGGGATAAGAATTACACGAAACAGTGTCAGCCAGGTTGGTATATTAAACTGCATAATTAGGTAGCTTTTTTAGTGAGATAAGTGGCTAACGCCTATGGTGCTACAAGCTGCTCAGTGTTTCAACGCCAGAAAGATTTTTTCTGCTAAATTTGCTGAAATACCTGGAACGCGGGCAATATCATCGATGCTTGCATTCTTGAGTGCCTGAAGCCCCCCCATAAACTTTAATAACTGCTGGCGGCGTTTCGGCCCAACGCCTTCGATCTCCTCTAGCGCACTGCTGCTCTTTACTTTAGCGCGTTTTTTTCGATGCCCGGTAATAGCATGGTTGTGTGACTCATCACGAATATGCTGGATCACATGAAGTGCTGGTGAATCGGGTGATAATGACACACTCTGACCGCTTTTGGCTAAAATCAGTGTCTCTAAACCTGCTTTACGATCAGCGCCTTTAGCAACACCAATCAATAGTGGGTGTGTTTTATCCCAATCGACTGCCAGATGTGCAAAAATCTGAATCGCTTTACCAAGCTGCCCTTTTCCCCCATCAATAAAAATAATATCGGGCACTTTTTCAGGAGGTAGAGATTTATCATAACGGCGGCGTAATACCTGCTCCATCGCGGCATAATCATCGCCCGGTGTAATGCCGGTGATGTTATAACGGCGATAGTCAGATTTCAGCGGGCCGTTACAGTCAAACACAACGCAAGAAGCAACAGTCTGCTCGCCCATCGTATGGCTGATATCAAAACACTCCATACGATGAATCTCGGGGATCTGTAAAAACGCGGCCAGCGCCTTTAAGCGGTGATGTATCGTGCTCTGTTGTGCCAACTTAGAAGCTAGAGCCGTATGTGCATTGGTTCTGGCCAGTTTGAGATAACGCGCCCGCTCTGCACGCGGGTTATCCTGTATTGTTATTTTTCTGCCCGCTTGCGTTGAAATAGAATCGGCTAACAGATCACGGGCCATCAAATGAAAATCGAGTAAAATTTCTGAAGGAAGTGTTCGTGATTCATTGGCTTGCAGATAAAACTGGCCAATAAAGGTTTCAACCACTTCATCTAGCGGGGTATTGGCCGGTACTTTGGGAAAATAACTGCGGCTGCCAAGCACTTTTCCCTGCCGTAAAAACAGCACATACACACAGGCCATGCCGTTATCGTAAGCCACACTAATCACATCAAGATCATTACTATCACCCGATACAAACTGCTTTTCTGTCACTTTACGTACGGCCAAAATTTGATCACGCAATCGAGCGGCATCTTCAAAGCGTAAATCATGGCTGGCGGTTTCCATCCGTTCAACTAACCCGTTAATCACCTGCTGATCTTTTCCCTGCAAAAATAGCCGAGCATCTGCCACACAGGCCTGATAATCCGCATCACTGACCAAGCCTTTTACGCAAGGGCCAAGGCAACGGCCAATTTGGTATTGTAAACAGGGGCGGGAACGGTTGCTGTAAACACTCTCTTCACACTGGCGCAACGGGAAGATCCGCTGCATTAAAATCAGTGTTTCACGAACGGAAGAGGAGCTGGGAAACGGGCCAAAATACTCACCTTTGGCATGCTTAGCACCACGGTAGGCACTGATTCTGGGATGTTTATGCGCACTAAGCAGAATATAGGGGTAGGATTTATCATCGCGCAGCAGCACGTTATAGCGCGGTTGGTAAAGCTGGATGTAGTTGTGTTCAAGCAGTAAGGCTTCGGTTTCTGTGTGGGTAACAGTAACATCAATACTGTGAATCACCCCGACCAGAGCTTCGGTTTTTTTATTGGGTAAATTGGCACGAAAATAGCTGGAAAGGCGTTTTTTGAGATCTTTCGCCTTCCCAACATACACCACAGTGCCCGCATCATCGTACATACGGTACACACCGGGCTGATTTACCACGGTTTTTAGAAACGTTTTGGCATCAAACACAGATTACAACTTTTCAGATTTTAACATGCCGTGCCGGAGTGCAAGATGAGTTAGCTCTACATCGCCATTAATATTCAGTTTACTGAACATACGATAACGGTAGCTGTTCACCGTTTTTGGGCTAAGGTTAAGTTGCTCTGAAATTTCAGTTACTTTCTGCCCTTTAGTGATCATCATCATTATCTGTAGCTCACGTTCAGATAACGTGCTGAAAGGGTTATCTGAATCTGGCATAACTTGGCTTAAGGCCATTTGCTGGGCGATATCAAGTGCTATGTAGCGCTGACCTGAGCATACGGTACGAATGGCGTTGAGCATCTCTTGCGGCGCTGTACCTTTACTTAAGTACCCTGCGGCCCCAGCTTTCATCACTTTTGTCGGCAACGGGTTTTCGGTATGAACGGTGAGTACAATAATTTTTACATCAGGGTTATAGCGCAGCATCTTGCGGGTAGCCTCTAGGCCACCAATACCGGGCATGTTCATATCCATCAACACAACATCGGCATTATTTGTACGACACCACTTAACTGCATCTTCCCCGCAATGTGCCTCTCCGACGACTTTGATGCCTTTCACATCTTCAAGAATACGGCGGATACCCGCGCGCACCAATTCGTGATCATCTACCAGAAAAACGCTAATCAATCGACCATCTCCAATAACGGTGAGGTGACTCTGCGACATTATGCAGAATAAATTGGCATGTTACTTGGTTTAACTGCAATTTAGAATAGTTAGCGGGATAAATAGCGAAGAATGGTGTTTTTTAAGAATATTCTGGGGTTTTATAAGTAAGAGATAAGATAAAGCGAAGATGGCGGAGGAGGTGAGATTCGAACTCACGAACGCTTTCGCGTCGCCGGTTTTCAAGACCGGTGCCTTCAACCGCTCGGCCACCCCTCCGCAGGAATGATTTGTTTGAGCGAAGGTGAATGACATCACCTCTGAAGCGGGGCTAAATTTAAGTGATATCGGGAAAAGTGTCAACTCTATTTCGACACGTTTTGTTTAACCGATTTATTTTTAAGCAATAATGCCATTTTAAAGACGATTTACGCGGATAAAAAAACCAACCAGAAATCTGGTTGGTTTCACGCAAAGAAAAGCGTAACAGTGGATTAAATTAGAAATCGTAACGCAGACCCACTGCGAAGATGTCATCAGTGTTCAAGCTGTTAGCTTTAGTGAACTGATTCTCATCCAGCAAGTTGATTTTGTAATCAGCATAAACGCGGAAGTTGTCGTTCATGTGGTAAGTTGCACCGATATCAACGTATTCGTTGTAAGCATCGTTAATGTTCAACGCGCTATCTTTTACATCAGTACGAACATAAGCGATTGATGGCTCAATCTGCGCTTGATACTGGATAACAGCTTCATAACCGCGCATTTTATGGAAGTAGCCGGTTTCGTTGCTAAGATTTTGACCTTTGAAGTTGTTACGGCCTTCAGAGTAGGTCATTGCTGCATATACGTTGCCATACTTGTATTTCAGGCCAGCTGCAGTAATTTCTGCATCACCGTTACCACCAAATGATGAGAAGCTAGTCTGGTCATCAGTTTTCTTCGCGCTGGTGTAAGAGATTGCACCACCGAAACTACCAAAGCCCATGTCTTCTGACTCATAACCAAATGCAACCGCATAACCGTCGCCAGTTTGGTCTTTGCCATTGATCATGTCTTGCTCATTAGCGGTAGTGTATTGCAGACCACCGATAAAGCCATTGCTTTGGATCATGTACTTCAGCATGCCATCAGTACGGCCAGTACCGAAGCTGTCATTTTGTTTACCCAGACCATCACCACCAAACTCTGGCAGGATATCGGTGTAATCGTTAACGATAGTCATCAAACCATCTTGACGGCCGTATGAAATACCACCGTAAACATTGTGTTGCAGACCAGCATAAGCGTAACGAACTTCATTGTCGCTTTCGCTGTTAGCTGGCAAGTTATATTCAAACAGACCGATACCCGTCAGAGATTCGTTGATCTGAGTTTCACCTTTAATGCCAAAACGAGCATAACTTTGATCACCACGCTGACCTTCGTTAGAAGACATGTAGTTCAAGCCTACCGCACGGCCGTAGAAATCAACTTTATTATTATCCTTGTTGTAAATCTCAGCTGCTTGAGCCGCACCTGAAACCAAAAGTGCTGGGATGACGATGGCAAGTAGATTGCGTTTCATAGTAGTTATCCTCACTGCTTTTCCATTTTTATTGGCATAATGCCTGATGAAACTCATTATTTTTGACACTTAAAATAGAACATACTGTAATAGATTTAATTCATTACAATATTTAATCTTTAGTGCCAAAAATGAAGAGAGTGCGAAGAATGTAAACTAGCTATCTGCGTTCATCTATATCACTCAGCGTATAGGGGTATGCGAATTTTGAATAATTATCCTGATTAATTTGCTCAAATGATGTTTTCAACATATCAATGAAACACCTTATTTTGGCCGGTTGGTTACGGCGAGATCGGTATACCGCATAAAACGGCAAATCAAGACCGAACTGCCCGTCAAATAAGGGAATTATGTTCCCTAACTCAACATCTTTGCAGGCTAAAATAAACGGTGACCAGATAATTCCATGGCCTTGTAATGCCATGCCATAGGCATTTTCTACGTTAGAAAAAGTGAGTGATCCGCAGACCTTTTGTTCACGTATCGTCCCGTCAGATAAGGAATATTTAATTGTATCAGGAGGTAAAAATCCATCATCAAACATAACGAACTTATGTTTAATAAACTCTTCGGGGCTTTGTGGCAAACCAAATTTCTCAATATACGCCGGGGAGGCATAAAATGAGCGACGCCCAGTACTCATTCGTTGCGCAATGAGATTTCCGTTACTTGGTTTATGCTGGCTGAGCAGAATATCGCCGTCAAAATCACCATACCCTTCTTGCATCTGTATATGCTTGTGCACAATGCTGACATGTGGGTAAGCATTTAAAAAATCGGATAGAAAAAAGTTCGCTAATTGTGATCCAACGCGTGCCGAAGAGGCAATCACCAGCTCACCGGAAACGTCTTGATGGCTTTCATCAATAAAGTTTTCCAGCTCTTTAATTTCATCTAATACAGAATAACAGTGTTTTAAAACACCCTGGCCTATTTCAGTGAGTTGAATTTGTCGTGTGGTACGTTCAAATAACCGCTGGCGTAGCTGATCTTCGAAATAGCGAATTCGGCGGCTCACCGTTGGTTGTGGAATATCAAGTTCTTCAGCTACGCGGCTAAAGCTGAGTTTTTCGGCCACCCGAATAAATAACATCATGTCATCTAATTTAAAGCGCATCTGAATCGTTCCTTCACTGAGACCTTCAGATAAAAAATCTGCCGAATAATACAGGATTACTCACGTTAAAGAAGTGTGCTTTTTTCTTACTCAGAAAATCAGCACACCTCTTTGGCATAATTATGTACATGAAAGATAGTTCAATAGAACGAATTGCACCAATAAATCCATTTATTTCATAAAGATAGTTTATTTTCCCACGCATATTTATAACACGTTGTTTTATTAAAGTGTAAATGGCCGCTGATGATCTAGCCAGTTAAAAAGTTGGTTCAAATCACGATCAATTAACGATAACCGCCAGAAAGTATGTTGCGGCTCTGCAGGTAATGCCATTTTTGGCACTACAATCGCTTGATGACGCAGCGGAAATGCAGCAGCCCATTGCGCAAGATGATCAATTCGTAAATTAATCGATTCATCCTGCGGGTTGTGCATAGCATATTCCGTATAGACAACTTGTGTTTGCTGTTGTTCATACAAACTTTGAATTGCATCATGCAAACGGACAAGCAGTAACAGCAGTGAACGCCAATCTTGCAGATTACGGGGGCTAGCATTGGGTTCAAGATGCAGGTAGTTCACTTCTTCATGCAATTTCCGGTAGGCTCGGTTAGCCTGCCAAAGATAAACATGCACATTATCAGAGTGTTGGGTAATTGCTGATAACAGTAATATTTCCTGTTTAATGAAGCGGATAACATGTGAGTCAATCCACAAGCGTGTCCAGCTAGGCATAATCAGGTGGATAGACAAAAATGCCAGTGCAGTACCTAACAGAGTGTCAAATACACGATACAGCGCAATCACAGGCTCGGTCGGGTTCATCTGTGCAATGGCAAATACGATCAGCATCGTCAGCCAAAATACATGAACTTCATAGCGTGTTTTATAATAGGTTGCAAAGGCCATAAAGGTGACAATGCAGGTCAATACCAAAATAATCGGGCTGTTATGTACCCACACCAGCGTTCCCAATGCCAGCATTCCGCCCATAAATGAGCCATAAAAACGGCATCGAATGCGGTTTTGTGCCGCTCCCAATGGCGCGGTCAAAAGCACAATAAAGGCGGTCAGGGTAATCCAATACCCTTGTTGAACATGAAAATAGAGAGCAAGACTCTGCGCACAAGTCATCACTACCATCATTCTCAGACCGTGTTGCACTTCACGCGATCCCCACTGGCAGGCTGTTTTGATGTTTTCAATAAAGCTGACTCTATCACACGGCCATACCCGCTCTATTTCATCTTTATTCCAGCATGTCAGCGTATTTTGTAAACGCTGATTTTTTTGTTGCCATGTCTGCTGAATGCTACTCACTGATAAAGCAACCGATAAAGCAGCTTCACTGCCCTGCTCTGCATGAAACTCGGGTAATTCAAGTTGCTGAGTACGAATCGCACTGCTGACGGCCATTAACCATTTGCGGGTATCCCACGCGAGTTTGTCATGTTGATCAAGTTCATACAGTGTACGAGCCAGGCTATTTAACCCACCAGAAAATGCGAGCATGGCTTTAAATTCGCGATAATAACGGCGGCTGCGCAGCGTAACAGGAATAGAGCGTAACCAATTAGCCAGTACACCCAGTGCAGTGTCAAAACGTTCGCGCTGCAGTAATGTTTGGCACGGATCAGTAAAGGCATGTGAGGCTAAACTTTGTACATATTCAGCAAGGTGGTGATCAACGTTCAGCAGCAAGCGTTCGCCTTGACGTGCAGAGCCACCAAACCAACCAATCAATGAGAAAAACAGCGCTAAAAATACGGCACCCGAGTTCGCGGCCAGTATGATTTGCCAGTGAATCCCCTCTTGGGCAAAGTGCAGTGCCATGATCAGAGTGAAGCCAAAATTGTAGGCAATTAACTGAATGTATTTACGCTGATTTCCCATCAGGCCATAAATCATGCCAAACAGAGAGAGCACCAACATGCCAAGCCACGGGGAAAGAACATAAAACTGTGCGATCACGGTGGCCAGAATACAGATCACACCGGAAAGAGATAACAGTTTTGCCCGCTTAGGATAAGAAAGATCGCGCCCTAGCACGCCCACCAGCCATGCGGTGATCAGGCCACCTACACCGGCAGCAGGTTGTCCGGCCCAGACACAAATGAGTAAAATCAGCATCATAGGAATTGAGATACGAACACCATCAGGCAAGTCAGCACGGCTGGGTAACCATTCAAGCAGGCGGGAAAACAACTTTTTCATACAATATTATTATTATTTACCACGGTAACGCGCTGCCTGATCAGCAGCACGTAAGACATTAACTATACCGGATAACTTCCGGTAAAAAAGACAAGCGTATTAATTGCTATAACGTTCTATTTTTTGTTTGCCGTAGTACTTCACACCCAAAATGATAAAAAACAGTGAAAAAATCTGATACTCAACCATCATAGAAGGGGGGAAATACGGTGCCATTTCAGAAATATAGAATCCACCGGAAATCAGCATCAACAGAATAATGCCTACTGCCAATACATTAATCAGTGATGTGGTGATAAATGCAGCAATAACTGAGCGCTGAAAAAATGCTTCACCTTTGGGGATACGACGTACGGCATATTTCATCGCAAAAAAATAGCCTGATAATCCGACACCAATAGCCACTTCACTGATATCAATAAACAGTGAGAATATGCCATCAAGACAGATAAACAGCAGATACACTGCGCCGTAAGTCAGTACAAAAGGGGAAACCCATTTATTGCTCATAATATGTGATAGCCACTTATTGAATCGGGTGAGAGAAACCATAAATACGAGTGTGCAACAGGGCACATAAGCAGTAAATCGTACGCCCAATAAGCAGAAATCTAAAGTATCCCTATGACTATATTGTGTTACAAATTAAATCAAAAGTGTGACCGATAATACATTTATCTCTATTCATCTTCGGTGAAAGATCGTGTCCCGCCTTTCGTTTCAACCGCGTCGTCTAGCGGCATACCCGCAGCATAAATATGGGATAAACACACATTTAATGGTTTAATAGCCAAGTGAATTTCCTATAGCTAACAATGCCGAGAGAAAAATGAGCGAACAACAATGCTGGACTGAAGATGAGCTGATTGATAATGCATATGACATTTTTCTAGAACTTGCATCTGACAATCTTGATCCTGCTGATATTATTCTGTTCAATTTGCAGTTTGAAGATCGTGGTGCAGCGGAACTCGCTGATCTGAGCGAAGACTGGAGCAGCGAAATGGGTATTCCAACAGATGTTGATACTTATGCTGAGATTGTGATCGGTTTAGTCAATGAAGACGATGTGATTGATGATGTTTTTGCGCGAGTGCTGCTGAATCGTCATAAAGAGTATAAAGAGTGCCATATTCAGTGGAAACAGTAAATTAATCAGCTAACTAACCACATTTGATAGGGCAATCTCTGCCCTATCAGCTATTTATTTCGTTAATTTATTGCCGCACGGCGGCGTGGCTGGCGCAACAACATCACCATAAACAGTACGTTAACCAGTGCTATCAGAGCAAATAAACCGTTGTAACCCATCAGCTCAATCATCAGCGCGCAGATCAGCGGCCCGCTTAAGCTGCCCAGTGTATAGCTCAGTAACAGTGTTTGATTCATTGCCACCATTTCGTGTTTCTCAACCTGCTCACTAGCTTGCGCCATGGCTATCGGATACAAGGTAAACGCGGCAAACCCCATTCCTACCAGCGCAATAGCTAATACCCAACGTGCATGATCGAGCATCAGCCAACAGGTGCAAACCAGAATAATCACCACTTGCAACAGCAGTACGATATTCCGGCCATATTTGTCGGCCAGCTTGCCCATCGGAATTTGGCCAATAATAGCCGCTGAAATTAACAACGCCATCCAGCGCCCGACTTCGGCATCATCCATTTTGATATGCTCTAAAAACAGTGGCAACAGACCGTACAGGCAGCCCAGCACCACACCAGAGAGTAAACAACCAATCATCCCGATACGAGCAGATTTTAGTTTTAATATCGGCAGCAACCGGACGGCCTCACCTTGAGTGCTCATGCGCTCATTTTTAACTGTCAGAAGCGGTAATGCCGCCAGAAACATCAACGCACAAATCCAGTACATTGCCGGAGAAAAATGCGAATTTGTAGCAGTTAACATCAGCTGACCACCAACTGATCCCAGATAAAAGATCACCATATACACGGCCAGCAATTGCCCGCGCTCACTCGGTTCCCCCAGTGTCAGTAACCAGCTCTCTATGGATACCCAGATTCCCGCACAGGCAAACCCAACCAAAAAACGCACTAAACTCCATGTAATAACGTGTTCAGGCAACCATAATCCGGCACAAAACAGAATAAACAGCAGGCAAAACAGCTGATAACTACGGGTATATCCCAAGGCCATCACACAGCGTCCGGCAAACAGAGAACCTGCTAATGTGCCAACATAATAAGCTGAAGTCACTATACCTATTTGCCATGTAGAAATATCTGCTTTGCTTAACCACAGTGGTACCAGCGTATTTAGTTCTGATAAAGCCACAGTATTGAGAAAAACCCCAATCAATAAGGGAATTAAAATACGGGCCAAACGGCCAGATAACAGTTGATGAGACAATAACGGCATAACAGTTACTCAATCATGAAGATATGCCAACTCACGGCAACACCTCTATATCAGGTATAGATTAGGCTGTGCGGTAATTAAAAAATGTGTTGCCGACAACCCACAGGCAGGATGAACAGATCTCGCGCAGTGCACATCTAACGCCGCATTTTTTCCATATGCTAAAAGATCTATTAAAAGATACGCTAAAAAGCCTCATCATGCTGCAAAAGGGTGTAAACAGAGATGACAAAAACAGGCGGGATATCAGAAGATCACAAAAGGAAAAACAGAAAAAAACCAGATAAAATACAGGGATAAAGAGTAAAAATGCTGACTCAACACGACACTGAGCCAGCATAGCGTATGTAAATAATGCGTAATCGGTGATTAATGCCCAATTTTCGCGGTAGCGAATAAACGGGTAAAGTTATTGGTCGTGGTGGTTGCCAGCGTTTCAAGAGAAACACCTTTCAGGGTAGCTACATACTCAGCAACATCTTTGACATATGCAGGCTGATTCTCTTTACCACGATATGGTACAGGCGCAAGATAAGGCGAGTCGGTTTCCACTAGCAAACGATCCAACGGTACTTCACGTACCGCTTCACGCAGCTCATGAGCATTGCGGAAGGTAATAATTCCGGAAACCGAGATATAAAATCCGAGCGCCAACGCCTGCTGTGCAAACTCAGCCGTTTCGGTAAAACAGTGGATCACCCCGCCGCACTCTTGTGCGTTCTCTTCACGCAAAATACGCAGAGTATCGTCACCAGCATCACGGGTGTGAATAATCAATGGTTTACCCACTTCCCGAGCAATTCGAATATGCTCGCGAAACACACGCTGCTGCAACTCAACCGTGTCTTTACTGTAGTAATAATCCAGACCCGTTTCACCGAGCGCCACAACCTGAGGCTCTGCGGCAATTTGACGCAACTGATCGGCATCAAACGGTGTATCAAGATCAAGCGGGTGCACACCGCAAGAAAGAGAGACATCGTCACGGTGCGCTACCATCTCTTTTAATTGCGGATAGCGTTCCAGTGTAACGCCCACACTCAGGACATGCCCTACCCCACACGCTTTTGCGTGGTCCAGTACGGCATCGACATCCTTATGCAGGGTCTCGTAATTCAGCCCATCAAGATGACAATGGGAATCAATTAAAAACACAGTGAGCTCCTTAGGGAAATATCTGGCTCAAATATCATGATGTAGCATAAACCACAGATCTGCCAATAGCAGCGGGGTATTCAATGCAGGTGATGTTATCAGCTCATGGCGAACACGTATAATCTGCTGCAACCAGTGCTGTAAGGTCAAAACTCCGATGTGCTGCAATACGGTATCAATTACCGCCAGCATATCGCTGTTAATCCGCACCTGTGATGCACCTAATGCAACAGCACTAGCTTCATTGAGCAAACTGATAATCCACGCCAAGTTATCTGCACAAGGCTCTTTGGCGGTACAATCCGTCAGTGCCAGCATGTTTTTATCCAGCACAAAGTGCTGAAATGCGCTTAGCACCTGTTGCCGACGCTGTAACGTATCATTGCTGAGCAGTGTCAACGCCGCTAATGGCGCACCTTGTGATAAACGCAGTGCAACCTGTGCCTGCGCAATTTCAGCCGAACTCGGAGGCTGACGCAGACTGTTGTCAGGCCCGCCCAACCACTGTTTCAAGACCCAGTGCAGAGCCGGACGCTCACTCGGCACGGCAAAGTGCCAGCGCTGACAGCGGCTGGTAATGGTAGGTAATAATCGGTCTGACTCACCGGCAGCCAGCAAAAAAAACGTAGAGGCCGGAGGCTCTTCCAACGTTTTCAATAGCGCATTAGCCGAGGCCTCATTGAGTTTTTCAGCCTGTGAGATCCACACCACTTTCGCCCCGCCCTGTTGGGCGTGTGCATACAACTTTTCACACACCTGCCGGATACGATCAACCCCGATTTGGGTTTTTCCCGCCTCTGGTGTAACCGTATAAAAATCAGGATGCGTATCTGCCGCAATAAGCTGGCAGCTGTGACACTGCCCACAAGCCTGTTCATCTTGCGGATCTGAACAGAGCAAACGTGTTGCTAGCGCATTTGCCAGAGACTCAACACCCATCCCCGGCAGGCTGCTCAATAACAGAGCATGATGCCCCTGCCCATGCAGGTAAGGCTGAACAATCTGCTGGTAACGGGCCGTTAACCAAGGATAAAGCACGTCAAATCTCCTGCGTATCCAGCCATGCATTTAGCGTATCGCGAATCGATGCGGTCACTTGCTCTAATGTCTGGCCGGCATCAATGGTTTTAATACGAAAATCTGCCTGGGCAAAAGATAAATAGCGTTCACGGCTGCGTTCAAAAAAATCCAGCGCCTGCTGTTCGATACGATCTAAAGCACCTCGAGCACGTGCCCGCTGTAACCCTAATGCAGGGTCAATATCAAGATACAAGGTTAAGTCGGGGCGAAAATCACCCAGCACCGTATCACGCAACGTTTGCAACAAGACCGGATCAATACCACGGCCTCCGCCCTGATAGGCCTGTGAAGAGAGGTCATGCCTATCCCCGATCACCCATGCACCACGCTGCATAGCAGGCAAAATAACATTCTCAACCAACTGAATACGGGCAGCATAAAGCATCAGCACTTCCGCTTTATCCGTCAGCGCCTCTTCTGGATGCCCCTCTTTAATTAAATTACGTAAACGCTCTGCAAGCGGCGTACCACCCGGTTCACGGGTAAAAACCAAATCAGTAATGCCTCTGGCTTGTAATACTTGTACGACAGTCTGCTGGGCCGTTGTTTTACCCGCCCCCTCCAGCCCTTCAATAACAATAAATTTACCGGCCACGGTGATTACTCTCTCTTAAGTTGTTTTATGTAGCTGCGCACCGCTTGGTTATGCGCATTTAAATTGGTCGAAAACTGGTGTCCGCCACTGCCATCAGCCACAAAATAGAGATATTGAGTAGTGTCAGGCCGTGCTGCTGCTGCCAATGAAGCAAGCCCCGGCATCGCAATCGGGGTTGGCGGTAAACCTGAAATCGTATAGGTATTAAACGGTGTCGGGGTTTGTAAATCTTTACGGGTAATATTGCCCTTGTAGCTATCCCCCATCCCATAAATTACCGTCGGATCTGTTTGCAAACGCATTTTTAACCGTAAACGATTTACAAAAACCGAACTTACACGGGTTCTTTCACTCTCAATAGCCGTCTCTTTTTCAATGATGGAAGCCAAAATTAATAACTGATACGGTGACGTTAGCGGTAAATTAGCTGCACGATTTTTCCATGCTGCCGCCAACTCTTTCTCCATACGCTTATGGGCGCGCTGTAAAATATCCAGCGCCGATGTTCCCACCACATAGTGATAAGTATCAGGAAATAGCCAGCCCTCAATATTGCCATCTTTGATCCCGAGTTTTTCGGCAATCTGTTTCTCGGTTAAACCCTGTAAATTGTGCTCAATATAGGGTGCACTGTTTAAAATCGGCAACCATTCACTAAAGCGCGTGCCCTCAATGAAACGAATACTCAGCTGCACCTCTTTCCCGCTAACCAACAGCAAAAGTAAATCGCGTACTGTCATATCCGGCTGTAAGCGGTAGCTTCCCGCTTTATAACGGGCATACTGAGGATCAAGGCGCAGCAGCCACGGCAGTAAATCTGCACTTTTTAGCAACCCACGCTGCTCAAGCAACGCCGCCAGCGCTATCTGCCCAGTCCCCGGTTTTACGGTTAAGATCATATCTTCAACAGGATTAAGCGTCTGATCTGCAAACTGCTCAACTTTGTTGTAAAAAGAGAATGCCAAAAGCGCGGCTATCAAGCCCAGAACAGATAAAATAAGGGCAACTTTTTTCATCACAAACTATCGTCCAAAAAACGTTGAATCTGCCGAGTTGCAGAAAAATCAGAGAAGTGTCGATCCCGAAAAAAACGCACCGGAACCACAGGCAAAAGCGCATTACAAATAAATATTTCATCAGCATCAGCCAATGCTTGCACGGTTTCCCGCACCTGTTCACAACACCAGCCTTGCCTGCCGCAGTAAGCTATAACATGCTCACGCATGACCCCACTGACACCCGCTTGATCCAATTGCGGTGTAAACAGAGTCCTGCCTTTGCGCCAAAACACGTTTGCCGCACAGCACTCCACCAAATAGCCTGCACTATCACAAACAACAAGATCATCAAGAGCTACTTTTGGGGGATGAGCCGCATTATGCTGATCAAGCTGCCTGCGAATCAATACCTGCTCAAGGCGGTTTAAATGCTTAATTCCTGCCAGCAACGGGGTAGCCCCCAATGAAATCTGGCTTTCCCCCAGCCGAATTCCCTCTTGCTGCCAACGCGCATACTGTGCCGGCCATTGTGCCACACTGATAATTCGTGTCGCATTGTTGCAATCTGCACTGCTGTAGCCGCGTCCGCCAAGGCCACGTGTAATTATCACCTTCAGTACACCCTGATCAATCTCACCTGCCAGCATCTCCATTTCACTTTGCAACAACGCGGTATCAGGAAAGATTATTGATAAACGCTGGCATGCAAGCAATAAACGCGCAATATGTGCCTGCTGTAATTGCACTTTGCCCCGCACCACTCGCGCCGTTGTAAAGCTGCCATCACCATAAGCCAATCCACGATCTGCTGCATTAAGTTGAGTACCTCGAAGGCCATTAATCAGCATGTACCCGTTGCTTGGCCTTACCGCTTGTATTGTCTTTTGCATTGATCCCTCAACCGAACGGAGATTGATACAAGATTGCCGTACTGGTTTGCTTATTGTCTATCTTATCGTATGTATACAGACATACATGTGTGCAGCAGACAAAAAAAACCCAATACTATCGTATCGGGTCTGGGTGTTGCACGCCTGAGTATAACAAATCAGGTGTGGGATAAATCAATCGTTCTATTTTACGAGGTTCGGTTTTTCGAAAATCTACTTTGTAATGCTAGATTTTGCGAAAAAGCAGTGAACCATTGGTGCCGCCAAAACCAAACGAGTTACACAGTGCATATTCAATATGCGCCTGACGTGCTTCATGTGGCACATAATCCAAATCACACTCGTCATCTGGATTATCTAAATTGATTGTTGGCGCAATCGCCTGATCTTTTAACGACATCACGGTAAAAATAGCTTCAACCGAACCAGCAGCACCCAACAGGTGGCCGGTCATTGATTTTGTTGAGCTCACCATAACCTGCTTAGCAAAATCACCAAACACGCTCTTTACCGCACGTGTTTCAGCAATATCACCGGCCGGCGTTGATGTACCGTGCGCATTCACATACTGAATTTGGCTAGCATCAACACCGGCATCACGAATGGCATTCACCATCGCCAGTGCTGCGCCTGCACCATCCGCCGGAGGCGATGTCATGTGATAAGCATCACCACTCATTCCAAAGCCCACCAGCTCGGCATAAATTTTCGCGCCGCGCGCTTTGGCATGCTCGTACTCTTCGAGCACCATCATCCCTGCACCATCGCCTAGCACGAAGCCATCACGATCGCGATCCCACGGGCGGCTTGCCGCTTGTGGAGAGTCATTACGGGTAGACAGCGCACGAGCAGCAGCAAATCCGCCCATGCCCATCGGAGTACTCGCTTTTTCTGACCCACCAGCCAGCATAGCGTCAGCATCACCGTAAGCAATCATACGTGCCGCATGGCCGATATTGTGTACACCGGTTGAACAAGCAGTAGAAATAGCAATATTCGGGCCACGCAAACCACGCATGATAGACAGATGCCCGGCAATCATGTTCACAATGGTAGATGGCACAAAAAACGGGCTGATCTTACGCGGGCCGCCACTGAGCAGTGCATTGTGGTTATCTTCAATCAGACCAAGACCACCAATACCTGAACCTACAGCAACACCAATGCGGTCAGCATTTTGCTCGTTGACAGTTAAACCTGAGTCATCGAGTGCTTGAATTCCGGCAGCAATACCGTATTGAATGAAGAGATCCATTTTGCGCGCGTCTTTACGCGACAGATACTCTTCACAATTAAAATCTTTCACCAGGCCAGCAAAACGGGTTGCAAAAGCGGTGGTATCAAAGTGTTCGATCAGGCTGATGCCACTCTGACCGGCAAGCAGGGCTTTCCAAGAAGCCTCGACTGTATTACCGACAGGAGACAGCATGCCCATTCCAGTCACAACGACTCGACGTTTAGACACGTTTGCCACTCCAAGGGGGAAAAGCGATTACTGAGGGTATAAAAAAACATAGGCGGTCGATTGACCGCCTAGGTGTGTTCAATTACTGGTTGTTCTGGATGTAGTCGATAGCAGCCTGAACAGTAGTGATCTTTTCAGCTTCTTCGTCTGGAATTTCAGTATCAAATTCTTCTTCCAGAGCCATTACCAGCTCAACGGTGTCAAGAGAATCAGCGCCCAGGTCTTCAACGAATGAAGCTTCTGACTTCACTTCGTCTTCTTTAACGCCCAGTTGCTCGATGATGATTTTCTTAACGCGTTCTTCGATAGTGCTCATACTCTTTATTTTCCTATCAAACTCGCTCAATAGCGCGATGGTTTCCCTAGTGTATTCAATGGTGCAAAAGTTGCAACCGATACCACTCTGGTCAAACCACGATTTTACGGGATTCACCCAGAATTTCACGGTATTAAGTCAAAAAACTCGCAACTATTTTACACCATATACATGCCACCGTTGACATGAATTGTTTCACCGGTGATATAAGCAGCACCTTCTGAGGCTAAAAACGCCACAACAGATGCAATTTCTTTTGCTTCACCCAAGCGCCCAGCAGGCACTTGAGACAAAATACCGGCACGTTGATCATCGTTCAATGCACGAGTCATATCGGTTTCAATAAAACCGGGAGCCACAGCATTTACAGTGATACCACGTGAACCGACTTCACGAGCCAATGACTTGGTAAAGCCCACTAAGCCCGCTTTTGCAGCGGAATAGTTTGTTTGACCCGCATTGCCCATTGTACCCACAACAGAGCCAATGCTGATAATGCGGCCACAACGTTTTTTCATCATAGCACGCAGTACGGCTTTAGACAGACGGAATACAGATGTCAGGTTAGTATCCATGATATCTTGCCATTCGTCATCTTTCATCCGCATTAACAAATTGTCACGGGTAATGCCGGCATTATTCACTAAAATGTCGACTTCACCAAATTCTGCGCGGATAACCTCAAGAACATGCTCAATAGATGTTACGTCTGTCACATTAA
Source organism: Plesiomonas sp. ISS29 (assembly GCF_056522795.1). NCBI lineage: Bacteria > Pseudomonadati > Pseudomonadota > Gammaproteobacteria > Enterobacterales > Enterobacteriaceae > Plesiomonas > Plesiomonas sp. ISS29. The sequence continues at coordinate 2,288,427 of NZ_JAWRZQ010000001.1, forward strand.
GCATCAAGCCTTTACCGTTCACACCAAGGTATGCGCTGATAGCTTCTGCGCCTGACTCACTGGTTGCTGTACCGATAACCTTCGCGCCTTGTGCCACGAATGATTCAGCAATTGCACGGCCAATACCACGGCTAGCGCCAGTTACAAGCGCAACTTTTCCATTCAAACTCATGTTATCCCTCTTATTTTGCTGCTGCCGCATCAATAGCGGAGGTCACTGATGCAGTATCATTGATCGCAGCGGCTGTCATGCTATCGACAATACGCTTGGTTAATCCGGTTAATACTTTGCCTGGGCCTACTTCTAGCAGATGGGTAATACCCTGCTCTGCCATCGCCTCTACCGTTTCACTCCAGCGCACTGGGCTATACAACTGGCGAACCAGTGCATGGCGAATGGCCTCTGCATCTTGCTCTGCTGCAACATCCACGTTATTCAAAACAGGCAATATCGGCGTGTGGAACGTGATGCTTTCAAGTGCAACAGCTAATTTGTCAGCCGCCGGCTTCATCAGAGCACAGTGTGATGGCACGCTAACAGGCAGAGGCAGTGCACGTTTTGCGCCAGCCGCTTTACAGGCTGCTCCCGCACGCTCAACCGCTTCTTTGTTACCGGCGATAACTACTTGCCCAGGTGAGTTAAAGTTCACTGGCGCAACAATTTGATCGTGAGCTGATTCAGCACAGGCTTGCGCAATTGCAGCATTATCCAATCCGATAATCGCAGCCATTGCGCCGGTTCCCTCAGGAACAGCCTCTTGCATTAGCTGACCACGCAGTTCAACTAACCGCACGGCATCTTTAAATTCGATGACACCTGCACACACTAATGCAGAGTACTCACCCAAGCTATGGCCTGCCAGCAAACGCGGTGATGCACCTTCAAGTGCATGCCAAACACGCCAGATAGCAACTGATGCAGTCAGCAGTGCAGGCTGTGTTTTCCATGTTTTATTTAGCTCTTCAGCAGGGCCTTGTTGTACTAATGCCCACAGGTCATAACCTAAAACATCTGATGCTTCAGAAAATGTTTGTTCAACAATAGGATACTGCTGTGCTAAGTCAGCCAGCATACCCACAGATTGAGAACCCTGACCGGGAAACACCATCGCAAATGTTGTCATTTATCTTTCCTGATATAATTTGACTGTTTTTCTGCTACGTTTACTTTCTGGGTACTTGCCGCGCACATATGGCCGTTAAAAACGAACCAGCGCCGATCCCCAAGTAAAACCGCCACCAAAGGCCTCAAGCAAGATAAGTTGGCCGCGCTGAATTCGCCCATCACGCACCGCTTCATCAAGTGCCGTTGGTACAGAAGCTGACGAGGTATTCCCCTGACGATCAAGGGTGATCACCACTTTATCCAGCCCCATACCGAGCTTACGGGCAGTAGCATTAATAATGCGTAGATTCGCCTGATGTGGAACAAGCCAGTCAAGTTGATCTTTACTGATATTGTTGGCAGATAACGTCTCTTCTACCAAATTAGCCAGTTCGGTAACAGCCACTTTAAAGACATCGTTACCTTTCATGGTTAAGTAGCAGCTATCGCTCAACTCAGGTTGACCACGTTCACCATAAGGCAGCGCTAAAAGCTCACCATAACGGCCATCAGCATGCAGATGGGTAGATAAAATACCCGCCTCTTCAGAAGCGCCCAGCACCACAGCGCCTGCCGCATCGCCAAATAAAATCACCGTACCGCGATCTTGCGGATCAAGTGTACGAGAAAGCAGATCAGAGCCGATAACCAGTGCATGTTTCACTGCACCATTACGAACATATTGATCAGCAACACTTAACGCATAGGTAAAACCGGCACATGCCGCAGCCAAATCAAAGGCTGCAGCATCTTTAATACCGAGTAACGCCTGAACCTGACACGCAGCACTTGGAAACGCATGGGTTGCCGATGCTGTCGCAACAATGATTAACCCGATATCATCTTTATCGATACCGGCCATCTCAAGGGCATTGCGTGCCGCTTCACTGGCCATCGTAGCGACAGTTTCATTTTCTGCCGCAATACGGCGTTCACGGATGCCGGTTCGGCTGACAATCCACTCATCGGTCGTTTCTACCATCTGCTCTAAATCAGCATTACTGCGAACCTGAGCAGGCAGATAACTGCCCGTTCCTAAAATTCTTGTATACATGAACGATTAGTCACTCTTGAGTAATACAGCGTCGAGACGTGCAGCAATGCGCGCCGGAACTTGCCGGTGCACCTCCTGCGCCGCCTGCTCAATGGCACAAACCAGCGCCTGTTGATTGGCCCCACCGTGGCTTTTCACGACAATACCGCGTAATCCTAACAGACTTGCGCCATTATACTGGTCGGGGTTCAGCTCCCCCATGCGTGAAAAGGCCTTTTTTAGTAACCAACGCCCCAAAAATCGCAACACGCTGTGAGTTTGTGTTTTGCTGCGCAGTTGTGACAAAAACAGGTGGGCCACCCCTTCCATGGTTTTTAGTGTTACGTTTCCAACAAAACCATCACAGACAACAACATCTGCTTTTCCGGTTAAAATATGGTTGCCTTCAATATAGCCTTGATAACAGATATCCGGGCACTGTTTTAAATACTCTGCAGCCTGACGAATGGTATCGTTGCCTTTTACCTCTTCTTCGCCAATATTTAACAGTGCCACTTGTGGGGATGTTACCGCATATAACTCTTCTGCAAGCACGGCGCCCATCACCGCAAATTGAAACAGCATGCTTGCCGAAGAGTCTACATTAGCCCCTAAATCTAGCAGTAAGGTTTTTCCCCGTTGAGTATTTGGCAGCGCAGCAACCAGTGCCGGGCGCTCAATACCTGCCAGCGGTTTTAAAATCATCTTTGCCAGCCCCATTAAAGCACCGGTATTTCCTGCACTTACGCACGCAAAGGCGTGCCCATCCCGAACCAGCTCTAATGCTTTACGCATTGAGGTATCGCGGCTACGGCGGATGGCAACGGAAGGCCGCATTTCATTCGAAATAGTGTGCTGGGTATGGATGATTTCAAGACGAGAAAGCAGCTCTGCGGAGGCAGATTTTAGGTATGGGGAGATAGTTTGCTGATCGCCTACTAGCAGCAAATGCAATTGAGAATTGGATGTCAAGCTCTGCAAGGCGGCAGGAATGGTGACACGGGGACCGAAGTCCCCGCCCATGACATCTAACGCAATGGTTAGACGAGTCAAAGTAACGCCTAATTACTTAGCAATTACCTTGCGGCCACGGTAAAAACCGTCAGCTGTAACATGGTGACGCAGGTGGGTTTCACCAGAAACCTTGTCTACGGACACAGCTGCAGTAGTCAGTGCATCATGAGCACGACGAGTACCACGCTTTGCACGAGATTTTTTGTTCTGTTGTACGGCCATTGACCTTACTCCTCGAGGATTACTTTTGCTTTAAACTAGCTAGTACGGCGAATGGATTTGGTTTGTCAGCCTCAGGAGGCAACTCACCAAAAACCATGTCCGCTGTGGACACTTCACAGTGTTCGGGTTCATGCACCGGAACCTGCGGCAAGGCAAGAATGATCTCGTCTTCGATAATCCCTAACAGGTCTATCTCACCGAACTCATTAAACTCGACTGGCTCGTAGATTTCCGGCAATGCTTCAGCCTGCTCGTCATTGGCGATAGGGCTGTAGCAAAACGTTACGTGAACAGTTTTGTCATACGTCTTATTGCAGCGCTGGCATGTTAAACGGACAGCTACTTCAGCCTGACCTTTTACCACTGTCAACTTCTGCTCATCTATCCCGAAAGATAACGTGACGTTAGCATCACTGAGCACGCCATCCGTTGCTTCGGTAGTCCGGGTTAAAACACTTGCAGGGTAAGCACCCTCATAATCAAGACGTTTTAGCGCCGTTTTTACCGGATCAACCGATAAGGGCAATTTAACCTTTTGCATAGGATTTACCTTTTGCATTGGGCGCGCATATTAACTTTGTAATGACTCGGAGTCAAAGAAAAAGCGTGCTTTCTCATTCACTCGCCATAAATTGCGCACAAGTCTAAAATAGCCAGCACATTTTATCTACTGACAGAGTGAAGAATGCAACTAAATTTGATTCTTGCATCAACATCCCCTTTCCGTAAACAGCTGCTCGAAAAACTCGGCCTGCCGTTTCAATGTGCTAACCCTGATATTGATGAAACTGCACAAGCGGGTGAGTCAGCGGAGCAACTCGTTACCCGTTTAGCCCATGCAAAAGCCACTGTATTAGCGCAGCAGTACCCACATCACCTGATTATTGGCTCTGATCAGGTCTGCGTATTAAACAACCAAATTACCGGTAAGCCACTAACTGCCGAGCGAGCTCATGAGCAGCTCCGTGCTGCTAGTGGCCAGACTGTAACATTTTATACCGGATTATCGCTCTATAACAGCGCAACGAACCACGTTGAAACCCGTTGTGAGCCTTTTCATGTTCATTTTCGCACTCTTTCAGATGCGGAAATTATGGCATATATCGCTAAAGAACAACCGCTATGGTGCGCGGGCAGTTTTAAAGCTGAAGGCTTAGGTATCACCTTATTTGAGCGTTTAGAGGGAGCAGATCCCAATACATTAATTGGTTTACCACTGATCAGCTTAACGCAAATGCTGTGCCAACAAGGTATCAACCCGTTACTGATAAATGTATAATTTTCAGTTGGTTATCACTTAATTTCAATGTAATAATCCATTTAGCACTCAACTCAAAGGTGAAGGCCTATGCCCTCACCTTTACTACACAACATGACCTGTTACACAGCAACGGATACATCATAGCGGGTATAGCGCAGCGTATCGGAATCAGCCTTAATATACCGTACGTTTATCACGCAAGCGCATCACGGCATTTTTCAGTACCGGATCAAGCGGCGCTTCAATGATCATCTCATTACCGGTTTGTGGGTGACGAAACCGGATAGCAGCTGCATGCAAAAACAGGCGATTTAAGCCGCTTCCTGCAAGCGTTGCGTCAAAATCACGATCGCCATACTTATCATCAAAAGCAATCGGATGACCGGCATGCAATGTATGTACACGAATTTGGTGTGTACGCCCCGTTATCGGGCTAGCTTTCACCAATGTTGCGTGCTCAAAACGCTCAATAATCTCAAAACGTGTTTCTGACGGTTTACCCTCTGCGCTCACTCGCACAATACGCTCACCGCTTTGCAGCACATTTTTGATCAGTGGCGCTTGCACCGCTCTACAATGTTTTTGCCACTGACCACGAACCAGTGCCAGATAATCTTTCTGTACGGTTTTTACACGCAACTGTTCATGTAAATCACGCAGTACAGAACGCTTTTTCGCAACCAATAAGATACCCGATGTATCGCGGTCTAAACGGTGTACCAGCTCCAGAAAACGGGCTTCGGGGCGCAGCGCGCGCAGCGCTTCAATCACACCAAAGCTTAAGCCGCTACCACCGTGTACCGCTGTGCCGGAAGGCTTATTTAACACCATCAAACCGTCATCTTCGTACAAAATGCAGTCAGACAACTCAGCCACACGGGTCAGTTTTGCTGAAACTGGCGGGTCTTCTTTTTCTGACATGCGAATCGGAGGGATACGCACATCGTCACCGGCTTGTAATTTATATTCAGGTTTTATCCGTTTTTTGTTCACCCGAACTTCGCCCTTACGCACAATTCGGTACAACATACTTTTAGGAACACCTTTCAAACGGGTGCGTAAATAATTATCAATTCGCTGGCCTGCTTCATCATCAGAAACGGTCAGTATTTGTACTTTCGTATTAATTTCGGTCATATGAATGATTTTAGCATGAGGCGGATCTCAGTTTCTGTAAAAAAGTAATCTTGCCTAACACACTTTATGAATGGGATAATGTCGTGATTTTCCACGATTGTATTTGTCGTTGCACGCAACCGATGGAATTTTAAAGTTTGCTTGCTTGCCATAACGCTGCAATGGCGTAAGACGTTAAGCATAACAAGCACTTAGTGAGTCACGGGTAGCAGCACTGTCGACTGTGGTAACCATTATACAGTCTTATACTTAAGAATGTGCAGTCATCCCTCTATTGTCGGTGATCTATCTTCATGATGTGCATTAGCACCGTAGAAGCTATTTTCATCTAGAAATAAGAGAATAAGTGCACAACGCATTATCAATGCGCCCCATGCATGTGACAGCCGAGAGGCTGACGGCCATGCTATAGACTCGGGGTCGATAATGTCTGGCAGGCTGAATGTGCCCGCTGACTCTGATGCCAACGAAAAAATAATGAGTAAACTGAATGAAAAGAATGTTGATCAACGCAACTCAAAAGGAAGAGTTGCGCGTCGCACTTGTAGATGGCCAAAAACTGTATGACCTAGACATTGAAAGCCCAGGACATGAGCAGAAAAAAGCCAATATTTACAAGGGAAAAATCACACGTGTTGAGCCAAGTCTGGAAGCTGCCTTTGTTGATTATGGTGCCGACCGTCACGGTTTTCTGCCTCTAAAAGAGGTTGCCCGTGAGTATTTCCCAGCAAACTATTCGTACCATGGCCGTCCGAACATCAAAGATGTTTTACGCGAAGGTCAGGAAGTGATTGTTCAGGTTGATAAAGAAGAGCGTGGCAATAAAGGTGCTGCTCTTACTACCTTTATCAGTCTTGCCGGAAGCTATTTGGTTCTGATGCCAAACAACCCACGTGCTGGTGGTATCTCCCGCCGCATTGAAGGTGAAGAGCGCACTGAACTGAAAGAAGCTTTATCAGCACTTGAACTGCCAGATGGTATGGGTCTGATTGTACGTACCGCCGGTGTAGGCAAGTCAGCCGAAGAGCTGCAGTGGGATCTCAAAGTACTATTGCACCATTGGGAGTCTATCCGCCAAACAGCAGAAACTCGTCAAGCACCATTCTTAGTTCACCAAGAAAGTGATGTGATTGTTCGCGCTATCCGTGACTATCTGCGTCGTGATATTGGTGAGATTCTGATTGATAGCCCAACCATTTTTGAGAAAGCCAAAGAGCATATCAAACTGGTTCGCCCTGATTTTCTCAGCCGCGTAAAACTGTATCAGGGTGAAGTTCCTCTGTTCAGCCATTACCAAATTGAGTCACAAATTGAGTCTGCGTTCCAGCGTGAAGTGCGCTTGCCTTCCGGTGGTTCTATCGTTATCGATAGCACTGAAGCTTTAACCGCTATCGACATCAACTCCGCTCGCGCAACCCGCGGGGGCGATATCGAAGAAACAGCGCTAAATACCAACTTAGAAGCTGCTGATGAAATTGCACGTCAATTACGTTTGCGCGATCTGGGCGGGTTAATTGTTATCGACTTTATCGATATGACGCCAGTGCGTCATCAGCGTGAAGTTGAGAACCGTATGCGTGATGCCGTACGCCAAGATCGTGCCCGTGTGCAGATTGGCCGTATTTCACGTTTTGGTTTGCTCGAAATGTCTCGTCAGCGCTTGAGCCCTTCACTCGGTGAGTCAAGCCACCATGTCTGCCCGCGTTGTAGCGGTACAGGCACAGTGCGTGATAATGAATCACTCTCTCTTTCTATCCTACGCTTAATGGAAGAAGAGGCACTGAAAGACAATACATCTCAGGTACATGCTGTTGTTCCTGTACATATTGCTTCTTATCTACTCAACGAAAAGCGTAAATCAATTGGGGTGATTGAATCACGCCATAACGTACGCGTTATTGTTGTGCCAAATGATCGCATGGAAACTCCGCACTTTAATGTGGTTCGCATGCGCGAAGGTGAAGAGAGCAATGCACTGAGCTACTTGTTGCCTCAAATCCATGAAGCAGCGGCACTGGCTGAAGCAGAAGAGCAAAGTACGGATCGCCGTAAACCATCTGTCGTTGAAACTCCTGCACTTGCCGGTTTATCAACGCCACCAGAAGCACCTGCGGTAGTCAATATTCCACCGGTACAAGCTCCAACTCCGACAGCACCTCGTGCTACAGAAGCAGAAAAAGCGTCTATTTTTAGCCGTTTCTTCGGTTTCATTAAGTCTATTTTTGCTGGAAGCGAAACCGCTACACCAGAAAAAGCAGAGCCGGTTAAGACTGAACAACGCGAACAGCGCCGTCCACAGCGTAACAACCGCCAGCGTGATGATCGCCAGCCTCGTCGTGATCGTAACGACCGCAACGACCGTAATGGCAATGATCGTAATGACCGTGGTGACCGCAACGATCGCACTGAGCGCTCCAACGAACGCCCACATGATCGTAACGAGCGCGCCGAGCGTACTGAACGTGGTGATAATGATAACCGTCGCCGTCGTAATCAGGAAAACCGCAACCCGCGTGCTGCGCAAACCGATGACACCGCTGTCAATGTAAACGATCAAGATCGTAACAATGAACGTCGTAAGCCACGTGACGAACAGCCTCGTGGTAATCGTCCTGAGCGTCAGCAACGTCGCCGTCCTGATGACAAACGCCAAACGCCAGTGGTATCTGAAAATACCGTGCAAGTTGCACAAGCTGAGAACAACGTTGTAGTAAACACTGCCGCTGAGATCGAAGAAGATAAACAGCAGCAGGTCACACAGCGTCGTCAGCGTCGTCAACTGCGCCGTAAAGTACGTATTACGGATGTTAATGCTGAAAGTGCTGAGACTAATGCAGTAACTGCACCTGTCACTGAGTCTGCTACAGCCCTGCCTACCGACACGGCAAACACCACTGTCAATGCAGCGGCATCAGAACCTCGTCAGGTACAAACTCCTACTGTCGAAGCAACAAACAGCAATGCTAATGATGCAGAGCCAGCTACGGGTGAGAATCAAGATCGTAACTTTGATGGCCACCGTCGCTCCCGCCGCTCACCACGCCATTTGCGTGTTAGCGGTCAGCGTCGCCGTCGTTATCGTGATGATCGCCGTAATACCACCTCTCCAGTTCCACTCGAGATGGCGATGTTCTCTCCAGAACTGGCCAGCGGTAAGGTGTGGATTCAGTATCCGGTACAGCAAGCTGAACGCAATGCTGATGCAGTAACCCAACATGCAGAAGCTGCAGCATTTGTTCCTAACGAAGTGATGTTAGAGAATCAAGCAGCACAAGCACATGCGGTTGCAGCGGCTCAAGCCCCTGCTCCGATTGCTGAAGTGATCACGGCTGTAACAGTAACACCCGCGGTTATTCAGACAGCAACAAGCAGTGTAAATGATAATCTAACTACAGCAGCAACCAATGCAACACCTGCGCAAGCCGGTGCAGTATCTACTGTGGCAACCAAGCCAGCGGCTTGTACTGATGATTATCAATCTTCATCACAGCATGCTGTAGAAAAAGCTAGCGTAAACGCAGCCGAGACAACGGTAAGCTCAGAGAATGTAAGCACTGCTGAAACGGCTTCAACAGAAACTGTAGTGCCGCGCTCTGTTTTGGTGGCTCCGGTGTTAAGCGCTGTATCAGCAACATCGGCAACATCATCATCGTCTTCACGTGCAATGTCCCCTTCTGCGGCCGCTGCTGCAAAAGAGCAAGCAATACGTGATGCACAGATGAGTCCGGTTGCTACATCAGACGTTGCTGACACGGCTATCTCTGCAGAATCGGTTGTACTGACCCCGAGCGTTGAGCTAAACGAAGTGCCAGTTACTGAAAACACAGTAGCCAGTATCGTGACCACTGAGACGGCAGCAGTAGCACCTATTGCTGAAATTACCGCGCCTACAGAGGTTGTTGATAACAAACCAGAAGCCCTTGCCGTGATTGAACAATCACCAATAGAGCTGCCAATTGTGGCTGATGCTATCGCAGAGACTATCTCTGAGCCAGTAGCTGACTCCACCATCAGCAATGATATTGCTTGTGATGAAGTTGTTGGCAATGAAGTACCACTCGAAGAGGTTCTGATTGAGGTTAACCCAATTCAGACAGCGCCTCCACGCGGTTACTCCAGTGCCTCTATGGCAAAAGCACCTGCTATCAGCACAAACGCTGCTGCCCCTGTGCACAGTGATTGGGTTCGTCCAGTTTATGAGTTTACTGGGCGCGGCGCTGCCGGAAGTCAGGCTGCCACGCACCATGCACAAGCTACGGCGGCAAAAACAGGTTTATAGCAGATAACACTGTCTGCACTTGTATCTAACCTGTGCTTCGCATCAAAATAAAAGCCGCATTCGCGGCTTTTATTTTTTTGTGCTGTTGTGTGAAAGTAAGTTTGTATTCTGTTCTATGTTTAAACGGTATCATCTTCCATAATGACAAACGCTCAAATAACTGACACGGTTTGAGTATTGGTTAGCGCTCTTCCAACAGATACTCTTTCAGGCTTTGTAATAACTGTGGCAAAGAGATAGACTGAGGATGTTTACAGGCAATTTGCAGTGTTAACTCAGGGCTATCTCTTCCATTTAATGTCAGTAATGATACTTCAACCATTTTATCCAGCACCACATTCATAATTGGTGCTAAATGTTGCACTTTAATGCCCGCAGGTTTAACTAAATCACACTCTAGCCATTCAGCATGCAACTGCTCACGATGAAACCCGTGTGGCTCAGCCCAGCGCCATACTGCCGGTAAAATAATACACTGCAGCACACGTATCCGCTCGTATTCACGTGAAGTTAAATCAATGACACTAGAGCATGTTGGTGATTCAGCGAGACAATCACACTCTTCAAGGAATTCCGAAAATGGTAAAACATGAATGGCATTATAATTTAAGTTTAATAATGCAGAGTTATAACTTTCAGACACCTGACACAGTAAATCAATAATCTCTTGGCGTGTAATATATTGCCGCTGCCAGGTAATGATTAGCTGTAAATGCCCCTCTTCCACATGAACAAATAACGCACGTAAACCCAGTGCCGATGAGCGATGTAACCATGCAGGCAACCCCTTTTCCAATTCAACAAGAGGAATGTCATACATGCTTAAATCAAGCCATTCCATCTGCAAAGGTAAGAAGTTTTTAAATGCCAAATGGTATGCGGCAATAAAGTGTTCGGTATCCAAATCACCAAATAAAACCCACCGTAAACTGTGCATGGGAATTAAACTTGGGTTGGACATGATCAGTTGCTGTTCCTTCAGCATTGCTTTCACCATCCGTTCTCTTAACAAGAAACATATTTCATATGAGCGAACACAATTTAACCACTATCAGTTTACACTTACGCGACATGCTTAGCAAAAACGGAAAGGGATAAAGGTGACAGTTCGACAATATGTTTATCGCTAGATCAGATGTAATTTTATGCAACAACGCCACTATATCGTTTAACGCAGTTTTAACGCGGATAAATTGCGCCTAATACTGCAGGATATTCAGCTCCGGTCACTGCAGGAAGATTCCCCGGTTGTTGATGAACAGCGCACCAGCTGAGCCAAGCAAATGCCATCGCTTCCATATAATCAGGGCTAACGCCATAGTGTTCTGTGGATAAAACACGGGTTTGAGGAAGATAATGTGCTAAACGTTGCATTAATAGTGGGTTGTGTACACCACCACCGCAGACCAGTAATTCATTAAGCGTAGTCTGCTGACTGAGCAAAGGCTGTATGATGGTAACTGCCGTTAATTCAACCAGTGTCGCCTGAATATCAACAGCAGAAAGAGGCGGAAAATGAGCCAGTTTTTGCTGTAGCCAGGCCATATTGAACAGCTCACGACCGGTACTTTTCGGCGGTTCTATCGCAAAAAAAGGCTCTGTAAGCAATGTATGTAAAAGATCAGCATCCACCTGCCCTTGCTTGGCAAATTCAGCATTATTATCAAACCGCTGCCCTGTTTGTAACATTACCCATGCATCAAGCAGTACGTTGCCCGGGCCAGTATCAAACCCTGTGACCGCATGATCAGGAAGTAATAGAGTGAGATTAGCAATACCGCCAATATTTAGCACCGCCCGTGGGGTTGATGTGCCAAACAGTGCCGCATGAAATGCCGGAACTAACGGTGCGCCTTGGCCACCCAACGCCATATCACGACGGCGAAAATCAGCAACAGTTGCAATACCAGTGTGTGCTGCAATCAGGTTGGCATCACCCAATTGTAAAGTAAAAGGATAAGCACCATCAGGGTCATGGTATACCGTTTGACCATGGCTGCCGATCGCCTCAACATCTGCCGCCCGAATATGATGCTTCGTGAGCAAGGTTTGTACGGCCTCGGCAAAAAATAGCCCTAAACGGTGGTCAAGTTGGCCGATATTTACCAGTGTGGTAGCCTGACCATGGCAGACATCTAATACAGATTGTTTCAACACTTCAGGCATGGGCAAAAAGTCAGCTGCCAACAAAGAAACCTGCTGGCCATCAGTCTCTATTAATACGGTATCTGCACCATCTAAACTGGTACCTGACATTAAACCGATATATTTTGCCATTTTTACCTGCCATTGAATCAATCATTATTGCTGCAAATAGCCGGTACAGGCTATCGTGAATAACGCATCTATTTTTAACCTACAGCGCGTTAATCTCTTCTATTTCATCACGCCGAAGTATGCTTTGTTTTTCAAGCTTATCACGCAATTTTTGTTTATTCGCACGAATTTGTTGCTTCACAATACTAACTATATCAACCCGGTAACGCAGATCATGTAATGACCCATAAACATACAGCGGAACATCTACAAACGGAATATCACTATTTGCTATTTGAATACGGTTATTCAATGTTAAATCACACTGCTTGGTCAGAAGATTAATATTTCCTGTGGCATTCAATGCAAGTTTATTGGCTGAGGCATTCATACGTGCTATTTTCAGTTTTCCCTGATTAAAATTCAGGTCAGCTGCCATTTTATCCAAATGCGTTTGATAGGTGACTGACTCACTTTCCACATTCTGACCTTTTGCTCTGGCTATACTGCTTGAAAGTAAATACGGTAAATTAACCCCTTCAAAATCAACATCTCGTAATAGCAAGGTGACAAACCCTCGGCTAGAATTTAAAGTTGGCCACCCTTCAAACAGCCACTTTCCACTCATATTCAATGCTCCCCGTGCATCAACACCGCTATTAAGCCATTGCAGTAGCGATGAAAGCTGAATATGGGTTAGCACGGGTAAAAGCTCAAATGTTTTTGGCTCAGTCAATAAGTTAACGGTGCCAGTTGCTTGTAGTAAGCCGCCTAAACCTGACATGCTAAATTGAACAACGGCGGCAACCCCTTGTTGGATAGTCGCATCAAGGGATACATCATTAAATGTGTGTTTTCGCCACTGAATTTTATTCACTCTCAAAGTAGCAAAACCATCAAGATAATAAGGGCTATTCTGCTTTTTGGTATTATCACTGGATTTATCCAGCATATTATCAGCATTCAGTACTGCTATTTCGCTAGCAGCATCTGTATTAATTTGCGCATTTCCATTTTTACCGATATAGGCAGAGTCAACCGATTTATCAAGCTGGTCTGCTCGATCTACTACATCCTTCCAAAGCGGTAATAATGTATCAAGATCAAGATAAGGGCTGTTAATATTGATATCAATAAAACCCGGCGCAGGCTTTGTTTTTGCGATAACTTCACCGGAAATTTGTGCGATAGGAGAATCAACACGGACATTACGCAGTACAATTTTACCCTCTTGCCGATTCAAATCAGCTAAGAATGTGCTGGTAATTTTATTCTCTACGTTACCTTCAGCTGTATTATTGCTTAGTGTAATTTCAAGATGATTATTAGTTAGTGAAATATTATTAAGATTTTCACTCAGTGATAATTTACCCTGATAATTAATGGCAGCAGTATCACGCGGAAGTGCAATGGAAGATGACAGCTGTAACGGAAACACGCCGCGAGTAGCATTACCTAATGCGATATTAAGTTGATTAAACACGATTGAGTCAGCGGCTTTTCGCCAGATAAGCTGGCTATTATTGACCGTAATCTGACGCAAAACAATATCCCAATGCGATGCCGTGTTTTGTACTATTGCAGGTGATAAAGTTGATAATTCAGATGAGAGCGTATTTGGCTGATATAACGCGTTCTCAACAGAGAGATCATCGCGAGCAAGCGCATCCCAATTACTTGTGCCGTTTGCTGCAATTTCCAATACCGCAGTAACGCCCTCAAGTTGCAAATTGTTGATAACAAGCTGCTTACTTAATAAGGGAAGCAAACCAATTTCAAGCGAGATACTTTTCGCCTGAATAATGTAGGGATCACGATAACCAGTAGGGCTAGTCAATGAGGTTTCACCGGCTTGCAGGTATAACCCGTATGAGAAGCGCCACTGCAATGCGCCTTGTATGGTTAATGTCTGCCCTGTCTTGCTTTTAATACGATCAGTAATCAATGATTTAAACTGATTAGTATCTATTGATAGCAACAACGTACATGCTGCTATCGCAAATACACTCAACGTACATCCCAGTATAAGCCGTTTTCTCATCCCTGCCTCATTCTTGTTATCAACTCAGCGAGCGTTAATCCTTATCAATACGGCTTGCCACCGCGCCCTGCTGATTTTTATATTTTGCATCAACACGGCGATTATATGGCCGTGCGGCAGGCCCAGTTAATGGTTCAAAGCTGAGTGCGCCAATCAACATTTCAGGGCGAAGTGCCAATGGTAACTTCCCTGAATTATAAAACTCAAGCACGATACAGCCCTGCCAGCCCGGATCAATTCGGTGTGCCGTGACATGCACCATCAAGCCTAGTCTAGCTAAAGATGAACGGCCATCAAGCCAACCCACTATGTCATCAGGCAATGTGACCGATTCATAGGTAACAGCCAGTGCTAGCTCACCCGGATGCAGAAAGAAAGCGTCCCCATCGGCTAGCACGATCTCATCACTCATCACGCGCTCGAGTGCGGCGGTCACTTCATCTTTAGGGCCGCTCAGATCGATAAATGCAGCAGTATGGTCACGGAAAACCCGAAACTGATTGCCTAACCGAACATCAACCGTTGCACCGTTGATACGCTCAATCGGGGGGCGTGGCTCGATAACAATCCGACCGCTGTCTAACGCAGCTTCTATATCCGTATCACATAAACGCATAGCAAATAGCTCCAGCTTATAGCGTAACTAACTCTATTTTAAGATAATTTTCGGCGACACAATGGATAATCTCCGTGATTTATGTCGTAAAATCCATGCAGACACATGGGAATGAGCCGTTACGTTCACTATCAGATAAAAAAGAGGCTGGAAAATCCAGCCGCTCTCAGTATGGTTAGTTGCGTTTACTCGCTGAGTAACTGCGTGATTTTTGCTTTCAGAATATCGATAGCAATACGGTTTTTTCCACCGCGCGGCACGATAATATCGGCATACTGTTTTGATGGCTCAATAAACTGCAAGAACATTGGGCGTACGGTTTTCTGATACTGCTCAAGCACCGATTCCATAGTACGGCCACGCTCTGTCACATCTCTTCTGACGCGGCGCAGTAAACAGATATCCAGCGGCGTATCAATAAAAATAGAAGCGTGCATTTCACCGCGCAGACGAGAATCGGTCAGCAGTAAAATACCTTCCAAAATGATCACTTTTTTCGGTTCAAAGTGGATAGCTTCTTGTTTACGTGTGTGCTCTACATAGCTGTATTGCGGGATATCAACCGCTTCGCCACGTTGCAACATCTGTAAATGCTGCAACAATAAGTCATGATCCATAGCTTTTGGATGATCGTAGTTCGTTTTAACACGAAGCTCCATCGGCAAGTGGCTTTGATCTTTGTAATAGCAATCTTCAGATATCACGCCGATTTGAGCATCTCCAAGCTGTTCGCACAGCTCACGGTAAATGGTGCTGGCAATAAGACTTTTTCCTGACGCTGAAGCGCCAGCGATACCGATGATGAGACACTGCTGAGATTGTTCTGTCATAGTGAAGCTCTGATTACTCTAGTGGCGTGAAAACAAATGATGACGTGGATGCAAACCTTATGATTATAAGAAATTTGACCCTCATCACGCTACCATTGATTTTAACTAATATTACGAACTGCAATCTCTGTGGCGATAGATTCACCACTCCAGTACATTTTTGCAGCAATACGTGCCGCTAACTGGCGATAAATGTGAGTAAACTCACTTTCCGGCGCAGCAACTACGGTCGGCTCGCCACGATCAAGGTCCTCACGTAACCGAATGTGCAACGGCAGTTGTGCCAGCAACTCAGCACCATATTTTTCAGCTAGCCGCACTGCACCACCGGTACCAAAAATAGCTTCATGATGACCGCACTCACTGCAAATGTGCATGCTCATGTTCTCTACGATACCCACCACAGGAACATTCACTTTCTCGAACATGGCGATGCCTTTTGCAGCATCTAACAGCGCAACATCTTGCGGCGTTGTCACCACAACCGCACAAGTCACCGGTGTTTGTTGTGAAAGAGTGAGCTGAATATCACCAGTGCCCGGCGGCATATCAATCACCAGATAGTCAAGATCAGGCCACCATGTTTCATTTAACAACTGCCCCAGTGCACGGCTGGCCATTGGGCCGCGCCAGATGGTAGCGCTGTCAGCCTCAACCAGATAACCGATGGAGTTGGTAGCAATACCGTGCGCACTGACCGGGACCATATGTTGCCCATCGGGCGAGGTTGGCCGTTGATCTTCTGTACCGAGCATCATCGGCACAGACGGGCCATAAATGTCGGCATCTAAAATACCCACTTTTCCGCCTTCAGCGGCCAGTGCCAGTGCCAGATTGACTGCTGTGCTCGATTTTCCTACACCGCCCTTGCCCGATGTCACCGCGATGATGTTTTTAACACCTTTCACGCCCGGCTGGGTATTAGCACGTTTGAGCGTGGCAACGTTGTATTCGATAATCCAGCGAATCTGTTTTGCCCCTGTTGCCACCAAAATAGGGGCCTCTACAGCCGCCTGTAAAGCATCAAACCCTGATTGCCACGCAAAAGGCATGCTGAGCCGTAATGTGAGTTCATCACGCTTGATACTGGCTTGTTTTAGCGCCTGCAACTGGCTCAACGGTTGCGATAAGGTTGCATGGGTAAATGTATCTAAAATTGGCACTATTTTAGCGCTGATATCCGACTCAACGCCGAAAAGAGACTTCAGGCTCACTCCGACTACTCCTTTTATTGTAAAAGTGCTGCTCTTCATCACTCAAGGTTGGGGGAATTTGATTCGCAAATCAACCCCATTGATTACAGGCTGTGGGTAGCGACAAACAGAATGATGCGGTAACATCACGGGATTCGTAAATCTGATACTAAAACAGCAGAACTCTCATTATGTCTCTAGATGCTAAGGCTATTTCAGCAAGAAAACTTCTGGTCACCTGTGCCCTGCCGTATGCGAACGGCTCTATCCACCTTGGCCATATGCTTGAGCATATTCAGGCCGATATCTGGGTACGTTTCCAGCGTATGCGCGGGAACGAAGCCTATTTTGTGTGCGCCGATGATGCACACGGTACGCCTATTATGCTCAAAGCGCAGCAAATGGGTATCGCACCAGAGCAGATGATTGCTGATGTCAGCCGTGAGCATCAACAAGATTTCGCCGGTTTTAATATCAGTTTTGATAACTACCATTCAACTCACAGTGATGAAAACCGTGAGTTAGCGGGCATGATTTATGGCCGATTGAAAGAGAATGGTTTTATCAAAACGCGGACAATTTCTCAGCTTTTTGATCCTGAAAAAAGTATGTTTTTGCCTGACCGTTTCGTGAAAGGAACGTGCCCAAAATGCAAAGCAGAAGATCAGTACGGTGATAACTGTGAAGTGTGTGGTGCAACTTACAGCCCAACTGAGCTGATTAATCCACAGTCTGCGGTATCGGGTGCAACACCGGTCATGAAAGAGACTGAGCACTTTTTCTTTGATCTTCCCTCTTTTGAAGGCATGTTAAAGGCGTGGATCCGCTCAGGCACACTGCAAGATGAAGTAGCCAATAAAATGCAGGAGTGGTTTGAGTCAGGGCTGCAACAGTGGGATATCACTCGTGATGCGCCTTACTTTGGTTTTGAAATTCCTGACGCACCGGGTAAGTACTTTTATGTCTGGCTTGATGCGCCTATCGGTTACATGGGTTCATTCAAAAATCTTTGCGATAAGCGCAGTGATCTCAATTTTGACGAGTTTTGGAATACTGACTCTACTGCTGAGCTGTACCACTTTATTGGCAAAGATATTG
Source organism: Plesiomonas sp. ISS29 (assembly GCF_056522795.1). NCBI lineage: Bacteria > Pseudomonadati > Pseudomonadota > Gammaproteobacteria > Enterobacterales > Enterobacteriaceae > Plesiomonas > Plesiomonas sp. ISS29. The sequence continues at coordinate 2,306,512 of NZ_JAWRZQ010000001.1, forward strand.
TCTATTTCCACAGCCTGTTCTGGCCGGCAATGCTCGACGGTAGCCAGTTCCGCAAACCAACCAATGTTTTCGTACATGGTTATGTGACAGTCAATGGCGCAAAAATGTCTAAGTCACGCGGCACATTTATTAAAGCCGGTACGTATCTGAAGCATTTAGATCCAGACTGTCTGCGTTATTACTATGCGGCAAAACTCTCTTCCCGCATTGATGATCTTGACTTGAATCTGGATGATTTTATCCAACGTGTTAATGCCGATATCGTGAATAAACTGGTGAATCTGGCCTCACGAAATGCCGGTTTTATTGCCAAACGCTTTGACGGTGTGTTGGCAGATAATCTGGCTGATTCGGCGCTGTTTGCTGAATTTACCGATGCAGCAGAGATGATTGCACAAGCGTATGAAGCGCGTGAATACGGTAAGGCTATCCGTGAAATTATGGCGCTGGCAGACAAAGCTAACCGCTATGTGGATGAGCAAGCGCCATGGGTCGTGGCCAAGCAAGAGGGCCGTGATGCCGATCTCCACGCGATCTGCTCTATGGGGATTAACCTGTTCCGTGTGTTGATGACGTATCTAAAACCTGTGATGCCGATGCTCAGTGAGCGTGCCGAAGGTTTCCTCAACACAACGCTGACATGGGATAGTGTAGCCACCCCGCTGTTAAATCATAAAGTGAACACCTTTAAAGCACTGTTCAACCGTATTGATCCTGACAAGGTAAATGCCATGGTTGAAGAGTCAAAAGAAGAAGCAGCGGCAGCTATGCCGGTAAAAGAGCCAACTGAGCTGGATAAAAACCCAATCTGCGAGACTATCGGCATTGATGATTTCAGTAAGGTTGACTTACGTATTGCTCTGATTGCAAAAGCAGAATCTGTACCCGAAGCGGATAAACTGGTGAAGCTGACACTGGATCTGGGCGGAGAGACTCGCCAGGTATTTGCCGGTATTAAATCAGCCTACAAACCCAAAGATCTGGAAGGCCGGATGACCGTGATGGTCGCCAACCTTGCACCGCGTAAGATGCGCTTTGGTATTTCCGAGGGTATGGTGCTAGCTGCCGGTGACGGCGGCAGTGATCTGTTTATTCTCAGCCCAGACTCAGGTGCAAAACCGGGTCAACGGGTAAAATAAAGCCAAAGATCAAAACACAAAAATAGCACGCATTGCGTGCTATTTTTTTATCTGCGAGGTCTGCCGCGGTTCAAGAGATACTTAGCGAACCTCGTGCTGCAGCCACTCAGCCAGTTCGGTTAACTCGGCCAGATATTCTGGTTGCTCAGCGGCAAGCTGCATAACTGCCTGCTTAATATTGTCGGCACTGTACTGTACACCCACCAACACGCCAGAGAGAGCCTCGAAGATAGCCGGAGTCAGGCTGTCGGTAAATATCTGCGCTTCTGTCACCAAACCTTTTTCGACATTGCAGTGCAGTGTCACGCCGCCCCAGCTAAAACGCTGCTCAAGCGTATGGGTAAACTGCGGCGCTTTGCCAAAATTCCACTCCCAGCTTTTTTGCTGAGCATATTGATCTGTGAAATTAGGTAAATCAGGCATATTTTCCGGCGAAATAATCTCGGGAACAACTGAGGTTTGATGATGGGCAAAAAATGCCTGCTGTATAGCATGGCAAATCTGTGCATGATCAATGCCCACCACCAGCTCATTGAGGTTTGCCACCCGCGAACGTACCGAGGTAATGCCTTTGCTGGCTAATTTTTTGGGATCAGGGTTTAAGTAATCCGCCAAACGTGAAAGATCGGCAGCCAGCAGCAAAGTACCGTGGTGAAAACCGCGATCAGGTGTTTCACGGTATGCTGAGCCGGAAATTTTACGCTCACCGTCTGCGGTTTCAACGATCAGATCATTGCGACCAGATGCACTGGCATTAATGCCCATTCGGTGTAGAGCATTGATGATAATCTGGGTTGATACTGTTTTATCATATTCAGGTTTTGCCGCCATAAACGTAAAGTTGGTATTTCCCAGATCATGGAATACCGCTCCGCCCCCACTTTGCCGGCGTGCCAATTTGACACCGTCTTCATCCATCCGGCGAGTATTGCACTCTTTCCACGGGTTTTGCCCACGCCCTATCACTACGGTATCGGCATTGCGCCATAAATACAGCACGGTTTGATCGGCTGGCATTTGTCGGAAAATACACTCTTCAACGGCAAGATTGAACCAAGGGTCAACCGAGTGTGAAATAAAAACCCGTACTGTTTTGGGTGTGATGCTCTGCATGATAACCCCTTGAATAGGCTGTCTATCTTATTATCAGCTACTCTAGTCGATTACCTCTGCTGACAACAGTAAAATCAGGTATCTCATCAGTTATCCCACCAACAGTTATTTCTTCTATCGACTATTTTTTATCCCATAAACGTAAAAAACCGCCTGAGAAGGCGGTTATGTATATTGGCTACTAAACATAGCTATCAGCTAACCATATTTTCAGAAAACTATTCGAGCTCTTGTGAACCGCCACCACTGACTGTCAGCACTTGGCCACTGACCCACGCTGATCCGGCAGAAGCTAAAAACAGAGCGGCATACGCGATATCTGAAGGTAGGCCTAAACGCCCTAATGGTGTTTTTTTCAGCATCTGATACTCAATCTGTTCGGTTAACACTGTTGATAGTGCATGAGTACGCACCGCCCCGGGTGCAATGGCGTTAACACGAATACCATGCGCTCCTAAATCAAACGCAATATTACGAGTCAGGTGATTTAGTGCCGCTTTTGATGACGCATACGAGGCCATATTGCTATTAATGTTCTCACCGGCCATTGAAGTAATGTTCACCACCGCACCGCCTCCGTTATCAACCATATGCGGCGCACACAACTGACACAACCGAAATGCGGGGAACACATTCAATTGATAGGCACGCTCAAAATCATGCATCGGCATATCAAACGGTTTTGGGCCACCGCCACCGGCGTTATTTACCAACACCGTTATTTTACCAAACGCCTGCACAGTCTGCTCTACCAGTGCGTTCAGATCCGACTCTTGAGTGATATCACAGGCTACTGCAATCGCCTTTCCGCCTGTGTTGGTAATTTCATCAGCCACCTGCTGAGCTGTGTTCAGATCAATGTCTGAGATCACAACCGCTGCACCGGCATCAGCAAACACGGTTGCAATTGCCTGACCAATGCCCGCTCCAGCACCAGTGATAATGGCAACATCACCATCTAGCCTAAACACTTCTTCAATTAACATCAGTCTGTCTCATATTGGGTATCTGGCATATATAATAAATGCGCATAACCTGCCGTGTGTGGCGGATTATGCGCATTGATAGATGATCATGTATCGAAATATAAATTTAGGGAGATAAATCTCACATTATATTTTTACTGCTGAATGATGTGAAACGATGACGTTGCACTTTGCAGCGGAATAGCGCTGAGCTTTTGCACATGCTGCGCGATATCAACCGCCTGTGCTTGCCAGCCGGCACTCATTACACGCACCATATCTGCATAGCCATTTTTTTGCTGTGGCAGAGTCTGCACAAAGCTTTGCTGCCAGCGCTGATCATTGTGGGTGAGTGTCCAGCGGCCACTGATCAGCACTGAACCATCATAGCGCCCCTGAAAACGATCAACTTGCACATTCAGCTGCCACGGCGCAGTAGAGGTGGAGTTTGACGCTACTTGCCACTGTGGTAACTGTGTCGTTAAGGTTGCTGCCAGTGTACGGGTTAACTGGGCGGGCAGATTATCAACCCACAGGTTTTGCTGCGTAACCACCATTTCAATATCGTTTGTTTGGTAAGCAATACCGGGGCCTGCCAAGTAATCTGCAACAGAAACAGCATTCACCAACAGCACATTACTCTGCTCTTCTAACTTTGTTGCCGCAGGTTCTGCGGCCAACTGATAATAGGCAATCTCTGGCGTACTGCTGCACGCAGAGAGCAGTAGTGCGCAGGCTACAACCCACTTTTTCATCATCAACCCTTTCCAATTCCCAATCATTTTATCTTGCCTTCTTAGGTTCAGGATCAGCTACCGAAGAAGATCCAAATATCAGTGAGTTCGGTTTTTGATTAATTTTTTGTATTACCGGCTGAGTATCTCGCAGCACTTTATCAAGTGATTGCAGATTATTATTTAATCGGTCATACACCGGTGAGCCAGGATTTAAGCCTTTCAGCGTTTGTTGCAGCTCACTTAATGTGGCACGCAACTCTTTCGGCAACTGCTCGTTATTAGCCTGTGTTGCCAGTTTATCGAGCGTGCCAGCCAGTTTACTGGTTGAACGCAAAGTCTTTTGCACCTCTTTTGAGGTGTTCGTTGTTTCTTTCAGGAGTGCTTCGATAGGCAACTTATTCAGTTTATCTAACACTTGCTGCACTTTGATCTCGATAGAGCTGAAACCACCGGCAACCGTTGGCATTACCTGAATACCATCGATATCTTTATGCACCGGTGCGTTTGGCGCATTATCAACCATATTTAAATCAACAAATAGCTGACCGGTCAGTAAGTTACCGGTTTTTAGCATCGCCCGCATACCCTGTTTCATCGCCTTATTAATATCTGATTGCAGTTCAGATACGGTTAAGCGATCCGGTAAACGCCCAACTTCTAAACGGATCAATACCGGAATACCGCCGCCCGTTTCAGCCAGTGTCAGTTTATTGTTGAAGTAATAAGGCACGCTCATCACCGTACCAATACGCACACCACGGTACTCAACCGGCGCTCCGGCGCTTAATCCCCGCACTGATTCGTTAAAGAACAGCACATACGGGATAAACTTATCGTACAGCCCTTGTGTGATGCTCTGCTGGTTTGCATACAACTCAAAAGCAGTATTTTGTGGGATAGCATCCCCTAGCGGCCAGCCTTTTGGTACTTCAAAGCTGACACCACCACTGATCAGTGAACTCAGCGAAGCCATATCAACACGGAAACCTTGTGCAGAAAGGTCAACCGATACGCCGCTTGATTTCCAAAAACGTACATTACTGGTGACCAGACTGTCGTAAGGCGCATTAATAAACAGCTTATAGCGCATTTTACGAGCTTTCAGGTCAAACTCACTCTGTTCAACCGTACCAACCGGATAACCACGGTATAACACCACATCACCCACTGTCAGGCTTGATGCATCATCACTCATCAGCTCGATACGTAAACCGGGAGCATCCGCAGGGGCAATCGGCGGTGTATCCAACAAGGTAAAATCACTCGCAGACTCTTTGCCGTTACCGGTTTTTAATTCGATATACGCACCCGAAAGCAGTGTGCCTAAACCCGTTACACCTTCACGGCCAATTTCAGGTTTTACTACCCAAAATAGGCTTTGGTCATTAAGCATATTTTCTGTACCCGGATTTAAACGGGCCGTAATAATAACGTGCTTTAAATCAGAGGCGAGTTTTACCGTCTGCACCGTACCCACTTGTACACTACGACTTTGAATTTCAGTTTTTCCCGCCACAATGCCTTCAGCATTATTGGCGGTAAAAGTAATTAATGGCCCTTGATTACTGAAGGTGTAATACACCATCCATAAACCAATAATAATTGCCACGATAGGAACAATCCAAACCGGCGACAGTTGCTTTATTTTTTTTACTTGAGCCTCAGACTCACTATTATGACTCACGGTTTAACTCCTGTGAACGAGAAGAGGAATCCCAAAACAATCTGGGATCAAAAGCCAATGCCGCTAACATAGTCACAATCACTACACCAGCAAAGAGCATTGCCCCCATACCCGGATAAATACTCATTAAACGCCCGATACGCACCAATGCAACTAATATGGCAATAACAAAAACATCAACCATTGACCAACGGCCAATACACTCGACCATTTCATACAGCCAATGCTGCGTATCTTTATGTTGTGTATCAGGGCGTGAAGCTGACCAGCATAGCCAGAACATGGTTAACATTTTACCAATCGGCACTAATACACTGGCAATAAAAATGACTAGCGCAACAGGGTAAGATTTCATACCCCACAATAAAATCACCCCTTCCATAATGGTAGAGTACGAGGTATTCCCCAAACTCTCTGTCACCATCATCGGTAATAAGTTGGCCGGAATATACAGCACCACGGAGGTGACTAATAATGCCAGTGTAATTTGCAAACTAAACGGGGTACGCGCATGCACCCGTGAATGACAACGCGGACAATGCTTTTCGGTTAACGGCATGATCTGGGAACAGCAACGGCATACTTTAACCTGCTGTGACAACCCGGACTGACCGGCAATTAAAGGTGCAACCGGTTTGGCCGGTTGAATAGCACTCCATAACCACTCTTTATCCAACTGCTGAAAAGCTCTAATCTGTAAGACACAGAACAGGCAAAATGCCCAAAAACTCAAATCTAAACTAATATCCGCCAGTGATACTAACTTTACGAAACTGACTAATATCCCAATCAAAAATATTTCAACCATACACCATGGCATTAACATAAACAGGGTGCGGGATAAAAAAACTTTGGCGGGTAATGCTTTAAAACGCAGTGCCAGCGAGAGATAAATAATCAGCCCCATACAAAATGCGGGAATACCCTGAATCATTAATAAAATAATTAATGACAATAACTCGTAATGCTCATCAAACAGAACCGTACCGGCCTGAATAAATAACATGGTGTTAGTATTACCAACCGCTTGCATGGTAATAAAAGGATATAGGTTGGCCATCAACAGCATAATTAAGCTGCTTAACGCAAAAATAGCCGGCCTTAATGCAGGTTCGGGATGCCGAGCAACAATTTCAGTATGGCAACGCGGGCAATCACACCGATGACCTGTTGTAAATTCAGGCACATTCACCACCAGATCGCACTGATGGCAAATCATCTGTAATGCAGGCGGCGGTGTGAAATGGGCCTCTGAGTAGGTGTCATCTTTCACTGTAGTTGATCACTGTAGTCAATTATACATTTTGGCGAAGTCAGTAATTATATACTAACTCCACCTCTTTTTTAGGCTTTATCGTGCGGTAACACTATTATACGACAAATCTCAAAAGGCTTTGAAAACCCCATAAAAGACTGATTAATCGGCCTAACAGACACCCTGCGCCTGCCGGAAATATCGATTGACCTGTAAAGAGAGTAAAATGATACCTCCACCAATCGCCAAACGAACCCAATCGGGGTTATGGTTCCATACTGCAAAATTGATCAACAAACCGGCCGGAACCAGAGCGTTATTCATGACCGCTAGAGTGCCGCTATCAACCTGTGTTGCACCTTTGTTCCACATAAAGTAGCCCACCCCAGAAGCCACCAGCCCAAGCCACAGTAACACGCCCCACTGTACCGGTGTTGTCGGCAGTTTTTGGGGATCGCCAAACAAAGAGAATGCCAGCACCGCAATCAGTGTTGCCCCCAGATAAAACCAGCCAAAAATCGCATTTTGTGGTAAAGCGGGCGGCAGCGTTTCAATAAGGCGCTTATAGCCCACCTGCCCCAATGCAAAACAGATATTTGCAGCCTGTACCACAAAAAAACCGGCAATAAACTGATGACTCACCGCATCATAACGGATAACCATAGCGCCCACGACAGCCAACAGAGCGCTGATCAGGTACCCGTACGTGAAGCGCTTTTGCAAAACATCATAAATGAGAGTGACGTACAGAGGTGTCAATACGGTAAATAAAACCACTTCCGGCACGCTAAGCAGTAAAAAAGCGTGATAGTAAAACAGGTACATGACACCCAGCTGACAAGCACCGAGCAGCATTAAAACAACTTTTGGCCGCCAGCTAATCAAGCGCAGGCGCAAAAAAGGCAGCATAACAACCAACGCCAGCACAACGCGCATTAGCACACAAAACCATGTATCAACCTGCCCTGAAAGGTAAACACCGATCAGGCTGAAAGATAACCCCCACAATACAGTGGTTAAGATAAGTAACAGCACGCCAATATTCCGAAAATTAAAAGAGAAAACTGCCAGATTGTAGCAGGATTAACAAGATCATGCCGTGAAGTGGTGATCAGCCTGCTCCCCCAACAATACGTGACATGCGCAAATATATTGAAAACCGATATTGCGGTAAAATACCACGATACAATATTGGACATAGGGAGCAGGCATAGGGCAATACCGGCCAAAAAAAACAGGCTCAAGAGCCTGTTGTATGAATCGATATAACCCTGATGTTTCCATGTAGCAAGTGAGCTGAATTTACTGATTTACTGTGATCTCGCCTTCGCGCGGCGAGCACGCACTGCATTTGCCAGATCGCGCAGCAGTAACTCGGTATCATCCCACCCTAAACAGGCATCAGTGATACTCTGACCAAAAGTTAGCGGTATATTGGCAACCAGATCCTGCCGCCCCTCAACCAAATGGCTCTCGGCCATAATGCCAAAAATCGCTTGATTCCCCGCAGCAATCTGCGCGCAAACATCAGCAGCAACAACACGCTGACGTTGATACTGCTTTGAACTGTTCGCATGGCTAAAATCAATCATCACCTTGCTCGGCAGCTTGTTCGAAACTAGCTCATTGACCACAGCACTGACATGCTCGGCACTGTAATTTGGCTCTTTACCACCGCGTAAAATAATGTGGCAATCCGGATTTCCGGCTGTTGAAACAATGGCAGAGTGACCAAACTTAGTCACCGATAAAAAATGATGTGGCGCATTTGCCGCACCAATTGCATCAATAGCCACTTTAATTGTGCCATCGGTCCCGTTTTTGAAGCCCACCGGACACGATAAACCTGAGGCAAGTTCACGGTGTACCTGAGACTCGGTAGTACGTGCGCCAATAGCGCCCCAGCTCATTAAATCTGCCATATATTGCGGGGTGATCATATCCAAAAACTCACCGGCAGTTGGCATCCCCAGATCATTAATATCGAGCAGGATCTTACGGGCAATGCGTAAACCATCATTGATCTGATAGCTGTCATCCAGATACGGGTCATTGATTAACCCTTTCCAACCTACCGTGGTACGCGGTTTTTCAAAATAGACCCGCATAACCACTTCCAGATCATCTGAAAGCTCTTCGCGTAACTCCAATAAGCGCTTGCTATATTCCAATGCTGCAACCGGATCATGAATAGAGCACGGCCCTATCACCACCAACAGGCGATCATCATGATCATTTAATATGTTGTGAATAGATTCGCGCGATTCAAACACCGTAGCCGATGCCTTTTCGGTTACGCCATATTTCTCTAGCAGGGCAACCGGAGGCAATAATTCCTTGATCTCTTTTACTCTTATATCGTCGTTCTGATAGCTCATATTTTTACATCCTGTCAAAATACTACCGTTCAAATCGGCACGGTAAAACTGTATTCTTTCAATCTGCCTGATCTTCTGGCTGATGTAAACTTATTCACGTACCCAGTAATAGCACGACAATATGCTACTTTTTTATACCTATGCAGCATGACATAAATCAGTATAAGGAGAGCATATTCACTAACCGTTATCTTTCCCGCAAAATACAGAACAGTGGAAAACTTAGTGATGATAATTTTAAAATGAGGGATATACAGCAAAAAATAGCAGGCAGGAAACAACGCAAACAGAGAAATGAACTGAGCATAAAAGATACTGTTATCACGAATAACTATTATCGATAATCAGGTGTTTATTAACGCGCATTACTGAAGATTGAAATATCTGCCTTTGTTACATTAATATGCTCATTGTACCAGAACACCTTGATTGCCATGCACACTCTTACTATGCATACTGACGAAAACAGTGCTCGCAGGTATAAATATCGCACCACACATCGTCTAAACGCTGTAATGTAGAAACTGTTCCACGCTTAAAGCAGGGTGTACAAATACGCTGACATTTAATGATATTCATTCTCATCTCTCCTTGAGTCATCACCTAATTCAATTGCCTACTCATAAAGCGGTATTTCTATGTAGACTACAATCATCGCATAAAGTTGCATACATAAAGTTGCATATGAGAAAAATGTTGAGATGTTTTTGTTTACTCCATCACACTATTCGAACTACTATGCTAGTACAAGATTACGCATAAGGAGTGTGTACATGACGCAGCAAAATATCATTACCCCAACCGCGGTCAACCGCCCTTCTATTCTCGGCGGCTCGATGATCATTGCCGGTACTGCTGTAGGTGCCGGAATGTTCTCTTTGCCTGTAGTCACCTCTGGGGTGTGGTTTACCGGCTCAATTATTATTTTGCTGGCAACATGGCTGTGCATGTATGCTTCCGGTTTAATGATCTTAGAAGCCAACCTGAACTATAAAGTCGGCGCTAGTTTTGACACTATGGTTAAAGGGCTGCTCGGCAAACAGTGGAATGCCATCAATGGTATTACCATTGCGTTTGTGCTGTATATCCTGACTTATGCTTATATTTCCGGTGGCGGATCAATTATTAGCCATACACTCAATGCTGCGTTTGGTTTTTCAATGAATCAAACTGCCGCAGGTTTACTGTTTGCACTGGGCTTGGCATTTTTTGTCTGGTTATCCACCAAAGCAGTTGATCGCCTGACAACCGTACTGATTGGCGGCATGCTTATTACGTTTTTTTTATCCACATTTGATCTGATAGGCCATGTACAACCGGCTATTTTGTTCAATACCAGTGATACTCAAACCGATTACCTGCCGTTTGCGTTGGCTGCCCTGCCTTACTGTCTGGCATCGTTCGGTTATCACGGTAATGTGCCGAGTTTAGTCAAATACTACGGAAAAGAGCCGCGCCCAGTAGTGCTGAGTTTACTGATTGGTACTGTGATTGCCTTGGCTATTTATATCATCTGGCAGCTGGCAATTCTGGGCAATATTCCGCGCAGTGATTTCAAGGAGATTGTGAATCAAGGCGGAAATATTGGCAGCTTGCTGAAAGCGCTCAGTGGTGTGGCATCAACTCAGACCATTGATAAAATGCTGACTGCCTTCTCTTATATGGCCGTTGCCAGCTCATTTTTGGGCGTAACCTTAGGGTTGTTTGACTATATTGCCGATCTGTTTAAATTTGATGACAGTTTCGTTGGCCGTTCAAAAACAGCGGCAATCACCTTTATTCCACCAACAATTGGCGGTTTAGTCTTCCCGAACGGTTTTATCTATGCCATTGGTTTTGCCGGTTTAGCGGCCGCAATCTGGGCGGCGATTGTTCCTGCTATGATGGCCCGCGCCAGCCGCCAGAAATTTGGTAGCCCAACCTACCGTGCTCCCGGTGGTAATCTGATGATTATGGTTGTTATTCTGTTTGGTATTACCAACCTCGTCGTGCAGATTTTAGCCATGTTTAACCTATTGCCTGTTTATCGATAATCTTAAAAAACAGTTGAACACTAATAATCAATAAACAACAAATCCAGCATGTTTAGGTGTGCTGGATTTTTTTATAGCACCGTATTTTATGCCTCAGTTTTTTTGATCTACCGTATATCCTGCAAATCTGCCTTATTTTCCGCTACATTAACACCTTGCTATATGATATTACGTACAGCAGACATTATTGGCCCTCAGGGAAACGCCTTATGCTCAGCAGTAAAATCAAAACCAACCTGATTACCGGATTTCTAGGCAGTGGAAAAACAACCACCATCCGTCATCTGTTAGCCTCGAAACCTGAACATGAAAAATGGGCGGTTTTGGTAAATGAATTTGGCGAAATTGGTATTGATGGTGCATTGCTGCGTGACCAAGGGGCAGTAGTCAAAGAGATCCCCGGCGGATGCCTCTGCTGTGTCGCCGGATTACCCATGCAGGTGGGGTTAAACATGCTCATCAGCCAGCACCGGCCAGACCGGATTTTAATTGAACCGACTGGTCTTGGGCACCCAAAGCAGGTGCTAGATATGCTGGCCGGTGAGCATTATCAGTCAGTTCTTACGCTCGGTGCGACCTTGTGTGTGGTAGATCCGCGCCATCTGCAAGATGCCAAATACTGTGAAAATGAGAATTTTCGCGATCAAATTGCCGCAGCAGATGTGCTGATCGCCAATAAAACTGATTTATGTTCGCTGGAACAACAAGCGTTGCTTACGGACTTTGTCGATACATTACGTACTGCAGCGCAGCAGCAAAAAGAGCACTTCGCAGCACTTCACACCGAATTTGCAGAGCACGGTAAGATACCCATCACTCTGCTTGATTTGCCGGCACAGCCCCGATACCTCAAAGCTTCAGCCGCTCATCAGCATAAAACAGCAATACCGACAATCAGTGCCGCACTCAACTTACAGGGTAATGAACGCTGGCGCAGAGCAGAAAATCAGGGGCAAGGTTATTTCAGTTGTGGCTGGATATTTGATGCTGATACCCTGTTTGATATGACGAAAATCCTAGAACTCGCCAGAACAGCGCCGGTTATCCGCGCCAAAGGCGTCGTGCGTATTACTGGCGGCACTCTGCAGTTCAACCGCCAGCAGGGTGAATTTCAGATTGAAACGGCCGATATTATCCCCGCCGATAGCCGTATTGAGTTTATTCATGATAGCCGTGCGGCATGGAATGTCTTCCAGCAGCAGTTATTGCAAGCACGTATCTAGCACATACACTAACTAATACAAAGGAATAACCGTTTTGTATGGCAAACCTATAAAAAAACCACCTTTCATAGCGTTACGCTACAAAAGGTGGTTTTTTAGATGCAGTATTCTTTTTACAGGAACATCATAATAATCATGGCAACCACACCACCGGTAACACCGATGATAGTTTCCATTACTGTCCAAGTTTGCAGAGTTTGTTTCTCAGTCAAACCCAAGTAACGGTTTGCCAGCCAAAAACCAGAGTCATTCACGTGTGACAGAACAATCGCACCACCACCAATAGCAATGGTGATCGCCGCCAGTTGTGCACCGTTTAAGCCCAAGCCTTCCAGCATAGGTAAGATCAAACCGCACGATGTCAGCATCGCAACAGTTGCAGAACCCTGAATAACACGTACTGCAGCGGCCAAAATAAAGGCTAAAACCACAATCGGCAGGCCAGAACTTGCCAGCGTATTACCCAGTGCCGCACCCACACCTGAATCAACCAGAACCTGCTTAAACACACCACCTGCACCGGTTACCAGAATAATGATACCGGCCGGTTGTAATGCTGCACTACACACACCCATCACATCATCACGGCTCATGCCACGGCGAATACCCAGCAGATAGAACGCAGCCAAGCATGCAACCATAATTGCGGTGAACGGATGACCGATAAACTCCAGCCAGTTGTACAAGTCAGAGCCTTGCTCAACAAAGCGAGCAGCAATGGTTTTCAGGCCAATCATCAGCAACGGTAAGCCAATTAGCCCCATCGCAAGACCAAAAGAAGGCAATTCGCCGCGATCTTTATCATCAGCTTGTGCATGCTCTGGTAACGGAACATCCACAATTTTAGAGATCATTGAGCCAAACAGCGGGCCAGCTAAGATCATCGCAGGGATAGAGGCCAGCAGACCAAATAGGATCATATAACCAAAATCAGCACCCAGCTGTGATGCCACCAGAATCGGGCCTGGTGCTGGGATCAGGAACGCCTGACAGGTTGCAATACCCGCCAACAGCGCGATACCAATTTTGATTACGCTGCCGCCGCCACGACGCACAATCGCGAACGCCACGCCAATTAACAGAACAACCGCAACATCAAAGAACAGCGGCAGTGCACAGATAAATCCGGTAATGGTAATCGCCCAGTTAGCGCGATCTGTACCGAACTTGCCCAGCAGTGTTTGTGCGATGCGATCGAGCGCACCGGTAGTCTCCATCACTTTACCAAACATTGCGCCCAGCGCGACCACTACGGCTACAAAGCCCAGTGTTCCGCCCATCCCTTTTTGGATAGTTGCAGCAATATCAGCCGGATTCATACCAGAGAATAAGCCGGCAATCATAGAGACCAGAATCAGAGCAACAACCGCGTGAAGCCGAACTTTCATTACTAAAAACAGCAACAGGAGGATAGATCCCGCGGCGGTCATGATCAACGACATATCAGACATAGTGTTCATCCTAAGTGAGCTGTGTTTTACATCACAGTTTTTGTAGTTACGGGTAACATGTTACCCGTAACGTGCTATCGTAGAAACAGGTGAATACAACCAAATTCCAAAATTGAGATTGAGGTCAAACTATGGCAGGTCGCAGCATTATCGTTATGGGTGTTTCAGGGTGTGGTAAGTCAAGTGTGGGTTCTGCACTGGCTGATGCTTTGAATGCTAAATTTATCGATGGTGATGATTTGCACCCAAAAGCAAACATCTTGAAGATGAGCGCAGGTAACCCTCTGAATGATGATGATCGTGCGCCTTGGCTAGAACGTATCCGTGATGCGGCGTTTAGCCTTGAGAAGAAAAATGAAACCGGCATTATTGTCTGCTCTGCACTGAAGCGTAAGTATCGTGATATGATCCGTGAAGGTAACGAGAACGTCACCTTTATTTTCCTCGACGGTACTTTCGAACTGATTTTCGAACGTCTGAGCAAGCGCGTAGGTCATTTCCAGAAAGAAGGCATGCTACAAAGCCAATTTGATACGCTGGAATGCCCATTGAGCACTAATGAAAGCGGCATCTTGCGCGTTGATATTGATGCAGAGTTTGATCAAGTTGTTGAGCGTGCCGTCACTGCAGCTAAAGAGGTTCACTAATGCACCCAGTTATTACCCGAGTCACTGCTCGGATTGCTGAACGCAGCGCACAATCTCGTGCGCGTTATCTCGCACAAATTCAATCTCAAGCTGCACAAGGCAAGAATCGCGCAAGCTTGGCATGTGGCAACCTTGCCCACGCTGTAGCAGCCTGTTCTAGCCAGCAAAAAGGCCAGATCCTTGACATGACTCGCGCTAACGTGGGCATTGTCACTGCATACAATGATATGCTCTCTGCACATCAGCCTTACCAGTTCTATCCTGACCAAATCAAAGCTGTTTTGGCTGAACTTGGCCACAGTGCACAAGTGGCTGGCGGTGTTCCCGCTATGTGTGACGGCGTAACACAAGGACAGCCGGGCATGGATATGTCTCTGTTCTCGCGCGATCTGATTGCACAGGCTACTGCTGTATCATTAAGCCACAATACATTTGATGCCACTCTACTTTTAGGCATTTGCGATAAAATTGCCCCCGGACAACTGATGGGTGCACTGGCCTTTGGCCACCTGCCAACGGCATTTATTCCTGCTGGCCCAATGCCAACTGGCATCAGCAATGATGAGAAAGTCAAAGTCCGCCAGAAATATGCAGCCGGTGAACTTGGTCGTGACGCTCTGCTTGATATGGAGTGTGGTGCATACCATGCGCCGGGCACCTGTACCTTTTACGGTACAGCCAACACCAATCAGCTGGTATTTGAAGCGATGGGCCTGATGTTACCGGGTTCTGCTTTCATCCCACCGAATACTGCACTGCGTAATGCACTGACCGATCATGCTGCCCGTAAAGTGGCTGGCATGGTACAAGGCGGCAGTGAGTACCGCCCGCTGGCTGAAGTGCTTGATGAGCGCTGCATGGTCAATGGCCTGATTGCTCTGCTGGCCTCTGGCGGCAGTACTAACCATACCCTGCACATGATTGCCGTTGCCCGCGCAGCCGGCCTGATTGTCACGTGGGATGACTTCAGCGAACTCTCTGATGTTGTACCACTGATGACCCGTGTCTACCCGAATGGCCCAGCAGATATCAATGCCTTCCAAGCCGCTGGCGGTGTTCCGCTCTTGCTGCGTAAGCTGGCCGAACGTGGTCTGCTGCATATGGATGCCACCCCAGTATTTGGCACAATGGAAGATTACCTGAGCCTGCCGACACTGGAAAATGGTGCGTTAGCATGGCAGCCGGTGATGGAAACGCGTGATCCGGCCGTTATCGCGGAAGGTGACAGCGTATTTAATGCTACCGGTGGCCTGAAAGTGCTGTCAGGCAACTTGGGCCGTGGCGTGATTAAAGTCAGTGCCGTTGCACCTGAGCACCATATTGTTCGCGCCCCCGTCGAGATTTTCGAATCTCAGCACGATGTGGAAGCCGCTTACAAAGCCGGTACGCTAAACCGCGATGTGATCGTAGTCGTTCGCCACAATGGGCCTGGTGCCAACGGTATGCCAGAGCTACATAAACTGATGCCAATTCTGGGCAATATCCAGAAAGCCGGTTTTAAAGTGGCACTGGTGACTGATGGCCGTTTATCCGGTGCATCGGGTAAAATTCCTGCGGCTATCCACGTGACTCCGGAAGCCAGCAAAAATGGCCCTCTGGCTTATCTGCAAAACGGTGATGTCATCACACTTGATGCCACTCAAGGAACATTGACTACCGATGCCGATCTGGGCCAGCGCACCGCATTCCACCCTGATTTAACTGCCGAGCAGACAGGGTTTGGCCGGAATTTGTTTAAAGTATTCCGCGAGCATGTTTCCAGTGCGGAAACCGGTGCAACGGTTATTGATTAAATAACATGATTAAACAGCATAGCATTGTGATTGATCGATTCACGATCAATCCGTGAATTGCCTTCGCACTTCATTTATTATGCTATTGACTCTGCGCGCACCCCGATGTGCGCGCAACTTTGTGTAATGCTAAGGAATAACACATGAATTGGACTGTTTCCCCTGCCGACGTTTTTGCCACTTCACCTGTCGTACCGGTTATGGTTATTAACCACGTAGCAGATGCTGTACCTATGGCAAAAGCGCTGGCAGACGGCGGGATCACCGTATTTGAAGTGACCTTGCGTACCGATGCAGCACTCGACGCTATCCGTGCTATTGCTGATGCAATGCCAGAAGCCATGATTGGCGCGGGCACAGTGATTAACCCTGAGCAGTACGACGCAGCCGTCGCTGCGGGCGCAAAATTCATCATCAGCCCAGGATGCACCCGTGAGCTGCTTGATCATGCAAAACAACATAGCACTCCGCTGATCCCGGGTGTTGCAACACCGTCAGAAGTGATGCAAGCGCTGGCACAAGGTTATACACACCTGAAATTTTTCCCGGCAGAAGCTAATGGCGGCGTTACCGCGCTGAAAGCTATTGCAGCGCCGCTGCCACAAGTACGTTTTTGCCCGACTGGTGGCGTTAGCCCGAAAAACGTGCACGATTACCTATCAGCAAAATGCGTAGCTACTGTCGGTGGTTCGTGGATGCTGCCTGCCGATGCCATTGCCGCACACGACTGGGCAACTATTACCCGTCTGTCAGCAGAAGCGGTGGCATTGGTTTGTGCTAAATAAGTACTACCGCAATATCGGCTGATTAGCCTCTGTTGCTACATAAAAAAGACCGAACATTCGGTCTTTTTTTATTCTATTTTATCATCACCGCCGCAAGGCCATGATCATCATGATCACATCATCACAAAATCAAATACTCTCACCAGCATCCAGCCTGTAGCCTAAATCATATACCCGCTGCGTTCGCACCTCTCCGGCTAAACGTGCCAATAATGATTCAGCAGCTAACTTACCCATTTCACGCCGTGGCGTGTGCACGCTGGCGAGCTTGGGCATAATGGTCTGTCCGATATCGTGCCCGTGAAAACCCGCTATCGCTACCTGTTGAGGAATGGCTATACCCAGGCGCTGGCAGGCAAAAATTGCGCCCACAGCCAAGTCATCGTTAGTACAGAAAATACCATCGGTATCGGGATAACAGCGCAGTGTTTCTTCCAGCAATTCCGCACCCAACGAATAAGACGAGGCCGCCTCAGTCATCACATGCCGTGCTTCTAGCCCGTATACGGCCATTGCACGAATATAGCCATCAAAACGTTGCTGCGTCCGCACATCCATTCGAGCACCTAGATACACTATCTTGCGATAACCCTTTTGCAACATCAGTGTGGTCATATCAAAACTGGCCGCTTCATTATCTAGCCCAACGGCTAGCTCAATGCTGGGCGAACGGGAGTCCATAATCTCAACCACCGGAATACCCGCCGTTGCAATCATCTTCAACGTACGGGGTGTGTGGTAACTTTCCGATAAAATCAACCCATCAACATGATATGAGAGTAATGAGGCTATCCGGGTCTCTTCTACCGCCGCACTGTAACCATAGTGCGCCAGCATAGTCTGATAACCTTTTTGTTCGGTCACCGATTCAATACCGCGCAACACTTCCGAAAACACCTGATTGGTCAACGAAGGCAGCAATACACCAATGGCCTGACTTTTTGCGTTCGACAAAATATCTGGCGCACGGTTGGGGATATATCCTAAATCCTCAAGTGCATCGGCTATTTTTAGCTGAATAGGGGCAGAGACTTGTGAAGGGTCACGCAAGTAACGGCTGACCGTCATTTTCGTTACACCGACGACATCCGCTACATCCTGCAGGGTTGGACGTTTTTTCTTCATTTTCTCTACAAATCAAGGGTGATGTTACCTGTAACATAGCATATTTCACTGATTCAACCCATAAATTTACGAATAAAATCACCTGTTATTAACAATAACATCCGGTTTTCATTATGAATATGCTGAAAAAACATCATAACAACAGCGTTGTTAGTAATGTTAAGGCCTAGCATAATCTCTCTTTTAAGGATAAGAGAACATTATTGCGCTCTATTTTTCCTTTATATCATTTGTTTCAAGTTGTTATTATTCTTCATTCTCTTACAGTTAGTTACTATTCCACCTTTATTTTTAGTAAACGTTGACTTAGTTAAGTTGTCAAAAGAACTTGAATAGCTTTTACCAATAAGCTAGTAATACAGCGTATTGAATAATTTATTTTATATGATATTAGGAATTTATAAATTGCTTTGCTTGTTTAACCCAATTCAACGCAATCTTATTTAGTCTTATTTAAATTCACTATACAGATCGCAAAATTAAACGCATCGGGTAGTCATTCTGCCGTTTCAGGTGAAATACTAAATGCATACTGTAAATGAGGTTTTTATATGTACACCACACACGACCACCAGCCTTTCTTTACACCTGAAGAGTACATGCAAAATGTCAGCTTCTATATTCCTGGCCGTGAGATCCCTTTTTTCGACCAGAAAATAGATGATACCGTTACCGTGCCCGTGCATGATGAACATGAAATCACCATGATTATCGGCATTGAGAACATGGAAGGAAAAGTCTACCGTGAGATTACAGCCCATACTTTTGATAGTTTTGCTGACCTGATTGCCCAGTTAGCTCATCTGCATTTAGTTGATGTGTTTCCCGCCAGCTATTATGTCACCAGTGGCTATGATAGCCGCCTGCGTTTTGCACATTAACCAGTCACCACTTCGTCTATACGTATGCTTTTGATAGGAATCATCCGTCAGAAAGATATTTATCGCTGCAAAATAGGGCTTAGGCTTTCAATAGACGTGTTTTCAATGTGCAAGTATTAAATTACTGTATTTATCCATTTAATGATACTTACAGTACTGACTCATTCAAAAAAGCTCAATAATCTAAAAAAATATGAATATAATCTCTTTAATTGCTGCCAATTTATACTGCCAGTGATTTAATGACTTAGATTTACAGATAAAAAACATATATATTTCACTGTAATGAAGTAATAATGAACCATATAAGAAAAAATACTGATACCCTAATCCATACTCAGTAATTAAGCATCAATTTATTCAATGCGTGCATTAATCAATGAAATAAATAAATAAATAAGGTAATAGACTTATTGATTTTTTACTCTCTTGAGTATCTATTAAATCATTGCTGTTATTCATTTCAAACACACTACCATTTCAATTTATGTCACTGAATACCGATAACCTGCCTATTTTAGACCTAAAACAGGCACAATATCCCCGTCAACGCATGCATGCTCATTCAGAAATCTCTTTCTAACACTTTTCATGACAGAATGCTGGCTGTTGTTTGACACATTCAATTTCATCTTTTTTTATCATAAAAATCATGCAATTAAATAATTAATTCTACCATTTTGTTAAGGAGTGTTTACATTCCTCCACAACAAAAAAAATCTCGGTAATATTAACGGCCATGTCATATTTATAACGTAAAAATATCCATCAATGCCGATAGTTATGGAGCTTTGGGATGATTAATGTGGATGATGTTTTAAACAAGTATATACCGACACTCCCACAGCACACGTGGCTTTACCGCCCAGTAAGTGCGGTGCTAAAAAACCTGCTGCATGAACAAGATTTACACTCATTCTCACATGATTACCCCAGTGTTACCGGTTTTCAATTTGTTGAGCAAGTGCTTAACTACTTTGATTTTAGTACCGTGGTAAACCCGAGCCAGCTTGAAAACATTCCCGTAACCGGGCGTGTTGTTTTCATTGCTAATCACCCTATCGGCTCGCTCGATGGGTTAGCCCTGCTAAATTTGGTTGGAAAAATACGGCCTGATGTCAAAATAATAGCCAATGATATGCTGCTACAAATTGCGCCATTGGCTTCACTGCTTCTGCCGGTGAATAATATGGGTGGCCGAACTCCTAAAGAGAATCTGAGCCACATTCATCAGTGGTTAGAACAAGAAGGCGCACTGATTATTTTTCCTGCCGGTGAGGTATCACGGTTACGACCTAATGGTATTCAGGATACGCTCTGGCACAGTGGCTTTTTACGGATAGCCAGTCGGGCACAAGCACCGGTAATCCCGATTCATATCACCGGCAGAAACTCAGCTATTTTTTACGGTACATCTATGCTGTATAAACCGCTGTCTACTCTGCTACTAGTGCAAGAGATGTTTAACCAAACCCATAAAGCAATTCATGTTCGTATTGGAGCGCCAATTCCTTATCGACATTACCATTCACTTTGCCACCTTCCGCTTAAAACACGCATCAAACTGTTTCGTAAACACCTTTACCTGATAGGCCACGATAAAAACGGTATCTTACCCACAGAGATTGCAATTGCACACCCTGAAAACCGTCAGGCACTGCGTCAGGCGATTTTTGCCTGTGAACCATTGGGCGTCAGTAATGATGGCAAAAAGATCTATCTGTACCGATATCAGCCCAACTCACCGGTTATGCGTGAAATAGGCCGCTTACGCGAACTGGCGTTTCGCGCTGTAGGTGAAGGTTCAGGGCAGCGCTACGATATTGATGGGTACGATAAACACTATCTGCACATTGTATTATGGGATGACAATGAGCTTGAAATTGTGGGTGCTTACCGTTTATGTGATACAGCGACGACTTTGCAGGAAAAAGGCTTAGAAGGTATCTACACACACTCGCTGTTTCATTATGACGAAGGTATGACTCCTATTTTGCAGCAAGGGCTGGAACTTGGCCGCAGTTTTGTACAACCGCGTTACTGGGGATTACGTAGCCTTGACTATTTATGGATGGGTATCGGGGCTTTTCTAGCAAAAAATCCGCAATTTCGCTATCTGTTTGGTCCGGTAAGTATGAGTAACGGAATGCCGCCGGAAGCCAAGAACTTGCTGGTTTATTTCTATCAAACCTATTTTGCAGCCGATCATCCGGTAGCGCGATCTCGCAGGCCGTATGAACTGGCCAATGATCTGCAAAGAGAGCTACAACAGCACTTTAGTGGTGAAGATTATGTACAGGATTTAACCACCCTAAAACTGCTGCTACACCACTTTGGTGTGCAGATCCCAACACTGTATAAGCAATACAGTGAGCTGTGTGAGCGTGGCGGCGTGCAGTTTTTGGATTTTGGTACTGATCCTGATTTTGCCGATTGTATTGATGGGCTGGTGCTGGTAGATACAACCAAAATCAAAGCTAAAAAACGGCAGCGTTATATCGATATTCACCATGCATCAGATAATCACGCCTCGCGTGAGTAATAAAAAGTGCTGGGCTATACAGACAGAGATAGAGAGAAGAGAAGAGAAGAGAAGAAAAAACAAAGCCCTCTGGACTCTCAACACAGGGCTTTATTTTTCTAGCAGATATTAATGTTCATATACTGTTGCTATATGCAGCCATATAGCTGGAAACCGTGTTACTGGCCTACCACGTACGCACAGGGCCGGTATCAATGTGTACAAAGTTACTCTTTGGATAATAACCCACACCACCAGCACGCATTTTTAATGCCGCTTTGCGTACATTGCTCAACGATGCACCCTCGATACGAAAATCAACCGCGCGAGCCAGTGTATGATAGCTGTGTTTTGCCACACCACTTGAACGCTGACGCAAATTTTTGTTCGTCTTCGGTGAACGGTAGCCTGAAATTAGCTGAATTTCACCTTTCGCACCCAGCATCAGCTGTACCCGATATAACTGTTCGAACAGCTTCTTATCTATTTTTGTTACCTGATTCGCACGGTAATCACGCAGCAAAAAATTCAAACGGGTCAGCTCTTCAGAAACATAGTTTTTACCATCAAAGAACTCGGCTTTGACTTTTTCTCCGGTATTGATATTACTCAGTGTCAGAACTTTGGGTTTAGATGTTGAGAGTGATGCCCAAGCCTGCCCGGGTAGTAGTGAGCAACCTAGTACTACACCACCTAAAGCAAGCCACTTCCGACGACTGTGATCAATCCCTTGCTCAAGATTTTGCATAATTTTAGTGATTACTATCCGGTTAATTATAAACAAACGCTATAAATAGCAGCAGCGTGAACCTTAACTGGCACGGCAAAGCTAGTCAACCTCTATGCGGGCACAAAGATCTGACAGATCCTTTTACATATCACACAAGTCAGACACCTGGTTTACTTTTTTATTCTTTTCCATTGCTGTTTTCGTGATCTTTATCACTAAAGAAATACCAAAATGGGAAATATCGCATACTCAGCCTGATATGACAGTGTTCGCCCTTTTTTTTATCATTTTGTCGGCCTGCTTCAATTTCAGGTCTACTCTGTAGCATGATCGTTATGCTTCCCCCTTTAAAAAAACAGCCCAAAATGAGCAAAAAACGTAAAAAAGAGACAAAAAAAGAGAGCATTTCAGCTCTCTCTTATCTTATAACTTAAGATCACACGGTAATCAGTTGATCAGTGTTCGTAAATTATCACGAATAAGTGTGCTTGCACGGGTCACTTTATCGTAATCATAGATATCAGTACGGTACTGCACTTGTCCGTTATCTGCCACCCATGATGACAGGTAATAGATCTGTACCGGCACTCGCTCACGGATTGGCACATAGGTTGTTTTACCTTTACCCAAAGTAGAACTAACCCGCTCCTGATTCCAGCCAACATCTTTTAGTAGCATATCGGCAAGCTGTGCGGCTTTATTCACACGAATACAGCCTGAACTCAGTGCCCGAATATCTTTACCGAATAAACCTTTAGCCGGCGTATCGTGCAGATAAATGGCTTCTGCATTCGGCATATTGAACTTATAACGGCCCAAAGAGTTGTCGTCACCCGGCGCTTGTTTTAAGCGATACGGAAAGTTCTTTTCTGACATTCTTGACCAGTCAATATCATACGGTGAAATTTCGTACGCTTCGTTAGTCCAGTCACTCAAAATGACATAGCCATGTTTAGCCAAATAACTTGGATCACGCTTAATTTTTGGGATCAAGTCTTCACGAATCAGACGATCAGGCACTGTCCACGGCGGGTTTAAGACTACATTATTTAGCTGGCTGTGCATAAACGGTGTTTTACGGCTTGGACGGCCAACAATCACTTTAGAATCAAGGATCTCTTTACCATCACGGTAATAGGCCAAATGGTAGTCAGGGATATTAACCCAAATACCGTTAACTTTCTCTGCCGGTAACAAGCGTAAACGCTGCATATTTAATGCCAGCAGTGCGGCACGTGTTTGCGGGTCTTGGTTTAGCCAAAAACGGGTACGCGGGCCAATCACGCCATCAGCCGCTAAACCATGCTGACGCTGGAAATTCTCTACTGCCTCAACACGTGCAGCACTGTACAAATCACCGCTGATATCGGCCACATTATCCGGCAGATCACCGGTTAGCTGTAAAATACGGTCAAGCACCATCACTTCGGAGCTGTAATCACCCGGACGCAATGATGGGCCACTTCCCAACTGCGGCCAACCTTCACTGCTTTCATGGATTAAGCGTGCTAAGGCTTTTTGCATTAAGGCGTATTGGCGATTTTGTGGCGCAAGGCTTTGAATAAAGGCCAAATCGGTGCCGCTATCTTGTGCTTTTAACCACTGCATTACCCGCTTTTCGTTCGGTGCGGCCAACACAACTGGGGTTGCTTTTGCATAGAGCCAGCTATCACCCTTTGCTTTGATTTGGTCAACGTAACTTAAATAGCCCAGCATGGCATCTGAGATCACGATATCTTTTGCCATATCATGCAAATTAGGATTACTGATCTCTTTTACCCACTGGGTAAAACGCGGGCTAACACCTGCCAGTGCTAGCTCATTGAGTTGCAACAAAAAAGCCTCTTTCACTTGCTGATTTTGCCACAGAGGCTGCATATTACTTGCGGTGTATAACTTACTTATCTGCCGTGGAAAAGCGAGTACGATACTGGCAGGCAGAATCTGATCAATTCGCGTAATTTTTTTTGTATTGTTGCTTGCATTTACAGCATCAACACTGGCCGCCGTAGCCACCAGTGGTTGCACCAACAAGACTGTCAGCAGTAAACAACCCAGTGTTTGAGTTACTTTTGATGAGTTCATGTAAATTCAACTCTTTTTATTTTCGTTAGCGCTTTTCTGTACACCCGCACCACAGCTTCTGCAACACCGAATATCTGCCACATGTCAGCTTCAAGGCTTGGTGTTGTCGTGTACAAAATTCATGTTATTAGAATATAGGATAAAAAAGCATACATTGATCATCGATGCTGATCTATTGTTCATCACATTAATTAACGTAAAACTCACGCCTAATCATAAAATAAAAAAAATCAATACATAAAATATAAAAGCCAGACACAATGCAATATCATGCCTGGCTTTTTTTTACAATTTATGATGCGATTTCAAGGTCTCTTGATGCCTCGTGCCAGTATATAACAGTGCTGTATACAAGAGAGCTCATTTAATGCTCATCTAAAACACATCATCTAAGCTTCAATTTCAACAGCATCAGGCATTTCGGTGTGTGTATCTTGTGCTCGGCTATCGGTCAGTACTTCGGTATCGGCACCAAAACCACGCAGACCCACCACATGCACGTGTTCGTGATTTTTAAACACTTTACGCACAAGTTTATAGGTTGTGCCCTTTTCCGGACTGATATTTTCCGGGGCTGCAATCAGCAGTTGCATGTCTAAGCGATCACACAGCTCAAACAGGGTAGCGATAGATTTCGCATCCAAGCGCGCGGCTTCATCAAGAAACAGCAAACGGCATGGTGCGATATCTTTGCCACGCAAACGGCGTGACTCCTCTTCCCAGCTCTGTACAACCATCAGTAAAATAGCCATACCGGTACCGATAGCTTCACCGGTAGAGAGCGCGCCACTTTCTGCTCGCAGCCAGCCATCTGAACCACGACAAACTTCCACTTCTAACTCAAGGTAGTTGCGATAATCAAGCAGCTCTTCACCAACGGTTTGCGGGCTACGCTGGCCGATATCAATATGCGGATTCAGACGTTGATACAGTTTAGCCAGTGCTTCAGAAAAGGTCAGACGCTGGTTAGAGAATAAGTCTTGATGCTGCTCACGCTGCTCTGACAAGCCATTGAGCAACATGGCATGGCTTTCACGTACATTGACTGACAAGCGCACACTTTGCACCTGTCCAAACGAGATATTCTGCAAACCCTGATTCAGCATACGGATACGATTCTGCTCACGCTGAATCGTCTTGCGCATGATATTGGCCACCGCTTCCGCACTGATGGCTAAACGCTGCTCACGGTTGGTCAGCTCTTCGGTCAGACGCGCCAGTTCGATCTCCATCTGCTCAATGGCATCAACCGGATCATCGGTACGGATAATATCTTGTCGGATACGCTCACGCAGATGCTGATAGACAGCGATATAGAACAGAACTTTCTTTTCAGGATGGCGTGAGTCTTCCGATGCTCTCAGCACATCGCGCAACATTTCGTTATTCGCTACCGCTTGGCGCAAAGTCCCCAATGCTTTATCCGACATTGAACGCAGCTCATCTGCCGACAGGTAAGCCAGCTCGCGCTTATGTAAGCGGCGCTCTACATCATTGTCGCGCGCCAAACGCAATACGGCACACCAGTTGGCTTTTGCACTGACCACTTGTCCACGCAGGGTCAGGTAATCACGCTCAAGTTTGCGCAGACGTTTTTGCAGGCTGTCCATCTCCGCCTCTACGATCGCCGTCTGCTTCTCAAGCTGGCTGCGGCGCTGGCGGTTATGGCTCAGTTGTGTATGCAGTTCATCACGGCGAATACGCGCCCGCTCTTCTGCACCACTATCAGCCCGCACGCCTAAATCTTGCATCTCTTGTTCAAGTTCTTTGAACATATCACGCTTGGCATCAGCCGCACTCTTCAGTGATGCCATCACTTGGTGATACTGGCTGTGTTGACTTTGTAATTGGCGTAACTGATCACGGCAGCGGCTGCGCTCTGCTTCAGCATGGCTCAGTTGTTCACGCAGTTTCTCCGTAAAACCAGAAGACTCTCCAACCATACCGACAGATTCTGCATAGGCAAAATAGGCGCGGCGCTGAACCACTTCCGACAATGCAAACAGCTTTTGCTTGGCTTCGCGCTGGGCGCTTTGAGCATGTTGATAATCAGCCTGCAGATGTGAGTGCTGCTCAGGATCACTTTGCAACACATTCACAACCGATTCTAACTGCTGAAGATGTTCACCATGCTGCTGAATATGACGCTGCGCAATACGCGCGTTATCTAGCTCTTCACGTAACTCGTCAACACGATCAATCAGAGTTTCATCAGCCAGCAATGCGCTGAGTGGAACAAGGCGATTGAGCATATTTAAGCACTCACGAGCCTGCTCTGCCTGTGAACGAAGTTGTTTTTCGGTGGCATCAGCCTGACTCAAGTCACGATCAATATCACTACGCTGTTGAGTCAGCAGACGAATTTGCGCTTCCGGATCGGCATCAAACGCGGTGGCCAAATATTCACCCACAAAGCGGCTAAATGTCTGGTGCAACCGTTGTAATTTTTGTACATCAAACGACAGCGTTGCATATTTCTCGGCCAGCGCCTCACGTTCGGTACGCAGTATCTCAAGGCGATTTTCACGCGCAGCACGGCCAAACAGCGGAACGGCCGGAAAACGGGAATAACGCAGTTGACGGTCAGAAACCTGTACCACAACCGCACCTTCTAGCTCTTGTGTTTGGAATACGCTATCGTCAAAAGATTGCGGATCACCTTCGATCAAATAGAGATCTTCAGGGCAATCATCAAGCTCGGTCAGCAGATCACGTACGGCACTAAGATCTTGCACCACAATACCGTGGCGGGCCGGGCCATACAGCGCAGAGAAGTAAGGTGCATCATCAATGGTGACATCATCATAAATCTCGGAAAGCAGCACGCCGCCCAGACGTTCGGCCAGCGCAACCAAGCGGCTATCTTCTGCCCCGCCCGGCTGTGCCAGACGCTCAATCTGCGCTTCAATATCGTGCTTACGGGCCGCGATTTGATCTCTAACCACCGTTTGAGCGCGCTCGTCTTCCAGCAGGCTTTGCATCTGCTGCATCACCGCCTGACTATCTTCGAGCGGTTGTCCGGTCTGTTCGCTTAAGTTGTTCAGCGCATCTTGGGCCGCCAGCCACTGAGGCGCACGCGCTGACAGTGAAGAAATCTGGATACCGATTTGCTCACGCTGCTGACGCAGGTGATTACGCTGCTCAAGGTGTTCGGCAAGCTCGGTATTGATGCTCTCGTGGTTTGCCTCTAGCTGTGCTTGCTCATCGGCCAGCTCTGCGGGGTGATCCAATGCCACGCCGCTGCGTTTGATGTACTCATTAAGCAAGCGCTCGGCTTCTTGCTGAGATCGTAAACGCTGCTCAAGCTCTGCCAGTTGCGCGCGCAGAGGTTCGGCACGCTCGGCCAAATGGCGCTGAGAAGGCTGCTCGCGCAGCAGTTCTCGCGCAGTCTGCCATGCATCGCTACGCGCCACCTCACCGGCAATACGGCACACCAGCTGGTAAGCGCGATCAAATTGCCCTGAGGCGGCCTGTGCGACATTAATTTTTTGCTCCAATCCCAACAGTTGCTCAGTCAGTGCCTGCTCGCGAACGGCAAACTCCTCTTGCCACTGTGCCGCATTCTCTGCGGTGAGATCAGGCAGCGCACACATTGCGCGGGCTTTTTCAAGTGCCTGTACGGCCTGCTGATATTGCAGTGCACGGGTTTGTTGTGAGTCAAGCGCCTGTTGATAATCGGCCAGTTGTGATTTCAGATCATCAACATCAATCTCTGCGCCTTCGGCACGCTCTTCGGCATCGGCCAGACGCTCGGCTGACTCTTCGACCACTTCCGTTTGCTCTTCCAGACGCATTGAAAGTTCATCAAGATCATCACGATAACGTTCAATTTTCTCTTGCTGACGCAGTGCGGTCATCACCAAATTCAGGTGATCGGCGGCGGCTTGGTGATCGGCTTCTAAATCACTTTCGGCCCCCTGATGCTCAACCAGTTCACGCCCCATCTCGACCAAACGGTATTGCTGACTGACCAGTTCGCTGCGCGCACCAAACCATTCGCGGCGCATATTCATTACCGCTTCAAGGTGCTGGCGGCGCTCATTTGCATGGCGCATGTAGTCGGCGGCTACGTAGTGGGTCGATTCAGTGATCAGTTGCTTGAACATATCACGATCAGACTGTGTGACACGGATAGCTTCGAGTGTCATACGGTTTTCGCGCAGTGCCGCTTCCATATCTTGGAAGGCTTTACGTACACCTACGTTTTCAGGCAGCAGATAATCGCGCAGAGATCGGGTAATGGCGCTGGAGATCCCACCATACAGTGAGGCTTCAATCAGGCGATAAAACTTACTACGGTCAGAGGCCGAGCGCAGACGTTTGGGGATGATTCCCATATCAAACATCATGCTGTGGTAATCGGTAATGGAGTTAAATTGCTTAAACTGAACACCTTCCATGCCATCAACCAGATCACGTACTTCTGGCAACTGGCGTACACGCGCTTGTGAGTCGGAGAGCTTTTCCGTCAGCAATTCAGTCGGATAGCTAGCCATTGGCAGGCCTTGGATCATAAATGGCTTGATATCCACTTTCCGATCACGCCCCGCCACCTGCTGCAAACGCACACCAATCAGTACCCGCTGATGACGTGAGTTAACCGTATCAATGGTGGCATAGCAGACACCGGCTTTGAGTTTGCCGTACAAGCCTTTATCACGTGAGCCTGAGGTTGCACCCGCTTCGGTGGTATTACGAAAGTGCAGCAACGTCAGATCGGGGATCAAAGTGGTGACGAATGCCGCCATGGTGGTGGATTTACCCGCACCATTCCCGCCGGAGAGCGTGGTGACCAGATCATCAAGATCAAAAGTACGGGCAAAAAAGCCGTTCCAGTTTACCAACGTTAATGAGCGAAATTTACCGCGTTCGATCATATTCGATTATTCCTCGCCATCATCAACGAAAGCTTCGCTGTTATTGTCTGCGTTATCGTCACGGCTATCTTCTAAAGACAGGCTGTCTGCTGCCATAGCTTCGCCATCACGGATCATGCGTAACTGTGCTTCACGCGGATCATCTCCGCTGCGGACATCAGCACCAAAGCGGAATACCGCTTCCGAGATCCGAAACTTTCCACTGTCACCAATCATCACCACCATACCAAGGCGGCGCAGACGGTTCATCGAGGTATTCACTTTATCGTGCAGTTTTTTGCGATCTAAATCTGAACCGGTTGAACGGTTGTTCACCAATTTGAGCAGTTTGCTCTCATCGGCCAGATTCATTAGCTCATCATGCAAGTCAGCAACAGTGAAGATCCCCTCTTGTGCCAAGCGTTCCGGGCTAAGATAGAGATAACACAGCACTTTTCCGACTAGCATATCGAGTGCAGAAAGTACGCTACGCGCAATCAGGGTTGTTGAACGGGGGCGTAAATAGAAGAAGCCTTCCGGTGCGCGGATAAGTTCAACATGATAACGGCGGTAAAAATCATCCAGCTCTGACTGAAAATCCATCAGGAAAGCGTGGTTGTCTAAATCGTCTAATCCGATATGTCGGCCTGAGCGCAGCATGCTGTCAAGCACAGGGAAAATCGGGTTAGCCAGTGCCTGCGCTAAACGCAGCGGCATGTATTGATCAATATTCATCGATGACATGGGCCTGTACCTTGGCTCCGTGGTCGTTAATGGCCTGCCATTCTGGCTGCAGACCGGCAAAATCAGCTTTCGCTACCCCAAGGCGCACGGCGTGATCAACCAACAGGCGTGATACGTCAAAGTGGCGGGCATGAGGGAAACGCTGGAGAAAATCGTGGAGAACCCTGCCCAAATCTAACGGGCGATTCTGCTGCCGATAGTCAATCAGCAGTGCATCAATGCTATCAGCAAGCTGCTCATTGAGATCGGTCAGGCTTTCATATTCAAGCTCAGGAGGAAGTAAACCGGTAGCTTCTTCATCACGCAATGTTAGCTCTTCATCACGCATATCCAGCAAGCGATCAGCATTGGCATGTAGCAGTACCCACGGCATATCAAAGTAGTCTCGAACCGACTGGCGCAGGCGCTGGCCAAAGATCCGGTTTTTATCCATATCAATGGCGGTACGAATAAATTTATGCACGTGGCGATCGTAACCGATCCACAGATCAATGGCTTGCTGACCCCAACTGATAATGCGATCAAGTTTGGCTTGCAGATCAAGCACCAGCTGATCGACAAAGTTCAGATCAGGCCGGTTTAGTGTGGCATCTTGAATTTGCAATAAGCGTGATTGCAGTTTATCACCAGCCGCTTCAAGGGTATCTTGCAATTCACGCAGATTCCCTGATGTTTCATCAAGCAGCAACTCACAGCTGGTAATCGCCGCACGCCAATCTTTATTGAGCAGTGCGGCAATATCATCTTTCACCGATTGCTGCTGCTCATCCATCAAACGTTGAGTGAGATCGATGCTGTCAAAGATTTCGGCAACCGAGTATTTTAGCGGTGCATACACATTACGCCGCCAGTGCGTCTCTTCGCCGCCCTCTTCAGCGGCCTCTGCGGCACGCTGAATTTCATCGGCCACAATAGAGAGCTGCACCGACAAACGCAGTGCAGAAAATTCTCGCTGACGAATATAGTAATCAGTTATCCCAATCCCTAACGGGGTTAGGCGATAAATTGACTGCCCTTCGGTCAGTTCACTGGTAAAACGACTAAGTAAACGCTGACGCACCAGATCATTGATGGCATTGTTCGCACGCTGGGTCAGCGTTTCTGTTGCCAACTCGAACGCAATACTGACATGGCGAAACGCATCAACCAATTCACCTTCCGACATTTCACCGTCAAAACGTTCACTGTTCAGTGTGGCGATAGCCAATAAAAAAGCCAGACGCTCCACCGGCAGCGCAATCGAGAAATCGTTTTTTCTCGCCCAGGCGACCAGCTCGGGTACGGTCTGGGAAAACTCACTCATGCGATGTCCCTTAAAATTTTACATTCCGCAGACATGCACATCAAAGCTTGTGAGCCATGACATGAATGTAACGGCCAAGACTAATGTAAGGCTCCTGCCGACAATACTGTTGCTCCATTTCGAGCAGCAGTTCAAATTTTGTCTCCCGATGAGATTTATCTCTCAGGAAATCGTGTAACACTCTGACACCGGTTTTACCGCTAATCTGCAAACCCAAGTCAGTCAGCCATTGATAAACCTGCTCCGGTTTTCGCGGGTGAGTAGGGACCAGTGTTTTTCTTTTACTCAGCGGCATTCCGGCCTGAATATACTCAAAATTCCCGCCCACCAAGTGGTGGTGACGCATACCGTTATAGTTATAGAACATTAATGACAATGCTCCGCCCGGTAACAGAAGATCTGTCAGGTTTTGTAATACCTCAACGGGCTCTTCAACCCACTCAAGTACTGCGTGAAACAATACCAGATCTACCGGAGCTGCTAAATGGTTAGCCACCTCTTGTGCTGAGCTGTGCACAAATTGCATCTGCTGTGCCACGCCGTCTGCTTGTGCAGCTTGCTCTGCTTGCACCAACATATCACCAGAGATATCACACAGTGTTATGAAATGGCCTTGTGCCGCTAAAAAACGCGACAGTTGCCCCATACCACCACCCGCATCAAGAATGCGTAACGGCCGCGCTGGCAATGTCGCTAGCAGTTTTTCCAAATCTTGCTGTAGCACGGCCTCACGGATACGGCCTTTGGCTGACCCGTAAATATTGCGCGCAAATTTATCAACAATGCCGTCAAAGTTACGATCTTCAGACACACGCAGTACCTATTCATGCACGAAAGCCGCTATTTTGACATATTCTTCCAAGAAAAATGCTATCTGTCCGTCTGATTGGCTTTTTCTTATGCAATTAATAGCCAATCTAGACCGATATTATGACTTTTATCTATTAAACGTGCATTTAGCCGCATAAAAAAGCCCTGAGCACAGATAACTCAGGGCTTTACCGTAAAAATATTGGTGTATTGAAAGGATAAAAAACGTTATACCACCATCATCATACTGTCTGAGATCACATCATCAATCAGGGCATCAATCTTGGTAGTATCAAGGTGATGCGCCGAAGTGATCATGTGTGCGACATCACCTGAAATAGCCAAGCAGTGTTTTTTCCACACATATTCAGAGGGTTTGGGGAAGACAACGGTAATCGAGTTTTTGTTCCGCCATGCGGGGATCCCGGCATCATTAAAGCGTTTAACCGCATATTCAGCTTTATTCAGGCAACGCTGGATCCGGCGGCGCTGCTCTTCGATACTAATCGATTTTGCCGCAACCCACAGCATAATCGGTGTATGACCATTACGTGATCCGGTAATGGTTTTATCGTGAGCGGCAATGTAGTCAATCTCAACCGAAATTTTATCCACATTCTCTTTTTTCGCGATAGTGATACCACACGGAATCGGTGAGCCGATCATTTTATGGCCAGAAACCGAGATAGAATCAATACCATCGGCAAAATTGTACGGTTGCGGTTCATCAACAAACGGCAAAATCATGCCACTTAATGCGGCATCGGCATGAATATAGTACTCATTACGCGCAATACCCAACTCAGCAATACGGCGCTGGATAATACTGATGTTATCAATAGCACCCCGTACAGTTGTACCTATATTGGCAAAGATAATCGGATGTTTTTCGTTATTGGCTTTAATTTTGCTAATTAAATCATCATAATCCATCTCGCCATTTTGGCGGGATTCAACAATGCAATGCTCAATTCGCAGTAATTTGACAATTTTCGCTACCGAATAGTGAGTATCCTTTGAGAAATATAATCGGCTAGAAGGAAAAAGCTCCCGAGCCAAATAACAGCCAAACATATTCCCTTCTGTACCACCATTGGTAACATATCCCCAACAGTTATCAAACGGGATTTGATATAAATGGCTAAAATGCTCAATAACTTCCTTTTCAAAATCAAATGAGTTTAGCAAATAATTGCAATACTCAGACCAATCACCACAGTTATTAATCGAAAAACGTAAGAATCGCTCTAAAATCGTGTAATCGAAATCAGCTGACTCAGGATACCCTAAGTTAAAATATTGGTTTTTTACACAGTAGGCCCAGAATTTATCCAGCGTATTTTGGTCTTTAATTGATAGCGACATAATAAAATCCCTAATGTGCCGTCGGCAGAGGCTCACGAAAAAGTGAATATCGCTTTTTCGTAAACCTTTACGCGCTGACATCAGATATAAGTAAGTAGGCAAATTTGGAAAAGAAAAAAACCATTTCATGCATCTACACACTGATGATGAAAATACAAACAGTTATTTCATTGGTGTATCCGCAGAAATATTTGCGAAAGCTTCTTCTGCTTTATGTTTTCTGACTGCAACATAGATATACAGAGGAATGGTAATCATCACCATTAAGATCCCCCAGTACAGAGAGTTATTTCCTGAACCTAGCAATGCATATAGGCAGTAGGCGAAAGCAATACAAACCAAAACAATATAAAGTTTAAAGGCAGATGTTTTAGTCAGGTCTTTATTAATCATTAAAATAGGCAATGAGATAATGGCATAAATATAAGGCAGTAATGATGCAAACACCGATAATAAAATGATAATTTCAAACTGTTTTGCCAAGTTTGGTGATGCAGTCATAAACAGTACTAAACTCATCAGAATACCGGTAAACACCAGACTCTTCATCGGCACATCATTTTTATTGGTATCACTGAAAAATGAAGGGAATATACCATCTTTTGCCGCAGCTCGTGGCGCTTCAGATTGTAAAATCAACCAACCGGATAATGAAC
This sequence comes from Plesiomonas sp. ISS29, assembly GCF_056522795.1. Taxonomy (NCBI): domain Bacteria; kingdom Pseudomonadati; phylum Pseudomonadota; class Gammaproteobacteria; order Enterobacterales; family Enterobacteriaceae; genus Plesiomonas; species Plesiomonas sp. ISS29. Next base: position 2,340,791 of record NZ_JAWRZQ010000001.1, read on the forward strand.
CAAAGCAGGCAATAATACTCAGTGCAGAGACAATTTTACCGGCCAGCGGGCCAAACATATAACTAGCAGCAGCAGCAAAAGGAGCAGGCGAATGCACTAAAACTTCGTGGGGTACAATACCCATAATAACCGAGCAACTACTCACATAACATACTGCGGTAATTAATAAGCCAAACACGGTTGCTTTAGGCACTGTCCGTTCAGGATCTTTTACCTGACCGGTTGATACCACCGCAGATTCAACACCCAAAAATCCCCATAATGCAATAGATGCCGCGCTCATAACTGCACTCAGATCGCTCTTGCCAGTTGCATTATAAACTTGTGTGAAATTATCTGGTTTAAACCAAAACCAGCCCAAAAAACCAACACCCAATACAACAACCAGCATACAACCGGCGGTAAATGATTGTGAGCGCCCTGCCACGTTAGCGCCGCATGATCCTAGTAAAATAAATCCCCATAAAATAACAATGGAAGTAATACAGCTGTAAATAGGTTGATGCAGTGCAGGGAAGAAATAACTAAGATACCCTACACCAGCAACCAATAACGCAACATTACCAATCCATGCGCTAATCCAGTAGCAAATGGTGGATTGAAAGCCAACAAAAGGGCCAAATGAATCTTTCGCGTAAGAAACAATGCCGCCAATTCTGGGATTAATGAAACTTGATTTAGCAAAAACCAGTGCCAGTGAAATCACCCCGATTATGGTAATAACCCAGCCCCACAGTGAAATATAACCAATACCGGCCAGATTGGTCGGCAACATAAATACACCCGACCCCATCATATTTGATGCCGTCACCAGTGTCAGTGCCGCCAACCCTATTTTATGCGCATTTTTACCTGACAACTCTGCCATTACTCAGACCTCATCAATCCTATGATTGTCAAAAAATATGACTGTCGAAAAATAAGCAGCAGCGTGCCGTGTCATTGCACATAGTCAGTAATGTGAGCAATAACTTATTTAATATTACACGCTGCTTTTTATTGCTGAGGCAATGTTATTTAGTCATTCGTGGCAGTTTACGATCGGCCAACCAATCATTTAATTGCATGCTGTTCAGGCTGTGAAATCCACTAGAAGGAACGGCATTACGTGCCAATGTTGCATACGGTGCGCAGGTTAATGCCGTACCAATTTCACCTGGTTTCATTATTGAGTAGGCAAAACCAACATAGGTGCGGTCAAACAATACATGTGAATCTTCACCACAAGAGACAACTGACCATACGACTGATTTACGATGCTCTTCAAGGAATGCGACTAGATCTTGTTCGTTATCATTTTTTGTCCACAAACCGGCATCTTCAATAAACAGGTCAGCGCAATTATCACGATCTTTTGACAATGAAATGGCAATAAATGACCAGACACCATAGGCCTCACCCTCTTTAAACTCACCACTTACCGGACGATACGATGTCACACTTTTGTTGGCACAAATAACATGCGCCCCCGGTAACAGCGGAAAACGGCGATCAGCTTCACTGCCGAACAGCTCTTTACCTGCATCCAACAATGGCTGAGCATCATACACTTTCAGCATAGAGCCATCATATTGCTTAGCTTCTAACACGGTCTGAATTTTGTTGTCATGAATATCTTCATGTACAGCCAGATCATGCCCCCAAACTTGACCAGCCAGACCACAAAAGCTTGAGGCAGTCAGCATGTTAATTTGACCTACATACGCATCGTTACATTCAGAACGATCGTACGCAACAATACCATCAAGCAGAACATCATCTGTTTTATACACTGTACCGGAAGAGACTTTTAAGACAGAAACATAACCTAGCCCTTGTGCACCCGGTGCACCGTAACCATCACAATATTGATCAAATGGGCTAATCGCTGTTTTATCAATTTTAGGTGCGCGCATTTTATACATCCTCATTTTAAATACGAATAAGTGCTTTGCATCAAACTGAGAGTTAAAATACGGCAGTGCAGATATCAATTTGTGATTCTAATCACGCTTTTATCAAGGTCGAATTTTAAAGCGTAATCAAAACATTCATGGTGTAAATGAATATTTACTTTCCACACCAACCTATAAATTACCTTGAGTTTATTTACATGTTCCTTATCTAACTCAATCATTAATTTGGCATAACTAATTTAACATTAACTTAATAACCAACCTCGTGGCTATTCATAATAAAAAGAACATACCGATAAAGAGTGAGCATTTTAAAATAGATAAAAAGTCAAAAATCAGGCGATATGTAACAGTTCTTTTTTTATTGTCAAAAATATCTTTACTGAAATTATTTTACCAACCCTACTAACCACATTCAGCCCAACAAGAAAACACCTGCCACCCTAAAAACAACCTACGCAATAAACCTTATTTTTAGCGTACAAAAAAATCATTTTGTTACAGCTTGTTTAATCATCTTTATTTTTACATGGGAATATTATTTAATAGACAGTGCTATGAAACCTCAACATAACAATAGTGATTAAACACACTATGTAGAAGGAGCTGTTATGTTTTCTGGAAGCCATTATCTGAAGTCTGCTGTTTACTTGCTCTGTAGCCGGTTTACACTCCGAGTACTCATCGTTTTATTGAGCGTCTTTGTGTTACTGACTATTTTTGACCTCATCATTGAAGCCACCTTCAGAAAAAACCCAAGTGTGATATTACACTTACTAAACTATACCACCCCTTACTAGGGCTTATAACATAACTTATTTCTTTCTTTAAACACATTAGCTCACTCAAGTTAATTTTACCCTGTAAATAAACAACACATGAAAACAGGTGTTTATGCCGATGTTCTCATGCTGTTTAGGTAATTTAAATTTACCAATATTAAAACAACGTGTCTTATTATTTTCGTTTTACTGACGTTATATATTCATATAATGAATGTGAATCTATTAAGACACACTTAAAACAATACACATTGCATATGTTTCTCATACAACCTCTATTTATGCACTCTATACCTTTATACACTGCATATTTACTGACTCTGTACACACTCTATTTATAGTAAATACCCTTTTCTTAGGTAAAATTGAGCCATCTAATAAGGTGAAAACCCCTATCCTCCTCGCAAAAAAGCAGTAAGTGCTAAGTAATTATGCAATACAGTTATATTTTTCAATGGCATACATTATTATATTTATGGGGATATTTTTTAAAGGGATAGTATGTTCGAGTTAAAAAAAATCATTGGTGCACTGCTGATGCCCTTGCCAAGTATTATTCTGGTAATGCTTGTCGGGTTATTGTTGCTGTGGTTCAGCCGCTGGCAACGTAGCGGGCGGTGGATGATCACGCTAAGTTGGTGTGCTTTATTGCTACTTTCAAGTGAACCAATTGCTGACCGCTTGCTTAAACCACGCGAAGATCAGTTTCCGGTTTACCAACCTAGTGGTGAAATCAGCTATGTTTTGGTACTGGGTGGCTCTTATATATACGACCCGCTGCTTCCACCAAGCTCACAAGTTGGGCGTAATACGCTGGCCCGCATTACCGAAGGGATCCGCATTTACCGTATGCACCCGAAAGCCAAACTGGTATTTAGTGGCGCACCTTCAGCATCAGAGGTCAGCAGTGCGCGCGTAGCGGCACAGGTAGCATCAAGTCTGGGCGTTCCAAAAGAAGATATTATTCTAATTGAAACACCGCGTGATACTGAAGATGAAGCGGTTGCAATGAAAGCGTTGATTAACAACCAACCGGCCGTATTGGTCACCTCAGCTAGCCATATGCCACGTGCTATGCGCTTATTTGCTGAAAATGGCATGCACCCAATTCCAGCACCAGCAAATCAGCTATCTTCCGAAGGAAAAGGTAACTTTTGGGAACAATACCTGCCCGCAGCAGCCTATATGGAGCGCAGCGAACGGGCTTGGTATGAATTACTCGGTGAGTGGTGGTTAACACTTAAATCAGCGTTATAACACCGCCATTATAACCCACTGTGTTCACTCTGTTTTTTAGGCAGACTGCTTACTCTAGCCACGGGGTAAGCAGCTTGCTGTATACCGCAAACGTGCTGTGATCGAGCTTTCCTTTTTTCAATCCGCACGCCACCTCATCCCACACTTTATACAACCAGCGGCGCGCAGCAAACTGTTCGGCCACCGGCGCTCTTTGCAGATAGGTTGAGAGTACCTTTTCTGCAAAGGGTTCACAGCAAAGATGGATCAAATCAAACTCACGCGGTGCACACTGCATCGGGCCGGGATCAATGGCGGCAATGAGCTGATCGGTTTTTGCATCTTTAAGTAAATTGCGCAGTTTGAAATCACCGTGCACCAGTACAGATGCATCATCAAATTCGGAAAAGAGCTGATCATACCGCTCCAGTGAACGGTACAGCACAATTCGCTCGGCATAATCACAAAATGCGGGGTTTGCTTCAATAGCTGACCACAAGCCAGCCAAGTATTGCCGATACCAGAGCGGCCATGACATATCGCTTAATTCGCCACTAAGCCCGGATAAACCCTGACCGTCAACACGATGCCAACTTAATAAGCAATCGGCAATCTGCTCGCTCAGTGCCGCTGAACGGTTAGCACTGCGGCAGGGAGCGGTCACGCTGATCCCCGCCAAACGCTCCATCAGAACCACCTCTTTAAATGCCGCACTCTGTTCTGAATGGTGTACACCATAAATGGCAGGCATACGCACCATAGCATAACGCGCCAGCACTGAAAGCTTACTGATTTCACTTTCAGCCATGCCAGTCATCGGATAGGCTTTTGCAACCACAGGAAATGCGACGTTACTGCTGTCGTATAATGCAAATACTGTTGAAAACGCACCTTTACCAACAATCTCAGTGCGCGATACCTTTTCACCCAGCAACAGACTGAGTTCCTCTGTTAGGCACTCCATGTTAATCCCTCCATGAGCCAGTCAGTCAAATACCTTTGTTCTTTATCTGACCTCATTCCACTCTGGGGATCAAACAAAAAAACCACCTCCCGGTGGTTTTTTAATCAAACTCTGTGCTAGGTTGGTTTTTCACGCTAAAATCTGACGAACTTTATCCAGATCTTCTTGTGTATCCACTCCGGCCGGAGGGGCTTGCTCCGCAACTGCCACGTGGATTTTTTCGCCATACCACAATACTCGCAGCTGTTCGAGGCTCTCTATTTGCTCAAGCTGGCTTGGCACCCAGTTAACATACTGGCGGATAAATCCGGCACGATAAGCATAAATGCCAATATGCCGCTGATAAAAATCACCAATCTGCGTTTGCGTACGGGCAAAATTATCACGATCCCACGGAATAGCGGCACGCGAAAAATAGAGCGCATAACCTTGCTGATCGGTCAGTACTTTTACCGCATTCGGGTTAAACACTTCCTCAGCATCCTGAATACGCACTGACAATGTGGCCATACGTGCCTGATCAGCCTTTGCCAAATTATTGGCCACCTGACGAATAACTACCGGTGGGATCAGCGGCTCATCACCCTGCACATTGACAATAATTGCATCATCAGCAAAATTATAATGCTCAACCACCTCGGCCAGCCGCTCAGTACCCGAGTTGTGATCGGCGCGTGTCATACAGACTTCGCCACCGGCGGCAATCACCACAGCAGCAACATCAGGGTGATCGGTTGCCACAATCACACGTTCAGCCCCCGATTGTTGTGCTTTTTCCATCACATGCAAGATCATCGGCTTTCCGGCGATATCTGCCAGCGGCTTACCCGGTAAACGGGTTGACGCATAACGGGCAGGAATGATCGCAATAAAACTCATGATAAGATCTCTTCTGCCGTCAGCTCACGCGCACGTACTTCCAGCAATACCGGAATGCCTTCAGTGATCGGATAAACCAGACGATCTAATTTGCAAATCAACTCTTGCTTCTCTTTGTTATATTGCAATTTACCCTTACAAACGGGGCAAGCAATAATCTCAAGCAGACGGTGATCCATGCGTCATCTCCTTTTTATAATCTACGCGCTGATTTGCGCTGTAATTTGCGCTAAAAGTGCGTTGCCTTCTGTTTCCGGCAACTGGGCCTGTACCGGCAGATACCACCAGTTTGGCTGAATAAAGTGCCGACACTTCACTGCATCTTTTTCTGTCATCAGCAAAATCTGCTCACCCGAGGTCAGTGCAGCAAGCTGTTGCTGGCTGTATGCCTGATGATCAGCAAAAGCAACACAGCGGATGGGTGCTGCACCAAGTGTTTGCAAAGTGGCAAAAAAACGGGGCGGGTGACCAATGCCGGCCATCGCCACTGTTGCTGGCAGGGCATCCACTGCACACTGCTCACCGGTCAGCAGGTTAACCGCACAGCAAGCTTGTAGCTGCATAGGGATTTCGTTTGGCTGTGCATCACCGCCATTTACCACCACCGCATCCACTGATTTTAAACGCGATACTCCCTCACGCAGAGGGCCGGCTGGTAGCAGAAAACCGTTACCAAAACGGCGCTGGCCGTCAACAATAACAATTTCAACATCACGTGCCAGTGCATAATGCTGCAAGCCATCATCAGTAATGATCACATCAACAACGTGTTCAGCCAGCAATGCCTGCACTGCACAGCTGCGATTCGGGTCAACGGCAACCGGGGCACCGGTGCGCTGGTAAATCAGCACAGGTTCATCACCCGCTTGCGTGGCAAGCGTGCGCTCATTGAGCACTAAGGGATACTGCTCAGCCTGACCACCATAACCACGAGAAACCACAGCGGGCCGAAACCCGCGGGCTTGCAGTTGTTCCACCAGCCAAATGACCATCGGTGTTTTACCGTTTCCGCCAACCGTAATATTGCCGACTACCACGACAGGAACAGGCGCCCGCCAGCTTTTTTTCCAGCCAAAACGAAATGCACTGCGTCGGGCCGTGCTGATTAGAGCAAATAAGCCCGACAGTGGTAATAACAACCAACACCAGCGTGAACGGGAAAACCACAAACGCTCAATCATGCTATGCCTTACACCCCAAACTGCATTCTGTGCAGCTGAGCATAAGCGCCCTCTTTTGCCAGTAACTCGGCATGCTGGCCACGCTCAACAATCTCACCTTCGTCAATCACCAAAATTTCATCGGCGCTTTCAATTGTCGACAAGCGGTGCGCAATCACCAGTGCAGTACGGTTTTTTTGCAGCTCATCTAATGCTGACTGAATAGCACGCTCTGATTCGGTATCTAGCGCCGAGGTTGCTTCATCAAGGATCAGAATAGGGCAATCACGCAGCAACGCACGCGCAATGGCAATCCGCTGGCGTTGACCGCCGGAAAGCAGCACGCCGTTTTCGCCGACCACCGTATCAAAGCCTTGGTCCATTTTCTGGATAAACTCAGCCGCATGCGCAATCTCAGCAGCCTGCTCAACATGCTCACGGCTATATTGCTCGGTACGGGCATAAGCGATGTTGTTGGCTACCGTGTCATTAAACAGGTGAACTTGTTGGGACACCAGTGCAACCTGATTACGCAGATCAGCCAGCTTGTATTCGCGTAACTCATGCCCATCCATCAGGATCTCGCCCGACTGAATATCGTAAAAACGGGTCAGTAAGTTTGCGATGGTTGATTTTCCCGAGCCAGAACGCCCAACCAGTGCCACCGTTTTCCCCGCAGGTACGGTAAAACTGATATTTTTCAGCGCAGGATTTTCTTTAGTTGGATAGGTGAAAGTAACATTACGGAACTCAATATCACCCTTCGTACGCTCAACGCTACGCGTACCCTGATCATTTTCAGGCTGCATATCCAAAATGGTGAACAGCGTTTGGCAGGCGGCCATACCACGCTGGAACTGCGCATTCACATTTGTGAGTGATTTAAGCGGGCGCAACATTGCCATCATCGATGAAAACACGACGGTGATAGTACCCGCACTCAAGGTGGCCATAACATCAGGCATTGAGGCCACATAAAGCACCATACACAAGGCACTTGAGGCAATAATCTGCACCAGCGGGTCTGAAATTGAGGTGGCAGTGACCATTTTCATTGATTGCTGACGCATGCGGTTACTGACTTCGTCAAAACGCTTGCCCTCTACCGCTTGGCCACCAAAACTCAGTACCACTTTGTGGCCTTTTAGCATCTGCTCAGCCGAGGCAGTAACATGCCCCATGGTGTTTTGCATATCTTTACTGAGTTTACGAAAACGGCGTGATACAACCCGAATAGCCATCGCCACAATCGGCCCGACAACCACTAGGATCACCGAAAGCTGCCAGCTATTGTAAAACATCATCCCCAGCAAGCCGATGATATACGCACCTTCACGCACCACCGTAATCAATGCACCTGATGATGATGAAGCAACTTGTTCAGAGTCATAGGTAATACGCGAGAGCAATGTTCCGGTTGATTGCTTGTCAAAAAATGAAACCGGCATGTGCATCATGTGTTTAAACAGACGCTGACGCATGTGCATAACCACTTTACCCGATACCCACGACAGGCCATAGTTCGAGACAAAACTGGTCATACCGCGCAGCAGCATCAAGCCAAACAGCGCAAAAGGCATAATTTTTAGGAAACTGGTATCGGCATTGCCAAAGCCATCATCCAACAACGGTTTGAGTAGCGATATCATCGCCGTATCGGTACCGGCATTAATAATCAGCGCAATGGCCGCCACAATCAGACCCAAACGGAAAGGTTTGATCATCGGCCAGAGGCGGCGAAATGTTTGCCACGTTGTTAGGTCTTTATCATTCAGCATGTATTTAGCCTACTTATTACAATTAACGCTATTCTACTCTGTTTGCACGGAGTCAGCCAAATTGAACATGTTTATCTGGTACTGAGATACCCACTTCATTGTCTTAACGCACAGTAATATGCCTAATCATCGGGCAGTTTGTTTGTCTTTTGAGCGGTTATTTACAAAAGAGCCAAACTGCTGGTGATACCATGTGGGTGATATATCCTGCCGATAGCGCTTTATCTGGTATTTTTTATTATAGAAAAACACAGTGATTTGCCCAGATGCGATGGTATCGAGCACGCTAATTTGCTGCTGGCGATAACGCGCAATAATATCTGTACGGGGGTGATGCCACTGATTAAAACGCCCAGCAGACACCAGCGCATAATCAGGGTTCACTGCCTGCAAAAACTCGGTGGTTGATGATGTCCGGCTGCCGTGGTGCGGAATGGTCATTATATCGGCCTGCAAATTATCACCCAGATTCAGTAGTGCTTGCTCCCCTGCTTTTTCAATATCACCGGTCAGTAAAAGGCGAAATGTACCGTCAGTCACCAAAAGTGTACAGGAGTCTGCATTACCTGCTTTGTCCACCTGTGTTAACGGCCAAACGGCTTCTATTCCTAACTGTTGCCATGTCCAGCGGTTACCTCGGTGGCAACTTCCGCTACGAATAACCGGCGCGGCAGAGGTTTTAGATATTTTAGCCAGATGTGTGCTTGCATCCCCCGAATGATTTTTATTGTTTTTGCTATTTTGCTCGGCAACGTAAATTGTGCCGGAGCTGCGCACCCAAGCACGCGGAAAAGCATTCAGCAGATCGTCCAGCCCGCCAGCATGATCATTATCTTGATGTGAAAGAATCACACCATCAAGCACCCACCCCTGCCAGTGTAAAAAGGGCAGTATCTGGCTTTTTGCCATACTGCCGCCCCGCCAGCTACTTCCGGTATCATACACAATGGCATGCCCGTTACGGCTCAACACTACCGCTAACCCTTGGCCGATATCGAGCATATCAACCCGCCAGCGCGGTGAAAGTGTAAATAGCGGCGCTGCGATCACCCCTAGCAACAGCAGGCTAAATACAGGCATTGTACGATACAGATATAATCGCCATAAAAAGAGTGTGGTAAAGAGGATAATACTGAGTGTAATACTCCACTGTGGCAACCAGTGCCATTGGCTGGCAAGCGGTGTTACTACCTGCCACAACAGCGTGATTGTCTTATCAGCCAACGCCCAGCAGACTGAGGCCAGAGTGGGAAAGCCGGCCATCAGCAGGGCGGCCAAAATCAGTGGAACGGTGACAAAGGTCACCAGCGGAATGGCAATCAGGTTAGCCAGAAAACTGTGCAGGGGGATGCCATGGAACATGGCTAACTGCACCGGTGCAAGCAGTAGTGTCAACCCGATTTGAACATGTACCCATTCAGCCGGAATGCGTAGCCAAATACGGCGGCGCAACACCACGGGTAACGGGAAAAAATGCCCCAATATCATCAGCACTGTCACCGCCAGACAAGAGAGCCAGAAACTGTCGGATAACACGGTTAGCGGATCGTACAACAACAGCATCGCCATAACACAGAGCAGCAGTGTGACAGGTCGCAACTGCCACTGGCCATAACGGGCAAGCATCACCAGCAGCATGGCCAGTAGCGTACGCTCAGCGGGCAGAGCCCAGCCGGCAATCCACACATATACAACTGCTGCCAACCCCATCGCAAATAAGGGGATGGCTGGTTTAATACGGTGCGCGGGCAACAGATACTGTGCCATACGCATCAACATAAAGCCGCACAAACCGGCAAACATCACGTGCAGGCCAGAAATAGCCATTAAATGGGCAATGCCGCTGTACTGGAATATCTGCCAGCGGCTATCGCTGATCAAAGCCCGTTCACCAAATGCCAGCGCCACCAGCACATCGGCATTAGACAATTTCTTCATCTGTTTAATAGATTGTGTTATTAAACGCTGGCGTAACGAACTTTCACCGGCCAACCGGTGACCGGTTTTAATCATGCCGGTGGCCTGTATATGGCTTGAAATCATCCAGCGCTGAACATCAAACCCGCCCTGATTGATTTGTGCAGACAACGGGTATAATTTTGCCGTAAATTGCCACTGTTCGCCGGCCAGCAAAGGCGGTGCATTTTTCCACGATAAGCGTGCTAAAAACGCCTGATGTTTTCCTTCTATTGAGGTTACTCGTGCCAGTATGTGTTTATTATCTGTACCGAACAGTTCAGGGCTTTCTATTTGCGCAGTTATGCTAATATAGCCGCCATCATATTTTATCTGTGTAATATCACTCTGAAATTGACGCGCCGTTGTGGTTGCTACTATAAAGGATGCCCCTACAATTAGTAGGTTAAAAAGCAGTGGGGTTCGTCCCAGTAACAATAAAAGAATAACGGGAAATATCCCTACCAACGCGAGCCAAGAGGGTAATGCAGTGAGCCAAATTAACGGTAAAATACCGGCAATGATTGCCAATGCGGCACTGTCTACAATTAAAAATCGTTTCAACGGTGTATGGCCATGTTAAAGCAGCTGATTCAAAAGTATCTCCCGTCGCAGGAGTCTATTCGTGCTCATAAGAGTCTGAGCATTCTCAGCCGTTGGTTACACCATGCCAACTTGTGGAATTTAAATCGTCGATCTGCTTCCGGCGCTTTTGCTGTCGGTTTGTTTGTTGCATTCATTCCTTTGCCATGCCAGATGTTATTGGCGGCCTGTGGCGCTATTTTATTGCGGGTGAATTTACCACTTTCTGTCGCATTAGTCTGGCTGACCAACCCTATCACCATGCCACCCATTTTTTACTGTGCGTATAAAGTCGGGTCATGGTTCTTAGGCACGCCGCATTATGAGGGAAAGCTGCACTTCTCAATGGAGTGGGTAATGACACAGTTTGATACGCTGTTTATCCCCTTCTTATTCGGCAGTTTTATCTGCGGCACAGTGGCAGCATTTATCGGTTATTTCTCTATCCGAGGGATCTGGCGTTATACGGTTACCCGTAACTGGAAAAAGCGTCGTCTTGCTATGCGAAATACCGCACAATAACCTCTCGGATTTATCCTCACACAGGCATAAAACCGACTTATTTTATCATCGTCTTTATGTGTGTTTTATTGTGTGAAGCGTGCCAATTGCACGAGATGTAGAAATGTGTGCGCCCATTTTCTTCGCACCACCGCACAGCAAAAAGGGCACTCAATGAGTGCCCGTTATCTCTATCTAGCCCGCTGAACATTGCGTGATGTTATACGCTGTTCTTACCGTTTATAGGTAACGCTTATGTACAGTTTTTACCGCTACTGTAGTCGTCTCTCGCAGAGCCAAGCGTAATTATAATGGTTTCCAATAACGATACTGTCTAGTCTTCGTTATACAGGCCTTATACCGGCAGTTACTTCATGCCGTTTGATGTTCTGTTATCGATAGCCTCGCGCCAACCGCCCAGCCAATGTGATCGTGCATCAAGAGTTTGATATGGACAAAGCTCTTTCGAACGCCCTTCTAATCCAGCAAAGTAACCACGTGAATGAGCACGTTCTAAACGATCCCGTTTTTGTCTCTTCATTCCGGTTTTCCTCGTGTTGGTACGGAAGCCTCGATGAGAGGTTATCCACCCCTCACCATTAAGAATCGGACAATAACGGGGCAAATTCAACGCGCAAAAATCAGGCCAATGTCATTTTTGTGATGCGATACTCAGGTTCATTACATACAAAAAGGCCATCATACCTTGCACCTTACAGCGAAAATATGATGGCCTCATGACAGTTTTGCTAAACAACCCACACTATTTCAGTAGGTTATCCTTTACTAAACGTTGTTTTTTAGATTTTCCAGCTCTTCCCAACGCTCAAATGTTATTTCGAGCATTTGCTCTACTTCGGCCAATTCATTTAAAACAGGCGTTGTTTCTTCGTGCGATTTCAGGAAAAAATCAGGGTCATTCATGATTTCTTGCAATTGAGCAATACGAACTTCGTGTTTCTCTAGTTGCGCAGGCAACTCATCAAGTTCACGCTGCTGCTTGTAACTCAGACGCGCACTCGCAGAGCGACGTGCCGGTTGAGCACTCTCCGCATTACCATTGCTTGCCGTTTTCGGTTCGGCAGATGCCGCTTTTACCGATACCGCTTTCTGCGTGGCACGTGTGGCATGTGTCGCTTCCTGCTGCAAACGTGCATCATGGTAACCACCGACATACTCGGCAACATGCCCATCACCTTCAAACATCCAGCAACTACCAACGGTATTATCGACAAACTGGCGATCATGGCTAACCAGCAGCAGAGTGCCCGGATAATCAGCCAAGATCTCTTCGAGCAGCTCAAGCGTTTCAATATCGAGATCGTTGGTAGGTTCATCGAGGATCAGCAGGTTATTCGGTTTTAGCAGTAATTTTGCCAGCAACAGGCGGTTACGCTCACCACCCGACAGCGCTTTTACCGGTGTCATAGCGCGGCGTGGGTGAAACAGGAAATCTTGCAGATAGCCCAGAATATGGCGTGGTTTACCGCCAAACATGACTTCTTGCTTCCCTTCTGCAACGTTATCCATCACGGTTTTTTCAGGGTCAAGCTCGGCACGGTACTGGTCAAAGTAGGCAACATCCAGTTTGGTTCCGCAATGTACACGGCCAGATGTTGGTTGGATCTCGCCCAACAACAATTTGATTAATGTGGTTTTACCGCAACCGTTCGCACCGACCAGTGCAATTTTATCACCACGCATAATCTGTGAGGTGAAGTTATCGAGCAGAATTTTGCCATCCACTTCGTAGCAGGCATTTTCCAGTTCAAAGACAATTTTGCCGGAACGCGATACATCTTCAATTTGGATTTTTGCTGATCCCATGACTTCACGACGCTCTGAACGCTCACGGCGCAGAGCTTTGAGGGCGCGAACACGGCCTTCATTACGTGTTCTACGGGCTTTGATCCCCTGACGGATCCAGACCTCTTCTTGTGCCAGTTTTTTATCAAACTCGGCATTTTGCTGCTCTTCTACCCGCAGGGCTTCTTCTTTGCCTTCCAGATATTTATCGTAATCGCCCGGCCATGACACCAGTGCACCACGGTCAAGATCAACAATACGGGTGGCCATATTGCGGATAAATGCACGGTCATGCGAGATAAAGATAATGCTGCCTTTAAACTCTTTTAGGAAAGTCTCCAGCCAGCGAATGGTATCCACGTCAAGGTGGTTGGTGGGTTCATCGAGCAGCAGAACATCGGGTGCACAAACTAGTGCACGCGCCAGTGCCGCTTTACGCAGCCAGCCACCCGAAAGTTCAGACAGTGCCATATCTTCTTGCAGGTTCAGTTGTTCCATCACCTGATGGATGCGGCTTTCAAACATCCAGCCATTGCAGTGATCAAGTGCTTCTTGCAGTTTTCCCATTTTATTCAGATTTTGCTCTGACGGGTCACTGCACACCAGTTGAGAAATGACATGGTAATCTTTAAGTAAGGTGGCAACATGCTCTACACCTTCAGCAACGTAGTCAAAAACGCTGCCGGTTGCATTACGCGGTGGATCTTGTTCCAAACGCGAGATCACTACGTCTTGTTGCACTTGCAGACGGCCATCATCAAGCTTTTGTTCGCTGGCCAACACTTTCATCAGTGTCGATTTGCCCGCGCCGTTGCGGCCAACCAGACAGACACGTTCGTTCGGTTCAATGTGTAGTTCAGTATGATCAAGTAGCGGTGCATCGCTGTAAGAGAGGTATGCACCGGTGAGGTTAATCAGCGCCATTGGCTAACCACTCCTGTAATTGCGTTAAGTCAAAGGGCCAGCCAAGTTCTCGGCCAGCTAAATCGCATAAGACGGGGATCCGGATGCCATAACGGGCTTCCAATGATTCATGTCCGGCAATATCAATACGTTGGCAATGCGGCGCTGTACCGCATTGCAAAATCATCTCCCACGCCATCTCACAGAGATGACAATATTCCGTGTGGTAAAGTCGGTATCGCATCTGCAACCCTGTTGTCCTTTGGTTTTCAGTAGAGGCGTATCACTTGAAAGCCCGCAATCTGCGGGCTTTTTTATCGGCTCAACGTCTGTACGTTAGGCAGTTTGTTCGCAGTGTTTCACAATCCAGCAGTTATGGATCTGGCGGTTACGCGCAAAATCAGGTGATAATGACAGATTGGTAATGTCATCAGCATCCAGACCCAATGCAGCCAAGCCTTCCATATCCATTTTGAATCCGCGTTTGTTGTTTGAGAACACAATCACGCCATCATCACTGAGCAAACGCTGCAGATTTTGCATCAGTTTCAAATGATCACGCTGCACATCAAATGACTCATCCATACGCTTTGAGTTTGAGAACGTTGGCGGGTCAATAAAGATCAGGTCAAACTGCTCATCGGCATTTTCCAGCCAGCGCAGGCAATCGGCCTGCACTAAACGGTGCTCACCACGGATATCGTTAAGGTTCAGGTTTTGCTCGGCCCAGTTCAGGTAGGTATTTGACATATCTACCGTTGTGGTGCTGCTTGCGCCACCTAAAGCAGCATGTACTGTTGCCGTACCTGTGTAAGCAAACAGGTTAAGGAAGCGTTTCCCTTTCGCCATTTGCCCCAGCATACGGCGGGTTAAGCGGTGATCAAGGAACAGGCCGGTATCTAGATAGTCTGTCAGGTTTACCCATAAGCTTGCGCCATATTCGTGAACCACAAAGTAATCTTCCTGCGCGGCCATTTTCTCGTATTGAGATGTGCCTTTTTTGCGCTCGCGGACTTTCAAAATCACTTTATCGGCTTCAACACCGGTAACATCAAGCACGGCGACAACCAAATCAAACAGGCGATGACGTGCCTTTTGCTCTTCGATCTCTTTAGGCGCGGCGTATTCGTTGATCACGATATGATCAAGATAACGATCAATCGCAACGTTGTAGTCAGGCAAGTCAGCATCATATAAACGGTACGCTTCCAGACCTTCGTCTGAGGCCCATTTGTCGAGCTTTTTAATATTTTTACGCAAGCGGTTGGCAAAATCTTCCGCACCTTTTAGGCTGCGTGCGCTGTTGTCTTGCTGCTGCTCTGCAATTTGGTAATTTTTCTGGATACAATCCAGCGGGCCGTTTTTCGCTTTAAACTGACGCTCTGCACGCATTTGCAGGCAGTTTAGCAGCTCTGGCGCACCGCTAAACAGCGATACACGCCAGCCACCAAACTCTTGCTTCAAACGGCGGCCAAATACGGTGTGCAGTGCAATCAGAGCCGGCACTGAGCCTAAACGCTCACCGTAAGGTGGGTTAGATAGCACCGTGCCACGCAAGTTTTCAGCTTTTTGTGCCGGACTCAGTGGGTTAGTCAGCGCCACAGCATCAGCACGCTTTAAGCTGATCAGGCTGGTTAAACCGGCATTGCGAATGTTAGTTTGGGCGCGATCAATCACGCGCTGATCATTATCGATACCAAAAAACAGCGGTGCTGTTTTGCTGACGCCCTTGTTCGCGCGCACTTGTGCATCATCACGAATCGCTTTCCAGACATCGCGATCATGGCCTTTCCAAGCCAAAAAGCCCCACTGCTCGCGCCACAACGCCGGTGCCATATCGGAAGCCATCATCGCCGCTTCAATCAGCAGGGTGCCTGAACCGCACATTGGGTCGACCAGCGGTGTGCCAATTTTCCAGCCAGAACGCAGCACCAATGCAGCCGCCAGATTCTCTTTAAGCGGTGCAGCACCGGTGCGATCACGATAACCACGCTGGTGCAGACTTGCGCCGCACAAATCCAGAGAAAGTACGGCCTCTTCTTTGTGCAAATAAACGTTGATACGGATATCGGCATCCTGACGTTCAACGCTCGGGCGATCACCTACTTTACGGCTGAAGTGGTCAACAATGGCATCTTTAACCCGCACCGCACCAAACTGGCTGTTACGGATCTCATCGTTTGTTCCGGTAAAATCAACGGCAAAGGTATCCTTAACATCAAAGATATTTTGCCAGTTCACACTGCCTGCACCGAGGTATAAGTCTAACTCACTGAAAACTTTAAATGTGGCCAACGGGAGTAAAATACGCGAAGCCAAACGGCTCCACATCATGCTGCGGTACATTATTTCAACAGAACCTTTGAAATGAACGCCGCCTTGCGTCAGTTTACACTCCTGTGCGCCTAAGCTTTCCAGCTCAGTTTTCAGCAGTTCTTCCAATCCCCGGGCAGTTGTTGCGAACAATGATTTCATCGTGACTCTGATTTCAAGAAAAATTGTTGTCCATTATACGCATATCACAACGTAAAGTCCGTTGAATAAACGCACTGGAGCGGAATTGTCTGTCGTACCCCACAAGGTGCTTTATCGCCAGACACCAAAAAGCGCCCGTAGGCGCTTTTAATAAAACAAAAACCAATAATATTGCCAAGCTTACAACGTATCACACAAATGATAATGCCGATTGGGCCGCTGCCCCAGCACACCCTCAGACACTAGCTGCTGGAAAATACTGTCTACCTGTTCAACAGGCAGTTGTAAATGCTGGGCTACGTGCTTTTTACTGCACTTAATATGCCCAGCCAGTAGGCCTTCACGTACCCGCTCAAACGGGCTAAGAGCGATAGCTTCTACTTGGGGTTCAGCCACAGCAGTAACCTCTTGTACTTCAGGCTCTGCCAACGAAGTGGGTAATGTACGCTGCGTTGCCGCCCATTTACGGCGAAAACGGCTCTCTTCACCAATTAAGCCAACAAAAAATGCGGCAAACACATCTAATAACAGCGAAAGAAAACAGACTAAAACAAACTGTACTTGGGATGTGGAGAGGTGCATACCTTCGGCCAGGCTGCTCATCAGCCCCAGCATTGAGGATTGCTCACTCACCGGCTGGGCATCGCGCTCCTGACGCAGGGCATCTTGCTGCAAACGCAGTGCCGAGTTGGCATCTTGCATGCTTTTCACGCCTCTGGAGATACGATCCAGCTCAATGTACTTCATTGCTGCAGTTTCATTGAGCTGAATTTGCCGGTCAATTGAGGCAATTTGCTCATCGTAACGGGCAACTTCGCGCTGATGCTGAGCTTCAACATTCAGGGCGGTATTGGTTGCGCTGTTGATTCCACCAATACTGCCGCCAATCGAAATCATCGCCAAAATGGTATAAAAAAACAGGGCTGACAGTGCGCCACTCAGATCTCGGCGTGAACGCCGTTCACCAAACTCGTACCAGACATAAAATTTCCCCAATTCAAAAATAACAGCCAATGCACCGAACAACCACTTCATCATCGGGTTGTCGTCTATCGACAAAAACAGTAAAAGGGAAAAGATAATCGACGCTAAAATTGCGGCACCGGTAAAACTGTACACAATGGTTAAAGCAAACCATTCTTTCGGATACCTTACCGGTACTTGGGTATGTGTTGTCATGAGTGGTTACAGCATAAAATCAAAAAAAAGAGAACATTGGGCGCTGATTATAGCCGCCCTAGATCAAGTTTGCAGTTTTATACTGTGGATTTAGCCATATATCCGTTTTTTTGTATAAAGTTACATCACTTTATTGGTATTAATGCTGGATATGCCATCAGCGTTTGAAATTATCCCTACCCAAAAGTATTACGATGTTGCTAGCAGGAAAATATTTAGCGCAATCACCAGTACAACAATCACCGCACCTATCCCTTGCATGATTTTGCTGTTGGTCAACTCCCCCATCAATGCACGCTGGCCGGTAAAAACCAATAACGGGATCAAAGCAAAAGCAATGCCAAAACTCAGCACTACTTGGCTCAACACCAAAATAGAGTTCGGGTTTAAGCCGATAATAATCACCACAAATGCCGGAAGCATGGTAATGACTCTGCGCACCCATAATGGAATTTTCAGATGTGTAAAACCCTGCATGACCACTTGGCCAGCCAATGTACCCACCACGGTTGACGATAAACCAGAGGCAATCAGGCTCAGGGCAAAAATGACCGACGCAGCTTTCCCAAGCAAAGGCGTTAAGGTGTTATAAGCCGTTTCAAGATCAGCCACTTCTGGGTGGCCGCTTAAATGAAACGTTGCAGCCGCCATAACAACCATTGCCATATTTACAAATCCAGCAATGGTCATGGCAATAGCCACATCAAGCCGTGTAGAGCGATAGTGCAGCCGCTTTTGCTCGGGATCTGTATGTGCGGTGGTGGGATCACCCTGCCGCTGGGTCAGCGCTGAATGCAGGTAAATAACATGCGGCATAATGGTTGCACCAAGAATACCGGCCGAAAGATAAATAGCATCATTATTCGGCTCATCAGGCCAGAATGAATCTTTCGCCACCAGCGCCCAGTCGGGGTGAACAAATTTTAGTTCAATCAAATAAGCGACTGCTACAAACAATAAAAACGCGCCGATAACCAATTCAAGGTATTTGGGATTACGGCTTTGCACCAGCAAAATAGATGTACTGATAATGGCGGTCAATATTGCCCCTTCAAGCAAACTGACACCCAATAACAGTTTAAACCCGATAGAAGCACCAATAAATTCAGCCAGATCAGTGGCCATTGCCATGATTTCGGCCTGTACCCAATAACCCCATACACACACTTTTGGTAAGCTATCACGCAAGTGCTCAGCCAGATTTTTGTTAGTAGCAATACCTAACTTTGCCGATAATAACTGGATCAGCATTGCCATAATGTTTGATACAACCACAACCCACAGTAGGGTATAACCATATGCAGATCCGGCTTGTATGTTGGTAGCAAAGTTACCCGGATCAATATAACCAATTGCAGTGATAAAGGCAGGCCCCATCAGCGTTAAAGCAAAACGCGGATGTCTGTTTTTTGTTACTGCAATTTGGTCATTTTCCATTTAGCCCCACCAAACCATAAAAAGCCTACTGCCTACTCTTTTAACGTGTATACAATTTTTTGTAGCCACATTTTCATTAATGTTTAAATCTATACGCTGTTGTACAAGAGCATCGTTTTTTAACTGATGCTGATGAAGAGATAAAAGCATAAACGTGAGGGATAATAATCGGTTCTGTTTTTTTGTTTAATTTCATAACCAAGTGTAACTATAGACATATTTTGTACGCTTCGCACATCCAAGTAATACAACCACACAAAAAACACGACAATAAGACACAAAAAAACCTGACAATTTTCATTATTTATTCGAGTTCTACTTTGCAAAAAAACGATTATTGGTACACGCTTTTGAGAGCGAAAAATAATTTATACTTAATGGATAACCACTAGCACAAAATAAACAAAGCAACACATCAACTTAGCAAGATAGATACGTAAACAACACATAAAATGCGTAAAAGAAATGGCCTGAGGTTACCTGCATTTGTCCTCAGAAGCATTGTTGTATCTGTAAGATATGAAATCGGAGCTTATGTATGTCATCTGCAAATACAAAAAAAATAGGCTTAATTGCCTGTACCGGCCTTGTCGCAGGTAACATGATGGGAAGCGGTATTGCGCTTTTACCGTCAAGTCTTGCCTCTTACGGCTCAATTACCATTTACAGCTGGGCTATTTCACTGGTTGGCGCACTGGCGCTGGCTTATGTTTATGCGCGAATGGCAACAATCAACCCACAATCTGGCGGGCCAGTTGCTTACGCGGGTGAGGTTTCACCTATTTTCGGCTTCCAAACCGGCGTGCTGTACTACCATGCAAACTGGATTGGTAACCTTGCCATTGCCATTACCGCCGTCTCCTATCTTTCGACTTTCTTTCCAATTCTTAATGAGCATATTCCTGCGGCTATCGCCTCGATTGCCATTGTATGGTTTTTCACCTTTGTTAACCTGCTCGGTGGTGGATTTGTCAGCCGATTAACCACTATTGGCGTTGTGCTGGTGCTTATTCCCGTTGTCGGCACTGCGCTGTTTGGTTGGTTCTGGTTTGATCCGGCCACATACGCAACAAGTTGGAACGTATCGGCAAAACCAGACTCAACAGCCATTACTCAAGCGGTTATTCTCTGCTTATGGTCATTTATCGGCGTAGAGTCTGCTTCCGTCAGTACCGGTTTAGTAGATAACCCAAAACGCACCGTTCCAATGGCTACCATGCTGGGTACAGCCCTTGCAGGCGTTATCTACATTGCAGCGACACAGGCTATCAGCGGCATGTTTCCCGCCAGTGAACTGGCAAAATCCGGTGCACCTTTTGGTATGGCGGCATCATTAATGGTCGGCGGTTGGGCAAACTCCGTGGTCTCATTGTTTACCGCACTGGCCTGTTTAACCTCACTCGGTTCTTGGATGATGCTGGTCGGTCAGGCCGGTGCGCGTGCGGCCAGTGATGGTAACTTCCCTGCAGTATATGGCGAAATGTCAGCTTCTGGCATTCCACGTAAAGGGCTGATTCTTGCCTCAATTAAAATGACCGTACTGATGATTATGGTGGCGTTCTTAGGCTCGCAAGGTGGTAGTGCCGCCAGCTTATTTACCCAAATTACCAGTATTGCCGTGCTGTTAACCATGCTGCCTTACTTCTACTCCTGTATTAACTTAATTCGTATGGAAGGTGCTAACGCTAAAAATATGCTCAGTATGCTTGCAGGAATATTAGGCAGTGCCTTCTGCTTTGTTGCTCTAGCAGGTGCAGAACAAGCTCCGTTAGCCGGCACATTTATTGTTTCTCTGATTATTTTAATATTCTATACCCGAAAAATCGCAAAACGTGGTGCGGCTGGGCAAACACAGTCTTAATTACCGCTTACCTGATGATATTTAGATAATTAAATAATGAATACCAAGGAGCTGCAATGAACATCGTTGCCATTTTAAGTAATGTAGATGCTTATTTTAAAGAAGCCCCGCTGCAAGAGCTCGATATTGCGCTACAACAACGTGGATTTCATGTTATTTATCCTTCCGATGCGGCAGATTTATTAAAAGTCATTGAAAATAACCCTCGTGTTTGTGCAGTAGTATTTGACTGGGATAAATACGGGCTTGATCTATGCAAAGATATCAGCGCACTGAATGAAAACTTGCCACTGCATGCGTTCGCTAATAATAATTCAGTGTTGGATATTAAATTAGGCCATCTGCGTTTAAATCTGAACTTCTTTGAATATCATCTTGATATTGCAAATGATATTGCAATGAAAATAGAGCAAAAACGCGATGAATACGTTGACCGTATATTACCACCGCTCACCAAAGCGCTGTTTAAATACGTTAAAGATGGTAAATATACCTTCTGTACCCCCGGACACATGGGCGGAACAGCATATCTGAAAAGCCCTGTCGGCAGCATTTTTTACGACTTTTACGGTGCAAACACACTGAAGTCTGATATTTCGATTTCAGTATCAGAACTCGGATCGCTGCTCGATCACTCCGGCCCGCACAAAGAAGCTGAAGAGTATATTGCCCGAGTTTTTAACGCTGATGCCAGTTATATCGTTACCAACGGCACATCAACTGCCAACAAAATTGTGGGTATGTTCTCTGCGCCTTCTGGCAGTACCGTGTTGATTGACCGTAATTGCCATAAATCATTAACCCATTTGATGATGATGAGCAATGTCACCCCACTCTATTTTCGCCCGACACGTAATGCCTACGGTATTTTAGGTGGCATTCCACAAAGTGAATTTAAGCGTGATGTGATTGAAGCGAAAGTAAAAGCCACACCCAATGCCACGTGGCCTATCTATGCAGTAGTCACCAACAGTACCTATGACGGTTTGCTCTACAACACGGGTTTTATCAAAGATACCCTTGATACCAAATTCATTCACTTTGACAGTGCATGGGTGCCCTACACTAACTTCCACCCTATTTACAAAGGTAAATACGGCATGAGTGGTGGCGGTGTCACCGGTAAAGTAATTTATGAAACACAATCAACCCATAAACTGCTAGCAGCATTCTCACAAGCCTCAATGATTCATGTGAAAGGTGAAATTGATAAAGAGATTTTCAGTGAAGCCTACATGATGCATACATCAACATCACCGCTGTATGCCATTGTTGCATCAACCGAAACTGCTGCAGCAATGATGAAAGGTAACACCGGCCGCTTGCTGATTGACTCTTCAGTACAGCGTGCAGTACGGTTTCGTAAAGAGATCAAAAAGTTGCGGGCAGAGTCAGACAGCTGGTTCTTTGATGTGTGGCAACCAGATGATATTCAAGATGCCGAGTGCTGGAATCTCAGCCCGAACGAAAAATGGCACGGATTTAAAGATATCGATGCCGATCACATGTATCTCGACCCGATTAAAGTCACTATTCTGACCCCAGGTCTGGACAAAGATGGCAATCTGGAAGAGAGCGGTATACCGGCGGCACTCGTCTCTAAATTCCTTGATGAGCAAGGCATTATTGTCGAGAAAACTGGCCCGTATAATATGCTGTTTCTGTTCAGTATCGGCATAGATAAACCCAAAGCTATGCAACTGCTGCGCGGGCTGACTGATTTCAAACGCGGTTACGATCTGAACTTAAAAGTGAAGAACCTGCTGCCTTCACTGTATGCCGCTGACCCGCAATTCTACAACGATATGCGGATTCAAGAGCTCGCTCAAGGCATTCATAAACTGACCATTAAACACGATTTACCGAAAATCATGTTCCACGCCTTTGAAGTATTGCCACAAATGATTGTTCCACCTTATCAGGCATTCCAAGAGGTATTACAAGGCAATACCGAAGAGGTAGCACTGGAAGATATGGTTGGCAAAATTAACGCCAACATGATCCTGCCATACCCTCCGGGCGTTCCTCTGATTATGCCGGGGGAAATGGTAACAGAAGAGAGTAAACCCGTGCTGGAGTTTTTAAAAATGCTGGTTGAAATAGGCCGCCACTATCCGGGCTTTGAAACCGATATCCACGGCTGTCATCCGCACGCTGACGGACGTTACATGGTCAGCGTACTCAAACGTTAGCTATAAAGCGTTAATCTCAAACAGCCGTTACCGTATAACAACATCTAATAGACCCGCATAACATGCGGGTCTATTTTTTTATACAACACTACCCTTTTTCATCATCAGCACGACTAAGTTAATACCATTATTTTGCCTCATCACCGCATCGCCTCTATACATCTGCCGCTCTACTGATAATATATACAGTAATATTATGACCAATAACTCAATGACGTAACCATGACTGCTCAAGGGCATCTCTTATTTTCTGTTGCTTGCATCGTACTGGCTAAAAAAGCGGGGCTTACCCCGGAATTGATCCAACTCGATTGGTGGCATGCCGTGCCTGCTGCGCTAGCAACCGCGCTACTGCCTGATATTGATCACCCCCGCTCGGTGTTGGGGCAAAAACTGAGATGGATCTCTATCCCAATATCAAAAATTTTTGGTCATCGTGGCTTTACCCACAGCCTGCTGGCCGTGGCTATCGGCTTATGGTGTTTACTGCACAAGTGGCCAACATCGATTCCGATCCCCCCCGGTGTGATTGATGCTCTGGTGATTGGCTATATGAGCCACCTTCTGGGTGATGCACTAACTCCTGCCGGTATTCCACTGTTTTGGCCGGTAAAACAGCGTTTTCGACTGCCACTGCTGCGCTTTCGTACCGGCAGTAATATGGAAACCATTGTCTGTGTGATCTTGCTGGCTGGATCGCTGTGGTGGAAACACTGAGTTTTCATGAATACACAGAGCATAATGCTGTCACAATGAAATCAGTGTGGCCGGATTATTTACCAACATACCCTTGCTGATCAAAGCCACAAAAAAAGCCATCAGCGTAATATCCTGATGGCTTTTTCTGTTTTTCATTTAGATTTAACGGGCCTAATTAACCCTAATCACTTAATCCGGTATATCTTAACCAGAGATATCCGCATTCACCTTATACTCGGCCCGTAACTTTTTGGCTGCATCCACCATATTAACCAGTGCCAAACGCGTCTCTTCCCAACCACGGGTTTTCAACCCACAATCTGGATTGACCCACAAACGTTCTGCTGGAATTTTTTCCGCAGCCTTTCGCAGTAGCGCTTCCATCCACTCGACACTCGGAATATTTGGCGAGTGAATATCATACACTCCCGGCCCTATTTCATTCGGATACGCAAAGTGCTCAAATGCATCGAGCAGATCCATATCTGAACGCGAGGTTTCAATGGTGATAACATCGGCATCAAGTGCAGCGATTGAGTCAATCACATCATTAAATTCGCAGTAACACATATGGGTGTGAATTTGGGTATCATTTGCCGAGCCTGCCGCTGAAATCTTAAAGGCTTGTACTGCCCACGCCAGATATTCAGCATGCTCAGCCTCGCGCAGCGGTAAACCTTCACGCAGTGCCGGTTCATCAATCTGAATAATCCCGATACCGGCAGTTTCCAGATCAGTGACCTCATCGCGCAGCGCCAGTGCCAACTGCAGAGCTATCTGCTTACGGCTGATATCCTCACGCGGGAATGACCAGCACAGCAGTGTTATAGGGCCGGTCAGCATACCTTTTACCGGCTTACTGGTGAGTGACTGGGCAAATACCGACCACTCCACCGTCATCGCATTCGGCCGTGAAATATCACCCACCACAATCGGCGGCTTAACACAGCGTGAGCCATAGCTTTGTACCCAGCCATTTTGCGTAAAGGCAAACCCTTCTAACAGCTCACCAAAATACTCCACCATATCATTACGCTCGGCTTCGCCGTGCACCAGTACATCAAGGCCGATAAGCTCCTGCTCTGACACAGCCCGTGCAATTTCAGTTTCCAAACCAGCCTGATACTGCGCTACACTGATCTGCCCTTTTTTTGCATCACGCCGCAGTGTACGAATCGCTGATGTTTGCGGGAAAGAGCCTATGGTTGTCGTCGGCCATGCCGGTAACGGGAAACGCCGTTTTTGCTCTTGCGCACGCACTGCATAAGGTGCGGCACGCTCTGCATCCTCAGTACGCAACGCAGCAACTCGCTGCTGAACGGCCAGATTATTCACCCGTGTTGATGTTGCCCGTGCGCGCACCGGTGCGCTGTACTCCACCAGCAATGACTGCAATTGAATATCTGTTGGTTGATTCAGCGCTTGTGTTAAAAGTGTCAGCTCCTGACACTTTTGCTGTGCGAACGCCAGCCAGCTTTTTATTTCAGGATCAAGCTTGGTTTCAGCCTCAACATCAACCGGTGAGTGTAATAAAGAGCACGATGTACCGAGCCATAAACGCCCCTCTAGCGAGGCCAATAATGGCTGCAACTGCTGCCATTTAGCCGCCAAATCAGCCCGCCAAATATTGCGGCCATTGATAACCCCGAGCGAAATCACGGCATTTTTTGGCAACTGTGCTATCAGTATTGAGAGATCATCACTTCCCTGCACAGTATCAAGATGCCAACCTGCAACCGGCAGTGTGGCGACAGCCGCAAGGTTGTGATTTATCCCGCCAAAGTAAGTACTTAACAGCAATTTAATCGGCGCTTTACTCAACGTGGTATAGGCGGTGTGATAAGCGTTTAACCACTCAGACGGGAGGTCAAGCACCAATGCAGGTTCATCAATCTGCACCCACTCAACTCCTTTTTGTGCCAGCAAACTCAACACCTGCTGGTACACGGTAACCAGTGCCGGCAACAAGCTAAGTTTATCAAACGCATCACCTTTAACTTTGCCCAACCACAGATAGGTTAACGGCCCCAGCAGAACCGGTTTAATTTTGTGGCCAAGTGCCAGCGCTTCATCCACTTCATCCAGCAACTGTGTCCATGTCAGGCAAAAACGCTGATTCTGATAAAACTCGGGCACGATATAGTGATAATTGGTGTTGAACCATTTGGTCATTTCACCCGCAGCGGCCTGATGGCCACTCGGAGCACGGCCACGGGCAACGCGGAATAAGGTATCAAGATCAACTCGGCCATCGGCACGTAAATGGCGCTGCGGCACATTGCCAACCAGCAAACTGGTGGTCAGAACATGGTCATACCATGCAAAATCACCTACGGGCAGCAGATCGATACCGGCGTTTTTCTGAGCCGCCCAGTGTCTGGCACGTAAAGTTTTACCGGTGTCGAGCAGAGCTTGCTGGCTGATGTCTCCGGCCCAATACTGCTCTTGTGCTTTTTTCAGTTCACGGTGCAAACCAACACGCGGGAATCCGAGGGTATGACTGATAATGCTCATAATCTTCTCCATTTGGCCATCCAGATGTTTACACATCTATAATTGACCGTTAGAGTGATCTCAACAACCGGAAGTTGTTCATCTGCATTATGAAGGGAATTCATGATCGAATTACGCCACTTAACTACCCTGAGTGTTTTACATGAACAGGGAAGCCTGACCCGTGCAGCGATAGTGTTACACCAAACACAATCGGCACTCTCACACCAGATTGCCGACCTTGAGCAACGATTAGGGCACCCGCTGTTTATCCGTAAAAGCCAACCGATCAAATTCACGGCACAAGGCGTTTTGCTACTACAGCTAGCTAAAGAGATCTTGCCAAAAATTCAGCATGTCGAAAATCAAATTACCGCTAATGACATCCAGATTCGGGCGAGTTTGAAGTTGGCGATTGAATGCCACAGCTGTATACAGTGGCTGACACCGGCACTAACACAGTTTAAAGATTCATGGCCGCATACCGATCTGAACTTTACCGCCGCAACCACTTTTGATCCGCAACCTTTACTGGCACAGGGCGAGCTGGATCTTGTGATCACCAGTGATATTCAGCCCAGAGCCGATCTCTTTTTTGCCCCCTTGTTTGATTTTGAAATGCGCTGGATTATCTCACCGCAACACCGGCTAGCCGAAAAACCGGAGCTCTCTGCCGCTGATTTTGAAACCGAAATATTGCTGGTTTATCCGGTACAAAAACAGCGTTTGGATGCATGGCGGCGCTTCTTACAACCAGCGAATATTCAGCCAAAACTGAAAACGGTAGACAGTACGCTGTTGCAAATTCAGATGGTTGCCGCTGGAATGGGGGTTGCTGCACTGCCACACTGGGCAGTATTTGATGTAGAGCAGCAGGGCTTGTTGTGTACCCGCCCGATTGGTGAAAAAGGGTTATGGCGAAGGCTGTATGCCGGAGTACGCTGCAACGAACAGCACGACCCAGCTATTCAGCACTTCTTACACTGCACCCGTGCTCAAATGGGGCACTTGCCAGGTATTAAAAGTATTAATGCCTAGCCTGCTGAATTGAGATAAAAAACCATAACACAGAGTTTCGATATTACCGTGTTATGGTTTATTTTCGTTTATTTGAATTAGCATGCCTGTGTGAACCAGCGCTTCTTCGCAATACTAATCTGTAACATTACGCGCTATTTTAGCCTTTGCAGGCACATAACTCCGCTATTTACAGCTTCTGCCATGCCGCTGATGTGGTCGGGGTTTCACCTTTCGTCCACCATTTTGCTTTATAGCTGCTATTTTGATAAACCACTGTCTGGCCGGTGGTATAGGCGATATCTGCCGACCATGCTACGGGCCCCGTTGCCGAGCCACTGTCAGTTGTCACTTTCAGCCATACCGCACTGCTTCCCGGCGTTTCCCCTTTTGTCCACCACTGAGCTTTGTACTGCGCTCCGTTATACGAGACCAAATCATTGGCTTGGTAGATACTGTTGGCATCCCACGCTTTTGGTGTGGTTGGCAGCGTAGCACCTGTGCCCTTAATATTAACGGTTACAGGCTGCAGTACCTTATTTACACCATCACTAACCGTGACATTAATGGTCACACTTTGATCTTGTGCTGAAACAGGTGCTTGATAGGTGATAGTCGCTTTATTGGTAGCAGTGACCACTGTACCTGCTGACGAAGTGAAGGTTAACTTATCACCGTTTGCATCAGTAGCTGACACATCAAAACTGACCGACTGGCCACTCGCCACGCTAACACTAGCGGGTGCAGCCACAACCGGAGCTGTGTTTGCGGTGCGAATATCCAACTGATATGTATAATCTTTATTCTTCACAAATATCTGATTGGTATATAAATCACCAGAAGCATAAGTCACCTTATCGCTGTTATCCAACACCCCAACCTGTACTATACTGGCGTACGTATTGTTCACTTTGGTGGCTAACTGCTGCCCCCATACTGATTCTGTTTCATTGCTGCTGGTCAGCGTCAGTGTTTCAGTCACCACCTCTTTACCTGATGCATCAAAAATTCTAAACCAAACTGTTTCCCCGCTTTTCGCATCTTGGCCTGCTTTAATGAAGCTGCCTTTATTTAGCCACGGGGCAACAACAGCACTACCGCCACCAAAGCTCAGATCGCTACAGTTATAAAAGCCCTCTCCAGCTGGATCAGCGCGCTGCCAGCGGGTATATAACACCGCATTTCCGGTGCGCCCTGTCGGCAACTGTACATCCATCTGGTAATATTTTTTGCCGTCAATCACCGTTACCGGCAGATCATTAAAGCTGGCAATCAGCTCTAGATCAGCCCAGTTCAGTTTTTGTGTTGCAGAATCAAACCCTTGTTTTGTCAGAAATATTTGCCAAAAACTGGGGTTGTGCGGCGTTGCAGCCATAAAGCGCAGCGTTGTTTTCCCACCCTTTGATAAATCTATCGTTGTTTTTTTCCAATCAGGCGAAGGTTGATCAATACCGGCTTTTTTATCATCACCAGCAGAGCATAAACGCCCATCTGGAATAGCGGTTTTGACCGCATTCAGATCGTTATAATTAGAGACTAACTTGGAAAACTCAGGTTTTTGTACAAAAGGATACCAGCTTGATTGCAAGTAAGCCTGACGACACGCAAGATTAGGGATAGTTGAGCCATTTTGTGAATCCCAATAGCCGCCATCTTTATCACAAAATTCCTGTCTGGCGGCAGGAAACTCCATATACCCGTGTGCAAAGGTTAAAGAGGGTGCGGCGAGTAACAACGCCAGTGATAACGTAGAAAAAGCAGTTCCTTTATGCATACACAATCCTGAGTTGAGTGAAAGGTAGAAGCCACATTGAAGCTCGGCGAGAGATCAATGTATCAGCGTAACCGCAACACCATTACCACAGATTGTTTGCTTAATGTTAATTTAATGTAGCCAACGCTAAAACATATGCGAGACCGCTTGAGTAACTGATGAAAAAATAGCCAAAATTACATTCAATAGCCCACACTCAAGTGATCACAAAATAAAAAAGAGCCTTTTCGGCTCTTTTCTGTGTGCATATGCTTTCCACAAACACTATTTGCGTTTTTTCTTCTTCTTTTTTCCGTCATCTTGCTGCGCTTTAAGCTCTGCTTTTATCTGCTCTTCTTCTGCTTCGCGGATCACCATCTCAGGTGTTTCAAGGCTGATCCGACCAATAGTTGCAGTACGGAACTCATTCAATAACAAACTGGCCACTTTATTCAAATCAGCGATACCACCACGACGCAAGCAACCACGCTGGCGACCAATGGCATCCATCAGCTCAATATCACTTTCTGGTAATTCAGTTAACTGAAAACGAGCCTTCAATAATTCAGGATATGCGTCTAAAAAATACTCAGCAGCAAACATGGCCACTTCTTCATGGTCAATCACGGTATCTTTAATTGCACCAGTAATCGCTAAACGAAAACCACACGCTTCGGGTGTCAGTTTTGGCCACAAAAACCCAGGAGTATCATGCAGGATAATATTGTTATCCAGCTTAATACGCTGTTGCATTTTGGTTACACCCGCTTCGTTACCGGTTTTTGCAATAATTCGGCCAGCCAGTGTATTGATTAAGGTCGATTTTCCTACGTTAGGAATGCCCAATATCAATGCACGTAGCGGCTTGTAGTCACCACCACGGTTAGGCACGATTTTTACGCAAGTATCAAGCAGTGCACGAATTTGCTCTGGCTGCTGCTGTGTTAACGCTATCGCCTTAATGCCCTTCTCTTTTTCTAAATGCGCCAACCACTGTTGGGTGATTTCTGGGTC
The DNA here is from genome assembly GCF_056522795.1 of Plesiomonas sp. ISS29. Taxonomy (NCBI): domain Bacteria; kingdom Pseudomonadati; phylum Pseudomonadota; class Gammaproteobacteria; order Enterobacterales; family Enterobacteriaceae; genus Plesiomonas; species Plesiomonas sp. ISS29. The sequence goes on from NZ_JAWRZQ010000001.1 coordinate 2,371,353, forward strand.
AGCCAAGTCAGATTTATTCAGAATTTTTAGGCAAGGCGTGTCACCACGTAACGCCGGCACCAGCGGGTTTTCACTGCTAAACGGAATACGGGAGTCAAGTACTTCAATAATAAGGTCAACATTAGGCATTACCTCTGCGATCTCTTTACGGGCTTTATGCATATGCCCAGGAAACCAGTTAATAGCCATTTTTAGACTCCTCAGTCAATCCGCGTGCTTACCGGTGCGGCTTAAAATTTATCGTATCATGCTTGTTTGCCGCAGGTCTCATCTCTACCTGCGCTTGTACCTACAAATAAGAGAGGATTATTCCTATAGTGGGAAAGCAGGAAAGAGAACGTATTCAGCAAACTGAGCTCATATCGTAAAGCGGGCGATTGTAATCGTTTCACGCTGATTAAACCAAGCATTCTGCATATAAAGCTGTATATGGTGTAAATCACGTATTGTCTACACAATGAATGTATTGACACTTTATTTACATTATTTGATCGCTAAAGGTTGTTTATCTAAAACTTTTATCTAACATAGAGAATATAAACAGATATGAATAGAAAGATACTCAAGAGTAGTCTCAAACCGTACCATAAAGCCATGCCTATAATAGCCATGCCAAATGATCAGAGCCAAGAGTTGAGCCTACACCAGACTCTGAGTATGTTTTGAATATGATAACACCAAGACTTTACCCCCCCAATACAGCAGATAGCCTGTTGAGTGAGCGCACAAATGCTACGAACACGCACCAAAATGTTTATCAGGAAGATCCTCTACACAGTACTGATTATCTGGTGTGTATGCTATTTGCTCAACGCGGGCTATCAAACCACAACCGGACAATCTGGGTTGTGTGATCCGTATGTACTGAACGTTGAAAATATTGATCAGTATTTCGATGCGCTTTACCGCTGTAATATTTACGATTAAGCACACGCAGCACATTTTGTGAAGGCAATCGAATACACTTGCCTTACGATTTTTTTCGCGGTGTAAATAAAAGCAGTTAGTGCGGTTAGTTTACTGAATCGATTCAGATTGCTTGAAAATCGCTTTTTCCTGCCTATAATGGTCACGGTAAACACTGAATGTGACCTGTATCTATATTTTCAATGGTCACACTCATACGCGATGAACAGACGAAATATTGATTATTGATGCATAGAAATGCATAGAAATGCATTTTATTCAATCGCGCACTTAACAAACAAATAGGTTATTGAACGCACAATTTGCTGACAAACAGGTCTGCCGATTATCGTGCTTAATAGAGCAATTTATGCATCTAACCATTCAATAACCGGCAGATACAATACACTGGTGTTATGTACGGCAAGCGGCATACCGATAACACGGGTGTAACGTCAGGCTAGGGTGTTACATTCGGCCATTTGCATCACTCGTTTAGGAATATGATTTATTTTATATGATTAACCTTTTCGGCAATTTACAACAACTGCTATATCGAGGCACTCATACCGCTCTCGCAGCTATCTCGCTGAAAAGAAATAATAATCCCCTATTGATGCATACCTGTTTTACGCTAACACACCAACTATCACGCCTAAATACAACAATCTTCAAAAATCTTTCATCTTTCTACTGTGTTATAGCGTTATCACTACGCTCCGTATGCCAGCAGCTCTGCGCTTATTTGCTGACTGGTCACCCGAATTTATTCATTACTCGTTGCAGATAATTTGACCATGAAAAAAACCAAAATCGTTTGTACTATCGGCCCAAAAACTGAATCTAAAGAGATGCTCGGCAAGTTGCTAGATAGCGGCATGAACGTGATGCGTCTGAACTTTTCACACGGTGACTACGAAGAGCACGGTAACCGTATTCTTAACCTGCGTGCAGTTATGGCAGAAACCGGTACTCGTGCCGCTATTTTGCTTGATACCAAAGGCCCAGAAATTCGCACCATCAAACTTGAAGGTGGTAACGATGTTTCTCTGGTTGCTGGCCAAACATTTACCTTCACCACTGACAAAACCGTTATCGGTAATACCAGTTGTGTTGCGGTAACTTACGAAGGCTTTGCGCAAGATCTGAAAGCAGGCGATACCGTTCTGGTTGATGATGGCCTGATTGGTATGAAAGTCACTTCAGTGACCGAAAACAGCGTTATCTGTACCGTTCTGAACAACGGTGATCTGGGTGAGAACAAAGGCGTTAACCTGCCGGGCGTTTCTATCCAACTGCCAGCACTGGCTGAAAAAGATAAGCGTGACCTGATCTTTGGTTGTGAGCAAGGTGTTGATTTTGTTGCTGCATCTTTCATCCGTAAGCGTGATGATGTGCTAGCTATCCGTGAGCACCTGAAAGCACACGGCGGAGAAAAAATTCAGATTATCTCTAAAATTGAAAACCAAGAAGGCTTGGACAATTTTGACGAAATTCTGGAAGCCTCTGACGGTATCATGGTTGCCCGTGGCGACTTGGGTGTTGAGATCCCAGTAGAAGAAGTTATCTTCGCACAGAAGATGATGATTCAAAAATGTAACCGTGCGCGTAAAGTGGTGATTACCGCAACGCAAATGCTTGATTCTATGATCAAGAACCCACGCCCTACCCGCGCAGAAGCCGGTGATGTAGCAAACGCCATTCTTGATGGTACTGATGCAGTCATGCTGTCAGGTGAGAGTGCAAAAGGTAAGTACCCGCTGGAAGCTGTGTCTATCATGGCAACCATTTGTGAGCGTACTGACCGTGTAATGCCAAGCAACCTGTCTGCTGCAAATGACAGCGCTAAGCTGCGTATTACTGAAGCTGTCTGTAAAGGTGCAGTTGAAACTGCTGAAAAGCTGCAAGCACCTCTGATTGTGGTTGCCACTGAAGGCGGCAAATCAGCAAAATCAGTGCGTAAGTATTTCCCACAGGCAAATATTCTGGCACTGACTACCAATGAGAAAACAGCACAACAGCTGGTTCTTAGCAAAGGTATTACACCGCTGATCGTTCCTGTGATTGCTTCTACCGACGATTTCTACCGTCTGGGTAAAGAAGCGGCGCTGGCTTCTGGTCTGGGTGAGAAAGGTGATGTTGTTGTGATGGTATCCGGTGCACTAGTACCAAGCGGCACAACCAATACTTCATCTGTTCACGTACTGTAATTGCTGTTTACCCTGTATGCGGAAAACCACATACAGGGCTTCTAGTGTTTGCTATAGCATGAAGCTCATGAGCAATAGCAAAACCGGTTTAAAACAGTAAAAATAACCCGTACTACGGGATCAAAAAAGGCATGCCCTATCATTTGGTTGGGAACATGCCTTTTTTATTGTCTGTTTTTTATGGTTTACCGCTCATCTATAAATAGCAACACTGATTATTTTGCCGTATCGCGATGCTGATATTTACTTGCCAGTGTTAGCGGGATAATAAACAGGCTGATGCCCGGGTAGCGGCTGCTGCCGTCTTCATGCTCAAATTTGTGTACCACCTCTTGATAAAGCGTATTATTTTCATCAACAGTCACATCAATGAATAGCTCGCCAAGATAGGGCACATCAGCGTCATTATCCGGCCATAAATCAAAACACTCACGGTACCCAATGCTGTTTTTATCCAGCCATGCCAATGTTTTAATGCGTAATTCATCATTTTTATAATCAAACTCATCCAGCTCTGAATCATCTGGGCTGAAAAAAGTGATCATAAGTACATCAGCTTTTTTTTGCCGTGCAATGCTATCAATGGTGACCCACTCTTCCGACATCGTACCTTCCTATTTTTTATGCAGACCTTTTACAGGCGTATATTTTTATACAGCCAAGGCCATTGTCAAAATAACTGTATCGGCCGCTATCATACCTTGCCGGCTTTCCCTGCCCTAGCAGAGGGATAAAAAAACAAGGATCAATCATTCATATTAACTCGCACAGTAATGTGCTATAGCACAAATAAACGGCAATAGGGTTGCACAAAATCAGCGCGATTATCTCTTCAAGGCCTCAGCGTGGAAGAAAAGAGTCTGTAGGAAACTATGTCACATCACATTTTTATGTAAAAATACATAAAGTGTGATGTTCGTTAGACTCTGCCCCATTACACCGCTCACCCCAGAGAATACAGCGTAATCCTGATCTCTATCTCACTTTGATTAAGACTGAGCAATGAATACTGACGTGAATACTTCAATAAAAGATGGCTTGTTAGAAAAACTCTTCAAGTTGAAAGCACACGGCACGGACCCTAAAAAAGAGCTGGTCGCGGGGATCACTACCTTCCTGACCATGGTATATATCATTTTCGTTAACCCGCAGATCCTGTCAAATGCAGGAATGAATACACAAGCAGTATTCGTTACCACCTGTCTTATTGCTGCTGTTGGTAGTATTCTGATGGGGCTGTTTGCCAATTTGCCGATTGCGCTAGCTCCAGCAATGGGGCTAAACGCCTTCTTTGCATTTGTAGTTGTTGTGGGTATGGGTTACTCATGGCAGATTGGTATGGGAACGATTTTCTGGGGTGCGGTAGGTCTGTTGTTGCTGACCGTATTTCGTGTTCGTTACTGGCTGATTTCAAATATTCCCGTCAGTTTGCGTATTGGGATTACCAGCGGTATTGGTCTGCTGATTGCCCTGCTAGGCCTGCATAATGCCGGAATTGTTGTCGCTAGCCCTGCAACTATGGTGACCGTAGGCGATTTAGCCTCTCTGCCTTGTGCATTGGGAGCGTTGGGCTTTTTCCTGATCGTGATTTTAGCCGCTCGCGGTGTCTATTCGGCCGTGCTGATCTCGATGATTGTGACCACCACGCTGGGCGTGCTGTTTGGTGATGTGAAGTTTCAGGGGCTGGTCTCTCTGCCGCCAAGCATTATGCCGGTATTCGGCCAATTAGAGCTGGTTAACTCTCTAGATATTGGTTTAGCAGGGATCATCTTCTCATTCATGCTGGTCAACCTGTTTGACTCTTCCGGTACTCTGATTGGAGTGACCAACAAAGCTGGATTAGCTGATGAGAAAGGCCGCTTCCCAAATATGCAAAAAGCCCTGTATGTTGATAGCATCAGCTCTGTCGGCGGTGCGTTTATGGGTACATCATCGGTTACTGCATTTCTCGAAAGCTCTGCCGGTGTTTCGGTTGGCGGGCGTACCGGCCTGACAGCCATTGTGGTCGGCATCCTGTTCTTATTGGCGATTTTCTTCTCACCGCTGGCCGCCATGGTGCCGGGCTATGCCGCAGCAGGCGCACTGATTTATGTTGGTGTACTGATGACCGCTGATCTGGCAAAAGTGAAGTGGAGTGATTTGACCGAAGCAGCACCTACGTTCATCACCACCATTATGATGCCGTTTAGCTTCTCAATCACCGAAGGTATTGCAACCGGTTTTATCTCTTACTGTGTATTAAAAGCCGGTACAGGCCGCTGGAAAGAGCTAAATCCGTGTGTTGTTGCCGTAGCATTACTGTTCCTGATTAAATTTATCTGGGTAGATGCACATTAATACCTCTAATATCAATCTGTTGCTGCAAGACTAATACTCGCGGCAACAAATTTACCACGCAGACAATCGCTTGGTTGAGCTGATAAAAACATGAAAAAAGCGCTTTACGATATCCGCGTTATTCACGGTATATCGTAAAAGCGCTTTTTTTATTTTTGGTACTTATGATGATGTTTGTTGACCGCTCAACCACTTTGTAGTGCGCTTTCACCTGATATTCAGGTTCAACGCATTGGCGAAGGTAGGCCGAGTTTAGTAATACTGATCATCGTTATCGTTGTCATTATCGCTGTCATACTCGTCATAATGACGGTTTTCATCATTTTGCTTGCTACGGCGACGCGGTGCATGTGAATCGGCTTCATAACGATCATCATCCTGACGGGTATCATCGTCTTCCTCTGCGTCATGATCGTCTTCATCATGGCTGTCATCCGCATCATCATAGTTATCATGATCCGTATCTGAATCAGCCTCTGATAATGCAGATTCGTCGTCATCCTCCTCATCATCAAACATGATAGGAACGGTTTGCCCCTGTTTTGCCTCACGGATCTCTGCTGCAACTTGTGCTATCGCCTGACCACTTGATAAGCCTTGTGCCATCAGTTGATGAATTTTCTCAACGGCTTCTTGTTGTTCTGCGTGTGATAATGCGGGCAGACTCATCAGAGTGACTCCTTATTAAACTTCACAATAAAATTTATCGACTCAATTTACCCAATATTGCACGGTGCTGTCCCTTTCATACCGAGAAAGGTTATCGACTATAAGGGGGATCGAGTATAAAGCAGGCTGAGCAATATATGCAGAGAAATACCATATGCCAAAACAAAAAGGAGCCGAAGCTCCTTTTTTAAAGATAAAGACCGAATCTATCAAGACAGAGATTGAAAACAGTCGGAACTCAGTTATTTCTGCATTTCAAGCTCAGCAATTTTTACTTTCCAGAGATCAGGCCCTATTTGATGTACATTTGCGCCACTGCTGTCTACCGCCACGGTAACCGGCATATCTTTTACATCAAATTCGTAAATCGCTTCCATGCCTAAATCAGCAAAAGCAACCACGCGTGACGTTTTAATGGCTTTCGCCACCAGATATGCCGCACCACCAACAGCCATCAGATAAACCGCTTTATGTTTTTTGATGCTCTCTATTGCCGCTGGGCCGCGCTCTGATTTACCGATCATGCCGATTAATCCGGTTTCGCCAAGCATCATCTCGGTAAATTTATCCATTCGCGTAGAGGTTGTCGGGCCTGCGGGGCCAACAACTTCATCACCGACCGGATCGACTGGGCCTACGTAGTAAATAAAGCGATTATTAAAATCAACGCCCTCAGGCAGGCCTTGACCACTGCTGAGCATATCGTGGATACGCTTGTGTGCAGCATCTCGCCCTGTCAGCATTTTGCCCGATAACAGCACGGTTTCGCCGACGGTCCACTGCTGGATCTCTGCCGGTGTCACGGTATCAAGATTAACTCGGCGCACATTCGCACCGGCTTCCCAAGTGATTTTCGGCCACTGGTCAAGTGAAGGCGGTATCAGCTCTGCCGCACCCGAACCATCGAGGGTAAAATGAATATGGCGGGTTGCCGCACAATTGGGGATCATCACTACCGGTTTGGAGGCGGCATGTGTCGGGGCGCTCTTAATTTTGACATCGAGTACGGTTGTTAATCCACCAAGCCCTTGTGCGCCAATGCCTAAGCGGTTGGCTCGCTGATAAATATCAAGGCGCAGTTTCTCTTCGGTGGTCTGTGCACCGCGTTCGATTAATTCCTGAATATCACAGCTTTCCATTAAGGCTTCTTTCGCCATAACAGCGGCTTTTTCTGCCGTACCACCAATACCAATACCGAGCATGCCCGGCGGGCACCAGCCGGCCCCCATCGTTGGCAGTGTTTTTTCGACCCACTCAGCAATATCATCTGACGGGTTGAGCATCACCATTTTCGATTTATTTTCTGAACCACCACCCTTCGCGGCAATTGAAACCTCAACGGTATTGCCCTTCACCATTTCAATATGAACCACCGCGGGGGTGTTGTCTTTGGTATTTTTACGGGTACCCGCCGGATCGGCAACAACCGAGGCGCGCAGAGTATTCTCCGCAAAGGTATAGGCGCGGCGCACGCCTTCATCCACCATCTCTTGCACGGTGTCGTCAGTATCCCACTGCACTTGCATACCAATTTTGACAAAACAGGTAACAATACCGGTATCCTGACAAATCGGTCGATGCCCTTCAGCACACATTCGTGAGTTAATCAGAATCTGGGCGATCGCATCCTTGGCGGCCTGATTCTGCTCTTTGTTGTACGCAGTTTCCATTGCTCGAATAAAGTCGAGCGGGTGGTAATAAGAAATGTACTGTAAAGCATCTGCAACACTGTCAATGAGGTCATCTTTACGGATGATAGTCATCGGTCGATCCTCTTATATTTTTAGGCTTCCAAAGTAGGCAAGGGCAGAGATACGAAGTGGGACACGTAGAGAGATAATGCAACATCCTTATCGTATCGATCCCCTATAACGTAAAGCTATGATACTCTCAGGTTTCTGGCGTGACTATGCGCGCATTCACACACCGATTAATCCGTTATCACAAATCTGAGATGTTTATAAATAACAGCAGCTTCCCCTCATGTTTGGCACTCGAATACCACACAGAGTGTGTGTTAAATCTGTTTGCACCACTCGCCACGATGCCGTGGGCGATGTTGCTCACCTCTGGGCGTTCAACGCACCAACATAACCGTTATGATATTTTGGTAGCCGACCCACTTGCCACGCTGGAAACTTACGGTGACAACACCACTGTCGAGATGAATAACCAGATCTCAGTGCACAAAGGTGATCCGTTACAGTTACTTGAAGAGATCCAGCAACGCTGTCTGCCAGCACTGAAAAACCATCCGACACTGCCCTTTTTAGGCGGTGCAGTTGGGGCGTTTTCATATGATTTAGGCCGCCGTTTTGAGATCCTGCCTGAAGGCAGTGACGCAGATATTACGCTGCCCGATCTGGCAGTAGGTATTTATGACTGGGCGCTGATTGCTGATCACCTGCAACAAACACTGACGTTGTTTAGCCACCAAGATGTGCATCAACGTTATCAGTGGCTGTTGCAGCAGGTAGAAAATCAGCCTATACCCGAACAGATTTCAGGGGTTACCCTCCCCACTACAACTGCGCCGTTTACACTCACCGCTGGCTGGCAAGCCAATATGACGCGGGCAGAGTATCAGCAAAAGTTTGATGCTGTGCAGGCCTATTTAGCCTCAGGTGATTGTTATCAGGTCAATTTAGCACAGCGTTTTAGCGCGCCGTATACGGGCAGTGAGTGGGATGCATTTTTACGCTTAAACCAGCATAACCAAGCACCGTTCTCCGCATTTATCCGTTTAAAGCAAGGCGCTCTGCTCAGTGTATCCCCCGAAAGATTTTTAGCTGTTAGCGGTACGCAAGTTGTCACCCGCCCAATTAAAGGTACTCGCCCGCGCAGTACTGACCCTATTTTGGACAGAGCAGAAGCTGCGGCGCTGGCAATGTCAGAAAAGGATCAGTCAGAAAATCTGATGATTGTGGATCTGATGCGCAATGACATTGGCCGTGTGGCAAAAGCCGGAAGTGTGACAGTGCCCGAGTTGTTTGTGATTGAGAGCTTCCCAGCGGTGCACCATTTGGTCAGTACAGTACAGGCAGAACTGGAAGAAACGCAGCGCAATACTGATTTGCTGCGAGCCTGTTTTCCGGGCGGCTCTATCACAGGTGCACCTAAAATCCGCGCGATGCAGATTATTGATGAGCTTGAACCACAGCGACGCAGTTTTTACTGTGGCAGTATTGGCTATTTAAGCTGTTGTGGACGGATGGATACCAGTATCACTATCCGCACGTTAGTGGCAAATCAGGGCAAACTGCACTGCTGGGCTGGCGGTGGTATTGTGGCCGACAGCCGTGCCGACGATGAGTACCAAGAGACACTGGATAAAGTGGGCCGCATTCTGCCGGTGCTGGCCGATACGCCATGAACCCAATGCTGGCGAAGATACAGACGCGTTTTCTGCTGCAAACAGCGGTAAAACCAGCAGGTTCTGCGTTAATCAGCACGGCAACAATGCGTTCAGCCGCCGTGCTGATCCCACTGGTTAACCGTGCAGAGCCGCAGTTACTATTAACGCAGCGAGCATTGCATCTTCGTCATCATGCCGGACAAATAGCCTTTCCGGGCGGGCGCAAAGAGCACACTGATAGCTCACTGATTATGACAGCGCTGCGAGAAACTCAAGAGGAGATTGGCCTGACGGCCGAGCATATTCAGATTTGGGGAACGCTGCCGGCCATCAGTACTGTCAGCGGTTATTTGGTAACGCCGGTGATTGGTCTGGTACAGCCGGAATTTATGTTATGTGCCGACGCCAATGAAGTAGGTGATATTTTTGAGTTGCCGCTGGCCAATTTTTTGGCTCTGCCGGAGTATGGCGAGTGGCAAGTGGTACGCCAACAAAATAAAAAGCCACACTCTGTCTATGCCATTACGGTTAACCAAAAAACGATCTGGGGCGCAACTGCGGCCATGCTACGTAACTTCGTACAACACATCACATAGTTTAGTTCAAAATGTCACATCTTATTCAAAAATAACAAATTCTCGTCAAATCTAGTGATCAAAATCACATTGATTCATCTGATATATTCACCAGATCACAGAAAATGCATGCTGACATATCTTTGACAGAGTAACCCTCTATACTCCCGCGCCAACAACCAATAATATTCTAAATTCCCCAAGGGTGACGGCGAAATGAAATCAGAAGCAACTGTCAATACAGTAGCAAATGCTGCAAATATACCGTGGAGCAAACAAGATACTACGTGGGTGCTAAGCCTGTTTGGTACTGCTGTCGGTGCAGGTATTTTATTTTTACCGATTAACGCCGGTATGGGTGGTTTTTGGCCGCTGCTGGTCATGGCGCTGATTGTTGGCCCAATGACCTATTTAGCTCACCGTGGTATGTGCCGTTTTGTTCTGTCTTCTTCAAAGCCAGGCAGTGACATTACTGAGGTGGTTGAAGAGCATTTCGGAAAAACTGCCGGTAAGCTGATCACCCTGTTGTACTTCTTTGCTATCTACCCTATCGTGCTGATTTATGGTGTGGGGATCACCAACACGGTTGACTCTTTTATGGTTAACCAGTTGGGCATGGAATCTGTCCCGCGTGGCATTCTGTCTATCGTACTGATTCTGGGTATGATGTCGGTGATGATCGCTGGTGAAAAGCTAATGCTAAAAGTCACCGAATTTCTGGTGTACCCACTGGTCGCAATTTTGGCATTCCTGTCTATCTACCTGATTCAAGACTGGAATACCTCAATGCTAACAGCGCCGATGCCATCATTCGCTGATTTTGGCTCAACATTGTGGTTAACCATTCCGGTACTGATTTTTGCCTTTAACCATTCACCGGCTATCTCTGCCTTCTCTATGGCACAGCAGCGTACTTACGGTGAAAATGCAGAGCGTCGTGCTAGCCAAATTCTAAAGCGCACTTCAATGATGCTGCTTGGCTTTGTTATGTTCTTCGTATTTAGCTGTGTACTTAGCCTGAGCCCAGCTGATTTAGCTGCCGCGAAGCAGCAAAATATTGCAGTTCTGTCATACTTAGCAAACAAGCATGAAAGCCCGTTTATCTCTTACTTAGGCCCGTTGATCGCCTTCGTTGCTATCGTAAGTTCATTCTTCGGCCACTACTTAGGTGCGCGTGAAGGTCTAAATGGATTAATTGTTAAGCAACTGCGCTCAAATGGTAAGACTCCAGACATTAAGAAGATTGACCGTTTCACTGTAGTGTTTATGATTGCAACCTTGTGGATTGTTGCTTCCATCAACCCAAGCATTCTGGGTATGATTGAATCACTCGGCGGCCCAATCATTGCCATGATTCTGTTTATCATGCCAATGTACGCAATCCGTAAAGTACCTGCGATGCAGAAGTACAGAAGCGACAAGTTAAGCAATGCCTTCGTTGTACTGATGGGCTCTGTAGCAATCTCTGCGATTGTGTTCAGCCTGGTCTAACAAACAGAAAGCAAACATCCATGGATGGAGGGGAGCAGGTTTTTACCTGCTCCCCTTTGTGGTTTGTGCATAAACACCACCACGGATAAATACAACCTACTTTAGCGTTGAGATATCAGCGCTAACACCCTAATTTGATTGACCAATTTGGCCTGTGGCCTCATTGAGGAGAACACCGTGATTAGCGTATTCGACATGTACAAAATCGGTATTGGCCCGTCAAGCTCACACACTGTTGGGCCAATGAAAGCCGGTAAACAGTTCGTCGATGAGTTGGTAACCATGGGGCGTCTCAAGGATGTGACCCGCATTGCCGTTGATGTATACGGCTCACTGTCTCTTACCGGTAAAGGGCATCATACTGATATCGCTATCATTATGGGCCTGGCAGGTAACATGCCGGATACCGTGGATATCGACAGCATTCCAGCTTTTATTCATAACGTTGAAACTACCGAGCGTTTAGCGTTAGCAAAAAATGCACACGAGGTTGATTTCCCACGTGAAGGTGGAATGAACTTCCACAACACAAACCTTGAGCTGCATGAAAATGCGATGCAAATCCATGCCTTTGCCAACAATGAGAAAGTATTAAGCAAAACTTACTTCTCAATTGGCGGTGGTTTTATTGTGGATGAAGAGCATTTTGGCAAAGAGCAAACCTCTTCGTTTGTGATGCCATACCCATTCAATCATGCATCAGACCTGCTAGCACATTGCCAAGCAACCGGCCTGTCACTGTCTGGTTTGGTACTGCAAAATGAGCTGGCCATGCATAGCATGGAAGAGATTGAGCACTACTTCCAAGCGGTATGGAAAACCATGCAAGATTGTATGGATCGCGGCCTGAACACCGAAGGTTATCTGCCCGGCCCGCTGCGTGTTCCACGCCGTGCCTCTTCGCTGCACCGTTTGCTGATTACTTCAGACAAGCTATCGAGCGATCCGATGAATGTGGTTGACTGGGTCAACATGTTTGCGCTGGCCGTAAGCGAAGAGAATGCTGCCGGTGGCCGTGTGGTGACTGCTCCAACCAATGGCGCATGTGGCATTATTCCTGCGGTACTGGCCTATTATAATCACTTCATCAAACCTGTGACCGATGAAGAGTGCCGCCGTTACTTCTTTGCTTCCGGTGTTATTGGTGCGCTGTACAAAATGAACGCCTCTATCTCGGGCGCTGAAGTAGGCTGTCAGGGTGAAGTGGGTGTTGCCTGCTCAATGGCTGCTGCAGGTCTGGCAGAATTGCTGGGTGGCTCACCTGAGCAAGTGTGTATTGCCGCAGAGATCGGTATGGAGCACAACTTAGGCCTGACCTGTGACCCTGTTGCAGGGCAGGTTCAAGTGCCTTGTATCGAGCGTAACGCAATTGCTTCAATGAAAGCGATTAACTCTGCGCGTATGGCAATGCGCCGCACCAGTGAGCCGCGCGTATCACTCGATAAAGTGATCGAAACCATGCTGGAAACCGGTAAAGACATGAATGCCAAATACCGTGAAACCTCGCGTGGTGGTCTGGCCATCAAAGTGGTTCACTGCGATTAATCCAGCGCGATTAATCCGCTCTCTAGCATTAATACAAATAACGCCCTACATTTTCGGTCGTTATTACGGTGATGCTAAACAAAACAGATAAACAGACTAAGCCGGTGCATCTTGTACCGGCTTTTTTTCTGGTTAATCAAATCATTTACGTTGCCCATGGATCATAATATTGCGCGGGGTAATCGGGTGCTGACAAAACTCACCTAACTGAACATCATACCCCTGCTCTTGCAGATATAATGCCCGATCAAGTGCCAGCCAGATCTCTATCGGTCGGCGAAATAAATGCCTAACCAGTTCGGTTCTGCTTACCTGTAGATGGCGTTGCTGCCCTATCATTTCCCAGTGCGCCCAATTAATCTCATGTGGCAACTCAATGCCTTTTTTCTCTGCCGCCCAATGCACAAAAGCAACAAAACCTTGTGCCAATAGCGCTTTTGGTAAATTCGGCACATTCAGGTAACAATCAACACCGCGGATCTGGCGCTGTAGCGCATCAAACCCCAAGCGATAACTCACCTCAATATGGCGCAAACGCTTGATACGCTCGCCACCGGTTACTGATTCCTGCAAGCTCAAACGCAGGTCATTTTTATCCAGCTTGAGCGCCGATTTTGCTGCCGCAGCAGACATTGGCTGGTAAATATCCGTCGGAATTTTGTGGTAACAACAGGGGGATATGGTCAGTGCATGGCACGCTGCCCGTACGCCATGTTGCAACAACTGCATATGCAGTGAACCACAAGCATGTAGGCCAACCGCATGTTGGTGTGCGCGAAAAAAATGCGTTGCTGACGGCGCAAAAGCATCCTGCTCATAAAACTGTATTTGCGAAAGCCCCTCGGCCTTTGCCAACGTATCACCATCAGCACAAAGTGCCGCCTGCAGCTCAATACACTCTACCGGCAGATGCCGCTGCTTTGCCAAGGCTCGGCCTAAATGCCCCTTTCCAGCACACCACTCCAGCACCGGCAGATTTTCGTTTGGCATAGTGGCAATAAAATCGGTAATTTGCTGCTGTTTACGCGGGGAAATTGCACCAGATGTTGCCGATAATGGCAGCGTTGTACACCCTGCATCCCGTGGCATTATCGGAATTTGAGCCGCCTGAAATAGCGCTGGAGCATGCGAAATAAAGGGGGTTAAAAAGGTCAGCAGGGCCTGTTTATCATTATCCAGTGTATCGATATCATGCAAAGATAATCGGCTCAGTGCCGTGTCAAGCTCTGGGTCAGTCTGCTGAAAATAGGCTTCTAATGAATGAAACGGGTAAAACTGCCAATAGTGAGTTAACCCACTTAACAGTGTATCAAGCGTGACAAATTGCGAGTGCAGAGTCATGTACGAAAAATACCATCAAAAAATTCACACGGTTTATCCGTGAATATCTTATTTATTCTTCGGTATCTTAGGGGGAATGCTGAAAATCACCACTCTTTTTTATATCTACCGCACTTTATAACTACAGTGGAATAACTACAGCATAATAGCTACAGCACGATAAGCGCACATGCAGAATGACAAAGGGCTTCCCACTGAGAAGCCCTTTATGCAGTAACTCGATATCAAAAGTGATGTAGAGAGTACCAAAAACAGCATAAAACGGTATGAAATAGGGATAAAGAACCTCTAGAGCCCATACTTTATCTATCTGACCGGCAATTTAATGTCTTCAAACATCTCTTCAATCTCTTCATTTGAGCGTAGTGAGATTGCGGTATTAACCAGATCTTTGGTTAGATGCGGAGCAAAGCGCTGCATAAAATCGTACATGTAATTACACAGGAAAGAGCCCTTTCGGAAACCGATTTTCGTAGTGCTTGCCCCAAAAATATGGCTGGCATCAATAGCTATCAGATCTTTATCCAAAACAGGGTCAATCGCCATAGATGCGACTACGCCAACGCCGATGCCTAAACGAACGTAAGTTTTGATGACATCAGCATCCGTTGCTGTAAAGACAATGCGCGGTGTTAGGCCTTCCCGATTAAACGCCGAATCTAACTCAGATCGGCCAGTAAACCCAAAGATATAGGTGACCAACGGGTAAGCGGCCAAATCGTGAATAGTGATTTGCCCTTTATGCGCCAGCGGGTGGTTCGGGGAGACCACAATCGAACGGTTCCAGTGATAACAAGGTAACATCACTAAATCGTGATAAAGATGCAGCGCTTCTGTTGCAATGGCAAAATCTGCCGCCCCTTTAGCAACGGCCTCAGAAATTTGTGCAGGTGTACCCTGATGCATGTGCAAAGAGACTTTCGGGTAACGATCAATAAACCCTTTAATCACTTTTGGCAACGCATAGCGCGCCTGTGTGTGGGTTGTTGAAATATTCAGTGTGCCACGCTCAGGGTGAGTATGCTCACCAGCAACCGATTTGATGTTTTCAACTTTCGCCAATATATCACGTGAGATACGGATAATCTCTCGACCCGCAGGAGTGACTTGCGTTAAATGCTTTCCGCTGCGCTCAAAAACCTGAATACCCAGCTCATCTTCGAGCATTCTCACCTGCTTGCTGATTCCAGGTTGTGAGGTATAAAGCCCTTCAGCAGTGGAAGATACATTTAAATTATGATTAACGACTTCTACAATATACCTAAGCTGTTGTAATTTCATAGCCAACTCAACCGTTATTCCTTTAACTCTCGTGGCACTATTGCCTAGGGTGACACTTAAAGTAATTACTTATCCACTAAGTGTATACTCTGTATCAGAGTTTATTCATAAAACTGACAAATTGCTATGCAATCAGAACATCAAGATGAAGTTAAATCTGTTTAATCTGATTTACATCTTACTTTTCAGCACTAGATGATCAAAATAGCCATATCACAAGAATAGAGCCCTTCTACTATCTTGCAATGCCCTGATCATGTATCTTTAACTGCGATTTTATGACTCTTGGATCTAGAGTGCCCATTTATGAACTTAATTCTTTTCTTCATCTTACTTGGTGTTCTTTTATTACTGGTGATTGGTTACAACATTATTGTTCAAAACCGGGCAAGAATTGAACATGACAAACGTATTGAAGCTCAAAAATTAAACGCTATTGTTGATGAAACAGATCAACTATTAACGCAGATAAATACCATTCCTTTTAGTAAAGATCTACTGCTTTGTTTACAAACACGCAGCCTGATTGCCATTAAAGGATTAGCCCTGCTCAACCCTAAAAATACTGACTTAGCTGAGCAAGCTGCTGCACTACAAACGCAAATTAATCACTCTACTCAGCATTTTTCGGGCCAAGAGTTAAGCCATTTCACTCCCCCCGATAATGATAAACAGGCGCTGGTTTTATTAAAGCTAATCCGCCGATTACGGGCAGTGATCCGCGCTGAACATGGCTATGGCCGGCAAGAGACTCGAGTTTTTATTGCTGAAAACCAGCGTTTAGAGCGTTTACAGTTAATGATCAACATTGATAATTTGTATAAACGCGCCCGTGAAGCACTTACCGCCAATCAGTGGAGCAATGCAAAGCAATTGCTGACGAAAGGGCTTAATGTGCTAGCAAAATATGACGATGATTATGCGGAAAAAATGACCACTCGCATGATTGCGGATATTGAAGAAATTAACAGCCATCAAAACGAAGTAAAGCGTAAGCTCAATAATCAGTCAAAACAAAAAGAATCTGATGATCTAGATCAGTTATTTCAACCGAAGAAGAAATGGTAAAAACTGATTTAAGTTGCATGAGTTTGTTATCACATTATTGCAAAGCACAATAAATGAACGGCATATGCAATAATGCACCTAGCAATATACGACAATGAAAAGATGCTGGATCAGTGCGCTACTCTGATTTCTATGTAAACTGTATGTTGTGAAAATGGTTGCGCAGATAATTGTACCACTCAAATTCGACTGACTAGTCCTGATATAAGTTGACAGTTTTCTGTCTGTAAAATGCCTGATGAACATCATCGGGCGTTTTGTATTTTAGGGCCAGGTGTGGCCGCTCATGGTTATAAATTGCCACGGATTCTTTTACCATTTTCCGGGCTTGCGCTAGGTCTGCAGGACGCGAGAGTAAAAACTCATTTTTCAGGATCCCGTTTATTCGCTCAGCCAGTGCATTCTGGTAGCAGTCATAACCATCGGTCATTGAACAGGTTATCCCGTTTTTCTCATGGACTGACTGATAAAGCGCTGAACAGTATTGCAGCCCTCTGTCAGAGTGATGAACCAGGGACCCCGTCGTTTTTCTTCGCCTCAGAGCCTGTTTAAACGCTTTTACCACATTTTCTGCTTGCAGGTTTTCCCCGACATGATAACCCATGATTTTTCTGGAGCAAGCATCTGTGACCAGACTCAGATAAGCTGTGCCACTGAGCAGTGGAAGATAAGTAATGTCGGCAACCCAGACCTGCTCTGGCTCAAGGGCGGTAACCTGTCCTGGGCCGGGTTTCAGCAGATTAGGATGCCGGTAAAAGCGATGGTGGCTGTTGGTGGTTTTGTGATACGCCCGTTTCACTGGCACCAGAAGCCGGTATTCATTCAGCAAGTTAAACAGACGGTCTCGTCCTATATTCAGCATGTTATCGGCCTGAGTGTTCAGCAGATAGTGCAGTTTACGCGTGCCGATTCGCGGCTGACGACACCTGACTCGGGCAACAAACGCAAGAACCCGGGCATGATGCTCCTGGCGTTTTCTGCGCCTTGTGTTGTCCTGATACCACGCCTGTCTGCTGTGCCCCAGGAACTGGCATGCGCGCGTAACGGTTATTTTTGGGGCCGGACTTTGCGCGAGGACTTGCCGGGCCGCTTTTTTACGACATTTACCCCGTAATCATTTTTCAGGACATTGATAACCGACTCAAAAAACTCAGCTTTCTGGTTCGCCAGCTCAAGCTGTTCTTCAAGTTCCCTGATTCTTTGCTCGGGTGTAAGCGGGATAGTCGTCTGAGCCACAGGCCGTTTCCTCTTCACTAGGTCAGGAAGTCCGGGACTCCAGTCAAGCCGGCCATATTTACGCAGCCAGACAAGAACGGTAGAGCGCCCCTGGATACCATACCGCTGCTGGGCCTGTTTATAGGTCATCTCGCCTTTTTCAACCTGCTCAACAACAGCTATTTTAAAGGATAGAGGATAATCACGTTGGGTGCGTTTGAACTCAATCATCATCACGTTCTCCAGATTTAAGTCAGGAACGTGTCAACGCTATTCAGGACGGGTCAGACAAAAAATAAAAGCCGCATTTGCGGCTTTTATTTTTATTGGATCACGGTTGCAATAAGTAATACTCGATTACTTCTCTTTTGCGACCCACTTCCCATCAACATAGAATGCTGACCAACCCGTTGCTTTACCGTCTTTCTCTGAAGCTACATATTGCTGCTTCGTTTTTCGGCTAAAGCGTACGGTGGTTTTATTCCCATCAGGATCAGCTACCGGTGCATCAGCTAAATAACGCAGTTTTTCTGCCAGCCGATCTTTAAACATCACTAGCTCTTCTACCAGCGGTGCACGTGTTTCACGTGATTTAGGAAACGTATTAGCTGCAAGGAATACACCTGCTGCGCCATCACGCAACACAAAGTAGGCATCTGATTTTTCACACTTAAGCTCAGGCAGTGGTACCGGATCTTCTTTTGGTGGTGCAATTTCACCACTTTTCAAAATCTTACGGGTATTTTTACAATCAGGATTCGTACAGCCCATGTATTTACCAAAACGACCGACTTTTAAGTGCATCTCAGTACCGCACTTGTCGCATTCGATAACCGGGCCATCATAGCCTTTCAGACGAAACTCGCCTTTCTCAACTTCATAACCATCACAGCTTGGATTATTACCACAAACGTGTAATTTACGCGTATTATCCAAAAGATAGCTGTCCATCGCCGTACCGCATTTGACACAGCGACGACGCGCCAGCAGTGCGTTGGTTTCAGCAACATCACCTTCCAAAATATTAAGCAGTTCAGCTTCAGGGATCAGGTTGGTGGTGGTTTTACAGCGCTCTTTGGGCGGCAGAGCATAACCCGAACAGCCTAAGAACACACCTGTAGTGGCAGTTCGGATCCCCATTGGGCGGCTGCATGTCGGGCACTCAATCTCAGTTAAGATCATTGGGTTGGCACGCATACCACCTTCACTGTCATCTTTTTCAGCAATTTCAATACGCGTGGTGAAGTCTTTGAAGAAACGATTCAGAACCTGTTTCCACTCCTCTTTACCGTTTGCCACTTCATCGAGCTCACCTTCAAGGTGTGCGGTAAAGTCATAGCTCATCAGCTTGGTGAAGTTCTCTTCGAGACGATCAGAGACTATCTCACCCATTTTCTCAGCATAAAAACGACGATTCTCAACACGCACATAACCTCTATCTTGAATGGTCGAGATAATGGTTGCATAGGTTGACGGCCGGCCAATGCCACGCTTTTCAAGCTCTTTAACTAGCGATGCCTCACTAAAACGGGCCGGAGGCTTGGTAAAATGCTGACTAGGATCAAGCGCTTGTAGATCAAACTTCTGGCCTTTCTCAACCGCAGGTAAGGCCTGATCATCATCATTTTTACGGTTAGCCACTTGTACACGAGTCCAACCATCAAAGCGCAGTGTTCGTCCACGCGCTTTCAGTGTGAACTCACCGGCAGTCACGGTTAATGTGGTGGAGTCATACTGGGCAGGAACCATTTGGCAAGCAACAAACTGACGCCAAATCAGGGCATACAACTTTTGTGCGTCTTGCTCCATATCCTTAAGCTGCTCAGCTTGAATAGCCACATCAGAAGGACGAATCGCTTCGTGTGCCTCTTGTGCATTCTCTTTGCTAGAGTAGGTTAATGCTTTTTCCGGCAGGTATTTTTCACCAAATTCAGACTCAATAAAACCACGCGCCATGCTCAGTGCATCTTGGCTCAGGTTAGTTGAATCGGTACGCATGTAGGTGATATGCCCCGCTTCATACAAGCGCTGAGCCAGCATCATGGTTTTTTTCACGCCATACCCTAAACGGGTACTAGCAGCTTGCTGCAACGTAGAGGTGATAAACGGTGCGGAAGGTTTGCTTGATGTCGGGCGATCTTCACGGTCGGTAACGGTATAGGCTGCTTTTTCAAGCAGAGCAACGGCCTCATCACTTTCGGCTTGTGTAACAGGCTCAAACGCTTTGCCGTTACGCTGCAAAACCTGCATACGCAGCACGGTGCTTTGCGCACGCAAGTCAGCGTGTAGTTCCCAGTACTCTTCCGGTACAAAGGCCTTAATTTCGCGCTCACGCTCAACCACCAGCCGCACAGCAACAGATTGTACGCGTCCGGCAGACAAACCGCGGGCCACTTTCTTCCATAGCAGTGGAGAAACCATGTAGCCAACAACGCGATCAAGAAAACGGCGGGCCTGTTGTGCATTCACCCGATCCAAATTCAGTTCTGACGGGCTCTCAAATGCCTGCTGAATAGCATTTTTGGTGATTTCGTTGAACACCACACGCTGATAGCGTGAGTCATCACCACCGATAATTTCACGCAGGTGCCATGCAATGGCTTCCCCTTCACGGTCTAAGTCGGTTGCGAGATAGATTTTATCGGCTTTCTCTGCCAAAGCTTGCAGCTCTGTAACCACTTTTTCTTTGCCCGGCAGAATTTCGTAGCGTGCACTCCAGTCATGATAAGGGTCAATACCCATACGTGAAACCAGCGCATCACGCTCTTTTTTCTTGGTAACGATAGCTTTCTCTTCCGGTGTTAAGCCCTTGGTGCTTACCGGTGCTTTCTTGGCTGCTGTCGAGGCCGAGCCACTGGTAGGTAAATCGCGGATATGACCCACGCTGGACTTAACGATGTAATCGCTACCCAAATATTTATTGATTGTTTTTGCTTTCGCAGGGGACTCTACGATAACGAGCGACTTACCCATAGTGGTGATTACCTAATTGATCCTTTCCGGCTGCCCCATCGACAGAGACAAAAATCCACGCTAATGGATGAATGAATCAGTACTGGCATGGCAGCAACCCGTAAAAAAAACGTCTCTATTTATATTGCGGTACAAATCAAGGAGATCAACCACTTTTTGATCATAGGCTGATTTATTGTTTGCCGCTCGGATAATTGGCTGACAGCAACTTGCATAAAAAATGCGCCAATGTTATTTATTTGTTAACTAAAATTTATTTATCTATCAAGCGAGTGTGTCAATGTAAATCACCAAATGCAGAGCGCCCAAACGCAAAGCAGGTTATTGAGTTGTTGCTATTATTGATACAAACCAAGATACACGCCAATTTTTATCCGTTATCACGTCATGAGGGGAAGATCATGCACAGTGCAGAAGTTAACTTTGACGGTCTTGTTGGCCCGACACATAACTATGCCGGATTGTCGGTCGGTAATGTGGCATCAACACACCATGCACAGCAGCCATCTAACCCGAAACACGCAGCATTACAAGGGCTAGCAAAAATGCGGGCCATGCTCAAACTGGGCCTGCCTCAGGGTATTTTGCCCCCGCAAGAGCGCCCCGCTATTCACACATTGCGCCAGCTCGGTTTTACCGGAACACCTGCGCAAGTGTTAGAGAGTGTGTATCAAACAAATCCCCGCTTGCTTGCGGCGGTAACGTCAGCCTCGGCAATGTGGGTAGCCAATGCAGCAACCGTTTCTCCGAGTACCGATACAGCCGATAAACGCGTGCACTTTACGCCAGCAAATTTGATCAATAAATTTCATCGTTCACTGGAATCTGATACTACGGGGCGCATTTTGCGTGCCGTTTTCCCGAATGACAAGTTTTTTGCACATCATTTGCCATTACCTTCTCATGATATGTTCAGTGATGAGGGTGCGGCCAACCATACTCGCCTTTGTCATCGGCATGAAACATCAGGCATAAATCTGTTTGTTTATGGCCGTACTTTTTTTGATAAAAACCGGCCATTCCCGCAGCAATTTCCGGCCAGACAAACCTATGAAGCCAGCCAAGCTATCGCGCGGTTACATAGCTTAACCCCTGAGCATACGCTGTTTGTACAACAGAATCCGGCTATTATTGATCAGGGTGTTTTTCATAATGATGTTATCGCTGTCGGCAATGAAAACGTCTTGTTTTATCATCAACATGCTTTTTTAGCGATGGAAAATGTAAAACAGCAACTTGAACAGCGGCTAAATGGTGAAAATATCACCTTGATTGCGGTTTCTGATACAGATATATCTGTGGATGATGCCGTGCAGAGCTACCTGTTTAACTCTCAGCTAGTCACGCTGCCCGACCGCAGTATGGCACTGATTGCACCGGTAGAGTGTCAGTCTAATCCGGCTATCGCCAGCTACTTATCCACCCTTCTTACGCAGAAAAACCCCATTAATCAGGTTATTTATATGGATTTACGCCAAAGCATGCAAAATGGTGGAGGGCCAGCCTGTTTACGCTTGAGAGTGGTGTTGACACCTGCCGAACTAAGCGCCGTAAATCAGCACTGTTTACTCGATGAGGCAAAAATTGACCGTTTAGAACAGTGGGTAAACAAACACTATCGGGATCGCCTGATTCCGGCTGAATTACGTGATCCAACACTGCTGCAAGAGTCTTATTCTGCGCTGGACGAACTGACTCAGCTGTTGCAACTGGGCAATATTTATCACTTTCAGCAGTAACAGGTTACAAAAAACAGCAACAAAAGAACAGAAAAAAGGCAGCCTAATCGTGCTATAACACTGTAAAACAGTAAAAAATCGCTATAATATCTTGGCGTATTACCTAACGTTACACCTGATACCAACCGAGAAGACACATTCAAAAATTAGAGAATAGGTTATGTCTGAAGATAAACAACTGATAAGCCGCACTGAATTATTAGAAATCGCCAACACACTGATGACTGAACATGATGATTTTATTGAAGGGATGTCGGTAGACAGTGTTGAGGAAAAAAACGGGATTTTAATATTTCGGGGAAACTATTTTCTTGATGAAAACGGCCTACCAACCAGCCAGAGCACAGCCACCTTTAATATGTTTAAGTTACTAGCTCAGGCACTGTCAAAACAGTATCAACTGATTGGCTAACATTTTCAGCCGTTCTGTTCTCGCACTACTCGCGTTTCACGCCGATAAGCTCAGTGATCACAGCACAGCACAGCACAGCACAGCACAGCACAGCACAGCACAGCATGCCATAGTGAACCTGTTATCTGGCTAGCCATACAACCGTAAATCTGTATTAGGGTTACTGCTGTGTGGCTGCTTTTCAAAAAAATATTGAACCATATCAACAGGTTTAATGTGATTTAGCGTGAAATTGAGGATGTTTCCAAAGGCGTGCGCTCTTCATCAACCTGAATGACTGTGGCACATAAAAATAAAACACCAAAAAGCATCACTGTTCCTGCAGCAGGAAGTAGATTTACCCAGAGCAGGGTTTTAGACAGACGCGCATCAGACAAGCGTTTTGCCATCAGCGCCAGCATTGCATAGGCACTGATCAATGCATTAAAAATATAAACTGCATGAAAACTAAATGCACCTGAAATGATACTGATTAACCCTAACAACCCCTGACTTATCAGAATGAGTGCGGCTAAAAAACCTAACCCCAAACCAAATTGCATTCTTGAAATTCGGCCGCGAAAAGAGAGCATTAACCATATCCAGTACATCACAACAACCTTATATCGTTCTGTTCTTATTTATTCATGCACAACAAGATATTTTTCATATACAAACTTACCGCGCACGGGCCGAAAATAACAGAGGCTGAATAAACAGCCTCTCGGAATTATCGAATAAAAACAGACTCAAACATATAAGGTAATAACCTTATGGTTGTCACAGCAACGGGCGCTGACTGCGCTGGATCCAACGCATAAGCAGGCGATCCGCACCCTTCTCTGCGCTATGTGCCAATTTATCTGTAAGCTTTTTCCGCAAAATGTAGCGGACTTCGTGTACATCTTTTTCAGCCATCTCGCGCAGCAAGATATCATCACTGGCTGCAATTTCATCAACCAGCCCCAATTCCAATGCCTGCTCACCGAACCAGTGCTCACCGGTGGCGACATGATCAATGTTTAAACTTGGGCGATGCTGAGCCACAAAATTCTTAAACAATTGATGTGTATCTTCTAAATCCTGACGGAATTTCTCGCGGCCTTTATCGGTATTTTCACCGAGCATGGTCAAGGTGCGTTTGTATTCACCGGCAGTCATCAGCTCAATATCAATATCATTCTTTTTGAGTAAACGGTGAATATTAGGGATCTGAGCCACAACACCGATTGAGCCAATAATCGCAAACGGTGCAGAAACGATATGATCAGCCACACATGCCATCATATACCCGCCACTGGCGGCCACTTTATCAACCGTTACCGTCAGCTTAATCCCCTTCGCTTTGATTCGTGCCAACTGCGAAGCCGCCAGCCCGTAACCGTGTACCACACCGCCTGGGCTCTCTAAACGCAGCAGAACCTCATCTTTTGCAGTAGCAATGGCAAGTACGGCGGTCACCTCTTCACGCAGTGAAGCAACTTCATGTGCATCCATGCTGCCTTTAAAATTAAGCACATACACACAGGGCTTGGCATGCTCTGGCATGCTACTTTGCTGTTCTCCGGCCAACTCTACTGTATTTTCAGGCGTTATACTCGCATCAGCAGACTTAGTGGCTTTTTCTGCCTCTTTCTCGGCCATTTTTTCTGCTTTTTTGCGCTCTTTTTCCTGTACTTTATCGGCCTTCTTCTGCTTTTTACGCGCAATTTTTAGCGCATGTTCATCAAGACGCAGCTCTTTAAGCTCATCCACCAATTCACGGTGCTGTTGCCCTAAATCCGTGATTTGCAACTCACCACGCTTATTCGGTTTATTACGCTGTGCCAGCCCGAACACCAGTACCAGCAAGCCGCCAATGACGGCAAATACCGTTACTGCTTTGGCTAAAAACACACCATATTGGTACAAAAATTCCACGGTTTATCCTTAGATTCAAGATGTCATTTTTACATCGTAACAAAAGCGGGCTGAATGCCCAATGTCGCGATAAAAATACAATCTGGGTACAATAGAGAAACCATCACGTTGATGCATTAAATTTACTGAGAGAAGAGGGTGTTACGTGGAATATCAAGCGCCTAACCATCTGCTAGAAAATAAGATTATTTTGGTCAGCGGTGCCGGTGACGGTATCGGCAAGGAAGCGGCTCTCAGCTATGCTCGGCATGGCGCAACCGTGATATTACTGGGTAAAACCGTACCCAAACTCGAAGCCACTTATGATCAGATTATGGCTGAAGGTGGCGTAGAGCCTGCAATTATGCCATTGGATCTGATGGGAGCAACCCGCCAACACTATCAGGATATGGCCGATGTTATTCGCGCACAGTTTGGCCGCCTTGATGGTGCGCTGCTCAATGCCGGAATTCTGGGTGTGCTCTCGCCTATGGCGCAATATGAAGAGAAAATCTGGCGGGAAGTGATGCAAGTGAATGTGAATGCGCAATTTTTACTGTCGCAGGCACTGCTCCCCTTGTTGCAACTTGCACCGTCGGCATCACTGATTTTTACCTCATCAAGCGTAGGTAAAAAAGGCCGTGCATTCTGGGGCGCTTATGCGGTATCAAAATTTGCCACCGAAGGCATGATGCAAGTGCTGGCCGATGAGCTGGAAAACAGCGCGGTGCGGGTGAACTGTATTAACCCCGGCGGTACACGTACTAAAATGCGGGCCAGTGCGTTTCCGGCTGAAAATGCGGAGCTGCTAAAAACGCCTGCTGAGATTATGCCGCTGTATCTGTATTTAATGGGCGATGATAGCCAGCATGAAAGCGGAAAGAGTTTTGATGCACAACCAAACCGGCTACCCGGTGCAGCGCGCTAATCTATAGTCACTCGGTGTAATATCGACAGCCGGTGTAATACCCGTTTTGTGATATCCGTATTTGCTCTATCAGCACTGGTAGAAATCGAAAAAAAAGCCTGCATATCTTAACCAGATTGCAGGCTTTTTATTACAGTTCTATATCACTTAGGCCGGACGGCGCGGGCGACGCTGCTTTTGTTGCTGTTGCTGCTGTGCATGACGACGTACCGCACGGCGGATCTGGTTAGGATTACGCTGACGACGCTGATGCTCTACTGCCACTTTCGACTGAGTCTCGGCATTCAAGCCAACCAGTTCACGCAGATAGTTGACATCTTTTAGCTCAAGCTCAGACCAGCCGCCACGTGGAACCAGTTTTGGCAGTTTGATATCACCGTAACGCACACGGATCAAGCGGCTCACCTGCACGCCTTGTGATTCCCACAAACGGCGCACTTCACGGTTACGGCCTTCAGTCAGTGTGACATTAAACCACTGGTTGATACCCTCTCCGCCCTGGAATTTGATGGTTTTAAACGATGCAGGGCCATCTTCGAGTTGCACGCCTAAACGCAGACGTTGCAGCATAGGATCGTCAACTGCGCCGAAAACGCGCACTGAGTACTCACGCTCAACTTCCTGACTTGGGTGCATCAGACGGTTAGCCAACTCACCGTCAGTGGTGAACAGCATCAGACCCGAGGTGTTTACATCCAGACGGCCTACGGCAATCCAGCGAGCACCCTGCATACGAGGCAGACGATCAAAGACTGTCGGGCGGCCATCTGGATCTTTACGGGTACACAACTCGCCTTCTGGCTTGTAATACGCCAGTACGCGGCAGATAACCTCATCTTTTTCTTTAATCGACACCAGATGCCCGTCGATACGTACTTTCAGTGATTGACTTGGCTCAACACGATCACCGAGTGTCGCAATTTTACCGTCGATACTGACACGGCCCTGTCCGATGATGGCTTCTATTTCACGGCGTGAACCGTGGCCAGCGCGGGCCAATACTTTTTGCAGTTTTTCGCTCATAGGAGCCAACCTCTTTATTGTCGCCTTCACAGGCGTCGTTCACTGTGTCTACCGTTACTGGCGGCCTGAATTTAACAGTATATTTGTCTTTAATTCAGGCGTATGCGCACAATTTTATCTGTACATGATCACTGCTGCGTACGAAGTGCAAAACAGTGATGTATTGCCAGTATGACGGAGTAATTCGGTTCTGCCAGATACACCGATTATTAAAGACATAACGGGTATATAAAGGACAGAAAATGGGGCAGCATCATACCCGATGCAACGCGCGCCAGCAATCAATCAACGATGAATCGTTAACAATCACTGAAACGGCGTACTGTCGGCTGAGCCTTCACGCACAATAACCGGCGCATCTTCGGTCAAATCAATCACGGTTGTCGGCTGTTGCCCCAAATAACCCCCATTGATAATTAAATCAACCTGATGCTCAAGATTATCGCGGATCTCTTCAGGGTCTGATTCTGCAAAATCATTGCCCGGTAAAATCAGTGATGTCGACATCAAAGGCTCACCAAGAGCCTCTAGCAGCGCTTGAGCAATGGTGTTATTCGGTACACGAAGACCAATAGTTTTACGTTTCGGCGTCATCAGACGACGAGGCACTTCTTTTGTTGCCTTCAAAATGAAGGTATAAGCGTTAGGTGTGTTGTTTTTAATCAACCGAAAGGCTGAGTTGCTCACCTGCGCATACAAAGAAAGCTCTGATAAATCGCGGCAAACCAGTGTAAAATTGTGTTCAGGATCAAGCTGGCGTAAACGCACAATACGATCCATCGCATGTTTATCACCGACCATACAACCCATCGCGTAGCCTGAGTCTGTCGGATAAACAATCACTGCGCCTTCACGCAGCAGGGTAACGGTCTGATTAATCAGACGAGTTTGTGGATTATCTGGATGGATATAAAAAAACTGGCTCATGCTCTCTCCGTACCTGTCACTGCCACACAGCACTGTTGATCAAATAGTCATAGAATCAGACAGTAGTTGATCAGACGGCAATAACCATGAATCCCAGACAGGGGTACAGTCAGCCGGTAACCATAATTTCCGTCCGAGCTCTATCCAGGCACAGGGCTGATGAAAATCAGAACCTTGTGACACTGACAGGTGATACTCTTTTGCATACGCAGCTAACTGGCTGCGCTCATGCGGCGCTTGCTGACACTGCGCCACTTCAATGGCATTCCCGCCTGCGTTAGCAAAGGCATTTAGCAGGTTTTTCAGCCATTTAGCTGATAACCCATACCGAGCTGGATGCGCTAAAACGGCCTGCCCGCCTGCGGCATGAATGACGCTAATCGCTTGATTTATTGTACACCATTGTGGCGGAACATATCCGATTTTCCCTTTTGCCAGATATTTCTTAAATACACCCTGCATGGTGCTGGCAATACCCAATTCAACCAGATAGCGCGCATAGTGCCCCCGACTAATCGCACTGCCCTGCGCGTACTTTTGCGCACCGGCCAGCGCATCGGGAATGCGGTGCTTTTCCAGCCGGACCGCTATCTCAACAGAGCGGGCATGACGCTTTTCCTGCTGCTCGACAATTAACTGCTGTAACGGCAGAGATTCAGGGTCAATATTCAGCCCGACAATATGGATCTCGATATTTTCCCAACAAGTGGAAAGCTCGATGCCATTGATTAACTGTAACGGCAGTTGAGCATCGGTTATCGCTTGCCGAGCTTCTGCCAAGCCGCTGACCGTGTCGTGATCAGTTAATGCTAATACGTTGACCTGCTGCGCCACCGCGCGCTGTACCAATTCGGTTGGCGTTAAACTGCCATCAGAGGCGGTGCTGTGGCTATGCAAATCAAACAGAGGAAAACGATCACGTAGGGATTCAGTCATTACTATTCCGGTTACTCAACAGAAGGCATTACATTCCACCAACAGAGTCACCGTACCGCGACAACATCCGTTGCTTTATCACAAAATACACTTTTATGTGCTTATGATCTCATTTTATCGCAGCATCTTATGATTAACAGCGTTTAGCGCTGCGGCATGATAT
Source organism: Plesiomonas sp. ISS29 (assembly GCF_056522795.1). Taxonomy (NCBI): domain Bacteria; kingdom Pseudomonadati; phylum Pseudomonadota; class Gammaproteobacteria; order Enterobacterales; family Enterobacteriaceae; genus Plesiomonas; species Plesiomonas sp. ISS29. The sequence goes on from NZ_JAWRZQ010000001.1 coordinate 2,400,325, forward strand.
GAAAACAACCAAAAACAGGTTGACAAAGCATCAATGTATCAGCTTAATAGTACAAAAGGCGCACGGAGTTTAATTATGCAGCAGACAGACCGCAACACCCCGATGACTTACAATGTTAAAAATGTTAATCATTACGGCTGGCGCAATTCTCTCTGTGCGGGCGCTGTTTGGGTCTTTTCTTGATGCTTTAAGAATTTCCCCTTGAACAGACCAAGCCCGCTAATGCGGGTTTTTTTATCCTTTTTAAGCAGTTAACGGAATAACAGTGAGGGCATATGCCAGTAAAACCACGGATACAGGTCTTTTGCAGAGATGTTCCCTATTACGCTGATCCTACACGGGTTTTTGAAGCGTTGTGCGGGGAAAATCCGGCAACCTTATTACTTGATTCGGCTGAAATCAACAGCAAAAAAAATCTAAAAAGCCTGTTGTTAATTGATGCAGCGGTCAGGTTGGTATGCCGAGATAATCAGGTGACATTGCAGGCGCTGTCTGACAACGGGCTGCGTGTGCTCGATATCCTACAACAGGCTTTAGCTTCTGCAGTGTTAACCGCTGACGTAATACAGCAGCGTAATGCCGCAGAGTTAACCCTGCAATTTACGCAAAATAATGTGACACAAGATGAAGATTCACGGCTAAAAAGCGTTTCCGTATTTGACAGTTTACGAGCAGTATTGCAGAGCATTGAAAGCCCTGCCGAGCACCCTGAGGCGCTGTTTATTGGCGGACTGTTTTCATACGATTTAGCCGCACAATTTGAGCCGATGCCAGCCGTAGAGCATGATCAGCGTTGCCCCGATTTTTGTTTCTATATCGCAGAAACGCTGTTGATTATGGATCACCAGCATCAGCGGGCGCATGTGCAAACCTCGGCATTTGCCAGCTGTGGGCATGAACAGCAACGGCTAGCCAACCGCCTGCTGACCATTTACCAGCAGCTACAAACACTGCCAGCAGCCCAGCCAGCGCCGACACTGACGCAGGGCCAGTTAACGGTAAGCCACTCTGATCTGCAATTTTGCCAAACGGTAGAGGCGTTAAAAGCACATATTCAATGTGGGAATATTTTTCAGGTTGTACCCTCACGGCGCTTTAGTTTGCCCTGCCCAAACCCGTTATCCGCCTACCGTGAACTGAAACAGAGTAACCCCAGCCCGTATATGTTTTTTATGCAAGATACGCTGTTTACACTGTTCGGGGCATCACCGGAAAGTGCGCTGAAATTTACTGCCACCAGCCGTCAGGTTGAAATTTACCCCATTGCCGGCACACGCCCGCGCGGTAAAACAGCCGCCGGTACATTGGATTATGACCTAGACAGCCGCTTAGAGCTGGATTTACGGCTGGATAAAAAAGAGCTGTCCGAACACATGATGTTGGTTGATTTAGCCCGTAACGATGTAGCACGTATCAGCGAACCGGGCAGCCGTTACGTGGCCGATCTGCTGCAAGTTGACCGCTATTCCCACGTAATGCACTTAGTTTCGCGCGTTATCGGCACACTGCGCCATGATCTTGATGCACTGCACGCCTATCAAGCCAGTATGAATATGGGCACGCTTACTGGTGCACCCAAAATACGTGCCATGCAGTTGATTTATGAAACTGAGCAGCGAAAACGCGGCAGTTATGGCGGCGCGGTGGGCTATATGACCGGGCACGGCGATCTCGATACCTGCATTGTGATTCGATCAGCCTATGTTGAAAACCAGATAGCGCATGTACAAGCCGGCGCAGGCGTGGTGTACGACTCTGTACCGCAAGCAGAGGCAGAAGAGACTCGCACCAAAGCGCAGGCGGTATTATCGGCAATTATTCGTGCCCATAACTTTCAGATCACGGAGTCAGCAGCATGCTAACAGAATCGGTATCCGCTCCGGCACCAGTCAACAGCCAGCCGATCAATATCGTATTGCTGGATAATTTTGACTCTTTTACCTACAACTTGGTTGACCAATTTCGGATGCTTGGCTGCCATGTTACCGTCTACCGCAACAGCGTCAGTGTCACGCAAATTACCGCCGCACTGTCTGTACTTGATAACCCGATTGTCGTGCTCTCACCCGGCCCAGGTGAGCCGGCAAAAGCCGGTTGTATGCCAGCATTGATCGCGGCACTCAAAGGGCGAACGCCGATGATTGGGATCTGTCTGGGGCATCAAGCACTGATTGAGGCGTACGGTGGCCACGTTGGCCGAGCCGGTGAAATTGTGCACGGCAAAGCCTCGGCGATTACCCATGATGGCAGCGGCATGTTTGCCGGTTTAGCCCAACCATTGCCGGTGGCACGTTATCACTCTCTGGCCGGTACGATAATTCCCGCAGAGCTGGTGGTCAATGCACAGTACAACGGGATCCCGATGGCCATTCGCCATGATATAGATCGCGTTTGCGGATTTCAGTTTCATCCGGAATCTATTCTGACCACGCAAGGGGCAACATTACTGGCGAACACCTTACGCTGGGTTATGCAGCCGTTTATTTTATCCCGCCATGATCATGCTGAGGCGGCATACACCGAATAACGACTTTCTGCCTGAAGATGATAACGGGTGAAGAGTTCAAGATGTTAACGGACAAGAACAACGCGAAAAGGATATCCAGATGCATGCCACAATCAGCGCTATTATTGATGCTCTGTTTCGGCGGGAAGCGCTCTCCCGCGAGCAGAGTCATACCCTGTTTGACGCTATTATTCGGGGTGAAATAGATGCCGTGCCACTAGCCGCCATCTTGATCGCGCTGAAAATCAAGGGTGAAACGCCGCAAGAGATCGCCGGTGCGGCCTCGGCCCTGCTGCACAATGCCCAACCTTTCCCGCGCCCCGACTACCCGTTTGCTGATATTGTCGGCACTGGCGGTGATGGCGCAAGCACTATCAATATCTCCACCGCCAGCGCATTTGTTGCCGCTTGTTGCGGCATTAAGGTTGCCAAACACGGTAACCGCAGTGTATCGAGCTTAACCGGATCGTCTGATTTACTCGCCGCTCTGAATATCAATATCAATATGTCGGCACAAGATTCACGCGCCGCGCTTGATGAGCTTGGGGTCTGTTTCCTGTTTGCCCCGCAGTACCACAGCGGTGTTCGCCATGCTATGCCAGTTCGCCAGCAGCTCAAAACCCGCACCATTTTTAATGTGCTCGGCCCGCTAATAAACCCCGCCCGCCCGGCCGTACAGCTGATGGGGGTTTACTGCCCAACTCTGCTGCTGCCAATTGCACACACTCTGCAAGAATTGGGTTTTGAACGTGCTGCGGTGGTACACGGCGCAGGGCTTGATGAAGTAGCTCTGCACGGTGAAACTCACGTTGCCGAGCTGCGCGATGGCAAAATTATTCAGTACAGCCTGACACCCGCAGACTTTGGATTAAAAGCTGCCAGCCTTGATGCACTACGCGGAGGTGATGCACAAGAAAATGCGCAGATCATCACACATTTATTGCAGGGGAAAGGAACGACGGCACACAAACATGCCGTAGCCGCCAACGTTGCGTTACTGTTACGGCTATTCGGACACGAAAATCTACAGCACAATGCTGAACAGGCATTGTCAGTGCTTAACAGTGATCAGGCATACCAAAAAGTTCAACATCTTGCAGTTCGAGGTTAAAGGATGAAAGAGACAGTACTCACACGTATTGTGGCAGATAAGCACTTGTGGATTGCCGAGCAAAAAACAATGCGCCCGCTAGAAGATTTTGTGCTTGATGTGATCCCAAGCGATCGTGATTTTTATGCCGCACTGCACAAATCTGAGCCGGTATTTATTCTCGAATGTAAAAAGGCATCACCATCAAAAGGGTTAATCCGCGCTGATTTTGACCCCGCCGCGATTGCGCGCATTTATGCACCTTATGCCTCGGTGATTTCAGTACTGACTGATGAGAAATATTTTCAGGGCAGCTTCTCGTTCCTGCCGCAAGTGCGTGAGCAAGTGACACAACCGGTATTGTGCAAAGATTTTATTGTTGACCCGTATCAGATTTACCTTGCACGTCTGCATCAGGCCGATGCCGTGCTGTTAATGCTCTCAGTGCTCAGTGATGAGCAATATCTAGCGCTCCACGCGGTAGCCGATACCCTGAGTATGGGGGTTCTGACAGAGGTCAGTAATTCTGAAGAGGCAAAACGTGCGGTGGCCTTAAAAGCGCGTGTCGTCGGCATTAACAACCGTAACCTGCGCGATCTTTCCATTGATTTAGGGCGAACGGCTGAACTTTCTGCGCTCCTTTCCCCTGATACTATTATTATCAGTGAATCGGGAATTCATCAGCATCAGCAGGTTGTTGAACTCAGCCGCATCGCACAGGGTTTCCTGATTGGCAGCGCTCTGATGGCCGAAGATGATCTGAACAGTGCTATCCGCCGGATAATCTACGGTGAGAACAAAGTCTGCGGTCTTACCCGCCCTGACGATGCACTGGCCGCGTATCAGGCGGGGGCATACTATGGTGGGCTGATTTTTGTTGGAAAATCACCACGCTATGTTGATATTGCCACCGCCAAAGCAGTACAAGCTGCCGCACCACTGCACTATATCGGTGTGTTTCGCAATGCCAAAATAGAAACCATCTGCTTAACGGTTGAGCGTTTACACCTTGCCGCCGTGCAACTGCATGGTGATGAGAGCGCCGACTACATAATCGAGTTGCGCGCGCAGTTACCTGTACAGTGCCAGATCTGGAAAGCCATCGCCGTTAACCCGCAACTCGACAGTTTACCCGTGGTCACGCTACCACACATAGACCGCTATCTGCTTGATACCCAGCTTAACGGGCAAAGCGGCGGCACAGGCCAGCCGTTTAACTGGCAACTGCTCAATAAACTGCCCAAAACGGCATCAGAATCGGCACCTATCGGGCTGGATAACACCCTGCTGGCCGGTGGCCTTTCACCCGATAATGCCGTTGTTGCGCAACGCTTTGCGACCATCGGGCTTGATTTCAACTCGGGGCTAGAGAGTGCGCCGGGGATCAAAAGTAAAGAAAAAATGGACATCACATTCTTACGTTTACGTCAGCAGGGAGTTTCAGCATGACACTACTCAACCCCTATTTTGGTGAGTTTGGCGGTATGTTTGTGCCGCAGATACTTATGCCCGCACTGCGCCAGCTCGAAGCTGCATTTGTCGATGCGCAGCAAGATCCACAATTCCAGCAAGAGTTTACCGATCTTCTGATCAACTATGCGGGCCGGCCAACCGCATTAACGTTGTGTCGGAATCTGACCGCCGGAACAAAAACCCGCCTGTATCTCAAACGAGAGGATTTACTGCACGGCGGTGCGCACAAAACCAATCAGGTATTGGGGCAGGCACTGCTGGCCAAGCGTATGGGGAAAAAAGAGATCATTGCCGAAACTGGCGCTGGGCAACATGGCGTGGCCACCGCACTAGCCTGCGCTCTGCTCGGGTTAAAGTGTCGAGTTTATATGGGTGCAAAAGATGTGGAAAGGCAGTCACCGAACGTCTTTCGCATGCGCTTGATGGGGGCGGAAGTGATCCCCGTCACCTCAGGGTCATCAACGCTCAAAGATGCCTGTAACGAAGCGCTGCGCGATTGGTCAGGCAGCTACGAAACCGCACACTACATGCTGGGCACTGCTGCAGGGCCGCACCCGTTCCCAACTATTGTGCGTGAATTCCAGCGTATGATTGGTGAAGAGACCAAGCGCCAGATCCTCGAAATCGAAGGCCGTTTACCCGATGCGGTGATCGCCTGTGTTGGCGGCGGTTCAAACGCCATTGGTATGTTTGCCGATTTTATCGAAGAGCCATCAGTCAACTTAATTGGTGTTGAACCGGGTGGTTTAGGCATAGAAAGTGGCCAGCACGGTGCACCGTTAAAACACGGCAAGGTCGGTATTTTCTTTGGTATGAAAAGCCCGATCATGCAGGATAAAGAGGGGCAGATTGAAGAATCATACTCGGTATCCGCGGGGCTTGATTTCCCATCAGTCGGCCCACAGCACGCTTACTTAAACAGTACAGGCCGTGCCGATTATGTCTCAGTCACTGATGCCGAAGCCTTGGATGCATTTCAGGAAATTGCCCGCAGTGAAGGCATTATTGCCGCGCTCGAATCCTCACATGCACTGGCTCATGCACTAAAAATGGCCCGCAGTGCGCCGGAAAAAGCACAGTTGCTGGTGGTCAATTTATCAGGCCGTGGGGATAAAGATATCTTCACTGTACATAAAATTTTGCAAGATAACGGGGTGATGTAATGCATATCAATCACACACAACCAACTCAGGCCAGCAGTGGCCGATATGCCGCCCTGTTTAGCCGTTTACATGCGCAACAAGAGGCCGCCTTTGTTCCTTTTGTAACACTCGGTGATCCGCACCGCGCACAATCACTGGCGATTATTGATACCCTGATTGAAGCCGGTGCCGATGCTCTTGAGTTGGGGATCCCGTTTTCTGATCCGTCAGCCGATGGCCCGACCATTCAAGCCGCAACCTTACGTGCGCTGCATGCCGGAGTTACGCCCTCGGTCTGCTTTGAGATGCTGTTTGAAATTCGCAAAAAGCATCCGGCCATTCCGATAGGCCTGCTGATGTACGCAAATCTGGTGTACGCCAACGGTATCGCGCATTTTTATGCACAATGCGCCCAATCCGGTGTTGATTCGGTGCTAATCGCCGATGTTCCGGTTGAGGAGTCGGGTGAGTTTCGAGCAGTTGCCGAGCAGTATGGTATCGAAACTATCTTTATCTGCCCGCCCAATGCCGATGAGCAGACCCTACGCGCGGTTTCGCAGCATAGTAAAGGGTACACCTACCTGCTCTCACGAGCCGGCGTGACAGGAACAGAGAGCCGGGCACAGATGCCGTTAGATCATCTGGTGCGCCAACTGCGTGATTACAATGCTCCACCGGCACTGCTTGGCTTTGGTATCGCAGAGCCATCGCAAGTTACTGCTGCAATACAGGCTGGTGCGGCAGGGGCAATTTCAGGATCGGCGGTTGTCAATATTATTGCCAAGCATCTTGACCAGCCACAACTGATGTTAACCGCACTGAGCGATTTTATCCGCCCAATGAAAGCGGCAACCCGCAATCTGCGCTGATAACCTGAACTAAAGATATAGCTCGACGTAAAACCGATGTTATATCGATTCTATATCGATGCTATATCGATGCTTTTAACCGTACATTAACGCGTATTTATCAGGAGAACTACACGGGTTTCCGGTAGTTTTCCTGCTCAATTTTCCGACTCAATCAATCACAATTCTGGTTTTCCACTGCTCTAACGGGGTTATGTCCGTTTAATTCTATCCGGCAACCCGCTACAATCAGCCGCAATAACCGTACCCTGCATGAACCGGAAGGAGTTTTCATGCCAACCAATGCCAATTTACTGTTCCGCGATAGCATTAATTTCATCCGCAATAACCTCAATACTGTCTTACTTCTCTCTCTGCTGGCAGCCCTGATTGTTGTTATTGCCGAGCATTTTATGCTCAGCGGCATCAATTCGGTTGAACTGTCGCAACAAGAGATCGCCATTAAAACCATGCGTGCGCAAACTATGCTCAATATTTTGTCAACGCCGCTGTTTAATGGCTGCCTGTTGAGCCTTGTGATCCTCAGTACGCGGGGAAATGTAGCCAACATCAGCACAGCAATACAGGCTGGCGTACCGCTCTATTTTGCGATGCTCGGCGTAGAAGTGTTATCGGGTTTAGCTACCTTTGCGGGCGCTATTGCACTGATTTTACCCGGTATTTATGTTGCCATTCGTCTGGCATTGGCCCCCTGCTTTCTGGCTGCCGAAGGCCAAAGCATGATTGAGGCTTTAAAATCGAGCTGGCACGCCTCAAAACCGTGGATGAAGCTGATTTTACAAGGTTATCTGATTATCTATCTGGGGATTCGCTTACCGGTGGTGTACTTAATCAGTGCATTAGATAGCAGTATCCAGATGAATAGCTCACTGTTTGCGCTGCTTGTCAGCATGGTTTATAACCTGACCAGTGCACTAATGCTAATTTTCCTGTTCCGCCTGTATATGCTGGAAATATTCAAGCGTTCTGAAACCGTGAGCGAGCAATAACTCTCAACACGCTTATCGACACCAGAAATAACAAAAAGGCCGCAAACACACTGCGGCCTTTTTGTACCTGTTTTTTAGACTCAGCGTACATCCGGTATTTACAGGCCGTTTGGTACCCGTTCACTAAAAACGTTATCTCAGTATTCAGATCTGACAGAGTTCAGCCGCTAGGCTGTACCGCCACCTTCAAGTGAACATTCAACACACTGTGCACTTTGCACCAAGCGCACGGCTAAATAAATGTCAGGCAGCAGCACTACGCCATAATCCCCGTTTTGCAGGCCAGAGTCTTTCAGCCAACGCGTCATCTCGGTTAAACGCCCGGCAATCACTAAACGAATATTACGCCGTTTCAGCGCTTTTTGTAGCTCGGCCAATACGGCCAGCACGCTGACATCGGCATAGGTAAAACTCGATACCGCATCAAGCACCACCCAGCGTGGCTGATTTTCGGCAGTATCCACCAACTGAAGCACCCGTTTTTTAAAATACGGTACGTTAAAGTAGGTCAGCGGTGAGTTAAACCGGTAAATCATCACCTGATCTAATGATTTAATCCCGTTGCCGTTACCGAGTGAACGCACCAAGCCCTCTTCATCTAGCCCCAGCAGTTGTTCAGTCGGGCGGAATACCGTTTTCATAAACTGAGCCAAAGCCAGCAAAACGGCCATCATAATGCCGGGGATAACCCCCATCACCAATACGCTGATAAAGGTAAACAGTGCCAGCCAAAAAGCCGATTTATTGCGTTTTCGCAGGAAAAACAGACCGCGCAGATCCATCAGATGAAATGATGAATAGATCAACACTACCCCGAGTGCGGCAATCGGCACGTACTGTAACGGTGTGGTAAAAAAGAACATCACTACCGCAATCATCAGTGCGGCCACAATCGATACCAGCTGAGACTTTCCGCCATTAGCATCATTAACCGCAGTACGTGAATCAGCCCCACTGACCGCAAACCCCTGCGAAAATGCGGCCGCCAAATTCGCCAGCCCTAGCGCACGAAACTCCTGATCGGGGTCTATATCATAGCCATTTTTAGCGGCAAAACTTCGCGCGGTGAGCATCATGCTCACGAAGCTGACCACCGCAAGGTTCAGTGCGGGCATCACAATATCGCGCAACAAGCTTGGAGGGAAAACGGGCCACTGCACCACCGGCAAACCGGCCTGCACATGGCCAATGGTTGCAACGTTATATTGGCTGAGATTAAACAGCCATACAGTAAATGCGGCAACTATCATCGCCAGCAGCGAACTTGGCCAACGCGGTTTAATCCGTTTACAGGCCAATATGCACAAAAACGTCAGTAAACTGACCGCCGCGGTAATCACATGTGAATGTGCAATATAGTTTACACCGGATAAAATACGCTCAATTAAAAAGCGTTGTTCATAGGTAAAACCGAACACTTTACTGAGCTGGCCCACAATAATGGTCACCGCCACCCCGTTAAGCAGACCGGTTAAGATCGGGCGTGATAAAAAATCAGCCAGCACACCCAAATGAAAACGGCTGGCTATCAGACACCACAAGCCGGTCATGATAGTCATGACAATCACCAGTTGCCAATAGCGTTCAGGGTCACCCATCGCTAGCGGAGCAACGGTGGCGGCAACCACCGCACAGGTTGCGGCATCGGGCCCAATGATCAGTTGTTTGGATGAACCAAAAACCGCATACGCCAGCATCGGTAAAATACACGAGTACAGCCCAGCAGCAGGCGCAACGCCCACCAAGCTGGCATACGCAATGGCCACCGGTAATGCCACGGCAGCCACCGATATTCCGGCCGTTACATCTGATTTGAACCATTCGCGCTGGTAATTTAACAGTGTTGATAATCCCGGGGTCCAGCGGGATATCAGGGTTAATAGCATCGCCTTAAAAGACATTGCCTTGAGGTACATCACTAACTCTCCTTGTGGGCAATGGGTATTGCGCAGGCTCACCGTGAGCCTGCTCCAACGTCACCAAACTCTATTTTTTAAACAGAACGACAGGTGATCATGATACAGCCACAATTCAGCACACCAGCCAGTACAGTAACGCGCTGAAAAATAACTGACTCTCTCTAACGTTAGCAGCCAGACGAGCTTTTTGCGTTAGCCGACAAATGGCGGATTAGAAAAGCATCAATCAATGCACTTTCGGCTATCCACTCATAACGGCCCGACGCACCGCCGTGTCCGGCATCCGTTTCAATATGACATAATACCGGTGCACACCCTTGTTGCATATCGCGGATACGCGCCACCCACTTCATCGGCTCCCAATAGGTTACGCGGGTATCATGCAGCCCTGCGGTCGCCAATATTGGCGGATAGTGCTGCTCTTTCAGATTATCATATGGGGAATAGGCTCGTATCCAGCCATAAGCTTCAGGCTCTTCCGGGCAGCCCCACTCTTCGTACTCTAAACAGGTTAACGGCAGCGATGCATCGAGCATTGTTGTTAAGGTATCGACAAACGGTACAGCGGCCACCACTGCACCAAAAAGCTCCGCACGCAAATTCAGCGCGCCGGCCACCAGCAAACCGCCAGCACTGCCGCCATATAAACCTATCTGTCCGGCACGGGTATAACGTGCAGCAATCAACTGCTCGGCACAGGCAATCAGATCGGTAAAACTGTTGTTTTTATGTTCAAGTTTGCCCTGCTCATACCATGTGCGACCACAGGTTGCCGAACCGCGTACATGCGCCTGCACACAAATCATGCCCCGCTCAAGCAGTGGCAACCAGCTACGCGCCAGACCTAAATCATCAATATCGCCATATGCCCCGTAGCCACATAACACCAGCGGTGCAGGTGTCTGCACTGATTTAGGCTTCACCATGGTCATAGGAATACGCGCGCCATCGTGCCCGCTAGCCCACAAGCGTAAGATCTCAAATTTATCGGGATCAAAACCTGCCAACTCATCTTGCTGCAATACCGACGACTCGCCGCTGGCGATGTCGTACTGCATCACGGCCACTGGGCGAATAAAGGTCGAGTAGCTGTAACGCACCAGCTGAGTGTGATAATCAGGGTTTGCCCCAAACCCGCAATCCCATGCTGCATCATCAAACTCAATTTGCTGCTCTGATTTTGCTTCCCCGTGCCAGATATGCAGGCGGGTTAATCCTTCGGCAACCGAGCTGTAGGTGATAAAATCGGCAAAACAGGAGATCCCATCCAGCAGGCGATCATCACATCCGGCAATCACCGTCTGCCACTGTGCCGGATCGCACAGTGTATCGGCCACTTTCGCAATACGAAAGTTCGGGTGATCATCGTTAGTCAGTAACCAGAACTCCCCTGTTACTTTTGGTGGGATACTGCGATCAACGCATGCATGATCAACAACCTTATGATCAACAATTCGGTGATCAACATAGTACTCAACCCCCTCACGCAGCGGGGCAATCAGCACCGGCTGCGCAGTAGGATCATCGGCATCCAATGCCCAGCAAACGCTGCAGCTTGAGCCACTGGCGGTAATAATCACCCATCGGTTGCTGCGTGTTCGCTCCACCGATAAGAACAGATCGCCCTCGGGAAGTTCAAGCAAACACGCATCTTCGGTTTGCGCACTGCCTAATCGGTGGCGATACACCGACAATGGTCGGTTTTGTGCATCAAGGGCAACATAAATACAGTGCCGGTTATCATTCATCCAGCAAAAGCTGCTAGAACAACCGGTAAGTGTTGCAGGAAGATCACTGTCGAGGCTCAAATCACGCAATCTCAGCTGATATTGCTCATCACCCTGCTGATCAACTGCCCACATCAGCAGACGGTGATCGGGGCTAATTTCAACAGCGCCGACATCAAAATAGGCCTCATTTTGGGCATACAACGGTTCGTTTAAGCAGATCTCTTCGCTGCCGCTTTCACCCAAACGGCGGCAAAACAGCGGGTACTCCTCCCCTTTTTGATAGCGCGAGTAGTAAAAATAGGGGCCATCGGCAATCGGAACCGATGACCACTCATCACGGATACGCTGGCGAATTTCACCTGAAATCTGCTGTTGCAGGCTTTCGCTTTCCGCCATCACCGCCTGACAATAGCGGTTTTCGGCCTCAATATGGCGCATAACATCGGGATCATGCTCTATATCCCGCAACCAAAAATAGGGATCATGCCGCACCTCACCGTGCGCAACGTGGGTATAGGGGATCTTCTTTGTTTTAGGTGCTTGCAATGCACACTCCTCAAAAATACGTCATTGAAACTGGTGTTTCGGCCACCGATAAAGTCATAATGCAGCGACAAATCTAATCAGACAAGGGAGTTGGAGCGATGGCAAAGGTCAGTTTTATTGGATTAGGTGTAATGGGCTACCCGATGGCCGCGCATTTGCTGGCAGCTGGGCACGAGGTTACGGTCTATAACCGCACCACCGCCAAGGCCGAGCAATGGGTTACACAGTATGCCGATGCATCTCAGACCCACAATGCAGTTAGTTATGCACGCACTCCGCGCGAAGCGGCAGAGCATGCTGATTTTGTGATGACCTGTGTTGGCAACGATAATGATGTTCGCGCAGTCTATTACGGTGATGACGGTATTTTTGCCGGCGCAAAACCCGGTAGTGTATTGATTGATCACACCACCGCATCAGCAGATTTAGCACGTGAGCTATATGCTGATGCATTGCAACATGGGCTGCACTTTATTGATGCGCCGGTTTCCGGCGGTCAGGCGGGCGCGGAAAATGGCGCACTGACCACGATGTGTGGTGGAGATGAGGCGGTATTTGCACAGGCCAAACCGATTATGGCCGCCTACAGTAAGGCGGTGACACTGCTTGGCCATGCAGGTAGCGGACAGTTGTGCAAAATGGTCAATCAGATCTGCATCGCTGGTGTGTTAGCCGGATTATCAGAAGCGGTCAGCTTTGCTTCGGCTGCCGGTCTGGATGTGGCACAGGTTCGTGATGTCATCAAACTCGGTGCCGCCGGTTCATGGCAGCTGGAAAACCGCGCCGCAACCATGGCTGATGATAAATTCGATTTTGGTTTTGCCATTGACTGGATGCGTAAAGATCTGGCGATCTGTTTTGCCGAAGCGGAAAAAAACCATGCACCGCTACCGATGACTACACAGGTTGATGCCGCCTATGCACGTTTACAAGCCGAAGGTTTAGGCCGTTGTGATACATCAGTACTGATTCGCTCACTCACCCTGCCGAAATAAGTGAGCGTTTTGCTTTTGCTGTTTCACAATGCTCATTATAACCATGTTGAGTGGTTGAATGATGACAAGGTTGTGAAATGATACTTATGTGCCAGCCTGACACGCCGGTTTGGGCGATAAACGATACTGTTTTGTCTGGCACAGAGAATCACGTATAGTTTTCCACCTGATTTGAGCGAGAGACCCGATTTAATGAAACAGTTGTTAGATTTCATTCCACTGATCGTCTTTTTTGCGGTATATAAACTCTATGATATCTATGCCGCGACCGGTGCGCTGATTGCAGCCACGGCGTTGCAAATTTTGCTGACATGGGTGCTGTACCGAAAAGTTGAGAAGATGCAACTGGTGACTTTTGCAATTGTCACTGTATTTGGCAGTTTAACCATGATCCTGCATGATGATGTGTTCATTAAGTGGAAAGTGACTGTGGTGTATTGCCTGTTCTCTGTGGCGCTGTTAATCAGCCAGTGGATGACCCATACGCCGATTATTCAGCGGATGTTCGGCAAGGAGATTACTCTGCCTGCAGTAATCTGGAAGCGATTAAACATTGCATGGGCACTCTTTTTCGCAGCATGCGGGCTGTTGAATGTGTATGTGGCATTTTATTTACCGCTGGCAGTATGGGTGAACTTTAAAGTGTTTGGCTTGTTGCTGATGACACTGGCCTTCACCGTACTCAGTGGGTTATATATTTATCGCCATACCAAAGACCAGCCACAAAGCTGAATCAGTTATCATTAATAAATTAGCTGATCTTGCTGCCGGATAAAACAGCCGCAAAGTGAATCTGTCTTCATCACTATAAAAAAAGGTTTACCCCCATTACGGCGGTAAACCTTTTTTATTGGTGATAACTGATTGCCCCGCTTTTTAGCGGCAGCAGTTATCGATATCCAGCAAATTTATTATGCTGTGTTTATTTAGCCGTGTTTATTCAGCACGGTCAGACTCTGTAGTGCGGCGGCTCAGTACCGTTTTCAACTGCCCGACCAGCTCTTGGCGGATCATCCCCAAACGAGGCTTGTCATTATCAACCCACGGCAGCGGGCGGCATAATTCCATGGTTTTGATTCCCAAACGGGCGGTCAGTAAACCGACACCGATCCCTTGCGCGGCGCGGGCTGAGAGACGCGCGGTAATATCTTGTGATAGCCAATCCATGCCCACATCACGCACTACATCGGTCACGCCAGCAAAGGCGATGTTAAACAGCACCATTTTCAGCAACCGCAAACGGCTAAAGTAGCCAAGTTCTATGCCATACAGATTGGCGATACGGTTAACAAGGCGCACATTGCGCCACGCGATAAATGCCATATCAACCAGTGCCAGTGGGCTGCAAGCCACCATAATGGCCGATTCTGCCGCATAACGGCTGATCTCGGCACGCGCCTGTTTATCAAGCAACGGCTGCACCATGCTGGCATACAGTTGCACAACTTCCCGATCATTGTGTGTGTCTTGCAGCGAGGCACGCCAGCGTAATAGCACCGGATGCTGCGCATCGAGCACCGACTGTGTCGCCAGCTTTTCACAAAATGGCCGCGCCTGCCCCATGCTGTGGCTGTGCAACAAATTAGTCGCGATATCGCGCTCTTGGCCACGGAGTTTCAGTGTACGCAAACGCCGCCATTCACTGATTATCGCCCCTGCACCCGCCAGCAAAACTAAACTTCCCGCTCCGGCAGTGGTCAGCATCACCCAGTCGGCACTTTGCCATGCTTGTACTACACTGTTGAGCGTTTGCCCAATCGCGGCAATGCCAAACCCGAGTAGACCCAGCCCAAACATTTTACGCCACAGGCTACGGCGCGGTTTTAGCGCCAACGTGATCTGCTCATCAAGCTGTTCAGGTTGTGTTTCACTCGGCTCAACCGCATGAAAATTATCTGCCGACTCAAAAATCTGTTTGGTACGCAAAACATCGTCCTGCAATACAGGCTCGGCATTATCAAAGGTGATTTTCTGTTTTAACGGCGGATCTTGTGGTGTTGCAGCATGAGATTGTTGTTTTAATGTATTCATTGCTTAACCCTATTTCTAGCGCAGTTTATCGCCCAACAAAAACTCCATCACAGCATCAAGGCGAATGTGCGGTAAAGGTTCATCTAATGCACAAGGGCGTGGGCGGAAATTCTCAAAATCAAACGTCTGCCGTTGCCAAAAATCCCCTGCAGGCAGGCGCGATGGCACATCCCCCGGATAAATTAGCAATGGCTCGCCATCACTTAACCTATTTCCGCGCAGTGCATTCAGGGTACGCCCCTGATACTGCATCTGGCCGATGTGGGTAGCCTGAACGGAGGCCAGACTCACGCAATCCATATTAATTCCTTCAAACGCGGCATTCTGCCACGCTTCCTGAACCAGTTGCTGCAACAGTGAAACCAGATTAGCGTGCTGATCGGGGGTAACATGATCTGCTTTTGTCGCGGCAAACATCAGCTTATCGATACACGGGGAAAATAAGCGTCGTAATAGGGTACGTTTCCCATAATGAAAGCTTTGCATTAGCTGCGCCAGTGCAAGGCGCATATCATTGAACGCCTGCGGCCCGATATTCAACGGTTGCAGGCAATCGACCAATACAATTTGCCGATCAAAACGCGAGAAGTGGTCACGGTAGAAACCTTTTACCACGTGCTGACAATAGTGCTCAAAACGGGCTTGTAACAGGCCAAAATTGCTGTTTTTATCGGCATTTAACAGCTCACTTTCACTAGCCGCGTTTGGCCCAGTGTGCAAACCGCCTGCCCACGGGAAAAATTGTAATACCGGAGCTCCTGCCAGATCACCCGGCAAAATAAAGCGCCCCGGCTGAATGAAATGCAGCCCCTCATCTTTACAACGCTGTAAATACGCGGTGTAGGCCTGCGCTATTTCAGCCAGCAGGTTTTCATCTGCAGGTGCAAACGGGTCACACTGCGCTGCTAGGGTCAGCCACGGCTGCGCCCACTCAACCCGCGCGCCCAACACCATGCCGGTCATCTGCTGTGACCAGTGCAAGTAGCTCTGATCCAACAACGGTAAATCGAGCAGCCATTCCCCGGGGTAATCAACAATCTCAAGGTTTAAAGTGGCCAGTTCACTTAAGTGGCGCAACAGCGAATGCTGTGGCCGGTAGCGAATATTCAGCCGGATCTGGCTAACGCCGCGCGTGGCAATCGGCCATGTTGGCGGTTCACTCAATAGGCTGTGCATCCCCTCATCATACGCAAAACGCGGAATCGCCAGATCGCGCTGCGGAATGCGCTTAATGCCTTTCACGCGCCCTTCACGCACCGCAGAAAATAGCGGCAACCGCGCACCGGTATTAACATGCAGCAGTTGGTTCACCAGCGAGGTAATAAAAGCCGTTTTCCCGCTGCGGCTAAGACCGGTGACCGCCAGACGCACATGGCGATCCAGCCCACGGTTAACAAAAGTCGAGAGTTCATTTTTAATCAGATGCTTCATTCTTACTCACTGGCTGTTTTGCACGTTTACAGTCAACGTGCACGCTTACGCGCTAAAACCCGTTAACATATAACGTTGAAACATAGCACTAATAGCGCTGATTTATAACTGACGGAATTTGTTTCTTACTTTAAATGTCTCAGAGGTAACATAAGATTCTAAACGTCGGATCCGTGCTTCCATCTCATCAAACTCTCCAGTTAACGTATTCACCCGCTTGCGCGGCGCTTCGCCAGCCTGCCAGCTTTTTTCTTTTAGCTGCGGCTCATCAACCTGCTCAGCCAATAACGGCGCTTTATCCATAAATAGCCATGCTGCCACATAACCTAACAACACAATACCCGTGCCACCCAGCAGGAAAAGGGTGAGTACTAAAATCCGTACCAGCCACACTTCCATACCGATATAGTGCGCAACCCCTGCACACACACCGGCAATTTTGCCCTCTTGCGGATAACGATAAAGGTGATTCCGCGTCATCATGCTCTATCCCTCCAGTTAGGGTGCTGCTCATCTAAAATAATTTCCAGCGAGCGAATACGTTCGCGCATTTGCTGCGCTTCGCGGGTCAGTGCCTCAAGGCGGCTGCGCTCATCTTGGCTCAGCCCTTCGCCCAGCTCACGCTTGCTGCGGTAGTGAAACCACAACCAAAGCGGAGCAACAAACAGAAAAAAAATCGTTAACGGGATAGAGAGAAAAAAACTGCCCATACTGGCACTCCTGATATCCGCAAGAGGCAAACCATACTGCCCCCTGCGTATTTTTATAGTGGTGTAGTCATTAATACATGATTAATGCGTTACCCTAACCTTACACTTCCTGCTGCATTTTAGCTTTCAGTGCGGCCAGTTCACGGCTGATATCATCATTAGCCTGCAATTCGGCAAACTCAGCATGCAAACTTTTTTGCTTGCCAAGGCCCATTGTATCGGCCTGCGCTTCCATATGATCGATACGGCGTTCAAACTGCTCAAAACGTGCCATTGCTTCATCAATACGCGAGTTTTCAAGCTGGCTGCGCACGCTGCGCGATGATGCCGCGGCCTGATAACGCACCTGCAGTGCTTGCTGACGAGCACGCGTTTCGCTCAGTTTTTTCTCCAGCTCACCCGCTTCACTGGTCATCCGATTAATGCTGACATCAACTGCATCAAGCTCTTGCTGCAATGTCGTGATCAGCTCACCCACTTTTTGCTTTTCAATCAGCGCCGCACGCGCTAAATCTTCACGATCTTTACGCAAAGCCAGCTCGGCTTTTTCTTGCCACTCGGCCTCTTGTGCTTGGGTATGCTGAATACGGCGCGCCAAATTTTTCTTCTCGGCCAATGCACTCGCCGACGTTGAGCGCACCTCAACCAAGGTATCTTCCATCTCTTGGATCATCAACTTAACCAGCTTTTCCGGATCTTCTGCTTTATCCAGCAACGCATTAATATTGGCATTTACAATGTCTGCAAAACGGGAAAAAACACCCATGATCGTTCTCCTAGTCAATAATAAGGGTTATCAAACAAAACCAGATCTGTTTGCACCTATTCACATCCAATACATATCAAATTGCATGCCACTTTTTTAAAATTAGCTATCCAACTGAAAAATAAAAGATTTAAAATTCAGCTTGGTTTTCACCCACTTTCGCGCTATGACTTATATCCATAAAAAATAACTTTTTTAACGAATAAGTGGCGAATTTCACCATGCAGCAAAATGAAAATCTTATCGGCATTTCAGACCCCTTTCTGGCAGTGATCGAGCAAGTTTCACGCCTTGCCCCCCTGAACAAACCAGTGCTGATTATCGGCGAGCGCGGCAGCGGTAAAGAGTTGATCGCCAAGCGATTACACTATTTATCGCACCGCTGGCAGTCACCGTTAATTACCCTTAACTGCGGCGCACTGAATGAAAACCTGCTTGATTCTGAACTGTTCGGGCACGAAGCGGGCTCATTTACTGGCGCACAAAAACGGCATTTAGGGCGGTTTGAACGGGCGCAAGGCGGCAGTTTGTTTTTAGATGAGTTGGCCAATGCACCGCTGCGGGTACAGGAAAAACTGCTGCGCGTTATCGAATACGGTGAGTATGAACGTGTTGGCGGTAATCAGCCGCTTTTTACCGATGTGCGGCTGATTTGTGCCACCAATGAAGATCTGCCGCAAAAAGCCCAGCAGGGCACATTCCGCGCCGATCTGCTCGACCGCCTAGCATTTGATGTGATCAACCTTCCCGCACTGCGTCAGCGCCAAGACGATATTCCCCTGCTGGCTGATTTTTTTGCGGTAGAGATGTGCAAAGAGCTGGGCTACGCCTTTTTTGCGGGATTCAGTGCCAGCGCGTTGCAAGCACTGTGTGCCTACCCGTGGCCGGGCAATATTCGCGAACTCAAAAATGTGGTCGAACGTGCGGTGTATCGCAATCCTGATCCGCAAAGCCCGGTAGAGCAGATTATTTTTAACCCGTTTTTGCCGTTAAATCACACCATTCAACTGGAAAAAAAACATGTAATCCCCGTCGCGCCTGCCACTGGGCTACAACACACACTGAATCTCCCGCTGGATTTAAAACAGTGGCTAGCCGATCAAGAGCAACATGCTGTCACTATCGCCCTGCAACAAACCCGCTATAATCAAAAACAGGCTGCCATGTTATTGGGGGTCACTTACCACCAGTTGCGCGGTATTTTGCGCAAATATCCCAGTCTATTTACCATACAAGAATCCACTGAAATTCAGCCAAAGGTTGGCGTTCGGCCGGAGTAATGTAAAATGACACCCTTGTCAGGACAAAAACGAGTCAACATGCGTGGTTTGAAAATAAGGGATACGTTTTCCGTATGCTGCCATTTTTTGGTACTCAGCAGCTTGCTGATACTCTGCAGCAAGCACGCTGATGCCGAAACCTTACCGGCAGAGGTGTATCAAAAAGGGTTTATTTACTGCACCTCAGGCAATACCAATATCCTAAACCCTCAGCGGGTGAAAGCCGGTGTTACCATTGATGCTATCTCCAACCAAGTGTATGACCGCTTGCTGGATATCAACCCGTTCACCTACCGCTTGATGCCATCTGCCGCCGAAAGCTGGCTGGTCAGTGATGCCGGACGCACCTTCACCTTTACTCTGCGCCGCGGAATACAGTTCCATCAAACCGCATGGTTTAGCCCTTCGCGCACCTTAAATGCCGATGATGTAGTATTCAGTCTGCAGCGTGTATTTGATGAGAAATCACCCTATCATAATGTTGGCGGCGGCCATTACCCCTACTTTGACAGCCTGCAACTGAGCAGTAAAATCGCCTCAATCAGCAAGCTCAGTGATAATCAGGTGCAAATTAAACTGCTGCGCCCAGACTCCTCATTCCTGACCCATCTGGCCACACATTTTGCGGTCATCTTGTCGAAAGAGTATGCAGATCAACTTCTTGCATCGGGGAAACCCGAGCAGATTGACCGGCTGCCGATAGGCTCAGGCCCGTTTAAGCTGCAAGAGTACCGTTACGGGCAGTATATCCGCCTTGCGCGCCATGATGAATACTGGAAAGGCCGCGCTCGGATTGCACAAGTGGTGGTTGATTTTGCCTCGGGCGGTGCGGGCCGCATGGCCAAACTGATTACCGGTGAGTGCGATGTGCTGCCCTACCCAGCGGCTAACCAGATTGCCCTGCTGCGCGATGATCCGGCACTGAAACTGAGCGTACAGTCGGGGATGAATGTCTCTTATCTGGCGCTGAACGTACAGCGCCCGCCACTGAATAACCCGAAAGTGCGTCAGGCGCTGTCAATGCTAGTTAACCGAGATCGCCTGCTAAAATCAATCTATTACGGTACAGCAGAACCAGCACGTTCACTGCTTCCTCCAGTATCGTGGGCATTTAACCACCGGCTAGCAACCCACTATTACGCACCGTCAGAAGCCGAAAAGCTGCTCAGTGAAGCAGGCGTTAGCAACCTAAAATTGAAATTATGGGTACCGAGTTCCGCCCAATCATATAACCCTGCACCGCTGAAAATGGCTGAATTAATTCAGGCTGATATGGCAAAAGCTGGCGTGAAACTGACGATTGTACCGGTTGATACACAAAGCTTTGAGCGTGGCCTACCAACCGGTGATTACGACATGGTACTGACTGGCTGGGTATCAGACAGCGATGACCCCGATAGCTTTTTGCGCCCGCAACTTAGCTGTGCTGCAATGCAATCGGGCAGCAATTATGCTCACTGGTGTGAGCCGCAGTTTGACGCATTTTTACACGCCGCACTGACCACCGAAAAACTGGCCAGTCGCCTGCTGTTTTACCGCCATGCCTTGGAAATTTTAGATACCGATATGCCGGTAATCCCGATTGCGCACTCACTGCGTTTACAGGGTCATCGGGCAAATTTGCAAGGTCTGGTTCTCAGCCCATTTGGCAGCACCTCTTTTTCTGAAGTTTATCGGCAGGATGCTCATTAATGATTATCTACACCCTGCGCCGTTTGAGTCTACTGATCATCACGGTGTTTATTCTGACTATCATCGGCTACGGGCTGAAAAATTATGGTCAGCCACTTTCCGCTGAAAGCCACACCGAGAGCAGCGTCGCCGGTTATACCCACTATATTGCCGCCCTGAGTAACGGTGACTTTGGCCTCTCCAGCGTATCGGGTGAAGAGCTCACCCCGCAATTGCTGAACGTCTTTCCGGCCACGCTCGAGTTGTGCCTGCTAGCCTTTATTGTATCTTTGATCATCGGTATACCACTTGGTCTGCTGGCGGGGGCTCGGCGCGGGCGCTGGCAAGATATGATCATCTCAGCCTTTGCGCTGTTCGGGTTTTCCATCCCCGTATTTTGGCTGGGTATCTTGCTGATTATGCTGTTTTCACTCAATCTCGGTTGGCTGCCGATCTCCGGTCAACACAGCCTGCTGTACGAAGTTGAACGGGTAACCGGGTTTATTCTGGTTGATGCCTGGCTATCAAGCTCACCCTACCGCCATGACATTCTCTACAACACAATGCTGCACATGGCCCTGCCGGTGATCACTTTGTCACTTTCACCCACAACAGAAGTGATCCGCCTAATGCGTGCCAGTACAGAGCATGTGGTGGATAAACCTTACGTTAAAGTCGCCGCAACCCGTGGCTGGTCACGGCTGACCATCTTACGCCGCCCCATTTTGCGCAATGCACTGCCGCCTATTATTCCAAAACTGGGTTTACTGTTCTCAACCATGCTTACCCTTGCCATGATCACTGAAACCGTATTCAGTTGGCCAGGCATTGGTCGATGGCTGATTCAAGCTCTCAATCAGCACGATTACACCGCCATTTCAGCCGGTGTTGTGGTTGTCGGCAGCTCGGTGATTTTACTCAGCGTGCTGGCTGAATTATTTGGCGCAGCGGTCAATCCGTTAGTCCGTAAAGAATGGTACGAGGTTCGCTGAGATGTCAAACCGCTTACACATGCCAACCCGGCTTGCACACACATGGAGCTTGTTCCGCAAAGACTCGCTTTCTGCCATCGGGTTTTATGGCTTACTGATTTTGCTGCTGCTCACCGTTTTTGGGCAGTATATCGCACCATTTTCCGCCAATTTTCAATTTATCGATAAAGAGCTGATGCCGCCGTCATGGTCGAGCAGCGGGAAAATAGAGTTCTTTTTTGGTACTGACGATCTGGGGCGCGATATTTTCAGCCGCTTGCTGTGCGGAGCGCGGCTCACCTTTGGCAGCGCTCTATTGGTGGTCTGCTCGGCCTCTGTTGTGGGTGTTGCTATCGGTATTTTGGCGGGAATGTCAAAAGGGTTAAAGTCATCCATTCTTAACCACACCCTTGATGCCATTTTATCAATCCCCACCCTGCTGCTGGCGATTATCGTGGTTGCATTAACCGGCGCTGGTTTACTCAACGCCATGTTTGCCGTCTGGCTGGCCTTAGTACCGCGTTTTGTGCGGGCAGTCTATACTGCCGTGCATGATGAAATGGAAAAAGATCACATCACCGCAATCCGGTTAGATGGTGCATCTGACAGCTATATTTTACGCTATGCGGTATTGCCCAATATTCTTGCCATTTTGGTGATGGAATTTACCCGCGGGTTCTCCGTCGCACTGCTGGATATCGCCGCATTGGGGTTCTTAGATCTCGGCGCGCAGCGCCCAAGCCCTGAATGGGGCGCCATGCTCGGTGAAGCACTCAGCCTACTCTACATAGCCCCGTGGACAGTGACCCTACCCGGTCTGGCAATTTTAATCAGCGTAATCATCGTAAATCTGGCCGGCGATGGCCTGCGCCGCGCTATCAATGCAGGAACAGAATAATGCCACTTCTTGATATTCGTAACCTGACCATTGAAATCATGACTCCTGCCGGCCCGGTTAAAGCCGTTGATCGCGTCAGTTTGACGCTGGTTGAAGGGGAGATCCGCGGTCTGGTGGGTGAGTCCGGTTCAGGCAAAAGCCTTGTTGCCAAAGCCATTTGCGGGATAAGTAAAGACAACTGGAAAATCACCGCCGATCGCTTTCGTTTTAATGATGTGGATATACTTCGTTTGAGCAACAAAGCCCGTCGCCGCTGGGTTGGCAAACATATCTCAATGATCTTTCAAGAACCTCAATCCTGTCTTGACCCGTCAGAACGGGTTGGCCGCCAACTGCAAGAGGCCATTCCCGGCTGGACATTTAAAGGCCACTGGTGGAAACGCTGGAACTGGCGCTATAAGCAGGCCAAAGCCTTACTGCATAAAGTCGGGATCAAAGATCACCGGGAAATTATGCGCAGCTACCCGTACGAGCTAACCGAAGGTGAGTGCCAAAAAGTGATGATCGCCATGGCCATAGCCAACCAGCCGAAATTGCTGATTGCTGATGAGCCCACCAATGCGATGGAGCCCACTACCCGCGCACAGATCTTCCGTCTGCTTGATCGCATGAATCAGCTAAACGACACTACCATCTTACTGGTCAGCCATGATCTGCTCAGTATCACGCAGGCCGCCAACAAGCTGACGGTGATGTACTGTGGCCAGACCATTGAATCGGGCACCTGTGAGCAGATCCTCGATACACCGCATCACCCGTATACGCTGGCTCTGCTGCGTGCAATGCCTGATTTTCGTGAGCCATTGCCGCACAAAAGCCGCCTCAGTGCACTACCGGGCGCAATTCCCCCGCTGCAACATCTGCCCATTGGTTGCCGCTTAGGGCCGCGCTGTCCGCATGCACAAAAAAAATGCATTGAAACCCCTACGCTGCGCAAAATTAAAACCCATTCCTTTGCCTGCCATTTTCCACTCAATATCGAGGAAGGCCAACTGTGAGTGCGTTATTAGAAGTGAACGGCCTGAGTAAAACCTTCCGTTACCATATCGGGCTGTTTCGCCGCCACATTGTTGATGCGGTAAAACCAGTCGAATTCTCGCTCGATGAGGGGCAGACACTGGCTATTATCGGTGAAAACGGTTCGGGGAAATCCACACTGGCAAAACTGATTGCCGGAATGGTTGAGCCTACACAAGGGGAGATCCACGTTCAGGGTGAGCGCCTGTGGTACGGTGACTATCGCCATCGCTGCAAGCTTATCCGCATGATCTTCCAAGATCCGAACACCTCGTTAAACCCCAAAATGCAAATCGGGCAAATTCTTGACGGGCCGCTGAAACTCAATACCAGCCTCACCCCGCAAGAGCGCGAGGCTCGGATTACCGCTACACTGCGCAAAGTAGGCCTGCTGCCTGACCATGCAGGCTTTTATCCACAAATGCTGGCAACCGGCCAAAAACAGCGTGTGTCACTGGCCCGCTGCCTGATACTTGAGCCAAAAATTATTGTCGCCGATGAAGCGCTGACGCATCTTGATATGTCAATGCGCTCACAAATTCTTAACTTAATGTTGGAATTACAAGAATCACTCGGTATCTCATATATTTATGTCAGTCAGCATATGGGGGTGATCAAACACATCAGCGATAAAGTACTGGTGATGCAGCAGGGGCAGGTTGTTGAGCGTGGCGATACCCAAAACGTATTCTGTGATCCTCAACATGACCTAACCCGCCGTTTGATTGAGAGCCACTTTGGTGAAACACTGACTCCAGCGGCATGGCAGCAGCCCGTTACACTGTAAACCTGTTTTTTGTAGGTATTTACGGCGGTTGTTGCACCACTAGACCACAACCGCCAGCGCATATTCGGGTGCTAATTTAGCACCCGAAACATCAGACATCAGATCCCCACTGCTCGGATGAGCATGCAGAGGCCTCGACCGACACGCCGAACATGGTAGAATCAGGCCGTTTATTATTTTATACAATGTGCATATACAGCAGATTGTCACAATTAGGGTAACTTGTTATGGGTTTTTTGACCGGTAAACGTATTCTTATTGCGGGCGTAGCAAGCACCCGTTCAATTGCTTATGGTATTGCAGCCGCAATGCACCGCGAAGGCGCTGAGCTGGCCTTTACTTACCAAAATGATAAGTTGAAATCACGCGTTGAAGCGATTGCCGCAGAGTGTGGTTCATCCATTATTCTGCCGTGTGATGTTGCTGATGATGCCAGCATTGAAGGCCTGTTCACCGAACTCTCTTCAGTATGGCCAAAGTTTGATGGCTTTGTTCACTCTATTGCCTATGCACCAGGCGATCAGCTTGATGGCGACTATGTTGATGCCGTTACCCGTGATGGCTTTCGCATCGCGCACGACATCAGCTCTTACAGCTTTGCGGCAATGGCCAAAGCATCACGCAGCATGCTAAACCCGGGCGCAGGTTTGGTCACTCTCTCCTATCTGGGTGCAGAGCGCGCTATTCCAAACTATAACGTCATGGGTCTGGCGAAAGCATCGCTGGAAGCTAACGTTCGTTACATGGCCAATGCCATGGGCGCACAAGGTGTTCGTGTTAACGGTATCTCTGCCGGCCCTATCCGTACACTGGCAGCAGCCGGTATCAAAAACTTCAAAAAGATGCTGTCTCATTGCGAAGCCGTTACCCCGATTCGCCGCACAGTGACCATTGAAGATGTGGGTAACTCCGCCGCATTCTTATGCTCTGATTTAGCAGCAGGTATTTCAGGTGAAATTCTTCACGTTGATGGCGGCTTTAATATTGCGGCCATGAACGAGCTAGAAGTGAACGAGTAATCTGCCTGCTCTGTATCCCTATTAAAGGTATACCACCGCATTTCATAATCCGCTTCGGCGGATTTTTTTATGCTTTTGGAGTACCACAGTGGAAAATTGATCATCAATATCTCAGGTTGTACCGACGATAAATCTGATTAAAAATCGTCAACAAATGGTATCATGCCGAGTAATAAGTCTCTCATCTCCTTGCCGGATAGGTTTATGTTTCAAGATAACCCGCTACTTTCCCAGCTCAAACAGCAGTTCCGTGAAAGCACCCCACAAATTGAGGGTGTAATCAAAGGCACCGACAAAGGTTTCGGCTTTATCGAAACAGACAACCAGAAAAGTTACTTTGTACCGCCTCCGTATATGAAAAAAGTGATGCACGGTGACCGTGTTGTTGCTTTTTTGCGTACAGAAAAAGAGCGTGAAATTGCCGAGCCGGATTCATTGATTGAACCATTTCTCGGCCGTTTTGTCGGTCGTATCCGTAAAGGGCGCGATGACAAGCTCAATATTGTTCCCGATCACCCATTACTGAATGATCCAATCATGTGCCGCCCTGCGAAAGGGTTAGATACCCCGCTGAACGAAGGTGATTGGGTTGTTGGCCAGATGAAACGCCATCCACTAAAAGGGGATCGCGCGTTTTATGCTGATGTCACCGAGTTTATCACCACCGCAGATGATCACTACGCTCCTTGGTGGGTAACGTTATCGCGTCACCAGTTAGAGCGTGAAGCACCAACGGCTACCTTTGGTGAAATGCTCGATGAAGGTCTGGTACGCGAAGATCTGACTGCACTGCCGTTTGTCACCATTGACAGCGCCAGCACCAAAGATATGGATGATGCGCTCTATATCACCACACAGCCTGATGGCTGGCAGCTGACCATTGCCATTGCAGACCCAACTGCGTATGTCACACAAGACAGTGAGCTGGACCAAATGGCCAGCCAGCGTGCATTCACCAACTACCTGCCGGGCTTTAATATCCCGATGCTGCCACGTGAATTGTCAGATAATCTCTGCTCTTTGCGTGAAGGTGAGAAACGCCCTGCTCTGCTGTGCCGTGTTACTGTGAAGCAAGATGGTGCACTGTGTGATGATGCTCACTTCTTTGCCGGTTGGATCGAATCGCACGGCAAATTGGTATACGACAATATCTCTGATTGGTTGGAAGGTGTTGAAGGCGCATGGTCTCCGGAAAATGAGGCTATCGCAGAGCAAATCACCGAGCTACACAAACTAGCATTGGCGCGTACCCAGTGGCGCAGTGAAAACACGCTAGTGTTTAAAGATCGCCCAGATTACCGCTTTATTCTTGATGAGAATGGTGTTGTTACTGACATTGTTGCCGAATACCGCCGTATCGCCAACCGCATGGTTGAAGAGGCAATGATTCTGGCGAACGAATGTGCCGCAACCGTATTAACACAAAAAGTGGGCTTTGGTATTTACAACGCGCACGCCGGTTTTGATCCGGAGAAAGTTGAGCAAGCCATGACCATTCTCAGCGATAATGGCGTTGATTTTGATCGTGAGACCTTACTTTCACTTGATGGTTTCTGCCAGCTACGCCGCCAATTAGATGCCATGCCAACTTCTTACCTTGATGGCCGTATCCGCCGTTTTCAGGCATACAGCGAAGTGAGTGCAGTTCCTGCACCGCATTTTGGTTTGGGTTTGAACGCCTACGCAACCTGGACATCACCTATCCGTAAGTATGGCGATATGGTTAATCACCGCCTGCTGAAAGCCGTTATTCGTGGCGAGCAACCAACAACCCAGCCTACCGTTGAATTAACCACTCAACTAGCTGATCGTCGCCGCTTTAACCGCATGTCAGAGCGTGATGTTGGTGATTGGCTGTATTCCCGCTTCCTGCAACCTAAGGTAGCAGACAACGCAAGCTACCGTGCCGAGATCATGGATGTGACCCGTGGTGGTCTGCGCGTCCGCCTGCTCGACAATGGTGCTGTCGCCTTCGTTCCTGCGCCGCTAATCCACTCAGTACGTGATGAGCTAGAATGCAGCACCGATACGGCTACAGTCTCTATCAAAGGTCAGCCGGTGTTCCGTCTAGGTGATACCATTGAAGTGATGCTCAAAGAAGTTCGTATGGAAACTCGCAGCATTATTGCTAAACCGGTACCCAATGCTGAAGCGGAAGCTCACGCTGAACCCGCTGCACAATAATATTGCGATAATCCCGATATTATTGTGGTGTACGAAAATTAAATACGTACATTATTTATACATAAAAAAGCTACCCAATCGGGTAGCTTTTTTATTTTGGTAAATTTACGTATATTACAAACGTACATAACAAAATGTAGGGAACCCCTTTTATTCCATTAGGGCTATTACATCAGGTTTATTGCATCAATTGACCACATTAAATTTATCACATGACACTTATTGCAGTCATTGTATGGGATTAATCTGATAACACCAAGGAGGTAAGAACACAATGTCGCTTTCACTGTTCGATTTAAATCATCTAAAAGCATTAACCCTACACGGCGTAGAAATTTTTGAATTTGCCCTTGAGCTGATTTCTGTTGCTTGTGTGCTATTAGGGCTAATTAAAACGCTCTGGCTAGCCTCTCAATTAAAAGATCAGCCCCCTGGTTTTAGGCAAGTTCGTGCTTGCTTTGGCAGTTGGTTAGTATTAGCACTCGAATTCCAACTCGCTGCCGATATCTTAGCAACCACAGTCGCGCCAAATAAAGAAGAGTTAGTCCGGCTTGCTATCATTGCACTTATCCGGACTTTCCTAAACTATTTCTTAGCCAAAGAGCTTGATACTCAAGTTGAAAAACCCGCTGAATCACGCTGATTTTTGCACTTCAAACCCACATTACCTAAAGAAATAAGTAAACATAGTAATGAGTGAGGCATTGGCAAAATCAATAAACAGTGCCCCAACAAGCGGTAACACAAAAAATGCCTTTTGCGATGGGCCATTACGTTCAGTAAAAGCTTCCATATTGGCCATCGCATTAGGTGTTCCACCCATACCAAAACCACAATGCCCTGTTGCTAATACCACCGCATCATAATCTCGGCCCATCAGATTATAGGTCACAAAATAGCTGTACAGTGCCATCAGCGCGGTCTGACAGAGCAATATCACCACTAAAGGCAACGCCAACACGCTAATATCCCACAAGCGCAAGCCCATCAATGCCATAGATAAAAACAGTGCTAATGAAATATTACCAATTGAATCAATAACGTAAGTGTTTACTTTTTTGCCAAAGTGGTCCATCACATTACGTGTAATAGCCGCAACAATCATAGGGCCAATATAAATAGGTAACGTTAACCCCAGCACATTAAGAATATCAGCTAGAATAGAGCCGATACCCATCACAATAATCACTTTTAAAATAGTATCGAACGCAGAGCGCTCGTAAATATGATTACGGTCTTCTTTTAATTCGATATTCTCTTCTGTTTCATGCTGATCATCATAACGGCTTTCAGCATGCTTACTCAGTAACAGTTTACTGATTGGCCCACCAATCACACAGCCTGAAATCAAACCAAATGTTGCAGCAGTTATTGCAACGGCAGTTGCACCATGCGCTCCGGCATTTTCTAACAGCGGGCCAAATGCCCCCGCAGTACCATGCCCACCGGTTAGTGCGACAGAACCTGCGGCTACGCCCAATAACGGGTTTAGCCCGAAGAGTTTCGCAAGGCCAATACCTAAAATATTCTGTAATACGGCAAGTATTAATGCGACCACCAGAAACATAACAACTTGAACGCCCCCTTTTTTCAGCATTTTCAAACTGGCAGAGAATCCAATGGTGGTAAAAAATGCCACCATAAACAGTTGTCGAATACTGTCATCAAAGGTAAAAACAAATAATCCTGAAAGATATCCAAACAGGGTAATGAAAGAGAAAATCACACCACCAATAACCGGAGCAGGAATAAAATACTTACTAAACAGTGATACTTTGGTCTCAACATAACGGCCAACCAGTAACACTAATACTGCGGTCATTAATGTGGTAATCATTGATAATGAAACTACATGCATTCAGTCATTCCTGTTGTTTTTATTTTATCATCACCCATAATGTGTCGGGTGTCATCATCACACCCGCGCTAACCTGTAAGCTATGATGGTAAATGTATTTTTCATCAGTAGCTCTAAAACACGTATTACGCTGAAATATTGCGTTGGTGTCTATATTGCTTATATTAACTGTACGGTTTGATATAAGCGTGCAATATTATATTTTTCACATGACTCATTTATTACACGAGAGCTAAACTACACTAGCACTAAATGCAACATAACTATCAGCATAGAAGATGGAGTTTTTCCTCTTCATACTACATGCCCTACGTTTTTTTAGGCCATGACATTAAATGCGTGGCATAAAATGCCATAAATATTTGCTTTTTACTGGCTGTAATCTAGCTCTGAAAACCCAATTATTTTTGATTATAACACAATGGCAAAAAAATAGCCACCGAACAAGATTTAATCAGTAGAATTATTGATCACCATTACAAAATTCAAAGAACAAAATCTACATCAGCATTACTGATATAGTTAAATAACCTAGTACAAAAAACAATAAATAATGCTCGATACATTTCGTTTCGAACAATAAAACCTAGACACTAAAAACCCGATTAAAATTCTATAACAATGGAAATCATTACTGAAATTTAAATTAATGTTTTTTTACTTTTGCATACTATTTTAATACACGGAAAACATTAAGTGATTTAAGAGAAATTAAAATTTATATTTTTGATATCTATCGGGACAATATTATGATCTTTCCTGAATGGCTTCATACATTAGCTATCATCTGGCTAATCAGCGCGCTTCTCTGTGCCATCATTATTTATTGGGATATCCACTCTGATCGCGCACAATCGATGAAAGTCATGGCTATAGCATGGCCAATCAATGCGCTCTATTTTGGTATTATCGGCTTAATCGCTTATTTCTGGTTCGGACGCGCGCCAAAAGGCGGGCAAAAAATGATGATGTATGACATGCACATGGAACATATGCCGCATGATAACACCTCGCCAACCATGAACCATGACATGCATATGGAACATATGCCGCATGATAACACCTCACCAGCCATGAACCATGGCATGCATATGGAACATATGCTGCATGATAACACCTCGCCAGCCATGAGCCACAACATGCACATGGAGCATATGCCACATAAAAAAATCACCTGGAAAGGCGTATTTACTGTCAGCACACATTGCGGGATAGGTTGTACACTGGCGGATATTGTCGGTGAATGGATTACATTTTTTATTCCGATGTCATTGGCTGGCAGCTATATTATCGGCGGCTGGGTATTTGATTTTATCCTTGCATTAATCTTGGGCATCTATTTTCAATATATGCCCGCCAGAGAGATGGGGATGTCACCTTTGGCCGCATTCAAAAATGCCATCAAAGCTGATTTTCTTTCACTCACATGCTGGCAAATTGGGATGTACATCTGGATGTCAATTGTGCTCTTTGGCATATTCACACCAGATATGCCACATAACAGTGCGGTATATTGGTTTATGATGCAAATCGCCATGATAGTTGGTTTTTGTACTGCCTACCCGATGAACTGGTGGCTAACAAAAATAGGTATAAAGCACACTATGTAATTGGCTTTATCAGTCAAACCACATAGCCTATGTAAAAAATCCCCGTAATAACGGGGATTTTTTATCCACTCAAAGACTAGCTCATCAACCACCAGCCAGTTTAACTCTCATACCTTTGGCCTCAAGAAGCTGCTTAATCAAATCGCGTTTATCACCTTGAATTTCAATCACGCCCTCTTTGAGCGTACCGCCACAACCGCACTTCTTTTTTAACTCAGCCACTAATTTAGTTAAATCGGCATCTTGCAGGTTAACCCCTGTAATCACACTGACCCCTTTTCCCTTGCGGCCACTGGTCTGGCGCTGAATTCGTACTATACCGTCACCTTGTGGCCTAGCTACAACCACAGGCTCTTCTTTAATCCGGCCGGTTTCGGTGGAGTACACCAAGCGAGAGTTGTCACCCATACTTCTTCCCCTTCTTGGCAGAATGACTCTTACAATGAGTGCTATTATGCCAGAGATTGATAGATCATCTGTAGTGTCTGAGCTGGGTCAATCGATTGCGTAATCGGGCGGCCAATAACCATGTAATCTACACCAGCTAACACAGCCTGCTTAGGTGTCATAATCCGACGCTGATCACCAGCATCAGCGCCTTCTGGGCGAATACCCGGAGTTACCAGCATAAAATCAGCACCACAACGCTGTTTTAGCATACTAGCCTCTTGTGCCGAACACACTACACCATCAAGACCACTGCGCTGAGCCAACAGCGCTAAACGCTCAACCTGCTCATACGGTGAAACCCCAATACCAATACCCGCCAGATCAGCCGCTTCCATACTGGTCAATACCGTTACCCCAATCAATAAAGGCGCATCTTTACCGTATGGCAGCAAAATATCACGGGCAGCGCGCATCATTCGCTCACCACCGCTGGCATGCACGTTCACCATCCACACCCCCAACTCTGCGGCGGCAGCAACGGCACGTGCGCAGGTATTAGGAATATCGTGAAACTTCAGGTCAAGAAAGACCTCAAATCCGCGCTGATGCAGCGCCCGTACAAACTCCGGGCCAAACAGCGTGAACATCTCTTTACCTACTTTTAAACGACAACATGCAGGATCAATACGATCCACAAATGCCAATGCAGCAGACTGATCAGCGTAATCTAATGCCACAATAATTTTATTTTGAGATAGGCCAGCTTGCATCACTTATCCTTATTAACACGCTTATTTAACACACCAATTTAACTCAACAGCATACTTAGCATAAAAAAACAGCAGCTCATTATGGCTGCTGCTTTATTTTATTATTTTACTCGCCATCCAACCCGCGAATTGATTTCACCGTGGCCCAACTGCGGCATGACGGGCAGTGCCAATACAACGCGTGTGATGTAAATCCACACTTTTGGCAGCGATAACGCGGTTTAGTGTTGATTTGTTCGGCCACCATACTTTGCAGTGAAGACAAGCTCTCTTTAGCTCGCCCCTCTTCTGCCTCGGCAAGATGGTACTGCATTAAGCGATGGAACAAACGCATGGTCGGGTGGCGCTGCAACTCTTTATTAATATAATTTTGTGCAACATCAATACCTTCGCTCTGCTCTAGCATATCAGCCAGCATCAGCTCAGCCATCGCGCCGGCGTTTGCATCACAACAACGCTCTAAAAAATGGCGCATCTGATCTGGTCGTTGCATTGCCTGATAACACTCATTAAGCATCGGCAACACTTCAGGAATAAAATCAATATCTTGTACTAATACACGCTCAAGCTCAGTAGCCGCTTTTGCGTACTCTGCTGCAGCCATGAATAAACGGCCCTGCATCAATGAAACTCGCGCACATAAGCGATCGGATTGTGCCGCTTTTTTTAAGTGGGTAGCAGCCTTATCAGGCAAGTTTTCAGCCATAAACTGCAACGCTAGTTCGCAGTGAAAGTGCGCGATATCCACATTCAGGGTATTTTTGCCCAGTTTCATTAACTTCTCAGCCATCTCTATCGCTTTTCCCCACTCACGGGTAGTTTGATAGATGGTAAGAAGCTGCTGCAATGCTGACTCACGAAAATCAGGCTCATCAATAAGCTGTGTAAACATATCTTCTGAACGATCATAAAAACCGGCCGCCAGATAATCTTTACCTAATTGCTGAATCGCTAATAGACGCTGATCAAAGGTTAATGATGCATTTTCAACCAAGGCCTGATGAATACGAATAGCGCGATCCACTTCGCCACGAGAGCGGAATAAGTTGCCTAACGTCAGATGTGCTTCAACCGTTCCACTGTCTTCTTTGAGCATATCAAGAAACAGATCAACAGCTTTATCCTGCTGATTGGAAAGCAGAAAGTTAACGCCGGCAACGTACTCACGCGAAAGACGGTTAACTTCCTGTTGTTCATCTTGCCGAGCACTTCTGCGCCCCATATACCAGCCATAGGCAGCGGCTATTGGTAGCAACAGAAACAACAGCTCAAGCATTGCGTTGGTTTCCTTATTTTTGCTCAGCCACTGGGGTTGCAGTAGCCTGCTGATCCAGTTGCTGTTGCTGGCGTTTAATTTGGCGATGAGCACGGCTCAAGCTAAAACGCACGCGCAGATAAAATAAACCGCAGATGATCCAGCCTAAAACAAAACCTGTACCAAATAGCATAGCCAATAAGGAAGAAAGACGGAACTCACCCTGTGCCAGTAAATAGTTAAACGTTACCAGCGTTTCATTCTGTGCACCTAACGTGACTCCAATAATGAAGACTGCCAGTGCAATCAAAAAACCAAGTAGATACTTCACATCAACATCCTCTGTGCTATCACAAATTTATGTAAATTATGCCAAAAAATAGGGTATCACAGCCACAGTGCAATATCGCCTATGATCTCAAAAATGCACACAATCTACAAAAGAAAACGGCATCCCGAAGGATGCCGTTTCAAATTAATCCGTTATGCGCCATGGTTTACACGGACATATTTACCCGCTCGCGCAACTCTTTACCCGGCTTAAAGTGAGGGACTTGTTTACCTTCCAACTCAACTTTATCACCGGTTTTCGGGTTACGACCAATCCGCGGCGCACGATAGTGAAGCGAGAAACTACCAAACCCACGGATCTCAATACGCTCGCCGCTGGCAAGTGTATCACCCATATGATCTAACATCTCTTTGATCGCATCTTCGACCACTTTCGCAGAAAGATGTGATTGCTGAGTAGTAAGCCTTTCAATTAATTCAGACTTGGTCATAGGCCCTCCGAGGTGGCTTATTCGCTTTACCATCGGGAAGCAGTAATCTGCCTCCCGAATTCGGTTAATTATTCGCCTTTAGCAGCTTTGAATGCTTCAGCCATTGCATTACCGAACGCAGCTTCATCCTGCTTGTTGTTCAGAGTTGCCATTGCTTCAGTTTCTTCAGCTTGGTCTTTCGCGCGAACAGACAGGTTTACAACGCGGTTCTTACGGTCAACACCGGTGAACTTCGCTTCAACTTCATCGCCAACGCTCAGAACTAAAGTTGCGTCTTCGATACGGTCACGAGATGCTTCAGAAGCACGCAGGTAGCCTTCAACGCCGTCAGTCAGCTCAACAGTAGCGCCTTTCGCATCAACTGCGGTTACTTTACCAGTAACAATAGCACCTTTCTTGTAAACAGACATGAAGTTGTTGAACGGATCTTCTTCCAGTTGCTTAACGCCCAGAGAGATACGCTCACGCTCTGCATCAACTTGCAGAACTACTGCTGCGATTTCGTCGCCTTTCTTGAATTCACGTACTGCTTCTTCGCCTGCAACGTTCCAGGAGATGTCAGACAGATGAACCAGACCGTCGATGCCGCCGTCCAGACCAATGAAGATACCGAAGTCAGTGATTGACTTGATCTTGCCTTCTACGCGGTCACCCTTAGCGTGGGTTTCTGCGAACAGCTGCCATGGGTTAGATTTGCACTGCTTCAGACCCAGGGAGATACGACGACGCTCTTCGTCGATGTCAAGAACCATAACTTCAACAACATCACCTACGTTAACAACTTTAGATGGGTGGATGTTCTTGTTGGTCCAATCCATTTCTGAAACGTGTACCAGACCTTCAACGCCTTCTTCGATTTCTACGAAGCAGCCGTAATCAGTCAGGTTAGTTACACGGCCAGTCAGACGAGTGCTTTCTGGGTAACGCTTAGCGATAGCAACCCATGGATCTTCACCCAGTTGCTTCAGGCCCAGAGAAACACGAGTGCGCTCGCGGTCAAACTTCAGCACTTTAACAGTGATTTCGTCGCCAACGTTCACGATTTCGCTTGGATGCTTAACGCGCTTCCATGCCATATCAGTGATGTGCAGCAGGCCATCAACGCCGCCCAAGTCAACGAATGCACCGTAGTCAGTCAGGTTCTTAACGATACCCTTAACTTCCATGCCTTCTTGCAGGTTTTCTAGCAGCTGATCACGCTCTTGGCTGTTCTCAGATTCGATAACTGCACGACGAGAAACAACAACGTTGTTACGCTTTTGATCCAGCTTGATTACTTTGAACTCAAGCTCTTTGTATTCTAGGTGAGTAGTGTCACGAACTGGACGAACGTCTACCAGTGAACCTGGCAGGAACGCACGGATACCGTTCAGTTCAACAGTGAAACCACCTTTCACCTTGCCGTTAATCACACCGATAACGGTTGCAGCTTCTTCGTATGCTTTTTCCAGCATCAGCCAAGCTTCGTGACGCTTAGCTTTTTCACGAGACAGCAGAGTCTCACCGAAGCCGTCTTCTACTGCGTCCAGTGCTACGTCAACTTCGTCACCGACGTTGATTTCCAGCTCACCCTGTGCGTTCTTGAACTGTTCAGCTGGGATTGCAGACTCGGACTTCAGGCCAGCATCAACCAGAACGATGCCGTTCTGAATAGCGATAACAGTACCACGAACGATAGAACCTGGACGGGTTTCCAGTTCTTTTAGGGACTCTTCAAAGAGTTGAGCAAAAGATTCAGTCATGTTTATTAATCTTCACTAATGAAAGATAACTACCATTTAACGTCCTGCTAAATGGGGTTGCTTTAAAATAGCTCGCCGCATCCATGCAGTCCGCTGATAGAACATGCCAATATAACAAAAAAGCGAGACAACAGCAAAATATGCGTAAAACACCGGCTTAACGCTTCAGTGTTTTTCTGACATATTCCATTGCCGTTTCAATGACTTGTTCTATTGGCATTTCAGTCGAATCCAGTAACAGTGCGTCATCGGCAGCAATCAGCGGTGCAACCGCTCGATTACGATCACGGTGATCGCGTTCACGGATTTCGACTAAGAGGCGCTCAAAGTTAACATCAAACCCTTTCGCCTGCAACTGCAACATACGACGCTGTGCTCGCTCTTCTGCGCTGGCATCTAAAAATATCTTTACCGGTGCATCAGGGAAAACAACAGTACCCATGTCGCGGCCATCAGCAATCAGGCCAGGAGCGGTGCGAAAGGCGCGCTGACGGCGCAGCAGAGCTTCACGCACACGCGGAAATGCTGCCGCGCGCGAGGCAATGTTGCCGACCGTTTCAGTGCGGATTTCATGCGAAACATCTTCGCCTTCTAAAATCACACAGACTTGGCCGTCAATTGACTTAAATTGTACATCTAGATGTGCTGCCAACGGCACTAAGGCATCTTCTGATTCAATATCAATGTGATGATGCAATGCGGCCATGGCCAGTACGCGATAAATCGCGCCTGAATCAAGTAAATGCCAACCCAGTTGTTCAGCCAGTGCTTTGCACAATGTGCCTTTACCTGCACCACTTGGGCCATCAACTGTAATGACGGGATTGACAGAGTTCGCATTGAACTGCGTGTGGTCTGACATGGCATCCTCCGTTAAGTTCCGCTTAATACGCCGCATAAATAACGAAAAAAGTACCGGCATTCAGTGTGCTGGTAGTCTTTTGTCGGGCGCTATGTTGCGCGGGATTATACTGGAAAAGTGAGGTTATCCGAAGAAGATGCAGGAAATTAAACGCCAGTATTCATAAATGGATTAGAGGAAATAACACTGAACCCGTTTCTATCCCGCAAACAGTATGCTTTTTGCACTTACGCTCAGCTTTTATTATAAATAGGCTATAAATCAGTATGTTACTTATTAGCATTGATTGTATTCAATTTTATTGAAGCGATATGAGTACGTATAAATATGTATAGGTATGTAATAGAAGCGTAAACAGCGGTAATAGCAGTCATCTGCTTAGATGACTGCGGTAAGGATGAAAACAAGAATACCCACCACGCTAACAGGTCTATTCCTGCGCTAAGGTATGAAAGCGCTGGAAATAGTCGGGGAATGTTTTAGAGGTGCATGCCGGATCAAGAATGGTGACTGGCGTATCTGACAATGCAACGAGTGAAAAGCACATGGCCATACGGTGATCATTATAGGTTTCAATGCTGGCATGCTGTAAAACTGCAGGGGGTACGATGCGAATATAGTCATGCCCCTCTTCAACCGTTGCGCCAACTTTGCGCAGTTCAGCCGCCATTGCCGCTAAGCGATCTGTCTCTTTAACCCGCCAGTTATATACGTTACGGATACAAGTTTCCCCCTGTGCAAACAGGGCTGTGGTGGCAATGGTCATGGCCGCATCAGGGATGTGGTTCATGTCTAAATCAATGCCTTTTAATTCACCGCGCTGGCACTCAACATAGTCATCTGCCCAGCGAATTGTCGCGCCCATTTTTTCAAGCACATCAGCAAATTTCACATCACCCTGCACGCTGTTGCGGCCAATACCGGTAACGCGGATTGTACCGCCTTTTATTGCCGCAGCCGCCAAGAAGTATGAGGCGGAAGAGGCATCGCCTTCCACCAAATAATGCTCTGGCGAAAGGTATTGTTGCCGACCTTGTATGTGGAAAACCTGATAGTTTTCGTGTGTTATCTGTACACCAAATACCGCCATGATATGCAGGGTGATATCAATGTAGGGCTTTGAGACCAGTTCACCTTGAATGTGCAGTTTGGTATCACCGTTAAACAGGGGTGCTGCCATCAGAAAAGCGGTGAGGAACTGGCTAGACACTGAGCCATCAATGGTGATTTTCCCGCCCTGAAGACCTTTTCCATGGATCAGTAACGGCGGGTAGTTTTCCTGCTCAAGATACTGAATATCGGCTCCAGCTTGACGCAAAGCATCAACCAAATGCCCTATCGGGCGCTCTTTCATGCGCGGCTCACCGGTAAGAATAACACTGCCTGTACCAAGGCTCAGTGCGGCAGCTAGCGGCCGCATTGCCGTGCCAGCATTGCCCAAAAAAAGCGTTAATGGCGAGGAGTCAGTGCTGGCCGGTAATGTAAAAGTATGGCCTATCCCCTGCACATCACAGATTGTGCGATCATCCGACAGGTGGTAAGTCACACCCAATGCGGTGAGTGCACTGAGCATGTGCCGCACATCATCGCTATCGAGTAAATTAGTCAGGCGGGTTGTGCCTTTTGCCAAGGCAGCAAGTAGCAGCGCTCGGTTTGATACACTTTTTGAACCAGGCAGGTTAATGGTGCCGCTGACGTGTGGTATTGGGTTGAGGGTTAACGAATCCATACTGATTTTCTCGTACTCCTGCACATCTATTTGCTGTTATTTATGGTTATTTTATATGTCACTATTATGTGGCTAATTGGCTGTTTTAGTTTGAAATGCCACAATAAAAGTTGCCCGTATTGCAGTCAATACGGGGGTTGTTCAAGCCAGTAGCGGCGTTAATGCATCAATAAACCGCTGGTTTTCGTGCGGCAAACCGATACTGACACGCAGGTGATTTGGCATGCCATAACCGACTATCGGGCGCACAATAACGCCTTGTTGTAGCAGTTGCTGATAGAGAGGCGCAGCTGGCTGCCCCATATCCAACGTAATAAAATTCCCTAATGAAGGAATATAGGCAATGCCTTTTTGCTGGCAAAAAGTGATCAGTTGTTGCATACCCTGACGGTTATTTTCAACTGAAGCAACCAGATAAGCGTCATCGGCCAGTACGGTTTGTGCGGCCAGCAATGCTAGGCTGCTACAATTGAATGGCTGGCGCAAGCGGTTGAGTAATCCGGCAACATCAGGGTGAGAGACAGCATAGCCGATGCGTAAACCCGCCAAGCCATACGCTTTAGAGAAAGTACGGCAAACAATCAGATTCGGGAATTTGGCCACCCATTCAATAGAGGGTGAACGGCGCGCCTGCGGCACAAATTCGGTATAGGCTTCATCCAGTACCACCATAACGTGCGGCGGAACTTGCTGTAAAAAATCAGCCAATTCAGCCGTTTCCAGAAAAGTGCCGGTTGGGTTATTTGGGTTGGCGATAAAAATCAGTTTAGTTTTGGCCGTAATTGCCGCCAGCATGGCACTGAGATCGTGCCCCCACTCGCGCGCAGGTACAACAACGGCATGGGCATTGAGCGCCTGCACCACCAGCGGGTACACAATAAAGGCATGCTGAGCATAAATGACTTCATCTTGTTCACTGACAAATACCCGGGCAATCATCTCCAGCAGATCATTTGAGCCATTACCCAGTGTGATCTGAGCTTCTTGCGTGCCAAAGTGAGCCGCCAGTGTCTGCTTTAGGTAAAATCCATTGGCATCAGGATAACGACTCAAATCACTCAGAGCTTGTGTGAGCGCCTGCTGTACTGACGGGGCTAATCCGAGCGGGTTCTCATTTGAGGCAAGTTTGATGATATTGCTGATCCCCAGCTCACGCTCTAGCTCCTCTACCGGCTTACCAGCCTGATACGGCGATAACCCGCGAATGCCAGTATTTACATATGCAGTAAAGTCACAACTCATGCGGTTTCTACTCCTTTTCCCTGATGCTATCCGTAAAAAGTTACTCACTCCGTTATATCGGGTTATCGGTTTTCTGGCGAGTATAATTATGCAAAAACAGCAGCATTAAGGGGAAAGAAAACCGTGCAACAGACGCAGGCCGCAATCAGTATCAATAGATACGGCATATGACAGATATAGGCAAAACCATCTTGTCTTATTTTCTCATCTATTGAGAATGGTAACTACTTCCCCTATGTGCTATTGATAAAATCATTAAATAGACGCTGTTTAACGAATTTTATACTGAATACAAGGCAACGCATAAGATGAATAAACAACAAGTTGGTGTGATCGGTATGGCCGTAATGGGCAGCAATCTTGCCCGTAATTTGGCAAGCCGCGGGTTCTCGGTGGCAATATTTAACCGATCTTTTTTACGTACGCAGGAAGTGCTTGATTCACACCCTGACGCCGGTTTAGTGCCGTATGAGCATCTGGCTGATTTCGTCGCCAATATTGAGACTCCGCGCAAAATCATTCTGATGGTGAAAGCCGGTGAGCCTACCGACGATACGTTGGCGGCATTAACGCCACTACTCAGTATCGGTGATATTGTCGTCGACGGCGGCAATACTTATTTCCTTGATACCGAGCGACGTGCGGCAATGCTTGCCGAACACGGTATTAACTTTATCGGAACCGGTATTTCCGGCGGTGAAGAGGGTGCGCTACGCGGGCCTTCTATTATGCCAAGTGGGGATAAAGAGGCTTATCAGCATATTGCACCTATATTGGGTAAGATTGCCGCACAATATGAGGGTGAGCCTTGTGTTACCTATATCGGTACCGGCGGTGCTGGGCACTATGTAAAAATGGTGCATAACGGCATTGAGTACGGTGATATGCAACTTATCACCGAAGCCTATGCACTGCTGAAATACGGGTTAAAACTCTCAAATGATCAGATGGCTGATATTTTCCATGAGTGGAATCAGGGCGAACTAAACAGCTATCTGATTGAGATTACAGCAGATATTTTGCGTAAAAAAGATCCGTTAACCGGTGAGTATCTGCTAGATGTGATCCTCGATGCCGCAGGCAATAAAGGCACAGGCAAATGGACTAGCCAGAGCGCATTGGATCTTGGTGTACCCTTGAGCCTGATCACTGAATCGGTGTTTGCCCGTTATTTATCGGCACTGAAAGAGCAGCGAGTCAAAGCCAGCCGACTATTATCTGGCCCTGTAAATCAGCAACTTAACGGCAATCAAGATGATCTGATTGAGCAAATTCGCCAAGGGCTGTATCTGAGCAAAATCATTTCATACGCACAAGGCTTTGCCCAGTTACAGCAAGCCTCTGAAACATATCACTGGAATTTGCCATTAGGGGAAATTGCCAAAATTTTCCGTGCAGGCTGCATTATCCGCGCCCAATTTTTGCAAAAAATTGCTGAAGCCTACCAACAGGGTGCTGTTCTAGATAACCTGCTGATTGCGCCTTATTTCCAGCAAGCCGCCGACCGTTATCAAGCTTCACTGCGTAATATTACCGCTCAGGCAATTTTGCACGGTATTGCCGTACCGACATTCTCTTCAGCCATTGCCTATTACGACAGCTACCGCAGTGCGGTATTACCGGCTAATCTGATTCAGGCCCAGCGTGACTACTTTGGCGCGCATACTTATCAGCGCCTTGATCGGGAAGGGATTTACCACACCACTGATTGGCAAAAGCCCTGATATTACAATTGAATAATACATAACGAAAAAGGCGCTTTATCCGCGCCTTTTTTATGTTTGTTA
Source organism: Plesiomonas sp. ISS29 (assembly GCF_056522795.1). Taxonomy (NCBI): domain Bacteria; kingdom Pseudomonadati; phylum Pseudomonadota; class Gammaproteobacteria; order Enterobacterales; family Enterobacteriaceae; genus Plesiomonas; species Plesiomonas sp. ISS29. The sequence continues at coordinate 2,442,376 of NZ_JAWRZQ010000001.1, forward strand.
CTTTATTGTTTTATCGATTTCCAAGGCACAAATTATGCGTGGCGACGGGCAAAATCATCCATAAAGTTCACCAGCGCCTGCACCCCTTCGATTGGCATCGCATTATAGATAGAAGCCCGCATACCGCCGACGATCCGGTGGCCTTTTAGCGCATGTAAACCAGCCTCAAATGACTCTGTCAAAAATAGAGCATCCAACTCTGCTGACGGCAACGTAAACGGTACGTTCATCCAAGAGCGGTTATCAGGATGTACATCATTTTGGTAAAAATCAGACTGATCAATATAACCGTACAGCAATTCTGCTTTCGCCTGATTGCGCTGCCCCATCGCCGCGATACCGCCATGCGTTTTCAGCCACTTAAAGACTAGCCCTGATAAATACCATGCAAAGGTCGGTGGCGTATTGAACATCGAATCATTCTCAAACAGCACACGATAACCCAACACGGAAGGCAGCATGTTCTGGGCGCGATCAAGTAAATCATCACGCACAATCACCAGAGTTAACCCAGAAGGGCCGATATTTTTCTGTGCTCCGGCATAAATGACTCCATAACGGCTCACATCAATCGGGCGGGATAAAAGAGTCGATGACATATCGGCCACCACAATCTTATCGCCAAAATCTGGTTGCTCGTGGATCTCTAAGCCATCGATGGTTTCATTCGGGCAGTAGTGTACAAATGCCGCATCGGCCGACAGCGCCCACTCACGCATAGGTTTTACCGCGCGTAAGCCATCACGCCGCTCGGTGATATCCAACACATTTGGTGTGCAATATTTTTTGGCTTCTTTGATAGCACTGTGCGCCCAGTAGCCGCCATCGACATAATCGGCATGCGTGGCATCACCCAACAGGTTCAACGGCACGGCGGCAAATTGCGCACGCGCCCCACCCTGACAAAACAACACTTTATAGTTATCAGGAATAACGAGCAGATCTCGCAGATCTTGCTCCGCCTGACTTGCAACGGCCATAAACTGTTTACTGCGATGGCTGATCTCCATCACCGAGGTACCCAGATCATGCCAGTTAATTAACTCTTGCTGTGCTTGTTTCAGCACATCAGCCGGTAACATTGCGGGGCCTGCGCTGAAATTAAATACCTGTTGCATAATAAGAACCTGTCCTAATGTTAGCGTTAATTATCCATATCCCATGACGCGGTTTTATCACTGAGCAAATTTTCATGCAAATGCTTTACACCGCTGCGGCTTTTTTTTCGATGTGAATTCTAACAATGACACTACATCTATTTACAATTTCAAAACACTCACTTCGCTAATCTAGGCTATATTCTTATGGCATTCCTGACCCACGATTTTATCACCAGAAAGTGCTTATAGGTTTATACCACCAAGGAGCCATGATGAAACGTTCTGTATTGTTCGCTATCACTGCCCTAACATTATCCTCTTCTGCTTTTGCTGCCGATACCCTGACCGATGCCGCAAGTGCAGCTATGTCTTCGGTGCAAGATGCAGCCACTTCTGTTGCGGATGCCGCAAAATCAATGAAAGATAAAATGGTTCCCGAATCACCAAAGACACCGGTTGCACAGTGGACATGTGAAGATTTTCTTGCACTTGATGAGTCTTTTCGCCCGAATGCGGTCTATTTTGCGGAAGGTTTTAATCAGAAGGATAAGCCTGAAGAGGCAATGCTCGATGTTGCCGGTGTAGAACAGGTGATCCCGATGGTAGTTGAAGCGTGCGGTAAAGACCCGAAAATGCATTTTGTAAAACAAGTTGAGCAAACCCAGCATGCTCAGCACAACAAAATGCCGTAACCGATGCTGATGTAATAAAAAAAGGGATGTCGCACTAATGCGGCATCCCTTTTTATCGGTTTATGTTCAAACAATGCTTAAGTATTTACTCAGCTGTTTGATCGCTATCTGTTGCCTGATTATCTGTAGCTTGAGTGCTCTCTTGTGCAAGATCAGTAGTATCTGCATCGCTGCTTTCACTGTCAGTTGCATCAAGATCAGTGTCATCAAGATCTTCATCATCCGCATCAAGAATACGCTGTAAACCGACAACATGCTCTTGTTCAGAGGTACGGATTAAGGTCACACCTTGGGTATTACGACCCACAATGCTCACCTCTTTCACGCGCGTACGAACCAGCGTTCCGGCATCGGTAATGATCATGATTTGATCACTTTCAGCCACCTGAACCGCGCCAACTACCAGACCATTACGCTCGCTAACTTTAATCGAGATAACACCCTGTGTTGCACGTGATTTAGTTGGATATTCAGCCGACGCGGTACGCTTACCATAACCATTTGCGGTTACGGTTAAGATTTCGCCTTCGCCCTGCGGAATAATCAGCGAAACAACGTTATCACGCTCGCTCAACTTGATACCACGAACGCCCGTTGCTGTACGGCCCATAGGTCGCACCTGATCTTCAAGGAAGCGAACCACTTTACCTTCGGCGGAGAACAGCATCACTTCATTCTGGCCGTCAGTCAAATCAACACCGATCAGGGTATCGTCATCATTCAGGTTCAGCGCAATGATACCGGCGCTACGCGGACGGCTAAAATCAGTCAGCGGAGTCTTTTTCACTGTACCGTTTGCCGTTGCCATGAAGATGTATTTATCTTCTTCATATTCACGAACCGGCAAAATAGCGGTGATCCGCTCGTTCTCTTCTAATGGCAGCAAGTTCACAATTGGGCGACCACGCGCACCACGGCTGGCCAATGGCAGCTGGTACACTTTCAGCCAGTACAAACGGCCACGGCTAGAGAAGCACAAGATAGTATCGTGAGTATTGGCCACCAGCAGCCGTTCGATGAAATCTTCTTCTTTCATCTTGGTTGCTGATTTACCCTTACCACCACGACGCTGCGCTTCATACTCGGTCAGCGGCTGATACTTCACATACCCTTCGTGCGATAGCGTAACAACCACATCTTCCTGATTAATCAGATCTTCAATGTTGATGTCGGCACTGTTAGCAGTAATTTCGGTACGACGCTTATCACCAAACTGATCACGAATGCTGTTCAGCTCTTCGCAAATCACTTCCATCAGACGAGCAGGATTTTGCAGGATATACAGCAGTTCGGCGATCTGCGCGAGCAGTGCTTTGTACTCATCCAGCAGTTTTTCATGCTCAAGACCGGTCAGCTTGTGTAAACGCAGATCCAAAATAGCCTGCGCTTGTTGCTCGGTCAGGAAATATTGGTTATCACGAATACCAAACTCAGCATCTAGCCAATCAGGGCGTGCGGCATCAACACCGGCTGCTTCCAACATTACCGAAACATGCCCTAAATCCCAACCACGTGCAACTAACGCAGCTCTTGCTTCTGCTGGCGTAGGGGTACGGCGGATCAGCTCAATAATCTCATCGATATTCGCCAGAGCAACAGCTAAGCCTTCCAAGATATGTGCGCGATCACGGGCTTTACGCAACTCATACACCGTACGGCGGGTAACCACTTCACGGCGGTGCAGCACGAACGCTTCGAGCATATCTTTGAGGTTCAGCAGCTTTGGCTGGCCTTGACTCAGTGCCACCATGTTGATACCAAACGTGGTTTGCAACTGGGTTTGTGAGTACAGATTATTCAGTACCACTTCACCGACTGCATCACGCTTGATCTCAATCACAATGCGCATACCGTCTTTATCAGACTCGTCACGCAGTGCACTGATGCCTTCAACTTTTTTATCTTTTACCAGCTCAGCAATTTTCTCAATCAGCCGCGCTTTGTTCACCTGATAAGGAATTTCGTGAACAATAATTGTTTCACGGCCGGTTTTCTCATCGGCTTCCACATCGGCACGTGCACGCATGTACACTTTACCGCGACCAGTGCGGTAAGCATCTTCAATACCCTTACGGCCATTGATAATTGCCGCAGTCGGGAAATCAGGGCCTGGAATATGTACCATCAACTCATCAATGGTAATTTCTGGGTTTTCAATATACGCCAGACAACCGTCGATCACTTCTGTGAGGTTGTGTGGAGGAATATTGGTCGCCATACCTACGGCAATCCCCGATGAACCATTCACCAGCAGGTTCGGGATTTTAGTCGGCAGCACAGCAGGAATTTGCTCGCTACCGTCGTAGTTAGGCACGTAGTCAACGGTTTCTTTATCCAGATCAGCCAGTAATTCATGGGCAATCTTAGACATACGGACTTCGGTATAACGCATTGCAGCGGCGGAGTCGCCGTCAATCGAACCAAAGTTACCCTGACCGTCAACCAACATATAACGCAGGGAAAATGGCTGCGCCATACGCACAATAGTGTCATAAACAGCACTATCACCATGTGGGTGATATTTACCGATTACATCACCGACCACACGGGCCGATTTCTTATAAGGTTTGTTCCAGTCATTACCGAGTACGCTCATCGCGTACAACACACGGCGGTGAACCGGCTTAAGGCCGTCACGCACATCTGGTAAGGCTCGTCCGACAATCACGGACATTGCGTAGTCCAGATAGGAGCTTTTCAGCTCTTCTTCGATATTGACCGGCGTGATTTCTTTGGCTAGGTCGCTCATGGCGCCACATTCCCTCAGCTAATTGTCGTCTGACCGGATGAAAAAGGTGTAAGACTATACCATAAAAGCAAACTTTACGCCCAGTGTATAAAAAACAAGACACGCACGACCGCGCTACAAAACCGCAGCCACAATAGCAGAAACTGCTAGGCTACCTGCATTTGTACACGCCATCTATTCACCAAAATTTGTAAATTCCGGCAATCTGCCCGCGGCAGATATTTATCTGCGGCAGATCAGGTATAATTGTCATAATAATAATGTATGAAGGGATGCGTTTTATCCATGCAAAACAATCGTAATGTTGATGATCACGAAATCGCCAAATTTGAAGCCGTTGCCTCAACCTGGTGGGATCTCGAAGGTGAATTTAAGCCGTTACACCGCATTAATCCGCTGCGCCTTAGCTATATTCTTGATGCCACTGAAGGTGTATTTGGCAAAAAAGTGCTCGATGTGGGTTGTGGTGGCGGTATTCTATCGGAAAGCTTGGCGCGTGAAGGTGCGAAGGTCACCGGGCTGGATATGGGCACAGAGCCGCTGCAAATAGCGCGCCTGCATGCACTGGAAAGCGGCGTGGATATCAACTACATACAACAAACGGTTGAGGAGCACGCCGATCAACATGCGGGCCAGTATGACATTGTTACCTGTATGGAGATGTTAGAGCATGTGCCTGACCCTGAGTCTGTCGTCCGCGCCTGTGCACGCTTGGTCAAACCGAAAGGTCATGTCTTTTTCTCAACCATAAACCGCAATCCAAAATCATTTTTATTTGCGATAGTCGGCGCAGAGTACCTGTTACGCATGGTGCCTAAAGGCACACACAACTTTAAAAAATTCATCCGCCCGTCAGAGTTGTTGCACTGGATTGATGCTACACCGCTGCGTGAACAAGATATTATGGGGATCACCTTTAACCCACTGCTCAATCAGTTCTCACTGCGAAAAGATATCGACGTTAACTACATGATCCATACCCGTCGCGACGATCTTGCATGATCCGCTGGCTATTTAGGTACACGCACTCGCTACTTTTGTACACACAATAGCCTCGATATCGTGAATGCCGTAGTAGCCGGAACTGCGTAAACCCCGATGATCCTGTTATAGCAAAATTTGATCTGCTGCATGTTTATCCGGTTTGCATAAAAGCTGTGCGAACTGCTTCAGATCAAAAATTTTTTTTTCTGATGGGATAATTTTAATAAAAAAAACTTGCATTTTTAAGAAGCGAAATATGCTGTTTATGTCAAAGTAAGTGACTACTCACAACACTGAGATGCAACGCAGTTATCCACAAGATTAAGGTTTTCTGTACACTTGCATCTACGGCAATACCTCACTATCTTGTTATGCAATTCTCGTAGACACCCCATATGTTGTGTTACATGCTTATTCCTCTCTGTCAAGCACAGAGCGCGATAACATGTGATTTTGTTCGTATTGTGCGTATCTGATTATCGCATTGCGTACTCTCAGGCACCGCAATACAGCACGGCAAAAACGCGGCACAACATAACGAGCGTGTACTGTGTTACCCACTTTCTACATTACATTGGCTGAATAAAAGAACTATGACTCAATCTCTGCTAGTAACTAAACGTGACGGACGCGAAGAGCGCATTGATCTGGACAAAATCCATCGGGTCATTACATGGGCGGCTGAAGGTCTTAACAATGTGTCGGTTTCGCAGGTTGAATTACGTTCGCACATTCAGTTTTACAATGGGATCAAAACCGAAAATATCCACGAAACCATCATCAAGGCTGCTGCAGATCTGATCTCGCGTGAATCGCCTGATTATCAGTATCTGGCCGCGCGTCTAGCTATTTTCCATCTGCGTAAAAAAGCCTATGGCCAGTTTGAGCCGCCGGCACTGTACACCCATGTCAAAAACATGGTGGCATTAGGCAAATACGACGCTGAATTGCTGGAGAATTACAGCGAAGAAGAATTTTCGCTGATGGATGAGTTTTTGGATCATTGGCGCGATATGAACTTCTCATATGCTGCGGTAAAGCAGTTAGAGGGGAAATATCTGGTACAAAACCGTGTCAGTGGAAAAATTTATGAGAGCGCTCAATTCCTGTACATCTTAGTTGCGGCTTGTTTATTTGCAAACTATCCGCGTGAAACGCGCCTTGATTATATCCGCCGTTTCTATGATGCGATCTCAACATTCAAGATCTCACTGCCTACACCGATTATGTCTGGTGTACGCACCCCAACCCGCCAGTTCAGCTCATGTGTGCTGATCGAATGCGGTGATAGCCTTGACTCTATCAACGCCACATCCAGTGCAATTGTTAAATATGTCTCACAGCGTGCGGGCATCGGCATTAATGCCGGCCGCATTCGTGCTCTGGGCAGTGAAATTCGTGGTGGGGAAGCATTCCATACCGGCTGTATTCCTTTTTATAAGCACTTCCAAAGTGCAGTGAAATCGTGCTCACAGGGCGGCGTACGCGGTGGTGCGGCAACACTGTTCTACCCGTTATGGCATCTGGAAGTAGAAGATCTGCTGGTACTGAAAAATAACCGCGGTGTTGAAGAGAACCGTGTCCGTCATATGGATTACGGCGTACAAATCAACAAACTGATGTATCAGCGTCTGATTAAAGGCGGCAACATTACCCTGTTCAGCCCGTCAGATGTACCGGGTTTGTATGATGCATTCTTTATGGATCAGGGCAAATTCGAACAGCTGTATACCCAGTATGAGCAAGACAGCAGTATCCGTAAAAAGAGTGTTAAGGCTCTGGATCTGTTCTCACTGATGATGCAAGAACGTGCCTCTACCGGCCGGATTTATATCCAAAACGTTGATCACTGCAACACGCACAGCCCGTTTGATTCGCATGTTGCCCCGATTCGCCAATCAAACTTGTGTCTGGAAATTGCACTGCCAACCAAGCCGATGGATGATGTGAATGATGAACAGGGTGAAATTGCACTTTGTACATTATCTGCGTTCAATCTGGGTGCTATCAGCAGCCTTGATGAGCTTGAAGAGCTGGCTGACTTGGCTGTTCGTGCACTCGATTCACTGCTCGATTACCAAGACTACCCAATTCCGGCCGCGCAACGGGGTTCAATGGGCCGCCGAACACTGGGAATTGGCGTGATTAACTACGCCTACTATTTGGCGAAAAACGGTGTACGTTACTCTGATGGCAGTGCCAATGATCTGACTCACCGCACCTTTGAAGCGGTGCAATACTTCCTGCTAAAAGCATCGAACAAGCTGGCAAAAGAGCAAGGTGCTTGCCCGTGGTTTAATGAAACCACCTATTCACAGGGTATTTTGCCGATTGATACCTATAAAAAAGATCTGGATCTGTTAACCAAAGAGCCGTTGCACTATGACTGGGAAACACTGCGCCACGAGATTAAAACTCACGGTTTGCGTAACTCTACCCTGTCGGCACTGATGCCATCAGAGACTTCATCACAAATTTCGAACGCAACTAACGGTATCGAACCGCCGCGTGGCCACATCAGTGTGAAGGCCTCTAAAGACGGGATCTTAAAGCAAGTTGTGCCTGAATATGATGAACTGCAAAACGCCTACGAGCTGCTGTGGGATATTCCGAACAATGACGGTTACTTGCATATTGTCGGGATAATCCAGAAGTTTATCGATCAGTCAATTTCGGCAAACACCAACTATGATCCGTCCCGTTTCCCGGGCCAGAAAGTACCGATGAAGCAGCTGCTAAAAGATCTGCTGACCGCGTACAAATATGGTGTTAAAACACTATACTATCAAAACACCCGTGACGGCGCTGACGATCTGCAAGATGACATGATGCCATCAGCAACTGATGATGATTGCGAAAGCGGCGCATGCAAAATCTAACGGCATGATCAGAGCTTAGACGGAAAGGATCGCCTTCTCATCAAATGCGATCCTTTTTTATTTTTGAGTATCAGAGATGATCATTTTTTTGGATGTAAGAAAACACTCAGGGCGCTATACTCTGCAGCTCTGTTTTCTTTCAGAACAAAGGTAACTTTTCATGGCTTACACCACGTTCAGTCAACATAAAAACAATCAATTATTAGAACCGATGTTCTTTGGCCAACCCGTTAACGTGGCTCGTTATGATCAGCAAAAACATGAGATTTTTGAGCGTCTGATCGAAAAGCAGCTCTCTTTTTTCTGGCGACCAGAAGAAGTTGATGTCTCTCGTGACAGAATTGACTATCAATCACTGCCAGAGCATGAAAAACACATTTTTATCAGCAACTTAAAATACCAGACGCTACTTGACTCTATTCAGGGGCGTAGCCCAAACGTGGCGCTGCTACCGCTGGTTTCCATCCCAGAACTTGAAACCTGGATTGAAACTTGGTCATTTTCTGAAACTATTCATTCGCGCTCGTACACCCACATTATCCGCAATATCATGAAAGACCCAGCAGTGGTGTTTGATGATATCGTGGTAAATGAAGAGATTAAAAAGCGCGCTACCGATATTTCGGGTTACTACGATAAACTGATCCACGACAGCAATCTGTATCATCTGCTTGGTGAAGGCACACACACCATCAATGGCACAACCCACACGATAAGCCTGCGGGAACTGAAAAAGACACTGTATTTGTGTCTGATGAGTGTCAATGCACTTGAAGCGGTGCGTTTTTATGTGAGTTTTGCTTGTTCGTTTGCGTTTGCTGAACGTGAGCTGATGGAAGGCAACGCCAAGATCATTAAGATGATCGCACGTGATGAAGCGCTGCACTTAACCGGTACACAGCACATTGTCAATTTAATGCGTACAGGGCGTGATGATCCTGAAATGGCTGAGATTGCAATAGAGTGCGAAGCGGCCTGTTTTAATCTGTTTTTGGAAGCCGCAGAACAAGAGAAAAATTGGGCTGAATATCTGTTTAAAGATGGTTCTATGATTGGCCTGAATAAAGATATTTTGTGCCAGTATGTTGAATATATTACCAATATTCGTATGCACGCCGTTGGTCTGATCATGCCATTCCCGGCGCGCTCTAACCCGATTCCGTGGATTAACAGCTGGCTGGTTTCTGACAACGTACAAGTTGCGCCACAAGAGGTGGAAGTCAGCTCGTATTTGGTTGGTCAAATTGACTCTGAAGTTAATCAGGAAGATTTGGACGATTTTGAGCTCTAAACGCTATTTTCGGATCACCTTGCGTGATCCGAACTCGGCTTGTGTCTCGCCTGCGATGATTGAATATCGCGGGCAGCAAAGTTTGCTTGAAACACTTGAGCAGGCGCAATACCACCCTGAGTTTCAATGTCGCTCAGGGTTTTGCGGTGCGTGCCGCACTCGCTTGCTCAGCGGGCAAGTCACCTATCAGCAAGAGCCTCTGGCATTTATTGCCGCCGATGAAATTTTGCCCTGCTGCTGCATCCCCGCATCTGATATTGAAATTGAACGTTAGAAATTGAACGCTAACTGTTAGTTTAACTCTCTTATCGGTTTCTGATTTCAGTCTCAGTTCACTGATACCTGTCACTTATACTGGCTTTTTTGCCGCCTGCTGTACCATACCCGATTTAGGGATAACCACGGTTTCGAGTGATTCTATCCACTCATAATGGCCAAAAATATCACGCGACTCCAGATAGCGCCGCAGCATATCAAGCAGCAATGTGGTGACAACAACCCGTTGTTCGGCAGCATGGCGTACATTCAGCTTCACCCGCTGGCCAAATTCATTATTCTTGTCGGCCAACGCAACCGCCACTTCAATATGATTATCAACCAGTAAAATCCGCGATGTAGATAACCCTAAATCAGCGCCGGTTCTCTCTCGACTGGCCTCCGCCATAGCAATAGCATGCCCCAGCAGTTTCTGGTTATCCGGCAAACGCTGATCTGTCTGGCCAATCACCCACCCCTGACGCAATGCCAGTGCAGTTCGCTGATCATCTTGCAGTGTGGCGGCCACTAACCCACCGGTAAAGGTTTCAGAAAGCGACAGCGTAATTTTACTCAGTGCTAAAAAATCCCCCAACTGTTCAGGTAACGATCCGCTGCCTGAAAAAACAATATTATCTTCTAGAATGTCGGCAATCTGATTCATCAGTTTAAGCAAATCACTGTGCAGCTCCGCAGGGCCTGACACTTTAATTTCAATAAACGGTAACGCAGAACGGTAGCCTATCACCACACCGGTAGGAACATTTAGTATAGCTAGGCGATCAGCAATACCGCTTTCCGTTAAACCAAATGAGGTGATACGCAAACAAATAGGCGCAGCGGGCAGCGTAAAACGTTGTTGAATCAGTGGAATAATTTGCTGATCGATCATCGCTTTAAACTCAAACGGCACACCAGGGGTAAAAAAGAATAGGCAACCATTGAGCTTAAACATAAACCCGCATGCTGTACCAACAGGGTTATCAATTAGCTCAGCATATTCAGGCAATAACGCTTGTTTGGTGTTCGACTCCGGCATCACTTTTCCTGATGCGGCATAACGTTGTTGCAGTGTATCTAACCACACCAAATTGACCACTAACCGCTGGTTTAACGCATATGCGGCCGCCTCGGCAGAGAGATCGTCACTGGTCGGCCCTAAACCCCCGTTCACAATAATGATATCAGCCTGCATGCTGCGATCAGTAAAACAGCGAACCAAGCTCTCAAGGTTGTCACCGGCCGTTGACCGATAAGTCAGCGGAACGCCACTTTGAGATAACCGCTGCGCCAGCCATGCTGCATTAGTGTCAACTATTTCACCCTGTAGCACTTCATCTCCGGTGCTGATCATCTCAACGCGTAACGCTTTACTCATGTGGGTCTCCTTAATGTGATACAGACGACCCGCCTCGCCTGAACTCTACACTGTGCATACATCTTAACCATTTAATAAAAAAGAGAAAATTACGTTTTGCAATTTGTTGGTTCAAAAACCAAGTCTGCCGCATTTTCATGCGATTTCCGCCCCACATTACAGGATGAGACAAGCAAAGTGTAATTAAAAAATTACACTTCTTCTGAATACATATCCATTTATCACACTGATTCTGCTAAAAACACTCCATGTGTAATTAAAAGTTTACATTGCAAACAGGGTTTGACAGCTATGGGCTTATTATTTAATCTGCAGAATATTCATTCGTTTATTTGATAAATAATCAGATTAAATCATCAGACATTGTTAACTGTTGGTTAAATGCAGCGAGTGCTGAATTTATTATTGGATTTTATACTAGCGGTTATTTTTTATGGGCAGAGGGAGTCATCAGTGAAAAGCCGAGTGTTAGGTAGTATTTTGATTGTGGCAGGCATCACAATAGGTGCGGGTATGTTAGCAATGCCACTGGCTTCTGCGGGAATCGGTTTTTTACCTACCCTAGCAATGATGATCGGATTATGGGCATTAATGAGCTATAGCGCACTGATGCTGGTTGAAGTGCATTTATCTGCGCCAGAAGAGCCGGCACTCAGCGCTCTGGCGGAACGCTATCTGGGCAAACCCGGCCGCTGGTTAATCAGCTTTAGCATGCTATTTCTGATGTATGCGCTGACTGCCGCCTATATTACCGGAGGCGGTAGCCAACTGGTTCACAATTTAAATAGCTGGTTTGGCTGGGCACTCACCCCGATACAAGGCACGCTACTGTTCACCGTACTGCTGGGTGGCGCAGTTTGTGTCAGCACACGTTTTGTTGACTCCTGTAACCGTGTGTTATTCAGCATTAAACTGATTGCGCTAGCACTCGTTTTATTGCTGTTAATCCCCCATGTTGAAGCACAAAATCTAACCGCAATGCCGATTCAGAATATGCTGCTACTCTCAGCTTTACCGGTATTTTTCACCTCATTTGGTTTTCATATCTGTACGACCAGCCTAGTTCGTTACCTAGAGGGGGATGCTGCAAAACTGCGCTTTGTGTTTCTTACCGGCAGTGCCATTCCACTGGTGATCTACATTCTCTGGCAACTAGCCACTCACGGGGCAATCAGCCAACAGGCGTTCTCCCATATTATTGATGTAAATCCAACCCTGTCAGGGCTGATGGAAACAGTTGATTCGGTAGTTCAAAACTCACGCGTTGATCTGGCTGTCCGTATCTTTGCCGACATGGCGCTTGCTACCTCATTTTTAGGTGTTTCACTGGCGCTGTTTGATTTTCTGGCTGATGCCTGCCGCCGTAGTAATCAGGCATCAGGGCGTCTACAAACCGGGCTGTTGACCTTTATCCCCCCAGTACTGTTTGCTCTGTTCTACCCGCAAGGGTTTATTTTGGCACTTGGCTATGCCGCCATTCCGTTGGCAATATTAGCGTTATTACTGCCTGCCGCTATGGTATGGAAAGCCAGACAGCGCGCACAGCAAAAACCCTATGCCTATCAGGTAATGGGGGGGACTGCCGGATTAGCACTGGTCGCGGTGCTAGGGCTTTTTGTTATTGCAGTGCAAATTGCTTCAGCATCAGGCCTGTTACCTGCGGTTGCCGGTTAACAACTTACTGATAAATAAAAATAAAAAATTAATGCTGGAAGATAAAGAGGTCGCACAGTGAAAAACCGTTTTATAGGAAGCGTTCTGATTGTTGCCGGAACGACAATAGGCGCGGGGATGCTAGCAATGCCACTTGCCTCAGCCGGAATCGGCTTTACTGCTACCTTGATAATGATGCTAGGTTTGTGGGCGCTTACCTGTTATAGCGCATTAATGCTGCTGGAAGTACATCAACATGCCGCGCCCGATGCGGGGCTTGGGTCGCTGGCTGAACAGTGCTTTGGCGCTGCCGGCCGCTGGATTGCCAGCAGCAGCATGGCATTTTTAATGTATGCGCTGATCGCCGCTTATATCACTGGAGGGGGTGGCCAGTTATCAAACAACCTTAAGCTCTGGCTGCATTGGGATTTCAGCCCGCTGCAAGGCACTTTGCTGTTTACAGCTCTGCTCGGCGGTGCGGTATGTATCAGTACACGAGCAGTTGATGCCCTAAACCGTGTGCTGTTTACTGTAAAGGTGATTGCCCTGATCCTAATGCTGTTTTTGATGTTGCCGCACGTAGAGGGAACAAACCTGCTGGCCATGCCGCTGAAACAGGGGCTAATTTTATCGGCTATTCCGGTGATTTTTACCTCATTTGGTTTTCATGGCAGTATTCCAAGCCTAGTGCGCTACCTCAATGGTGACACCAAAAAGCTAAAAATTGTGCTGATACTGGGTAGTGCTATTCCGCTGTTTGCCTATATTTTGTGGCAACTTGCCACACATGGTGCTATCAGCCAAGCGCAAATGACCTCTATTTTAGCCGATAACCCAAGTCTAGCCGGTTTAATGCATGCCGTAGATAATGTGGTTGCCAACCCGAAAGTTGATGCTGCTGTGCGTATTTTTGCTGATATGGCGTTAGCTACCTCATTTTTGGGGGTAACTCTTGGCATGTTTGATTTTCTAGCCGATGCATTCCGCCGCAGCGATAATGCATCAGGCCGCTTACAGACCAGCTTGATCACTTTTATCCCCCCGCTGATTTTTGCACTTTTCTACCCGCAGGGGTTTGTGATGGCACTCGGCTATGCCGCCATTGCGCTGGCGATTCTAGCCTTATTACTGCCTGCCGCTATGGTGTGGAAAATGCGCCGTCATTCACAGAATACCCCCCCAAGCGGCAGTGTAAAACCAAACCGCATAACCTACACATATGGTATAAACAGCTATAAAGTGAGCGGGGGCATTGTCGGAATTTTCGTTGTGTTTGCTTCGGGCATTGCCATTATCGCCATTCAAATTACCGGATCATTCGGGTTGTTACCTGCCGTTGTCGGTTAACAGATAACTTTTTCGGTATCCCACAATATTGTGGTTACTCATAAAAAACATAAAAAAAGGCGCTGAAAAATCAGCGCCTTTTTTTATAAACAACTTACTGTTTTAACAAAACAGCTTTATCTACATCTACATCTACATCTATTAGTGAGACAGCGTATAGAAAATTGCTGAAATTGCGATACAACCAATCAAAGTTACAAAAATATTGCTTGGTGAGCCTGCATATTTTTTCATCGCCGGCACTTTACGTACTGCATACATCGGCATGATGAACAGCAGCAGAGCGATAACCGGGCCACCCAACATCTCAATAATATGTAGAATGCTTGGGTTCAGCGTTGCAATACCCCATGTAGTCAGCAGAATAAAAACAGCGGTAATGCGGTTCAACGTTTTAGTTTGTACGGTTTTACCTTTACTACGTGCCGCTTTCAGTACAAGGCCATTCAAACCTTCACGCGTACCCAAGTAATGGCCTAAGAATGATTTGGTGATAGCCACAAAAGCAATCATTGGCGCCAAATACGCGATCACTGGATTATGGAACTTGTTAGCCAGATAAGACAAAATTGAGATATTGTCTGCTTTTGCCTGTGCCAGTTCAGCCGGTGATAAGCTTAGTACACAGCTAAACACAAAAAACATCACAGTGATCACCATCATGATATGGCTCATCAACAAAATGCGTGAGCTTTTCTTATCTGCCAGTGCGCCGTATTGCTGCTTTTGTTCTACCGCAAACGAAGAGATAATCGGTGAATGGTTAAAAGA
Source organism: Plesiomonas sp. ISS29 (assembly GCF_056522795.1). Classification (NCBI taxonomy): domain Bacteria; kingdom Pseudomonadati; phylum Pseudomonadota; class Gammaproteobacteria; order Enterobacterales; family Enterobacteriaceae; genus Plesiomonas; species Plesiomonas sp. ISS29. The sequence continues at coordinate 2,457,475 of NZ_JAWRZQ010000001.1, forward strand.
GAACACCATCACCGGAATAACCAGCCACAATGTTTTCGCAATATTAATAACGCCATCACCACCAGCTGGCACGTAATGGAAAATAGAGGTATTCCACTCAGGGATCAAATACAGAGACATAAATACCAGCACCGCCACAAATGGGAATACCAGTACGCTCATCGCTTTCACGATCAGCTTCTCACCACAACCCACAATAGCCATTAAGCCAACAATCAGCACCAGAGACAAAATAGCACGCGGAGGCGGTGTCATATGCAACTGATTCAGCATAAAGCTCTCTACCGTATTGGTGATCGCCACACTATAAACCAGCAAAATCGGGTAAATTGCAAAGAAGTACAAAAACGTGATCAAATAACCCGCTTTTGAACCAAAATGCTCTTCTACCACTTCCGTAATATCATCGCCCTGCTGACCTGAACCTGACAGCACAAAACGGCATAGTGCACGATGAGCAAAAAATGTCATCGGCAATGCCAGAATAGTCATAACCAGCAAAGGCCAGATACCACCAATACCCGCCTCAATCGGCAGGAACAGAGTACCTGCACCTACTGCCGTACCATACAGACCGAGCATCCATGTGATGTCTGTTTTATTCCATTTCATCAATGCATTGCTGTTGTCAGCCTTTAACGGCTGTTTTGCTACTGTATTATCCATAGGATTATCTTCAAATTATTAATATAAAAACTGTCTGTATAACCATGCAAATCATCAGGTTGAAACGATTCAATTCAATGGCTAACAGCAAGATGGTCTACTAAAAAATGTATGCAACTATCCCCTGCTTAAAAATAAAAGCAGCATGAGGGAAACCATCCGTTGGAATGCGCTCAGAAATGAGGCTTAAATTGCAGACGATGATGTGTTCCGATCATCGTAGAATGGGCGGGCAAACACCTGAAAACGATGTTTACCAAGCAATAACTGATGGCCTGTTAATTTTTAATGTATGCCATCTAACGCTCAACACCCTGTTACTTGCTTAAGAAGCGGTGCTCTACTTCAGATGCAAACAGCTGTTCATCACCGATAACTCAGGCTTTTGTGAGCATCTTGGTAGTGTGCAACCCGTTGCCATGCAAATAAGTGGCCGCCATTATAGCGATTCGCATCAATTGGTCGAGTCCTAAATCACACTTTTTATATGGCCTTATACAGTTTATAAAGCCATAAAGAGATCTAGATCACATCTTTTATGGATAGTATCCAGACAAGTGTGATTACACAGTGCCAGCACTACACTATGCAGGCTTGTTCATACCAATGTGCGGAATGCCATCTTCCAGATATTGCTCACCTGCGGGCACAAAACCGTGCTGGCCGTAATAATCTTGCAAATGTGCCTGTGCACTCAGGTGTATCGCGTGATCTGGCCACAGTTGCGAACAAAGTTTTACCCCTTGGGCAATCAGCTGATGGCCCAAACCTTGCCCACGGTGTGACAGACGGGTGATTACACGGCCAATCACCGGCATAACCGGATCGACAATACCCGGCGCCATTGCCCGCAGATAGACCACTAACTCATTATTTTGATAGCCCAACAGATGATATGTTTCCGGATACAGATCTTTTCCATCCAGATCCTGATAGGCACACGCCTGCTCAACAATAAATGCCTCAGCGCGAAGCTGCAGCAGTTGGTACAACGCCACATTATTTAACTGTTCAAATGTACAACTACGCCATACTAACGACATCAATCACTCCTTCAATACACACAGATTGGTGCAAAAACTCACACCTTAAGTTGTACCGTACTCTCAAGCGCTATCTGATTACGCAATGGATAAAAACAGCGGTTTCAACCAATAATAAACAGAGCGCACATAGAAACAGTAAATAGTAGAAATAGTGGTATTGACTATATAACAGGATAGAGATTGAGGATATACAACGTGCAGATGCATACGTATCGAGGGATACTATTCAATAAATTAAAGCTAGCAGATCAAAAACGAGGATACCAAACGGGGGCTATCAAACGAGAAGTATACAATGAAAAGTATCAAACGAGTGCTGTAGTAGAATGTAACTGATTAAAGTTCGACCAAAATAAAACCGCTCCATAATTTTAAGCAACATTTTGTTGCTCTATTATAAAGCGGCTTACATGCACTACACACTGACCCATACGGAAAAGTGAATTATCTTATCGGCCGACTGTATTAAAGGCATACGCTTCACGTAATGAAACGGTAATTTGATCTTTGATCACGGGTGAAAGTGCCGCAGCATGGCAGCCTTCTAACGCACCGGCTAATGCCCACAGCAGTTTTTCGGTCACATCACTGCACTGCGCTTTGACTTTGACATAGGCTGCTACTGCACCTAACGCTTGCAACTCACTAATAGAACCAATACCGGCTTTACGCAACAAACGCTCTGTTGATAAGCCCATATTAGGTAAATCCTTTAAACGCTTCGCTTCCCCTCCCTTTTTCTCTTGTTTGTCATTGCGGGCACCAATAAGTGCCTGATTTGCCATAACAACCAATTGATCAAGGTTATCCCACATTACCTGTTCAACTTTATAATAACGCAGCATCACTGGGCGGCCACGCTTGGTATAAACGAAAGGGGTCATTCCTCTTGCAATAAAACGCGCTTCTAAACCATTGCAAGCACGCAAATAAAGGTGGTCTTCAGACACAACAGCAAACATCACATCACCTTGGTATAAACCAAATCCGCCAAACATAGAGCGAGATTTAACTTCACCAAAGTGAACTGAAAAAATTTCACACGCTTTTTTAATAAGGTCTTTATCTACGGTGTTCATTTTGCCTCCATGTTGCTTGTTTTATCAGCTAAACAAGCTCTCCCTATGCGAATTAGGTAATGCGCACTAATTTATAAAAAATTACAAATTTACGAAGTGCGTAACATAAGTATGAAATCATTGCTATCTTCGCGATTCTACCGACAATAAGCAATACCACTAGTCACATTTTTGACGCAAGATAGGCTAAATATGCTAAATAAGTACTAACTATCGGATGAGGACATATTAGCAAATATGAAACAAAACACGTAAAAACTAAAATATCTCACTTATTTATGCGAGGCTAATCGCGTTTGCAATGTAATAGAAAATTTATAATTTAGTCATCGCGTTTTAATAATGGCACACAGTTTATAGGTACAAGGTAAATTTGACGCTTTACACCACAAGTGTTTATGGTGATAAAACAACCGCCATGATTAAAAAAAAGCCAATGCGAGCCTCCATGAGTTACCCTATTTATTGTTTTTTGTTGTGTCTATTTATTTTCATTAGGTTAATTTTTCATATTGGAAAATAATTAACTCCCATTTTTATGATTTAAAATCAATAAGATAAAATTCATAGCAGACTGTCTTGAAATTTTTAATGCTCAACAGTTTGCGAACTTAATCACGTTAGTCTTGTATCTTTCAAAAGTCTCGGTAGACTTAGTTATCAAGAATGGAACATTTGTGTGGCGATCTAATCCCACCGTCTGACGATGGAATGTTCATTCAAAAATGACGTAAGGCCTTTGAGTCTTACGCAATTATTTATGCCTTTCATTGATGATAACGAGGCGCAAGACATGAAAAAGACTGCAATTGCACTGGCACTGGCTGGTATGGCATTCGCTGCTTCAACTCAAGCAGCTCCACAAGAAGGCACTTGGTACACTGGTGCTAAGCTGGGCTGGTCTAACTACTACAACACTGACAAAGACGATAATTTCTTTGGTAATGATAGTGTTGCTAGTAAGTCTACTCACTTTAGCAAAAACTCTCTGGGCGGCGGTGTATTCGGCGGCTACCAAGTAAACCCATGGTTCGCGGTTGAAATGGGTTACGACTACCTAGACAAAATGAAGTCTGACAACGGTAAGATGGAAGTTCAAGGCATTCAGCTGAGCGGTAAGTTCAGCTACCCAGTAATGCAAGATCTTGACCTGTACACTCGTCTGGGTGCTATGGGCTACCGTGCTGACATGAAAGGCAGTGAAAATGGTCAATTCGACCGTTTTGAAACTGGCGTTCGTGCGCTAGCAGCTGTGGGTGCAGAGTATGCATTCAACCAAAACTGGGCTGGCCGTATGGAGTACCAGTACACCAACAAACTGGGTAACGCTAACCAAATCGGTACCAGCGCTGACAACGGTCTGCTGACCATGGGCGTTTCTTACCGTTTCGGTCAAGAAGTTGCTGAAGCACCAGTAGTTGTTCCAGCTCCAGCTCCAGAAGTTGAAACCAAGCGTTTCACCCTGACTTCTGACGTTCTGTTCAACTTCAACAAAGCAACCCTGAAGCCAGAAGGCCAGCAAGCTCTGCAGAAGATGTACAGCGAAATCAGCAACATGGGTCTGAAAGATCAGACTGCAGTTGTTATCGGTTACACCGACCGTATCGGTTCTGACGCTTACAACCTGAAGCTGTCTCAAGACCGTGCACAGTCAGTAGCTTCTTACCTGGAAACTCTGGGTGCTCCAGCTAACATGCTGTCTGTAGAAGGCCGTGGTAAAGCTGATCCAGTAACTGGTACTAAGTGTGACGGCATCAAAAACCGTAACTCTCTGATTTCTTGCCTGGCTCCAGATCGCCGTGTAGAAATCGAAGTTCAAGGCGTTAAAGAGCAAGTTGTTGAAGCTCAGCAGTAATTTCTGCTAACCCTTTGAATAAGCATAAACCCCGCCATGGCGGGGTTTATTTTTTGAGTAAATCGGCCAAATCACTGCGGGCTGCCATGATCTTACTTTCGTAACGATTTTTACTCACTGAATCTTCAAGTAAATGGGTAATAGTGCCTGATAGTGTCATTCCCAATGACTCGGCACGTTGTGATAACTTTTCCCACACCAGATACTCAAGGTCGATCGACTTTTTTCGGGTATGCTCTTTTTCTGCGTTAAAATAGCGTTTACGTGTTGCACGCACAACCTGCTTTAGTTTGGTTTCATAGGCAGTATGCAGGTTTTCTTGTATCCATGTATTGAGCTGTTCAGGCTGATGCTCGGTTTGCAGCAGCAGTTCATACACCGTATTAATTTCACTCAATTCGGTATAACGTGTTACATTTTCCCCTGCGCGCATTTTTTTGACTAAATACGCCCATTTCCAGCCACTCTCTAAATTTTCAAGTTGCTGATATTTCATCTTTAAATCCTCAATGAGAGGTGTATTCTTCACGATACTGAATGATAACAAAAGCAAACACAGTCTGCTTACACTCTCTGGCAGTTACCGGCGCTAAATTTGTTATAATCCTACTTCTTATTCACTATGCAGTATACGAACTTGACTAAACACGAACTTGAATGGCAGCAGCTTTTGCCTGATACCCAACAATATGAGCCATTATTTGCTCTTTCAGATGAGCAATCACCTCATAGTTTTTTAGATATGCAGCCAAGACTTGCGGATACGCTTGATCGCTTTTGCCGGATCACGCACCAGCCCTCATTTTTGTTAGTTAAAGGCAAAGAGAATCAGCGTTATCTTTCGTTGATCGCTGAAGCGGTGAGCGAACGCCTTCAACCGTTAGAGGAAGTCACCGGTGTAAGCTACCGTTTTGATAGCAAAACCAACAAAATGCTGATGACTCCTGCCATTCATGCCAATGATAATTTTGCGGCCAAAACCGTCTGTGCATTTGATGAGTGGCTGAGTTGGGATCAACTCTTTGGCTGTGTACGTGAACGCGGCGAAACTATCACGGTTGAACCGGGTTTAATCCATCAGGCAAACGGGGGCGTTTTAGTTCTGCCATTGCGTACGTTATTAGTACAACCGGCGTACTGGTTTCAATTGCGCAAAACACTACTGAGCAAAACATTCCACTGGTGTTCAGCTGATGAGTCTAAATCTCTTCCTGTTGCCATGCCACCTATGCCACTCGATATTCGGGTGATATTACTCGGTGATCGTTTCAGTTTGGCGGAGTTCGGCGAACTTGAGCCCGATCTTGATACGCTCTCTATGTACACTGAAATTGAAGATAATATTGCCATTACCGATGATACTGCTCTTTCTTCATGGGTCGGGTATGTCAACAGTATGTGTAATGATCTGAATTTACCAACACTCACCCCAAAGGCGTGGCCGGTATTGTTTCATGCTGGTTCACGTGAAGTAGACGATCAAATGCGTTTACCACTCTGCCCGTTGTGGTTAGAGAGCTTACTGGTGGAAGCGGCCATTGAATCTGATGATGAACCCATTAGCGATGAGCACCTGAGTGATGCTATTCATGCCCGTAAAGACCGCGCCAATTATTTGCCGGAAAGGGCAATGGATGATATTCATCGCGGGCAGGTGTTTATTGATACGGAAGGTGCGCAAATTGGTCAGGTCAACGGTTTGTCTGTGCTTGAATATCCGGGCCATCCGTTTGCCTTTGGTGAACCTTCACGCATCAGTTGTGTAGTACACTTAGGTGATGGTGATATTGCTGATGTTGAACGTAAAGTAGAACTTGGCGGGAATATTCATGCCAAGGGAATGCTAATTATGCAGGCATACCTGTCATCTGAGCTCGCATTGGAGCAGCAACTGCCCTTCTCTGCCTCGCTGGTATTCGAGCAGTCATACGGTGAGGTTGACGGCGACAGTGCCTCACTGGCCGAACTGTGCGCGCTGGTTAGCTCTTTATCTTTAAAACCAGTCAGCCAGTCTATTGCAATAACAGGTGCAGTCGATCAGTTTGGTCGGGTACAGGCTGTCGGCGGTATCAACGAAAAAATTGAAGGTTTTTTTGCTGTCTGTGAAAAACGTGGGCTAACCGGTGAACAGGGCATTATTTTACCCGAAAGTAACTTGCGTCATCTGTGTCTTTCTGATGAAGTTGTTGAAGCCGTGAAAGAGGGTTCATTCCATCTGTATGCGGTAGAACACGCTTCTGAGGCCTTATCGCTGCTGACTGGTGTACCTTTTGACACTGAAGATGAAGAGAAAGAGTCGTTACTGAATCTTATTCAGTTGCGAATAGATCAGGTAAATTTACCGCCATTAAGACCGTTACCGTTCTTTTTACGCTGGCTCAACTGGTTTAACCACAGCTGATCGGACTTGTTCAGCGTACAAGTGTTAGCTAAGTTAGGGGCAGAATTCACTGACAAACAAAATGAATGCCATGCTTATAAAACGCTTTTCGTACTCAAAGGAAGATTTACTGGCCTCTAGCCGTGGTGAGTTGTTTGGTGAAACTGGTCCACAGTTGCCAGCACCGAGTATGTTGATGATGGATCGCATCGTCAACGTCTCTGACACCGGTGGTAATTTTGGTAAAGGCTACATCGAAGCAGAGCTCGATATTAATCCTGACCTGTGGTTCTTTGCCTGCCACTTTCCGGGGGACCCGGTAATGCCTGGTTGTCTCGGTCTTGATGCTATGTGGCAACTAGTTGGGTTTTTCCTCGGCTGGAGCGGTGGTGAAGGTAAAGGGCGTGCACTCGGTGTGGGTGAAGTGAAATTCACCGGCCAAGTTCTGCCGACTGCGAAAAAAGTGGTGTACCGTATTCATCTGAAGCGCTTAATCAACCGTAAACTGATTATGGGTTTAGCTGATGGTGAGGTAGAGGTTGATGGCCGTGTTATCTATAGCGCCACCGATCTGAAAGTTGGCCTATTTAAAGACACATCAGGTTTCTAAACGGTTGCTACAACACTGTGACTGCAACAGCTTCCACGCTGTAAATCAAAGTCTGGTATAAGAGCGGTGCGAAAAGACTTACAGCACCGCCAAACCGAAAATGTAGTCAGCGAATGTATGATAAAAATACCAAAATAATCGGTTTATTTTGGTGTTTTGTTTTCTCTGTATCTGTAACCAAATAGTGAGCTGTACAAATTATCTGTAATAACCTACTTATCTGTAATAACCTACGCCGCTGCCGCCGATTTTTGCACAATGTTCTTCATCCATACTCGGCTTCGAACACGGTAATAACAACCGACAATTTTCACTGCCTCTTCAGTAAAAATAGCTAAGTAAACCCACTGCATGCCTACATCCGTATAAAATGCAAGAAACGCAACCAGCGGGATACCGATAAACCACTGGGCTATCACATCCTGATAGAAACAGAATTTAATGTCTCCCCCTGCCCGCAATACACCGATAATCATCAGCATCGGAATACTTTTTAGCAATACCGCGACAGAGAGCATCACATAAAAGCTTGAAGCCAGATCAAGTGTTGGCCCTTTCAATCCACTGAATAAACCCAGTACTGGCGCTTTCACCAGCAACATAACAATAGCCACTATCACGGCACTAGCCATACAAAAGGCGTTGGCAAGCCATGCCTGACGATAGGCCAGCTCAAAGCGGCTTGCACCAAGCTGATTACCAATAACAACTGCTGCCCCCGTGGCAATACCGTTTAGCCATGCCAGACATAATGATTCCAGCGGGGCCATTACGGTCAATGCAGCCAGTGCTTGTGTACTAATGTGGCCAAAAATGGCGTTGTACATAAACACACCACCTGACCACACCACCATGTTACCGATAAGAGGAATGGCCAGCTTTAATAAGCGGACAACTTCAAGATGATTTAGGCTTTCAATAAAATCTTGGCGACTAAAGGCCAGTAAGTGTTTACGCCAGTACAGCCACGCGGTCAGTGCAACCACTTCAATCAGCGCACTCAGCAGTGTACCCCATGCAGCACCCACAATACCCAATGCCGGAAAGCCCCACTTCCCGAAAATAAGTATGTAGTTAAACAGCACATTCAGGCTGATACCAAAAGCACTAAACAGGGTACTTGTGGTGGCCTGATGCATAGAGCGCAAACCGGCGGCAAAACTTGCCCCGACAGCGGTGAGGAGCATGTTTCCGGCTGTGATCTCCATAAATGAAGCGCCAAGGGCAATCACTTCAGGAGAATTGGAAGCCAGCCCCATGACTTGTTCGGGTAAAAACAAAAACACACCGGCACCGAACAAACCGACAACGCTGGTAATCAACATGGTCAATGCAACGGTGCGTTTCATACCACCGTTATCACCGGCCCCCCAATACTGAGCCAGCAGCATGCTACCGCCGGTACAAACACCGATCACCAGTAGTGTAGTCACAAAAATGGCACGGCCAGCAACACCGATTGCGGCAACATCGGCTTCCCCCAGTTGCCCCAGCATGACGATATCCACCAAGCTACGTGAAGAGAACAGCACCACTTGCAGGGCTACCGGTAAGGCAACGGTTAACAACTGGCGAAAAAACGCCATATTTGTGGTTGCGATATGTATATTTGACTGCCGAGCCTGTGACATAACCACTCCAAATACAAAACCGGTAAACGGGGTAAAGAGCACGAACACCACGGTTCCGGTAAGACATCTAAAAGACAACGCCTAGTGTAAAGGAGCAGTAAAAAAGTGTTACCCGCTTATCCGTGACACTGATGGCAAATTTACGTTCAAAAACTGAAGGGGTTACAAAGTGCTGTTTTATTCAGCAATCTCTGGCGGAGATTATCGTATTTGGTTATAGGTAAATAATATCGTAATGCGTTAACGCAATAAGCTATTGCTCAATAAACGACCATCAGTACACACGTATAAACTCGTGTGCAGGCAGGCAAAAAAACGGCGATCTCAACTGAGATCGCCGTTTCTATTGATCAATATCTATTACGCAGCAAACATCTATCACACAAAAAAGAGCGCAGAACAGATCATATTGGGGATGATGGTGCTTTTTCCGGTACAGCACCACGAATTGCCATGCCGTAATAGCAGCCGATAGAGATTAACGCGCAGGCCGCCATCGTGCCGACCATCGGCCAAATAGTGCCTGATGGCATAAAGGCCACCAGCGATCCAACAACGGCACCGGTACCAAAACGCAATGTACCGGCCATTGAAGAGGCTGTTCCAGCAATATGCGGAAATTCTTCCAAAATTGCGGCCATAGCATTTGAGCCAACAATAGATATTGCGCCAACAAACAGAGCAACACCGCTGACCAATGCCCAGAAGCCAAGCCCTAACAGCCCCCCCAGTACCAGCCAGACACCCATGCTAAATTGGATCCACAGGCCCGTTTTCATCATAAAATTAGAGCCTTTGCGTTTTACAAAGCGCCCATTAAGGCTGGTAATGATGATTAAACAGAGAATATTTAGCCCGAAATAGTAGCCAAAATGCTGTGGATCAACCCCGTTGAGATCGATATACACAAATGAACCGGCAGTCAGAAAAGTGAACATTCCGGCAAATGAGAATGCGCCACTGAGCATGTAACCGAGCACTTGCCGCTGACGCAGCAGCACGGAGAAGTTCCCCAGTGTACTGCGAACATTAAACGGCTGGCGTTTTTCAGGAGCGAGGGTTTCGGGGATAAAGCAGGCCACCATCAGTGAACAGATCACTGCCGCAATGGTCAGTACCCAGAAAATAGCATGCCAATCAAACCAGACAAGCAGATAACCCCCCAGCAACGGGGCGATGAGCGGAGCAACGGTCATAATCAGCACAACCATTGACATCATGCGCGAGAAGTCATCTTTGTGGAATAGATCGCGCAGCAACGCATTGATCACAACACCAGAAGCTGCACCGGCAAAGCCCTGAATCAGACGTGCAGCGATAAAACAATCAATATTGCTCAGTTGAGTGCAGGCAAGCGAAGCCAGCGCAAATAACAGAGTACCGATAATAATAATCGGTTTGCGGCCAAAACTGTCGGCCGCAGGGCCGTGAAACAGCTGACCAACAGCAAACCCCAGCGTGTATGCTGTCAGTGTCAGTTGCACTGAACCAGCGGTTGCGTTCAGTTGCGAAGCAATGGTCGGCAGGCTAGGCAGATACATATCAATGGCCAGCGGCGTTAACATCGCCAGCATGCCGAGGATAAAAATCAGCAACGGTTGTCGCTGATGGGTATGGCTTTGTGTAGTCACTATTATCGAATTCCTGATCGGTTATTGCGAAACAATACGCTGTACTTCATCATCCGTAAGCCTGCGGTATTCGCCTTCGGCCAGATTGCTGTCAAGTGCAATACCGCCGACACACTCACGGTGCAGGGCAGTCACTTTGTTGCCAATAGCGGCAAACATCCGTTTTACCTGATGGTATTTCCCTTCCGTGATAGTCAGGCGTGCCTGATGTGAATCCAACAGCTCAAGTACTGCCGGACGCGTTAAATCAGGCTCACTGCGCAACTGTACGCCCTCGGCAAACAGTGCAACAGCGCTAGCATCAACCGGATCGGCTAGCGTTACTAGATAGGTTTTCTCGCAATGGTGGCGCGGAGAGGTAATTTTGTGTGACCACTGCCCATCATCGGTCAGCAGAACTAAACCTGTGGTATCAATATCTAAACGTCCAGCCGGATGCAGTTTCTGGCTGCCTGGCTCTTCAAGCAAAAACAGCACAGTTGGGTGATCAGGATCATCGGTTGAGCAGACATAGCCTTGTGGTTTATGCAGCATAAAATATCGCGGGCCTGTTTGTTGCTCGAGAGAATGTCCGTTATATTCTACTTTGTCATCAGGCTGTAACTTAAGTGCGCTGTTTTTGACAACTTCACCGTTTACAGTGACTTCCCCTCGGCGGATTTCGCGCCCTGCAATCGAGCGTGTCATGTCGGTTTGTTCGGTAAGAAATTTGTCAAGGCGCATGTTTATTCTCTAAAAATAGCTCGGGTTAATACGCGTATTATAAGCAGATTGCCGCTAACGAGCTAACGCATTCTGGTAAACTCACACTCTGGTGCTGTATCCAGACCGACGACTGACTTTGATGAAGGATTATCCGCGTGACAACACAAGAGCAGATTGCGCTTTGGCAAGCCCGCTATGGCGAAGAGCATAAAATCCGGCGCGATGATTATCGGTCAGCATTTCAGCGCGATCGTGCGCGTATTCTACACTCTGCCGCGTTTCGCCGTTTACAAGCCAAAACGCAGGTGCTAGGTGCTGGTATGAATGATTTTTACCGCACCCGCCTGACTCACTCGTTAGAGGTGGCACAAATTGGTACGGGTATTGTCGCTCAGCTCAAACGCAAATATCCCGAACAAAAAACAGTACTGCCTTCTGACAGCCTGATGGAGTCACTCTGTTTGGCACACGATATTGGCCACCCCCCTTTCGGGCATGGCGGAGAAGTGGCGCTGAACTATATGATGCGAGATCACGGCGGTTTTGAAGGAAATGCACAAACTTTTCGTATCGTGACACAGCTTGAACCCTATACCGAACAGTACGGCATGAACTTAGCCCGCCGGACACTGCTCGGGCTACTCAAATACCCCGCATTGCTCAGCCAAACGCAGGCAACAGAGCTTCCCCCTGCTGTTGCCCATTTTCGTCATTTGCAGGCCAATCAGTGGAAACCGGCCAAGGGTATTTACGATAAAGACAAGGCATTGTTTGAATGGGTTTTAAACCCACTGACATCCACAGAACGCACCCTGCTTAACACTATGCGGGCCGAACGCACAACACCAACACAACAGCTGAAAACGCGTTATAAATCGCTCGATTGCTCAATTATGGAGCTGGCCGACGATATTGCCTATGGCATTCATGATCTGGAAGATGCCATTGTGATGGGCATGGTTACCCGTGAACATTGGCGATGGGTCGAGCAGGCTCTGCAACCCATCAATGACCCCTGGTTTAGCCAGAATATCAACAGCCTGACCGATAAACTGTTCTCAACCCAGCACCATCTGCGTAAAGATGCGATTGGTGCGATGGTCAACGCGCTTATTACCGGTATTAGCCTGCAGTATGATTCGCAATTTACCGATCCGTTATTGGCGTGGAATGCAGCTCTGCCGGAGTCATTACAAAAAGTGATTGCCGTGCTGGTGCGGTTTGTGAACGAATTTGTCGTTCGCCGCACTGAAGTGCAAATGCTCGAATACCGTGGTCAGCAACTGATCATGACACTGTTTGATGCGCTGAGTGCCGACCCTGAGCGTCTACTGCCAAACAATACCCGCCAACACTGGCAACAATCGCGTGCCGAAGGGCACTCTGGTCTGCGTGTGATTACTGACTATATTTCAGGGATGACCGACGGATTTGCCCAGCGCATTTACAACCAGTTGTTTATCCCCGGTGATAGTGTGCTGTTTGAACCACACCATTAACTATTACTCTATTAATTAATAATTAACCATGACCGTATTTATTGCGTAAAAATGGCCATCAATACCAGCAAGAACGGGGTCGGCCTACCGCATGCCCCGTTTATTTATATTATCCCACTTATTTGTATCATAATTGTGTTACGGTTTCCGATTACGCTGACAGCCTAACCTAACCATCATCAAGGAGTCACCGGCGTTATGCCTGCACAACGCGCCTCTTCATCTGAATCAACCTCCTCCCCTCGGCTCTTTTTCTATGCATTTCGTCAGGCCTCTTGGGGCGGGCTCAGTGGTGATCTCATTGCTGGGGTTTCGGTTGCCGCTATCGCCCTGCCAGCACAAATGGCCACGGCACACTTAGCCGGAATGCCGCCGATTACCGGCATTTATGCGTTTATCGCCGCAGCCATTGGTTTTGCTATTTTGGGTGGTAACCGTTATTTGTCGGGCGGAGCAGACTCAACCATTGCACCGATTTTTGCCTCAGGGCTATCACTGATGGCGGTGGCCGGTTCAACCGAATACGCACATCTGGCCGGATTACTCTCAATACTGGTGGGTATCATTTTACTGGCCACTTACCTGTTCCGGCTCGGCTGGCTAGCGGATCTGCTCTCGTTTCCTGTCACTATTGGTTTTTTAGCCGGAATATCGTGCCATATTCTGATTGGGCAGTTACCACAGATTTTTCAAATTCAGGTTGCCAGCGGGCATCTGCTGTCACAGCTGTGGAGTATCATTTTACAACTTCCCCAATTAAATCTGCTTTCAACTGTGATCGGGCTGGGTATTTTTGCGCTGACAACGTTCTCTAGCCAGCGCTGGCCTCGCCTGCCGGCAGCGCTGATTGGGCTGAGTATTGTTGTTGCCGTAAATGTGCTGCTGCCTTTAACACACCATTTTTCCGCTTTATCCCATTACGGGCTGTCGATGCTGACCAATGTCAGCGGCCAGAAACCTGACTTTGCATTTTGGCACTACCCGTGGCACGACATTTTTAGCCTGTTTCCTCTAGCACTGCTGGTTTCCATGGTTTGTATCATGCAAACGGCGGCGGTATCGCGAACGACAAAAGACAGCGGTGCGCCAGTGAGTAAAGATTTTGCAGGTATTGGTTTGGGTTGTATTTTTTCAGGAATGGCGGGAACATTTCCCACCAATGCCAGCCCAGCCCGTTCGGTTGTAACGCAAAACTCCGGCGGACAGAGCCAGTTATCGGCACTGATTGCTGCCGGCATTTTGACGCTGATCGTGGTGTATGCTCAGTCAATATTAAGTTTGATCCCGCACGCAGCACTGGCTGGTGTACTGATGTATGTCGGGTTAAGTATTCTTAAAATCAGTGAGATAAAACGGATTTACCGCGAAAGCCGTGAGGAATTTTATCTGTGCATAGCAACACTGTGCATGATTTTACTGTTACGGATTGAAGTGGGTGTCATGCTGGGGGTTGTGCTCTCGTTGCTGCACGGCGTGTTTGTCACCGCACGCCCGAATAATACCGAGTTTATGCGGATCAAAGACACCACCATCTGGTGGCATCCTGATGCCAAACAACCGATGGAAACGCTGCCAGAGGTGTTAGTATACCATTTTGCCGCGCCGCTAAATTTTACCAACGCAGAGTATTTCACCCGACAACTGCTTCAACAAATACAGCAAAAACCGGCAATACACCTGTTGGTGATCGAGTGCAGCGGAATTTTAGATATCGATATGACTGCCGCTGATAAGCTCAAAACGCTAATTATCAGCCTGCATCAACGGCAAATTTGCGTCTGTATTGCACGTTTGGAAGCGGTGCGTGCCCGTCAGGCACTGTGGAATACCGGGCTGCTTGAGATCCTGCCCGAAGAGAATGTCTTTTATAGTGTACAAAATGCCATTGATGCCCGGCTGCCGGAAGCTCAAACCGCACAACCTTATCTACCGCAGTGAGTAATCCGAAAGAATCAGTGGCATGCCCCAAAAAAAGCCGATCATAATTAAGATCGGCTTTGTTGTGTTCATGTGAGCAAATATTTGGAAGATAAACAGATTACAACGGATCAGCCCGCAAACAAGATACTGCATGGCGGAAGCTGCCTTCGAGTAACGGCTTGGTCAGTGCGCACTCTGGCCCTGCAACCGGACAACGGGTACGGAAAACGCAACCCGATGGCGGATTAATCGGTGAGGGTAAATCGCCCTCGAGCAATTGGATCTGCTTGTTCCGCTCTTTGTCAGGATCGGGGATCGGCACAGCCGACATCAACGCTTTGGTATACGGATGCAGCGGATTGTGATACACCTCATCATACGTACCAAGCTCTACAGGATTGCCCAGATACATCACCAAAACCCGATCAGAGATATGTTTCACCACCGACAGATCATGCGCGATGAAAATCAGCGATAACCCCATCTCACGCTGCAACGATTTGAGCAAATTCACCACTTGCGCCTGAATAGAGACATCCAGCGCCGAAACCGGCTCATCACAAATAATCAGCTTTGGCTCAAGGATCAGCGCGCGGGCAATACCAATACGCTGACACTGTCCACCGGAAAACTCATGCGGATAGCGGTTGATTAAGTTTGGCAGCAGCCCCACTTTCATCATCACGGCTTTCACTTTATCACTGACCGCCTGTTTTGACAGTTCAGGATAAAACGTCTGCAACGGCTCAGCGATAATATCGCCAATGGTCATGCGCGGGTTGAGTGAGGCCAGCGGATCTTGGAAAATCATCTGGATCTCTTTGCGTTTATTGCGCATTTGTTTCTCGTTCAAACGCGTCAGATCTTCGCCCAGCCAAACCACATGCCCTTCGGTGGCTTTCACCAGCCCGATAATCGCCCGTGCAAACGTCGATTTTCCACAGCCTGACTCCCCCACCACACCGAGTGTTTCCCCTTCATATAACCGTAAGGTCACACCGTCTACCGCTTTAAGTTTTTGTGCCGGTTCCCAAAACCATGCATTGTCATCTTTAATCTCAAAATGCACTTTGAGATCAGTCACTTCCAGTAAAACCTTTTTGGCCGTGGCTGTATCACTAATACTGGCACTGTTCTGCTGACGGCTTGGTACAAAAGAGTGCGCTGCAACAACCTCTACTGACTGACTCATTTTACGCCCTCCCAGTTCCAATGGCAGGCTCTGACCCTACCCTCACCAAACGGTACTAATGCCGGCGCGCTCTGGCGGCATACCGAGCTAACATTCAAGCAGCGCTCCTGAAACGGGCAGCCCTGTGGTAGACGCAGCAAGTTTGGCGGATTACCCGGAATAGTCGCCAGCTCACTGCCTTTACTGTCTAATCGTGGTACAGCATTGAGCAAGCCTGTTGAATACGGGTGACTCGGGCGGTAAAAAATATCACGCGCCTGACCGTATTCCATTGTGCGGCCGGCATACATTACCAGCACCTTGTCGCAGATCCCCGCTACCACACCCAGATCATGGGTGATCATAATAATCGCGGTATTCAGCTCACGTTTAAGCTCGTTTAACAGATCCATAATCTGCGCTTGTACGGTGACATCCAGTGCAGTAGTTGGCTCATCGGCAATCAGCAATTTCGGGCGGCACATTAACGCCATCGCGATCATCACCCGCTGGCGCATGCCGCCGGAAAACTCATGCGGGTACATCCGCATCCGTTTGCGTGCTTCCGGCATTTTCACGGCATCGAGCATTCTAACCGATTGATCAAATGCCTCGGCTTTACTCGCACCTTTATGCAGCATCAGCACTTCCATCAGCTGCTCGCCAACCCGCATATACGGGTTCAGTGAGGTCATCGGATCTTGAAAGATCATCGCGATTTTTTCGGCTCTGATCTTATTCAGCTGTGATTGCGGCAGATTTAAAATCTCTTTGCCGTCAAACAGTGCCGAGCCGCCAATTGTTCCATTACTGGCCAATAACCCCATCAATGCAAAGGCGGTTTGTGATTTTCCCGAACCAGATTCGCCAACAATCCCCAGCGTCTCTCCGGCGCTGAGTGAAAAATTCAGATCGTTTACCGCGGTGACTGCGCCATCTTGCGTTGCAAATGTCACCCGCAGATCTTTTACTGCTAACAATGTCATGCTGCGCTCCTTGCTTAACGATCTTTCGGGTCGAGGGCATCACGCAGGCCATCGCCAATAAAGTTGAAACAAAACAGCGTGATAATCAAAAATGTTGCAGGGATCAATAACTGCCACACCGCCACTTCCATTGAAATAGCACCATCTTGCAGCAGCGCCCCCCAACTGGTCATTGGCTCTTGTACGCCTAATCCCAAAAAGCTTAAAAAAGATTCAAACAAAATCATGCCGGGAACCAGCAAAGAAGCGTAAATAACCACAACACCTAATACGTTTGGCACAATATGCCGTAAAACAATATTTTTAGAGGATACACCGCAGACCAGTGCCGCTTCGATAAACTCTTTGCGCTTTAGGCTCAATGTCTGCCCGCGCACGATACGTGCTACATCCAGCCATGACACCATGCCGATCGCGACAAAAATCAGGAAAATATTACGCCCGAACAGAGTCACCAGCAGGATCACAAAGAACATAAACGGAAATGCGTTAAGGATTTCCAGTACGCGCATCATCAGCGAATCAACCCGACCGCCGAGATAACCCGACGTTGCACCATAAAGTGTGCCAAACAGCACCGCCACCAGCGCACCGGCTAGCCCAACCATCAGCGAGATACGCCCGCCCACTGCCGTGCGCACAAACAGATCGCGTCCGAGTGAGTCAGTTCCAAAATAGTGTTGGCCTTCAAGGGCTGGCATTGCACTCATGGCTGTCCAGTCGGTAGCATCAAATTCGAACGGCGATAAAGACGGTGCAACCAATACATACAGGCTCACCAATGCCAAAATACACAGGCTGACCATGGCTGCACGGTTACTTTTAAAGCGGCGGAACGCATCTTGCCATAAGCTGCGCCCTTCAATATCCAACTGGGTGGCAAACTGCTCAACCGCAGCGGAGTTATTTTTAGTCATCATCATAAAATACTCCGGTTAATAGCGGATTTTGGGGTCAATAAACGCATATAGAATGTCAACTATCGCGTTAAAGAGAATGGTCAGCGTACCAACGATAATCGTCAGGCTCAGCACCATCGAGTAATCACGGTTTAGTGCACCGTTAACAAACAGTTGCCCAATCCCCGGCAGCCCGAAAATGGTCTCTATCACGATAGAACCGGTGATAATGCCGACAAACGCAGGCCCTAAATAGGAGATAACTGGCAACATGGCAGGTTTCAGCGCATGGCGCAGCACAATATGCCGCATCGGCAATCCTTTGGCACGGGCAGTACGAATAAAGTTAGAGTGCAAAACTTCGATCATTGAGCCGCGGGTGATCCGCGCAATACTGGCGGTATAGGCAATGGCCAGCGCAGCAACCGGCAACACCATGTTGACGGCACTACCATCATTCCATCCCCCCGCAGGCAGCAGTTTTAGCCCCAACGAAAAAATCAGCACTAACAATGGTGCAATCACAAAACTGGGGATCACCACACCGGTCATGGCAAATGCCATCACGCCGTAGTCAATCATGCTGTTTTGCCGAAGTGCGGCGATAACGCCAGCGGTCACCCCCAGAATCAGTGCCAGCACAAATGCATAGAAACCAATTTCAATCGATACCGGAAAGGCTTGTGAAACCAAGTCATTTACCGAGAAATCTTTATACTTAAACGATGGCCCAAAATCTCCCTGTGCCAACTGGCCTAAATAGCGAAAATATTGGCTATACAGCGGCTCATCAAGGTGATATTTGGCTTCAATATTGGCCAGAACTTCAGGCGGCAGGCTGCGCTCACCGGTAAACGGGCTACCCGGTGCTAAACGCATCATAAAGAATGAGACGGTAATCAATATCAGCAGCGTGGGAATCGCTTCTAATATGCGGCGAAAAATAAACTTCAACATCACTACATACTCCCTGTCATGCGACGATGTAAACCCTGTTTATCGCTGTAACGGCATGTTCAGCTTATAGTTATCTAAGGCTTACCGTTTGGTAAGCCTTAGTTGACAGAGGATCACATTGTTGTTGGTACCCTGTGTTGGCGTTGCTGGCAGCGAGTTACAAAAAGCTGCCAGCACACAATCGGTATCAGTGTTGCTTGATGTAAAGATCCTTTGAATAGATCTCATCTTGCGGGTTATTACCACTGTAACCGCCCACATAAGGTTTCACCAAACGGGTGCTTACGTAGTGATAAATCGGCATCATCGGGGTATCTGCTGCAACAATATTCTCGGCTTGCTGATACAAGTTCGCGCGATCGGTATCGTTGGCAGCGGCCAAGGCTTTCACCATGGTTTCATCAAACTCGGCACTCTTGTACTTCATGTCATTATTGCTGCTTTTTGACAGTAAAATATTCAAGAACGCGGTCGGGTCATTGTAGTCAGCACACCATCCGGCGCGGGTCACGTCATAGTTACCGAGGCGGCGGTTATCCAAGAAGGTTTTCCACTCTTGGTTTTCCAGTGCCACATCAACACCCAGATTTTTCTTCCACATAGAAGAGATAGCGACTGCCACTTTCTTGTGGTTATCTGAAGTGTTGTACAGCAAAGTAAATTTCAGCGGATGATCTTTACCAAAACCGGCTTCAGCCAGTAATTTAGCGGCTTCAGCATTACGCTGCTCTTGTGTCCATGATGCCCACTCCGGCTGTTTAGCCGCCAGCCCGTTGGTGATGCTCGGGGTGAAGCTGTATGCTGGGATCTGGCCTTGCGCCATAACCTGCTTAGCTATCACATCACGATCCATCGAAAGAGAGAGCGCCTTACGTACCCGAGGATCAGTAAACGGAGCTTTTGAGGTATTAATGCCGTAGTAATACGAGCACAGATACGGGTCAATATTCACTTCCTGCGGAATTTCAGCCTGCAGCTTTTTGAACACGTCAATCGGCAGCTGGTTGTAAGTCATATCCACTTCACCGGCACGATAACGGTTTACATCTGTACCTTCATCAATCGGCAGATAAGTGACCTGATCAATGGTTACATTAGCGTTATCCCAGTAGTTCGGGTTACGTTCAAGCACAATGCGCTCATTAACCCGCCAGTCTTTTAGCTGATATGCGCCGTTGCTGACATAATTACCAGGGGAAGTCCACTTATCACCAAATTGCTCCACTGCCGCTTTATTGACCGGTTTAGTCGAGGTGTGCGACAGCATTTTCACAAAATACGGTACAGGTTTTGAAAGCACCACTTCCAGTGTGTAAGGGTCAAGCGCCTTCACACCCAGTGTTTCTGGTGCCGCTTTTCCGGCAATAACATCACTGACATTTTCAATTTGTGCATACTCAAGGTATGAGGCGTAAGGTGATCCGGTTTTCGGATCAACCAAACGTCGCCAACTGAAAACAAAATCTTCTGCCGTAACCGGTGTGCCATTTGACCATTTAGCATCTTTGCGTAGATGGAAAACCCAGCGTTTGTAATCCTGATTTTCCCAGCTCTCGGCCACACCGGGGATCACCTCACCGTGACCATTAAGGTTAATCATGCCCTCTTGCAAATCACGGATAATGTTCGCTTCCGGAACACCTTCTACTTTATGGGGATCTAACGATGCAGGCTCATCACCGTTACCGCGCACCAGTGTCTGTGTTGCTGCCAGCACATCACTATTTTTGGTTTTTGCATCAGCAGGCACTGTTGGCGGGGTTGACGGTGTTTCAGCAGCAGATTGTGGCGCCGCAGGCTTGTTATCACAACCAGCTAATCCGACAGTTGCACCCATCAACAGGCTGATAGCCACTGCCAGTTTTTTCTTGTTATATGTCATCGTTAATCTCCAAGATCGTATAAAGGTATTCACTATCCGGTGAACCTTAAGTAACTTAATGATTTATAAATAAAAGTTACTTCTTTGACTTGCATTTATCCCCCAAAAAATCTTTCTGTGGGAATATGCGCAGCAACGTATCAAAACTGAGTCTACATCGCCACTTGTTTTATCACTTAAACAGCATAATTAACCAAAAAAATTAACTTAGCCAGAATTCAACATTACAAAACCACTGTTACTTATTATTTAACTATGCATAACATTGACTATGTAAAATGTGACATTCGTGATTCAAAAACGGTGTTGACTATGCGGTATGACTGATCAAACCAGATTATATGCTTAATTTTTAATCTTAAAATAGATAAATAGTGTTTTAATTTGATCTATTAACACTCATATCAGCTATCGAATAGCAATACAACAGAATACGGTTAATTAACAAAATAAAACCGCCAAAAGAAAAAGCCACACAAACAATTAACACATGGAGATATACGAAAATGAAAGGCATGCATGAAAAATGCATTGATAAGCAATAAAGTGGAAAAAATGAAAAGAAAATAAAAAAATAAGCGGAGATAAAACAGTGAGGTGGGAATGAAGAAAAAACCAAGAGAACTATCAACAAAAAGCAGGCACGATAAAGCCACGTTATGTAAACATAACACCCCGTGCGGCAGCTATCACCGCACAAGGCATCAAAACGCGTTACCCCAGTGAGGCTTGATTATCAGCCCCGAAAAACCCGAATGACTTACCCCAAGCCGGGAAACAGTGCACGCACGCCGGTAACAATAAACTCAATACCGAGCGCCATCAGCATCAGACCCATGATTCGGGTAATAACGTTGATACCCGTTTGCCCCAGTAAACGAACAATATAGGGCGCGGCACGGAAGATAGCCCAACACAGCAAGGCAAACAGCGCAATGGTAACCGACAACCCTAGCATGTTGTACCACTGGTGATAACGCGTTCCCCATACAATAGTTGAGCTGATTGCTCCGGGGCCGGCCATTAAAGGCAGTGCTAGCGGAACAACCCCGACATTATCACGCAATGCCGATTCCGATTTCTCTTGGTTATTCTGCTTATCTTCGCCCAATTTACCGCTGATCATCGACATCGCGATGCTGATCACCAAAAAACCACCGGCAATACGGAACGAGTCAAGCGAGATACCGAAAATCCCTAAGATCCCCTGCCCCAAAAACAGCGCTACCCACAAAATAATCGCCACCGATAAAGTTGCTGTTAAGTTGGTTTTATTACGCAACTGCTCACTTTGGTGGCTGGTCAGACTGATAAAGGCAGGCAAAATGCCAACCGGATTCACCAGCGCAAATAGCCCGATGAAAAACTTGGTGAATATTGCAAGATCAAATAGCTGGGCCACGCTTAAAACTCCAGTCTGCAATCGAATGACGTTAAGTAAACAAAAATACCTTGAACAAGGTGCTATCCGAGATGCTTTTATACAAGAATAAAAGCAAAAATTCTTCCCGCTATAATCTAATAAAATTACATCACTACGTCTATGCCAGTAAAGCAGTCAAATAGTCTTACTTTTCACTGTTTTATGGTGTCTTGTTTGGTTTTTATCCAACCCAATTTAGCTGTTGTTTAGCTTTTTCTTGATAACCTATTTTTACGTTTATCTGAGTTTCACATGCAATTATGTACATAAATTCACCAAGCTGAATGGAGTCAGCAGGCAAAATGTGTGAATTGAGTCACATAAGTCATACGAATAAATGCGTATGCTTAGCGCAGAAGAGAAGAAAAATGGCTGTCAGCATTGCGCAAATATTGCGAGATAAATAAAAATGCAAAAACACAACAGACTGCACATTTATGAGAACCCTTTACTAAGCGTGAGCTCAGTTGGTCACAAAATGCACTTATACTGAATGCTTTGACCTGTGCCTGCTTACTAAAAAGTTTTCATTTTATTCAGGAGATAAACATGGCTGTTACTAACCTTGCTGAACTGGATGCGCTAGTCGCACGTGTGAAAAAAGCGCAACAAGAATTTGCTAATTTTTCACAGGAACAAGTAGACACTATCTTCCGTGCTGCAGCTTTAGCAGCAAACAATGCGCGTATTCCTTTGGCGCAAATGGCGGTTGAAGAGTCCGGTATGGGTATCATTGAAGATAAAGTGATCAAAAACCACTTTGCTTCTGAGTATATCTACAACAAGTACAAGGACGAAAAAACCTGCGGTATTTTGAGTGAAGATGACGAGTTTGGTACCATTACCATTGCTGAGCCTGTGGGTATTATTTGCGGTATCGTGCCAACCACGAACCCAACCTCAACGGCTATCTTCAAATCACTGATTTCACTGAAAACCCGTAACGCGATTATCTTCTCTCCGCATCCACGTGCGAAAAATTCTACCAACACCGCCGCGAAATTAGTGCTTGATGCTGCAATCGCTGCGGGTGCGCCAAAAGATATTATTGGTTGGATTGATCAGCCTTCTGTTGAGCTGTCAAACGCGCTGATGCGCCACAATGATATCAACCTGATTCTGGCTACCGGTGGCCCAGGCATGGTAAAAGCGGCTTACTCTTCAGGTAAACCGGCTATCGGTGTAGGTGCGGGTAACGTACCGGTTGTTATTGATGAAACTGCCGATATTAAACGTGCAGTAGCTTCTGTTCTGATGTCTAAAACATTCGATAACGGTGTGGTGTGTGCTTCTGAGCAAGCCGTGATTGTTGTTGATGAAATTTATGACCAAGTGAAAGCACGTTTTGCTTCCCACAATGGTTATGTGCTGAACAAAGAAGAAGCTGACAAAGTTCGTAAAGTGATTCTGATTAACGGGGCGATGAACGCCAATATCGTGGGTCAGTCAGCCGTTAAAATTGCTGAAATGTCGGGCATTACTGTTCCTGCCGATACCAAGATTTTGATTGGTGAAGGTTTAGAAGTGTGTGAAGAGGAAGAGTTTGCACACGAAAAACTCTCCCCAACACTGGGTATGTTCCGTGCCAAAAATTTTGAAGAAGCCGTTGAGATGGCCTGTAAAATGGTAAATCTGGGCGGTATCGGCCACACCTCTGGCCTGTACACTGATCAAGATCGCAATGCTGACCGTATCAAATATTTTGGCGACAAAATGAAAACGGCCCGTATTCTGATCAATACTCCAACCACCCAAGGTGGTATCGGTGACCTGTACAACTTCGCAATTGCACCATCGTTGACTTTAGGTTGCGGTTCATGGGGTGGTAACTCTATCTCTGAAAACGTAGGTCCTAAGCACCTGATCAATAAGAAGACAGTCGCGAAGCGGGCAGAAAATATGTTATGGCATAAACTTCCAAAATCAATTTACTTCCGTCGTGGTTCACTGCCAATTGCGCTGGGCGATCTGGAAGGCAAAAAACGTGCAATGATCGTTACCGACCGTTTCTTGTTCAATAACGGTTATGCCGATGAAGTTGTGCGTCTGCTGAAAAAATTGCGTATGGAAGTGGAAGTTTTCTACGAAGTAGAAGCTGACCCAACACTGTCTGTGGTGCGCAAAGGTGCAGAGATGATGAACTCGTTCAAGCCAGACGTGATTATTGCGCTGGGTGGCGGTTCACCAATGGATGCAGCGAAAATCATGTGGGTGATGTACGAGCATCCGGATACGCATTTCGAAGAGCTGGCAATGCGCTTTATGGATATCCGTAAGCGTATCTACAAGTTCCCGAAAATGGGCGTGAAGGCCGAGCTGGTTTGTATCACCACCACTTCCGGTACGGGTTCAGAAGTGACACCATTTGCAGTAGTAACCGATGACCGCACTGGCGTGAAATACCCGCTGGCTGACTACGAGCTGACACCAAACATGGCGATTGTTGATGCCAACTTGGTGATGAACATGCCTAAATCACTGTGTGCATTTGGTGGTGTTGATGCTGTAACGCACGCAATGGAAGCCTATGTTTCTGTGCTGGCGAACGAATATTCTGATGGCCAAGCACTGCAAGCGCTGAAGTTACTCAAAGAGTATCTACCAGCAAGCTACCATCAGGGTTCAAAAGATCCGGTTGCACGTGAGAAAGTACACAATGCGGCCACTATCGCAGGTATCGCGTTTGCTAACGCCTTCTTGGGTGTGTGTCACTCAATGGCGCACAAGCTAGGTGCTGAATTCCATATTCCACACGGTTTGGCTAACGCCTTGCTGATCAGCAACGTGATCCGCTATAACGCGAACGATAACCCGACCAAGCAGACTGCATTCTCACAGTATGACCGTCCGCAGGCTCGTCGTCGTTACGCTGAAGTGGCTGACCATCTGGGTCTGACTACCGGCAGTGACCGTACCGGTGCAAAAATTGAGAAGCTGTTGGTGTGGTTAGACAGCCTGAAAGCTGATTTGGGCATCCCTGCGTCTATCCGTGATGCCGGTGTCACAGAGGCTGACTTCCTAGCGAAAGTAGATACGCTGGCAATTGAAGCATTTGATGACCAGTGTACCGGTGCAAACCCACGTTACCCGCTGATCAGTGAGCTTAAGCAAGTGCTGCTCGACTCTTTCTACGGTCGCCCATATGTTGAGCTTAATGCCCAGCATAATGATGAGCCGGTAAAACCGGCTAAAGCAGAGAAAGCGGCTAAAGCTAAGTCATAATTGCCGTTCAACGTGCAGTGCTGTAGCGTAACCTAACGTACTACAGCGCTGCGCTTTTCGGTTTTATATGGCAACTATATCGCGGCAGGATCTACTTCTACAGAGCCTATCACGACACAGACTTAAGTCTTTTTACATTGCATTCAAAACGCCCGATTATGCTTAGTCGGGCGTTTTAATGTGTAATGCTTCTCTCCCTTTTTTAATATCTCGCTCATAATCCCCTGATTACTCGGTGTTCTTCTATAGCGCTGTTTTCCTTTTCTTCTACTTTTCTGTAGCTAGTTTTTTGCTTTTTATTCTGCTATTTCTCTGTTCGTTATTCGTTACTTTGCCAATAAAACCAAGTCTTCCAATAAAAAAATGGCAGCCTTTCGGCTGCCACTAGGTAGGGTAATGTAGGATCTTGCACATTATGTTCACGTCATCAGGCAGCATTTTGGAGGAGGAAATGCGCCCTATTTCCGTCAAACTTATTATTATGTGTCGAGCCTATCTGTATTTCTATTTTCTTATTATTCAGGTTCCCGCCTTACGGCTGAGTTCCAGAGGGTAAAGGTGTTCTACTTCTTATTCTGTGTGAAGCAGTTTCGCGTTAAGTGGCCCAACTGACAAGAAATTATTACTGTATTTTCAGTCTATTAAGCTGTTTTGTTCGCTGAATCGCACCAGCAAGTAGGACTGAATCGAATCAGGCTGATACCGATGATCCTGCTTTTTCGCTCTCTGCTGATTTTCCGCAATCGCCTTTTTCACACTCTTCAGCCACTTCACGGCCATCACCCAATAAAATAGCGAGCTTGCGGTATTGCGGGTTTGATTCAAGCGCAATTTTAACCGCCATAGTCAGCGGTACACTGAGTAACATACCTACAGAGCCGAGTAGCCACCCCCAAAATATCAAGGATAAAAAAACCACCAGCGTAGAGAGCCCTAGCCCTTTTCCCATATAACGCGGCTCAAGCACGTTACCGCACAATAAATTAATCAGCACATAACCTGCCGCCACACCGGATGCTTCCGGTACACCATTGAGCAACAGCGCCTGCAATAATGGCGGAATAGCGGCAATCACTGAACCAATATTCGGAATATAGTTGAGTAAAAATGCCACTGTTCCCCAGAGAATCGCATAGCGAACGCCCAAGGCCGACAGCAATGCCCATGCCAGAATACCGGTCAGCAGGCTTATCCATGTTTTAATCGTCAGGTAGCGGTTTACACTGTCTAACACTCTGTCTACTTGCTGCAAACGCATTTCCGGATCATCGAGTGCAAGGTGAATTTTGCCTTTTGCCGAGGGCGCTTCAAACAGCATAAAAACAACGGTCAGCAGCAGTAAAAAAATATTTGCCATTATGCCGGAAAAGCTCGATACCATGCGGCTGATCATCTGCATGATGATACTCGGGTCAAGCAACTGCTGAATATAATCGGCTGAAATCATAATGTTAAATTTTGCAGCCAATGCCATCAACATATGAATACGTGCGGCGATCTCGCCCTTATATTGCGGAACAGTGCGGCTAAAATCATTAATTGATGCTGCCAACAGCCCGCCCAACAACAGGCAAAACACGGCCACGACTGCCAACACCAATAATACAGCAATAATGCGCGGAATTTTCCGCCGCACCATAATATCCACAACGGGATAACAAACGATTGCGATAAACAGCGCCAATAAAAAAGGTACAACAATTTCAGATGCGGCTTTAATACCGGCAAACGTGATCATCAGCGCCGCCACCAGCACCGCCCAACCGTTATTAGTCAGTTTTTTTGTTATATCAGACATGGTTCTCTTCCATTGGTTAGACCACTGCGTGGTGATCTATCCCTGTACGGTACACGCATAAACAGACCATGAGGTCAGTTTTATGCAGGGTGATCCGGCTAAAATTCACCAGATTATGGTATAAACTCGATACAGCAGTCATGCTAAATATTCTGCCATACTGATCAGGGTAACGGCGCATCATAAAAGCCGAACCGCGCCATAATATGCAGATAAAATGTTTCATCGCACCCGCTTTGGGAAAACAGCTGATTAAGACACGCTATTAAAACAAGGAAAGACACATGCATTCTGACTACTCTGACGCCATTATCCGAATTAAAAATCTGCGCCTACGCACCTACATCGGTTTCAATCAAGAAGAGATCAATAATAAGCAGGATGTTGTTATCAATGCCGAAATTCACTATCCAGCTGAACAAGCCAGCCTGACCGACAATGTGGCTGATGCGCTCAATTACCGCACTATCACCAAAAAAATGATCGCACATGTAGAGAACAACAATTTTTTACTGCTCGAACGCCTGACCAAAGATCTGCTCGATATTGCCAGTGAACATGAGTGGGTCAGTTTTGCCCAAGTTGAAGTCGACAAACTGCATGCTCTGCGCTTTGCTGACTCAGTCTCAATGATGCTGACTTACCGCAAGGAAGCCCGCTAGAGGATTGTCCTATGAATATTCTGATCACCGGTGCTACAGGGCTGATTGGCCGAGCGCTGACCAAGCAGCTCAAACGTGAACATCAGCTGACTATTTTGACGCGTGATATTGATCGTGCACGTTCAGTATTGGGCAGCAATATGGTGTTTTGGTCTACGCTCGATGATCGGCAATCGCTTGATGGTATTGATGCTGTTATCAATCTTGCTGGCGAACCGATAGCCGATAAACGCTGGAGTGATTCCCGTAAAACTCTGTTGTGCCACAGCCGCTGGGATCTAACCGAAAAGCTCAGTGCGCTGATAACACAAAGCCATACACCGCCGCATACGTTCTTATCTGGCTCTGCGGTAGGGTTTTACGGGAGACAAGGTGATCTGACGATTGAAGAGGACGATCTTCCGCACGATGAGTTTACTCATCAACTATGCGCCCGGTGGGAAGCACTGGCATTACAGGCTCAAAGTGAGAAAACGCGTGTTTGCCTGCTGCGCACTGGTATCGTACTTGATACGCAAGGTGGCGCACTGGCCAAAATGCTGCCGCCTTACCGCCTCGGCGCAGGTGGCCCGGCAGGCAGCGGTACACAGTATATGCCGTGGATTCATATTGATGATATGGTCGCGGCTATCTGCTTTTTACTTGCTAACCCTACACTGCAAGGGCCGTTTAATATGACAGCGCCCTATCCTGCCCGTAATTATGATTTTAGTGAAACACTGGCCGATGTGCTGCACAAACCGCATATTATGAAAATTCCGGCGCTGGCACTGAATTTATCAATGGGCGAAATGGCTGTGTTGATTTTGTCAGGGCAAAAAGCAGTGCCTGCCAAACTGGAAAAGGCGGGTTTTGAGTTTCGGTTTAGCGATTTACAAGCCGCACTGACTGATTTATTGCCGCACAAATAGCAACACAACTCTCTTGAACCTAACCTGTAAAAAGCCGCTGAGTGCGCAATATTAAGGCACTCAGCGGTATGGCTTAATCACTACCCAGACGGCGCAGCTGTTCAAGTGTGTTGTGCCGAAGCAACGGCCGACAAGCCAGTTCGCCGAGCAAACCAATGCTCACGGCAGAACACAGCGGCAATAACCCCCAAATCCACAGATTCAGTTGTGCCGGAAAATCAAACGCATAACGCTGCAATAACCAAAGTGTTGCGTCAGCACCGCCAGCTGCCACCACCCCGGCAACGGCCCCCAATAGCCAGAATTCCAACCGTAATGTTTGCCGCATCAATGCGCCCGACGCTCCAAGCGTACGGTACAGCACCAGTTCATGCCGACGCTGCTGCATTCCTACCTGAACCTGCGCCACCAGCAATACCGCGCCGCACAGTAACACCAGCGCCACCATCAGCTCGAGTGACCGGCTAACTTGCTGCAAAATAGCGCTCACCTGTGTGATGATTGCCGTAACATCCAGCACATTAATGGTCGGAAACTGACGGGTTAGCTGTACCAGTAAACGCTGGTCAGGGGCACGCTGTGACTCTGAGGCCTCCTGATAACGAAAACTGGTCATCATAGTTTGCGGTAAAGAGTCGAGTACTCCGGCAGGAAAAATAAAATAGAAGTTGGGTTGTAGGCTCTCCCACTGCACCGTACGCACATCGCCTACCATTGCCAGAATACGGCGGGTAGCCACCGTAAACACCAATTGATCACCTACCTGCAGCCCCAAACGTTCGGCAATACCACGTTCAACTGACACAGGAGACACTACGTTACTGTTTGAGTCTGGTTCATCGGCTTGCAAAATAGAAGCCGATTGTGGGATAGAGGCAGTCCACGTCAGGTTAAGTTCACGCTCCAGCGCTTCACTGCCCTGATTATTGCTGGCGATCAGCGCCTGTGCTGGTTGGCCGTTAATTTCACTTAAACGCCCGCGCACCACAGGATACAGTGTTGAAGGCTGCACTTGATGTTGTGCCAACACATCAGTAACCGCTTGCGTATCGGTCGGGGAGATATTAATCAGGAAGTAGTTCGGGCTATCAGGTGGAAGTTGCTGCTGCCAGCGTGTCAGCAAATCACCGCGTAGCAGTAACAGCAGTGCCAGCAACATAAATGAGAACGAAAAAGCCGACAGCTGCACCAGTGTCATCTGCGGGCGACGCAGCAGACGTGCCATCGCCAGCCGCAGTGACAATCGCCATGCCGATAGTTTACGCCCAGACGTGGCGGCAAAGTCATAGCCTGCAACGCGGCGCAGCAACAGTAAACTGCCCCATCCGGCCAGACCGAGTATCAACGCCAGTAGCAATACACCCCCCAACAGCGCCCACAACAGAGGGCTTGCACCGGCCAACCCAATCAGTAGCAACGCAATAATTGCAGCGCAAACAGGTAAATAGTAGTACAGCGGCACAGCCTGACCGAGCTGGCTGCGGCGCAATACCCGCAATGGAGGAGTTTGCAAGAGTTGCAAATAAGGGCGCGCGCCCACCAATACCGTGATGAACAAAATACAGCTAAATGCCCAGACCCATGGCATTCCGCCAACCGCCGGTAACGGAGCGCTAAATAACCCACGTATCGCACGTAACAGCGCCTGTTCAAGCAGCATACCGGAAAGTGATCCGGCCAGTACCGAAAGCAGCAGCAACAGCGCAGTATGTCCAAGAATCAGGGTACGCAGTTGCGCGCGTGTTGCACCGAGTGTTTTCAGCACCGCCACCAGATCAAAACGCCGCTGACAATAGTGAGAAACTGATACCGCGACCGCTGCACCGGCCAACAGCAACATCAGCAGGGCACTAAGCAGAATGAACTGCCGCGCCCGAGTTAAATTGTTACCGACCGTTCCGCCCGACTCCTCTGCACCGTACCAGCGCTGTCCGGTTTGTAGTTGCGGCGTTAACCAGCGGCCATACTCATCCAGTGCCGAGGGCGTTCCGGCAAACAGGTAACGATAACTTAACCGCCCGCCCGGCTGTATCGCACCGGTTTTTGCGGCATCCTCATGCAGCATCAGAACACGTGGCGCAACCATAAAGGGGTTAAACCCGCTGTCGGGTTCGGCTTGTACTGTTCCAGCAATGGTGAACTGCCCATCACCCAACTCGAGTGTAGCGCCCACTTCCAGACCGAGCAGCGCCAGCAAGCGCGGGGCCACCATGACCTGCCCGCTGCGCAGTTGTAAATCATCCGGCTGGCGCTGCAACGTGCCGTACAGCGGATACGCCGTATCAACCGCTTTTACCGCAACGAGTTGCATCTGATCGCCGGCAAATGCCATCGACATAAACAGTAGCTGTTCGCTCAGTTGCAGCCCCTGTTGCTCTGCCTGTGCTAACCATTCGGGCGATAAAGCGTTGTTACTGCTGATCACACGGTCTGCTGCTAGTAGATCCCGGCCCTGCTGTGACATTGCTAGCGTCAGGCGCTGACTCATTCCCGACAACGCCAGCACACAGGCAAATGCCAGTGACAAAGAGATCCAGACCAACAACAAGGATGGTGTGCGCCATTCGCGCCAGAACCAACGTCTGATCATGTCATTGCGCCTCCAGCGTGCCTTCACGCAAAACCAGATTTCTATCGCAACGCGCGGCCAGCAGCGGATCATGTGTCACCAACACCAGTGTCGTACCAAAATCACGGTTTAGGCTAAACAGCAGATCGGCAATATCTCGCCCAGTTTGTGCATCAAGATTTCCGGTTGGCTCATCAGCAAATAAAATCGCCGGCTGGCCAATAAAGGCCCGCGCCAGTGCTACGCGCTGTTGTTCACCACCAGAGAGCAGAGCAGGCAGGTGCTGCAATCGTGCGCCCAATCCGAGTTGAGTCAGCAGCGCACTGGCCTTTGCTGCACTCTCGGCAGAGGCCTCTCCGCGTAGCAACAGCGGTAACTGCACATTTTCCAGTGCCGTTAAGGTTGGCACCAGCATAAATGACTGAAAAACAAACCCCACATGCTGAGCGCGCAAGGCAGCCCGCCCCTCTTCATCCAGCGAACCTAGCTCTTGACCCAGCAGGCAGACCTCACCTTCGGTGGCGGTATCTAACCCGGCCAAAATACCAAGCAGGGTTGATTTACCCGATCCCGATGCACCGGTTAACGCTAATGACTCACCAAATTTGACTTGTAAGCAAAGAGCGTTAAGGATAGTCAGGTGCTGTTTTTCCAGGGAGACGCGTTTAGTCAGATGATGAACATCAATCACCCACTCCGGTTTACTCGATTCCGACCCGACAGATTCCGGTGTCATTCTCCACTCCTTCGTATACCGTTTGTTCAAGGATTATTCCCTATGCCTGCACGCACTCTCTTTTCCCCTAAACTACCGCGTGCAGTTGTGTGGTTAATCTGTTTTTTTCTGATATTTATTGCTTCAGCACTACAGGTCAACATGGCATATGCCGAGCTAAAACCAGATACACAACCCCATAATACACTGCTGATTTTGGGTGACAGCCTCAGCGCTGGATACCAGATGCAACCGGCTGAAAGTTGGCCAGCATTGCTGCAAACCGCGTTGCAACAGCATACCAGCACGCTTATTTCCACCGTTCATATTGTGAATGCCAGCATCAGCGGCAGTACCAGTGAACAGGGGCTAGCACAGCTACCGGATCTGCTCACTGAACATCAGCCGCGCTGGGTGTTGATTGCACTGGGCGCAAACGATGGCCTGCGCGGGCAACCGCTCGATCGCCTAGAAAGTGCGCTCTCTGAGATTATTACCCGAAGTCAGGCACAGCAGGCAACGCCTATTTTGATGCAGATACAGATCCCGCCGAACTATGGCAGCCGTTACAGCCAGACATTTGCGGCAATTTACCCCCGTTTAGCCGAACATTTTGCTGTTCCACTGCTGCCATTTTTTATGGAAACTGTGATCAGCAAACCCGAATGGCTCATGGCCGATGGGCTGCATCCTAACAGCACCGCTCAGCCATTTATCGCCCAAATGCTCTACACGCAGTTACTGCCGATATTAGGATACTCGCCCAAGCCGTAATAGGCAGAGGCAATACACCGGCACAATAATTAGCCAATTCAATAATCAGCACACACAATAAATCGACACGATAAAACGGACAGCATCGAGATGAACACGAATCGGATTCACAAGGAAACCTCTGGTATCCCAAAATCAATACTCATTACCGGTTGCTCTTCCGGAATGGGGTACGAAACTGCCGTGGCACTGCAACAGGCCGGTTATCAGGTTATTGCCAGTTGCCGCAGTGAAGAGGATGTGGCGCGGCTACAGCATGAGGGGCTAACCGCGGTTCAGCT
This sequence comes from Plesiomonas sp. ISS29, assembly GCF_056522795.1. Lineage (NCBI taxonomy): Bacteria > Pseudomonadati > Pseudomonadota > Gammaproteobacteria > Enterobacterales > Enterobacteriaceae > Plesiomonas > Plesiomonas sp. ISS29. Next base: position 2,490,747 of record NZ_JAWRZQ010000001.1, read on the forward strand.
TGATCTTACTGACAGTGAAAGTATCGCCCGCGCGGTAGAGAAAACACTGGAGCTGACCGGCGGAACCCTGTATGCCCTGTTCAATAACGGCGCTTACGGACAACCGGGCGCGGTAGAAGATCTTTCGCGGGCCGCACTGCGCGAGCAATTTGAAACCAACTTGTTTGGCTGGCATGAACTGACCACGTTAGTGCTGCCGGTAATGCGCCGGCAAGGTGAGGGGCGCATCATTCAGAATAGTTCGATCCTCGGGCTGGTGGCGATGAAATACCGTGGCGCTTACAACGCCAGCAAATTTGCGCTGGAAGGCTTAACCGATACCCTACGCCTCGAGCTACGTGGCAGCCCGATATTTATCAGCCTGATAGAACCGGGCCCGATTGCCACACGTTTTCGCCCGAATGCACTGGCGGCCTTTTTGCGCCATGTTGATCATACTCACAGCGTGCACCGCCAAGCGTATTACACACAAATTGAGCGCCTGTCAAAAACCGAGATTACCAACCGTTTTACCCTGCCGGCAGAGTCTATCGTACCGCTGGTTCGCCATGCACTGGAAAGTGATCACCCGAAAGCGCGCTATACACTAACCACCCCGACTAAACTCTTTTCACTGCTACGCCGGCTGTTGCCGAGCTGCTGGCTTGATTACTTACTGGCAAAAGGTGATTAACCGATAACCTGAGGTGCTGATACCCAGACTCACTTGATACCGAACTCAACCCGCCCCATATTATTAGCATAAAGAGAATACGTCAGTTTTTGAGGGTTATCATGGAAAACAACCAGATGGACAACAGCTTCGCAACCACGCCATATATTATTGATGTCACCGATGCCAATTTGCGCGATATTCTGGAAACTGCACAAACAAAACCGGTGGTTTTCGATTTCTGGGCCGAATGGTGCTCACACTGTAAAACCTTGCTGCCGATTCTGGAAAAACTGGCCCACGAGTATCAGGGGCAGTTCATTCTGGCCAAAGTAGACTGCGATAAACAGCCTGCGGTTGCCTCTCAGTTTGGTATTCGCAGCCTGCCGACAGTGTATCTGTTTAAAAACGGTGAGCCGATTGACGGCTTTCAGGGCGCACTGCCGGAGAGTGAAATCCGCGAAAAACTGTTACAGATTTTACCGCAGCAAGATGAAGTAAAGCTTGAACAAGCTATTCAATTGCTGGGCGAAGGCAAACACCAAGAAGCCATTCCAGTTCTGCAAGAGGCACTGGTGCTATCGCAAAATGCCAGTGATATTGCTCTGTTGTTGGCTGAAACCTACATTGTTACCCACAATATGGAAGAAGCAGAAGCGATGCTCAACAGCATTCCGCTGCAAGATCGTGATAGCCGCTGGCAGGGGCTAACCGCACAGATAGAACTCAGCCGTCAGGCCGCCGATTCACCGGAAATACAGCAATTACAGCGCGACATGAACAATGAGCCAGAGAACGCAGAACTGGCAGTAAAACTTGCGTTGCAACTGCATCAGGTGAACCGTAATGAAGAGGCACTTTCACTGCTGATGCGCTTTTTACGCACAGATCTTAGTGCGGCCAACGGCAGCGCACGCAAAACACTGACCGATATTATTGCCGCACTCGGCAGTGGTGATCCGCTGGCTGCCCAGTACCGTCGTCAGCTGTATGCCCTGCTTTACTAACTCAGCGACTTTACTCACAACCGTATTATGGTTATTCCCTCTTGATAAATTTTTGAGGGAATAGCTGCTGCTGTTTATCTTTTCTGTTATTGCATATTCATATCCGGCATGTCCGGCCACTGCATACAAAAATCCATAAAACAGCGTAATAGTGGTGATACATACTTATCACGATGTACCGCTATCCGCAGCTGCCTCTGAGTCGGTAACGAAATCGGTAAACGGCACAGTGTACCCAGCATAATATCGGTCTTCAGCGCCACTGCCGGCATATACCCGATACCTAACCCAGCACGGCATGCACCCAAAATGGCCTCACTCTGATTTAACTCAAGCCGTAAATGCCATGAGTCGAGATGCAACGCGATGGCCTGATTAAAACTCTCGCGCGAACCTGAACCGAGCTCTCGCACAATCCAGTATTGATCTTCAAAATCAGCCAACGCCAGCGCACCTTGCTGCTGATAACGCAGTGCCAGCGGATGCTGCGGAGAGACCACTAGCCACATCTCATCATGCTGCCAGTCGGTAAGAATCAATTGTGGATCGTGCAGCCCCCCCTCAACCAGTGCCATATCTAGCTCAAAACGTGTCAGTTTTCCGGCCAGTACATGCGTATTATCAATCATAACATGCGGCGCACACTCCGGATGACGAGTGATAAATGCCCCAAGTATTGGGGGCAACATATAGTTGCCAATGGCATTACTTGCCCCGATATACAAACTTCCACTCAGCTCGGTATCTTGCTTAAACGTCTGCTCAATTAACTGCGCCCGTTGCAGCAACTCATCAGCCATCGGTAACAACCGTTTACCCTGACTGTTTAAGTGTAAGCGATTATTCACCCGATCAAATAAGCGCTGACCAAGCTGCCTCTCGAGCTCCTGCAACGCCATACTCAGTGCCGGCTTGGTCAGAAACAACGCTTCCGATGCTTGTGTCATGTTTCCGTGCAGCGCAATAGCACTAAACACTTTGAGTTGCTTGAGTGTCAGACTCATTCATTCAACCTTTGTGATGTATGAAATGCAGCTAAGTGCACTATTTTATTACCTATTTATTGCATATTTGCTGCACAAGTTCACTGAACAGTTTTACTTAACAATACATTAAGTTTATTCAAATATTATTACTTAACGGATGCATATATCATAGATGACATTGAAATAAGACTCTCCGAGGCATCTATGATCCAGTCAATCCACCGAAGAATAGGTAAAGTTCCAACTCCAATGGCAGGATTAGCCTTGGGTATTGCAAGTGTTTTATGGTGTTGGGAGAACTTTGCACCTCTGAATGGAATGGCACAACTGATCGGTGCCATTATCGGCGGCACTATGCTTGGCGTGCTCACCATCAAATTTTTATTGCATCCTCAACTTCTGCTTGATGACTTAGCCCATCCAGTTGTCGGCAGTGTTGTACCCACATTCGCCATGGGTGTAATGGTTGTTTCAGCCACTGTCGGCCATTATGCTCCTGAAATCGGCATCGCATTGTGGATTGGCGCAGTGATGCTGCACCTAATTTTCTTGTCGGTTTTCACCGTACATCGGGCACGCGATTTCTCACTGCATCACATGGTACCGAGCTGGTTCGTTCCGCCTATCGGTATTATCGTTGCCGCTGTTTCAGTACCGCATACTCCGGCACTGATCACCATTGCACAATATTTACAAAACTTTGGGATGATTTGCTACGCGATTATGCTGCCACTGATGCTGTATCGCTTTATCTTCACCCATAACGTACCCGATGGTGCAAAACCTACCATTGCAATTATGGCTGCACCAGCAAGCCTCTCACTGGCCGGTTACCTGACCGTAATGAGCAACCCATCTCCACTGATTGTTGCCCTGTTGTTCGGTATCGCTATTCTGATGACCGTACTGATTTATCTGGCATTCTTCTCACTGCTGCGTCTGCCATTTAGCCCAGGCTATGCGGCCTTTACCTTCCCGATGGCCATTGGTGCAACCGCGCTGTTTAAACTGACCCATCAACTGCAAGTGTGGGGCGTTGCAACTGAATATGTTAATCAGATCCATCTGTTTGCCAACATTGAACTGATTGTTGCTAGCATCATCATCGCTTATGTTGCCGTACGCTATGTCTGGAACTACCTGCCACACAGCACTGAAAACAAAGAAGAAAGTAAAAAAGAGAACATGATCCATAAAATGAGCTAAACCAACGTTTCACAGTAACGCTAAACGCTCTTTTTCTTCATCATCTCACTATTATTCATCGCTTTTATTGACACGTTATACTTCCCTGCACTTTTTGTGCGGGGATTTTTTTTACTCGCTCACATCCCATCATCAAGCAAGCTTTACCGTTTTTTTGCATGATCACAGCAACCCTGTGGCAAAACCGGTTCACATGGCGGCACATCCGGCCGATAAGCTACCTGACTCAGCCCAGAGATAATCGGGCACTCTGCTTTATCATCCCCCGGACACTCTTGCACTAACGCAGAGAGAACCCGCCGCATCTGGGTCAAATCAGCAATCTGCCGATCAAGTTCGACAATTTTCTGCTCGGTTTTCGCCTTAACATCAGCACTGCGCCGCGCCGGATTACGGAATAAATCCAGCAACTGCGCACACTCATCCAGACTAAAACCGACCAGCCGCGCCTGACGCAACAGCGTTAACTCCTCCTGATTTTTCTGGGAGTAAACACGGTAACCGTTATCCTGCCGCAACGGTGTCACCAGCCCCTTATCCTCATAAAATCGCAACGTTTTCGCCGTTAAACCGGTCAGTTTTGCCACTTCACTGATATTCATCTCTGCTTACCCTCTTTGCTAGCTTGATACTTTTCAGTAATAGCCCTTGACCTTCCTCTTGCTGTAACCTTTATCTTACTACACAGTGGTTAAAAAGAGGCGTGTCTTTACAAAGCTGGGCGCTTCAAAACAGAGTGAAATTCACGCTCTTCACCAGAAGGAAAATACGGTATGTCACACACAACTATTCTGGCTCTTGACGGCCTCAGCTGCATGGGCTGTGTCAACAAAGTAAAAACTGCGCTGTTACAGCGTGAAGATATTACTGACGCACAGGTTACCCGCACCTATGCCCGTATAACCGGCAGCGCCATACCTGCACAAATCATCAAAAGCATTACTGATTTGGGATACAAAGCCATTTTAGTGACAACCCCGACCACCACTCTCGCTCTGCAAGGGCTGGCCTGCGAAAGCTGCATCAACAGCACCCGTCAGGCACTTGAGCAGGTTGATGGCGTGGTTTTTGCTGATGTTGATAAAACCTCTGCGCGTATTTACGGCTCAGCCGACAGCGCAACCCTGATTGCGGCAGTACAAACCGCAGGCTATCAGGCCACCGAGGATCAGCTAAAAAAGCCTGAGCCGGAGCACGTCAGCACACCTGCACGTACTTCGGCTGCAACACCGGTTACCGAATCAGCCCCTCACACCGCTGATAACGATGCCATCCAGCTCATGCTCAACGGCATGAGTTGTGCCAGCTGCGTCAGCAAAGTACAAAATGCACTACAAAGTGTCAGCGGTGTCACTCAGGCACGCGTCAATCTGGCCGAGCGCAGCGCGCTGGTGATGGGTACGCCTGATCCCACCGCACTGGTACAAGCCGTTGCCAACGCTGGTTATGAAGCCGAAGTGGTGATTGACGAAGCATTGCGGCGAGAAAAGCAGCAAAAATCAGCCGATGATACACTGCGCCGCCTGCGCTGGCAGTCAGCGCTGGCACTCGGTACCGGCATCCCGCTGATGATCTGGGGAATGTACGGCGACAACATGATGATCACCGCCAGCAATCAGGGGCTATGGAAAATACTTGGCATCCTGACATTGCTGGTCATGGTACTCACCGGACGGCACTTCTACACCAGTGCATGGCGCGCCCTGAAAAACGGCTCTGCCACCATGGATACACTGGTGGCACTCGGCACCGGTGTTGCGTGGCTGTACTCGATGATTGTCACACTCTGGCCGCAGTTTTTCCCTGCTGAGGCGCGGCATCTTTACTTTGAAGCAAGCACCATGATTATTGGCCTGATCAACGTCGGGCATGCGCTTGAGCAAAAAGCGCGCTCACGCTCTTCGGCTGCCTTAGAACGGCTGCTCGATCTCACCCCGCCAACAGCCCGTGTGGTGATCGACGGCAACGAACAGGTGCTTCCACTCGCACAGGTAGAAACTGGCATGATCTTGCGCCTGACCACCGGAGATCGGGTTCCCGTTGATGGTGACGTGCTCAGCGGTGAGGCATGGCTAGATGAAGCGATGCTAACCGGTGAGGCGATACCACAACAAAAACAGGCTGCAGATACCGTACATGCCGGTACTGTCGTGCAAGATGGCAGCGTGCTATTTACTGCCCGCGCCGTCGGCAGCCAGACCACGCTGTCACGGATTATTCATCTGGTGCGCAGCGCCCAAAGCAGCAAACCACAAATCGGCCGGATAGCCGATAAAATATCGGCAGTCTTTGTTCCGGTTGTTATCGCCATCGCGCTGATCAGCGGCGCTATCTGGTTCTTTGTCGGCCCGCAGCCACACATTGCCTACGCCCTCTCAATTACCACCACAGTGCTGATCATCGCCTGCCCTTGCGCGCTGGGTTTAGCAACACCGATGTCCATCATCTCAGGTGTTGGTCGAGCAGCAGAGTTTGGCGTGCTCATCCGCGATGCTGATGCACTACAACAGGCCAGCAAAGTCAATACATTGGTTTTTGATAAAACCGGCACACTGACCGAAGGCCGACCAACAGTTACCGCCATTACCACACTCGATAACTACAATGAAACGGAAGTTTTACAGTGGGCGGCAGCGCTCGAGCAAGGCTCTAGCCATCCGCTGGCACGGGCAATTTTGCAAAAAGCAGACGGCCTGAACCTACCTGAAACCACCGAGTTCAAAACTCTGCGCGGGCTGGGTGTACAAGCCACGGTAAACGGTAAATCTCTGTTACTGGGGAATCTGGCACTGATGCAACAGCAGCAAATTGATGTCGCTCACATCATACAACCGCTGGAGCTAGCCGCAACACAAGGCGCGACACCGGTACTTCTGGCCTGTGATCAACAACTGGTGGCCCTGTTTGCTATTCGTGACCCACTGCGTAGTGACAGTATCAGCGCCCTACAACGCCTGCGTGCCGATGGCTTCACACTGGTAATGCTAACCGGTGACAACCCGCTCACCGCACAAGCAATTGCCCACGAAGCGGGGATTGATCAAGTGGTAGCCGGTGTACTGCCCGACGGTAAAGCCGCTGAAATCCGCCGTCTGCAACAGCAGGGCAATGTTGTCGCCATGATTGGTGACGGCATCAACGATGCCCCTGCGCTGGCGCAAGCTGATGTAGGTATCGCCATGGGCAGTGGCAGTGATGTGGCGATTGAAACCGCCGCCATGACCCTAATGCGCCACAGCCTGCACGGAGTTGCCGATGCCATGTCTCTATCACGGGCCGTATTGCGCAATATGAAGCAAAACTTGTTCGGTGCATTCGTGTATAACTCGCTTGGGATCCCCGTCGCGGCTGGCATTCTATACCCTTTTATCGGGCTGTTACTGAACCCAATTGTTGCCGGCGCAGCCATGGCGCTCTCCTCCATTACGGTGGTCTCAAATGCCAACCGGTTATTGCGCTTTACGCCGCACAATAGCCCAACAACACAACAGGAATAAACATGAAACGAGCCCTTTTTGCTGTCACTTTAGCGTTAACATCTGCCGCGTCATGGGCAGCAACCGATATTACTATGTATAAATCCCCGTATTGCGGCTGCTGTTCTAAGTGGGCAGAACACATGCAAAATGCAGGATTTAACGTTAAAACGGTGATGATGGAAGACAATGAGATGTACAAGCTCAAAATGCAGCACAACATCACGCCGGATTTAATGTCATGCCATACCGCCATTGTTGAAGGCTATGCCGTTGAAGGGCACGTTCCGGCTGCCGATGTGCGCCGTATGCTCAAAGAAAAACCGGCCATCAGCGGCATCAGTACACCGGCCATGCCTATCGGCAGCCCGGGCATGGAACAAGGCGATCAAAAAGATCCTTATGTTGTGTTAGCGTTTGATGCACAAGGCAAACAAACACCTTACAGCCGACAAAACGGCGCATAACAGCACGATTAAGCGATACACAGCAGTAACGGAAACAGAATTATTTACATAATGGGGCTTGCGGGAACTTTATTCCGCCCCCATTTTCTCAAGTAGAGAATCCTTTTTTCCGGAGCAACAGCATGAAGAAATTACTGACCCGCTTGGCCCTGTGGTTGGGTCTCTTGTCACCGCTGGCACAAGCCTATCCCGCTGTTGATGTCCGTCTTGATGATGTTGATCTCGAACTGGTTGGCAGTATTCACATGGCCAGTGATCGCCTCGCTACCCTACCGCCAGAGTTACTGCGCAAACTCGACAATATTGATGCCCTCATCGTAGAGGCCGATATCACCGCAGATACACCGTTGGCAAAAATTGCCCCACCGGAAAAACCGCTCAGCGCACTGCTCACCCCTTCCCACATAGCCTTGCTTAAACGCTATGCACAGGAAACCGGCATCTCAGCTGAACTGCTCAATAGCCTGCACCCGTGGCAAGCAGCACTAACACTGCAAGCCATGCAAGCACAAAAGATGGGGATGAAAGCAGAATATGGTGTCGATTATCAAATTCTGCATTATGCCCGTCAGCGCGGTTTACCGATTATCGAACTCGAAGGTTCACAGGCACAAATGAACATCCTCGAAACACTTGAGGATAACGGCCTGCCGCTGTTAATTGAAACGCTTGAAGAGTGGAACACCACTGCAGATACACTGCGTCAGGTTGAAGCCTTGTGGGTCAAACCGGCTGCAAATGCGAATGAACCAACACTGCACAATATTCCCGATTTGGCCGATGGTCTACACAGCCCTCTGCTGGCCGAACGAAACCAAAAATGGGCCGATAAACTCAAAGAAATGCCAGCAGGCCGCTATATGGTGGTAGTAGGTGCGCTACATCTAATAGGGAAAGACAATCTGCCACAGCTCTTAAAAATGCCGTCTACCACCAAAGCGGCCAATATCAACACCACAATTTGAGTATATTGATTAAACAACATCTAGCTGGAAACGGTTTAGCTCTACTCTATCCCGTTTCGTAGATAAACCGCAGATAGAACGCCATCTAGCACCACAATCAACGGATAACCGCTGTTGTTATCCGTTATCCTCTACTTACTTTCCCTGCTCCCCCTTCCTATAAAAAGCTTATTTTGCTCTTTTGGGGATCAGCCTTTACCGCGCAAACGTTTTCCTTTTATAATTAGCCCCGTTTTTCGCTGAAAAAGCCACTTTCGTAACATTTTTTCTGCCATATATCCGATAAAGGTAATGAAACTATGCTAGGTACTGCGCTGCGCCCATCGGCAACAAAAGTCATGTTGTTAGGCTGTGGAGAACTCGGAAAAGAGGTAGCCATTGAGTGCCAACGGCTCGGCATCGAAGTTATCGGCGTGGACCGTTACCCTGATGCCCCAGCCATGCAAATTGCACACCGCAGCTATGTGGTTAATATGCTCGATGGAAACGCATTACGCGCCTTGATCCAGCAAGAAAAACCCGATTATGTTGTACCGGAAATAGAAGCTATTGCTACCGATGTACTACTTGAACTCGAGCAACAAGGGCAAACTGTTGTACCTTGCGCGCAAGCGACCAAGCTGACAATGAACCGTGAAGGTATTCGCCGCTTAGCTGCCGAAACCTTGAGCATTCCCACCTCACCGTACCGCTTTGCAGACAACTATACCGACTTTAGCCAAGCAGCCAGTGAAATTGGCTACCCGTGTGTTGTAAAACCGGTCATGAGCTCTTCTGGCAAAGGCCAAAGTGTTCTGCACAGTGAACACGATCTGCATAGTGCATGGCAGTACGCACAAGAAGGCGGACGCGCGGGTAAAGGCCGCGTCATCATCGAAGGGTTTGTACGTTTTGATTTTGAAATCACCCTGCTCACCGTACAAGCTATTGACGGTATTCATTTCTGTGCCCCTATCGGCCACCGACAAGAAGAGGGGGACTACCGCGAGTCGTGGCAACCTCAAGCGATGAGCCAAACCGCACTTGAACGAGCCCAACAGGTGGCTGCACAGGTTGTCAAATCACTCGGCGGCTATGGTTTATTCGGCGTAGAGCTGTTTATCTGTGGTGATGAAGTTCTGTTCAGCGAAGTCTCACCGCGCCCGCACGATACCGGAATGGTGACGCTAATATCACAAGATTTGTCTGAATTTGCCCTGCATGTTCGTGCTTTTCTCGGCCTGCCAATCGGTTGCATCACCCAGCATGGTCCGTCAGCATCTGCCGTGATCTTGCCTGAGCTCACCAGCACTGATCTGCGCTTTAGCGGCCTTGAGCAGGCACTGGCTGTACCAAATGTTCAACTGCGCTTATTCGGTAAACCGGAAATTGCTGGCCGTCGCCGTCTTGGTGTTGTATTAAACCGTGCTGATAATACCGAACGTGCTGTTGAAATTGCTACCCAAGCCGCACAGCATATTCTTGTCAGCGCTTAATCCAACGTGAACATTAAGCGCTAAATAATCAGCGTTCACAATTTAAGCTCAACCAAGCTACCTTAACGTCGGGTGATATGAATACCATGCCTTATCGCCATATTTATATCACCCGATAATCAATTAGCATCCAGCTCATCGCCATTGGCTTCATCACGAAATCCCCTTAAAATGCCCGCTTACCCTATTTTATTGCTAATACGGCATGAATAGCAGATATTCGCCCGTTATTCTGGAGCACAGCGGCAGTGATTACCGAATTAAAATACCTCAGCGGTTACTCTGATGATCTAAAACAGCAAGTGTCTCAGGTTATCGAAAAAGGGCAACTCGGCCGCTTACTGCGCGAACGCTACCCTGAACCACATAACATCAACAGTGACAAAGCGCTGTACCAGTACACCATGGCACTGAAAAATGACTACCTACGTAATGCACCGCCACTCAATCGAGTCTATTACGACAGCAAAATCAGCGTCATCAAACATGCTCTTGGTCTGCACACCTCTATTTCACGTGTGCAGGGAAACAAACTCAAAGCCAAAGCAGAGATCCAGGTAGCCTCGCTGTTTAAAGACGCACCGGCTGATTTCCTACGCATGATAGTCACGCATGAACTTGCACACCTACGTGAAAAAGATCACAACAAAGCCTTTTACCAACTGTGCCAGCACATTGAACCGCGCTATCACCAGCTAGAGTTTGATGTTCGTCTGTACCTGACTCACCTCGATTTGTTCGGAAAACTCAACTAGGAACAATAGAGTATTCGCGCAGTAATCCTGATAATCATTTCCCTATTTATGGCTTAAAAATCTGCAAACTCAGGAATAACAGGCTTACCGTGCATCTCTAAAAAATCGAGCAACTTACGGGGGGATGTATTTAATAACCGCGTATGCGGAAAATTAGCTGCATTAATCAAACGCAGTGAGTGCTCAAAATCACCCAAACTGTAGGCAATGTGCGAATCAGATCCCATCACCAAATAAGCACCGTGCCGTTTTGCCGCATCAATAATAGCCGGACACGTCAACTCACTGCCCAACCGTGATACCACAAATGATGAATTATTCACCTCAAGCGCAACCCGATACTCTGCCGCAGCCTGCACAACCTCATCAACATGAATCGGAAACTTAGGGTTTCCTGGGTGGGTAATAATCTGTACTTTTCCGCTCTTAATCGTATTAATCAAGGCTTGTGTATGCACATCTTTATCTTGCGGGATAAAAAAAGGATCATGCAGACCGGCCTGAATCAGATCCAACACCGCCCACATCTTGTCATTACAATCAATCTCACCGGCAACATTGCGAATATTAGCCTCAATACCGCGTAAAATACCGACACCCTCAACCACCCGCGGCAATACCCGTAAATTCATGAAATGCCAGTGATGCGGAGAATCAGCCGTTTCCGGACCATGATCGGTCGTCGCAAACAGACGAATTCCCTTCAATTTAGCCTGCGCGATATAATCATGAATGGTACTGTACGCATGCGTACTCGCCACTGTGTGGGTATGTGTATCTACGGGGAACATCGGCAACTCCTCCCTGTTGAACGATAAACGTATTGCACCGCTTTTCGCGGTGAAAAATCGATAAGCTAAGGTAGGTTACACTGCCATTCTGTGGATAAAAAGCAAAAAGTCCCAAACAGGCTCCGCTGCTCAGGACTCTCTTTTACCTGCCTTGTGTATAAAAACCGTTTACCGGCCTTCACACATCATCAGCATTTAACGTGAGGAGTGACCAATCATCCCGCCGACTACCGCACCACCTGCAGTCCCCAGAGTACTGCCATCAGTCAGCACATGGCCAACAACCGCACCAGTTGCCGCACCTATCGTGGTATTACGTTCACGTTTTGTCATGTGATGGTGTTTTGCACAACCTGAAACCACCATAACCATGGCTAACACCGCAGCAGATAATATTACTTTTTTCATCACTTATCCCAGAAATATATAGCCTGTAGGCCATTACACAGCGTCATAGTGCTGCATAATGGCGGATACTCAAAACAGCCTATATTATGCGATAGCATGCCTATTGGATAGATGTCGCTATTTGACGACTTCACCACTAGCAATCACGGTTTGACGCACTTTATCTGCAAATGCCAGAGCCTCTTTGCGCACCGCATCTTCATCTAACGTCAGCAGTTTGCGATCTTGCATCAATACTTTACCATCAACAATCGTGTGGCGAACATTCGCGCCATACGCACCGTAAACCAGTGCCGCAAACGGGTTATACATCGGCACCATATTTGGCGCTTTCGTATCAACAACAATCACATCCGCCAGCTTACCGCTTTCAAGTGAACCGATTTTATCTTCCATATGCAGAGCACGTGCCGACCCCATAGTCGCCATCTCAACCACAGTCAATGGCGGCATTGCCGCACGATCTTTGGTTGCCAGTTTATGCACCTTCGCAACCTGACCCAACTCATCCATTGTGGTCAGCGTGTTACCCGACATTGGGCCATCAGTCCCCAACCCCACGCGTAACCCTTTTTCCAGCATCTGTGTTACCGGGGCAACACCTTTAGCTGACTTGATATTGGCACTCATATTGTGCGCCACGCCCACATCATATTTCTTCAGCAAATCGATATCTTTTTCATCAACCATAATCGCATGCGCCGCCAGTACCTTATTGTTCAGAGCACCGATATCGGCCATATATTGCACTGGGCTTTTCCCGCCAGTGCGTTTAGCAATCTCTTCTTGCTCACGATCCGTTTCGGCCAGATGAATCATCACCGGCACATCAAGCTCTTGCGATAATTTCGCAATTTTCTGCAAATGCTCGGTCGTATTGGTATACGGTGCATGCGGTGCAAAAGCCGGTGTAATACGTGGATGATTTTTATATTCCTGAATAAAATTCACCGCATACTGAATGCCTTCATCGGCATTTTTTGCATCAGCAACCGGAAACTTAATCACCGACTCACCTAAAATGGCGCGCATTCCCGCCTTATCCACGGTTTTGGCCACTTCATCCTCGAAATAGTACATATCGGCATAGGTAGTCACCCCGCCTTTAATCATCTCAACATTCGCCAGATTAGCCCCAACCCGCACCATATCGCGCGAAACCATCTTATTTTCCAGCGGGAAAATATAGCGGTGCAAACGGTCTGGCACATCATCGGCTAATGAACGAAATACTGTCATCGAGGCGTGAGTATGCGTATTAATCAGCCCAGGCATCACAATATCGCCATCCACATCTAGCACCGTGGTAGCTTCGTACTGCTTGGCAACCTCAGGCCCGCCAACTGCCACAATTTTGTTTCCCTTCACAACCACCGTACCCTGCTCAAACACACGGTTTTCAGCATTCATGGTCAGCACAGTAGCATCCGTGATCATCAGATCTGCTTTCTCAGCAGCATAAGATGCAAATGAAACTGCCGCAGATGCAGCAGCAATAGCTAGGGCAAGAACAGATTTAGACAGCGACATGTTTACCTCAAATGAACAGGACTGTTACCGGAAACATGATACGTGCTGCACACACTGACGCAAACGATTACTAAAACAGGAACAAGATAGCGTGATCAATTTCACGCTCAGGAAATAAATTTATATGCTCGGGTTAGCAGAGAAATCCAAATTAATGCCTTGAAATTAATACACAAAAATTAGCCGATAATCACTGTATCAAAAAAACAGATCGTAACCCTTGTGTTCAATCAAACAGCAAACGCACCATTTTGCATAAGAGAAAGCTCGAAATGTGCCGCGTTTTTAGGTAACCTTACGGCCCGCAAAACCTCTGCAGCCAATAACAGCAGCATGAAATGCGGGGGATATCGGAACATTACACCTGCAAATGTTCCGCATAAATGCGGACAAGCGCACGTTTTAGAGATCTTTAATTTGCCCTTACGATGAGCAATTCGTAGTCTGAAAAACGTTTAGCTGATCTATTTACTCATAACCCGACACATTCAATGGAATGAATAAAAGGAAATGTTACCAATGACAGAGGCTCCATCGACCTTCAATAAGGTCCTACGAACGCTGCCAATGGCAACCTTGATGCTTCTGCTTTCAGCTTGCAGCACAACCGCCACTAAGACTCATACTGATAAGAATGCGGAAACGCACGTATCGCAAGTACAGCAAGCTTCTCAGGCTGAGTTTGAAGAGTTAGTCCGCAATACCAATGTTAAAACCCGTATTCTTGATCAGTTTTCAGAATGGCGTGGTGTACGTTATCGTTTAGGCGGTAATAGTAAAAAAGGAATTGATTGCTCTGCATTCGTACAACGCACCTTTCTTGAGCAATTTGGTATCGAGCTTCCGCGCTCTACCCGCGATCAACAAACTACCGGCAAATCAATCAACAAAAAACAACTTGAACCGGGCGATCTGGTTTTATTTAAAACGGGCTCGACAGGTCGTCATGTTGGTATCTATATTGGTAACAGCAAGTTCGTCCATGCATCCACCAGTTCAGGCGTGATGATCTCAAACCTCAACGATGGCTACTGGAAGAACCGTTACCGTCAGGCTCGTCGTGTGATTTCCGTTAACGAAGCGACTTAACATTGTAGATCTCGAATCTCGTCTTTAGGCACGAACATGGTCTTTAGACTTGAACCTCGTCTTGAGAGGTAATCTTGAAAATGGTAGTTAACATCATTATCAAGATAATCTTCAGCATGATCTTCAAAAGATATAGCCCGCTTTTTTCGTTATAAAATCTTATGCACATGCATGATGAGAAACTATAGCGAAAGGAGTGACTGAAATGCGTTTTATCCGCCAAGTCTGTATCGCTGCGCTGTCTGCATTTTCTGTATGCAGCGCATTTTCAGTCTATTCTGCAACACAAACACAGCACTCCCTCACCGTAAATACCACGCATACTCAACACACTGAAAAAACAAAAAACAATACTGACATCAGCGCAGAAATTAATGATGGCTATGCTTTTTCAGCAATAGGTTCACCAAAATATGCCGCTGAATTCACCCAGTTTGATTACGTCAATGCCGCTGCCCCTAAAGGCGGCAATGTTACCCTGCATGCTATCGGCACATTTGATAACTTTAACCGGTTTGCCCAGCGCGGTGTAGCCGCCGTAGATACCGATACCCTCTACGATACACTGTTTACCCCTTCTGCCGATGAAATAGAGAGTTACTACCCACTAATTGCCGAAGTGGCGCGTTACCCCAACAACTTCGCGTGGATGGAAGTACGCATCAATCCGAATGCCCGTTTTCATGATAACCAACCGATTCGTGCTGAAGATGTGGTGTTCTCATTTTATAAATTTATGCAGCAAGGCGTGCCGCAGTTTAAAACCTACTACCAAAATGTCAGTAGTGTTGAAGCTATTTCACCACTCACTGTTCGCTTTAACTTAAAACAACCTGATCGCGCCTTGCTGCTTAGCCTGATTGGCGGATTAAAAATTCTTCCCAAGCATTACTGGGAAAACCGTAATCTGGCTGAGCCGCTGACAACGCCACCAGTGGGTAGCGGGCCTTATACTATCAGCCAATTTACCCTTGGTCAGTCAGTCACTTACCAGCTGCAACCCGACTACTGGGCCGCCAACCTGCCGGTTAACCGCGGGCGCTTTAACTTCAACAGCATTCGTTATGACTACTACCGTGATGACACAGTAGCACTCGAAGCGTTCAAAGCCGGTGAGTACGATTTTCGTGAAGAGAGCGTGGCAAAATACTGGGCCACCTTGTATACCGGCCCTAATTTCAATAAAGGCTATATTCTGCGCGATACTATCCCCCATAAAATTCCACAAGGTATGCAGGGGCTGGTTTTTAATACGCAAAAACCGCTGTTTAGCCAGCGTAATGTACGCGAAGCCATTAACTTGGCCTTTGATTTTGAGTGGCTCAATAAAACCATGTTTTACAGCCAATACAGCCGAACCCGCAGCTATTTTCAAAACACGGCCTACGAAGCAAAAGGTTTACCGTCAGAAGATGAGCTGGCTATTCTCTCGCCGTACAGAGGCCGTGTTCCGCAAGAGATCTTCACCACCGAATATCAGCCGGTCAGCTCTGATGGATCGGGTAATAACCGCCCTAACCTGCGCAAAGCTATGCAACTGCTCGAACAATCGGGCTGGAAAATTAATAACCGCAAACTGGTGAATACCACAACCGGCCAGCCTTTTGAATTTGAACTGCTGACTTATAACAGCACGAACGAGCGAATTGCCGCACCGTTAAAGCAGAATTTAGCGCGTTTGGGCATTACGATGAATGTCCGTGTGGTTGATACCTCACAATATATCAACCGTTTACGTAAACGTGATTTTGATATGATTGCCAGCGGATACTCTGCATCAGCCTACCCGAGCCCCGATCTGAAGCTGGCATGGAATAGCAAATATATTGATTCCACCTATAACTTAGCCGGTGTCACCGACCACGTTATTGATACCTTAACAGAAGATATTGACCGCTCCCAGCGTGATCCGAAGCGCTTACTGGCATTAGGGCATGTGCTGGATCGTATCCTACAATGGAATATGTTTGTTATTCCACAGTGGCACATGAGTAATTTTCGAGTCGCCTACTGGGATAAGTTTGATAAACCTGAAATGCGGCCAGAGTATGCGCTGGGGTTTGATACATGGTGGGTTGATGTAAATAAAGCCATGAAACTACCGGCACAGCGCCAGTAAACCGGTGATGATGACACAGCACATTTTTATCACGCCTAACAATAAATAAGCATTTAAACACCTTACTGGCCGTTAATTCAGCCTGCTAGGTAGCAAATAACAAGGCAGGGAAAAGCAATATGGCAACTTACTTATTGCGGCGATTACTGTTAATTATCCCGACGCTATGGGCGATTATTACCGTAAACTTTTTTATTGTACAAGTTGCCCCCGGCGGGCCGGTTGATCAGGCTATTGCCGCCATTCAACTACAAGATGCCGATGTACTTGGCCGCTTTAACGGTAACGCCGGCGCTGAAGTCAAAGCCATTAAGCCCAACAGTTCACAAGAGAGCCCTTATCGCGGTTCACGCGGTTTAGACCCGGAAGTGGTTGCGGCAATTAAAACACGTTTTGGCTTTGATAAACCGCTGCATGAGCGCTACTTTACCATGCTGTGGGATTATCTGCGTTTTGACTTTGGTGATAGTCTGTTTAAAGGCAGCTCTGTTACACAACTTATTATTGATAGATTACCTGTCTCTATCTCTATTGGTTTGTGGAGTACGCTAATTATCTATTTTGTCTCAATCCCTCTGGGTATTAAAAAAGCGGTACGTCACGGTTCAGCATTTGATATTTGGAGCAGCAGTCTGGTTATTATTGGTAATGCTATTCCCGGTTTTTTGTTTGCCATTTTGCTGATTGTGTTATTCGCCGGCGGCAGTTATTTTGATTGGTTTCCCCTGCGCGGATTGGTTTCACAAAACTTTGACTCACTCTCATGGTATGGAAAAATAGCCGACTACTTCTGGCATATGGCACTGCCCATTGCCGCCACTGTTATTGGCGGTTTTGCCACACTGACCATGCTGACCAAAAACTCATTTCTTGATGAAATTCGCAAACAATATGTCACCACTGCTCGGGCAAAGGGCTTATCAGAAAAAAAAGTGCTGTATAAACATGTCTTTCGTAATGCCATGCTACTCATTATTGCCGGCTTCCCCGCCGCATTTATCAGCATGTTTTTTACCGGTTCAATGCTGATAGAAGTGATGTTTTCCCTTGAAGGTTTGGGATTACTGGGCTTTGAAGCTACCATGCAGCGCGACTATCCGGTGATGTTTGGCACGCTTTACATGTTCACACTGCTTGGTCTGCTGCTGGGTATTTTAAGTGATATTACGTATACCGCTGTAGACCCTAGGATTGACTTTGAGGCGCGCAAATAATGGCACGATTTACCACGCCAGTAGCACAGCAACGCTGGCAACGTTTTTGCGCCAATAAGCGCGGTTACTGGTCGTTATGGCTGTTTATGCTGATATTTATCATCAGCCTTGGGGCTGAATTTATCGCCAACGATAAACCGCTGTTGGTTTACTATCATGGGGATCTATATACCCCGGTATTTACCCATTATACCGAAACCACCTTTGGCGGTGATTTTGAAACAGAAACCGACTACCGTGACCCCTACATCAGTGAAAAAATAGAACAACATGGCTGGATGCTGTGGCCACTAATCCGTTTTAGCTACAACACCATCAATTACAATCTGCAAACAGCCGCACCTTCTGCGCCAACCGAGATCAACTGGTTAGGCACTGATGATAAAGGGCGTGATGTTCTTGCACGTTTAATTTATGGCTTGCGCATTTCAATCTTATTCGGGTTCTCATTAACACTTCTTTCAAGCATTATCGGTATTATTGCGGGTGCGGTACAAGGCTATTATGGCGGGAAGATAGACCTACTCGGGCAGCGTTTTATTGAGGTCTGGTCAGGCATGCCGACCCTCTTTTTGCTGATTATTTTATCTAGCATTGTTGAACCCAACTTTTGGTGGCTACTTGGCATTACCGTGCTGTTTGGTTGGATGAGCCTTGTCGGGGTTATTCGAGCCGAGTTTTTACGGGCCAGAAATTTTGACTATATCCGCGCGGCACATGCAATGGGTATCCCCGATCATCTGATTATGTGGCGGCATATCCTGCCGAATGCCATGGTAGCCACACTCACATTTCTGCCCTTTATTCTCAGCAGCTCTGTTACCACGCTCACTTCGCTCGATTTTCTTGGTTTTGGCTTACCCTTAGGTTCTCCCTCTTTAGGTGAGTTATTAGCGCAAGGTAAAGCCAATTTACAAGCCCCATGGCTTGGGATCTCCGCTTTTGTGGTGTTATCCCTGTTACTCTCTTTACTGGTCTTTATTGGTGAAGCATTGCGCGATGCCTATGACCCTCAAAAGGCGTATTGATGATGGATAACCACAGCCATGTAATGCAAGCTAATCAACCATCAGCCACCGATCCCCTCATTGAGATACGCAATCTGCAAATCAATGTCAGGCAGGGGAAAATTGATACCACGCTGGTGCATAATATTTCGCTCACCATTATGCGGGGGGAAACACTCGCCCTTGTAGGTGAAAGCGGGTCGGGAAAATCGGTCACCGCACTCTCAATTTTGCAACTGCACCCTGACAATGTGCACTACCCAAAAGGTGATATCACCTATGCCGGGAATAATCTGCTACACAGCGCTGAACAACAACTGCGCGGGCTGCGGGGCAATAAAATTGGTATGATATTTCAAGAGCCCATGGTTTCGCTCAATCCGCTGCATACGGTACAACAACAATTAGCTGAGTCACTCGATATCCATCAAGGCATCAGCGGCACACAAGCCGATACACTGATTCTGACATGGTTGCACAAAGTCGGAATACGGCATCCAGAGAAAAAGCTATCGGCATTCCCCCACCAGCTTTCAGGCGGCGAACGCCAGCGTATTATGATTGCGATGGCACTGATTAATGAACCTGACCTGCTGATAGCAGATGAGCCAACCACGGCACTCGATGTCTCAGTACAGGCTCAGATCCTTGGCCTGCTAAAACAGTTACAACGCGATCTGAATATGGCGATGCTGTTTATCACGCACGATCTGAATATCGTAAAATCACTGGCAAATCGTGTTGCCGTAATGCGCCACGGGCATATAGTAGAAACCGCTGCTACCGCAGCACTGTTTTCGACTCCCAAACACCCCTATACCCAGCAATTAATTAATGCCGAACCACGCGGAAAACCTATCCCGCTAGCCTTACACAGCCCAGAATTGCTGCGTGTTGCCGATTTGCGGGTCTGGTTTCCGATAAAAAAAGGCTTTTTCAAGCGTACCGTTGATCATGTAAAAGCAGTAAATAACATCAGTTTTACGCTACGCAAAGGTGAGAGCTTAGGGTTAGTTGGCGAGAGTGGCTCTGGCAAAAGTACCTGCGGCCTAGCACTATTGCGCCTGATTGAAGCACAAGGAAATATTGAGTTTGATAATCATGTACTCAATACACTTAACCGAAAACAGATGTTGCCTTACCGTTCACGAATCCAAATAATCTTTCAAGACCCATTTTCAGCACTCAGCCCGCGTATGCCAGTTGGTGAGATTATTGCCGAAGGGTTTAAACTGCACACCAACCCTAGCGCTCAAACCTGTGAGGCCAGTGTTATTGCAATTATGCAAGAGGTAGGCTTAGACCCGGCAACCCGACACCGCTATGCTTTTGAGTTTTCCGGCGGACAACGCCAGCGGATCGCCATAGCCAGAGCCTTAATCCTCAAGCCTGAGCTGCTGATTTTAGATGAACCCACCTCATCGCTCGACCGAACCGTGCAAGCTCAGATCCTTGACTTATTAAAACAGCTACAACGTACCCACTCACTCTCTTATCTTTTTATCAGCCACGATTTAACTGTGGTCAGATCACTGTGCCACCGAGTTTTGGTACTTAAAGAGGGAAGTGTTATCGAAGAGGGTGAAACTGAAGCTTTGTTTACGCATCCCAAACAAGCCTATACCCAGATGCTGATTCAGGCAGCCCACAGCACGACTCTCTGAGCTGAAAGAAAAAAAGAGAACGAATACACCCTGAAACTCAGGCGATTTTGTTTATTTTTAAAAGCTGTTAAAGATTTCACACTATTTTGTGGCAAGCCCATTCAAAAGCCCTTCGCACAAGAGTAGACTTAATTATGTTGCTAAAATGCAACGCAATTATCGTGAACCGGAGGAACTTATGACCCCATTACCCGCTTATCATCGCAGCCGTCCTACCGCTTCACGCGTGCGCCATGGTTTTGTCCATCCGCCAAAAGCAAATTCATCCGCAAACCCAACGCCAGCATCTACATCAGAGTTGCCAGCAAACACTGAGACTAAAACGGCAAGTGAAGATAACCGCTAATCCTTGTTCTTGAATTTGTGAACGGCAGTATAGGTTTTCAGCATACTGCCTCTGTCTTACCGGTTTTTTACTCATTACTGGTTTTGGTTTGCCTGTACTGCACTTTGACTCCGCTTGTCTCTTTTTATTTATGCTTTGTATTTATCCATTTTAATGCCCTCTGCATAAGATTATTACCCACAGCAATAACCCTATACAAAGAACATCTTTTGTTATCTTTTATCGCATTGCTGGTATGAACCTTTAGCGTTATTGTTTAATTCATCAGCTCTCATTAACATTTTGCTGTTAACTTATACGCTAAGGGATCAAACAATGAACAAGAAAACTATGCTAAGTGTTGCATTTGCTGCACTGTGTTTTTCAGGTGCCTCTTTCGCTGCCACCACACCCACTGCACCTGCAATGCCTGCGCCACAAGATATGACCTGTAAAGATTTTCTGTTGCTTAATCCGCAAGCTCAAACGCCGATGGCATTTTGGGTAGCAAATGCTGATACCGATTATAAAAATGGTGATTATGTTGATTCACAAGTTGTCGGCTCTATCACACCGATGATTATTCAAGAGTGCCAAAAAAATCCGCAGCAAAAAATCAGCACCATGAAAACCAAAATCCATGAAAAGGCCGCAGAACTGCGTCAAGCTGCTGCAAAATAAAAATTGAGATTGGCTAACTAATTCTCACTGTTTATTTCTCTCATCCGAAACTAGCAATGCCGAAAATAACCGAAAAAAAGCAGATAGGTATCATCTGTACACCTATCTGCTTTTTTATCTTCTTTCCCTTCTTTCCCTGAATAAATAAATTCATTCACTGTCATCTCACGGTTTAAATCACACCGTGACAATAAAATAGCAATACATCACAATAAACCACTTCATCTGTGTTATTAAAGCATGTTATAGAAACCATTATGTTCGCTGTATACAGCACTATGCAGGCTAAAAATCATTATTTTTCCCGATGAAGGATCTATTATGCTTTATGTTATTTTTGCTGAAGATGCTCCCGATAGTCTGGAGAAACGCCTTGCGGTTCGCCCGCAACACCTTGCCAGATTACAGCTACTGCAACAGAGTGGTCGGCTTTTCGTAGCTGGGCCTAACCCAGCAATAGACCAGCAGGACCCAGGAAATGCCGGTTATAGCGGCTCAACAGTCATTGCTGAATTTGATGATTTAGCCAGTGCAATACAGTGGGCTGATACTGATCCCTACACGGTAGCCGGAGTGTACCAACGCGTTACCGTAAAACCGTTTCATAAAGTTTTGCCAGAATAAGCATTGAAAGCGCAGAATCTACAGCTAACGCAAACATCAACAACCAATAAATAGGGGTTATGCGTTTACTGTTTTGATGACACCACGGTCATGCTATAACCTTGTATGTATCGTATACTCACAATACTTTGTCTGCCGACGCGGTAACATCTCTGTCGGCATAACCGCTATATTAACACGCTCTTATATAGGTGATTAACCGCCCATGTTACGTCGACTCTGCTGTTCACTCATTATTTTAGCTCTTGCCGGATGCGCCGCATCACAGTCACAACGTGAGGCTGAAGATCTTGCCGCCATGCAGGTTAATAAGCTGACTAAATATCTGCCGATGCAATCAGACGGCTACACACTGGTGGTTGCCAACAAATTAGTCAGCAATATTAAGCTGATTTTTATACAGGATAATCAACAAAAGCCGCAGGACCAATCACCCAGCCAGTTTCTAGGCGCATATAAAATGCAGATGTGCAGCAGCCCTGAAATCCGTCATTTACTGACAAAAGGTGTCACCTACGCAATCACAGTGAATAATCTGCAAAGCCAACCGGTCGGTCAACTAGCACTTGATAATAATAGCTGCCCATAGCAGCAACACCGCGGGTACTGATAAATTAATATCAATACCCGTGAATCACAAATACACTAAGAAAATAGGCGATCAAACAGCAAAAATCAGAACAATATTGCCGATAAAATTAGGATAAGGTTGTAACGTTTAATCTTCCAGATCATCGATTAGCACTTCCCATTCAGGCAGTGACACTGATGGCCAAGGCAGATCCCACGGCGCTTGCCACTGTGCTAATTGCGCAAGTACTGCAGTATGTAAAAACCACTCACCACTCTCAGGCAGAGCACTGATCACATAGCACTCATCTTGATAGGTAAAGCGCAGTTGCCATGCATGTAAATAGCCACGATCAGCCGTACTCTGCGCATACAGCGGATCACCTAAAATAGCCGCACCAATACTTTTCAATGCCACACGGATCTGATGGGTTTTCCCTGTTGCCGGCTTCACAATAAACAGACGTTTTCCTGTTCCCGTACCGGCACTAAAAAATTGCGTAACCGCAGGATTATGCTGGGAAGTGATCAGTTTCCAGCTACTGCGCCGAGAGCGCTGCATATCCCCAGCAACTTTCCCCTGTTTACGCTGCGGTTGCTTATCTGAGATCGCAATATAGAACTTCTCAACCTGACGCCGAGCAAAAAGACCGGATAACACTGCGGCTGCCGAGGCATTCAATGCTAAGATAAGAAGGCCTGATGTCATTTTATCCAAGCGGTGCACCAGCCACACCCGATCAACGCCTAACTGTTGTGCGACTTGTGTAGTTAACCCCACAACCTCATCATCACGGTGTACGCTGATACCCGCTGGCTTATTAAGAACAATAAAATCAAGGTGTTGAAAAACGATAGAAAACATGAATACCCCACAGATAGTAGGTAAATTATACTCCTGTCGTATACAGATAAAAATTCAGAAGTAACAAATTCACATAATTTATACAGTCAGAATAGTTTCACCAAACCGTATAAATACTTAAACTACTGAAAAAAAAGACAAAGCTGGCGTAGGATGAAATATTTTTCTGACATAATTAATATCGTCGACTGGATACTTATTTTTAGCTACTGGGCGCTCGTTGCTGGCGTGACCTTTAGGGTATTAATGAAACGCCGTACCGTTGCAGTTTCTATGGCATGGCTGCTGGTTATCTATATTTTTCCATTATTGGGTATTGTTGCCTATTTACTGTTTGGTGAACTTTATCTTGGTTCACGGCGAGCAGCCCGCTCACAGGCAATGTGGAAACCGTTTTCAGACTGGTTTAATAAACTCAGCCAGTGTGATCAACTGGTCAATTTAAAATCCAGCCATACGGCGGCCCCCCTATTTAACTTATGCAGACGCCGGTTAAAAACCCCCTGTATCAATGGTAATCAGCTCAATTTATTTACCACACCCAATGATATTTTAAAGGCTATCACCCACGATATCTCTTTAGCCACCCACACCATTTCAATCGTATTTTATATCTGGAGCAATGGTGGGCTGGTTGATAACGTTGTAAATGCACTGCTTGATGCTGCTAAACGGGGAGTAAAATGCCGCGTGATGCTTGACTCAGTCGGCAGTGTAAAATTCTTTCGTAGCCAATATCCACGCCTATTTCGTACTGCCAACATCACATTAATAGAGGCTCTGCACGTCAACCCGCTACGGGTTTTTCTGCGCAGAATGGATCTTCGTCAGCATCGTAAAATAATTATTATCGATAACGCCATTGCCTATACCGGCAGCATGAACATGGTTGACCCGCACTTCTTTAAGCAAGATGCTGGAGTTGGTCAGTGGGTTGATATGATGGTACGCATTGAAGGGCCGGCCGCATCAGCACTAAACTGCATTTATGCATGGGATTGGGAAGTTGAAACCGGTGAGCGTCACCTTCCTTCTCTGCCCAGCTGCCCGCTGCTGCCCATCACACAAGATAATGCACACGCCGTACAGGTATTAGCCTCAGGGCCGGGATTCCCCAAAGATCTGTTACCACAAGCACTGTCTACGGCTATATTCTCTGCCCGTAAACGTATCGTGATGACAACACCCTATTTTATCCCTGATGACAGCCTGATGCTGGCATTATGCTCAACCGCTTCACGCGGTGTACAAATTGATATTGTACTGCCTAAACACAATGATTCTCTGATGGTCGGCTGGGCAAGCCGAGCATTTTTTGACGAATTACTCATCGCTGGAGTCAGAATTCACCAATTTGAAGATGGTTTACTGCATGCCAAAAGCCTGCTCATTGACGATCATCTTAGCCTTGTTGGTACGGTAAACTTAGATATCCGCAGCATGTGGCTCAATTTTGAAGTCACCATTGCTATTGATGATACCAATTTTGGTGAACGGCTAGGTATTGTGCAGGATGACTACATCGCCCGCTCTACCCTGCTCAATATCAACCAGTGGGCTCAGCGCCCGTTGCTGCATAAAATCACCGAGAAGATGTTTTACTTCTTTACCCCACTGCTCTGATAGCACCATTCTTTCAAAAGGAACATAACGGGTAAGAACAGCTCGTAATCAAGAATAATTCGTATTATCATAATTATATATTTATATGATGAATGTCTTATGTGATAAATATAAAGGTGAATGATGACACTAAGCACTCGGGTTATATTGATCGCGGTACTAATGATTATCTCTGGCATCAGTGGCCTCTATTTTGGCTGGCCGATAACCATTTCAGGATTATTTATTGTGCTACTATTTGGATATAATCTTTATAAGCGCAGTAAACCTGATTGTGGCTGTGGTTGTGGTAGCGAATAAAATAAAACCTAAAATAGCCACACTATCTCTATAATGCGTTGTATATAATAAATAGTGCTGGAAGAAATATCACCTAAACCTTATAATTCAAGCACAAGGGGAGTAACTTCATTGCTGAGCTATCGTCATTACGGTGTTTTATTGCACCCGGTACTCAGGCAACAGATGTTGTAAGTGAGACCTTGCCGTAAGGCAAAGTCCATCCTAAAAAAAGATGACCAAGCCTTATGGACTTGGTTTTTTTGTTTTTAGGAGTTTACTAATATGGAAAGTATCGGCAATAGTTGGATGTGGGTAGCATTCTTCGTGCTGGTTATCGGGTTACTGCTCGTTGATCTTCTCGTCCTCAAAGGTGGTAAAAACCACAAAGTATCGTTAAAAGAAGCAGCTATCTGGTCTGTGATCTGGATATCTGTTGCTATGCTATTCAACCTCGGCATTTGGTATTACCTTGATCTTAATCTGGGCCGAGAAATTGCAAACCAAAAATCACTCGAGTTCTTAACCGGTTATGTGATCGAAAAAGCACTGGCGGTTGATAACGTTTTCGTCTGGCTGATGATTTTTGGCTATTTTGCCATCCCTGCCGAATTACAACGCCGTGTGCTGCTCTACGGTGTACTGGGCGCGATAATTTTACGTACCGGTATGATTTTTGCCGGCAGTTGGTTAATCACTCAGTTCCACTGGATCCTCTATCTGTTCGGCGCATTTTTGGTACTTACTGGTATTAAAATGCTTAAAAGCAGTGATGATGAAGGGAATTTTGATAAAAACCCGCTACTGGTATGGGTCAAGAAAAACTTCTCGGTAACACACGAACTCGACGGCGAAAAATTCTTTACCGTACGTAACGGTGTACGCTTTGCTACCCCGATGTTTTTAGCCTTAATACTGGTTGAAATCAGCGATGTCATTTTTGCGGTAGATAGTATTCCGGCCATCTTTGCCGTTACCACAGACCCTTTTATTGTCTTAACCTCAAATATCTTTGCGATTATGGGGCTACGTGCAATGTACTTCTTATTAGCTGATTTTGCTGACCGATTTGCACTATTAAAATATGGCCTAGCCGTAATATTAGTCTTTATCGGTACAAAAATGCTGATTATTGAGTGGATAAAACTGCCAGTATTACTGTCACTGGGTATTGTTGCTGCTATTTTAGCCACATCGGTTATTGCCAGCTTGGTTTACAGTGCTCGTGAAGGAAAAGCTAAAGAGTAATAGACCACTATTACCACGTGTAGAACGTAGTTAATAACAAATACGTTAATCACATTTTATACCTCTAGCACTTGCATAATAAAAATCCCCTTTGATTGAATCAACGGGGATTTTTTATCTCTGATGAGTGATCACTCAATATCAAATCATGCCATACAATGATATTTATATTAAACAATAGCGACTATCATCCTATTAGAACAGGCCATTATTGTCGTCATCGTCATCAAAAAAGTCATTGTCATCATCATTACTGCTGCTATCCAAAAAACCATTATCATCTTGTGGATCAACAATATCATTGTCCAGACCAAACGGATTATCATTATCCGTATTGCTCATGGCGGTTAATGCATCGGAATTAGCCAGAAAATCATTCGAATCATCAGACGTTAACCCAGCGGTATTTGCCGGGTCAATAAAGTTATTGGTGATATTCTCAACAACAGCAGGTTGCTGATCAATATTCATCGCATTCATTCCCTCATCACGTGAAGAGAACAAACCACTTAGCGCATCTGAAATCAGATTCCCAGCCACAACACCGGTTGTCATTGCCGCTGCGGTTTTCATAAAACCACCAAACATAGAGGGTTGATATTGTGGAGCGGGTTGTTCAACAACCGGTGTTGCCCCACGCATTCTCTCCATCACTCCTTGTTCACGATACGCTTTTAATTGATCTTCAAGGTAAGTAACCTTGCTTTTAGCCTCTGTTAACGCTACCTCTTGTAAAATATTACTCTGTGTTAAGCGATACAAAGCATCAGGCTGCATTGCAATTTGCTCACTGATTAATGCTTCTGCTGCAGGGTCTTTACGGCTCAATGTATGATTACGTAAACGATCAGCTACACCCTCAATCATGTTCTGTTCTTGCGGTGTCATACCCTATACTCCAACAGTTTCATCATCACCAAAACTGTTGATAGTAGTACTGCTAAACGAAAAAAAACGCCACTCATCAGTGGCGTTTTACATAACTTATTACTCTTTCGCGTAAATTATCTGGCCGTATGCTAGGAAGCAGCGTCTTCTTCACTGCGGAATACATCCATATCAGTTTGCCCCAGCACTCGGCTCGAGACCATACCGGCTGTCATTGCACCGTTCACGTTCAAGGCAGTTCTTGCCATATCAATCAACGGCTCAATGGAGATCAGAAAGCCGGCTAACGCAATCGGTAAATTCATGGTTGAAAGCACAATGATTGCGGCGAATGTTGCGCCACCACCGACACCGGCCACACCGAACGAACTTAACGTAACTACCGCAATCAGCGTTGCAAGGAAAGAAGGGTCTAACGGGTTAATGCCGACTGTCGGTGCAATCATCACCGCCAGCATTGCCGGATAAATACCGGCACAACCATTTTGCCCAATTGTTGCACCAAATGATGCGGCAAAGTTTGCAATGGTAGAAGGCACGCCTAACTTATCAATCTGAGCTTCTACGTTCAGTGGGATAGTTGCAGCACTTGAACGCGAGGTAAAAGCAAAAGTCAGCACAGGCAATACTTTACGGTAATAACGTAATGGGTTAACCCCAGCAAAGAACAGGAAAATACCGTGCACAACAAACATCAGACCAATAGCCACATACGAAGCAACCATAAAGCCCAATAAGTTAATAATATCGTGCATGTTGGAT
Organism: Plesiomonas sp. ISS29; assembly: GCF_056522795.1. Lineage (NCBI taxonomy): Bacteria > Pseudomonadati > Pseudomonadota > Gammaproteobacteria > Enterobacterales > Enterobacteriaceae > Plesiomonas > Plesiomonas sp. ISS29. The sequence continues at coordinate 2,519,423 of NZ_JAWRZQ010000001.1, forward strand.
GTTGCCACAACTTTGGTCATCAGCGCCATCACGCCATAAGGGGTTAAACGGATCACCATGCGCACTAAACGCATAATCAGTGTTTGCAGTGTATCAATGGCAGCCGTGATTTTTTCGCCTACTTCTGGCTTTTCAGCCTTCAGTTTCAACGTCGCCACACCTAAAAATGCTGAGAATACAACAACACTGATAATTGAAGTTGATCGAGCACCGGCTAAATCAGCAAACGGGTTGGTCGGAATAAAAGAGACCAACATTTGCGGGAATGTCAGGCTGGCAATCTCACTACTTTTTGAGATCATCATTTCGCCACGAGCCAGTTCACGCGCACCCTGTGTCAGCCCTTCTGCCGATAAACCAAAGAGTTCTGTTACACAAATACCAATTGCAGCAGCAATTGCAGTTGTCAGCATCAGCATCAGTAATACTGAAAAGCTGATTCGCCCTAATGAGCTTGCATCACTCAGTTTGGTCACTGCAGATAAAATAGAGACAAAAACCAGCGGCATAACAATCATTTGCAGCAAGTTTACATAGCCATTACCGGCAATATTTAACCAATCTAGCGTCTCTTTAACAACAGAATCTGTATGGTGGAAGAAAAACTGTAATAACGAACCAAAGCCGATACCCACCACAAGGCCGACAAATACGGCTCTTGAAAGGCTGATCCCACTACGTTGATAGCGCGCTAGCAGCAAAGCTGCCACTAAAAAAATGGCAATATTACCTAATACAACAAAACTCATACCACCCTCAATACAGGATTAACCTGATTTTTTATTTATAATAAAATAATCACATAGCTATCATCGCTGAACATAAAACAAATGGAAAGTTCATTAATTTCAATGCATATCTAAAAAAAGCATAAAGGAAATTACGATGATTGCACTCAGTAAAAAAGAGCGTTTTTTTTTATTTTAGACAGAGATCACGTCAGATAATGTTTTACACATGTATGCACATCTACGATGACTTATCACCTGTATTGGGTAAAGGCTTGCAGTCATTTTCTAAACAAAAAAGCCCACAAGCATTAATCACTTATGGGCTTTCTCTAAGCACAAATAAACATAATCAAATAGTTGTGCGGTAAGTGCACATTACGTTTTTATCCACCCAGTGAATCTAAACGCGATTTTGCCATCTTTGCTGATGAAGATGTGGGGTAAGATTTAACGATCTGCTGGAACAGTGTTTTTGCCGCAGCCGTATCACCTTTTTCTTGTGCGATAACCCCTAGCTTAAGCATCGCATCAGCACGCTTAGGTGATTTAGGGTAATCTTTAACTACCGTAGCAAATTGCTGTAGTGCTTCATCTTTACGCTTCTGGTTAAACAATAACTGCCCTAACCAGTAATGTGCATTCGGGCGATAAACCGATTTTGGGTATTGGCTGATAAACGCCTGAAATGCAGTGATCGCTTTATCATACTGCTTATCACGCAGAACCAACTGCACTGCCGCATCATAAGCCTGATTTTCAGTGGCATTATCACTAACAACGGTATCAGTTTTTGCTGTTTCAGCACTGGTCGAGGTAGCGCCTGCCGGTGCAGAATTTGCACCTGAAACGGATGCCGAGGCCGCTGACTTTGCCTGAGCAGAAACATTATCAAGCTCTTGATAGAGTTGACGCTGACGCTCAATGGCTTGATTTAATTGATATTCACTGCGCTCAACAGAACCACGTAATTGATCCATTTCGCCTTGCAGAGACATCAACTGCTGCTGTGTATCTGTCAGTAACTGGTTACGCGCTTCCATAGTGCGTTCGAGGCGAGTAACCCGATCTTCTAGAGATCCGGTTCCCGCCTCGTAGACTGGAGCTTGCGCTGTAGCCGTGTTTGACACGGCTACAAGTACCAGTAACGACAGACTCGCAAGCGATCTGTAGTTACGGTTCATGCAATATCCTTATTAGTAAACCAGCACTGCGCGACGGTTTTTCGCGTATGCATCTTCAGTGTGGCCCAGAACTGCTGGCTTCTCTTTACCGTAAGAAACGATAGAAACTTGCTCAACATTCACACCACGACCTTGCAGATACATTTTAACTGCGCTAGCACGACGCTCGCCCAGTGCAATGTTGTACTCAGGTGTACCGCGCTCATCCGCATGGCCTTCAACAACCACTTTGTAAGATGGGTTATCACGCAGGAAAGTTGCGTGTGCATCAAGCATTTGAGCGAACTCTGGCTGAATATCGTACTTATCGAAGCCGAAGTAAACGATGTTATTCTGCTGAAGTTCTTGCATCATCATACGTGCTTGTTCTTCTGCAGACATGCTGCCGTTACCCGCACCGTTGTTTTCAGATGTGATTACTTGATCAGCATTATCATTGCTTTTATTTGAGCTACATGCAGCAACAGCCATTACAGGCAGAACTAACATCAATCCCTTCAACACTTTATTCAGTTGCATTTATTATATCCTTTAATTTAATTATCTTTGCTTCATCACAGATACGGCGACCAGGCGGGGAATTTGACCTGCCCATCAGTTGCCGGAACACGCGCTTTGAAACGTCCATCCGTTGACACTAAATTCAATACTCTGCCTAGGCCTTGTGTTGCGCCATAAATAAGCATGGTACCGTTAGGAGAAACGCTCGGAGTTTCATCAAGAAATGTATTGGTCAGAACTTCAACAGCTCCGGTATCCAGATCTTGTTTTGCGATATTTTGCCCTTTCCCTGCGGAACTCACCATATACAGTGCTTTTCCATCAGGAGATATTTCGCCATTTTGATTCTGAGCGCCTTCCCAAGTCAAGCGCTCAACAGCACCTGATCCCAAATTTAATTTATAAATTTGTGGGCGACCACCACGGTCAGAGGTAAAGGCAATTGACTGGCTATCCGGATACCAAGATGGCTCAGTATCATTAAAGCGGCCTTCAGTAACTCGGCGGATCTGGCCCGATGCTACATCCATAACATACAGCTTCAAACTGCCATCTTTTGACAGCGCAAATGCCATCTTAGAGCCATCTGGCGAGAATGATGGCGCACCGTTATGACGCGGGAACGAGGTTAATACTTTACGCTGAGATGTGCTTAAATCTTGCAGCATCAGCTGAGAACGACGGTTCTCAAAGGTAACGTATGCCAGTTTACGCCCATCTTTGGTCCACGCAGGAGACATAATCGGTTCTGGTGAACGGTGCACAACAAACTGGTTAAAACCATCGTAGTCAGAAACACGCAGTTCATACGGATAGCGGCCACCGTTAGTTTGTACTACGTATGCAATACGTGTTCTGAACGCGCCTTTAATACCGGTTAAACGCTCAAACACCATATCACTGACGGTATGCGAGGCATAACGTACCCACTGTTTGGTTACGCGATATTGATTGCTTTCAAGCACAGTACCGGGCGAGCCAGCTGTATCAACCAGTTGATATGAAATCAGATAGTTTCCATCCGCCCCAGCCTGAATTTGGCCAATCACAATGGCATCAATACCCATTGCTGACCACAGTGCCGGATTTACTTCCGATGCACTGCTCGGCTGTTGAGGCATACGTGCTGGCGGAATGGGGTTGAATTTACCGCTGTTTCGTAAATCAGCCGCGACAATTTCAGCAACGTTATCCGGTGGATTACCACTGCCTGTCCACTTAAACGGTACAACTGCAATCGGGCGTGCAGTATCTACGCCTTGATCAATGACAATGCGAACTTCTGCACTGGCTACCGCAGTAACCAGCATCATCAGCCCAGCAAACAATTTTAAGACCGGTTTCATTATCTCTCCTAGTTCAAAACCCGTACTGCAATATTAGAATTTAAACTCAGAATTTAAACTCTAAGACTGCATTCTTAAACTTATTGTATACAGCATCAGACGGCGGTTGCGGTAACTTTTGCGTTATCTTAATCGCACGTTCAGCTGCTTGGCACAATGCCGGATCACCCCCGACAACTGATGAGCTTAGAATCAGGCCATCAGGTGCAAAATTAATCTTCACACTACAGGTTTTACCACGGTATAAACTGGTGTCATACATGTTACGGCTTACCGCTTGTTTAATTAAGCCGCCGTATTTATCACCATCTGGGCCGGGTGCACCCGCTTTACCAGACCCTGCCGCCTGACCACCGGAAGCAGCACTGCCTCCGCCACTATCATCTTGTGTCAAACCATTGAGCACATCATTTAATGCCGCTTCGCTGTTCGCAGCCTCTTTAGCTGCCGCAGCTTTGGCTGCATCGGCTTTTTTCTTCGCATCAGCATCGGCTTTCTTTTTTGCATCGGCAGCCGCTTGCTTTTTCGCTTCTGCCGCGGCTTTTTCAGCAGCAGCTTTTTCGGTGGCTACTTTTTCTGCGGCAGCCGCTTCTGCTTTTTTCTTGGCATCGGCTTCGGCTTTACGTTTTGCATCCACCTCAGCCCGTTGCTTCGCTTCTGCATCAGCCTTAGTTTTTGCTGCTAATGCGTCTGCTTCAGCCTGTTTTTTCGCATCTTCAGCCTTTTTCTGAGCTAGCTCAGCTTTTTTCTTGGCCTCTTCGGCCTGTTTTCTGACCGTTTCAGCTTTCTGAGCTTCTTCTTGTGCTTGTTTCTTTTGCGCTTCAGCTTGCTGACGTGTTTCTTCTGTCTGCTTAGCAACTTCCTGTGCTTTTAAACGCTCTTTTTCAAGTTCACGTAAGCGTTCTTCTTCAGCTTGTTGTTTTTGCTCAAGTTCTTCTTTTTTCTGTTGTTGTTTTCGTTTGCGCTCATTTTCAGCTTTACGTGAGTCATCGTTTTGCTGTTGTAAACGCTTATACTGTTGTGCTACTGCACCCGGATCAACCATGACTGCATCAATTGCTCCGCCGCCCCCACCGCCACCAGCGGGGATCTCCTGATACATAGAACCAAATATCAGCAGAGCAATCACCAGTACATGCAAGATAACGGAGACAACAACCGATTTTGTCAGTTTGTTTTTGTTGTTGTTATCCATCAATACAACATTCTCTATTTATATCGGGTTAGTCATAAGGCCAACGGATGTCACGCCAGCTTCATGCAGTAAGTTCAGAGCTTTGATGACCTCTTCATAAGGAACATCTTTTGCCCCTCCTACTAAGAAAGTCGTTTTCTGATCGCCTTGCCCGACGTTTAAACGGGCATTTTGCATAACTTGATCTGCACTGAGATTTTCATCACGCTTACCATCAATAGACATGGAGTATTGATCAACGCCTGACACTTCCAAAATCACCGGAGGACGATCATCTTTCGTCTCGACTGCGCTCGACTCGGCAGAGTCAGGCAGATCAACTTGTACGCTTTGGCTGATGATTGGAGCCGTTGCCATAAAAATGAGCAGCAACACCAACAACACATCCAAAAACGGAACGATGTTGATCTCTGATTTTGTTTCGTGGCGTCTACGCCGTGTATAGGCCATGTTGAACGCTCCTCACTTACTGCTTTGCTGCGTCGGCAGCAAAGGCTTGCCGGTGCAAAATAGCGGTAAATTCTTCGGTGAAATTACCGTAGTTCTGCTCAAGTTTAGAGACGTGCAAATTTAACCGGTTATATGCCATAACTGCGGGTATCGCCGCAAACAAACCAATGGCTGTTGCAATCAGGGCTTCTGCAATACCCGGGGCAACCATTTGCAAGGTGGCCTGTTTTACCGCACCCAGTGCGATAAAGGCGTGCATGATCCCCCACACAGTACCAAATAGGCCAATATACGGGCTGATAGAGGCCACGGTTCCCAAAAAAGGAATGTTGTTCTCTAAGCTTTCGAGCTCACGGTTCATCGAGATCCGCATAGCACGTGATGCCCCCTCAAGCACGGCTTCCGGCGCATGGCCATTGGCACGGTGTAAACGGGCAAACTCTTTGAACCCGGAGTAAAAAATTTGTTCTGTTCCGCCTAATTCATCGCGGCGGGTTGAGCTTTCTTGGTACAGGCGCGCTAAATCAATACCAGACCAAAAACGGTCTTCAAAGGCATCCGCAGCACGGGTAGCCGCATTCAATATGCGTGAGCGTTGAATAATAATTGCCCAAGAGGTGATGGAAAAACCGATTAAGATCATCATGACGATCTTAACCATAAAACTTGCCTTTAAGAAAAGGTCTAACAGGTTCATTTCAGCAGACACTGGTAAACTCCGCGACTAACACAGCTGGAAGTGCAACAGGTTTCATTTTTGACGGATCTATACATGCAACCAATACCTCGGCTGATGATAATAACCGCCCATCCTGATGAATAATTCGTTGATTAAATGTTATGGATGCCCCACGCACTGTGACAATTTCTGTCTCGACAGTGAGGAGATCATCAAGGCGTGCCGGTAAACGGTAATCAACGACGATACGACGCACGGCAAAGGCAATATTGCCTTGCAGTAACGCGTGCTGCTCGAATCCACTACTGCGTAGCAATTCGGTTCGCGCACGTTCAAAAAAGGCGACATAACGTGCGTGGTAGACGACCCCTCCTGCATCCGTGTCTTCATAGTAAACGCGAACGGGCCATTGATAGATCTTACTGCTCACCTGACATTCCAATGTTTGGGCTTGTACAAAGCCTTACTATACTCAAGTGTCTGGTTATTGGGAATAATCTGCAGTGGTTTACGGTGATTTATTTATATGTTGCAGTAAATTACATCATCCGTTCACAAATCATATTCATCTATTTGTGTATATTTTCCGATACGGTTAAGTTTAAATATGCAGATATCTTTACCTATTCAGCAAGTTATGTTCATCCCTCTGTCAAGATCTCTTAGAATAAATACCGAGCAACCGCACATTCTGGCTCGATCTTTGAAGGTGTAAACGGTATTCTGCCCACCTATTTATGTGTAATCAGAGATGTACCATGACAAAGAAACTATATGTAGTGTTAGCGCTGCTGCTGACCGGCTTTCTTGGCGCATGCAGTCAACTGACGCAGTACTCATTAAGCGAACAGCAGGTTAATGAGTATTTGCAGCAAAAAGTTGAGTTTCAAAAGCAGCTAGGATTGCCCGGTGTCTTTGAGGCGCACATTACGCTGAAGGATATGACGGCTAAAATTGGCCGCGCAGAACCAAATCAGGTTATTTTAAATGGCATTGCTGATCTGAATTTAGATACGTTGGTGGGTAAAGATCACGCAACCATTAATTTATCACTGGCTGCTCGCCCCTATTTTGATCATGATACCGGCTCTATCTATTTGCGCGATATGCAGCTGTTAAGTACAACAGTCACGCCTGAATCTATGGATAAGAGCACAAAGGTTTTGCTGCCGTATCTGAAAAATTCATTACAGTTGTTCTTTAATCAAACACCGGTCTATGTGCTTGATTCAAACCGGAGCAAGGAAGAGGCATTGGTGCGTCAGCTAGCGAAGGGTATTGAAATTAAACCGGGTAAGATTGTTATTCCACTGTCGGAATAATCTGGCAACCGATGTTGACTTGCCGATGTGTTATCGTGAGTAATAACAAGCAAAATAATAGCGAGATCTGTACTCGGTAACCGAGAATACAGACCCCGCTTTTGCTTTTTATCCGTATTGCAATGCTATTTAGCATACGGTTTATTGCTTAATTCAGTGCTGATCCGGTGTTTATTCAGTGTCAGTTATATCACTTTGCTGCTGCTCTAATTGTTCGACCAGCTCATCAGCCATGGCAGAGAGGGCTTCGCGAGTCAGCACAGCAAGGCCGCGGTAAAAACCACTGGTCGCATGTGTTTCGATTTGGCCAAGTATTTTGGCTGCTGTCGGCAGTAGGTAGTGCTGAAACAACTGCTCTTGTGCAGTAACTTCATCTTCTGCGCTGTGATCTTCAATCCAAGATGCGGTTAACAGCATCAAACCAAAATGCCCGCGTAATGCTACATCTCCGGCAGCGGCTGGCATGCCGACTTGTTTCTGGAATGCCGGAAACGCTGTGCTGTCAATGCCGTAATCAGCGGCAAATAACGATACACTGCCCTCTGCGGCAAACAGGTGCTGATAGTCACCACTGAGCGTGGCTACATCCTGCTTCATTCGCAACTGTTTCATGGCAAACTCACTGTTATCACTTAATACCAGTGGCCACATTTCGTTGAGTGCACCCTGTTCGATCATGGCCAGTACCGGCGGCATAACAGCGTCATCCGGCTGACGGTAGAACAGTGTGCCGAACAGGCGGCAAAGTGTGGAGAAGGTATTCATTAGGGTATCCCGCAGCAAACTATAAAGGTGTGGAGTTTACGCATTTACAGCCTGTTGTGCATCTTGATCGCCGTGAGCAAAGTGCTGATGTTGTAAAAAATGGTCAACTTGCTCGATCACATCCCACTGATAAATCATGTTGGTGTGCGTAACGGCAATATCAATATGATCAGCTGAGCCTTCTATTTTCGCTTCACGAACCAAGACTAACCCATCATTGGGTTCGTTATCCCACTGCCAAAACAGCAGAGGCCGCATGCCAATAGCGGTTGTTCCAGCCACCGTACCAAGCGGAATATCAACCGACCATGTTTCCGGTAAATCGGTTTGCAACAGCCCGTGTTCGCAGGAATTGCCCATCATCCACCCCAAACCCAGTTGTTGCAGACGGGCTGCGGTGCTGGCACGCTGATGCGGAGTGCCGAGCGTAATGACACTGTCTATTACCGCCTGTTTCGCAGGAGTATGCTGTTGAGAGGATAGACAATAGTACTGGTGCAAATAATAACGAATAATCAACCCGCCTAAACTGTGCCCGACCAAATGTATCGGTTGATGCGGGTGCTGACTAATCAATGTATCGAGTGCGGTGTAAATCTCATCTAACTGAATATTGACCGAGTTATAGGTTAATATTTCAGTCTGCCAACCCAGATGATGCAACCTGTCGGTGAACGGTTGCATCATGACACCATTCATAAACAGGCCATGCAGTACAATGATAACACCCTCTCGCATGGCTGCCCCCTATGCCCTTTTTGTTTGCCTATATTGCCCGCGTATATGCTGATGATCTCTATTTTCAGTGTAACGGATTCTGTGCTGAATAAGCGTCGGGCTGATCGTATTTTAGGCATAAGATGCTTCATATCTGTTTGGTACACCGTTATATCGGTGCGGTGCACAACTGACTAAGTAACAGTGCGCTGCTAGTTTCCGGTGTGACGGCCGTAAAAGGGGCTGCCTCATAACTGGCCATAATAAAACGTTGGCCGTTATCTTGAATGGCAACAATATTATCGGTGGCACTCTGTTGCGCCGCGCAGTTAATCCTGACTTTGCTGTGCTGGCCCACCAAGGACAGTGCCCCTGCAGCAACCGGATTAGTATAATCAACGCGCATCTCTGCGTAGGTTATCCCTTTTTCATCGGTTGTTACGGCTTGTGTGTCTAAATAGACCTGCCCTTGCGGTATGTTACCAAGCCGTTGCCAGTCAGACTCTGCGGCCTGTACGGTCAGTGCAGTTAATGAAGCAACCAGTGCCAGCGTGTGAAGAAATACAGGGTGAGCGAGGGTAGTTATCATCGTAAGATCCTCTGTGTATGTGAATGCAGGTAAGGTTGGATTTCCCTTCAATTAATGGCTTTAGTGATCTTTTCCCTCATCCCTGAATATTCGTTCTTAAGGTCTTAAGGCTTTTTGAGTAACTGTATTGATGGCCGCTGTAATAAACGTAGGCAGTAATTGGGGATATACGCCAATAATTCGTGACGCGAATCACCGTTTATGCTGTAAACCGATTCAGCCGCGCGGCATAATGGGGAAATTGAAGGAGTGAACGAATGACAAAATATATTGGTGCACATGTCAGTGCCGCAGGTGGTGTTGATCAGGCGGTATGGCGGGCAAAAGAGCTAAATGCAACGGCATTTGCGCTGTTTACTAAAAATCAGCGCCAGTGGGCTGCCGCACCATTAACCCCTGCAATAATTGATGCGTTTAAACAGGCGTGCGAACAGACCGGTTTTAAGCCCGAGCAAATTTTACCACACGATAGTTATCTGATTAATTTGGGCCACCCAGAAGAAGAAGCTCTGGAAAAATCACGCGCCGCTTTTTTAGATGAGATGCAGCGCTGTGAGCAACTGGGGCTGACCTTGCTCAATTTTCACCCTGGTAGCCACCTGAATAAAATCAGTGAAACTGAAAGTCTGGCAAAAGTGGCTGAGTCTATCAATATTGCACTGGATAAGACCTCGCACGTAACGGCGGTGATTGAGAATACGGCCGGACAAGGTTCTAATTTGGGCTGGAAGTTTGAACATTTAGCCGAAATTATTGCGCAAGTTGAAGATAAGAGCCGCGTGGGTGTTTGTATTGATACTTGCCACACGTTTGCCGCCGGTTATGACTTGAGCAGTTTTGATGCTTGCGCCAAAACGTTTGCCGAGTTTGATGCGGTTGTCGGGTTTAACTATTTGCGCGGTATGCATATTAATGACGCAAAAAGTACGCTGGGCAGCCGTGTTGACCGCCACCACAGTTTGGGTGAAGGTAATATTGGCCATGCTGCGTTTGAGTTTATTATGCGCGATCCGCGTTTTAACCGTATTCCTCTGGTCCTTGAAACGGTAGATATGAGTATCTGGCCGCAAGAGATTGCTTGGTTGCAATCTTTGGCGAATAGCGCACAGTGAATCGGCGTGTAAAATAAGTAGAAACACAAGCTGCATACCCTATTAGGGTATGCAGTTATGCATTAATTGCTTAGTAATCAACCTGTTGAACCAGTGCTGAAAGATAGGCATCTGAGAGTTGGTTGATTCGCACTTTCTCTTCAATATCGTGTGCACTGTAAAACTTGCTGTTATACACCACCACCACACTGCGATCACCCAAACGTAAAAAATGGGTTTCACCAAATTCGGTATAACGGGTTGCCCCAATGCTGATCAGTGCTTGTGCCGGATAACCGGCCTGTTTGAGCAGCGCCGCAATGTTTTCAGCCGGGCCTTGATCTTGCTGAAAATTCATCTGGTTTATTAGCCAATCAAGTAAGCGATGGTGAAAATAGCTATACTCGACCACCGAGCTATCAATGCCATACGCATGCACCTGACCATCGCGCACCAGATAACAGGCGATACGGTAATCATCCATCACCCCACCTTTGGCGAAGGTGTCAATATCCAGCAATGTAGCGGAAACCCCTTTGCTGCACGCGCCCCAGTTCTTTTTTTCACTGATTTTTTTTGCATTCGGGCGACGGATTGAACAATCGTTGTAGGCAGCAAACTGGCGCGGAGTAAGCCCAACCACCTGCCCATTCTGGTAGTGAATATCGCACACTATGGCAACTTCCGGTTCAATTTGCAGGTTGTCGGCATCCGCCGGTGGAACGATATGATCAGAAGATAACGGGTAGGTATGCAGAAAATGTGGTGCACTCTCTGCCGTGCAGGTATTCGGCACATAAAATGGGAAGATGGCTTTCGGGGCGACCGCATCAGACACCGCCACTGCAACGAAGTCTTTCGCTTCTCCCGCCTGCTCAAGGTGTCCGGCAAAATTACCGGCAACGCCCAACCCGATCATATGCTGAAAATTCATATCCGCTTCTCTTTGAGTCAATGTGTAAACCGTAAACCGCCATTATATCGGAAAGATGTACTCTGCATCCGCGCGCGGTATCAAAGTTGTGCACATTTTGTAAGTGGCAATAACGGGAATGGCCGTATGGCGGGTTTTGCCTGTGTTTCAGGAATCGCATGAGTCAGTATATACTTTCCCGCAGTTATCCTTTTATAGCGGTTTATGTTGTTACCCATGGCTTTTACTCTGCGCCCATACCAGCAAGAGGCCGTTGATGCGGCCATTCACTACTTTCGGCAGCATACCAGTCCGGCGGTGATTGTTTTGCCCACCGGCGCAGGAAAAAGCCTGGTGATTGCTGAGCTAGCGCGTAAAGCGCGTGGGCGTGTGTTGGTACTTGCTCACGTTAAAGAGTTGGTTGAGCAAAACCATGCTAAATACTGCGCATACGCGCTAGATGCAGATATTTTTTCGGCAGGATTACAGCAAAAGCAGAGCCAAGGTAAAGTGGTGTTCGGCAGTGTACAGTCTGTTGCCCGTAATCTGGCCGCATTTGAAGAGGCGTTTTCACTGCTGATTATTGATGAATGTCATCGAATCAGTGATAGTGAGGACTCACAATATCAGCAGGTGATCCGCCATTTGAAACAGCACCAGCCCAATGTGCGAATTCTTGGATTAACCGCCACGCCATACCGTTTGGGAAAGGGGTGGATCTACCGCTATCACTACCACGGAATGACCCGCGCCGATGCGCAGCAAAACCCGATGTTTCGTGATTGTATTTATGAGTTACCGCTGCGATATATGATTAAGCACCGCTATCTGACTCCACCTAACCGGCTCGATATGCCGGTAGTGCAGTATGATTTCAGTCAGTTGCAGGCTAACCAAATGGGGCTATTTTCTGAACGAGACATCAACCTCAGTCTGCAACAGCAGCAACGTATCACCCCGCATATCGTCAGCCAAATTATTGAATACGCACAAAAACGCCAAGGTGTAATGATTTTTGCGGCAACAGTCGAGCATGCCAAAGAGGTGTACGGATTATTACCCGAAGGACAAGCCGCGCTAATTACCGGAGAAACCCCTGCAAGTGAGCGGCAACGCCTGATCAGTGCATTTAAACAACAAACGTTACGCTATCTAGTCAATGTTTCTGTATTAACCACCGGGTTTGATGCCCCACACATTGATTTAATTGCTATTTTACGCCCTACCGAATCAGTTAGTTTATATCAACAAATTGTCGGGCGCGGTTTACGCCTTGCACAAGGAAAAACCGACTGTTTAATCCTTGATTATGCCGGTAACCCGCATGATCTGTTTACGCCAGAAGTGGGTAGTCGCAAACCGGCTACCGACAGTCAGCCGGTACAGGTGTTTTGCCCAGCCTGTGGTTTTGCCAACCAGTTTTGGGGGAAAACCGACACACAAGGCACGGTGATTGAACATTTTGGCCGCCGTTGTCAAGGCTGGTTTGAGCATGTTTCAGACGGAAAAAACCATGAGCGTGAACAGTGCGATTACCGTTTTCGCTTTAAGGTCTGCCCGCACTGCGGCGCAGAAAATGATATTGCTGCCCGCCGCTGTCATCAATGCGATCAAGTCTTGGTTGACCCTGATGACATGCTCAAAGCAGCACTTAATTTGAAAGATGCACGGGTGTTACGCTGCAGTGGCATGTTGCTGCAAGAGGGGCGTGATAGCAAAGGGGAATGGCTCAGTATCACCTATTTTGATGAAGATGGTGATGGTGAAGAAGGTATAGAAATCAAAGAGCGCTTTTATCTTGAGACGGCAGCACAAAAGCAGGTATTTATATTAAAATTTTTGCGGGTACATCAACGTGCACCGGGTGTTCCCTTTATCTGGAACAATGCAGCTAACGTTATTGCTCAGCAATCTTGCTTGCGCGCCCCCGATTTTGTAGTAGCACGCTTACAAGGTAAATACCTAAAAATTCGTGAAAAAGTTTTTGATTATCAGGGCCGTTTTCGTAAAGCGTATGAATTACGCGGATAACAGCCCTTCTTAGCACAATAAACCGGCTAAGCCAAACTGTGATAAACAGAATTGGTTTGCGATTAAGGCCGATTTTCGTTAAAATCCGGCCTCGTTTTACAATGGGTTCAGTGCTGGGTCGCCTGCATTGCTGCCTTTAATTATTCTTAGTGAGAAACAATTATGTTTACTTTCAACGCTGAAGTTCGTTCCGACAAAGAGCAAGGTAAGGGTGCGAGCCGCCGCCTGCGTATTGCTAACAAAGTACCTGCTATCGTTTACGGTGGCAACAAGCCACCAGTAGCAATCGTTCTGGAACACGATCCAATCATCAACGCGCAAACTGAAGAAGCTTTCTACAACAGCGAAATGACTCTGGTTATCGCTGGTGAAGAAGTTAAAGTTAAAGTTCAGGCTATGCAGCGTCACGCGTTCAAGCCAAAAGTAACGCACATCGACTTCGTTCGCGCTTAATTTCGCGTACTTGGTTCGAAAGAAAAACGCCGCATAATGCGGCGTTTTTTGTGGGCGTTGATCGGCAATAACAGATCATCGGGTTGTTATTTTCCCGCAGATCGGCGCTGCAGCTGATCACGCAGGTTTGGTGGAGTACCCTTGATCGTAAGGGTATCGGTTGCTGCATCCCAGTAAATCCGTTCGCCAAGCAACAGAGCATCAAAACTTAGGGTGATCCCTCCGCCACTGCCGGTAAATTTAGTCAGTTGACGTAAGGTTGATCTATCTGCTGGAAAACTCTCTTCCAGTGCATAATCTTGCTGTTCAGCGAATTGATAGAAGTTCTGCTCTGCTACTTCCGGCAACACATTTGAGAGACCTTTAAGTTCTATCTCATCACCGGCTTGTAATTGTTCATTACAGTAGGCATACACTTTTTGCCGGTACTCTTGCCGCTCTTCTTTATCCAACTGCGCTTCGGCACAGTAATCATTAACCGCTTGCAATAAGCCGCGATTCTGCGCTTTGGTATCTAAGCCTTCCGCCGCGCCAAGAAAGTCCATGAAAAAATCGGACACTTTACGCCCTACCCGCCCTTTTACAAAGGTCAGATAGCGCTGGGAATCAGGATTGCTCTGCCATTCGGTAAGATCAATACGTGCAGCAATATCTAAATGTGTAATATCAAGATACTGAGTAGTACTGACATCAAGCAGTTCATTGACGCGCATACTGATACAGTTGTTGAGCTGAGTAATCAGTAAGTATTCCGAAGCCAGATAGCGATAATGGCACAGCACCACAACACCACTCTCGGCAAACGGGTATTTAGCAAGCTGATCACGCAGTTGTTCGGTTGCCATACGAGAAAAGGCGAGAAAATCTGCCGGTTCAGTCACCCAGTTTTGCAGTGTTTGTGCAAAGATACTCTCTGAATTAAACAGACCGTAGGCCTTTCCCGCTTTGGTAGAATAAACCCGATGCAGCTCTTCCATCATCTGCTCAACCGCATCATTAATCGGTAACGGTGAATCGCGTAACATAATGTCGAGTGTATTCTCATCACGCTTTACCAGCTGATGTAATGCAATATGGTTGACCTTCAGGCTCATATTGTTCTTTTATCCTCTCTGCGTCTGGCTCTTTTCTTTGATCGGGTATTGAAGCACTGCCTTTGGCTGTACGCAAGATGAGAACGCATGTACGTAAAGGCAAATGCGTTCAATCAATGCTCAACGCACAAAAATGCGGAAATCAGTGACCAGTTTAGGTATCATGTCACGCTAAAACTTCGTTATGAGCACACGCGAATGGCACAAGAATCACGTTACAGCGACGAAAAAGTCGAAAATATTCTGACTGATATGATTGAAACTCTGGAGCGTCATCAAGTTCCGGTGGATCTTTCACTGATGGTCTTAGGCAACATGGTCACTAACCTGATCAACTCCAGCATTGCACCGCAGCAACGTAAAGTGATTGCGCGCTCTTTTGCCGATGCATTGCTCTCTTCTGTGAAAGAAGAAAAACTGCAATAACAGGAGTCGCAAGAACCCGATGCTGAAAACTGGCCCGCGTTACCGTGAAAAAGTTTCCCAGATGATCACTTGGGGTCACTGGTTTGCTTTATTTAATATTCTGGCATCACTGGTGATCGGAAGCCGCTATTTTCTGGCAGCAGACTGGCCACCCACACTGCTGGGGCGTGCCTATGCATTTATCAGTTGGATTGGTCATTTCGGGTTCTTGGGCTTTGCCGCTTATCTGTTAATTCTTTTTCCACTGACATTTTTGGTGATGTCACAACGCTTATTGCGTATTGGTGCTGTAATTTTTGCAACCGTGGGGCTGACACTTCTTTTGGTTGATACCGAAGTGTATAACCAGTTCCATCTGCATTTAAGCCCGGTGGTGTGGCAGATATTGGTAAACCCTGATGACGGTGAGTTATCACGTAACTGGCAACTGCTGTTTATCGCTGTGCCGGTGATTTTCCTGGTGGAGTTGCTATTTGCAACCTGGAGCTGGCAAAAACTGCGCAGCTTAGGCCGCCGTAATTTTGACCGCTATTTTGCAATATTATTTATTTGCTGCTTTATCACATCGCACCTTGTCTATATTTGGGCTGATGCCACGCTCTATCGCCCGATTACGATGCAAAAATCTAATTTACCGCTTTATTATCCGATGACTGCAAAGCGTTTTCTTGAACGTTATGGCCTTATCAATCAGGATGAGTATCTGCGCCAGCTTAATCAGCAGGGTACACCTGATGCAGCCACCGTACACTACCCGCGAAATGATCTAACTTATGCGCCACAGACGAAGAATTATAATATATTGCTGGTTGTGATTAACGGGCTACGTGCTGATGCCATCAACAATAAAACAATGCCTGAGCTCAATCAGCAAGCGGCTTTTGCAACACGTTTTGAGAACAACTACAGTACCGGTAACAATGCTAACACCGGATTATTTGGTCTGTTTTATGGCATTTCACCTACATATTTAGACGGCATATTATCGATTCAAAAATCATCTGAATTTATTGATGCATTGCAGCATCAGGATTATCAGATGGGGCTGTTTTCAGCCAACGGTTTTTCAGCTCCGTTATATCGCCGTGCACTGTTTAATGGTTTTTATCTGCCAAAAGCACACCCGAAAAATTTGGCTATCAGCGATGCAGCCGTAACCCAGCGCTGGCAACAGTGGATTGAGCAACCTGCTCGTGGCAATAAACCTTGGTTTACTTATGTAAATTACAGTGCACCAGCCTCATTTGATAAAGGTTTTACACAACGCAGCCGTGGTGTTGAAAATCACAGTGATGAGAGTGTAGAGGCAACCAGCGGACAGGAGTTACAGCAAAAATATCAAAACAGTGTACAAAAAGTAGACCTGCAAATTAAAAAGCTGTTTGATACGCTACAACAAAAAAATCTGCTTAGTAATACGGTAGTTATTATTACCTCTGATCATGGTATGGAATTCAATGAAACCGGCCGTAATCACTGGGGCTATAATCAAAACTTTAGCCAGTATGAACTTAAAGTACCGTTGTTAGTTTACTGGCCAGATAAATTACCGAGTACGGTGGATAAGTTAACCAGTAATGCTGATGTATCTGCCACGCTGATGCAGGATGTATTGGGAGTGACAAACCCACTATCTGATTATACCCAAGGTGAGAATCTGTTTACGCCGGAGCGTAAAAATGACTGGGTATTGGCTGGTAATGCTAATCAACTGGTAATTATCAGCAGTGATCAACAGATGCATTTAGATAATCGGGGTAATTTTAGTGCTTATGATGCAAACTATAAGCCGCTACCAGAAGATAAGCCTCGCTTGACTATTTTGCTGCAAGCTCTGAAAGAGGTCAGACGTTTCATTACTGATGAAAATTAAATGATGCAGCGAGACCTCCCCATAAATATGTGATCTATCTCGCTTGTATTTATAAGGTAAATCAGTAAGATAGATATCGTTTCGGCATGTAGCGCAGCCCGGTAGCGCACTGTCATGGGGTGTCAGGGGTCGGAGGTTCGAATCCTCTCATGCCGACCAAAATCACCTATAAAAACCAGCTACTTAGGCTGGTTTTTTGCTTTTTACAATTTGCCACATGGTAGAACCACATGCAGTTTTCACTGCTAAATGCGCTGTGTGTAAAACTTAACTGAAATTTTTCATCCACCAAAAATTCACATTAAAACCTGACAATAATCCCAGTAACTTGCGACGCGTTTTCTTACTCCTGTGGCCAAAAGCATCGGCAATAATACGCTTGAGACGAGGCTCGCATGCATACTGCAGCCAACATTGCTGCTTTTATTCCCGAAAAATGACCACATTTCATCAATTTTACAAATAAGCTGAATTTGCCGATTATCCAGTGGAAGAGAGGTTACGTTTTTCGGCGAGAGTGTTTTAGTGTGCGGGTACAGCATTGATGCTAATGTTCAATGCGCGAGCTGTGTCTCGTATACCGGCATTATTCATAGTAAGATCAACAATTTGTGCCTTGATGCCCTGTTAGCAAGCTCGGTGTTCATACTCAAGTTGAATAAAAGCTTCGGCAGCATGCCTGACAGCGATAACGTTGATGATCGATGCTTCCCAGCCCATATTTTTCACCGGATTGAGTACATAGCCTGAAAGGCTCTATTTTCATCAGCACTTCCTGTATGAACAGTAATAAAATCTTGGATTTATTTATCTGCATTGTTAATCAGTTTACCAAGAGTACTATTAATATATCTAGTTGAAAGACCACCATGATTTAACTACTAACACTCTGCACCTATTACAGCTATATAACTTATACGGATAAAAAAATGATAACTATCAATAAAAAAAATCAAACACTACAAAAAAAACACTTGTAATTAAAGATGATAAAATAGACGACGATAATACTAATTTAGTATATGTTATTTTATTTATGTTACTCTGATGAACAGCAGTCTGTTTTTCTAACTCTTTTTCGAAAATATCTTCAATCATATTTTTGGGAGTATCATACTGTTGTGGTACACAGTAATTATCTTGATTAGCTACTTCCTCATAAATAAATATATATCCTTCTTTTGGAACTGTTTTAATTTCACTAGAGCTAAGATTAAATGATGACAAAGAACGTCTTAAATTAGATATAGCTTTTGTTAGGGATGTTTCACTCACGTAAACCTTACCCCAAACATAATCATGGAGATCTGTTTTATTTACAACTTGATTTTTATGATCACACAATAATTTTAAAATAGCCGCCTCTCTGCTACCCAGAGAAACCACCTCATCATTTCTTATAATCTGATTTCTTAGTGAATCAAATACGACACTATCACCTAGACTGTATACTCTTTCCATAATAAAAATAAACTCCCTTACATCTATAAAATAACTGTTGAAAACCAAAAAGAAAACAATTCACAAATAAAACTAGAACTCTTAATGAAAATGCACAGAAACTCTAACGGATAAGTAGATTAATTTTATTATAAAACTATGAAATCCCTTTTTTTTTGTTTTTTTTTATAAAAAAACCGCTTTAAAAATTGAAAACCGCAAATAAAAACAATAATAGTCACTTTTTTTCATTTATTTTCTTTGTATTGACGCAATATCGGGTTGTGTATTCAACATAGTGATTCAGATTCAATAGGCTCCGCAAATGAGCTAAGTTTTCCAATTATTCAGAGGAAGAAAGGTTACGTTTTTTGGCGAGAATTTTTTAGTGTGTGAGCAACGGTATTTATACTAATGTTCAATACGCGAGCTGTGTCTAGGATACCGACATTATTCATGACAAGATAAACAATTGCTGCGTTCATACCCTATTGGCAGTCACGGTATTAGTACTCAAGTTGAAATCGCTGATAGCGATACCATTGATGCCGAGTGCTTCCGAGCCTATGCTTTTTTCACCGGGACAGTTAGATTACAAAATAGGAATTTCACATCAAGCCTAGTCATCAGAATACGTGAACAAAATATTTTATCTAAGGGTTTATATCGAGAGGACTAAAAAAGAAATAATCATCAATTTAATTGAAATGAATGTTTTTGATGGGGAAATATGAATGCCGATACAACAGATAAAATACTTAGACAATTAAAAAAAAACGCAACAACGCAAAAAGCCCATCCTTTCGGATGGGCTTCTTACTTATTTGATGCCTGGCAGTTCCCTACTCTCGCATGGGGAGACCCCACACTACCATCGGCGCTACGGCGTTTCACTGCTGAGTTCGGCATGGGGTCAGGTGGGACCACCGCGCTATCGCCGCCAGGCAAATTCTTTTATTCTATCTGCATAACCGCCATTTCATGGCCATTACGCTAAATCTGAAAACGCACTGATAAATTCTGTTTTTGCTCTCAAAAACATCGTCTGAACTTCATCGTCCAACATAACTTTGGCGTTGTATGGTTAAGCCTCACGGGCAATTAGTACAGGTTAGCTCAACGTATCGCTACGCTTACACACCCTGCCTATCTACGTCGTAGTCTCCAACAACCCTTTAGAAGGCTCTAGGCCTCAGGGATGACTCATCTCGGGGCAAGTTTCGCGCTTAGATGCTTTCAGCGCTTATCTCTTCCGTATTTAGCTACCCGGCAATGCCACTGGCGTGACAACCGGAACACCAGAGATACGTCCACTCCGGTCCTCTCGTACTAGGAGCAGCCCCCCTCAATCATCCAACGCCCACGACAGATAGGGACCGAACTGTCTCACGACGTTCTAAACCCAGCTCGCGTACCACTTTAAATGGCGAACAGCCATACCCTTGGGACCAACTTCAGCCCCAGGATGTGATGAGCCGACATCGAGGTGCCAAACACCGCCGTCGATATGAACTCTTGGGCGGTATCAGCCTGTTATCCCCGGAGTACCTTTTATCCGTTGAGCGATGGCCCTTCCATACAGAACCACCGGATCACTATGACCTACTTTCGTATCTGCTCGACCTGTCCGTCTCGCAGTTAAGCTGGCTTATGCCATTGCACTAACCTCCTGATGTCCGACCAGGATTAGCCAACCTTCGTGCTCCTCCGTTACTCTTTAGGAGGAGACCGCCCCAGTCAAACTACCCACCAGACACTGTCCGCATCCCGGATTACGGGACCACGTTAGAACATCAAACATTAAAGGGTGGTATTTCAAGGTCGGCTCCACGCAAACTGGCGTTCACGTTTCAATGCCTCCCACCTATCCTACACATCAAGGCTCAATATTCAGTGTCAAGCTATAGTAAAGGTTCACGGGGTCTTTCCGTCTTGCCGCGGGTACACTGCATCTTCACAGCGATTTCAATTTCACTGAGTCTCGGGTGGAGACAGCCTGGCCATCATTACGCCATTCGTGCAGGTCGGAACTTACCCGACAAGGAATTTCGCTACCTTAGGACCGTTATAGTTACGGCCGCCGTTTACCGGGGCTTCGATCAAGAGCTTCGCTTGCGCTAACCCCATCAATTAACCTTCCGGCACCGGGCAGGCGTCACACCGTATACGTCCACTTTCGTGTTTGCACAGTGCTGTGTTTTTAATAAACAGTTGCAGCCAGCTGGTATCTTCGACTGACTTCAGCTCCATCCGCAAGGGACTTCACCTACCGTCAGCGTGCCTTCTCCCGAAGTTACGGCACCATTTTGCCTAGTTCCTTCACCCGAGTTCTCTCAAGCGCCTGAGTATTCTCTACCTGACCACCTGTGTCGGTTTGGGGTACGATTTCTGGTGACCTGATGCTTAGAGGCTTTTCCTGGAAGCGTAGTATCAGCTACTTCAGCACCGTAGTGCTTCGTCATCACGCCTCAGTGTTATGCAGAAAACCGGATTTACCTAGTCTTCCCACCTTCACGCTTAAACCGGGACAACCGTCGCCCGGATAGCCTAACTTTCTCCGTCCCCCCTTCGCAGTCACCACAAGTACGGGAATATTAACCCGTTTCCCATCGACTACGCTTTTCAGCCTCGCCTTAGGGGTCGACTCACCCTGCTCCGATTAACGTTGAACAGGAACCCTTGGTCTTCCGGCGGGGGAGTTTTTCACTCCCCTTATCGTTACTTATGTCAGCATTCGCACTTCTGATACGTCCAGCATGCCTCACAGCACACCTTCTACCGCTTACAGAACGCTCCCCTACCCAATAACGCCTAAACGTCATTGCCGCAGCTTCGGTGCATGGTTTAGCCCCGTTAAATCTTCCGCGCAGGCCGACTCGACTAGTGAGCTATTACGCTTTCTTTAAATGATGGCTGCTTCTAAGCCAACATCCTAGCTGTCTGAGCCTTCCCACATCGTTTCCCACTTAACCATGACTTTGGGACCTTAGCTGGCGGTCTGGGTTGTTTCCCTCTTCACGACGGACGTTAGCACCCGCCGTGTGTCTCCCGGATAGTACTCTACGGTATTCGGAGTTTGCATGGGGTTGGTAAGTCGGGATGACCCCCTAGCCCAAACAGTGCTCTACCCCCGTAGGTATTCGTCCGAGGCGCTACCTAAATAGCTTTCGGGGAGAACCAGCTATCTCCCGGTTTGATTGGCCTTTCACCCCCAGCCACAAGTCATCCGCTAATTTTTCAACATTAGTCGGTTCGGTCCTCCAGTTAGTGTTACCCAACCTTCAACCTGCCCATGGCTAGATCACCGGGTTTCGGGTCTATACCCTGCAACTAAATCGCCCAGTTAAGACTCGGTTTCCCTACGGCTCCCCTATTCGGTTAACCTTGCTACAGAATATAAGTCGCTGACCCATTATACAAAAGGTACGCAGTCACACCACGAAGGTGCTCCTACTGCTTGTACGTACACGGTTTCAGGTTCTATTTCACTCCCCTCACAGGGGTTCTTTTCGCCTTTCCCTCACGGTACTGGTTCGCTATCGGTCAGTCAGGAGTATTTAGCCTTGGAGGATGGTCCCCCCATCTTCAAACAGGATACCACGTGTCCCGTCTTACTCATCGAGCTCACAACCAGTGCACTTTCATGTACGGGGCTATCACCCTGTATCGCCGGCCTTTCCAGGCCGTTCCACTAACACACTGGCTGATGTTGACTCTGGGCTGCTCCGCGTTCGCTCGCCGCTACTAACGGAATCTCGGTTGATTTCTTTTCCTCGGGGTACTTAGATGTTTCAGTTCTCCCGGTTCGCCTCGTTAAGCTATGTATTCACTTAACGATACCTAAGTTATCTTAGGTGGGTTTCCCCATTCGGACATGGTTGGTTAATAGCGCTTCATCCCAGCTCACCAACCCTTTTCGCAGGGTAGCACGTCCTTCATCGCCTCTGACTGCCAAGGCATCCACCGTGTACGCTTAGTCACTTAACCATACAACCCAAAATTATTTCAGATTGATGAAAGTACTAAACTGGTCATATGCCAGTTTCTCAAGACGCTTGTTCTTAAGAACTTCAGTTATTTATCAGCTTGTTTCCAAATTTTTAAAGAGCTTTCTCTTCGCTTTCGCAAAGACAAACAAACAATCTGTGTGAGCACTCAGCCAAAGGCTGGTATCGCAGGTAAGGAGGTGATCCAACCGCAGGTTCCCCTACGGTTACCTTGTTACGACTTCACCCCAGTCATGAATCACAAAGTGGTAAGCGCCCCCCCGAAGGTTAAGCTACCTACTTCTTTTGCAACCCACTCCCATGGTGTGACGGGCGGTGTGTACAAGGCCCGGGAACGTATTCACCGTAGCATTCTGATCTACGATTACTAGCGATTCCGACTTCATGGAGTCGAGTTGCAGACTCCAATCCGGACTACGACATACTTTATGGGATTCGCTCACTATCGCTAGCTTGCCGCCCTTTGTATATGCCATTGTAGCACGTGTGTAGCCCTACTCGTAAGGGCCATGATGACTTGACGTCATCCCCACCTTCCTCCGGTTTATCACCGGCAGTCTCCTTTGAGTTCCCGCCATCACGCGCTGGCAACAAAGGATAAGGGTTGCGCTCGTTGCGGGACTTAACCCAACATTTCACAACACGAGCTGACGACAGCCATGCAGCACCTGTCTCACAGTTCCCGAAGGCACCAATCCATCTCTGGAAAGTTCTGTGGATGTCAAGAGTAGGTAAGGTTCTTCGCGTTGCATCGAATTAAACCACATGCTCCACCGCTTGTGCGGGCCCCCGTCAATTCATTTGAGTTTTAACCTTGCGGCCGTACTCCCCAGGCGGTCGATTTAACGCGTTAGCTCCGGAAGCCACGCCTCAAGGGCACAACCTCCAAATCGACATCGTTTACAGCGTGGACTACCAGGGTATCTAATCCTGTTTGCTCCCCACGCTTTCGCACCTGAGCGTCAGTCTTTGTCCAGGGGGCCGCCTTCGCCACCGGTATTCCTCCAGATCTCTACGCATTTCACCGCTACACCTGGAATTCTACCCCCCTCTACAAGACTCTAGCTTGCCAGTTTCAAATGCAGTTCCCACGTTGAGCGCGGGGATTTCACATCTGACTTAACAAACCGCCTGCGTGCGCTTTACGCCCAGTAATTCCGATTAACGCTTGCACCCTCCGTATTACCGCGGCTGCTGGCACGGAGTTAGCCGGTGCTTCTTCTGCGAGTAACGTCATAGTAACAGCGTATTAAGCTGCTCCCTTTCCTCCTCGCTGAAAGTGCTTTACAACCCGAAGGCCTTCTTCACACACGCGGCATGGCTGCATCAGGGTTTCCCCCATTGTGCAATATTCCCCACTGCTGCCTCCCGTAGGAGTCTGGACCGTGTCTCAGTTCCAGTGTGACTGGTCATTCTCTCAAACCAGTTAGAGATCGTCGCCTTGGTGAGCCATTACCCCACCAACTAGCTAATCCCACCTGGGTTCATCCGATAGCATGAGGTCCGAAGAGCCCCCACTTTGGTCCGTAGACGTTATGCGGTATTAGCTACAGTTTCCCGTAGTTATCCCCCTCTATCGGGCAGATCCCCAGGCATTACTCACCCGTCCGCCGCTCGTCACCCAAGAAGCAAGCTTCTTTGTGCTACCGCTCGACTTGCATGTGTTAGGCCTGCCGCCAGCGTTCAATCTGAGCCATGATCAAACTCTTCAATTTAAAGTTTGTCGCTCGAAATAACTAGCAAATAAATTGTCAGTCACTCGTTTAACTAAGTATCTTTTGGATAGTCAGCGTCTTCAACGAGTGCCCACACA
Organism: Plesiomonas sp. ISS29; assembly: GCF_056522795.1. Classification (NCBI taxonomy): domain Bacteria; kingdom Pseudomonadati; phylum Pseudomonadota; class Gammaproteobacteria; order Enterobacterales; family Enterobacteriaceae; genus Plesiomonas; species Plesiomonas sp. ISS29. The sequence continues at coordinate 2,544,040 of NZ_JAWRZQ010000001.1, forward strand.
GATTGTCTGATTAATTTTTTAAAGAGCATATCGGTTCAGTAATGATTCACTTGCGTGTTTCGTTCCTTGCCGATAGGGAGCGAATTATAGGGAGTTATCCTTTTAGCACAAGCATTTTCTATCATTTAAATTCCGTTCGCTTAAAAAACAAACACAAGCCGCAGGTTTGAGGGTGATTTGCTGATATTTTATCCTTTATATTGAGAATTCATAACCGGACGTGGCTGTAAACGTTGCTGTAACCATAAACCGCTGGCTTTCATCGCATAACCAAATGCGATGCCCACCAGCAGTGAAGGTAATACCAATTGCCAATTGCCGCCGGATGCAAAAGTGGCACAACAGCCGATGAAGGTTCCCGGAATAAAACCAAGCCAGCGTTGTTTGGCCTGAATACACATAAAGAAGGAGACAACAGCAGTCAAAACATAGCCAACAATTTCAATATGTGGGCCAATGGCACTGCTGTTGATAATCATCATGCCCCAAAATACGCCACTGGTATTGGTGATTGCACTGAGTAGAACGCCTTTTATCCCCTCTTCGGGAGAGGCAAAATAGGTTGTACAGCCAAGAAAACCGGCCCAGCTTATCAGGCCAACGCTCATCGCTACCCATGCCCAAAGACCCGACAACAGGCCGGTAGTTAATGCAATGGCCATTAATGTACTCATACATTACCTCTGGCATAAATTTCGGGGATAAAAGAAAGAAGGAGCGAAGTATAGGAGGGTGTTTAATAAACGATCAAGATCTGGGTCAATATTTTAAGGTAATAAGAGGGTTTGGTTGCAGATAAAACCGGTTGGTATCACAAAAAATCAGCTAACGTGCGCATACTGTGCATAAGAGAGTGTCGCCGGTGGCGAAAGACGATCATTCATCACTTTTATCGGATCACCTAAACCCACTAGCTTGCCAGATGAAAGCTGTTGATGCTGGGCAAACAGACACAAACTGGCAGCACCGCTGTTTTCCACCACAAATAATCGCACTTTTTCGGCTGAATCTACCAGAGAGGCATTGACCAGTTCACCCGTTTCTGGGCTGTACGCATGGCTGGTGCGTTCAAAATACCAGCTTTTAGGCATAACAGGTTTTAAAAAGTGCCGGGCAGCAATAGCATTTAAAACCAATTCACTTTTCTGCTCAGCGGTCAGACCGCTGGCCTGCAAGCCATCCATATAGTCATAATATTGTGCAATATCGTCGACATGAAACTTAACACCGGAAAAAACATCGGGGGTTAATACCCGCCCAGCCAGACGCGATCGAAAAATCATGCCATTAGCAAGATCAAGCATCAGCCGATCAAGTTCGGAGTCAACGTACCACTTCCAGCGATCATCCGGCTTGATATTCATGGGCCTACCTAAGTAAAAGCGAAACACGCATACACAAATTATGCGCAATAAAAAATAAAATCAGGTGATTTATAAATTAATACAAACCCTGTTAATGTAAACCAGACAGAGGTTATTGCAAACCCCTGCCTGCTGTTTTCAGGCTTAATTATCAGATATGCGACACAATATCTTTAATTAATCGTGGCCCTTGATAGATAAAGCCTGAATAAATTTGCACCAGTGAAGCTCCTGCTGCCATTTTTTCACGCGCAGCAATTGCCGTATCGATACCGCCGACACCAATAATCGGAACGCGGCCTTGCAGTTCAACGGCCAGTTTACGAACAACTTCAGTACTGCGATACTGCAACGGGCGACCGCTTAATCCCCCCGCTTCATTGCTGTGTTTGTAGCCCTGAATCAGCGAGCGATCAAGCGTTGTATTGGTCGCAATAACACCATCAAGCTGATATCTGATCAAACTATCGGCAATTTGAATCAGCTCTTCATCGGTTAAATCAGGCGCAATTTTTACGGCAACCGGAACATAGCGGCCATGTAATTGATGAAGCTCATGCTGACGCTGTTTTATTGCCTGTAGTAAATCATCCAGTGCTTCACCGTACTGTAAACTGCGTAAACCTGGGGTATTCGGTGAAGAGATATTCACGGCAATATATCCGGCATACGGATACACTTTATCCATACAAATCAGATAATCATCTTTACCTTTTTCTAATGGCGTATCTTTATTTTTACCGATATTAATACCGATGATGCCATCATATTTTGCTTTTTTTACATTTTCGACTAGATAATCAACACCACGGTTATTAAAACCCATGCGATTAATAATACCGTCTGCTTCCAATACACGAAATAAACGCGGTTTATCATTCCCTAGTTGTGGTTTGGGTGTCACCGTGCCTACTTCAATAAAACCAAACCCCATAGCACCCAATGCATCCAGACAATCGGCGTTTTTATCAAGCCCAGCAGCCAGCCCGACCGGATTTTTAAAGCTTAGCCCCATGCAACTGACCGATTTGTTCGGAATATTTTGCCGAATCAGATATTCAAGAGGAGTACCGCTCAGCAACTGAAGATTGTGAATGGTCAGATCATGAGCGCGTTCTGGCTCGAATTGAAAAATCGCTTGCCTTGCTAGGCGATAGAACATGATACCTCTCCTGATAATGACGCTGTCTACTCTGCGTTCACAGCAACAACGTAGTGCAAAATGCCCATCAAGAGTGATCATAAAAGAGGGTTATGATCGTGCAGTTTACTGGCATTTCGACACCGGAAACTGTGCAATCATCAATAGAAAACGCGCTGAATGCCCCGGTTAGAAACCGGATTGGCATTATGGCCAAACATGCTGACATTGTCATGAATTTTTAACGGTTTTTCAGAAGTCCAGCACCTTTTCAGCACCGTTGTAGTGCAACAATCCGGTTTTGTGAATCCAACTCAATATAAAATCGACCAACAAGACCATTGTGCAGCAAAAAACTACGGAAACGGGCGGCAGGAAGGCTGAGCCGTTTGCCCTGCTCTGACATAACTAAAATCTGCCGAGCCGTACCACTGTAGTGATGCAAAAATGTGTGGTAATCCATATTAAGTGTGAAATGGAAGATCATAAGAAATGTTAACCGCTATACCGTAAAAAATGGCGGGTTACCCCGCCAGATACAATAACTTTACATACAACAACACTAGATTCAATCACCTAGCACTGTAAGCTTACGCCAATGACTTGCTGATTTTTTCAAACAGATCACTGGCCAGATTATCAAGCCCTTGTAACTTCACTAATTGTGCGCGCATTAACGCCTGACGATCAGCATCATAACGCCCCAATCGGATCAACGGCTCAATCAGGCGCGAAGCCACTTGCGGGTTACGGCTGTTTAGTTCAACCAAAATATCCGCTAAGAACTGATAACCAGACCCATCTTTGGCATGAAAAGCGGCCGGATTTGCCGAAGCAAACGCACCAATCAGTGAGCGCGTACGGTTCGGGTTTGCCAAACTAAAGGCCGGATGCTGCATCACCGAACGCACATTAGCTAACACATTGGCCGCTGGGCTGGTTGCCTGCAACATAAACCACTTATCCATCACCAAACCATCGTGCTGCCATTTATCAGCAAAATGCGTCATTAACGCATCACGACACGGTAACTCTGCGCTAACCGCAGCCGACAATGCCGCCAACGCATCAGTCATGTTATTGGCCGTTTCATACTGCTTGCGAACACGTGCATCCGCCCCTTCCGCAAAAGCCAGATAGCTCAAGCAGGTGTTACGCAAAGCTCGGCGGGCAATATCACCGTGCTCAACCCGATATTCAGCCAACTGATGAGCCTGATACACTGCACGCAGCTCATCGGCTAACTCCAACACCAGCTCTTCACGGATAAACTCGCGTACCGCACGAATCGCATCAGGATCAATCGTATCAAACAGCTCGGCCAGCTCAGTCTCTTTTGGCAGCGTCAGGATCAGCGCTGCCAGCGCAGGATCAAGCGAGTCATCCAGCAAAATTGCGCGGAAAGCATCTATCGCCGCCAGTGGGAAAACCAACTCCGCACCCTGACTCACATTCGCCACATTCAAACGAACATATTTGCCAATCAGCATTTGTGCCGCATCCCAGCGGGCAAAATCATTGCTAGCATAGCGCATCAGAAATGTTAACTGCGCATCGGTATACGGATAATCTAGCTTCACCGGCGCAGAAAACTCGCGCAAAAGTGAAATCACCGGTTGTTCCGCAACCTGCTCAAAACGGAACGTTTGTGCTGCCTCAGTAACATTCAGCACATTACCAACCGGCTTGCCATCTAGCATCAGCGGGATCACCGCACCCTGCGGCGAATACAGCTCGATATTCAGCGGAATATGTAACGGCAGCTTCTCAGCCTGCTCTGGTGTTGACGGTGTCATCTGGCTCACATGCAGCGTATACACCTGCGTTGCCGCATCATATTCATCATGCACCGTCAGTTGTGGCGTACCCGCCTGACTGTACCAGCGGCGGAACTGCGTCAGATCTACCCCAGAAGCCTGCTGCATTGCATCAACAAAATCATCACAGGTTGCCGCACTGCCATCATGGCGCTCAAAGTACAAACGCATCCCCGCCTGAAACTCCGCCTCGCCCAGCAACGTGTGCATCATCCGAATAACTTCTGAACCCTTCTCATACACAGTCACCGTGTAGAAGTTATTCATCTCAATCACTTTATCAGGGCGGATTGGGTGCGCCATCGGGCTGGCATCTTCTGCAAACTGTGCGCCGCGTACCACTCGCACATTATTGATTCGGTTTACTGCGCGCGAGCCAAGATCAGAACTAAACTCCTGATCACGGAATACCGTCAACCCCTCTTTCAAACTCAACTGAAACCAATCACGGCACGTTACCCTATTACCCGTCCAGTTATGGAAATACTCATGGCCAATCACCCGCTCAATATCAAGGTAATCTGCATCGGTTGCCGTTTCCGCTTTCGCCAATACAAACTTAGAGTTAAAGACATTCAGCCCTTTATTCTCCATCGCCCCCATATTGAAGAAATCAACCGCCACGATCATATAAATATCCAGATCGTACTCTAAACCAAAACGGGCCTCATCCCACGCCATAGACTGCTTTAACGAAGTCATAGCCCAATCAGCGCGATCTAAATTGCCCCGATCAACATACAACTCTAGCGCCACATCACGGCCAGAACGCGTTACAAACGTATCACGCAGCACATCAAAATCACCGGCCACCAGCGCAAACAAATATGACGGTTTAGGGAACGGATCTTCCCACTGCATCCAGTGTTTCCCATCAGGTAAATCACCGTGTGCAATGCGGTTTCCGTTAGAGAGCAAAAATGGATAACGTGCTTTATCTGCCGTAATTTTGGTACGGTAACGCGCCAACACATCCGGTCGGTCAAGGAAATAGGTGATCCTCCGGAAACCTTCTGCCTCACACTGCGTACACAGCGCTTCGCCCGACTGATATAAACCAGAAAGCGCAGTATTTTTCGCTGGGCTGAAGGTTGTTACCACCGTCAACGTAAAATGCTCAGGCAACTGGCTCAGCGTCAGAGCATGAGCAGATTGCTGATAATGTGGCCAAGGCTGGCCATCCACCGCCACCGAAACCAGCGTCAAACCTTCACCGGCCAGCACTAACGGGCGCGCATGTTGCCCTTGGCGCAACACATCACTCGTTGCTGTAACACACGTATTATCTGCCGCCAAATCAAACGCTAACTCAACCTGAGTAATGGTGTAATCAGGTGCCTGATAATCATGGCGATATTTTGCTTGAGGTTGCTGTGTCATTATTGTTCATTCCCTCGTAGTTACACTTATGCCAGTACGTAAACCCAATGTTTAAACATAGCGCTGTTCGTAAATAATCTTCAATAAACAAAGAGTAAAAAGATAAATTGAAATTGGGGGATGCAAAGCAACCCTGCTGCAAAAAGCAATAACAACCACCGTTATCATCACTCAATCCCTACTATAAAGATGGGGAGAACTCAGCAAGAATCAACGATGTAACACCATAAAAATCTGCAATATATTCAGTATTAAGTTTATTTCTCTGGCCAGAGCGCAATAAACTTAACGGATGTCACCCTGTTCTGGGGTATAATTATTGATAGTGGCCCATAGCCAGTGTTAATCAAGGATATTGTACGGTAATTATGACTCAATCCGTAATCACGCCGATTTTGTCGTCACTGCTCGACACCGATGCCTATAAATTGCATATGCAGCAGGCGGTCTATTTTCTCTATCCGCAGACGCGTGTAGTGGCTGAATTCCGCTGTCGCGGAGCGCATGCATTAAGCCGTTATGCGCATGAAATTCGTGCGCAAATTGCACTGATGGCAAACTTAACCCTCAGCGATGACGAATTTAATTACCTGTCGGGTTTACCTTTTTTCAAAGCTGACTATCTCAACTGGCTAAAAACATACCGTTACAAGCCAGAACAGGTGCACGTCAGTGTGGAACAAGGGCAACTTGCTCTGCGCATTGAAGGGCCATGGCATGAAGTTATCATGTGGGAAGTGCCGTTACTGGCCTTGATCAGTGAAATCAGTCAGCGCCACCGCTACCCGCATATCACTACTGCGCAAGCTATAAGCCACCTGCGGCAAAAATTAGCCCAGTTCTCAGCCCACGCCACAGATCTGAATATGGATCAATTCCGGCTGGTTGATTTTGGCACGCGCCGCCGTTTTTCTGCCGATGTGCAGCATGCCGTAGTCAAAACCCTAAAAGCCGAGTTTGCCGGATTTTGTGGCACCAGTAACTACCATCTGGCCCGTACACTCGGCCTAACACCGGTAGGCACACAAGCACATGAGTGGTTTCAGGCGCACCAACAACTGACACCGACACTAGCGCAAAGCCAGCAGGCTGCACTGCAAGCATGGCTGGATATTTACCCAGACTCACTCGGTATTGCACTAACCGACTGCATTACCATGGATGCCTTTTTGCGCGATTTTAACCACCAGTTTGCCACCCGCTACCAAGGGTTGCGCCACGACTCCGGCGATGCCGTAGAGTGGGGTGAAAAAGCGATCGCACACTATAAAGCGTTGGGGTTAGATCCACAGACCAAAACACTGGTGTTTTCAGATAATCTTGACCTGAACAAAGCACTCGCGCTCTATCGCCATTTCCATCATCGAATCAATATCACATTTGGAATCGGCACACGCCTGACCTGTGATATTCCGGGCGTAGAGCCACTGAATATTGTTATAAAGCTAACAGAGTGTAACGGAAAACCCGTTGCAAAACTCTCTGACAGCCCAGGGAAAACAATCTGCCAAGACCCGCAGTTTGTGGAAGCGCTGTGTAAAGCCTTCTCCTTACCTCTGGCCTGTAACGGCTAAACTGACATCACTTTTTATTGCTAAATTACGATACCACGGAGTATTACTTTGCGTTTTGACGAGCTTTCTCTCGACTCACGGTTAATCAACACCATCAATAACCTCGGGTATGCTTCGGCCACCGAGATCCAGCAGATGTGTATTCCTGCTGCGATTACCGGACGCGATATTATTGCCTCATCCAAAACCGGATCAGGCAAAACTATGGCATTTTTGCTGCCGATGATGCAGCGCCTGCTGCGCGAGCGAGCACGTCAAAAACGTGACCCACGGGCCGTGATCCTCGCCCCTACCCGTGAACTAGCCCGTCAAGTCTACGCACAATTGCGTTTCTTGCTGGCTGGAAAACAGATGGAAGCAGCACTATTACTCGGTGGTGAGAACTTTAATGATCAAATTCACGCACTGCGTAAACATCCGCAGATCATTATTGCCACACCGGGCCGTTTAGCCAATCACCTGAAAGAGCGCAGCATCTACCTGAACGGTGTTGAAATGCTGATCATGGATGAAGCCGATCGCATGCTTGATTTAGGTTTTGCTGCAGAACTCAAAATCATCAATGAATCAGCCGATCATCGCCTGCGCCAAACCATGATGTTCTCAGCCACCATCACACCTGAAGTTGAAGTGCTCGCTTTTGCCGCATTGAAAAATCCGCGCCGTATTGCCGTAGGCGATGCTATGGCTCAACACGCCGATATCAGCCAGCATTTTTATCTGGTCGATCATCTGGATCACAAGCAAGCCCTGCTTGATCATATTTTACAGCACGAAGCCTATCAGCAGGTGATCGTCTTTACCGCGACACGTGCAGATACCGAACGCCTAGCGGATCGTCTAAGTCTTCAAGGCAGTAAAGCCGTGGGCTTAAGCGGTGAGCACAGTCAAAGTGCACGCAACAAGATCATGGATGATTTCAGCCGTGGCTGTTACAAAATGCTGATCACCACCGATGTTGCCTCGCGCGGGTTAGACCTGCTGAACGTTTCACTGGTCATCAACTTTGATATGCCAAAACAGCCCGAAGAGTACATCCACCGTATCGGACGTACCGGCCGTGCCGGCAGCAAAGGCACCGCCATTTCATTAGTCGGCCCGAAAGACTGGGAAAGTTACGAGCGGGTAAAAGCCGCCGTAAACCAGCCATTAAGCTTCTCAAGCATTGAAGGGCTGGAAGGTAAATTCCGCGGCTTACGCAAAGCCAAAAAAGTTATCGACCAAAACAGCGCAAATAAAAACAAAACAGCAAAATCTGGCAGCAAAACCAGTGCCAAAGCTAAACCGCGTATGGGTAAAAAATTCACCGCTGGCACTGATGCCGGCATGGTAATGATGAAACGTAAACCTAAGCAGTTGGTGGTTGAACGCCCAGATCCCGAACTGCCAGAATCAGACACCGAATAAAGCACCACCAGACACGGTAAATACCGTCATCTGACCGCAGCGGTTCTGCATCGTTATGCTGAATAATGGCAGACATAAAAAAAGATCACCGATTGGTGATCTTTTTTATTGGTCTTATTCGAACTATTACTGCATCAGGCATCAAACTTCAGCCACAATGCAGTGATATTACGTGTGATTACAGCGCCCGCAAAATAGCATCAACGCTGTCTTTGGCATCACCAAACAGCATTTGCGTGTTCTCTTTGAAGAACAGCGGGTTTTGTACACCGGCATAACCGGTATTCATAGAACGTTTAAATGCCACAACATTCTGTGCTTTCCACACTTCCAGTACCGGCATACCCGCAATCGGGCTCTTCGGATCTTCGAGCGCCGCAGGGTTCACCGTATCATTCGCACCAATCACCAGCACAACATCAGTATCGGCAAAATCATCATTGATCTCGTCCATCTCCAATACAATGTCATACGGCACTTTAGCTTCTGCAAGCAGCACGTTCATGTGGCCTGGCAAACGCCCCGCAACAGGGTGAATACCAAAACGCACCTTCACACCCTTCTCGCGCAATTTTTGAGTAATTGAAGCAACAGGGTACTGTGCTTGCGCCACAGCCATACCGTAACCCGGCGTGATGATGACCGAGGTAGCATTTTTCAGCATATCAGCCACTTCTTCCGCCGACGTTTCACGGTACTCGCCCATCTCCTGATCATCATCAGAAGGCGCGCTATCTGTACCAAAACCACCGGCAATCACACTGACAAATGAGCGGTTCATTGCCTTACACATAATGTAGGAAAGAATCGCACCTGATGAGCCCACTAATGCACCGGTCACAATCAGCAGATCGTTTGCCAGCATAAAACCTGCCGCTGCCGCTGCCCAGCCTGAGTACGAGTTCAGCATAGAGACAACCACTGGCATATCAGCGCCGCCAATAGAGGCTACCAGATGCCAGCCAAATGCCAGCGCAATCAGTGTCATCACAACCAGCGCAAACGTGCTTCCGCCCGCTTTCAAGAACACCACCAGCAGCAGGAATGAAACAACCAGCGCAGCCAGATTCAGCTTGTGGCGGTGTGGCAGCATCATCGGCTTAGAGCTGATTTTTCCACACAACTTACCAAATGCCACAATCGAACCGGTGAAAGTCACTGCACCGATAAAGATACCGATAAACACTTCAGTTAAGTGGATATTGAGCAGCACACCTTCGGCAACACCGTGATCCAGATAGCTGTTTATCCCGACCAGTACCGCAGCCAGGCCCACAAAGCTATGTAACACCGCCACCAACTCTGGCATCTCTGTCATTTCGACACGTTTTGCCAAGCGGATACCGATTGCACCACCAATAACCATCGCCAGTAAAATCCAACCCACACTGGCTGAATGCGGCCCTAAAATCGTTGCCACCAGCGCGATACCCATACCGGCAATACCGTACCAGTTACCCGCTTTGGCTGTTTCATGCTTAGACAATCCGGCCAAGCTCATGATAAACAGCACAGCAGCCACAATGTATGCAGCTTGTACCAATCCTTCAGACATGTTCTACCCCTCAGTCCCTTCTAAACATTTTCAACATGCGCTGAGTGACAGTAAAGCCACCAAATATATTAATGCTGGCTATCAGCACCGCAATAAACGCTAAGAATGATACAAACCCACTGCCCTGACCAATCTGCAACAATGCGCCGACCACGATAATGCCGGAGATCGCATTGGTTACCGACATCAGTGGCGTATGCAGAGCATGGCTCACATTCCACACCACATAGTAACCAACCACACAGGCCAGAATGAACACCGTGAAATGGGATAAAAATGCGGCTGGTGCGGCATTAGCAATCCATCCAAACAGCACAATCCCGGCAGCCATCAGACCGTATTTTTTGGCCGGAGACATTGGTTTTTCAGCCTCTTTCGGTGCAACCGGTGCGGCAGCCGCTTTTTGTGGCTGAGCCGAAACCTGAATAGCCGGAGGCGGCCATGTCACATCGCCTTCACGGATTACAGTCACACTGCGCAAAACCACATCGTCAAAGTCGATATTAATCGTACCGTCTTTTTCTTTGCACAATAGCTTGAGCAGGTTAACAAGGTTTGTACCGTACAACTGAGATGATTGTGTCGGCAAACGGCTTGGCAAATCGGTATACCCGATAATCTTGACCTGATTATCCGTGACTACCACAGTATCAGCCTGCGCTAGCTCACAGTTACCGCCTGTTGCAGCAGCCAGATCAACAATAACGCTGCCCGGCTTCATGCTGGCAACCATCTCTTTGGTGATAAGCTTTGGCGCAGGTTTACCCGGGATCAGCGCCGTGGTGATAATAATATCAACCTCTTTGGCCTGTGCCGCAAACAGCTCCATCTCTGCCTTGATAAAAGCAGGTGACATCACTTTCGCATAGCCATCACCGCTACCGGCTTCCTCTTCAAATTCAAGCTCAAGGAATTCAGCACCCATGCTTTGAACTTGTTCTTTCACTTCAGGGCGGGTATCAAATGCACGAACAATCGCACCTAAGCTACCTGCTGCGCCAATGGCTGCCAACCCTGCTACACCCGCACCGATAATCATCACTTTTGCGGGCGGCACTTTACCTGCGGCCGTAATTTGGCCGGTAAAGAAAGAGCCAAACTCATGCGCCGCTTCAACAACCGCACGGTAACCGGCAATATTTGCCATTGAGCTCAATGCGTCTAAAGACTGTGCACGTGAAATACGCGGTACAGCATCCATCGCCATCACGTTGATTTTACGCTCGGCCAATTTTGCCATCAGATCTGCATTTTGTGCAGGCCAGATAAAGCTTATCAGCGATGACCCCTCTTTCAGCAGCGGGATCTCTGCTTCTGTCGGCGCATTAACTTTTAAAATGATATCGGAGTTCCAAATATCATCTGATGATACGACCTGAGCACCGGCAGCAACGTATGCTGCATCCTCAAAGCTGGCACGAAAGCCGGCATTTTGCTCTATCGCCACGCTGAAACCTAACTTCAGCAATTGCTCCACCGTTTTCGGTGTAGCAGCTACCCGCGATTCATTCGCGAGTTGTTCCTTTGGTACACCAATCAGCATAGTTATTCCTTGAATTGGCATCGGTTAGCAAAAATAATACTCTACCCCTAATCAGTGAAAAAAGAGCCTCACTGATGTGTCAAATCATGACATAACTACAGCGCTATGTATGATTTAACGTGCATTAAACCTGATGTTCCCTTTTATGCAGCATGACATGTCCTCCTTAACACTCAATGTAATTTAGGTTAATCGAAAATAAGAATGGTGAAATATTATTACGCAGTATTTACAACCAAGACGCAACGTCATTCAAATTTTAGAAAATAAATTACTGAAATTAACCGCGATAAGCTACTAATAACAGGTCGAATGAGAAGTTACTGAGTGAATTCACAACAACATGAGGGAAAAATAGCAAAATCATGGTTAAATACTCGGCAAAAACAATTTTGCGGCAAGTATTTAACCACAGATAAAAACCACATAAGTACATTATTGCATATTAACGTTTAACCAGTGCAATCCGGCTGTCGAATAAGTTATCGTTTAAAATCAGCTCATTATTCTCTTGTGAGATATTTAGCGATTGCCGCCCATCTTCATAGAACAGCACCACTTCATTCCCTTCATAAATATAAAGGCCACGATTAGTCTGTAATTTTCCATCTTTTCCAGTACTTTGGGATTCAAACTGGAAATCAGGGTGAAAGTTAACCGCAAAATGATTGACCTGCGGCATCACATCAGCACCGCTAATTTGTGCGCTTTGCCATGATCCGAGCAGCTCGCTCGGCGGTAATTTCATAAAAACAATATTACCCATCACAAACTGATTTTGACTTAAGCTAAAAGATAAATGCTGTGTAGTATCCCCTTCAGGTAACAGTGTCAGAGCATCACGGTTGATGTCATAGCCACCCTGCCATACATCATTTTTCCCATCACCGCGTTGCAGCACAAACAAAAATCGGTTATGTGAATCAAAACGGATAGACATGCTACGATAGCTTATTTCACCGAGTGTAATCTCGTCACCTCCGTTTGCCCGCCAGAGCCAGTCACCGACAATATAAGGTTCATCAAATCCGTTCAGTGACTGATCAAGTTCAGCATAGCTAGGTGTTGAAAAACTCATCATCACTGATAGCATCAGGGTAGATAGGGGTCGGAGCATAAAACCTCCATTCTCTACGCATTGTGCGTAAGAACACGGAACAACCATTATCAGGGAGTCACCGTCACATCCAAGACCCGCTAGCACCTACACATCCGCTGATGGTTTTGCTGTTGCAAAACCGGTGGCATAGCAACACATCAGTGACCAGAAAAAACACATTGAGAAGCTGATATATTCACGTTAGTCACTCCTGACTTTTTTCACCGCGAATATTAAAGATAGAAAGAGAAAAAGAGAAAAAGAGAAAAAGAGATATTTTTTAATGGGATATTAGTAGGAATAGTGGATGAGAATAATTAAGAGATCTAAAGGGGTTATCGCATAAAAAAGCCCCGATATATCGGGGCTTGTGTTGAACTGTTCAAAGCAAGGCATCTAACATCACTTCTGCTTTACTACCACAGATAAAGCGGTGCAAAGTATCATCGGTTATGACGCTTTTTTTACCGTTGCAGACTGATCTTTTGCCAAATCCAGCGTGATCTTCACGGTTTCATCCATGTAAGGATCAGGATCTTGATAATCTTTTGGGATAGCATCAAGAGACTTAACCGGTTTTTTCCCTGCTCGAACCAAACGCTCATTCACACGCTTCAAACGCAGAGCGTCCTCTTCGTGATTCTCTTTTTGTCGTTCGGCCAGATTCAAGGAGATCTTGTTCTCTTTAGCTTTGAGGATCTTGTATTGCGCGATATCGTCAAGGATATAGGCAAACTCAGGATCTTTTGCAATACGCGCCTGATGCTGTTGCGTCAACGTTGTGACAAATGAGGCTGGTGAACCGGCTTTATCAAAGGTCACCGCATCGATACTGTCCCACGGCAGTGCATTATCTTCAAAAGACTCGCCCGTATCAGCCGGATCAACACCGGTTGGCATCACAATATCAGGGGCAACCCCTTTATGTTGCGTACTGCCACCATTGATACGGTAAAACTTCTGAATCGTATACTGCACATGCCCAAGTGGTTTATCAAACAAATCATAGATGTGATTCAGCGAGCGATGCTGCTGCACAGTGCCTTTACCAAAGGTGTTTTCACCCACAATTAAAGCACGGCCATAATCTTGCATCGCAGCGGCAAATATCTCAGAGGCCGAAGCACTGAATCTATCTACCAGCACAGTCAACGGGCCGTCATAATATGAAATGCCATCGGTATCTGAATTCACTTTGATACGGCCATAGCTATCGCGCACTTGTACTACCGGCCCTTGAGGGATAAATAACCCACTCAATGCCGTCGCTTCTGTCAGTGCACCGCCACCGTTACCGCGTAAATCAATCACAACACCGGAAACATTTTTATCACGCAGCTCTTGTAAACGCGCTTTCACATCTTCGCTCAGGCCAACATAGAAGCTTGGAATGTCAATAACACCCACTTTCTGGCCACTAACCTCTTTCACTGTCGCTTTCGCGGCACGATCTTCAAGGCGAATTTTATCGCGAACCAGAACCACTTCTTTGGCTTTACTGTCTTTTCCAGCAGGCAAAATTTGCAAGCGAACTTTGCTGCCTTTTGGCCCTTTGATTAGATCTACGACATCATCAAGCCGCCAGCCAATCACATCAACTATCTCTTTTCCAGCCTGACCGACACCAATAATTTTATCGCCAACAGCAATACTCTTATTGGTCGAGGCAGGGCCTCCGGCAACGAGCGAGCGGATCACAGTGTAATCATCATCAGCTTGTAACACTGCCCCTATCCCTTCTAAGGAGAGGTTCATTTCGTTATTAAACTGCTCTGCGTTACGGGGAGAGAGGTAGCTAGTGTGAGGGTCAATTTCGCGTGAAAACGCATTCATGAAGGCTGAAAAAACATCTTCACTGTTGGTTTGCGCTAAACGTCGAATAGCAAAGTTATAGCGCTTGGTCAGTGTTTCCTGAATAGCCGGCCACTCTTTACCTGCCAGCTTCAGACTCAAAGCATCAAATTTAACTTTTTCATACCACAGTTTATCAAGCTCTGCGGTATTTTTAGGCCATGCTGTTTTGGTTCGATCGACATCGTAAACATCAGTACCATCAAAACGCATCGGTTTATCAAGCAGCGTCAGCGCATATTGATAACGTTCATAACGGCGTTTTTGCGAAAGATTAAATAACGCATAAGCGGTATCAAGCTTCCCCTCTTTTAACTCATTATTAAGGTTATCACGCTGTGCTGAGAACAACACAATGTCAGATTGCAAAAAAACATTGTGATTGTAATCAAGCATTTTCAGATAGCGATCAAAGATCTTATCTGAAAATTCACTGTTTAAATCAAATTGACGATAGTGCGAACGGGTAAAGCGAGCAGTAATCCGCTTTTCCGCTGTAGAGTGTTGCATCTCAGGGGTCAATACGGGAATGCTGCTCAAAGCATATTTCGGCTCAGCAGCCTGCGTCCAGCAGGCCAGCAAAATGCTGGCCGCTGCAGTTACTCGAAACAAATTTTTCATGCCTTGCTTCTGTCTCCGCCTCAGGCGAGCAAATGCTCAGCCCGAACAATCATTGCCAAACCGGAGGTTAGTTGAACACGAGCACCGTCTTTGGCTATTTCCAATACGGTCGCATCCATCAAGCCTTTACCGGCACGCACTTTAATCGCCTGACCAACGCTAAGTTGAGCAATTTCAACGCTTTGTACTTTTACTTCCGCAACGTCAGCTTTAGGTGCTGCTGCCGGCCGAGAAGGCTTCGGTTTACGCGCTTCGGGTTTACGTGCATCAGCAGCACGCTTGTTCTCTGGACGAGGACGGCGAGCCGCTGGCTTATCACCCTCTTCTTTTTTTGCAGCGGCACGTTTTGCTTTTACGCGTGCTTTTGCTTCTTCTAACTGGGTGCGTGCGTGATCAACGTGTTGTTGTTCAAGTTCACCACAATCAGCGCCATCGAGATCGACACGCTGTGCTCCAGCTTTTGCACCGTGCAGGTAGCGCCAGCTAGAGGTGTATTGACGCAAAGCTGATCGCAGCTGAGTTTTACTTACTAGCGGGGTATCCCCTAAGTGTGAAACTACGTCTTGAAATATACCAATTTTCAGAGGGCGAGCTTCGCCTTCAAGGATGAAGCATTTAGGGAAACGCTCTGCCAGATAGGCGATAACTTCTTTGCTACTGGTCAGCTTCTGTTGATTTTCCATGAAAAGTCCTGAATTACTACTTTAACGCCGACAGGCGCAGGCATGAACAGGCAGTATTATAGTGCCCTGTTCCATAAAAGCTACGCATCAACGCTTAAGAGTGCACTTAAATCAATGACTATTTTTTCTAAACCCTGTTGATCTTCAATGCTAAAACGTCCGAGAGTTGGGCTATCAATGTCTAAAACTGCAGAATAATGCCCCTTTATCTGCACCGGAATGACTATCTCTGCACGGCTGCGCGAATCACAGGCAATATGGCCTACGAACTGGTGCACATCCTCTACCCGCAAGGTCTGTTGCTGTTGTAGTGCACTTCCGCACACCCCTTTTCCATACGGGATTCGGGTGCAAGCTACGCGCCCCTGAAAAGGGCCTAATACCAACTGCTCTGCTTTTAAAAGATAAAAGCCTACCCAGTTGATGTCGGGTAACCGCTCATTAAGCAGGGCACTGGTATTGGCTAAGATTGCTATCAAATCGGTTTCACCTTCAAGCAAGGCGAACAGATCTCGGTGCAAAATACGGTAAAACGCGGTACGTTCTGACACACTAACTTCACTACACTCTGACATTATAGCCCTTTGTTAATAAATCGTAACACGCAAAATAGGTTATACGGTAATATAGGGTAGGATCAATCTGGAATTCTTTTTTTATGCTTTTATTTGCACAAGTATGATCCATTTAATAACAATAAATTAGTGATTCTCAGAGCAAAAACCTTAAAAAAATATGTTTATTCTATCCAGTGCTCTCTTCCCACATATTTATTCTTTATTAAAAAAGATCAAAATACAGGGTGGAATATGAATAACTCCGCAATTTCCAACTGATACCAAGCAAGAGCGCGAACTTCAGCACAATCTCGGGTAGAATAACGGCCTATGCCAGTGTTAAAAACAACGATAAATAATAAAACCACGCGCTGTGTTTGTTGTGATTATCAAACCCAACTTCCGCCCCTTAAACGGAATCAAAATGCGCAGTGTCCACGCTGTATGTCTGTTATTGCATACGGGCGTGATTGGTCTTTAAACCGTTTAGCTGCGGTGGCGCTTGCCATTTTAATTCTGATGCCGCTGGCCTTTACCCAACCTCTGCTCGAAATTAATCTATTTGGTGTAGATATTACTGCCTCGGTGTGGGAAGGGATTTGGCAAATGGCATGGCAGGGTTTTCCTGTCACGGCTACGCTGGTGTTATTTTGTACTATTGTTGCCCCGCTGCTGTTTGCCGGAGGGATATTTTACCTGTGGCTCACCCGACGCTTTGGCGGCTCATTACGCCCTTGCCTGCTGGTGCTGGGAAAATTGCACGAATGGGCAATGCTGGATGTCTATCTTTTGGCACTAGGTGTAACTGCATTTAAAATCAGGGATTATGCCCAGCTCAGCGCCGGATTTGGTTTGTTACCCTTCTTTTTTCTTGTTTTGCTGTTTACGCTGTTGCTGATTCATTTCAATGCTGCACAGTTGTGGCAACGCTACTACCCACAAAAAATAGTATTGTCACAAAAAATAGCGTTGCCACAGACTCTAGCCTGTGGCGTGCAACAAGCAGACTCCGTTAATTTTTGTGTGTACTGCCACTACCACGGAAAGCCTAACTCAGCAGGCCGCTGCCCGCGTTGTTTAATGAAAATGCGCAACCGCTATAAGCAAAGTTTACAAAAAGCGTGGGCGGCTGTGCTCGCAGCTATCATTATGCTGCTTCCCGCCAATTTTTTACCTATTTCTATTTTGTATGTACGCGGTGCCCGAGTAGAAGACACTATCATGTCTGGGATTATTACACTGGTACAGTCAGACAATATTCCGATTGCCACAATTGTCTTTGTGGCCAGTATTTTAGTACCGTTGACCAAAGTGGTAGTCATGCTTGCCCTACTGATATCGGTACAGTTCAATTTGCACGGCTATAAACGCCAACGCTTGGCACTGTTTAAATTTGTTGCGGTGATTGGCCGCTGGTCAATGCTTGATCTGTTTGTGCTGGCCCTGATGATGTCTTTGGTTGATCGCGATCAGATCCTCTCATTTACCTTAGGCCCGGCGGCGTTCTTTTTTGGTGCTGCAGTGTATCTGACGATGATAGCTGCGGAATGGTTTGATACCCGTTTAATCTGGGATGTTCATGCAAAAGACTAATACCCCATTATCTGAACCTGAGATAGCAACCATTAAAACTAAACGCCGTATCTCGCCGTTTTGGATTTTACCGATCATTGCCGTGACCATTGCATTGAGCTTGGTTTATTACACGCTGCGTGAACAGGGTGAACAGATCACCATTCACTTTAGCTCTGCCTCCGGCATAGTGCCAAACCGTACCCCCATTCGC
Source organism: Plesiomonas sp. ISS29 (assembly GCF_056522795.1). Taxonomy (NCBI): domain Bacteria; kingdom Pseudomonadati; phylum Pseudomonadota; class Gammaproteobacteria; order Enterobacterales; family Enterobacteriaceae; genus Plesiomonas; species Plesiomonas sp. ISS29. The sequence goes on from NZ_JAWRZQ010000001.1 coordinate 2,562,418, forward strand.
TTTCAGGGGTTAGAGGTTGGTATGGTGCGAAAGGTCACGCTGGCAACAGATCTAAAAGGGGTAAATGTTACGGCCGATATTTATAGTCAGGCATCAGACACGTTGCATCGAGACACGCAGTTTTGGCTGGTCACACCCAAGGCTTCATTTGCCGGTATTTCCGGTTTAGATGCGCTGGTTTCGGGTAACTATATCAATATGCTACCCGGCAGTGGAGCATATGCCAGCACCTTTACCGCGCTCTCTACTCCCCCACGCTACCGTGAATATAATGGTGATTTACAAATTCATCTGAAAACCGAAGATTTAGGCTCACTGTCAACCGGATCACAGGTGTATTACCGTAAAATACCGGTCGGTAGTGTGAATGATTATCGGATCGCCGCCGATAATGCAGGGGTGATTGTTGATATCCTGATTGAAAAACGATTTGCTCATTTGGTGAAAACCAACTCACGCTTTTGGAATACCAGCGGTGTACAGGCCGATATCAGCCTTGCAGGGGCATCAATTAAGCTAGAAAGCCTCAATGCGCTGATTAACGGAGCAATTGCTTTTGACTCGCCAGCCAGCAGCGCAGAAGCCAATGATGACTCAACTTATCCGCTCTATCCCGACCTTGCTGCCAGCCAGCGAGGGCTAAAAATTGCGTTAACGTTTCCAAGTGCTAACGGGCTAAAAGCCGGCAGTACGCCGCTGATGTATCAGGGTTTAAAGGTGGGTGTATTAACCGATCTGACATTGGATAAAAAAGGTTCGGTGGCCGGTGTGATGGTTGTTGATCCTTCCATTAAAGAGTTGTTGCGCACCGATACGCATATCAAGCTTGAAAAGGCCGCGTTTTCACTGGCAAACCCTGCGGGAATTAGCAGTTTATTGACCGGCCCAACGCTACAGCTGATCCCCGGTGATGGTTCACCGATTAACCAGTTTACTGTGTTGGATGAGAGCCAAATTCTGCAACAAACGGAAGGCGCGCTGACGTTATCACTTGAAGCCCCCCAATCATTTGGTGTTGATGTGAATCAGCCACTGTGGCTTAACGGAGTGATTATCGGCCAAGTGCTAACCCGTGATTTGCTGCCGCAAGGTGTACGTTTTTCTGTGGTGGTAGAGCCACGATACCGCCATTTAATTCAGGCCAACAGTCGGTTTGCCGCTGCCAGCCGCATCAATGTACAGGTTGGGTTCGATGGTGTTGAGGTTAAAGGCGCATCAGCACAAGAGTGGGTTCAGGGTGGCATTACGCTGATAAATAGTGCCTCTGGCTCAAAAAAATCAGGGGTAGCCAAGAAAACCTATACTCTGTTTGGTGACAGCAAAAGTGCGTTATCGGGCATCGAGTATGATGACCTAAAGAGCACGCTGACACTGCGCGCCAAAGAGCTGCCGGATATTCAGCAAGGCTCGGTAGTGCTGTACCGTAAGTTTCCAATCGGGCAATTGTTGTCAATCAAACCGACCGCCCAAGGTGAATTTGATGTAGCAGTATTTATTGACCCAGCCTATCGGTATCTGCTGACTGCTGAAAGCGTATTCTGGGCTGAAGGCGGCGCAAAAGTTGAAATTGGTGCCAGTGGTATTTCTGTACAAGCAACCCCGTTGACTCGTGCGTTAAAGGGGGCAATTAGTATGGATAACATCAGTAAAATTCCGTTCACTAAAGGGCAGTTACGCCCTCTTTACGCTTCTGAAAATGCGGCAAAAGCGATTGGCAGACAAATCATCTTAACCAGTGATGATGCGGCCAAAATCAGTGCAAATATGCCGATCCGTTATTTAGGCATCACGGTAGGGCAAGTGCTAACAACCAAGCTGGCCAGTGATAATAGCCATGTTGAAGTCAGTGCTATTTTGTACCCGCAATATGACGCACAATTTGCCCGCAAAGGCACGCGTTTTACGCTGGTGACGCCTGAAATTACGGCATCTGGCGTTTACAACATTGACAGTATTCTCAGCCCCTATATCAGTACCGAGCCGGGAAGTGGTGCTCATAGCCGCCAGTTTGAACTGCATCCGCCAAGTATTGTTGCATCACGCTATCTTGATGGTTTACCGATTGTGCTTGATGCCTCAGATGTCGGTTCACTGAGTGTCGGCACACCACTGCTGTATCGTGGTGTAGAGGTGGGTATTGTGACTGATTTTAACCTTAGCCAACTGGCTGACCGCGTACATATTCAGGCAAGAGTAAACCGCGATTATCAAAAACTGGTGCGTAAAAACACCGTGTTCTGGCTGAATTCAGGCTATAACATCGACTTTGGCCTGTTCTCGGGGATTGCAACATCCGGTACATTGAATCAACTATTGCGCGGTGGGATCTCATTTGCAACACCGCCGACCACGCCGCTTGCGCCAGTTGCTCAACGTAAAACACACTATGTACTGAATGATAAAATGCCTGCGGATGCCAACAGCTGGACAACCGCAATACCGCTAGAGCTGGAGTAACAGAGTAGAGCAATCTATGGGCTTCTCAAAGAAAAAAAGCAGAAGATAAACAGCAAGAAAATAGGTCAATCTGACAATTTTATAAAAATTGTATTCGGATACTGGCTTTCTTGCATATCTTCACTACGCTTATGTCTATGAGTTGATTGTTACTCAATGAGATTACGACTCACTGATTTACTCCACCAGTTAGCGCACGGCTCTTGCAAAGAGCCATTCCCCTGGGCCAGATACAGGAATCGTGTCTGGCCTCTTTTTATTCTGCTGTTAAGTACCACCGTATAAAGTCAGCATGTTAATGACGCCAACGATTTTATTGGTGAATACGTGTATGAGATAAAACCTTATGATACAGCCAATAACATTAAAGAGCTGTTACCCAGAAAAGCTGGAAACAATATTACTTGTATACTGATACATCAGGCGATCACTTTGCTCATGAGTATAAGGTGTTTTTTCCCCCATAACATGGTGGCCAGAAGCAACCAATTTACTACGTAATTTTTCACCTTCAACACCTAAGCCTCCAGAGTCAGTCAACAACATAATCGGAACGTTGTTTGTTAACCCTTTAACATTTTTTTCAACTGAAAACCGTCCATTGACTGATTTCAACAGTGCGCCGACTAATCCTGCCGGATTAACTACCCCATGTGCGGTGATCGCTTTGGTCATACTTGGCATAGGACGATCTAATAGTAATCCGGAGACAATCATACCATTATGTTCAGCGTACCTTGCTAGATCAGCGGCAATCGGTGCCCCCATAGAGTAACCATGGATTATGATGTTATCAGGAGTAATGCCTTTCTCATCCACCAAATAATGGAACATACTCCGAGCATCTTGGTAAAGACCTTTCTCACTTGGGCAGCCCTCGCTTTCGCCATAACCCCGCATGTTGACAGCCAATACATCAATACCATGCTCATGATATTGTCGATTAATTGCAATAGATTGCTGTTCAACTGGAGATCCTGATCCGTGTAAGAACAAAACAACTTTATTTATTTTATTTTTATTCTCATCGAGTTGCGCTCCTTTATGGTAGTGCCCTGTCAATCGGCCAGCCTTTCCTATCACAACGACTTTCTCTGATTGTTTATTTTCAACAGCGTAATTAAGTTGTTCTTGAGTATACAACAAAATATTACGCCGCTCTTTTTTTTTGCCGAATAATTCATCATTGAAATATCGAGATAACATATTATTTGATATATTTTCATTTGGTGACACTCTGCCCGCAAAATATGTGGCATCATGTTTTGATTTATTTTCAACTTCTCTACCTAAATGTTCATTAATCAAACCACTTATTTTTTTATACACAACCTTTACTTTCTGTAATTTGTTATTGATTTTATTATTAGTATCATTAAGCATGTTTATTTTAAATGACTTTGGCATCAATATTGCCGAGTTTTTTATGCATACAAGATTGTCTGTAATTTTTATTTGTTTTTTACTGGATATCTCTTTACTGCTCATTCTTAATACGACACTTTGACTCACTGCGTGTAATTTACTGATGCGACCAAACATAATTCATCCCTATTCAAATATAACATTATATATGATAGTACTATGATGTTACTTTCAAAAAACGATACAATGCTATCTTTGGTCGCGTATTCAATCTGCAGATTTGATCATTGCCGGAGATACTCACGATCGATGAATGCACCGATAATTGGGTAGTGACTCCAAATTAGTATCATAGTATTGTTCATTTTTTGGATACGCCATGGCAAAGATTGATGTACTTTGCCCCCGTTGCTCCAAAACTCAGGGAGTCATCCTTAATGGTCATCCCACTTCAGGCACTCAGCTATATCGCCGCAAGCTCTGCCTGAAAACCTTCCAACTCAGTTTTCAATTCCAAATCTGAAGAAATGCACGATAAGGTCATCGGTTGGTATCTGACAATCAACCATTACCACTAAGTTTGAGTCACCACCGATTTTTCTGAATAGCTATGACTGAAGACAGACTTAGCCATATCAGTGATTTTACTCTTCAACTTCGACTTATCTGATTCACTAACACCATCGTACGTTTAATCAATCGGCTGATTTTAGTCCTTGGACTTGAAGGCCTACGTAACGTAGTCATTAGTCAGCTAATGGATGCACTCAGTGAAATACACCAAACAGTAAACTCCACCATCGTTTATGCTTAATTCCGATATTAAGCTCGCCATTATTACTATCATCGAGAACAACAAATCCGTCATCTCCATACTCTTTCGCTTCATTAGGAAATAGCAAATAGCCCGCAGTCCAGTGGCCATAACATGCAAACGGTGATGATTGTCCTATGTAATTATTTTCGGCATCATACAAGGAGAAATATATGGGTGATTCTGTAGTTAAAAAACAGTACCAACCTATAGGGTTAACTGGATACATATCCTTTATGGAAACTCTATATTTTCCATCCTCTGAAACCCTAACTATTTCAGGAGGAGAGTCTAAAAAATTTAAAGAAACATGAGCAAGCGTAATCCAATATGTTGCACACAGCAAAAATATAATTGCAGATAAAATTTTCACAAGTAAATTATCCGTTGATTAGGAAGTGGACTTAACCAGAGGACGTCTGAGAATACAAGAAAATCGCCTCCCGCATTATGTTTATCTTGCCAGTCACGAAAATCACTATTATAGATCGGCACAAATCCACTCCATTCACGCGCTAATATCCCAAATAAAGCAGAGCCATACGAAGCAAGGTATGCTGCACTCCTAGCTTTAGTTAGCACTCCATTCTTACTCCATACACCAAGAGGCTCAGATATGTATTTTCCCCCATCAACAAAATCGTATGTGTCTTTGAGGTATACACCAACCCTATCTACAAAAAAGGCTGGCCGTCCATGATGAGCGCCAGAATAACCCCTTACTGCAAATTTCAAGCTTGCATTACCGATAGCTCCATACCAATCATCAATTGTATCCAATAACCCGCCAACCCCGATCGTATTCACTTGCGCGGTTGCATCCAGCACTCTAGCACTATCACTCATTCCAAGAGGAATGCACATGTTTGGAGAATAACCAGCACGCATCAACCTTTGACGTAACAGTTTTATTCCCGCAGTTGAATTCCATGTTTTCATTTTCTCTTGCAGCTTACCTTTGATGTATGGCAGTGCCCACGTCATTTTAATTATCGTATCGTTAACTCGATCTTCTGGTATCAGCCTTGCATCACCAGCAATAAACTTATCTTTTATGTCCTGCGTAAATTTAAATGCAGGAGTAATGCTAAACCAGTGTCTCATTAGCTGAGGTGCAACCTTCCAGCTCATTTTATCCATTGCATCAGGAATTTGATCTAGGTGGAAAATGTCTACCTTAACATCCTGACCTTTTGTATTAACACTTGGCGATAACTTTGTACTAGCAACAGTCATTATCTAAGTCCTATTTTTGTTTGAAAAACATAATCAAGTGTCAGGTTATCTTCAGTCTCACCTTTTACTTTTGATGTTTTACCATTTGCATCAACCATCCCTTCAACTAATCCCTTTGAAGAAGTCATGCCATAAGCCAAATGTTCAAATGGAGCGTCGGTCTCACAATCCATTATGCAAAAGTGCTCATCAAACAAGCTAGCAAGATTTAATGGAGTGGCCACCGATGGTTCCATGTCACCAATAATCACCGAACTACTGCCGATAATGACTCCGCCACACCCCACTTTACTCCCCGTTAATGCCGCTGGCTTACCGTTAAAAAAAACGGTCGTTGAACCCGTAGTTATTGCGCGATCATGGGGCGGACTGCCGGGTTTAGCATGTGGCTCTAGCGCATCACCCACCCTGGCTGCGGGCTTACCGTCGATGATGATATCTTGCGAACCTTCGATTATCGGCGTTGGAGGGAATCCGTCATGGTCGGTACCAATATCTCCTATCGTGGCAGCTTTTTTAGACATTGTTCTTCCTCACTAGCTCCAATTTACGGCCATTATGAATCGCACGATTTTCCCTATAAAAATTGACTGCCACTCTCAAGTGCCCTTTACTTTTTCTGCGCGATCTTCGCTGTAGCTATAATGGCTATAACTACTCTCGCGACATGCCTAAATTCATAGCATTGCGAGCACCTTAAGCAAAACTTACGCCACATAAAAACTCATTTATAAACAATGCGTTAATTAAACTATCTATTATGCTGAGTGCAACCGAGCAAGATCCTGCTTAAAACAGATAAAATATGTTGCAGTTATTGCTCAAAAGGATAAATAAACTGAGTTTTGAGCAAGTTATTGCTCAGAGTGGTTAAAGTGACTGGAATGACTCATACCAATGAGCCACCCAGCGTTTACCGACAAGTATTCAAGGCAGAAATGTTGAGTGCTAAAAACAAAAAAGGCCTTCAAGCCGGGAGAGGTTGGAGGACGGCAATACTACGGAATCCTGGAGGAAGAAATCGTGGAGCTACATTGCGTTTTACTTAATCAGGTTAGGAAATATAGACATCCATCACACCGCAAAGCTCTAGTTATGAGATGTAAACTCCAGTCTTTTTTGGAGAATTAAGATAGGCAGGTCAGAAACATGAATATGGTTCGGATTTCATATCTGCAATTGTTCCTTTACCTTCAGATAGATCCCCTCCTCTAACTCAACATCAATGGCTTTACGTCCCAGCTTTAATGCTGCTTTTATCGTAGAGCCGGAGCCCATAAAGAAATCCGCAACCACATCTCCTAGGCGATAGCTGGTGGCTATGATGTGCTCCATTAAGGCACTCGGTTTTTCACAAAGATGTTTGCCAGGATATGCCTGTATTGGTAGGAATGTCCATACATCGGTGTGCGGCACTTCTGCTGTCACGGAGAACGGGCGGCGGAAGCTTTCGTACTGCCGTTTCAAATCGGCATACTGTGCCACCAAGCCACTATATTCATCACTCAGTGCAGAATAGTGTCTCGCAAGTTCGCCATAACTTTCTTGCAGTACATTTCCTCTGCCCAGCTCTGCGGCCTTGTGGCTGAATAGATCTTGTAGTTGCTTATATTGGGTTTCGCTTGGCTGCTGCCACTGACTAGCGGCAAACCAGTGCGAACACATTTGGGTACCTGTCGCCTTGTTAATCTCTGCCGCGCTAATCCCCAGTGCTTTGCGTGCGTCACTGAAATAGCTAATCAGAGGTTTGAAGACCTCTTGCCGTAATGCCTTACACTTCACCGCATATCCGGACTGTCCTTTAACATAGCCCTCTGCCCCATAGTGTTCGGCAAAGATAATGCGCTCAGTAGCGGGAAAGAAAGAACGCAGATCCTCTTTACGCATACGTCGCCAAGGACCGGACGGTTTAGTCCACACAATATGGTTTAAGACTTTGAGTCGCTGTCGACCCATATCTCAGTGTCCGCCGCTAAGCGGGAATCACAGAACATGTATAGCGAGAGCCTAAAGTACATATCGTTCCCGCTCACATCCTCAGCCAAACCGGCCAACACCAATTGCGTCAATATCAACTGACACAGTGCCTATGTGAGGCCCGTGGCTCGTTCCATATCGACAGGCCCCACCCAGTTATCACTAGGAAGAAAGCGGTAAACGTTCTGTGCGGGAATTGTCATATCCACCTAATTTTGCATGTTTTTTCTCCATAAAATTGCCGTGACACACAAGTAACTCTGTCGCGCTAACACAGCAAGCTCTTCCGAAAAAAGGCACAAAAAAACCTGCTCGAGGCGGGTTATCAGGTTATAGGATGCAATTCACCACTATACGGTTTGCATATTAAATATGCCGCAAAACAAAATCTAGCCATATGGAAGGTTGTTAGTTCTTGTCGAAATTTCTGTTTTGCTAGCGCGCCCCAACCGTCGAGAATGCTTTTTACAAATTCAATTGCATGGGCCCAATCACGGCGCCAACCTTTACGTAAAACCGATGCCTCTAAACCGGTATCAGCTGCGAGTACGGCAATGTATTCTGCCGGTCGATACTGGGCATCAACGTCAGTGCCATGTCTAGCTACGTCATTGCAGATCAGAGGGATGAGTCGGATAAACGCATCCCAGCGATCTTCGGAAAGTTTAAAATCGGCATCACCATAGCGACCGACGAACTCACTCAGAACGACATCATATAACTCTTGTGCTCGTCCATCGGAAACATAACCCAGTGCAGCATAGACAACCAGTAACCAACTGGATAAATGGGAAGGTAGCTTATCAACTGCAGCGAGCACCTTTCCTTTATCCAGCATCTTGCAGATCTTTCTGTCTACAGTTCCATCACTGCCAGAAGTGAATTCGCCATAGCTGGTGGTTACGCCCTCTGTGGCTATGGTAATTGCTGCCGCAACTGGTTGCTGGTCAACATTAAGTACTAAACCCAAACGCCCTCCTTCATATCGATAACTTGCACAATATTATGAAACATTACCATTAATTAATTTCACAAAGAGAAGGATTCCTAACTAATCATGCGGTTTGTTGTTGCAAACAAGCAATAAATGCACGCTGTTGCATACAACTTCATTTTTAAGCCATACGTGCTGTTAAACATCAAATTTGGATAGATATCACACAACAGGTGGTCATCATAGCTGACGACACCATAGTATAAGATTATGATAACCAAACTATCTGCTTAATATTGCCGACACTAATTGTAACACAATTTAAATTTGCGCTTAAAGAAAATATATTTTTAAGTAAAAATCTTTCAAAACATCAAGGGATATAAAATGAGTAGCAACACTGAAAGTCGTATTGTCATCGGTTATTTAGATAGACCAAAACCAACATATGGCGATGATGCGTCATCAAAAATAAGCAAAGGGTTTATTAATGTTCTATTTGAAGAGTTTGATGACGGAGAAATAAAAAAAATAAATGAACGTATTTTTTTTGACGAAGCTGAAGAAGTCTTCATCATTGATGGATTCCAAGATGCCAAAGCACGCTACCACCGCAGATTAATACGCATTGAAGCAGTTCCTAATAATCTATATGAAGAAAAAAATGATGTCACTCGTTACGTAACATTTAAAAATAACATAAAAGAATTTAATGCACTTGGAATATTAGGCATGCTTCACATGAAGCTACCATCACCTCTCGATACAACTGACCTAGTGCTTCCTGTCATACCATCGACTCGTAGCTTCTACATAGTAGATGACGGTTTTGCTTATGGCCCTTTCAAATTCGAGCTTTCTACAGCTTGCCGTTCTAAAATTGAAACGTATATGGAGTTTACTGGACCTTATGAAGGTAACTTGCTGCTTAATATTGGCGCGGACCCTCTGAATACAAAGCAAAACTACATTTCAAAAGTTGAATACAATGCCATCAAGCCTCACCTAGTGTCTATTCATGGAGATGAATATTTACTCGACACATCAAAGATAAAAGATGCACCATATTCAGTTTGCCAATATATGATGAAAAACGATATTGTTGGTTTTCTGAGAAACTTAGCTGACAGACGAAAAATAACAAAACCAGCATTAACAGCTATTCGCATGGAGCTACAGGACAGAAAGCACCCGTTGACACAGGAAGGCAAAGACACAATACTAAAAATTTGCGAATCTGCAGCTGAAGATTCCGAGTGGCAAAAATTAATTATTGATATAGTAAATAACGATGAGAGCGGAAAAAAATTAATTGAGAGCTATGTAGAACTCAATAAAGAAAACTATATTGCCAGTTGGGATAAAATTGCAGCCGAAAAACATTCAAAGATTGATTTAAAGATTAAAGAGGCAGAACAAAGGCTGCAAGATGCAAAATCTAAAGTAGCAGAACAAGACCAGTTACTTGTAAACAAACAAAATGAATATGAAGCATTGCTTCAAGAAGAGTTAAATAATGTCCAGCTTGATGAGAAAATTCAAGAACGACGTCAAAGCCTTGATAGCGAAATTCAGGAACGCAAAGCTGAATTGAATAAGCTGAACGCTCAATGCAGTGAATTACAGCAATATGCTAATTTTGAAGAAGCCATTAAGCAGCATGAATCAAGTATGGACTATCTTGTTCGTCGGAAAGATCAACTAGAACAATCCATACATAAAGTTCAACAAACACTACGTTCTAATGAAATGGAGTTACAAACAGAGCTAAGAAAATTAGTTCCTTTCGTATCAACAATTATCCAAGCGCCAATAAACTCCGATTTAAAAGTTCAACCATTTAATACGCCAGAGCTTAAAAATATCGATTTTAAAGAAATGAGTCAAGCTCAAGCCGAGGTTTCAAAGCTTGTTAATTACATTGCAGGCCAGATGTCAAAAGAGTATAGCCGCTCATATTCTAATGAATTTATTTCGTCCGTGCTAGTTGCTCAGGCTCAATCACTAATAAGTATTTTCACCGGAGCTCCAGGCCTAGGCAAGACATCATTTGTGCGCCTACTCAAACGTATTTTGAAAATGGATGAGCGATTTATCGAAGTAGCTGTCGGTAGAAGTTGGGTCTCTGAACGTGAGTTTATTGGCTTTTTTAATAGCCTTTCTAACTCTTTCTCTCCAGCACCATCCGGTGTATATCAATTTCTAAAAGGCGTAAATAATGATACCGCACACTCAGCGCCACTAAGCTTGATGCTATTAGATGAAGCTAATCTTTCCGCAATTGAGCACTACGGTGCATTCCTCATAAATATCAGCGATGATGAAGCTGATAAGACATTAAGACTATCAAAAGAAGAAATTCGCATACCTGAATCTTTGCGCATAGTAGCAACGATAAACCATGACTTGACCACAGAAGCTCTATCTCCTCGCCTAATTGACCGAGCCCCTGTTATTCCATTTGATAGTTTCGTAGATGATAGCGTTGACTATATTGATGATATCGAATCTTATTCTAAGTTGTCATTCAAGACATTTTCTGATTTATTTGGAAAGAACGCCTACCTTAGGAAGCAGCTGAGCATTGACAACACATCTCTTCCTCAACAACTACAAGCTGTTGTTGATATGCTAGCAGATAGAGACGTTAAAAAAGGCCCTCCTATCATTTTGAGTCGACGTAAATTAGCAACTTTAGTGGACTATGTTTATGTTTTAACTTCTGTACTTAAAGTTACAGCGCAACTCAGCGATATTCCTGCATTAACAAAAGCTATAGATTTTGCTGTTTTATACTATGTCCTTCCATCTGTTCAAGGAAGTGGAGCTGGGGCTAAACTGCGACTCGAGTCATTAAATGAGTCACTAGAAAACTTAGATTTAGAGCTTTCCTTTGCTAAGCTATCTGATATTTTGGTACGAGGAGAACAAAATTTAGAAACTTATAACTTCTTCCATTATTAATAGATGGGGGAAGTTGTATTATGAGCATTCTTGATTTTTCACTTCTTAGTGACTCAAGGGTTATTAGCTTAATGGATCAAGATGAATCTATCATCTCGGTTCATGAGTATGAAACCGTATCATATAAAATAGTATCAGATGAACTATTACAACCAACATTACTGCTAGGAGACTACTCCTTACGTTTTGAGAAGCACTATAATCAGGATGGCTATCATGTGTATGAAAGCATTCCAAGCCAAGCTTTTAGAAATTTTGTTGGAATCACACATGCAGAAATAGTGAATGATAGCAATGCCAACACTGAGATAATTGCCATATCCCGCCCTATTAACGTTTACGCTAGTAAAATAAGCTATGAAAGAGCACTTAACTTTCTACGCTATATCATTAGTAAGGAAGACATAAGCTCAACATGTTTTTCAGTTACAAAGGGTGGAAGTGAAGCACAATGCTCATCAAATAATTTATCTGAGAAGCTAATTGCAGGGCTAAGGGCTGTTGAATATTTGAACAATGAGTGGGGTCGTTTTCATCATGACCCCTGTGTAAAAAATAGCAGTAAATCAGTTATCCGACCTTTCTCGCGATCAATGCCTGTTGATGACAGGACCATTGCATATTTATCAATGCACCCTGATAGCTTGACCCGTACGGATGCTCAATCTGGTGACGTGCTTATTCGCGGCCAACATTATGCGATACAGCACATAATTACTAATGAGATAAAGCAAAATCTAAATGTATTTGAAAATCAAGTTATTTTATACTTTCTAAAATCATTTTATCAGTTTATCATTCTGCTTAAATCAGAATTATCTACTGAGAAAAGTAACAGCGGAGTCTTATCCGTTAATGGCATTGATTATATATCCCTTGATCAGGTGCTTCGTGACTCAGGAATATTTATATCTTTTCAGCAAGAAAAGTTAGATGTTTCGTATGCAAGTGTAAGGCTAGCTCTAAGCCGACTACAACGTGACTTCAAATGTGTTCTAGATAAAAGCAAGAATTTACTGCCAACCCCAACTCAGCAAGTATTGAGTAAATCTCATTATATGGCACTCTATAAATTCATGGATGAATATTACAAAATTGGAGAACCATCTTGGCGAGGAACAAGTGAGCTTTATGGGATTAGAAATATTAGCAAATTGTATGAGTTTGTTGCCCTGATAAACATTCACCAATCTTTATCAGATCTAAACTTCAGTTTAAATGCAGCAAAGTATCTTGATATAGATGGTGTGGAAATTTTACGACCGCTAAATGAACCGTGCAATGTTTATACCTTTAAACATCCATCAGGATTAATAGTTAAGCTACTATATGATATACAAACAGGCAGCTTAGAGGACTTATCTAACCCAGTATTAGGTAAGCTCTATGATATGAAGCATAAAGTAAAAACGAGGACGTGGCGGCCAGATTTTCAAATCAGAGTCAGTGGTGATAGAGGCGTTGAGTGCCATATTTTAGATGCCAAATACTCCAATAGAAAAAATGTGAATGAACGTCACATTCCTGAGTGTGCTAGAAAGTATGGGTTAGAAACTAGAATGTATAACATAGTAGGCGGGAAGCCGAAACTTACTGTACCGGACTCCGTCACAATAATTTACTCTGGTGAATCAACACCATATATTTCTCTATACAGAGCTGTCTCATCTAGTAGCATCAGTAATCTAGTAGCCAATAGCAAGCCACAAATTGGTTCTATTGGGTCAACTGAAGGCGACATTAAGCAGTTAACAGCCATCATAAATAAATTAATCAGCAAAAGTATTAATATAGGGGATACGCTGGTACTACATAACTAAGGCTAACACATAATTAAAGGAGCCTTGCTGGCTCCTTATTATTTTAATTAACAATAGAATCTTATCTAATCACACACAGTCAAAATGTAATTGTAGTGGCTGTAGTAGCATAGTGAATTTGGCCAACTAATAAGAAATGTTATGGCCTCACTCATAATCCATTTAGGTGGCAACATGAATAAAAGTAAACGTGCACGATATAGCTGCAATTAAGCTCGAAACTGCTCAATTAGTCGTTGATCATGGTTATACACAAGACGCGGCAACAAAAGCATGATCGTGAGTAAATCGACGGTCAGTAAGCGAGTAACACAACTTCAAATCGAGCGCTAAGGTCTTACACCTAAAGTCTCTCCAATGACACCTTAGCAGATTGAAATCAGAGCACTTAAACACTAAATTGAACGGATTAATCTCGAGAAAGGAACCTTAAAAAAGGCTACTGTAGATTCAAGTGTTCATCGCAATACCCAACGCCATCATGTCTGATGGCGTTTTAAACTTAAATGTTTTCCTAGGACGTTCGTTCAATTGACGTGCGGCAGCATTGAGCTGTTTTTGCGTATGAACTGATAAATCTGTTTTCTTTAGGAAATAATGACAAATAAGTCTATTGGTATTTTCATTGGAGCCTCTTTGCCAAGAACATTGTAGATCGCTATAGAGTTATATACTCTATGCTTTATATACATACTGAAGCACTCATTTTATTGCAGGGAAAATCTAACTATGTAATGCTACATAAAGAGATGCTTACTCGCACTAATTTCAATTTAATTGCCAACATGAATAATACATTTTGTAACATCACACAAAAAATTAAACAACTGACGCTTCATTTTGAGCTCAAAAAAATCTCTGCCATTGATGTGGTAGCATCAGTTTTAGCTGTGGCACTTGCCATTTATTTTGCCCATATATTGAAGTTTGAATACGCAACGTGGGCGGCATTTAGTGCTTATGTTGTTATGCGGCCTCTGTTTATCCAGACCTTTAAGCGTGGTGTATTGCGGATACTCGGCACTCTGCTTGGCGGAGTATGCGGAACGCTATTTGCACTCTTTTTTCAGCATGAGTTATCATTAATCACCGTTTGCAGCCTGTTTTTTATTGTAAACTGTATTACGGCATATTGTACTAACACAGCTTCGAATGAATATAATTATGCCATATTATTCTTTGGTTTAACCTTCACGCTGATTGTAGGCTATGCTTTTATCTATCCGGCACAAAATATCACTCAAATCGGTATAATGCGCGCCAGTGATGTCACACTCGGCTCAATATCTACCATTCTTATCAGTGGTCTTATATGTTGGATTTTTAAACGTAATAAAATACCTCCCGCAACCATGGCGAGTGCATCACAAATAAATAAATCGGTGAGTATTCAAACCGAAAAAAATCAAGAATCTAATATTCAAAAAGACAACTATATTCCGTTCTCATTACTTGCTGGGCTATCAATTAGCCTGACGCCAATTACCACACTATTCACCCACAGTGCTATGTTTATACAAGCTGCGGTGACTATTTTAGCGGTATCTAACCAGCCACGTACGGTGACATCAGCAAACCTTCCAGCCGCAACCATAACCAAACTGCATTATCGTGCCATTGGTTGTTTATTAGGCGCATCAGTAGGTATTATCTTTAATATCATCAGTGTCTATTTTGCTTCCTATTTGTTATTAATGATACTAACGTTAATTGGCACAGCAATAGGAAAAATAGTACAAGATAGCAGTGCCGAATCATCGTATATCGGCACTCAGTTTTCAGTCGGTTTATTAATGGTATGTGTACATAACTCCGCATCATTTATGAATGATCACTACGGTATTTATCGGTTTTTAGGTGTACTTACCGGTTTTCTGATCTATCTGCCTACACTTATACTTTTTAATCTCTATCTCAAAAAAAGTCGACTCTAAATACCGGCTTCTCAAGGGCAAGATAGAGATTAGATATTATTTACTTTCCCGATAACGGCAGGTTATTTTTTGAGTCAGTGAATTAAGCTCATCAAGCATTCGGTTAATCAGCCCTAACTGCTGTAAGACAAACCGGGCATCGTTATCCTGCAAATCTTGCTCTAATAATG
This sequence comes from Plesiomonas sp. ISS29, assembly GCF_056522795.1. Taxonomy (NCBI): domain Bacteria; kingdom Pseudomonadati; phylum Pseudomonadota; class Gammaproteobacteria; order Enterobacterales; family Enterobacteriaceae; genus Plesiomonas; species Plesiomonas sp. ISS29. Next base: position 2,578,089 of record NZ_JAWRZQ010000001.1, read on the forward strand.
ATTGCGCAAAGAGATGGGTATTATTTACTTCAACACAAGCGGATGACTCTTGCAACTGAGCCGACATAATGTGTAATTGCGACAAAATATGCTGAGTCACATTTTTAAGCAATGCACGGGCATCGGCATTTTCCGGAAGTTTGCTGCGGTGCGCACCCAATGCCGAGATATATCCCAGCATGGCGTGATTTAAACACAGAACCCGAAAGCTCTCATCTAAAATCAGACGTGATTTCAGCGGCTCAGTGGTCATATTCGAGATAACTGATGCTAGCTCGGCATCGGCATTATGCGCGGCTCGGCGCGCAACCCGATAGCGTAAACTGTCATCTTTTCCCTGCTGATACTGGGCAATAATTTCGGTTAAATAGTGCGCGTTACTGTCAATGGCGTTTTGTATCACACGCGGTAAACGGCGGTAACGCCAATCAGGCCAGATATAGGTCACAGCCAGCCATGCAATAGCGCAACCGATTAATGTATCAGTAACTCTGGGAATCGCCACATCAAACCCTGCTCCCATCAGATTGAAACAGAACAGAACTAGCATGGTAATAAATGCGGTAGCATAGCCGTATTGTACGGTACGAAAAGCAAAAAACAGTACACCTAACAGCACAATCAGCAGTAATTGCCCCTCTAACGAAGGGATAATATAGAGCAGTGGCAAACCGCCGATAATACCGGCTAACGTACCTAGAACCCGCTGGCGTAACCGTAACTGTGTGGCACTGTAGTTCGGCTGGCAGACAAACAAACTGGTAAGCAAAATCCAGTAACCGCGTTCCATATTGAATGCCATGATCAGCGCATATCCGGCACACAAGACTAATGACATTCTCACCGCATGCCGAAATAACGCAGAACCCGGTGTTAGCTGATCGCGGATACGCCGCCATATATCAGAAAAGCTATGTAAACCATCATCGGCCAGCGTATTATCCTGCGGTAAACTGATCATTTTATCGGAATTGATATGGGATAATTGCCAGTCAATAGCCTGCAAATTACGCAGAACAAAACTCAGTGATGCCAGTAACCGCTTGTCTTCCTTTTTTTCTGGCTGATGCCGCTCTAATGCGCTATTCAACAGCGAAAATGCCCGTTCAAAGCGAAAATCATGGTGATACTCATTCCCTTCAATGATCGCCTGTGCCAACTGGCGACAGGCTTTTGCTTGTAACATCAGCAGACGCTGGAAACGAAACAGCACATCAGAGTGGCGAAAGCGCTGCGCTAAGGCATGGTATTGATTGTGCGTAGAGCTGGCACGTTCATGAATATCTTGCGCTACAAAGTAATAGCGCAATAATCGGCGCGTACTGCGCTGGCCGCGATCACCTTTCAAACGGGCAAACAGTGATAATTTGGTTTTATTCAGTGTACTGACCAGCGCACTGTTGCTCAGTGCAACACTGATTTGCAGCTCATCGTAGCGATCTACCTCATCAGGGTCAAAAAATGCACTTTTTGCATCCAAATAACGGGCCAGTTGCTCGTAACAAGCCGCCATATTCTCCTGCACCGGGCGTACCGGGCGTAGTACATAACCGAGCAGCGAAATTACGCTATACCAGAGCGCTCCGGCCAGTAACATAGCCGGTTGCTGATACCAATTATCGAACAGTGAAACGCCCAGCATGGTGTAAATGGCAATCAGCAGAGCACCAAATGCAATGGTGGCATAACGCTGGCCAATCGCGCCTAACATGATGAAACTAAATGAAGAGAGCAATAACCCCAGAGCAAACAGCCATGGATACGGAAACAGTAATTCAATAGAGACCGAGGCCACCAAAAAACAGATCAACGTAATCAGTATGTTACGCAACCTGCCGGTTAACCTATCATCCAAATCAGTCAGTGCTGCAGCCACTACCCCAAGCGTTACCGGAATGGTTGAGAGCACATCTCCCATCAGCCACGGGAAAAGTGCCGCACCGCTTAGCGCTACAAAAATTTGCGTGCAGTATAAAACTCGGCTGTTATTGAACAGATGACGCAATCGGGATAATGAACCTACAAACGGCACTACAACATTCCTGACTGATTTAACGGCGATAACGATCTAACGTGATATTGGCTTTTTCAGCACGGATCTGGCGAGCAATTTCATTCGGAACAACACGGCGGCCTACCGGCCAGAGTGCAACAACTGCCAATTTGAAATGTGCGATCCCGACAGGAATACCAATAATAGTGATGCACTGTGCGATACCTACCATGATATGCACAATACACAACCACCAGCCGGCCATCACAAACCAGATAATATTCAGGATAAAACCACCGGCAGCCAGAAGGCCATTACTGCGGTTTTCCAAATCATCGACCTTCACCACATCGTTACCGTAAGGCACTAACGACATTTTGGTGATTTCCCAACAAGAGCGGGTTAGCGGTAAGGTAATAATACAAATAATGCTTAAGAGTGTTGCCAGCAGCCAGCCCAACGTGGTGATAAACCCACCCATCACAAAGTTAAAAATATTCAGTACAGTCGCCATCATCAGGGCGTTCCTCAAGGTAAAAGGCCATAGCTATACTGATTTTAACGTTTTTTTGTGTAAAACGGCAGGATCTTATCTCTGAACTGCTAGCAAGTTGTGTGTAGCGGATAAAAATCAGCCTAAACGCTCACGCAGATAGCGCGGGTAATCGGGGATCTCAATGCTAACTTCTTCAGAAAACAGCGCTGACTTGACCAAGAAATTGGCACTAGCACGGTTAGTTGCAATCGGAATATTCCAGACAGCTGAAATACGCAGCAACGCTTTCACATCCGGATCATGCGGTACGGCATTCAGCGGATCCCAAAAGAAAAACAGTACATCAATTTTGCCTTCTGAAATATACGCGCCAAGTTGCTGATCGCCACCCATCGGGCCGCTGAGCAAGCTGTTGATCGATAATCCGGTAGCACGCGAGATCATCGCCCCAGTTGTACCGGTAGCATACAGATCGTGCCCACGCAGTTTCTCTATATTTTCGTTTACCCAGCGTAATAACGCCTCTTTGCAGTGATCATGAGCAACCAGTGCTACTTGCTTGCGCGCAGGCATAATTCGGGTAGTGGTATGCATAACAGATTCCTTTTTCGGATGGTGTTTTTTACGAACAGGTGCGTTTATACAACCAAAACAGCACCTATTCGCGTTCACACCTCTAAAGATTAAAAAGCAACAGCGGATAACGCTTACTTACGTGCATTACTCTGCGCCCAGCGCATAAAACGTTGCTGTGTTTTAGTATCTGCCTGCTGAAACCAATACTGCAACATCTGCTCTGATACGTTCTCACCTTTTAACGTTACCGTTTGCTGGCTCACCGCTTGTGTTGGCGATGCCGCAGGCGCTGCCCCCGCGGTAACAGGTACCGTTAATGTCGCTGCCATCGCTGGCGCTAAATCTGCCAGAGCCGCTGCAGCACTCGAATGGTTGTATGTTGCCAGAGCGTCTTGCATATTGCGCGATGACATCAAACCATCAACACTCAGCACATCCGATTTATACGGGATATTTTTTCCAGCCTGATCCACTAAACGAAAGTTCAATGCCTGATTAAAGCGCTTCCCTTCACTGTCAGTATCTAAACGCGGTAAGGCTATCGATACTTTTTGATCAGCGGTTGTATCAAAAGAGACAATAATAGGTGATGAAGTAAACAGCGTCTGATCAGAGCCTGAGCGGACAATTTTTTCCACACGAAACAGTATCTGACTGGTGCTATTTGGCAGTTCGACATAATTTGTCGACTTCAATAGGCTACTCGACACTTTATTACCGTCGACCATCAGTAGTTCAATGTCATTCGATACACTCAGGCTGGCAGCCAGCAAGGGCGCTGAACAGGATAACGCCAGCATCCCAGCGTAAAGATGGCGCAATTTCATGTGAATCTCCTATTATTGACTGGGTGTCGTACTGTCAACGGCAATAGCGACAATTCTCAGGGCATCCACTGATGCCATTTCTTATCAAAAACTGAATAAAAAGATGCCGAATCATACAACACTTTGCAATCACTTCCTGAGACAGATATAACGCTGTGATACAGATCAACTCAGTTCCCCCATTAATAACAGGAGTTTGCGATGAACGATCAGAGTATCAGACAGATATTACAAACAACCCGCACCATTGCACTGGTCGGTGCAAGCGATAAACCTGAACGGCCAAGCTATCGGGTCATGAACTATCTTTTGCAGCAAGGTTATCGGGTCATTCCGGTCAATCCTGGCCTAGCTGGAAATACGATTTTGGACCAAACCGTGCAAGCAAGTTTGAGTGAAATCAGTGAACCAGTTGATATGGTTGATGTTTTCCGTAGTGCCGATGCCGCTTATGCCATTGCACAAGAAGCAATAGCGATTAACGCAAAAACCTTATGGCTGCAACTGGGGATCATCAATGAAGAAGCAGCCACACTGGCTGCTGCTGCGGGGTTGCAGGTGGTGATGGATCGTTGCCCAAAAATTGAGTTACCGCGCCTTGATTTGGCAAAACCTTGTCTTGAATCACCTACTGACTAACTCAGAATTTGCAGGCTACGAGTACCGTATTTACACTCGTAGCCACAAAAAAGCATGCGCGGTATATAGACTTAATGCAGCGTACGTGGCAGTGCTAGCTGCTCTTGAATTGCCTCGGCAATATCATCCATATCCGGTTGATCCGGATGCAAGGGCAGAGTTTCCTGATCCAACTGAACTTCGGCAATATAGGTATGCACCTGCTCACCAACCTCATTTTGCATCAGCACATGATACCAAGGCGCACTGCACAAGGCTTCATCGAGCCCCATCTCTGCCGGTGTTGGCTCTTGCAGTGAATAATTCGCATCGACATCAAGAATAACCCCAAGAAAGCCCAGCATTCTATGGCGAACTTGCTGTCCGGGTTTAAATTTTACGGCAATCATGATGCCCTCCTCGATAATCTGCAGCTCTCTCTTTCAATCTGGGGGGATTACTGCAAAATATCAAGCATAACGAACAAATATTATGCTTTTTTCCAACCATTGAAGGCAGCGCGAAACCGCTGCAACAGGGTACTTTTGCACCCTGCTGAGTGAAGATTTATCGGAGTCAATACACTTTAATGTGCGGCATTTTAAACTACGCGGCAAGCAAACCCTTTCAGATATAAGCCTTCTGGATAGGTACTGATCACCGGATGATCGGCTGCCTGTGAGAAGTAATCTACAAATTGCACTTCACGTTTAGCATCGAGCGCAGCATCGGCCAGAATTTTCTGGAACAGACCTGACTCCATCAGACCTGAACAGGAGTAACTCAGCAGCATTCCCTCAGGATTCAACAACTGCATTGCCAACATATTGATGTCTTTGTAACCACGGCAACCACCGGCCAGCTGACTTTTGTTTTCAACAAATTTCGGCGGGTCCATGATAATGACGTCAAATTTCTCACCTTTATCACGGTATTCACGCAGTAATTTGAACACATCAGCGCGTACAAACTCAGCTTTGCTCATATCAAAACCGTTAAGCTCTGCGTTTTGACGGGCAATATCAAGCGCCGGCTGCGAGATATCAACGTTAACGACGCTGTCACAACCGCCTTTTAGTGCAAACAAACCAAATGCACCGGTATAACAAAAACAGTTTAATACTCGCTTTCCAGCCACATAGCGGCTGGCAGATAAACGGCTTTCACGCTGATCAAGATAAAAACCGGTTTTATGGCCGCCTTTAATATCCACCATAATCTGCACACCATTTTCACGAATAGGCAGATGCTTGGGCGGCTCTTCTCCAAACAGTACGCCGGTGGTTTCAGCCAGCCCCTCTTTTTTGCGTACCGCAACATCAGAGCGCTCATAGATGTTGCACTCTGGGAAGCATTCACGCAGCGCATTGATTAACGTCAGACGATGAAAATCGGCACCCGCAGAGAGCAGTTGCAGTACCAGATAGTTATCGTAGCGATCGATAGTGATCCCCGGCAAGCCATCTGATTCGGCGGCGATCAAGCGATAACCGGTTAGATCATCACGCGCAGCAACTACATTGCGCCATGCTTGCGCTTGCTTAAGTTTGCGAACAAAAAATGCCTGATCGATCTCTTCGTTGCTGTCAAATGTCCACACACGAGCACGAATTTGTGAATCGGCTGACCATGCGGCACGCGCCAGAAAGTGGCCGCCCTTATCACGCACATCGACGGTTTCACCAGAAAGTGGTTTTCCTTCCACACGCTCAATAGCGCCTGAAAAGATCCAAGGATGACGACGTAGCAGCGATTTTTCGCGGCCTTTTGCCAGAATTACACGTGCAGACATAGTTTATGCGCTCAAGAGCTGATCAAAATAGGCCGCTATTTTCGGTGAGCCACTGCATAAATGCAATCAACCTGACCAGCTATCTGCCGTTATCCCGATAATTTATGGCCTGATGCTCATATTAATTTAATATACTTTGGGATGGATAAGGTTAAAATATGAACAATAATTACTGTATTACCTATTATAGATTTAGTTCTGACAGCAGCTTTATCATGCTCTGCAGCCATGACAGCCTATCATCCTCTAGGGGGGATCATATATGAGTAAGATCAGTATGAAAATCTGTATCGCAGGCCATGTTCAGGGGGTAGGGTTTCGCTATTTTACCCAGCAACAAGCCCAGCGGCTCGGTTTGAAAGGCTATGCCCGCAATTTAAGTGATGGCCGAGTAGAGGTTCTAGCCTGTGGTGATGAGCTAGCAATCAATACACTGATTAACTGGCTCAGTGAAGGCCCCCGTTCAGCCAATGTGGAGTGTTTGATGGCTGAAGAAGTGCCTTTTTGTGAGCTAACGGAATTTGAGGTACGTTAACAGCGCTGTTCACGCTCAATCAACGCAGTTCCCGGCAGATTGCATGATTAGATAACGGGACAACCAAATCAGATACATTTTACCGGCTTGGGTAAACCGGCAATTTTGGTGGCCTGCTTAGCTGGCCCTTCTGGAAATAGTTTGTATAAATAGCGGCTGTTACCCTTCTCTTCCCCGTATTTTTGCGCCATCGCTTTTACCAGCATACGGATGGCCGGCGAGGTGTTGTACTCTTGATAAAACTCACGCACAAAGCGTACCACTTCCCAATGCGCTTGCGATAAGGTGATGCCTTCACCTTCTGCTATTAGCTCGGCTAATGCTTCATGCCAGTCTTGACTGTTTTTTAGATAACCTTTCGCATCAGTTTCAATCTGATGGCCTTGATATTCCAACATGGGTTTTCTGCTTCTTACTTGATCGTGTTATTGAGTAAAAAACCCTGCAAAAGCAGGGTTTGATGTTAATACGCTGAGTAATACTCGGCTGAATGCCAATTATATTACTTATCACGTTATCACGCATATACTGCGTTACGGCAGATTATTCGTCGCGCATGATACCCAGAATGCTCAGCAGGCTGATAAACAGGTTATATAACGAGACATATAGGCTGACAGTTGCACGGATATAGTTTGTTTCCCCGCCATGAATAATATTGCTGGTTTCAAACAAAATCATGCCGGATGAAAACAGAACAAACAGTGCGCTGATAGCCAGATTCATTGCCGGCATCTGTAAGAAGATACCCGCTACCATCAGGATTAACAGTGCAATAGCACCCGCTGTCAGCATGCCGCCCATAAAAGACATATTTTTACGGGTTGTCAGCACATAGGCTGAACAGCTAAAAAAGACCAGAGCCGTGCCGCCAAGCGCGGTCAGAATGACATCACCTGCGCCGGCTTTAAGAAAAGCACCGAGCAACGGGCCAAGGGTGTAACCCATAAAACCGGTCAGCGCAAAAACGGCAATCAGCCCTTTGGCACTGTTGGCATAGCGTTCAGTCATAAACAGCAGGCCATAAAAACCCACCAGCGTTAACAGAAAGCCCGGACGAGGCCAGCCCATCAGCATACTGGTTGTGGCAATAGCCGCAGAGAATGCGAGTGTTAAGCCGAGCAAGAAATAGGTATTTCGCAACACCTTATGTGTGCTCAGCAGACTCGTTTCACGTTGTGTGATAACGATAGGTTCCATGGTCTTATCCTTATTTATCAATCAAAAAATAACGTTATGTTGTGAAAAATGTACACAGCAAAAAGCGCATTACGCAGATATCTCTACTGTAGCGGCCTGAATATTGTTTTTGTTCCGGTATCATAACGGATTATTGTAGCTTGTGTTTCCTATATATGGGCTTGTGTGACGAAGTTCAAGTCTGCACCCCTACACATTTTGAACGCAAAACAGGATAAAAGTGCCGATAAAATGTGCGGAGTGTTGAAAATGTGCGCACTCAGTTTTGCCGGGGGTTTACATTGGCAAAGTAGATCTCTATAGTGCGCATCACCCGAGTGGAGGAGTGGCCGAGCGGTTGAAGGCACCGGTCTTGAAAACCGGCGACGCGAAAGCGTTCGTGAGTTCGAATCTCACCTCCTCCGCCACTTCGGGTCTACATTTTTCTTATCTCTTCGTTTTGTCTCTTCGTAATGCTGTAACTCTTCTTTCGTTCCTCTCTCTTGTTTACCTTTTTTGCTTTATCCCATACTGTTATGTTTTCGCTCTGTTTTATCTTTTTTGTGCTGTAATACCGTGACTTTATACACGCAAGGAACTGATCACCATGTACCAAAAATTGGGGCTGGGTGCATTACTCATTGGGCTGATTGCGCTCTATTTTATTTTTGGGCTACAGCACATTTTGACGCTCGAACACCTGCAAGAGCGCTATACGGCACTTTTACTCTGGCGAGATGCTGCCCCGTTTCAAGCATGGTTGGTTACCTTTATATTGTATATTGCTGTTGTTGCGCTCTCTCTGCCCGGTGCAACCATTATGACTCTGGCAACCGGTGCGCTGTTTGGCTTACCGCAGGGGGTAGTTTTGGTCTCTTTTGCCTCAAGTATCGGGGCAACACTGGCGTTCTGGGTTTCCCGCTATTGCCTGAAAGAGAGCGTAGAGCGGCGTTTTCCGGCTCGTTTACAGACAATAAATGCCGGATTAGCCAAAGAAGGGTTGTTGTATTTACTGACGCTGCGCTTAATCCCTCTGTTTCCGTTTTTCTTGGTAAATATTCTAATGGGGCTGACGCAGATACGCAGCCAAACCTATTACTGGGTTAGCCAGCTAGGCATGCTGCCAGCTGCGCTGATTTATGTGAATGCCGGCACTCAACTGAGCCAGATTCGTCACCCCGCAGATATTTTATCGCCTATTATTCTGATCTCTTTGCTGCTTATCGGTATTTTTCCTATTTTCATAAAACGGTGTATCAGTAAGCATGCCAAATCAGTGAAATAATCTGCACATGTTTGTCGCGTATGGTGATGTAGCGTATAACGCCATCAGCGCGCAGCTGCCATACTGAATACTCAGACCTGAAGACCGATTTTCCCTCAAGGATGATAAACCATGTTTACCCGTTTCTGTTGTTTGGCCATGCTGTGGCTTATCTCTGGTTTGCTTTCCCCCCACATAAGTTATGCCGCCAACAGCAATCAGTGGGCAGAGCTCGAACAACAAGCCAGAGGGCAGACACTCTATTTCAATGCGTGGGGTGGCAATGAAAACACCAATACTTACCTACAATGGGCGGCCAAAGAGGCAAAACAGCGCTACGGTATTGAGGTTATTCATGTCAAAACGGCTGATATCAGTGAAGCTATTACGCGTATTCAGGCGGAAAAAAGAGCGGGCAGAGATCAAAAAGGTTCGGTTGATTTGTTGTGGATCAACGGTGAAAATTTCCATATTTTAAAGCAGTCTGGTTTACTTTACGGCCCGTGGGCAGAGAACTTACCTAATTGGCAATATGTGGATCAATCTAAACCGGTTACCGTTGATTTTTCTGTACCAACCGAGGGTTTTGAAGCACCGTGGGGGCTGGCACAACTCACCTTCATTACTGACCGACAATACACTACCTCACCGCCGAACTCTGCCGCCGAACTACTGACATTTGCCCACCAGCATAGTGGGCGCGTAACCTACCCGCAGCCGCCTGCTTTTCACGGTGTGGCGCTGTTAAAACAACTGCTGCTTGAGCTTGCTCCTCACCCTGAATGGCTGCAACAACCGGTGTCAGAACCCGCATTTACACAAGCCACTGCACCATTATGGCGCTACCTTGATCAACTGCACCCACTATTATGGCGACAAGGGCGCAGTTTTCCGCTGAGTGCCGCGACCATGAACACTATGCTGGCCGACGGTGAGCTGGTGTTGTCTCTGACCTTTAACCCGAATGAAGCGGCCAGCTTAGTGCGGCAAGAGCGCCTACCGCCGAGTGTGTATAGCTTTGGGTTCTCTGCAGGTATGCTCGGTAATGTTCACTATCTGGCCATTCCGTTTAACTCAAGCGCCAAGGCTGCCGCACAAGTTTTTGCCAATTTTTTGTTGTCGGCTCAAGCCCAGAAACGTAAAGCTGATATCGCTATTTGGGGTGATCCTTCAGTATTAAAACAGCAAGAGCCTACGCTTTCGGGGGATAACCGCACAGCAACATCAACAGAAGCTGGTTCTGTTGCATCGATTCCGGTATTGGCTGAACCGCATGCTAGCTGGGTTGCACCGTTAGAGCAGGAGTGGCTGCGCCGTTATGGCAATCAGCCATAGGAAACCGGGAAGCCTGCGCAAGAATGCCAAATAATATACCAAACAATATGCCCAATAATGACAGCGCGGCCGGCTACAATATCAGCCGATACCTACGGGAAAAATGGCTATCGGTTTGTGCCACCCTGCTGGTAGGGCTGATATTTATACCCGTTGTCATCGGCATGCTGCAAACCTCTGCGCCATTATTCCATTGGTCGGCATGGCATAGTCTGCTTTCCGCTCCGCAGTTTGTTGCCGCGCTATGGCTGACCCTCAGTTCAACGATTGGCTCAACATTGCTGGCACTGGGGCTGATGTTGCTGACCGTTATCAGCTATTACGCTAGCCCGAAATGGCTAAAAATCGGCCGCCAACTTCCGCTATTGTTGGCGCTGCCGCATATGGCATTTGCGGTTGGCATCGCATTTCTGGTTGCCCCCTCGGGTGGGTTCTCCCGCTTGCTTGCCCCCCTCTTTGCATGGTCTACCCCCCCAGTGTGGCAAACAATCCATGACCCTTATGCCATCACGCTGACGCTGACTCTTGCTCTCAAAGAGAGCTGGTTTTTGCTCTGGGCAATGTCAGCGCTGCTGCAAAAACAAACTATACAACAACAGCTAACCGTCGCGCGCAGTTTAGGCTACGCCCATCGGCAAATTTGGTGGCATATTCTGCTGCCACAACTGCTGCCACAACTAAAATGGCCGCTGATTGCCGTTGCCGCTTACAGTATCTCGGTGGTGGATATGGCGCTGATCCTTGGGCCGACAACACCGCCGACACTGGCCGTGCTGATCAATCAGTGGCTCAATGACCCTCGAACGCTGATTCAGCAACAGGGCAACACGGCCAGCCTGCTGCTCCCGATATTACTACTGGGGTTATGCTTGTGCAGCAAGGTGTTGTGGCATGTTATCGCGCGTACATGGCAACACCCGCGCGGTATTCGTTGGCATAATATCAATCATATTGATTATCCGCAGACAACAAAAATAGGCTCTATCACCGCCCGCATAACCGTGTATTTATCACAGTATTTTTTACAAGTTATATCAAAACCACTTCAGCTTCTATTCTGCTGGTTTCCCTTTGCTTTAGGCTGGCTTAGCCTGCTGATCATCGTCCTTTGGTCTGTTGCTGATGGCTGGTTTTTCCCTGCTTTGTGGCCGACTCACCTCAGCCTTCACGCGTGGCTGAATAGTGACTACACGCCGCTATTTCATACTCTTAGTATCGCGCTAATCAGCATAATCATTGCACTGCCAGTTGCCCTATGCTGGCTGGAGTGGGGGCCAAAAGCCTTCCATTCAGCGCTCTATTTCCCGCTGATTATTCCGTCCTTACCACTGGTCAGCGCACAATATTGGGTTCTGTTGCACGCCGAGCTTGATGGCGGCTATATTGCGGTAATTTGGAGTCATCTGCTGTGGGTCTTTCCCTACATGCTGCTCATACTCAGTAGCCCTTATCGCGCCGTTGATCCTCGGTTTGTTATCACCGCAAAAACCTTAGGTTATAACCACTGGAGAAGTTGCCTGCACATCAAATGGCCGCTGCTGCGCCAGCCGATTTTACTGGCCTGCGCCGTGGGGATCTCAGTCAGTGTGGCACAATACTTGCCAACACTGTTTGCGGGGGCGGGTAAAATATCAACAGTAACAACCGAAGCGGTAACACTGAGTGCGGGCGGAAATCGCCGAATACTGGCTATGCAGGCATTACTACAAACCCTGTTTCCTCTTTGTGCATTTGCGTTTGCCACGCACTTTGCGCACAAGCACAAAAATAAAACCAAAAACACAGCCTAACGGTGGGATACATACCAACCCGCTAAATGTAAGGATATTACCCATTGAGTACCGTACCCACCCAATACAGCTTAAGACTTGATAATGTCTCTCTGCGCACTATTCAGCCGACAATCACGGCTGCATTGCACATTGGCCCATTAAGCCTGAATGTCTGTGGCGGGGAAATTGTCACGCTCATGGGCGCATCTGGATGTGGTAAATCCACCCTACTCAGCTGGATGATTGGCAACCTGAACCCCGCATTTCACGCCAAAGGCTCACTGTGGCTGAACGACACTCAGGTTGATTTGCTTCCCACCGAGCAGCGCAAGATAGGCATTTTGTTTCAAGACGATCTACTCTTCCCGCATTTAACCGTAGGTGGAAATCTTGCTTTTGCACTTCCAGCGGGAAAAAGTAAAGCCGAACGGCAAGAGGAAATTGAACAGGCGCTGTCGGAAACAGGCTTAAGCGGCTTTTATCACCGCGATCCGCACACTCTTTCTGGCGGCCAACGGGCGCGAGTCAGCCTGTTACGCACGCTACTGGCCTCTCCACATGCACTGTTGCTAGATGAACCATTTGCTAAACTCGATCACTCCCGCAGACAGCAACTACGTGAATTTGTGTATGAACAGATAAGCCAACGGAATATCCCCACACTGCTGGTAACCCATGACTCTGCGGATGCTCCACCACAAGGGCGCATCATCACGCTGATATCTACTCCAGAGCATCCTGAGGACCTGCACAATGCTTGATAGATTCGTTCTAACCTACACTCGTCCGGTACAAACGTGGTTGGCACGTCGAGCAATACAGTCGGGTTTTACCGCTGATCGGCTAACGCTGCTCGGGTTTGCTATTGGTATCAGCGTGATCCCCCTGCTGGCATTTCAGTTACCGTTATGGGCGCTCGCGGCAATACTGCTTAACCGTATTATTGATGGTCTCGACGGTACTGTTGCCCGATTGAGTACGCCGACCGATCGGGGTGGTTTTTTAGATATTGTACTCGATTTCTTATTTTACTCTGCTGTTCCGCTGGGGTTTGCGCTCTATTCTCCGGCTGAAAATGCGTTAGCGGCAGCAACACTAATTTATGCGTTTATTGGAACCGGTTGCAGCTTTTTGGCATTTGCGATTATTGCCGAAAAGCGCGGATTAGCCAGTACAGCCTATCCACAAAAAAGTTTTTATTACTTAGGAGGATTGACCGAAGCCAGTGAAACTATCTTGATCTTTGCCTTAATGTGCCTGTTTCCGCAATGGTTTAGCCCACTGGCCTACCTGTTTTCCGCACTTTGCCTGTTTACCACACTGACTCGTATTTATGCCGGTTGGCAGGTTTTCGCTTCGGAATCAACAGCAGCAAAATAACCACGCTTTATTCCCCAGATTTTATGCAACCAAAACGGTGCAATAGTACTGACTATCACACCGTTTGTAGTATTTATGACACGTATTATATGCCGCTAATTATTACGTAGTACTAATTAGCAATGGTGTCCGAATAATTGAATATAACCCATTTATTGTGCTTTACGCTCACCGGTAACAATCGGGTTCGCGGGGTCTAAACTCCACTCATACCAACCACCGTCATACACACTGACATTCTTCCAACCCATAATCCACGCATAGAAAAAAGCTTCAGAAGCACGCCAGCCCGTACCGCAATAAAATGCTACTTTATCAGTGGGTTGGATATTCCAGTTTTCCCACATTGTTTGCAATTCAGAGGCTGTACGCATAGTGCCATCAGGGTTGTGCAGATCTTCTACGTGATTAGCATCACTGCCACCACCGCCCCACTTCGCACCGGGAATATCGCCTTTAGCCTTGATATAGCTGTAACCACTGGTTTCCCCGATAAACTCAGGCCAGCTACGAATACTGACCAGCGAGGTATTTTTCTGCTGCAGCATCTCTTTTGCCTGTGCCAAAGAGATCAGGTATTCAGGATGAACCGGAATTGTCGCACCGAAACTTTTTGCTGGTGTTACCGTTTTAGGTAACCCTAACTCTGTCGGGTAACCGGCTTTGCTCCATGCAGCCCAACCACCATCAAGCAAGCGCACATCTTTTACACCGGCATACATCAGTATATTCGCTGCACGCGCGGCTGCCATGGTTTCACGCCCGTATAAGATAACCGGCGTATCTGCGGTAATTCCCTGCTCTAACAGCAGTTTCTCCAGCGCCGAGTTATCCACTTTATTCCATAACGGCTCTGACTCCAGTGAGTTGGTATCAATGTAGCCAGAATTTGGAATATGCCCCAGCAAATACGCCTTTGGCATTCCCCACTCAACAGCAATCACTTTCCAGTTATTTTCCGGCGCATTAACAACCGGCTTTCCGGCCGATAAATCAGCCAGCCAGCTCACGGGAACCAGCTTTGTGTACTGCGGCAGCACATTTAACCGATCTGTCTCAGTCAGCGCATCATCCAACCTATAAATAGTATGGAAACCCAATGCAGCCAAACGCTGCTGAACCTGTGTCACCTCAAGTGATGAGCCATACAATGCCACCGGCTTTTCAGCCGTCAGTCTCTTTTGCGCCAGTAATTCGCGTAATTGCTGATCATTAAGATCAGGTAACCAGATAGCAGCAAGATTCAGGGCATCAGGCTCATGCCCGCTGATCGTACTGCCAGGCTCTGGCCAGCCGTTATAATTGGCACTAGGGCGGGTATCAATAAGAGGAATATGCTGAGTAACGGCTTGCTTAACAGAGAGTTTCGGCAATGATAAAGCGGATATTTTAGCAGGCTGTGCAACGGCAGAGAAAGCCCAAAAAGATAAAATTGACCACGCAAGCAGTGCAATACACTGCTTGATCCGTTTTCGCGCATTTTTTAGTTTGTTATTTTCAGTATTCACGGTAATCCTCTAATAAAAGATGACAGTCAGTAGATGCCGTGAATTATAACAAGATGACTTCGCTATTTAACGGTTAAATGGCTTTTTGATCTCAAAACAGCCTGAAAAGCAGGGGTAATCACACCCCTGCTGCCACAATACAGTCTGTTACACTATGATATTTTAAATTCAGCGTTTAATACTCAACAGCTCAACATCAAATATCAGGGCTGCACCGCTCGGAATTTTACCCGCAGCACGATTACCGTATGCCAATTCATTAGGAATAAAAAAGCGGGTTTTCTCACCAACAACCATCAGTGGAATACCTTGCGTCCACCCTTTAATCACGCGATTTAAAGGCAGTGCAATCGGTTCGCCACGCTCAACTGAGCTGTCAAAAACAGTGCCGTCAATCAGCGTACCGTGATAATGCACTGTGACGGTATCTGCCGCCGTTGGGTGTTCAGTACCGCTTCCCGCCTGTAAAACTTGGTACTGCAAACCGGAATCTGTTGTGATTACACCCGGTTTAATTTTATTTTGTGCTAAGAAATCAATACCTGCCTGATGATTCTCAGCAGCCTGACCTGAATTCCCCGACATATTTTTGATGAAGAAAATCACCACAATAATGACAGCCAAAACCAATATGATTTTCGACATCGACATGCCCTCATAAATAATCATTGTAAGTATGCAACAGCGCATAACTGCGTGATGCTAAAGCGCAAAATAACAAGACAAGTGTAAAACACTGCGATAAAGAAGGGAAAGAAAAGGAGATAAACGTGAAGTTAACCTCACCCCAAATAGGGCGAGGTCAATCTGCGGGATAAAGAAAAATCAGTTCGCCGATTTTTCTGCCGATGCCGAAACTTCAGCTACTTTATCTGCTGCCTTAAATACCGCTAATGGTGCCATACGCGCTTTATTCAGCGTTAATGTATCACCCGACAGGCTATAATTATCAACTTGTGCAAATACCTGCATCAGCGGTTGCTCAAAATTAGCCTTAATACAGGCTTTACGGGTCATACCCAGTGGAGAAAAGCTAATTCGGCTAGCCTCAGCATTCAGAGTATACGTGCCCATAAAGTTATTACAGCCACTAAACCCGTGCAGACGGTTCTCTGTTGCACTAAATTCCATAAATGGCTGCTGTTTTTCTGCCAGATCAGCCGGCACTTTTTGCCCCATCACTTCAGTCAGCACCCAGCGATGAGCAAATAGTGGGTTGGTAACTTCTGTGGATTCAGTTGTCTGTTTCATAAGCTGATAATTTTTAGCCAGTGGCCCTGTAATTCGCTGACCTGAGCGATCCAGCATAAACAACACATTTTCACCGACAAAATACTGGGTGTTTTCATCTTGTTTAGCCAGCATCACCGTATTACCAGCCTTGTTCCATGTGAATTTACCTTCACTGTCAAAGGTGCTGTCGCCTTTTCCACTGAGATATTCAGTTTTTAGTTTATAGGTATTATCCGAATTTAACACGAGCGTGGTTTTGATCCCTTCACAACTAGCACAAGGTACAACGCCTTGATAAGTGCCATTCCAGTCAAGCGCATTACGCGCACTGTGAGCAGTATCTGCTTGTTTAACTGCTACCGCCGTTGGCTGCGCAGCGGCTGAATTGCTGGCTGCATAAGCAGTGCTGCCGACCATCATTGCCAGCAAACTTAGCGCCATAACTTTAGCTTTCATTGTGAGTTCCTTCATTATATTGATGCGTTAGCGCAAGGGTTTTAATCCAAACGAGTTCACAAATGCATACAGCACTATTTGGCAACCCCATGCCCTAACATTACCGAGCCTAACCATATAAGCGTAATCAAAATGAATCAAGTTGCTTATTAAAAAGACGTGCCTCATTGTCGGCACACACTCAGCTAATAACACGATGTTCATTTTCGAAGCTGATATAAAATCTGAATATCAAACCTTGGTATGAAGCAACAACGCATAGTGCGGGAAATATAACCCTGCTTAATACGGATAATCACGCATTATCTGCAGGTTATTTTGCTTTTAGGATAGCGAAAAGATCACAAAAAAAATAATACAGGAAGGCTTAATCACGCTGAAATGTTCGGCAGGCATGTGGTAAAAACAGTATATACAAACACAAAATATACAGACATTACAAGGCGATATGTGCAAAGCAAAAAAAGAGTGTGCGACAAAGATATCTTGCCGCACACACTTAAGAGATTAAAGCGGATGAATAAATCAATATCCCAACATCACAGTATCATGGTTATTGCTTTGGATACTCAGCCCTGTTTTGCCCAGCCAACACATTCATTGATGAGTAACGGGCCTCACTGCCTGAACGATCGGGTAACCACTCAAGTATAAGGGTTTTCCAGTTCGGGCTGAATGTGACCGATTTTGGCTGATCATCAGCGGAAAATGTTCCAATCAGCGTACTGTAATCAGGGCGAACCATTGGGGCCGCAGCCGCTGGGTCAGCCGCTGAATAGACGTTTACCCTGACATTCTCTGGGCCTTTAAAATACAGTGTCAACGGTTTATCTGTTGCTAATGTAAAATCTTCAGGCACCACAATTTCAGATGAACTGTTTACCGGTGCAACAGGTACTGGCACTGGAATAGGAATTGGCTTCACCGGAGCTGGCTCAGGCTTCACTACTGGCACTGGCTGTACCGGAGTAGGATCAGGTTTCACCACCGGCACTGGCTGTACCGGAGTAGGATCAGGTTTCACCACCGGCACTGGCTGTACCGGAGTAGGATCAGGTTTCACCACCGGCACTGACTGTACCGGAGTAGGATCAGGTTTCACCACCGGCACTGGCTGCATCGGAGTAGGATCAGGTTTCACCACCTGTACTGGTGCAGGTGTGGGCTTGGCCACTGGTACGGGTTTAACCGGAACAGGTGCTAGCGTCACCACCGGAGTCGGTTTTTTTACCGGAACAGGTGCAGGCTTCACCACTGGAGTCGGTTTTTTTACTGAAACAGGTGCTGGCTTCACCACCGGAGTCGGTTTTTTTACTGAAACAGGCGCAGGCTTCACCACCGGAGTCGGTTTTTTTACTGAAACAGGTGCTGGCTTCACCACCGGAGTCGGTTTTTTTACTGGAACAGGTGCAGGCTTCACCACCGGAGTCAGTTTTTTTACCGGAACCGATGCAGGCTTGACTACTGGTGCCGGTTTGATGGGTACTGCATCTTGTGCAGTGGCAGCAAAAACCACGCTGAACGACATAGCGAGTGCAATAATCTTAGTTATCTGCTTCATCATATGCTCCTCTACTCTTCCTGCCCTTGATACAAGCGATCAACAATAGCTCGCAAGAAGTGATACCAATCGGTGTCTTTAATACCACTCGACTGTATCCACGATGGAAATGCAGGATAACTCAGTGCAATATCAATACGTTCAGCACTTTGTGACCAGCCATCAATGAAATTCATTGCCCACGGGAAACCGCGACTATTCACAAATTTTGAACTTGAGAATACGGCTGATGTGTCATCTAACCGGCCATATAATGTGGTATCAAACAACTCCGTACCAGCATATTGAGGTAAATGCACTTGCCATTTCAGACCAGGTTGAAAACCGATATTCTCACCGTGATAAATGCCAGGTGTGGCAAAAATAAACGGATCATACGGCGCACTGCCTAACCGTGAACGATCAATCGGTTTCTCAAACTCAACAGCAAGCTGATATTGGGTGTTTATATCTTCACGGCAATCAGGTTTGGTACGGAAATACTCACATTTTGTGGGAACAGCATCTTTCAAATCATAACTGAATACAAACACTGCCTCACGATGGCTCGGGTCTAGGGCATACTTGTTAACTACCTCACCATTTTTCATTAAAACGGCAGATTTAACTTCGCTAGCCTGAATTCCCGGTATACGCCATGCAAAACCATTATGATAACCCGCACCTAATGACTGAACTTTCGCATCAATCGTCAACTGCTTAAGCGCATTCACGTTATTGGAAACTTCATGCATCTGGTAAGCAATCGCGACATCATTAAAATCATAGTCACCCTGCTGCGGCCAGAGATCTTCAAATGCAACCGAAGCCCAACGGTTTTGCCCCGGATAGTAGCTATCAAATTCAATATCCGGGTTATCAATCTGAACTAGCTGCTTAAAGCGTGTTGAATCAACACTATAACTTGGATTCTCATCTGTACCCTGTTTGCTGATACCTTTAACCGCCTCAATCGGAGTCAACACCATCTCTGCGATAACATCGTTAAAGTCATGGTCACCGCCGGTACGAAATATATCTTCAAAACCGATAATCAAACTTTTTCCGGGCTGATTAAAAAGCACCACATTATGGAATTTTAGATCCGGCGTTGATTCGGTATTAAGCTGGCTAAGATTATAAAAAGGCCCTTTATAACCTGCATTATTCGTAACCTTTCCATAGCTGCCACTCCAGCCCCAGCCATTGGGCACAACAAACAGGCCAATTCCCTGATCTGCAGTCAACTCTACACCTTTTAGATCAACGGTATCACCGCTGACCATTTCACCATCAGGGGGTAATGAGGCGTTAGGGAACACAATCACGTGATTTGCAACATCAGCAGCTGTTTTCGGCGGTTTGTTCACATCATAGATAAAATAACCTAGGCTATTGCGATAGCCAGCACCTTCACGTAAAAAGCGCAGCTTTACTGTTGCAACGCCTTTGAAATCGGGGTCCATCTCAATTTTGGTGTAATCATTACTGGCAATATATTCAGGTTTAACCCGAATACCTTCCGGCAACATAGAGTAGATATTTTTCAGAATCTGGTCTGAAGGCGGTTCGTTAACTACCGCTTCCGGCTTCCCTTTCTGGCTGTAACCCACATCGGGCGCACCTGTCATCCAGCTAAACTCTACCGCACCGACCGGTATAGCTAGCATCAGGCTTGACAGAGAGATCAGTGTACTGAGTGATCGCATCACACTACTCCTAATTTACGTTACGTAATTTAAAGCGTAGACGAGGATTAACAATCTGATTAAGCCTAAATCATCAATTTATTCCAATATATAGCGTTTAATGCTTAATACATTGAACCTTCAGACATATTTTCCTTAAATAACGGCTATTTTCTATCCAACGCTCCCTCCAACAATAATTTTATTATTACGATTGCAGTACGCTGTTATCTCAGGTGAAATAAGATCTTATGCCACACTTTCGCACCATTACAGCGGCTCACCCACTGCCACTATCAGCAGGAAGTGAGCAATAAAGCATTATAAGATAATTTATTGAAGGGCAAATTATGTCTAAACACACCGCAACTATTTATCACAACCCAGCCTGTGGTACATCACGCAACGTACTTGCGATGATCCAAAATGCCGGTATTGAACCGAATGTCATTCACTACCTTGAAACACCGCCCGATCGTGAAACTCTGCGTACTTTAATTGCGGATATCGGGTTGGGCATTCGCCCAGTTTTACGGCAAAAATGTACGCCTTATACCGAACTGAATCTTGATGATGCCGCATGGGGTGATGAGCAACTGTTTGAGTTTATGCTGCAACACCCTATTTTGATGAATCGACCGATTGTGGTTACCGAGCGTGGAACTAAACTATGCCGCCCATCAGAGGTGGTATTAGATTTACTGCCGAAACAACTTGCTGCATTCACGAAAGAAGACGGTGAAATTGTGATTGATGCCAACGGACAACGTGTCACCCCAAAATGATTTGTATTGGGCTGTAAACACCAAAATATATGACATATGAGTACACATTATAACGCAGGGTACTCTTACCCTGTGTTTATTCAAGTAAGCCCCTGCTACAGTCGCAGTAAAATCAAAACCATACGGTAAACACATCACAAAGGTGTAACATGCAAAGTTGCAGCTTTATGAGGGAAAAGGTTATATGCTGGAAGCGGCTCAAGCGTGCTTACAGTACGGCTATCAGCAATTAAAATTACCGCGTATTATTGGTATTACAGATCCTGAAAATACACGCTCAATTAATCTATTAACTCGGTTAGGCCTGACCTATAGCCACACAGCTTGTGTCTATGCTGATGAGCCAAGTGCATTTTTTATACCGCAGTCAGCCTCACTTCTGTAACCTAATTTATAGACGCCTATATTTCCCAGATAATGCCGATCAATTTTGGCATTATCTTCCCTAACCAATTCACTGATAAGTAAATTCATCTCTCTCCTACCCCATTTGGATTTTCTTTAACAACCTTCCCATTTAATCACGACCAATTTTTTATATCACGGCTGTCCAGTCAGGTTGTACCTGATTTTATACACCTTTTTTGCCGGCGTTATAGCATGGTTTATTCTTTGTTTACATCGGCAAGCGTACTATCTTCAGCAGAGATAATGCAGTAAGTAGGAGTATCAACACCTATTGCGCATGTTTTTCTGCATCATTTCGATGATGAAATCATTTTTTATTCATTATTTATCACTGCACAGCACCGGAGGTTAACCAAACCGAATATGGACCCAGCGCCCACAGTATTAATGCAATATCAACCAACTGTGTTCCGGTAAATCAGTGCAGTACATTCTGTTGCCTGACCGGAGCGCACGGACAGGCAACAGAGAGCGAAGCTTATCCATTCGCCCTCTCTGCTTGTATACCCTTTAGCCAAGCCTGAGCCAGATGCTCATGCGTAACAAAGGTGCAAGCCTATGCAATTTAATCAAATTCCAACACTACTGGTCTCTTTTTTAACCCGTAAGTTACCGCGCCGCTTGGTCGCCCGTGATTCGCTGCCAACACATCCTCGGCAGTGGAAAGCACAAAAACCGGTCACAGATCACCTTACCCAGCACTATCTTACGCATTCTGATTATGATGAGAGCGCTCTCTTTACCCGCTGTAAAAGTCATCCTGAAGGGTTAACCGAGAAAGAAATCCGTGAAAAACAGGCTGAGCATGGCGAGAACATGCTCGAAGATCACTCAGCCTTACCCTGGTGGAAACACCTATGGCACTGCTACCGTAACCCGTTTAATCTGCTGCTCACCCTGTTGGCGATTATTTCGTATGCGACAGAAGATATACAGGCTGTTGTTGTTATCGCCACTATGGTGCTGATTTCAACGTTTATGCACTTTATTCAGGAATCACGCTCAAACAAAGCGGCTGACAAGCTCAAAGCCATGGTCTCTAATACCGCGACCGTGATCCGAAGTGATGATCTCACCGGCCACAGCAGCCAGCAAGAGATCCCAATGTCACAGCTGGTGCCGGGTGATATTGTCAAACTCTCTGCCGGGGATATGATCCCCGCCGATCTGCGCATCATCAAAGCCAAAGATCTGTTTATCAGCCAAGCCTCTTTAACCGGCGAATCAATTCCGGTTGAAAAATCAGTACTGCGCTACCGCGAGTCACTTTCGAAACAACAAACGAGTCAATCAACGGATCAACCGATTGATAGTTCAGCGGAAAGTAACATGCATGATCCCCTGCAACGTGAAAATCTCTGCTTTATGGGAACGAACGTGGTCAGCGGTACGGCAATTGCTGTGGTTATCGGTACCGGAAAAAATACCTATTTTGGTACTCTTGCTGAACGGGTTATTCGCCAACATGATGAGCCCAATGCCTTTCAAACCGGTTTAAGTAAAGTTAGCTGGCTATTAATCCGCTTTATGTTGGTGATGACGCCGGTTGTTTTGCTGATCAACGGATTTACCAAAGGAGACTGGTGGGAAGCGGCACTGTTTGCACTCTCTGTTGCCGTTGGGCTAACGCCTGAAATGTTGCCGATGATCGTAACATCAACGCTGGCCAGAGGCGCTGTGAAGCTGTCAAAGCAGAAGGTAATCGTCAAGCGTCTTGATGCCATCCAAAACTTTGGCGCGATGGATGTACTCTGTACCGATAAAACCGGTACGCTCACGCAAGACAAGATTATTCTTGAGCGCCACACCGATATTGAAGGCAAGCCGTGTGAGCAGGTTCTGCGTTATGCATGGTTAAACAGTTACTACCAAACCGGCCTGAAAAATCTGCTGGATGTTGCGGTGCTGGAAAAAGGGGCGGATAAGAATCTGGCCGTTACCGGCCTTGATTTGGGGCTCGGGCTTGGCCTGCACAAAGTAGATGAAATTCCATTTGATTTTGAGCGCCGCCGCATGTCGGTAGTAGTTCGCGCAACAAATGGGCCAGATGAGCTTATCTGTAAAGGTGCACTCGAAGAAATCCTTGCTGTCTGCACGCATGCGCGGATTAACGAAGAAGTAGTTTCACTTTCCGGTGATCGCCTTGATGCTGTGCGCAGTATCACCCGTGACTTAAATCAGCAAGGGCTACGCGTTGTTGCAGTTGCCAGCAAAACGCTAATTGATCACAGCGAGCAATACAGTGTTGCCGATGAGTACGAATTAATCTTGGAAGGCTATATTGCTTTTCTCGATCCCCCAAAAGAGACTACTGCTCCGGCTCTTTCTGCATTAAAGGCCAACGGTATACAGGTAAAAATCCTGACCGGTGATAATGAACTGGTCGCCGCAAAAGTGTGCCACGATGTCGGGCTTGATGCCGGAAATATTTTGCTCGGGGCGCACATTGATCAGCTCAGTGATGCAGAGCTTGCCAGCGCAGTCACACACACCACGGTCTTTGCCAAGCTCACTCCACTGCACAAAGAGAGGATCGTACAAACACTGCGGGCAGAGGGCCATGTGGTTGGCTTTATGGGCGATGGCATTAATGATGCGCCTGCACTGCGCGCTGCTGATATTGGCATTTCAGTTGATTCGGCGGTTGATATCGCCAAAGAAGCTGCTGATATTATTTTGCTGGAAAAGAGCCTGATGGTGCTCGAACAGGGAGTTCTTGAAGGACGCAAAACTTTTGCCAACATGTTGAAGTACATTAAAATCACAGCCAGCTCGAATTTTGGTAATGTTTTTAGTGTACTGATTGCCAGTGCTTTTCTGCCCTTTTTACCAATGTTGCCGATTCACTTACTGATCCAAAATCTGCTGTACGATATCTCACAGGTAGCCATTCCGTTTGATAATGTCGATGATGATCAGCTGACAACGCCACAACGCTGGAATACAGATGAACTTGGCAAATTCATGCTATTTTTTGGCCCAATTAGCTCTATCTTTGATGTTTTGACCTATTGCCTGATGTGGTATGTGTTTAAAGCCGATAACGTGGGTGCACAGACTCTGTTTCAGTCCGGCTGGTTTGTTGAAGGGTTATTATCACAAACATTGATTGTGCATATGATCCGTACCCGTAAGATCCCATTCCTGCAAAGCCGGCCATCGTGGATTTTAATGGTAATGACAATGGTTGTTGTGGTCGTGGGTATCGGGCTGGTATTTTCACCGCTTGCACCATACTTACAGCTCGAGACACTTCCTCTAAGCTACTTCCCGTGGCTGTTGCTCATCCTCAGCGGGTATATGGTATTGACTCAAACCGTTAAACGCTGGTTTGTTCATTAATCGGTAAATGTAACGCTAATACCTGACTTTTATCGCGGGAATCCGCTCATCAGCATGAGTGCTTCCCGCTTAATTCATAATAAATACACGGTATTTAATACATAACATACGTGCCATCTCAGAATGATTTACATCCCCACTTCCCCTGATAGGCAAAAACACAGCCTAGCACTAGCCTTCTTACAATCAATTGCCGCAGCTCACACGCATAACAACCATAAACAAATCAGCTATGCATGATATAACAGAGATAAGACTGTCGTGAAACAACTCTCGGTTTGTAATGTAACCTATGCTCATCACAAGCATACCGACACACGGTGTACTCTGATTTAGACAAAACAGAGCAGATTTAACGGTTTTAAGTTGATCACGCAACTCTTATAATACCTGACAAGATCATTTTTACTCCGGCATGGATTACCTCTGCCTCGACTATAAAAATCAGGAACGCTGGATATATGACAGACAACAACACTGCGCTAAAAAAAGCGGGGCTCAAAGTTACTTTGCCACGCCTTAAAATTCTTGAACTGTTGCAAACGGGCAATTGCCAGCACATCAGTGCCGAAGATTTGTATAAAAAGCTGATTGATGTGGGTGAAGAGATTGGTTTGGCAACAGTTTATCGGGTTCTCAACCAGTTTGATGATGCCGGCATTGTAAGCCGACATAATTTTGAAGGCGGAAAATCTGTTTTTGAGCTCACTCAGCAACATCATCATGATCACTTAATCTGTTTAGATTGCGGAAAAGTGATTGAGTTTAGTGATGACGTTATTGAACAGCGCCAAAAAGAAATTGCCAGCCGTTACGGGATCCGGTTAACCAACCATAGCCTATATATGTATGGTCACTGTGCTGATGGCGATTGCCGCCAAGACCCAACGCAGCACGATCTTAAGTAATATAGATAAACCCGCCAATATTCTGCTCATCGCACGCAGCCCATAATAGGCTGAAGACGTAGAAAGCCAGGCATTCCACATAAAAAAAGCAGTGCAATTATTCATTGCACTGCTTTTTTTGTTTCTGCCCGTTGAGAAGATAACCGGCAGAAGAAGGGATGTACTTAATCGAGTGTTAACTGCGGTAAAAACTCTTTTGTTCTTGCCAAGAATGAACGGCGATCTTTACCGGCAAGGCCATCAGACATTGGTAGTTTCGCTTTTAACGGGTCAACAGCACGGCCATTGAGCAAAAATTCATAGTGCAGATGCGGGCCGGTTGAGCGCCCGGTATTACCAGACAGTGCCACACGATCACCTTTTTTCACTTTTTGCCCCTGCTTAACCAACAGTTTGCTCAAGTGCAAAAAGCGCGTCTGATATTGGCGGCCCAAACGGATAACAACGTAATTACCGGCATAAGGATGATAACCCGCTTTCACTACTTCACCATCACCAATAGACAACACCGGCGTTCCGATTGGCGCGGCAAAATCAACACCGTTATGCGGTGCAATACGCTTAGTCACCGGATGCAGACGACGTGGATTAAAGTTAGATGAAATACGGAACTGCTTTAACGTCGGTAAACGCAAGAAACCTTTTGCTAAACCAGAACCTTCACGGTTATAGAAACGGCCATCTTCTGCCTGAATAGCATAGTAATCTTTACCCGCTGTATTCAAGCGCACCGCTTTTACTTCGCCAGATCCTGTCACTTTGCCATCAAGAAACTCGCGCGACATCAGCACACTAAACTTATCGCCTTTTTTGAGTTTACGAAAATCAACCTGCCACTGCAGTGCTTTCGTTACCTGTTGAATTTCACGGGTAGATAAACCGGCAGCTTTTGCACTAGCCACAAAACTGCCATTGACCGTACCTGCAACACGGTCATTTTGCCATGACCCTTGCATTGTCTGTACGGTACGTTTAAATGTACCGTTTGCATTACGATCATAGATGCGGGTATCACGGTTATTAACAATCCAGCTTAGCTGCTGTAAACCACCGTCATCACTCAACTTCCATGATAACTCTTGGCCAATCCCCAGTTTTTGCACTTCTGGGTTGCTTTTGGTCAGTGCATGAATATCCGACATATCAATGCCGTATTGCGTCAAAATACTGCCGAGTGTTTCACCGCTCTCGACCGTATGCTCGTGTACCGCCTCTTCCATTTTTTGATCCAGATCGTCTTTTTCTGGCTCAAGTTCAGGAGCATCATTTGGCATGACCTGATCTAACGGTTCACTGGCTTCCGGCTGTAATGCCCGCTGTGTCTCAATATCATCCAGCGGTACTTCTCGCGTCAACGGCGCACTATGATGCAATACAGGATTCCACGCAGCGACTGTTAACGTCAGCACCGTGAGCATCCCTAAAAGCACTTTATGTAATCGTGGCAGGCTGTTGAGAGCTAGTGAGACAGACCTGACAAATTCTTGCACTTTGTTACCTCAATTTTTTTTATTTCCCCAAGCAGCTGGCGTATTGTCGAGATAGCTGCTCAAGAAATTGAATATAGCTGTCCTTGCCGAGAGAAACCTTCTCACCGAGAGGATCAAGCGTACCAATATTAACCGATGTACCCCGCGTTACAGCATCAACCACCGCAGGTCTAAACTGAGGTTCGGTAAATACACAAGTCACGTTTTGCTGCTGAATCTTCTGCTTAATCTCCTTTAACGTTCTAGCTCCAGGCGCTACTTCAGGGTTAACCGTGAAGTGCCCAACGTTATGCAAGCCAGCAAAAGATTCAAAATATCCATACCCGTCATGAAACACAATATACGCATTATGTTGTACAGGGCGGAGTATGCTACCAACTTTTTCAGGTAAATGCGCAATTTGCGTTTTAAAATATTGAAGATTGGCATCTAATTTGTCTTTTTGTTCCGGAAAAAGTTCCAATAAATGATCATGAATTGCAACGGCTGTATGCAAAGCAATCGAAGGTGACATCCAGACGTGTAAATCGGCCGAACCGTGATTATGCCCATCATGGCTTTCCGCACTCATAGTCGGTGCAGTTTCTTTCGTTTTTTCAATATCCGCCACAGCATGATTATGCTGATCTACCACAGTTTTTTGTGCTTCATTTTCATGCGGATGATGTTCATCGGCTTCATCATCATGGTGACCGGCATGCTCATGCTCGGCATGGCCATGATCTTTATGGTTGTGCTCGGTAACGCCCTCTTTTGCTGCTGTCTTATTATCGTCATCATCATGTAAAAGTGGTATGACTGACGACAATGTTTTTACCTGAATTTGTTGTGAAAGATCTTTTTCCGCGAGGGGCTTCACTAAAAAAGGCTCCATTTCATTGCCAACCCACACCACTAAATCAGCCCCCTGAATACGTTTAATATCGGAAGGACGTAACGCATAGTCATGCGGTGAAGTACCATTTGGTAGTAGCACTTCTGTTGTTGTCACCCCGTCAGCAATCGCTGAAGCAATAAAACCCAAAGGTTTTACCGAGGTCAATACATACGCTGATGCATTAAAAGTGGGCAGAACAAACAAACTCAGTAGACAAATACGCTTAATCATACAAAAATCTCTGCTAGACCTAGAACGACAATGTTATAATATAACATTACATCTTTTAAAGATGAATCACCTTTATGCATCCTTTTTCAGGAGCACTGGCCCAACGCCCATTATGTCGCAGTCAACTATGTTTCATTCAGCTACACCAAATACTGCTGAATCATCATCACCATTGATTGAACTTAAAAATATCAATGTCACTTTTGGTGATAAAACGGTACTCAATAACATTTCACTCTCTATCCATAAGCAAAAAATCATTACGCTATTGGGGCCAAATGGTGCAGGAAAATCAACACTGGTCCGCACAGTTTTAGGTTTAATTACCCCATCAGCAGGTCAAATTATCCGTAAAAATGGATTGAAAATTGGTTATGTTCCGCAAAAATTGCACCTTGATACCACGCTGCCGCTGACAGTAAAACGCTTTCTCTCGTTGAAAAAAAATGGCCATATCAGTGATATCTCTACGGCACTTTCACAGGTAAAAGCGCTCCATTTACTTGATCAGCCGATGCAAAAACTTTCCGGTGGTGAAACACAGCGGGTTTTGCTAGCTCGTGCGCTAATCAATCAACCCGATATTTTAGTTCTTGATGAACCGATGCAGGGCGTTGATGTTAATGGCCAGATGGCACTGTACGATCTTATTACCGTACTGCGCGATACTCTCGGCTGCGGTGTACTAATGGTTTCCCATGATCTCCATTTAGTTATGGCAAAAACCGATGAAGTGCTCTGTATTAATCAACACATTTGCTGCTCAGGCACGCCCGAGCATATTTCGCATCATCCTGAGTTTTTATCCATGTTTGGCGGGCAATTGCCAAAGAAATTAGCGGTATATCAACACCACCATGATCATGCGCATGGCCTGAATGGTTGCGTGATTAACGCCATCACCAAAGGAGCTAAGCATGATTGAGATCTTGCTCCCCGGCTGGCTGGCCGGAATGCTGTTAACCCTGGCCACCGGCCCATTAGGATCTTTTGTTGTCTGGCGCAGAATGGCCTATTTTGGTGATACGCTGGCACACGCCTCATTACTGGGCGTAGCACTCGGATTTTTGCTAGATGTAAACCCCTACTTCACCATTTTAGGGCTCACATTGGTCTTAGGTGCAGGCCTTGTTTGGTTAGAACGGAAACCCTATCTGGCCATTGATACACTACTGGGCATTTTAGCGCACAGCAGCTTATCGCTCGGCCTTGTTACCGTTAGCCTGATGAGTGATGTACGTGTCGATCTCATGGCCTATCTGTTCGGTGATCTATTAGCTATCACCTGGGGAGATATCAGCTGGATCTGTATAGGATCACTGGCTGTTCTTGCGATACTTCGCTGGCACTGGGATGCTCTGCTTTCAGTCACTATCAACCCCGAATTAGCCTATGTTGATGGTATTAACCTTAATAAAATGCGGTTATTACTGATGCTGACTACTGCTATTACTATCGGATTAGCCATGAAGTTTGTTGGGGCATTAATAATCACCTCATTGCTGATTATCCCCGCAGCAACAGCGCGCCGTTTCTCACGCACGCCAGAACAAATGGCTGGTTTTGCCACACTGTTTGGTATGTTATCCGTTACCGGTGGTTTACTGCTCTCATGGGAATACGACACACCGGCTGGGCCTTCCGTTGTCATCTGCTCTGCTGCGCTATTTATACTCAGCTTATGTAAAACACAAAAAGCATAAAACAAAAAACGCCTCTTTAAAGAGGCGTTTTTATGAGTACATATTCAGGGAATCACTTCACTCGATCACTGCACTCTTAAATTTCATTATCGAACTTGTTTTATTACCGCGCTAGTTTCATTACCAAGCTTACCAGCCGGTAACTTCACGCAGTGCAGCACCAATATCGGCTAATGAACGTACCGTTTTAACGCCGGCATCTTCAAGTGCTGCAAATTTCTCATCTGCCGTTCCTTTTCCGCCAGAGATAATCGCACCCGCATGCCCCATACGTTTGCCTTTCGGTGCAGTAACACCAGCAATATAGGACACCACAGGTTTGGTTACATTAGCCTTAATAAATGCAGCCGCTTCTTCCTCTGCACTACCGCCAATTTCACCAATCATCACAATAGCTTCTGTTTTCGGATCGTCTTGGAACAAACGTAAAATATCAATAAAGGTAGAACCAGGGATCGGATCACCGCCAATACCTACACAGGTAGACTGGCCAAAACCTTCATCCGTTGTCTGTTTCACCGCCTCATAAGTCAGCGTACCAGAGCGAGAAACAATGCCCACACGCCCAGGAAGATGAATATGGCCAGGCATAATCCCAATCTTACACTCACCCGGTGTAATCACCCCCGGACAGTTAGGGCCGATCATCCGCACACCACTCTGCTCAAGGCGCACTTTGACCTGCAACATATCCAGCGTTGGGATACCCTCGGTAATACAAACAATCAACTCAATGCCGGCATCAATTGCTTCTAAAATGGCATCTTTACAAAATGGTGCAGGAACATAAATCACTGACGCAGTCGCGCCAGTCACTTCTACTGCATCACGCACGGTATTAAATACGGGTAAATCTAAGTGATACGAGCCACCTTTACCCGGTGAAACACCACCGACTAAACGTGTACCGTATGCCAGCGCCTGTTCAGAGTGAAATGTGCCCTGCCCGCCGGTAAAACCTTGGCAAATAACCTTGGTATTCTTATCAATCAGAATAGACATTATTTACCCTCCGCAGCATGAACAACTTGCTGAGCAGCATCGGTCAAACTGGTTGCAGCAATGATATTTAATCCGCTGTCTGCCAGTTTTTTCGCACCTAACTCGGCATTATTACCTTCTAAACGCACAACCACCGGAATACTGACACCAACTTCTTCCACAGCACCAATAATGCCATCAGCAATCAGATCACAGCGCACTATTCCGCCAAAAATGTTGACCAGTACCGCTTTCACATTTTCATCAGATAAGATGATTTTAAAAGCCTCAGTCACACGCTCTTTCGTCGCGCCACCGCCAACATCCAAGAAGTTAGCCGGTGCACCGCCATGCAGTTTAACGATATCCATGGTACCCATCGCCAAACCTGCGCCATTGACCATACAACCTATATTGCCCTCAAGTGCAACATAGTTTATTTCCCACTGCGCAGCATGTGCTTCACGCTGATCTTCTTGTGACGGATCTTGCATTGCACGCAGTGCCGGTTGGCGATACAACGCATTGGAATCAACCACAATTTTAGCATCAAGGCAGTGCAGATTTCCGGTGGTGGTGATCACCAGCGGGTTTACCTCCAGCAAGGCTAAATCACTTTCGATAAACAGCTTACCTAGCCCCATAAAAATATGAGTAAACTGGCGGATTTGCTCACCGGTTAACCCTAATTTAAATGCCAGCTCACGGCCCTGATATGGCTGTGGTCCGCAAATAGGATCAAGTGCGGCTTTGTGGATAAGCTCGGGTGTTTTTGCAGCAACTGTCTCAATATCCACACCGCCTTCGGTTGATGCCATAAACACCACCCGACGCGTTGCACGATCCACCACTGCACCTAAATACAGCTCTTTTGCAATATCCGTACAGCTCTCTACCAAAATGGTATTCACTGGCTGACCTTTAGCATCAGTCTGATAAGTCACTAAGTTTTTACCCAGCCACTGATCGGCAAATGCGCGAATCTCATCTTTTGATTTTGCCAGCTTCACACCGCCCGCTTTACCACGGCCACCAGCATGTACCTGACATTTTACAACCCAGCAATCTCCGCCAATTTTATCGGCAGCATCAATAGCTTCCTGCTGAGAACGGCACGCATAACCTTCCGATACTGGCAGGCCATACTGCGCGAACAACTGTTTACCCTGATATTCATGCAAATTCATGATGTTCTATCCGTGTTAATGATCTATTCCTGGGTGTCATTGCTTGAAATAGCCCGGTCTTTTTCGACTGCCGGGCCTTATTACTCTGATTAAATATCGAGTAAAAGTCGGGTTGGGTCTTCAAGCAGATCTTTTACTGTCACCAAGAAGCTGACCGATTCACGGCCATCAATTAAGCGGTGATCATAAGAGAGTGCCAGATACATCATCGGTAAAATTTGCACCTGACCATTTACCGCCATTGGGCGGTCTTTGATCGCATGCATACCAAGAATTGCACTTTGTGGTGGGTTAATAATCGGGGTCGACATTAATGAGCCGAATACACCACCATTGGTAATGGTGAAATTACCGCCAGTAAGGTCTTCCACAGTTAATTTGCCGTCACGCCCTTTTTCCGCCAGCGCTTTAATGCTTTTCTCAATATCAGCTAAGCTGAGTACATCTCCATCGCGCAATACCGGTGTCACCAATCCACGTGGTGTAGAAACGGCCATGCTGATATCAAAATAGTTATGATAAACAACATCATCACCATCGATAGAGGCATTAATTTCAGGGAAGCGTTTTAACGCTTCAACCACCGCTTTCACATAGAAAGACATAAAGCCTAAGCGAACACCATGACGTTTTTCAAACACATCACCGTATTGCTTACGCAAATCCATAATCGGCTTCATGTTAACTTCGTTGAACGTTGTCAGCATTGCCGTCGTGTTTTTTGCCTCTAACAAACGCTCAGCAATACGTTTACGTAAACGTGTCATCGGCACACGTTTTTCACTGCGATGCGCTAAAGGTGCAGATGCAGATACTGGTGCAGCCACAGGTTTGGTATTGCTAACAGCACTTACCGCTGGTGCGGCTTTCAGGCTGCGCATATCCTGTACAAACTTCTCGACATCTTCGCGAGTGATGCGACCACCCACTCCTGAACCTTTGATCTGTGCAGGATCAATATTGTGCTCTGATACTAAACGGCGTACAGCAGGGCTCAATGCATCAGAAGACTCTTCAGCCAATCCTGCGGTATGACGTTGTGCTGGTGTCGACTCAGGCTCAGATACTTTTGCCGACGTTGGTTCACCGGCCACTGCAACCGGACGAACGCGGCCAATCAGTTGACGGCCAATAACCGTTGCGCCCTCATCCTCTAGTACGCTATCAAGCACACCACTCTCAGTTGCGGGAACTTCAAGCACCACTTTGTCTGTTTCGATTTCAACTAAAACTTCATCACGCTCTACACTGTCACCCGGCTTTTTACGCCAGGTAGCAATCGTGGCATCTGCCACAGACTCGGGCAAATCGGGAACTAAAATATCAATACTGCTCATATCTAACATCCTTCGTTATACGTTCTTATTCCGTGCGCAAGGCATCTTCTACTAGATCTTTTTGTTGTTTCGTGTGCAAAGACATATACCCGACAGCCGGAGATGCTGATGCCGGACGCCCCGCATACGCCAATGTCGCGTCTGCAGGAATCACCTGACGGAAATTATGTTGGCTACAATACCAAGCACCTTGATTTAACGGCTCTTCCTGACACCACACATAATCTGTGACATGCGCATAAGGTTGTAATAGTTCACGCACTGTATCGTAAGGGAAAGGGTACAGCTGCTCTATCCGCATAATGGCAACATCGGTCTGCCCATTTTTACGGCGCTGCTCTAACAAGTCGTAATAAACTTTGCCTGAGCACAACACAACCCGCGTGACCTCTTTCGGATCAAGCGCATCAATTTCACCAATAGCCGGAAGGAATGCACCATGAGCCAGGTCTTCTAAACTCGATACAGCAAGCGGATGACGCAATAACGATTTCGGTGACATCACCACGAGCGGACGACGCATCGGGCGTACAGATTGGCGACGCAGCATATGGTAAACCTGTGCCGGTGTTGACGGCACACATACCTGCATATTTTGTTCCGCGCACAATTGTAAATAACGTTCTAAACGGGCAGAGGAGTGCTCTGGGCCTTGACCTTCATAGCCATGCGGCAGTAACAAGGTGACGCCACACATGCGGCCCCACTTTTGCTCACCTGAACTGATAAACTGGTCAATAACCACCTGCGCACCGTTAGCAAAATCACCAAACTGTGCTTCCCAAATGACCAAAGAGCTCGGCTCTGCGGTAGCATAACCGTACTCAAATGCCAACACCGCAGCCTCAGAGAGTACAGAATCCCAAACTTCAAACTGCCCCTGACCATGATGAATATTCGATAACGGAACATACACACTGGCATCATTTTGATTATGCAACACAGCATGACGGTGGAAAAACGTTCCTCGACCAGCATCTTGACCGGATAACCGCACATCAACTGACTCATCCAGCAAAGTGGCATATGCCAACGTTTCAGCAAAGCCCCAATCAAGTAGACGATTGCCTTCGGTCATCTCTTTTCGATCAGCATAGATCTTTTCAACACGCGGGTGCAGAACATGATTTTCAGGATATTGGCAAACTCGGCGGCCCAGCTCCTGCAAACGGGTCAGATCGACAGCAGACTTATACTCAATATTCCAGTCGTGCCCCAAATAAGGTGCCCAGTCAACCGAATGCATCTGCATCGGACGCCATTCAGGAACAACACAGTCTCCCTTATCAAGCGCATCACGGTAACCATTGACCATCTCAGTTGCATCTTCCTGCAAAATAATGCCTTGTTCAATCAAACGATCAGCATAGATTTTACGCGGTGTAGGATGCTTTTTAATTTTTTGGTACATCAGTGGCTGAGTAGCATTTGGCTCATCTGCTTCGTTATGCCCGTGGCGGCGATAGCAGACCAAATCAATTACCACATCACGTTTAAATTCAAAACGGTAATCGAGTGCTAAACGGGCGACAAAAGCAACGGCTTCAGGATCATCGGCATTTACATGGAAAATAGGTGCCTGCACCATTTTCGCGATATCAGTACAGTACTGTGTTGAACGCGTATCTTTCGGGTTTGATGTGGTAAAACCGACCTGATTGTTAATCACCAAACGGATCGTCCCACCTGCTTTATAACCCCGCGCCTGAGACATATTAAATGTTTCTTGTACTACCCCTTGCCCGGCAATGGCGGAATCACCATGAATGGTGATCGGCAATACCGTACTACCTTCTGTATCCCCTAAACGATCTTGTCTGGCGCGTACTGACCCCACTACTACAGGGTTAACAATCTCAAGGTGTGAAGGGTTAAATGCCAACGCTAAATGCACAGAACCTTGCTCGGTTGCAAAATCAGAAGAGAAACCTTGGTGATATTTCACATCACCGGTACCCCAACCTTCGTCATGTTTGCCGGCAAATGCATCAAACAAATCCGCCGGTTTTTTACCCAGAACGTTAACCAGCATATTCAAACGGCCACGGTGCGCCATACCCATAACAATTTCACGGGTACCGTGTTTTGCCGCACCACGAATCAGCTCTTTAACCATCGGGATCATGGCATCGCCGCCTTCCAAAGAAAAACGCTTTGCGCCTGGGAAGCGAGCACCGATATAACGTTCTAACCCTTCAGCCGCTGTCAGCTCAGCCAAAAACATCTGCTGCTCAAGTGGCGTAAATTCTGGTTTACCTTGCACTGATTCTAAACGCTGCTGAATCCAACGTTTCTCTTCAGTATTGGTGATGTGCATGTACTCCGCGCCAATTGACCCGCAGTAAGTATCTTGCAGCGCTTGATAAAGGGCCGAGAGTTGTAAGGTATCTTGGCCACACGCAAATGAGCCGACATTAAAACTTGTCGAGAAATCCTCTGCATTTAGAGTATGGAAGTCGGGGTTAAGATCAGCGACCGGATCTTGTTTCCACAAACCGAGCGGGTCTAAATTTGCCTGCTGGTGTCCGCGAAAACGGAACGCATTGATCAGCTGCAATACGCGGACTTGTTTTGCATCCGCTTCAGGATCAGTCACCGCACAACCGTTATAACGCGAGGAGTCTTGTGCTAAACGGCGAAAGTAATCCCTTACCCGTGAGTGAGGTTGCTCGGGTGTAATATTGACCGTTGGTAAACGGTCAAATACCGCACGCCAATTATCATCTACACTTGTAGGGTCAGTCAGATAGTCCTCATAGAGCTGCTCAACATAAGTTTGATTAGCTCCGGCCAGAGGTGATGATTCTAACCAGTCTTGAATGGCTCCGTTTTCCATCTTAATCCCTTTTATATTATTTGTTGTTTTTGCCGTGGCTTCTGTTCGGGTGGGAAAACCGAACATTCTGATTATGGTTTGTACCTGTTACTTGATGTAACTATTGCTTTAATCGTTCTAATCACGTATTACAACGTGTTTTATATTGGTGTTTCACTCTGTGCTGCTGTATCTGCTCTACACCCCATTAACATACCGTTAATAGGGTGTAAAATGTCAGAACTCAGCCACAAATTATTCAAAAAGTGAACAATTAGACTGCTCGGCTCAGAAGCATCGATTTAATATGCCCGATAGCTTTTGTCGGATTCAACCCCTTAGGGCAAACATTAACGCAATTCATAATGCCATGGCAGCGGAAAACACTAAAAGCATCATCTAATTCAGATAAACGTTCCGATGTAGCAGTGTCACGGCTATCAATCAGAAAACGATACGCAGCCAAAAGCCCAGCCGGACCGACAAATTTATCCGGGTTCCACCAAAATGACGGACATGATGTAGAGCAGCAAGCGCATAAAATACACTCATACAGCCCATCAAGGTGTTCGCGCTCTTCGGGCATCTGAATAAACTCACGCTCTGGCGGTTGCTTGCCATCATTAATCAGATACGGTTTAATTTTTTCATACTGTGTGTAGAACTGAGTCATATCAACAATCAGATCGCGCACAACCGGTAACCCTGGCAGCGGGCGTATCACCACTTTACCTTGCGAAGATGCCGTTAATGCCGACAGAGGAGTAATACAGGCTAACCCGTTTTTACCATTCATGTTGATGCCATCAGAACCACACACACCTTCACGGCAAGAGCGGCGGAATGACAGCGTAGGGTCACTCTCTTTTAGCTTAATAAGCGCATCGAGCACCATCATATCGCGCCCCTCTTCTGTCTGAAGGGTCAGATCCTGCATATAGGGCGCATTATCTGTTTCTGGATTATAGCGATATACTGAAAAATGAACGTTCATTCACTAAATTCCTTATCCCTGACTTAATAAGTACGCGCTTTTGGTGGAAATGCCGGACGTAAATGCGGTTCCATGTTGACCTGACGGCGACTCATCGTATCGGTGACAGGGTTGTACAGGGTATGACATAACCACTGGCTGTCATCTCTGTCAGGGAAATCAAAACGGCTGTGTGCCCCGCGGCTTTCTGTACGGAAGTTTGCCGCTACTGCGGTGGCATAAGCCGTATCCATCAGGTTATCAAGCTCTAAACACTCTACACGCTGGGTATTAAAGTCAGGCGATGTATCATCTAGCCGTGCAGATTGCAGACGCTCACGAATGGTTTTTAACTCTGCAAGCCCCTCGGCCATAGCATCGCCCTCACGGAATACCGAGAAGTTACGTTGCATGCAGCTTTGCAAGTCTTTACGAATCTGAACAGGATCTTCACCTTGACGGGTATTATTCCAACGATTCACTCGGCTCAATGAGGCTTCAATATCAGACTCACTAGCTTCGCGCGCTTCGGTAGCCGCAGCCAGAGTTTCACCAAGGTGTAAACCGGTAGCTCGGCCAAAAACCACAAGATCTAGCAGGGAGTTTCCGCCCAAACGGTTAGCGCCATGTACCGATACACAGGCTATTTCACCTACAGCAAACAAACCTTGAATATCATAGTCAGTGCCATCAGCATGTTGACCCAACGCCTGCCCGCTGACCTGTGTTGGAATACCCCCCATCATATAGTGACAGGTTGGGATAACCGGTACAGGCTCATTAACCGGATCAACATGCGCAAAGGTGCGTGAAAGTTCACAAATACCCGGTAAGCGTGACTCGAGCACATCTTTACCCAGATGATCGAGCTTCAATTTAATATGTGGCCCCCACGGGCCTTCGCAGCCACGGCCTTCGCGAATCTCAATCATCATTGAGCGGGCAACTACATCACGCCCAGCCAGATCTTTAGCATTCGGTGCGTAACGCTCCATAAAGCGTTCGCCATCTTTATTTAGCAGGTAGCCACCCTCTCCGCGACAACCTTCTGTCACCAATACACCGGCACCAGCAATACCGGTCGGGTGGAATTGCCACATTTCCATATCCTGCAGAGGAACACCTGCACGTACGGCCATGCCTACCCCATCGCCGGTATTAATGTGCGCATTGGTTGTAGAGGCAAAAATACGCCCAGCACCACCGGTAGCAAGTACGGTTGCCTTGGCTTTGAAATAGACGGTTTCACCTGTTTCAAGGCAAATTGCGGTGCATCCTAAAATCACGCCATCTTGGTTTTTAACCAGATCAAGGGCATACCACTCAGAAAAAATTGTGGTTTTATTTTTTATATTCTGCTGATACAGCGTATGCAATAAGGCATGGCCGGTACGATCTGCGGCGGCTGCCGTACGAGCAGCTTGCTCACCACCAAAGTTGCGTGATTGACCACCAAACGGACGCTGATAAACCCGGCCATTATCAAAACGGGAAAAGGGTAAACCCATATTTTCCAGCTCTAAAATAGCCTCTGGGCCAGTTTTACACATGTATTCAATAGCATCTTGGTCACCAATGTAATCAGACCCTTTAACGGTGTCATACATGTGCCATTCCCAATTGTCTTCATGCGCATTACCCAGTGCGACCGTAATTCCGCCTTGTGCAGAAACAGTGTGTGAACGCGTTGGAAAAACTTTAGAGATCAATGCGCAGGTTAGGCCTGACTGTGAGATTTGTAGCGCAGCACGCATGCCCGCGCCACCAGCACCGATCACGACAGCATCAAATTGTTTCGTTGCAATCCTCACTTAAACACCCCACACAATAACAGCAGTTGCAATGACATAAACCAACAGAACAATCACTACAGCAAATTGCAGTGTTAAGCGTAACGCCAGAGGTTTGATGTAGTCAGTCAGTACTTGCCATAGGCCAATCCATGCATGTACCAATACTGATAACACGGCCAAGAGTGTAAAAACCTGCGTGACACCGAACGCGAAAAAGCCTTTCCAGATGCCATAGGTAATTTCTGGTACAGAGACCATAAAACCCAACAAATACAGGATGTACAGTGTCATGATAATCGCGGTAGCGCGCAATAACAGCCAATCATGTACCCCACTGCGGCCAAACGCGGTTGCATTCGTTACCATACCAATACTCCTGCCAACAGTGATAAAACGGCGGTAATAATAAAAGCGATTTTTGCGGTGCGGCTTGCAGCTGCAAGGCTCTCTTCGCCGTATCCCATATCAGCCAGTAAATGGCGAATACCACCGACTACATGGTAGGCCAGTGCAGTTAGCATGCCCCACAAAATCAGCTTGACGAAAAAAGAGTCGGTAATAGCGCGGGCACTCTCAAAACCTTGCTCAGACGAGAGCGAAAGCGAGAGCAACCACAGAAGTATGCCAAGAGAGATGAAGGTAATAACACCGCTGACCCGATGAAGAATAGAGGCGATTGCGGTAATCGGGAAGCTGATCGTTTTCAGATCGAGATTAACAGGTCTTTGCTTATTCACGGTTCTGCCCATGCCGCTCCATTGTGAGCTCGGTTTGTTTTCATTATTAACCTTCATGCTACTCAACATTACCGGCTGAACCGTCTGCCTCGGCGCTGCTCTGTATCACTTGCCCGACTATGCATTTATATAGCTATGTAGCTATACAGCAACCTAAGCAACGACATGACGGCATTTTATAGACGACTTGTCGACTTTGTAGCACGGGCAATCATACGCATGAAACAAACTTTATTTACAGCTCGGTAACATCTTCATTAGCTTGAAGACCTGTGCGCAGTATACTTTTCGCAACAAGGCATTACAATTCCAGAAAAGAGTTGTTAATAAGTTTTAAACAAACTATGAGACATAGACCGTGTTTTATTATCAAATGAAATATAACAAACAAAATTGACATGTATCATCATGGTCGGTTACAAAATACGCACCAAAAATGCTGCTAATGTGCAAAGTTCAACCAGATACCTCTTTTCCTACTCGTGAACTTGTGCAACATTGGCAAGAGCAATTCAAACTAGCTGGGGTGAACGGCGGCACAGTAGTACCACATGATTCAATACACCCTACGTCACTCTATTTTTAGGCTAGATTCTGCATCGGGATTCAAAAAATAAGAGCAAAGGAGAATGTTATGGCAGAACAAAAAGTCACTCTGCAATTGAGCGACAATGAGTCCATTGATTTACCCGTTTACAAAGGTACGCTGGGTAATGATGTGGTCGATGTTCGCCCGCTAGGGACGCGCGGCTTGTTTACTTTCGATCCCGGTTTTATGTCTACCGCCGCATGTGAATCGAAAATCACCTACATTGATGGCGATCTGGGGGTGCTGCTGCACCGAGGTTTTCCGATTGACCAGCTAGCAAACAAATCTGACTATCTCGAAGTTTGCTACATTCTGCTATACGGTGAAGCGCCAACCAAAACTCAGTATGACAATTTTCTATATACGGTAAAACGCCACACTATGGTGCACGAGCAATTATCCAGTTTCTATCATGGGTTCCGTCGTGATGCTCACCCAATGGCTGTGATGTGCGGTGTCAGTGGTGCGTTAGCGGCGTTTTATCATGATTCACTGGATATCAACAATGATGAACACCGCGCTATTGCAGCATTCCGCTTGTTATCCAAAATGCCAACGCTGGCAGCGATGTGTTACAAATACTCTATTGGTCAACCTTTTATTTATCCGCGCAATGATCTCTCCTATGCAGCAAACTTCCTGTACATGATGTTTGCAACACCGTGTGAAGAGTATGAAGTAAATCCGGTACTTGCCCGCGCTATGGATAAGATCCTGATTTTGCATGCTGATCACGAGCAAAATGCCTCAACATCTACCGTAAGAACAGCCGGATCTTCAGGCGCAAATCCGTTTGCCTGTATCGCGGCGGGTATCGCTTCTTTGTGGGGGCCTGCTCACGGCGGTGCAAACGAGGCATGTTTGAATATGCTGATGCAAATTGGCTCGGTTGATCGCATCCCTGAATTTATTGCTAGAGCCAAAGATAAGAATGATCCTTTCCGCCTGATGGGTTTTGGTCATCGTGTGTATAAAAACTATGATCCGCGTGCCACTGTTATGCGTGATACATGCCATGAAGTACTGAAAACCCTGGATATCCGTGATCCGCTACTTGATGTTGCTATGGAGCTTGAGCGCATTGCGCTGTCAGATCCTTACTTCGTTGAGAAGAAACTGTATCCGAACGTTGATTTCTATTCCGGCATTATTTTGAAAGCGATGGGTATTCCAACCTCAATGTTTACGGTGATTTTTGCTATCGCCCGTACTGTAGGTTGGATTGCACATTGGAATGAAATGCACAGTGAAGGTGCATTACGCATTGCCCGTCCACGCCAGTTGTACACCGGTGAAGCGCAGCGTGAGTTTAAATCAATGCATGAGCGCGAATAACATTGTTCGCATTAATACCGTGAATACCGTGCTGGCAATAACGCTATAAACACAAAACCGTGTTTAGACGACATAAGGCTCTTCTAAACAGCATTACGGCAGCAAAAATATAACAGCTTTGCGGGAATAACCGGTCAAACTGCAGACAGAAAAAAGCCTCAATGCATTTACATTGAGGCTTTTATTTTTGCAATTTTTGCGTGTTGTGCCATTGATTATGGCAGGTTAATCCATGTACTGGCCACCATTCATGGCTAAATTTGCGCCGGTAATAAAACCAGCCTCAGGTGCTGCTAGAAACGCCACTGAACGAGCAACTTCACTTGCCTGACCGAAACGTTGTACCGGAATTTGCTTACGGATACTTTCACGAATTGGCTCATCAATAGCCAAAATCATGTCTGTTTCAATATAACCAGGGGAGATGCAATTAACGGTGATCCCTTTTGATGCAGTTTCTTGCGCCAGTGATTTACTAAAACCATACATTGCTGCTTTTGCCGCAGCATAGTTACACTGGCCAAACTGCCCTTTTTGCCCGTTAATCGACGAAATATTGATAATACGGCCATACTGACGCTCAAGCATCGGATTAATAACGGCACGTGACAGGTTAAATACGCTGTCTAGGTTCACTGAGAGCACTTCATCCCATTGATTACGGCTCATTTTACGCAAGGTGCCATCACGCGTGATACCAGCATTATTGACCAGTACGGCTATCTGGCCGACTGTCTCTTCAATATCCAAAATAGTACGCTGACATACATCAAAATCACTGACATCAAATGCACGTAAAACGATATTAAGATTGTTTTGCTCTATTTCCTGCGCAAATTCAC
This sequence comes from Plesiomonas sp. ISS29, assembly GCF_056522795.1. Classification (NCBI taxonomy): domain Bacteria; kingdom Pseudomonadati; phylum Pseudomonadota; class Gammaproteobacteria; order Enterobacterales; family Enterobacteriaceae; genus Plesiomonas; species Plesiomonas sp. ISS29. The sequence continues at coordinate 2,620,614 of NZ_JAWRZQ010000001.1, forward strand.
GTGCATTACTACCTTCAAGACTGGTACAGCCGGCAACAACGGTAAAACCCTCAACCGCCATGCGACGACAAATCTCACGACCAATACCACCCGCACCACCAGTAACCAAACATACTTGCGACTTATCCATGAGCAAGCCCTCATCCGTGTATAGTATAAAATAAACGTTAATTTCACTGCATAATCAGCTTTTTACCCAAATATTTCTGGTAATTAACCGGAAAATCTCGTCAGGTAAAATAGTCGTGAACAATATTCTGAGACAACCTTAAGCACTATTCTCACGCTAAACGTTCTCACTCTAAAAGAGAGAGGCAAATGCAAAAACAGTGCTTTATCTAACAATATTTTTCGCAACATGACTGTGCAATAAATAAATGATCAACAGTAATCATGCGAACTACTGCATGCTACTTACTGAATATTTCACTATAGTGACCGTATGCACAAGACTTTATATAAAAAGAGACTATGCAACGCCTGCCTCTATACTAAAAATAAAATTAGGCGCTAATTACTTGATTTATTGTTTAACTAGACAGGGTTTTCAATATCAATAAATGTAGCCTGTAAACCGTATGCGCTGTGTAGCCATTCACCAAGCGCTTTTACACCAAAACGCTCGGTAGCGTGATGGCCTGCAGCAAAAAAATGGATACCCATTTCGCGAGCAACGTGAATGGTCTGCTCAGAGGCTTCACCGGTGATAAATGCATCAGCCCCCGCTTCTACGGCCTGTTCAATATAGCTCTGGCCACCACCGGTACACCAGGCTACGCGCTGGATCAGCGCCGGTGCATTATCACTGCTGCACTGTAACGGTGTTCGCTGCAATACATGAGTGAGCCGATCATTAAGCTGCTCAGGGGTTATTGGCAGGGTAAATTGGCCCTGCAGTGCCACTGAAAAACGGTTATCAGGCTCTAGCCCACCGCTCACCTCAATACCAAGATGCTGGGCAAGCTGGGCGTTGTTGCCTAAAACAGGGTGTACATCGAGCGGTAAATGGTAGGCTAACAGGTTGATATCATTCAACAGCAAGGTTTTTAAGCGCTGCTTTTTCATGCCTTTGACAACAGGTGATTCATTTTTCCAGAAATAACCATGATGCACGAGAATGGCATCAGCGTCTTGAGCTACTGCCGCATCAATCAAGGCCTGACAGGCCGTTACGCCGGTAATGATCCGTTTGATTTCAGAGCGGCCTTCTACTTGTAACCCGTTAGGGCAGTAGTCGCGAATCGCGTTGACACTAAGTTCACTGTTGAGTAAGCGTTCTAATTCGGTATTTTTCATCATCATAGTGGGCTGTTATTATCGTAGGCTATTATTACAGATAGGGAAGTGCCGAGGGTTTGTATCATACCATGCTCAGTTTTTAACAAAATACTGAGCCAAACGGTAAATTTGTTAAATTTTACCGTTTGGGTTAAACATTGAAATATTAATGAATCATACTTTTGAGAATAGTTTTGCCTGCTCAAATGCGGCTAATGTGTCTTTACGTGCCAAAGTGTGATCAACAATCGGCAAAGGATATGCCAGTACAACCTGCGTTTTCTCAGCCCACAAGTGCGGGGTATGAATAAACTTATCCGGCACGTTGCTCAGTTCAGGCAGCCATTCACGGATAAAATGGCCTTGCGGATCGAACCGCTGCCCTTGTGTGGTTGGGTTAAAGATACGGAAATAAGGTGTGGAATCGGTACCGGTAGAGGCCGACCATTGCCATCCGCCATTATTGGCAGCAAGGTTGCCATCAATTAACTGCTGCATGAAATAGCGCTCACCTAAACGCCAATCAAGCCGTAAATCTTTGGTAAAAAAGCTGGCAGTAATCATACGTAAACGGTTGTGCATCCAGCCGGTGGCATTGAGCTGGCGCATGGCGGCATCAACAATCGGGTATCCGGTTTTTCCCTGTTGCCATGCGCTTAGTAAAACAGAATCATTTTTCCACGGCACATGATCAGTCCAGACAAGAAACGGCTGATAACGGCATAGTTTCGGGTAGGCCACCAGCAGATGGTGGTAAAACTCTCGCCAAATCAGTTCATTGAGCCAGCTAAAACAGCCACTTCCCTCTCTGATCCAATCATCGGGATGCGCTAACCGTAACCGGTTGAGACACTGCCGTGCCGAGAGTACGCCAACACTTAAATAGGCCGATAAACGGCTGGTTGCCGGTAATGCGGGGATATCACGCAACTGCTGGTAATCGGGCGCATGTTGGTGGCAAAACAGGCGTAAGCGCTGCAGTGCAGCCTGTTCTCCTGCTGGAAAAAAAGGATTGATTTCACACGGATAGCTAAAGGGTTTTACGGTATCGGCAATAAGCGTATCCGCCTCAGATACAACGCGCATGGGGGGTGCCGGTAAACATTGTGTATCGCAAGAGGAAAGCTGTGCCAACAGCGAACGACGAAACGGGGTAAAGACTTTAAACATCTCACCGCAGGCGGTTTTTACCGTTCCCGGCGTAGTTAACAGCTGATCATCAAACGCATGGCACTGCACGCTCGGTATGAGCTTGGTAATAACAGCAGTATCACGCTGCAGCTCATTCCACTCGTATTGGCGATTAAAAAACAGCGCATTAATGTTGTGTGCTGTGGCCACTTCCGCTAATACGGCCGGAACATCGGCAAAAGACCCCACTTCATGATACAGAAAATGGATCTTTAATGTGGCCAACTGTTCGGCAAGTTGTTCAACATTTTGCCGGATAAACTCGGCCTGACGCGGCGACATTGCATGCTCAGCCCACTGCTGGGGAGTAGCAATAAACAATGCAAAAACCTGTGCGGCAGGATCAGCACACGCGGCTGAAAGCGCGCGGTTATCCAGTGTACGCAAATCATGCCTAAACCAGACCAAATGATTCATACAGGTATATCATCCTATTCTATATTATTGATTAAATTCACAAATTATAGATATATTGATATGTAGAACATTGAGAAATAAAGAAAACTTAGTGGGGATAACCGTATCGGTAAAACCGGTTGTAAACCAATACGGTCTGGCTGATTTCGCCGTGAATCACGCAAGACTCACGGCGTTTGATTAACTGCCGTAACGCAGCAGCAGCGCTTCAGGATAAGGGTCAAAATAGACTTGCTGCCCTAAATATTCATCAGGGTGCTCTTGCAGGTAGTGGCGCAGCAAAGTTACTGGTGCAAGCAAGGGCTGTGTACCTAAACGGTAACGCTCAATCAAACCGGATAGTTCGGCGCGCTGTTTTTCAGTAAGCTTATCGGTGAAATAGCCCTGAATATGATACAGCACATTAGTGTGGTTACGGCGTGAGGCTCTGTAGGTGAGCGCAGCCATCAGTTTATTACGGTATTCAATCAACAATTGATCAAACGGCATAGCATCAAGATCGGCAATCATTTTACCCAATTCACGATATTCAGCCTGATTATGCGCCAACAGTAGCAACTTATAGCGGCTGTGAAACGCCACGAGTTTACCGCGCGTCATACCCGCAGCACAGTGCTGGTTATAATCATGTAGGGCAAAAATACGGGTAACGAAATTCTCACGCAGAACTGGATCATTTAAACGCCCGTCTTCTTCAACCGGCAACCACGGCAATTTTTCCATCAAAGTGCGGGTAAACATACCAATGCCACTTTTTTCTGCATTTTTTCCTTCGGAATCGTACACTTTCACCCGCTCCATACCGCAAGAAGGCGATTTTGCACAGACAATATAACCACACAAGTGGCTAAGTTCAGGCACTTTGTTCTGCGCAAATGCTGACATAGCATCGGTAACATCAATATCGTGCTGGCTGCTACCTACCAACCGAACGCCCTGTTCGGCATGAATCAGCCGAATTGCGGGGCGCGGGCTGGGCAAACCAATCGCCATTTCTGGGCATATCGGGTAATACCGCACATACGGCTTTAAATCATCGGTTGCGAAAACCAGCCGTTTATGTCCGCCATCAAAGCGTACTTTTTCCCCCAATGTACAAGCACTAATACCAATTGGGATTAATGTACTCATCGTCATACCTCCATGCAGACAACACTTTATTTCTCAATTTATACATGTAAAGCAGCTGGCTGCTTAACGATTTTATGAATAACCGGTGGGTACCAAAGCAGAGTATATACACTATGAAGGATATTTTTAGCCTGTATATTCAGTTTGATGCAAAATTGCAGGGCTATACCATTTTTCCATAAATTTTTGCCATAAAAAAAAGCCTTCATCACTATGAAGGCTTTTTCTGTTCTTACAACGCAATGATTAGATAAGCACTGCACTATAAACAAAAAGGTTATTAATAGAAATCGCGGATACTGCGCTCTGAACTCGCTAACCAGACCGGCTTACTGCTAGTTTTACTCCAAACACGGTGTAAATAGCTATAAAAACGAGCACGATTAGGATGAAAAGCCATCACAGGCAATGCCAGAGAGCCTGCAACCAATACGCCAGTACGGCGCAGAAGAACCTGAACAAGTGGAAACTTCTGGTACATAAAACACCCTCCAAACAAGAAATTATTCTTAATTTTATGAGGTTCAGTGTAATCAGTAATACGTAAGTTTACTACACATTTTTTAATCAATTTGTGCTAAAAGTCACCGGTTATGGGTTACTTTTGTAATTATTTTACATAATGGATCAAAATAAAAACAATTGAGAAATAAAATAAAAAAGCACACGTTCGAAAACAGTGTGCTTGTTATCTGTACTGAATCAATGCGGCTTATTGCGTAAGATTAGATAGGTGATGATGACACATGCGTTCTAAAACATGGATGTTTCATCATCCCTCATAAGTACTGCCCTTTTCTCTTCAGGCCAGCGCTTCGGCTAAAATATTATCAATAATCTGCACTGCTTGTGCTTCAATCAGCTTCAGGTGCTCTTCATCCACAAAACTTTCACAGTAAATTTTGTAAACGTTTTCAGTACCTGATGGGCGAGCAGCAAACCAACCATTCTGGGTGACAATTTTCAACCCACCAATTGGGGCATTGTTACCCGGCGCATTGGTTAAGCGGGCAATAATCGGATCACCCGCCAGTGAATCAGCACTGACCATTTCCGGCGATAACCGGCTTAAAATAGCTTTTTGTGCGCTGTCAGCAACCGCCTGAATACGTGAGTAATAAGGTTGACCAAACTTTTCGGCCAACTGCGCATAATGTTGTTGCGGGTTTAACCCCGTCACTGCGGTAATTTCAGCGGCCAACAGGCACAAAATGATGCCATCTTTATCTGTTGACCACGCACTACCATCAAAACGCAGGAATGATGCTCCGGCGCTCTCTTCGCCACCAAAGCCAAGCCAGCCTTCATGCAGACCATCAACAAACCATTTAAAACCAACCGGCACTTCAACCAAACGGCGCCCTAACGCGGCAACCACACGATCAATCATGGCACTTGAGACCAGTGTTTTACCCACACCCACTTCAGTGCTCCACTGTGGGCGATGGCTAAACAGGTAATCAATGGCAACAGCCAGATAGTGGTTTGGGTTCATTAAACCTGCTGGGGTGACGATACCATGGCGGTCATAGTCAGGATCATTGCCAAATGCCAGATCAAATTTATCTTTTAGTGCCAGCAAACCGGCCATGGAGTACGGTGAGGAGCAATCCATACGGATAGCGCCATCTTTATCCAGCGGCATAAAGCGAAAAGAGGGGTCAATTTGATCATTAACCAGCGTGAGATCAAGCTGATAGTGCTCTGCAATACGCTTCCAGTATTCGATCCCGGCGCCACCGAGTGGATCTACGCCAAGTTTCAAGCCCGCATTGCGGATGGCTTCCATATCAACAACATTGATCAGATCTTCGACATAAGCTTGTACCAGATCTTTTTGCAGCAACAGTTCACTGTTCAACGCTTCGCTAAAGGGTATACGGCGTACATCAGCCAGATTATCAGCAATAAGATCATTGGCGCGCTGCTCAATCACTTTTGTAATATTGGTATCAGCAGGGCCACCATTTGGCGGATTGTACTTAATACCACCGTCTTGCGGCGGATTATGGGAAGGTGTAATAACAATGCCATCAGCCAATGCACCATTGGCACTGTTATGACACAGTATGGTGTAAGAGACGGCAGGTGTGGGAGTAAAGCCATTATTCTCTTGAACAATAACCTGCACACCGTTGGCGATCAGTACTTCGATCACTGAGATAAAAGCGGGTTCTGACAGGGCGTGAGTATCTTTACCCACGATACACGGGCCTAAAATCCCCTGTTTAATCCTAACTTCAGCAATAGCTTGTGCAATAGCAAGAATATGCGATTGATTAAAACTGCAGCTCGCTGAGCTACCGCGATGACCCGAGGTACCAAACTGAACGGCATGTGCAGGATTGGTAGCATCAGGCTGTAAAACATAGTATTCAGAAACAAGCTGACCGATATTGATCAGATCATCTTGCCGGGCTTGTTGCCCAGCCCGAGGATGAATTGCCATACGGCGTTACTCCCTAACGCTCAACTCAAATGGTGCTGCAAACTTTCTCTGTCAGCTCCGATGGAAACTGCATGCCACCCATGATCTGTTCGATCATAGCGCGTTTGCGGCCAGAATTAGTATTGGTGATAACCCAGTACGGTGTGTTCGGAATTGCTTTAGGTTTTGTGTGTGTGCCGTGCAGCAGCAGTGTTGCTTCATCTTCTGCAAAATAGACACGGGTACGGCCACGCAACTCTTCGCTTGCTGCGGTAAAACCCAGTGCGTCGAGCGAGTACAAAAAAGAGAGGATCTGCATGAAGCGGCCAATAGCTTTGGTTTGTGCGGCGTATTCGTCTGATAACAACAGCTCACGAACGGCACGTACACGATCTACAGCATTCTCTTTTCCCGCATCACTGCTTACCACGATCCCTGGGCTACGTGGCTCAGTATTGGGTGACAAATTCAGCATGCGGCGTAAAATTTCAGAGGCACTCTCACCAATATGCTGAGTATGGCCTGCAATATAGCGGTACAGCTCTTCGTCTACTTCAATGATTTTCATGTCGATCCAATATCGTTCTCTTGCATGAATAACTGCGTGATTATACCTTCTCAGGCCATGATTCTCTATACACCAACTCGGTTTAGCTTATGATCAACTACAAACAACAGGGACAAGGTCCCACTTTAGTGCTCATTCATGGCCTATTTGGCACGTTAGATAACTTAGGATTACTCGCGCGTGATCTGGTTAAAGATCATCATATCGTACAAGTTGATCTTCGTAACCATGGGCAGAGCTTTTTCAGTGATCAGATGAACTACAATCTGATGGCCAATGACATTATTGCCCTACTCGATCACCTTAATATTGCTTCTGCAAGCTTTATCGGGCACTCCATGGGGGGCAAAGTTGCCATGAAGATCGCACAGACAGCAGCTGATCGTGTGGATCATCTGGTTGTATTAGATATGTCACCGGTTGATTATCAGGTTCGGCGTCACGATAACGTCTTTCGCGCACTGCACGCGGTCAGCCAAGCGAAACCTACTCGCCGTGGTGAGGCTGTCGGCCTGATGCAGCCGTTTTTAAAGGAAGAGGGTGTCATCTTATTTTTGTTAAAATCATTTGATGCCAGCGCAGAAAGCCGCTGGCGTTTTAATGTGACTGCGCTGGAAAACCAGTATGCCAACATTGTCGGTTGGCAAGAAGGCAAGCCATGGCAAGGGCAGGCACTCTTTATTAAGGGCGAATTATCACCTTATATTCAAGATAAACACCGTGAACAGATTATGCGCCAGTTCCCCTCAGCAAAAGCGCATGTGATTGCCGGTACCGGCCATTGGCTGCATGCAGAAAAACCCGATGCCGTTCTGCGGGCAATTCGTCGCTTTTTGCTGACGGATTCCCGTTAACAGGGCGCAGACGCTATGATATAGTTCACGCCTATATTTGCCGGCAAAATGGAATTGCCAGATGATTTATCGACACATGGAAACGCTTGAGGCTATCGGCCTTAACCTCTTTTTTATTGTCATCTTCTTTTTTATCGGAATGGCAATACAAGATGTGTTGAAACGTGGCAATGTACCCCCATTTGGCCGCCGCATTGTCTGGTTAGTTTTGTTCCTTGGCTGTGCGGGTTTTGTTGCCAAAGGTCTGATCCAGTTGCTCTGGGAGGGCGCTGGGGTTGGTTGAGTCTTCGCAAGAGCAGCACGTGTAGTTTAAATGGCAAAAGAGAATACAGACCGTACCACACTGGATTTATTTGCAGATGAACGCCGCCCTGGCCGGCCGAAAACAAACCCGCTTCCTCGTCACGAACAGTTGCGCATCAATAAACGCAACCAACTTAAGCGGGATAAGTCGAAAGGGCTGCGCAGAATCGAGCTAAAAATCGACAGCCGAGTGGTAGCGGCATTAAATGAACTGGCTCACGATCATGCGTTGAGCCGCGGTGAATTAATCGAACGTATTTTGTTGGAAAGATTGGGTTTAGACGCGGCAGAGTTCGCACTTAATCATACTGACAGCACAAAATAGACATTAAGGTAGAGAGAATGGCAAGTGTAGGAATTTTCTTTGGCAGCGATACCGGCAATACCGAAAACATCGCCAAGATGATCCAAAAACAGCTTGGCAAACATCTGGTTGATGTCCGTGATATTGCCAAGAGTAGCAAAGAAGACATCAATAACTTTGATCTGCTGCTGCTCGGTATCCCAACGTGGTATTACGGTGAAGCCCAGTGTGATTGGGATGATTTCTTCCCTACTCTTGAAGAAGTCGACTTTACCAATAAGCTGGTTGCTATCTTCGGATGTGGCGATCAAGAAGACTATGCTGAGTACTTCTGTGATGCTATGGGAACGGTACGCGATATCGTTGAAGCACGTGGTGCAATACTGGTCGGACAGTGGCCAACCGAGGGTTATCACTTTGAAGCATCAAAAGCATTGAGTGATGACAAGCATTTTGTCGGCCTGTGCATTGATGAAGACCGTCAACCAGAGTTAACCGCTCAGCGTGTTGATGGTTGGGTCAAACAGGTTTATGAAGAGATGTGCTTAGCTGAACTTGATGACTAAACAATCATCTGCGATAAAAAAGCCCGTTTTTACGGGTTTTTTTATGCCCGTTCACCCGTAGTTCGCAGCAGAAAAGATAAAAATTCGATAAACTCGCGCTATTGTTCAAAATATTCACTGACTCATCAGGTACTCACCATGATGCACAATGCCACTCACACTCCAGATGCCTCATCCACAATACAATCTGACACTGTCCAACCTGATTTACTTGTGGTGGGTGCCGGCATGGTCGGAGCAGCACTTGCACTTGGTGCTGCTCGTTTAGGCCTGCACGTTACGCTGATTGAACAAACCAAACCACAACCATGGGAAGCTGATTCTCTGCCTGATCTGCGTGTTTCAGCTATCAGTCTGGCTTCAGTTAACCTGCTTGAAAAACTCAATGTGTGGTCAAACATTCTGGCCATGCGCACCTGCCCGTATCGCCACCTCGAAACCTGGGAGTGGGAAGGTGCGAGCACCCGCTTCTCGGCAAATGAGCTGAATGTTGCAGAGCTCGGGCATATCGTCGAAAACCGCCTGATTCAACTAGCACTGTGGCAGGCTCTGGAAACTGAGCCCAATATCACCCTGCTATGCCCGCAACATATTCAACATATGCGCTCAACTCCGGCAGGCTGGCAAATCACACTTGATAACCAGCAAATACTGCAACCCCGTTTATTAGTTGGCGCAGATGGCGCGCACTCGCACGTAAGACAACAGGCACATATAGGCCTCACTGGTTGGCAATATCGGCAATCGTGCCTGCTTATTAGCATTAAAACCGCACAGCCTCAGCAAGACATTACTTGGCAAAAATTCTACCCCACTGGCCCGCGGGCATTTTTGCCTTTGCACGGCCACTATGGATCTCTAGTGTGGTATGACAGCCCCAGCAAAATACAACAACTGGCCAAACTCAACCCGCAACAGTTGCACGCCCAAATCAAGCAAGCCTTTCCCTCGCGGCTTGGTGAGTGTGAAGTGATCGCCAGCGGGTATTTTCCATTAGTCAGACAACATGCCCAGCACTACGTACTCCCCGGACTAGCCATTATTGGTGATGCTGCGCATACCATTAACCCGCTGGCTGGACAAGGCGTAAACTTAGGCTTTAAAGACGTTCAGGTGCTACTTGAGGTACTTAACGGTGCATTAGCGCACCAAGAGGACATTGCCAGTTTGAAGGTATTACAGCGCTACGAACGGCGGCGCAAGCCCGATAACCTGTTAATGCAGTCAGGAATGGATCTTTTCTACACCCTATTCAGTAATGAGCTAAAACCGGTGCAACTGCTCAGAAACTTAAGCTTGCTGGTTGCTGATAAATCAGGCCCACTAAAACGTCAGGCACTAAAATACGCACTCGGCCTGTAATACCCACAAGTCACATAGAAGAAAGAAAGAAAGAAAGAAAAAAGAAAAAAGAAAAAACAACGTGGATAAATGAATCAGCAAATAATAAGTAAATTACTACATGACTAGATTCGGTGCATTTAGTCATGTGGTTATCCGGCTCAACCCTCAAATAACAGACAACAAAAAGCCCGCTAGTAAGCGGGCTTTTTGTTTATAACCATTTTAATTCAATGTTATTACTAACATTTTAGATATTAATAATACACTTTCCATAAAACAAAACAGAAAAATCATCTATCTAACGTTAAAGATAGCTAACCATAAAATGGCTGGGGTGCCAGGATTCGAACCTGGGTATGGTGAGATCAAAACCCACTGCCTTACCGCTTGGCGACACCCCATCTGGGATTTTTTGTTTGTCACTGAAATATGGCTGGGGTGCCAGGATTCGAACCTGGGCATGGTGAGATCAAAACCCACTGCCTTACCGCTTGGCGACACCCCAATGGTGTAATACTAACTTAATTTAATGGTGCGGAAGGTGGGACTTGAACCCACACACCTTGCGGCGCCAGAACCTAAATCTGGTGCGTATACCAATTTCGCCACTTCCGCAAAACTTAAATATAATGGTGGCTATGACGGGATTCGAACCTGTGACCCCAGCATTATGAGTGCTGTGCTCTAACCAGCTGAGCTACATAGCCTACACGATATTTTTTAACTCTTTTATTGAATGGCTGGGGTGCCAGGATTCGAACCTGGGTATGGTGAGATCAAAACCCACTGCCTTACCGCTTGGCGACACCCCATCTGGGCATTCAATATTAATTTGGCTGGGGTGCCAGGATTCGAACCTGGGTATGGTGAGATCAAAACCCACTGCCTTACCGCTTGGCGACACCCCAAATGGTGAATTTTCGTTAATGGTGGCTATGACGGGATTCGAACCTGTGACCCCAGCATTATGAGTGCTGTGCTCTAACCAGCTGAGCTACATAGCCATTCAATTTACGCAAATTCTGTTGTCTTAGATTAACCTTCTGACTGACCCAACACCGTTTAACAGATGTTTTATCAAGAAAGATGGCTGGGGTGCCAGGATTCGAACCTGGGCATGGTGAGATCAAAACCCACTGCCTTACCGCTTGGCGACACCCCAATTATCTAAAACTGTGTTACTCAACAACCTTTAAAGCGATATGGTGCGGAAGGTGGGACTTGAACCCACACACCTTGCGGCGCCAGAACCTAAATCTGGTGCGTATACCAATTTCGCCACTTCCGCGAATTTATGGTGGCTATGACGGGATTCGAACCTGTGACCCCAGCATTATGAGTGCTGTGCTCTAACCAGCTGAGCTACATAGCCATCTCAAATTTCACATCACCTTATCGGCGTTGCGGGGCGCATTATGCGTATCCCAGCGAAAACCGTCAACCCTTTTTTATAACCAACTTTCCAATTTTGGACTGTTTGCTTGTCTTACGACCAGTTTGCTGAAAAAAAAACAATAAAAGGTTAAATATTAATCGGTTATTCTGCCGTGGTAGCAAAAACAGAGCCGAATCAAAAGCAACCAACAGCACTTTATATTTATCCAATGGCTTAGTGCTGTTAGTTATATATCAGTGCAATATCAGATTTATTCCCGATATTGCCTAACCTTTGTACGCATCAACGTGAACACCCGCCACAGCACGACCAGAAGGGTCGGCCATATTTTTAAATGCCGCATCCCATTCAATGGCTTTAGCTGATGAACAGGCTACTGAAGGGCCACCGGGAACACACTCAGCAGCACTCGGCTGCGGGAACAGCTCTTCAAAGATCACCCGATAAGCATAAGCCTCTTTGGTTGATGGCGTGTTATAAGGGAAACGAAAATGTGCAGTTTCCATTTGTTGCTGTGTTATCTGCGCTTCGGCCTGTGCTTTTAGCGAATCAATCCAGCTATATCCCACACCGTCAGAGAATTGTTCTTTTTGCCGCCATGCAATACTACTCGGCAAATAACCTTCAAAACATTCACGAATAATATGCTTTTCAATTTTACCGTTACCGCACATTTTATCTTGTGGGTTGATGCGCATAGCGACATCAAGAAAACGCTTATCAAGGAAAGGCACACGTGCCTCTACGCCCCAGGCTGCCATCGCTTTATTGGCACGCGCGCAATCAAACATGTGCAATGCGGCCAGTTTACGCACCGTTTCATCATGTAACTCTCGGGCATTTGGCGCTTTGTGGAAATAGAGGTATCCGCCAAACACTTCATCTGAACCTTCACCCGACAGCACCATTTTAATGCCCATCGCTTTAATTTTTCGGGCCATCAGATACATCGGAGTAGAGGCTCTGATAGTGGTAACATCATAGGTTTCAATGTGATAGATGACATCACGAATAGCATCTAGCCCCTCTTGCACGGTAAAGTGAATTTCATGATGCACTGTACCTAGGTGGTTAGCCACTTCACGCGCTGCAACCAAATCAGGTGAGCCTTTTAACCCTACGGCAAACGAGTGTAACTGAGGCCACCACGCTTCACTCTGTTCATTATCTTCAATACGGCGGGCAGCAAATTTTTTGGTGATTGCCGAGACCACTGATGAATCCAGCCCACCAGACAATAGTACGCCGTACGGAACATCTGACATCAAATGGCTTTTTACCGCCTCTTCAAAGGCCTCTTTTAACTCGGCTTTATCGGTGTGGTTCTCTTTGACGTTGTCATACACCATCCAATCACGTTGGTAATACTGGCGGATTTGGCCATCTTTACTCCACATAAATGATCCCGCCGGAAACTCTTTAATGGTTCGGCAGACTGGCACCAATGCTTTCATCTCGGAGGCGACATAGAGATTACCAAACTCATCATGCCCCATATACAAAGGGATAATTCCCATATGGTCGCGACCAATCAGGTAAGCATCTTGTTTTTCATCGTACAGAACAAACGCAAACATACCGTAGAGTTCATCGAGGAATTCAGGGCCTTTTTCCTGATACAGCGCCAGAATGACTTCGCAATCAGACTCGGTTTGAAACGCATAATCAGGCAGGGTATCACGCAAGGTTTTATGGTTATAAATTTCACCATTTACTGCCAAAATATGGCTTTTATCTGCGTTAAACAGCGGTTGTGCACCGTTATTTACATCAACAATGGCTAAACGCTCATGCACTAAAATGGCTTTATCGGTGGCATACACACCCGACCAATCAGGGCCGCGATGACGAAGCAGTTTTGAGAGCTCTAGCGCTTTTTTACGCAACTCTGACGGGTCTGATTTGAGATCTAAAATACCGAAAATGGAACACATACGCTCTTTCCTTGCTCGTAATAGTGTTAATCAGCCGAAGAGCAACATCATGGTGGTGAATGTCAGCTTTCTGCTAATGATTTGTTTATTCAATGTGCCAACGCGTGAATTTTTTGCAAGCATTTTGCGAAAAAAAAGCCCAGTAAAGAAAAGGCTGGGCTGATATCTGCGAAGACCTACATATTATGCAACCGCACTGCGGGGATTTTTGTTATGTCATCATCAAAACGATTAAGCAGTTGATCGGTATTTAAATGCGTAATGACATGCCGAGCAAAACCGCTGCCGGCTTCGTTATAAATATTAAATGCCGCATCAACCCCTGACTCTGCCAGAGTGTTAATTTCATCTTGATACTCAGCAATGGCAGCAATTCGCCCATTAAAGTGGCGATGTTGTAAATGGGCCAGAGCAAAGTGATTTCCCTGCCAATGTGGCATAGCCAGTAAAATCAGGCGAACATTACCACGCGGGCGGATACGCTCCCAAAAGTCGGGGTCTGTAGCATCACCTTGAATGACATTTTTACCGGCATCACGGTGTTTTGACACGGTTTCAGGGTTCGATTCAATACCGAGCAAAATATCGCCATATCGCTCACGCAGCTCATCGTATGCGCCCGTGCCGATTCTCCCCATCCCTAAAATAAGCACTTTTGCCTGAGCCGGATCAATCAAACGATCATCAGGATGCAATTGCCGATTTTCATCAGGTTTCGCTTTTGCGCGTAAATAGGTATAAATACGATCCGTTTGCCGGTTTATCGGGGCAGCAATGAGGAAAGAGAGCGCGGTACTCAACGCTAGTACGACTAGCCAATGGTTGCTGATTAAGCCCTGTTTTACGGCGATCCCGCCGACAATCAGGCTAAATTCGCTGTAATTGCATAGATTTATGGCTAATTGCAGGCTGGTGCGAATTCGAAAGCGAAATAGGCGGGCAATAGCATAATATAATCCGGCTTTGAGCGGTAAAAACAGCACCAGCAGCAGCGCCATTCCCAACCCTTCCCACGTTGGGCTCTCTTCCAACCCAATATTAAGAAAAAAGCAGATCAAAAAAAGCTCTTTTAAATTAAACAGTGATTTTGACAGCTCTGAAGCGCGCGAATGCCCAGCAAGCAACATGCCCAAAACCAGCGCACCTAAGTCTGGCTTTAACCCACACAGGCTAAATAATCCAGCCCCCATAATTAGGGCAAAGAAGATACCTCCGAGTACCAGAAGTTCATCGTGGCCTAATTTATCAAGAACACGGAACATCAGTGGCCGACACAACGGCAGCAGTAACAGTGCCAACGCCCATATTTCAGGCGTTTTCCCTGTCGAAATAGTTAAAAACAGCACGGCAAACAGGTCTTGGATCACCAAAATAGCCAGTGCCAAACGCCCGTATGTGCTGTTTAACTCCCCTTTCTCTTGCATATTTTTTACAGCAAGTACGGTGGAAGAAAAACTCAGCGCAAAGCCAAGCAGCAACCAGTGGCTGGCATTTAAGCTTTGAGCCAATGCCAATCCGCCCATTTTAAGCAGTGCCAATAATAGCGCGATAGCAATGGTTGATAACGCGGTATAACCGGTTGCACCGGCAAGAACTTCACAGCGCAGTAACTGGCGAATATCCAATTTTAGGCCGATAGTAAAGAGCAGCAAAATAACGCCAATATCCGCGATATCGGTCAGCAGTGCCATTGACTGAAAACCGGCCGAGTGCAAGCCAAATCCAGCCAATAAAAACCCAACCAATGGGGGTAAACCCAGCCGTTGCACCGCAAAACCAGCAATAAATGCCACGCTAATCAGAATTAACAGAGAGTGAGAATCGGTCATTGTATCCTTGCAAAAGGCCAGCGGTGCTGACCTGTCCGTATAAATGTAGGGATAACGCAGAGAGACATGAAAATACTATTTTGCTGATAACATTACAGCGTAAAGCATGACACTTTATATGATATCAATCTCGGCAACCGAGTCGAAAACATGGTTCGGGCGAAACGGCATCGCTTCAATATCGGCACGTTTTGACACGCCAGAGAGTACTAAAACGGTCTCTAATCCGGCTTGAAATCCGGCCAAAATATCGGTTCGCAGGTTATCACCAATAATCAGTGTGCTTTCTGAATGCGCCTGAATTTTATTCAATGCCGCACGGATAATCCACGGGCTAGGTTTACCAACAAAAAAGGGTTTCCGGCCGGTAATTTTTTCAATCGGCGCGCATAACGCACCGCAAGCAGGTGAATAACTGGGCCCGTGAGTATCTGGGTTGGTAGCAATAAAGCGTGCACCATTGGCGACAAAACGGGCCGCTTTATGGATCATATCCCAGTTATAAGAGCGCGTTTCACCGACAATCACAAAATCAGGGTTGATATCAGTGATGGTAAATCCGGCTTTGTATAACTCATGAATTAACGCCCCTTCGCCAATCACAAAGGCTTTTTTCCCTTCCTGACGCTTGAGAAAATCTGCCGTAGCCATGCCTGCGGTATAAAAGGCACTTTCCGGTACATGTAAACCGGCTGAGTGAAAGCGATTGGCCAAATCTTGCGCAGTTTGTACCGGGTAGTTGGTCAGAATGACCAAAGGAGTTTGTTTCTCTATCAAACGGGCTAAAAATTCTTTTGCACCGGGTACGGCGGTGTTGTCATGCAATAACACACCGTCAATATCACAGATCACGCTTTTTTTCATGCCATCTCCGTCACAGCTAATGGGCTGCGTGATTACGCAGCTCAAAATTATACCATGCAGAGAACCACTCTATAGGAAGAGAGCGCTATTTACGTGATGTATAAAAGATATTTTCTGCTGATTACTGCTCGAGTAAACGCTGTAGCAGTATGCCGTTAAGCATAGAGCGCTTAATCAGGGCAAACGCACCAATAGTGGGTTTATCGTACAATTCTGAGGCCTCGACCACCAACTTTTGCCGAAATGCTTTGAGTGATTGGGTCTGGATGCAACTGGAGATGGCCGGAAATAGCACTTTCTGTGCTTCGGTGATCTCTCCAGCAATGATGACTTTTTGCGGATTAAACAGGTTAACGGTAATGGCAATAGCCTGCCCGAGTTTACGCCCGACCTGCTCTATCAGCTCAACACTGAGTAAATCGCCTTTATTGGCAGCTTGGCAGATGCTGTGGATATTCACATCATCAAGCGAAAGATATTTGCTCGGATACCCTTCAGACAACAGTTTCCTAGCACGTTGCTCTATCGCACTATTAGCAGCAACTGTTTCTAAACAACCAAAGTTGCCGCAATGGCACGGTGCACCTAGCGGATCTATCTGGATGTGGCCTATTTCACCGACATTGCGGTTATAACCCAAAAAAATCTGCCCGTGCACGATAATACCCGCTCCGGTACCACGGTGCAGACGGATCAGAATCGAGTCTTCACAATCACGACTAGCGCCAAAATAGTGCTCGGCCAACGCTAAACTGCGAACATCATTCCCCACAAAGCAACTAACGCCAAATTGCTGCACTAGGGCATCAGCCAGCGGCCAGTGCGCAATGCTCACATGCGGCATGTATTCAACCACGCCAGTTTCAGGATCAACCAAACCCGGCAGCGTGACAGAAACAGCTATTAGTTGGCGAATTTTACGCTGGTGGGTATCAATAAAACGTTGGATCAATGCAAAGAGATCAGCTTGTAATTGTGGCTGGCTCTCTTGGGGAAGTACCACATGATCTTCGACTAACGTTCGGCCACTCAAATCATACAGCGCGATGGTAGCATCTGTGCGCCCAAGACGAACGGCAATGGAGTGAAATGGCCGATTTTCAGTGACAATTGAAATTGCACGGCGGCCACCGGTCGAGGCTTGCTGCTCAACCTCTTTAATCAGGCCGCGTTCAAGTAACTGGCGGGTAATTTTAGTGACACTGGCGGGAGCAAGTTGGCTGTGATCGGCAACCTGAATGCGCGAAATAGGCCCTTGTTGGTCAATCAGACGATAAACGGCTGCACTATTCAGTTGTTTAACCAGATCTACATTGCCTATTTGTCCGCCAGTGCTCATAAGATTAGTGCCGCTCTAAGTGTCCGTTGACGATAGTCGCCTTGACTGTAAAGTCACGATCAAACACAGTGAGGTTAGCCACTTTTCCGGCGCTGATTTGACCTAAACGATCTTCAACGTGAATTGCCCGAGCCGGATACAGCGTAGCCATTCGCAGTGCTTCATCAAGTGCGATGCCGATGTGTTGTACGCAGTTCTGTACTGCTTCAATCATAGTCAGTGCTGACCCGCCTAACGTGCCATTTTCATCGATGCACTTCCCATCGCGGTAATATACTTTTTTACCAACAAAAATAAAGTGATCAATGTTTGCTCCTGCTGGTGCAGTGGCATCGGTGACCAAAACCAGTTTTTCACCTTTCATTTTGTGTGCTAAACGGATATTTGACCATGAAACATGGAATCCATCAGCAATAATGCCGGTATAAACATCTGGCGTATCTAAAATTGCGCCAACCATCCCCGGCTCACGGCCTGTAATCGAGGTCATGGCATTAAACAGGTGGGTGGTAAATGAAACACCGGCATCAAAACCTGCACGCGCTTCTGCGTAGGTTGCATTGGTGTGCCCACCAGAAACAACAATACCTGCCTGATCGAGCTGGCTGATCAGTGCTTTTGGTGCTAATTCAGGGGCTAACGTCACTTTGGTTACGGTATCTGCGTTGTCACAAATAAACTGCACCATCTGCGCATCAGCCTGACGGATAAAGTCAGTGCTGTGAATACCTTTTTTGGCGATATTCAGGTATGGCCCTTCCAAATGTAAACCCAGCGCTTGATTCTGGTGCTTGGCAAGGTAGCTGCGCATCACCTGAACAGACTGCTTCATCTCTTCATCACTGGTAGTGATGAGTGTTGGCAAAAAGCTAGTACAGCCAGATTTAAGATTGGCATTATGCATTATTTCGATGGTCTGCTCAGAAACATCATCATTGAGCATCACACCGCCACAACCGTTAAGTTGCAGATCAATAAACCCAGGGCTAAGGTTTGCGCCTTCAAGATCGTGGGTTTCAATGCCTGCTGGTAACTCAGCAATTGGGCAAACCATTTCAACCATGCCGTTATTAATGACAGCAGCATGATTGTCTAAAATATGGTAACCGGTATAGATCCGGCAATTAACGAGTGCGTATTTCATACGTCTATAACCTTTGTTGAATTCTTTAATGCTTACAGATGCTTGATGTTGATGGCTTCAAGTTCACGAAAGTATTTTACCGTTTTTACTTTCAGTTCCATCGTTGATGGTTCATCACACACCATCATTGATTTTGGATGCAGCTGCAGAGCAGAAATGGTCCACAAATGGTTTACGCTGCCTTCAACTGCAGCTTGCAAAGCTTGCGCTTTACCGTGGCCGGTGACCAAAATCATGATCTCTTCAGAATCAAGCAGTGTACCGACACCAACAGTCAGTGAGTACTTAGGCACCTGTGTCATGTCGCCGTTAAAGAAACGGGAGTTGGCAATGCGAGTATCTTCAGTCAGCGTTTTAATACGGGTACGTGAAGAGAGAGAAGAGGCTGGCTCATTGAACGCGATATGGCCATCGTTACCCACACCGCCCATAAACAGGTTAATTTTCCCGTAAGATTTGATCTTATCTTCATAACGGCGACATTCAACATCAACATCCGCAGCATTACCATCGAGTAAATTAATATTTTCTGGTTTAATATCAATGTGATCAAAAAAGTTGCTGTGCATGAAAGTGTGGTAGCTTTCCGGATGATCACTCGGCAAGCCGACATACTCATCCATGTTAAACGTAACGACATTGGCAAAACTCACTTCACCTGCTTGATGTAATTCAATCAGACGTTTGTAAGTTGCCAGTGGCGTTCCACCGGTAGGCAGCCCCAACACAAATGGGCGTTCAGCAGTCGGCTTAAAGGCATTGATACGATCGGCAATGTAACGGGCAGACCAAAGTCCAACATCTTTAGCTGTTGCGAGCGGAATCAAACGCATTATATACCTCTTTAACTGATCTAAATTGAGTAAAATCGTATTTATTGTGTGAGCTTATCGCAAATTGGAGCATGTTTTGAATGATAAAATAAGTTTTATGATCTAGCTAGCAAATTGCCTGTTTATTGCCCTTCCTCGGTGACTATGATCACAAACAAGGGGGTTTTAATTTGCGAGGCAAAATAAAACTATTACACTCGGTCATACTCAGTAAAAGATCGGCATAAAAAGTGGTTTCGAGAGTGGCATTCAATGGTGTCAACACTGAAACTGAGTGATCACATATCGAACAGGTTGCAAAAGACAGCACATCTGGAAGACAGATATTATTGGTTTGGAAACCGAAATAGGGGATACCAACGTGAATATTTTAGGATACTTTCAAAAAGTAGGCCGTGCATTGATGGTACCAGTTGCCACACTGCCAGCCGCCGCCATTTTAATGGGGGTTGGTTACTGGATTGACCCTGTTGCATGGGGTGGCAATAGTGCACTGGCGGCATTTTTCATCAAGTCAGGCTCAGCGATTATCGACAACATGTCTGTGCTGTTCGCAGTCGGTGTTGCTTACGGTATGTCTAAAGATAAAGATGGTTCTGCTGCACTGACTGGTTTTGTCGGTTACTTAGTGCTGACCACTCTGCTCTCTCCTGCTGCAGTATCTCAGATCCAGGGTATTCCTATGGATCAGGTGCCTGCCGCATTTGGTAAAATTAACAACCAATTCATCGGTATTCTGGTCGGTATCATCTCTGCTGAGTTGTATAACCGTTACAGCACCGTTGAGCTGCACAAAGCGCTGGCCTTCTTCAGCGGCCGTCGTCTGGTTCCGATTTTAACTTCATTCCTGATGATTGCCGTTGCTTTCGTGCTGATGTACGTTTGGCCGGTAATTTATAACGGTCTGGTAAGCTTCGGTGAAGGCATTCAAGGTATGGGCCCTGTGGGCGCGGGTATCTATGCATTCTTCAACCGTCTGCTGATCCCTGTTGGTCTGCACCACGCACTGAACTCTGTGTTCTGGTTCGATGTGGCAGGTATCAACGATATCCCTAACTTCCTCGGCGGTCAGGCCTCTATCGAAGCAGGTAAAGCGGTACTGGGTGTAACCGGTATGTACCAAGCTGGCTTCTTCCCAATCATGATGTTTGGCTTGCCAGGTGCTGCATTAGCAATTTACCACACCGCAAAAGTTGAGAACCGCGATAAAGTTGCTTCTATCATGCTGGCAGCTGCATTTGCAGCGTTCTTTACCGGTGTGACTGAGCCGCTAGAGTTCTCATTCATGTTCGTTGCACCTGTACTGTATGTTATCCATGCATTCTTGACCGGTGTTTCTGTCTTTATCGCCGCCTCTATGCATTGGATTGCCGGTTTCGGTTTCAGTGCAGGTCTGGTCGATATGGTGCTCTCTTCACGTAACCCGTTGGCACAACAGTGGTACATGCTGATCCTACAAGGCTTTGCCTTCTCAGCGATTTACTATTTCGTGTTCCGCTTCGCTATCGTTAAATTCAACCTGAAAACACCAGGCCGTGAAGATGACGAAGAAGACTCACTGGTTGAAGTGGTATCAAGCGATAACCACGAACTGGCAAAAAAATACCTGAAAGCACTGGGTGGCCACGCTAACTTGGTGACTGTTGATGCATGTATCACTCGTCTGCGTCTGACTATGAAAGACCGTAGTCTGGCTGATGAGCGCGTATTGAAAGCATTAGGCGCTAAAGGTGTCGTGAAACTTGGCGAAACTAACCTGCAGGTTATTCTTGGCCCACAAGCTGAGATCATCGCAACGGAAATGAAGCGTATTCCTGCAACTGAAGACCTGACTCACGTCACCATTCCTACCGCTAAAGCGTAATACCTCTCCACGTTTACCTTTCCACATTCCCAGCCCTTACGGGCTGGGTTTTATAGCCTGCTCGCCCTTTTTTCAGGCTTTTGGGACTATTTTGCGTTAATTTGAGGAGTTTTTTATCATGTTAAGATTATCTGCTATTGCTGCGGCCACCCTGTTTGCACTGACCGGATGTGCGTCAAATTCAGCCAACAATCAGCAATTGGTTAACCAAATGGGCTCACAGCTCAATGTAAAATACCAAGTACTGGATAACCACGGCGCAGAAAACGGCGTCGATTGCAGCACATTAGGTGCTGAGTGGGCGGCATGTAATAAAGCCTCTATCACTCTGACCAATAACGGTTCTGAAATTAACTCAAAAGACTGGGCTATTTATTTCCACAGCATCCGGATGATTTTGGATGTACAAAATGATCAGTTCAAAATTACCCAAATTACCGGTGACCTGCATAAGCTAGAACCTACCGAGAAGTTTGATGGTTTCCAAGCCGGTGAAGTAGTTGAAGTGCCTATCATTGGTGAATACTGGCAGTTGTTTGAAACTGACTTTATGCCACGCTGGTATGTCACATCAGGTGATGCAGCACCGAAAGTGATCGGCAATACTGATTCAGAAAACGTGGCTGATTTCTCTGCACCCATTACCGGTGATAACTGGAAGCGTACCGGTGCAGACAACAACGTTCTGATGAACGCACAGACCCGTTTTGCAAAAAATCAGGATATCGCTACCCTGCCAGCGCAACAGCTACGCGGACAAATTTTACCTACACCGGTACAAGTTACCGTAGGCAAAGCCGATGTGGATCTCTCCCACGGCATTACTCTTGATACCCTTGTGCTGCCAAAAGCCACCGTTGATGCAGTAACCGCACGCTTTGCCCAGCTAGGTGTTAATGTTGCGGAAAAAGGCGCACAGCAGGCTTTCCCTATCAATGTCAGTATCAATAAAGGTGCATTTAAGGGCCAATGGCAGAAAGCAGGGGCTTACACGCTGAATATCACGCCAAACGGCGCAACCATTGTGGGTATTGACCCAGAAGGTGCGTTCTACGGCTTGCAGTCTATGATCTCTTTGATTCCTATGTCGGGTGATAAGAAAATTGCCACCGTTGCAGTGAAAGATGCACCGCGTTTTGAACACCGTGGTATGCATGCCGATGTTGGCCGTAACTTCCATACCAAAGAGGCCATTTTACGCCTACTGGATCAAATGGCAGCGTATAAGCTCAATAAATTCCACTTCCATTTAAGTGATGATGAAGGTTGGCGTTTAGAGATCCCGGGCCTACCTGAACTGACAGATGTCGGTGGCAAACGTTGCCATGATTTGAGTGAAACACAGTGTCTGCTGCCACAATTAGGTTCTGGCCCAGACAGCAACAATCTAGGCAGCGGCCACTACAGCAAGCAAGATTATATCGATATCGTTAAGTACGCACAGGCGCGCAATATCGAAGTGATCCCTGAGCTGGATATGCCTGCGCACGCCCGTGCAGCAGTAGTCTCAATGGAGGCGCGCTATAAAAAGCTGATGGCGGAAGGGAAAGAAGCCGAAGCGAATCAGTATCGCCTGCTTGATCCGCAAGATACCTCTAAAACCGTGTCGGTTCAGTTTTATGATCGCACCAGTTACCTCAACCCATGCCTAGACTCTTCACAAAATTTTGTAGATAAAGTCATCGGTGAAGTGGCAGCAATGCATCAAGCCGCCGGTCAGCCGCTGCAAACATGGCACTTTGGTGGTGATGAGGCGAAAAACATTCACTTAGGTGGGGGTTTCCAAGATATCAATGCCGCCGATAAAGTTGACTGGCGTGGCACGATTGACCAGAGCAAAGAAGATAAGCCGTGGGCAAAATCACCGGTTTGTCAGAAGATGATTGCTGATGGCAAAGTGTCTGATTTTGAACACTTACCAAGCCAGTTTGCGCTGGAAGTGAGCAAAATTGTTGATAAGCACGGCATCGGCAAAATGATGGCGTGGCAAGATGGTTTAAAAGAT
The DNA here is from genome assembly GCF_056522795.1 of Plesiomonas sp. ISS29. Lineage (NCBI taxonomy): Bacteria > Pseudomonadati > Pseudomonadota > Gammaproteobacteria > Enterobacterales > Enterobacteriaceae > Plesiomonas > Plesiomonas sp. ISS29. The sequence continues at coordinate 2,644,206 of NZ_JAWRZQ010000001.1, forward strand.
GCTGAAAACGCTAAAGCGTTTGCCACCAAGAAAACCGGTGTCAACTTCTGGGATACGCTGTACTGGGGTGGTTTTGACTCGGCAAATGACTGGGTAAACAAAGGGTACGAATTTATCGTATCAAACCCTGATTATGTCTATTTCGACATGCCGTATGAAGTTAACCCGAAAGAGAGCGGTTACTACTGGGCAACCCGTTTTAGTGATGAGCGTAAAATCTTTGCTTTCGCACCAAACAACCTGCCGCAAAATGCGGAAACCTCGGTTGACCGCGATGGCAATGCCTTCACCGCAAAAAGTGATAAGAAATGGGGCGGCGCTACCGGTGTTCAGGGTCAGTTCTGGAGCGAAAGTATCCGTACCGACGAAAACATGGAGTACATGATCTACCCTCGCCTTCTGCCGCTGGCTGAGCGTGCATGGCATCAGGCTGATTGGGAACTCGATTATGTTGCCGGCCGTGAGTTTAAAGGCGGTGAAACCAAATTTGTAAACACCAAGGCGCTAAACAAAGATTGGGCTCGCTTTGCCAATATCGTCGGCCAACGTGAGCTAGCAAAACTCGATAGCGCAGGTATTCACTACCGTCTGCCAGTACCGGGTGCGGTCATTGTCAATGGTGTTCTAGAAACTAACACCGCACTGCCGGGCGTTGCTGTTGAGTTCTCAACTGACAACGGCACAACATGGCAGCGTTATGATGCAAAAGCAAAACCTGCCGTCAATGGTGATGTTCAAGTTCGCAGCGTAAGTGCCGACGGAAAACGCACTAGCCGTATCGAAACAACCAGCAGTAAATAAGCATCTTGCTGCCCTTTTATGTCGGAAGATGAATAGAAAAACAGACTATTTTCCCTTCCTATACCGACTAACCCGCCATTTGGCGGGTTTTTTTTATCTTTTTACACAGATTATGATTGCAACGGTTGTTTGCAAGGGCGGTATTGTGGATGATATTGGGTTATGTTGTTGCATCACCGCGAGTGAGGGTAAATAAAATGAGTGAGGCAGAAGCCCGCCCGACTAACTTCATTCGTCAGATCATCGATGAAGATCTGGCGACTGGTAAACATACATCGGTACATACCCGTTTTCCGCCTGAGCCAAACGGGTATTTGCATATCGGCCATGCAAAATCTATCTGCCTGAACTTTGGGATCGCACAAGATTATCAGGGGCAGTGTAACCTGCGCTTTGATGATACTAATCCGGCCAAAGAAGACATTGAATTTGTTGAGTCTATTCAGCGTGATGTGCAGTGGCTGGGCTTCCAGTGGGCTGGCGATATCTGCTACTCCTCTGACTACTTTGACCAACTGCACGGCTACGCAATTGAGCTAATCGAAAAAGGGCTAGCGTATGTTGATGAGCTAACCGCAGATCAAATCCGCGAATATCGTGGCTCTTTGACTGAAGCGGGCAAAAACAGCCCGTACCGTGATCGCAGTGTAGAAGAGAACCTTGCGCTGTTCGCCAAAATGAAAAATGGTGAATTTGCCGAAGGTTCAGCCTGCTTACGCGCAAAAATCGATATGGCATCGCCGTTTATCGTTATGCGTGATCCGGTCATTTATCGCATTAAGTTTGCCGATCACCATCAAACCGGCAGTAAGTGGTGCATCTACCCGATGTACGACTTCACCCACTGTATTTCTGATGCGCTCGAGGGCATTACCCACTCTATCTGTACGCTGGAGTTTCAGGATAACCGCCGTCTGTACGACTGGGTACTCGATAACATCAGCATTCCGTGCCATCCGCGTCAGTACGAGTTTTCACGCCTGAATCTTGAGTACGCTATCATGTCGAAGCGTAAACTCAATCAGCTGGTTACCGAAAATATCGTTAATGGCTGGGATGACCCGCGTATGCCGACCGTTTCTGGCTTGCGCCGTCGGGGTTATACCTCTGAATCTATCCGTGAGTTTTGCCGCCGTATCGGTGTGACTAAACAAGACAATATGGTAGAGATGTCAGCGCTTGAAGCCTGTATCCGCGAAGATCTGAACGAAAATGCGCCGCGCGCCATGGCCGTGATCGATCCAGTACGTGTGGTGATTGAAAACCTGCCTGAAGGCCATCTGGAAAACCTGGCTGCGCCAGCTCACCCGAACAAGCCTGAAATGGGTACCCGCGAATTGCCGTTTACCCGCGAAGTCTTCATTGATCGTGCTGATTTCCGCGAAGCGGCTAATAAGCAGTTCAAACGCTTGGTGCTAGGTAAAGAAGTCCGTCTGCGTAACGCCTACGTGATCAAAGCAGAGCGTGTAGAGAAAGATGATGCCGATAACATCACCACCATCTTCTGTACTTACGATGCCCAGACATTAGGTAAAGATCCGGCTGACGGCCGTAAAGTGAAAGGCGTTATCCACTGGGTATCTGCCGATAAAGGTGTTCCAGCGGAGATCCGCTTGTACGACCGCCTGTTTAGCATTGCCAATCCGGCAGCAGCAGAGGATTTCCTTGCAACCATCAATCCGGAAAACCTGATTATTCGTCAGGGCATTGTTGAACCAAGTCTGGTTAATGCACCGGTTGAGCACGCTTTCCAGTTCGAGCGTGAAGGCTACTTCTGTGCAGATAACAAAGACTCATCGCCTGAGCGCTTGGTCTTTAACCGTACTGTTAGCCTGCGTGACACTTGGGCAAAACAAGATCACGCGTAAAAATAAACACGCGCAGTAATTGCATGGTAAGTGTGTGGTAAGTACGTATTCATTGCGTAATAGCCACGCCGCAAGCAAGTAAAAACAGGGCCAGACTATCGGCCCTGTTTTTTTATCCTTTTATTTATCCTAAGCCTGCAAATACTTATATAAAACACACTGGGATTAAATACAGACATAAAATATGGGTATTACGTACAAACATTGCGTACAAGAAAAGCTGACTCAAAGATAAATACCCGCTCATACGCACAAATAAAACGGCTTATATCCCTATTAATAATAAGTGATTTTATCGCCTTCCCAATAACTCTGCTGTGCATCCCCCAAACAGTACGTTTTTTTACTGCATTACAGAGCCCATTCTGGCAAAAAATAGGCTGCACTTTTATTTCTCAACGCATTGATAAAAAACACTAAAACCCTATTTTTGGATGATGACCACCTCCAAGACCAACGCAAATACGCTGATGATGTAACTAGTCACCGCGATACGGAATCAGTAGAATAGAGCGTTTATATGCGGCCGCGCTCGCGCAGGCTGGCGTTCCTACCTGTTTTGGACACTGAGACTCGATGACGAAGAAACTTCACATCAAAACCTGGGGCTGTCAGATGAATGAGTATGACTCATCAAAGATGGCTGATCTGCTGGATTCAACCCACGGTTACCAGCTAACGGATGACGCGGCAGAAGCAGATGTTCTGCTGCTTAATACCTGCTCAATCCGTGAGAAGGCGCAGGAAAAAGTGTTCCACCAATTGGGACGCTGGCGCGCACTCAAAGAGAAAAACCCCGATCTGATTATCGGTGTTGGCGGCTGCGTGGCTTCACAAGAAGGTGCGCATATTCGTGAACGCGCACCCTATGTCGACATGATTTTCGGCCCGCAAACCCTGCACCGCTTGCCGGAAATGCTAACCAAGTTATCAGGCAACCGCAGCCCGATTGTAGATGTCAGCTTCCCAGAAATTGAGAAATTTGACCGCCTACCAGAGCCGCGTGCCGAAGGCCCGACCGCCTTTGTTTCTATCATGGAAGGCTGCAATAAGTATTGCACTTACTGCGTAGTGCCTTATACCCGTGGTGAAGAGGTCAGCCGACCGGCTGATGACATCATTCTTGAAATTGCCCAGCTTGCCGCACAAGGTGTTCGCGAAATTAATCTGCTGGGCCAAAATGTTAATGCTTACCGTGCGGTAAACCATGACGGTCAAGAGTATAGCTTTGCTGAACTGTTGCGCCTGGTCGCTTCTATTGATGGTATCGATCGCCTGCGGTTCACCACTAGCCACCCAATTGAGTTTACCGATGATATCGTGGCAGTATATGAAGATACGCCGGAGTTGGTCAGCTTTTTGCATTTGCCAGTACAGAGCGGTTCTGACCGTGTACTGACGATGATGAAGCGTGCACACACCGCGATTGAATATAAGTCATTAATTCGTAAAATCCGTAAAGCACGCCCTGATATTCTGATCAGCTCTGATTTTATTGTTGGCTTCCCAGGTGAAACTCAGGCTGACTTTGAGCAAACTATGAAGCTGATTGCTGAAGTTGGCTTTGATATGAGCTACAGCTTTGTCTTCTCTGCACGCCCAGGTACACCGGCCGCCGATATGCCAGACGATGTGCCGGAAGAGGAGAAAAAACAGCGTTTATACATTCTACAAGAGCGTATAAATCAGCAAGCCATGCAGTATAGCCGCCAAATGCTCGGCACAACACAACGTATTTTGGTGGAAGGTTTATCACGTAAGAGTGTGATGGAGCTGTCTGGCCGCACCGAAAATAACCGTGTGGTTAACTTTGAAGGTACGCCAGATCTGATCGGAAAATTCGTGGATGTTGAAATCACTGATGTCAATCCGAACTCATTGCGCGGTAAACTATTACGCACAGAAGAGCAGATGAATCTGCGTGTGGCACAATCGCCGGAAAGCGTTATTGCTCGTACACGTAAAGAAGATGATTTGGGTGTGAGCACCTACATGCCTTAATCTTCTTATACTGTTTTACTGCCCGCCATTTGCGGGCAGTTGTTTAAGGGATAGGGGTAAAATTTGAACAAGGTCCATTCTCAAGAGATCTCGCTTGAACCGGCTGACAATAAGCGTTTAATGAGCTTGTGCGGCCCGTTTGATGATAACCTGAAACAACTTGAACGCCGCCTTGGTGTGGAAATTATCCGCCGTGATAACCACTTTCAGGTTTCAGGAAAACAGACGTGTATCAGTGCAACTTGCCAGATTTTGACTGATTTATACGTTGAAACTGCGCCCGTACGCGGCATTGTTAACGATATTAGCCCTGATCATATCCATCTTGCCGTTACAGAAAGCCGGGTACTCGAACAAATGGCGGCCGAGATCCCCGCGCACGGCAAAGAGGTGATCATCAAAACCAAACGTGGTCTGATTAAACCGCGTACCCCCAATCAGGCAAACTACATTGCCAATATTTTGCGCCATGATATTACCTTTGGTATCGGCCCAGCCGGTACAGGTAAAACCTATCTGGCAGTAGCTGCAGCCGTTGATGCCTTAGAGCGCCAAGAGATCCGTCGGATTATGCTGACCCGCCCAGCGGTTGAAGCAGGTGAAAAGCTGGGCTTTTTACCCGGAGATTTAAGCCAGAAAGTCGACCCGTATCTGCGCCCGCTGTATGATGCGCTGTTCGAGATGCTCGGCTTTGAACGGGTAGAAAAACTGATTGAACGCAATGTGATAGAAATTGCACCGCTGGCGTACATGCGCGGCAGAACGTTAAACGATGCATTTATTATTTTGGATGAGAGCCAAAACACCACTACAGAACAGATGAAAATGTTCCTAACGCGGATTGGCTTTAACTCAAAAGCGGTGATTACCGGTGATATCACACAAGTTGATTTGCCACGCCACCAAACCTCAGGTTTGCGCCATGCGATTGATGTGCTGAAAAATGTTGATGATATCAGCTTCAATTTCCTTGTGGCCGGCGATATCGTGCGTCACCCTGTTGTTGCGCGTGTCGTGATGGCTTACGATGCGTGGGATGCGAGTCAGCAGCAGCAAAAAGCGGAACGTGAACGCCGCTATCGTGACAATCAGGCCGCACAAGATACCCGTGAGCCGAACGAAAAAACGGAACATCTGCCGGAAAGCAGAGTCAATACAACAACGCCTGATGAGAATACAGCACAATGACGGTTGAACTGGATTTACAAATTGCCTGCGCCAATGAAGAGGGCTTGCCCGCAAGTACCAACTTTCAATGCTGGCTTGATGGCACAGTGCTTGCATTTCAACCGGAAGCCGAAGTGACCATCCGGATTGTCGATGAAGATGAGAGCCGTCATTTAAATTTCACTTACCGCAGTAAAGATAAACCCACCAATGTGTTATCTTTCCCGTTTGAAGCACCGCCCGGTATTGAGCTTCCGCTGCTTGGTGATTTGATCATCTGCCGCCAAGTGGTTGAAACAGAAGCGGCTGAGCAAGAAAAAGATCTGCTGGCACATTGGGCTCATATGGTTGTGCATGGCAGTTTACATCTGCTGGGTTATGATCATATTGAGGATGATGAAGCCGAAGAGATGGAGTCTTTAGAAACGGAAATCATGCAGGAGATGGGATACCCCGATCCGTATGCAGCCGAAAAAGACCTGGATTAACTAACTAATTAGAGCACATGAGCGACGACCATTCGCAACACACTGATGGCCCCAGTAAAAAGGGATTTTTCAGTCAGCTGTTAACGCAGCTCTTCCACGGAGAACCTAAGAACCGCAGCGACTTGTTCGATGTGATCCGTGATTCCGAACAAAATGATCTGATTGATCAAGAGACCCGCGAAATGATCGAGGGTGTCATGGAGATCTCCGAACTTCGGGTTCGAGATATCATGATCCCACGTTCTCAAATTGTGACTCTGAAAAAAAATCAGACCCTTGATGAGTGTATCGATGTGATCATTCAATCTGCGCACTCCCGTTTTCCGGTGATCAGCGAAGATAAAGATCATATCGAAGGCCTGCTCATGGCAAAAGATCTACTGCCGTTTATGCGCAGTGATGCCGAACAGTTCGAAATGGACAGCGTTATACGCCCCGCTGTGGTCGTTCCGGAAAGTAAGCGTGTTGACCGCATGCTGAAAGACTTCCGCTCGCAGCGTTACCATATGGCCATTGTAATCGATGAATTTGGCGGTGTATCCGGCCTTGTTACCATTGAAGATATCCTCGAAGAGATTGTCGGCGATATTGAAGATGAGTACGACGAAGAGGATGATCGCGATATTCGCCAGCTCAGTCGCCACACCTTTGCGGTAAGTGCGTTAGCCCCAATTGATGATTTTAACGATGCCTTCAGCACACATTTTAGTGATGAAGAGGTCGATACCATTGGTGGGTTAATCATGCAAAGCTTCGGCCATTTACCGTCGCGCGGAGAACATGTCACCATTGATGGCTACCAGTTTAAAGTCACCATGGCTGATAGCCGTCGTATTATTCAGGTTCGGGTCACCATTCCGGACGATGCCCCACTTCCTAATTTGGCTGATTAAGTAGTAATGATGCAACTTTTAACCCGCTGGCGCGTTGCGCTGCCGCTGGCGGTTTTTTCCGGCGCGCTGGGTACTTTGGCTTACTCCCCGTTTGATCTGTGGCCCTGTGCCCTACTTTCACTGACTGGGCTTTTATTACTGACCCTCAACCGTACGCCAAAACAGGCTGCGGTAATCAGTTTTGCCTGGGCATTTGGCCTGTTGTTTAGTGGATTACACTGGATTAACGTCAGTATTCAGCAATTTGGCGGGTTACCGCTGGTTGTTGGCTGGTTATTAGTTGCCTTACTCTGTGCTTATCTCTCACTGTATTCTGCGCTGTTTGGCGCACTACTAGCACGGTTTTTCCCCAAAACCAACGCAGCACGGTTAGTGTTGGCCGCCCCGGTATTGTGGACACTCACCGAGTTTTTACGCGGCTGGCTGTTTACCGGTTTTCCGTGGCTACAATTTGGTTATACGCAAATTGACGGCCCACTCAAAGGTTTAGGCCCGATTGCCGGCGTACAAGCTATTACCTTTGTACTGATGCTGATCAGCGGTCTGTTTGCACTGACACTAGCACGCCGCCAGTGGTTACCTGCCGTGATTGCAATACTGCTGCCTTTAAGCCTCTGGCCGGTTGCCAACCATTCGTGGGTAACACCAGAGCCTACGCGCAAACGTGCTGTAGCGCTGATTCAGGGCAATATCGATCAAGAATTGAAATGGGAACCGGCTTACCGTGTGCCCACCATGCAGACCTATCTCGATGCCTCTCGCCCCTATTTGCAACGCGGCGATCTGGTTATCTGGCCAGAAGCCGCTATTCCTTCGATTGAAAGTGAAGAGAATCAACTACTGAGCATGCTCGACAGCATCACCCGCAGCAATAAAGCAGTACTGATTACCGGCGTAGTTGATCAGCGCCCCGATACTAAAGCGTTCTACAACACCGTGATTGCACTGGGTGATCCGCTGGAAGCCTATCAATACCCAACCAAAAATCGCTATAACAAAAACCATCTGGTCTTGTTTGGCGAGTATGTGCCGTTTGAGTCACTGCTGCGTGAAATCGCCCCGCTATTTAATTTGCCGATGTCCTCTTTTAGCCGAGGTGATTATCTGCAAACCGACCTGCAGGCAAGCGACTATCATCTGGAAACGGCCATCTGCTATGAGATTATTTTGGGGGATAGAATGCGGGCCAATTTCCTTGCCAACCCCGATACCGATTTTCTGCTGACCGTGTCGAATGATGCATGGTTTGGCAACTCTATCGGGCCATGGCAACATTTCCAAATGGCCAGAATGCGCGCACTTGAACTCGGCCGCCCACTGCTGCGTGCCACCAATAATGGCGTAACTGCGGTCATCGATAGCAACGGTGAAATACAGCAACAGATCCCGCAGTTTAAAACTGCCGTGCTCAGTGCAACCGTAGTGCCAACACGCGGAGAAACGCCGTATGTTCGTTTTGGCAACTGGCCGTTGTGGATTGCAGCAGCACTCAGCCTGATCATTGCAGTACGCCTGCGCAACAGATAAACGGTTACAGGTAGCGCAATACCGTTACGGTACCGACAGTAAAATTTTATTCTGCCGGTACAGTTTTTCTACCAATAGCACGTTTTTTCCTGATACTTATCTGATACTGGTCTGGTATTCACCTGATTACAGAACCCAACAGATTAAGGTTGAAATGGCTGGCGGCTGAACGCTGTCTCACCGCATTTAGGGCAAGCCGGTAAGATATCCGGGTGATTAAAAACAATTCGGTGATGGCAGTGCTCACACACAATATTACCAAGCCCCACCAGCTCACCACTTTGATATACCCCGTGGTGGGTGACATCATCAATCACCTCGTGCCACTCTAGCTGGGTTTTATCGGTAATATCGGCCAACCCCTGCCAGATACTCTCTTTTAAACTCAGGAAAAAAACACCCTCTTTAAACGCCTCTTTGCTCTCAGCGTAAGACTGGGCAAACTCAGCCAAATCCCGCTCAATATAGGCGTTAATCAAGGCCAGCTCATCACGCGTTAAATCACTGGTGGCATTCAGGTAGCTCTCGGTGGTTTCAACCGCTTTATTCAGCTCATGCTCACCGGCTTGTAAATCTTGCGTAAAACGATCAATAAAAGCGCGGTAGTACTTAGTCCACTGACTCATATATCCCCCTTAAACCAGTAACGTTAACGGTTTTCAACCCAGTTTTAGCCTGTAATCACAACAATTACCTTATGGGTGATGTAAATCATTATTGCTGTAATTTTGGTAAATAGTCTATTACCTCACCCGCAAATGACGAAACTCTGCATCGAAACCGTGGTTACTATTGTTGCATCTTGCTTCTATACGTTATTCTATGGCTATTCCTGATCTTAATACTTAATTCACCCCACAGAATTCTGGATATTCAGCATGCAAGAGCAATATCGCCCGGAAGACCTTGAAAGCAAGGTTCAGCAACATTGGGAAACCAATAAAACATTTCAAGTTACTGAAGATGCCAGCAAAGAGAAATTCTATTGCTTGTCTATGTTCCCGTACCCTTCTGGCCGACTGCATATGGGGCACGTTCGTAACTACACCATCGGTGATGTAATTTCACGTTATCAGCGTATGCAAGGTAAAAACGTACTGCAACCTATTGGTTGGGATGCGTTCGGCCTGCCTGCTGAAAATGCGGCAATTAAAAATAAAACTGCACCCGCGCCGTGGACTTACGACAATATTGAGTACATGAAAAACCAGCTCAAAATGCTGGGTTTTGGCTATGACTGGAAGCGTGAAATGGCGACCTGCAAGCCGGAATACTACCGCTGGGAACAGTGGTTCTTCACCAAGTTGTACGAAAAAGGTCTGGTTTACAAAAAAACCTCATCAGTAAACTGGTGTCCAAACGATCAGACCGTACTGGCGAACGAACAAGTTATCGAAGGCTGCTGCTGGCGCTGTGATACTCACGTTGAACAAAAAGAGATCCCGCAGTGGTTTATCAAAATCACTGACTATGCTGATCAGTTACTGACCGATCTTGACGGTCTGAACGAGTGGCCTGATATGGTGAAAACCATGCAGCGCAACTGGATTGGCCGTTCTGAAGGTGTGGATATCACGTTCGATATGGACGGAATGGATGAAACACTGACCGTGTACACCACCCGCCCAGATACCTTCATGGGTGTCACCTATGTTGGCATTGCTGCAGGGCATCCGCTGGCACAAAAAGCGGCTGAGAATAACCCTGAACTGGCTGCATTTATCAACGAATGCCGCAACACCAAGGTTGCCGAAGCAGAACTGGCAACCATGGAGAAAAAAGGGGTTGCTACCGGCTTGTACGCCATTCACCCGCTAAACGGCCGTAAAGTCCCGGTTTGGGTTGCCAACTTTGTCCTGATGGGCTACGGCACGGGTGCTGTCATGGCCGTACCAGCGCACGATCAGCGCGATTACGAATTTGCCACTAAATACAGCCTGCCGATTGATGCAGTTATCACACCGGCTGATGGCAACGCGCCAGATATCTCAGCACAAGCCTATACCGAAAAGGGCCTGCTGTTTAACTCCGATGAGTTTGATGGCCTTGATTTTAATGCCGCCTTTAACGCAATTGCTGACAAACTCAGCAGCATCGGTAAAGGTGAGCGCCGCGTAAACTTCCGCCTACGCGATTGGGGTGTTTCCCGCCAGCGTTATTGGGGCGCACCAATTCCGATGGTGACACTGGAAGACGGGACCGTTGTGCCAACACCGGAAGATATGCTGCCGGTAGTGCTGCCAGAAGATGTCACGATGGACGGGGTACAAAGCCCGATCAAAGCTGACCCTGAGTGGGCAAAAGTGACAGTCAACGGCCAACCGGCACTGCGTGAAACCGATACCTTTGATACCTTTATGGAATCATCATGGTACTACTCCCGTTATACCTGCCCAGACTATAACGACGGTATGCTAAACCCAGATGCCGCAAACTACTGGCTGCCGGTTGATCAGTATATCGGGGGTATTGAACACGCCACCATGCACCTGCTGTACTTCCGTTTCTTCCACAAACTGCTGCGTGATGCCGGTTTGGTGAACTCTGATGAGCCAGCAAAACGCCTGCTGTGTCAAGGTATGGTGCTGGCTGATGCATTCTACTACACCGGTAATAACGGTGAGCGTATCTGGGTTGCTCCAACGGACGCAGTTATCACTGAGCGTGATGCCAAAGGTGCTATCCTCAAAGCTGAAGATAAAGATGGCCATCCGCTGGTGTATGCCGGTATGAGCAAGATGTCGAAATCAAAAAATAACGGCATTGACCCTCAGGAGATGGTAGAGAAATACGGTGCTGATACCGTACGCCTGTTTATGATGTTTGCCTCTCCGGCAGAGATGACTCTTGAGTGGCAGGAATCGGGTGTTGAAGGAGCGAACCGCTTCCTCAAGCGTATCTGGCGTTTAGCCTTTGAGCACATTGCACAAGGTGCAGTAGCAGCACTTGATGTTGCCGCTCTTAATGCTGACCAGAAATCACTGCGCCGCGATCTGCACAAAACCATCGCTAAAGTCAGTGATGATATTGGCCGCCGCCAAACATTCAACACGGCTATCGCTGCTGTGATGGAGCTGATGAACAAGCTGACCCGTATGCCACAAGAGAGCGAGCAAGATCGTGCCTTGTTGCAAGAGGCGCTGATGGCGGTGGTTCGTATGCTTTACCCAATCACTCCGCATATCGGTTTTGCCTTATGGCAAGCGCTCGGCGGTGAAGGTGATATCGATGTTGCTCCTTGGCCGATTGCTGATGAAGCCGCCATGGTTGAAGACAGCAAACTGGTAGTTGTACAGGTCAACGGTAAGCTGCGCGGTAAGGTGACTGTAGCTGCTGATGCAACCGAAGAGCAGGTCAAAGTGGCAGCGTTTGCTGATGCCAACATTGCCAAACATACCGAAGGCGTAACTATCCGTAAGGTGATTTACGTGCCGGGTAAACTGCTGAATGTGGTTGTCGGCTAACACAGGAGCACCCGAGTGTTGAAACACTTACGATTCAAGCCGTTAATGCTGATTCTGACCGTGGTGGCGCTAGCTGCCACGGCGGGTTGTGGGTTTCATCTGCGCGGAACTACGCAGATCCCCACCAACCTTCAGACGATGACATTACAAAGCTATGATCCTTATGGCCCGCTGACCCGCGCAATGCGTGAACAGATGCTGCTCAACAACATTACGTTGGTAAAAGAACAGGACGCAGGTTCAGATATTCCAACCTTCCGCCTGAACAGCGCCGGTCAAGGTGATGTCGTCTCATCAGTGTTCAGCAATGGTATTGCGGCAGAAAAAAATATCACCTTAACGGTGAATGCATCGGTACTGGTACCGGGGCAGGATGTTTATCCGCTCTCGGTTCAAGTTGCCCGCTCATTTTTCGACAACCCCAATACCGCACTCGCTAAATCGGCAGAAGAAGCGTTGCTGCGTGATGAAATGTATCAGGAAGCGGCCCGCCGCTTGATGATCAAACTGCTGACGATTCAACCTAAGAGTGCCTCGACACCCAGCACGCCAGAAACTCGCTAGCGATACCTGAGAGCGGGTAATAAATACACGTTCTCAGGCGATACGTTTTCAGGCGGTAGCTACATGTAAAAGTAGCTACATGTAATACCAGCCCAGAGTGCCGAATTACGGTACTCTGGGCAACACCGAGTTTATCCCCGAATGAATACACAGCCTGATGAATAAAATCTTTCCTGAACAACTCACCGCCCAGCTAAAATCAGGGTTACGCCCATGCTACTTTCTGCTGGGAAATGACCCATTATTGCTCAAAGAGAGTGCAGATATGCTGCGTGAGCAGGCAAGAGTTCAGGGGTTTGATGAACGGCACAGTTTTACACTGGATAACCGGACCGACTGGGAAAGTATCTACCAATGTGCACAAGCGATGAGCCTGTTTTCTGCTCGCCAGATTATTGAATTAGTACTGCCAGAAAATGGCCCAGGCACCCACAATGCCGAACCTTTGAGTAAACTGGCTACTTTACTGCACCCTGATATTTTACTGCTAATTCAAGGCAATAAGCTGACAAAGGCGCAGGAAAACAGCAAATGGTTTAAAGCCCTCAGCCCACAGGCAACACTGATCAGTTGTCAAACGCCGGAGCTACCACAACTGCCTAAATGGGTTGCTACACGCGCCAGAACACTAGCATTACAGCTCGATGATGCCTCGGTGCAGATGCTTTGCCACTGCTATGAAGGTAACCTGCTGGCACTCAGTCAGGCGCTTGAGCGGCTAAAACTGCTGTTCCCCGACGGAAAACTGACCCTGCCACGCGTAGAGTCAGCCGTGAACCAGTCATCGCACTTTACGCCCTATCACTGGATTGATGCACTGCTCGAAGGAAAAGCCAAACGTGCTTTACGGGTATTAGATCAGCTAAAAAATGAAGATGCCGAACCCGTTATTTTACTGCGCACCTTACAACGGGAGCTTATGCTGCTGTTAACCTTACATACGGCACTGCAACAGGCGGCCCAACCGCACAGCCAAGCACTGCGGCCATTATTTGATCAACACAAAATATGGCAAAACCGAAGGCCACTACTGACGCATGCCCTGCAACGGCTGACAGGTGTACAACTCGGGCAACAATTGCACCAACTGGCCATAATTGAGCGAATGGTAAAACAAGACTACAGTAGCGATGTATGGCCCGCTTTGCAGGCGCTCAGTTGCAGCCTCTGTGGGCATACCCTTACACTGCCATTTGCGCACGACCTGTTATGATTATACCTATTCAGCCAGCCGATACAGACCGCCATCATACACAGACACGCCCGCCATTAATCGGTCTGTATGGTGGCACATTTGACCCGATTCACCGCGGGCATATTGAGCCGGTCAGTGCGCTGGCAACTGAAATAGGCCTAACGCAGGTTCGCCTGCTGCCGAACAATGTACCGCCGCACCGCCCGCAACCGCAAGCCAGCGCACAACAGCGCGCCGACATGGTGGCATTGGTTTGCCAGCAGTATCCGCTTTTTGTGCCAGACCTGCGTGAACTGGCACACAGCAGCCCCTCGTATACCATCAATACGCTTGAAAATATCCGCCGCGAAATAGGTACAGAACAGCCACTGGCCTTTATTATCGGGCAGGATTCGCTGCTGAGCTTACCCACATGGCACCGCTGGCAATCATTGCTCAGCGTGGCCCATCTTATTGTCTGCATGCGCCCTCACTATCAGCCTCTGCCCGACGATCCCGACTTTCGGCAGTGGATAGCGCAACACCGTACACCCAGCCCGATGGATTTACATCAGCAGCCACAAGGCGCACTCTATTTTGCCCAAACACCTCAGATTGATATTTCAGCCACCCAAATCCGGGCGCAATTACGGCAGAACCAAAGCTGCGATAAGCAACTAACGGCCAGTGTAGCAGCCTATATCCGCCAGAACCGGTTGTACTCATCGGCCTAGCTGCGTGCTATACTCCGCCGCCTGTTTTATACCGACTCTACATTCTACTGGTAACGAATTGCCAGCTAAGGGGAACTTTTGCAAGGTCAACAACTCCAAGACTTCATTATCGATAAAATTGATGATCTTAAAGGTCAACAAATCACTGCCCTCAATGTGCAAGGCAAATCAAGCATCACTGATTACATGGTGATTTGCACTGGCACGTCAACCCGACATGTCATCTCCGTTGCTGAATATGTAGCGAAAGAAGCCAAGCTTGCAGGTGTCGAGCCTATGGGCATTGAAGGCACACAAACCGGCGATTGGGTTATTGTTGATCTGGGCGATGTTGTCGTTCATGTGATGCAAGAAGAGAGCCGTGCTGCTTATCAACTGGAAAGACTTTGGGGTTAAACGGTGAAACTGCAACTGGTTGCCGTTGGTACCAAAATGCCCGCATGGGTAGAAACGGGCTTTAAAGAGTACACCCGCCGTTTTCCTAAGGATATGCCGTTTGAGCTATTAGAAGTTCAGGCGGGAAAACGCGGGAAAAATGCCGATATCAAACGCATTCTCGATAAAGAGGGTGAGCAGATGTTGGCAGCAATTCCGAAGGGAAATCGGATAGTCACCCTTGATATTCCCGGTAAACCCTGGACAACAGAACAATTAGCTGAACAGCTGGAACGTTGGAAACAAGACGGGCGTGATGTCAGCTTTCTTATCGGTGGTCCTGAAGGGCTTTCGCCCGCCTGTAAAGAGGCGGCGGAACAGAGCTGGTCACTTTCACCGCTGACACTGCCGCATCCGCTGGTACGCGTACTGGTGGCTGAGAGCTTGTACCGAGCGTGGAGTGTAACCACTAACCACCCTTACCATCGGGAATAGTCAAAAAAATCAGCTGTAACACGTCATACAGATACATTGCCATTGGGATTTTATTAGCGAATGAAGCAGGATCGTACTCATTTTCGTGATCACTCATCAGAAAGCGCGCTGTTTGTTCGACGGGCTGTGGTCGCCTTTATCGGTATTTTACTGCTCAGCAGCATTCTGGTGGCAAATCTTTATCATCTGCAAGTGCAAAGCTACGAAGATTACCAAACTCGCTCGAATGATAACCGAATCAAACTGCTGCCGATTCCCCCAAGCCGGGGATTAATTTACGATCGCAACGGCATTTTATTGGCCGAAAATCGCACCGTATTTCAGCTGGAAATGATGCCGGAAAAAGTCGACAACGTAGATAAAACGCTAGAGGCCCTTAAACCGATTATCGGTTTAACCGATGGCGATATTGCCGATTTCAGAAAAGAGCGAAAACGCGCCCGCCGTTTCACCTCTATTGCCATCAAAACACCACTGAATGAAGAACAGGTTGCCCGTTTTGCCATTAATCAATACCTATTCCCAGGCGTTGAAGTTAGAGGCTACCTGAAACGCTACTACCCCTATGGGCCGGTTCTAACCCATGTCATCGGCTATGTGGCAAAAATTAACGACAAAGATGTCGAACGGTTAAGCAAACAAGACAAGCTTGCCAACTACTCCGGTACGCACGATATCGGAAAGCTGGGTATTGAGCGTTACTACGAAAATATTCTGCACGGCCAAACCGGTTCAGAAGAAGTTGAAGTGAACAACCGTGGCAAAGTGATCCGCAAACTACGTGAGCAACCGCCGATTGCCGGACAAAATATCACCCTGAGCCTTGATTTAGAGCTGCAGCAGTACATAGAAAAAATTCTGGCCGGACGCCGCGGCTCAGTGGTAGTGCTTGACCCGCGTGATGGCAGTGTACTGGCGATGGTCTCTAGCCCAAGTTACGATCCGAATTTATTTGTTAACGGCATTCCAAGCTCGACCTACAGCGCCCTACTCAATGATCCCGATTTACCGTTGATTAACCGAACAACGCAGGGCGTCTATCCGCCGGCCTCAACCGTTAAGCCCTTTATCACGGTTGCTGCACTTGAAACCGGTGTTATCACCACCAAAACCACCTTATTTGATCCGGGCTGGTGGAAGCTACCGGGCACAGAGAAACGCTACCGTGACTGGAAAAAGTGGGGGCATGGTACGCTTAATATAACCAAGGCTATTGAAGAATCTGCTGATACCTTCTTCTATCAGGTTGCTTATGATATGGGTATTGATCGCCTCTCTGACTGGATGAAACGGTTTGGTTTTGGCCAGTTTACCGGTATCGATATCTCTGAAGAGCGCCCCGGCATCATGCCATCTCGTGAATGGAAAATAACCCGCCATCGCAAACCTTGGTATCAGGGCGATACTATTCCTGTCGGGATAGGTCAGGGTTACTGGACAGCCACCCCGCTGCAACTGGCGAAAGCCATGACCATCTTGATCAACGATGGTGAGGTTAAACCGCCACACCTGCTTAAATCCATTCAGGGAAATGGCATAACCATGAATTATCCTGATGAGAAACTGCCGCCAATTGGCGTCAAAACGTCAGGATATTGGGAAGTTGCCAAAGATGGTATGTACGGCGTAAACCACCGCAGTAACGGTACAGCCCGTAAATCCTTTTTCGGCACACCATATAAATCAGCAGGAAAATCCGGTACAGCACAGGTATTTAGCCTGGCTGCCAACCAGACCTATGATGCCAAGAAACTGGCCAGAAATTTACATGATCATGCATGGTTCACGGGCTTTGCACCGTATGAAAACCCACAAGTGGTTGTCTCTATTTTGCTGGAAAATGCCGGTGGTGGTTCAACTAATGGTGCACCGATTGCCCGACAAATTTTCGACCATGTACTGCTAGGCAAACAAGCTGTTGAGCCTGTTGATAACGCTTCACAAGAGGATAATACACCGAATGACTGACACCAATCGGCCACGCTCATTCTGTGACCGTATTCATATTGACCTGCCACTGCTGACCGGCCTGTTTTTGCTGCTCATGATGGGCGCATTTGTCATGTACAGCGCCAGTGGTCAAGACATGGATATGATCGAGCGTAAAATTGCCCAAGTCAGCTTGGGCTTGCTGGCTATGTTTATCATGGCGCAGATCCCTCCGCGGGTGTATGAGGCTTGGGCTCCTTACCTGTATATTGTCGGCGTAATACTGCTAATCCTCGTTGATCTGTTTGGTGCAATTTCAAAAGGTGCACAGCGCTGGCTTGATCTTGGGTTTGTCCGTTTTCAGCCGTCTGAATTGGTTAAATTGTCGGTTCCACTGATGGTTGCGCGCTTTATCAGCCGCGAACCAATGCCCCCGTCGATGAAGAATACCGCCATCGCACTCGCGCTTATTTTTGTCCCTACCCTGCTGGTGGCTGCACAGCCTGACTTAGGCACATCGATTTTAGTTGCGGCATCCGGTATTTTTATCGTCTTTCTGTCGGGGATCAGCTGGTATTTAATCTTAATCGCAGTTGGGCTGATTGCCGCCTTTGTGCCGGTACTCTGGTTCTTCCTGATGCACGATTATCAGCGAACACGCGTACTGACTCTGCTTAATCCGGAAAGCGATCCGCTCGGTGCAGGCTACCACATCATCCAATCAAAAATTGCGATTGGATCAGGTGGCGTATTCGGTAAAGGCTGGCTGCACGGTACACAATCACAGCTCGAATTTTTGCCAGAGCGCCATACCGACTTTATCTTTGCCGTAATAGCAGAAGAGCTGGGGATGATAGGTTTTCTGGTGCTGATGGCACTGTATATCTTTGTTATTGCGCGTGGGCTAACGATCGCCTCACGTGCCCAAACTGCCTTTGGTCGATTATTGGCAGGTGGTATTACGCTAATCTTCTTTGTTTATATCTTTGTTAACATTGGTATGGTGAGTGGTATCTTACCGGTTGTTGGCGTACCGTTGCCATTAATCAGTCACGGTGGCACATCAATCATTGCACTGATGGCAGGATTTGGCATAGTAATGTCTATTCACACCCACCGAAAAATGCTATCTAAAAACGTATAAGGGAACAGATGCGTAACTATGGTATTTACCCACTGCTGATAAGCCTGTTGTTACTAGCAGGTTGTGTATCACAACAACCTGCACCAACAAATGATGTGGCTAATCCACCGCAGCAAGAAGAAGAGCAACAATCTTTTGCGCTGGATATGACCCCGCAAATGGAAACCCTCAGCAGTGCTCAAGATCAAAGCACCGCAATGGGCGCATCGACACAACAATCTGTATCCGCCATCAGCAGTACAGACAACAACGGCTATATCACGCAACCAGCGCCAATTGTTGCACAGCCTGATCCGTTACCGATGTACAGTAATACAGATGAAAATGGCGTCACCACTCGTGTTAGTACCGAAGGTAACAGCACCCGTATTCATATCAGCCCAGCTGCCGGTGAACCTGAAGTTTTACCTGAAACCGCACCGACAGCGGCACCGGTAGCACGCACGCATACCCCACGTATTAACAGCACTGCTGATGCTTCGGCAACCAGTTTTACCGTTCAGGTGGTGGCTATCAGTGATCAGGCCCGTGCAACAAACCTACTGACACAACTCAAACAAAGCCATAGTATTGGTGGGAAGATAGAACAAGCCGGTGCATTTTATCGGGTACAACTTGGGCCAGTTGCCAGCCGTGCGCAGGCAGAAGCACTGCGTGATCAGCTAAAAAATGAAAACTATCCACAAGCATTTGCTTTTGCAAATGCCGATACGCATTAAGTGTATGGGTATGTACCTATAATATGCGCATATAAACTGTGCATACTTTACACAAATAAACACTGATGTTTTGTTTACATTAATCCTTTACTTTAGCCATGGAAGAAGTTGTTCAGACCATGAAATTAACCCGATTAACTAAATCAGCACGCTTCTTGCTGCTGGGCACAATCTCTGTTTCTGCATCTTATGTTTTTGCAGATACCACGATCCCTGTTGCACCGAGTATTGCTGCAAAATCCTATATTTTGATGGATTACAACTCCGGAAAAATTTTGGCTGAGCGTGATGCTGACATGAAAATTCTGCCAGCCAGCCTGACCAAAATGATGACCAGCTATGTTATTGGCCGTGAAATCAAAGCCGGTAAAATTTCACCGGATGATGTTGTCATTGTCAGTAAAAATGCGTGGAGTAAAAACTACCCAGATTCCTCGAAGATGTTTATCGAAGTGGGTAAGCCGGTTAAAGTTGCCGATCTAAACCGCGGTATTATTATCCAGTCGGGTAATGATGCGTGTGTTGCCATGTCTGAGCATGTTGCCGGCAGTGAAGACTCATTTGCCGACATGATGAACAAGTATGCCAAAGAGCTTGGCATGAGCAACTCACACTTTATGAACCCGCACGGGCTGGATAACCCAGACCAGTACAGTACCGCACGCGACCTTGCTACTCTAGGCTCAGCGCTGATCCGTGATGTGCCTGATGAATACGCTATCTATAAAGAAAAATCATTCACCTACAACGGCATTACCCAGCCAAACCGCAACTCACTGTTGTGGGATAAGAGCCTAAATGTTGATGGCATCAAAACTGGCCACACAGCGGCGGCAGGTTTTAACTTAGTCTCTTCTGCAACAGAGGGCCAAATGCGTCTGGTTGCCGCAGTCATTGGTGCATCTAGCTCACAACAACGTGCAGCAGAAAGCAAAAAACTGCTGACATGGGGCTTCCGTTTCTTTGAAACTATTGAGCCACTGAAAGCAGATCGTGAATTTACCAAAGAGCGTGTCTGGTTTGGTGATGCCTCAGACGTCAGCCTTGGCGTGCTGAAAAATGTCTATATCACTGTGCCGCGTGGCCGTGTCAATGATCTCAAAGCACGTTTTGAGCTTGATAAAGAGCTAAAAGCACCGCTGACCCGTGGTGATGTTGTCGGTAAGATTTTCTTCCAGCTTGATGGAAAAGATGTTGATACACAGCCGCTGGTTGTATTAAATACCGTAGAAGAAGGCGGCATGTTTAGCCGACTGGCAGATTACTTTACTTTGCTGTTCCACCGTTGGTTTGGCTAATTTCGCCCCCATATAGTCTGTATAGAGAAACCGATTTCTCTGCCGACGATATAGCCTGATACTGCAACACACCGGCAGGCTGCTTATATCAACGCGATATACTATCAAGGATGATCCCAGTGAATACTGGGGTCATTTTTTTATTCTGCGTTCCCCTCCTGACAGGAGTACTGACTATGCAAAAAACAAAACTTAATGAACTGCTCGAGTTCCCATGTTCTTTTACTTATAAAGTCATGGGTTTAGCTCAACCTGAGCTGGTTGACAAAGTGGTTACTGTTATACAAAAACATGCGCCGGGTGATTACACCCCAGCGGTAAAACCAAGCAGTAAAGGTACTTACCACTCAGTATCAGTGACCATTACCGCAACCCATATTGATCAAGTTGAAACCCTGTATGAAGAGCTAGGTGCTATCGATATCGTACGTATGGTTCTGTAATCTTTGTATACTGTTCGGAATATAGCCCCGAACGGGGTGTAAAATCGTGTTCTGTGCTATCAAACTATGCTGCCAAGCAGTACCAGCACAGAACATATCCTCTCTGATCATTTTCACACCAACCCATACAAGGCTGCCATTATCATGTGATAGCCGCTAATTTCAGGTTCCGGTTGTGAAACAAGTCCGTATAATGAGCATAATGTTCACAACTGCGTGGTGATGCTTTTGCAACATCAAACCTTAATTGTTCGCCAGCTCGGGCAACAAGATTACGAACCTATCTGGCGTGCTATGCATGCATTTACCGATCAGCGTACATCAGATACCGCTGATGAAATTTGGTTGGTTGAGCATCATCCGGTTTTCACACAAGGTCAGGCTGGAAAAGCAGAACACCTGCTGGCATGCGGTGATATTCCTGTTGTGCAGTCAGACAGGGGTGGTCAGGTGACTTATCATGGCCCCGGTCAAGTCGTTATGTACGTATTGATTGATCTGCGCCGCAGTAAGCTCGGTGTTCGTGAACTGGTCAGCCATATCGAAAATTGCGTGATCAACACACTGGCGCATTTCTCTATTAATGCCCACGCACGTGCTGATGCGCCCGGTGTGTATGTTGCCACTCAACATCCTAACGCTGGGCTAAATACGGCACATCTCCCTGAAAAGAAAATCTGCTCTCTCGGGCTACGTATCCGCAGAGGCTGTTCGTTCCACGGATTGGCACTGAATGTTAATATGGATTTATCCCCCTTCACCCGAATTAACCCCTGCGGCTATGTCGGCATGCAAATGACTCAGACAGCAGATCTGGGCGGCCCGACAAACATTGCAGAGGTAGAGTCAGTTCTGGTGCAGGAATTCATTACTTTGCTCGGCTATCACAACGTTGAGCACTCTTCTTGGAAATCACTGACCCATGAGTAAACCCATTCAAATTGAGCGCGGCGTAAAATACCGTGATGCCGATAAAATGGCGTTGATTCCGGTAAAAAATGTTGCCGCTGAACAACCTGCTGTACTGCGTAAACCTGAGTGGATGAAGATCAAACTTCCCGCTGATTCTTCACGCATTCAAGAAATTAAATCTGCAATGCGCAAAAACGGCCTGCACTCGGTCTGTGAAGAGGCCTCGTGCCCGAATCTGGCTGAATGCTTTAACCACGGTACGGCAACCTTTATGATCCTCGGTGCTATTTGTACCCGCCGCTGCCCGTTTTGTGATGTCGGCCATGGCCGTCCGCTACCGGTTGATACCGAAGAAGCCGCCAAACTTGGCCGCACTATCCGCGATATGAAACTCAAATATGTGGTGGTAACGTCAGTTGATCGTGATGATCTGCGTGATGGTGGTGCTCAGCACTTTGCCGATTGTATCAGTGCCATTCGTACCGAAAGCCCGTCAATCCGCATCGAAACGCTAGTACCTGACTTCCGTGGTCGTATGGATCGCGCACTGGAGATATTAACGGCAACCCCGCCAGATGTTTTCAACCATAATCTGGAAAACGTTCCACGTTTGTATCGCCAAATTCGTCCGGGTGCGGATTATCAGTGGTCACTCACGCTGTTAAAGCGCTTTAAAGAGGCGCACCCTTATATTCCAACCAAATCAGGTTTGATGATGGGCCTAGGTGAGACCAATGAAGAGATTTTGCAGGTGATGCAAGACTTGCGCGATCACGGTGTCACCATGCTGACACTGGGGCAATATCTGCAACCGAGCCGCCATCACCTGCCGGTACAGCGCTACGTTAGCCCAGCTGAATTTGATGAGTTTAAAACGCAGGCTATGGCAATGGGCTTTACCCATGCAGCTTGCGGCCCGTTTGTTCGCTCATCGTATCATGCTGACTTGCAAGCCAAAGGTGAAGAGATTCGTTGATATTAGCTTTAGCTATCAGCCGGCTATCAATATGATGATTAATCATAAAAGGCAACTAACCAGCCAATAATCGGCAGATAGTATCAACGATACCTCTTAAGACCGCCATCAGACTTGATGGCGGTTTTTTATTCCCTTGCGCGATCCTCTTTTACCTTAGCGATATAACAGTACTAGCGCGTCTTTCCGCTGACTGTCAGACGATTAGCTTCTTCCACCCAGCCACCGCCCATGGCCGCATACACATTAACAATGGCCTGTATCGCCTGCCCTTGCACCTGCACCTGATTTAATTCGGTATTAAACAGGCTTTGCTGGGCATCTAGCACTTCCAGATACGGGGTATTTCCACTTTCATAACTTAAGTTAGCCAGTTTGGCATAGCTGCGCAATGAAGCGACTTGTTGTTGTAAGGTATCTTGCTGGGCTTTCAATTTCACCACTGCCGATAGCGCATTATTTGTGTCAGCAAAACTAGCTTGGATGGTTTTTTGATACTGAGCCAATAGCTGTTTTTCACGGGCAGAGGCTTGGTTGATTTTCCCCTCAATACCACCAGCACTAAAAATAGGGCCACTTAAATCAGCACCAAGACTCCAGAATGCGGTAGGCCCAGTTAGCAAATCACTAAGTGCCATACTTAAACTGCCCAATACGCCGGTCAGTGAGATAGTCGGGAAATAGGCAAGGCGGGCAGCGGCTAAATTGGCCTGTGCCGCAACCAGATCTTGTTCTGCGGCACGAATATCAGGCCGTTGCTGCAATATATCCGACGGTAACCCCGCCGGAATGGCCGGCAATGTTAGTTGATCGAGTGTTTTTCCGCGTGCAATAGATTGCGGATTCTTTCCCAGTAAAATGGATAATGCGTTCTCTTGCTGGCTGATTAAATCTTGTAAACGCGGCACAGCACTTTGTGCCTGATAATACTGCGATTGCGCCTGATTTAACTGCAATAACGTGATCACTCCAGCCTGATATTGCAAATTAAAAATACGGAGTGACTCTTTCTGCGTACTTGCTGTTCGCTGTGCAATATCAAGTTGTTTATCCAAACTACGCAACTGGATATAACTGTTGGCCACCTGAATAACTAAAGAGAGCAGCACTGACTGGCGCGCTTGCTCGGCACTCAATACATTCGCTTTACTCGCTTCGGTGGCCGCCCGCAGTTGTCCAAACAGATCTAGTTGCCAGCTGGCGGTAATACCCAGTTGGTAGCTCGGCGAATAGATATCTAACCGCCGCTGTTTCCCCGCATTTGCGCCGTAACCTAATTGGGGATAGAGATCAGAACGAGTCTCTTGCAATATGCCAGCAGCCTCTTCAATACGCTGAGTAGCAATAACAAGATCCAAGTTTTCACGCAAGGCGCTTTCAATTAATGATGTCAGCACCGGATCATTAAACTGCTTCCACCAGTTTAGCTGCACTTGCTTACTGGCTTGTTCGGGGGGAACACGCCAATCAGCAGGCGTGTTGATGTCTGGTTTCTGATAGCTAAACGGGGTGATACATCCGCTTAACAGCAAAGAAATTGTCACGTTCAACAGTAAACGCTTCATAATTTTGCCTTATCAGTATCAGAAGATTTCGGAGATAGGGTTGTGGTTTTCACCGTATCCGTAACAGGCTGCTGATTGGCACTCGGTATATCTGGCTGTTGCTCTGCATCCTGCAAATCAGTGTGTTGATTTTTGCTCTGCTTGCGGTTGGCTAAGCGCTCAAACAGCACATAGAACAGCGGGACATAAAACAGTGCCAGCGTGGTTGCCCCTATCATACCGCCGACAATGCCGGTACCGATGGAGTGGCGCGAGTTTGCCCCCGCACCACTGGCCAGCATCAGCGGCAGAGTACCGAGGATAAAGGCCAGTGATGTCATCACAATCGGCCGTAAACGCAGCTCACCGGCTTCAATGGCTGATTCAAGTAAATTGCGCCCTTTACGGTGATGCAGCTCAACGGCGAACTCAATAATCAACACCGCATTCTTTGCCGCTAACCCAATCAACACCAGCAGGCCTATCTGGAAATAGACATCATTTTCAAGGCCGCGCAGCAAGGTAAATAGCAGCGAGCCGACCAACCCGAAAGGTACAGCCGTTAGTACGGCGCAAGGCAGTGTCCATGACTCAAACTGTGCGGCAAGGATGAGAAATACGATCACCAAACCCAGTGCAAACGCAACGGTTGAGGTGCTGCCCGCCTGCTTTTCTTCATACGCCTGACCTGACCACGCAAAACTGTACCCCGGCGGTAACACCTCTTTTGCGATATCTTCCATCACAGAGATTGCCTGCCCTGAGCTATAACCCTGTGCCGCCGAGCCATTGACTTGTGCAGAAGGAAAGCCGTTAAAGTGCGGTACTAAATCAGGGCCTGCGCCGTAACGGGTTTCCATTACCGCAGAAAGCGGGATCATATTGCCCTGATTATTGCGGGTGTATAACTTGCCAAGCCAGACTGGATCATCGCGATAACGCGCTTCGGCTTGCAACACCACATTCCACACCCGGCTCAAATCAAAATATTGGCTGACTGAGGATGACGCCAAAAAGGTCTGTAATGTGCCATAAGCATCTTGAATCGGTACGCCCAGTAGCATGGCTTTATCACGGCTAATCTCGGCTTTTAGCTGGGTGCTCGAAGCGTTAAATGTTGATGAAAGCCCGGTTAAGGTCGGGTTCTGACGCGCCTTGGCTAAGAACTGATTCGTCACCTGCTGCAATTCAGCCAGTGAGCCGTTACTCAAATCTTGTATCCAGAACTGAAAACCGCCCGTAGTACCTAAACCCGGAATGGCCGGAGGGGAGATAGGTAAGATAAATGCACCCTGAATTCCTTTGGTTTGCTTGGCAATATCCTGCAAAATAGCTTCGGCTGATTGTGAGGCCTCAGTGCGATCACCAAATGATTTGAGTGTCACAAAGAAGGTGGCAGTATTGGTTTTAAACGAGCTGTCGAGCAAATTAAAACCGGTAATGGCGGTACGAGTCTCAACATTGGGGTTAGCTGCAAATATGGCATCGAGCTGATCGGTAATTTCTTGCGTTCGGCGAATACTCGCAGCATCGGGTAAAATTACCCCCGCCAGCACATACCCTTGATCCTCTTGTGGTACAAAGCTTGATGGTAGGCTGCGAAACATCACAACAATGCTGCCTATCATCACCGCCATTAATACCAGTGCGAGCGTTGAACGTTGGATGGTTAAGCGTACACCCTGCCCGTAGCGGGTGGTCAGTGCAGCAAATTGGCGATTAAACCAGCCAAAAAAACCACGATTGGCACTGTTGCCCGGTTTAAGAAAAATACCACACAGCGCAGGAGTTAACGTCAGCGCGACAAACCCCGACAACACCACCGAAATCACGATGGTCACGGCGAACTGTTTATACAGCTGCCCGGTTGTACCACTTAAAAATGCGGCCGGAATAAAAACCGAAGAGAGCACTAAAACGACCGAAACCAGCGCGGTTGAGATCTCGGCCATCGCTTCAAGCGAGGCCTCTTTTGCCGAAAGCAGTTTCTCATGCATTAAGCGTTCAACGTTTTCAACCACCACGATGGCATCATCTACCACCAAGCCTATCGCGAGGATCATACCGAACAACGTCAGTAAGTTGATGGAGAACCCCAAAGCCAACATACCGACGAATGTCCCTATCAGGGCAACAAACACGGCAACTATCGCAATCATAGTGGCGCGGATACTCTGCAAAAACAGGTAGACCACGGCAATCACCAAAATGATGGCTTCAACCAGTGTATGCAGCACATCTTCAATCGATATCCGCACAAAATCTGTGGTATCAAGGGTGATTTTGTAATCCAATCCACTCGGAAAAGTGCTTTTGAGGTTTTTTAGTGTTGCCGATACGTTGTTCGATACATCAAGCGCGTTTGCCCCCGGAGCCAGATACACGGCAATAAAGGTGGCCGGCGTTTGGTTCATTGCGGTATTCACGATGTACTGTTTTAACCCAAGCTCTGCCCGTGCCACATCTTGTAAGCGTACCAGTGCAGCACCGCTGTTATCCGCCCGTAAAATAATGCTTTCATACTGTTCGGGCTTCACATACGGATTTTGTGTTACCAGCGGGTAAGTCAGTTGAGTTGAGGCCTGATTCGGTGCTTGCCCTATTTGACCAGCACTAAACAGCTTATTTTGGTTAGATACAGCCTGCTGAATATCAGATGTGGTGACACCAAGGCTCGCCATTTTTTCGGGGTTCAGCCAGATACGCATGGCCTGATCTGCCGCCCCCAGTACTGAGGCTTGCCCTGCGCCCGGTATTCGTTTGATGGCATCAAGCACATAAACGTTGGCATAGTTGGCAATGTAGTTGGCATCATAGCGGTTTTCGGGGGAGTACACGCCGACTAACATAAGTATGCTGGAGGTGCGTTTTTGCACTTGCACGCCATTTTGCTGCACGGTTTGTGGCAGTTGCGGCAAGGCCAAACTGACCCTATTTTGCACCTGTACCTGTGCAATGTCAGGGTCAGTATCGAGTGAGAAATAGACGCTAATGGTCATCTGCCCATTCGATGAGCTGCTCGATGTCATATACAACATGTTATCGACACCGTTAATCTGTGCCTCAATCGGCCCAGCTACAGATTGCGATAACGTTTGAGCATCCGCCCCCGGATAGACAGCAGTTACCTGCACTTGCACCGGTGTCATGGTCGGGTACTGCTCTATCGGCAGATTTAACGCCGCTATACTGCCCACCAGCACCACAATCAGTGATAACACGCTAGCAAAAATGGGCCGTTCAATAAAGACTCGAGAGAACATGGCTACACCTCAAAAGGGCTGCTATGGCAGGGTTTAATGCGCCGCAGTGGCGGACGCTGACGACTTAACCTGTGTATCGGTTACCGCGGCTTTTGCCCCTTTTCCTACCGAGTCAACCGTTGCCTCATTCTCTGAATCGGGTATTGCACTGAGCAGTGTCGGGGTAACCAGTGCATCAGGCCGTAAGGTCATCCCGCCTTTCACCACTAGCTGCTCACCGGTAGATAGCCCTTCATCAACAATCCAATCATTGCCGCTGTAATCCCCCATTGTCACGGGGCGATACTCTGCTTTGTTCTCTTTATTTATCACCCAAACAAAATGCCCTGTAGCGCCTTGCATCACTGCAGCTTGTGGAACGGCTATCGCATCAGGTCGAACAGCACCTTTCACCGTCACCCGTACAAACTGCCCAGGGCGTAAAGCCCCTTCGGCATTGTTGAAGCTGGCTCTAACTAAAAAAGTACCGGTCTGTGAGTTGTATTCCGCATTGGCAAATGTAATGCGGCCGGTTTCGGCGTATTGTGAGTTATCCGACAGTGTCAGTTCCACACTCAGTGAGTTATCCGCCGGTAACTTCAACAGCCCCTTACGCACCAGTTCATCACGCTTTAATGATTGCGCTTCTGAGATACTAAAATTAACCCACATAGGTGATAGTGCCGCCACATAGGTCAGGCGATCAGTGGCGGTGACATAAGTACCTTCATCCACCAGCCGCTCACCACTGATCCCACTCAATGGTGCTTTGATAGTGGCATAGCTCAAATTCAACTGAGCCTGAACAACCTGCGCCTTAGCCATCTCTACCTGCGCTTGTGCCGCTTTTTCCTGACCGATTGCCTGATCTAAATCTTTCTTACTGGCTGCATTTTGGGCAGCCAGCGGTTTAATACGGGCCAGATTTTGCTGTGCCACCAGCAAGTTAGCTTTCTGCTGTGTCAATGCCGCTTGAGCAGCTTGCAGTAGCGCCTGAAAAGGTTTGGGATCAATCAAAAACAGGGTTTCGCCCTGCTTAATAAATGCACCATCTTTATACATCTGCTTATCTAAAAAACCATTCACCCGTGAAACGATATTGACCTGATGCGAGCTTTTCGTCAGACCGACAAACGAAAAATCAACCGGTACTGA
The DNA here is from genome assembly GCF_056522795.1 of Plesiomonas sp. ISS29. Lineage (NCBI taxonomy): Bacteria > Pseudomonadati > Pseudomonadota > Gammaproteobacteria > Enterobacterales > Enterobacteriaceae > Plesiomonas > Plesiomonas sp. ISS29. The sequence continues at coordinate 2,673,119 of NZ_JAWRZQ010000001.1, forward strand.
TTTCCCCTGTAAAAACTGCACGCTCACCGGCACAGCAGGCACTGCACCAGCCGATACTGCCGCGTCACCGGCGTTGTCTTCACATCCCTGCAATAAAAATAAGGGCAACAACAACACCCCAGTCAGAGACCGGTGAAACCCGATTCGCCAGTAAGCATTCTCAGAAAAGAAAAAGCGCATGATCATATCCTTGTTATATTTCAGGAAGTGAACACCCCACAGGGTTTAGGCGACATCGGGTGTGGTCATTCTGCGATGTTAGTGCTGTTTAATAGCTATGTTATTCGGTGGTCAGACAGTGGCTGTGCTGGCCACTTTCTCGATATAGCACAGCCTAGATACAAACACAGCCTAGATACAAATACAGCAGGTGCAACACATTCGGCAGATAACGACAGATTGCTTCAATGACGCTTTAATCAGCATAGAAGAGGCGTGCGTATTTTGCGGAAAAAAATAAGAGGGCAAACAAGAAAAAGGGAAAAACCAACCTCGGTACACCGTACAGCAACATACGCTGCACGGTGACAATACAAATAAGCGGATATGATGTTCAGGCGGTATTTCTAGGTATATTCATACGGTTGCTATCAATTCAATATCAATGTGTGGATAACTGCTCACACATTGTGTAATCAACCCCTGTTTAGCGCACTGAAAATCACTAACTGCGGATCAAATTATTACCGTAACCAATCCATTTATACGTTGTTAATGCCTCTAACCCCATCGGGCCACGGGCATGCAGTTTTTGTGTGCTCACCGCCACTTCTGCCCCCAACCCAAACTGCCCGCCATCAGTAAAACGCGTACTGGCATTGACATACACCGCTGAAGAGTCAACCTCAAGCGTAAAACGATCAGCATGAGTAAAGGTCTGAGTCAGAATACTGTCTGAATGGCCACTGCCATGCTGGTGGATATGAGCAATCGCTTCATCAATATCAGCAACAATCTTGACGTTGAGATCAAGTGATAACCACTCATCGTCATAATCCTGTGCTTGAACCGGAACAACAGATGCTTGGCTACCAGCCAGCAATGCCGCGCTTTGTGGACAAGCATGCAGGGTTACGCCCTTACTGTGCAGGTAATCAGCCAGTAACGGTAAAAATGTAGCCGCCACCTCTTGATGTACCAGCAACGTTTCCAAGGAGTTACAGACACTCGGGCGCTGTACTTTTGCATTATCAATCACCGCTACAGCGGCAGTTAAATCAGCACTCGCATCAACAAAAATATGGCATACACCAATACCACCGATAATCACCGGAATGGTTGCCTGCTCACGGCAAAGGCGGTGCAAACCACTGCCGCCACGCGGGATAATCATGTCAACATAGCGATCTAACCGCAGCAACTCAGTAACACGAGCACGGTCAGGATCATCAATTGACTGCACCGCACCAGCCGGTAAACCACAACAACTCAGGGCATGCTGCACAACGGCGACCATCGCCTGATTGGTATGTACCGTCTCTTTTCCGCCCCGCAAAATCACCGCATTACCGGTTTTCAGACACAGTGAAGCCACATCAATGGTGACATTCGGGCGAGCCTCATAAATAGTGCCAATCACCCCGAGTGGTACGCGTTTGCGGATTAAATTCAAACCGCTGCTCAGTTGTTGCCCATCCAGCACTTGCCCAACAGGGTCGGCCAGCGTTACCACAGCGCGCACATCATTGGCGATAGCAGTTAAACGCTCAGGCGTCAGCAATAGGCGATCAAGCATCGCAGCGCTTAATCCGGCCTGTTTCGCTGCAGTAATATCTTGTGCATTGGCCGCTAAAATAGCTGCACTGCGTGCCTCAAGCTCATCGGCGATAAAGAGCAGCGCGCGGTTTTTCTCTGCGGTAGTTAATGTAGCCAAACGGTAAGAGGCCTGTTTGGCCGCCTTTCCCATCTCGGTTAATTGATTCATCACTTTCATCCTTAAATCAAAATCATATCGTCACGGTGAATGGCGACCGCGCCGTATTCATAGCCTAAAATATCGCTGATTTGTTGTGATTGGTGTCCGGCGATAAGCGCCAAGGCATCGCTGTTATAGCGGCTCATGCCGCGCGCGATCTCCCGACCATCAATACCGCGTACTCGCACCACTTCACCGCGTGAAAAATTTCCGGTGACCTGCTGGATCCCGCTTGGCAACAGCGAACTACCACGCGCAGTCACGGCGCTCACAGCCCCCATGTCCACAATCAGCTCTCCGGCTGGGGGTGGCCCAAAAATCCAGCGTTTACGGTTTTCAAGTGGGGTTTCCTGAGGATGAAAGCGGGTACCCACCGAGAGGTCAGCCACCACATCAGCAATCACGCCAGCTTGCTGACCAGCGGCGATCACCACTTCAATTCCGGCACGGTTTGCCACATCTGCTGCCTGCAGTTTGGTGCTCATGCCGCCGGTTCCCAAACCGGAAACGCTGTCTCCGGCAATCAGGCGCAGTTGGTCATCAATGCCATGCACTTCGCGGATCAATTCCGCCTGCGGATTGCTGCGCGGATCAGCGGTAAATAATCCAGCTTGATCGGTCAGTAAAATCAGCTTATCGGCATCAGCCAGAATGGCGGCCAGCGCAGAGAGATTATCGTTATCGCCTACTTTAATTTCAGTGGTAGCAACAGCATCATTTTCATTGATGACCGGCACGATTTTCTGATCAAGCAGAGCACGCAGCGTATCGCGGGCATTGAGAAAACGCTCACGGTCTTCCAAATCAGCCCGCGTCAGCAGCATCTGCCCGATATGCAGACCATAAATCGAAAACAGTTGTTCCCACAGCTGAATCAAACGCGTTTGCCCTACCGCAGCCAACAGTTGTTTGGAAGCCATTGTGGGGGGGAGTTCGGGGTAGCCTAAATGTTCACGTCCGGCGGCTATCGCCCCTGATGTCACCAGCACGATACGATGACCGGCCTGCTGCATCTGTGCGCACTGGCGCACCAACTCCACCATGTGTGCGCGGTTCAGGTGGCGCGAGCCACCGGTGAGCACACTGGTTCCTAATTTCACAACGATAGTCTGGCTACGGTTCATAGGGTAATGCCTTGAATCCTAAGATGAAGGAAGTGAACCCTTTTTGTAGCAGCTTGTGGAAGCGCTGCCAACAGACAGCGCTAAAATACTGAAAACTATTTACCGGAAAGATGCCGGAAAGGTGTATGGGGATATGAAACGCTACGCAGCAGTACTCAATTCACGTCCGGCAATAGCTGCGGCGGGTCGTAAAGAGATATCCAGCAGCTGTAGGCAATCCACCAAACGCGGATAAAACAGTTGCAGTGTGCGCTGGATCTCTTCGGTAATGGCTTCATCAGTAGGATGCTTGGGCAGCCAATCGCCTTGGTTATCGTAAAAACCAACCTGATAGTGATACTCAAAGCCCGTTTCAGTAGCATTGAGCACCATCCACCACCCCCAGAACTCACGCTTTTCGGTCGAAAGCCGTGGATTGGCGCATACGGCCAAGCAGTCAAAGAAAAACTGCTGCTCCTGACACTGGTGCTCACGAATATACGGCCCGAGAGCCGCAAATTTGCGAATTAAACGTGAGCGTGATTGTCCGATAACCTGCATACCTACCTCCTTTGTACGTAATATCTATTGTTGCCGTAAAAGGGGCAATTTAAGCAAGTTGTTTTATATGAGTTTTTGGTCTATCCAATCGGTTATTTGTACCATTATGCGCTCAAATCCGGTTTGTAACGGGCTAGCGGGGATCTGTATACGCTTCCCATCAACCGATGACATGGCGATAAACCGGTTCTCTTCTTTGGGTGAAAACAGATCATCATCCACACCGGCAGCCAGTACCGGTACGCGGCAGCGCCGCCCCAACAACCCTTGAGTTTTCAGTGAGTAACTTTGCAGCTCTGCACGCAACAAATCATGTGCGCTAGCATCAATGCCAACCCGGCTGGCCAGCATATCAACATACATTTGTGGCACTTGTTCAAACTGCTGTGCATTGGCAAACAGATGGTGCACTACCGCACCTAAGCATGCCACACCACGTAACCGCTGCGGCTCAAGATACCCCAGACGCAGCGCCGCGTTAGCACCAAAACGCAGACCAAAAGCCACCACTCGGTGGTGATCAACCCAAGGTTCATTCTCTAGCTGTTGTAATACCGCCTGATGGAGGCAGCTGGTATCTTGCGTTAGTTTCCAGCGTGCCGATGCACCGATTGAGGGCAGATCCAGCGTCAGCATAGCTATCCCTTTAGGGGCTAAATAGTGCCGAAACAGCCGATGATAATCAGTCGAGAGGCTATCTAACCCACCGCAGACCAGTACCACCGGATAAGGGCCATCATCACCCGGCAGATGTAAACAGGCGGTCAGCGGTAAACCTTCGTACTGAAATGTCAGTGGGCGTAGTGAGTAACTCAGACAACCGGCAGCGGCCTGATAAGCACGGCTGGCCAGCACATCAACCTGTTCGGCCAGCTGATCGCCGCGTAAATGTGGGTAACCGGCAAGGCTGTAGTGCATAGCCGCTTGCAGCCAATACTCTCCAGCTTGCTGCGGATCGTCACACTCCTGAGCGGTTTGCTGCCAGTGCATGGCTTTTTGCGCCCACTCAAAAATCCAGTTTCCGCTGCGGTAACCCACTACGGTATCGAGTAAATGTGATTGTGTACGCGGGGCGCTGCTGACGGCGATTTTGGCCAAGATTTCTTCAAGATCAATCGGGTTGATACCACGCCAGATCCAAAGCGGACGGTTGATAAGCCGATACCAGCGAGGGTCGGTATCACCATCAAGTGCAGAGTGTAGTTCAGGCTGAGACGTATTTCGCTGTCGGCTGGCAATGCTCGATGTCTCTTGCTGGTTCAGATCAGGTTGCGGTTTGAACAGGCTGTGCGATCGATTAATAGGGGCAGACATTGACGTAATACTCTCCAAACATCACATTCGTTGAGTCTACGCTACCGCATAAAAAAAAACCCCGCAAGATGCGAGGTCTTATCAGAAAAATCAGTCACGCCCTGAAACCGGCGGTACAAAAGTGATACCCATATCCCACGGCTGTTCAATCCATGTGTCTTGCGGAATATCAATAACATAGTCATCAACCAACGGGCGACCAGCAGGCTTAGCGAACATAGTCACAAAATGGGCCTTCGGGTACATATCGCGCAGCACTTTTGCCGTGCCGCCAGTATCAACCAAATCATCAACCAGCAGGAAGCCTTCACCATCACCCTCTGCGCGCTTAAGCACAGTCAAGTTGCGTTGCTGATTATGATCATAACTTGAGATACAGACCGTATCTACATGGCGAATACCCAATTCACGCGCTAACAGTGCTGCCGGAACAAGCCCGCCACGGCTGACCGCAATAATCCCCTTCCACTGCTCAGCAGGCAGTAAACGGTGTGCCAGTTTCCGCGCGTGGATCTGCAGCATGTCCCAACTTACAATATATTTTTCAGCCATAACGGTAACCTCAAGCATAACCCGCAGAGTTTGTGGGCTACGTTATTTTTGTAGGAATTATTGAGTAAAAGATAAAAACCGATTTCAGTAAAACAGTGCTCTATCCAACTTAGCCCTGACACTTTTATTTTTTCTGCATTATTTTACTTTTCTGCGTTACTACGCCATCACTTTAATGAAATCGGTTTCACGCTCTGCGCTGCCAGCAAACGTTTGCTAGGGTGGATAAAAACAGAGCCAAAAACTGTTGGGGCGAGATTATAGAGACAAGAAAACCTAAAGACCAGTAATTATGCCTCTGATTATGCATAATTTCAGGAGATCGGGCGCGAAATCACTCAACAACGCGCATACTCGGCATGCAGAGGGTAAAAAATGGGCAAAAAAAACCACCTTGCGAGGAAGGTGGTGAAAATACCTAGGAATCAGGTGTGGTACATCAGAATCCGATGTGCCAATAGGGATGAACGAATGGATTACACTATGCCACAACAGCAGTGCCGGCACAGGGTGGTATAACAGTGACTAACGCGTAAAATTAATAACCAAATTCACGCGGATAAACAAAATTGCCGGTGTAAATTCCACGACGATTCCAGAACAAATCGCAATAAATACCTTGCATAAATCACCTCATTAACAAGTGTTACTAAAGACCGATGCGGCGCCTTTAACTTGTTCTCAGTTCCTTGGAGGCGTGAGACACGGGCTTAATCCTTAAGCTTTCTAAAGTTGCGTTGCATAACTTAGGTTGCGTTGCATGTTGATTCGTTGTTTTTCTCAACGGTTAAAATAATATCACTTTGAAATTTAATTACAATACTCAGTGATAAAAATCACATAAATACAATCATCACACAAAATATAGGCTTTTTTTGATCTAAAAATTACAGCTTTTGTACGGATAACCACCAAACGTTTCGTTCTGTTCTTTTTTGTTATCGTTAAAATAAGATACAAAAATGCGGCCCTGCTATCGGTGATAATTTCCTACAGATGTCTTTGCAGTGGTATGCTGTGCTTAATAAGCCTGTGCTGACCAAATAACATTCTGTTTTCTTTGACAGATTAAGCGTAAAGCAGGCAGGATTTAGTTCATGATTCAACACGCAATTTAAAGCACACAATCACAGAGTATCGCCGCCAAAGTGCGCTTTGGTATGGGCTGAATATATTGCTGCGGTTGTCACTGTATCTGTTTTCTGTATTGATAGGAGTTCCCGCCGTGTCTCAATTGGGCCATCTGTCACCACAACCTTTGTGGCAATTTTTCGAAAAAATTTGTTCTATTCCACACCCTTCACACCATGAAGAGGCGTTAGCAAGCTTCATTGTTGAGTGGGCGCAAGGGGCTGGCCTGCATGTTGAGCGTGATGCGGTTGGCAATATTCTGATCCGCAAACCTGCAACAGCAGGAATGGAAAACCGTAAGCCGGTTGTTTTGCAAGCCCATTTAGATATGGTGCCGCAAAAAAATAACGATACGGTGCATGACTTTACCAAAGACCCGATTCGCCCGTATATCGATGGCGAGTGGGTAAAAGCACAGGGAACAACCCTCGGCGCGGACAACGGTATTGGCATGGCGTCAGCACTGGCGGTGGTTGCGGCCAATGATCTACAACACGGCCCGCTGGAAGTTTTGCTGACCATTGATGAAGAGAGCGGCATGACCGGTGCTTTCGGCCTGCAAAGCGGCTGGTTGCAGGGTGAAATTCTGATCAATACCGATTCCGAAGAGGAAGGCGAAATCTACATGGGTTGCGCCGGTGGTATTGATGCCACGATGACGCTGCCTTTTGCACGAGAAACTGCACCGGCGGATATGCAGGCCTTTACCCTAACGGTTAAAGGGTTAAAAGGCGGCCACTCAGGCGGTGATATTCACCTGTATCTGGGTAATGCGAACAAGATGCTGGGCCGTTTCCTGTTTGGCCATGCAGCAGAGTTGGGTCTGCGCCTTGCCAATATTCAGGGCGGTACACTGCGTAACGCTATTCCGCGCGAAGGCTCTGTCACTCTGTTAGTGCCAACAGCCAATGTGGCACGTCTGCGTGCGTTGGTTGATAAGTTTACCGATATTCAGCGCAGTGAGCTGAGTGCTGTTGAACCAAATCTGACCGTTCTGCTTGAGAGTGCGCCAATGCCTGCGCAAGTGTTTGCCGCCGACGCACAACAGCGTTTACTGGCACTGCTGCATGCTTGCCCGAATGGTGTGATGCGGATGAGCGATGCCGTACCTGGTGTGGTTGAGACCTCATTAAATCTGGGTGTAGTGACTACCTCGGAACAGGGTGTGCAGATTGTTTGCCTGATCCGTTCACTGATCGATAGCGGCCGCTGCGGTGTACAAAAAATGCTGTCGGCTCTGGCTGAATTGGCGGGAGCTGAAGCGGTCTTTAAGGGTGGTTATCCGGGCTGGAAACCAGACAATCAGTCACCTATCATGCAGGTTGTTCGTGAGACTTATCAAGCAATGTTTGATAAAACCCCGAACATTATGGTGATCCATGCTGGTTTGGAGTGCGGTCTGTTCAAAGAGCCGTACCCGCAAATGGATATGGTCTCTGTCGGCCCAACCATTCGTGGCCCGCACTCACCCGATGAGCGTGTGCACATTGCCAGTGTAGATAAATACTGGCAGCTATTAACTCAGCTGCTGAAAAATATCCCTGAGCGGGCATAAACTGCGTTAAAACAAGGTTAGTGTTAACTGACCACGTTTACCGGTAACATATTTTATCATTAGCACTATTAACAGGCTGCCTTCGGGTGGCCTGTTTTTTATCCTAATAACGCGATTTAGCTCCACGGCAGAGCTAACTGACGCACCAGTTGCGGATCTATCAAGGTGACATGCAACCCAACCAAACGTACGCCCCGCCCTTCACAACGCGACCAGATAGATTCGGCCAGTTGCAGTAAATCCTGCTGATCAAGATGCGGATAGACATGCTCTTGGGTTGTCAGTTGGAAATCTGAAAATTTAAGCTTCACACCTTGTCGTGCAATCGCCAACGATTCACTGGCCTGACTCAGCCGCCGCTCGAGTTCAGGATACAAATCGCGGACTATCTGCTGGCACGCCTCAAGCGAGTGAATATCCTCTTCTAGCGTGCGCTCAACGCCGACTGACTTGCGTTGCCTTGTTGCATTAACCTCTCGATCATCGATACCCTGACAACGCTGCCAGAGCATCTGCCCCATTTTACCGAATTTATCGGCCAGCAGAGTTAGCGGTACGCGCTGAACATCAGCGCAGATAAACAGCCCCATGTCGGCCAGTTTTTGTGCCGACACTTTCCCGACTCCGGGAATTTTTTTCAGCGGCAATGTTGCCACAAAATCAGCGGTTTGCTCTGGGCGCAGCACATATAAGCCGTTGGGCTTATTAATATCAGAGGCAATTTTGGCTAAAAACTTCACCGGAGCAACACCGGCAGAAGCGGTCAGTTGCAGCTCATCACGAATCGCGCGGCGAATATCTTCGGCTATCCATGTGGCAGACCCCTGAAACAAAGTGCAATCGGTAACATCAAGGTAGGCTTCATCAAGCGATAGAGGCTCAACTTTATCGGTATAGCGGCGAAAGATAGCGTGCAGTTGTTGCGATACTCGTTTGTAGACATCCATCCGCCCTGGGAGCAGGGTCAAATGCGGGCAAAGTTTAAAGGCTTGAGCGGTAGGCATCGCGCTGTGCAAGCCAAAACTGCGGGCGACATAGTTGCAGGTACTGAGCACGCCACGCCGCTCTCGGCGGCCACCAATGGCCAAGGGCACATGTTGTAATGTCGGGTTATCCCGCATTTCAACAGCAGCATAAAAGCAGTCCATGTCTATATGAATAATTTTGCGCATGCCACCCCCTAAACCACTGTATAAATATACAATGATGCGAAAAGAGGATCAATGCTCAATCAGTAAAACATGATATTCATGGCAGCTCCCCCCGTACGATACAGGAGGAGTCACCTTACATGGCAAATATCAGACAGAATATCGAATAGAGTGTCAGATAATACGGTTTTGTTGCAGCTTTTCCAGACGTGCTTGTTCAGCCATTTTCGCTTTACGGTTGTCACAAGGCTCTGGGCAATCACACACTTTCTCTAAGCCTAGATTGGCAATACCGCCACAGCTGCCATGAATGCTTCTGCGTTTGATAATGTAACCGATAGACATTGCCGCAATAACTAACATGAACACGGCAAAAGTTGCGATAAACGTAGTCATACCTGCTCCTTATTTTTGCAGATAAGGTTTAAAGGCTTCAGAGGCCACTTCAGTGAAACCCTCTGGGGTCTTAATCACCATGAATGCAGCAATATTGTGCTGATTCGCCACCTTGAGTGCTTCTTCTTCACCCAATACGTTCAGGCCGGTCGATAGGCCATCCGCTTCCATGCAGGTTGGTGCAATCACGGTGATTGACACCATTTTATGTTGGATAGGTTTTCCGGTACGCGGATCAATGGTATGCGAAAAACGGACACCATCTTGCTCAAAATAGTTACGATAATCACCAGAAGTGGCAATTGCCATGTTGAGCGGCGCAATGATCTCTTGTGCGGTTTGTTCTGTTCCAGCTACCGGTTTTTCTATCGCAATACGCCACGGTTTATCTTGGCTATTGTGCCCTTTAAGGCGCACTTCACCACCAATTTCAACCATGTAGTTTTGAATACCCAATGAAGCCAGATATTCGGCCACCTGATCAACCCCAAAGCCTTTGGCGATGGAAGAGAGATCAACATACAGCGGAGGAATGCCTTTCACCAGTGCATTACCCTGTACTGACAGATATTGAATCCCAATACGGGCACGGCGCTTGGCCAGCTCATCATCTGATGGCACTTTGTCTGGTCGCCCTTCTGGGCCAAAGCCCCACAGGTTAACCAGTGGCCCAACCGTGACATCCAGCGCGCCATGAGTTATCTGATTAATACGTAGCGCCTCACGCACTACTTTAGCGGTATCGGCAGAAACCGCAAACGGGGTATTTACCTCGGTGCTGCTGTTAAAGCGGCTCAGTTCAGAGGTTGGCCGGTAAGTCGACATCTGATCGTTAACCAGTTCAAGACGCTTATCAATTTCAGCTTGTATGGAATCTTGCGTTGGTAAATCTTTTTGATTCAAATACTTGATGGAGTAGTACGTACCCATCGTTTGGCCTTGCAGGTTGACTTGCTCGTTTAACGTGCTGTCATTACACCCACTTAGAAAAAAGGCCAGCCCGACCAGGGCTAGCCATTGCTTAGTTTTTACTAACATGTCAGTGAATCAACCACCAAAGTCATCCAGCAAAATGTTTTCATCTTCAACGCCCAGATCTTTGAGCATTTTGATGACCGCAGCATTCATCATCGGCGGGCCGCACATGTAGTATTCGCAGTCTTCCGGTGCTTCATGATCACGCAGGTAATTTTCATAAATTACATTGTGAATGAAGCCAGTATAGCCTGTCCAGTTGTCATCCGGTAACGGATCTGACAGCGCTACATTCCAGGTAAAGTTCGGGTTCTCAGCGGCAAGCATGTCGAAATCTTCAACATAGAACATTTCACGCTTAGAACGCGCACCGTACCAGTAGGTCATCTTACGCTTGGATTTCAAACGCTTAAGCTGGTCGAAAATGTGGGATCGCATTGGCGCCATACCCGCACCACCACCGATAAAGACCATCTCATTTTCGGTTTCTTTGGCGAAGAATTCACCAAATGGACCAGAAATAGTGACTTTATCACCCTTTTTCAATGACCAGATGAAAGAGGACATCTGACCCGGAGGTGCATCAGGATTGCTTGGCGGTGGCGTAGCGATACGCACGTTCAGCATGATGATGCTTTTCTCTTCCGGATAACTCGCCATTGAGTAAGCACGAATAATCGGCTCTTTTACCACAGACTCATAGCGGAACAGGTTGTACTTGTCCCAATCTTCGCGGTACTCCTGCGGCACATCAAAATCAGCATATTTGATGTGATGCGCTGGCGCTTCAATCTGGATATAACCACCGGCACGGAAAGGCACTTCTTCCCCTTCCGGAATCGCAATCACCAGCTCTTTGATGAAGGTGGCAACGTTATCGTTAGAGATAACTTCACATTCCCACTTCTTCACGCCAAAGATCTCTTCTGGCAATTCGATTTTCATGTTCTCTTTCACGTTCACCTGACACGCTAAACGGCAACCTTGGGCTGCATCGCGCTTGGTGATGTGAGAAAGTTCAGTTGGCAGCACATCGCCACCGCCTTCCAGCACTTTGGCGTGGCACTGACCGCAAGAGCCACCGCCGCCACAGGCGGAAGAGACGAAGATCCCGTTGCCGGCCAGTGCACCCAGCAGCTTACCGCCAGCTTGGGTTTTAATGGTCAGGTTTGGATCGCCGTTAATTTCAATCGTAATGTCACCAGAGCTTACTAGCTTGGATTTGGCAAATAAAATTACCAGAACCAACGCCAGCAGGATCAGGGTGAACATGACTACGCCAAGAATAATTTCCATCGTATGTTCCTACTACGCCCTGATTACAACTGGATACCGGAGAAAGACATAAAGCCCAGCGCCATCAGACCTACGGTGATAAAGGTAATACCTAAACCACGCAGACCTTTTGGTACGTCGGAGTACTTCATCTTCTCACGCAGACCTGCCAGTGCCACGATAGCCAGCATCCAACCGATACCGGAGCCTACACCATACACAATTGATTCTGTGAAGTTGTAGTCACGTTGCACCATGAAGGATACGCCACCGAAGATCGCACAGTTTACGGTGATCAACGGCAGGAAAATGCCCAGCGCGTTGTATAAAGGTGGGAAGAACTTATCCAGCACCATTTCCAAAATCTGTACCAGTGCAGCGATAACACCGATAAAGGTGATAAAGCTCAGGAAGGTCAGATCAACGCCAGCAACCAGTGCTCCGTCTTTTAGGATCAGGTTAAAGACTAAGTTGTTAACCGGAACGGCAATACCCAGTACAACCGTTACAGCAATACCCAGACCAAATGAGGTTGCCACTTTCTTGGATACAGCCAAGAAGGTACACATCCCCAAGAAGAAGCCCAGCGCCATATTTTCAATGAAAATAGAGCGAACAAACAGACTGATATAATGTTCCATCTGTCGTTATTCCTTCTCGTTCTGTTCAGGCTTATAAGTACGGATTGCCCAAATCAGGCCACCAATGATGAAGAACGCACTCGGTGCCAGCAGGAACAGGCCGTTACTCTGATACCAGCCGCCATCTTGAATCAGTGGCAGTACTGGCATACCAAACAGTTTGCCTGAACCGATCAGTTCACGGATAAAGGCAACAGCCAGCAAGATAGCGCCGTAACCTAAACCATTACCGATACCGTCCATGAAGCTTTCCATCGGCGGTGACTTCATGGCATAGGCTTCAGCACGGCCCATTACGATACAGTTGGTGATAATCAGACCAACGAATACCGATAGCTGCTTAGAGATCTCATAGGCATACGCCTTAAGCAGCTGATCCACCACGATAACCAGTGATGCGATAATCGCCATTTGGACGATAATACGCACACTGTTTGGAATATGATGACGGATCAGTGAGATAAACAAGTTGGAGAACGCAGTAACAAGGGCTACTGCCAGCGTCATAACAAACGCGGTTTCCATCTTGGTGGTTACAGCCAATGCAGAACAGATACCCAGAATTTGCAGTGCAATCGGGTTGTTGTCCATGATCGGGCCGACCAGCAGCTTTTTCATTTCTTTGTTATCAACCATTGTTCAACTCTCCAGCGCGTACTTTGGTCAGGAACGGACCATAGCCGTTGGCGCTTAACCAATAGTCAAACGTGTTTTGCACGCCGTTACCGGTCAGGGTTGCACCTGATAAGCCATCAATCGCATACGGATCGTTTGGCAGTGCTGCCCCTTTGACAATGTGAATTGCCGGTTTGCCGTCAACATCAAACAGCTTCTTGCCTACCCACAGCTTACGCCAGTTCGGGTTTTCAATTTCGCCGCCCAGACCCGGAGTTTCCCCTTGGTCATAATAGGTGATGCCTTTTACGGTGTTGCCGTCAGTTTCAACGGCGAGGAAAGCGTACATCATTGACCACAAACCAGTACCGTGTACTGGCAGAACCACTTCTGTCACTTTACCTTCAGCATTTTTCACCAGATACACAGCAGATACATTGGCACGGCGCTTAATCTTCGCCTTGTCTTGATCTGATGGAATGCTGATGCTTTGCTTTGGATCTTTATCCGCCGCACGCTGATCAAACGTTGCTGCATCACCCTCAACAAAGCTACCGGTCGCCAGATCAACCAAACGCGGTTCGATAAACTGGGTAAAGGTCTCTTTTACGTTCACGTTAGGAGTTAGCAAACCGGCAACAGATAAAATGTTGCGTTGCTTATCCAGCTGTTTTTGCTCGATTTGTGTGGCTTTTAAGCCTACCGCAGAACCGGCAACAATAATGGAGCACACCAAGCTGAGGGAAATAACCACCAGCAGCGTTTTGGCGATGCTATCGTTACTCTTAGCCATTACGCGCATTCCTCCGCTTAATGTTTGCCTGAACCACCAGATAGTCAAAAATCGGTGCAAACAGGTTAGCAAACAGAATCGCCAGCATCATACCTTCTGGGTACGCTGGGTTAACCACTCGAACCAGTACTGCCATCACACCAATCAGCGCACCGTACCACCATTTACCTTTATCGGTAAAAGAGGCAGAAACCGGGTCTGTGGCCATAAATGCCATACCGAACGCAAAGCCACCCAGTACCAGATGCCAGTACCAAGGCATGGCAAACATCGGGTTAGTGGCTGAGCCGACCAGATTAAACAGCGTAGAGGAGACCACCATACCGATCATCACACCGGCAATGATGCGCCATGAAGCCACACGGATATAAATCAGGAATGCCGCACCCAGCAGGATCATCAGCGTCGAAACTTCACCGATAGAACCTGGGATATTGCCAAGGAAAGCATCAAACCATGTGATAGCCTGCCCTGTTGCATTGTGGATCAGGCCACCTTGGCCACCACTTGCCCACTGAGACAGTGCTGTTGCACCTGAGAAGCCGTCAGCCGCGGTCCAGACCAAATCACCTGAAATTTGCGCAGGGTAGGCAAAGAACAGAAATGCACGGCCAGCCAGTGCAGGGTTTAAGAAGTTACGGCCAGTACCACCAAAGATCTCTTTGGCAACAACCACACCGAAACTGATACCCAATGCTGCCTGCCACAATGGCAGTGTTGGCGGAACAATCAGCGCAAACAGGATAGAGGTTACGAAGAAGCCTTCGTTAACTTCATGGCCGCGAACAATCGCAAACAGCACTTCCCATGTTGCACCAACAGCAAACACCACGGCAAAAATTGGCAGGAAATAGGTTGCGCCCAGCAGCATTTTACTGCCCCAGCCCGCATCCACAGCGGTCATTGAGCCGCCCAGCAATTCCACCAGTGAGTAGTGCCAGTCAGCCGCAACCACTTGTGCCAGTTGCTCTGCACCGTGCAGGTGGTTCAGCGCTAAAATCGCTTGTGCACCGGCATTATACAGACCCCAAAACAGGGCAGGGAAAACAGCAACCCATACCATGATCATAATACGCTTCAAATCTACCCCGTCACGGACGTGAGCAGAAGTACGAGTTACCGTACCCGGCGTATAGAAAATGGTGGCAACAGCTTCATATACGGCATAGAACTTTTCGAACTTGCCGCCAGGCTCAAAATGATGTTCGAGCTTTTCAAGAGCGTGTTTCAAACCCATCTCGATTAACCTTCCTTCTCAATCTTGGTCAGTACATCGCGCAAGATTGGGGCATATTCATATTTGCCAGGACACACAAAGGTACACAGCGCCAAATCTTCTTCATCTAGCTCTAAGCAACCCAGTGTCTGAGCACCATCGGTATCACCTACGATCAGATCACGCAGCAACAGCGTTGGCAGAATGTCCAGCGGCATAATGCGCTCATAGCTACCAATCGGAACCATAGAGCGTTCACTGCCCTGTGTTGCCGTGGTGAACTTGAACAGATGCTTTTTGAACAAATGCGCCAGTGTTGTGCGGGTCGCAGAGTATTTATTGATACCCGGTACCAGCCAGCCCATGAACTCTTTTTCACGCCCTTCCAACAATACAGAAATCTGATTGTGGAAACGGCCTAAAAAGGCGTGTGGACCTGCGGCAATCGTCCCGTTCAATACAGAACCGGAAATTACGCGGTTATCACCGTCGTTCAGCTCACCCTTGATCAGCTGATCAACACTTGCGCCGATACAGGTACGCAGCAAACGTGGGTTTTTCACCTGCGGGCCAGCCAGCGCAATCACACGATCAGTGTGCAACTCACCGGTGGTGAACAGCTTACCGACAGCGATCACATCTTGATAGCCGATGCTCCACACGGTTTTATTCAGGCTAACAGGCTCAAGGAAGTGGATATGAGTACCCGCTAAACCGGCCGGATGAGGGCCTGCAAACTCGGTAATCACAACCTGAGCATCCGTAGTGAACGGAATTTTTGCGCCTGGTGCTTTGCACAGGTGCACTTTGCCGTCAGTGAGGCGAGTCAATACGGTCAGGCCGTGCACAAAGGCTTCGGCTTGCTCGTTGATCACCACTTCAGGATTAGCCGCCAATGGATTGGTATCCATTGCCGTAACAAAAATGGCTACAGCTTCACTGTCTACCGCCGGCGCTTTACTAAACGGGCGAGTACGCAGTGCAGTCCACAGACCTGACTCGATCAAGTTATCTTTTACTTGCTGGCGATCCAGCGAGCTCAGTTGCTCAATCGGGTATTGAGTAAAAGTGACCTGCTCATTGCCTTCAACGGCAATCACAACAGATTGAAGAACACGCTGAGCGCCACGGTTGACAGCAACCACGGTTCCACTGGCAGGTGCGGTAAATTTCACGCCAAGATTCTTTTTGTCTTCAAACAGAACCTGACCTTTTTTTACCACATCCCCTTCATGCACATGCATGGTAGGGCGCATACCAATGTACTCTTCGCCTAGCGTAGCAACTTGGTTGATGGTCGGACCATCATGGATTACTTGCGTCGGTACACCCGCAACAGGGAGATCCAGACCCTTTGTAATTGTAATCATATTCACTAGCACTACTTTATCGGGAAGGAAAGAAAGATTTGTCCGAGCAAGAAACGACATCCTGACGTCCTTCACCCGAGCCTGTAGGGAATTGGGGTTTATCTAAGCTATTTCGCAAAAATCATCCAACCATTTCACAGTTAGCTCACCGCAGCTCCCGCTGTTGAACTCTTTAAAACTTTCGCTACAGCCGTAACAGATGTAAACCTATTACAAGGGGCGCATTTTAGCATTTTTGCCTCCCCTGATGCCATTCTGAAAGTGGTTAACTCTGCTGTAAACGGCACAAAATTGAGGTGAAAATAGGGGTTTAGAGTGACCAATATTCAATAATGTGATCAACACCTCAACCTGCAAACATTAAAAGCACTGTTTTATTATCACACAAAAAATAATAGGTGAAATATTTAGCAATACATAAAATGAAACGTGGTTTTAACAAAACAAATAAGTGTCATTTTCCCTGAGTTTACAGAGAGATAGTTACTAACATTCTGTTATGTTAATTTTAACAGCGCTCACAACACCAGTGAGCGCGTTGGGCAGGATAAAAACATCTGTATCGCGGGATAAAAACGGGCAGAGCGTAAGTACAATATTTAAGTGCAATATTACGGCTTCTCAATGCGATCGGCTAAACTGCCGCCGCGACACGCCGGTGACTGCGGAACATTTTCTGCTGCCTTTTGCCACTCTTCCAGAGTATATGTATGCAACGCTAAAGCATGAATATGGTTAGCTAACTCATCGGCCAACACCGTATTGACTGCGCGATGGCGGGTAAGTAAACGCTGCCCCTCAAACTGAGCACAGGCGATAACCACCTTAAAATGGCTCTCTGAACCGGCCGGCACATTATGCTGATGGCTTTCGTTTGTCACCTGTAAAAAAGCAGGAGAAAATGCTGCGGTAAGTTTGGCAACAATCTGATCGTACATCATAGTGAGCATAGTGATATTCCTTTTAAAATAGGCTTTCTGCAGTAAAACATGGGCTAAGAACATGATAATAGGGTGATAATAACGAACCTAAACATGCACGCAGCAATCGGCGCAATTAAAGAGCAGAATAGCAGGATTCAGCGCCTTCACCTATGCAGCTGGCTCTGCCGAGGCTGAATTGCACATAGCTGGATTATGTGAAAGTAAAAGAGCGACCTTGTACGCAGAACCACGCCCCGCTCCCCCCACAGGTAAAATTAATCTCTCTACGCTCTTTTCCCTGCAGAAACGGTTGTTTATGATGCAGAATTGGTTTTACGTTATCTTTACGCTAAGGATTTGCGCAGTATGAAAATGCTAAAAAAGGTCATTCTTCCCCTGATTGCGGTCGCGACACTGGCCGGTTGTATCAACCAGCCAACCAACTCTATTGCCGTTAACCCGCCGATTGCCCTGCCACAACAAGACCCTACACTGATGGGCGCGACCATTTCGGTCAACAGCTCGGATCAGCGCCTACAGCCTTATCTAGCGATGGTTCGCCGCTCTGAAGGAAAGCCTGAGCCACTGTATGCTTCGCGTGATATTCGCTTCCTGCTACAAGAGACACTGGAAAAGCAGATGCAAAAACGCGGCTATATGCTGGGCGATAATGGCAAAGCCTCGTTGCAAATCATTCCGGTTGAAGTGTATGCCGATGTGCAAGAAGGCAATTTGCGCCACAACATCACCACCAAGGCAAAGGTCAAAGTGATCACCCGCACCAGTAAAGGTGAGATGATTAAAGAGTTCCGTGCCAGCTATACGGTACAAGGCCCGCTCGGTGCAAAAAATGAGGATATCAGCAAAGCCATTAATGAGGTGCTAACCTCGGTGATCACTGATATGGCTCAAGATGACAGTATCAATACTTATATCCGGCAAAGTGCGTAATTTACGCGATTCAGCCCGCATTATTGACCGATTCCCCCTGCCCTATGCCGACTAAATAGGGCAAAAAAGCAAAAACAGGATAACAATTACGATGAAAAAACTTATTTTGCTGCTAGCTTGTTGGGCTGGTGCTGCATGGGCAGCACCGACTGTCACACTGACCACCAATCAGGGTGAGATTGTGATCGATTTGAATGAAAAAGCCGCGCCCAAGACAGTTGCCAACTTTTTACGTTATGCCGATGATGGTAGCTATGCCGGCACACAGTTTCACCGTGTTATTGCCGGATTTATGATCCAAGGCGGCGGTATGGATGCCGAGTTACGCCCCCGCCCAACCTACGAGCCAGTGGTTAACGAGTCAGCCAACAAGCTCTCCAACCGTTACGGCAGCATTGCGATGGCCAGAACATCAGATCCTGACTCAGCAACACGCCAGTTCTTTATCAACGTCAGCAACAACACGATGCTGGATAATGTGCCCGGCCGACCAGGTTATGCTGTATTTGGTGAGGTAATAAAAGGCATGGATGTTGTGGAAAAAATTGCCGCAGTCAGCACCATCCGCAAAGGCGGTATGGCCGATATACCAGAAACACCGATTATCATTGAAAAAGTGAGCGTAACGCGCTAATTCTGTCAGCAGAGCAAGCCGATTGTGATGCTCTGATTTTTTAGCTCTGGTTACTTTTTTTCAGAAAGCATTTTCCGAAAGAAAAAGGAGTTATTATGCCGGTTTCTGCTGATGCATTTAGTCTATTGTACCGTGAGGCGCTCGCCAACCAGTTGCGGTTAATTCTGCTCGGCTGTGCTGAACCGGATAAATTACAGCTTTTTTGTGATGATATTCTGCACCACTGGTGGGCGGATAACTACAATGAAGATGCGCCGCTGACCGCCAGTGAACATGCTTTCTGGTACGCAATGGCGCTGCTGGAAGCTACACCACTAACAAGCCTGCGTGGTAACCGTTTCTTGCGGACACGGTTGCAAGCCTGCATTGCAACGCTAAGTGAGCAAGCCCCTCTTCCTTCGACCATCAGGGGCATTCGCCCCTGATCCACAAAAACAGGGCAAATGCCGCGCTGTAAAATCTGCAGTAAAAAGTAAAAACAGGCCCTATCGTTTAAATACGGTAAAAACCTTAGCTTTCACTCTCTAGCCCAATAGTGCTAGCCTTTCAGACAAATCATCACTTATAGTCCTGAGCGTCTGCTTTATTGCTAACTATTCGCATTTAGCACTGTTTTGACTGACACAAAGTTAAAGAGAGTACCCTCTGTATGCCATCATCCGCCTCAAGCCTGCGAAATATGCTGAAAAGCTATGCCGATATCCGGCTACTCTGGATTTTTCTTCTGGGCTGCGCCAGCGGTTTTCCGTGGGTGCTGATTGGCTCAAGTATGAGCGGGTGGCTGCAAGATGCGGGGATCTCGCGTTCAACAATCGGCTTTTTCGGCTCCATTTTTGTTGTGTATGCCATTCACTTTATGTGGGCGCCGCTGATTGACCGCGTAAAGTTACCCTTCCTGCATGCCAGACTCGGGCAGCGCCGCAGTTGGATCTGCTTGATGCAACTGTTTATTTTGCTGGCAACGGTGGGTATCGCATTTACAAATCCAGCCAATTCGCTGTTATGGACAGCGGTGCTGGCCTTCACCATTGCCGTTGCTTCGTCAACACAAGATATCGCCATTGATGCCTACCGGATTGATACCCTGTACCGTGACAAAGCACTACTGCCACAAGGCTCGGCCATGGCGGTCATTGGGTGGTGGACCGGTTACTCACTGCCGGGCTATCTCGCATTTAGTTATGCCGACCGCTACGGCTGGCAACATGTGTATCTGGGAATGGCCGCTATCAGCCTTGTGTGGCTGTGTGGTGTGTTGCTGGCACCTGAGCCAGAAACTGGCCGCGAACACCTGCAGGCAGAAGCCGAACAGCAGTATGCAAAACGCCTGCACAATAACCGGATTATCACTTGGCTTGCCGTCACCGTGATTGAGCCTTTTGCCGAGTTTTTCCGCCGCAATGGTACGTCAATTGCGCTATCGATTATCAGTTTTGTCTTCTTGTTTAAAATTGGTGAAGCCTTTCTTGGCCGGATGTCGATCACCTTCTACAAAGAGATCGGTTTTAGTAATGAACAGATTGCCCACTACTCAAAGCTGATTGGCTGGTTTGCCATGGTGGTCTTTACATTGATGGGCAGCGCGCTGAATGTTCGGTTTGGTATTGTGCGTGGTTTATTGATTGGCGGCATCGCGATGGCGGGCAGCAATCTGATGTTTGCTTGGATTGCGACCGTCGGCCCGAATGAGCATCTGTTTGCCGCCACCATTATTGTTGATAACTTTACCAGTGCCTTCTCATCGGTTGCGTTTGTCTCTTTCCTCAGCTGGCTGAGTGGGCGGGCATTTTCGGCCACTCAATATGCGTTACTTTCATCGCTGGGAAATTTAGGCCGCACCACGCTCTCTTCGTTTAGCGGTGAAATGGTTGACCGCCTGCATGGTAATTGGTCACTGTTTTTTATCTGCACCTCCCTGATGGTGATCCCCGGTTTGTTGCTGCTAATTTACGTGGGTAAACGTTTTTCAGCATTAACCCGTGATCCTGAATCACCACCAAAACAACAACCCGAGTAAACAAGGTGAGCCTCAGTATCATTCACCTCACGGGTATGGCAGGTATCGACAACGCTGTACAAAAAACACCGCGAGATAAAGTGACTTAAATCACAAATAACGTTATCGATTGCGCAAGTCATCACAAAAATCGCGATACGTATCACTTAAGCCCTTCCCTCTAGCAGGAAGGGCTTTTATTATGTGCGCCGTTTTGCAGTGTTCCTGCAACCACATTTTTATACCTACGGGTTGTTTAACTGAGGTTTCTCATGCGCAAAAGTCTTGCTGGTTTATCTGCCCTCGCCGTTATGGCATCTGTCTCTGCTCACGCTGAACCTATCTACAGCTTTGCCAATGTCAGTGCTAACTATCTAGATTGGAGTAGCCGTACGGTTAATGAAACATACGATACAAAAAATGATAAACCTGGCAAGAAAGACTTCCCGTATTTAGAACTTGAAGGCGGTGCAGGTTACAACTGGGGTGAAGTTTACGGCTTTTTTGATCTGGAAAACCCAACCCACAGCTATGACCGTGAAGATGGCCGCAGCCTGCGTATCGCGGCAAAAGGTACAGTACGTTACTACTTAGGTGATAGCGGTTTTAACCTATACGGCCACTTCTACGATACCCACTCTGATGGTTTTAATGAACAAAACTTCATCTACGGTATCGGCTACAACTTCAATGTAGGCAGCTTCTGGGCAAAACCATTCCTGGCCGCAAACTACACCAACAACACCTTTTTTGACGGTAATAATGGCTATATGTTTGGCTGGGTTGCCGGTTATGACTTCGTGGTTGCCGATCAAAAGTTCAGCATCACCAACTGGAACGAATACGAATTTGCACGTGATACCGATTACGGTAACGGCGGTAAAGAGGGCCTAAACGGTGCAGTAGCACTGTGGTGGAATGCAACACCAAGCATCACCACCGGTATTCAGTACCGTTATGCAGATAAGAAGCTGGGCAGTGCTGCATACCAAGATGGTCTGATCTACAGCGTAAAATATAACTTCTGATAATCCCCTTTTCTGGTCGGGTTTGGCAGCATAACTGGGCATTGCTTATCAGCAGTATCCGGTTAACCATGAAGCTTTAATAGTGAAGCTCTGACCATAAAAAAGCGCCGCCGATGAGTATTTCACCGGCGGCGCTTTTTTTACGTTTACCGTATTATCCGTAATTAATCACGGAAGTTATTAAACTGGAACGGCTGCCCCAAATCAGATGTACGGATCAGCGCCATTACCGCTTGCAGATCATCGCGGGCTTTTCCGGTAACACGCACCTGCTCACCTTGAATTTGTGCCTGCACTTTGATCTTGGAATCTTTAATCAATTTGACAATTTTCTTCGCCATATCGGTTTCAATTCCCTGCTTGAGCTTCACCTCTTTACTGAAGGTTTTACCGTTGTGCTCACAGGCATCTGGCTCTTCAAGTGCACCATTTTGAATCTCACGCTTTACCAGTGCACTGCGCAGAATTTCCATCAGTTGCTGAATTTGGAAATCAGATTCAGTTGATACTTTGATGGTTTGGTTTTTCTCGTTCAACTCAATGCTGGCAGTGACATTACGAAAATCATAACGGCTTTCCAGTGCCTTATTCGCATTATTTACTGCGTTACGGGCTTCCTGAAAATCAATTTCAGAGACAATATCAAAAGAAGGCATCACGGCTCTCTCTACTTAATCAACAACAACTGGCATGATAGCAGAACTGCAGGCAAGGCGGAAAACCATGATGAAAATTACTGTACTCGGTTGTGGGGCTATCGGGCAACTCTGGATGCTAAAACTGGCCGCCGCAGGCCATGCGGTACAAGGTTGGTTGCGTCAGCCACACACAAAGTGGCACTGTATGCTGGCCGATAGCCCCCTTCAGCCGTATGCCGATAAACTCGGTAATTCACTCTCTGATCACCACTACCCATCTGATGTACCGCAATTTTTTCCGGTAAACCAGCCGGATCATCTAGCACACAGCCACTTATTACTGGTCACTCTCAAGGCTGGCAGCGTAAAACCGGCGCTGCTGGCACTGCTTCACGGCTTGCCCGCCGATTGCCCGATCCTGCTGCTGCAAAACGGTATGGGCAGTTTGTCAGACGCTGAGTGTCAGGCTATTAAGCAGCCGCTTTTACAGGGGATCACTACACATGGCGCGCTACGGGTAAACCGGCATACCGTACGCCATACCGGCGCAGGCACAACCCAGATTGGGGGAATCAACCCGCGCGGGCATGCTTACAGCGTAGCGCTGGCTAATACATTAAATACAGCCTTACCCACAGTCAGCTCGCATCAAAATATTCAGCCATTTTTATGGCAAAAACTGGCAATCAACTGTGCCATTAATCCGCTAACTGCGTTAAAAAACTGCCGTAACGGGGCGCTGCGCGCATTTCCTGATGAGATACGTACACTGTGCGCGGAAGTTGCTGCCGTTATGAGCGCTACCGGAGTACCCGCCGATACCAATGCGCTGTATCAGCAGGTTATGCAGGTGATTGATGCAACAGCTGAAAACTACTCATCTATGCAGCAGGATATTGCCAAAGGCAGAGAGACTGAAATTGCGTTCATTACCGGTTATCTGCTGGAACAGGCTCACCGCCTGAACATTTCTACGCCAGCAAACTTGGCGCTGTATCAGGCGATTATGCAGCGGCAGATACAACAGAACATACAAAATTAGAGATTAGAGATTAGAGATTAGAGATTAGAGAAAATATTATGGGGAAGGAAAACCACCATAAAAAAACAGCACACGGGAAGTAAGCTTCCACTGTGCGCTGTTTTTTTGTATTGCTACCCTACCATTACGCGCGGCGATACACCTTCACATTCATAAAGCCTTTTTCACGCAGATAGAGCGCCTGTAATTTGCTCATTACACCGCGATCACAAAACAGTAAGTAGGTTTTGCTCTGATCCAGCGTATCAAACTGGCTAGAAAGCTTATAAAACGGCATTTTTTGCAATTCAACACCGGCTAAGACCCCTTCTGCTTTTAACGGGCTCTCTTCCTCTTCTTCCGGGCTGCGAATATCTAAAATCACTTCGCCGGCGGCAAAGGCATCAACCGTTTCAACTTCAGGAACTTGCTCTTTAGCCTGATGTGCAATATCACGGATATCCATGTATTTTGCGTTTTCCACCACATTGTCGAGAATGGCAAAATCAAACTTGCCCTCTTCCTCTTCAATTTTGGTTTTCACCGCTTTTACTGTTGGGCTTTTTGAGATCACACCGCAAAACTCTGGCATGGTCTTGGCAAAATCTTCTGTTCCGATTTGGCGTGCCAGCTTGATGATATGCTCTTTATCATGTGAAATCAGCGGGCGCAAAATCAGCGTATCAGTCACATTATCAATCAGACGCAAATTGGTCAGTGTCTGGCTAGATACCTGCCCAAGTGCTTCACCGGTTACCAGTGCCTGAATGCCAAAACGCTCGGCCACTTTAGAAGCGGCACGCATCATCATGCGCTTGAGGATCACCCCCATCTGACCATCTTCAACTTTCTCTAAAATCTCACCCACAACAGGTTCAAAGTTGATGGCACAAAAACGCACTTTATGGGATGAACCAAAACGATTCCACAGATAATGCGAGACCTGTTTCACGCCAATCTCATGCGCTGAACCACCGAGATTAAAGAAGCAGTAGTGCACACGACAACCACGGCGCATCAGCATATAGCTCGATACCCCTGAGTCAAACCCGCCCGATACCAGTGAGAGAACATCCTCTTGCGTACCAATCGGATAGCCGCCAATACCTTCATAGCGTGCCTTGACTAAACGCAGCAGGTTATCATCAATTTCAAGGCGTACCACCACATCAGGCTGGCTCAGGTTAACCGACGCTGTTTCAATGTGCTGGTTCAATCCACCGCCGACATAACGCTCAACTTCCAGCGAATTAAAGCTCTGCTTACCACGACGTTTTGCACGCACGCTGAAAGTTTTGCCTTCCAACAGAGCACGATTTGCGGCTAATGTTTTCTCAAAAATATCGTGTAGATCGGTATATTCGCTCTCTTCCACTTCCAGAACATGGTGGATACCGGGTGTTTCCATCAACCCTTCCAGTAAACGTGCATAATTTTCAGCACTATTATCCTTAGAGCGAACTTCAATATGATCCCAGCGCCGGACAACAGCCAGCGTTTCATCCTGCCTTTTCAGTACAGTACGGATGTTGCCAGTCAGAATTTTAATAAAGCGCAGACGGACTGACTCGCTTTTGATCATGATTTCAGGAAACAGCTTAATGATAAATTTCATATTCTTTCAGTAACACATAAGGAGTGAGAGGAGTGCGCGAAGGCGCGGATTATACACAATAGCGTAGTTGCTGTCTCACTATTGAGCCACACTCTCAGTGGCCGTTTTAGTGGGTTTATCCACCAAAGGTATCGGCGCTTGTGCTTCTGATAGCTTAAGCGGCGCAGCCTCAGTGGCTTTGCCCTGCAAAATATGAATCTCTACCCGCCGGTTTTTCCGACGATGCTCTTCGCTATCATTCGGAAAACGGTTTTGCGTATCGGCCACGCCGGTGACCTCTACCCGCCGTGAATTGAATGTCGGGTTATTTTCCATTTCAATGGCCACTGAAGCCGCACGCTGGGCAGAGAGATCCCACGCCGAGCGGAACAGTGCGGTATCCACATTACGATCATCAGTATGCCCGACAACCAAAATCTTACCTGGGGCATCATTTAACAGGCGGGTGATATCGGCCATTACCGCTCGAAACTTGGGCTGTAAAAATGCCGAACCGGCAGCAAATGCCATTCCCTCATTCAAACGAACAATCAGTTGCTGCCCGAGCATCTCAAGTTCGATACCACCACTGAGATGATCGCGCTCTACCATCAGTTTTAAACGCTGGTACAGATCTTCGGTAGACTGACTCTGTGCCGTGCTGTTTTGCTCAACCTGCTGAGTCTCTTCACGCGGAATTTTAGCCCCTGAGCGATCAGCATCACCCGGCTGGAAATAGAGTGTCGGCAATGTTACGTCAGCGGTCTGCTGCATGATGGTATTGAGCGGAGTAGGATCTGGGCGGCCGGGGCGATACTCTTGCGCCACCACGCTGGTGCCTTTGGGAATATCACGCAGATCAATCTGACTTTGCACACCAAATGCACTGCGCACTGAGCCGGCGATCTGCTTGTATTTCTCAACATCCATCTCTGAAAATGACAACAGCAGCACAAAAAAGCATAACAACAGTGTCATTAAATCAGCAAAGGTGGTCATGTAAGCAGGAGACCCTGCCGGACTGCGTTTTTTTACCGGACGCTCGTCCATCACGCAGCCTCATCCATCAGATCACGCTTTGACTCCTGCAGATAATTTTTCAGCAGTGACTCAATCACCCGCGGGTTAAGCCCATTCTGAATGGCAACCACACCATCAATGATCAAACGGCGATTCAGCGCTTCTTCATCCCGGCGCAGTGCCAGCTTATCAGCAATCGGGTTGGCGATCATATTGGCGATCAGTGCACCATACAGCGTGGTAATCAGCGCAACCGCCATCGCTGGGCCAATCGCCTTAGGATCTGACATATTTGCCAGCATCGCTACCAGACCAATCAGCGTACCTATCATGCCCATCGCGGGGGCAACATCGGCTAACGCACGAAAAATCTGCTCGCCACGTTCATGGCGCTCAAGGGTTAGGTTCAGATCTTTGGTCAGCGTTAAGCGTACGGTGGCCGGATCATGGCCATCCACCAGCATGTCTACCGCTTTACGCATAAACGGGTTGGTGATCTCCATATCCTCAAGTGCCAAAAATCCGCCTTTACGCGCGGCATCGGCCATAGTGGTAAGATTAACTATCAGATCATCCGGTGATTCTGAACGATAAAAGAAGGCTTTTCCCGCAACTTTGGCTGCCCCCCAAAACTGGCTCAGGGTGAACTTCATCATCACCACAAATAGGCTTCCGCCCACCACAATCAGTACAGAGGGAATATCAATATAAACCATGACATTCCCGCCCATGAACATGGCGTAGATAATGAAACCAAAAGATGCCACTAAACCAATGAGTGTTGCCAAATCCACAATACAGCCCTCTAGGAACCAGCAGGGATACAGTTGATTCACATGCTACTGTTGTAACAAACCGTTATAACAAGCCGTTGTAACAAGCATATAAAACTTGCCGTATCCGTGCGTTCTCTACTTCGTTTTTCGTCTGTTATGGATCGCTATCGGCACGCGGCGCAGAAAATTAATCAGAAAAGTGAAAAAAAAGCTCTTTTTCGCACAGTTACTTTCCGGCTGATTTGACCAACTGGCAAGGCTGGGGTAACTTTTGCGCCATAACTCCCTAAAATGTTGACATGTTATGGCCAGAGCTGCGAAAAAACCGACCGATTTTGAAGCCACATTAACTGAACTTGAACAGATAGTGACACGTCTTGAATCGGGTGATTTATCACTGGAAGAGGCTTTGTCAGCATTTGAACGCGGAATTGTGCTTGCGCGTGAAGGCCAGCAGCGCCTGACACAGGCCGAACAACGCGTACAGATTTTGCTCAGTAATGCGCCAAATGCCGCATTAACCCCTTTTTCGGCTGACAGTGAGTCATGAGCGTGCCCTATTCCGAGCTGTTAATTTTATACCGAGAGCGAATTGACCATATTTTAAGCCAGCATCTGGACAGTCTGCCGTTTCAGGATCATGCCATTGTACAAGCCATGCGCCACGGAACACTGCTCGGGGGTAAACGCCTACGCCCGTTTTTGGTCTATGCCACCGGAACGCTGTTTGATATCCCGCTCAATGAGCTTGATGCTCCTGCTGCTGCAGTCGAGTGTATTCATGCCTATTCGCTGATCCACGATGATCTGCCGGCCATGGATGATGATGATTTACGGCGCGGACAACCGACCTGCCATATTCGTTACGGTGAAGCCAATGCAATTTTGGCCGGTGATGCCCTACAAACGCTGGCTTTTACTATACTTGCAGAGGCCGACAACAAAAACAGTGCCGATGCCTTCGCGATACGTTTGGCACAACTGCGTGAACTAGCCGGTGCCAGCGGTGTGGGCGGTATGTGTGGCGGGCAGGCCCTTGATCTGGCGGCAGAAGGCCAAGCCTGTACCCTGTCGCAACTTGAGCAGATCCACAATCATAAAACCGGCGCACTTATTCGCAGCGCAATCCGTTTAGGTGCGTTGGCGGCCGGTTCGCGCGGCTATGCAGCGCTGCCGGCGCTTGATCGCTACGCCAATGCCATCGGGCTGGCGTTTCAGGTGCAAGATGACATTTTAGATGTGATCGGTGATACCCGCGTGATAGGAAAACGTCAGGGCGCAGACATTGGGCTGGGTAAAAGTACCTATCCTGCCCTGCTTGGTATTGCCGGCGCACAGGCAAAAGCGCAGGAGTTATACCAAGAAGCTTTAGGCGCATTGCAAACTCTGCCGTACAATACCAGAGCACTGGAAGCTCTCGCCAGTTACATCATTGAGCGCGACAAATAAAACCTTAAAGCGCAACGCGAGTTTGTGATGAATCTTGATATTGCTAAATACCCGATGTTGGCGTTGGTAAATACGCCTGAAGACTTACGTCTGATCCCAAAAGACAACTTACCTCAGTTGTGCGATGAGTTACGCCAGTACCTGCTCAATTCTGTTAGCCGTACCAGTGGCCATTTGGCATCAGGTTTGGGCACGGTTGAGCTAACTGTCGCTCTACACTATGTGTATAACACCCCTTTTGATCACCTTATTTGGGATGTAGGGCATCAGGCTTATCCGCATAAAATTCTTACCGGCCGCCGCGAGCGGATGCCAACTATCCGGCAAAAAGGCGGGCTACACCCCTTCCCGTGGCGGGAAGAGAGCGAGTTTGATGTGCTGTCAGTTGGGCACTCTTCAACCTCTATCAGTGCTGCGCTGGGTCTGGCTGTTGCCGCCGAGCGTGAAGCAAAGGGCCGTAAAGTGGTCTCGGTGATTGGTGATGGCGCAATGACTGCCGGTATGGCATTTGAAGCGATGAACCACGCGGGGGATGTACACCCTGATATGCTGGTCATCCTCAATGACAACGAGATGTCGATTTCGGAAAATGTCGGTGCACTCAACAACCATCTAGCACGTGTACTATCGGGTAGCTTGTACTCCTCTATCCGCGAAGGCGGCAAAAAAGTACTGGCAGGCCTTCCCCCAATTAAAGAGTTGCTCAAGCGTACAGAAGAGCATATTAAAGGGATGGTTGTACCGGGAACACTGTTTGAAGAGTTAGGTTTCAACTATATCGGCCCAATTGATGGGCACAATGTGGAAGAGCTGACCCGCACGCTGAAAAATATGCGCAGTTTAAAAGGCCCGCAACTGCTGCATATTATGACCAAAAAAGGCAAAGGCTATGCTCCCGCAGAGAAAGATCCGATTGGTTATCATGGCGTGCCAAAATTTGATCCAACCCAAGACTCTCTGCCAAAAAGCACCGGTGGCTTACCAAGCTACTCAACCATTTTTGGTAACTGGCTGTGTGATGTAGCAGCCAAAGATCCGCAACTGGTGGCCATTACCCCCGCAATGCGTGAAGGCTCGGGGATGGTGCGTTTTTCCAAAGAATTTCCCAAGCAGTATTTTGATGTAGCCATTGCCGAACAGCATGCGGTGACATTTGCAGCAGGTTTAGCCATTGGTGGTTATAAGCCCGTAGTGGCTATTTACTCAAGTTTTCTGCAACGCGGTTATGATCAACTGATTCACGATGTGGCAATTCAAAACCTGCCAGTGATGTTTGCCATTGATCGCGGCGGGATTGTCGGCGCTGACGGGCAGACTCATCAGGGGGCATTTGATCTCTCGTTCTTACGCTGTATCCCGAATATGGTGATCATGACCCCAAGCGATGAAGATGAGTGCCGCCAGATGCTCTATACCGGCTACCGACATAACGGGCCGTCAGCGGTACGTTATCCGCGCGGAAACGGCACGGGTGCAACGCTGCAACCGCTAGCGGGGCTGACACTCGGTAAAGGCCGAATAGTGCGAGAGATCAACGCCGATACTCATACTTCATCAGTACCAATATCAACACCAAAGACAGCGATTCTGAACTTTGGTACGTTATTGCCAGAAGTGCTACAGGCGGCAGAAACACTCAATGCCACGGTCGCTGATATGCGTTTTGTCAAACCGCTCGATCATCAGCTAGTCGCTCAATTGGCCGATACGCACGATCTGCTGGTGACAGTGGAAGAGAATGCGGTAATGGGCGGTGCGGGCAGCGCAGTGAATGAAGCGCTAATGTCATCGGCACGCTGTAAACCGGTGCTCAATATCGGCTTACCGGATCTGTTTGTACCGCAAGGCACGCAAGATGAGATCCGCCACGATATCGGGCTGGATGCAGACGGTATTGTGCAGCAAATTACGGTATATCAACAAAAGCTGCAATAAACGGTAACCGGAAGAAAAGCCGTTAGCACAGAAAACCGGCACAAACAGATTGAACGTTCACTTTTATCTGCTTGTGCCGATATTTATACGGAAATCGGCTCACAATAAATGATGTTGTTTTAGAGTTATCCCCACCATTGATGGCTTAGCCATAAACAAGCGGCAGCAATAATCCCTGCGATCACATCATCAATCATGATGCCAAAACCACCGTCAACTTTCTGATCAAACCAGCGAATCGGCCAAGGTTTGAGCATATCGAAAAAACGGAACAGCACAAAACCGGTCAGTACCCATTGCCATGTCATTGCAGGCAGTGCCAGCAGGGTAATAAACAAGCCGACAAACTCATCCCACACAATTGCACCGCTGTCGTGCACCTGCATGTCATCGGCCGTTTTGCCGCACAGATACACGCCCAGCACAAAAGCCAGCGTCGTCAGTAACAGATACACGGGCAGTGACAGGTGCGACAGCAACCACCATACCGGCAGCGCAGCCAGTGTTCCCATCGTACCGGGTATAATCGGTGATAACCCGCTGCCAAACCCAACGGCCAGAAAATGCACCGGGTTACTCAACCGAATTTTATCGATTCCCTCACGCATTGCTCTCTCCGAAATGATCAAAACCACGCGCACTGATATCAACAGGCTGGCCATTTTTGGTGAACTCAAGTTTACCTACCTGACCGGATATCTGCCCGATACAGGTATAACTCACCCCCACATTGGCCAACGCCGAAACCAGACGGCCGCGATTAACTTCAGGTACAGTAAAGCACAATTCGTAATCTTCTCCACCGCTAATCGCCCAAGTTACCGCCTGTTCAGGTGAAACCACGGCCAGCAACTCTGCCGAGAGCGGAAGTTTATCAAGCTCAACCTTCGCCCCACAGGCACTTCGATTTAGGATATGACGCAGATCAGACGCTAACCCGTCAGATAAGTCCAAACACGCAGAAGCAATACCCACCAGTGCCTGCCCGACCAAAATACGCGGGGTTGGCCGCAGGTGGCGTGCAAGCAAAGCTTGTTGAATGGAGGCCTGCTCAGGCTTATCAAGCTGTAATTGCTTGAGTAAGATAGCCAAACCGGCGGCACTATCACCGAGTGTTCCGGTGACATAAATCCAGTCTCCGGCACTTGCACCGCTGCGCGTCAAGGCTTTGCCGTAAGGCACTTGTCCGTGTACGGTGAGCGTCAGGCTGAGCGGGCCTTTGGTGGTATCACCACCCACCAATTGCAGGCTGTAGTAATCGGCCAAGGCAAACATACTTTGGCTAAATGCGGCCAGCCATGCCTCTTGCACATCGGGAAGGGTTATCGCCAGTGAGAGCCAAGCCGGCGTTGCCCCCATGGCAGCCAAATCGCTAAGATTGACCGCCAGCGCCTTATGCCCCAAATCTGCAGGGTTAATATCAGGCAGAAAATGTGTTCCGCAGACCAGCGTGTCAGTGCTGACCGCCAGTTGCTGATTCTCTGCCAGTGTCATCAGGGCGCAATCATCGCCAATACTGAGTTGAACATCTTTGCGCGATGCTCGATCACGCGTGAAATAGCGCGCAATCAGTTCAAATTCACCACAAGCCATAATAAATTACAGTATATCGTTGGAATAAAAAAAAGGCCGGCAAAGCCGGCCTTCTCAGGATTATTTACGAACCCGTGGCGCTAGCTTATCCAGCACACCGTTGACAAACTTGTGGCTGTCTTCAGCGCCGAACATCTTGGCCAACTCAATTGATTCGTTGATCACCACTTTGTATGGCACATCTTGACGCTTTGTCATCTCGTAAACAGACAAGCGCAAAATAGCTTTTTCAATCGGGTCTAACTCATCAACTGGGCGGGAAACATGCGGAGCCATCACACGATCCAACTCTTCGTGATGCAGTGCCACACCGACCAATAGATCGCGGAAATAGGCAATATCCGTGCCTTTAACATCCTGATCCGTCAGGAACTGTAACTCTACATCGGCAACATCGTTCTTGGAAATCTGCCAGGAATAAATGGCTTGTACAGCACATTGGCGAGCACGACGACGTTCAGCTGGTTTCATGGCGGGTTTCACGCTTTTCCCCTCAGGATTTTAAATTGCATTCAATACGTTAACCATTTCCAGCGCAGTCAGAGCAGCTTCTGCACCCTTGTTACCGGCTTTCGTGCCGGCACGATCAATGGCTTGTTCAATGGTTTCGGTCGTCAGCACGCCGAAGGCAACCGGAATATCAGATTCCATCATGACCTGAGCTAAGCCTTTGCTACACTCACCAGCAACATATTCAAAATGAGCTGTGCCACCACGGATCACGGTACCCAGTGCGATAATCGCATCATAGTTGCCACTTTTCGCCAAACGGCGGGCAACCAGCGGCAGTTCATATGCGCCCGGCGCACGAACTAGCGTGATATTATCATCTGCAACCTGACCGATGCGTTTGAGTGCATCAACAGCACCATCTAACAGGCTTTCATTAATAAAACTGTTAAAACGTGCAATCACAATGGCTACACGAGCATTGGGTGCAGCAACTAAGCCTTCAATTACCTTCATGATCCTTCCTGTTGCTCATTCCGGCTGACGATAAGGCGCCGGATTCTATCACAGTATTAGCCAGTGTGCAGAGCTTGCTCAACCACACTCGACAGATTCGCCCATTTTATAAACAAAACGAGCATAATAATGCCTGTTAGCGCAGAAAACCGCTGCGAGCCAGCAAATCCATGCTAATTCCATTCGGCGCAGACGGGGTGCTGCTATTTGCTGCGTTGTCACCAAGCATTAAGCGCTCAAGGTAACGGGCTAGCATATCCACTTCCAGATTAATTTTACTGCCCGCCAGCCATGCATGCGTGGTGGTTTCCGATTGTGTATGAGGCACTAGCGTGATTTTAAAACGATCACCGTCAACTGCATTGACCGTTAAACTGATGCCATCAAGTGTAACAGAGCCTTTTTGCACGATATAACGCGCCAGCGCAACGGGAACTTGCAGCCAAAACTCAATGGCTCGCCCTACTGCGGCTCGTGAAACAACCGTTGCAACACCATCAACATGCCCACTGACCAGATGCCCACCTAAACGAGTATTGAGCGTTAACGCCTTTTCCAGATTAAGTGATTGCCCAGCCTGATAGTTCGCAAATGCGGTACGTTGCAGTGTTTCTACCGATAAATCAGCTTGATAGCCATTTTCCAATACACGGACAACGGTCAGGCAAATGCCGTTGGTAGCGATACTGTCGCCCAAACGCACATCGGATAAATCCAGTTTACCACTGTTTACGGTAACGCTGATATCATCACCTTTGGGTGTCAGTGCAGTTAGTGTACCTACAGCTTCTACAATTCCTGTAAACATGCATATTACCTGTCTAAAAACAGCCCATGTTTGGGCATGCGCTTTGCTACAAAACCCATCATGCAAAACCCTATTGATTTTTAATACTGGGGTTTCAAAATCAAACGTAGATCATGTCCAATCGGCTGTACATCACTGAATGTAAAACGCGGAGCTTGTGCCAAACGGATCAGGCCCGGTAAATGGCACAACCCTTTCGCCGCATCACCGAGCAGCATCGGGGCAACATACACGACCAGCTCATCAACCAGCCCAGCTTCAAACAGTGCCCCAACTAAAGCCGGCCCTGCTTCCACCCAAACATGGTTAATCTGCTGACGCCCCAGTAAAAGCATTAAGGTGACTAGATCAACCCGCCCTGTGCTATTGGCAGGAATTTTCAGTTGTTGTACGTTATCAGGCCACTCGGTTTCCGCCGCCAAAGAGGTGCGGGCTAAACAGACCGGCCCATCGAGTGAAACTAATTGATGCTGCGGTGTAACCTGATTGCGGCTATCCACCACCACGCGTAGCGGCTGGCGCAGATTTTCTACCGGATAGGCCTGCTGTATTTTTGCATCAAGCTCTGACCAGCGCACATTCAGCGAAGGGTTATCTGCCAACACCGTACCACTGCCAGTCAGAATAGCACCCGCTTGCGCGCGAAACGTCTGCACATCACGCCGCGCTTGTGGGCCAGTAATCCACTGGCTTTCGCCAGAGGCCATCGCCGTTCGGCCATCGAGTGAGGCGGCCATTTTCACTTGAATATAGGGGAATCCGGTACGCATGCGTTTGAGGAAACCTTTATTCAAGGCTTCTGCTTCCGCCATCAGTACACCATGCTCAACCTGTATGCCGGCTTGTTGCAGTTTATACAAGCCGCGACCGGCAACTTCCGGGTTCGGATCTTGCATTGCAGCCACAACTCGCTGAATACCAGCCTGAATCAGCGCATCAGCGCACGGCGGCGTTCGGCCATGATGGCTGCAAGGTTCAAGCGTCACATAGGCAGTTGCACCGCGCGCGCGCTCTTTGGCCATGCGCAGCGCATGTACTTCTGCATGAGGCTCTCCGGCGCGGTAGTGATACCCTTCGCCGACAATCTGGCCATCATTAACAATGACACAACCCACATTCGGATTCGGTGCTGTTGTAAAGCGCCCCTGTTTTGCCAGTTCAATGGCTCGGGCCATGTAGTGAAGATCGCGCGCTGAATCGTTCATTGTGCAGGCTGTCTCTGAAATCTGTTGTGATATTTTACTGCAATATCGGCAGTTGTTTTCATTATTCTGAACATAAAGGAAAACACCCCCGTGGCAGTATACCTTTGCATTGCCGTGGCCCGTATTGGCTATGCCTGTCGGTTTAGACAAACCGAGAAGCCAATACGGGTCATGGCACTGAACACATGTTACTTGAACAGAGTGAAACGGTAACGCCTATCAATCAATGGTCGGATGCTGGGCAACCAAATGCTGTTTTTGTGCGCCTAAATCAGCAAGTTGCTCGTTAATTGCGTCAATTTTTTGTTCGATAGTATCGTATTGCTCTTGCAGCAACTCTTTGGCCTCTTTTTTATCTGATGCCGCAGGTGTTGCACCTTTAAGCGGCTTATTGGCCGTCTCTTTCATCAAAATACCGGTCAGCAAACCAATCACCGCAATCACCATCAGATAATATGCCGGCACATACAAGTTGTGTGTCATATCCACTAACCATGCCACTATGGTGGGGGTTAAACCGGCAATCAATACTGAGATATTAAATGCAATCGCCAGAGCACTGTAACGGATCTCAGTCGGGAACATGGCGGGCAGTGTCGATGCCATCACACCGGTAAACGCATTTAGTAGTACCGCCAAAATCAGTAAACCGATAAAAATCAGTGCGATTTGGTTGCTGTTGATCAGCATAAAACAGGGCACAGAGAGCAGCAATAACCCAATGCTTCCACCCAAAATAAACGGCTTTCGGCCAAACTTATCACTGAGCAGCCCAATAATCGGCTGCACAAACAACATACCAATCATAATCGCAATAATTATCAGTATGCCATGATCTTCTGAATAGTGAAGATTATGTGAAAGATAACTCGGCATATAGGTAAGAAGCATGTAGTAAGTCACGTTCGTGGTAATCACGATACCGACACAGGTCAACAGGCTTTTCCAGTGCTTACTGGCAATCTCACGAAACGGGACACGCTTTGGCTCGGCCATTGCGCTGAGCGGCGAGCCATTTTGTGCGGCAACCAACTGTTGCTGGGCATGTTGTTGCTCCAGCTTTTCGGTATGCTGCTGAAATGCCGGAGTTTCATCCAGCGCATGGCGCAGATACAGGCCAATCACACCGAGCGGTAGAGCAAGGAAAAACGGCAGACGCCAGCCCCAGTCAAGAAAGTTCTTCTCGCCCACACAGGCTGAGATCAGCACAACGACACCGGCTCCGGCAACAAATCCGGCAATAGAGCCAAAATCGAGCCAGCTGCCCATAAAGCCGCGCTTTTTATCCGGCGAGTACTCGGCAACAAAAATGGCTGCGCCAGAATACTCTCCGCCGACAGAGAAACCCTGCACTAATTTAGCCAGTAACAACAAAATCGGGGCCCAGATACCAATGGTGGCATAGGAGGGGATCAGACCAATACAAAAGGTGCTGATTGACATGATGATGATCGTAACAGCCAGTACCTTTTGCCGGCCAAACTTATCACCCAATGCACCAAAAAATACGCCACCCAGTGGGCGAACAAGGAAAGGAACAGAAAATGTCGCCAGTGCGGCGATAACTTGCAGACCGGGCGCGGCCCCCGGAAAAAAGACCTGACCGAGTGCATATGCAACAAAACCATACACCCCAAAGTCAAACCACTCCATTGCATTACCTAATGCAGCCGCAGTAATTGCCTTTTTTAATTTAGCATCATCTATTATCGTAATATCTTGAATTTGTAGCGGTTTTATACGTTTTTTTCGTAATCTCATTGAGATTTGACCTCTTTTACAGCACAAACTAATACTTAATTTGAGGGTTCTCTCCCTTTACGCTCAGGCGATAAAGAGTACTGTATGAAGTCACATATATCAAATTTGTTACCCGTTCATATAAAATAGCGGTCATAAAAAAACCGCCTTCCGGCGGTCTTTTAATCTTGTAAACGGGCGATCTCTTCACCAAATTCGCGTACATCTTCAAAGCTGCGATAGACCGAGGCAAAACGGATATACGCCACTTTATCGAGCTGTTTTAAGGCATCCATCACCAAGCTGCCGACCATTTTTGCCGGCACTTCGCGCTCACCGGTTGCACGCAAACGGCTTTTGATGTGGTTCAGCGCTTTTTCAACATCATCGGCACTGACCGGACGCTTCTCTAGCGCCTTGAGCATACCGTGACGCAGTTTATCTTCATTAAACGGCTCACGGGTTTCATTGCTTTTGATTACCCTTGGCATCACCAGCTCGGCCATTTCAAAGGTGGTAAAACGTTCATTGCACTCTAGGCATTGGCGACGGCGGCGAACTTGTGTGCCATCTGTCACCAGCCGTGAATCGATCACTTTGGTATCCACAGCAGAACAAAAGGGACAGTACATACGGCCTCCTGTAAACAAACGCAGGCTGACTTACGGTTATAGATCCCCCTAGTGTACTCTGAGCATGGCAAAAGGGGCAAAAATAACCGCCCCACATTGCTCATTGACGATACCATAAGGCTGAAACAATAGAGGATTACTGCTCGCTATCACCATATGCAGCCAGTGGAACACAGGCACAAAACAGGTTTCTATCCCCATAAACATCATCTAAACGCTTTACGCTTGGCCAGTATTTATTTGCGCGAACTTGTTCTGTAGGGAAAACAGCCTGCTGACGTGAATAGGGGTGCAACCATGCTTCATCCACCAAATCATCTTGTGTATGTGGCGCATTCACCAGTGGATTATCGGTACGCGGCCATACTCCCTGCTCAACTTGTGCAATTTCGTGGCGAATCGACAACATCGCCTCGATAAAGCGATCAAGCTCAGCCTGTGATTCTGATTCTGTCGGCTCTACCATCAGTGTGCCGGCAACCGGAAATGACATCGTCGGGGCATGAAAACCATAATCAATCAGCCGTTTGGCAATGTCCATTTCGGTGATACCCGATAGCTCTTTCAGCGGACGAATATCCAAGATGCACTCGTGGGCCACCCGCCCGTGACGGCCGGTGTACAGCACTTTGTAGGCAGAACTTAAACGCTCAGCAATATAGTTGGCGTTCAAAATGGCCACTTCGGTAGCATAACGCAGCCCCAAAGAACCCATCATGCGGATATACATCCAACTAATTGGCAGGATAGAGGCCGAGCCAAACGGTGCGGCAGAAACTGCACTGGTGGCATTCACCATGCCATCAAGTTGAATAACACTGTGGCCAGGCACAAACGGAGCAAGATGCGCTTTAACCCCTATCGGCCCCATTCCTGGGCCGCCGCCGCCGTGTGGAATGCAAAACGTTTTGTGCAAATTGAGGTGTGATACATCAGCACCGATATAGCCGGGAGTCGTCAGCCCAACTTGGGCATTCATATTCGCACCATCAAGGTAAACCTGCCCGCCAAACCCATGTACAATTTGGCACGCTTCGCGGATCGTCTCTTCATACACACCGTGAGTTGATGGGTAAGTGACCATAATGCAGGCCAATCGTTCGGCCACCTGTTCGGCCTTACTACGCAAGTCAGCCAGATCAATATTGCCCTGTTTATCACAAGCAACGACCAACACCTCCATGCCTACCATCTGCGCCGAAGCTGGGTTTGTGCCATGTGCAGAGCTTGGGATCAGACACACATTACGCTGTTGCTGGCCCTGCGCATTCAGATAACGGCGGATGGCAACCAATCCGGCATATTCGCCCTGTGCACCCGAGTTCGGCTGCATACAGAGTGCATCATAACCGGTCAGGGCAATCAGCCAGCGTGAGAGCTGGCCAATCATCTGCTGATAACCCTGCGCCTGATCCGGCGGGCAAAACGGGTGCAGCGCAGCAAATTCCGGCCATGTCACTGGGATCATCTCTGCTGTGGCATTAAGTTTCATGGTGCAAGAGCCGAGCGGGATCATCGCCTGATTCAGCGCTAAATCTTTACGCTCTAAGCGGTGAATATAACGCAGCATGTCGGTTTCACTGTGGTAACGTGAAAACACCGGATGAGTCAGGATCGGAGTGCTGCGCGGCAGTAACAATCGCTCGTCTGACTGTTCGAGTTGTTGATCCTGTGCATCAACATCCAACTCAAGAGCACCATTTCCGGTAATAATCCGGCAGAGCAGTTGAATATCTTGCAAGGTACTGGTTTCATCGAGCGTAATACCGATAGCCTGCGGTAAATCAGCACGTAAATTTACTTGCTGGGCATACGCCCGTGCCAGTATCTGTGATGCATCGGCACACTCGACCACCAATGTATCAAACCAGTGCTGATGCCGTAACGGGTAGCCCAGTTGCATAAGAGCCTGTGCCAGTAGCGTGGTCAATCGATGTATCCGGCGGGCAATACGTTGCAACCCGTGCGCACCGTGGTAGACGGCATAAAATCCGGCCATATTGGCCAGCAATACCTGTGATGTGCAGATATTTGAGTTGGCTTTCTCGCGCCGAATATGCTGTTCGCGGGTCTGCATAGCCATACGCAGTGCGGTATTACCACGCGCATCGCGCGATACACCAATCACCCTGCCGGGCATGGCGCGCTTAAAGCTGTCACGCGTGGCAAAAAATGCGGCATGCGGGCCACCGTAACCCATCGGCACGCCAAAACGCTGGGCCGATCCGAAGACAATATCCGCGCCCAGTGCGCCGGGGGATTCAAGCAACACCAGTGCCAGCATATCGGCCGCCACACTGATCACAATATTTTGCGCCTGCCAGCGGGCAAACTGTTCACGATAATCGGCAATATTGCCACTTGAGGTGGGATATTGAACGAGCACACCAAACAGATCATCGTACTGCGAGGTGTCAGCCAGAGAGCCAACCGTTAAGGTAAAACCAAAACCCTCGGCGCGCGTTTTGAGTACATCAAGTGTTTGCGGATGGGTGTCTTCCGACACAAAAAAGCGGTTTGCGCCTTTACGCTTGCTTAAACGCGCACTCATTGCCATCGCTTCAGCAGCGGCGGTAGCCTCATCAAGCAGTGATGCCGAGGCAACATCTAATCCGGTTAAATCAAGGGTGAGTTGCTGAAAATTGAGTAGCGCTTCTAAACGGCCCTGCGATACTTCCGGCTGATAGGGCGTATAGGCGGTATACCAGCCCGGATTTTCGAGCACATTGCGCAGAATGACCGGCGGAGTGATGGTTGCTGTGTATCCCATCCCGATAAAGTTCTTAAAAATTTTGTTCTGCTGTGCCAATACCCGCAACTCTGCCAGAGCCTGATTTTCATTCACGGCACTGACCGTTTGCGGCGCGGCAGTCAGCAGGATATCAGTAGGTACAGTCTGCTCAATGAGTTCATCTAAAGAGCGAAGTTTGAGCGCGGCAAGCATCTGCTTTTGCTGCTCAGCATCAGGGCCGATATGGCGGCGCACAAATGCCTGAGAATCATCGAGCGAAGTCAGCGTAAACGTCATTATCAAATCCCTGAAATGCGATGTCAAAATGGTAGGCTGCCGTGGCAAGCCACGACAGCAATCAGTGCGGTGAGTGGGAAAATGCACTCATGTACACTCATCTCAGAAGCGTGAATTACTCTTCATCTTCTTCACCATCATCAGCAGAGACCATTTGCTGATACCCTTCGGCATCCATGAGCTCATCAAGCTCTTCAAGGTCATCAAGTTTTATCTGAAACAGCCAGCCATCACCGTATGGATCATGATTCACACGATCAGGAGCATCAGTGAGATCGTCGTTAACGCTAATAATTTCACCCGTCAGCGGAGAGTAAATATCGGATGCCGCTTTGACCGATTCGGCAACAGCACAATCATCACCCGCATCAACCTGACTGCCAATATCCGGCAACTCGATAAAGACCATATCGCCAAGCAGTGCCTGCGCATGGTCAGTAATACCAACGGTGTAGCAGCCGTTACCGTCATCACGAACCCACTCATGGGTGCCGGTGTACAGTAATTCAGAGGGAATATGGCTCATGAGAACATCCTTTTATACGCGTGATAATAAAATCATGTTTAACGAAATGAGAATCAGATAACGCCTATCAGCGCTACCCATGTATTAGCAGATAACCCGATGCGTTAGCCGATCACGGCCTTGCCCTGACGCACAAATTGTGGTGCAGTGACGGTAACTGGCATTTCTCGGTTTCGAATCAATACAACTGCCTGTGCACCAATTCCGGCGGGTACACGGGCCAGTGCAATACTGCATCCCAATGTGGGTGAGAAACTGCCACTGGTGATCACGCCTTGTTGGGCTATGCCCAGATTATCGACAAAATGAACCGTCTGGCCGTGACGCAGCACCCCTTTTTCGCGCATCACCAACCCAACCAGCCGCTCATGCCCCTGCTCTTGTTGGGCTATCAATGCACGCCGACCAATAAAGTCACGGTTTTCCGGTGTCAGGCTCACGCACCATGCCATATTGGCGGCCAACGGGCTGACGGTTTCATCCATATCCTGCCCATACAGGTTCATACCCGCCTCAAGACGCAGTGTATCGCGCGCGCCTAATCCGCACGGCTGTACGCCACGGGCCAGTAATTGCTGCCAGAGAGTATCAACCTCAGTATTCGGGATTAAGATCTCAACCCCCTTCTCACCGGTATATCCGGTAGTGGCGATAAACCATGAACCGTATTGCTGACCAAAAAAGGCCGACATCGCGGTAAATTGTGCCTGTTGGTCATCCGGTAACAGTGCGGCAACATGCGTTAAGGCATCCGGCCCTTGCACTGCCAGCATAGCCAGATCATCACGTTCAGTGATCTCAATATTGTATGCCTTCGCTTGCAGACCAATCCAAGCCAGATCTTTTTCGCGGGTGGCAGAGTTCACTACTACACGGAAAAAGTCTTCTTGCAGGAAATAGACGATTAAATCGTCAATCACGCCGCCATATTCATTTAACATGCCGCTATATAGGGCTTTTCCTGTTTGCGTCAGTTTTGCCACATCATTAGCAAGTAAATAGCGCAAAAACCGGCGACACTGTGGGCCATGTAAGTCAAGAACGGTCATATGTGAAACATCAAACATACCGGCACTGCGGCGAACATGGTGATGCTCTTCTAGTTGTGAACCGTAATGCAGCGGCATATCCCAGCCATGAAAATCAACCATTTTGCCGCCGGCGGCAAGGTGTTGTGCATAGAGAGGGGTACGGTTTGCCATGCTCGCTATCCTTAGTATGTATGCCGTTAAAATCAGCGGTGATGCCGTAAATACCGCGGCAGGCTATGCGATATAGTGTTTTACACGGCTCAATGCTGACAAAAGATAGAATTTAATTAACAGGATAAAAACAGTTCACTTGCACTATTGTTGCAAAATACCACAACAATATGTATGCAAAAAGTGAAGAAATGAGAAGGGTGAATAGAAAATAGACAATCGAAGTTAGAAAAAACGTAGCAGCTTGGATGGCAGTAGCTTAGATATCAGGAGTTTAAATATAAGTACGTGACTGACTCACAACAATTTGTGAGTCAGTCACAATCTATCTACACAAGTATTCGTAGCCGTTTACAGCGCTGCTTGGTAAATCCGGCGGCTATCCTCTAAACGGATATCTTTATGCTCGCCAAGCTTGCTCATTCCGTGCTGTTTGAGTTTATCAACCATAGCCGGAATAGTGCTGCCATCAAGGCCGTAATCTCGTAAGTGTGTTTTTAGCCCCATCTGTTCAAAGAACTGGCGGGTTGCGGCAATAGCAGCATCAATGCGCTGCTCATCACTGCCTTCATGTATCCCCCAAACACGCTCTGCGTATTGCAGCAGTTTAGCGTGTTTAGCAACACGTTTTTCCTGCAACAGCACCGGCAAAATCACTGCCAATGTCTGAGCATGATCAATGTTGTGCATAGCGGTCAGCTCATGCCCTAACATATGGGTTGCCCAATCTTGTGGTACACCAGCACCAATCAAGCCATTAAGCGCCATTGTCGCGCTCCACATAATATTGGCGCGTACTGCGTAGTTTTGTGGCTCAGCCAGAGCTCGTGGGCCATCTTCCACCAACGTTTGCAGCAAGCCTTCGGCAAAACGGTCTTGTACTTTGGCATCAACCGGATAGGTCAGATATTGCTCAATAGTATGCACAAAGGCATCAACAACACCGTTGGCTATTTGGCGCTCTGGCAGAGTGTAGGTAATTTCAGGATCGAGCACTGCAAATTTTGGCATCACCAACGGTGAGAAAAAGTGCTGTTTATCACCCGTACTGCGGCGGGTAATCACCGCGCCCATATTCATTTCTGAACCAGTTGCCGGCAGTGTCAGTACAGAGCCCATTGGGATGGCCTGTTTAATATCACTGCCCACTGTATGCATGATATGCCACGGGTCGCCAGCGTAATCGGCTGCAGCGGCAATAAATTTGGTGCCATCAATCACCGAACCACCACCAACAGCCAGCAGAAAGGTAATTTTTTCGTTACGAACAAATTCAACGGCCTGCATCAGCGTTTCATACGAAGGGTTTGGCTCTATTCCCCCAAACTCCAGCACATGCATACCGCTCAGTGCCGCATGCACCTGATCAAGAACGCCAGAACGCTTAGCACTTCCACCACCGTAGGTAATTAAAACTCGTGCATCTGCCGGAATAACATTACGCAAATGGGCAATTTGTCCTTTACCAAACAGCACTTTTGTTGGGGTATGGAGCGTAAAATTTTGCATAAATATCGCCTTTAAATCCGAAGATGAGGGTTTGAATCACCAAACCTACAGCCGCCAGACAGCAGCGCTGCCATAACGGATTAACCTGCTAATATTCTCGACCCATTTCCCCAAGGGTGCAACACAACATCAGTGCAATGTTACAAAACCCCGACAAATAACAACCACGCAGTGCACAACTCAGTATAGTTTCAACAGGATAAAATAGTGGCTAATATCTAACATTGGCCACTACCTATAAACTGATATCTTGTATCATTTTTTTATTTTTGATGGGTCTGGTTACTCTCAGGTAAAACGGTTAACCAGACTTTTTCACCTGCCTTTGCATTTATTGTCATCATATAACTGGCCCATTCATGTGTATTTAAGTGGTAGATTTTTCTTCCCTGCTCTGGGCATGAGTAGTTCTCAATGTTTTCGCCAACAATATCACCGCCTTTAATCGCTAAGGTGACATCATCATTGACCATCACAACAAACTTCTCATCCCAATGTATTGTGGCAATTTGCAGGTAGTGCTCACTGCCGGTTGCGGAAAATTGATGAGAAAAACCTTTATCAAGCGTTACCTCTACTTGTGCCGCTTGGTCAGGGGTATTGGAGTAAGCTGCATAGTTCTCTGGCTGTATCTGACACGCTTTTTTATAATCTTCACTGAAATACTGATTTCTCGCTTCAGAGATTTTTTTATCTTTACTGGTCTGAGCCAATGCAGGTTGGCTGCTTAACACCAGCGTTAACAAAATAAACAATGTATTGCGCATGAATAGATCTCCTGTTTATGG
This sequence comes from Plesiomonas sp. ISS29, assembly GCF_056522795.1. NCBI lineage: Bacteria > Pseudomonadati > Pseudomonadota > Gammaproteobacteria > Enterobacterales > Enterobacteriaceae > Plesiomonas > Plesiomonas sp. ISS29. The sequence goes on from NZ_JAWRZQ010000001.1 coordinate 2,717,644, forward strand.
GCGATGTTGGTATGGGGGAATGCATCCTACTGGGTCATTTTTATTTTTTAACTTTACTGACTGACAAAAAGGGGAATCTTTATTGGTATAAGTTTTGGCATCAGGCACTTTCAGTGCATAAAAAAAAGCCAGTAAGGCATTTTTATCTTCTACAGATAAAACAAAACCCCGTATGAGAGGATGTTTATTTGCATGTAATGCACCGTCTCCCTGATTTTTTCCTAATGTGATTTTCCTGCCACCGCGGGCATAGCTATCCAAGACCGAACCTAGCGATAAAAAACTGCCATCGTGCCCCCAAGGGCCGGTTTCAGTAATATTAACCAAAGAGGGAATACGAAATTTACCCTCATCATTTTTATTTCCTGAGGCCACACTCAAGCCTTGAAAATCGGCAGAATAGTGGCGAACGCCGGTGTTTTCTTTTATTCCATAAAGCCCTGTATTGGCATAAAAAACATCCACTTTTGTTGACGGTTTATTCAGCAATTCACCACCATGACACTGGCTACAACCGAATGTTGTACTGGAAAAAAGCGCCGCACCTTTACGCTGTTCTCTTGTTATTGCGCGGGTATCTCCGGCAAGATATTGGTGCCAAGGCGTGTCAATAGAACGCAGCGTACTCACATATTTTGTTAGTGCAGCAATAACGCGCTGAACAGTGATGTGTTGATCCTGATACGAGGCATTAAACAGCGGTAAATAGAGATCGCCTGCTTGTTCTAAGCGTTGGACCAGTAAGGTGGGAGTCATCCCCATCTCTTTAGGGGAGGAAGAGAATAACGGGCGGATTATCGCCGCTTCTAACGCGACAATATCAGGTGTGCTTTGGGTAAAATACCGATAACCAGCCACATTCAGCAATGAGGGTGTATTAAGGCCATTCGTGCGCCCCGTTACATCAGGCGTACGGCTAAAACGGTTGGTCCAGCCTAAGTCGGGGGCGTGGCATACTGCGCAGCTTCGGTTACCTAAAGAGGATAAACGAACATCATTAAACAGATATCGCCCCAACTCCTCTTCAGCAGACAGCGTTACACCAGAACCCGAACTGGCCCACACACTAAAAGATGAAAAAAATAACAAAAAGAGTAATGGCATTATATCTCATCAAAAAATGGCCACTTAATCAGTGGCCATAGCATCATATATTTATGAAGAAATATTACTTAACCAGAGTCCACGCTTGATCCCAAGCAAAACCAACTCCTGGCTCGTATGCATTGTTGTTAGAAGTCCACTGCTGGCAATAACCTGAGTATGGCCATGGCTTACACTCATAAATCTTGCCATCAGTGCCCTTCACTTTGGTACCGGCAACATAACTCTTTAATCCATCAGGGAAGACGTAGTCAAAATCACCGGTTGCAGGTGGAGTGTCATTAACAACTACACCAAAGGAGTACATATTGCTTTCAGACTTACCTTTTTCATTCGTTACAGTGACATTTACATTGTAAATACCCGGTTTGTTCACCGTGATATTTTCAGAAACACCATTGTCAGAAACTGGCCCCTGCAATACCTGAACTGGCTCTTGATTTGCAGCACCCACTTCTTTTACTACGGCAGTGTAGTTGTACTTGCCAATTAAACGTACCTGCTCTGTCACGCTAAGTGAGAAAGGTACAGATAGAGGTTGGTTAGCCACAAACTCATAAGTTTCCTTATGGTTTGTCCAGTTCATGCTAAATGTCACTTCCGGTGTTTCATTGCTGTTGCTTTCAATCAGATGTGACCAATCTTTACCCGTGAAGTGAATATAGTTCTGGGTTGGATCAGTATTATTAAGTGTCACTTCGTAATCTGAGTTAACTTCCCCTACTTGGGCAAACTTACTGGCAGAGGTATGTTTATTAATTGCCGCTCCCAATTCAATTTTCCACTTATCATTGACAATATTCTCTGCCGTAATATCTAGAGGAATCTTAAATTGTTCAGTACCCTTATCCATAAGGCGGGCAATGACTGTATAGCCGACATCAACTGCTGTTTGTGCTGATGCAAAAGGCTCACTTGCCTGCCACGGCCCCTCAACCGGCGGTTCAGTGCCGCCCTCATCTGATTCAACAATCACATTTGCACAGCTATAAAAAGCTTCCTGACTATCCCATTCATCTCCTCGAGGATCACCCAGCACATCATGCTTTTTATTCGAGGGATCTTGACGCTGCCATACTTGGAATAAAATGCGCTTACCCGTTTTATCTGCCGGCCATTTCACTTTATGGGTATATTGCCCATCCTTAAGGAACACACCATTTGAATCAATGACATCAATACGCTCTAAATCAGCCCAGGTAAGTTTATCGGTATCTGGATTGAAACCATCTCGAGTGACAAAGTAATCCCAGTACCATGTTTTGTGACCAGCAGTGATTGTATATTGAATGTCAATTATTCCCTGTGCATTACGCTTAAGCTTCGTTGCATAACGCTGAGTAGAAGGAACATCAAGTACATCAAAAGCGCCACCCATTGATGCAGAACAGATTTTTCCATCCATCAGAACCGCTTTATGATCGCCTGCAGCATTACCTTGACGGATCCCCATTTTTTCACTGCTAACAGTCCCATTACAAAGCTGTGAATTGCTTGTCGAACCCACGGAACAACTATAAGCATAATCTTGAGGGGCGGTCATATAGCCATGCGCATTAACATTGGCAGAGATTAATGCGACAGTAAGAGACGATAATGTAAATAAAATAGGCTTTAATTTTTTCATTGCTAAACTTCCATTTTCTATTGTTTTTTTATTTTCACTTACACCCAGCCAAACAAAATATTGGATTTGAATATGTGACAATTACCTATTCTAGGTAAAGCACTAGGCTGTTAGGTGCGCTATTGTTGTCAGGTGAATAATGCAAACTTCTTGTTAAATAGAACACTCAGACTTGAAAGATAACTCTTTCTCCAATATACGAAGAAGTGTTTTATATCCTGAGTCTTCAATATGAATATTATGATCTGGCATTTTCTTTTGCACATGAAGAAAAATGAAAATAACAAGTTAACTAACACACTGTATTTTTTAATTGCATGCCAATTAAAATCAATAGCTTAATCACTTTTATTTTTTCAAAAAAATAGAGTGTGAAATAATTTTTATACTTTTAATTGCTTACAGTCAGCACCCACTGCAGAAATTAAATCACAGTGTTTTATTTAAAACTTAATAATGAATTTAATTACCAAACAAAATGTAATGAAAATATAAAGTAAACAACTTGACGGCTTTTCAATTTCATTAAGAAACGGATCATTTAAAAATAAAAACAATCTGTTTTGAATAAACAGCCGGATCTCTTTAGCATATAAAGTACATGCCACCATTTATAGCTATTTTTCTTATTGCTAACGAATCCCCCTTACCATAAAACCAGATAGATAGTTAAAATAACCACTCATCAACTACATAGAAGAACCCCCTCAACAGATGACTCCCAACCATTTTAACCCTATCAGTAGGGTTAGATAACCACGGTTAGCTTGCAGACTCATCCCTAATTTAAAATCTCACTTATCGCTAATTCATTGATTTAATAAGATTTAAAAACATCTTTTTTGCCAAGTGTAGGTTGTGCATGAATCGAGTACAATCATACTCAACCTACAAAACAAGCGACACATACCACGGGATTTAGTTATTTTTCATAAGGCAACATGGTACTTAATGAGAATAAATAAAATCATAATTAACTTTAAATTCAATAAATTAAAATCATTAAACATATGAATAATACCAAGAATTTAGATGCCCACACCCCCATGATGCAGCAATACCTGCGGCTAAAAGCGCAGCATCCCGATATTCTGCTGTTCTATCGCATGGGTGATTTTTACGAGCTATTTTATGATGATGCCCGTACTGCATCACAACTGCTCGATATCTCACTCACCAAGCGTGGCCAGTCTGCCGGCGAGCCGATACCAATGGCAGGTGTTCCTTATCACTCGATTGAAGGATATCTGGCCAAACTGATTGCACTAGGAGAGTCTGCCGCTATCTGTGAGCAGATTGGCGATCCGGCCACCAGCAAAGGGCCGGTAGAGCGTAAAGTGGTGCGAATCATCACCCCAGGAACCGTCAGTGATGAAGCGCTGTTGCAAGAACGGCAGGATAACTTGCTGGCCGCTGTCTATTCACGCAGTGATAAATTTGGTTATGCCACACTCGATATCAGCTCAGGCCGTTTTCTGCTGACTGAGCCTGACAATGTTGACGCACTGCTGGCTGAGTTACAGCGCACCAATCCGGCAGAGCTCTTATATACCGATGATTTCCCAGAGCATGATCTGATCGCTAATCGCCGTGGTTTGCGCCGCCGTCCGCAGTGGGAGTTTGAGCTGGAAACCGCCCGCCAGCAACTGACGCTGCAATTTGGCACCCGCGATCTGATCGGGTTTGGCGTAGAGCAAGCGCACCTTGCCCTGTGTGCTGCCGGTTGTTTACTGCAATATGTCAAAGATACCCAACGCACAGCGCTGCCGCATATTCGCGGGTTAACCATGGAGCGCCAGCAAGACGGAATTATTATGGATGCGGCAACCCGCCGTAATCTTGAAATCACCCAAAACTTAAGTGGTGGCAGCGAAAACACCCTTGCGGCGGTGCTAGATCACACCGTCACCGCCATGGGCAGCCGTATGCTCAAGCGCTGGCTGCATCAGCCAATTCGCGATATCAACACCCTAACTGCCCGCCAACAAGCCATTTCAGCGCTGCAACAGGCCGATTTAATCAGCACATTGCAACCACCTTTACGTCAGGTGGGGGATATAGAACGAATCTTAGCGCGCCTTGCACTGCGCACCGCCCGCCCGCGTGATCTGGCGCGCATGCGCAGCGCATTTCAGCAATTACCGGAAATTAACACACTACTTTCCGAGCAAAATACCGCACATCTACAAACACTCAAAAGCAATATTGGTACATTTACCCAATTGTGTGATCTGCTCGAACGCGCAATTATGGAAAACCCACCGGTACTGATCCGCGATGGTGGCGTGCTGGCTCAAGGCTACAATACAGAGCTTGATGAATGGCGTGCTCTGGCCGAAGGCGCAACCCACTATTTAGACCAACTTGAAATCCGTGAACGAGAGCGTTCAGGGCTCGATACACTCAAAGTCGGTTTTAATACAATCCACGGCTACTATATTCAAGTTAGCCGCGGGCAAAGTGAGCACGTACCACCACACTACATTCGCCGTCAAACACTGAAAAATGCTGAGCGATACATTATTCCAGAGCTGAAAGAGTATGAAGATAAAGTACTTACTGCGAAGGGCAAAGCGCTGGCACTGGAAAAAAGCCTATATGAAGCACTGTTTGATCAGCTGCTGCCGCATTTACCGGCACTGCAACAAAGCGCCGCAGCCCTATCAGAGCTTGATGTTCTGATCAACTTGGCTGAACGAGCAGAAACACTTGACTACCACTGCCCGCAATTGAGCGAGCATACTGGCCTGCATATTGAAAATGGCCGGCATCCGGTGGTTGAACAAATGCTGCGAGAGCCGTTTATTGCCAACCCTGCTCACCTGACACCAGAACGCCGCATGTTAATCATTACAGGCCCGAACATGGGTGGTAAAAGTACCTATATGCGGCAAACAGCGCTGATTGTTTTGCTGGCCCATATCGGTAGTTTTGTTCCCGCACAGCAGGCCGTTATCGGGCCAATCGATCGCATTTTTACCCGAGTCGGCGCATCTGATGATCTGGCTTCTGGCCGTTCAACGTTCATGGTTGAAATGACAGAAACCGCCAACATTTTACACAATGCCACAAAACACAGCTTGGTATTGATGGATGAGATCGGGCGCGGAACCTCTACCTATGACGGTTTATCACTCGCATGGGCCTGCGTTGAGTGGCTGGCGCAAAAAATTCAGGCTATGACACTGTTTGCTACCCACTATTTTGAGCTAACTGCTCTGCCTGAGCGATTACAGGGAGTGGTAAATATTCATCTTGATGCGGTTGAACACGGTGAAACCATTGCCTTTATGCATGCGGTACAAGAGGGAGCTGCCAGCAAAAGCTATGGTCTGGCTGTTGCAGCCCTCGCCGGAGTACCGCGTGAAGTGATTGCCCGCGCCAGACAAAAACTCGGTGAGTTGGAAAACACTTCGGCAGATATACCTACCACACATTCGGGTACTGATGCCGTTGCAGTTACCGATTCTCATAGCAACACTGGCACGGGCAGTATCACCAAGCAGGCAGAAAATACGGCCCAGCTTTCGCTATTATCCGAAACAGAGCATCCGGTAATTACTGCATTGGCGGCGATAAATCCAGATAATTTAACAGCAAAACAGGCACTTGACCTGCTGTATCAACTCAAGACACTCTAAATTAATGCCCGTAATTAAAGTACGATCATTAAGATACTATAATCAAGCCGATATAATTACTGCATACCATATCCAGTAAGTAAGGCATAAAAAAGTCCCCGTAAAAACGGGGACTTTTTTTATTATCAATGGCAATGTAATCAATTAACTAATCAATTGACCCACAGTAGGCATTATTCACGAAACAGAGCGTTAATACTTAAGCCCTGCTGAGTCAGAATATCGCGCAGGCGGCGCAAGCCTTCAACCTGAATCTGGCGAACCCGTTCACGTGTTAAGCCAATTTCACTGCCAACATCTTCCAATGTTGCCGCTTCATAACCCAACAGACCAAAACGACGCGCCAGTACTTCACGCTGTTTCGGATTAAGCTCGTACAACCACTTCACGATACTTGAGTGCATATCGTTATCTTGCGTTGTCTCTTCGGGCCCGTGATCTTTTTCATCAGCCAGAATATCCAGTAGCGCTTTTTCTGAATCACCGGCAATCGGTGTATCAACCGAGGTAATACGCTCATTTAAACGTAACATACGGCTTACATCATGTACCGGACACTCGAGTACGGATGCAATATCTTCCGCTGTCGGCTCATGCTCAAGTTTATGCGCTAACTCACGCGCCGTACGCAGATAGACATTCAGCTCTTTCACCACGTGAATCGGCAGACGGATAGTCCGAGTCTGATTCATGATAGCGCGTTCAATCGTTTGACGGATCCACCATGTTGCATAGGTAGAAAAACGGAAACCTCTTTCAGGGTCAAATTTCTCCACCGCACGGATCAGACCTAGATTCCCTTCTTCGATCAGATCAAGCAGTGCCAAACCCCGATTACCATAACGGCGGGCAATTTTTACCACTAGGCGTAAATTGCTCTCGATCATACGCTTACGTGCCGACTCATCGCCACGTAAGGCACGACGGGCAAAATAAACCTCTTCTGCCGCCGTTAACAGTGGGGAGAAACCAATCTCCCCCAGATAGAGTTGGGTTGCATCCAGCACTCGCAGGGCATCAATGTGCGGGAACTGCTCGTCAGCGTCCAGATCCTCTTCCGCTGCTAGCTGAAATGCCTCTTCTTCGAGTGTTTCTAAAGACGACTCTTCCAGCTCAAAGTCATGCAGTTCTTCTGCTGCAGTATTGCTATGGCTCATACTTAACTCCTTGCATGTCGGAGAAATACGAAGCAGTACAACCCTCTCTGCCCGTTTAGCGCCGTGGTAAATAACCCAACGGATTCACAGACTTACCTTTATAACGTATTTCAAAGTGCAACCTGACTGAGCTGGTTCCTGAACTACCCATAGTGGCAATCTGCTCACCCGCTTTCACAGACTGACGCTCTTTCACCAATAATGTTTCATTATGTGCATAGGCACTGAGGTAATCATCATTATGTTTGATGATAATCAGGTTACCGTATCCACGTAATGCATTACCTGCATAAACAACTTTACCCGGTGCCGTTGAATAGATTGGCTGTCCGCGTCGTCCTGCAATATCAATGCCTTTATTACCGCCTTCCGATGCCGAGTAACCGTTGATCACTTTGCCTTCAACCGGCCAGCGCCAGCTGCTTACTTTAGCATTACCCGATTCAGCAGAATCACTCGATGAACTCGGGTTACTCTTCGCCGGCGTTTCGGTTACTTTTACCGAGGCCGGTGGCGTAGTACGCGCAATCACAGTTTCTGTTACATGAATATCACCCGGCTTTCGGTTAACATTCTGTTTACTTTCATCACCAGAGTAATGCTTAACGGCCACAGGTTCAACATAACTTTGTGTCGATTGGGTGCTGGTCTGATGAGTTTGTGCATAACTCTCATTTCCACCGTCTGACAACCGAATCGTTTGCCCTGGATAAATGGTATAAGGTGCAGGAATATTGTTCGCTGCGGCCAGATCCCTAAAGTCACGACCAGAGATATAAGAGATATAAAATAGCGTCTCCCCATCTTTCACACGGTATGTTGTACCTGTGTAGCTGCCTTTTTGTAACCGTTTGTAGTCAGGCGCAGCACCTGAGTTCGATGAAGAGCTGTAATAGTCACCACTCTCTGACGTCGCCGAACTCACCGGAGCTGGATTGGTCGTTGTTGTGGTACAACCACTTAACGCAAACAGTAAACAAGAGCAAAGACCTGTCTGATAGAGGGCCTTTTTTAGGCTTCCTGAGATCATCCTTTCACCTAACAATTTAGCGATAAATCAAATAAGCAAGTACTGCCAGCGCTACAGTACCCCAACCTAAAATTTCAATATATTTACGTAACTGTGCTTCCATGCGCGGACCGCCCCACGCCATTAATAGGGCAACCAGCAGAAAACGTGCAGTACGTGAAACTAATGCCGCACCGACAAACGGCCAAAATGCCATTTTGAGTAATCCAGCCGTCACGGTAAATACTTTATACGGAATCGGGGAGAAGCCGGCAATGAACACCACTAAAACACCCCACTCCTTGAACCACTGCATGGCTTTATCTAAATTGGCCTGATAGCCCATGTGTGCAATCATCGGTTGCAGTAGATCGAACAAGTAGTATCCCAAAGCATAACCGATAATACCACCGAGTACAGAAGTGACTGCGGTAACAAGTGCATATCGCACCGCTTTTTTCGGTTCAGCCAGTGCCATCGGCGCCAACATAATATCGGGCGGGATAGGAAAAAAAATCGCCTCGATAAAACTGACCGCGCCCAACCATATCTCTGCTTTTGGATGACGTGCCCAGATCATGACGCGATCATAAATAGCACCAAATAACTTCACGCAATCTCTCCTTGTACGAGCGGAACAAAACGAACCGCTTCAATCTGCTCAATCGTATACTGTGTTTTAATGCGAGTGATTTTCTGCAATGCCTGATTAGCAGACCCCACCGGTATCACCAATACACCACCATCGGCCAACTGTTCCAGCAGTGCTTGCGGAATAGCAGTTGCCGCCGCGGTTACAATGATCGCATCAAAGGGCGCGCGGGCAGGCCACCCCTCCCAACCATCACCGTGACGGGTAGCGATATTATGTAAATCAAGTTGTTTAAAACGCCGTTTTGCCTGCCATTGCAGAGTTTTAATTCGCTCGACCGAGCACACCCGATCAACCAAATGTGCCAATACTGCGGTTTGATAGCCCGAACCAGTGCCAATTTCCAGCACGCGTGAATGGGGCTGTAGCCCGAGCAGCTCCGTCATCCGCGCCACAATATAGGGTTGGGAAATAGTCTGCCCCGCGCCTATCGGCAGTGCGGTGTTATCGTAAGCTTTATGGGCGAATGCTTCATCAATGAAACGGTTTCGCGGGACGCTGGCCAGTGCATGAAGAACTTGCTCATCCCTGATCCCCTGTGCTTTCAAGTTGATGAGCAGCCGATCTAACTCGACTGACCTCTTCATTATTACCACTCTCCGCTGCTTTCTACCCATTCAGTCAGCATATCAAGATGCTGATGTGCGGTTAAATCAATCTGTAACGGGGTCACCGAAACATAATGTTGCGCTACTGCATCAAAGTCAGTTCCCTCACCGGCATCTTTTGCGGCGGGAACAGGGCCAATCCAGTAAATATCATTACCGCGCGGGTCTTGCTCGCAAATCACTTTGCCAGCCGGATGCCGGTTACCACAACGGGTAATCTTGATCCCTCTAATCTGCTCAAGTGGCACATCGGGTACATTGATATTTAAAATGCGGTTGGTGCGCAGCGGGTGTCGCTGCAAGGTGCGCAGTAACCGTGCGGTAATCACCGCTGCCGTTTCATAATGGGTTGTGCCATTTAGTGATACCGCCAGTGCCGGATACCCCATATGCCGACCTTCGGTTGCCGCGGCAACTGTACCTGAGTAAATCACATCATCCCCCAGATTTGGGCCAGCATTGATGCCTGAAACCACAATATCCGGCAGCGGAGACATCAGGCCGTTAACGGCTAAATGCACGCAATCGGTCGGGGTACCGCGTACCGAGAGATCGCCGTTGGCCAGTGTGTTAATGCGCACTGGCATTTCAAGTGTCAGTGAGTTTGATGCGCCGCTACGGTTACGATCGGGGGCAACTACAGTCACATCAGCAAATTTTCGCAGTTCCGCAGCAAGAATTTGAATGCCTGGTGCGGTCACACCATCATCATTACTCAGCAGGATACGCACGGTTATCTCCTTCTTGGTCGGTCAAGGCTATTTCACGAATAACGCTGGTTGCATAACTGCCTGCAGGCAGAAAAAAGGCCAGTTTTAATCCTTCAGGTCGCCACTGCCACGTAAAGTGTTCAGGTCGTAACAGCAGAGCTCGCCGCGCTGGTTCTAAACGCTCACGGGTTAACAACCCGATTAGGGCCTGTGCTGTGTCTAATTGGGCATGTTCAAAAATAGCGGCTTCAGATTGTGAGCCTAACTCGCCATCTCCAACCATGGGTGCTGTCAGGTTAACATCGCGCTCTTGCAAACGTTGTTGGGATTGAACCAACTCCTCTGGGGTTGTCACAAACCAGCTGTTTCGCCCGGCCAGTTGCAGTGCATCCCCCTCAAGTACTGTAGTATGCAAATCGGCCGCAATACGTGCGCTAACCACTGTATTAAACAGCTCACTGCGGGCAGCCGATAGGCAAAAACTGCGCTTATTACGGTCTTTAACCTTTATTTCACCGCTGGCCCAACGCTGCGCCATGTGCAGGTTGTTACCTTCACGGCCAAAACGTTGCTCACCAAAATAGTTAGGCACGCCCTGTTCGGCTATCAGCGTTAACCGCTGATCCAACTCGGCGGAAGCTGTCATACCACGCAGTAAAATTTCAAACTGGTTTCCGCGTAAAGCACCGGTACGCATTTTGCGATTATGGCGTGTCATACCCAATACGGTACAACCGTCGAGCTGAAAAGCGGCAAAATCAGGGGTGATTTTTCCCGGAATATGCAGACCAAACCACTGCTCGGTGACCGCATGACGATCTTTTAAACCGGCATAGGCCACGTTACGCGCGGGAATACCGGCATACTCAGCCAGTTTCTCAGCTACAAACTTGGTATTACAGCCCGTTTTTTGCACTAAGACCATGACGTGTTCACCTTCACCGGTAAAGTCATAGCCTAAGTTTTCTATCACGCGAAAATCATCTGGCAGTGCTTTTAGTTGTCCGTAATGCGTTGGTTTACCGTGTAAATAGTGCAACTCACTCACCCGATTTTTCTCCGTTTTCTGCGCTTTTATCTACGCTATGTTGTTGGCTAAGACCAGGTTCAGCAGCCTCTTGTTGCGTGTTTTTTCTCAGTAACAGTGCAACCGCTTCACAGGCTATACCTTCACCCCGACCAGTAAAACCGAGCTTTTCGGTGGTCGTGGCTTTGACATTCACACAGTCAATCGAACAGGCTAAATCGGCGGCAATAAAGGCCCGCATCGCACTAATATGTGGAGCCATTTTAGGCGCTTGCGCAATAATAGTGACATCGACATTACCAATGCCGTAACCTTTTTGTTGGATCTGGCGAAATGCCTCGCGCAGCAATCCCCGGCTATCAGCGCCTTTATATGCAGGGTCGGTATCGGGAAACAGGTGGCCAATATCGCCAAGCGCGGCAGCACCGAGCAGTGCATCGGTCAGCGCATGCAGAGCAACATCGCCATCAGAGTGTGCCAGTAAGCCTTGCGGATACGGAATCGCTACTCCGCCAATAATGACAGGGCCATCGCCGCCAAACTTGTGTACATCAAAACCATGTCCGATACGCATCATCCGATGTCCTCGCAAGCTAAAAAAGGGGGGGATAGAAAATAAAAACTAGGCTGCGTTAATATACCTGCCATAGGTTGTCGTCATAGCGCTGGCTAGATTCATGGGCAAATTAACATGTAGGATCAGCAGGCAAAACCAGAGAGTTCGCTAGGTAAAAACGCGCAAGCTCGAGATCCTCTGGCTGTGTCACCTTAATATTATCGGCTCGCCCGTTGACAAGATAAGGCTGGAAACCACAAAACTCTAAGGCAGAGGCCTCATCAGTAATCACGGCCTGTTCTGCTAAGGCTTTTTCAAGGCAATCGCGCAGCAAGCGCGAAGGGAACATTTGCGGCGTTAATGCATGCCACAACTGTGTACGCTCAACGGTATGATCGATAGTGTGTGAGGCATTTCCGCGCTTCATGGTATCACGTACGGGGCTGGCTAAAATCGCACCTACTGGCATATTTTCGCGCCACGGGCAGTCAGCAAATGTCAGAAGTTTGTCAAGATCACTGGCGTGTAGGCAAGGGCGCGCGGCATCATGAACCAGTATCCACGCGCTATCATCATCAATTGAGCGCAAAGCAGCCAGCACCGAGTCTGCGCGCTCATTGCCCCCCGTCACGGTACGGATACGCGGGTGAGTGCGCAAGGCAAGCGTATCAAACCAGCGATCATCCGGATGCAGCGCAATAACAACCGATGAAATTCGCACATCGCGCAGCAATGCCTGCACGGTATGCTCTAAAATTGTCAAACCTTGCAACAGCAAATATTGCTTAGGAATGGCCGCTTGCATTCGGCTACCAATACCGGCTGCCGGAATAACGGCAATAAAGTGTGTAGCTTGATCAGTAACCGCTGTCATCGTTATTACTTATTTTGTGGTTTTATCAGCAGGCAAAATACGGTAGAAAGTTTCTCCAGGTTTTACCATGCCCAATTCATCGCGCGCACGCTCTTCAATGGCTTCAAGGCCACTAGAGAGATCATCAATTTCGGCAAACAGCTGTTCGTTACGGCTTTTTAATTTGGTGTTACTCTCTTGTTGTGCCACAACTTCATGCTGAATACGGGTATAGGTATGCACACCATTTTTACCCAGCCACAAACTGTATTGTAACCAGCTCAGTATCACGAGCAAAAATATGCTTAGTTTACCCATCTTACCCCCCAGAAAATCGCCGTTATCATCCCATATCTGATGCCGTTGTACCACTGCCGTAATGCGTTGACTGCGGAGACAAGTCTCAGCATAACTGGCATATTTCGGTGATTCCTCGGGTAAACGCTGTTTTTAGGCCATAAAAAAGGCTACCCGAAGGCAGCCTTTTCGTTTATGCAATCAGCTGCAATATAAGATTACAGCATGCAAAAAATCAGCGCAGCACGATTATGCTTGGCCTTTCACTTCTTTCAGACCGTTGAAAGGTGCTTTTTCGCCCAGCATCTCTTCGATACGGATCAGTTGGTTGTACTTAGCAACACGGTCAGAACGGCTCATAGAACCAGTTTTGATTTGGCCCGCTGCAGTACCTACTGCCAGATCAGCGATGGTTGCATCTTCAGTTTCACCTGAACGGTGAGAGATCACTGCGGTGTAACCTGCATCTTTCGCCATTTTGATTGCAGCCAGCGTTTCGGTCAGAGAACCGATCTGGTTGAATTTGATCAGAATGGAGTTAACGATACCGTTGTCGATACCACGCTTGAGGATCTTGGTGTTGGTAACGAACAAATCATCACCCACCAGCTGGATTTTGTCGCCCAGGATCTTGGTTTGGTATGCAAAACCATCCCAATCAGACTCGTCCAGACCATCTTCAATAGAGACGATTGGGTACTGGGTAGTCAGTTCTGCCAAGAAATCAGAGAAGCCTTCTGCGGTGAAGGTTTTACCTTCGCCTTTCAGCTCATACATGCCGGTTTCTTTGTTGTAGAACTCAGAAGCTGCACAGTCCATTGCCAGAGTAATGTCTTTACCCAGCACATAGCCAGCTTGCTCAACCGCTTCTTTGATAGCAGCCAGTGCAGCAGCGTTAGATTCTAGGTTTGGCGCGTAGCCACCTTCGTCACCAACTGCTGTACCCATGCCTTTTGCTTTCAGTACTTTAGCCAGAGTATGGAATACTTCTGAACCCATACGTACCGCTTCTTTCAGCGTTTTTGCGCCAACAGGCTGAATCATGAACTCTTGGATATCAACGTTGTTATCTGCGTGCTCACCACCGTTGATGATGTTCATCATTGGCAGAGGCATAGAGTAAACACCCGGAGTACCGTTCAGTTCAGCAATGTGTGCGAACAGTGGCATGCCTTTAGCAGCAGCAGCGGCTTTGGCGTTGGCCAGTGATACAGCCAGAATCGCGTTAGCACCGAAGTTAGACTTGTTCTCAGTACCATCAAGATCAATCATGACCTTATCGATAGCAGCTTGATCTTTTGCATCTTTGCCCAGCAGAGCTTCAGCAATCGGACCATTAACAGCAGAAATTGCTTTCAGAACGCCTTTGCCCATGAAACGGGATTTATCACCATCACGCAGTTCCAGTGCTTCGCGAGAACCGGTAGATGCACCAGACGGCGCAGCAGCCAGACCTACAAAACCACCTTCCAGATGCACTTCTGCTTCAACGGTAGGGTTACCACGAGAGTCAATAATTTCACGAGCCAGTACTTTAACGATCTTGGACATAACTTTTCTTCCTATTAAAAGTGAGTCTGAACTTTAAGCTGAGTCAAAAAATGTACTGTTTTACTGTGTGATTGGATTAAAAAAGTACGCTTAATCCAGCCCAGAAATGCAGTACATTTTAGGGTTTTCGTTACTTAATCTGGCGAGCCTGATAATCACCGGCGGCTTTTACAAAGCCTGCAAACAGTGGGTGACCATCACGCGGGGTCGACGTAAACTCAGGGTGGAACTGGCAAGCAACAAACCATGGATGGTTTGGCACTTCGATAATCTCAACCAGTTGCTTGTCTGCTGAACGGCCTGTTACGCGCATACCGGCTTTCTCAATCTGAGGCAGCAGATAGTTGTTCACTTCGTAACGATGACGGTGACGTTCATGAATAGTCGGCTGACCATACAGTTTACGTGCAGTGCTGCCCTCTTCTAAATGACACAACTGTGCGCCTAAACGCATAGTGCCACCCAGATCAGACTCTTCACTGCGCACTTCAACCTGACCTTCTGCATCTTTCCACTCAGTGATCAAGCCAACAACCGGGAAGGTGCTGCTTGCGTCAAATTCAGTGGAGTTAGCACCTGTCATACCGGCAACATTGCGGGCAAATTCAATCATTGCCACTTGCATGCCCAGACAGATACCTAGGTAAGGTACGTTATTTTCACGCGCATAGCGGGCAGCCATAATCTTGCCTTCTACGCCACGCGAACCAAAACCACCTGGAACCAAAATTGCGTCAAGGCCTTTGAGCAGTTCTACGCCTTTGGTTTCAACATCTTGTGAGTCAATATAACGAATATTCACTGTCAGGCGATTTTTCAAACCACCATGTTTTAGCGCTTCGTTCACTGACTTATAGGCATCTGGCAGTTCAATATACTTACCGACCATCCCGATAGTCACTTCGGCTGTTGGGTTGGCCTCTTCGTAGATGACCTGTTCCCATTCAGAACAAGTTCGCTTCCGGACAGTTCAAACCAAAACGCTTACAGATGTACTGATCCAGCCCTTGCGACTTCAATAGCGCAGGGATCTTATAGATAGAATCAACATCTTTCAGTGAGATAACCGCCTTTTCCGGCACATTACAGAACAGCGCAATCTTCGCGCGCTCGTTTGCTGGGATCACGCGGTCTGAACGGCAAATCAGCACATCAGGCTGAATACCGATAGACAACAGCTCTTTCACTGAATGCTGTGTTGGCTTGGTTTTCACTTCACCGGCAGCGGCCATATATGGCACTAACGTCAGGTGCATATACAGAGTATGCTCACGGCCTACTTCAACAGCCAACTGACGAATAGCTTCCAAGAATGGCAGTGATTCGATATCACCCACTGTGCCGCCAATCTCAACAATCACCACATCGTGGCCTTGAGCACCGGCAATGACACGATCTTTAATTTCATTCGTGATGTGCGGAATCACCTGAATGGTTGCACCCAAATAATCACCACGACGCTCTTTGCGCAGCACATCGGCATACACACGGCCAGAGGTGAAGTTATTGCGGCGTGTCATTTTGGTACGAATGAAACGCTCATAGTGCCCCAAGTCGAGGTCAGTTTCCGCGCCGTCTTCCGTTACGAATACTTCACCGTGTTGGATCGGGCTCATGGTACCCGGATCCACGTTGATGTAAGGGTCCAGTTTCATGATGGTGACATTGAGTCCACGCGCTTCGAGAATCGCGGCCAGTGATGCTGCTGCAATGCCTTTACCTAGCGAGGATACAACCCCACCGGTCACAAAAATATAATTTGTTGTCATGCTGAACCTGAGAGTTAGGTTTATAGGAGAAAAGGAAGAACAAAGACGGGATAATAGTATACCAGAGCTCCCCCCTCTCGACAAATCGGGAAGCAACTGATTACCCCTTTTGTACCCTATTCTTCATTTTTCAACGGTTAATTAGCCGGTTATTATGAAGGCTCACGGCGCTTTATTGCTTGCCATAATGCTTCCATTTCTGCCAGTGATGCATCTTGCATCTGTCGCCCTTGTGCGGCTATCGCCTCTTCTATCTGACGAAAGCGCCGTTCAAACTTATCACTCGCCTGACGCAGTGCCAGTTCCGGCTTGTGCCCCAAGTGACGACTGAGATTAACCGTAGCAAAAAGCAAGTCTCCAATTTCTTCTGCTAATTTTACCTCATTTTTCTCCACCTGACACGCTTCAGCTAGCACTTCTTCGATCTCTTCGTGCACTTTTTCAACAACTGGGCCCAAAGTATCCCAATCAAAGCCCACTGTTGCACAACGTTGCTGCATTTTATAAGCACGCATCAGTGCCGGTTGTGCTTTAGGGATATCATCCAATACTGAGGTTTGTGCTTTTTCTGTACGCTCATTTTGTTTGATGCTCTCCCAGTTGCGTAACACTTCGGCAGTTGCATCACCCGCCACTGCATCAAGTTGAGTATCACCAAACACATGCGGATGACGGCGATATAACTTATCGCTGATCTCATTGCACACATCACCAAAATCAAACAACCCCTGCTCTTTGGCGATTTGTGCATAGAACACCACCTGAAACAGCATATCGCCCAGCTCTGATTTCAGATCAGCCGCATCATTACGCTCAATCGCATCGATAACCTCATAGGTCTCTTCCAGCGTATGCGGCATCAGCGTTTCGAACGTTTGTTTACGATCCCACGGGCAACCAGTTTGTGGATCGCGCAGTTGTTGCATAATGTTCAGTAGAGTGTTCATCGGTTCAGACATTTTCATCAGCCTATTTTTTTGTTGTTATCGACAATCAGTAACCTGTACTGAAAAAACGAAAAAGAACGGGAAGCTAAATGCTTCCCGTGATGTATCCATGAATCAAATTCTGTTTGCAGCAACCCACCGTGCGGCACTAACCGCGTAATCGGCGAGCTTCAATCACATCCGGCAGTTGCCCGATGCGGCTGAGTACCCGCCCGAGCGCCGGCAGGTTATACAACTCAATTTCCATATCAATGGTCGCCAGCTGTTTTTTGGTATCACTGCGGCTGGCTACGCCCAGTACGTTGACTTTTTCATTCGCCAAAATAGTGGTGATATCGCGCAGTAATCCGCTGCGATCATTGGCCATCACCCGTACACTGAGCGAATAGCCTGATGAGTAGCACTCACCCCACACGGCTTCAACCACGCGTTCCGGTGCATGGCTGAGCAGATCATGCAGCTGTTCGCAATCAGCACGGTGTATTGAGATACCGCGCCCTTGGGTGATAAAACCGACAATGTCATCACCCGGAATCGGCTGACAGCAGCGCGCGATGTAGTGCAGTAAATTCCCAACACCTTCAACCACAATCCGCCCCGGCTTGTGATCGGTGCTCTTATGCCCGGCATTCTGGGCTTTTTGGGCGATATTGCGCAGCGCTTCTTTATCGGCTTGCTCTGCATCCGGCTTCATCAAGCGGTTATGTAGGAAATTAATCAGCTGATTAAGGCGTAAATCGCCACCACCAATACCGGCCAGCACCTCTTCCATACTTTTGACATTGAAGCGCTCTATTGCCAGCTTTTCAACATCTTTAAAACCCAACCCCATGCGTGAAAGCTCACCTTCGAGCATCTCTTTACCGGCGGCCACATTTTTATCGCGATCGAGCTTTTTAAAGTACGCATGGATCTTCGCGCGCCCACGGCTACTGTTCACAAACCCAAGGTTCGGATTTAACCAGTCACGGCTCGGGTTAGGATTTTTCTGGGTGATGATCTCTATCTGATCACCCATCTGCAATTTGTAGGTAAAAGGAACGATGCGCCCACTAATTTTGGCACCAATACAACGATGACCAACATCACTGTGAATATGGTAGGCAAAATCGAGCGGTGTTGAGCCACTTGGCAGATCAACCACATCTCCTTTCGGGGTAAAGACGTAGACACGATCATCAAAGACCTGACTGCGCAGCTCATCCATCATCTCGCCAGAGTCAGAGATCTCTTCTTGCCAGGCCAGCAGTTTACGCAACCACGCTATCCGCTCTTCATAGCCGGAACGCACGTTGCCACCACCCTCTTTATATTTCCAGTGTGCGGCGACACCCAGCTCAGCATCCTCATGCATCTGACGGGTGCGGATCTGAATTTCAATGGTTTTACCCTGCGGCCCTAATACTACGGTATGAATTGACTGATAACCGTTAGGTTTAGGGTTAGCCACATAATCATCAAACTCTTTGGGCAGATGCTTACAATAGGTGTGCACCACCCCTAACGTGGCATAACAGTCTTGCAGACGCTCGGTAATGATACGAATAGCACGTACATCAAACAGTTCATCAAACGACAGCATTTTCTTCTGCATTTTTCGCCAAATGCTGTAGATATGCTTAGGCCGACCGTACACTTCCGCCGCCACACCGGCCTCTTTGATGTGTGAGCGCAGCGTTTTGACAAAAGAGTCAATGTACTGCTCGCGGTCTATCCGGCGTTCGTGTAGTAGTTTGGCAATCCGCTTGTACTCATCAGGGTGCAGGTAACGGAAGCAGTAGTCTTCCAACTCCCACTTTAACTGCCCGATCCCCAAGCGGTTAGCCAGCGGTGCATAGATATTGGTACACTCTTTGGCCGCTAAAACTCTCTGCTCTTCATCGGCATCTTTCACCTCTCGCAGGTGTGCAATGCGCTCGGCCAGTTTGATAACTACACAGCGGAAATCTTCCACCATAGCCAACAGCATGCGCCGCACATTATCTACTTGTTCAGACGATGTAGAGCCGTTTTGCGTGCCGTTTAGCTGGCGTATTGCATCCATATCCAATACGCCGCGAATAAGCTCCGCGATTGATTTACCGCACTCTTCCTGCACCTGAGTCAGGGGCAGAATTTTGGCTTCGACCAATGGAAAAACTAATGCCGCCCGTAAACTATCGGTATCCATACTCAGCGTGGCCAGAATTTCGACCATTTCCAAACCACGCGATAGCACTGTACTGGCTAATGCAGGATCAGCAATACAGCTCTCACAATAACGCCAAGTTTCGGATACACGGGTTCCGGTCTCAGGTGATAAACCCAGACTGTTAATCCATTTTTCGAGCGCAAACACCCCGTCTTTATTCAGGTGAGCACCACGAACTGCAACCATAATTAATCCCTATCTCTTGGCTTTAATGATATTAATTGACGACATAAAACAGATACTTGGGCCGGTACGATATAATACACACCGTTTTTTATACGCTGAATATTCGATAAAAAATCATACCGCTAATGAATCGTTCATTTACCCGCAGCATTGGAAAATCAAACCAGAAGGCCTTACTTTTTACGGCGGATAAACAGCGCCATTGACTCAACATGAGCCGTCTGCGGGAACATATCTAGGGCCCCCAACTCAGCCAACTGGTAGCCAGCCTCGATTAGAACTTGGCTATCACGTGCCAGAGTCGCCGGGTTACACGACACGTAGACAACATGACTCGGGCGCAAGTTCACTATATGTTCCATTACCGCCAATGCGCCAGCCCGTGCCGGATCAAGCAACACCTTGTTAAACCCTTCAGTACTCCACGGCTGAGCCGTGAGTGGGGCATCCAGATCGCAGCAGAAAAACTCCGCATTGCTGATCTGGTTTTCATGTGCGTTGGTTTTGGCCTGCTCAACCATGGCAGCAACACCTTCAACACCCGCCACATAGCCGGCTTTCTGTGCAATCGGTAATGTAAAGTTCCCCATCCCACAGAACAAATCCAGCACCCGATCATCGGCCGACAACGCTAACCACGTTAATGCCTGCGCGATCATTTTTTGGTTTACGTCAGCATTCACCTGAATAAAATCACGCGGTGAAAATTGCAGCGTCAGACCGTTTACCTGATAGGTTGGCCACTGGCCTGCTAAACAGATGACTTGCTCACTATCAGGGGCTAAAAACAGACTCAGTTGATGCGCGTTGGCAAACTCAACCAACATTGCCTGATCAGATTCTGATAACGGTTTTACATGGCGCACCACCAAAGCATTTCCATTATCAGCGCCCACCAGCTCAATATGGCCCAGTGAAATAACCCCTCGCAGTTTTTGTAAACACTGTTTTAATGGGGGAATAAGTGCAGAAAGCTGCGGCTGTAGTACCGGACACTGCTGGATATCGACCAGTGTTTTTGCATTCGCGCGCCGGAAACCCAACGTGAGCTCTCGGGTCTTTTTATCGGCCAGTAAACTTAGTCTTGCGCGACGGCGATAACCATATGCATCACCACATAATGGCGCAGTCACCGTGGCTGGCGCAGCAATATCACGGGTCATTAAGCGCAAAAACGCATTTTGCTTACTCTCAGTTTGCAATGCATACTCGATATGTTGCATCTGACAGCCGCCACACTGCGCATAATGTGGGCATACCGGTTTGACCCGCGCCTCAGAAGCGTGTAACACTTTTTGCGTGCTTGCTTTCGCATACTGGCGCTTATCTTCATAAACCCGCGCAAGCACTTTTTCACCGGGCAGCGCACCGGTCACAAAGAGCGTTTTTCCTTGCCAACGCGCAACACCTTGCCCTTGATAATCAAGAGAAAGGATCTCAACTTCAACATTTTGTACGACAGAAGCCTGTTTTTTTACTGGAGTATAAAATTGCACCATGAATATCTAGCCATAATCAGGTAAATTATGCGAATAATCGGCAATTCTCCCACAGATAACGACTGATGACCAATTACGGCCTGCGCGCACGAGTAATCACCATGACACTGGCTCCAACCCTAATTATCGGGTTGTTGCTCAGCACTTTTTTTGTCGTCAATCGTTACCGCGATCTCGATCAACAACTGATTGATGAAGGTATTTCGATTATCGAGCCTTTATCTGTGGCCACTGAATATGCCATGACATTCAGAAACCGAGAGTCAGTAAAGCAGCTGATCAATTTACTGCACCGTCGCCATTCAAATATAGTGCGTTCTATTGCGGTATTCGATGCTGATAACCGTTTATTTGTTACCTCTAATTTTCACCGCAATTTCTCAGTTCTGCAACTTGATGAGCAGAGCAAATTGCCGACCCAAGTGATGGTAACACGGCAAGATCAACTGCTGGTGATCCGTACCCCCATCTTTGCGGAAAACTCACTGCCTGAACTGTTGCTGAACAACCCTGAAGGCAACCCACCACTTGGCTATATTGCCGTAGAGCTTGATGTCAGGCCGATGGAGCTGCAACAGTATCAAGAGATAGCCGCATCACTGGGAATGTTAGCTATCGGTATGATTATTGCGGGTGTATTCTCTTACCGACTGATGCGCGTGGTAACTGTACCTATCACTCATATGGTGCACACCGTTGATCAAATTCGCCGTGGGCAACTTGATAGCCGCGTTGCCGGTAATATGCTTGGTGAGTTAAACATGCTGAAAAATGGCATTAACTCGATGGCTGTATCACTCACTGTATACCACGAAGAGATGCAACAAAGCATTGATCAGGCCACCTCTGATCTGCGGGAAACGCTCGAGCAGATGGAGATCCAGAACGTAGAGCTTGATCTGGCGAAAAAACGAGCACAAGAAGCGGCACGCATTAAATCCGAGTTTTTGGCCAATATGTCACACGAGCTGCGCACGCCGCTTAATGGTGTTATCGGCTTTACCCGCCAAATGTTAAAAACTCGTCTCAGTACCAGCCAAATTGACTACCTGCAAACCATTGAGCGTTCAGCCAATAACTTGCTGACTATTATCAACGATATTTTAGACTTCTCAAAACTCGAAGCCGGAAAACTGGTACTAGAGCAAATCCCATTCGGGGTACACGATACGATTGATGAAGTCATGCTGCTGCTTGCCCCGAATGCCCACGATAAAGGTATCGAGCTGACACTCACCCTCAGCCAGGATGTGCCTGAATATGTGGTCGGAGATCCGCTGCGGGTACAGCAAATTCTCACCAACCTGATCGGTAACGCCATTAAATTTACCGAACACGGTAATATCGATATTTTAATCGAACTGCGCAGCCGTACCCCAGGCGGAATTGAACTGCTATTACAAATCAGAGATACCGGTATCGGTATTTCTGAACGTCAGCAAGCACAGCTGTTTCAGGCCTTCCGTCAGGCGGATGCCAGCATTTCCCGCCGTTATGGCGGTACCGGTTTAGGATTGGTTATCACCCAAAAATTGGTTAAAGAGATGGGCGGTGAAATTGGTTTCCAAAGCCGCCTGCATAAAGGCTCTAGTTTTTGGTTTACCGTACCGCTAGCGCTGACCGATGGCATTCACAACGATGTTCCAAAACTGCTCTCACTCACTGGGCAACACATCAGCCTAATTGAACCCAATGAGCAAGCAGCCAGTGCAGTGATGAGTATGTTTGAGCAACAACCAGTAGTACTGAACTGTGCCGCAACACTAGCAGAGCTGACAGCCACACAGACCGATATTTTGCTACTCTGTTTTGCCGCTACACTCACGCCTGATGTGGCTGATATGTCACAGCAGATTAAACTGGCACGCCGCTACACCCGACGCGTTATTGTCGGCCTGCCGAGTAAAGATCTGAATGTTGCCGATGCACTCATCCAAGCCGGTGCAGAGGCCTGCTTAACCAAACCGCTGCCACGCGCGCGGCTGTTTAATACCCTGCAAGATGGCCACACCACAGCATTGCCAAACCCCGCATGGCTGCCGGCCAAACTGCCACTACATGTGATGGCGGTTGATGATAATCCGGCCAACCTGAAACTTATCGGCACACTGCTGCAAGAGATGGTCGAACACGTTTATCTGTGCAATAACGGGCTTGATGCCGTAGAACAGGCATCACGCCAACGGTTTGATATTATCTTGATGGATATTCAGATGCCGGAGATGGATGGCATCAGGGCCAGCGAACTGATTCGCCAACAAACCAATAATCAGGACACCCCGATTGTTGCCGTTACCGCACATGCCATGAGTGGCGAGCGCGAGCGGCTGATTGCCGCTGGCATGGATGATTATCTGACCAAACCAATTGATGAGAGCATGCTACAGCGGATTATGGCTCTGCATACCGGCTGCAATCTACCGATAATAGCGTCAGCCGCCGCAATACCGAACAAACACACCGTGATTAGCGATGTTACCGACACTGCCCCGATTGAACTCACGATTGAAACTACAAAGACAGCAGAAACAACTGAGACAGTGAAAACCGTGATTGCGGGTAATGTCAGTGAAAACAGCAGCCTTGACTGGGCATTAGCGTTACAGCAAGCCGCCGGTAAAGAAGATTTAGCCATTGAATTACTCGAAATGCTCCTCACTTTCCTGACCGAAATTGAGCAAAGGGTACACAATGTACTCAATGAACAGGATGAGCCCGAGATCCTTGCAAAAATTCACACACTGCACGGTAGTTGCAGTTACAGCGGAGTGCCGCGCCTGAAAAACCTCTGCCGTCAGCTTGAACAGCTGTTACGTCAGGGGACACCGGCAGAAGAGTTAGAACCGGAATGGCTCGAGTTACTCGATGAGATAGAGAACGTCAGGCATCAGTCTTTACGTTTTATTCCGCATCAGGTTACATAAGTTCTGGGACCTGTTTGCGGTAAGCGTAAACTACGATATAGGTAAAAAAGGTGAGCTATCACGCTCACCTTATCTTTTTCAGCCACTATTTTAGCCTAGTAACTGCAGCGATTACCGTTCGAGGAGTACCGTCGCCACGGCATAATGCCGCTCATCGGCAATGGTTACATGTGAATGTACTGCGCCGAGCAAAACGCGCTGCTTATCAGCGTGCTCATACCAATACAGACAAGGCTTGCCCAACATATCAGTGCGCACCTCTATCTGATTGAACGCAATGCCAGCGCGAAATCCAGTACCCAGCGCCTTGGCCGCCGCCTCTTTCACTGCAAAACGTTTGGCTAAAAAGCGTACTGGCTGTGTGCTGGCCTGATACAACGTCAGCTCGTATGCTGTTAGGATCCGCCGTGCCAGCCGTTCACCGCTACGATTAACTACTGCATCAATACGGGCTATTTCAACAATGTCTGTGCCTAAACCGCAAACCGCCATTATGCACGCGCAGCCTGCATCAACTGCTTCATATCAGAAACTGCATTTTTCAGCCCGTCAATCACCGCTCGACCAATAATAGCATGGCCGATATTAAGCTCGTACATCTCAGGCAAGGCAGCAATCGCAGCCACATTGTGGTATGTCAGACCATGCCCGGCATTGACAGTCAGCCCACGCCCCGCAGCATATTCTGCCGCCGCCGCAATACGAGCAAGTTCTAGTTGCTGTGCTGCCTCGGTCGGCGCATCAGCATATGCACCGGTGTGCAACTCAATAAACGGCGCACCCACGGCAACCGCAGCATCAATTTGTGCCATGTCAGGGTCAATAAACAGCGAAACTTTAATCTGTGCCGCAGTTAAACGCGCCACCGCATCAGTCATTTTACTCAGCTGACCGGCAACATCCAACCCGCCCTCGGTTGTCACCTCTTCGCGTTTTTCTGGCACTAAGCAACAGAAGTGTGGTTGCACCTCACAGGCAATCGCCAGCATCTCTTCGGTGACAGCCATCTCCAAATTCATTCGTGTTTGCAGGGTTTGCCGTAAAATTTTCACATCACGATCAGTAATATGGCGGCGATCTTCACGCAAATGTACCGTAATGCCATCAGCACCGGCTTGTTCTGCAACAAAAGCCGCATTCACCGGATCAGGATAAATCGTTCCGCGTGCATTACGAATTGTCGCGATATGATCAATGTTAACACCGAGCAATAACTTAGACATGTTTCGACTCCTTGGCAAAATGGCGGAAAAGTTCCCGACTTTTTAATGGCTTACCACCAAGATATGGCTTTAATGCTAAACGCGTAAAGCGCTTTGCCGCTTTTAGTTGATCCGATGTATCAAACTGGCGTGCCGCCAATGCATGCAGGTGATGGCCGCTGAAACTTAACTGATCAACAATGAGTGATGCAATAAACCCTTTCTCTTCACGGTAACGGTATGTCATCTGCCCATCAACTGGTAATCCGCTCCCTGCGCAATGCACAAAATCAATGCCATAGCCAAGCGCCTGTAACAGTGCCAATTCAAAACGGCGTAGTGCCGGTTCAGGATTATTTGGATATTGCGCTAGTTCACGCAGGCAAGTGAGATAATCAAGAAAAACAGAGGAGTAAGCCGTTTGTGGCTCAAGGACACGGGTGACCAGCTCATTGACATACAGCGCACTGTATAAACCGATACGGCTAAAAGGCAAGGCTAACGCAGCAGACTCTGCACTGCGTAATGTTTTGACCTCTCCACGCCCACTCCAACGGAGCAGTAAGGGAGTAAAGGGCTGTAAACAGCCCTTTAAATGGGAACGACGGCTGCGCGCACCTTTGGCAAGTATGCGCATTCGCCCCTGATCTTCAGTGAAGACATCCAGCATCAGGCTGGTTTCACTGTAAGGGCGAGCGTGAAGTACAAAGCCACGCTGCCACCCTTCCATCAGAGTGTATCCTTGTTCAATTACAGATCGTCCGTATAACCGAGGCTGCGCAAAGCGCGCTCATCATCCGCCCAACCTGATTTTACTTTAACCCAAAGTTCCAGATGAACTTTGGTATCGAACATAGATTCCATGTCGCGGCGCGCTTCAGTACCGATCACCTTGATCTTACTGCCTTTCGCACCAATCACCATCTTCTTTTGGCCTTCACGCTCAACCAAAATCGCCGCATTGATATCGTAAGTGCCCATCTCTGTGGCCACAAAACGCTCAATCTCTACGGTCACAGAATACGGCAACTCTTCACCCATAAAACGCATTAGCTTTTCACGGATAATCTCTGAAGCCATAAACCGCTGTGAACGGTCAGTGACATAATCTTCCGGAAAGTGATGTGTCCCTTCTGGCAGCTTATCGTGCACAATGCGGGCAATTTCATCAACACCAGCACCGGTTTCAGCCGAAATAGGCACAACATTCAGGAAGTTAAACTTCTCAGCCAATGCCTGAATATGCGGCAGCAAAATATCTTTTTGCTTGATGCAGTCAACTTTGTTGATCGCCAGAATAACCGGACAACGGGCATGGCGCAGTTTACCCAGCACCATGTCATCATCTTCATTCCAGTTAGTGCCTTCCACCACAAAAATGATCAGCTCTACATCACCAATAGAACTGGTGGCGGCTTTATTCATCAAGCGGTTAATCGCGCGCTTCTCTTCGATATGCAAACCGGGGGTATCAACATAAATAGCCTGATAAGCCCCTTGCGTGTCAATACCAACAATACGGTGGCGCGTAGTCTGAGCCTTGCGTGAGGTAATCGAAATTTTCTGCCCCAGTAACTGGTTCAGTAACGTTGATTTCCCGACATTTGGGCGACCGACAATGGCAATAAAGCCACAATGTGTTTTTTCAGCTTCGGTCATACCAGCTCCAACAATGTAAGTGCCTGATCAGCGGCAGCTTGCTCGGCTTTACGGCGGCTTGAGCCAATACCGATAACCGGCTGCGCCATGCCTTCTACGCTGCAATGAATCGTGAACTCTTGATCATGCGCTTCACCGCGCACCTGCATAACATGGTAAACCGGCAACGGTAAACGGCGGCCTTGCAGATACTCTTGCAAGCGCGTTTTAGGATCCTTTTGCCGATCACCTGGGCGGATCTCTTCCAAACGCTGCTGATACCACTGCAAAATCAGCTGACGAACTGATTCTAAACCGGTGTCTAAATAGGCCGCACCAATGATAGCTTCAACGGTATCAGACAAGATAGATTCCCGACGAAACCCGCCACTTTTAAGCTCTCCGGGGCCAAGACGCAAATAGTCACCCAGTTCAAACTCTCGGGCAAGTTCAGCCAGTGTATTTCCACGAACCAATGCAGCACGCATGCGGCTCATATCGCCTTCATCAACTTTAGGAAACTGATGATACAGCGCATCAGCAACCACAAAACTGAGGATAGAGTCACCAAGGAACTCTAAACGCTCATTGTGTTTGCCACTGGCACTGCGGTGAGTCAGTGCCAGATGAAGTAACTCTTGATTGGTAAAGGTGTAACCCAGCTTACGCTGTAAAGTATCTAATGATGCATTCATCAACTACATAACCGATTAATGAATTGCGCCAATTCGGTTTAGGCGAACACCTGTTGGCCACTCTCCGGGTTCTTTCTCAAAACTCATCCAGATGGCAACGGCTTTACCGACTAAATTGGCGTTCGGGACAAAGCCCCAGAAACGACTGTCCTTACTGTTGTCACGGTTATCACCCATAACAAAATATTCACCTTCAGGGACAACCCACTCACCCACCGGTTTTCCGGTTTGGGTGTAATAATAGGCAGTTGCTTCTGGCATATAAGGATTAATAAGAATGTTATGCCCCACTGCACCTAACTGCTCAGTGGCTTCAATTAACTGAGCATTACCCTGATAAAATGGGCTTGGATGCACATTGCTGTACTCCAGTTTGGTCAGCGGCTGACACTCTTTTCCTGTAGGACAGGCGGGCTTAATGAACAATTGTTTATCTTGATAAACAATCGTGTCTCCCGGTAATCCAACAACGCGCTTGATGTAATCTAAGCTCGGATCTTCTGGATATTTAAATACCGCAATATCACCGCGCTTAGGTTCACCGGTCTTAATCAACGTTTTTTGGAAGATCGGGTCTTTGATACCGTAGGCAAATTTCTCCACAAGGATAAAATCGCCCACCAGTAACGTTGGCATCATAGAGCCAGAGGGGATCTGAAATGGCTCATAGATGAAAGAGCGCACGACCAATACAACGGCAATAACCGGAAAGATAGAGACAGAAGTCTCAACCCAACTTGGTTGTGGAGCAACCTTGTTCAAGGTTGCCTCATCAATATTGCCGCCTGCCTTCGCACGTACGTCCTCTTTTTTGGCATTACGCTTAGGTGCCCAGACCAGTTTATCTAAACACCAAATAATTCCGGTGAACAGAGTAACCAGCACCAAAATCAGCGCGAAGGTATTAGCCATGCTTGCTCCTTAAATCAATATTTGTCGAAAATTAATCTTTGCCGACATGCAAAATGGCCAAGAACGCTTCTTGTGGCAGCTCGACGTTACCGACCTGCTTCATACGTTTTTTACCGTCTTTCTGCTTCTGTAGCAGCTTTTTCTTACGGCTCACATCACCACCGTAACATTTTGCCAGTACGTTTTTACGTAACTGCTTCACGGTGGCACGGGCAATAATCTGGTTACCGATAGCCGCTTGAATCGCAATATCAAATTGCTGACGCGGGATCAGCTCTTTCATCTTCTCAACCACATCACGGCCACGACCTTGCGCATTATCACGATGAGTGATAATTGCCAGTGCATCAACACGCTCACCGTTAACCATAATATCAACACGCACCATGTCAGCTGCCTGAAAACGCTTAAAGCTGTAATCGAGTGATGCATAACCGCGTGACGTTGATTTCAATCGATCAAAGAAATCAAGAACTACTTCACCCATCGGAATTTCATAGGTCAGCGCCACTTGGTTACCGTGGTAAACCATGTTGGTCTGTACACCGCGTTTTTCGATACACAGTGTGATCACGTTACCTAAATAGGCCTGTGGCAACAACATATGACACTCTGCGATTGGCTCACGGAGTTCATCAATATTATTCAGCGGTGGTAATTTTGACGGGCTGTCAACATAAACGATCTCGCCACTAGTCACGGCCACTTCATACACTACTGTTGGTGCTGTGGTGATCAAATCAAGGTCGTATTCACGCTCTAAACGCTCTTGAATGATCTCCATGTGCAGCAAGCCTAAGAAGCCGCAACGGAAACCAAAACCCAGCGCTGTAGAACTTTCTGGCTCATAAAACAGTGAGGCATCGTTCAGGCTCAGTTTACCGAGCGCATCACGAAATGCTTCATAATCATCAGAGCTGATAGGAAATAGACCCGCATATACCTGTGGTTTTACTTTCTTAAAGCCTGGTAATGCTTTATCTGCCGGATTACGTGCCAGCGTCAGGGTATCGCCCACCGGAGCACCCAGAATATCTTTAATACCGCAGACAACCCAACCTACTTCACCACAATTTAATCCGGTGCGGTCAAGCTGCTTCGGGGTAAAAATACCCAAACGATCAACACCCCAAGTCTGGCCGGTGCTCATCACTTTAATTTTGTCGTTTTTACGCAGGCTGCCGTTTTTGATACGAACCAGAGAGACAACGCCTAAGTAATTATCAAACCATGAGTCAATAATCAGGGCTTGTAACGGCGCGTCAGGGTCACCTTCCGGTGCGGGGATAGACTCAACCAACCGTTGCAGTACTTCCGGCACACCGACACCGGTCTTCGCTGAACAGCGCACCGCATCGGTAGCATCAATGCCTACAATATCTTCAATCTCTTCAGCTACACGCTCAGGCTCTGCGGCAGGAAGGTCAATTTTGTTCAATACCGGCACCACTTCCAGATTCATATCCAGCGCGGTGTAACAGTTTGCCAGTGTTTGTGCTTCAACGCCTTGGCCTGCATCAACCACCAGCAGCGCACCTTCACAGGCCGCCAGCGAGCGGGATACTTCATACGAGAAGTCAACGTGGCCCGGGGTATCGATAAAGTTTAACTGATAAACCTGACCATCAGGGGCGGTATAGTCTAGCGTAACGCTTTGCGCTTTAATGGTGATACCGCGCTCACGTTCCAAATCCATAGAGTCCAGAACTTGGGCTGCCATTTCGCGATCAGATAAACCGCCACAAATTTGGATGATCCGGTCAGACAGAGTCGACTTACCGTGGTCAATGTGGGCTATGATGGAAAAGTTACGAATATGCTTCATCAGAATTTGCGCGACCTTTGCTAGGAATCAAAGCAGAATCAGTGTTAATGATTTAAGTGGGTGGATTCTACCTGAATCGCCGGTTACTCGCTATCCTTGCACGCACTCACTTTGCGGATTAGCGGTATTTATTACAGCCAGAATACGCTGTATTGACGTAATCATCACGTCAATACCCTCAGAGTCACCGCCCAGTTAATCACTCAGAGTCAGATTTTGATGAGAGCAGCAACGGCTGTTTAACGCCAATATCCACAACAGCATGATAAACATCCACTTGCTCATGTTCACCCCTTGCCGCATCAGGCATCCCCACCGTAGGTAAGATAATTGGCTGATACGCTTTTTGCTGGCTAGCATGCCGAGCCATATTGCGGGCAACTAAAAACCCTACCCCCGTACCCAACGCTGCAATCAGCATGACCACCCACTCTTGTGCCAGATACTGGCTCGCTATCAGGGTGCTTAAAACCAGCCCCAGTAACGGGATAAAATAGAGGGTAAAGGCGGATCTGACCAAACTGGTTTCAGATATCCCGATATCAACCTGCTGACCGACCGTTAATGCAACATCACTGTGCAGTTCAAGTCTGTGCATCTTGCCGCTGGATATTTTATCCAACGAACTCATGCCGCAGCCCGATGCGTTTGCGCATCCACTGCAACCTGATTTTTGCTGGCACACTACAGTGGCCACCCCATCTTGGTAGCCAACAACAGTCACTCTTTCCCGGATCATCGGCAATCTCTATCTAATTTGTGGCTTAAATGCTTAACGCAATGGCAGGCCAAAACCGTTAACCTTGATACCAACAAGTATGCGCAATATTTTTATCTACCATGGTCATCTAAACCAAAAACAGACAGGCAAGCCTTCTTCATCTCGGCTTACCTGTCTGTTATTTTTCTGATACGCGGTATATGTAACCCCACCACGCAAAATTATCTATCGTTATTTACTGCTGTTGTTATTGATTGGCGCGCTGCTGGTTGGCACCGAATCAAACTTTACCCCGTGTACAATTCGCTTAGTCGTTGGCGGGGGTAACTCACCCACAACCGTAATTTCATACGGGCCCTGATTTTCAATATGTACCGTTCTACGCCCCTGACGGACCAGTTGCTCATGCAGAGCACGGCCATCAGTTGGCGATACGTAGACGGTAAAACTGAATAATCCATCAGAGTAAAGACGTGATTCTACCGGAATATCCACATTAGGAAGACGGTGACGGCTACGCGAAACTTCTGTAAACCCGTTCGGAAGCCATGTCAGTTTCCATGCCATATCCTGTTTTGCTTGTGGCTCGAACGCCAAAACCGGTGGTAGAGAAACATCATCCAACTTTGACATTACTTTCATCAATTCGGGTGTTACCACATACGAGATAACCCGATATTGCTCAAGGGTTTCACCATCGCGATCAAGTAAATCTGCACGCAACAGCAGTTTATTCTCTTCATCCAGCCAGACAACATAGCTATAGCGAAAATCATCACGCGGAACAATACGCACCACTTGTGTTGGACGGTCAACCACCCGAGCACGCCCTACCGGAACAAAATCGTAGAATTTACTGAGCTGTTTGAAATCGCCATGTAGCACGGAAGGCAGTGAGTCAACGATGTGCGAGCTGCGGATAGTGAAAGGCTCAACACCGGATTCAAAATAGCTTACCTCATCACCACGCTGTAAAACTTCACGACGCGGCCCGTCAAGGTAGAGCATTTGGCTTAGGTTACGCTTATTGATATACGCATGGCGATAGCGCATGGAATCAATACTGCTTTTACTGATACGGATAAACGACAGCTCATAATTGAGATTTTGTGAGGCTACCGCCATGCTTTCAAGCAGTGTTTGTGCCGACTGAGCACTGTTATCTGCTACCGTGCTGTTGTCAGCTACCGTAGAGCTTGGTGCTGGAAGTTCGTCTGCCTGCATGTTTTTTACCGGCGCAGTGGTTGCGGGAACTGGCGGTAATGAAGAGATTGCAGGCAGATCTGCCGTTCCTTGTGATGCAACAGCGCTGGTACTGCAAAGCCCCAGCACTGACAGCAGGAAAAAGACAATTTGCTTCATTAGCGCTGTGTATTCCCGGCTTGTTGCGACATATCACTCTGACGCGGCTCAATGTTCTCCGCATTCAAACGACGCTGTAACTCATAATCTTGTAACATTGCACTAATGCGCTTGCGTTGCTCTTGCAGCTGCTGCTCACTAGGTGCACCCGAGGTCGGTACACTGTAGCTTACCGGTGAGGCTTGTCCGCCAATAGGCAATGTATTGAAAACAGGGCTGTCTTCCAACCCGCCTTCTGGCTGATTGTAATATTGCACACCAACAATCACGCCCAGTGATACGCACGCAGCCAACCCCAATTGGCTAACATTACCCAGTACAGGGCGAATTTTCTCCCAAAACGACAGCTTATGCCATGTTTCTGGTGCAGGTTGTGACTCTGGCACGGCCTTAGGCACAAACAACGTGGGTTCATTTTCCAACGCAGCAGCGAGGCGGGTGGTAATATCAAAATCGAGCACTGCCGGTGTCTCTTTGCGCAGCGTATCGCGGATAAGATGATAATTACGCCACGCTCCTTGCAGCTCACGGTCTTTCGACAGCTCACTCAACAACACGCTGTCTACCGATTCACCGTCCATCAGGGCGGAAAGTTGCTCTTTCTGCATGCCTACTTACCTATATTACCTAAAGGTGATATGACTATTGCCTGACACCGGTGCACTGTTGCGGCTAATCAGACCGGAGTTCCCATGGCCATTTACTGCTGAATTAAGGGTTGAATCTTACTGTCAATAAACTCACGGGCTCGAAATATCCGCGATCTGACCGTACCAACCGGACAATCCATAATCGTGGCGATCTCTTCATAACTTAACCCATCTAACTCACGCAACGTGATTGCCATTTTCAGATCATCAGGTAGTGCTTCTATTGCAGCAAAAACCACCCGCTTCAACTCTTCTGACAACATTAAATTCTCAGGGTTCGATATTTCTTTTAACGCACCGCCTACTTCAAAATTTTCCGCATCTTCTGCATCTACATCGCTGCTCGGCGGCCTGCGCCCCTGAGCAACCAAATAATTTTTTGCGGTATTCACCGCAATACGATACAGCCATGTGTAGAACGCACTTTCACCGCGAAAAGACGCTAAGGCCCGATACGCTTTGATAAATGACTCTTGTACAACATCAGGGACATCGCCCTGTGGGACATAACGGGAAACCAATCCGGCCACTTTATGCTGATAGCGGGCAACCAGAAGATTAAAAGCGCGTTTATCCCCCTGCTGAACACGTTCGACCAGAACCTGATCTGTCAACTGCTCGCTCATCCGAGGTGTTTTCTCCAAAACATTCTTTGTACAGCATCTCGCATTACTCGCTGTTAGTGTGAAATCGCAGTAATTGAGCCAGCTGTTGTATTTGATGCTTATCTCTGAGTAAAGTTCAACGTTGTACTAAATTCTGTGAGTTAAACGCCTATTCAAAGACATAAAAACGATAACAATATATCAGGACCTGATCTAACATAAGATCCCATTCTGACTATATATCATACGTTATGGAACAATCCCTTGAACATCTTTGCGATGTGCTGGTCATCGGAAGCGGCGCTGCCGGTCTTTCGTTAGCACTTCGTTTAGCGCCACACTGCAAGGTGATCATACTGAGCAAAGGATCGCTCGCAGAAGGTGCGACTTATTATGCACAAGGTGGCATTGCCGCCGTATTTGATGAAACTGACAGCATTGAATCACACCTGCAGGATACACTGATTGCTGGCGCAGGGCTGTGCGATAAAGCAGCAGTTGAGTTTATTACCGAAAATGCCCGCAACTGCGTGCAGTGGTTAATTGACTGCGGTGTTCCTTTCGATGTGGAAGGGCTGGCCACGGATCAAAAATTTCACCTAACACGTGAAGGCGGCCACAGCCACCGCCGAATTTTACATGCCGCTGATGCCACCGGAAAAGCGGTACAAACCACCTTGGTGGATCAA
This sequence comes from Plesiomonas sp. ISS29, assembly GCF_056522795.1. Taxonomy (NCBI): domain Bacteria; kingdom Pseudomonadati; phylum Pseudomonadota; class Gammaproteobacteria; order Enterobacterales; family Enterobacteriaceae; genus Plesiomonas; species Plesiomonas sp. ISS29. The sequence continues at coordinate 2,752,251 of NZ_JAWRZQ010000001.1, forward strand.
ACCCGTTATCACCCCAATATCGCATTATACGAAAAGTACAACGCCGTTGATCTGATCACTAGCGCAAAGCATGGTGTGGTACAAGGTGAACAACTGAGTACCCAGCACCCGCCGCTTGAAAATGACCAATCTCGGAAGGTTGTCGGCGCTTATGTCTGGAACAGAACGCTCGAACGGGTTGAATGTATTCGGGCCAAAGCGGTGGTACTGGCCACCGGTGGTGCATCAAAGGTCTATCAGTATACCACCAACCCGGATATCTCATCGGGTGACGGTATCGCCATGGCATGGCGGGCGGGGTGTCGGGTCGCCAATATGGAGTTCAATCAGTTCCACCCAACCTGTTTGTATCATCCACAAGCCCGTAACTTTTTGCTGACCGAAGCATTGCGGGGTGAAGGCGCTTACCTTCGTCGCCCTGATGGTTCTCGCTTTATGCCTGATTTTGATGCACGAGCAGAGTTAGCACCGCGCGATATTGTCGCCCGCGCCATTGACCACGAAATGAAGCGCCTAGGCGCTGACTGCATGTATCTGGATATCAGCCATAAACCGGCTGAATTTGTGCAAGCACACTTCCCAACCATTTATGAAAAACTGCTGACATTGGGGCTTGATCTTACCGCAGAGCCTATTCCCATTGTTCCGGCCGCCCACTACACCTGTGGCGGCGTAATGGTTGATCATGCTGGCCGTACCGATATTGATGGTCTGTATGCCATTGGTGAAGTTAGCTATACCGGTTTACACGGCGCAAACCGTATGGCATCTAATTCACTGCTTGAGTGTGTGGTCTATGCATGGTCTGCCGCCGAAGATCTGTTGCAGTGGCTACCTTATGCCGACACCGTTGACTCACTGCCCGCGTGGGATGAAAGTCAGGTTGAGTGCTCTGATGAAAATGTGGTAATCCAGCATAACTGGCACGAATTGCGGCTTTTTATGTGGGATTATGTTGGGATAGTGCGAACCACTAAACGGCTTGAGCGCGCCTTACGGCGGATTAACATGCTCAAACAAGAGATCCATGACTACTACGCCAATTTCCGTGTTTCCAATAACTTATTGGAATTGCGCAATCTGGTACAAGTTGCTGAATTAATTGTGCTGTGTGCGCTACAGCGTAAAGAGAGCCGTGGGTTGCACTACACGCTTGATTACCCTGAACCACAACCTGATCCGCTGCCGAGTATTCTTTCGCCGCACGACAGCCTGCCGATATCAGAGCGGTAACCGTACCGGCAACTTAATAAACATTGCGCCACAAAAAAGCTGCATACGTAAATTGCCTGTTTTATGGCAGGTAATTTACGCAACAAGCCGCCTATGAGAATTTATCATTAATCCGGTCGGTTTGCCGCACCACGGCAGACAGTGTGCGCCACGACCTCTCACTCATCATATCCGGTAGTAACCACAACACCCGCTTTCTGCGCATCTTATTTTGCGGATCACGCAGATAAATCAGTAAACCAAATACCGAAAGTGAAAGAGTACGGCAGTAGCGCCACTCTCTGTCTTGCCACCGAATCAGATACATCTCACTAAATGCCAGTTCCCCACACATTTTCAGCCCGTTACGGCGCATTCGTTTATATTCAAAAAGCATTAAAAACATCAATAAAGATATTAACAGGGAATATAACAGCGTATAGGAGAACGTCAGCACCACAGCCAAAGCGGCTATACCGAGCAGCGAATAAGCAGCACGTAAAATCCATAGCGCGCGCTGCGAAGGATAAATATCAGACTGCCACAAATCCACGGGCTTGATTACGCGTTTTCATCAGAACAACCATGGCATCTAAAACCGGATCTGTTGGCTTAGTGCTGTTCATAAACCAGCGAAATAGATCCGGATCATCGCTTTCAAGCAGGCGAATAAAATCGGCTTTTTGAGCATCAGTCAGCGTATCGTATTCATGCTCAAAAAACGGCATGATAATCACATCCAGCTCTAACATCCCACGGCGGCATGCCCAACGCACACGCGCTTTATCATTAATATCCACGTTGCTGACTCCAATAAATAGCCTCAAACACCGCTGATCGTAGCATTTATCCGCTATTTTGCGCTGATTTTATCGTGCTTATTTGTGACCAAACACACTGTTCTGCCCAATTTATCCGCTTGAAAATCAGATGATTTCACATAGTCAGCAATCCTGTAGAGCGTTATAGTAAATACACTTTTGACTGATTTCGGCAGATAGACGAAATCACTCGGCCAAACAGACAGATGGACTTTTTTATGACACCTGCGATCACGCCCGATTTTTCCGCCCAACCTGCTGTACTGTCATCTGAACTTGCCCTTTCGTTGATCCCACTTGATCATCTTGATCTGCTGAATATCACAGGCCCTGATGCCATCAAGTACCTGCAAGGACAAGTGACATGTGATGTAACGGCTATCCCGCCAAGCCATTACAGTTTAGGCGCACATTGTGATGCCAAAGGTAAAATGTGGAGCGTGTTCACTCTGTTTCATCTCAATAGCGGGTTCGGCTGGATACAGCCAAAATCACTCACAGAGCAACAACTGCCCGAACTGAAAAAATATGCCGTATTCTCCAAGCTCACCATCACCGAAAATCCGCAGTGGAAACTGGCCGGATTAGCCGGTACGAATGCAGCTACTGCGTTGCAAACACTGACCGATACGCTGCCAGATGCCGCCACACCGGTCGTCAATGCGCCGTTTGGCCAGATTATTTATCTTCCCACTCCGGCAGATCGCTACCTGCTGGTGATCGATACCAGCGTCATATCATCAGAGAGTCTTTACAATACGCTGCAACAAGTGGGTGCAACACAGTGTTATCACACACAATGGCAGGCATTAGATATTGAAGCGGGTTTACCACAATTAAGTGCGCAAACTATCGGGGAATTTATTCCGCAGGCCGTCAATTTGCAGGCCTTAAACGCCATCAGTTTTACCAAAGGGTGCTATGCCGGACAAGAGATGGTTGCACGAGCAAAATATCGTGGAGCCAATAAACGCGCCTTATATACCCTGTTTGGCAGTGCTGCACACCTTCCTGTTGCGGGTGAAAGTGTAGAGCTAAAATTAGGTGATAACTGGCGCAAAACCGGCACTGTATTGTCAGCTGCGGCATTGCCGGCAGGCAAAACGCTCATTCAAATTGTACTGAGCAGTGATCTAGAGCCTGATGCACAACTGCGTATAGTTGATGAGCAAGACAGTGAACTTGCCGTCTACCCGCTACCTTATCAGCGTGATCCGGCTTAATTAACACTTACCGTTCTGCCCCCTCTTCTCGGCATCACAGTGATGTCAGAGAGTTTAAAATATGCCCTCTTCCAACATATTTAACTGATAAAAAAGGCCATAACCGCAGTTATGGCCTCATCCACCGTATATATAACTTAACGACGGTTTTACTTAGCGGCAATACTCTTTAACAGGACCACTATTTAATGGATAAACAAAAATAGATCCAGCCGCCGTATTTTACTTACTGTGCTGCCGCGCGATCAGCGATAAATGCCAGCGCCATATCAATACGCGCCAACGCACGCTCACGGCCGACTGCATGCACTGTGGCATCAACAGAAGGTGATTGGCCAGCACCTGTCACGGCCACTCGCAGTGGCATGCCAATTTTGCCCATACCAATCTCTAATGCATCAGCGGTTTGCTGAATGGCTGCATGAATCGCCTCTACGTTCCATGCTACATCAGCTAGCTGGGCTCGTACGGCCTCTAGCGGCGCTTGAGCAACCGGACGCAAGTGCTTTTTCGCGGCATCTTCATCAAACGCGGCAAAATCTTCAAAGAAATAACGGCTTGATGCCGCCATCTCTTTCAGCGTCTTACAACGCTCACCGAGTAACGACACAATATCAGCCAATGCTGGGCCATTTGAGGTATCAATGCTCTGATCTTCCATATGCCATGCCAAGAACTCTGCCACACGCACAGGATCAACCGTATTGATATAGTGATGATTCAGCCACAGCAGCTTATCAGTATTAAACGCACTCGCTGATTTGCTCACCGCATCTAAAGAGAACAGCGCTTCCATCTCGGCAACAGAGAAGATCTCCTGATCGCCGTGTGACCAACCCAAACGCACCAAGTAGTTCAGTAGTGCTTCTGGCAGATAACCGTCATCACGATACTGCATTACACTGACCGCACCATGACGCTTTGACAACTTTTTACCGTCATCACCCAAAATCATCGACACATGCGCATACACCGGCACAGGTGCACCCAGAGCTTTGAGAATATTGATCTGACGAGGCGTGTTATTGATGTGGTCTTCACCACGAATAACATGGGTAATCTCCATATCCCAATCATCCACCACCACACAGAAATTGTACGTTGGTGAACCATCAGTACGGCGGATAATCAGATCATCAAGTTCTTGATTACTGAACTCAATCGGACCACGAATTTGATCATCAAAAATTACTGAACCCTCTTGCGGGTTGCGAAAACGCACCACATGCGGCTCATCAGGTGTGTGGCTGTGAGCATGATCGCGGCACAAACCATCGTAACGCGGCTTCTCTTTATTCTCTTCTTGCTCAGTACGCAGCGCTTCTAAACGCTCTTTAGAGCAGTAGCAACGGTACGCTGTGCCCGCTTCAAGCATCTGATCAATAATTGCATTATAGCGGTCAAAACGTTTGGTCTGATAATACGGGCCTTCATTCCAACCCAGATCTAACCAATTCATACCGTCCATAATTGCATCAATCGCTTCCTGTGTTGAACGCTCTAAATCAGTATCTTCGATACGCAACACAAATTCACCGCCCATGCGGCGAGCATACAACCAAGAATACAGAGCGGTACGCGCACCACCCACATGTAGATAACCCGTAGGGCTTGGCGCAAAACGCGTTTTAATTTTCATGATGAGATCTAGGCCTTTGACAAGCAGATAAACAGCTCAGCCCTGTTCAATAGCACCCACTTACAACAGTGGCAACAACATAGAGGCTGAAAAAGTGGTGTTATTTTAGCACTCCCCTTTGAATCCACAACGCAACAATCAAAGCTACAGGCTAAATCCGCGTAAAAATCGCTTCAAAAACGCATAATTGGAGAAAAAGAGATCAATTTGATTATTTTCCCGACGGACGTACAGTTACATGGAAAAAAACGTTGACTCTCAACGAGTAGCCCCTATAATGCGGCCCTCGTTGACAGCGGGCGATTAGCTCAGCTGGGAGAGCACCTCCCTTACAAGGAGGGGGTCACTGGTTCGAACCCGGTATCGCCCACCAACACTTTCTGTTGTCAACGTTGCGTTTAACGCAGAAAAATGAAAATCAGTGGGTCGTTAGCTCAGTCGGTAGAGCAGTTGACTTTTAATCAATTGGTCGCAAGTTCGAATCTTGCACGACCCACCACTTTTTTAATATCATTGATTTCGATCGCTGATATAATAAAAGTCCCAGGGCGATTAGCTCAGCTGGGAGAGCACCTCCCTTACAAGGAGGGGGTCACTGGTTCGAACCCGGTATCGCCCACCAATTGCCTTCTTCAATGAAGGTTTGAGTGAACACAGCATCGAGTTACGTTGAATAAACACCACTCTGCTGATTCAGTCAGTAAAAATACAATCAGTTTTAGGATGGGTCGTTAGCTCAGTCGGTAGAGCAGTTGACTTTTAATCAATTGGTCGCAAGTTCGAATCTTGCACGACCCACCATCTTTTCTCGTTATACGCACAGGTTGCTTGTAGCAGAAAATCCCAGGGCGATTAGCTCAGCTGGGAGAGCACCTCCCTTACAAGGAGGGGGTCACTGGTTCGAACCCGGTATCGCCCACCAATTGCCTTCTTCAATGAAGGTTTGAGTGAACACAGCATCGAGTTACGTTGAATAAACACCACTCTGCTGATTCAGTCAGTAAAAATACAATCAGTTTTAGGATGGGTCGTTAGCTCAGTCGGTAGAGCAGTTGACTTTTAATCAATTGGTCGCAAGTTCGAATCTTGCACGACCCACCATCTTTTCTCGTTATACGCACAAGTTGCTTGTAACAGAAAATCCCAGGGCGATTAGCTCAGCTGGGAGAGCACCTCCCTTACAAGGAGGGGGTCACTGGTTCGAACCCGGTATCGCCCACCAATTGCCTTCTTCAATGAAGGTTTGAGTGAACACAGCATCGAGTTATGTTGAATAAACACCACTCTGCTGATTCAGTCAGTAAAAATACAATCAGTTTTAGGATGGGTCGTTAGCTCAGTCGGTAGAGCAGTTGACTTTTAATCAATTGGTCGCAAGTTCGAATCTTGCACGACCCACCATCTTTTCTCGTTATATGCACTCGTTGCTTGTAGCAGAAAATCCCAGGGCGATTAGCTCAGCTGGGAGAGCACCTCCCTTACAAGGAGGGGGTCACTGGTTCGAACCCGGTATCGCCCACCAATTGCCTTCTTCAATGAAGGTTTGAGTGAACACAGCATCGAGTTACGTTGAATAAACACCACTCTGCTGATTCAGTCAGTAAAAATACAATCAGTTTTAGGATGGGTCGTTAGCTCAGTCGGTAGAGCAGTTGACTTTTAATCAATTGGTCGCAAGTTCGAATCTTGCACGACCCACCATCTTTTCTCGTTATATGCACTCGTTGCTTGTAGCAGAAAATCCCAGGGCGATTAGCTCAGCTGGGAGAGCACCTCCCTTACAAGGAGGGGGTCACTGGTTCGAACCCGGTATCGCCCACCAATTGCCTTCTTCAATGAAGGTTTGAGTGAACACAGCATCGAGTTACGTTGAATAAACACCACTCTGCTGATTCAGTCAGTAAAAATACAATCAGTTTTAGGATGGGTCGTTAGCTCAGTCGGTAGAGCAGTTGACTTTTAATCAATTGGTCGCAAGTTCGAATCTTGCACGACCCACCATCTTTTCTCGTTATATGCACTCGTTGCTTGTAGCAGAAAATCCCAGGGCGATTAGCTCAGCTGGGAGAGCACCTCCCTTACAAGGAGGGGGTCACTGGTTCGAACCCGGTATCGCCCACCAATTTCCTTCTTCAGTGAAGGTTTGAGTGAACACAGCATCGAGTTACGTTGAATAAAGACCACTCTGCTGATTCAGTCAGTAAAAACACAATCAGTTTTAGGATGGGTCGTTAGCTCAGTCGGTAGAGCAGTTGACTTTTAATCAATTGGTCGCAAGTTCGAATCTTGCACGACCCACCATCCTACAAAAACAAAAAAAGCGCCGAAAGGCGCTTTTTTATTGCATAAAGATTATCACTACAGCATCCCTAACCATTTTCTCTCCACAGAGTAATATCAGTAATTACTACTGATCAGCCTTTTGCACCATTATGAGTGGCACAGTCAGATAAATTAGTCGCTCCCGGTAAAGTAGCAACACATAACTGCACAAGATAGTTATTTGGTGCTAGTTGTGCCTGCGTTTGAGTTACCGGCTCATCAGCAGCCCACAGCGCACCACTAAATACACCACCCATCAACGACAATACAATAATTACTGATTTCATCTGAATGCTCCTAAAGTAAGATCTAAAGCAGACCTCCCTATAAAAGCTACTTCATAATGTGATATTTACCGCATATTTAGTGATAAAAAAGAACAATTACATTCCATTAAGAAAAAGAAACACTCAAGCGCATTGGTGTCATATTTGAAATAACAGGTTTTATCTCCGCCTATTACACACATAAAAAAACCGCCAAATGGCGGTTTTTTTATCATCTTGCGAAATCTTTCTTTATTATTAGAAGAAAGATAATGGCATGATAACTTGGAACTTAACATCATGCTCTGATGCAAATACGTTAGGTAATTGAGTCCACTGACTCGCTTGCATCTCACCATCAGTGTTCTTATTTTCACCTGTAGCAATATTGTTACGATAGTTGGTGTAATGCAATTTAAATAGTGTTCCTTTAGCAAGACCATCCTGAACTGTATACATAACATCAAAGTTCAATGCTTTTTCAGTATCTCCGCCATTAGTCGCTTTATTACCGTTACCATCTCTCATGCCCCAACCGTAAGCACCTGATACGCCAACAGCCCAGCCTGGAGCACCCATCACATCATCCAGCTTACGAGTTACGCCTAAATATACAGCCTTTTCTTCGTTAGCATTCCAGTCTGAACGAGAATCCCACCAGATTTCATTCGCACCTTGTGAGTTACCATAACCGCGAGTCAGACGAGGTAAGTAGTTACCTTCTGCACCTTCAGCTTTGGTGAACAACGCTTCAGCTCGGAAATCATACAGGTTATAGTTCAGTGCTGCAGTCAATGCCTGCTGCCATGCTAAACCATCATAAGTTTGAATTTCTTTACCGTCTGGACCAACATACGTGTCAGTTTTAGAGCCATAGAACTGGTAGCTAGTATTCAAACCACCCAGAACATCAAACTTGTAGGCAGCCTTGGCAAAATAGCTGTCCATATAGTTCTCAGATTGACCAAAACCGGCAGTCAGTGCTAAGCCATTTTCAAAGGTATAACGTGTTGCCAATGCATAGATATAATCAATTTTGTTGGATTCAGCAAATGGATCCATCCATGCTTTGGCACGAGAGAAGTTTTGTGTATCTCTGTACCATGGTGATTTATACTCAGTTGCATACGCACCGGTCAGATACAGGCCACCATAGTTACCTTCAACTTGACCACCTAAATAGGTACCTGGCTGATAAGACCAGTTAACACCGAGCAAACCCGGAACATACAACTGAGTCAAACCACCTTTAGCCGTTACAGCGCCATCAAATGCTTTAAACTTCAATGCAGCAGTGCTTAAGCTTGCGCCCTTGTGTGGCTGGCCGTCTTTAAAGTTACTGCCCCACTTGTTACCGGCAAAAGAGAACTCGTTCTCTTGATCGACACCTGTTCCACCTTGAGTTAAATCATAAGCGTAGAAACCGCCCAGATCTAAACCAATAAAATCCCATGCATAACCAGAGTTAAAGTTCAGTGCTACCTGTGCTGTAGAGTGAGCTAAATTATGAGTATATGGGCCATCAGTTGTAGTTGGTTCCAATGTACGGCGGTCACGGTCACGCTGCATATAGAACAAACCACCGGTCAGTTTGGACTCATCAATAAACTTTTCGTAGCTTGCACCATAAGCAGGGCTTCCAGCATCTTGCTGAGCCATAACTGATGTTGATGCTAATGCACCAAAGACAGCTAGCGATAACGCTGCAACTTTAAATTGTTTCGCTTCCATTACGAACTCCCATTTATTGGATATTTTATCCGTGCTCTGGTCAGGTATTTATGCCACCGCTAACCAGAGTTCTCCCAAAGAAATAAAAACTAACTAAACCCCACACGGGTAAACACTCAACCACCTCAGTCTTCCGTGTGGAGAGGCAGTAGGTACATAACAAGAGTACTTTCGCGGCGCAAAACATCAATGCTTATTAATGGCTTTTTTATAAATTTATGACAGAGTGCAAAAAAATATTACAGAAGGGCTGGAACTAATTATAAGGCAGGTACTCAAATACGTGTTAAATCAATGATATAGAAAAATATCATTTAATTTCAATAACTTAATGAATACACATTGACGCATATAGTTGAGTTTATTTATCGAAATGAAAATATAAAATGAATGAAATAAGATATGCATCGCAAATTAATATGAATAAACACGCATTAGCATGATATGTTTCGCACTAATTGCGCCCTGTTTTTTCAATAACAGAGCGCTTATTTTGCGATGCAGATTAGCGGTTAATTATTTCTAAAAAATCATCTTCAGTGAGAATTGAAATACCTAATGCTTGGGCTTTTGCTAATTTTGAGCCAGCGGCTTCTCCGGCAATTAAATAGTCTGTTTTACTCGATACACTTCCCGTAACTTTGCAACCTAGCTGCAATAAATGTGCTTTTGCATCATCACGGGTCATTCGAGTTAATGTTCCGGTTAATACCACTATTTTGTTTAATAATGGTGAGTCTATTGGTGCATTGACAATATCAGCCGGTGTTTCTTCCCAAAAAATGCCTTGTTGCAGCAGATTATCAATCACAGTGATGTTATGCGGTTCACGCAAAAAGTGGTAAACATGCGCGGCAACTACAGCCCCTACATCCTGCACGGTTTGCAAACTTTCATGATCAGCTTCACGCAGTGCAGTTAACGTATGAAAATGTGCCGCTAAATTGGCTGCCGTGGCCTCCCCAACTTCACGGATCCCCAACGCGTACAGAAAACGGGCAAAGGTGGTTTTCTTGGCCTTTTCGATAGCGCTGAGTAAGTTTTGTGCCGACTTTGGCCCCATTCGTTCAAGACGGGTCAGCTCCCCCAGAGATAGTCGAAACAGATCTGCTGGCGTTTGAATAAGTTCACGCTCGACCAGTTGATCGACAATTTTCTCACCCATCCCCTCAATATCAAAGGCACGACGCGCCGCAAAATGGCGAATAGCCTCTTTGCGCTGAGCCGGACAGATTAACCCACCACTGCAACGCGCAACGGCTTCGCCTTCAACGCGCTCAACGGAAGAAGCACAAACTGGGCACTCGGTAGGAAATATAATCTCTGTGACGCACGCAGGGCGACGCTCCAACACGACACTAGCAATTTTAGGGATAACATCGCCAGCCCGCCGAATGACAACGGTATCACCAATGTATAGCCCTAAGCGGGTGATCTCATCTGCATTGTGTAGCGTGGCATTACTGACAGTAACACCCCCGACAAAAACAGGCTCAAGTTTGGCCACTGGAGTGATAGCTCCGGTTCTACCGACCTGAAATTCCACATCCAGTACGGTGGTTAACTCTTCTTGTGCCGGAAACTTCACGGCAATCGCCCAGCGAGGTGCTCTGGCTACAAATCCTAGCTGGGTTTGCAACGCTAAATCATCCACTTTGATGACGACACCATCAATATCAAAATTAAGCTGATCGCGCCGTGCAAGAATATCGGCATAGTAAGTCAGCACAGCCTGTTCACCCTTAACGTGCTTAACTTCATTGCTAATCGGCAGCCCCCACTCTCGCAGTGCATTTAAGCGCGCTATATGGCTTTCAGGCAGGCTATTACCGGCATGGGTATCGGCGATGCCAATGCCATAGGCGTAGAAGGCTAACGGGCGTTGAGCAGTAATTTTGCTGTCTAGCTGACGCAGTGAACCTGCGGCGGCGTTACGGGGGTTTACAAACAGCTTCTCGCCTTTGCGGCGGGCTTGTTCGTTTATACGTTCGAAGCCATCACGCGTCATAAAAACTTCACCGCGCACTTCCAGACGTTGTGGGCATCCGGCATGCAAACGCAGTGGAATGGAGCGAATGGTGCGCACATTTTCGGTGATCTCTTCACCTGTCATGCCATCACCACGCGTTGCCGCCTGAACCAAGAGGCCGTCAACATACAGCAAACTGACGGCCAAGCCGTCAAGCTTAGGCTCGCATGAATAGGTGAGTGTTTGGGTGCTTCCAAGCCGGTCTAGCACTCTTTTTTGAAACGCCAGAAAATCGTCATTGCCGAACGCGTTATCCAGTGAAAGCATCGGGACTTCATGCTTCACCTGTGAAAAGCCGCTAAGCGGCGCACCGCCGACACGTTGTGTCGGGGAGTCAGGCGTGATTAATTCAGGATGTTCCGCTTCCAGACTGCGCAACTGCTGTATCTGGCGATCATATTCGGCATCAGGTATCGAGGGCTGATCGAGCACATAGTAAAGATATTCATGGTGGCGGAGTTGCTCGCGTAACTCGGCTAACTGTTGTGTAATGCTATCGGCCATAGGTCTGCCCCCTCAATGAGAAAACCCCCGCCAAAGCGAGGGTTTTAGATAAACGATATTCTACTGTGATATGTGCGTTATACGGATAAGATAATGTTAAGCACACACCGCTTTGATACGCATTTTGTACTCTTCATTTTTCTGCGGCGTCCACATGCGGCGCTCATCATCAAGCACTAGACCGCCCACATCATCAGCAATACGCTGTGCAGCTTGCAACATCAATTTGAAGTTCTGGCTAGCATCACCGTACGAAGGCACTTGCATAAAAATGGTGATACCCGGCGTAGTAAACGCGGCCATGTTAGCAACATCAAACGTGCCTGGTTTTACCATATTAGCCAAACTAAACAGTACCGGCCCACTACCCATGGGATCAATGTGGCGATGGAAAATAGCCATCTCGCCATGCTGGAAACCCAGCTGCATCAGGCTGTTTAGCAAACGCTCGCCATCAATAATATTTCCGGCATGTGCAGTCACATTGAGCACCAGCACATCACTTTTTGGGGCTTTTGGCGCTTCAGGCTCTGCCGGTGCAGACTCAACGGCATACTCAGATTCAGTAGCGTCAATCTGCTGAACATCGTGCTCATCGTATTCGTTATCGGCACGGGTATTTGCCGCATCAGAGCGCGCACGTGCAGTATCAAACGCTTGCACACTATCATCATCTAAATCAGCATGCTGTTGAGATGTTTTTTTCACCGAGGCATTCACTGCAGTTTTCAGCGGCGCAGCACTCAATACATCGTCATCGGCATCATCATCAACGGCTGAAAATGAAGGCTCTTCAGATAGCTTACGTGAACCTTTTTTCACCCGAACAGGTTCAAGATCATCAAGATCATCTTCCTGTTCCGGTGGCTGTTTTTCTTTTAAACGTTTAACGGGTTTGTGGCCAAACACCGTTGGTTTTTCCTTGCGGCTTGCCCACAATCCATGCAACAGCAAAGCAGCTATCGCTATCGCTCCCACGACAATCAAAATCAGACGCAAATCCTGCATCGCTGGTATCTCTTTAATAATTCAATATCTATGCTCAAGTAGTGAGCAAAGTAACTATGACTCACTTTATGTGTTAGCGCTCTTATCTTCAAGTGCTGACACCGAATTCTCTGTACATTATGAAGTTTACGCTTACTTTTCGCCTATTTTTTAACCGTTCCGTTACATTTTTGCGTTAAGAATATGTATTACCTACTTTAATTAAATGCGAACAAGCCAATATAAATGTCAGCCTGTATACATTTTAGTGGCTGGTATCTGTTTTGCGCTGCCGTTATGATTTAGGCAAGTGAACTGTGTGGATAGACAATATGTCATCAACAACAAAGACAAAAATTACCGAAAATGGTGTGACCTTCTTTTTACAGGGGTGGAAACTGGCCTTTCTTCCGGGAATTCGCCGCTACGTTATTCTGCCGCTGTTGGTCAATGTATTACTGATTGGCAGTGCTTTTTACTGGTTGGCCAGCCATATGCAGGCGTGGATCGGGCAGCTTCTTTCCCATATCCCCGATTGGCTACAATGGCTGAACTACTTACTTTGGCCACTGGCGGTTATCAGTGTGCTGCTGCTGTTTGGCTATTTTTTCAGTACGCTGGCTAATATTATTGCATCCCCGTTTAACGGGCTGTTAGCTGAACAGCTTGAAGCCCATTTGACCGGAGAAGAGCCGCCTGTTACGGGAGTCATGACATTACTGCGTGATGTACCGCGTATTTTAAAGCGTGAAGTGCGAAAGTTGGTGTATTACTTACCAAAAGTGATTGCCTTACTGTTGGTGTCACTCATTCCGGTGGTCAGCCAGACACTTGCTCCGCTATTGTGGTTATTGCTGACGGCATGGATGTTGGCGGTACAATACTCAGATTATCCATTCGATAATCATAAGATCCCTTTTACAACGATGCGTGATGCGCTAAAACAGCGCCGGATTACCAGCTTAACATTTGGCGGGTTAATCAGTATTTGCACCATGGTGCCACTGTTGAATTTAGTGATTATGCCGGTAGCGGTATGCGGGGCAACGGCAATGTGGGTTACCTGCTATCGCCCACAACTCAAGGGAACGGGCGTAAAATAGATAGGCTAAGTAATGCGCTAAATACTTAGTGCAGGCTACAGAACTCAGGCTAAACCGTACCACCAAAAGTAAAAAATAAAAGAAGGGCTCGCTTACGGCCCTTCTTTTTTATATCCCGTTTTCATATCTTAGTATGATATAACGCGCTGTGATCAACTAGCGCACACATTGTAACAGCACTGATCCCACCGAATAACCCGCACCAAATGAACAGAGCACGCCATAATCACCAGCGGAAAAATCATAATGATAACGATGAAAAGCAATGACAGAGCCTGCCGAGCTGGTATTGGCAAACTCGTGCAAAATAGTCGGCGCATCCAGCGGCAGCGGATCTCGGCCCAGAACTTTACGTGCCAAGAAGGTATTCATATTGCTGTTTGCCTGATGCAACCACAGACGCTTGAGCTGATGGCTCTCTAATCCAACACGCTCCAATTGCTGCTCAAGCAGCTGGCTAACCAACGGCAGCACCTCTTTAAATACTTTCCGCCCCTCTTGCATAAACAGCTTATCGCGGTTGAACTGTGTTTCTGGAGTTGCCCGATTCAAAAAGCCAAAGTTATTGCGGATGTTATTTGAAAAATGGGTATGCAGTGTTCTATCGATAATCTGAAATGCTTTACGGCTCTGGCTGTTTTCGGCTTTTTCCAGCAGCAAGGCACTGCACGCATCACCAAAAATAAAGTGCGAATCACGATCACGGAAGTTAGCGTGCCCACTGCAAATTTCAGGATTCACAACCAGTACAGTACTTGCCATACCGCTGTTTATCGCATCAACAGCCTGACTGATGGCAAAGGTGGCCGATGAGCAAGCCACATTCATATCAAACGCATAACCGCCGGCGCCCAGCAGGGCTTGCACTTCAATGGCAATGGCAGGATAAGCACGCTGTAAATTAGATGCTGCCACTATCACCAAATCGACATCAGCTGCCTCGCGCCCTGCCGCCTGTAAAGCCTCTTTTGCCGCGCTAACCGCCATCTGCGCCATTAAACTGGGCTGGTCATCACTCGGCTCTGGCAGCAGAGGTTGCATAATGTCGGGATCAATAATGCCTTCACGTGCCATCACGTAACGTTGTTTGATGCCTGAGGCTTTTTCAATAAACTCAGTGCTCGATGTCTGCAATGGCGCTAACTGCCCGGCCGTAATCGCGCCATGGTTTTCAGCATTATAACGAGCAACATACTGATTGAAGGCGTAGACCAATTCGGTATTGGTGATTTGGTGTGGTGGAATATAAAGACCAGAGCCACTGATCACAATCTGCTGCATACATCATCCTTGTCCATACATTACAGATGCCAATAAGATCGCAATCTGCCAATAAAAAAAGTGAAGCCTAGACTCTCATACAGGCTATCCCTAAGATTACGCAGATGTTAAAAAAAGTCGAGCGATGTTGACGGGTAACCGGTGGTCGCTACCATGCAGCGGCTATTCTTGCGGCAATGAACGTCTGCCAGCTAAAAATACCCTATTCGGCTAATTGCATTAATTGAATAACGATATATGTAATCAGTGTTTCCGATCTTAAACAGCCGGCGTATGCTAAACCTCATTGAAAGTTTCAAGATGTTGATTTGCTGGCGTAAGATCAGAGTGCAGCTTAAAAAAACGCAACTGAGCAACGTTAATCAGCATCACGCCAGATTCAACAGTGAGCACAACTTAGTGCTGTAAGGTACGTTTGGTAATAAACCGGCCCTTTGTATGCTCACTGAAACCGAAAAATATGACTGTGATAGGCGCTATACCAAATACTTTACCGGAAGGAATTGGACTATGAGCAACATTTATGCAGATAACTCACAGACCATTGGTCATACCCCACTGGTTCGCCTGAACAGAGTCAGTAATGGAAATGTACTGGTTAAAGTTGAATCCCGTAACCCAAGCTTTAGTGTAAAGTGCCGAATTGGTGCCAATATGATTTGGGATGCCGAAAAGCGCGGAATTCTGACACATGATAAAGAGCTGATTGAACCAACCAGCGGAAATACCGGAATTGCACTAGCGTATGTTGCCGCAGCTCGCGGTTATAAACTAACATTAACTATGCCAGAAACCATGAGTTTAGAGCGCCGTAAGTTACTTAAAGCTCTCGGGGCGAACCTGATTTTAACCGAAGGCGCAAAAGGCATGAAAGGCGCAATTAATAAAGCCGAAGAGATTGTCGCTGCCGAACCCGAGCGTTATGTTTTATTGCAACAATTTAATAACCCAGCCAACCCTGAGATCCATGAAAAAACCACTGGCCCTGAAATCTGGAACGACACTGACGGTGATATTGATGTGTTTGTTGCCGGTGTAGGAACAGGCGGTACACTAACCGGTGTCAGCCGCTACTTAAAGCAAACAAAAGGCAAGGCGATTATCTCGGTTGCAGTTGAGCCAAAAGACTCTCCGGTAATTTCACAAGCACTGGCCGGTGAAGAGATTAAACCCGGCCCGCATAAAATTCAGGGTATCGGTGCGGGCTTTATCCCCGGAAACCTTGATTTGAGCCTGATTGATCGCGTTGAACTTATCACCAACGAAGAAGCCATCAGCATGGCGCGCCGCTTAATGGAAGAAGAGGGTATTTTAGCCGGCATTTCATCGGGAGCAGCGGTAGTAGCAGCCAATAATATTGCCGCGTTGCCAGAATTTGCCGGAAAAACGATTGTTGTGCTGTTACCTTCGTCAGGTGAACGTTATTTGAGCACTGCATTGTTTGCCGATATCTTCACAGAAAAAGAAATGCAACAGTAATGCCACTTCGCTAAATTGTATAAAAAGGCATCAAATCAGATGCCTTTTTGTGCGCTAGCACTAGGTTCTATACTCACAGTGATTGATTTATTTCCCCCTCTCTTGTATTAAACCAATCAATTTTTTCGTAGCGTAAAATTAATCAGAGTATGCGACGTTTTTGCTATGCATTGTTAATCTTATACAATGCTTCTTCGGTCAAAGACGTTCACTAATGACGTTAAACGTTTACTTTGATAAATTTACGGCATAATTCGAACCGCAATATTAATAACAAAACAGGTTGACGCTAGTTAGTTGTATACTGCGTATAACCTCCACAACTCATTGGGATGAAATACTATGTTTGAGAAACAAGTTACTATTACCGCACCAAACGGCCTGCACACTCGCCCTGCTGCACAGTTTGTAAAAGAAGCAAAAGCTTTTGCTGCTGATATCACTGTTAACTCTAATGGTAAAAGCGCAAGTGCAAAGAGCCTGTTTAAGCTGCAAACACTGGGTCTGACCCAAGGTACTGTTGTGACTATTTCTGCTGAAGGCGAAGACGAGCAAAAAGCGGTTGAGCACCTTGTAAAGCTGATGGCTGAGCTTGAGTAATCAAGTTACAACACGTAACGAATCCGTAATTGCAGAAATAAACGTATAGGTAGGGCTATGATTTCAGGCATCTTGGCATCACCCGGTATCGCTTTTGGTAAGGCATTATTGCTGAAAGAAGACGAGATCGTGATTAACCGTGCAACACTGGCTGCGGATCAGCTAGAGAATGAAATTGCACGTTTTTTTGATGGTCGTAACAAAGCAGCGGTCCAACTGGAAACGATCAAACAAAAAGCAGCTGTGACACTGGGCGAAGAAAAGGAAGCAATCTTCGAAGGTCACATCATGCTGCTGGAAGATGAAGAGCTAGAGCAGGAAATCATAGCCTATATCCGTGAAAACAGTGCATCGGCAGAAGCCGCGATTCACGCCATTTTAGAAGGGCAAGCACAATCTCTAGAAGAGCTCGATGATGAGTATCTAAAAGAGCGTGCTGCTGATGTGCGTGATATAGGTAAACGTCTGCTGAAAAATGTGCTCGGCATGAACATTGTCGATTTAAGCGCTATCAGTGAAGAGGTGATTCTGGTCGCAAACGATCTGACACCATCAGAAACTGCACAACTGAATCTAGACAAGGTTCTTGGCTTTGTGACTGATATTGGTGGCCGCACCTCGCACACCTCTATCATGGCGCGCTCACTTGAGCTGCCTGCGATTGTCGGCACCAACAATGTGACCCAACAAGTTAAATCGGGTGATTATGTGGTACTTGATGCAATCAGCAATGCTGTACACATCAACCCAACTGCCGCAAAAATTGAGCAACTCAAAGAAATTCAAGCCCGCTTTGCTCACGAAAAAGCAGAGCTGGCGAAGTTAAAAGATCTTCCGGCGATGACGCTAGATGGCCACCAAATTGAAGTATGTGGCAACATCGGTACGGTGCGTGATGTTGACGGTGTAGAGCGTAACGGTGGCGAGGGCGTAGGCCTGTATCGTACCGAGTTCCTGTTTATGGACCGTGATGCGCTGCCTACTGAAGATGAGCAGTTTGCTGCCTACAAAGCTGTAGCACAGGCAATGGGCGATCAAGCCGTTATCGTACGTACCATGGATATCGGCGGTGATAAAGACCTGCCATATCTAAACCTGCCAAAAGAGATGAACCCATTCTTAGGCTGGCGTGCAATTCGTATCTGTTTAGATCGTAAAGAGATTTTGCGTGCTCAGTTGCGTGCTATTTTGCGTGCTTCTGCGTTTGGTAAACTGCGCATTATGTTCCCGATGATCATCTCGGTTGAAGAAGTTCGCACTTTACGTGCCGAACTTGATGAGCTGAAGCTAGCTCTGAAGGCCGAAGGCCACGCTTTTGATGAAAATATTGAAGTCGGTGTGATGGTTGAAACCCCTGCAGCGGCAGCAATTGCGCATCACTTAGCAAAAGAAGTCGATTTCTTCAGTATTGGAACAAACGACCTGACTCAGTATACTCTGGCCGTCGATCGTGGTAACGAGCTGATTTCACACCTGTATAACCCAATGACACCTGCTGTTCTAACGCTGATCAAGCAAGTGATTGACGCTTCCCACAAAGAGGGCAAGTGGACAGGTATGTGTGGTGAGTTAGCCGGTGATGAGCGTGCAGCCGTACTGCTATTGGGTATGGGGCTAGATGAGTTCAGCATGAGTGCAATTTCTATTCCACGCATCAAAAAAGTGATCCGTAACGTCAACTTTGAAGATGCAAAGACCTTAGCTGAGCAAGCGTTGGCACAGCCAACCGCTGCGGATATCATGGCGCTGGTCAATAAGTTTTTGGAAGAAAAAACACTTTGCTGATTGTGCTAACGTGGTAAGTACACTAACTTAGCGCAAGAAGTCGAATAATTTCCGATAATGAGGATGATACTATGGGTCTGTTCGATAAGCTGAAAAAACTGGTTTCTGATGATTCTAGCGATACGGGTAGCATTGAGATTTTTGCTCCACTGTCCGGTGAAATCGTAAATATCGAAGATGTGCCTGATGTAGTTTTTGCTGAAAAAATCGTCGGTGACGGTATTGCAATCAAGCCATCAGGTAACCTGATGGTAGCGCCGGTTGACGGTACTATCGGTAAAATTTTCGAAACCAACCATGCATTCTCTATCGAGTCTGATTCTGGTATCGAGCTGTTTGTTCACTTCGGTATTGATACCGTTGAACTTAAAGGCGAAGGCTTCAAGCGTATTGCTGAAGAAGGCCAGCGTGTGAAGATGGGTGATCCGGTTATTGAGTTTGATCTGGCAGTGCTGGAAGCAAAAGCAAAATCAACCCTGACTCCTGTTGTTATCTCTAACATGGATGAGATCAAAGAGATGGTTAAGCTCTCTGGTAGCATCACTGTGGGTGAAACACCGGTACTACGCATCAAAAAATAAGAATGAAATAGGGTATGTTGTCATACCTTATCTTCTGATAAAAAAAGCCGACATTCACATGTCGGCTTTTTTGTTGCTCAATCTTGTTGTGCAATCTTGCTATTCAATGTTGCCGTTCACGCTCTATCGTTATCTGCCATTATCTGCTGTACAACACAAAGATAAAGAGATACCGACTTAAAGCTGCTCAAGACGGGTACGGGAAGGCGCAAAATAGTAGCCTCCAGTGACCGCACGGGTGTATTTGAGCAGACGATCGTACTGACCATCCTCTAACCCACCAAACATGCTTAGCAGCTGTTTCTCGATGTTATACAGCGAGTGACAGTAGGCACAAAAGTACAGGCCGTGTTCATCACTGACTTTGCCATAAGGCAGGCTGTGACGCAGGATCTTCAGCCCTTTCCCCTCTTCTTTCAAATCAACTCGGCTGACGTGCGAGTTTTCAAAGCGCTGCTCTGGCTCTAGCTCTTCGCTTTCGACTTTCGTGCGGCCAATGGTTTTCTCTTGATCTTGTTCGTTCAGACCGTGCCACTTCGGCAGGTTGTGCGCGTAACGCTGCACCAGAATATAGCTGCCTCCCTGATCAGGGCCTTCGGCAATTACACCAACCTGCTCACGTGGTTCATCGCCATGCGGGTTTTCTGTGCCGTCAATAAAACCGGTCATATCACGGGCATCAAGGTAACGAAAGCCGTGCTGTTCGTCGGTTACGGTAACGCAATCGCCAAGAGCATTAAGCACATCCTGAGCCAGTGCATAATTCAGATCATGACGCTGAGAGTGGATATGGATAAACACATCTTCTTGTGTTTCAGGGGCGATATGCCGCTCTTCGCCCAGCTCGACAAACGATTTTAGCTCAGGCGCTTCTTCATCGCCCACCAGTGTACGCCAGAGCGCATCACCAAAAGCCCATGTGCCTGACAGTGCGGCATCCGCATCACTGGCAGCATAGTGATCTATCATTGCTGGAAATTGTTTGGCAATTTCACGGACACGGGAAACCCCCTGCTCAACATGTAAGACAAGGAACATGGCAAAGCGACTGCCTTCCGGCACGACTCCACTTTGAGCTAGCGTCATAAGGTTATCCTCTGTTGTTATCTTTTAAAGACGATCATTTGTTATCTTTTAAAGGCGATCATTTTCAGGCAAATATCTGCCCGGTAAAATATGCCTTGGGCGAACCGGAAACCGCTATTCGGCCGGTATTCATCTGTTATTGATCTGCTTTTTATCTACTCGTGATCTGCTATTAACCTGTTTGTGTGCAGCGTGCAAAGTCAACCTGCATCAGCCGATTCGGCTTCTGCCTGCCACATGATCTGCTGCACTTTCCAGTTACGCAAAATATCATCGGGCGGCAATAACCCTTGCGGGCCGTTCCACTGGCCGCTAAAGGCATAGCGGATACGCTGATCTTGCGGGGCCTGACAAATAACGGCAGATTGCGTGTCAGCCTGCCCGACAGTGCAACGAGCACCCAGCGCTTTCGGGTAGATATCTAAAAATAGGTTTCCAACATGCGAGCCCCATTCTGTCTCAATTTTGGGGCTATAAATAGCGATAGCATCAATCTTATCTTTGCTTTTTCCGCTGAATACCAGTGCGCGCTGATTATCGCGCAATGCTTCCGCATAGGGCTGTATCTCACCATTGTGCATCTGCATGCCGATACGCACTTGGTACTGATCCCCCAGCATATCTTGAATAGTATCAGCAGAAATCGGGGTATCGTGTGTAATGCCTAAGACTTGCTCGCCATTGGCAACGCTTGAGCTGCTACTAAACCAACTCAGCGGCGACCACCAGCTTGATGTGTTGCCGGAAGTGGCCTGAATCGTGGCCTCAGTATCGGTCTGAGGAGTCTCTGCCAACTGAGTATCGGCATCACCATACAACGTGCTACATCCTGCCAGCAGCAGGGGTAATGCCATAATCCATGCGTGATGCTTCATACGGTTTCCTCTTTAATGCGTGTTCATCCGGCTAATAGCCTGATTCATCAGATGTTATCGCTGAATATCTCATGATTGGGATGACAAAAATCAGACGTATGGTAACTCAGATTGTCACGCGATGAGATAAGAATAGCGGATTAATCGAGACTGTTATTGAAGCAATTCGGTTATGAAAACAATACTGATGCTGAGATGGCACTGAGGTCACATTGAGATAGCACAGTATTGAGATAACCCAATTATTGGGATTCTGTCATCAAAGCGTGAGGTTTAAATGCGGCGGCCAAACGCTTACTGCGCACAACATAGAGCAGTGCCCACACAGTAATCATCAGCAGTGTGGCATTGGGCAGAGCAAAATCGGCCGGTTTGGTGATGGCTTGCTTGAGCAGCATCAGCAGATCCCCCAATAACATACAGGGTAGGAGAAAACGGCTCATCTGCCAGACTTTTGGCCAGTGATGCCGACGACCAGCCACTAAAAACAAAAATACGGCCGGCAAGCCAAGCGACATGCCAAACCAAAAATCATCAATACTGGGATAGAAGAGCGTTAACAAGGTATTGCCGGTTTCACGTGATGCACCCGCAATAATGAACAGCGCCCATGTTTTGGCCTGTAGCACGACAATGGCCCAGAACAACCACGGTAAGCGGAGTTGACCGTGGTTATCATATTCATCAGGGTGATAGTGCGGCTGGCTCGGCGAAGAGGAGGTCATAACGGTAACCGATTACTCATCAATGCTGTCTTCTATCAGCCGCTTTCCCAGACAGATAGTGTCTTGGATTTCATAGCCAAGTTTTTCATACATGTTGATAACGGATTGATTCTCTTCGCGCACCAGCAGATGAATTTTCGGGCAACCGCGGGCAATCAGCTTTTTTTCAACCCGATTAACCAGTGCGTTGGCAATACCGCGACCACGATAATCAGGGTGAACAGCCAGATAGGTAACCCAGCCACGATGACCATCGTAACCGCCCATAATTGTGCCGATCACTTCACCTGCCACTTCGGCGACCAAAAATAGATCGGCTCCGGTATGCACTTTACGCTCGATATCGATCTCAGGATCATTCCACGGGCGCAGCACATCGCAGCGATCCCACAATGTCAGCACTTCTTCAAAATCATTTTGTTTGAAAACACGAATTTCCATTACTGTACCCGAAGCTATCTCAAACTGTTTTAATTATTAATACGCAGCATCTGTATGCAAGGCGCTGTACGGCAATATTAGCCACACAGTCTGTAGCGCTATAAGACGCATGTCCACGCCTAACCACTGGTATGACATGACCAGTGTGGCCTACTCTGCGTAGCAGGCGCGTTAGTGTAATGCCTTAACTTAACATATGCATTACCTGTGGCCTGATCTGAAGGTGAAAATAGTGAAAAAACCGCTCTGCTTTGACAGCAAGGCGGTTTTTTTTGATCACAAACGGAATTGAGCTGGCGGTTTACTTAGAAACCGGGTTTGACATCACTCATATCCGGCAATTTATGGGCGATACCTTTGTGGCAATCAATACAGGTTTGGCCGTCAGTAATGGCTTTTTCATGCATTTTTGCAGCCACGGTTTTCTGGGCGGTAAAATCCATATTATCGAAGTTGTGACAGTTACGGCACTCTTGTGAGTTGGTGGCTTTGAGGCGTGCCCACTCGCGTTCGGCCATCACTTTCCGGTGCTCTTCAAATTTTAGCGGCGTATCCACGATACCGAAGACTTTGGCGTACAGCTCACGGCTAGCCTGTACTTTACGGATCATTTTGTGGGTGAAATCTTGTGGCAAATGGCAATCTGGGCACGTTGCTTTCACGCCGCTACGGTTGTTAAAGTGCGCGGTTTCGATGTATTCCTGATACACGTTGTCTTTCATTTCATGGCAGCTAATACAGAACTGTTCGGTACTGGTGGCATGCATGGTGGTGTTAAAGGTGACAACAAAGGCGATACCACCAATAAAACCAATAATCAGCAGAGTACCCAATGCCAAACGGCTAGGTTTACGCCACCATGTCCATGCGCGTTTTAGCAAGCCGGGCTTTTTTTCAGTGTTCATGGATACCTCAGATTACTGGCCAAAACCGGTGGTCGGTTTGAAGGTGTTGTCGATAATCGGTGTTGCATCAGTTTGCGGTACATGACACTGCAAACAGAAGTAGCGGCGCGGAGCAACTTGGTTGAGGACTTTGCCATCACGATCCATAAAGTGGGTCGGGCTGATGCGCGGCGCACCGGATACTCGGTAGTTTTCAACACCGTGGCACTGTAAACAGCGGTTACTGTTCATGGTGACCTGATATCCTTTGGTATCGTGCGGGATCAGCGGCGGCTGATTCACATAATCGAGCGGCAGACGCTGTTGCTCTTTAGGTTGTGTGGCAATTTTTTCGACCGGCTGCGCCGCTTCGGAAGATTTGGCGAAATCGACATTATAGTTGTTTTTAACGCTATTTTCGGTGGCTGCATGAGCCCCCAGCGCCAGCGCGGTCAGCATAAAACACAGGGAAAGTAGCTTTTTCATTTTTTCACTCCCGAATCAGTAAATCGAGTCGTTATCTTGAATACATGTTCGGCACATACGTCGATACAGCGTCCGCAGGTGATGCAGTCTTGACTGAGCACCTGCGTAGAGTGTTCGGCATTGCCGTGTAAAGGTGTTCGTAATACATGCGGTTCGGGGCAGACATGGTAGCAATCCATACAGCGGGTGCAGTTTTCCCGTGCTACAGCATTGACTCGTAATAGGCCTTTTGCGCCTATCACGCCATACAGCGCCCCCATTGGGCAGAGGTGGCCACACCAACCGTGTTCAACCACCAGCAGGTCAAACACGAATACGGCAATCACCAACCACAGGCCCGCGCCAGCACCAAAAATCAGGGCGCGCCCCAAGGTGGCGACCGGATTCACCCACTCCCACAACAACGTTCCGCTAAATGCGCTACCAATTAAGATCATGACTAGCAGCACATAGCGGGTCATGCGCGGCAATGTTGCACTGGTGCGAAGCCCCAGTTTGCGCCGCAGCCATGCCGCCATATCGGTGACCATATTCAGCGGGCACACCCACGCACAAAATGCCCGGCTGGCAATCAGGGCATAGCTGACGGCAATAATCAGCCCGCCAACCAGTGCGAGTGTTTGTGGCCAGTGCCTAGCGGCCAGGCTTTGCAGCAGGATCAGTGGATCGGTCAATGGCACGGTGTCGAGCAACAAGCTGCTGCTGTAGTTGCCTTTTAAGATCCACACGCCCCACCACGGCCCGGCAAGAAACATCGCCAAAACCAGCAGTTGTACTGCACGGCGAGCCAGCAAAAATCGGTGGGCATACGCCCAGCCATGGCGTAATACTGCATCGCGCCCTGCTAGCTTGGGTGAGTTAACCGCCATCTATAAGCCCTCTTTTAGCTGTATGCTGCCGGATGTCAGCGGCTCTGCGGGAGAAGAGATTGCGGCTGCCGGAGCGGGCTGACGCACAGGCAGTTGAACGCCTTCTGGCACCAGTGAGTGTCCGGCTTTTTCTTTCTCTTCCCACCCTAAGCGATAGTGTTGCCCCAGCAATCCTTTTGCCAATGACATTGGCAGCACTTTGATTGCGGCCTCTTCCAACACGCACGCTTGCTCACATTTTCCACATCCGGTACAGGCATCACTGTGTACGGTGGGGATAAATTTTGCGTGTTTACCGGTGCGGCTGTTGTGCTGTACATCCAACGTAATGGCTTTATCAATTTGCGGGCAAACGCGATAGCAAACATCGCAGCGCAGCCCTTGCCAGTTCAGGCAGCTCTCTTGATCGAGCAGCACTGCCAGCCCCATGCGAGCATCATCAATGTTGGTTAATGCCGGATCGAGCGCACCGCTTGGGCAGGCCGGAACACACGGAATGTCATCGCACATTTCACACGGCACGGCGCGGGCAACAAAATAGGGCGTGCCTGATGCTACCGGTGCAAGCAACGTGGCCAGTTTGAGTGTGTCGTACGGGCAGGCTTGTACGCACTGACCGCAGCGGATGCACGCCGCACTAAACTCAGGTTCTGCCAGTGCGCCAGGCGGGCGCAGTAATACGCCCTCTTTGGCCTTGGCTTGCCCCTGTTTCTGCTGTAATCCCAGTAGCAGAGCCGCGCCCCCTACCGCGCAAGCGGTTCGCCCGAGATCGCGCAGAAAACGCCGTCGCGCCGGGGTTTTATCCCTGACACGTGCA
Source organism: Plesiomonas sp. ISS29 (assembly GCF_056522795.1). Lineage (NCBI taxonomy): Bacteria > Pseudomonadati > Pseudomonadota > Gammaproteobacteria > Enterobacterales > Enterobacteriaceae > Plesiomonas > Plesiomonas sp. ISS29. The sequence goes on from NZ_JAWRZQ010000001.1 coordinate 2,777,997, forward strand.
GTATCGTTGTTGCTGATACTGTTGCTGCGGACGGGCTTTTTTGTTGGCCGCTGCTCTGCCGGGCTGTTTGGTGAATCTGCCATGCGTTAAATTCCGTTGTGTTGTCACGGTACGCTGAGGGGCAACCAGTAGCGCGATGATTTCGGGCTACCGGTTGACCGTTGCATCACGCTTTCATCAGCTTCACTGCACACTTCTTGAAGTCTGTTTCCTTCGAGAGTGGGTCTGTTGCATCGAGTGTGAGCTTGTTCACCAACTGAGCGGCATCAAAGAACGGCATGTATACCAAGCCACGCGGTGGCTTGTTACGGCCACGCGTTTCAATCAAGGAGATCACCTCTCCTCGGCGTGAAACAACTTTGACTTTGTCACCACGGCGCAAGCCGCGATCTTTGGCATCGAGCGGATGAATAAAGACCACCGCTTCTGGGAAAGCGCGGTGCAGCTCTGGCACTCGGCGGGTCATCGAACCGGTATGCCAGTGCTCAAGTACACGGCCCGTAGACAGCCACAGGTCAAACTCTTGATCCGGCACTTCGGCAGCAGGTTCGAACGGCAGCGCAAAAATGACTGCTTTACGATCGGCATTGCCGTAGAAGCTAACCTCTTCGCCCACTTTGACATACGGGTCAAACCCTTCACGGTAACGCCACAGCGTCTCTTTTCCGCCGACGACCGGCCAGCGCAAACCGCGTGCCTGATGGTACATATCAAACGGTGCTAAATCGTGACCATGTCCACGGCCAAATCCGGCGTACTCTTCAAACAAGCCTTTTTGTACGTAGAAACCAAAATCACGTGATTCATCATTCAGACGAGTTTCTGGGATCTCATCCAACGTAAAGCGGTTGACCTGACCGTTGGCGTACAGAATGTCAAACAAGGTTTTGCCGCGATATTCTGGCTTTTGTGCCACTAATTCTGCCGGCCACACCTCTTCCACTTTGAAGCGCTTGGAGAACTCCATCAGTTGCCATAAGTCTGATTTTGACTCAGCCGGTGCTTTCACTTGCTGATACCAGAACTGAGTACGACGCTCGGCGTTACCGTATGCCCCCTCTTTTTCCACCCACATTGAGGTAGGTAAAATCAGGTCAGCAGCCATCGCACTCACGGTCGGATATGGGTCAGAGACCACCACAAAGTTACGCGGATCGCGCCAGCCCGGTAAACGCTCTTCGTTGATATTCGGCCCGGCTTGCATGTTGTTGGTACACATGGTCCAGTAGAAATTCAGCGTGCCATCTTTTAATGCACGATCTTGCGCAATGGCATGTAGGCCAACTTTATCAGGGATCGTTCCGGCGGGCAGTTTCCACGCTTTTTCAGCGATCTGGCGGTGCTTTTCATTGGTGACAACCATATCTGCCGGCAAACGGTGTGCAAATGTGCCCACTTCACGTGCTGTACCGCAGGCTGAAGGCTGGCCAGTCAGTGAGAACGGCCCGCAACCCGGTTTTGAGATTTTTCCGGTCAGCAAGTGAATGTTGTAGCACAGGTTATTTGCCCATACGCCACGGGTGTGCTGGTTAAAGCCCATCGTCCAGTATGAAATGACCTTGATATTCGGATCGGCATACAGTTTTGCCAGCGCGACCAGTGAATCAGCCGGAACACCGGTCATTGCTACGGTTTTTTCCAGCGTGTATTCAGCAACAAACTTTTTGTAGGCTGCAAAATCAATTGGGGTAGCTGCACCACTGTCTGGATTTTTCGCCGCAGCTTGCAGAGGGTGTGTCGGGCGCAAGCCATAACCGATGTCGGTTGCCCCTTCCTTAAAGACGGTATGCTTGGTGATAAAATCCTGATCAACGGCATTATTTTCAATAATGTAATTGGCGATATAGTTCAGGATCACCAAGTCTGACTGCGGGGTAAAAATAATCGGGTAGTCGGCCAGTTCAAAGCTGCGATGCTCGAACGTTGACATCACCGCCACTTTTACATCGGGCTTGGATAAACGGCGATCGGTAATGCGTGACCACAAGATCGGGTGCATTTCAGCCATGTTTGAGCCCCACAGCACGAACGCATCGGCCTGTTCGATATCATCGTAACAGCCCATAGGTTCATCCATACCGAACGTACGCATGAAACCGACCACCGCAGATGCCATGCAGTGGCGCGCATTGGGGTCAATGTTGTTCGAGCGAAAACCGGCTTTGAACAGTTTGGCCGCCGCATAGCCTTCCCAGACGGTCCATTGGCCTGAACCAAACATACCGATTGCGGTAGGGCCTTTCTCTTTAAGCGTCAGCTTTGCCTTGGCTTCCATAATATCGAACGCGTCTACCCACGAAATCGGGGTAAATTCGCCCTCTTTATCATATTGGCCGTCTTTCATACGCAGCAATGGCTGTGTCAGGCGGTCTTTTCCGTACATGATTTTTGGCAGGAAATACCCTTTGATACAGTTCAGACCACGGTTTACAGGAGCATCAGGATCACCTTGTGATGCTACCACGCGGCCATTTTGTGTACCCACCAGTACGCCACACCCTGTACCGCAAAACCGGCACGGTGCTTTATCCCACGTAATCTGATTATTCCCAGCCGACTCGGCCGCATTTGCGATAGCAGGCAGTGTCACACCAGCCGCGACAGCCGCTGCCGCAGCGGCATTTGCCTTCATAAAGTCTCGACGACTGAGTTTCATGGCATTTCCTCACCTTGATCATCTTGCTGGTGATACACCAGCGATACCGCCAGCACGCCCTGAATATTGCGCGCTGACTCTATATTGGCTAACAGCACGTCAGAGGCCGCAGCCTGCATGACAACCACCATTTTTCCCTCTTCATTGATACCGGGGATCTCAGTATCCGGTATCTCGCTCAGTGCGCTACGCACGGCGTCTATCTTTTCCGGGCGGGCATGCACCACTAATCCGCACACGTGCCACTCATCGGGCATATCATCGGGCGTAGTCACCGCTGTATCGGCGCTTGGCATAACGGTTATCTCTTTTACGGGATTAACTGAAACTGCCGTTTGGCCGTTCAGCGGGGGGTTATTTGGCATTATCGTCCTTATGATGTGGCAAGGTGCTGCGGTGAGAGTCGGTTACGTCAGACGTAGCCGCAGAGATTAGCGTAATCGCCTGCACCGGACACACCGACACGCAAACGCCACACCCCGAACAGAGCGCGGCATCAATAATTGGCGGGCTGACTCCACCGAGTACCGGTGTAAAACGAATGGCACGCGGTTCGCAGCCATCCTGACAACTGCGGCATGTCACGCTGTTGTGGGCCAAACAGCTGCTGCTAATTTGCGGGGTAAGCTGCCAAGCAAGTGCGGTTGTCGGCACAAAGGCATTCGCCTGACAAACTTGCACACACGCCTGACAAAAGCTGCACTCAGCACGGCTAAAATCAACTTTCGGAAAACCGCCATCCCCCACCACCAGCACGCCTGTCTCGCACGCGCGTACGCAATCACCGCAACGCGTACAGGCAGCCGTAAACGCCGCCTCATTTTTGGCCCATGGCGGGCGAAGAGGCGTATCACGTTGTATCGTTTCACGGCGAAAACGGCCGCGGAAAAGTTGGCGACGAGTGAGCTCTGTTGGCATTCTCTTCTTTTATTACCCGAATGTTGCAACAAACAGGGAGAAACTGGCAGCGTAAGGTAGAATTTTATCCGGTGCAGTATAATTACCCAAATTAGGTAAATAAGTGTGTGTATTGTTTAAGATCAATGTCTTTGGGCAAAAAATAGCCAGCGATAATGCGCCAGATCACAAAATCAAAATCGTGATTTTTATACCAATGACTAACTATATGCATGCAAGAGCATATTTACTAAGGAGAAACAGCATCACTTATTTTATCTTTCTGAACATGGAATTTTTAACGATATAAATCTTTCCCGCACCCGCGCTAAAATAGTCAGGATAAAACCTGAGGAAACGCAGCCCCACATGAAACAGACCTCTGTCGCCCGTACCATTGATCGCAGCCTGATTGGTATCGTGATTCTATCTATGATCTCAACCCTGCTCGGGTTGATGACACTGGTTAGCAGCTTAAAAGATGCCGAAGCGATCAATATCGCCGGTTCACTGCGAATGCAGAGCTACCGAATTGCCTACGACCTACAAACCCATTCAGACTCACTGCCCGAGCATTTGGCACACTACCAGCAATCACTCACTGCGCCTTCGTTAATCAGGCTTGATAGCCCGCTAACACCACACTCACTTCGGCAGAGCTACCGTTCACTGCTCGAAACATGGCAGCAAATTCATCAGCAAATCAATCAGCACCAGAACCAGCACTATCTTGATCAGATAGTCGATTATGTCAGCCAGATAGACCACTTTGTTTATGAACTGCAGCGTTTTTCTGAGATCAAACTGGCGATTGCTGGTGTCACCGGTGGTATCGGGTTAATCGGCATTCTGTTTCTAGCACTCTTCACCATGCTGTTTACCCGTCGGCAGATTATCGCCCCGCTAGATAAACTGATTGCCGCCAGCAAAGAGGTGCAAAACCGGCAATTTGATCACCAACCACTCGCCGTTGATCTCACCAACGAAATGGGCGGTTTGTCGCGTACTTTCACGTCAATGTCAGCGGAGCTGAGCAAGTTGTACCGCTCTCTTGAAGAGCAGGTGGCCTTGAAAACCCAGAACCTGACGGACGCCAATCGTTCATTATCAGTGCTATATGAGTGCTCACAAACGCTAAATGTCACACAAGTTGATCAGCCCACGCTTGAGCTGTTGCTCGATAAAGTGCTGCATGAAGAGCAGTTACACGCTATCCAGCTTGAAGTTACCGAGCATGCGGCCCAAAGCTGGATACTGCAGCGCGGTGAAGCACAAACTTCCAGCATCCACCAATCACTGCCACTGTGCATGAATGACTACACGCTGGGTATTTTACACTGGCAATGCCCGCCACAGCAGTGTCCGGATGTGCGCCTAATGGAAAACATCAGCCGAATGATCGCACGTGGGTTGTACTTCAGCCGATTGCAAAAACAACAACAACAATTACTGTTGATGGAAGAGCGCGCCATTATCGCCCGCGAACTGCACGACTCTCTGGCGCAGGCGTTGTCATTTTTACGCATACAGCTGACACTGCTTAAACGCGCCCTGCCGCATGATCAGGCAAAAACCTACGCGATCATTGCCGATTTTGAACAGGCGCTGACCGATGCCTACCGGCAACTGCGTGAGCTGCTGGCCACCTTTCGCCTGACCATTCAGGAAGCTGACCTGCATCAGGCACTTGAGCAGATCCTCGCACCGTTACAGGTGCAAACCTCCGCGCACATCAGCCTTGACTGCCGCCTACCTTCACAGGTATTAACCGCCCAGCAGCAGGTGCATGCACTGCAAATTGTGCGCGAAGCCGTACTTAATGCGATAAAGCATGCCAATGCCCATATTATCCGCGTCAGCGGGCATATCGCCGACGATGGCTGCAATATCCTAAGTATCGCCGATGATGGCATTGGTATCAGCAGCACCGAAGAGCCCGCTGGGCATTATGGGCTGAATATCATGAGTGAGCGAGCCACCCGTTTAGGGGGGGAACTCAGTATTAAACGCACTGAGCCACATGGCACTGAGGTTCAGCTAACCTTTCGCCATCATTAAGCTTATCATCATTAAGTTAGCGGTAATGTTTTACGCTTTGAGTTACATTACCCGAGAGTTAATGAGAATAATTACACTATTACAGCAGTACAGAAGGTAACGCCGTGACCGAACAATACACGCTTTTGATTGTTGATGATCACCCGCTGATGCGGCGTGGAGTTCGCCAGCTTGCTGAACTTGAGCCGATATTCTCTGAAATCCGCGAAGCCAGTAATGGCAGTGAAGCGATTGCATTAGCCAACGCCAAACAGCCGGATATGATCCTGCTCGACCTGAATATGAAAGGCATGTCGGGGCTTGATACACTCAAAGCATTACGCCATGAAAATATTGATAGCCGGATTATTATTCTGACTGTTTCCGACTCGCGCACCGATATCTATGCGCTGATTGATGCCGGAGCCGATGGTTATCTGCTAAAAGATACCGAGCCCGATTTATTGCTGGAAAAATTGCAGCAAGCGGCAGAGGGAAAAACAGTATTCAGCGATATTGTGTATGAATATTTGCAGTCCAGAAATGACAACCCTGCCCCACTGGCTGGATTAACCGAGCGTGAACTTGATGTGCTTAAAGAAGTGGCACTTGGTCAGTCAAACAAGCAAATTGCACTACAACTGCATATTTCAGAAGAGACAGTAAAAGTGCATATCCGCAATATGCTGCGCAAGTTAAATGTCAGATCACGGGTGGCCGCAACTGTGTTGTATCTGGAACAACGCAATAGCTGATACTACCGCTATCACTACCCAATACATAACAAGGGGATAACCGGCGACCATGCTCTTTTTGCCATAAACCGTAACAGGTTATCCTTTTTCGTATTCCCCTCATCCAGAACACATGGCATGAGGGGTTTTGTTTTTATGGCAGTAATTTGTAGCTGTATTAATGGCTATATTTGCGGCGGTAGCCTATTGCTGATCAGATGCCAGCGCCGTTTGAATCTCATCAAGGTGCTCGGCTACCCACTGCGCCTGCAACGGCCCCCAGCTTTGCAGCTGATAATAACCGTCATTATTGCGAATACCGTCTTGCACAAAGTGGATCTCAACCCCTAATCCGTGCAGTGCTTTCATCGCATCTTGCAGTGTACGGCGCGGCCAGCCGGTCGTGGTCATCAAGAAAGGGATATTCGGCCGCTCGGTACTGGCCAGTAAATGGCACAAATACAAACGGCGGGCAAAGACAGAATTCAGACGCATAACGCACTCCTTGGCAAACATCATATTCGCTATTATCCCACTGCCTGATCATATCTTGCGCATTAAAATCCAATAACTGTGAGCCAATGGGGATTTTCCCTGCTCTTTGGCCACCCCCTTTACCTGTATGGCAGGCTCGCGGTATAACGTCTGCACGAAAGCTCTGTATCCCCCATACAAATGCTCTATCGCTAACCATAGTTAAAAGTGCGTTTATCACTAAATACGTTATAGCGGCATGTGCTATAGCAAGCACCAAAAGCATAGGGGGGATATAAGCAATCACCATGTAAGAATAAAAAAAGAGGCAGTTTGATGAGTGTGATGTACGGAATAAAAAATTGCGATACCGTGAAAAAAGCCCGCCGCTGGCTCGATGATCACCACATTGCCTATCGTTTTCACGACTACCGTGCTGATGGTCTTGATGCTGCTCTGCTCAACACATTTGTAGAGCAGCTGGGCTGGGAAGCGCTGCTCAATACCCGCGGTACAACATGGCGAACACTGCCTGAAAGTGATAAAGCTGATATCACCGCAGAAAAAGCCTGCGCGCTGATGCTACAACACCCAGTGATGATCAAACGCCCGCTGCTGGTCTATCAACACCCAACCAACAGCCAACCGCAATACCTGCTCGGCTTCAAAGATACGCTATATCAAGCCGCATTTGCAGGCTAATGCCCGCCAATTATTGGCTGGTAGCGATGATAAAAACGATAAAAAATGCAGGCTAAAAACCGGTCTGCATTCCTACATTTTACAGGGAGAGTACCCGTACCATGACAACCGTTGTTGATTTAGCCAGTGAATTGATTCGCCGCCGTTCGGTCAGCCCTGATGATGCCGGCTGCCAAAGCCTGTTAGCCGACCGTTTAGCCGCTGCCGGTTTTACCCTAGAGTGGATGCCCAATGGCGATACCCTCAATCTGTGGGCCAGACGCGGAACAGCGCGCCCCTGTTTCACCTTTGCCGGACACACCGATGTTGTACCGAGCGGTGATATAACCCAGTGGCACACTGACCCTTTCACGCCAACCGTTCAGGAAGGCATGCTATACGGGCGCGGGGCGGCAGACATGAAAGGCTCACTGGCCGCAATGGTGATTGCCGCCGAGCGTTTTGTGCAAACAAACCCCGATCATCAAGGTTCGTTAGCATTTTTGCTAACCTCAGATGAAGAAGCCAGCGCTATTAACGGCACAGTTAAAGTTGTCGAAACCCTCATGGCGCGTAATGAAATGATTGATTATTGTCTGGTCGGCGAGCCATCAAGCACCACGCAGGTGGGCGATGTGGTGAAAAATGGCCGCCGTGGTTCAATGACCGGCAACCTGTATCTAAAAGGCATACAAGGGCATGTTGCCTACCCACATCTGGCCGATAATCCGGTGCATAAATCGCTGACTTTTTTGAATGACTTGGTCAACATTGAGTGGGATCAGGGTAATGCGTTTTTCCCGCCAACCAGTTTGCAAATTGCCAACGTGCAGGCAGGAACGGGCAGCAATAATGTGATCCCAGGTGAGCTATATGTGCAATTTAATCTGCGCTTTAGCACCGAAGTGACCACCGCTCAGGTTCAGCAACGCGTTGCCAATCTGCTGGCACAGTACGACTTACCCCACACCCTGACATGGAATATCTCTGGCCAGCCGTTTTTAACGGCACAAGGGCAATTGGTGGATGCAGTGACTGCCGCCATCCAGCGCTCAGCTGGAATAACCCCACAACTGTTAACGACCGGCGGTACATCAGACGGGCGCTTTATTGCCCAAATGGGCAGCCAGATTGTTGAACTTGGCCCAGTCAACGCCACTATCCACAAAATTAATGAGTGTGTACGGATTGCCGATCTGGAACAATTAACTGATATGTATCAGCACACACTGGAGAATTTACTGTTGTGATCACCCCGTTTGACCCGCTCTGCTTAACCGGAAAGAGCCGCCGGCATTTACAACCGCTGGATAATCACCATGCCCTGCAACCGCAGGCCTGTAATGCATTTATTGCGCTGCAACAGGCCGCCAAACAGCATGGCTTTAACCTGCAAGCCGCCAGCAGTTTTCGTGATTTTGCCCGCCAGCAGGCCATCTGGAATGCAAAATTTTCGGGTCAACGGCGGGTACACGATGATCAGGGGCAGACACTGAATGTGCTGACGCTTGATGAGCTGGCACGCTGCCATGCCATTTTACGCTGGTCAGCGTTGCCGGGGGCAAGCCGACACCACTGGGGAACCGAGATTGATATTTATGATCCTGACCGTTTACCGGTTGGGCAGCATTTGCAGCTCGAGCCGTGGGAGTATCAGGAAGGCGGCTATTTCAGTGATCTCACCCTCTGGCTGCACGATACCCTACCACAGTTTGATTTTGCCCTGCCCTTTACCCGTGATCAGGGGGGCGTTGCGATAGAGCCATGGCATATCAGCTATCTTCCGCTGTCTGAAAAACTGGCCCAACAGCTGACTCCGCAGCGTTTGATCAGCGCGTGGGAGCAAGAGGATATTGCCGGAAAAACAACCCTGCTCACGCATCTTGATACGCTGTTTGAGCGCTACATTCGTTGAGTTGTGCTCTCACAAAAACAATCACGCCAGTACAAGGAGCTAAGTGATGGCGCTACTTGCAGAGATTTTTTCCCATAAATGGCTCATTATCATTACTGTGATTGCCGTTATTGGTGGGAATTTAGCGCTGTTAAAAGCCACTGCTAACATGAAAATGCCGAAAGGAAGATCGTATCCGCCGCCGCAAACTGGGTATGACGATGATGAAAGTGATGGCGAGAATGACGATTGGGGTCAGGTTAACAAAAATAAGGCATCCGAGACGAGCGATACTTCTCTGATAAAAAATGCAACTGCTACGCAACAAACTAAAACAGACAGGAAAGAAGATCACAATCGTAACAATGGCCCGCAATAACTTCAGCAGTACGTCACGTTTCTGTAGGAATCCCCCTTTTAACCGCTATGAAACGGGCTATTCTTAAAGTACTTATTACAACAGGGAGGACATGAATGACTTACCACGATGAGTATGAAAAAGCAGTCGCTGAGTACTCAGAAAATCAGTCAGCAATGCCTCTTGCTCCTGATGAAAATCCCGTTACTGAGTCTACAATGTAGCGGTTTTATCTTTCCAGCGCACTGTCTCCTCCTTATTTCCTGCAGTGCGCTGACTTTTCTCTTTTGCCTAACGTGCGGCGCTACATCGTTGTCGGTATGACGGCATTAACCCCAGCTCACTCCGCCAGCCTGTTTACTCTACCAGAAAGTCTCGTCAAGAAAGTCTCGTCAAGAAAGTCTCGTCAAAACAGCATCGTCCAGACAGCCTCATGTTGTTGTATTTGCGTTACCGTAATTATCCGATACAAACAGGTATCAGCTCACCGGACTCCAGCACCGTAGCCACCTCATGCCGACATGCCTGTAACCACACTTTGTGGCTGACTGTTTTTTTGACACATGGCGATGATAATTGGCCGTTTAACGGATATTCCGGCAGAAAAACCCCAGAGCGCAAATGCGGCAGCGCGGCAGCAGAAATATTGAGTAATCGACACAGTGAAGGCCAACTAGTTTCTAGCGCTCGGTGCGCATAGGCAAACCCTTCCAGTTCACGCTGGTCAGCCGATAACCACTGCCAGCTTGGTTGTGCGCTGAGTGCCGAGGGAAGATGCGCATTGGCGGGAAAATCCATCCAATCACTGGCCGCAATCAAGGGCCAGCGACGTGCTAAATCAGCCTGTGCTTGCTGGCACAACTGATCGCCTTGTGCAGAACAGGCTTTCAGCGCCATGGCCGCATAACAGCCACTGCTGGCCTCTTTTTGTGTACCAATACGAGCCAGAACAAAGCCGCAGTGCTGCCAAAACAGCCAAAGTTCCGGCGTAAAACCAAAGCTAACCGAAACAAAATCCAGCCCCGATACCGCGGCATTTCCAACAACCTGAGCCACCAGCTTGGCGGCCAGCCCCTGCCGGCGGTAATCGGGTGCAACGGCGATCCGGCTGATCCGTACCGAGTGCAACTGGCAGGCTTGCGGTAAGTCTGCGTGCGCAGCCAGTGACTGCACCAGCAGATTCCCACGCGGACGGCGTTCCCCCCGCCAGATAGCCTGTGCCAGCTCTGCGCTTAGCCCACCTTCATTAATTAGCCAAACACCACCGAGCAGTGCAGATTCAGAACCTGTTTGGTTTTCCGCCAATAGATAGTGGTTATCCGGCGCATCAAATAACCGCCGTAAATCCAGCGGTGTGGTACGGTAATGGGCACTGGTCAGCAAAGCATAAAAACGCTTCAGGCGTTCAGGTTGTAGTTTAAAATCAGCAGTTATACAGCGGTTATACTCAATCAAATCAGGTAATACCGCAGGCTTGCCAGAAGGTTCAGTGGCCGCAACGCTTATCTCATGTTCAGCGCCGAGCAACAGCAGATCGGCAACGGTCTGCTCCAGCGGATCACCTACCGCCCAACGCATCGGTTGCTGGAGTGTCAGCGCCTGCCACTGATAACCTTGCTGGGCGAGCCCTGCACAAAATTTAAGCTCAAAACCGCGTCCTGTTCCCTCATACCCTTGCACTGTCGTTAAAAGAAGTATTCGTGGGAAAAAAGGCAGCAATGCCTGCAACAGCGGCGCAGGAATTGCTGCTGCTTCATCAACCAGCAGCCAGTCAGTTTGTGCAAAAATCTGCGAACGGCCCTGCTGCTGACAATAGATCAGTAAAGCATCGGGGGCATAAAATTCGGCATGCCCTGCTGCATATAAAAACAGTGTATCAACCGAGGCGCGTTTAGGGGCTGTCACCCACACCTTACCGTTACCTGACCAGTTGGCCGCCAGCATCCCCGCCACTGCAGATTTTCCGCGCCCGCGCGCAGCCGTTAAACTCAATACCCCTGATGTTGTCGCCAATAAACACTGCAAAACCTGCTGTTGTTCAGTGGTCGGCAAGCCATCTGGCGGCTGCCATTGCGCCGATGATTCGCTACACTCGGGTGCTAGCGTACTACTTTGCAGCCTAGCGGTTAGCCACGAAATGGGGGGAGGCGATATCTCGATAGATTGTATATCAGCAGTTTGTATCGCAGTAAATTGCGCCGCACTAAACAACACATTGGCTGTATCCTGCTCATGCTCTTCACACCAACAAAACACTGACGACTGAGCAAAAAGACGTTGGCTGTGTGCAACAAAGTGTGGCGTTGTAATTGGTGAAGTTTGCTCTGACCAACGTAAGCTATCGCTATCAGGCGCTACGGCCCACTCAGCCCAGCGGGGCAGCAGTAAGACCAACCAGCTTCCTGCGGTTAATGTTCCGGCCACAATAGCCAATGCCTGCAGATCAAATCCGGCACGGGCATCAAATACCGTATGTTGAAACTCCTGTCCGAGCAGAGTCTGTGCCGATCGAAACGCCACCTGATCTGGCATGTTCAGCCAATCCCCCGGCAAGTGTTGTTGCATCAACTGGCTTTGCCTATCAACCCAATGTGCTGAACCGCTAATAACCAGTAAACGGCGGTGCCCGGCCATATGCAACCGTGCCGTTTCCTCCACACACTGCTGTAACCATTGCGGGAAATCCGTATCGGGCATATTAGAAACAACACAGTTTGGTATGACAGAACAGGGAGTAGAATTGGCTGGCGTAACCATGTGGGCAAAACTCGGTAATTAATTTATAGAAAAGACTCACGCAGGCATTGCATGCCTGTACATGTGTTGATTATGCAGAGCTGATGGGAAAACTGCACCCGAAACAGAAAAAAGAAAAGCACGGGCAAAAATTATCTGCCCGTGATTTGGATTATGCTAGCTAAAAGTGGTGTATAACGTATCGGCTAACCATTAAGTTAACCGTTGAACTGGCCAATTGGTTTGTAAATTAGCCACTCTCACTTTTAATGGTTATGCCCGCTGGCGTGTTTCACGCTTATCGGGCAACCCCTTTTCCCGCAATACACGAATACTGACCTGATGCGTTTTCGTATCATTATGCAACTGCACTCCCTCGTGCGGGCTGGCAACGCCATCAATAGTGATTCCCGCATCGGTATCTACCTGCGATACCGTGATCAGATACAACGTATCCTGATATTGGTAACGAAGACTGTAGCTTTCCCACTCTTCTGGCAGGCACGGTTCAATCAGCAAACGTGTTCCACTGCGACGAATACCCAGTAGTGACTCGCTCATCAGGCGATACATCCAACCAGCGGAACCGGTATACCATGTCCAGCCGCCCCGCCCCGTATGTGGTTCAACCGCATAAATATCCGCAGCGGCAACATATGGCTCAACCTTATATTGTGCTACCTGTGCCAGTGTTTTGCCGTGGTTAATCGGGTTTAGCATACGGGTCAGCTCCCAAGCCCGCTCTTTATCCCCTAACTTGGCAAAAGCCATGGTTGCCCACACCGCCGAATGGGTATATTGGCCACCATTTTCACGCACTCCGGGCACATAGCCTTTGATATAGCCGGGGTTTAGCGCGGCCTGATCAAACGGCGGGTCAAGTAGCTGAATAATATTTTGCGGCCGTCTGACTAAGTGAGTATTCAGTGAGTGCATCGCCAAGCGGCTACGCTCAAGTGCAGCGGACTCTGATAATACCGACCAGCTTTGTGCGATAGAATCAATACGGCACTCAATATTACTCGCTGAACCGAGCGGTGTGCCGTCATCAAAATAGGCGCGACGATACCACTGACCATCCCAGCCCGATGCTTCCAAATTTACCTGTAACTGCTGGGCCTGATCTAAACAGAGCGCAGCCATATGCAGATCATCGGTTCGCTCTGCCAGATCAGCAAAGCGCTGCAGTACATCGTACAGGAAAAAGCCCAGCCACACGCTTTCACCTTTGCCTTCGATTCCGACCTGATCCATACCGTCATTCCAGTCTCCAGACCCCATTAACGGTAAACCGTGCACCCCAAAGCGCAGGCCGTGCATCACCGCGCGAACGGCATGCTGATAGAGGCTTTCACTCAGCTCACTGATCTGCGGAGCATCGTAATATGACTCTTCCCCCTCTCTGAGGCTGCGCCCTTGCAGGTAATGAATCGGCTCGTGCAAAATACTGATATCACTGGTGCTGGCCACATAATGGCACAAAACATACGGTAGCCAGAGGTAGTCATCAGAGCAGCGGGTGCGCACCCCTTGCCCCATCGGCGGATGCCACCAGTGTTGTACATCTCCCTCTGCAAATTGGCGAGATGCCGCTAGCAGTAAATGCTGGCGTAACAGTTGCGGGGCGGCATGAACCAGTGCCATGCAATCTTGTAGCTGATCACGAAAACCAAATGCTCCGCCCGACTGATAATAACCACTTCGCGCCTCAAAGCGGCAGGTCAGTGTCTGATACAGTAACCAGCCATTGAGCAGCAGATCAAGCTCTGGCTCAGGGGTTGTCACTTGCAGTGCGCCAAGTGTGGTGTGCCAGAAATCCTGTACGGTGGCAAATTCCTGATCAGCGTGTGCCGCCAGCGTCATCGTATTGTCAGCACCTATCCCGCGTAAATGCTGTAAGAGTGTGACCGCCTGCTCCGGTGAATCTTCAGCGCCCAGCATAAATACCACTTCGCGCTCTTCACCCGCCAGTAACATCAGGCTCACCTGCAAAGCAGCACAAGGGTCAACTGCACCGGTTTTCCCCGCGGTGCTACCAGCAGTATTGCCGATAGGGTTGTTCGCCCCTTGAGTCACAAATGCAGTATTGAGTGATGCCGCATTCAAGCCAGCCGGCTGACTTTCACGGCCCAACGAGCCTAAAAATGCACGTCTGTCAGTACAGAGTGTTCGTTCAGGCAAATTGACATCAAAGAAGACAGTGCGGGTATCCCCCGATTGGTTATAGCTGTTTCGTGCCAGCACCGCACGGGTTTGTGGTTCAACTGAAGTCACCACATGTGCGGCAGTTTTATTTTTCAGATCACCTAAAATCCACTCAACGAATCCGGTGATACTCAAACGCCGGCGTTCCGTTGAACGGTTAATCAGTTTCAGCCGGAAGAACTTTACCGGCCGTTCGCGCGCGACAAAAATACGCAGTTCAGAGGTAATTCCGCGTTCAGTATGCTCAAACAAGCTGTAACCAAAGCCGTGTCGGGTACGATACTCGCCCGTACCAGGGCATGGCAGCGCCGTTGGCGACCAAACTTGCCCGCTTTCCTGATCGCGAATATAAAAAGCTTCACCGCTGCTATCACTCACGGGATCATTATTCCACGGCGTTAAACGGTATTCATGCGCATTCTGATACCACGTATAGGCCTGCCCGCTTTCGCTGATCACTGAACCAAAACGCGGGTTAGCCAGAATATTTGACCAAGGAACCGGTGTTTTCCGCTCTTGATCCAAGAGCATCACATACTCTCGCCCGTCGGAACTAAACCCACCCAACCCATTAAAAAAGCGCAGATCATGCTGAGGATAGTGGCAAGCCGGTTCAGACTCCGCACCCGCAGTTTTTGGCAAACTTGTCGGCAAATCTGCCGGAAGATCTGCAGGTATATCCAACTGGCGGGGAAAAGATCGGGCAACACTGAGCTGATCGGGCAGTGATCCGAACTGATCGTCAATAATCAGCGCGGCAACCGACTGCAATAAACGCCGGTCATCTGCCGGCATCGCCTGACTTGCACGTAAAAATACCCCCGCAGGTTGATCAATACAGCTTGCCGCCGGGCCGGAAGTGAGCATGCTGCCTAAGTGTGTTTGCAGCTCTTGCCGATAACCAGCTACCTCTTCGTTCAGTATCACCAGATCAAACGCAAAGCCTTTCAGACGCAGATAAGCATGCGCTTGTACCAGCTGTTGCATTAGGCGAACACCGTCTGCTTGGTGGATAAAGAGCAATACGATAGGGTAATCGCCTGAAATGGCATACGGCCATAAGCCCGACTGCCCCAAGCGATTCTCAGACAATATATCGGCAGCAGCACGTAACCGAGCATCAGGGAATAGAATCAGGCCAGCTAAGCGGTTAAACAGCAGAGTTTCAGTTTCAACCGTGTTGATTTGATGCAGAAAAACCTGACTGTGTGTCCACGCCAAATGGGTAATTCGATCGGCTAAATGCCGATCATGGTATTTTTCAGCCAACTGCAAACACTGCTCACGCTCAGGAGCAATGCCCAGTAGCAGATCAACCGTGACCTCGGCATTGGGTTCTAGCACAATTTTCCGGCGAATAGCCACCACCGGATCAAGTACTGCGCCCTGTGAGTTACTCAACACCTGCCCTGCCTGCATCGCCAGCGGATTTGCCGCAGTGCGGCCTCGGCCAATAAATTTTGCCCGATCAGTTTCATAACTCACACCGTCAAGCACCGAATCATGCACGTTCAACTGGTGAAACAGCCACGGGTTTTGCTCTTTTGCGGTACGCGCCCGACGATGACAAAGCAGCGTTTGCAGCCCGCCAACAATCTCGGTTTGCATAAACAGATTACTAAATGCAGGGTGTAACTGATCAGTAATCAGCGGAGCAAGCACTACTTCTGTATAGCTGGTTAGCTCAATTTCTTTACGATGATAGCTCAGATTCGTCAGGGTAATCCGGCGTAATTCAACATCATCTTCCGGTGAGACTACTACTTCGGTGTGCACTTTCAACTGTGGCAACGCTTGTTGATACTCAACCTTTGACTCTGAAAATACCGCCTGATAGTCGTTATCAAACAGTTCCGTTGTCACCCCAAGCGGCTGACAGCTGATACTATTGTAACTGCCTGTATCCAGATCACGGATATAGCAAAATAACCCATATTTCTCGGTGGTCGGGTCAGCACGCCAGCGGGTCAGCGCCAGATTTTGCCAACGGCTATAACCGGCACCGCTCTGGCTCAACATCACATGGTAGCGTGAGTTTGAAAGCAACTGAATTTCAGGCGAACTCAAATCTTGCGCATAGAACCGTCTCTGCACATCACCACTGTGCTGAATATCATGGATGACAGGCTCAAACTGTTGACGCTGTACATAGAGATTAATGGCTTTCGGCATTTTCTCTTGCAGCAGCAAATGCGCCGCTCTGAACAACGGTTCTGCATTAAAACGCTGGGGCATTTTTTGGCCCAGTAATTGATGAGCCAGCGCCAAAAAGCCCATTCCTTGATGGTGCGCCATGTAGGAGCGAATCAGCACATGTGGCTCACCACGGTTTAATCGGCTCGGTGTGAAATCCAACGCTTCATAAAAACCAAAAGCACCACGAGCGCCTATCGCTTGCAGCGCCTGAAGGTTCTGACAGGCCGCATCAGGTTCAAGCATTAATGCCATCATAGTGGCGTATGGGGCAATAACCCGATCTTCGGTCAAACCGCGTTTTAGCCCCAAACCGGGTACACCAAATGCGCGATACTGATAGTTAAACTGCCCGTCAACTTGGTTATAACCCGACTCAGAAATCCCCCACGGGATCATCATCTGTTTACCATAACTGATCTGCTGCAATACAGCATTGCGGCAGGTTTGGGTGATCATCGTATCGTGGTAAGAGGGCATCACCAGCTGCGGCATCAGGTACTCAAACATCGAGCCGCTCCATGAAGCCAATACCGCCCGGCCCTCAACCACCGAGAGCAACCGCCCCAAATTAAACCAGCTTTTTACCGGGATCTGGTGCAGAGCCACCGCCAGAAAATGCCCTAACCGCGCCTCTGACTGTAAAAGATCATAATGCCCCTGATCAAAATGCCGAGAGTCAAGGTTATACCCCACCCGTAACAGCTGTTGGGCTGGGTCAAACAAAAACTCAAAATCCATCTGGGCAAAATCAAATAGCCGTGCCGCAAGCTGGGTAATCTGCTCATTTTGTTGCTGCAGTTGTTCCTGACTCAGCGCCAGTTCTTGCTGTATATCCTCAACCTGCTGAACTAAAGCCAGTGACCAACGGCGAGCAATACTGCCGCTGTAGGTATCCTGAATATAGAGATTAAGTGCGAAAGCCTGTTGGTGAATAGCGCCAAACCAGACATGCGCAGAATCACTGTCGGTAATGATATGAATAAGATCATCAGACAGCGCAGCTCTCAGTGCAGTAATCTGCTGCACACACACCGGTGAGGCTCTGTCAGCCAACGCACTGCACAGCAAATTCAGTGCATCTATCATTCCCTGCATAGCCTGTTGGAAACGGGCAATATCAGGGGGGGTATACAATGAGTTTTGTTGTGCGGGTTCATGTTGTAACGGTACACGCAAAGCCAGTAATCCACGCCGAAGAACCAATAAATGTCCGGCTAGATTTCCGCTGTCTACCGTTGAGATATAGCGCGGATACAGCGGTCTGAGCGTTTGTGTATCGTACCAGTTGTAGAAATGACCACGATAACGCCCAAGCTGATCGAGCGTATTCAGAGTTAATGTGCAACGTTGTAACAAGTTGTGGCGGGTAATATAGCCAAAATCAAATGCAGTTAAGTTAGCTAATAACGATAAACCAATATTGGTCGGTGAGGTGCGGTGTGCCACCACCGGCTCAGGTACTTCCTGAAAGTTGTCTGGTGGCAGATAGTTCTCATCTGCATTGACAACAGTTTCAAAAAAAACCCATGTTTCACGGCTTAACTGACGTAAATATGTCTGTTGTGAAGCATCAAACTGCGTATTTTTGCGGGCCACCGGCTGGCTGATATACGCCAGTAATGCGGGCGCAGCAAACCAGCTAGCGCCCAGCAAGAGGGCAATCAGCATATTGTGCGGAGCAAGCCACAATACAGCCGCAGGGATCAACAGCGCGCACAGCACCGAGAACCACATCCGGCGATAGAAAACACTAGCCTCGGTTTTTGCGTTTTGCTGCGCAACCTCAGCGGTTGTCCACTCTAATAATCCAGCATGGCTAATCAACATGCGCCAAATTGCCGTGATCATCGCTTTGGTTTGGTAATACGCGTCAAAAGGTAATAACAGCAGCTCAATACTGCGCTGACGCAGGCGGGAAAACATCTGTTTCACACTCAAACGCCAGTACTGATACAGCGAAATCTCTGCCGGCATCACCGCCACATCAAGCAACAAAGCCAACAGCGGAGAACCGGCGAGCAACACGGCCAGTAAAACGGCAACTACAACCGGTGAACACAACAACAAGCTGCTGATCAGTAAGGTTAATGTTGCTGCTGGCACCATGCTGCGACGCAGATTATCAAACAGCTTCCACTGCGACAGAGCCGATAACGTATTATGCTCATACTGCCCTTGTGTGTTGCGCAGTTTACGACGTAACCACGGAAGTAACTGCCAATCTCCCCGGATCCAGCGGCTACGACGGGCCACATCAACCAGATAGTTTTCAACCGGCGGTTCATACAGCGTAATGTCACTGATCAAGCCGGATCGGGCATAACAACCTTCCAGCAGATCATGGCTCAACACCTGATTATCCGGCCAGCGATCAGACAATACGCGCTCAAATACCGCCAGATCGTAAATCCCCTTGCCGATAAAAGAGCCTTCACCAAACAAATCCTGATACACATCCGAAACGGTACGGGTATAAGGATCAAGCCCCGACTCCGCACCGCAAATTTGGGTATACCGGTTTGGCCCCTGCTCGGGGATCACTTCTGCAATACGTGGCTGTAGAATCGCATAGCCGGTGATCACTCGCTGACAAATAGGGTCGTATACCGCCTGATTAAGCGGGTGAGCCAGAGTACCAATCAACTGACGCGCCGCATCCGGTGGTAATTGGGTGTCCAGATCAAGGGTTATCACATAGCGCACATTACTCAATACCGCACGTCGGCCGGTTACACTGTCAAACGCATCAGCATCACGCCCCAGCAAAAACGCATTCAGCGCGGCCAGTTTTCCGCGCTTACGCTCATAGCCCATCCAACACTGCTCGCCTTCATTCCAGCGTCTGTCACGGTGTAGCAGGAAAAAAATACTGCTGCGCGAATCACTGTTAATTCGCTGATTTAAATTCAGAATATGCTGTTTGGCATGAGCCAGTAAATCACCATCTTCCGGCATAATCTGCTGTGAGGCATCGGTAAAATCGGTTAACAGAGCAAAATGCAGATAAGCATCAGGGTTAGCCAGATACCGTACCTCAAGCGCGGCAACTGCCTCATCAATTTGTGTTCGGCTGCGCAATAGCATCGGCACCGCAACTAAAGATCGGCACTCAGGCGGCAGCCCTTGTGAATAATCTACTTTAGGAAGATGTGCCGGATGCACCTGACGTGTCAGCACTTCATTAATCAGTGATAACGCCAGCTGACTGAACGCGATAAGGCCACTAACACCCAACACCGCCTGCAACAACCAATGAACGGGGCTACTGACATATGCCATTAGCCAGACAGGAATCATCGCCCCAACAATCACAGCAGAAACATAGACATGCAGCGCATACTTTTTTACTGCCTGCCGTAATGTTGCCCGAATACCGCGCCGGACACTGAACATCGCCTCAACCGCTGCCAAACCATCACCAATAAGGTAATAGCCGACATGGGTGCGCCTGTCATCTGCGGCATAGCGCGAAGCTGCCTGCTGAGCCTGTTCCAACACCTTACGAGCAACAACCGGCTCACTGTATTTATTGCGGCTACTGCGAGCTAAACGCTCAATAACATGCCGGTAAGTATCACGGGTCGTAAAATCCATCTGCGCATACACACCACAAGGGTCTGTACGCAAAATTTGTTCGGTCACACTCATTGTTTCAACGAACTCAGGCCAGTTCATCTCATCTAAATGGCGTAAGCTACTGATACTATTACTGACCGATAACTGGCGAGTGGCCTGTAACTGGGCTTGTGTCTGCACGGCTGACTCAATGGTTTTGCCCTGCTCTTGCAGGCGCAGCGTTAACCAATCGGTGGCCAGCGTTAACGCCGCCCCTTTTCCCTGCAAACGGCGGGTAAATTCAGCAATAAAACCACACGTTAAGGGAAGCTGCGCCGCAGCCATCTCTGCTACTGCCTGTAACTGCTGATCTGAAGAGGCTTGTGCTACGCTCAGTAAGCGCTCTGCCCAGATAATGGCCAGTGATATCTGTTGTACATCGTCTATCTGACACAGTGCAATGCGGCGTAAGTTTTCAATCAGGGCAAGGCGCAGCATAATGGGCAGCGCCCACAACTCCCCCAAGCTCAGATCAGACAACGTCTGGTAAGCACTGATAAAACCACTAAAACTGTCGGCATCCCAGTGGCCATCACCATGTGCAATGGCTTCCAGCGCAATATCATATACCCGCGGAATACCCTGCTGGTTTGCGTTACTTAAACGCGGTAAACCACGCCCATATTTTTTCGGCAAACTCTGGCGGATCAAATGAATCTGCTCTTCAACCAAATAATAGTTATCGAGCAACCACTCTCCGGCGGGGGGTAATTGTTGGGTTTGAGTTGAAGCCTGTAGGAGCTGACAGCAGCGTACCAGAGCCCGCTCGTTATCTTCCAAACGCTTTAATAGGCGATCAGGGTATGTTCGTTTTGCTAACTTATGCGATCGGGCTAGCACCTTTCCATGGCGCACCATCTGCTCGGCACTGAACAATTCAGCCCGTAAAGGGGCATCTTCTTGCAAGCCAGCCGCCTCTGGGTGCTGCCAATTTGGCCAGCGATTTACCCATCTGTGTATCACTGAAAAAAGATTCTCACTCACGATAAAGTCCTGTTATCAGTGCGAGTTAATCTAAACCCCGCGGCCGTAAGAAATGACAGCAATATGCATCAACGCCCATACAATGAACGCCCTGTTTTATAACTATAGGCTACAAATGCTTAATACGTCGGCACGCAGAGAATTAATACTTTGGTGGGATAAACAGCAGAAAAAACAGCACAACCATTCAATAAGAACTGAATAATCAATATGATAAAAATTATTCTTGCGGCACGAAAACCATTTTGGATGCTATGCTTACTGTTGCAATACTTGTTGTTGCAATGATTATTGATGTGATGGCTGTTGATGTGATGATGACTACGCGTCAATAATATGAACCTGATTTATGCGTTGGTGTGCGGCTAACAACCTGCACACCAAGCAGTAATAAATACGGTATTCACACCGAATACTAAATATATTTGACCATACACCGGTGAGTACACTTTCACACATGCACGCTCATCGGCTGATTAAAGAGTAGTAGCCGAAAAGGTATCGCATTGCGAAGGTTTCCCCGAACTAAAACCACGCTGAAACCAATTAACCCGCTGTGCTGACGTGCCATGGGTAAAACTATCAGGCACAACCCGCCCACTGGCTTGTTTTTGCAAGCGATCATCACCGATTGATTCTGCCGCATTCAAGGCCTCTTCAATATCTCCTACTTCCAGTGATTGATCTTTTTGCATGTAATACGCCCAGACACCGGCAAAACAATCGGCTTGTAACTCCATTTTAACGGATAACTGATTTGCCTTAGCCTCACTCATGCCTTTTTGTGCCCGACGCGTTTTCGCTTCAATGCCCAGTTGTTGCTGCACATGGTGGCCAACCTCATGTGCCACCACATAAGCTTGGGCAAAATCGCCCGGCGCACCTAGCTTGTTTTTCAGATCCTGATAAAAAGACAGGTCTATATACACCGTTTTATCTGCCGGACAGTAAAATGGCCCCATCACCGCCTGCCCCGCACCGCAGCCGGTGCCCGTCATATTGCGATACAGCACCAAACGCGGTTGCTGGTATGTCTGATTACTTTGCTGAAATAACTGCCCCCAGACATCTTCGGTTGATGCCAAAACTACCGAGGTAAATTTAGCCAGCTCATCATCCGGTGTTGTTTTTTTCATCGGCTGAACCGAGCCTGAAGGTGGCAGGGGTGAAACCGGAATAGACTGCACATCATCAGCAGGTACCATGCCAGAAAGCCCATTTCCGGGGCCAAGTAATCCGGTTAAATCAACACCAAAAAACAGCCCGCCAATCACTATCAGTAAAATAATGATACGGCCTTTACCGCCGCCGACAGGAAACCCTCCGCCCATACCACGGCCACCCATGCCATTACCGGCCGGATCATCTCTGCGGTCTTCTACATTTGAACTTTCTCGCTTATCGCGCCAACGCATACAGCCTCCTGCGGCAGCTTTGCTGAGCTAAACAGCGCAGCATTGCTACCTATATACACTCTCATGCATACAGGGTAACGTCTCAACAACGTCACATCTACATACCTGCTATCAACAGGTTAAAGCGTAGGCATTTACGGCTATTTTTGCCTCTATTTTGTACTATTGCATCTGTCACACTCTGTTTTAAACAATCACCGGTACAGTAACCCGCACGATAGTTAGCACAACTATCAGTACAACTCAGTACAACTCAGTACAACTCAGTACAACTGTTAGCCTAAAACATCACAGACATAAAAATAAAAGAATATGAGATGAGATGAGATGAGATGAGATGAGATGAGAAAAATAAGGCCCGAATCAATAAACTCAACTAATTAATCCATGAATGAATTAAATGTAAATACCTTAAAAAGGCTCTCATAAAACAGGATCAGGGTGAGCACCTCTCAGTACTCGCCCTGATCACGCCCCCCTAAAAAAAACAGACGTAAACGATTGCTTTTTAGGGTAAAAAAAGCGGGTTACGCCAGCACAATGCCTAAACGCTGAGCCACTTCTTCGTACGCTTCAACCACACCACCTAACCCCTGACGGTAACGGTCTTTATCCAGCTTTTTCAGTGTGTCTTTATCCCACAAACGGCAACCATCCGGTGAGAACTCATCACCCAGAACAATCTCTCCGTGGAACAGACCAAACTCCAGCTTGTAATCAACCAGAATCAAACCTGCATCGGCAAACAGCGCTTTTAATACATCGTTAATCTGAAAACTCAGCGTTTTCATACGATCAAGATGCTCATCACTGACCCAACCAAATGAACGGCAGTGGTACTCATTGACCATAGGATCATGCAGCTCATCATTTTTCAGGAACATCTCAAAGGTTGGCGGAGTCAGCTCCATGCCCTCTTGCACACCTAAACGGCGCACCAGTGAACCTGCCGCACGATTACGCACCACGCACTCAACCGGCACCATATCCAGTTTCTTCACCAAAGCTTCGGTATCAGAAAGCAGACGCTCCATCTGGGTTGGAATACCCGCTTCAGCCAGTTTGGTCATAATGAAATAGTTAAACTTGTTATTTACCATTCCCTTACGATCAAGCTGCTCAATACGCTGACCATCAAAAGCAGAGGTGTCATTACGGAACTCCAAAACCAGAAAGTCTGGATTTTCGGTGTTGTAAACGGTCTTTGCTTTACCACGATACAGTTCAGCTTGCTTCTGCATTGTTACTACTCCATGTCCATTTCAATGATTGAAGGTGGTTCAATAAGATCCAACACGGTATAAATGCCCCCGTTAGCGCAGTACAGCGTATCGCAGGCATGCAATTTCAATAGCAAAATTCAAGAACAAAAAAGGGGCCGAAGCCCCTTTTGATAATAATGATTATGGATTTACACCATTGCCAAACGCAGCTTGCATCGCCGGCAGTAAGGCGTTGAAGGTGCTATCAGATAACGGCTTGCCATCTGCATCGGTCAGCGCCACTGTGGTGCGGTTGCCCAAATCACCGACTTGCAGCTTATAAGCACTGCGCGACAGTTCAGGATCAGTTGTGCCCAGCGCTTTCCAGCCTTCATCACCGATATTTTTATACGATAATGTCACCTGACCTTGCGGACGATTACGCTCATCAACACTAAAGCCAAGTTTTGCCAGAACATCAGGCAAACGCGCCCAAACACTGTCATATCCGGCACGAACTACGTACACCGGCAAGCCGGTATTATCTTGTCCGGCAGCCACTGGCATACCGCCACTCTGGCCTGCTACACGCGCCGCTTCTTGTGCACGGCTCTGCTCATCCATACTCATCATAATACGGTTGAGCATCATTGCGCTGTAGCGTGAGCGGTCGGCCGCAACGGCAATGCTCTGGCCGGTGCTGTCTTGCAAATCGGTCAGACGGCTGATCAGCTGAGTATTGTAACCCTCACCTTTGACGCTAATCTGGTAACGGGCGCGCACAGTTTCACTGTCAGAGCCTTGTACCCAGCTAACCCAATCGGTAGTCAGCGCCATATCTGCCGGAGTCTGTGCAGCAATAGTGATTTTCTCACGTTGCAGCGTATTGAGCAGGTTACCCCACAAGCTAGCTGCAGAATATACACG
This sequence comes from Plesiomonas sp. ISS29, assembly GCF_056522795.1. NCBI lineage: Bacteria > Pseudomonadati > Pseudomonadota > Gammaproteobacteria > Enterobacterales > Enterobacteriaceae > Plesiomonas > Plesiomonas sp. ISS29. The sequence continues at coordinate 2,803,008 of NZ_JAWRZQ010000001.1, forward strand.
TGATTCAAGCACCGCTACGGCGGTATCACCATCAAGCTGGGTACGCGCACCATTAAGTAGCGGCATCACCTGCACTGGCGGACGAATATCCACTTGCTTGCCTACTGCGCCTTGTGTAGCCGCCGGAATCAAGTAATCATTCGAGGCTAACGGAGCTGAAACGCCCGCAGGCCACACCAGCGTATCGGAAGCCGGGATATTCAGATAACTGTCGTTACCATTTACTTCACGCTTATAACGACCACCGTCAGATGAACAGGCGGTTAACGCCATCACCAACGATAACCCAAGCACACTTTTCACTGACAGTGTATTTTTCAGCACCGCAGTGCCCTTAAACAAGTGAGCCATTCCAACTCCCAAAAATTAGAGTAAACCTGCCGCAGACAGCGCCTGTTCAACACGCGGCGTTGCAGCATCACTCAACGGCAACAGTGGCAAGCGTAACATGTTACCACTCATCATACCTAAACGATAACAAGCCCACTTCACCGGAATCGGGTTGGACTCAATAAACAGCTCGTGATGCAACGGCATCAGTTTCTCGTTAATCGCCTGTGCAGCAGTAAAATCACCGGCTAATGCCAGTTCACACATTTTGCTCATGTCGGTAGCCGCAATGTTGGCAGTCACCGAGATCACGCCACAACCGCCTTCGCGGATAAAATCAAGTGTCGATGCATCATCACCGCTGAGTAACACAAAGTCAGGGCCGGTTAGCGCATGGATTTGTTTAACCCGTGCGATATCACCAGTCGCTTCTTTAAGTGCCACAATATTGGGGATTTGAGCCAAGCGCGCGACAGTTTCTGGCAACAAATCACACCCGGTACGGCCCGGCACATTATAAAGAATTTGCGGCAAGTCTGTCTGCTCGGCAATGGCTTTATAATGGCGGAACAACCCCTCTTGGGTTGGCTTATTATAGTACGGCGTAACACTTAAACAGCCAGCGACACCGGTATCGTTAAACATTTTCGTCAGTGTAATCGCTTCTGCGGTGGCATTTGCGCCTGTGCCTGCAATTACGGGAATACGCCCGTTGGCATACTCTAGCGTTTTCAGGACGACCTTAATATGCTCTTCCACACTCAAGGTTGCTGATTCACCGGTGGTTCCCATAGCAACAATCGCATGTGTGCCACTGCTGATATGATACTCCACCAACTTTTTCAGGCTTGCATAATCAACCTCGCCGGCCTGATCCAGTGGCGTTACTAGTGCTACAATGCTTCCTGAAAACATCTGATTTTCTCCCTTGAGTTTTGACTGATCATGGTACTTTTTACTGGCGCATAAATGCAAGTAACACAACACGAATCTCGTTGCGTTTTGCCCCGCAGAAACGAAAAATTTTGTGTTACCATGCAATAATCAACTCTTTCAGGGGGAATTCTCGTGCAGGAACCTCAAGCACATTATTTGGTGCTCACTGCTGTTGGCGCTGATCGGCCGGGCATTGTTAACACCATCACCCGGCATGTCAGCAGTTGCGATTGCAATATCGAAGACAGCCGGCTTGCACTGCTTGGCGGTGAGTTCACCTTCATTATGCTGCTTTCTGGCAGCTGGAATGCCATTGCACGGATTGAATCTACCCTGCCATTAGCCGGTGCAGAACTTGATTTGATGATCGTGATGAAGCGTACCGAGTGCAACCCAAAACCACCTTATCCGGCCACTGTCTGGGTACAAATTGATGTTGATGACTCTGCGCACATTATCGAAAAGTTCACTGACTTTTTTGCCTCGCGTCAGTTAGATATTGCCGAGTTAGCCTCAAAAACCTTAGCTCGCCCGCATACAGCACCGTTGCTGAGCATTCAAATTGCAGCGCGCAGCCACATTTCAGCACCCAAACAACAAACATTGATTGATGATTTTCACGCATTGTGTCAAAAACTAGGGGCACAGGGCGCTATCAATGTTGTGGTTCATTCGCAACCAGACACCACGCAATAGGCGCTGACCTGCTGAATTAATCAATTGATTATATTCATAAAAAAGTAAGTTGTTCGTGAGTTCACTTGATAACACCATAAAGAAAAATCCATCATCGCAGCAAGGATTATTACGTTATGCACACACTCAAGGTTGGCGATAAAGCCCCTGCATTTACTCTGCTTGATCAAGACAGTGAAGAGATTAGCCTGAGCGATTATCAAGGCGGAAAAGTACTGATCTACTTTTACCCCAAAGCAATGACGCCCGGCTGTACGGTACAGGCGTGTGGCTTGCGTGACAGCAGCAGTGAGCTAAAAGCCTACGGCGTTGATGTTCTCGGTATCAGTACAGATAAGCCAGAAAAACTATCGCGCTTTGCTGAAAAAGAGATGCTCAATTTCACGCTGTTATCAGATGAACAACATCAGGTTGCCGAGCAGTTTGGTGTCTGGGGCGAGAAAAAGTTTATGGGCAAAGTGTATGACGGTATTCATCGCATCAGTTTCCTGATTGATGAAAATGGGGTCATCGCCCATGTGTTTGACAGCTTTAAAACCAAAGATCACCACGAAGCCGTACTCAATTATCTTGCCGCAGCACAGTAACTAGCTTCCCACCAGATAAAACAAAAAAGGGCATGATATGCCCTTTTTTATTGCCTAGTTCAACATTAGGTGATTCAAAGAGTGCGGCGTTTATGCCACTTCCATCGGCGGCTCTTCGGCCGCAGGCCAGACATTGACCACAGCCTTGATAAGGGTAGCCAGCGGAATGGCGAAAAATACCCCCCAAAACCCCCATAATCCGCCAAAAACCAGCACTGAAATAATGATCATCAACGGATGCAGGTTTACCGCCTCAGAGAACAGCACAGGAACCAGCACATTACCATCTAGCCCCTGAATCACTAGATAGGCCACCAGCAAATACCAATATTCGGTTGAAAGCCCCCATTGTGACAACGCCACCAAGGCCACCGGAATGGTCACCAATGCCGCACCAATATAGGGGATCAAGACCGATAGCCCGACCAGAACAGCCAGCAATAGCGGGTAATTCAACCCAAAGAAGATAAATGTCAGGTAGGTAGCAATACCAACCACCATAATCTCTATCACTTTCCCGCGAATATAGTTGGTGATCTGCTGATTCATCTCTGTCCACACTTTGCCAACTAAGTAGCGGTTTTTGGGCAGAAAACGCATTACACCGGTAAACATCTGGGTTTTATCTTTGAGCAGAAAAAACACCATCAAGGGAACAAGCACCAAATACACCGCCAGCGCGACAAGATTTACCAGTGAGGCCAATGACAACTTAAGCACTGATTCGCCTACCGCCAGAAATTTATCTTTCAGGCTGGAGGTCAGGGTATCAATCATCGAGTAATCAATATAATCAGGGTAGTGATCAGGCAGCGAGCCGACATAGTCATGAAATTTATTCAAAATGGCCGGAATATCGCGTGCCAGATTAGCACACTGTTGCCATAGATTTGGCACCAACACCAGCAAAGAAATCAACATGATACCGACAAAAGCAGACATTACCACCGCAACCGAGGCGGTACGCGGCAGCCCTATTTTGACCAAACGGGTCACCGGCCACTCGAGCAGATAAGCCAGCACCAACGCCACCAGCAGCGGAGTAATCAAACTGCTGAAAAAATACAGAGTGCCAAATCCGAGCAGTAAAATCAGCGCCAAACTGACCGCTTGTGGATCAGAAAAACGCTGGCGATACCAACGTAACAAAACATCCAACATGAACAACAAACTCCTTGTGAACGCTCATGCCCGCACAATTTCAACGACAACGGCCTGAGATTCATGGTAATGAGACACGCGCCAACCGGCAGCCTGTACCACACGGGTAATATCGGTAAGTTCTGCAGATCCCGCAAGGTGAAACTGCATATAACGGGCATCAGGGTAAATTCGCAGGGCCGCTTTCACCTGCAACAGCAATAATGGGCAACGCAGAGCGCGTAAATCAATCTGAATCATTTCCATAACATCTTGCTGACAGTGTAAGATGTGGCGATATTGTAAAGGAGAGCACTCATCAGCAGAAGAACTTCCCGTGCTGATCTGGGTCTACTGTAAACCAAGGATTGTATAAGAGAAGATCATGATGCACCGATTATCTCGCTCAGTGATTGCCACACTTCTCACCACTGCCATGTTTAACAGCAGTGTCATGTTGCCATCAGCTTACGCCGCCCTGCCACCAACACTGCCGGGGTTAAGTACTGATCAGGCCATCAGCCAAGATCTGCCTGATATCGGCACCGCAGGCGGTAGTGTACTTAGTATCAACCAAGAACTCGAACTTGGCGATTTCTATCTGCGCCAGATGCGCGGCAGTGCACCACTGATTTACGATCCGCTCCTAAACAGCTATCTGAGTAACCTTGGTGAGCGCTTGGTCAAACAAGCTGACTCGGTACGAACACCGTTTAACTTTCTGCTCATCCGTAACAACAACCTCAATGCGTTTGCCTTTTTTGGTGGCAATGTTGTTCTGCACTCCAGTTTGATTTTAACGGCAGACAATGAGAGTGAACTGGCCTCTGTCATGGCCCATGAGATCTCGCATGTAACCCAGCGCCATCTGGCGCGCGCGATGGAAGAACAACAACGTTCCGCTCCGGTCACCTGGGCGGCGGCAATTGGTTCTATGCTATTGGCGATGGCCAACCCGCAAATGGGTATGGCAGCACTGAGCGGTACACTGGCCGGTTCACAGCAAAACATGATCTCTTTTACACAGGGAAATGAGCAAGAGGCTGACCGTATCGGTATCGCCCTGTTATCACGGGCCGGTTTTGACCCGCAAGGCTCGCCCTCTTTCCTCGAAAAACTGGCTGCACAGTACCGTTATGCCAGCAAACCGCCTGAAATTTTACTGACTCACCCATTGCCGGAAAGCCGTCTGGCCGAAGCACAAACCCGCGCCAGCAGTATGCCGCAGCGCCATCCGGCACTCTCACTTGATTTTCAACTGGCTAAAATTCGCCTGTTGGGTATGTACGGCAGCGGCGATCGGGTACTGTCAAACGCCCTACTTGATCAGCAACTTAAGCAGGGCAATACACAGGAAAAAACTGCCGCACAGTATGGCAAGGCCCTGCTCAGTTACCAGAACCGAAAATTCGATCAAGCCAGAAGCGCACTGCAACCATTGCTCAGCCAGCAGCCGAATAATCTGTGGTATATCGATCTGATGACCGATATTGATATTGAGCAAAAGCACAGTGCCGCTGCCGTCAGCCGTTTACAAAAAGCCCTGCAAGCCCAGCCACACAGTGCCGTGTTACAGCTTAATCTGGCCAATACTTACCTAAAAGCGGGCCGTAGTCAGGAAGCGGTTCGCTTACTAGAGCGCTACACCTTTGCCAACCCGACAGATATGAATGCGTGGGGCCTGTCTGCCGAAGTGTATGCCAGCTTAAATCAGCGTGATGCCGAACTGGCTGCCCGAGCAGAGAATAGTGCCTTACAAGGAAATTTTGAAGAGGCGATTAGCCTGCTCTCATCAGCCAGTAAAATGGTGGTGCTCAACAGCCTCAAGCAGGCGCGTTACGATGCCCGTATTGATCAACTGCGCCAACTGCAAAGCCGCTACAGCAAGTTCAAATCATAAACAGGAAGCCGTTGCCGCCGCTTAATTTACGGCAACGGGTTGATAACAACAGGATGTTTGTATGCCGCACCGTACCCGCACTTCCTCACCACCGAACGTTATCGCACCGAGTTCTATAGCATCAGCCATACCCATGGCTGCCGATACCACCCGCTTCTGGCAGGCTTCCCGCCTGTTTTGGCTTAGCTTATTGGCTTGGCAGATACTGTGGCATGCCTTGTTATCACCCCATCCACACGTTGCCCCGTGGGCAGTGACACTCGGCTGGAGTATTCCACTGCTGTTTCCGCTAAAAGGCATTATGCAGGGAAAAGCGTACACACACGCATGGGCTAACTTCGTGCTGATGCTCTACTTTATTCATGCGCTGACGATTATCAGTATTGATGAGGGCGAACGTCTGTTTGGAATAATCGAACTGCTGCTAACCAGTGGCAGCTTCTGTTTTAATCTGCTGTTTGCCCGAAAGCGCGGCAAAGAGCTAGGCTTAAAGTTAAAGAAAAAGCAGAGCTAAATCTCAATATTAGATACGCATTACTCGGTAGCGGCACTAAAAAAACAGCCTGTAACCCGAACCAATTCGGGCAACATTCACTGAGAAAACGCTATAGAGACAAGATCTCTTTCACGAAAGGGATGGTCAGCTTACGTTGCGCGACCATAGAGGCATGATCAAGCGTGTCTAGCGTATCAAATAACGTACGCATATCACGGCTCAACCGCTTAAGCAGAAAGCGCCCAACATCTTCAGGCATTTCAAACCCGCGCAATTTTGCCCGAGATTGCAATGCCTGCAGTTTGTCTTCATCGGCCAACGGAAACAGCTTATAGATCTGCCCCCAATCTAAGCGTGAAGCCAGATCAGGCAATGTCAGTTGCAACTGACGAGGCGCTTGATCACCGGCGATCAGCAAGCGTGTCTGGCCCTGCTCTCTGATCCGGTTATACAGATCAAATATCGCCAGCTCCCACTCAGGATCATCGGCGATCAGCTCAATATTATCGATACAAACCAGCGCCAGATGCTCCATGCCTTCGAGCACATCAGGGCCAAAATAGGCACGTTTATCCAGAGGAACGTATCCTACCGCCTGATTTTGCTGCGATAACTCAGCACAAGCCGCATGCAACAAATGGCTACGCCCCGCACCTTTACGCGCCCAAAAATAGAGGTATCCCCCACTTTCGGCACTGATCAGTGCTTGAATCGCATCCAGTAATTGCTGGTTTTTTCCCGGATAAAAACTAGAGAACGTTTCATCATCAGGAAGATTTATCGGTAACGACAACTGAGCCGGTGTATTCAGATCCACTCGAGTCCACTCTTAGCTAAGACTGTTGCTAAGTCTACCATGTTCACCGCAACGAGAGAACCAACCTAAAGATCTGTTACGATCCCCATTGATATTTTAGTACTTTTCCCTGCGTTGTGTTGCCAGAATCCATTTTAAACGATCCGCTTGCTGCCAGTTCACGCTCGGCATCCGTCAGTGCTCCTTTCAGTTGTACATGATATTCAACCTCGCTACCTGCAAGGCCAATCATCTGAACATCACCAAAAGCCTTGATCTGTGCCAACGCTTTGCCGGTATTAACCAGCTGATCCGGCGTAGTGATCCCGGCCACCACCACCGCATACTGATTTTCCGTAAGCGGCGTAGAGGGGTAATTCATGCTCGGTAATATTGCCGAAGGGGCTGGCACTGATGGCTTAGTGGTTTTAGCCGTGCCCGCATAGCCACCCACCGTTGCTACATCAGGCATTACTGACTGCCCTTCTGGGCCAGTAATCGCAACCATAGCAGGAGAAGAGGCCGTTGCTGATGTAGAGACAGGCGCAGTTTGCTCGGCAACCATCGCTGACACTGTTGATGCTGGTGCGGCCGAAGCTTGAGTTTGAGTTTGAGCTTGGGCTTGAATTTGAGTTTGGGCTGAATCAACCGCTTGGGCAGATACATCGGGCTGAATAGAAGAATCCTGTGCCGCATAGGCCTGCGCCAGCGAACCTGACTTTACAGCAACGGAGGTAGCACCTGCGCCAAGCGCATCGCCTGATTTTTGCGCATAAATATCTGCAATTTGCTGGATCATCTCAGCAACAGTCTGATCAGGCGCGCCGGTGAGCGTGTGTACAGGCGCTTCAGGCATGGCCGTTAACAGCGTTTCTGGCTTGCCATCATAGAGCCGCCATGTCAGTGAGTCGGTATTCAGTGTCGCGACCAGTACTGCATCCGGCTGATAGCGCTCACTGCCCTGCGCAATCGGTTTGATAAAATTCCCCTGCACATCAGAAGGCGATACCGCCATATTGTCATCAAGATCACCGAGCGGCAGTAATACTGAAATTCCGCGCGCCATCGCCGCTACCCGGATCTGCTCACGGGCCGCCGAGTACTCCTGATCTTGCATGATCCGCTGTGCGGCATTACCGTTGCCGGATTGGTTATCCACCAGCCATAACATCAACGTTGGCCGGTTACTGCTCCACTGCGGCAGAGCCAACTCATGTGCAAGCTGCTGTATACCACCCTTATCAAAACGAATATCAACCGTACGCGCCCCGTTCTCATTCCTGATATTAGTTTGGTTGATATAACGTTGCACCTGTTGCTGCGCAGTTTTCAGAGCAGGCGTTGCAGGAAGTGTCCGTAATCCACTGAAACGAATGAGCATATCGTCTAATGCCTGAACACGTTCGGCATCAGAGATGCTATCACTGCTGACCGGTATACGAACCTGATAAAAATCCCCCATTTCGGCAGCCTGAGCACCCACCGTCAACAGCAGTAACCCGCCGGCTAAAAGATTTCTGATCTGCATACCTGTCGACCTCATTGATAACAGCAAAAACGAATATAAAAATACCAAAAACAGAGTCACAGCCTAGCGCAATCAGGCACTAACATCATCTGTCTTTGTTATGTCATAAAAAGAAAAGTATTAAAGGATAGATAAAGACAAAAAATAAAAATATAAAAACTCAGAAGAGTATGAATAGGGATACAAAGACACACAGCAGAAAAGAGAATGCAAAACGCCGCTTTACGCGGCGTTGATGGCAACAGGTAAGGAAAACCTTATTTAGTGCCGAAAATTTTATCGCCAGCATCACCTAGACCAGGGATAATATAGCCCTGCTCATTGAGACACTTATCCACTGATGCACAATATAGCTCAATATCCGGATGTGCCTTTTCCAGCGCTGCAATGCCTTCCGGCGCGGCCACCAGTACCAGCACCTTAATGCTGTTACAACCGGCTTTTTTCAGCAAATCAATGGTCGCAATCATTGAGCCACCGGTTGCCAGCATAGGGTCAACCACCAGTGCCAGACGCTCTTCAATGTTAGAGACCAATTTTTGGAAGTAGGGGACAGGCTCTAGCGTCTCTTCATCCCGATAGATACCAACAACACTGATACGGGCACTCGGCACGTGTTCTAACACACCATCCATCATCCCTAAACCGGCGCGTAAAATTGGCACAACGGTAATCTTCTTACCTTTGATCTGCTCAACTTCTACTTTACCGCACCAACCATCAATGGTAACATTCTCGGTTTCCAGATCTGCCGTTGCTTCATACGTCAACAGACTGCCGACTTCAGATGCCAGTTCTCGGAAACGCTTAGTGCTGATCTCAGCTTCACGCATCAACCCCAGTTTGTGCTTCACCAGAGGATGTTTGACCTCAACAACTTTCATCGCCTTACTCCTTAAACACCAGCCTGAAATAAAATCGACGGATTATACACCGAAAATTGGCCGCTACGGTAGCAAACGCTGTCTAACTGCGCACAAGTTCACCACTTCCCGACTCTTTTTACATCCTGATAACTGTTTAGCTGGCTTTTTACGCAACACCTCGCAAACGATTGCCTTCACTGGTAGAATAACCATGCCTAGTTTAAACCTTGGACTAAACCGCGAGGAATCCCCGTGAGCAACAAGACCTCCCTGAGCTACAAAGATGCTGGTGTAGATATTGATGCAGGTAACGCGTTAGTTGATCGGATCAAAGGTGTTGTCGGCCGAACCCGCCGACCTGAAGTTATGGGCGGATTAGGTGGTTTTGGGGCACTGTGTGCTATCCCCCAAAAATACCGCGAACCGATTCTGGTTTCAGGCACTGACGGTGTAGGTACAAAGCTGCGTTTGGCGATGGATCTTAAGCGCCACGACACTATCGGTATTGATCTGGTGGCCATGTGCGTTAATGATCTGATTGTTCAGGGCGCAGAGCCCCTGTTTTTCCTCGACTATTATGCAACCGGTAAACTCGATGTCGAGACTGCCGCAGCCGTCATCACCGGTATTGCGCAAGGCTGTGAACTTTCCGGCTGCGCACTGGTTGGCGGCGAAACCGCTGAGATGCCGGGGATGTATCACGGTGAAGATTATGATGTCGCCGGTTTTTGTGTCGGCGTAGTTGAAAAGTCAGAGATCCTTGATGGCAGCAAAGTGCAGCCGGGCGATGCCCTGATTGCGCTAGCCTCAAGCGGCCCGCACTCAAACGGTTATTCTCTAGTGCGTAAAATTCTGGCCGTTAGCGAACAAGACCCTTTAACCACCATCCTCGACGGTAAACCGCTGGCCGATCACCTGCTTGAACCTACCCGCATTTACGTTCGCTCGGTGTTGCAGCTAATTGCACTAGCCAATTTGCATGCGGTTGCCCACTTAACCGGTGGCGGCTTCTGGGAGAATATTCCGCGCGTTCTACCGGAAAAAACCAAAGCTGTTATCGATGAGAGTAGCTGGCAATGGCCGGCCATTTTCCACTGGTTACAAGAGAACGGTAATGTCTCTACGCACGAAATGTACCGCACATTTAACTGTGGTGTAGGCATTATTATCGCCCTTCCACAAGCTGAAGTTGAGAATGCGCTAAAAATTCTGACATCAGCAGGTGAAAAAGCGTGGCAAATCGGTATTATCGAGACAGCAACTTCTCATGAACAACAAGTGGTTATCCGTTAATGCATTCGTCATCCAAAAATATCGTTGTTTTAGCTTCCGGTAATGGCTCTAACTTGCAGGCTATTCTTGATGCCTGTGAGTCTGGCCGTATTCAGGGTCAGGTCACAGCAGTGATCAGTGATCGCGCTGATGCCTTTGCGCTCGAACGTGCCCAGTCAGCTAACATTCCGGCTGAAGTTCTGCGCCAGCGTGATTTTGCCGACCGTGACAGCTTTGATGCAGCACTTGCTGAAGCCGTTTCCCGCTATCAGCCCGATCTGGTGGTCTTAGCCGGGTTTATGCGTGTACTCAACAGCACGTTTGTACAGCAGTTCAGCGGCAAGCTGCTGAATATTCACCCTTCGCTATTGCCAAAATACCGTGGATTGAATACTCACCAACGCGCCATTGATGCCGGTGATACCGTGCACGGAGCCAGCATTCACTTTGTGACCGAGCAGCTCGATGGCGGCCCGATTATTCTGCAAGCTCAAGTACCGATTTTTGAAGATGACACGGCCGCTGAGGTTGCTCAGCGGGTGCAGGAGCAGGAACACCGCAGCTATCCGTTGGTCATTAATTGGTATCTTGATGGCCGCTTAAGCTATCAGGAAAACCAAGCCTGGATGGATGGTAAACCATTACCGGAACAGGGCTACGCCGCCGAATAAATCCGGCCAAATACTCAGCCCCCTAAACCCGCTTCAGCGGGTTTAGTTTATTTTGCGGTATCCAATAAAAAAAGCGCCACTATGGGCGCTTTTTTTATGTCGGCGATACGAATAGCTTATTGCATCAACCGTTGTTCTGGGGAACGATTATTCACCGATTTTATTTTGCTGACGAACATGAACATCCATTTGTGGATAAGGAATATTAATATTATTGGCATCGAGTGCTTTTTTAATATTTTCCATCAGATCAAAATAAACATTCCAGTAATCAGCATTTTTAACCCACGGACGAACCACGAAATCTAATGACGATGCACCCATGGTCATCATACGAATCGTGCAGCCTAAATCAGCTAGAATACGGTCATCAGCATTAACAACTGAAGCCAATACCTCTTTTACCTGATCAATATCTGCTTCGTAGCCCACGCTAATCAGCAAATCAACACGGCGGTTCTCTTCCAAAGAGAAGTTAATAATCTTACCGCTCATAATAGCCGCATTCGGAATAATAACGGTTTTCTTATCACCGGTACAAATAATGGTAGAGAAAATTTGTACGCTTTCAACAGTACCAGATACGCCACCCAGATCAACAAAATCACCGGCACGGAATGGGCGAAAACCGACAATCAAGACACCAGCAGCAAAGTTAGACAGTGAGCCTTGCAGCGCTAAACCTACCGCTAAACCTGCCGCACCAATAACCGCAATAACCGATGATGTTTCAACGCCCAAGCGGCCGAGAGCTGCCATCAGGGTGAAAACAATAATGGCATAACGCACCAGTGAGCGCACAAAATGGCTGACTGCACGATCTATACCTTTTTTCAGCATCAGTTTGTTGATGGTATTTGACACAATACGTGCCACCAACCAGCCGAAAATAAAGATTAAAAATGCGGCAACAAGGTTAACGGCATACTGAATCAGCAAACCCTGATTATCAACAACCCAGTTACCGGCATGCTGAATGGTGTCTACCACATCAAGCGGATCGAGCGGATTTAAAGGTTCGGTCGGCTTCATTCTATTTCCTCTGTGTTGTTACTGTTTATCATAAAAATATTATTGTAATGCGGCTGATACAGCGGCACTTCGTATAAAAAAATAGCAAGCCGCACATAGTAAGCTAAATAGGCCACATTGCCAAATTCACCGGGCTTTTAAAGGAAGGCAAAATAAACGGATATAACCTGATACGCAATAAGACAAATCAGAAAAATGAATAAGCAGTAAAATAAATCTCGATTATTTTGGCCAGCAATAACGCTGACACAAACAGGTTATATTACCGTTATTACACTCCGATCATCAGTGCATAGCGGCCAATAAAATCAGTAGTAGTCTACAAAATCAGCAGAAAATGGGAAAATAAAACAAAAAAAAGCCACTGAAAATCAGTGGCTTAATATTAAATATAATCAGGCAATAAATTACAGAACGTCGACCGCGTTCAGCTCTTTAAATGCTTTTTCCAAACGAGCAATCATGGTGCTTTGTGCAGCACGCAGCCATGCACGTGGATCATAGTACTTTTTGTTTGGCTTATCAGCGCCATCTGGGTTGCCCAGTTGACCTTGCAGGTAAGCTTCGTTCGTTTTGTAGTAACCCAGAACACCTTCCCATGTTGCCCACTGGGTATCGGTATCGATGTTCATTTTCACTACGCCGTAACTGATAGATTCAGAGATCTCTTCTGCAGTAGAACCTGAACCACCGTGGAATACGAAGTCTAGGCTTTTTGCTGGCAGACCGAATTTCTCAGAGACGAACTTTTGAGAAGCATCCAGAATAGATGGAGTCAGCTTCACGTTACCTGGCTTGTACACGCCGTGTACGTTACCGAAAGAGGCCGCGATAGTGAAACGTGGGCTGATTGCGCTCAGACGCTCGTAAGCGTAAGCCACATCTTCTGGTTGAGTGTACAGCGATGATTGGTCCAAATGGCTGTTGTCTACGCCATCTTCTTCACCACCAGTGCAACCAAGTTCCAGTTCCAGAGTCATGTTCATTTTCGCCATACGAGTCAGGTACTCGCAGCAAATGTCGATGTTCTCTTCCAGTGACTCTTCTGACAAATCCAGCATGTGAGAAGAGAACAGTGGCTTACCGGTTTGTGCAAAGTGCTTTTCACCGGCATCTAGCAGGCCATCGATCCACGGCAGCAGTTTTTTCGCTGCATGGTCAGTGTGCAGAATAACCGGCACACCGTAGGCTTCAGCAACTGCATGAACGTGCTGCGCACCTGTGATTGCACCCAGAATCGCTGCTTGCTGGCCTTCAAGTTTCAGACCTTTGCCCGCGAAGAACTGAGCACCACCGTTAGAGAATTGAACGATAACTGGCGCACGAACTTTCGCTGCAGCTTCCAGTACGGCGTTAACAGAGTCAGTACCTACTACGTTTACCGCAGGCAGAGCAAATTGGTTCGCTTTTGCAACTACAAAAACTTTCTGTACGTCATCGCCAGTGATAACGCCTGGTTTTACGAAATCGAAAATTTTAGACATGTTCCTAGTCCTGTATCGTCAGCCGTGATTAAATCAATAAGACGTTTGCGCTGATTATTGATAATAATCAGCCACAAAGAGCGGGAGGCATTTGCCTCCCGTCGGTAATATTACGCTTTAGCGCGCGCTTCGAGCATCGCTACTGCTGGTAAAACTTTACCTTCAACGAACTCAAGGAAAGCACCGCCGCCGGTAGAGATGTAAGAGACTTGATCAGCAATACCAAACTTGTCGATAGCGGCCAGAGTATCGCCACCGCCTGCAATAGAGAATGCTGGTGATGCGGCGATTGCGCGCGCGATCACTTCAGTACCTTTTGCAAACTGGTCAAACTCAAACACGCCCACTGGGCCGTTCCACAAAATAGTTTTCGCTTTCATGATGATCTCAGCCAGCACTTCTGCAGAGTCTGGGCCGATATCAAAGATCATGTCATCATCAGATACATCACTAACCGCTTTGATAGTTGCAGGTGTAGTTTCAGAGAACTCTTTACCCACAACAACATCAGTGGTTACTGGAATATCGCACTCAGCGGCCAACTTCTTGGCAGTATCAAGTAAGTCAGCTTCACACAGGGATTTACCCACGTTGTGACCTGCCGCAGCGATAAAGGTGTTAGCAATACCACCACCGACAACCAGCTGATCAGCAATTTTAGACAGTGACTCAAGAACGGTCAGTTTGGTTGATACTTTTGAACCGCCTACGATAGCGATCATCGGGCGAGCAGGCTCTTTCATCGCCTTGCCCAGCGCATCAAGCTCTGCTGACAGCAGCGGGCCTGAACAAGCGATAGGAGCGAATTTTGCTACGCCGTGGGTAGAAGCTTGTGCGCGGTGCGCAGTACCAAAAGCATCCATCACAAAAACATCACACAGTGCTGCATATTTCTTTGACAGCGCTTCGTCGTCTTTTTTCTCGCCTTTGTTGAAGCGAACGTTTTCCAGCACAACCAGTTCACCGGCTGCAACATCAACGCCATCAAGGTAGTCTTTTGCCAGACGCACAGGTGCATCCAGTACATCTTTCAGATAGTTTACAACAGGCAGTAAAGAGAACTCTTCGTTGTACTCACCTTCAGTCGGACGACCTAAGTGAGACGTGACCATGACAGATGCGCCTTGTTTCAGGGCCAGTTCAATCGTCGGGAGAGAAGCACGGATACGTGCATCAGAGGTCACTTTGCCCTCTTTTACAGGTACGTTCAGGTCAGCACGGATCAGTACACGTTTTCCAGCCAGTTCCAGATCAGTCATGTTAATAACAGACATGGTGAGTCCTCTTTTTAATTCCATGAAGATTTTAAATGCAGACGGTAAAAGTCATCATAGTGCGAAACACTGTGGCTATTTTGCCGGTATCTACACGTTAACAATCAGTATCGTTTACAACCCTATCTCTGCCATAACACGTGTGGTATCCAACATTCGGTTGGCAAACCCCCACTCGTTATCGCACCAGACCAGCGTTTTCACCAACCGCTGCCCACTGACGCGGGTTTGTGTTCCATCCACAATAGCGCTATGGCTATCGTGATTAAAATCAATCGAAACTAAAGGTGCTTCAGTATAGTCAACTATACCATGTAATGCGGTTTGCGCCGCCCGTTGCAGGGCCTGGTTTACGTTGCAAACTTTCACATCCGTGCTCAATGTCACACTTAAATCCATCGCGGTGACATTTATTGTGGGCACTCGCACAGCGATAGCTTCAAATCTGTCGGAAAATTTCGGAAAAATCCGTTCAATGCCTTTCGCCAATTTGGTATCTACCGGAATAATTGACTGGCTTGCCGCTCGTGCCCGACGCAAATCGGTATGGTAAGCATCTATCACCGGTTGATCGTGCATGGCCGAGTGAATCGTGGTTATCGTGCCGGAGTTAATACCGAACGCATCATCTAACACCTTAATAATCGGTACGATGCAGTTGGTGGTACAAGAGCCATTCGAGACTATCTTATCGCTAGCCCGTAACTGGGTATGATTCACACCATAAATAACGGTTGCATCAATATCATTATCCGCCGGATGCGAAAAAAGCACTTTCTTCGCCCCTGCTTGCAGATGCAGCTCACCGTCAGCCCTGCTACCAAACTTTCCGGTACAATCAAGCACGATATCAACGTTTAATTGCGCCCACGGCAGTTGCGCTAACTCACGGATATGTAATAGCTGAATCGTATCACCTTCTATGGATAATGTCTCTTCCTCTGCGCGCACGCAGCAAGAAAAACGCCCGTGTGTGGAGTCATATTGCAGTAAATGCGCAATGCCGGCCGGATCGGCTAACTCATTGATTGCTACAATTTGAATCAGCTCACGCTGACCGCTTTCATACAAAGCGCGAACAATACTGCGGCCAATGCGGCCAAAACCATTAATTGCAACCCGAATTGCCATGCAGTGTTCCTTAAAAGTGGTTTTCCCTAAACACATTTTCTAAACAAAAAAAGCTGCCTAAGGCAGCTCTTTGTTGAAAATAGGGGGAAAAATACAGGGTAAAGCTCACCGCCATGCAAGGCGATAACGGTAAGCTTTTGCCATTAACATTATGTTAATTACAGGATCTCTTTCGCTTTTGCGACCACATTTTCTACGGTGAAACCAAACTCTTTAAACAGCAGTTCAGCCGGTGCTGACTCACCAAAGGTAGTCATACCGACAATACGGCCACCAAAACCGACATATTTGTACCAGAAATCAGCAATTCCAGCTTCAACAGCAACACGCGCTGTAACCGCTGCTGGCAGAACAGATTCACGGTAAGCGGCATCTTGCTTATCAAACACATCGGTTGCCGGCATTGAAACTACGCGAACCTGACGGCCTTCGGCAGTAAGTTGCTCAGCCGCTTGCATTGCCAGCTCAACTTCTGAACCGGTTGCAATGAAGATCAGCTCCGGTGTGCCGGTGCAATCTTTGAGGACATAACCGCCACGGGCAACATCGGCCAGTTGAGTCGCGTTACGATCCATCTGCGCCAGATTCTGACGGGAGAAAATCAGCGCTGATGGGCCATCTTGACGCTCAATAGCGTATTTCCACGCCACTGCAGATTCAACCTGATCACACGGACGCCATGTGCTCATGTTTGGTGTCAGACGCAAAGAGGCAATTTGCTCAACCGGTTGGTGAGTTGGGCCATCTTCACCCAGACCGATAGAGTCATGGGTATACACAAAAATAGCGCGTTTCTTCATCAGCGCGGCCATACGCAGAGCATTACGGGCATATTCCATAAACATCAGAAAAGTTGCGCCGTAAGGAATGAAACCACCGTGCAGCGCGATGCCGTTCATAATGGCTGACATACCGAACTCACGCACACCGTAGTGAATGTAGTTACCGGCCATATCGTTGCCGCTGACCGATTTAGAGCCAGACCACATGGTCAGGTTAGACGGTGCTAAGTCAGCAGAACCACCCATAAACTCCGGCAGCAATTTACCGAACGCTTCGAGTGTATTTTGTGATGCTTTACGGCTAGCAATTTTCGCCGGATTCGCTTGCAGATGCTCAATGAACTGGGTAGATGCTTGTGCCCAGTTAGCTGGCAGTTCGCCTTTGATTACGCGGCGTTCAAATTCAGCGGCCAGCTCAGGGAATGCAGCGCGGTAAGCGGCAAATTGTGCATCCCACTGCTGCTCTTTTGCTGTGCCTTGCTCTTTGGCATCCCACTGCGCATAAATATCACTTGGGATAACAAAAGGCTCTTCTTTCCAGCCCAAGAACTCACGTGCTGCAGCAATTTCTTTATCACCCAGCGGTGAACCGTGGCAGTCGTGCGAACCGGATTTATTTGGTGAACCAAAACCAATGATGGTTTTGCAGATGATCAGTGATGGCTTATCCGTTACCGCACGCGCTTCTTCAACTGCGGCTTTAATTGCGGTTGCATTGTGACCATCAACACCACGGATAACATGCCAGCCATACGCTTCAAAACGCATGCCGGTATCATCAGTGAACCAGCCTTCTACATGGCCATCGATAGAGATACCGTTATCATCATAGAACGCAACCAGTTTGCCCAGACCCAGCGTACCGGCCAGTGAACAAGCTTCGTGTGAAATACCTTCCATCATGCAGCCATCACCCAAGAAGCAGTAGGTGAAGTGGTCAACAATGTCGTGGCCTGGGCGGTTAAACTGTGCCGCCAGCGCTTTTTCCGCCATTGCCATACCCACCGCATTGGTAATGCCCTGACCTAAAGGGCCAGTGGTGGTTTCAATACCCGGTGCATAGCCATATTCAGGGTGGCCTGGGGTACGTGAATGCAGTTGACGGAACTGCTTCAAATCATCAATAGACAGATCGTAACCGCTCAGGTGCAGCAGGCTGTAAATCAGCATTGAACCATGGCCGTTAGAGAGGATAAAACGGTCGCGATCAGCCCATGCTGGGTTGGTCGGGTTGTGCTTTAAAAAATCACGCCACAGAACTTCGGCAATGTCGGCCATTCCCATAGGAGCGCCGGGGTGACCCGAGTTGGCTTTTTGTACGGCATCCATACTCAGTACACGGATGGCATTAGCAAGTTCTTTGCGAGAAGGCATTTTCTACTCCTGAAAATTAGCAGGGCGGAAGGACAAAACACGAAATAGGGAATCATTTTCTCAGAGTCGCCATTAAAACGGCAAGTGCAGACCCAATAACGTGCCAGTGATCACGTTTTTATATTATAAATGCACTGTTACCGACATAAAAACAAGCGTCAGATCGATTCAGCCAATTGTAATGAGTGCGAATTGCCGCAGCAATGGCCCCAACAGATTGCAGCCATTACCGGTAAAAAATAATACGTAACGCTGATCTGAAAATCGTATCGGTTAAAAAGCAAACAGTAACAACAAACGCAAAAAAAAGGGAAGAAAGACCTGTTAACAGGATAAAGTGCTGTGCCAGAGAACCCCATCTGGACAACCCAATGAAGCCGAACTTAACGAGGCAGAGCGTAAGAATATAGAACTCAGCTAGATAAAACTCAGCGATGCGGATAATAAAAAACCCGCAGTAGCGGGCTTTTTATTACATTTAGCATTTAGATTGCGCGTGAAAATGCTTCAATCCACTCGCGGGCGGTAAGCTCGGGTTCAGGATGCGAGGTAGCATCTAACTCTAAACGCTCTTGTATCCGCTGCGCGCCCTGCTCATGCAGCAAAGTATCAAACTGTTTGCCTGCACCGCAGAAGGTTTCATAGCTGCTATCACCGAGTGCTATCACGCCATACCGCAATTTAGGTTGCCACAATCCGGTATCTTGCATAGCGAGGTATAACGGGGCAATTGTATCGGGCAAATCTCCTTGCCCAGTGGTTGAGGTGACCACCAACACCACGGCTTCCAAGTATTGTTGCCAATCTTCGAGCGAACCTTCTTCATAGATGTTCGCATCGTGTCCGGCAACACGTAAAATCCGTTCGGCTTCATCGGCAACCAATTGCGCGTTTCCATACACAGTTCCGACAAAAATCCCCACCCTGGCCATGCAGTTTCCTTTTGTTAGGTATTTCAACCATCCTGCCGTGTTGCGGGGTGTTGTGCAAGTCGATTACGTCACAGGATCTTACACAGACCAGTCAAATTGTTGCATCAGGTGTTGCCATGTTTCATCCAACGGTGCAGTGATGTGTAATAGCTCGCCCGTTACCGGATGATTGAGCGTCAATTCACTGGCATGCAGCATCAAACGGCCTGCACCAAAATTAGCTTTCAGGGCGCGGTTTTGCTTTAAATCACCGTGGCTTGAATCGCCCATAATCGGATGGCGCAAATGGGCCATATGGCGGCGCAACTGATGCTTCCGGCCGGTTTCAGGTTTTAGCTCAACCAAACTGTAACGCGTGGTTTCATAGCGCCCCGCCGGATACGGTGTTTCTACTTTAGCCAGCGCACGGTAATGCGTAACGGCAGGCTGCGCGGTACGCTCTTGGCTGGCAAATTTATCGGCAATCTTATCAAGCTCTTCAACCAGCGGATAATCGAGTACCGCTTCCCCCTCAAGATAGCCGCGAACCACCGCATGGTAGGTTTTCTTTATTTGCTGCTGTTCAAACATGCCGGACAAGGTACGAGCAACCTCACTCGACAGTGCCATCAGCAAAATACCGGATGTCGGGCGATCAAGGCGATGCACGGTAAAAACATGCTGGCCAATCTGGTTACGTACCGTCTGCATCACCACCACTTTTTCATGGCGATCAAGCCAGCTTCGATGCACCAGCCACCCTGCCGGTTTGTTTATCGCGATAATGTGTTCATCCTGATACAAAATCGGCAAGGTAATATCCGGATCAACAGGCGTGTTAAACGCTTCGCTCTCTTCTGATTCAGAGGAGATCACGCTATCAGGCAACTCGGTAGAGGTTAACGGGTTCAACGGTACAGACTCTGGCATCAGGCTTCTCGCGTAAACAGACGGTCAAGCTCCTGCAATGGAGCTAATAACAGGGAAATGTGTGGATGATTTTTTAACGCCTCTTCCACATAAGGTGCAATGGAAAAACGCGCTGGGAAAGGGGCTTTCGCATCAAGCAGCGCTTGCATACGTGGCATAAATACCCACTGCAACCACTGCTCTGCCGACATAGTATCAATGCTAAACGGCTCAGTGCTTTTAAACGCAGCAGCCTCAGGCGGCATGGCCTGCCACAAATCAAGCGTAACCAGTGCTTGCTGAATATTATCTAATAATAAAGATGCATGTTGATAGCGATCCATCATCACCTCTGGGTTAAAAAAGGGCGGCCAAGCATATCACCGAACCGTTATCCTCCCTATAATTTAGCATTTAACGCTAACTTGCCCGAGCAGATATCCCGCCATGACAGCAGCACTGACCGAACTACTGACCTTTGCCGATGTGAATGCAACCTTTTACGACTTAGGCCGCCGCCCGCATCCACTGGCTTTACCCACTTTTTCGTTGCTGGAAAATCAGCAGCGGCCTTACCCTTATCCACTACGCGGACAGGCTAGGCTGGCCCTGATTTGTACACCACATGCCAACCTCTCTTTATCTTCTGAATCTTCTGAAAAAACCATGTCGGGCGATAACCAAGCAAAAACCACCAATACCGATGACGCAACAACCGCTGACACAGCCGAACCCTGTATCTGGTTTTTAACGCTGTCACTCGATGAAAATGGCATGCTGATCCCCGAAGAGTGTGCCCGTTTTGCCCGCCTGTTACAGCACACTTTGGGCAACAAGCTGGAGAAAATACCCAGCGAAGAGGATAAAAAAGCCCTTGCCGAGCATCCACAGCACTGGCAACCGAGCCCCGAGCGGATGGCGATGTTTCATGCGCGGTTGTCACACTCGCATCAGCAAGCGCCTTCGCGTTTTTATCTGCCGGCACAACGCTATCTTTCCGGTGAGCTGGGCTGGCAGCAGTGGCAGGATGTAGGGTTGCAGGGGTTGGCAGAGGTGATCACGCGTGATCGCACCAGTCAGCATCAGATCATGCTGTGTCGGGCTATCAATGCGATGCCGAGCATTCCGTTGCAGGCGTTATGTTTGTGTCTTGAGCAGACTGAGATCAGTGCTGAAGTGGCCGAAATACTGTTTGCACGTTTAACCCGCAGTGCGACGCAAGATGATCAGTTGCTACTGTTGCGGGCTTTGGCATATGCACCTGATTCTGCCGAGCAACAGGCATTTATACAGCACCAGTTACAACACGAGAATGCCGATGCATGGCTGATTGCATTAACAGCCCGCTTACCACACCGGTTAAGTTCACCAGCACTGTTACAGCCCTATTTACAAGCACTAGGAAACTCAGCACTGTTTGAGCAACTCTACCCTGAAGTGATCACCCAGCCGTTGTTACGGCAGCAGATTTTTACGCTGTTACAGCAAAAACAGGCACCCGAATCACTGACCAATGCCCTGATTAAATTGCATAAAAAGCTGCATTGATTAGAGATGAGATAAAGCGATAGTGACAGTAAAAGAAATAGAAATGTAGAAATAGAGAAAGGGATACCGTTTCCGGCATCCCTTTCTGGTCTTGCTACAGCTTATCCTGCTGCACAGGTGCTCCCTGCATCACTCCGTGATAAGCATCAAATCCGTTGATGTGTTCCTTGTGATCCCCGCATCCGTGGGGCTGTCCTTTACGCTATCCTGGCGTGTCATCCTGAGCCATCCTTGCGCTACCAGACTTCATGTCTGATGCCCTTCTCCGTCCTGGAGGTGTCCTTAAGCTTCATCCTAAAGCGTCCACTTCCTCATCCTGAGGCAGCATCCTAAACTTCATCCTGAAGTGTATCCTTGTATCGTCCTTAACCGCTCACATCCTGTCAGCGCACCCGAATCCTTACGGGGGAATCCTTTTTCTTCTCTTCCTGAGAAAGCCTGTTTTCCTAAAGGCTATCGAATTCGTTTCGATGAGCTAATCATACCCACTTACAGGCTCAGCTCAATGCACTTATCACAAGATGAAAAAAATCATTTCAGGATATTTCTTATGGCTTTTAATATAACCTAATGATTTCAAATAATTTATTAAGATAACTCTTTTTAGGTACTCACATGCTTTATAGGGATATTCCCACAGTCTTTGTAAGAAATATCCTACACAAAAGTAAGACATTGACCATTTTAAACATGAGCGTTACCGGTAACTTGTCAAGACCAAAAATAGACAAACTGAGGGTTTAATGACTTATGTAGCACAAAATGTTTGTTTATTGGTTATTTTTACGGTTAACCCGCCGTGAACAGAGGGTGTTTTGACGCAAGAAAAAGAGAACATGATGTGCTTTTATTGGTACGGGTGTTACATCAGGGTAAATACCGAAATATAGCAAGAGATAAGCAGAAGAATATATGAGATAGAAAATAGAAGAAGGGGTACCGCACTGCGATACCCCCTCAGGTCTAGCTACAGCTTATCCTGCTGCAAAGCGTGCTCCCTGCATCACTCCTTGAAACTCACCCCATCCTCGGGCTTGTCCTTTGATCTTCAATCCGTGAAGCTGTCCGTTCGTCATCCTGACGATCTTCCTTGTGCCATTCCTTGCGCTGCCGCTTACATCCTTGAATCGGCTCACTTCTCCGTCCTGGAGGTGTCCCTGACTTCATCCTGAAGTTATCCGTAACCCCATCCTGAGGCGTGTTCCCTGCACGCCATCCTGACGTGTGTCCTGTGTCATCCTTAACCCATCAGCATCCCGTTGATGGCCTCGGCATTGCTGCTGAGTGTTCCTGTTAGATATCCATTTCCGGTGAATTCATCCTGAACTCTTGATGGGTCATCCTGACGCCATCGCCGTACTCCTTGGCGTGTCCTTGTTGTTTTGCATTTCTGCAGCGCCGCATCCTGTCGACGTGGTTAAGATTACCCTTCCCTAATTTTTCTACAAGGCGCTGTTTGATTTTATATGTATTATGTATTCGATTTCAATTCAGTTTATTTTCACTAATATATTGATTTATATGTATATATATTTTTGTATAGCGATGTAACCGTTCAAAACCTTTATTTGTTGTCTTACAGTGTTTGTAGGATATATCGCACACCAAACATGGCTTATCTCTGGTAAATATCCGTTGATGTTTTGATATAAGTCAACCCACTGCGCACAATCTGCTAAATCGGTATGAAGCAACTGGATCTATATATGCCGCTCTGTGCTGTTAATATCCCCCAAAAGTATGCTTGAATGCGGTATAGCACTCAGATTGCAGCAGCCTTGGCCTGTACGCAAAACAGACAATTATGATAGTGCGATAAATAAACAGCCCGTTAAGAGAGGAATAATAGATGAACGAGGTGGCGCAGGCTTTGTTGCAGTTAAAGCGTGAGGGAAAAACGCCTTCGGTTGCATTAATTAAGGGGCGTTTGTCTACACCGGTGCCGTTACCGGTGATTGTGAATATGCTGGCAAAAGATAAGGCCAATACACTGCACGAGGCGATGTTGTTGCCGGAGGATGCTGAACCCATACAGGGTGTTGCCGAGCTGACCGAGCGGATTCGAGTGCTTGAACAGCACGTTGCAACATTACAACGTGCTGTAGCGGATTTGCAGCAAGGATAAATGAAAGGTGCTTACAGTACGGCAATGTGCGGTGTTAAACCGGCCAGAAAATCAGACAGGTTATCGGCCACACGGATACGCTGCCCGGTGCCGAGGGTTTCGAGCAGAATTTCGCCGGTGATGTTGCACAGCGAGATGATCTGCATGTCGTCATCGGTAAGGGCAAGGAACAGGGTCGGGCTCTGTTTGAGCCGCCGCTGGGTAACAAGGTGGCCAATCTGGTTTTCCAGCATGCGGGGAAAGTCATCATGGCTCCAGACTTGCAGCAGTGTTAGGGAGTTTCCTTGCCACTGTGCGGCCATATCACCGGCAAACTGAGCCGAAAAATAGGCATGGGCTTCGGCACGGATCTGGATATTGAGTGCTTGTTCTACAGAGTAAAGTGCTGGGTTTGCGGTGTGAATACCGGGCCTAACCGGTTGCCAGTAAAGGCTATTTTCTGCCGTGCGCGCAATACAGGGTGAGGCTATCCCCAGCAGGCTTTCACTTTCCGGCAGGGTTTGTTGTTCTGCCTTCCAGTGCTGTAGGTAACGGTCAGTAAAGTGTATCAATGCTTGTGTGCTGTATGGCTCACCGATTGGGTTGTCTTGTGACATATTTTGTGGGCTTGGTAGGGGCATTATCTTACTCTGAATTTAGGTTACACTGCAGATGATTGTAACTGACACAGAGCAGATGTAATGAGTAAATACGATAAGGATCCGGCACTGTCAGCACTGACATTGGGTAAAAAAACCGATTATTGTGATCACTATTCACCTGAATTATTGCAGGGCGTTCCGCGGGCACTGAACCGTGACGATCTGGCACTAGGGCTGAATCTGCCGTTTCACGGGGAAGATCTCTGGACACTGTATGAGCTATCTTGGCTCAATGCACAGGGCCTGCCGCAAGTAGCCATTGGCGATGTGCGCGTTCCGGCAACCAGCCGCAATCTGATTGAGTCAAAAAGCTTTAAGTTGTATCTGAATAGCTTTAATCAGAGCCAGTTTGCGGATTGGGATGAGGTTCAGGCAAGGTTACAGCGTGATCTGAGTGTCTGTGCTGAGGCTGATGTTGAGGTAGTTTTGCACCGGCTAGCCCAGTATGAGGGGCAATTAATCGGTTCATTCGGTGGTGAGTGTATTGATGAGCAGAATATTACCATTGATCGCTATGATTTTGATGCCGAATATTTACAGGGTGCGGTAAATCCACACGACAATACAGTGGTTGAGGAGATATTGGTCAGCCATTTGCTCAAATCAAATTGCCTTATCACGCATCAGCCTGACTGGGGCTCAGTAAAAATTCACTATCGTGGAAAGCGAATTGATCGCGAGAAGTTATTGCGTTATCTAATCTCATTTCGTAATCACAATGAATTTCATGAACAGTGTGTAGAGCGTATATTTACCGACATTCAACATTTCTGTGCACCTGAATGCTTAACGGTGTTTGCCCGCTATACTCGGCGTGGTGGGCTGGATATCAATCCATTCCGCTCTAATTGGGAAGTGCCCTCTGCTTTTAATATTCGCCTTCCACGTCAATAATATCTTAAATTCTTTGCGGTACGCTTGGTTTCATGTACCGCATAGGCTACACTGCAGCTATTAATTTTAGACAGTAAAATATCAACAATAATAGAACGAAATGATTGTGATACGCTGCCTTCTCGCTTTTTCTTTATATTTCATACAGTTTTCATTTGCGCATGCTATTGTGTTAACTGAGATTCCTTTGGATAAACCGGAAAAGCCATTACTTGATGCTGAACAGTTATTAAAGACACAGCCTCAAATGGCGATTAATCGCCTTGACCAGTATTTAAATAAACCAAATAATAACCTATCAACCAACACCACGGTTCGTAACTTAAATCCCCAACATGTGAAACAATATCAACAGAATATTTTATATTCATGTTTACTTAAAAGTCGGGCTTTTGCCAAGTTAGGGGATAATAAGCAAGCGATAAATACGATCGATAGTGTGATTACGCGCACAAAGAATCAACAGCATGATCTTATTTATTTTGATGCACTACTAACAAAGGCTGAATTAATCTGGCAATTTACCCACGATAAGAGTAAAGCACTGCCTGAATTACAACCGCTTGAACAATTACCTGAAGGAGTAAACTCCACAACAGATATAACAGTACGTTATCATTTGTTGCAGGCAAAAATAGCGCTCAATAACACCTTGACTCAATCACCGAGTCAGGATGTTTTTCAGTATGCCAAACAGCAGTTGTTATGCGCACAAAAGCTGCTTCCTATGATGAAGTATCCATCATCACGCATTAATTACTATCTCATTGCCAGCCAGCTGCATTTGCTAGAACAAGAGCGAGATTTAGCTCAAGAGAGCCTGATAACCGCGCTAAGTCTTTCAATGGAGTTTGACCAACCTGATCTGTTGGCTGTTACACAGCTGCAACTAGCCCAATTCTATTTCACCTTTGGCAGCTACTCCCTAGCACTTAATTATGCAAATCAGGCAGCTAATTTTTATCAGGCTACTCAGGATAAAGTCTCTCTTGCCAGCACATTGAAATTAATCGGCCATATTCACCGAGTAGAAAATCGGCTAAATTTAGCACTGGTCAGTTACCTGAATGCGATGGATATTGAAAATTCGTTACCGAATGGAAGCAAGCTAATTGGAATAAAAATCGGAATTGGGTATATCTATTTAAATACTGGTGAGCCGCTCAAAGCCGAAGAGTACATAAAGCAAATTGAACAAAACTTAAACGAAGATAAAAACTCACGTGAGTTATACCCGCCTTTTTTACTGTTAAAAGGTGATTGGTTATTACATTCAGGCAACATTGAATCAGCACTTGATTTAATAAAAAAGGCAATAATTAAAATACCTGAATCAGAATTAAATACCCGCCTGTATGCTTATGAGTTACTGATTAATGCATACAGAAAAAAAGGGAACGATAAACAAGAAAATCTTTATCTGCACAAAAAAATTACGTTATTACAGCAAATTCAAAAACAACGACTGTTTTTTAATACTGAAACACTTAAGCAACGTGAGAAGTTAGTCACGAAAATTAACACTGAACAACTACTCAATGCCAACTATCACGCAATCAGTGCACAAAAAGAGGAAGCACAAAAGTTTAATCGGGTGCTCTTGTGTATCATCCTGATTTTACTCGGTGTGACTTGCTATTTCTTGGTACTAACACCCGCACTGCGTACAAAGCTCAGACGCGTGCGTAAAAGCCACTATTTGCATCCGCGCAGCGGATTACCGAACCAGCGCTGTATGTACGCCCGCCTGCCTAAACAGTTGCAGCATACGCTGAACTTGTGTGAGCAAGCCATGGCAACACAAGCGGCAGATCCATCTGCAGATACAGAGCTGACAGACCCGTTTACCATGTTGCGTTTAAATGTGGCCTTTATTCACTTGCACTGGCTGTCAGAGCTGAGCCAGAAAATTGAAATCGGCTTCACTGAATCGAGCAAAATAGAGGCTGAGTTGGGGCGGTATTTGTACAGTACACTCGGTAATAACATGCTCGGTAATAACGGGCAGATTTTTCAGGTTAGAGATGGTACGTTTTTGTATATTCAGCAGCAACACGGTGAACAGGGCAGCACTGATCCCGAAACGTTTTGTGCCTCTATTTTGTCGGTGTTTGAGCAGTTCCCTGGGTATACCGCGCCCGCAGGCACTATCAGTATTGGCGCATGTCAGTACCCTTTCCTGCCACGAGCAACCTCTGGTGTAAACCTTCCGCAGTTGCTGAATATTTTGCAGCTGGCGCTGTGTGCAGCAAAAGATCTTAATTTGCGTAGCAGGCTAGATAACTGGGTTTTCCTAATGCCGATTCAGCGGGCCACACCAGCCTGTTTTCAGGGCGATTTACATACCGCCTGTATTGAGGCCATCCGGCGCGGATTGGTCAAGGTGCTGCACTTGCAAACCGATTACAGTATTGATTGGTCAGCCGTAGAGCACATAAAGTCACAAATTCACTCTGAAGAAAAATCCAAGGATGCCGATAATACGTTGTGATGCCGTCTCAACATTTTAGCCCGCGACACCACGCAGGTACGGCATATGCATGCATATTTATAGGCTCAGGTTGATAGGATCAAGCAATGGATGACGTGAATGGATAGTGAAGTTGATTTGCGCCAACAATTAGCTCAGCTCGAAGAGAGCTACCAGCGGCTATCAGGAAAACACTCGCGCGAAAGTGAGCTACTGCGGCGTGTGCTCGGGCGTGTCACCCAATCTCTGGAGGGCGCTGATAGCGAGCTTGATCGCATTTTAATTGATATCCGCATTGACCTTGATCGCGCTAAAGAAACATCGCTGATGATCCCGCGTTTGGCCTTACTTGAGCGGCTTGCCTTCAAATTCAGCCAGCAACGGGTAGCCCAACAGCAACGGCTGAACGAGGGTATAGCACAGGCCGCCGAGTGTCTGAAAACTACCGCCGTACTCTCGCCGCAATTACGTCAAGATGCTGTACTGCAACTGAGCACGCAGCACACACCAGATCTGACTCTGCGCATTGAGCGTATCCTGCACTTATTCAGCCGTGCCGTACGCATGCTCGCGGCATTGGGTGAGCAACATGCCGAGCAGCCCTCACACACTACGCTGACGCTGGATATCCAGCAAAAAGTCTCTGATGAACTGCAACACCTGATCTCTGAACTCGACTTTGATGCAGAGATAGGCCAGCGGCTGCTTGAGATCCGCAACCATCTGCTGATTGGTACCGATGCCGCTCAACTGATTCAGTACAGTTTTGACATTATTGAACTGATATTACAGGGAACACGCAGCGAAAGGCGCAGTTCACACCGTTTTCTGGCTAGCCTAAATGATGATCTGGGCATGCTGCACCACAGCATGAACAAATCAGTTGAACATGCCTATCTTGATCACCACAACATGCAACACCTGAATCAAGAGATGCAAAATACCCTCAACACGCTCGAACAGCCGCAAGCGCTTTCAGCCAGTCAAATCCAGCAGGCCGTGCAGACACTGCTGCAGCAAACACAGCAGCATCAGCAGCTTTGCCAGCAAATGCACACGACGATTGAACGCATCCAAAGTAATGAGAATGTGCTCTGCACTATTCTTGAGCAAACCACCGATTACCGTAACCGCCTACTCGATCAGCAACATCGCCTGTTTTTAGATCACCTGACCAAAGTGTATAACCGCGCCGCACTGCAAGAGCGGCAGGATCTCGAATATAAACGCTGGCAGCGCTACCGGCAGCCCTTGTGGTTTGTCATGGTTGACCTTGACTGCTTTAAAACACTTAATGACACTTACGGCCATTTAGCGGGCGATAAAGCCCTGAAAATAATCGCCCGCGCTATTCAGCAATCACTGCGTGAAACTGATTTTATCGCCCGGTACGGCGGAGAAGAATTTGCGCTGATTATTGCTGACTACTCTGAAACGGAAGTGACACTGAAACTTGAAGAGATCCGTAAAAAAATTAAGCGCTTACCGTTCAAGTTTCGTGATGATAACGTCACCATCACCGTATCACTAGGAGCCAGCTGTTTGCAGGATGCTGACAGCATTAACACCTGGGTTGAACGGGCCGATAAAGCGCTCTATCAAGCAAAAAATCAAGGTAGAAATCAAATCTTCATATTTTGAGAGTTGGCATATGCGCCTTAGCGCGTTAACGTGTAGCACACGGGTGGGGAAGTTATGACCACCGAACGCACGATCAGCCCGCATTTCGGCCTCAACAAGCCAACAGTACACTGCGATCGTTGTTATTTGAAAGGAGTCACTTTGATTACACATCTCAACCCCATTGGCGCTATGGATCAGCTCTCACAACTCGAAGTTGATATGTTAAAGCGCACTGCCTCAAGTGAGCTGTATCAAATTTATCGCAACTGTTCACTGGCGGTATTAAATTCTGGCAGCCATACAGATAACAGTCAGGATCTACTGCAAAAACACCATGATTTTGATATTAATGTGGTTCGCCGTGAGCGCGGTGTCAAACTCGAACTGATTAATCCGCCCGAAACTGCATTTGTTGATGGAAAGATAATCCGTGGCCTGCACGAACATCTGTTTGCCGTGCTGCGTGATATTTTGTTCGTCAACGCCCAGCTCAACTCGCACATTACTCAGCTAAACCTGCACGACTCCACCCACATCACCAATTTCGTCTTTGCGCTGCTGCGTAATGCAAAACTGCTGCATACCGGTGAATACCCGAACACCGTGGTCTGCTGGGGCGGGCACTCAATTAATGAGAAAGAGTATCTGTATGGCCGTTTAGTCGGCCACGAACTGGGCCTACGTGATCTGAACATCTGTACCGGTTGCGGCCCAGGAGCAATGGAAGCGCCGATGAAAGGCGCAGCCGTTGGCCATGCCAAACAACGCATCAAAACCGGCCGTTTTCTGGGTATCACCGAGCCTTCCATCATCGCTGCTGAACCGCCAAACCCGCTGGTCACCGAACTGACCATTATGCCGGATATTGAAAAGCGCCTCGAAGCGTTTGTACGCATGGCGCACGGCATTATCATCTTCCCGGGCGGAGTGGGTACAGCCGAAGAGCTTTTATACATTTTAGGGATAATGATAAACCCAGAGAACAGCCACCAGCCAATGCCGATAGTCTTAACCGGCCCGAAAGAGAGCGAAAGTTACTTCCAATCGCTGCACGAATTTATCGGCGCAACCCTTGGCGCTGACGCGCAATCACGCTATCAGATAGTGATTGATGATCCGGTTAAAGTGGCGCAGATCATGAAAGAGGGCATGACAGCAGTGAAAGAGCACCGCATGGAAACCGGCGATGCCTACAGCTTTAACTGGTCATTAAAAATTGAACCGGCCTTCCAGCAGCCATTTGAACCGACCCATATCAACATGAGTCAGCTCAACTTACACCTTGATCAACCTGCCGAAGCGCTAGCTGCAAACCTGCGTCAGGCGTTTTCAGGCATTGTAGCGGGTAACGTCAAAGAGAAAGGCTTGCAGGCTATTGCCGCGCATGGCCCGTACCAGATTGATGGCGATAAAGCCCTGATGCGCCGGATGGATAAACTGCTGGAAAGCTTTGTTCAGCAGCACCGGATGAAACTGCCAGGCTCAACTGCCTATGCCCCGTGCTATGAAATCATCACCTGATATTCTGCCGACGTAATTTGCGCTCACCGCGCTAGCTCAGTACCATCGGATATTATTCCTGATCCGATGGTACTTTTTCATGGCGATTCACTTACTGGTCGTTGATGCGCTCAATCTTATCCGGCGCATTCATGCCGTACACGACAGCGGCAACAAACCGGTCGATATGCCGCGCTGTATCGAACAGTGTAGCAACGCCCTCAGCACCCTCTTACAACACACTAAGCCAACCCATGCAGTAGCCGTATTTGATTCTCCAGAGCGACTCAGCGGCTGGCGACATCAGCTATTGCCAACCTATAAGCAGGGCCGCTCCCCGATGCCCGATGCACTGGCTGCCGCACTCAGCCAATTTCAAGATGCCTTTGCACAGCACAGTGTCAGCTCACTGACTGCACACGATAATGAAGCCGATGATCTGGCCGCCACACTGGCATGCCAGATAAGCTCACGCGGCCATCAGGCCACTATTGTCTCAACCGATAAAGGCTACTGCCAGTTACTCGCTCCGACCCTGCAAATCCGCGACTACTTTCAAAAACGCTGGCTGGATGCGCCGTTTGTCGCGCAAGAGTTCGGTGTCAGCCCTGCACTACTGCCAGATTACTGGGGGTTAGCCGGTATCAATAGCAGTAAAATCCCCGGCATTCCGGGTGTCGGCGGGAAAACCGCCGCTACCTTGCTGCAACGTTATGGCTCGCTAGATGCGGTACTGGCCGCCACCGATCACCCACCCGCGCTGCTAAAAAAAATACAACAACATGCGGAACTCGCACGGTTAAGCCGGAAAATTGCCTCGTTACAACAAGATTTACCATTGGGGATCAATCTGCAACAGCTACGCTGCTGATCCCCCCTTTTACGATATAAGGCTCATCACAACATCAGTACTTGCGGCAACGTTCACTTCGGCAATGTGCACCACACATAACACGGCAGATAAACCTACGCATAAAAAAATCCTGCGGCACAAGTGCAGCAGGATTTTTTTCACGGAGTATTTACTCCACTGAATCGCTATATTACATAGGATTAAACAGAGTTACACAGCCAGCTCATAACCGAAACCGCGCTTACTCATCATCGCGGTAACTGCGGTACGCATTCGCTTTCGGGCTGACTGCTACCCACATACGGCGAACATGCACAGTCACTTCTTCACGATCATGGTACAACTGTTTAGCCGCAATCTGCACATTTATACCTTTGTCTTTGAGTGCCAAGTGCAGTTTTTCCAGAATATGGTTAACTTCTTCATAGCGCTTTTTCATCGGCAGCTTGAGGTTAAAAATGGCCTCACGACACCAGCCGTTAACCAACCATTCGGTCATTCTGGCAGCAACTTTGGCCGGTTTCTCAACCATATCACACACCAGCCACGCGATATTCTGACGTGGCGGCTCAAATTTAAAGCCATCCTCGCAAATATGGGTCACTTGGCCGGTCATCATCAGGCTCTCTGCCATTGGGCCATTATCTACCGCATAAACAAACATGCTGCGTTTTACCAGCTGGTAAGTCCAACCACCTGGGCATGCACCCAGATCGACCGCCCACATTCCTGAGCCTAAACGCTCATCCCACTCATCATGCGGGATAAACAGATGAAATGCTTCTTCCAGCTTCAGCGTGGAACGGCTTGGTGCATCGGAAGGAAATTTCAGGCGCGGAATACCCATGTAAAACGGCGAGTTATTATTGCTGTACGAGTACCCGACATAACAGCAACCCGGCGCAATAAAGAACACGTGCAGCACAGGGCGATAAGGGTTCTCTTTAGGCAGCAAAATACCGGCACTGCGCAATGCACTGCGTAACGGCACAGAGAATTTACGGCAGAACTTGGTCAGCTCTTTCGCTTCATTAGTGTCAGGCACTTCAACACGCAACTCACCTGGCCCGTCAATCACATTGGTCAGCATACCCACTATCGGGGTAATCCGGTCTTCTGCCGGCAAGTTTTTCAGCAGTTCACCTACCACCAATATCTGGCGGGCAAAAATCAGCTCTTTAAACGGGACAAGCTGCGCTAATTTATCTGCATCTTCATACTGATAGCATTCAAACAGCACATAACCACTGTTATCTTTCACACGCGGGAAACCGTATACCCCGTGTTGTGCTGCTTTATCGGTAATCTCTGCCGCACACTCTTTTTCAAAGCCTGGACGACAATACAGCGCCAGTTTATTCATGCGCGGTTCTCCTCAAACGTAATAGACCAGTGAACAGTGTCAGCCAACCGGCCAGAAAACTCACGCCCCCAAGCGGGGTTACCCACACCAGCGCTGATTGCTGAGTGAGTGCGTAGCCATATAAACTGCCACTGAATAATAAAATACCTAATGCAAACAATAATCCGCTGTAAACAAACTGTTTTTGCGTATATTGCAGCGATATAATGCCTGCCGCCAGCATAGCGACAGTATGAAACATCTGATAATTCAAGCCGGTTTGGATCAGTGTCATCTGCTCAGGCATCAGCATGCGGCTCAGAATATGCGCACCAAATGCACCGAATGCCACCGTAAAAAAGCCGCTGATCGCGGCCAGTGGCAACACCAGATTACGTAATGTCATCTCAGCTGACTCCCTGATTGGTTAAAACAAGCGCCTTCATCGCACATCACCCGTTATTTTTGCCCTGAAATATCAGATATCAATACAGTATCTGTGCGGTATATATCAGGAAAAACGGCTGCGCAGCGTCTCTTGTTCTTGTTGTGCCCGTAGCAGCATCCATTGCCGAAAGGCGGCTATTTTACCCAGTTCTGCCTGGCTGTCATGGCAAACCACATAAAATGCGTTTTTACTCATCAAGAGATCATCAAATGGGCAGACCAAACGCCCCGCTTTCAACTCAGGCTGCGCCAGCACATTGTTGGCCAGTGCAACGCCCTGTCCGTGAATCGCCGATTGCAGTACCAGTGCCGTATGGCTAAAAATCGGCCCCTGATTGACATTAATATCTTGCACCCCCAACTGCTTGGTAAACGCTTGCCAGTCGCGGCGCGAGGTATCATGCAGTAGAGTGTAGTAACGTAAATCACTCGGTGTCAGTAGCGGGTGTGCCCCGCTTAACAGTGCCGGAGAGCACAGCGGGATCAGGTATTCGTTACAGAGCAAATCAACCCGTAACCCAAACCACTTACCGCGCCCGTAATAGATAGCCACATCGACATCGTCAGTCAGTGAGCCTTCATCAATATCAACCGCCTTAATCCGTACATCAATATCAGGATGGGCCGCATTAAAGTCAGCCAAGCGTGGAACTAACCATTGTATCGCAAAACTGGCCGGAAGGCTGACAGTCAATGTGCCTTTTGCCGTGCGGGCCAGTAATTTTTCAGTTGCCTCTGATAACGCACTGAAAATTTCTTTCATATCCAGAAAATAGGCTTGCCCCTCTTCTGTCAGCAACAGTGAGCGGTTACGTCGCCGAAATAATTTTAACCCTAAAAACTCTTCTAATCCCTTAATTTGGTGGCTAATTGCCGCCTGAGTTACAAACAGCTCTTCAGCTGCACGGGTAAAGCTTAAGTGGCGCGCCGCTGCTTCAAAAACCTTTAAAGAATTTAGCGGTGGAAGTCGTCTTGACATGACCGTAACAATTCCAAAACATATTAGATATTCTAATGTCCGGTATTATAATTTGTCCGTTGTTGAAGGGCTAGCAAATCCCTATAGTGGCTCATGCAGGGTAAGCCTAAACGGCAAGTGTTTCTGCGGAAATGCTTTAGGGTTACTGCTTGCAATGTTGTGTTTGCACGTTATCTGGGAAACCAGATAGGTGGCGAAAGCCACTATGTTTCACTTCCTGTACAAATTTTGACCCTATCTGTCAATAGTGAATTCTTTTTCTGCACTGCCTCTGGCGGTGCGTTTTTTTATCTGCCGATTGCCCACACTCTCTTTTATTTCCCTGATAAACACGCTTTTTTTGTATGCACTTTTCTTGAGTTTCCGGTTTGACCCTAAATAATTTATCGCTATGGGATCAAAACAGCAGCCTGCGGTATTCACAGCAAACTTGCACTCAGCGCTAATTCACGCCAAGATCGCCCCGTATTCTCTTTGGTTGACACAATTTCATGCCCATGACTTTTACCTCTTCGCATACCGCGCTGTTTGACCCACTCACCTTTCGCCAGCAATTTCCGGCACTGCGCGATAATGAAACGGGGATCTACCTCGACAGCACCGCCACCATGCTCAAACCACATCCGGTTATTGAGGCGGTCAACACGTATTACTGCAGCAACAGTGCCACGGTGCACCGAAGCCAGCACGCTGCCGCAGCCAATGCAACGC
The DNA here is from genome assembly GCF_056522795.1 of Plesiomonas sp. ISS29. Lineage (NCBI taxonomy): Bacteria > Pseudomonadati > Pseudomonadota > Gammaproteobacteria > Enterobacterales > Enterobacteriaceae > Plesiomonas > Plesiomonas sp. ISS29. The sequence goes on from NZ_JAWRZQ010000001.1 coordinate 2,838,256, forward strand.
AAGCCTTTGAACAAGCGCGCAGTACATGTGCGGCATTTATTAACGCAAAGAGTGCGCGCAATATTGTCTGGACACGTGGAACAACCGAAGCGATTAACTTAGTGGCACAGGCCTATCTGCGCCCACGGTTGCAGGCCGGTGATGAGATTTTGGTCGGCGAGATGGAGCATCATGCCAATCTTGTGCCCTGGCTGTTGCTGGCTGAACAGACCGGTGCGAAAGTCGTCAAACTGCCGATGACCGCGCAACTGCACCTAGACTTGAACGCTTTACCCGCTCTGTTCAGCCCGCGCACAAAACTGGTGGCTATTGGCATGGTGTCAAATGTAACCGGCAGCCGGCAACCGGTTGAACCGATCATTGCCGCTGCACATGCAGTAGGTGCGGTAGTGATGCTTGATGCAGCCCAAGCGGTGGCGCATGAAGCGCTCGATATGCAAACGCTAGATGCTGATTTCATCGCCTTCTCTGCCCACAAATTATACGGCCCGACTGGTGTTGGCGTTCTGTATGGAAAACCGGAGCGGCTTGCCAATATGCAGCCGTGGCATGGCGGCGGCAAGATGATCAGTAAGGTCAGCTTTAGCGGTGTTACGCTGGCAGATATTCCGCAACGCTTTGAAGCGGGTACGCCAAATATTGCCGGGATTCTGGGCTTTGGCGCGGCATTACAGTGGTGGCAACAGCAAGATTGTGCCGCCGCCGAGCAATATGCCTGCCAGCTAGCCGCAGACACCGCCCGCCAGATGCAGCAGATAGCCAGTGTCCGGCTGTTCCGACCATGCAATGCCAGCACGATTATTGCCTTTACGGTAAATGGTGTGCACCACACCGATCTCGCCACTCTGCTGGCAGAGCAGGGCATCGCACTGCGGGCAGGCGTTCACTGCGCCCAACCACTGACCGAGGCATTAGGCGTTTCCGGCACGGTACGCATCTCATTTGCGCCCTACAACACCCCGCAAGATGCAGCACACTTTCTGCAAGCATTGCGTTATGCCATTGATTTACTGCACGAGGAATAACATGTATCCACACCCGTTTGGCCATGAGATTAGCTGGGATGCTCTGCAACAGCGTTTTGATGCCTGCCGCTTGTGGGAAGATCGCTACCGTCAGCTTATTTTACTGGCGCGGCAACTGCCCGCACTGCCTGCCGAGGCCAAAACCGAGCAAATTGCGCTGGCTGGTTGTGAAAACAACGTCTGGCTCGGCCATCAATTACTGGCCGATGGAACGCTGCATTTTTATGCCGACAGTGAAGGCAGGATAGTCAAAGGGCTACTGGCGGTAGTCCTAACATTAGTTGAAGGAAAAACACCAGCAGCACTATTGCAAGTTGATTTACCTGCCGCTCTGCAACAGATAGGCGTCGGCGACACGCTTTCAAGCAGCCGATCTCAAGGGATCGCCGCGATCGCCGCACGCATACAGAGCACGGCGAACACGTATTTAGCCTAAAACGATATTGCGATCACCGTAGCAACAGCCATCACCGCAACACTCATTTTGTTTCGTTGTCGCTACCCTGATCCTGAGCGGCGAACGGGTTACCCGCCGCCGCAAACGGATTGCCCGCACCAGCAAAAGGGTTGTTTTGCGGCGAATAAAAGCTGCCGAGTGGCGACATTTTCATCGCCTGCTCTGACATCTGGCTCCAAAACTGCATCTGTAGTTTCTGCCAGATAGCCTGATGGTTCTCTGTCAGCTCCGCCAGCTCCTGCGGCGTTAAATCCAACTCAACCCGTAATTTCATCATCTCACTCCTTGTTTTGATGCACTCTGATGCTGCGCCACGTTCCGGTACAACATCAGTAATAATCGTGGTGTTGCGGTAGCAATAACGGCTACACCGTAGACTGTTTCAGTGCCGCCCTTGCCAGTAAACGCTGGATCACCCGTGACACAGCAATAAACCCAAAACTGGCTGTAACCATAGTTGCCGCACCAAAACCCGATGCACAATCCATCCGCTTTGGCCCTTCGGCAGTCTGTTTTACCGCACACGCAGAACCATCCGCTTGCGGATAGATCAGATGTTCGGTTGAGAACACACAATCAATGGCAAACTTACGCTTCGGGTTCTTACTGAAATTGTACTCCTGACGCAAAATAGTGCGCACTTTAGCAGCCAGCGGATCCTGAATGGTTTTGGTTAAATCAGCCACCTGAATCTGGGTCGGGTCAATTTGACCACCTGCCCCCCCGACCATAATCACCGGAATTTTGTTGCGTTTGCAATAGGCCAGCATCGCCGCTTTCGGGCGTACACTGTCAATCGCATCAATCACATAATCATAACCACGGCTCAAATACTCAGCCTGATTATTTGGGGTAATAAAATCATCAATCAGCGTAATCTGACACTCAGGGTTAATGGCACGAATACGCTCAGCCATCACCTCTATCTTAGGTTGCCCAACCGTACCGCTCATGGCATGGATCTGACGATTAATATTCGTGACACACACATCATCCATATCAATCAGCGTCATCGCACCAATCCCCGTGCGCGCCAAGGCCTCAGCCGCCCATGACCCCACCCCGCCAATACCGACCACACAAACATGTGCCGCACGCAACACCTCAGTTTGTGAATGGCCATATAAGCGGGCAGTACCACCAAAACGCTGCTGATATTCAGCCGATGCGGTGGCTTGGGGAACTTGCTGCTCAGACATGAAAACGCCTCATTACTTACTAATAGAACATCAAACAGAAAAAACAGGCCGCAAATCAGAGAGTGCGGCCTGTCACAGGCAATCGTGTATTTACCGCCGATAATCTACACTTAAAGCAGACCGTCTTGCGGAGATTTTAACACCCATACACGGCCAAAGTGCTGATAAAAACCGGCTTCTCTGCCCGCTTCATCGCCCACACCGTGGTAAATATCAAAATGATTCCCCTTCACCGCGCCGCCCACATCCAGCGCCAGCATCAAACGCAAATGGTGTTTTCCTGTCCATTCGCCCTTGGTATTGAGCTCGGGGATCTCCGCCAGCAACACACTGCCAGCCGGAATTAAACGCTTATCGGCCGCTACAGAAGCCTTAGCCACCAGCGGAATACCGCTCGCCCCAACTACCGGTGTTGCCGCACGTGAAGTAAAATAGACATACGAACGGTTCTGCTCAAACAGCTCACGCGCCTGTGCAGGGCTGTGGCTATTAACCCACTCACTGATCGCCGCCAGTGACATTTTCTCACGCGGCACTTCGCCCCGCTCAATCAGCACCTTACCAATACTGGTATAACCGTAACCGTTTTTACCGCTATAACCAAAATAGACCAGCGGCTCACCGTTCTCAAAATCAACATAACCACTGCCCTGCACTTCCATCATAAAGTTATCTAATAAGGAAGCACTGTAGGCCATCTCAAGCCCCTTTCCCTGCAACGCACCATTGTAAATCTGCTCACGGGTAAAACGGGCGTTCCCTTTTGGCAACTTATACAAAGGGAAGCGGTAAATCCCCTCTGGCCGGTGGCGCGCTTTGAGCACCGGTGTGTAGTAACCGGTAAACATCACATTACCGTAATTGTCACCACCCGACATCTGATACGGGCGAACCCCAAACTGTGCCAGTTTTTTCGGATCAGCGCCTGCATCCAGCCAACGGTAAAGGTCTGAGTAAGTCTGCGCATTTTTACGGTGTAACGAAGATGAGCCAAACTTAATATTTTCTACCTGACGTGAAAAATCAGCAGCATTCACCGGCGTCTGGCTACTGTTAACCTGTTTCACTGGTAGCAGAGGTTGGGTAAACAGACCGTCTTTATACTGCTGCCCCCGCGTTGGTTTACTCTGCTCTGTTTGTGGTGTTTTTTGCGCACACCCCACCAATCCTATGGCCAATATTGTCGCGCTAAGTACAACGCGTAACGGAAAACGCAGCACCTGAAACTCCATGCTCAATAAAATAAAAAACGATTATATTGGATAGAAAACAGAAAATAACAATTAACTGATAAATAAAATGCTGAAATAAAGAGCAATAAAGAAAATCGGTAAATAAACCAAGCCTTTTAAGGCCACGATTGTATCGGCCAAAATAGCACAAAAAATCGGCGAATTACGGGGTAAACCCACCAATCATGCGCTATTTAAGGTATGAAAGTGCATCTTGATGCATTAAAAGCACATGCTGTTGAATTCAAGCTGAATAGTTTTCACCCAGTATTAAGTCTAAATCGTGCTATTAAGATGTTTAAAGCAACCATTCGATATTACGGAAATGTTTATTTTGTGTTACCGTTAAATTTATAAAATACGTACAATTTACGATGTTTAACGGAACACCGTAGCCCAATCAGCCACAGACCCATATTAGTTTGAGTAAGGATGCTCAGATGCCATTACACCACCAGCCCTTTAAAATCAGCCTGCAAACGCTCTGTAATCTGCAGTCCGTTGAGTACCAATGGATCCGGCATCTCGACAGTGAAGGCTTACAAAAGCACGATATTGAGTCTGCCATTTTGCGCTGCCTTGGTGGTGATGAGCGCAGCGCAGAGCTGCTACACAAAATAGCACTCGGCCAATCAGAAACCGAACAACTACTGCGCTATTTATCCCCTTCATAAGTATCAGCTCCGTGCTTGCAGCGCTCTGGCCTTATCAAGGTTTTGGTTTTATTACTGAAAAAGCTTGTATTAAATCACATCTCGCGTATGATTCATCTCAACAGACGCGGGGTGGAGCAGTTGGTAGCTCGTCGGGCTCATAACCCGAAGGTCGTTGGTTCAAATCCAGCCCCCGCAACCAGATCCTTATTTATGCCTTAGATATTTATCTAATGCCTAAATATTTAAATAAGAAAGCCACCTCAGGGTGGTTTTTTTATGCCTGAAATTTGGCATCCCTTCTTTCTGCTTTACCTCTACCGTTTTCCAACCCGTAACACGCCCTTCAACAATAATGCACCGAACATAATCTCCGCTTTCACACACAATTTCTTTTTTTACTTTCCCTTACTAACCACGGTTATTCAGTACATTTTTTGCTGCGCTTTTTGCTGCTCTTTTCGCTTTAAAACTACGTTTACATCTAACCTTAGCTAACAACACATATCAACAACACAAAAAACCATAAAATAAAACCTTCACAGCACTAAAAATCCTACATATTGGTGGATAAAGCATGACGTAGTTAAAATTTACGATTAGTCATACATTCTTACCTTTAATTACGTGATCAAAATCAATTTTTATCTTTTCACGCTGCTTATGCTGCCTCTATATCTTGTGCGTATTACTTATGCACGCTGACAGTGAATGCGTAGTTTTATAGCTAAACCTCATATAGCTGTGACACACGAGTTCCCCTGTCTATCTGTTTTTATTTTGTTATTGCAACGCAATATTTTGGAGAGGGCTGATGACAACACCAACCGATCACACCACTGAGCAAAACAAACCCGTACGCTGGGGCGCATACGTAGCCTTAATATTTGCTCTGGTCTTCTTTTCCGGCGCAATGAAAAGCAGCGGATGGCAGGGTGTTTTTGACTTCACCACCCTCAATGGCGCATTTGGTAAACTCGTTTCCGGCGCAAAACAAGTGGGTGATAGCGTTCAAGTCTCTACCTCGACCCTGCGCGGCGCGGGGGGCGACGGTGCAATGGAAGGTTTTCTGTTCGCCTTTGGCCTGATCCCGACCGTTATGTTTGCACTTGGCGTTATCAACGTGCTTGAGCACTACGGCGCACTCGATGCCGCACGTAAGCTGCTTTCGCCACTGCTACGCCCACTGATGGGTGTTTCCGGCAATACCGGTCTGGCACTGATTGGTAGCCTGCAAAGCACCGACGTTGGCGCCTCCCTGACCCGCTCTCTGGCTGATGACAAGCAAATCACCGAGCGCGAAAAAGATGTTTTTACCATGTTCCAATTTTCCGCCGGCGCAATGCTGGTTAACTTCTTCTCTTCCGGTGCAGTGCTATTCACACTGGCGGGCAGCGATGGCAATTTAGCCGTTCCGGCCTCTATAGGTACCTGTGTCGCGGTGATGTTTGTGATGAAAATTGTGGGTGCGAACCTGTTCCGTCTGTACCTAAGAGCCACTGAAGGTAACGGTGACAATGAGCAAGACACTCAGTCAGAAAAATCACACGCATAAATCACTGGCCTAATTACAAGAAGGATTAACCGATGAGCACACAAACTAAACCGATGATCACCGATATCTTCGTTGCCGGTGCGCGTAAAGGCTGGAACATTGCCACCACTAGCACCGTTCCCAATATTTTGATGGCCTTTGTCATCATCAAAGTATTGAAAATTTCCGGAGCGCTAGAGCTGATGGCCACCATTTTTGAACCTGTGATGGGCCTATTCGGCCTGCCGGGTGAAGCGGCTGCTGTTCTATTGGGCGGCTGGATGTCAATGGGTGGCGGTGTGGGTGTTGCCGTAAGCCTATTTACTGACGGTACACTAACCGGTGAGCATCTGGCGATTTTAGCCCCTGCCATTTATCTGATGGGCTCACAAGTGCAGTATGCCGGCCGTATTCTGGGCGTTATCGGCACACGCGCCAAGCTTATCCCTGTCATGATCGGTATTTCCGTACTGAATGCGTTCGGTGCAATGCTGCTGATGCGTGTCATTATCTGAATCGCGATAGAAGTTGAGGACAACACGAATGCAACTAGAAGCCTATTTAGCAGAACTCAAGCCACTGATTAACGTTGATTGTGGCACCAGTACCGTCGAAGGCGTGGCTGTTATTGCCGATATCATGGCACAAAAATACCGCGATCTGGGTTGGAAAACCGAGGTGGTTAATCTGGGCACACAAGCTGGCCCAGGTGTAGTTGCCATGAATAAACCGGATGCTGACCAGTTTGATGTGGTACTGATCGGCCATATGGATACCGTGTTTCCAGTCGGCACTGCAGCCGAACGCCCGATGAGCACCGATGCGCAACGCGCGTATGGCCCGGGGGTCTCTGACATGAAATCAGGTTTACTCAATATCGTCTGGGCTCTGCGCAATTTAGATCAGGAAACATTAAACCGCCTTTCTATCTGCGTGATCATGAATCCTGACGAAGAGATCGGCTCGATTCACTCGCATGAATGGATCGCATCACTGGCTAAAAAAGGCAAATGCGTACTGGTTGCAGAAGCTGCGCGCGCTGATGGCTCGCTGGTGAAAGCACGTAAAGGCATGGCTCGCTATAAAATGACTTTCAGCGGCAAAGCGGCCCACGCCGGTAACGAGCCGGAAAATGGCCGTTCAGCCATCAGCGAAATGGCGCACTGGATCATCGCCATGAATGATCTAACCAACTTTGAATCGGGTACAACGCTCAATGTTGGTATCGTCAAAGGCGGAAACGGCGCAAACATTGTGCCTGATCATGCCGAACTGCTGGTTGATATCCGCTTCTGGGATAACGCCGAATACGCCGATGTACACAACGAGCTGATCACGCTGCAAAGCAGCCCGTTCATTGATGGCGTAAACATCGCTATCGAACGCGAAGCGCACAAACCGGCTATGACTCCGTCAGCCGAGACCGAGCAGTTGATGGCGCTTGTTGAGCGCTGCGGCGCAGAAGAAAATATTGCAATCAGCTGGAAAGCTGTCGGTGGCGGCTCTGATGCTAACCTCACCGCTGCGCTGGGCATCCCTTCTCTGGATGGCTTTGGCCCTGTAGGTGCCGGTTTCCACAGTGCTGATGAGTACCTTGAGCTGGATTCTATCCTGCCACGTGTACGTCTGCTGCAACGCGTGCTGCGCAACCTGTAATACCCGCCGCGCACAGTAAAGACCATGACGGGCAGCCTATAACGCTGCCCGTTATTTTTGCTGCTACAGCCATTTCACCCATAAAAAACAGTCATTTACCTGATTGCTAAAAAATTTAATGCGTGAGCGTTTTTTTACATTTTTTTACATTTATAAGCGATAGGCTTCCCCATCTCCCTTTCAAAGATGCGGGTTACAATGGCTAGTTATATTAGAGTTAACAATTTTAGCAACAGAAAAGAATTTTCTTTACCTGACAGTAGCGCGGATAAAAAAAATAAAAATATTATCGCCTTAAATTTCAGTAGCATCAGATCAGATAGAGGTATATCGCCCTCAAAATCTGAAGTTTTGTTTACCGGAAAAGAAAAACGCTTTGACGTAGATGTCAAAAGCAAAATTGAGCAAAATAGAGGTAAGACGTACTCTATAGGTGACATTCTTAACTTCAAAAATCAAGTTATTGACATTGCTCAGATAGCTTTTGACAACAGCAGCCCTGCTTTAAACCAGATTAAAAACACAATCAAACTCCCTGACATCACAGCGGTGAATTGCGACATGCCGGCGTCGCACAAAGAAGTTTGCATGGCAAGTAAAATGCAAAATATCGTTATTAGTCATCTTGCCAATGATTTAAAAAGCCGCAATAACCTCTCTATGAGTGAGGCTCGTCTAGCGGCGGCTGACATTTATAAAAAAACTCGCGTCACCTATCTCAATGACCGCCCGTGGACGACGATTGAAAAAACATTCATCCAAAACAACAATGAGTATATCAGCCAGCAGCGGCCAGCAGCAGAAATGAAAAAAGGCGAGCATGATATTTTCCCTACCTCTTATAACGGTAAGGGGGTCAACTGTTGGGATACAAGCAATGCAGAACATGCCAGTAATCTCTGGAGCTCAACGGTAAGCGTCAAAACTCAGGATGGTAAGGAAAAGGAGCTGTTTAGCGGTATACGTCATGGTGTGCTTTCACCTATTGGGGTAAAAAACCAGCAGGAGCGACATCTTGGGGCGGTGAACAGAGCGAAAGAGGTTGTTAGTGCTGCGCTTTTTAGCAAACCAGCTCTCCTTGAGCGTGCTTTAAGTGGAGAAGTCGTGCCTCTTCGGTTGGTATCAACATCGCTACTCACACCGACAAGTTTATTCGGCAAAGAGAACATCATGCTTCGTGATCAGATCCACGCCTGGCAGACATTGAATCAATTAGGCTCGCCACTTACGCTGGATATAAAAGATACCAGTGGTAACCTGCGTAAGGTTAAAATTGCCTTTGAAGCGGCGGCCTTCAATTTTGGGGTCAATGAGCTGTCACTTAAATTTGGCCTTGGCAATAAAACATCAGATAGCTATAACCACCCTGCCTTACAACAATTATTAGGCAAAGATTTAAAGCCAGGATCCGAACCCGGTGGCTGGGTTGGGGAGTATTTGTCAAAAAATCCGAGTAATGCAGGGCTGGTAAAAGAGCTTAGCCAGCAAATTAAAACGATATGGAAAAATAAATCACATCGTAGTGATAACGGAGAGCCTTACAAACTCGCTCAACGCGTGACCATGTTGGCTAATGAAATTAACAGCGTTCCTTGCTGGAATTGTAAAAGCGGTAAAGATCGTACTGGTATGTTGGATGTGGAAATAAAGCGGGAAGCGATCTCTTTATATCAGGGAAATCCTCTCAGTAAACCGGGCAGCTCTCTCGATCACAACGGAAAATGGTTGCTTAAGAAGGTACTCCTTAACTCTGGTAATCTTGAGGTTCAGGCCCAAAATACCGGTTTAGCAGGAAATAAAATCCTTAAGGACGTAGGTATATCATTGTTAAACTTATCTTATAGACATCGAATCGGCGATGATGATGCTTGGTGGAAGTCTCAGGGCATGTCTAAATTTGTCTCTTCGTAGGGTAGCCATGTACTCTTGGCTTCTTTTTCCCGCGTTTTCACGGAAAACAGCACTTACCGGCATAAAAAAACTAGAGCCTTACTTTGCATAGTGATGCAAATCACGCTTTTCATCTACGATAACGTGATATGAATCACAAAAATAGAAACAAATAATTTAACCATTAAAAATCAATTATTTATAAAGGTAACAAAATCTTTCGATAAGTAACTAATTGCGATAAAGTCAAACCTCTACCCCACATAAACACTACGGTGATGGCATGCAGAGGTTACTACTATGATGATGATTGTTTCAGGTATTATGTTTGTTCTGACAATGGCGCTGTTTACCAGCTACTTTATTGTAAACGCACGTCTGTCACGCCAATGGAATATCCTGCCAACCAAACAGGAATACCTGAAAACGCATCCTAGTTGTGAATACCTGAGTAAAGTGAAATGCAATCACTGCCACAGCCGTAATATTCACAATGTCGGCGTTGAACGTGCATACTCTTACCGCCGCCAGCACGTATGCGGTAGCTGTGACAGCGCCCTGTTCCGCAGTGAATCTTACCAATTCCCGGGGATCAGCAATATTTACCCGTTTGCACAAAATAATGAAGTGCAGCGCTAATCTGGTGACATAATCGGTGTTGTAACACAATAATTGCCCGATACTGAATTAAGCCACACCCAGCAGTATCAGTAAAAATAAAAGCCACTCGGAAAAATACCGCGGTGGCTTTTTTATTTATGCGGCTTCGTCTCCTACTTATTTCGCTTTTATTTCTCTCTCACTGTGTTCTAGCAGCTCTCTTGGGATTTGCTATTTTTCTCTTTAATTATGCTCGGTTTACCCGATATATTCCCTAACTTTGCCCATGAAAATAAACAGCCTGTATCTTCATCCCACATGCAGCTGTTATTTAGTTCTCTTGCAATCTTTTTGGGGAATCAGGGGGATAAAAAACCACATAAAAAAACAGATCCAAAGCCGGTACAGCGTGGTTTTTATCCTGCTAATTGACGCTTTTATGGGCAATTATCCTTAATTAAAAAAAAATGTTGCAAACGCAACATCACTAGAATAAAAAAGCGAAATAAAGGAATAGTTATTCACATAATTAATCAGGTGAGGATACCCACATTGAAAGATCGCAGCATGGAGCTTGTTCATGGCTTCCGCCAATCAGCCCCGTATGTGAATGCACACCGTGGAAAGGTGTTTGTGATCATGCTCGATGGTGAAGTCGTCGAACATAGTAACTATAAAAATATTATCAGTGATCTGGGGCTAATGCACAGCCTAGGTATTAAGCTGGTAATTGTCTACGGTGCGCGCCACCAGATAGATCGGCTGCACGGCCAGCAGCAGCATCCCTGCTGCTACCACAAGCAAATTCGGATCACCGATGGCCGTAGTCTTGATTTGGTCAAACAGGCCGCAGGGCAGCTGCAATTAGACATTACCGCCCGTTTATCGATGAGCTTATCAAACACGCCAATGGCCGGCGCACATATTAATGTTGTCAGCGGCAATTTTGTGATTGCGCAGCCACTCGGCGTTGATGATGGTATTGATTATTGCCACAGCGGGCGTATCCGCCGGATTGACGTTGACGGTATCCGCCGCCAGCTCAACAACAACAGTGTGGTGCTGCTCGGGCCGGTGGCGGTATCGGTCACCGGTGAGAGTTTTAATCTGACCTCCGAAGAGATTGCCACTCAGCTGGCGATTAAACTCGATGCCGATAAAATGCTGGGCTTTTGCGCCGAGCGCGGGGCGATAACGGCCGAAGGGGATGTGATTTCCGAGCTGTTCCCAAGCGAGGCGTTAACGCTGATCCATGCCCAAGAGATGCAGGGCGATTACCATTCAGCCACGGTGCGCTTTCTGCGCGCTGCAGTAACAGCCTGCCGCGCCGGAGTAAAACGCTGCCATTTGCTCAGCTATGTGGAAGACGGCGCTCTGCTGCAAGAGCTGTTCTCACGCGAAGGGATTGGCACACAAATTGTGATGGAGAGTGCCGAACAGGTGCGATCGGCCACCATTGATGATATCGGTGGTATTCTAGCGCTGATCCGGCCGCTCGAAGAGCAGGGTATTTTGGTGCGCCGCTCACGTGAGCAGCTTGAAATTGAGATCAGTCAGTTTACTTTAGTTGAGCGTGATGGGCTGGTCATTGCTTGCGCGGCACTCTACCCCTTTGCCGATGAGCAGATGGGCGAGATGGCCTGTGTTGCGGTTCACCCTGAATACCGCAACTCTTCGCGCGGTGATGTACTGCTAGATCGGGTGCTGGTGCAGGCAAAACGCTTGGGCTTAAAGCAACTGTTTGTGCTGACCACCCGCAGTATTCACTGGTTTCAGGAGCGGGGCTTTAGCCCTGCCAGTGTGGATGTATTGCCGGAGAAAAAACAGGCGCTGTATAACTACCAACGCCAGTCAAAAATCCTGATTACTGATGTGGTGTAGTTGTTCGCATGAGCCTATCGCTAAACCCGCTGCGCCGGACTGTCGGGGTGTTGATCGCCTGTTGTAATACCCGCATATCGGTATACAACACTAGCTGCTGTTTTGCGCGTGTAATGGCGGTATACACCAGCTCGCGCGACAGTAGCGGGCTGTGTTTATCCGGCAAAACCAAAACGGTATGAGCAAACTCAGACCCCTGAGATTTGTGCACTGTCATGGCAAACACGGTTTCATGTGCCGGCAGGCGGCTGGTCAGAAATGATTTGATGCTGCCATCGGGCATCTCAAAACAGACCCGAAAGCGGGTACGCCCCTGCTGATCGGTATCAGCCAGAGTCATGCCAATATCACCGTTAAACAGCCCCAGTACGCTATCATTTTGCATGATCATAATAGGCCGTCCCTCATACCAGCGGTTACCGTCATCACGCTGAATCAGTTTGGCCTGTTCAAGTTCTCGCTCAATGGTGCTGTTTAATCCGCCAACGCCAAACGGCCCTTCGCGCAACGCACAGAGTAGCTGAAATCCAGCAAAGGTGTGCAGTATGTCGCGTACCGGTAACAGCTGATCATCGGGTATGCCGGCGCGCACCTGCTCGGCACGTGAGCGCAGTTGTATCAGATATGCGCGATAGCCCTGCACACAGCGCTTTAACAGCTCACTGTAGTGCACCGCATCGAGCGGATATTGCTGAATATCAGGATACTGGCCACTGAACAGAGCAGCCAGATCGCCGCTATCCCCTTGATTCACTTTGCTGGCCAACACGCCGATACCGGAGTGATCATCAAAGCGATAGCTTTTACGCAGTAAGCAGATCTGATCGCGCAAGGCATCCCCCTGATCCTGTGCATAGGGGATCAGATCCGATCCGATCACGGCACTTAACCACTGCGCTTGATCAAGGCTGTAGCCTTGATCGGCCAGACGGCAGATATCCCCCAGAACCGCACCCGCTTCTACCGAAGCGAGCTGATGCCGATCGCCAAGCAATATCAGCCGCGCATGGTCCGGCAACGCCTCAACCAAACGCGCCATCAATGAAAGATCAACCATCGAGGCTTCATCCACCACCAGGAGATCAAGATGCAAGCGGTTATCTTTATGGTGTCGGTAACGGCTGCTGTTGGGTTGTGCGCCAAGCAAGCGGTGCAGTGTACCGGCCTCAGTCGGAATTTTTTGCTGGATCTCAGCGGCTACCGGCAGTTTTTCGCGGGCAGCACTGATCGACTCGCTCAGACGGGCAGCGGCTTTTCCGGTCGGCGCAACCAGTTTAATGCGCAAAGATTGCGGCTCTTGTTGCAATGAGTCTGTTTGCCGTAATCTGCTCTCTTGCAGCAGTAATGCGGCTAACAGGCGGGTAACTGTGGTGGTTTTCCCTGTTCCCGGACCACCGGAGATGACTGACATCCGGCAGTTACACGCAATAGCGGCGGCCACTTTTTGCCAGTTGACGGTGTCATCCTGCCCGAACAAGCGGTCTAGAATCGCTTTTTGCGCCGTAATGTTGTCGGTTTTTGTCTGATCACCTGCCGTGATCCGGTTTTCACTCTGTTGCAGATACTCAACGATCAGCCCCTCATCCTGCCATAAGCGGTGTAAATAGAGATAATCACCACTCAGTACCAGCGGCGTTGCGCAGCTTCCATCCCCTACTGCCATGCAGTGCTGTAACCTTGCTGGCCACTCGGTGGTAGGGATGCTTCCGGCGCTATGCCAGAGTGCACGGCTATCACGCAGGCCAAATAAGCGAGCCTCGTTTAACTGGCGCAGATCAAGGCAAACATGGCCATTACCGGCTTCGGCACTGACCAGTGCCGCAACTAAAGCCAGCAGTGGATCGGTATCATGCAGCGCCAGATAACGGGCAAATTGGTAATCTAACGGGCGAATAATTCGCTCACGGCTCAGTTGCTGCAAACGGGCTAAAATATTACGGTTCATGCTTAGGTTCATGCCTGTACTCCGTTTTCTAACTCCTCAGTAGAGGAGTCTTCCTCACCGCTAAACAGCCGATCTAATGCCATAATCAGAGCTTTTTCAGGGCGCTGCACATATACGCCATATTCAGGATCATGGCCATTCATGCCGCGTAAAAAGAGGTAATACACGCCACCGATATGGCGGTCATAGTCATAATCTTTCAGCCGTAACCGTAAATAGCGGTGTAACGCCAGTGTGTACAGCTGATATTGCAGATCATACCGATGCTCAATCATGGCTCGGGTCATTGCCTGTTGATGGTAATGCTCTGCTGTATCCCCCAAATAATTAGATTTATAATCAAGAACGTAAAATTTACCGTTATGGCTAAAGACCAAATCGATATAGCCTTTCAAAATACCCTGCACCTCTGAAAAACGCAGACGATGCTCTGCCTGCCGCGATAAGGCATCATAACGGCGACACAGGGTATCGAGCTTTTGCGCCTGCAACGGCGTGCTAATAGGCAAGTGGAACTCCATCTCGACACAGCGGGCATTAGGCGCAACCGCCGACAAACGCAAGGCAACCTGATCTGATTGGCTGTTTGTCACTTCACTGTTTTCAATTTCTTGTGTTTTCCGTGGTGCGTTGAGCGGTGTCGCGAGCACCTTACTGACCCAGTCGTGCAGCACCGGTTGCCAAGCCAGATCTAGCCCCTCCATCTCCAGTAAGGCTTGCAACTGCTGTGGCCATGCTTGTTGATCAGCAAAATCAAGCGTTTCAAACAGGCTGTGTAAAAACGTGCCAGGGCGTGCTCCGCGCGGAAAAGTAAAAGCTGAAAGTATGGGTTCAGCAGGCATTGGTACTAGTAGCTCATCAGCGGATTCAGCAGACGTGTCAGGTATATTCACCGTATCGAGGTTTGTATCCTGTAAATGAGGTTCGCGTTGATACTTGGCTAAATCAGTGCTCTCTGCACGGGTAAAATCCACCGGGTCGGTATTGTCTGTACTACTTAGCGGTTGCAACTGCTCCCCTGCGGCATCTTGATCAAAGCGCGGCAGCCACTCAGCCACATCCTGATGACGGCTCAGATTTGAGTAGCTGGTCACCCACCAATTACGCTCTATCCGCCCCTGAAACTCACGTGCCTCCAGTGTATTTTGTGGCGCTTGAGTGGGTGATAAGGTATGCATAGTGCCTACATCGGGAGTCGTTAAAGCGATATCCTGATCTGCCAGCACTGCGCAAGCTTTTTCAAGCAGCGCCGCATCGCCGGCTTGCCCCTGTTGCAGCAGATACCCAAGGGCACTCAGGTGCAGATCTGTCTCTTTATTTTTGCTGTTTTCGCTTTTACCACGCCCGGCCGATAAGGGGGCAATACCAATCTGACACTGGTACACCGCGCGGGTCAACGCCACATAAATCAGGCGCACATCCTCGGCCAGCCGCTCACGTTCGGCACAAATTTTGGCCTCTTCTGAACCGGTTAAATCCAGCACAGCAGACAGGCTCTCATCGTGATAAAAATCACCTTTAGCCGCTCGAAATGAGCAAGCAAACGGCAACCAGACCAGCGGATACTCCAGCCCTTTCGATTTGTGGATGGTGACTATCTGCACCAGATTTTGATCACTTTCCAAACGCAGTTGCGGGTCATCTCCGCCACGCTGTGGTTTGTCAATCTGCTGGGCCAACCAGCGCAGCAACGCATGCTCGCTCTCTTGCTCGGCGGCCGCCTCTTGCAGCAATTCGCCCAGATGCAGCAGGTTTGTCAGTCGGCGCTCACCCTCACTACCAGCCAGCAGGTTCTCGGCCAATTTGCGCTGTTGAATCAGCTGGCGCAGCATCGGCAACACGCCATGTTTTAACCACTTTTGCCGGTACTCTTCAAATTCGGCAACAGCCATTTCCCAACGCCACTCATCATGGTTAAGCAAGTCAAGATCAGCCGCCGTCAGCCCCAGCAGCGGTGTTGCCAAACCAGCACGCAACAGGCGCTCTTGCCCCGGCAGTAAACAGGCTTGCAGTACCCGTAACAGATCATCGGCCTCTTGGCTGGAGAACACACTCTCCCGATTCGAGAGGTACACAGAAGCCACCCCGCGCGCGCTCAGCGCTTGGCGAATCAGCGCCGCCTCACGCCCCGTGCGTACCAAAACAGCAATATCACCGGCCACCACCGGCCGTAATTTACCGGTTTTACCGAGCTGCGCACTGCCTTCAATACCCAATTGTAGCCAGCAGGTAATCGAGCTAGCACAGGCCTCGGCCATTTGCTGCTGATAATCACCGTTATTGAGCCTCTCACCGGCCAGACAACAGAGCTGCATGGCCGGTTGCACTTCGCCCTGTAGTATAAATTTCCGCTCAGCAGCATCGGGCGCAGCATCAACGTTTAAAAACGGGATATCCTGCTCAAACAAGAAGGGGTTTACGGCATGCGAAAAAAGCCGGTTTACCGCATTAACCATGCTGCGTGATGACCGCCAGTTGGTTTTTAACGTATAGTGAGCGCTTACATTTCTTCGCGCTTCAATATAGGTAAAAATATCGGCCCCGCGAAAAGCATAAATGGCTTGTTTGGGATCACCAATCATCAGCAAACCGGTATCCTGCCTACCGCCATACAGGGTATGGAAGATGTGATACTGCTGCGGATCGGTATCCTGAAACTCATCAATCATCGCCAGCGGATAGCGCTGACGAATGGCATCACCGAGCAAACCCAGTGAGTCATTTTTTAGTGCCGACGAGAGGTGCGATAACAGATCATCAAACGATAACTCGGCACGCGTCAGTTTTTGCTGCTGCATCGCCTGACGCATCTCGTGTACGGCACTGTTGATGACCAAGTCGCGAAGAGTAAGTGAGTGCTCACAAAAAGTATCAATCTGACTAAATATTGGCAGTGCGGGGGCCACACCTTTGTTGGTCAATTCTGACAGTGTGGTTTGCTTAAAACGGATCAGGCAATCAGGATGAGCGTAGCTTTCAGTCGGTTGCAATGCCCATGCTGTCAATTCACCTACCCACTTTGCTACCCAGTCTTTGCGGTAGCGGTTTTTCGGAATCCCCGAATCAGCAATGTGCGCCTCAATATCCGCAGCAACCGCCAGCCACGCACTTTTCAGATCGGCGATTAACGCCATAATTTTCTGATGCCGCGCCACCAGATCGGTATCGCTTTCTTGGCGTTTTATTTTCGGCATCGGGCCGCTCAGATAACGGCTAACCTCGTATTTCAGCGCTTCGGGCGTAGCCCATGTCTGGCTGATTACACTGGCCATATCAAGCGGCAATGGATAGAAGTGCCGCCGCCAGAAATCGAGAACCACTTGCTGAATCAGCGCGCTCTCATCGGTCAGGAAAGTTTGTTCAAACAGCGCGCCCGACTCAAAGGCATTTTGTGTCAGCATGCGCTGACAAAATCCGTGAATGGTATAGACCGCCGCCTCATCCATCTGCCGCTCGGCACTGAGCAGAATATGTGCCGCTTCCGGCCAGTCGGTCAGCGAATCAATGATACCGGCCAGTAACGGGTCATCGCGACGCGCATCCTGCAGTAAACTAGCAGCAATCAGCGGCTCTTGTACCAGCTGCATAATGAATATTCGCGCGCCACGAATACGAGCGCGGATCCTATCGCGCAGCTCGGCTGTCGCAGCATCGGTAAAGGTTACCACCAATATTTCATTAACTTGCAAACGGCGCGCAAAGGCAGCATCGTTCCCTAAGCCCAGCAATAAGCGCAGATACAAGGCCGCGATAGTGTAGGTTTTCCCCGTTCCTGCTGAGGCTTCGATCAGACGCTCACCGAACAGAGGCAAGGTCAGCGGATTGAGTGTTTGCACGGTCATTTGGTGTTATCCCTACAGTATCCAGATTGCTGTTGCTGACGTGAGCGAAAAGGCAGTATTTACCAAAAATACAATCGCTTATCGCATTATATCACTACGTCATTTTATCAGTTCAGTACGGTATCTGCAGAGCGATATTGCATAAAATAGCGATATCGCTCTGTTGTGATAAAAGCACAAAAAAAAGCCCGCATAATGCAGGCTCTTTGCTGTTTTAACCGCCCCGTATTGCAAGAGCGATTAGCTGTTTTTCAACAACACCTGACGTAGTCAATCAGATAACAGATTGATCGCGCAAGGCCTCTCACGGCTAGTGACTACTCACTTTACTTAACGCTTTTTGCAGTGAAGAAACTGAAGGTTGTGCGCTCCACTGCTTAGGCTGCGCAAAGCCATCTTTTTCTTTGCCACCCTGTACTTCTGACAGCAGCGATAAACCTGTACCGCGCATCACCGCATCTTGATAAAAGGTCACAATATCTTGCGAAGTCAGAGTCTCAATCGCGCTGATCAACTGACTACGCCCGTTAAAGGCGGTATTACCGCGTGAAAAATCACCGCCAAAGCGAGCCGCTTCTTCATCCAGCGTTTGCGGAGGCTGTCGCAACTCGTTTAACAGGGCATTTTTAAACTGGGTAAACTCAGTTGCTGGCATCGAGGCTAAACGCTCGGCAGCCTGCTTATAAAATGCCTGATAGCGCGCATACAGATAAGCGGGGGTTTTATCCGGCGTTTGCAGTACAAAACTCAAACCCCACTGCCGACCAACCGGCATTGCATAACTGAATACCGCATAGCCAAGCTGCTCTTGGGTGCGCAGTTGATTGAAAAACAGCGGTTGTAAAATCTGCCCGAGCAGTGCTGCCCGAGCCTGCCCTTCACGCTCACCATAACCGAGCGGAACATACAGTGCCGCGAGTGCTGAGTCAGAAGCGCTGATTCGGCGATCAAAATAGCCATGATGCGGCCGTTTAATCGCAACAGTTTCGCCATACCATGGTTTATCACCTGCCGTTTGCAACTGGGATTTAACTTGCTCGGCCAGATCGCGCACCTGCGCCTGACTGAAATTTCCCACCGCCAGCAGTGCCGGTGTTGACTGCTTCAGGAGTTGAGTGCGGTATTGCAGCATCTCATCAAGCGTAATGCTATCGAGCAACGCCAATCGCTCCGGGCGCTCAAAATAGGGCACAGCCGAGAGTGATTGCAGCGGGATCACCGCTTGCTGATAGGCACGGGTTTTATCCACCGAGGCGAGGCGATCACGATACCACGCTTTGGCCTGCACCAGTTGGGCCGCCGTTGGTGTGAAATCGCGATAGCCTTGCAGCAATGACAACATCAGCTTTGGCAGATGCTGGGTAAAGCCGCTGGCCGATACTTGTAGCCCGTTATCATTGGAGGAGCTAAAACCAATTCCGCCGATACCGGCCTGATAACTGAGCTCATCGAGCGAGAGTGAAGCCAGATAATCAGTCAGGGCAAACAGAACTTGATTACGGGCTGTGTCATCTGCATCAGGGTTACGCAGCGTTAGCGTCACCACGCCTTTTGGTTCATCAGCAAAAACCGTGCTAGGCATTAACCATGCCTGTAACGTGGGTTTATTAATCACCGCCTGCGGTTTGCTGCTGTTATCAGCGGCTTTTTGCAGGGTAAAATCATCCGGAATATACGGATTCAATGCGGGAAGTTTTAAGTTTAGCGCTGCCCCCATTTGCTGCCAGATGGCAAACTGATCCGGTGTGATTTTATTCACCTGATACGGTGCATCCACAAAATAGGCTTTTTTATTGTGCGGCTCTTGCGGGCTGATAAACCAAATTCGGGCATTTTGTGCTGTCATCAGCGCCAAACGTTGGCGAATGGCTTCGGGATTATACTGGTCTGCCAGCATGCCGGCATTGAGTACATTGGCCACCGGAACGCGCAGCATGTTGTCAGACAAATCTTCCACATAACCCATATCACGGGTGACAGACTGATAACGAAAATCAAGTTTCAATACATCGGCTATCTCATCAAAATAGCTCTTTTGTACCCCTTTTTGCTCAAGTTCACGCAGGTAACGGAACACCGCCGCAATGATCTCATCGCGATGCGCCAGCCCTTTATCAGTCAGTGAGATATAGATCCCGAATGTACCGCCATTACGCGCCTGCATCGGGTCGGCACTGCTCTGAATACCGTCAGCTAACCCCTGACGCAGCAGCCAGTCGGCCAATGTTCCAGGATTACGGTTATCAACCATATAAGCGATGTAAGTGCTGACTTTGCTGCGAAACGCACCGCTGTCATTGGGAATGGTAAATTCAATGCGCAGTGCTTTTAGCGGTTGCACGGGCACATAGTGAATGATCACGCCCTCTTCTTTCTGGGTTGTTACCGGCACGGTCACCTGTGGCGCGCTGATCTTGTGATCGGCTATCTTGCCAAAACTTTGATCGGCCAGAGCCGCCATTTTATCGAGCGGCAGTGTCGAGTACAGCACCGCCTGCATAATATTGGCCGAGTAGTATTTATTGTAAAAATGGCGCAATTCGGTATGCAGTTTGCTGTTTGGTTTATCTGACAGCGTTTCTAAATTTCCGCCGGAAAAACGGGCAGTCGGGTGTTTCGGGTTGATGGTCTCAGAGTCAACTTCACCTAAACGCATTCCATCGCGTGAACGCGCCATCACCATTTCTGCATTCACCGCATGGCGCTCACGATCGCCATTTTTGGGATCAAGCAATGGCTCGGCTAATGCATCAGATAAACGATCAACAGCCTGAGCAAAAGCACTGTTTTCCACTTCCAGATAATAAGAGGTGCGGTACGGCGCGGTGCTCGCATTGTGGCTGCCACCGTTTTGATTTAAGAACAGTGAAAAGCCGTCTGCTTCCGGATACTTTTTCGATCCCATCAGGATCATATGCTCTAGATAGTGTGCCAGCCCAAGCTGGGCATCCGGATCATCCATTGATCCCACTGGCAAGGTCACTGCTGCCAGTGATTTAGTGGCATTGGGATCAGAAACCAGCAGTACGGTCATTCCATTAGACAAGGTAATGGGCTGATATTCACGGGTATCGCGCTCACTCTTTTGCACAGGATCAGGTAATACCTGCCACTGTGACCATGAAAATGGGCTCCACAACAGCGGTACACTCAGCATCAGGGTGCACCATACCCATACAATCCAACGCGTCGGTTGGTAATTTTGCCTCATCGGGCATCCTCCCCTCAATGATGTCTCTTGCTATGCCGTCAGATGACTCATAACCGGTAATAAATAGTGTGTTGTACAGTGTTCAATATTGCGTAATGTAGTGTCATTCAGCGCGCCAAATAACCGCTGCAGATACGGGTCATCGCCCTCACCATTGCGGTTAAACCCACCCTGATAACACTCCAGTAAAGCTTTACGGGCTTTTTGCTGACTTAACTCATCCGTTAATAACTGCCCGTTATCATGGCACTTACCCAGCCATGCCCAGCCACTTTTTGGCAGCAGCATCAGCGGTGTTTGCAACCCGCTGCAATAACCTTGCGCCAGTTCAAGTAAATAGCCCGTTGCTGTATCGGGGTCAACCGGTGCAAAACTGAACATACTATCGCGCCCCAGCATGCGGCTGTATCCGGCACGTTGCTGGTTTTGCGCCATGACCTTGCAGTAGACAAGATGTTCAATCCAGAGGTTCAATGCATCAACCGCATTCAGCACACCCGGCCGCCAACGCAGCAGACCATCGTCTTGCACACCCGTCAGCCAGCCGGTGAGATGCAAAGCACCAAGCTGCAGATCAACCTCTTTATCCATTACAGTTTGTTGCTGTTCTCTGATTTGGCTGCTCAGGATTTGCATATCACTGAGTTGACGTTGCCAAACCAGTTCGCCAAAACGCCCGTACGGTAAACGCCCTTCGGCCTGAATTCGTGCCAAAAACGGTGCTAACGGCTCTTGTTTTAATAAGGTATTCAAAAGCTGCTGGTTGATGCTGTAACGCGCCAATCCATCCAAATCAAATAGCTCTTCATCAGGCACACCGGTGGCCGGAGTTTCAAAGTTCACCCGCAAACGCTGGCGGAAAAACGTGCGTATTGGGTGACGATAGAAATGGCGCAATGCGTCCAGCTCAATCTCACTGACCGTTTCTGATGCGCGCAATGATGCCGACCAAAACTCGGGCACGGTAACACCCTCCCGTCGTGCTGCTGGCAACCACTCTCGAGCATAGCTGAAACAGGGCGAGTCAGAGAGAAAGTTTTGACAACTAAAGGGATTAAGCGCCTGTTCTATCACTAAATGTGCCTGTAAATGCTGTTCAGCGGCAGCATTAAGTTGTAACAATTTCTGTGCACTCTCAGCCAAAGCATCTGCCGACGAATTATCTCCCAAGGCCTGATACAACGCGGCTAATTTCTGTGCATCTTCCGGTAAAATCTGGCTTTGGCAGAGATAATCCAACAGTTCACTGACCAGCACAGAAGGAATGCGCTCACTGTTATCCTGCACCGAACGGCCAACATAGCTGATATAGAGCTTCTCTTGTGCCGATTGCAGTGCTTCGAGAAACAGGTAACGGTCATCATCGCGCCGCGAACGATCACCGCGTCGCGCACGCACTCCAGCCATCAGATCAAAACCTAAAGGCGGCAGTGTGCGCGGATACACGCCATCATTCATACCCAACAAACACACAACCCGAAAAGGGATAGATCGCATCGGCATCAGGGTACAAAAGTTGACTTGTCCGGCCAGAAAACGCTGGCTGATCCGCTCGTTATCCAGCGCACTGCTTAGGCTATCACGCAGCACCGCCAGTGAAAGTGGCGCGCTAAATTGAGCAGCAGTTGCCTGTTCGACCAAACGCTGAATCTGCCGGTCGATCAGTGCCAGCACGGCTTCAGTTTCGCTGTCAGCCACAAAAAGTTGGTTCAATAACTCACGCAGCTGCAATGACCACTCAGACAAGGTGTGAGCCTGACTCAATACTGTGCGCCAATGAGCCAGAATTTCAAGCAGATCAGCAAGCTGGCCAACCAAACTTGCCTGTAAACCGGAAACCTCATCATACGGCAGACGCTGATCATACAACCCGGTTTCGGTGCGCATAGCATAGCCAAGCAGCATACGCTCAACCCCAAAACGCCACGAGTGATTGCCCTGTGTCGGCAGACCCAGTTCAGCAATAGCCTGATCGTCTAACCCCCAGCGAATGCCTGAATCCTCAACCCAGCGGCGTAGCAGCACCAACCCCTCTTCATTAATGGCAAATTTTTGGGCCAGTGCTGGCACTTCCAGCAAAGCCAAAATATCTTCGGCCACAAAACGGCTCTGCGGCAAACTCAGCAGCGTCAAAAAGGCCTGTAAAATTGGGTGAGCCTGACTAGCACTGCGATCTGAAATTGAAAAAGGGATAAAGCGGTTGTCACGGGTACTGGAAAAAACCGCCTGAATATAGGGGCTGTAACGGTTGATGTCGGCCACCATCACCAGAATATCGCGCGGAGTCAGTGTCGGATCATCTGCCAGCATGCTGAGCAGTTGATCATGCAGCACCTCGACTTCCCGCATCGGGCTATGACAGGCGTGAAAGACAATTGAGCGATCCGCTGAATCAATTTCACAGCGAGCATGTTCCTGATTGGGCATCAGTACTGTACTGTCTTCGAGCATCAAAATATCTGCCTGCACGCGGTGTAGCAGTGAGTCTGGTGCAATTTCAACAAACGCATCGATATCATTCGGTGCAAGCTGTGCCAGCAGATAAAGGTTATCACGCCCCAACTTACCCATCGAGGCCAGTAGCGGGTTGCCACTTGATTCGGGTGCGGTAAAGTTTGTGCCAGGCTGCCCATTCAGTGTCAGCCAGCGTTTGGCCGCCAGCTTTTGATCCTGAATATCCCCCCAGTAATAACGGCACGGATTGGTAAACATCAGGTGCACATCACAGTGGCGCGATAGCGCATTCAGCGCTTCTAAATAGATCGGCGGCAGGGCTGAAATACCAAAAATAAATAGCCGTGGGGGGATACCAGCAGGGCGGGTTGTCGCCTGCTCTAAGCCGCGAATAAAATGTTGGTACAAGTTGGCCCTGTGCCATTTTGGTTGCCCAAGTTCAGTGGTAAAGGCAACCAGTTCACGCCACAACACCGCCTGCCACGGATGCTCGCCAGCCAGTTCCTCGGGAGTCTCGCCCCGCTCCCACGCCTGAATCCACTCTGGCCGATAAACCAGATATTGGTCAAAGAGATCGGCAACTCTGGCGGCTAGCTGAAAAGATTTGCGCTGATTTTCATCTTCATGTAGATATCCCCGCAGAGCGGCAAACTCTTCACGCTCCAATAACGGGGGCAACAGCGTCATCAGCTTCCATGTCATGGCATCTTTACTGAATGCACTCTGTTTAGGAATACCGGGTAATACGCAGATAAACATATCCCAGATAAAAGTGGCAGGCAGTGGAAAAGCCAAATTAGCCGCAATACCAAACTCTTCAGCAAGCTGTAAACGCAGCCACTGTGCCATTCCGGGGCTTTGCACCAAGATAACATCAGACTCAAAGGGATCGTCGAGCGGATCAATACGCATCAACTGACACAGCAGTGATTTTAAAACATCCAGCTGATTTGAATGGTAAACAGTAAGCACAGCGATCCCTCATCTCTTAAGCGATAACGCAAATTGTCAGTTATCGTAAGAGTGGATGCAAATTTAAATGAAATTTACCTAACTGATGGGAAAATCAATACTCATAAAACCCAAGCACAATCAATATGACATTGAAACAGCTGATTAAAGCGGTTCAAAAAGTGAGCCCAGCAAAAAATATATCCATCCAGTTGCCTCTCTACTCACTAATACCTGCCCCCTGTTTAGTCCGTACTAAACGGCTAAAACTCAGGTTGATATTACTATCACTGCGTGATGAATATACAGCCTTTACGGTATAACGTTTAATCGTTGAAATAGTCGGAACATCATTTTTTATACAGGATAACGTAAATGCTGAGCCATTGAGGGTAATGGTCTCATCAGCGGGGCAATCAATAAAAATAGCACTATTTTTCATATCAGCAGCAATATTATCTAACGCTGAATTAACCAGTCTAGCCGCTTGCATTGATAGAGATGACAGCTCATACGCACGAGCTTGGCTTATCTGGTAACTAACTAATGCACCGGTTAACACTGACATCACCAACATAGCAACCAGAACTTCAATCAACCCAAACCCCTGCCGTAAATTAAAAATCATTCCATGTACCTCGAACGAAATCAAATTTCGACAGTGATTTATTTATTGCATCGAGCACAATAGAGTTATACATCATAGTTAAAGAACCACCGACTGTACTAAAACCTGAGTCCGTTACCATTGAGCCAGTAATATTAAAGCTACCCTGTAAATTCAACGTGCTGTTTTTACCATCTTTGTCAATAAAAGCAAACAGCCCAGACATCATCAAGGTACCATTTCCTCCTGCACCGACTTTCAACGCTGGAGTATTACTTCCTGATAAGTTTTCTATAATTAAACTAACCGCTTCAACTTGATTAACATCCCCAACAGGATTACCTACTGCAATGCTTGTTGGAATAACACAAACTGGGTTATTCATTACCAGCCATAAATTTTTAGCCTTCTTCAAATAATTACTTGGACTTATTTCTTTATTAAATAATTCACAAGTTGTTTTTTTAAATGCTCCATTTGTTGATGTAAATGAAGTTCCAAAATAGTAATCAGAAGGTAACGTACCACTTAAAAATGGTGCATTAGGTAATATATCTTTTCCAATACTCGAATTATTTGTCTCTACAAAAATCCCATCACCGGAAACAACACCATACTCACCACCAGTGATAAAAACTGAACTTCCACGCAAATCAACCGCACCTTTTGAGATAAAGGGTGATGTTGGAATTTGTTGCATTCCGACCCCTTTCACTAATACTCGGTACATGTCATACGATACAACGTTATCAATTGAATAACCGGTTGATTTAATCAAGTAGCGACCTTGAGTACCACCGCTGATAGATAATTTAGTTGCTAAACCTAAACAATCTAGATAATTAATATCTCCTAAAGGTAATCCTGCCCCCCCACTTTGAGTTGACATCCATTCACTAGCACATGCAAACCCAGACAGTGCATTATTATAAGCCTCTAGGCTTTTCTGCCCCTCTTGCTCAGTTTTAACCATCTGATAGGTCTGATAACCTGATAACATAGTAATTAAAGCTGCAATAACCATCACAACCAGAACAACCGTTAAGGTGGCAAAGCCAGATTTAATAAATTTCATCTTAACGGGTTCTCCAATGCGACTCGGTATTTAATTTCACGCTGAATGGTATTATTGCTGACTAAATAAGCTTTAATATAAATATCATAAGTTCTATAGAGTAATGTTGCAGCACCTGTACCTAATATATTAGATTTTCCTTCAGTCACTTTAAAATCGGTAACAACCATAAATTTGTTATCAGTAATTGACTCCCAATTTCCCTCACCACTATTACATGCTAATGATGCTAACAATTTCTCATTACATGCGGGTAGCGCTGCACTACTTCCTTGAAATGTACAAGATGTTACGGGTGCTGATGATGCTGAGTTCATTGTATTATTTGTTGTATCAATACCTTTACCATTTTTTCGATAGCCAAACACTTCACCGATCAAGTGCTTGGTCTTATTCTCTTTATTTAAAACACAATCAACACCACTTTGCTTTAAGCCAAAACACCCATCTTTATTAAGATCATAAGTGAACATAACACACGAATAATCGGGTTCTACTTGTGTTTCAGTTTTATTTCCTAAGCTAATATAGCTTTTAAAATTATCTTTCCCTGCAATCCCTGTTGTAGGTGCTTCATAGATAGAGATATAATCAAAGTTAGACTGACTTTCAGCTACTTTATCTTGCGCAAGATAACCAGATCGACGCAGGTCTTTACCTATTCGCAATGCAAGTGCATTTAACTCTGTATCAAGGCGTTGTTGCTGACTAAGTTGCCTTATCGTAGCATTTGATGACGTTAATACTTCACCTACTGATAAAATAACTATGCTGCCTAATAACATAGCTATCATGAGCTCAACCAGTGTAAAGCCTCTATTTACCCACTGCATGCTGCGGCCCCTACTTTATCATTTACTGCCTGACACAACCGTAGCCGACCAACACCAGAGGCAATAATTAATTTTCTGTTAGCCACATTATTTTGGATATGGTTATTTTTTAGCGCTAAACTAGCTGATTTTGCTGTGCCACGGACACCATTAAAAACCATAGCATTAGTTATCCACGATGATATCGTATTTCCTGCACTATCAGTGATAGTAATACCTTGTGATATATTATTACTTAGCATTAATAAATGAGTGGAATCATCACATTTCGCTGGTACTGATGTGCTTTGACTAGCAACAAAACAATATACACCACCTGTATTATTTACATGGATGTAAATATCTTTGTTTTGTTGATCTGCAAGTAATTTCACACGCTGTAAATAAGAAAATATTAATGTAGTGTGTTTATCAAGTTCATTATTATCTTTTAATTGCTGATACGAGGGCACAGCAACCCCCATTAAAATAGTGGCTACCACTATCGTTATCAACAATTCAATTAAAGTCAGCCCTTTTTGCATGACTCTCTCCTTCTTATTCGCTACTATTATGAGCAATTCAGCGGACAAGACGAGCAGTTACTTATTTGAGTGAGACACAGCTCCAGATATTAAGGGAAAAAAATGAAAATCAGGATAGGAATTAGGGACGGATTTACGTTAATAGAAACCATGATTGTTGTTGCAATAATTGCAATCATTGCTGCGATAGCAATTCCATCATACCAAAGCCATATTATAAAATCGCGCCGTACTGAAGTGCTAACGCAGTTATTGCAAGGGCAATTGGCACAAGAAAAACAGTGGTTAATTAATAAAGCTTATAGCGCTAATCCTGCAAATATTGGTCTAGTTAACTCAACTTATTATACCTTTACCACCCCTATCACGGTGACTGCAAATACCTATACACTGAAAGCAACAGCAATCGGCTCACAAAAGAAAGATACAAACTGCACAACGCTCACTCTTGATGATAAAGGAAATAAAACACCTGCAGCTTGCTGGCGATAACAATATTTTTACCATAAAAAAAGCCTGAACACAGTCAGGCTTTTTATTGCTCAAATAATGGCTAGAGTGATCATTTTAAAATGAACTAATAACGCTATTAACGCGTCAGATCATCAAAAAATTTCTTCACGCCATCAAGGAAGCTTTTAGATTTTGGGCTGTGCTTACTACGAGCATCACCATCACAGCTTGCTTCAAGCTCTTTAAGCAGCTCTTTTTGACGCTCACTCAGTTTTACTGGCGTTTCAACTACTACACGGCACATTAAATCGCCCTGCGCACCACCGCGTACCGATTTGACACCTTTACCACGCATACGGAACATACGGCCGGTCTGTGTTTCAGCCGGAATTTTCAGGCTAACACGGCCATCGAGCGTTGGTACTTCAACTTCACCGCCCAACGCTGCCATCGTAAAGCTGATCGGCACTTCGCAAAATAGATTACTCTCTTCACGCTGGAAGATTTTGTGATCTTTTACATGCACTTGTACATACAGATCACCAGCTGGAGCACCTTGCTCGCCCGCTTCACCTTCACCCGTTAAACGGATACGATCACCGGTATCGACACCCGCGGGGATCTTAACCGACAACGTTTTGGTCTTCTGAATACGGCCATCACCATGACACTTGTTGCACGGGTCTTTAATTATCTGACCACGGCCATGACAGGTCGGGCATGCCTGCTGCACGGCAAAAAAGCCCTGACGCATCTGCACTTGGCCTGCACCATGACAGGTTGTACATGTGGTAGGTTTACTGCCCGCTTTTGCACCGCTACCGTGGCATCCATCACACTCAACCATGGTAGGAACTTTGATTTCTTTGGTTACACCTCGAACCGCTTCTTCCAGAGTCAATTCCATGGTGTAACGCAGATCCGCACCACGGCTGGCACGCTGTGAACGACGACCGCCACCGAAAATGTCACCAAAAACATCACCGAAAATATCGCCGAAGTCTGCGCCGCCGCCAAAACCACCAGCACCGCCACCCATACCGCCTTGTTCAAATGCGGCATGGCCATACTGATCATAAGCCGCTTTTTTCTGGTCGTCGGTGAGGATCTCGTACGCTTCTTTGATCTCTTTAAAGCGCGCTTCCGACTCTTTATCGCCCTGATTACGATCAGGGTGATACTTCATCGCCAAGCGTTTGTACGCTTTTTTGATCTCTTTCTCATCTGCTTCGCGGGTTACACCCAAAATTTCGTAATAGTCGCGCTTCGCCATAATCTCTTTCACCTGCCCCTACATGAATGTACGGGCGCAGGATTTTCATCCAACGCCCGTACCATGTTCTCACAATCCCTTTATCAAGGAATTATTTTTTATCTTTAACTTCTTCGAACTCAGCATCGACAACATCGTCATCCTGCTTTGCGCCATTCGCTTCAGCACCCGCTTGCGCTTGTGCTTGCTGCTGGCCTAGTTCCATCAGTTTGCTTGATGCTTCAACCAGAGCTTGAATTTTTGCTTCGATTTCAGCTTTATCTTCACCTTTTGTCGCAGTTTCCAGCGCAGTCAGTGCTTCTTCAATCTTCGCTTTTTCATCTGCTGGCAGTTGCTCACCCAGATCAGTCACTTGCTTACGTGTACCGTGGATCAGGTGGTCAGCTTGGTTGCGAGTCTGCACTAGCTCTTCAAATTTACGGTCAGCATCCGCATTGGCTTCTGCATCACGCACCATTTGTTGAATTTCGTCATCGCTCAGACCAGAAGAAGCTTTAATCGTGATTTTCTGCTCACGGCCTGTTGTCTTGTCTTTTGCCGATACGTGCAAGATACCATCAGCATCGATATCGAAAGTCACTTCAATTTGTGCAGTTCCACGCATGCCCGGCTGAATGCCTTCTAGGTTGAACTGGCCCAGTGATTTGTTATCACCGGCACGCTTACGCTCACCCTGTAGCACATGGATAGTTACGGCAGACTGGTTATCTTCTGCAGTAGAGAATACTTGGCTGTGCTTAGTCGGAATAGTGGTGTTCTTCTCGATAAGCTTAGTCATTACGCTACCCATTGTCTCAATACCTAAAGACAGAGGGCTTACGTCTAACAGCAGAACGTCAGTTACATCACCGGCTAATACACCACCTTGAACCGCAGCACCAATGGCAACCGCTTCATCAGGGTTCACATCTTTACGTGGTTCTTTACCAAAAAATTCAGCCACTTTCTTCTGAACCATTGGCATACGGGTTTGGCCGCCAACTAAAATCACATCATCAATTTCAGACACTGACAGACCTGCATCTTGCAGAGCCACTTTCAACGGATCTAAAGAGCGTTGAACCAGATCTTCCACCAATGCTTCTAACTTCGCACGAGTCACTTTGATGTTCATGTGCTTAGGACCGGTTGCATCTGCAGTAATGTACGGCAGGTTAACGTCGGTCTGCTGCGCAGAAGAGAGCTCGATCTTGGCTTTTTCTGCAGACTCTTTCAGACGCTGCATAGCCAGTGGATCGTTACGCAGGTCAATGCCTTGCTCTTTTTTGAATTCGTCAACGAGGTAGTTGATCAGACGGTTATCAAAGTCTTCACCACCAAGGTGAGTATCACCGTTGGTTGCTAACACTTCAAAGGTCTTGTCGCCATCCATCTCATTGATTTCAATGATAGAGATATCGAAAGTACCACCACCTAAGTCATACACAGCGATAGTGTGGTCGCCACCTTCTTTATCCAAACCGTAAGCCAGCGCTGCTGCTGTTGGTTCGTTGATAATACGCTTAACTTCCAGACCTGCGATACGGCCAGCATCTTTAGTTGCTTGACGCTGCGCATCGTTGAAGTATGCAGGAACGGTGATAACCGCTTCAGTTACCGGCTCGCCCAAGAAATCTTCGGCGGTTTTCTTCATTTTCTTCAATACTTCAGCAGAGATTTGTGGCGGAGCCATTTTCTGGCCTTTCGCTTCAACCCATGCATCACCATTGTCTGCGGCAACAATTTTGAACGGCATGATAGCTTTATCACGCTGAACTTCTTCATCAGAATCACGACGGCCAATCAGGCGCTTAATCGCAAATACGGTGTTTTGTGGATTCGTTACAGCCTGACGCTTAGCAGGCTGACCTACTAAGATTTCGCCATCTTGGGTATACGCAATAATTGACGGGGTTGTACGATCACCCTCACTGTTTTCCAGTACACGTGGCTTGTCGCCATCCATAACAGCAACACAGGAGTTAGTTGTACCTAAGTCAATACCGATAATCTTGCCCATCGTGCATCTCCAAAAACTTAACTGAAATTCTATTTAATGAGAGCGAAAGATAAAAATGGCATATCTCTATCTTCGACAAATTGCTTCGCTCTTGCGATTGATTAATAGATGGGGGCAGTTCAATGAACCTCAAGGGGGGGAAATTAAAAAAAATGAAATTTTTCTCTCGGCTGGATAAATTCACCGCGCAGTTATCTTCCCTCACCGTTCTCCTACTGTACTTACCCAATCTTTGTTGATTTTCTCAAAAAAAAACGTATTATTCGCGCGCGAAGTTGAGTTCACTTAAATTTACTTACAATTTGAAGTAAATTCTTTCAGTTAATTTATGACGGTACGCCGTCTTTTTTGTCGATTGGCAACCGCCAGTCAAAGGAGAACAAATGTCCAACTGCAATCTGGCCAATCCGGCGCCACTCGGTCTGATGGGTTTCGGAATGACCACCGTGCTGCTGAACATTCACAATGCCGGTTTTTTCCCTGTTAGCGCCATGATCATGAGCATGGGCATTTTCTACGGTGGCTTGGCGCAAGTTATTGTTGGCATTATGTGCTACAAAAAAGGCGATACCTTTGGTACAACCGCATTTACCTCTTACGGCCTGTTCTGGCTGACATTGGTTTTCCTGTGGCTGCTGCCAGCAATGGGCGTTGCTGCGCCAACCGAACATGCATTTATGGGTATCTACCTCGGTATGTGGGGCATTTTCACCCTGTTCATGTTCTTTGGTAGCCTGCAATACTGCCGCGCCAAGCAGTTTGTTTTTGGCAGCCTGACCATTTTGTTCTTCCTGCTAGCCGCCCGTGATCTGACCGGCAGTGAACTGATCGGCACTATCGCCGGATTTGAAGGCATTGTTTGTGGTTTCAGCGCTATTTACTTTGCGATGGCCCAAGTTCTGAATGAAACCTATGGCCGCACCGTACTGCCAGTGGGTGAGCTGAAAAAAGCACAGCCAAAAGCGGTACTGCAAACAGCCTAAATCGCCTTTTGGGGGATGTGGAGCAGTAACGCTGTATTTCCTCCCCCAAACCGGATGGCTGTACAGCAGTGAATCAGTGTTGATCATCGCACTGTGCACAATCAATCGTACATAATAAAAAGAGCCCATACTTAGTATGGGCTCTTTTTTTGTCTCTCGTTTACTGATATCTGTTTAGCAATACACTGATATCAGTACTATTCGCCATTAACCGAGCTGACGGCGAGCATTGCGGAACATCCGCATCCACGGGCTATCTTCACCCCAGTTATCCGGATGCCATGAGTTGCTGACCGTACGGAACACGCGCTCAGGATGCGGCATCATTATTGTTACTCGACCATCAAGGTTGGTGAGTGCAGTGATCCCGTTGACCGATCCGTTCGGGTTTGCCGGATAGGTCGTCGTCATTTTGCCGTGATGATCAACAAAACGCATTGCCACCAACTGGTTTTGTTCAAGCGCATTCAGTTGCAGCGTATCACGCAGCTCAACTTGCCCTTCGCCATGCGAAACGGCAATTGGCATTCGTGAGCCAACCATATCGGTAAAGAACAGTGACGGGCTGGCGGTAATTTCAACCTGACTAAAACGCGCCTCAAAACGCTCAGATTTATTGCGCACAAAACGCGGCCATTTCTCGGCCCCTGGGATCAGGCTGCTTAAGTTTGACATCATCTGACAACCGTTACAGACCCCCAGTGCCAATGTATCCTGACGGCGGAAGAATGCCTCAAACTGATCGCGGGCCTGCGCATTGAACAGAATCGATTTTGCCCAGCCCTCGCCTGCACCCAACACATCACCATACGAGAAACCGCCGCACGCAACCAACCCCTGAAACGCTTGCAGATTAATCCGGCCGCTCAGAATATCGCTCATATGCACATCAAGCGAATCAAAACCGGCACGATCAAACGCGGCCGCCATTTCAACGTGCGAGTTCACGCCCTGCTCACGCAGCACCGCCATTTTCGGGCGAATACCGGTGGCAATATAAGGGGCCGCAATATCCTGTGCTGGGTCAAAGGTCAGCAGTGCGTGCAGACCGGTATCATCCGGATCCTGCTTGGCCTGATGCTCTTGATCCGCACACTCAGGGTTATCACGACGGCGCTGCATGTGCCAAGTCATCTCGCCCCAGATTTGGCGCAGACGCGAACGGGTATCTTCAATAATGATGCGGCTACCGCGGCGGATACTGAACAGATCATCGGTTACCGGCGCGCCGATCTCATGGGTGATATCCAGCAGGCCGTGCTTGACCAAAATCTTACGCACATCGGTAATATGGCTATCTTTTACCTGCAATACCGCGCCCAGCTCTTCGCTAAACAACACACTGAGGTTGTCATCACCGAGCGCGCCGATATCCACTTCAATACCGCAATGGCCGGCAAATGCCATTTCAGCCAGCGTAACAATCAAACCGCCATCAGCACGATCGTGGTATGCCAGCACATGGCGGGCCGCAATCAGCTCTTGCATCGCATTGAAAAAACCCAGCAACCGCTCCGCGCTGTTTACATCAGCCGGTTCATCACCCAGCTGTTTGTAAACCTGTGCCAGTGCCGATCCACCGGTACGGTTTCGCCCTTCGCCCAAGTCAATTAATAGCAGGCGTGAAACCCCCTGATCGGTGCGCAGTTGCGGTGTCACGGTGGCACGCACATCTTCAACACGGGCAAACGCGGTGATCACCAGTGATAACGGAGAGGTGACCGCGCGCTCTTCGCCTTCGTGCTGCCAGCGGGTTTTCATCGACATCGAGTCTTTGCCCACCGGAATGGTGAGCCCCAGCGCAGGGCAAAGCTCT
The DNA here is from genome assembly GCF_056522795.1 of Plesiomonas sp. ISS29. NCBI lineage: Bacteria > Pseudomonadati > Pseudomonadota > Gammaproteobacteria > Enterobacterales > Enterobacteriaceae > Plesiomonas > Plesiomonas sp. ISS29. Next base: position 2,872,349 of record NZ_JAWRZQ010000001.1, read on the forward strand.
TCGCCGATAGCCTTCACTGCCGCATACAATCCGGCATCTTCACCCGGATGACCGGCCGCCGACATCCAGTTTGCCGAAAGCTTGATGCGTTTAATATCACCAATTTGGGTAGCTGCAATATTGGTTATCGCCTCACCAACTGCCAATCGTGCAGAGGCGGAAAAATCAAGCAGTGCAACCGGAGTCCGCTCACCAAGCGACATCGCTTCGCCGTAGTAGCTATCAAAGCTGGCACTGGTCACGGCACAGTTCGCGACCGGAATCTGCCACGGGCCGACCATTTGATCACGCGCAACCATACCGGTGACGCTGCGATCGCCAATGGTCACAAGGAACGTTTTTTCGGCCACTGCCGGTAAGCGCAGTACGCGCTCAAGTGCTTCGTGCAGGGTTGCTGTACCCAGCATCAGTTTTGACCCTTCAGCCTGCTGGCTCTGCACATCACGCAGCATTTTTGGCACTTTACCGAGCAGTACATCCATCGGCAAATCAATTGGGTGGTTGTCGAAATGGCTGTCATACATACTCAGGTGCGGTTCGGCAATCGCCTCACCAATCACGGCATACGGCGCGCGCTCACGTTGGCACAGTGCATCAAACAGCGGCAGCTGATCAGGCGATACCGCCAGCACATAACGCTCTTGTGATTCATTACACCAGATCTCCAGCGGGCTCATGCCCGGCTCATCACTGGCAATCGCACGCAGATCAAACTTCCCGCCACGGCCACCATCGTGTACCAGCTCTGGCATCGCGTTTGACAAGCCACCGGCTCCGACATCGTGAATAAACAGAATCGGGTTCTGCTCACCGAGCTGCCAGCAGCGGTCAATCACCTCCTGACAACGGCGCTCCATCTCTGGGTTATCACGCTGTACCGAGGCAAAATCCAGATCTTCGCTCGACTGGCCGGATGCCATTGAGGAGGCCGCACCGCCACCCAGACCGATATTCATTGCCGGGCCGCCAAGCACAATCAGTTTTGCGCCGACAGGAATTTCACCTTTTTGGATATGATCTTCTCGAATGTTGCCCAGACCACCCGCCAGCATAATCGGCTTATGATAACCACGGATTTCACGGCCATTATGGCTGCTCACTTCCTCTTCATAAGTACGGAAGTAGCCAAGTAGCGCTGGACGACCAAACTCATTGTTAAACGCCGCACCGCCAAGTGGCCCTTCGGTCATGATATCAAGCGCCGACACTATGCGGGCAGGCTTACCAAAATCGGTCTCCCATGGCTGTTCAAAGCCGGGAATACGCAGGTTAGAAACCGAAAAACCCACCAATCCGGCTTTTGGTTTAGAGCCGCGCCCGGTTGCGCCCTCATCACGAATTTCGCCGCCTGAACCGGTTGCCGCACCCGGCCACGGTGAAATGGCGGTCGGGTGGTTATGGGTTTCTACTTTCATCAGGATATGGCTTGGCTCTTGATGATAAGCGTAACGGCCACTCTCTGGCTGAGCAAAAAAACGGCCTACCGTTGAGCCTTCCATGACGGCAGCATTATCTTTATAAGCGGAAAACACATGTTCAGGTGTTTTCTCAAAGGTATTTTTAATCATCTTAAACAGCGATTTGGATTGCGGTTTTCCGTCAATGATCCAATCGGCATTAAAAATTTTATGGCGGCAGTGCTCTGAGTTTGCCTGTGCAAACATGTAAAGTTCAATATCATTCGGGTTACGCTGTAAACGGCTAAAATTGGCATACAGGTAATCAATTTCATCATCAGCCAGCGCCAGACCAAGACGCTGATTAGCCAGTTCAAGCGCTACGCGGCCTTCACCCAGCACATCAACTGATTGTAGTGGCGCGGGGCGGTGTTCAGTAAAGAGAGCCTGCGCCTGTTGCATATCGGTAAATACGCTCTCCATCATGCGGTCGTGCAGCAGCGTACTGACAGTATGCAACTGCTCGGCAGTCAGTGAGTCTGCCGTGAGATAATAGGCAATTCCGCGCTCTAAGCGCTTTACCTTTGTCAGACCGCAGTTATGTGCGATGTCTGTCGCTTTCGATGACCAAGGCGACAGCGTTCCTGGACGCGGGGTGATCAGCAGCAAATACCCTTTAGGCTCATGCTCCGGTAAAGAGGGGCCGTAACGCAATAAGCGCGCTAATTTGCTCTGTTCGTCAGCCGTTAGCGGTGCGCTGATATCAGCAAAGTGCATAAACTCAGCGTATACATCCGTCACAGGCAGTGTTGCATCCTGACAACAAGACAGCAGTTGCTTCACTCGAAAAGCCGAAAGCGCTGGCGAGCCGCGCAGTATTTCCATCATCGGTTAGCTCTCTTTAAGGTCAGTTTTGTCTAAAAGGCCGCCACATTATAGATAAATTCCGGCAACAACGAAACCGTTTGCGCAGTGATAGTTACAGGGGTTCAGACACACATTTACCGACATCCCGAAACCGAATCTTGTAATAAAAAGATTGCGTCAGGCCAGCTAGTTAGAGAAAATGCCGGATTCCAATTGCACAAAAAGCCACCAATTCATTATCCCCATAACACTCCGTAAAGAGATAATCTATTGAAAACGCTGAACTTTAAACTTATCAGCTGTCTGTTATTTCTAGCCGTGGGATTGGCTGTATTATTACCGGGACGTAATTGGTTTTTTAACAACGACAGTCAGTTAGAGCAGGTAAAAAAGCGCGGGGAACTGCGCGTAGGCACGCTAAATAATGCCTTCTCTTACTACATAGGCCCTAATGGCCCTTCCGGCCTTGAATATGAGCTAAGCAAGCGCTTTGCTGATTATCTGGGTGTTGAACTACGCATTGAATCAGCCTTCACTATCAGTGATCTGTTTCCTGCAGTAAATGAGCAACGTATTGACATGGCGGCGGCCGGTCTGCTGTTTAATCAAGAGCGCTTATCCCAATTTCGGGTTGGCCCTTCTTATTATTCGGTATCACAGCAACTGGTTTACCGTAAAGGGAAAACTCGCCCTAAAACGCTGAATGATATTCAGGGCACACTGATGGTGGCTTCTGGCTCAGCCCACGCGGCAACCTTAAACCGGTTAAAAGATGACAAATATCCAAATTTGCAATGGCAGGTAACGACCGATCTCTCTTCCGATGAGATGCTCAATAAAGTCGCCAACGGGGAGTTAGCGTACACGGTTGCCGATTCAGTAGCCATTGCCGCCCTGCAACGGGTAAAACCTGAGTTAGCGGTCGCTTTTGATATCAGTGATGAAGATCCGGTGGTCTGGTACATGCAGAAAAGTAAAGATGACAGTCTGTATGCAGCCATGCTCGATTTTATGAGCAACATTGTTGAAGACGGTACGCTAGCGCGTTTAGAAGAGAAGTACTTTGGCCATATCGATGAATTCGATTATGTCGATACACGGACTTTCTTATCGCAAATTGAGAAAACCCTGCCGCAGTACCAAAAGTTGTTTGAGCAGTATGCCGGTGAGCTTGACTGGCGCTTGCTGGCGGCAGTAGCGTATCAGGAATCACACTGGAACCCTGATGCAACCTCACCGACCGGTGTACGCGGCCTGATGATGCTAACGCGCCCAACCGCCAGTTCAGTCGGGGTAAATGATCGCACCGATCCTGAACAGAGTATTCGTGGTGGTTCAGATTATTTAAGCCGTTTACTAGATAAGATCCCCGAGACGATTCCGGAAGATGAGCGCGCGTGGTTTGCGTTATCGGCCTACAACATTGGTTTTGGACACATGATGGATGCGCGCCGGCTGACCAAGTTGCAAGGTGGTAATCCTGATGCGTGGACTGATGTAAAACAGCGCCTGCCAATGCTGAGCCAAAAACGCTATTACACGCAAACCCGTTACGGCTTTGCCCGTGGTGGGGAAGCCTACCGCTACGTTGAGAATATCCGCCGCTATACGCAAAGTTTAGTCGGCTACGATCAGGCACAACAGCTGGCGATGGAAGCCAAACAAAAAGAGGTTGCACCGTTGAATGATACCGGCAAGCTGACCGTGATTAATTCAGCAAAAGAGGCCAGCACGCAAAATGCGATTCAACAAGAGGCGATGGCTGAACTAAAATCACCTAATGCCAGTTTGATTACCGCCAAAGTCAAAGAGTAGCGGTGATAATAGAGCTCACATCAACAGGTGATGGCGATACCTAAAAACACCTGACAATTACCGCAACCTTGTTGCACCCGATACAAAGGCCGGAAAGAGATATCGCTCTTTTTCCGGCCTTTTTTAGCGTTCTGTTTTATCATACAGTTCAAGAATATTATTCTCTGCCTTTACCTATTATTCATATTCTGGTAACAGTATGCTTGTCTAATAGAGGTTTATATCGTCAAGAAGAGAGAAAAGATATGATTCGACGCCGTAAGAGTCTAGGTGCAAGGCGTGTGGGTGTAGCGTGGTCTCCGCGCCGCTTGCGGATGCTGGTTAACCGTAAACGTAAGGTGTTGTGCCGTAACCGTATTTTTGTGCTGTGTAATTTAGACGAGGTCTGTGCTGAGTCACTCAATTATGCACTTGCAAGCCCCGCGCCTTCTGGCCGTTAATTGCCGTGTCTGACACGGCATTTTTATCGTACAACTTCCCACTATAACGTCTGTTTCAACTGCATTTTACGGGCTTTTTGCTCCGCCCGGCGGCGGCGGAAAAAAGCACTCAGTTGCTCTGCACACTCAGCGGCCAATACGCCCGAAAGAACGGCTGGCTGATGGTTAAAATGCGGTTCACGCAGCAAATTCATTACCGATCCGGCTGTGCCGGTTTTCGCATCTGACGCGCCATACACCACCTGCGCTATCCGACCATGTACCATCGCTCCGCAGCACATCGCACACGGTTCAAGCGTGACATACAGTACCGCATCAAGCAGCCGATAATTGCTGATAACCTGCCCACCCTGACGGATGGCCATCATCTCAGCATGGGCTGTCGGGTCATGCTGGCCGATAGAGCGGTTCCAGCCTTCGCCGATCACCCGGCCATTGAGTACCAGCACCGCGCCGACCGGCACTTCGCCCTCAGCCTCAGCACGTGCAGCCAGCGTCATCGCATGGCGCATCCAGAATTCATGATCTTGTTGTTGCATGTTGTCACTCAGCGTCTTTTATATCTTGCCGTGTATTATAAACAATGGCTGTTGAATCAACACCGTATCACGCCAAGTGGTGGTGAAAAATGCAAAAAAGGCTGCCAAGGCAGCCTTTGTAGAGCAAATAAAACGTTATCCTGCAATAGGATAAGTATACGATGCTTGCAGCCCCAGCGGCAGACCTAAGCCCCACCAGCAGAGCAGGAAGATGATCCAGCTGATCATAAAGGCTATCGAGTACGGCATCATGATGGAAACGAGCGTACCCACACCGGTCTCTTTCACATAGCGCTGGCAATACACCACCACCAACGGGAAGAAGACCATCAGCGGCGTGATGATATTGGTCGTTGAGTCACCAATTCGGAACGCAGCTTGTGTTAGCTCCGGCGATAGCCCAACTGCCATCAGCATCGGTACCATAATCGGTGACAACAGTGCCCACTTCGCTGATGCTGAGCCGATCAGGATATTGACCATCGCCGTCAGCAACACCATGCCGATAATGGTGACTTCACCCGGTAAAGCCATATCTTTGAGCACGCCCGCACCAGACAGCGCCAGCAGTGTACCCAGATTTGAATCCCCAAAAGCTTTGATAAACTGCGCGCAGAAAAATGCCATCACCATGTATGAGCCCATTTTGCTCATGGTGCTGCTCATCGCATCAATCACATCTTTACCCGATTTAAATGTACCGGCCACGCGGCCATACACAATACCTGGGAAGATAAACAGCAAGAAAATCAGCGGGACAATAGATTTCATCACTGGTGCACTGTAACTGGTCAGAGAACCGTCGGCAGCACGCAGCGGTGACGTTTCCGGCCACAGAACTGCTGCTAACAGCAAGATACCGCCAAACATTGTCCAACTTGCCGCGCGGAAACCGCGGTTATCCGCTTCGGTATACGAGCCCATGTCTTCTGGCTCTGGCAATTCATCATTGAGCTGCATTTTACTGACACGCGGCTCAACAATACGCTCGGTGACCCACCAGCCCACCAAGGTAATCATGATGGAAGAGGCCATACCGAAGAACACATTACATAGGGTGTTTACGGTATAATCACCATCAAGCAAGCGGGCAGCCGCTTGGGTAAAGCCCTGTAACAGCGCATCATTACCACAGGGAATAAAGTTGGCGGCAAATCCCCCCGACACACCGGCAAAAGCAGCAGCCAAACCCACCAACGGATGACGACCAGCAGCATGGAAAATAATGCCGCCAATCGGGATCACCAGTACATATCCGGCATCGGCTGCGGTGTGGCTGAGCATAGCCACAAAAATCAACATCGGCGTCAGCAGCTTGGCAGGCGTAACCCGCAGCAACTTTTTCAAACCGGTGTTGATGTATCCCGATTGCTCGGCAACACCGACACCCAGCATAGCAACCAGAACGATCCCAAGTGGAGCAAATGAGGTGAATGTGGTCACCATATTGGCCAGAAATGAGGTTAATGCCGCGCCGGTCAGCAGGTTATTTACCTGTACAGTTTCACCGTTGGTCGGGTTGACCATATCAAATGTCATCTGCGATAGAGCAGCAGAAACAATCCATACCAAAATAAGTGCATATAAAAACATAATGGCCGGATCAGGTAATTTATTCCCTGCCCGTTCAACACCGTTGAGGAAGCGATTCATCATGCTATTTTTTGGCGTTTGTGCTTGTAGTTCAGTCATTAGCATCCTGCCCAAGAGTAGAAAAAATAAAAAAGCGAAGAATGCTACCATGAAGGGATGAAACGATATATTACACAACTCAAAGAATAGATATTACCTATTTAAACCCGCCAAAATTGCCCCGATTGCGCACATATCATCAAAACATAACGGTTTATTTTCTTTTATCAGCGCAATATGTGGTTAAACCGATTGCCAAAATAGCGAAAAGATCTTCCTTATACGTGCAAGATCTTCTTTATGTAATAGCTTGTAGTAAACTACAAGCAGATGTAATGCCCGTATTTTTATTTATTGAATGAGGTTTATGATGTGGCAATTCGGTGAGCGCGTCCGTCAGGTATATGCGCAAATTGGCAGTGGTGAAGTTGGCTATATTTCCGATGCGCTACTTTGTGTATTAAAAACGTTAGACCGGATAGCTGAAAATAGCAGTCTGCCGGAAGAGGTGCGCCAAGAAGCAGCTTACGCGGCAGCCAATTTATTGATGAGTGATGTCGAGCTAAAATAAATATGTGATCCCCCTCTACATGGCTCGCTCTATACAACAAATGAGTGAGTGAAATAGCAAGCTTATCACTCCCATATCAATACGCTGTCTTGTACTTATACGATTTACCGCGCATCTAGTGTGCAGAGGAGTACTACGATGAAAGAGTATCAGCCCATATCCTGTGCTATTTATGACTTACTGGAACTGGCCTGCATGCACCATTACCGGCTGCATATCACCCAAAAGTCGGGCGAGGTGATTGAGGGCAAAGCTCTGGATATGCAGGTAAGAGATCATCAGGAGTTTATCGTAGTACAACTTTCTGACGGGTATGAGATGACGCTGCGTCTGGACACCTTGCACTCGGTCAGCCATGAGCGGTTTGGTGTCCAGTTTTTTGACTAGCGTGTGCGCTGATTAACCATTAATAAAGGCTAAACAAGCACTTATTGCGCTAATGTGGCGGGATCACTTCCCTTTCAAGCTGGCATAGTAAGCGGCTAAATCGGCTAGCTGCTGATCGGTCATACTCTCCATCAGCGGAATCATCATGCTGGTCATGCCGCCGGTGCGATCACCGTCGCGGTAAGCGCGCATTGAGATATCCAGATACGCGGCATTTTGTCCGGCCAGACTCGGATAGATTGGAATAGCAGCAATGCCCGCTTTGCCGTGGCAAGAGGCACAACTTGCTGAAAGTGCTTTACCCGCTTCAATATTGCCGTCAGCCGCCAGTGCCGATGATGATACGCCTGCCGCAACCAACAGAGCGAAAAATATGCCTGATTTCATGTTTATCCCTTTTATTATTCTGCTTTTTTGTTCTTTATCGTTTGCTGCTTGTCGTGTTAATGAAAATCAAAACAACACAACACAATAAACGATAGTACGAGCAGCCAGTAATGCGTGGCGTTATCAGCAGAGCCACGGTTTAGCCCAGTAAATTTGCCACTGAGGCTCTTTTTCTACCGCCTGCCCTTCACGGGTGACAAATATCCCCAGTGCGGCGATCAGAGTTTCACCGTAAAACAGCAGCGGAATGCGATCACGCTGCCACGGCGGGATCTGCTTCTCTTGCCACAGTTTTTTCAGCTGTCGTGAACCGTTGCGTCCAACAATCTGAAACTTACCCTGCGCCCGAAAACGGATGCTGACAAACTCAGCCGGTAACGGGGCGCGTACGGTAATACCGCCGTTTTGTAACCGCAATTCACCAAGATGATCCGGCAGGGTTAACGGGCCAAGGCCGTTCCACATGTGTACGGTATCCTGCAGCGGCTGCATTTGCGGTAACAGGTACAAACGCTGTTTAAAACGGCGCACCTGCCACTGCTGAATGCCCAAAATAGGGTCTGCATCGGCACGCGCAAGGGCAACCTGCGACCACAGACGTTGCAGTTGCTCGCGCGATGGCATCAGCACACCAAGACAGGAGAACCAGCGGCGCAGCACGGCTTGGCGCTTAAAATCAGACATCGCTTTGAGGCCATCAATTTCGATAGACTCCTCATCATCGAGCAGTGCTTGCAGCGATTCGAGCAGCAACTCATCGAGCAGGGCCTCTTGCTCACCGCACAACGCAGCACTGCGGGCGATGGCATCACCGATATGCGGCCAACGCTGGGTTAAGGTCGGCAGCACCCGCAAACGCAGGAAATTACGGTCAAAACGCGGATCGGCATTACTTTCATCTTCAATCCAGCGCAGTTGATGCTGCTGCGCATAGGCTTCAATTTCAGCACGAGTCACTTTCAGCAACGGGCGCAGTTGCTGCCCGCGGGTAAATGGCATTCGATCAGTCATCGCGGCTAAACCGGCCGGACCACTGCCGCGCTTTAGTGCCAGTAACACAGTCTCCATCTGGTCATCCAGATGCTGAGCTGTCACCAAACTCTCTCCGGCAACCAGCAGGCTACTGATCGCTTGATAACGAGCATCGCGGGCCGAAGCCTCAAGGCTGATCTGTGTTTTTTGCACCTGTACGCGCACCACATCCAGCGGTACGTTACACTGCGCGCAAATCTGCGCACAGTGATCGGCCCACATATCGGCATTCTGGCTTAAACCGTGATGGACATGCACTGCCCGCAACACTAATGATGGGTTAAGCGCACGCAGACGCACCATGACATGTAGCAGTACCGTTGAGTCAACACCGCCACTGTATGCCACCAAGATACGGGTATCTTGTCCGAGGCATTCAGCAGCATGTGTCAGAATAAGATCGCTGTTCATAAGATTTTAAAGGTCATTAATCTGGATCAGCACAAAGAGGGGATAACAGACTGTTATTGATAAGATAACCGAAATTATCATGCAGGCTGTTATAGCAATACGGGTAGCCAACACTTCAGCTACCCGTACAGCACGTTATCGCTCAATAGCTTAGGATGCAAGGATCAAAGCACTTGCGCCCGATATTGGCTGACAGGGTTCACAATATGATCACGCGCAGCAACAATTTGAAGTTCATATTTCTGGTTTTGCAGCGTACAGGTCATCACATCATTAATCGCATTGGCGGTATGTTCAAACGCTTCACGTTCGGTTTTACCGTTAAGCAGGTTGGCCAGAAAAACAGCACTGGTCAAGTCACCTACGCCAACTGGCTGACGATCAAAATCATGCAGCGGGCGGCTGATGTGCAAGGTCTGCTGTTGGCTCACCAACAACATTTCAAACTGCTCAGGATTTTTACCCGCACGGCTCAGATGCTTTACCAGCACCATTTTCGGGCCGCGAGTCAATAAATGTTGCGCCGCAGCTACGGCCTGCTCAAAATTATCAACGTTCATACCCGATAAAATTTGCAGCTCAATCAGGTTTGGCGCGAGTACATCGGCACAAGGTACCGCATCACGGGTCAGGAATTCGGCTACGCCGTCGGCCACAATGCAGCCCTTTTCCGGATGCCCCATAACCGGATCACAAAAATAGAGTGCATCAGGATTTTTTGCCTTCACCGCACGCACGGTGGCTAAAATAGACTGCCCCTGTTCTGCCGCGCCGATATAGCCCGACAGCACTGCATCACACTCATTAAGCACACCAATCTCATCCATTCCTTGGGTAATCAGACCAATTTGCTCCTGCGGGAAGACCATACCTTGCCATTTTTTATATTGGGTATGATTTGAAAATTGCACCGTATGCAATGGCCAAACATCAACACCTAGCAATTGCATCGGTAACACGGCGGCTTTATTGCCCGCATAGCCATAAACCACATGAGATTGGATAGACAGTACATTTTTCATCAATTACGTGCTCCGAACGCGCAGCAGGGCAATCAGCGTTTCATTTGAATGGGTAAAGTAGAATAGGTTAAGAATATAAGATTTCATGAACGTAAGGTAAAAAAAACGGCGCTAAATGCGCCGTTTTTTGTATATATAAATTACTGCTTGATGATTTTCACAGTGTAACGGCCGTCGTCTTGACGGTATGCACCGTGGATATCAGTTTCGAAACCTGGGAAGTGAGCCCCGATTTCGCACAGCATTTGCAGGAAGTCCAGCACTGGGCGGCTCTCTTCGGTGATCATCTCACCTGGCATTACCAGTGGAACACCTGGTGGGTATGGCAGGATCATGTTCGCGTTGATCTTACCAACCATGTCTTCCAGGTAGCACTCTTCGATGTTGCCACGCAGTTCTTGTTGGAACGCAGCGTGTGGAGTCATCACCAGCTTAGGCAGAACTTCGAACGCGGTGTACATCAGTTCTGGCAGGTTGTGATGGCAAATCAGCTTGTGAATGCCTTGTGCCAGTTCTTGGATGCGCATCTCTTCGTAGAACTCTGGGTTAGATGCGTACACGCTTGGCAGTACGTTCTTAACCTTCATGTTCAGATCGTAGCAGCGTTTGAACTCAGTCAGGCCGCGCAGCAGGCTCAGAGCCTTGGTCTTATCGATACCGATGCTGAACAGGAACAGCAGGTTGTAAGGACCAGTCTTCTCAACGATGATGCCACGGTCGTCTAGGAACTTAGCAACCAGTGATGCTGGGATACCTTGCTCTTCTAAAGAACCTTCTTTGCTCAGGCCCGGAGTCAGCAGGGTAACTTTGATTGGGTCAAGGAACATATGATTTTCATCGATGTCCTTGAAGCCATGCCAGCCGTCTTTTGGATCCAAGTTCCAGCAAGCCACTTCATCAATGTTCTCTGGCTGCCATACGTCGAAGAACCAGCCTTCGCACTCAGCACGCAGTTGCTTGATTTCCTTACGGAAACGAATTGCGCGGTCGATAGAACCTTGAATCAGACGCTTACCTGAGTTGCCTTTCATCATTGCAGCAGCAGTCTCAGTAGAGGCTACGATACCGTAATGTGGAGAGGTAGAGGTGTGCATCATGTATGCTTCGCTGAAGGTTTCCTCGTTGATATCACCTTTAACGTGAATCATGGAAGCCTGAGAGAACGCAGCCAGCAGCTTGTGAGTAGACTGGGTTTCGTAGAATACTTTACCCGGTACGCGCTCACCGCTCATACCACACTTGCCCTTGTAGATAGGGTGGAAGTTAGTATAAGGAACCCATGCAGAGTCAAAGTGGATAGATTTAACATCCAGAGTTTGCTTGATGGTATCAGTGTTATACAGCAGACCGTCGTAAGTAGAGTTAGTTACTACGGCGTGAACTGGCCACTCTGCATTTGGTGTTTCAGCAATTTTCTGCTCGATAGTTTCACGAGTGAATTCACTGTGCGGGATACCACCTAGAATACCGTAAGCGTTACGGGTTGGGCGGAAATACAGTGGAGTCACATCGCTCATCATCATCAGGTGAGTCAGAGATTTGTGGCAGTTACGGTCGATCATGATAGTGCTGCCAGCTGGTGCTGAGTACATACCTACGATTTTGTTCGCAGTAGATGTACCGTTAGTCACCATGTAGCTGCGCTCAGCATTGAAAGTACGTGCAATGTACTCTTCTGCTTCTTTGTGCGGGCCTGAATGGTCCAGCAGTGAGCCTAGCTCGCCTACAGAGATAGAGATATCAGACTTCATGGCGTTCTCGCCGAAGAAATCATAGAAAATGCTACCTACTGGAGATTTTTGGAACGCAGTACCGCCCATGTGACCTGGAGTACAGAAAGTGTACTTACCTTCGTCAACATACTTGAACAGTGCTTTGGTCAGCGGAGGCAGGATCTCGTCAATGTAAGAAGCAACAGCTTGCTTAATTTTCAGAGAGATGTCTGAAGCCATGTCCAGCGCATACTCAAAGAAAGTTACGTTCAGGCGCAGATCGCTCAGGCTAACGTCTAGGCTAGAGTGAGTGTTAGCAAATGCGAACAGAGGCAGCTTTTCGTTCAGCTCGTTGATATCGCGGCACAGGTCTAAGCTGTAGTTATCCCAGTCAAATACCACACCCGCAACGCGAGCATTGTTTTCCAGCAATTTCAGCAGATCTTCACGATCGTTTGGATAAACAACTTGGAAGCCTTTGTCTTCTAAAGACGCATGCAGTTCACGGATCGGCTCTTCTTTAAAGAACGCGCCCATATGGTTCATGATAGCAATAATATTCATTTACAACCCTTACTTAATACCGTGCCATTACCTTTGTTATATCAAGATAATCAAGAGTGTAATGGCACGTTAGGAGAAGTCTTTATCGCGTTAGTCGCATAAATTACGCGGCTGAAGCGGCTTTGTTTGCGGCACTTTTCTTGCCAATTTTGTTTGCGTAGAACATCAAGATGATCAGGCTAACAATGAAGGTTGCGGTCAGTTCAGCAGCACCGGCACCAGCCAGAGCGATGAAACAGAATCCAGCAGCAATCACAGACGCTACAATGCTTAGAACACTACGGGTAGTTGCACCCTCGAAACGAATCAGGTTAACCGCTGAGTAGAAGTACGGCAGCATAGTCAGCAGAACCGCGATACCAGTCAGTTGGCCGAACAGGTCAGAAGCGTTCGCACCGTTTGAACTTGCTACAGTCAGCAGAATCATCAGCGCAGTCATTTTGCAAGAAGCCAGAATCAGGCCTTTCTTAGGCACGCCATTCTTGTCCATCTCGCCATATACTGCAGGGAAGTTACCATCTTGCGCAGCACGAGCACCGGCTTGACCTACCAGCATCATCCAAGAACCCAAAGAGGTCAGACATGCCAGAGCAGTAAATGCAGAAACCAGTGGAACAGCCCAGCTACCTACCATGCGTGAAGTACTCACAGCAAACGGTGCACCAGACGCAGCCATTTCAGCAGCAGGGAACATACCCGCCATCACCTGAGTAGCCAGAATGTAGATGATACCTGCCAGACCCGTTCCCAGCATGGTTGCCATTGGAACAGTACGCTGTGGATTTTCAACCATACCGGTACTTACCGCGGCAGATTCAACACCCACGAATGCCCACAAGCACAGCAGCACAGAGCTAACTACCGCTTTCGTGCTTGGCTCACCGGTAGTATTCCAGTTAGCAACATAAGTAGCAGTATCAAACCAAGCCCAACCGAAGATAGCAGTACCTACAACCGGGATCAGAACTAGAACCAGACCGATACTGGTCAAACGGCTCACCCAAGAACCACCCAGCAGGTTGATAAAGGTAAAGAACCATACCGCACCGATACAGGCGATACCGGCAGCAACCGGCTGGTTCAAAATAGGAAAGAACGTAGACAGATACGCAACTGCGGTAATTGCAATTGCCAAGTTACCAATCCAGTTTGCATGATAATACAGCACACCAGTTTGGAAACCGAAAACCGGGGCAACCTCACCTGCATAAGCAATTGGGCCACCCTCTTGCGGGTTCTTTGTAGCAAGGCGCGCATAAACATAAGCTAATGACATTGCGCCAATCAGGGAAATAACCCAACCCCAAATGGAGATAGAACCAATACGAGCTAAGTTAGCTGGCAGCAGTGCGATACCACTACCCATCATGTTACCGGCAACAACACCTGTACAGGCAAGTAGACCGATTTTTTTCGTCGATGACATGGTGACTCCTGAATTTCATTTTTTTTTGAAATTTCACCATTACGCTGAATATTGTGGATATAAAATATACCCCGCACCAACGTAATGACTACTTTACTGATATGGCATCATCGTCAACCACATCAGCCTGCAGTACTATTTCTATAAATAAGCTCTATAAAGTTGAATAAACGTAATATCCCACTCACTTATCTCTTTATTACGGTAGGCAATTTAGTACCGCTGATTGAGATAAATATTTTAAAGCTGACATTACGTTTTAGCACCTTAACAAAACAGACCTATTCACCTAAGAAACAATGCATTTATATTTAGCATTTGTATTTTCAGGCTGGCGAAAAAATCAAGAGTAGATAACTACTGCTTAATCGCTGCCGAGCTATTTTGTGGGATAAATATATCTTTCGGGCGAAAGAAAGTCCTAAAGTAAAACTAAACTTCTTCCCTCACATCAAGAAATGACACAAAGAGTACCTCTTGACCATTATGTCAGAATGTAACAATAAGCCATTAAAAACAGAAATTAATCAAATAAAATCAATGAGTTGATACGGAATTAACAGTGTAAAAACAAACCAAAAACCGTAATTTAGCGAACACATTTGATATATTTAGACACAAACCGCGCAAGGTAGAAACGTATGTATTTTAAGCACATATAAATATCTTGATAATATTTATATTGCTTAGATAAATCCTCATCGGCGCAGAGCAACAGAACGACATATCTCATACCAAAAAAGCATCAATCCGGTTGTCAGCAGATACACTATTGACTAAATAAAACCGCATATTTTGCATTGTATCCTACTTATTTTTATCAGCCGTACATAGCTCTGCGTACATAACCCGTCTGTGTATACATAATCCGTGCAGTGTGCACCGTCAACTTCTACTGCAAGCTTCACAACATTCCTGATGACATCATTGTTTGGTTTACTATCTTGTAAAAGACAAAACAAAAACACCCTGCTTTAGGATACAAAAACATCCATAATGAAAGATAAACACATCACAATTAAAATAATAAACGAAGATATGCCAATCGTGCATAATGAGAAATGAGAAATGAGAAATGAGAAATGAGAAATACTACGCTAAGGGAAAAGAAAGAAAATACACAGAAATAAATGAAGGATAAATCAAAACCAGAACATTCAAAGCAGAACGTTAAAATCAACAGAATGAAAATAAGGAATAAGTATAAATGCGCAGCTCATCATCAACTGCGCCCTCAAATTATTCGTATGACTCATTATTAAGATAAAAAGCCACTGCACTTAAATCACTTTGGAAAAGTGCGTACTTAATCCAGTAGTAGGTTCCAGAACCCGGCTGCTGATTATAGGCAGAAAGATAGGCATCAGAAGCATCACTAAACAAGCCTTCAAGCTCATACACCTTGCCCAAAATCACATAAGACAACCAGTTTTTTTCCAACCTAACCGCCTGCTCAGCATACGACTGCGCCATGGCCAGATTACCGTTAATCAACTGAAACAGTGCCTGTAACTGCAGTAAAATCGGGTTACCTTGTAGCTCAGGATTATCAACCAAAGCCGCCAACTGCTTTTTAAAATCGTTACGCAGTTCAGCATAATTATCTGCCGGTTGCAGCGTCATTAGCACCATATTATTCAGCAACAACTCAGCATCGGCATAAATAAAATTCGGATAACGCTTCAATAATGACTGCAACAACTCGCGCGCAGACAACAGAGAATCCACATCTCCATTTTGCAGCAACTGATGAGCATGATAATACTGGCGCAATGCATCACCATCTTGCGGCGCAACACGGCCTAATCTATCAATTAACCCAGTCGGAGAGGCTAAACCCAATACCGCGAAGACATGGTTAATGACATCAACCTGCACCGTCAGTAAATTGGTTTCAGTAATAATATACCGCTTGCTCATCAGTGTTTTTTTGGTGGCATTGTTGACCAGCGAAATCGCAAGAAAACATTGGGTTGCGGTGTGATGCTGCTGATGCTCAAACTGCGCATACAAGGTTTTACCTGCCGTAGGTAAACGGTGGCCGACATAATTGGTCATATCGTGCGCAGTATACACACTGTAATTATTCAGCGCCTGTGACAGTAATCCGTTAACACTGCTAATCGCCCCCTGACTCTCGGCACACGGCGTATCAGAATCAGATACCCATTGGATCTCAATGTCATTCGGATCCATCAGCAACGGTGCACCCTGACGGGCCGGATATAAAAAATAGGCCGATAAACCGGCAAGCACCGCCAACAGTAAAGAGATAAACGCGACTTTCCACCCCACCGAAGAAGGCACTGACACAACAGCGCTTGTATCCCCTGCCAGATGAGTTGCAGACGAACCTGTGGTTCGGCTATCCGCCACGCTGTCAGCCACATTCACGGATGACTCCGGTGAATACCCTCCCCCGATCTGCGTCTGCATCTCACTGATTTTATGAAGATCCGAGACATTATCCGCACTCTGCACAACATCGCTGTGCTGACCGAGCATCATTGTGGATGTCATATTGACCGAAGAGAGTGGTGTCGTCAGTAAATCACGGGTATCGAGCATGCTGTCAGCACGCATTTCGCCGGTTGGCTCAAAGCTGCTGTCGAAACTGCCATCTAAACGATCATACGGCATACACACGGTGACTGGCGCAACAAGGCGATAACCGCGCTTTGGCACAGTCATTATATATTCAGGCGCATCGGCACGGCCATCTTTCAGGCTTTTGCGCAGCTCTGAAATGCACTGGGTTACCACATGTGGGGTGACGATGTTACGCGTCCAAACGTTATCAATCAGCTCATCGCGGCTCAGCACTTCCCCCGGATGGGCGGAAAAATAGCAAAGCATATCCACGAGTCGTGGTTCAACCACCAAAACCCGATCTTCACGGACTAATTTATTGTCGGCGGCAGAAACTAGCCACTCACCCACTCGGTAAGATTGATCTCGCATTATAAGGAATGTGGTTTCATGCTATCAGCGCAAAATTTCGAGGTGGCAAGGCTAACACGCTTTCGATATGAGAAAAACTTCCTATATCAAACAAAATTGAGAAAAACGTACTTTCCTTGATATAAATGTCACTTCCCGTATGTTATGCGTGCGATCGCCACCTATAAAAATGGCGACACACCGTCGCCATTTTTTTGTTGATTACCCGTCATACTGCTATTGCGGACAGTTACCCCATCAGCAGTAACCGTAATTCATCAAGCGATGATAACGGCGATCGAGCAGCATTTCGGTATCCAATACATCAAGATCTGATAAATCCTGAGCCAACTGCGCACGCAACGCTTCGGCCATCGCCGGAACATCACGGTGTGCCGCACCGAGAGGCTCAGGGATCACACTGTCAACCAGCCCCAGCTCGTGCAGACGCGGCGCGGTAATGCCCATCGCTTCAGCCGCTAAAGGGGCTTTATCGGCACTTTTCCACAAAATAGAGGCGCAGCCTTCTGGGGAGATAACCGAATAGGTGCTGTATTGCAGCATATTCACTTTATCACCCACCCCGATAGCCAACGCACCGCCCGAACCGCCTTCGCCGATCACCGTACAGATAACCGGTACTTTCAGCGTTGACATCACTTTCAGGTTATGTGCAATCGCCTCTGACTGACCGCGCTCTTCTGCGCCCACACCAGGGTAAGCACCTGGCGTATCAATAAAGGTGATAATCGGCAGATTAAAACGCTCGGCCATCTGCATCAGACGCAGCGCCTTACGGTAACCTTCCGGCGCTGGCATACCAAAGTTTCGGCGAATTTTCTCTTTTGTTTCACGCCCTTTTTGATGGCCGATAACCATCACCGGACGATCATTTAAGCGCGCAATGCCGCCGACAATTGCCTTATCATCAGCAAAAGCCCGATCTCCGGCTAATTCATCAAATTCGGTAAAAATATGCTCAATATAATCAAGCGTATAGGGGCGACGAGGGTGGCGAGCCAGTTGCGCGACCTGCCATGCACCTAAGTCAGCAAAAATCTTACGGGTCAGCTCAATGCTTTTTTCCTGTAAGCGGCGGATTTCATCATCAAGATCAAAATCCATTTTTTCATTTTGGCGATTTACCGAGCGAAGCGAATCAATTTTAGCTTCCAATTCGGCAATCGGCTGTTCGAAATCCAGAAAATTCAGACTCATAATTATGTTTGTCCTAGTCAAACTCCAGCTCGACCTGTTCAGACCCAACCAGCGTACGCAGGCTAAGCAACAGTTGATCGGATGGTGTTACACGCCATTCAGTACCCAAACGTAAACGGGCCTGTGCATCGTCCCGCTGGTAATAGATATTGACCGGCACACTTCCGGCGCGGTGTGGCTCCAATGCCTGTCGGAAACGGCTGAAAAACTGGTCATCAATTTGCCTGTCTGTCAGCGAGATAGCAAGGCTGCGAATGTATTTTTCCCGTGCCTCGCCGATATCCAGTACTTCCCTGGCCGTCATTCTAAGTCCGCCAGAGTAGTCATCAAAGCTGACCTGTCCGGTCACAATCAGAATTTTATCTTTTTCTATCAACTGTTGATACTTATCTAACGCATCAGAGTAGAGCATCACCTCTAAGCGACCGGAACGATCATCAAGCGTTAATAGCCCGATTCGTGATCCGCGCTTCGTCGTCATCACCCGTGCGGCAACCACCAAACCGGCGGCAGAAGTCACCTGCCCACGCGGTGAGGCTACCATGTCTTTCAGGCGCGCCGGTACATACCGCTCAATTTCTTTCAAATATTGGGTGATAGGGTGTCCGGTCAGATACAGCCCTAGCGTCTCGCGCTCGCCCTCTAACCACACCTGATCCGGCCAGACAGGCACATTTGCGTAGGCCTTTTCCACCTGATCAGGGGCATCGGCCAGCACGCCAAACATATCTACCTGCCCCAGCGCTTCTGCTTTGGCATGCTGATCGGCCGCTTTTAACGCTTCGGCAAGAGTAGCCATTAACGCAGCACGGTGCGGGCCGAGTCTATCCATTGCACCAGATAAAATTAGTTTCTCCAGAATACGCCGGTTAATACGTTTAACATCAACACGGGCGCAAAAATCGAACAGATCTTTAAAATAACCGCCCTGATTACGCGCTTCAACAATCGCTTCAATCGGGCCTTCACCAACCCCTTTGACAGCGCCGATACCGTAAACTACCTCACCTTCAGGGTTGACGTGAAAACGGTAATGGCCACTATTAACATCAGGCGATAAGATCTTCAGCCCCATCCGGCGGCACTCTTCGACCAGACCAACAATTTTATCGGTATTGTCCATATCGGCAGTCATTACTGCTGCCATAAACTCTGCCGGATAGTGCGTTTTTAGCCATAATGTCTGATACGACACCAGTGCATAAGCGGCGGAGTGTGATTTGTTAAATCCATAACCGGCAAATTTCTCTACCAGGTCAAAGATCTTCATCGACAGCTCACCATCAACACCGTTGTTCTCAGCACCCTCTTTAAACGTGCCGCGCTGCTTGGCCATCTCTTCGGGTTTTTTCTTACCCATCGCCCGGCGCAACATATCCGCACCGCCCAGCGTATAGCCGGAAAGTGTCTGCGCAATTTGCATCACCTGCTCTTGATACAGGATAATACCGTAAGTCGGGTCAAGAATTGGCTGAAGTGATTCATGCTGCCATTCAACATCAGGATAGGATATTGCTTCACGGCCATGTTTACGGTCAATAAAGTTATCCACCATCCCCGACTGTAACGGGCCGGGGCGAAACAGCGCCACCAGTGCGATCATATCCTCAAAGCAGTCAGGCTTTAGGCGTTTGATCAGATCTTTCATCCCGCGAGATTCAAGCTGGAATACTGCAGTCGTTTCCGAGCGTTGTAACAGATCAAAAGAGGGCTGATCAGTCAGCGGGATCGCCGTAATATCAACCGCCGGTAACCCCTCTTTTTCAAGGCGCGGGTTAATCATCTCCAGCGCCCAGTTGATGATAGTTAACGTGCGCAGCCCCAGAAAGTCGAATTTGACTAAACCGGCATACTCCACGTCATTTTTATCAAACTGGGTAACCGGATGATTCCCTTCCGAGTCACAATACAGCGGTGAAAAGTCAGTAATTTTGGTCGGTGCAATCACCACACCACCGGCATGTTTACCGGCATTACGGGTTACCCCTTCGAGCTTGCGGGCCATGTCAATCAGCGCACGCACCTCTTCATCGGCATCGTACACCTCTTGCAGCTGTGGCTCGGCTTCAAAGGCTTTTTCCAGTGTCATTCCCGGATCTGGCGGCACTAATTTTGAAATGCGATCAACAAAACCATATGGGTGGCCAAGTACCCGCCCGACATCACGAATCACCGCTTTGGCCGCCATCGTACCGAACGTAATAATTTGTGATACCGCTTCACGACCATACATTTCGGCAACATGATCAATCACCTGATCGCGCTTATCCATACAAAAATCGACATCAAAGTCGGGCATGGAAACACGTTCAGGGTTCAAAAAGCGTTCGAACAGCAGATCAAATTCCAGCGGGTCAAGATCGGTAATACTCAACGCATACGCCACCAGCGAACCGGCACCCGAACCACGGCCGGGGCCAACCGGAATACCGTTATCTTTTGACCACTGGATAAACTCCATCACAATCAAAAAGTAACCGGGAAACCCCATCTGGTTGATGACATCAAGCTCAATCTGCAAACGCTCATCGTACTCGGCGCGGCGCTCGGCACGGATTTTCGGGTCAGGAAACAAAAAGGCCAACCGCTCTTCCAAACCTTCACGCGATTTAAGCACCAGAAAATCTTCGGTGCTCATGTCTCCGGTCGGAAATTGTGGCAGAAAATATTCGCCTAACCGTACCGTGACATTACAACGCTTGGCGATTTCAACTGAGTTCTCCAGCGCCTGAGGGATATCGGCAAACAGCGCACACATCTCCTCTTCAGTTCGCAGATATTGCTGTGAACTGTATTTTTTAGGCCGCTTAGGATCATCAAGCGTATAACCATCGTGAATGGCCACACGAATTTCATGCGCATCAAAAAAATCTGGGCTAATGATCCGTACATCATTGGTCGCCACGACCGGCAACCCTTTTTCTGCCGCCAGCTCTACGGCAAAGTGCAGATAACTCTCTTCATCCGGCCGGCCGGTGCGGATCAGTTCAAGATAGTAACGATCAGGGAAATGGGTTTGATAAAACGCAACACACTCATCCACTAAGACCTGATTATCACGCAGCAATGATTTCCCCACATCGCCCTGACGGGCACCGGATAACAGGATCAGGCCTTCGCTTAAATCAATCAACCAGTCACGATCAATCACAGGGCTGTTTTGCACATAACCGCGCTGGTATGCCTGTGAGATCAGTAACGTCAGGTTTTGATAGCCCGTATTATTGGCTGCAAGCACGGTAAGCTCACTGAGCTCATCACCGAGCAGAGGGTTATGCAGTAAAAAATCGGCGCCAATAATTGGCTTTACACCTGCCCCGTGTGCCGCACCATAAAATTTCACAAGGCCACACAGGTTGGTAAAATCGGTAATACCCAGCGCTGGCATATTCAACGCGGCAGCTTTTTTCACTAACGGGACAGTTTTAGACAGCCCGTCAATCATGGAGTAATCACTGTGAACCCGTAAATGGACAAAGCGGGGTTGCGCCATCAGGAAACACTCCTTGCGGAAATTTTGAAAAATACAGGGGGATCAAAACGAACTAACAGCACCAACACCGGCAAAATGCGCAAATAGGCAAACCTATATCGCCTTTACAGGCCCAACACCCGTTTTACCGGCGCAAAACTGCGGCGGTACTCATCGGTTGCACCATGTTCAGAGAGTAACCGCAAATGTTCTGCGGTAGGATAACCCTTATGCTTAGCAAAGCCATACTGCGGATAACGCAGATCCAGTGCCTGCATTTCACGATCTCGGGTTACTTTGGCCAAAATAGAGGCTGCACTGATCTCAGCAACCTTACTGTCGCCTTTCACCACCGCATATGCTGGCATCGGCAAAGGCGGGCAGCGGTTGCCATCAATCAGCACACAATCAGGCTGAATCGGTAATCCGGCAACAGCACGCTGCATCGCCAGCATAGTGGCATGCAAAATATTCAGCTCATCAATTTCATGCGGTTCAGCCCGGCCTAAACTCCACGACAGCGCTTTTTCTATTATTTCATCGTACAGCGCCAAACGTTTCTTCTCAGAGAGTTTTTTCGAATCGGCTAAGCCTGCAATCGGGTTTTTGGGATCAAGAATAACAGCGGCAGTCACCACTGCGCCCACTAACGGGCCACGCCCCACTTCATCAACACCGGCAATCAGATCCGCTTTGGGATAAATAAATAGATCAGTCATTTTTATTCACTAACGCTAAAACTGCATTGGCTGCCTGCTGATCAGCATCACAACGGATAGTCTGATGAAACTCACGGAACATCCGCTTTAGACAACGGTTATCTTGCGACAACAACATGCCCAATTTGGCCGTTAAACGCTCAACCGTGCAATCCTCCTGAATCAGCTCCGGCACAATCTTTTTACCGGCCAGTAAATTGGGTAATGACACAAACTCAGTCTTCACCATTTTCTTGGCCAGCCAGTAAGTCAGCGGTTTGACTCGATAAGCCACCACCATCGGCGATTTTGCCAGCATACACTCAAGCGCTGCCGTACCTGATGCCAACAAGGTGGCATCAGCCGCTGTCATGGCATCACGCGCTTGCCCGTCGAGTAGCGTCAGGGTTAAATTGGGGGCTATTTCAGCTTTTAATGCCAAAAACTGCTCACGCCTTTTACGGTTTACTAACGGCACTAAAATCTGCAAATCTGGCCGTAACGCTTGTAAACGCTGAGCCGTCTGCAAAAACGGCTCAGCTAGCATTTCGATTTCACTGCCACGGCTGCCCGGTAAAATAGCCAACACCGATGCCGCAGGGTCAATCCCCAATACGGCACGTGCGGCATTTTTATCTGGATCAAGTGGCATTGCATCGGCCATGGTATGGCCAATAAATTGACAAGGAACATTAAAGCGATCGTAAAAGGCTTTCTCAAACGGTAAAAATGCCAGTACCAAATCAGTGGCCTTCGCAATTTTAAAGATCCGGTTTTGTCGCCATGCCCAGACCGATGGGCTTACATAATGTATGGTTTTAATACCGCGCTGTTTGAGCTTTAACTCAAGGCCGATATTAAAATCAGGCGCGTCAATGCCAACAAAGACATCGGGCTGTAACTGGGTAAATTTCTCAATCAGGCTATGCCGGATCTTCAACAACCGTGGCAAGTGTTTGAGAACTTCAACCAACCCCATAATAGCCAGCTCTTCCATATCAAACCAGCTTTCACAGCCTTCCGCTTGCATACGCGGGCCAGCAATACCGACAAAACGTGCCTCAGGGTGTTGCTGGCGCAACGCCCTGATTAATCCAGCACCCAAAATATCCCCCGAGGTCTCCCCCGCAACGATACCAATGACCAAAGGTTGGGTGTCCGGTAACGATCTCTGCTCTAAATCCATAACAACTTATCGGATAATTCCACGGGTAGAGTTGGCTAAAAATGCCACAAAAATCTGTACTTCAGGATGAGCTTCCGCCAGTACTGCTAACTCAGGACGCACTTCATCCATTGTTTTACCGCTACGGAATACCAGCTTATAGGCGTTGCGAATAGCATGCAGTACCGGCTTTTCAAAACCACGGCGCTTTAGGCCTTCAATATTCACCCCAAACGGTGAAGCGTGGTTTCCCTGCGCCATCACAAACGGAGGAACATCTTGCACCACAATTGAACCACCGCCGAGCATCACATGCGGCCCAATACGACAGAACTGATGTATCGCCGACATACCGCCGACAATCGCAAAATCACCGACTTCCACATGCCCGGCTAAGGTTGCATTGTTGGCAAAAATACAGCTGTTACCGACCACACAGTCGTGCGCAATGTGTGCATTGATCATCAGCAGGTTATCATTACCAATACGCGTTATACCGGTATCTTGTACCGTACCACGATGGATAGTGACGCTCTCTCGGATCACATTACGATCACCAATTTCAGTACGTGTTGGCTCACCGTGGTATTTTTTATCCTGATTAGCTTCGCCGACAGACGCAAACTGATAAATCTGGTTATCACGGCCGATACGGGTATGCCCATTTACCACAACATGGGATTTCAGCACCGTACCTTCACCGATTTCAACATTTGCGCCCACACAGCAGAACGGGCCGATATGTACACCCGCACCGATCACCGCACCCGCTTCAACAAGTGATGATGGATGAATGAAGGCAGTTTCATGAATCATGTGTTTACACCTCGCGACGAGCACACATTAAATCAGCTTCACAGACCACATCGCCATCAACTTTGACAACGCCAGTGAAACGCGCAATACCACGACGCTCTTTAATGAATTTAACCTCAAAGATCATCTGATCGCCGGGTGATACCGGGCGCTTAAAGCGCGCTCGATCAATGGCGGCAAAGTAGTACAACTCATTGCCATTTGGCTTACCAAAGGTTTTAAATGCCAAAATACCAGTAGCTTGTGCCATCGCTTCAAGGATGAGAACACCCGGAAATATTGGTTTTTGCGGAAAATGCCCCTGGAAAAAAGGCTCATTAAATGACACGTTTTTTAACGCGTGCAGATAATCACCCTCTTTATAATCCAGCACACGGTCTATCAACAAAAACGGATAGCGGTGTGGCAACAGATCAATAATTTCTTCGATGCATAACGAGTTAGCTTGAGTCGTCAAGATGTTGTTCCTGTTTCTTGTCAGTCTTGAGCGGGTATGTACACACGCGGGCAAAAATACGTGCTTGTCGTATGAATAATACGGCCTGCAACAAGGCAGGCCGTCTATCAATGACGCAAAACCGCAAGTACAAGCAGTTTTTTAGGAAGTAACGAAACGTGATATCTATTCGTTATCTTTCACCAATTTCCGCTCTACCGTTTTGAGACGTTTGTGCATCTCATCAATGTTCATCACTAAAGCGGCCGTTTTACGCCACGCTTTATTGGTTTGCAGAGGAACACCAGACGAGTACATACCCGGTTCACTAATGGGGCGCATCACCATACCCATACCGGTAACAGTGACTTTATCGCAGATTTCCATGTGACCATTAATCACGCTGGCACCACCAATCATACAATGACGGCCAATTTTCAGGCTGCCCGCCATAATAACACCACCAGCAACGGCGGTATTCTCACCGATTACTACATTATGAGCAATCTGGCATAGATTATCTATGATAGCACCGTCTTCAATAATGGTGTCTTCTAATGCACCGCGATCGATACATGTACATGCACCTATTTCGACACGATCACCAATACGGACACTACCAAGTTGCGGGATCTTAATCCAACGGCCACGATCATTAGCATAACCAAACCCGTCAGCACCAATGACAGTGCCAGACTGAATAAGACAATGCGCACCAATCGTTACACGATGATAAACCGAGACATTTGCCCACAAGCGGCTACCAGCACCAATCTGTGCGTCTTTCCCGACAAAGCAACCTGCACCGATCACGACACCGTCACCCAAGACCACGCCTGACTCTATCACCGCATTTGCGCCAACAGATACATTCTGCCCTAACTGCACGTCATCCGCGATCACGGCACTTGGCGCAATATCCTGCGCCGGCTGCGGAGTGGTATCCATATATTGAGCTAACAGTGCGTAAGCCAAATAGGGGTTTGCCACAACTAAGGCGTTAGTTTTACAAAATGGTACATCGTCTGCGGTTAAAACAACAGCGCTAGCTGCACACTGTTCTAAATGCGGACGATATTTACTGTTCGATAGAAACGTGATTTGACCAGCTTGCGCACGCTCAAGGCTTGCAATACTAGAGATGACCGTTTCGCCATCTCCGTGTACTTGTGCGCCTAAGTGCTCAGCCAGATCCGTAAGACGGTGTCCTGACATTACTTATTGCCTACCATTTTGACGACTTGGGAAGAGATATCCATATCTGGGCGTGCAAAGACCACCGCATTGGTGTCGATAACTGCACTATAACCTTCCTTACTCGCGATAGTTTTTACTGCATCTTGTACCTGACGCAGGATCTTATTACGCTCTTCAGCCTGACGACGACGGCTATCCTCTTCCAGTGCACGGCCTTTCAGGTTGAAATCAGCCTGCATCTGTGCCAAATCACGCTCAGCTTTAGTGCGGTCGCTATTTGACATAGTGCTGCCATCGCGCTGGAGTTTTTCCATGCGATCACGGATACGCTTTTCAAGCGATTGCAGCTCAGAGGCACGGCCTTTGAACTCAGACTCAAGCTGACGAGCTACTTTCTCGCGCTGTGGCAGTTGCTGAAAAACACCCGCAACATCAACAACCGCGATTTTCTGTTCTGCTGCATTTACAGCGGTACTTGATGCAATCAGTGCCAGACCTACGCCAGCTGCTTTTAACCACTTTTTCACCGTTGTCTCCTTACTTTTTTTATTTTGATAGTTTTGCTATCAGAATGTTCTGCCGATATTGAACTGGAATTGTTCAACTCGATCACCTTCATATTTCTTATACGGTTGTGCGTATGAGAATACAAGCGGGCCAAGCGGTGACATCCACTGAAGTGCGATGCCTGCTGACATACGAATACGGCTAGGATCGCCATAATCGCCAAGATATTGCGAATCAACCACGGTCTGACCATTCAACACTGCTGAACTGTCTTTCCAGTGGGTATCCCACACCGTGCCTGCATCCATAAAGACTGAGGTACGGATTGAGTTTTGATACTTCTCGCTGACAAACGGTGTTGGCACAATCAACTCAACACTGGCTGTTGCCATGGCATTACCGCCCACCGAGTCTTCCGAACCGGTGAACTGGCAAGTTTCAGAGCGAGGGTCACAACGCTCTTCGGTGCCTGGTTTATACAGATACACCGCCTTCGGCCCAATGGTATTCGAGCGGAAGCCACGCACGGTGCTAAAACCACCAGCATAGAAGTTCTCATAAAACGGCAGCACTTTGTCACCGTATCCGTCAGCAAAACCTAAACGGGAACGGCCAAGCAGTACCCATTCACGCTCTTGATCGAGCGGATAGTAGCCGGCAACATCAAAGTTCAGTTTATAGAACTGGTTATCCGAGCCCGGCGTGGTGATCTTACCGTTAAAGTTTACCCGCATACCTTTGGTCGGGAAGTAACCACGGTCTAGGTTGTTGTAGCTCCAACCGGCTTTAAACTGGAAGTCATTCGATGAAAGTGTGTCGCCATCAAAGTCATCCATAGAGTTCAAATACGGCTGCATATTGACTGTACGAGTAATATTGGAGATATCATTGTGTACAAAGCCTAGACCGGTTTGCAGGCTGTTGTATTCGTTGATAGGGAAGCCTAATGTACCATCAACACCATAACTACTGTTGTTATACTCAGACAGGCTATAGTTTTCATCAGCTTTAAAATCGCTGTAGAAAATTCGCCCGCCTAAGCTAACACCATCTTTGGTGAAATACGGATTAGTATATTCAAATGAGGCATTAGTTTCGTAATCATTACGAACGGCATTCACACCAATACTGTCACCGGTGCCCAAGAAGTTATCTTGCTGCACACCCACTTGGAAGCTGATACCGCTTTCAGTACCGTAACCAATACCAAAATTCAGGTTACCGGTATTACGCTCTTTAACCTTGTACACCACATCAACCTGATCTGGGCTACCCGGCACACGCACGGTTTCGGTATCGACAGTTTCAAAGTAGCCTAAACGGTTAAGACGCTCTTTACCGGTTTCAACTTGGTTACTGGCTAACCATGAGCCTTCCATCTGGCGCATTTCGCGGCGCAGTACGGCATCTTTGCTGATGTCATTGCCTTCAAAGCGAATGCGGCGCACGTAAAAACGCTCACCCGGATCAACGTTCATCACCAGTTTTACGGTCTGGTTTTGTTCATCAATTTCAGGAACTGTCATCACTTTCGGGTAGGCATAACCGTAACGGCCGAGCAGAGATTTCACATCCTCTTCCATGCGCGTCACTTTGGTGCCGTTATACAGCTCACCGGGTTCAATTTTGACCAGTTGATCCAACGCGGTTGTATGGCCAGCCATGTTGCCCATCAAACGCACATTTTCCAGCTTATATTGCTTGCCTTCATTGACGTTAATGGTGATATAGATACCCTTTTTATCAGGGCTTAGGCTGACTTGTGTTGAGTCAATTTTAAATTTGGCATAGCCGTGATCGCGGTAGTAGGTCTGTAAGGTTTCAAGATCGCCCGCCAGCTTTTGCTTTTGGTATTTACGATCACCGACCAGATTCCACCACGGCACTTCATCACGCAATGAGAATTGTGATAACAGCGTTTCAGTTGCGAAAGCTTTATTGCCCACAATGTTGATTTGCTGGATGTTGGAAGAAACACCTTCAGTAAACACCAGTTTTAAGTCAACACGGTTACGCGGCAGCGGGGTTACCACGGCTTTTACGCTCGCGCTGTATTTCCCGACGCTGTAGTAAAAATCTTCCAGACCTTTCTCGATAGAGGATAAGGTCGTACGGTCAAGCGCTTCACCGACACG
Source organism: Plesiomonas sp. ISS29 (assembly GCF_056522795.1). Taxonomy (NCBI): domain Bacteria; kingdom Pseudomonadati; phylum Pseudomonadota; class Gammaproteobacteria; order Enterobacterales; family Enterobacteriaceae; genus Plesiomonas; species Plesiomonas sp. ISS29. Next base: position 2,901,135 of record NZ_JAWRZQ010000001.1, read on the forward strand.
AATGCCTGAAGATTCAAGATTTTGCTTAAGCGCATCCTCTTTAATCGCTTTGTTACCCGAGAAAGTGACACTCGCAATGGTTGGGCGCTCTTTAACCTGCACCAACAGCGTATTGCCATCACGCAGCACTTTGACATCCTCAAAGTTGCCGGTGGCAAATAACGCACGAATAACCTGTGAGACTTCACTATCGTCAACAGGATCACCCACTCGAACCGGAATGCTGAGCAGAGCAGCACCTTTAGCTACGCGTTGTAGCCCTTCGAATTGAATGTCTTTAACAACAAATTGGTCAGCACCGTAAGCGGTGGCGCTGCTGAAAAGCAGCGACGCAAGAAGCAGTTTTTTCATCGCCATCTTTATTATGCGTTCTTCCTAATTACCCCGCTTACAGGCGGGAAAAATCGTTGAATAGCGCAACGCCCATCAACAACACCAATAGTACTGTACCGAACCGGAAACTGTACTCCTGTACTTTTTCCGATAGCGGTTTTCCTGTCAACCCTTCAATGGCAAGGAACAATAAATGCCCACCATCAAGCACCGGCAGTGGGAATAAGTTAATAATCCCCAAGTTCACGCTGATTAACGCTAAAAAGCCCAGATAAAAAACAAAACCAAAGTCAGCGGTCATCCCTGCGCCTTTGGCAATAGAAATAGGGCCACTTAAGCTCTTAATCCCAACATCACCGGTAAACAGCTTACCTAGCATATCAAGGGTAAGTGTAGATAACTGCATGGTTTTTTGTGTCGCTTTTACCACGCTGTCTATAATACCGAATTGCCGTACAAAACTGTACTCTGGTGGTAAAGGTAACACTTTTGGCGCAACACCGGCATAGCCGACTGATTTTCCATCGGCTATTTCGTGGGCTTGCGGCGTGAGTGTCAGATCCAGTGTTTGACCTGCCCGCTCTACGGTCAGTGATAACGCTTTCTCTGGGCTATCTTGCACGGCATTGACAAATTCAGACCACTGAGTCAGGGGCTGACCGTTGATTGCCGTAATACGATCACCGAGCGCTAATCCGGCCAATTCAGCCGCTGAACCCTCACCAATCGAGGTCACAATCGGGAGCACATCAGGCCCTTTCGGGGTAATGCCAAGTGCGCCGAACGCGGTCTGTTTGTCTGGCTCAAAATGCCATCCATCGAGCTGCAAAGCTTTGTTTTGCACGATTTGTGTGCCGAACTGGCTGACATCTATCTGTGCTTGCTTATCACCTATTAGTGAAACTAACGCAAGATTGACTGACTCCCAGTCAGGTGTTTCGATACCGGCAATCGATTTTAGTTCCATTCCGGCGGTAATTCCGGAACGGGCCGCAATAGAATTGGGTACAACCTGCCCGACAACAGGGTGAACACTCGGTATACCGACTAAAAAGACAATCCAGTAAGCAAAAATGGCAAACAAGAAATTGGCTGCCGGGCCTGCGGCGACAACCGCAGCACGCTGCCAAACCGGTTTAGTATTAAAGGCTTGATGACGCAGTGCTTCAGGTACAGGAGCGACCCGCTCATCAAGCATTTTTACGTAACCACCGAGTGGAATCAGAGAGAGTGAGAACTCAGTACCCTGCTTATCTACGGTTTGCCACAGCACTTTACCAAAACCGAGTGAGAAACGTTCAACTTTGATCCCACAGCGGCGAGCAACCCAGAAATGTCCAAATTCGTGTACCGAAATTAAAATACCAATCGCCAGTAAAAACGTCAGTAAATTCCAGAGAGCGCCTGTCATGCATCTATCCTTGTTGTGATACGGTACGGTGACAATTAAAAGACTAACAGTAGCAGGCAAGCAAATACAGGTATCGCTGCTGTTAGGCTGTCAATTCGGTCAAGCACCCCACCGTGCCCCGGCATAATCTGCCCACTGTCTTTGACACCAGCTTCACGCTTAAACATACTTTCGGTTAAATCACCCAGTACGGAAACGGCCACAGCAATAATTGAGCTGATAATCAGGCTGTGTGTGCTGGCTTGCAAAGGAGAGTAGTGATCAAAAATGACCGCTATCAGCGCAGATGTGGCTAACCCGCCAATCACGCCTTCCCACGTTTTCCCCGGAGACACTTTCGGTGCTAGTTTATGCTTACCGAATGTTTTCCCTGAAAAATAGGCTCCTGAATCAGCACCCCAGATAAGGAATAAGACATACAAGATCCAGACTGCACCAAAGTGGCTATCAATGCTGTAGGCATACATGCGTAATACAATCAGCCCCCAAAAAAATGGGACTAAAGTCAGTAAGCCGAACAGGACTTTTAAGCGTTTTGCGTTGTGCCACCAGCGGGCAGAGGCCGGATAACCCAAGACCATGCCCAGTGCCAATAACCACCAGACAGGAGCTATCATCAGAACTGATTTAACGAACGGGTTCTCAAGTAACAATGAGGCATCTTGTATCGGTATTGCCCACAGAGATGCGCCTAAACCCACCCCGCAAATAACAGCAATAGTAACCCGTATAGGCTTGCTCTCGAACCCAGCCAACAATGCCCATTCCCATGCGGCTAGCATGCACAATGCCAGCGCCAACACCGCAAAGTAATCCGGCGATAATTTAAATAAACCGGCAATGACCAGTGGAACTAAGATCAGTGCGGTAATAATTCGTTGTTTGAGCAATGAAACCTCCTAAGCTTTACTTATCCGCCGTTGCTCAACGGCTGTCGTCGCCAGTACCACCAAAGCGTCTGTCACGACAGACAAAGGATAAAACAGCACGATCAAACTCTTGTTCATCAAAATCTGGCCACAATACCTCAGAGAAATAGAACTCTGCATAGGCAATTTGCCACAACAAAAAGTTGCTGATTCTATGTTCACCACTGGTTCGAATGACCAAATCGACAGGGGGTTGATCCCCCATGCACATCTTTTCCCCTAACAAGGTTTCATCGATCTCGTTGACTTCAATTGCCCCTTCTTGCACTTGCATTGCGACATGACGGGCCGCTTGCACGATATCCCAACGACCACCGTAGTTAGCCGCAATATTTAACACTAATCCGGTATTTTGCGCTGTCAGTGCCTCGACATGAGCAATGCGCTCTTGTAAGCGTGCGCTAAAACGTGAAATATCGCCAATGATGCGCAGCCGGATATTATTCTTATGTAAGCTTTTCGCTTCATTATTGAGTGCGCGCATAAATAATTCCATGAGCGCGGAAACTTCTTGTTCAGGACGACGCCAGTTTTCACTGCTAAATGCGTACAAGGTCAAGGATTTTATCTTCTGACGGGCGGCATAACTCACCGAACGGCGCACCGCTTTTACACCAGCCTTGTGCCCAAAGATCCGCATTTTTCCCTGTTGTTTGGCCCAACGACCGTTGCCGTCCATAATAATGGCCACATGCTGCGGCATCAGATCGGCCGGAAACTCATGAGGTTGTTGCTCTGCCATAACGGTCCGTTTTATTCCTATCAAGATTGCCTGATACGGGTGATGTGTTGTGGATGCCGTATCAGACACTTGCAATCAAATCAGGCTAGATCGTAAAAAAGCCGTGCTAACACACGGCCTTACGTAATCTGTTGCATTAACTTACCTGCATTTACACCCTGTTTTATGCGCTTGCGATGCCGTAATAAATGGCATAAAAACACGGTATAAAGGCTGGCGTACTATACCACTTCACTGATCACTGAACAAACTTGCCGCGCGCGCTCAGGTTCTGCGGGCAATTATTTGTGATGCACATACCCTTGCCTGCTGGTCAATGCTTAATACTTCATCAACAGAACGCGGCTCGGGCAATGAAAGTTGTTCTATCACCTGACGATTCACCTGAGCAATGGCGGTAAACGGTAATTGCCGCTGTAAGAAGGCTGCAACACTGATCTCATTTGCCGCATTCAAGGCAGTTGTTGCCATTTGCCCCGCATCACACGCCTCAATAGCCAGCTGTAAACAGGGGTAGCGCTGCATATCCGGCTGCTCAAAGGTCAGTGACGAAAGTACAGAAAAGTCGAGCGGAGCAACACCGGTAGAGATACGCTCAGGGTAAGCCATACAGTGGCCGATAGGCGTGCGCATATCAGGGTTTCCCATCTGTGCAATTACACTGCCATCGGAAAAACGCACCATCGAATGAATGATCGACTGCGGATGAACAATCACTTCCATCTGCGCAGCACTGGCATTGAACAACCATCGCGCTTCGATGTACTCAAGGCCTTTATTCATCATGGTGGCAGAGTCTACCGAGATTTTTCTCCCCATAGACCAGTTCGGGTGTGCGCAGGCTTGCTCCGGCGTGATATGGGCAAAATCAGCCAACGCTAAGGTACGAAATGGGCCGCCAGAACCAGTCAAAATAATATTTTCAACACCGGCCGCCTGTAAATCACAGTGGCCAATATGTTGCTGAACGGTCTGCGGTAAGCACTGGAAAATCGCATTGTGCTCACTGTCTACCGGCAGTAATTCCGCGCCACAACGCTGAACTTCTTGCAGGAATAAGCGCCCACACGTTACCAGTGACTCTTTATTAGCCAACAAAATACGCTTACCGGCGCGAATAGCAGACAGCGTCGGTAGCAAACCGGAAGCACCGACAATCGCGGCCATCACCTGATCGGCTTCCGGCATACCGGCCAGCGTACACACGCCTTCGTCACCTTCGAGTACCTCGGTATTGCTCCCGTGTTCTTGCAATAGCTGGCGCAAACGCCGTGCGGCGACAAGATCAGACATTGCAGCAAAACGGGGGTGAAACTTTAGGCATTGCGCAGCCATCAGCTCAACATTGCGCCCAGCAGCCAGAGCAAATACGTCAAATTTTTCAGGATTTTGTTCTACAACAGCCAGTGTATTGACACCGATAGAGCCGGTTGAACCGAGTATGGTCAGTTTTATCATGATGTTTTACTCATTGGTAACACCGAAGGCTGTAACATTATCTGGATACATGAGAGGGAAGATGTACAGCAGGATTAATGGTGCAAATGCAAAAGCGCCGCCAAAGCGACGCTTTTTATTGTCTGAATGATTAAAAATCCATCAGCTCTTTTTCTTTTTCTGCCAGCGCTTCCTCGACTTTCTTCACCATCACATCAGTGATCTTCTGAATGTCGTCTTGTGAGCGGCGCTCATCATCTTCGCTGATCTCTTTATCTTTGAGTAACGCTTTTACTTTTTCGTTGGCATCACGTCGTACGTTACGTACCGATACGCGACCTTGCTCAGCTTCACCACGCACCACTTTGATCAGGTCTTTACGACGCTCTTCAGTCAGTGCCGGTAGCGGAACGCGGATAGTTGCGCCTGCAGAGCTTGGGTTCAGACCCAGATCTGATGTCAGAATAGCTTTTTCAACGGCTGCGCTGATAGAGCGATCAAATACGGTAATTGCCAGAGTACGTGAGTCTTCTGCAACTACGTTTGCCAACTGACGCAGCGGCGTTGCTGAACCGTAGTAATCAACGGTGATCCCTTCCAGCAGGTTTGGGTGAGCACGGCCAGTACGGATTTTAGAGATATGATTTTTGAATGCTTCTACGCACTTTTCCATACGGATTTGTGCATCTTGCTTGATGGCGTTAATCACGATGTAACCCTTCAATTCGATTTGATGAATATGCGTTAAGATACCGCGCTTTGCCCTTGTGAGGCAAAAATTACCGCAAATATTACTGGGTAATGATGACTGAGTAGTGATTATTGACTAATGATAGTGCCTTCACGTTCACCCATCACCACTCGGCGCAGTGCACCAGGTTTATTCATGTTAAACACACGAATTGGCATGTTGTGATCACGCGCCAGTGTAAAGGCGGCTAAATCCATCACTTTCAGTTCACTTTCCAGTACTTCCTGATACGTCAAAGTATCATACAAAACGGCATCTGGATTCTTTGCCGGATCATCGTTAAATACGCCGTCAACTTTAGTGGCTTTTAGTACCACATCCGCTTCAATTTCGATCCCGCGCAGACAAGCTGCAGAATCGGTGGTGAAGAACGGGTTACCGGTACCTGCAGAGAAGATAACAACACGGCCATTACGCAGCAAGCTGATAGCTTCTGCCCAACTGTAGTTATCACACACACCGTTAAGTGGAATGGCTGACATCAGGCGGGTATTAACATATGCACGGTGCAGTGCATCACGCATTGCCAAACCGTTCATCACTGTTGCCAGCATGCCCATGTGATCACCCACCACACGGTTCATGCCTGCTTTTGCCAGACCCGCACCACGGAATAAGTTACCACCACCGATAACCACGCCAACCTGTACACCCAGTTCTACCAGCTCTTTAATCTCTTGTGCCATGCGATCAAGAACACTTGGGTCGATACCAAACCCTTCAGAGCCTTGGAGTGCTTCACCACTCAGTTTCAAAAGAATACGTTGATATGCCGGTTTTGCATTGGTAGTCATGGTTTTCCTTCCTGGCGCGCAGTGAGTGAATAGCCGGACTGATGATAGGGTAACAGCATGCTATTAACATCAGCCTGTAGGCAATTATAAGCAGGTAATTAAAACTGAACCGCAGATTTCTGCGGTTCAGTGGGTCTTTCATGTAAAGCAGAAAATTAAGATTGCTTGGTCATTGCTGCAACTTCAGCAGCAAAGTCAGCTTCAACTTTCTCGATACCTTCACCTACTTCAAAACGTACAAAGCTAGTCACGCTTGCACCTTTCTCTTTCAGCAGGTCAGCAACAGACTTAGATGGGTCCATTACGAACGCTTGACCGTACAGAGAAACTTCGCCGGTGAATTTCTTCATACGGCCTTCAACCATTTTCTCAACGATTTCGCGTGGCTTGCCAGACTGCATGCCGATATCAACTTGAATTTCACGCTCGTGAGCAACAACGTCAGCAGGAACGTCTTCTGGCTTCACGTACTCTGGCTTGCTTGCAGCAATGTGCATTGCAACGTGCTTAACTAGCTCTTCATCAGCGCCAGTTGCAGAAACAACAACACCGATCTTAGCACCGTGCAGGTAAGTACCTACAACGTCGCCTTCAACGATAGTTACACGACGAATGTTCATGTTTTCGCCGATTTTAGCCACCAGGTTTGCACGTGCTTCTTCAAACTTAGCTTGCAGAGCAGCTAGGTCAGAAATACGCTCAGCCAGTGCTGCAGTAACAATCTCTTCGCCCAGAGCTTTAAAGCCAGCATCTTTAGCAACGAAATCAGTTTCGCAGTTCAGTTCAACGATAGCAGCAGTTTTGCTGTCAGCGCTAACTTTAGCCAGAATGATACCTTCTGCAGCAACACGGCCAGCTTTCTTAGCCGCTTTCGCTTGGCCAGATTTACGCATGTTGTCAATTGCCAGTTCGATATCACCGTTAGCTTCAACCAGTGCTTTCTTACATTCCATCATGCCTGCTGCGGTACGGTCACGCAGTTCTTTGACCAGAGCGGCGGTAATTTCTGCCATCGTATTATCCTCGGTTATCTCGGGGGAGATCATAAAAAACAGGGGCCATTAAGGCCCCTGCTAACCATATCAGTGTAGTATCTGATTTTTACTATCTGGTTAAATAAGGGCTCGATTCGAGCGGGCCTTATTATTCAGCTTCTACGAAGCTTTCTTCTGCCTGAGCAACCAGATCCTGACCGCGACCTTCGCGAACAGAAGTAGCAACAGCAGTCAGGTACAGAGTAACAGCGCGGATTGCGTCGTCGTTACCTGGAATGATGAAGTCAACGCCATCTGGATCAGAGTTGGTATCAACGATAGAGAATACTGGGATACCCAGGTTGTTCGCTTCTTTGATAGCAATGTGCTCGTGATCAGCATCGATAACGAAAATAGCATCAGGCAAACCGCCCATGTCTTTGATACCACCAAGGCTCTTCTCAAGCTTTTCCAGCTCGCGAGTACGCATCAGCGCTTCTTTCTTGGTCAGCTTGTCAAAGGTACCGTCTTGAGACTGAATTTCCAGCTCTTTCAGACGCTTGATGGATTGACGAACGGTTTTCCAGTTAGTCAGCATACCACCTAACCAGCGGTGGTTAACATAGAACTGATCACAGCTCAGCGCTGCTTCTTTAACCGCTTCGCTTGCTGCGCGCTTAGTACCAACCATCAGAACCTTACCTTTACGGGAAGCGATCTTGCTCAGCTCAGCCAAAGCTAGGTTGAACATTGGTACAGTTTTCTCAAGGTTGATGATGTGTACTTTGTTACGAGCACCGAAGATGAATGGCTTCATCTTTGGGTTCCAGTAACGGGTCTGGTGACCGAAGTGTGCACCGGCCTTGAGCATGTCGCGCATAGAAACAGTTGCCATGAATCTTTCCTCAGAAATAATTTGGGGTTAAGCCTCCACGTATCCCATACAACCGACTCCAGGCTCGAAAGCCAGAGCACCCCGGTGTACGGTGCTGATACGTGTGTGATATCTCACATGAGTTCTTTTGGGTTCCGCCATTGTTATTCAATAGTCGGATTTCCGGCGCGTTTTATACCATAATTCAACCCATAACTCCAGATTGAATTGCTTTATGTTGAGATTGGTTTTCTCTCTGCCAATGGGCTGTTACCATAGATAAAGACAGTGACTGCCGCGCGATGCGGCTAATTCCAGGAAAATTTTATGGCTATTACCATTAAGACCGCTGACGAAATTGAAAAAATGCGCATTGCCGGCAAGCTGGCAGCAGATGTCATTGAGATGATTGAACCGCACGTAAAGGCCGGTATCACCACCGGTGAACTGGATCAGATTTGTCATGACTATATTGTCAATGTGCAGCAGGCCATTCCTGCCCCGCTGAACTACCACGGTTTTCCAAAATCAACCTGTATCTCTATCAATGAGGTGGTTTGCCACGGTATTCCTGGGGATAAAGTCTTAAAAGATGGCGATATTGTGAACTTTGATATCACCGTGATCAAAGATGGTTATCATGGCGATACCTCTAAAATGATCAATGTAGGCAAGCCGAGTATTCTGGGTGAGCGCTTGTGCCGTATCACGCAAGAGAGCCTGTATTTATCGCTAAAACTGGTCAAGCCGGGTATTCGTCTACGTGAAATCGGCAAGGCAATTCAAAAATTTGCCGAAGCGGAAGGTTTTTCAATTGTACGTGAATATTGCGGCCACGGGATCGGTGCACAGTTCCATGAAGAGCCTCAGGTGTTGCATTACGACTCTGACGACAGTGGTGTGATTTTACGTGAAGGCATGACATTCACCATTGAACCTATGGTGAATGCCGGTAAGCGTCAGGTTCGTCTGATGGGTGATGGCTGGACTGTCAAAACCAAAGATCGTAGCTTGTCTGCTCAGTATGAGCACACCATTTTGGTTACGGCTGATGGCTGTGAAATTCTGACACTGCGTAGCGATGAAACGCTGGAGCGCATCCTGCATAACTGATTTTTATCTACCGACAACACCGATTGTCAAAATAACTGAAATTAGACTTTACAAAGCCGGTGAATTCCGGCTTTTTTTATATCTGTCCGTATAACCTGAAGTCTAAGGAAAGCCTGATGCAGCCCTGTTTGCTTGATTTGCCGGATGCTGAACTGAGTTTACCCGCACTGAAAGTGCATTTAGAGCAACAAAAGCAACAGATGGCGGCTGATTTTGCAGCCAGAGTCTCGGTTGAACTGTTGGTCAAGAACCGGACTCGGTATATCGATCAACTGCTTGAACGTTTATGGGTTTTCTTTGGCTTCCCTGCAGATAAGCACTTGGCTCTGATTGCTGTTGGCGGATACGGGCGCGGGGAGTTACACCCGTTGTCAGATATTGACTTGCTGATCCTGAGTGAACTCCCGGTTGATGATACGCTGGCAGCACGGATTGGTCAGTTTATTACCCTATTGTGGGATCTGCGGTTATCTATTGGCCACAGTGTGCGCACGCTGGATGAGTGCATAAGTGAAGGGTTAAATGATCTGACAGTTGCAACTAACTTGCTTGAATCACGCCGATTGTGCGGCAATATGCCGCTATTTTCAGAGCTACAACAGCGTGTTTTTGCGGATGATTTTTGGCCTTCACCCGATTTTTTTCGTGCCAAACAAACCGAGCAGCGGCAGCGGCACGAGCGTTATCACGGTACTAGCTACAATCTTGAACCGGATATCAAAACCAGCCCCGGTGGGTTACGTGATATTCATACCCTAGGCTGGGTTGCCAGACGGCACTTTGGCGCCAGTAATCTAGATGAGATGACCCGTTTTGGTTTTCTGACTCAAGCAGAATATAACGAGCTACAAGAGTGTCAGGATTTTCTCTGGCGGGTGCGTTTTGCGCTGCACCTGAGCCTGACGCGCTACGATAACCGTTTACTGTTTGACCACCAGTTTACCGTAGCACAAATGCTCGGATATCAGGGGCTGCGTAATCAACCGGTAGAACGGATGATGAAAGATTTTTACCGCACGCTGCACCGTGTGCTTGAGCTTAATGAGATGCTGTTGCAGCTATTTGATGAGGCGATTTTATCTCTCAGCGCCAATGAGAAACCACAACCGCTGGATCAACACTTCCAACTGCGTGGCAGCCGGATTGATCTGCAAGATCCCAATCTGTTTCAGCAACAACCGGAATCGATTCTCGATCTTTTTTTGCATCTGGCCCGTAACCGTCAGATCAGCGGGATCTACTCAACCACTCTGCGGCAACTGCGCTTTGCAAGGCGCAATATCGACGGTTTTCTGTGTGAACGCCCTGCCGCACGGGCGCGTTTTGTCGCGTTGCTAGCACAGCCCGATGCGGTACAGCGCGCATTTTTGCCTATGCATCAGCACGGTGTACTGGCCGCCTACTTTCCGCAATGGAGCCAGATTGTCGGCCAGATGCAGTTTGATCTGTTTCATGCCTATACGGTAGATGAACACACTATTCGGGTTCTGCTAAAACTAGAGAGTTTTGCCGATGAGGCCCAACGCCAACGCCACCCGCTGTGTGTCGAGGTTTTCCCACGCTTAGCCTCACGTGAAGTGATTTTACTGAGCGCACTGTTTCACGATATCGCCAAAGGGCGCGGTGGCGATCACTCGCTTATCGGTGCCGATGATGCGTATGATTTTTGCCGCCTGCACGGGTATGGTGAGGCCGATTCGCGTTTAGTCTCGTGGCTAGTCAAACATCACTTGCTAATGTCCGTCACCGCGCAGCGACGTGATATTCATGACCCAGACGTGGTCCGCACCTTTGCCGGTGAGGTCAAACACGAAGATTACCTCAACTATCTGTTGTGCCTAACTGTGGCCGATATCTGTGCGACCAATGAAACTCTCTGGAATAGCTGGAAGCAGACACTGCTGCGTGAACTCTACTTTGCAACCGACCGGCAACTGCGGCAAGGGCTGGAGAGCGCGCTCGATATTCGGCTGCGAATTCGCCATCACCGTGAGCAGGCTTTAGCGTTGCTACGGATTGATCAGGTTGATGAGCAGGCGCTACAGGCGCTATGGCAGCGCTGCCGTATCGATTACTTTTTACGCCATACCCCGCGCCAAATTGCATGGCACGCCAAAGAGCTATTGCAGCATCCGCAAGGGCAACCGTTGGTACTGGTCAGCCGCCATGCTACCCGCGGCGGAACCGAGATTTTTATCTATTGCCCAGATCAGCCCCGTCTGTTTGCCACCGTTGCCGGTGAGCTGGATCGTAAAAACTTGAGTATCCATGATGCACAGATTATCACCAGCCGCGATGGTTACGCGCTCGACACCTTTGTGGTACTCGAACCCGATGGTGCGCCGTTAGCCCCCGATCGCCATGACAGCCTGAAAACCGCGCTCGAAAAGGCGCTTAGCTATGCCAATACCAATATCCAGCGCACGCGCCGCGCCTCACCAAAGTTGCGCCACTTTAGTGTGCCGACAGAGGTCTCTTTCATTCATACTCGCGGGAATAAACGTACACTGATGGAGCTAGTTGCACTTGATATGCCGGGTTTACTAGCACAAGTTGGGGCTATTTTTGCCGATGCTGGTATTTCACTGCGCGGTGCAAAAATCACCACCATTGGTGAGCGGGTTGAGGATCTCTTTATCCTTAGTGATCATGAACGTAAAGCGCTTGCACCTGAAACCTGTGATTATTTGCATGCTCGTTTAACTTCCGAACTCAACCAGACCGAAAAAATGTGATACAAGTATGTAATATTCCTAATTATGTAACACTCATAACAGAGTACTCCACCGACTCAATCAGACAGGACAAGTAATGACCCACTTGCAATCGATTATTGAAGAGGCGTTTGAACGCCGCGCAGAAATTACACCGGCCAATGCCCAACCTGAATTGCGTAGCGCAGTAGACCAAGTTATTGCTCTGCTCGACAGCGGTGAAAAACGGGTTGCTGAAAAAGTAAATGGTGAGTGGATCACTCATCAGTGGCTAAAAAAAGCCGTGCTACTCTCTTTCCGTATCAATGAAAACCAAGTGATTGATGGGGCGGAAACTCGCTACTTCGATAAAGCGCCATTGAAGTTTGCCGAGTATGATCAAGCTCGTTTTGAAAAAGAGGGTATGCGTGTTGTCCCTTCTGCCACCGTACGTAAAGGTGCACACATTGCATCAAATACCGTATTGATGCCTTCTTATGTCAACATCGGTGCGTTTGTTGATGAAGGTACAATGGTTGATACTTGGGCAACCGTCGGCTCTTGTGCACAAATTGGTAAAAACGTACACCTGTCTGGTGGCGTAGGTATCGGTGGCGTACTTGAGCCACTACAAGCTAACCCAACCATCATTGAAGATAACTGCTTTATCGGCGCACGCTCTGAAGTGGTAGAAGGCGTGATCGTTGAGGAAGGCTCAGTGATCTCTATGGGTGTATTCATCGGCCAAAGTACCCGAATTTATGACCGTGAAACCGGTGAAATCCACTATGGCCGAGTGCCAGCCGGTTCGGTAGTAGTATCGGGCAGCCTGCCATCAAAATGCGGCACATACAGCCTGTATTGTGCAGTTATTGTGAAAAAAGTAGATGCGAAAACCCGTGGCAAAGTGGGTATTAACGCCCTGCTGCGCTCAATTGACGAATAAATAAATCACATCACACCAGTGTGCGGCTTATCGCCACTGGTGTTTTTTCCGCTATTCCGCTATTCCGCTATTCCGCTATTCCGCTATTCAAGCATACTGAGTATGGAAACTTTTCCCTGATTAATTTCGCTCTGATCACAGCAAAAAAGCAACATATGCTGCACTCTATTAACCAGACGAAATAAATAACCCATTTTGCTGTAATAGGTGCAACATATGTACGAGAATTTGAAAAATTTGGGGATTACCAACCCAGAAGAGATTGACCGCTATAGCCTGCGCCAAGAGAGTTACTGCGATATTTTGAAAATTTACTTTCAAAAGGAAAAAGGCGCGTTTTTTGCCAAAAGTGTAAAATTCAAATATCCGCGTCAGCCAAAAACCGTTCTGGTTGAAGGTGCTGCACAAGAGTACCAAGAGATTACTGAAATTAACCCCAATTTAGGCCATCTGATTGAAGAGCTGGATCAGATTTGCGCACAAGACAGTGCTGAACTGGATTTGAAAAAGAAGATTTTGTCTGATTTACGTCATTTAGAAAAAGTGGTTTCCCACAAAATTGCTGAAATCGAAGCCGATCTTGAGGCCTTAACCAAACAGCGTTAAACCATTAACGATGTGAATTGGCGATAAATCACGCACAACCTAGATAACAAAAAGCCTCGTGATTCACGAGGCTTTTTCAATGTGCTAACGCAAAATGGCTCTAACGCGAAAGATTACTCGCCTTTATTTGCCGCTTGTACGTACAGCATCTCAAGAGCCAGCGTTGCTGCGGCCAGTGAGGTTAGCTCTGCGTGATCATAGGCAGGAGCCACTTCAACCACATCCATACCCACGATATTCAGACCTTGCAAACCACGAACAATTTTCAGTGCGCGATCTGAAGTGATACCACCGATAACCGGAGTACCGGTACCCGGAGCGTGTGCCGGATCTAAACAGTCGATATCGAATGTCAGATAAACAGGCATATCACCCACAATAGATTTCACCTGAGCAACGATGTCTTCAACAGTGCGATCATTCACTTGTGGTGCATCAAGCACGGTAAAACCGTTGTCACGATCATACTCGGTACGGATACCAATTTGCACTGATTTGGTTGGATCAATCAGGCCTTCTTTTGGTGCGGTATAGAACATAGTGCCGTGGTCAAACTCGCAGCCCCATGCATAGGTATCAGTGTGCGCATCAAAATGGATCAGCGCCATTTTACCAAAATGCTTCGCGTGAGCACGCAGCAGTGGCAGAGTCACGAAGTGATCACCACCGAAAGTCAGGCAGCGCTTACCGGCAGCCAGCAGTTTTTCGGTGTGCGCCTGCAGTGTTTCGCTCATGTCGCGTGCATCACCAAAGTTAAACACAACATCACCACAGTCAACGACTTTCAAACGATCACGGAAGTCGAAATTCCATGGGAAACGGTTATGCTCCCATGCTAGATTGGTAGACACTTGACGCATAGCACCGGCACCGTGACGTGCACCAGCACGGCCAGAGGTTGCCATATCAAATGGGACACCGGTAATTACCCAATCAGCATCGCTGTCATATGGCATAAAGTTTAATGGCAAACGCAGGAAGCCAAATGCGTTGGAAACCAGAGACATATCTGGTTTATTACCCAAGGTGCTCATAAATACCTCAACTTAAAAAAACAGTGCGCCACGATTTTACGCGGCTGGCGGCGAAGATTTTAATCTGTTGGAAGCTGTGCTTCCAGTATTAAATCTCTTCTAAATATGTATAACCGTAAAGACCTGCTTCAAGTTCTGACAAGTATTGCTGCTGTAACAATTCAGGCAGACCGGATGCCTGTACTTGATCGCGATAACGGCCAAGCAAGGTTTCAGGATCAAGACGCACATACTCCAGCATGGTCGCTACGGTATCGCCATCACTTGAGGCATACACCTCTACATCACCATTTTCAAACACCTGCACATCCATGCTCGCAGTATCACCAAACAGGTTATGCATGTTGCCCAGAATTTCTTGATACGCACCGACCATGAAAAAGCCCAGCAATGGCGGATTTTCCGGATCATATTCCGGCATCGGCATGGTGGTCTCTACGCCATCACCATCAATGTACTGATCAATTTCACCGTCAGAGTCACAGGTGATATCCAGCAGTACGGCACGGCGGGTTGGTGCTTCATTCAGGTGCTCGAGTGGCAACACCGGGAACAGTTGATCGATACCCCATGAGTCAGGCATTGACTGGAACAGTGAGAAGTTCACATACAGTTTATCAGCCAGACGCTCTTGCAACTCATCAATGACTGGGCGATGAGCGCGGTTGGTGGTACTCAATAAGCTGTTGATTTTAATACACAGTGCCAGATGCAGCTGTTCAGCATAAGCGCGCTGAGACAGGTTCAACACCCCCACCGAGTACTGGGTATGCACATCCGACAGGTCGAACTGGCTTTCGTGCAACCATGCCCGCAGTGAACGCTTATCCAGTGACTGACACAGCTCTTGCCAGGTCTCCCACATGCTGTGCAGTACTCGAGGTGCATCAGCCGCCGGTGCTGCCGGTTCTGATGGCTCATGGCGCTCAAGGCCGATAACATTCGAGACCAGAACAGCATGGTGTGCGGTTGTTGCACGGCCAGATTCGGTAATAATCAGCGGATGTGGCAGATTATTTTGTCGGCACGCTTCACCAATCCCCCAAACAACGGTACTGGCATACTCATTCAAGCCATAGTTTACTGAGCAATCTGACTGGGTACGGGTACCTTCATAGTCAACACCCAAACCACCGCCAACATCAAAACACTCAATGTTTACGCCCAGCTTATGCAACTCAACATAGAAGCGCGCACTTTCGCGCACACCGGTAGCAACATCACGAATGTTGCCCAGCTGTGACCCTAAGTGGAAGTGCAGCAGCTGTAAGCTTTCAATGCTGTTTGCTGCGCGTAGCATCTCAACTAAGCGCAATACCTGCTCGGCAGACAGGCCAAATTTCGACTTTTCGCCACCCGATGACTGCCACTTGCCTGAGCCTTGTGAAGCCAAACGCGCACGTACGCCCAGACGCGGGATCACATCCAGCTTTTTCGCCTCTTCTAGCACCAGCTGAATTTCAGAGAGCTTCTCTATCACCAGATAGACTTTGTGTCCGAGCTTTTCGCCAATCAATGCGGTACGCACATACTCGCGATCTTTGTAGCCATTACAGACGATAATGCTGCGGGTTAAACCAGCATGGCCCAAAACCGCCATCAGCTCGGCTTTTGAACCCGCTTCAAGCCCGAGTGGTTCACCGGCACTGACCAGTGATTCGATCACACGGCGGTGCTGATTTACCTTAATCGGGTAAACCAGCATATAGTTGTTTTCATAGCCAAAATCACTGCGTGCACGCTTAAATGCCGCGTTGATAGAGCGCAAACGGTGCTGCAATATTTGCGGGAAGCAAAACAGTGTCGGCATCTGCTGCCCTTCGTTTTGCAGCTCGCGTACCAGATCGGCCAAATCAACCCGTGCCTGCGGCACATCCGGATTTGGACACACGGTAACATGCCCCAGTTCATTGACATCAAAATACCCACCGCCCCAATGAGCAACGTTATACGTGCGTAGAGCTTTAACGGCTGTACGGTTCGGCATCGTATTTTCCTTTATCTGGTATGAAGTGACATTGTGGCTCACCGTAGTGGCGTGCTCGACCAAAATATCTGTCATTGCTTTCTAACCCTTGCATGACAGTTTAACGGCATCCAGCACATACTGCTGAAAATTCAGGCAGCGCTGGGTTGGAGTCACGGGGAAATCCCCCCGCGGGGTTTGAAATCATCACCAACATCTGAATTCTGCACGCAATACACCGTACATCTGCATAAAACAGCATCTGTGGCATTAATGACAATCAATACAGATCAAATGAAAAAAGATCACTACGCAGCGTATCGCTTTTGTAATGTTTCCAGCAGCCACAGTTCAGGCTGCTGCGTGCGCAGGATGAAAGCGATAAGAGAAGAAAAGAGAGTTCGCAGAGAAGTTAGGGCGCTGACAAGCACAAGAGGCAATAAAGAGCAGAACAAGAACCCAGTACGCCGCATAACAGAAGCAACGTGGCGTGATAAATCAGGCAATAGCCAAGATGAGTGCATGTTCACGATCTCCATTCATCCTTGAGTGCTTCTGTATAACCACAGGTCCCAAGGGGTAAAACCACCTCTTGCTTACGCATTTGGTTAATAAAATAAACGCAGTACTATTCAGCGTAGAATCACCATAGAACCGCTGCCTGCCTTATACCATGCCATATCTGTACGCGTAATAAAATCGGTCAGAATGCGCCGCGATTTATACCGAGATCTGCGCCTAAATGCAAAGCGAAATTTTGCTGAAAATGCTGTTGTAATCACAAGAAACGATTTGCAAAAAAATTTGCTAGCAATACCGTCGGGGGGAATTTAGAATAGCCATCCAGATGTGGATACATCCACAAGAGACTGCTTGTGGATATGTCTACACATGACAACGGGCAACTTTTTTTACTTTTTTGATTTTTCGGAGCTTGGCATCCCATGACAAGACACCTGTTTACCTCGGAATCAGTTTCCGAAGGGCATCCTGATAAAATTGCTGACCAGATCTCTGACGCCGTACTGGACGCCATTCTGAAGCAAGATCCTAAAGCACGCGTGGCTTGTGAAACCTACGTTAAAACCGGCATGGTACTGATTGGCGGTGAGATCACCACCACAGCATGGGTTGATGTGGAAGAGCTGGCGCGTAAAACGGTATGCGATATCGGTTATACCAGCTCACAAATGGGTTTTGATGCAAACTCTTGTGCTGTGTTAAGTGCAATCGGTAAGCAATCTCCTGATATTAATCAAGGGGTTGACCGTTTAGATCCGCTAGAGCAAGGCGCAGGCGACCAAGGTCTGATGTTTGGTTATGCCAGCAATGAAACTGATGTGCTGATGCCTGCCCCTATCACTTACGCACACCGTTTAATGGAGCGTCAAGCTCAGGTGCGTAAAGATGGTACACTGCCATGGCTACGCCCTGATGCAAAAAGCCAAGTCACCTTCAAGTATGAAGATAACAAGGTTGTGGGCATTGATGCGGTAGTATTGTCAACGCAGCACAGCGAGTCTATCGGCCACAAAGAGCTGCAAGAAGCGGTGATGGAAACCATCATCAAGCCGGTTCTGCCTGCGGAGTGGTTGTCAAAAGAGACTAAATATTTCATCAACCCAACTGGCCGTTTTGTTATCGGCGGACCAATGGGTGATTGCGGTCTGACTGGTCGTAAAATCATTGTAGATACCTACGGTGGTGCAGCACGTCACGGTGGCGGCGCATTCTCGGGTAAAGATCCGTCAAAAGTTGACCGTTCTGCCGCTTACGCAGCACGTTATGTTGCCAAAAACATTGTTGCTGCAGGCTTAGCTGATCGCTGTGAAATTCAGGTTTCTTATGCTATCGGTGTTGCTGAACCAACATCCATCATGGTGGAAACCTTCGGTACGGCAAAAGTGGCTGAAGAGTTACTGATTACACTGGTACGTGAGTTCTTTGATCTGCGCCCGTATGGCCTGATCAAGATGCTGGATCTGATCCAGCCAATCTACCAAAAAACAGCAGCATACGGCCATTTTGGTCGTGAAGAGTTCCCGTGGGAAGCGACCGACAAAGCCGATGCGCTGCGTGAAGCCGCAGGCCTGAAATAAGTCAGACAGTGGTTATTCCTACAGTGCTGTGATAGGCTTTTTGCCGTTACTGCGTTAACACTCTCGAAACCGGGTCATGTACCCGGTTTTTTATTATCTGTCTGATTTGATATGTAGCGATTGCCATGACTGCCCGCACTTTTACTGTTCCCATTGCGCTGCAGCAGCAGGTTTTACAACGGTTACAAGGCTGTATTACGCTGGCCGAACAACAGTTGCAGTATGCCATTCCAATACCAGCACTCAATTACCGTCAGCGCGGAATGACGGCAGGCAGTGCGCATTTACAACTGTGGGAAATCAGGCTCAATCCGGTGTTGTTGACTGAAAACGGGCCGACTTTTATTGATGAAGTGATCCCGCATGAAGTGGCTCATTTGCTGGTGCATTTGCATTTTGTTCAGCGCAATGCCGGGCAAGAACGCGTGCCAGTACATACCCGCTCCCGAACTAGAGTCACCCCGCACGGGCAAGAGTGGCGCTGGATGATGCAAACCATTTTAGGGCAACCGGCAAAACGCACACACAGCTTTAATGTCAGCTCGCTACGCGGAACCACATTTCCATATCAATGCAGCTGTCAGCAACACGCGCTGACTGTACGTCGTCATAACCGTATTTTGCGGAAACAGACACAATATCGCTGCGTACGCTGTGGTGAAATTTTAATACCACTTGCCTGACCATCAGCTACGATCAATATCAGGTTCTACCCAAAACAATAAGACACAGGTTTATAATTATGCTGCGCCACATCGTAGGTTACTCTCTTTTTGCTCTTCCTATACTCATTTCACCGGCACAAGCCGCGACCACTGCGCCACAGACATTTCGTCAGGCAAAAGTGGTGGCAGCAGAGATTGCGCGTGAGCACCCGTACACGTTTTATTGCGATGCCCCTATCCGCTGGCAGGGTAAAAAAATGGTGCCGGATCTGAACGCTATCGGCTATCAGGTGCGTAAAAATGAGAACCGAGCCAACCGCATTGAGTGGGAGCACGTTGTTCCTGCTTGGGAGTTTGGTCATCAGTTGCAATGCTGGCAAGACGGCGGGCGTAAAGCCTGTGAAAATGATACCCGTTTTAGAAAGATGGAGTCAGATCTGCATAACTTGCAGCCATCGATTGGTGAGCTAAACGGTGATCGCAGCAATTTCCAATATTCGCAGTGGAATGGTGGCGAAGGCCAGTATGGTCAATGTGATATGAAAGTTGATTTTAAAGCCAAACAGGCTGAGCCGCCGGTTCGGGCGCGCGGTGCGATTGCCCGTACCTATTTCTATATGCGTGATCAGTACGATCTGCGTCTATCCCGCCAGCAAACCCAACTGATGACAGCATGGGATAAAACTTATCCGGTCACTGACTGGGAGTGCAAACGCGATAATCTGATTGCGAAAAAACAGGGCAATCACAATGAGTATATTCAAAAAGCGTGCCTGCAAGCCGGTAAAGCCCAAAACTAAACGCTAACCAGAATAGACAAAACTAAAACGTACTGATCAAAGCAGAGGAAAATGAGCCGTTCATCGTCAAAATGAATAGCTCAACAAACCCATTTACCCTGCTACCGCGATTTTGGCACTCCACTGCTGACCACTGGCCATCAGTAACGGCAGTTGTGCCAACTTTGCTTGCCATTGTGGCTGTTTATCCTGCGGTAAACGGCCATACAGCGCCAAGATAATATCAGTACGACGCTCAAGTTTTGCTATTTGACGAGTAATATCCTGCGCATTCGGTTGCAATAACCAGCGCCGCCACTCTTGATGCCAGGCAAAGAAATGGTTCTTCAAGCGGGTTTCGGTGTCATCAGGCAACAGAATATGCTGCACCAGCGGAAACAGTAATGACACCCCTAAACATGCCCAACACATTATAAAAAAGCGCTGAACATACAGCTCACTTGGAATGTAGTTATTACTGCCGGAGTTGATCATCACCGACATCAGTGACCCGACAACCGCCAACAGCCGGTTAGTGCCGTGCAGCAACCATGCCAGCGGCAAATACACCACTATCAACATAATAATCAGGCCGCTGTCGGTGCCAACACGCGGCATCACTACCACAAAAATCGGGAACAACACCACGCTACCAATAAACAGCGGCAGTAAAAATAACCGTGCCGGTACTTTCTCTGCATACTGTGACATCAGCAGTGAAACGCAGCCCAGCAACACCACCAGATTACCCCCCGGCCAGCCGGTATAACGCCAGATAATCAGGCTCAGCGCACACACCAACCCGACAGCAAATGCACTGAGCAGCGGTGAGTCAACTCCCGCTTTTAACAGGCGGTTTTGCCATTGCCAACGCAGTAAGCTTTTCGAACAGCCCTGACCGGAAACCAGTTGTTTAGCATCTTGCTGCATTAAATCGAGCAGTGAACCGGCTCTGAACGGATACGGCGCTTCCGGTAACGGCTGTTCATCATGTAACGCCTGAATCAGTGCCGATACCCATGCCAGCTCGCCGGATGCTGGCACCGGATATTTTATCCGCCACGCATACAGATGGCGCGCCAACTGCTCAACCCCGTATAACGTGCCGATTGCCCGCTTTTGCGGATCATGCAGCACACGGTAATCACCATAATTACGTGATAACCGAAAACGTAAGGCGCGCAGATCACCGAGCAGCGCGAAAAAGTATTTTGACACTTGTGCCGGAGGCTCACTCAGCCACTGCTGCAATGAATGTAATAGCGCCTTTTGCTGTGCCTGATGGCTGCTGCCGACTTCCAGTGGCCACAAAACATGAAACACATAGATGGTGGTCGCACCGATAAACACACAACCGATACGATCCATCATCACGCTGAAAGAGCTTTCCGGATCTAAAATCGCATAGCTGATCATGATCAGAAAACCGACCATCACCCAGCGCCAGAAATCTTGCCATGCAAAATGGACCAAACTGGCATATGCCAGCAAAATAATACTGAAGCTACAAACCGCAACCAACAGCACAGGCTCTTGAATGAAATTCCAGACAGTAAAAAAGCCCCACACCACGCCTAAAACAGTACCGGCAATACGTTGCCACCAGCGCATTTGCGCCTCACCCACGGTACCCGCTTCCACCATAAGTACACTGGTTGGTGCCCATAACGGGTTATGCATGCCTAACCCCATCGCCAAAAAGAGGCTGAGAATCAGGGCAAATGTCAGGCGCAGTGATCGCCAAAAACGGTGTCGGTTCATCGCTTATTGCTCAGCTTTTAAATTCACCGTGGCAGTCAGGCCCGGTAAAATCTGTAACTCTTCCGGCCGCTGATCAAAGACCACTTTAACCGGAATATTCTGCGCCAAACGCACCCAGTCAAACACTTTAGGCAGATTCGGGATCAAGCTGTTTGCACTGCCCATATCCTGTGGATTAAGCGCACGGCCAATACTGTCTACATGCCCGGCAATGGCACGGTTACCATAAGCCATCAGAGTGATATCAGCCTTCATGCCGGGTTTTATTTTCGCCAGATCGGTTTCAGAAAATGCTCCTTCAACCCACATATGCTCGGCATCTACTTGTGCAATAACCGGTTTACCGGCCTGTGCAAAGTCACCGGCGTGAATATTGACAGACGAGACAAACCCGTCGGCAACCGCATACAAACTGGTTCGGTCTAAATCCAGCTGTGCTTTTGCCAGCGCGACACGTGCAGCCTGCAATAAGGTGTTATTTTTACCCACGATACCCAGTTGAGCCTGTGCTTGAGCCTGCTTACTGCGGGCAGCTTGTAAATCAGACAGCGCAATATTGACATCACGTTGAGCCTGATCGTAACTGCTTTGTGACAGTGTTTTTTGCTGCCACAAACGCTGCACCCGCGATAAATCTTTTTGTGCATATTGATAACGGGTTTGCGCCGCTTCCACACTGGCGCGAGCGTTATTCACCCCTTCTTGAAGCTGCTGAACTTGCTGTTGTGCACTGGCCAGATCAACCTGCGCTTTATCCACTGCCAACTGATAGGGGCGCGAGTCAATACGCAGCAGTAACTGCCCTTTGGTGATCGGCTGGTTATCGGTCACCGCCACCTCAACAATCGCACCGTTTACTTCCGGTGCTAATGAGACAATATTGGCACGAACAACCGCATGACGGGTCTGTGGTGAGCTGGTGTGATACTTATAAGCTCCCACAATCACCAGCAGCGCAACTGCAATAACCCCGAGCGAGACAAAAACCTTACGGCGACGGATATCTACAGACATAATCACTTCTTATATTATTCGTTGAATGAGGCTCACCTGCGGATCAGGCTTATTGATACAGTAAACTGAACAGCGCTAGCAGCGCACAACCGCTAACCCAGAGCACTAAACGGGGATGCCACACGTGGCGTAACCACTGGCGGCGGGAAATAACGCGAATCAACAACGACATAGTGATAAATGCCAGTAAACCCAGCACCACCAAACGCGGAATATAGATGTCAAAAAATACCACATCATGAGCAAGAAACGTATCAGAGAGAAACAGACTCATAGGGGATCACTTGTACTCGTTAACTCATGTTCGATACCGGTCAATACCCGCCGTAACTGCTTCACTACCGCACCAAAATGTGCCGTTTCAAAATCAGTTAATCCGCGATCAACCCGTTGTAAATACAATGGTAATTCAGTAGCCATAAACGCATGCCCAACAGAAGTCAGATGCACATAAACAGAACGACGATCATCGGGATTCACTTGCCGTTCAACCATGCCCTGCCCCTCTAAAATCCCCAGTTGCTTGGTGATAGACGCACGCGCCACCCCCAGAATTTCAGCTAAATCACTCGGCAAAAGCGCATGTTCCGGCGTAACAAACAGTACGCGCAGGATATAAAAACGCCCCGCCTGCTGGCCCGACAGCTCTGCTATCTTTACTAAGCCTAGACGTAATTTGTCGATCTCTTCAAAAAAATCTATTGATAAGCGAATACGCTCTAGATCCAGTGTCGGAAGGTGTTTCTCGCAATAATTTAATGTTAAACGATGTTGTGTTGTCACGCGCTCACCTCACAATAAGCCCTTTGCAGATACCTTATAGTATGCCGCAACATTGACCTGATGACGCCCAATGCAACAAAGCTCACACAGCTTGTTGGTTTTGATTATAGTTAGCCAGCTAACTAACAGCAAGACATAGATCACATAAAAACAAGTTTTGATACAAAGCAGCAGCGCCCCGAGAGGCATGTTAAGATGACCAGATAATTGACTACTACATACCACTAGTGACCTATGCGCATACCACGTATTTATCACCCTCATCATATAGAGATCGGGCAAACTGTTGCACTATCAGAAGATGCCGCCAACCATGTCGGGCGCGTACTGCGCATGCGGGTTGGCGATCAACTCGCGCTGTTTGATGGCAGTAATCAGGTGTTCAGTGCCAGCATCACCGAAAACAGCAAAAAACAGGTGCAGGTGAATATCACCGCCCAGCACGCTGATGACCGTGAGTCCCCTTTGCAACTGCATCTTGGGCAGGTGATCTCACGCGGTGAAAAAATGGAGTTCACCATTCAAAAATCGGTCGAACTGGGCGTGAACGTGATCACTCCACTGATTTCTGAGCGTTGCGGCGTTAAACTCGATGCCGAGCGAATGGAAAAAAAAATTCAGCAGTGGCAAAAAATTGCTATTGCCGCCTGTGAACAGTGCGGGCGTAATACCCTGCCACTGATTCGCCCACTGATGAAACTTGAACAGTGGTGTGCCGAAGAAGATGGCAGCTTAAAGCTGAATTTGCACCCGCGCGCGCGCTACAGCATCAATACGCTGCCTGCGCTGCCACCGGCTGGTGTACGTTTACTGATTGGCCCCGAAGGTGGGTTGTCGGCAGAAGAAATTAGCATGACAGAGACCTATCAGTTTACCGAAACGCTGCTCGGCCCGCGAGTATTACGCACGGAAACCGCGGCGCTTACCGCGATTACTGCACTACAAGTTCGCTTTGGCGACCTCGGTTAAGTTAAGGAGTACATATGATCAAGTTGGGTATCGTGATGGACCCGATTGCGGACATCAACATCAAAAAAGACTCTAGCTTTGCGATGCTGCAAGAAGCACAAGCACGCGGTTATCAGCTGCACTATATGGAAATGGCGGATCTCTATTTAGAGAGCGGCGAGGCCAAAGCCCGCACCCGCACGCTGACCGTACAAAACGATAAACAGCACTGGTATGATTTTGGCACCGAACAGCAGATTGCACTGGGCGATCTTGATGTTATTTTGATGCGTAAAGACCCGCCATTTGATACCGAATACATCTACGCCACTTATATTCTCGAACGTGCCGAAGAGATGGGCACGCTGATTGTCAATAAGCCACAAAGTCTGCGCGATTGTAACGAAAAACTGTTCACCGCATGGTTTCCTGAACTCACACCGACCACGCTGGTTAGCCGCAGTGCCGAGATGATCCGTACCTTCCATCAAAAGCATGGCGATATAATCCTTAAGCCTCTTGATGGTATGGGCGGCACCTCTATTTTTCGCGTGAAAGAGAACGATCCTAACTTGTCGGTTATTATCGAAACCCTGACTCACTATCAGCAAAACTACTGTATGGCACAGACTTTTGTTCCGGCCATTACTGACGGTGACAAGCGAATTTTAGTGGTAGATGGTGAACCCGTTCCGTACTGCTTAGCGCGTATCCCTAAACAGGGTGAAACACGCGGAAATCTGGCAGCCGGTGGCCGTGGTGAAGCGCGCCCACTGACCGAATCAGACTGGCATATCGCCCGTACTGTGGCACCGATTTTAAAGCAAAAAGGGCTGATTTTTGTCGGTATTGACGTTATCGGCGATAAACTCACCGAAATCAACGTCACCAGCCCGACCTGTATCCGCGAAATTGAAGCGGCGTTTCCTGTTTCAATTACAGGTATGTTGATGGATGCCATAGAAGCCCGCATCGCGCAATAATCGGCTTAATCATGAGTAATAACCTGCGCAATAGCCGCAAAAATGCAGCAAAAATGCAGGAAAAATCAGGCGAAACCGGTTAGACCCTTCGCCTGATCTCAATCCGAAATCATCATCCAACAGGTGACTTCCCCCCCACAGCGCGGCATACTGCCCGCTGTTTTGACTACAAGCGAACCCGACAAACAATGAACTTGCAGAACCATTTTCTTGTTGCCATGCCGGGCATGCAAGACCCGTTTTTCAAAAAATCCGTTATTTATATCTGTGAACATTCAGAAACTGACGGTGCAATGGGCATTGCCCTGACCCGTACCGCCGAGATGACCATTGAAGAGATGCTAACTCAGATTGAAATCACCCCTGAACCGCGTGATATGAGTAAACGTCTCGACAGGCAAGTGCTTGCCGGCGGGCCGATAGCCCCTGATCGCGGATTTATCCTGCATACGCCATCTGATAAATTTGACTCCAGTTTGCAACTTGCCCCTGAGGTGATGATCACCACCTCGGGTGATATTTTGCACACCCTCGGAACAGCCGAACAGCCAGAGCAAGTGCTGGTTGCAGTGGGTTATGCGGGCTGGGAGAAAGATCAGCTCGAAGCCGAGATCAAAGAGAATGCATGGCTGATTGTTGATGCTGACCCCGATATTTTGTTCAATACCCCAATCAGTGAGCGCTGGCAAACCACTGCCAAAAAACTGGGTATTGATATTCGCCAGATAGCACCGCAAGCAGGTCACGCATGAGCCGTACAATGATGGCATTTGATTTCGGCACCAAAAGTATCGGTGTTGCAATCGGGCAAGAGATTACCGCCACCGCAAGGCCGATAGCCTCGCTAAAAGCCCGCGACGGTATTCCAGATTGGGCGCAGGTAGAAAAGCTGCTCAAAGAGTGGAAACCCGATTTGGTGGTGGTCGGCTTACCGCTGAATATGGATGGTACAGAACAACCGGTGACTGCACTTGCCCGCAAGTTTGCCAACCGGATTCATGGCCGATTTGGGCAAGCTATTGCGTTGCATGATGAACGGCTATCCACCGTTGAGGCACGTTCTCACCTGTTTTCACACGGAGGTTACCGCGCACTTGATAAAGGCCGCGTTGATGCTACTTCAGCTAGCGTGATTTTAGAGAGCTGGTTTGAGCAAAACTTGGGGTAATTCCCATCCAACGGCGCTACCTCCCACTCCCAATAAGCCATTGGTCTTATCCAGTGGCTTAAAACCCAATCAGGTTATCCCAAATCAACCGTGACGTTATCAAAGGTATTTTGCGAAAAATCCTCATCACCGTTACTGCGGATCTGTAAGCGTAAATCGTTCGCTGACTCAGCATAGTGAATAGCATCGGTATAGCTAATTAACCCACAGCGATACAGCTCATACAGTGATTGGTCAAACGTGCACATCCCTATTTCACTGTTACGGGCCATCACCTCTCGCAGCTCAAATAGCTGATTTTTACGCAGCAAATCTGTCACCCGTGGCGTATTGATCAAAATCTCATGCACCAGCAAACGCTTACCCTGCGCAATCCCCGGCACCAACTGCTGGCCAATAATCGCCCGTAGGTTATTGGATAAATCAAACAAAAACGCTTCACGGCTACTTTCGGGGATCATATGCACCATCCGCTCTAATGCTTGGCTGGCATTGTTTGCGTGCAGTGTGGCAATACACAAATGGCCGGTCTCGGAAAATGAAACCGCATGCTGTAGGGTATCGCGCGCCCGGATCTCCCCCACCTGAATCACATCAGGCGCTTGGCGCAGTGCATTTTTAAGCGCAATCTCATAACTGTCGGTATCCATCCCGACTTCGCGCTGTGTAACCAAACAGCGTTTATTCGGGTGGATGAACTCTATTGGGTCTTCAACCGTCAGAATATGCGCCTGATCATACTGATTACGGTAGCCCAGCATGGCTGCCAGTGTGGTTGTTTTACCGCTGCCGGTTGCCCCCACCACCAAAATTAACCCCTTACGGGTCATCGCCAGCTCACCGACTAACGGCGGTAAGCCCAACTCATCAATCGTCGGGATATCGGTGCGGATATGGCGAATCACCATACCCGGCAGTTCACGCTGCCAAAAACCCGAAACCCGAAAGCGGCCAAACGGCCGTACCAGTGCCATATTGCCTTCTTTCAAGCGGCAATATTCCAAAAACCGGTCAGGCCCCATTGCCGCGCCCACCAGCTCGGTAACGGTATTTATATCCAGTGGCTCACCATAGGCATTCAGCTCATGGTTGATACGCAACTGCGCGGCAACATCAACGGAAATGTACAGGTCTGATGCCCCGCAGCGCAGCATCTCTTGCAGTAAATCATCCAGCGAAACCATGCCCCATAACCCCCGCGCTACTGTTGTTATAGCTGCCGCTGTTACCGTTATTGATACCATCCATCAGCGAATTCATCTTGCGCTGTGCCTCTTCCTGACGGATAACGCCTTGGCTGACCAGCGTGGTTAACGCTTGCTCTAGCGTTTGCATACCCTGCCGCGAGCTGGTTTGCAAAATTGAGTAAATCTGATGAATTTTATCTTCACGGATCAGGTTACGAATCGCCGGTGTACCCAGCATAATTTCATGTGCCGCCACCCGACCACCGCCTTCTTTACGCAGCAATACCTGCGAAATCACCGCTTTCAGTGATTCAGACAACATCGCCCGCACCATATCTTTTTCCGCACCGGGAAACACATCCACAATACGGTCAATGGTTTTAGCCGCCGAACTGGTGTGCAGCGTACCAAAGACCAGATGCCCGGTTTCAGCAGCCGTTAATGCTAAGCGGATAGTCTCTAGATCACGCAACTCCCCCACTAAAATAACATCAGGGTCTTCACGCAGTGCCGAGCGCAACGCAGCGCTGAAGCTGTGGGTGTGCCGATGCACCTCACGCTGATTAACCAAACATTTATTACTGGTATGGATAAACTCTATCGGGTCTTCAATGGTTAGCACATGGTGGTGTTGGTTCTGATTCACATAATTGACCATCGCCGCCAGCGTGGTTGACTTGCCCGAACCGGTAGGGCCGGTTACCAGCACCAAGCCGCGTGGTTGCATGGCAATATTCCGAAACACTTCAGGCGCGTTTAATTGGTCTAATGTTGGTATATCTGTGGGAATAGTACGAAGAGCGGCCGAAATGCCGCGCTGCTGCTGGTAGGCATTGACCCGGAAACGGCCAATACCGGCCAGTTCAAATGAGAAATCAAGCTCCATCTCGGTTTCGAAATCTCGGCGCTGCACATCATTCATAATGTCATACACCAGACGACGCACTTCGCGCCCGTCGAGAGAAGGCATATTAACGCGACGCACTTCACCATCAACACGAATCAACGGCGGATTACCCGCAGAAAGGTGCAGATCCGAGGCATTATGCTTTACACTAAAAGCCAACAGTTCTGTGATATCCATTTCATTTCCTTGAAAACAATAGCATGCGAAATATTAAAGAAAACCTACACACGATGAATCAACAAATTGCCGCTACCGCTGTAAAATGCGAGCGGCATCCAGAATCTGTCACATTACTGGCAGTGAGCAAAACTAAACCCGTGAGTGCGGTACAAGAAGCCATTGCCGCCGGACAACGGGCATTTGGGGAAAATTATGTGCAAGAGGGGGTGGATAAAATCGCTTTCTTTGCCACCGAACCGGAAGGGGCAGAACTTATCTGGCACTTTATCGGCCCGCTGCAAAGCAACAAGAGCCGTTTGGTGGCCGAAAATTTTGACTGGATGCACACCGTTGATCGCGCCAAAATCGCCCAACGCCTGAACGAACAGCGCCCGGCCGACAAAGCGCCGTTAAATGTGCTGATTCAGGTCAATGTCAGCCAGCAGGCCAGTAAATCAGGGGTCGATTTTGCCCAAATTCAGCCATTGGCCGATCTGATCGCCACATTACCGCACTTACAGCTGCGCGGGCTGATGACTATCCCTGAAGAAACCGCCACCTATGATGAGCAGTATGCCGAGTTTGCACGCCTGCAGGCGGCATTTGAACGGCTGAAACTGACCCATCCAGACATTGATACGCTCTCTATGGGGATGAGCGGAGACCTTGATGCCGCCATTGCAGCAGGCAGTACGCTGGTTCGTATTGGTACCGCAATTTTTGGTGCCAGAGAGTATCTGGTATAGGTTCACTAACATACAGCAACCGCGCCATACAAAAGCATAAAAACAACAAGGAGTTATTGAGATGACAAAGGAACGGGACTATCCAAATATTGCGTTTTTAGGCGCAGGAAATATGGCGCAAGCAATCATTGCTGGCCTGTGTAAAGCAGGTTATCCACCCCAAGCCATTTGTGCAACTAACCGAACCGCACAGACACGCCACCAACTAGGCGAGCGTTACGGTATTCGAACCGATACCTCAAACCTTGATGCTGCCAGCAATGCGCAGGTAGTGGTGTTGGGCGTAAAACCGCAAAATATGGCCGAAGCGTTAATCACTCTGCATGATCTAGATATGCGCGGGAAACTGGTCATTTCACTGGCAGCGGGGATCTCTGTCGCACGCCTGCAACAACTGCTTCCTAGCGCACAGCGTATTATTCGGGTGATGCCGAACACGCCAGCACTACTGGGAGCGGGCATGAGTGGTTTATATGCCGAAAAGTCTGTGACAGATTCTGACCGCTCGTATGCTGAACAACTGCTCGGTGCGGTCGGAAAAATTTGCTGGTTAGAAGCCGAGAGCGACATTAACAGCGTGATTGCCGCATCAGGCAGTGCCCCGGCTTACTTCTTCTTATTTATGCAGGCGATGCAGGCCGAAGCCGAGCAGATGGGATGCTCAGCCGAGATGGCGCGCTTACTGGTACAGCAGGCAGCACTCGGTGCAGCGCGTATGGTTGATGAAAATCCGCAGCTATCACTTGAAGCATTGCGGGCACAAGTCACCTCTAAAGGTGGTACAACCGCTGAAGCAATTCGGGTATTTAACGAAGAACATTTGGCAGAAACTGTTGCCAAAGCTATGCAAGCCGCGGTAAAACGCGCACAGGAAATGGAAAAACTATTTTAATTATCTTAACTGCAAGGCGTAGCGATGCAATCTTTAACTTTTTTGCTCAGTACCTTTATTGATTTGTACGTGTTTATTCTGCTGCTGCGCGTCTGGATGCAGGCCGCACGCGTTGATTTTTATAATCCGTTCTCACAATTTGTTGTCAAAGCGACTCAACCGATTGTCGCACCACTGCGCCGCCTCATTCCGGGTATCGGCGGCTGGGATATCGCTACACTGCTGCTGGTGGTGGTTATTCAGATCATCAAGTTCCCGCTGATTGCAGTAGTGCAAACCGGTGCGGCATTCTGGAGTTCAGGCTATCTGCTGCTTGGCGTGCTAGCAACGGTAAAAGCCATCGGTAAGATGATCTTTTGGGTGTTGCTCATCCGCGCACTGCTCAGTTGGGTCAGCCAAGGCCGCAGCCCGATGGATTACGTGCTGTTCCAGCTGACTGAGCCTCTGCTTGCTCCGCTGCGCCGCATTTTACCACCAATGGGTGGGCTGGATCTGTCGGTGATGTTGCTGTCAATTATCCTGATTGCACTGAACTATCTGGGTACTGATCTGTTCGGCTTCATCTGGCTGCAACTGTGAGTACAGCGCCACACGCTGCTGTACAGCAGGATATCCACAATGAGGCGCTGATTCTGCGCCTCTATATTCAGCCGAAAGCCAGCCGTGACCAGATAGTCGGGCTGCACGGTGAAGAGCTGAAAATTGCGATCACCGCGCCGCCGGTTGATGGAAAAGCCAATGCGCATCTGACCAAGTTTTTATCGAAACAGTTTCGCGTAGCCAAAGGGCAAATTTGTATCGAAAAAGGCGAACTGGGCCGGCATAAACAGGTCAGAATAGCGCAGCCGCAGCAGATCCCCCCTGAGATAGAAAAACTGCTACTCTCTGACTGAGTATTCGCTGATGGTTGACTTAAGCCATCGGTGATTAAAACTACCGACTAATAATGCACGTGTTTCACGGAGGAAACGGATGCTGATTTCACCCAAACTCACCACTAACTGTCGTATACATCACAACAGCGCAAGTACTGGGATATTACAAAGAGTACGCCATGTTATCAGTCAACTGCTGTACGTTGTGTTTGCCGGTACGCTGCTGTTCGTTGGCCCATTTGCCCATGCCGAGCAACAGCAGCAAGTCGGCGGCCTTGAAGTGCATTACAGTGCCTTTCCCTCAACATTGCTCAGCCCGGCTATTGCTACACAATATGGCCTAACCCGTAGCGCCTACCGTATTATTCTCAATGTGACGGCGCTTGATCCCAATAAAGCAGGAAAACCGGCGCAAGCCATTGCCCTGAGCGGTACGGCACAAAACCTGATTGGCAATACCCGTGAACTGAATTTTCGCAGCATTCAAGAGGGTGAAGCGCACTACTATCTGGCGGAAATTCCGGTCGTCAACGAAGAGACTTACCGTTTCTCACTGCAAATCAGCCGCCCCAAAAACAGCCAAGAAACATTCAATGGCGGCACATTGCAATTCCAGCAGACCTTCTATACTGATCAATAACCTTTTTCTTCACCAACAATAGCTGACAGTCGGCTTGCGGCGCGTTACCCTTTCTGAAATCAATTTTTCAGTCAGAATACAGGATTTTGTGATGCAAAAAGTGGTATTAGCAACCGGTAATCAGGGCAAAGTACGTGAAATGGCCGATCTGCTGGCCAGCTTCGGTCTGGATGTCATCGCACAAAGCGAGTTTGGCATAGAGTCTGCCGAGGAAACCGGCCTGACATTTATCGAAAATGCCATTTTAAAAGCACGCCATGCCAGCCGCCTGAGCGGATTACCCGCCATTGCCGATGACTCCGGCCTTGCCGTGGATGCACTCGGCGGCGCTCCGGGGCTATATTCAGCACGTTACGCCGGTGAAAATGCCAGTGACACTGACAACCTGAACAAGCTGCTGACGGTAATGGCTGATATTCCAGACGCTGAACGACGTGCCCGTTTTCACTGTGTGCTGGTCTATCTGCGCCATGCAGAAGACCCGACACCGCTAGTTTGTCATGGTCAGTGGGAAGGTGTTATTACCCAACAGGCTGCCGGACAGGGTGGTTTTGGTTACGATCCGATCTTCTTTATCCCAGAATTAGGCTGTACGTCTGCTGAACTGCCGGCTGAACAGAAAAAAGCGGTTTCGCACCGTGCAAAGGCACTGCAAAAACTACGGGAAGCCATGGCTCATGCTTGAGTTACCTCCGCTCAGTTTGTATATCCATATTCCGTGGTGCGTGCAGAAATGCCCGTACTGTGATTTTAACTCGCACGCTCTCAAAGAGGGGCTGCCAGAAGCTGAATACATTGAGCACCTGCTCAATGATCTGCGCGCAGATTTACCGCTGGCGGGTGGGCGCACGGTAAGCACTATTTTTATCGGTGGCGGTACTCCTAGCCTGCTGTCAGCCGAAGCGATGCAACAACTGCTCGATGGTGTACGGGCGCTGATTCCAGTCGCCCCCGATGCCGAAATCACCATGGAGGCCAACCCCGGAACGGTAGAAGCGGATCGGTTCACTGGTTATCAGCAGGCTGGCATCAACCGTATCTCTATCGGCGTGCAAAGTTTTTCCAGTGAAAAACTGCAACGTCTTGGGCGGATACATGGGCCGGAAGAGGCTGTGAGAGCGGCAACATTGGCCACCCAGCTAGGGCTGCGCAGCTTTAACCTTGATCTGATGCACGGTCTGCCCGACCAGACTCTCGAAGAGGCGCTGAGCGATCTGCAACACGCTATCGATCTGGCCCCGCCGCATATTTCGTGGTATCAGCTGACCATTGAACCCAATACCTTGTTCAATTCACGCCCACCAACGCTGCCAGACGAGGATATGCTGTGGATGATTTTTGAGCAGGGCCATGCCTTACTGACAGCCGCAGGTTACGAGCAGTACGAGATTTCCGCCTATGCCAAGCCAGGATACCAGTGTCAGCACAATCTGAACTACTGGCGTTTTGGTGACTACATTGGCATTGGTTGTGGCGCGCATGGGAAATTTACTTTTGGTGATGGGCGCATTCTACGCACGGTAAAAACACGGCATCCACGCGGTTACATGCAGGGCCGCTATGTTGATAATCACAGCCCAGTACCGGAAAATGATCGGCCATTTGAGTTTTTCATGAACCGTTTCCGATTACTCGAACCCGCGCCACGGGCTGATTTTCCACTATTCACCGGCCTGAGTGAACAGAGTGTGCGACCGGCACTTGATCAGGCGATCCGCTCGGGTTATATCGTTGAAACTGACAGTGCGTGGCAACTCACCGAGCACGGCAAGTTATTCTTAAACTCGCTATTAGAGCTGTTTTTGATGCCTGATGAGATTTAGTTTCTCACTTTAGTTTATTACTGTGGTTTATTGACCTTAACGTTAATATCACAGTCAGTAGGCTAGCAATAAGCCTGATACGCACCTCAAGTGCCGTATCAGGCTTATTCTTATACCACTATAATCATATCCAGCTATCACACCTTAGCAATCAACTCACCCATTCTAAACAGGCAATAATCCCCTTCAGGAATCGGCTGCCAAACTTCATCATGGGTAAGCGGCAGTGTCGCTATCAAAGTGACCACATCATTGGCAGTGGTCTCTTGCTGAAAGTCGATCACTACATCTTCATCGAGCAGCGTGGCACGGCCAAACGGCGCGCGACGGGTTAGCCAGTGCAAACGGGTTGAGCAAAAGGCCATCACAAATTCGCCGTCAGAGAGCAGCATATTAAACACGCCGAGGCCTTTTAACTGCCCGCACAACTTCGCGATATACGCAAACAGCGCAGGCCACTGGTTAAATGCTGGATCTGCCGGTGAATCTGCCCCCACTGCCGAGGCATAGCGCAATTCAAGCTGATTGAGCAGCCAGCAAAATGCATACTCACTGTCGGTATCACCCACTGGACGATGGCGGCCGGTCGGCAGTTGAGCAAAATCGGTTAACTGGCCGTTGTGGGCGTAAGTCCAGTAACGCCCCCATAACTCACGGGTAAACGGGTGAGTATTTTCCAGTGAAACAGGACCACTGTTAGCCTGACGAATGTGTGCCACCACTGCGCAAGATTTAATCGGGTAATCCTGCACCAATTGCGCAATTCGCGATTGCGCACTAGGCAGTGGATCTTTAAACGTGCGAAAGCCACGCCCCTCGTAAAAGGTGATCCCCCAGCCATCTTTATGCGGGCCGGTTTGCCCACCGCGCTTGGCTAGCCCCGTGAAGCTAAAGCAAATATCGGTCGGTACATTGGCGCTCATCCCGAGCAATTCACACATCAGCCACTCCTTTTATACCGCAAGCGCTTATTCAGCCGCGGCCATTTCCTTTTCAATCAGCTGAATCATAATATGGATCACCTTGATGTGGATCTCCTGAATGCGGTCGGCATAACCAAAGTGAGCCACCCGCACCTCAACATCCGCACTGCCTGCCATTTTCCCGCCATCTTTACCGGTTAATGTCAGTACTTTCATACCTTTAGCACGCGCAGCAGCAATCGCTTTAATGATATTAGCTGAATTGCCAGAGGTTGAGATCCCGAGCAGCACATCTCCTTCACGCCCAACCGCCTCTACATAGCGTGAAAAAACATGATCGTAACCAAAATCATTCCCCACACAGGATAAATGGCTCGGATCAGAGATAGCAATTGCCGGATAACCAGGGCGGTTTTCACGGTAACGGCCTGTCAGCTCTTCAGCAAAATGCATTGCATCACAATGTGAGCCGCCATTACCGCATGACAACACTTTACCGCCAGCACGAAACGAATCTGCAATCAGCGTGGCTGCCGCTTCAATACTGGCGATATTGGCTTCATCGGCCAAAAAATCATTCAGAACCGTGTTCGCTTCATTGAGCTCATTGCGGATCAAATCATGGTACATCGGAAAACCTCTCTCATTATTTTCAGCACAAAATGACAGCTGATATGTAGGGCTTAACAGGGCAAGCGCTGCAAGCAAGGTAACACTGCAAACAATTCGTAATCACGCAAATCATCCGCATCATAGTGGCAGTGTACCCAATCTGTAAAAAAGGGAGAAGAAAAGTCAGCTCCCCGTATCAGAAACTTGCCCAGCGCACAGTTTATGTAATCGAAATGTAAACGACTTGATGAATATCATTATTTGGTCTAAAACAGATCACAAGAGTCAGGTCAGACCTCTGACCTAATCGAACCTTATGAGCTGTACCGGATGTTGGCTCACTTTTTTGTCTCTCAAGCCCCTGACTTCAAGGAGCGATCATGGCATTACTACTCACGTTACTGTTTTTTATCGGTATTTTTGGCCTGCTGGCTTACCACCGAATCAAACTTTATCAGTCAGCACTGATTTTAGCGGCCTGTGCACTGCTGACCATTCCCTTACAGCTAATTTCGCTCTGGGTATGGCTGCCGGTCTTGCTGGTTATCGGTGTTGTAAACATCGCCCCTTTGCGCCGCCGAATGTTCAGTTTACCGGCACTGAAAGCCTTTCAGCGCATCATGCCAAGCATGTCAAAAACCGAGCAAGAGGCGCTCGATGCCGGAACAACATGGTGGGAAGGTGAACTGTTTCGCGGGAAACCTGACTGGTCAGTGTTGCATGCCTATCCGGCTCCTACGCTAAGTGATGAAGAGCAGGCCTTTCTCGACGGGCCGGTCAACACGCTGTGCCAGATGACCAATGATTTTCAGATAACCCATGAGCTGGCAGACCTACCACCCGAAATCTGGCAGTACCTCAAAGATCAGCGTTTTTTTGCCATGATCATTCAAAAACAGTATGGGGGATTGGCTTTTTCTGCCCATGCCCAGTCACTGGTTTTGCAAAAACTGGCAGGGGTTTCCAGCGTATTGGCCTCAACCGTGGGCGTGCCCAATTCACTCGGCCCCGGAGAGCTGCTGCAACACTACGGTACGCAGGCACAAAAAGATCACTATCTGCCACGCCTTGCCCGTGGTGAAGAGATCCCCTGTTTTGCCCTGACTAGCCCAGAAGCCGGATCAGATGCCGGTGCGATACCCGATACCGGCATCATCTGCCGCGGTACATGGCAAGGCGAAGAGATCTTAGGCATGCGCCTAACATGGAACAAACGCTATATAACACTCGCACCTGTCGCAACGGTGCTCGGATTAGCCTTTAAGTTGTACGATCCCGAGCATTTATTGGGGATCACCGAAGATTTAGGCATTACCTGCGCTCTGATCCCCACGGATACCGCGGGCGTACAGATTGGTCGCCGCCACTTTCCACTGAATATTCCGTTTCAAAACGGGCCAACACAAGGGCAGGATGTCTTTGTACCGCTCGACTATATTATTGGCGGCCAAGCCATGGCCGGACAAGGCTGGCGTATGCTGATGGAGTGCCTCTCGGTCGGGCGCGGCATTACCCTGCCTTCCAATACCACCGGCGGAACAAAAAGCGCAGCACTGGCTACCGGCGCATACGCACGGATCCGCCGCCAGTTCAAAATGCCGATTGGCTACATGGAGGGTATAGAAGAGCCGCTCGCCCGAATTGCGGCACACACTTATGTACTCGATGCCGCCGCCACCCTGACCACCACCGCCATTGATTTGGGCGAAAAACCAGCCGTGATCTCCGCGATAGTGAAATACCACTGCACCCACCGCGCACAGCGTTGCGTTATTGATGCGATGGATATCGTCGGCGGAAAGGGGATCTGCATGGGGCCGAATAACTTTCTGGCCAGAGCCTATCAAGGTGCACCCATTGCCATTACGGTTGAAGGGGCAAATATCCTTACCCGTAGCATGATTATCTATGGGCAAGGCGCAATTCGCTGTCATCCGTATGTACTGGCTGAAATAAATGCGGCCAAAGGCAGTGGCTCACTGGCCGTTAAGCAGTTTGATGATGCGCTGTTTGGTCATCTGGGTTTTGCCCTAAGCAATATTGCCCGTACATTCTGGCTGGGGTTAACCGACGGGCGTACCAGCAGCGCGCCCCAACAGGCCCGCACACTAACCCGCTACTATCAGCGTTTAAACCGTTTATCGGCCAACCTTGCACTGCTCTCTGATGTCAGCATGGGTGTACTTGGCGGTAGCTTAAAGCGCCGTGAGCGGCTATCGGCACGGTTGGGCGATCTGCTCAGCTATCTGTTCCTCTCTTCAGCAGCACTCAAACGTTTTGCTGACGATGGTTATCCTGAAGATGATCTCCCCCTGCTGGAGTGGAGCTTGCAAGATAACCTGTATCTGGCCCAGCTCGCTATTGATGAAATATTGCAAAACTTTCCGCAACCGGCCATCGCCAAGGTGCTCAGATTTTGTCTTCTGCCGCTCGGAAAAGCCTACCGCCGCCCGAGCGATCAGCTCGATCACCAACTGGCTCGCATTCTACAAACACCCAGCGCCACCCGCAGTAGGCTCGGGCGTAACCAGTTTTTACAAAATAGCCCACATAACCCTATCGGCCGTTTAGAGCAGGCTTTAGAGGATGTACTGCTTGCCGAAGCCGTAGTCACTCGCCTGCGTCAGGCTACAGGCGAAAACCACCCGCTGATAGCATTGGATAAACTGGCCGAAAATGCGCTGCAAGCCGGCACAATCTCCGCCCACGAAGCCGATCTGTTGCGCCGCGCTGAACAAGGGCGTTTGTATGCCATTAATGTGGATGATTTTGCCCCGCATACCCTAGCGGCATGTTATACCGATAAGAGAGCTAGGCCCGTTTTAGCCGCCGTAACTCACACCGAGGAGGCCGTTTCTTAACCGGTGTCAACAGAGTGCCCTGCTGTCACGATCTCTGCAATATCTGGCCGTGACAGCAGAATAATGCAGCCGGCCTCGCGCTTTTGTTATCCAAAAACTCAGTTATTTAACGGATTACCCATCAGGTGAATAACAGGATATACACTAAGAAAAGCAGCACACTACAGTTTGTACTGTATGCACATACCTTAACATATCTTGTGTACATATCCTGTGCATTGACTATTGAGGCCACATAGAAAGCAAAATATCGAGGGAGCAGATCATGATACGTCAGCCAGCGGAAAATAGGCGAATACACCTACTGCGCGCGTCATCAGGCGTGAAAAATACCCCATCACACCCTGTTCACGCCTATCAAGTGCAGCAACATGCCGAGCCGCAATCAGCCGCCCAGCAAGCCGCCTATCAGCACACCTGTTATCGCCATAGCCAGCGAGCACTCTCTACGCATCCAACACTGACCTTGGTCGCGGGTATGGTTCGTCACCGCCACCCGCGCTACGTGCATACCTTTCAACAGGGAAAAGCACGCTGGTATCATATGCCAGTCAGCACCAGTCAGAGGCAACAAATCTCAGCCGTCATGATGTCGGCAATTCGTTACTGTGCCATTGCTGTGCCCAGCGCTGACATGCGGGTACAAAAAATACACACTATTTATCCGGTCATCAGCATTCGCCTTGTGCCACGCGATCAGCTTACCGCCGAACAGACCGGCAGCTATAAAGAGCACACCCCGACAGAAAAACAGTACTGGCTGTTTGAACTCGGTGAAGCACAACCGTTGCCGCACGCCATCACCAAGCCGAGCACCACCGACTTTAGCTTTAAACTGACCGACTATTTGGCCTTACAGAGCAAAACCACATGGCAGCATCTGCCGCCAGCGCCTTCAGCCCAGAGCATCAATTTGATGGAGATACACCGCTAAAATTAGGCCAGTTGCTGGGAAACAAAACAAAATATTACAGGATAGACAAAAAAAGGGGCGCTAAAGCGCCCCTTAAAAATTAACGTGCAATTTCACTGTAATGATGTTCTTGATAATTCTGTACCAGATAGCTGTTCACTATATCGTTGAATGCGATCCAGTGCGGGGTTTTCTGGTGTGCAGCCAGCACTTCTTTGTTATCCCAGTATTCGATCAGTGCATACTGGTTTGCCTGTGCCGCATTGTTCCACAGCTGATAAAAAGTACAGCCATCTTCCTTGTTAGATTCCGTGACCATGGTATTCAGCAGGGCAAGAAAATCAGTTTTCTTTTCTGGTTTTACGGTAAAAAATACATTCAGAGTGATCATATCATTCTCTTTTTTATCTATGTGAATGAAGCCATCAAACAAACTCAAAGGGTCACACTGAAACAGTGTCATCCTGATTCAACCAGGTTCCCTTCTGAATAAGCTCAATCTGGTGGCCATCGGGATCGGTCACAAAAGCAATTACCGTGCGTCCATGCGCCATAGGGCCGGCATTTCGTATAACTCGGTAGCCCAAATCTTTACACCGTTGACAAATGGCATAAATATCGTCCACCTCGATGGCAATATGGCCAAAATAATCACCATGCTGATATTCATCGTTATCCCAGTTGTGGGTCAGCTCAACCGCTGCCTCCTCCGCTTCCGACCGATAGCCCATAAAGGTCAGGGTAAAACGCCCCTGCACAAAGGTATTCTGTCGTAGCATCTGCATATCCAGAACCTGCTGGTAAAAGGCAACTGACGCATCGAGTGACTTTACCCGCAGCATAGAATGTAAAATCCGCATGATGACTCCTGTTTAAATGTGTGCTCTTGGTACGCGACAGATTCTACGGATTATTATTTTCACTAAAAGTGAAATATAATGAAGAAGACACTCACCAAAAGTGAACATAATGATGAACAACAGCCAACTAGCCGCTTTTTGTAAAGTCGTCGAATCAGAGAGTGTGACCTCAGCTGCGACTCAGCTATTCTGTGTTCCGTCAAATATCACAAAGAAAATCAAAGAGTTGGAAAGCGAATTTGAAGTTATGCTGTTCACTCGTGACCGCAATCGGCTACTGCTTACCCCTGAAGGGCGCACCTTTTACCAGAAAGCCAAGCAGGCGCTGCAACTCGAAGAGCAGGGGCGACGGTTGTTTACTCGTGATCAGTTACGGGGAACGTTGCACATAGGCGCGCTGGATATCGCCCTCAGCCATTACCTACCGGCGCAGATCGCTGCTTTTCGTACTCAACACCGGGATATTCAGCTAAATATCACCCCTGGCTATTCACTCGATCTCGAGTATCAACTGCTCAAGGGGGAACGCGATATCATCTTCTCTGACGGCCCGATTCAGCACCCGCAGTTACAAAGCCAACTGGCCTTCGCCGAAGAATTGGTACTCATCGGGGCTGAATCTGAACCGACACGGTTGAGCCAGCGCGATCTCTATGTGTTCACTCGCCAGTGCCATTATCGGCATCTCATCGACCGCTGGATCAGCCAGCACGCGGTCATCCCGCAAGCGGTGCTGGAGATTGAATCTTACCCGGTGATTTTTGCCTGTGTCCGTGCGGGTTTGGGTTTTGCCCTAGTGCCCAAAAGTCTGGCCGAGAGCGA
Source organism: Plesiomonas sp. ISS29 (assembly GCF_056522795.1). NCBI lineage: Bacteria > Pseudomonadati > Pseudomonadota > Gammaproteobacteria > Enterobacterales > Enterobacteriaceae > Plesiomonas > Plesiomonas sp. ISS29. Next base: position 2,942,158 of record NZ_JAWRZQ010000001.1, read on the forward strand.
ACATCTAGCCTACTCAGCTCAGCTAGACAGGATCAATTGTGATATCTATGCCATCTGGCGCAGTGCCCATGCCAGCCCGCTACTACAAGATTTCATCCACTCAATCACGGCGTCCTGACACCACGATATTCAGGCAATAAAAAAAGCCCTGAACATATGTTCAGGGCTTTCTCTATATAGTGGCGGAGCGGACGGGACTCGAACCCGCGACCCCCGGCGTGACAGGCCGGTATTCTAACCGACTGAACTACCGCTCCGCGAAACTGGTTGAAGCTTACGCTTCAATTACTCTGCTCTGTTCATTGGGAAGCAAAATAACTTTAGATAACAAAACAACTTTATATAACAAAGCAATTTTAAATTAATTGGCGGAGCGGACGGGACTCGAACCCGCGACCCCCGGCGTGACAGGCCGGTATTCTAACCGACTGAACTACCGCTCCGCGAAACTGGTGTGAAGCTTTTGCTTCGATTACCCTGCTCTGTTCATGGGAAGCAGAATAATTTTAAATTAAGTGGCGGTGTGGACGGGACTCGAACCCGCGACCCCCGGCGTGACAGGCCGGTATTCTAACCAACTGAACTACCACACCGCTCAAATGCTTGCCGTCGCAAGCGGGGCGAATATTACGATTCAGACGTTACTCCGTCAACCATTTTTTCTAAAAAAAACAATGAATCGCATTATCTGATGATAAAAACAACAAAAGTGGTTACTCACATCACTTTTTCGCTGAAAAATCGCGCTGCCCCATCTGCATCTGTGCTGAGGCCTGCCGTTGCAACGCCAGCAAAGCTTTACGCCGCTGTATCCGCTTACGCCAGCGCACTCCGCCCCAGATACCCAGCGCAGTCAACAAAGCCAGCAACGAGCCGCCCATCAGCACCCACTGCATACGTTGTATCCCCTGCTGCTGTGAAAGGGAAAACGCCTGTTCCTGATCAGTCAACATTTTCTGCCACTCATCCTGATCGGCTTGTTGCTGCGCTATCAGTGCCTGCTGCTGCTCTCGCACCGCAGCATTCGTCATCACCCGAAAGCGCTGCACAGGCAATAATAACGATAACATGCGCTGATCGGGTGTCTGTAAATACACCCAAGTTTGCAAACTGTAATGCCCTAATTGCGCGCGATAAGGCAACCGTACCTGTACTTTGTACGCCTGTTTTTCTGCCTGTGCCCGATAACCGATAGTTACCGGCGCCTCAGGTAAATGCTCTTCTACCCGCGCCTGCAATGACCCCGCCACCACCTCTTTGGGATCAGCGGTCAATGTCAATACATGCTGCTGCTCGGGTACATGCACCTGCGTAAACAGCACTTTCAGTGGTAACGCTTTTACCTCAACCCACTGCCCTGTTTCCGGTAATGCCAACCCTTCTCCGGTACGCAGTTCAACCCAATAGTGCCCGGTTGGCATAGTGAGCGCCAATTGCTGGCTAAACACACCATCACCGGCCACCCTATCTAACCCTTGCCCGTTATCCTTTAAACTGCCAGCATTGATAGGCGATCCCGTCAACAATTCACGCTTTGCTTTACTGTTGTCAGGCAACGATAACCGCTCTTTTTCAGCCGGTGTTAATTCCCCTAACGGAATAAACACCACATGTAGCGCAGTATTTTCAATGAGCTCTGGTACGGCAAGCCACTGATTTTCCTGTACCAAACGAGCGGTAAATGTTAACTGTTCACGCTGATACAGCGTGGTCGGTAAACGGTCGGCTCGAATTTGAATATCCGAAAATGTTTGCACTTTTAGAACTGTTTGCCCTTCGGCCAGCACTTGCCACGGGCCGATCATTGGCGCAGTAATAGTAATCAATTCATGCGTATCAGAGCGCCACCACTGCACATTGTCTACAGGTTGGCGGGCAAACAACTTGCTGCCATCAGGCTGCACCAGTGTCAGTGGTTCAGAATTACTCTTGCGGGTGACCACAATGGTCAAATGTGCCGCATCCGTATCAAGGCGAAACCGGTTCGCCAACATGGAAGCTGATGAGGCAGATACAGAAGGCACGCTCTGCGCCAGCAATACAGCAGGAAAAAGCATCAACAGAATACAGCAAAGGCTTAAAAGCGCTTTTTTTGGGGATCTACAGCAGTACCGGTAAAGTGTCGTGCTAAATGCACCATAGTTATACTGAAATTGCCGATACTGCATACCCTCTCCCATTAGCTACGCCACAAACATGAGCCCCCTTTTTTCTCGACCAGATCCAACCGAGACTCGTGTGCTTGTACTTCATCGGCAGATGCACGGATAACCTTTAATGCCAATTCTGCAGAGATAGTGCGCTGTTTCTCTCCACCAAACTCCGCATTAGCCCCTTCTGTTTCGGCAGAAAATGCGAGCGATGTCTGCCCGCCGGTCATCAGCAAATAGACATCGGCCAAGATCTCGGCATCAAGCAATGCCCCGTGCAGTGTACGGTGGCTATTATCTATACCGTAGCGATCACACAATGCATCAAGGTTATTTCGCTTACCGGGGAATATTTTCCGCGCCATCACCAGCGTATCGGTGATCCGGCAGAAAGTATCGGTTTTGCTGATCCCGCGTTTTAGCAGACCAAACTCATAATCCATAAAGCCGATATCAAACGGCGCGTTATGAATAACCAACTCAGCACCGCGGATAAAATTCAGAAAATCATCCGCAACGGCTGCAAACATCGGTTTATCATGCAAAAAAGCATCAGTAATACCGTGAACCGCAATCGCCTCAGGATCAACCAAGCGATCGGGTTTGATATACGCGTGAAAATGCCGCCCCGTTAAACGGCGGTTCACAATCTCTACCGCACCAATCTCAATAATCTTGTGCCCTTCATAGTGCACACCCAGCTTATTCATACCGGTGGTTTCGGTATCTAGTACAACAATTCGGTTCAAATCTGTGCTCATAGCCGTATTTATGTCAGACTTCTGGTTTATGGAAACAACAACCATTCGGCACGTTGCCGCGTGATCATAATGAGTCTACCCATCATGCAAGAGATACAAAAACAGGTAGCACTGTTTACCGATGGATCATGTCTGGGCAACCCCGGCCCAGGCGGTTACGGTATTGTACTGCGTTACCGTCAGCACGAAAAATATGTGAATGCCGGATACCGGCTCACCACCAACAACCGTATGGAGCTGCTGGCCGCGATTGTCGGGCTTGAAATGCTAACCGAACCGTGTCAGGTTTCGGTGACCACTGACAGCCAGTATGTCCGCCAAGGGATCATGAGCTGGATCCATAACTGGAAAAAGCGCGGCTGGAAAACCGCTGATAAAAAGCCGGTAAAAAATGCCGACCTCTGGCAGCGCCTTGATAAAGCTGCCGCAGTACATCAAGTTGAGTGGCTATGGGTAAAAGGCCATGCCGGACACCGTGAAAACGAAATCTGCGATCAGCTGGCCCGTGAAGCGGCTGAAAACCCTACCCTTGATGATACTCAGTATCAGCCGGAGAAGTGATATTCTGGCAAGCCCCTACCGGATAGATCACCCGTGAAGGCGCTATATTGCGGGTTGATCCGTTCAGCATCAACGGGATCGTTCGTTTACGTGCCACGATCAACCGCAATCCACTGAGCGCCGGTAAATGTCCGTTGCAAAAATCGCTGAAACCGCCCGTTCCGGTGCGCCACGGGAACGGCATAAAGGCCTCAATATGAATCACCTCATAATTGAGCAAATACAGCCAGTCGGTGATTCGAAACGGGGCAAACATCCGGCATTGATAAGGAAAGCGCCGCCGCAATCGGGGTAAACAGTGCCCAACACCCAGTAAACTGAGTGGGTTACAGTCGATCATGATCAGATAGCCATCATCAATCAGCACCCGATCCACTTCCCGTAACAACGCATGCGGATCACTAGCGTAATCGAGCGTAAAGGCCAACAGTGCGGCATCAAACGTTTTTTGCAAAAAGGGTAAACAATCCACCTCAGCCACAACATTAAGATGCGGCGCTTCCGGCGCTAACGCAACCTGATGAGGTAATTGCGCCGCCGAAGTATCTAAATCAGCACTGAGCGTGCCGAGCTTAAGTAAATGCTGCCCAAAAATCTTGCCCCACCAGGGCGCAAGCTGCGTAGAAATTAACTGCCGATAACGCTCGCCCTGCAAGATCATCGACCAGCTCAGAGGCGGTAATATCACACGAGATGTACGAACAGGACGTATCACTCTATTATCCTCTGTTATGCTTGCCCGCGGTAAGGCATTACTGCAGGAAATATCAGGAGAACATACCATGTTAATCAGCATACCCGCGTTGCAGGATAATTACATCTGGCTGTTTTGTGCCGATAACAAGAATGCGATTATCGTTGACCCGGCGGTAGCAGAGCCGGTAATTGAAGCGCTGACAACGCGGCAACTCAACCTGCAGGCAATTTTTCTTACCCACCATCACCATGATCACACCGGTGGGGTTGCCACGCTCACAGCACGTTACCCTGATGCGCAAGTTTATGGCCCGCAGGAAACACAAAGCAAAGGGGCGAAAACGCTGGTGCACGATGGCGATACTGTTTCGCTGCCCGCGGTTTTACTGCCCACTATCTCGCAACCGATAACTGATTTACAGCCCACAACTGAACTGCTGTGGCAAGTAATTGGCACTCCCGGCCACACACTCGGCCACGTTTGTTACTACAATGCCGAACACGGCATTTTATTTAGCGGTGATACCCTCTTTTCAATCGGCTGCGGGCGGCTGTTTGAAGGCACAGCAGAGCAGATGTATCACTCATTACAAACACTCAGTGCCCTTCCAGCGAGCACCTTAATCTGTTGCGCACATGAATATACGCAAGCCAATTTACGTTTTGCCTGTGCCATTGAACCCGAAAATCTTGCACTGCAAGATTACCAAAAGCAGGTTGAACAGAAGCGACTGGCACAGCAACCTAGCCTTCCGGTCAGCTTAAAAACAGAAAAAGAATTAAACCCTTTTTTACGTTGTGATGATGAAAAACTGAGATCTGCACTGCAAAAAAATGAGGAAATAGGCGAAAATAGTCTATTTTTTGCACGATTACGTGCATTAAAAGACCAGTTTTAACCGATAAGGTTGTCAGCCTATGATTAGATAAGTATTATTGCACATCTTTTAATCAACAACCGACCGAGATAACATGAAGATACGAGCACTGATCCTCGTCTCTGTGTTGCTGGCCGGCTGTCAGGCGCCGCATGCGTCGACGCCGTATCCGAACACGAAGACCTCGTCAGTTCGTGAAGCTGATACCCGTCAGCCCAGTGACTCATCGTCGCGATGGGCTGATGCAGGCCTAGCACAGCAACAGGGTGTGTGGGACTACATTGGCAACGAACTCAAACTACCGATACCGAATAACGAACGGATCCGCAGTCAGAAATCACGTTATTTGCGTAATAAGAGTCATCTCCAACGTGTGACCGAGCGTTCAGAACCTTACCTTTACTGGATTGTAGAGGAAGTGAAAAAACGCAACATGCCGATTGAAATCGCATTGTTACCCATGGTGGAGAGTGCTTTTGATCCAAACGCAACCTCAAGCGCAAATGCGGCCGGCTTATGGCAGATAACACCGGCAACCGGCCGTAACTACGGGCTGGATCAAAACTGGTGGTACGATGGCCGCCGAGACATCGGTGCATCAACCCGCGCCGCACTTGATCTGCTACAACGGCTAAACAAAATGTTCGATGGCGATTGGACAATGACACTCGCTGCGTATAACGCGGGTGAAGGCCGTATCCTCAAAGCCATCAAAGCCAATAAAGCGCGCAATAAGAAAACCGATTACTGGTCACTCGATTTACCGCGCGAAACTGCGCTATATGTGCCCAAAGTGCTGGCATTGAGCGAAATTATCCGTAACGCCGACAAATATGCGCTCAAATTACCGCATATTGATAAATCAAGTGCACTGGCTCGAGTCAACGTTGGTCAGCAATTTGATATGAACTCGGCTGCACAAGTGGCTGGCATGTCGGTGGATGAGCTGCAGGCGTTAAACCCGGCCTATACCACCCGTGCAACCGCGCCTACCGGCCCGCACTACTTAATGCTGCCGAAAAAGAAAGCCAAGCAGTTCAAAAAAGCGATACAAGACAGCGAAGACATTTCACTGACAGCGGTACGGCACAAAGTTCAGTCGGGTGAAAGCATTGATATTTTGGCGCGCCGCTACAGCATTTCCGCGCTTGATATCAAACAACTCAATGATCTAAACGGTGCTGGTATCCGGCGCGGTCAGTATGTTTTGCTGCCGATTACCCGCAGCACATACGTAGCCAAAACCTCGGCCAGTGCTCAGCGTGATACCTTTGCCTCGGCAAAAACACCGAGCTCAAAGAGTACGGCATCGCAGTCTTATACCGTACGTAACGGCGATACGCTATCAACCATAGCGAACCGCCATAAAATGAGTACGCGTGACCTGGCCAAGCTCAATAATATAAGCACCAGTGGCCGCTTAAAAGCGGGACAAAAGCTCAAAGTTAACACAAGTACCGGCAAATCAGTTGAGTCAGGCAGCCTTGCCCGCTCTTATAAAGCGAAAAAAGGTGACTCACTTTCTAGTATCGCTCAAAGACATGGCGTAGGTGTTGATGATTTACTGCGCTGGAATGATATGAGCCGTAAAAGCGTACTAAAACCCGGTACAATGCTAAAAGTGAACAATTCCAAGAGCTGATACTGCCATGGCCCGCGCAATACCCGCGGGCCACGGTCTACTGACACTACTGCCTACCGGTACTACTTGCCCATAGGCAGATGAAAAGTGAATTCAGAAGCTTACTACAAGCAAATCAGGTACAGGAAAATCAGCAAGGGTAAACTAAAAGCTGAACGTCACTTCCAGCGGATTATGATCAGAGGCATCAGTTGACATCACTGATGCCTTTTCTACTTTTAACCCGCGATAAAAGACATGATCGAGCGGATATCCAAACGCTTTTTTACGCCGCCCTTGCGGGAACAGCACCTCATCTAGCCCCATCTGTTTAGCCAAAGTACGCAGCAGTGCCAGTCGGGTTACACTCCAGCTGTTAAAATCACCCGCCAAAATCACCGGCCCACGGTGCAGCGCAATCTGTGATAACACCTGATGCAACTGTTGCCGATACGCCTGTACACCCACCGTAAAGTTTACCGCATGCACATTCACCACCATCAACGATTGCCCCGTAGCAAGCGCATACACACTCACCAATGCAGACTTAGGCAACTTAAGCCATGGCTCACGCTCACGCAGCGGGCAATAATATTCGGCATTCACTGCCGACAGTGTCATCACACCGGCCATCTGGTCACGAATAGAGAACGCCGCTACCTGCGCCACTGCGGGATAGCGCTGTGTGGCATACTGCAACAACTCTGGTGTCGCCTGCGCCTCTTGTAACAATACCAGCTGCGCACCGTTCGTATAGTCTGACAACGCGGTTAACCAGTCATTACGCTGTTGCTTATAAATATTCCACACCAGCACCTTGAGCGTATTGCCGCTCAATACCGAAGCCTGATCAGCCTCATAGCGACAAGACTGTTGTATTACAGCTGAAGAGGCAGACTGGTATTGCAGCACCACGCTATCATCTGGAATATCAAACGGCCATTGCCACGCACCGAGCGCCACCAGCGAAGCGGTTGTACCAAACAGTAAACGTTTTTTACCTTTCATGCTGTCTGTCAATGACTCCTCTTGGGTCAAACCGCTGCGCAGAGCAAACGCCCATTATGCAAACTTGCGCGCGCAAGCCACTGTGTGGCATAAGCCAATAAAGTAACAAATATCACGGTAACAACCTAACCTGTGCGGGAAAATCGTGCAACTTTCTGATTATATTGCGTACAAAAATCTGCACACCTCACACATCTAAAACAACAAACAATAATCTGCTGGTATTTATCAGACAAACTTAATATGCATATCTTGTTAACGGCAATCCGCTTTTTTATTTAAAGGGATGCGAGCATGGCTACGCCACCTAACTGACGCATTTGGCGTAAGATCCAGCGCTGACGTTGCAGCACATAGCCTGAGGGTGCTTGAACCTTATACCGAATCGGATTGGGTAATACCGCGGCCAACAGCGCCGCCTCGGCAGCCGTCAGGCGGCTGGCCGGTTTGTGAAAATAGTGCCTAGCCGCAGCCTCAACACCAAAAATCCCCTGACCAAACTCGATACTGTTGAGATACACCGTCAGAATACGGTCTTTGCTCCAGAACAGCTCAATCAGCACGGTGACACCCGCCTCAAACCCCTTACGCAGCCACGAACGATCCCCCCACAAAAACACATTCTTAGCTGTTTGCTGGGAAATCGTAGAGCCACCACGCACCCGTCGGCTATGCTCATTATGTTTTAGAGCTTGTTCGATAGCCTGAAAATCAAAACCAAAACTGTCGGGGAAGCGCTGATCCTCTGCGGCAATCACCGCCAACTTCATTTGCGGTGAAATAGCATCACTGGGTACCCACCAATGGGTGATCGGGTATGCTTCTGCGCCCTCTATCCGCGCAGTAATAATCCGCTCGAGGATCACACTCGGCAGCGCCACCGGCAGCACACTGTACAAAATCACTGACGACAGCAAGATAGAAAAAACTGCCGCTATCATACGCACAGAAGCACGCTTCCCGCGCTGCCAGCAGGTTCTCGGGGCTCTTTTTTGCTCTGACATCAGCGCTGTATTCACTGTCGGTGATTGATGATTGATAATCTGTTATTGATAGTCCGTTATTTACTGCAACAAGCCACTGTCAGCACTCTTTATAAGCGCTTTGTAGCAGTACTTTGTATCCAAGCTTTGTATCAGAGCCTGCATAAATACACGGCGATCACGGCATTGCTATATAAGTGCACTTCTATAACAAGTGCATTGCCATATTAACAACATTGCTTCAATGCACTTTTACACTTCTGCCGGTAATACTTGGTTTTACTGAGCAGGCCACGGCATTACTGGTACAGCGGTTACCGCATTTTTAGGCGAACCTTCTACTACCCGATCAGAATAGGTTAAATAGATCAGTGTATTGCGTTTTGGATCATAAAAACGAACCACTTGCAGCTTTTTAAATACCAGAGACGTGCGTTTTTGGAACACTGACTCACCATCGCCCTTACCCTTTTTAATTTTATCGGATAAGACAATCGGGCCAACTTGTCGACAGGCAATCGAAGCATCAGCGGTATCCTCAGCTAACCCAAGACCACCTTTAATGCCCCCAGTTTTTGCCCGGCTAAGATAACAGGTTACACCCGCAACATCGGGATCATCAAAAGCATCCACCACAATTTTATGATCAGGGCCTAAAAACTTAAACACCGTATCAACCGAACCAATCTCTTCAGCATTGGCCGCCGCACTACCACACAATAACAAGAGTAAAACCCAGCGGTAATATTTTGTAGCCATTATTCTCTCCTTCCTTTTATGCTCAATCACCCAAAATAAAACACCACGACAGCATGCCGGCTATCGGCAAAATTAAGTTGGGTACTGCTCAGATTTATCACAAAAACAGGGTATTAAATGCATTCTGCACAACACAAGCGTATGAAAAAATGACTATCTTGTGGTTTTCTATCCCGTAATTAATAGAAACTACCCAGTAATTAATACAAAATAGTGTACAACGGCTTTGGGTTTACATTGGCTTTTATTTCTGGGGCTGTAATATAGGCTAAAGATCCGTACTTGATGCAATATAATGAGTAAATACATTTATCAGCAGAACACAGATAAATTGAAGTTACTTAATCATAGCGTATAAAACAGAGCAGAGTTGAGGAGCGCTTAATGGCCCAAGAGGCGATAGTTCGGGAGTTATTATACTGGATTGAAACCAATCTCAGTAAACCACTCTCTATCGACGATATTGCAAATCGCGCTGGCTACTCCAAATGGCATCTTCAACGCATGTTTAAAGATATCACTGGTCATGCAATGGGTGCGTATTTACGTGCCAGACGGCTAACTCGCTCGGCACATGACTTACGTGCAACCAACCGATCGATTTTAGATATCGCCCTGCACTACTGTTTTGACTCGCAGCAAACCTTCACTCGGGCATTCAAAAGCCAGTTTGGCCGAACGCCAGCACAATACCGCCGTCTTGAAGAGTGGGATTGCAGTGGTTTACAACCCCCATTATTGAATGTGCACAATAAAAAATTACCTGTACCCGAGTTTGTAGAGCTTCCTGCTATTCCATTACAGGGCAGTACCGTTACCTATTCGGTCTCTTACCGCCGCGATGGCACATTAAAACCGCGTGCTCTACTTCAGCATTGGCAGCGTTTTCGCAGTAAATTTACCGGGGAGATCCCGCCAAACTTTTTTGCGCTGATCTCAGGAAAACAGACTAAAAGTCATGATGATGAACAAGAGCTCTACTGCACCTGCGCGGTAGAGTCAGCATTCGCCCCGCAAGATGCCAAACTAACGCCGTACGAGTTTCCGGCCGGTAAATATGCAAAATTCACCTATTACGGTTCATTTCGCAATTTAACCGAGTTTATTGTGCATCTGTATTGCGATGTCATGCCGCTGTACAAGCTGACCCGCCGTAGCGGTTATGATATAGAGAAGTTCCCGACCGTGCGTGAAGATAATCTGGGTTTTGGCATTATTCGCTGTGATTACTACATTCCGATTAAAGAGATCCCAGAAGAGGCTGTCATCACCCATGGCGCGCAGCATTACGATATTGTCGAAAAACTGATCGCACTGCGCCAACAGGCCGCTGACGCGCTCTGATAACTCTATCATCTAATATCTAATTTGATTTTTACATTGTGCGGGAGCAAAACAGGCCGTTATGTTCTCGTACTCTTCAGCCATACAGGCTTGTTTTGCCATTCAGACACTGATTACAGACAGTTATTTCAGTAACTGACTCTCCAGCCACTGTTTCACCTGGGGTTGTGCGGTTTTTAAGCTGTTTGAGCCGCGGGTGATGGTAGCAATACCCGCCCCCAGCTCAGATTTTATCTCACGCTGGCTTAATGACCCGCGCAACAACTCCTGCACTATCCGCACCCGCGTACCCAGCGCATCGCGCTCATCGAGTGTCAGTAACAGTTGTAGGATCTCGGTTTCACATCCATCAGCAAAAGCCTGACGCAGCAGTTGCATAAAGCCTTGCCAGTCTTGCTCTGATTGGCTGCTGGCCAAAGCCTGATTTTGTAGGGTATTGGGCGTTATACTTGGCACTCTATTGATTCTCTCTTATCAACCCGTGTGATTCACCAACACCACCTAACCGATAAATTCCAATGAGGTGGTGTGAGTGATATCGTTAACCAATACGCTAATGCGTCATCAGTAACGCTGATTTAACTCTGCGGCAGTCAGCACGGGCAGCTGATTTTTCATCTGATAGCGATAGAATACATCATATGCCAGCACATTTTTAACGTAACCTCGGGTCTCGTTAAAAGGAATGCTTTCAATAAAAGCTATCGCATCAAGCTGACCGTTGGCATTATTCAGCCAGCGGTTTACGCGCGAAGGGCCGGCATTATAGGCCGCGGTGGCCAGAATACGGTTACGCCCAAATTGCTGATAAACCTCTTCAAGATAGGCCGTACCGAGCTGAATGTTAGTCTGCGGCTGGAATAACTGGCTCTCTTGTTGCAGCGGAATACTGTTTTTCTTGGCCGTATGCTGCGCGGTTTTCGGCATTAGTTGCATCAATCCGCGCGCGCCAACCGGTGATTGTGCTTCCGGATTCCATGCACTCTCCTGACGGGCAATCGCCATCGCATAGCTTGGGGTGATGGTTTTTGTGCGGGTAGCCAGTGTAAACAGGTTTGGATACGCCAGCGGGAAACGCTCATCTATGTGATCCCAAAGTTTAGCGCGGATAGTTCCCTGTACACTGAGATCACTCCAGCCCTGCCGACGGGCATACGCGGTTAATACCGCCTGCGTACCGGCCGGATAGTGCCCGATTAAGCTACTCCACTCACTGCGAGCAATGTTGTGTAGATCCCAGTATAGCAGTTCACGGATACGAATAATTTCAGGCCAATGGCTGACATCCTGCGTACTGACTTGCCGTGAGTCATTTTTCACTTTGTAGGGCTGTTGTAGCTGCTGGGCAGCAACCATCGGATAAAAACCGCGCCGCTCAGTCAGGCGTTTAAGATCGGCCTGTGCTTGTTGCTTTTTGCCCTGCTGTTGCAGTACACGGGCATGCCAGTATAGCCACTCATCTTTATCTTTGTCGGCAGCCGGTAAACGGGCAATCCAGCGGCCGGTGTCGGTCAGATCATTACGCGACAACGCTAACCGAATACGCCGTTCAATCAATGCTGCGCTTTGACTACGCTGCACTATCCCGTCGCGCCAGCGGATCTGTTCGGCATCAGTGGCATCCATCATGCGGATAGCGACAGCGCTCTCCATCTCACCCACTTGGGTATGGCTCATCGCTTGGGCTTTGGCCAACGGCGCAATCAGGGCGCGGGCATTATCCAGATCACTGCGCACTAGCCGGTTAAAGGCAATCAGGGTGGCCTGACGCGCTATCGGGCTAGCGCCGTGGGTCTGGGCAAAGCTCAATACTTGTGCCGGATTCGCCTGTAAATCAAGCAATCCGTTGGCCATTGAGCGGTATGTTTGCGGTAACTGAGCGGCTAAATGTGCCAACAGGCTGTCATTCCCGGCTTTCATTGCCAGCAACATACGATCCAGCACGTTCAGCGGGGTAAAGGCGCTGCTGCTTTGCCACACATTAAGCAGTGGGTCACAGGCATCCGGCAGTGATTTACCGGTTAACCAGATTTTTTTTGCCCCCTCCCATGCTTGCTGGCGTTTGCCGGTAGCATAGTTGGCATAGTAAAAACGGCACTGACCGGCGACTGATGATGGAGCTTGTGGCATCAGCGTCAGCAGCGTTTTCCAATCTTCACGACGAGTTAATTCAGGGCTAAAACGCTCAGGCAGCCCTTTGGCCAGTGGCATGGTCTGGTAACGTTCAATAAAACTGCGAGCCTGTGCGGCAGTCAGCTGGCTCATATCCCGAGTCAATAAACGGTATTCAATGTAGGGATACAGCGGGTAATTTTTCAGCGCCGGTAAAAGCTGGGCGGCCACATCAGGCTGGTTACTGTCGAGTGCGGCCTTGGCCTGCTGGTAAGTCTGGCGCTCACCGGCGGTTGGCGCGGCCTGAACAAGCATACTGGTGCTGCTGACGCCGATAATACAAAAATTCAATATCCACTGGCGCAATGCCATGTTGTAACTCCTTATGAAACGCACTTCCCTGCGTTGTATTGCTTTAAGGCTCTGCTGTTTTGGTTATCTTTGGTTTGCCATTGTGGCGGTTACTGTGGCGGTTGTTATGCCGCACCTAAGCGTTTACCACACAGTGTATACATTGCCGCAAGCCTTGTGTAAGGCTATCACCTTATCTTTACTATAAGGGATAGCATACCCTTGTAACAGTAGTGATAAATTAGCAATAAATGTGAAGCCGGTTTCTGACTCAGGAAAGGGTTACACTTGGCTACAAGGAACGGCTACAATAGATTTTTATTGGTCAATCAATAGGGTCGATAAAGCGTTATGGCTCAATATGTTTATTCAATGCACCGCGTCGGCAAAGTTGTACCGCCGAAGCGTCATATCCTAAAAAATATCTCTCTGAGTTTTTTCCCGGGTGCCAAAATTGGTGTTCTGGGTCTGAACGGTGCAGGTAAATCAACGCTGCTGCGTATTATGGCTGGAGTTGATACCGATATTGAGGGCGAAGCTCGCCCACAACCGGGGCTGAAAATTGGCTATCTGCCGCAAGAGCCGAAGCTCAATACCGAAAGTACCGTTCGTGAAGCGGTCGAAGAGGCCGTTGCTGAGGTTAAAAGCGCGTTAACCCGTTTAGATGAGGTGTACGCTCTGTACGCTGATCCTGAGGCTGATTTTGATAAATTAGCCAAAGAGCAGGGTGAACTCGAAGCGATTATCCAGACTTATGATGGCCACAATCTGGATAACCAGCTTGAGCGTGCCGCTGATGCACTGCGCCTACCAGCGTGGGATGCAAAAATTGCCAATTTGTCGGGTGGTGAGCGCCGCCGTGTGGCAATTTGCCGCCTGCTGCTCGAAAAGCCAGACATGCTGCTGCTCGACGAACCGACTAACCATTTAGATGCCGAATCGGTTGCATGGCTTGAGCGCTTCCTGCACGACTACGAAGGTACTGTGGTTGCCATTACGCACGACCGTTACTTCCTCGATAATGTGGCCGGCTGGATCTTAGAACTTGACCGCGGTGAAGGTATTCCGTGGGAAGGGAACTACTCTTCTTGGCTGGAACAAAAAGATCAGCGTTTGGCACAAGAGGCCTCTTCTGAAGCGGCGCGTCGCAAGTCTATCGAGAAAGAGCTTGAGTGGGTACGCCAGAACCCGAAAGGGCGTCAGGCCAAAAGCAAAGCGCGTATGGCTCGCTTTGAAGAGCTTAACAACACCGATTACCAAAAACGTAATGAGACCAATGAGCTGTTCATTCCGCCTGGCCCGCGTTTGGGTGATAAGGTGGTGGATGTGGCTAATTTGGTCAAATCCTACGGTGATCGCACGCTGATTAATGATTTGTCATTTAGCCTGCCAAAAGGGGCTATCGTCGGGATCATCGGCCCGAACGGTGCGGGTAAATCGACCCTGTTCCGGATGATGTCAGGCCAAGAGCAACCAGATTCTGGCGCAATTGTGCTGGGTGATACGGTGAAACTGGCTTCTGTCGATCAGTTCCGTGATGCGATGGATGATAAGAAAACTGTGTTTGAAGAGGTGGCCAACGGGCAGGATATTCTGCGCATTGGTAACTTTGAGATCCCAAGCCGTGCCTATATTGGCCGTTTTAACTTTAAAGGTTCAGATCAGCAAAAGCGCGTTGGCGAGCTTTCTGGTGGTGAGCGTGGCCGTTTGCATTTGGCCAAACTGCTGCAAACCGGCGGCAACCTGTTGCTGCTCGATGAGCCAACCAACGACCTTGACGTTGAAACCCTACGCGCACTCGAGAACGCCCTGCTAGAGTTCCCGGGCTGTGCCATGGTTATCTCGCACGACCGCTGGTTCTTAGACCGTATCGCCACTCACATTCTAGATTATCAGGATGAGGGCAAAGTAGAGTTCTTTGAAGGTAACTTTACTGAATACGAAGAGTGGAAGAAAAAAACCTACGGTGCTGATGCTATTCAGCCGCATCGGGCAAAATATACCCGTATGGTGAAGTAAGCCGCAGTTTTATGCTGATAGCGGTTTAAATCGCTATTACTGCGGTACTCACGTTGAGTCATTCTCTTTGAATCATTCCCTTTGAATCAAAAGGCCTGAGAAATCAGGCCTTTTTCTTTGCTGCTGCAATGAACCGCAATGGCTGGCTGCTGCTCTTTTCCCGCAAAATACTTATAACGCAAACCTACCGATTGGTTATTATTTATGCCTATTTTTTCTACAATAAACGATTGATCACGTAACCTGTTGTAGTAAACTTACCAACATAAAGGTGACCAATATCACACAAGATTACGGCGACTTTCAGTCGTTACCCCAGCGCCAAGGAGGCATGTCATGTTTATTTATCCACCGACTGTATACAGTACCAACCGTGCCGACAAGCCTGCTTTCACGGCTTATCAGTCAGTACAACGCCGTTTTTTTGCATTATTCATACGTAAATAACGGCTTGTTATATTGAGTGATCCAATCGGCACACTGAATGCAGACGGTGTTAATTAACTACATTCAGAATCAGCATGAGGTGTGCCATGTTTTTATTCCCACCAACACAATATGTTACCAACCCAATTGATAAGCCTTCTGTAACACACTGGTACAGCCGTTTTTTTGCCCGCAAAAAATAACGCTATATCTGGCTATTAGCTAAAAACAGCGGCGAACTACAAAACCGGTTAGGTTAACGGTGCGATTAAAGATCAATAAACGCTTCGAGCGCATCAGAGAGCTTTTTCACACCGAATACCTGCATTCCCGCCGGAGGCTGCTTTGGCATATTGGCATGCGGAACAATAGCGCGCTTAAAGCCGTGCTTTGCCGCTTCGGTGATACGCTCTTGGCCACTGGGCACAGGGCGAATTTCACCGGCCAACCCCACTTCACCAAAGACCACCACGTCACGCGGTAATGGTCTGTCGCGCAGGCTAGATACCATGGCCAGCACCAGAGCCAAGTCTGCACTGGTTTCGGTCACTTTTACCCCGCCAACCACATTCACAAAGACATCCTGATCGGCCATCTGCAACCCACCATGCCGGTGGAGTACCGCCAGTAAAAGCGATAATCGATTTTGATCCAAGCCCACCGCCACACGGCGCGGATTGCCTAACATTGAGTGATCCACTAAAGCCTGAATTTCAACCAGCAGTGGCCGCGTGCCTTCCCACACCACCATCACCGAACTGCCCGGCGCTTCCTCTTCACCGCGGCTTAAAAAAATCGCCGACGGGTTGCTGACCTCTCGCATGCCCTGCTCGGTCATCGCGAACACGCCCAGTTCGTTGACCGCGCCAAAACGGTTTTTATGGCTGCGCAGCATCCGAAAACGCGAATCAGTATCTCCGTCAAGCAAGACTGAACAGTCAATACAGTGCTCGAGTACTTTTGGGCCAGCCAGTGATCCGTCTTTTGTCACATGGCCGACCATAATAATCGCAACCTGTGTGGTTTTGGCAAAGCGGGTTAGGTAAGCGGCAGTTTCTCGCACCTGCGCCACGCTACCGGGTGCCGACTGAATATCGGCCATGTGCATCACCTGAATTGAGTCGATCACCATAATTTGCGGCTTTTCCTGCTCGGCAATCAGGCAAATCTGCTCAACGCTGGTCTCTGACAGCATTTTCAGTTTGTCGGTCGGCAAGCCAAGGCGATAGGCACGCATGGCAACTTGCTGCAATGACTCTTCCCCTGTCACATACAAGGCTTTCATCTGCTCGGCTAAACGGCACATCACCTGTAACAGCAGGGTACTTTTACCCGCGCCGGGGCTTCCGCCAATCAAAATGGCACTGCCGGGCACGACACCGCCACCGAGCACCCGATCAAACTCTTTAAAACTGGAAGAGAAACGCGGTAACTCTTGTAAACTGATCTCGGCCAGCGTCTGGACTTTATGGTTTCCCGCATGCCCAGCATAACCGCTGGTACGGTCGGTACGCGCAACACTGGCCGCTGCAAGGCGTACTTCAGTAATAGTATTCCATGCCTGACAGGCACTGCACTGCCCCTGCCAGCGCGGGTAATCAGACCCGCACTCATTGCACACAAAGGCACGTTTCACAGCTTTAGCCACTAGAGAGCTCTCCTGCAAAGGCAATTAAGACGCAAAATTAAGCTCTAAATCAGGCTAAAAATCATAGTCTTATCGCAAATTTAATACGAAAATTGGGCTGTATCATCATGTTGTTATACGGTATGCCGATAACCTTGTTGTCATCTTCTGTTTCTGTCGTCTGGCTGTACACTATTTTTTGTTCAATGCTCGCAGCACAGGCCACCTCTATTTTAAGCGCAGCGAAAGACCTATGCACACCACTTTACCGGATGAGTTTACCCAGATCTTGCAGCAACTGATCCCGCTTGGAATGAATGCCGAGCTCGATTCGCTGCTGAAAAAGTTGTTGCCACAAAGCAGTGCCAATGATCGTTTACAGATCAGAATGGCACATCGCCAGTTGCACAGCCCCTGTCATCAACCGATTGATTTACGCAATCGGGTTGATGGGCGCTGCTATGAGCATCAGGTCAACGGTATAACTCACTGGCTCGATGATGTTGCGCTAAACATCTTCCAGCAACAGATTGCGCTCTTTCGCAATGTCTACACACAAGGCGTACATGACGCGGTGATGCAGGCCGATAACAACTACCGCATCATGCATCAGCAAGAATCGCTCGAAAAAGCTGAGCAGAAGGCCAGTAACAACCCAACACCGGCAGCGAAAAAAGAGATACCCCCCGATGTCACGGTAGCCCGTTTTGGCTACCAGTTTATGCGCAATGAAGCGCGCCTGCACTATCACTGCCAAGTGGTAGTCACCTGCCGTGAAACGCAGCAAATTGCACACGGCATTACTATTGATATCTCACTGGCGGGCCTGTGCATTCGGGTACCGCATGCACTGACCTTTAAACTCGGTCAGGAGTTTATCATTCAGTTTGGCTCGCTGAGTGAAAAGCTCGATCAGCCAACACTTGAGCGCGGGTTAAATTACCTGCTAGTGGGTATCGAGCGTCAGGAGCAGCGTCAGTTATTGCGCCTGCACATCAGTCGGCCTGATCCCGCACTGAACCGTCTGATGGGCGCACTGGCGCGTAGCGGCAGCAAGAAAGTGCGCCTGAATGTTGATGGTCTGCTGACGCAGTTACACCTACGTGGGCTGGAACAATCTTACCTGAACGCCACCGCAACACTGCCGCTGCTGATCAGCCAGCAGGGCACGCTGTATGCGCTGCACTCGCAAAATAACCGCGAGAGCTACCAGTATTGGCATGATGAAAACTATCAACCGGTACTTGGGCAGTTTTTTACGCCTGAGCGCCTGCAACGCATCTGTCCGCCGGGAGTCTCTTGCGTCAAAGCTCTGCTGTACAGTTTTATCCACCGGCAAGGCGGGCGCACCTATTTTTATTGTGCGATGAACACCGAACTGACACACGCCGACCAACGTGAGCTATTCTGGCATGTTGGCGCACGCCGCCCCAGCTTTCGAGTGCAGCGGCTTATCATCCGCCAACTGAGCGCCGATGACTTTAGCCCGCACCCTGAACAGCAAGCGCTGATTGCAGAGCATCAGCTTAACGATTTACGCTATCTGGTATTGCTACAAGATCTGAGCAGCCATCAGATACAGGCTGATTATAAGCAAACCCCGCAGCCCAACTTACCGCTCAATCAGCTGAATGTATTTTGCTTGCCTCGCGCCCACAGCCCAACTTTTGAAGTGAACATGTCGCAAGAGCAGCGCCGGCGAGCCCCGCGCTACCGTTACCAAACGGAGGTGCATGTTACCAGCCCTGATCAGCGTACGATTATTGGCTATACCGTTGATTTTTCAGCCGTTGGCCTGCGTATAGTGCTTGGGCAGCCGCTGAGTATAAAACGAAATCAGGTGCTGTTGCTGCACTTTCCGGCATGGCAGGTTCTTGATAAACAGATCCCCCTGCATACCCTGCCGTATCGGGTGCTATACATCAATGCCGAGCAAGATCAGCTCGTACTCACCGCCATTGAGCCGCATGCCGAACACACCGGCGTGCAGTTTATCCAGCGGCTGATCTCTGCTAATTTGCATATTTTACAGGAGGATGCAGAGCAACAGACCCTGCCGGAGATCATCGATATTTTCCGCCAGATCACCGTTCCGCATCTGGCCAGCATACCAATTTTTGTGGTGCAAGACGGGCACAACTACCGGCCTACGGCTGTCGGTATGACACCGGCAACCTACAATTTAAACCGCCGACTCGGACAGGGGCAAGCCAATACCCTACTGCTGACACTGCTCGAAGAGTACTGGTCACAATTAGTCACCCGCCCGCTTAACGAGCCATTCCGCCCGTATCCTGCCGAGCACAAAATTTATCTGTCACTGCACCAAGAGAAGTGGCAATACCAACTACAGGATAAAAAGCTCGATACGGAGTTTGAGGATAAAAGTGCTCTGATGGCATTTATCCGGCAGGCGATGCAACAGGGGGAATTTATTGCACTGCGTTTTCAGCTGACCCGCTATAAGCGCAACACATTGCACCCCAACTTACTGCGCGATTTCGAGCAGCTTATCAGGGCCAATCTCAGCCAGGCAAAAATGCTCGAACAAGAGTTATTAGCCCTAGCAGCCATGATAGAGCTAACCGACTGCACCGAAGAGGTGCTGCTGCGGCTCGAATCCGAGCAGCGCCGGATGGCAGTCGAAACATTAATCGAAACGCTATAAGTTGCGCCCGATGCTGGCCGATAAAATGCACAACACCCCCAGCAAATCGGCATGGCGGATCACAACCTGAGCCTGTGCCTGTACGGTCGGCTTGGCATGAAATGCAATGCCCAATCCGGCCGCATGCAGCATCTTCAGATCATTTGCGCCATCACCAATACCGACCGTATTGGTTAGGGGGATCTGATACTGCTCGGCCAGTTGGCGCAGCACCACCGCTTTACGTTCAGCATCAACAATGTTGCCCTCAACTTCACCGGTCAATTGATTATCACAGATACCCAGCACGTTAGCTTCAACATGGCACAACCCCAGCTGACACTGTAAATGCTCGGCAAAATAGGTAAAACCCCCCGAGGCAATCGCCACCTGCCAACCGAATGTTTGCAACTGCTGTACCAGTGCGGTCAGCCCCGGCATTAATGGCAAATTATCCAACACCTGCTCCAGAATATGGCTATTAGCTCCCTGCAATGTCGCCACCCGCTGACGCAGGCTCTGGGCAAAATCAAGCTCGCCGCGCATTGCGCGCTCGGTAACTTCAGCCACTTGCGGGCCGGTACCGGCAAGTGTGGCTATCTCATCAATGCACTCAATTTGGATAGCGGTGGAATCCATATCCATCACCAATAAGCCAGGAGTGCGCAGTGATGGCAACGCATTCAGTGCGGCAGTATCCCACCCGAGTTTATCGGCAATGTCTGCCGCAGACACTGAACATTGGCCAGCAAACTGCACCACTTGATAATCAGCCACATGCCATGTCCCTTGCACCACTAACGGTGCATTCAGCAGCCCCTGATAACGCACCAAAGCCGCTTTATCTAAATTTTTACCATACAGCAGCCATCCGCCCTCTCCCAAGGTATAATCAAGCGGAATGGCCTCATGACCTTGCAGTAATAAAGGCAAACATGACCACTCAGAGAGACGTGAAGGTAATCGGGTAAAATCATTATCCTTAAGATTCATTCTAACGCTTCCTGCTCACGGTTAATTGCTGATGTAAATTAGCCTATTGAAAGGCATGCTGGCAACTGACAAACCGACAGAAGATAGACAGACAAAAAACAAAAGGGATAACACCAAGCGTCAGAAAACATCATCCGGTCAACACACATTATCGCTGTCAGAGCATAAAAACTGATCTCCCCCTGATTCAGGGGCTACTTTTAGTGCCGTGCGCGCGCTGCAACTGAGTTAATGGTAATGCCCATAATAAAGCTGATTAAATACCACCTGCGCACCTTGCTCATCGCGGCGGTGTGTCTGTCTATTTTTGTTTCCTTGCTGCAAGCGGCCAGTGTGTTTGGTTTAAACGCACAAGCTGCGCGCTCTGATCAGGTCGATCAGCTTGCACGCACGCTAACACGACAGGTGGCTGTCGGGCTGTTTCCGTTACTGAAAATGGATGATGGCTCTGATCAGATAGCACAACAGCTCGATAAGCTGACACAGGAAGCTCGGATCTTAGATGCCAGTGTGTACCGGATGGATGGTTCACTGATCGCACACTCGGGTGATAATGCCAGTGTCAGAGACCGGCTGGGGCTTGATGGTTCACAGCGGCGCGCCATGTTAAACCGCCAGATGGTAGAGATTATTGCGGAAAACAATACCCCACTCGGTTTTCTACGCCTGACACTTGATACACATGTGCAATCCACAGACGATCAGCTGATCGACAATACCACCGGCATGATCCGCTTAATGCTGCTCAGTGCACTGGTAATCGGTATTGCTTTTACGCATGCTTTGCTTACAAACCGAACCTTGCTCAATCGTAATCCTGTTATCGGGAATCAAGCACCACTACGCCCACAGGGTTCAGAATCAGGCATAACAGCACGATTTTCGGATGGAAATGGTACAGAAGTGGCAGAGTTCTCCGAGAGTACGATACATTCCACGCGAAAACAGCGCCGCCGTCGCCGGATGCCCAACCGAAAAACATACTACCGTCGTTAACCGGTACAAAAAGAAAAAGCGATGAATACTCATCGCTTTTTGTCTTTTGGCGTGATTGTTTCGTCTCTATCTGCGGCAGTGCTCTGACGGCGCTGTCGAAAACAGCCGACAGCTTAATCGCCTGATCACTAACACAAAAAGAGCAACAATTACTCTTTATCGCCCAGCAGCACGGATTCAAGGGCAATTTCAATCATGTCGTTAAACGTCAGTTGACGCTCTTCGGCTGATGTCTGCTCATGAGTACGGATATGATCAGAAACCGTACAAATAGTCAGTGCTTTAGCACCAAACTCAGCGGCAACACCGTAAATACCGGCCGCTTCCATCTCAACACCCAGTACACCGTATTTTTCCATCACATCAAACATGCTTGGATCTGGTGTATAGAACAGGTCTGCCGAAAAGATATTACCAACACGCACTTTAGTACCGCGCGCTTTTGCTGCATCAACAGCGTTACGCACCATATCAAAATCAGCGATTGCAGAGAAATCGTGATCTTTAAAACGCAGACGGTTCACTTTGGAATCAGTGCAAGCACCCATACCGATGATCACTTCACGCAATTTCACATCAGTGCTCACCGCACCACATGAACCCACACGGATAATTTTCTTCACGCCATATTCGGTAATCAGCTCTTTAGCATAAATAGAGCAGGATGGAATACCCATACCATGGCCCATTACCGAAACTTTGCGGCCTTTATACGTGCCGGTAAAACCCAGCATGCTGCGCACGTTAGTGACTTCAACTGCATCTTGCAAAAAGGTTTCTGCAATGTATTTTGCACGCAGCGGATCGCCCGGCATCAGAACAACATCAGCAAATGCACCGTTTTCAGCATTAATATGCGGAGTAGCCATGGTTATCGATTCCTTTATCGGTTATTTCTGTTGATCACTGAGCTCGGATCAACAGGATCAGTAAACATCAAAGATCGTACACGAACACAGAATAATCAGCTAATTATTGCCCGTTATCTGGCTCAATTAACTTATCCTGATAGAACATAGGCATACCAAAATCCATTGCCGATGTTCCAAAATAAGCGGCCAGCGTCTGCCCGATATCGGCGAAGGTTTTCCGGCGGCCTAATGAACCAGCGGTAATTTTCGGGCCATACACCAGCACCGGAATGTGCTCACGCGTATGATCAGAGCCCGGCCATGTTGGATCACAACCGTGATCAGCAGTCAGGATCAAAATATCATCCTCACCCACCAGCGAAAGCATTTCCGGTAAACGGCGGTCAAACAACTCCAGTGCAGCAGCATAACCGGCAACATCACGGCGATGGCCGTATGAAGAGTCAAAATCAACAAAGTTGGTGAACACAATGGTGTTATCACCGGCCAGTTTCATCTCTTCGAGCGTGGCATCAAACAGCGCATCAATACCGGTGGCTTTCACTTTTTTGGTGATGCCTACGTGCGCGTAAATATCGGCAATCTTACCCACCGACACCACTTGCCCGTGCTTCTCTTCAACCAGTTTTTGCAGCACTGTAGTTGCCGGTGGCTCAACGGCCAAATCTTTTCGGTTGCCGGTACGCTGAAACTCACCCGGTTTGTTGCCAAGGAATGGGCGTGCAATCACACGGCCAATATTGTAGCCTTCAAGCTCTTCACGCACGATTTTGCAAAGGGTGTAAAGGTTTTCTAAACCGTAGGTCTCTTCATGGCAGGCAATCTGGAACACTGAGTCAGCAGAGGTATAGAAAATCGGCTTGCCGGTTTTCATGTGCTCTTCGCCTAGCTCATCAAGAATTTGTGTTCCGGAAGCGTGGCAATTTCCCAGATAACCGGGCAATTTAGCGCGGGTAACAATTTTCTCTAATAATTCGGCAGGAAAGCTGTTGTCATGCTCAGAGAAATATCCCCAATCAAACAACACAGGAACACCGGCAATTTCCCAGTGGCCTGATGGCGTATCTTTACCTGATGACAGCTCGGCCGCATGGCCATAAGCCCCGATAATCTCAGCGTGCTCATCAAGCCCGACAGGAAATGTACCAGTTGACTCTTGTGCCGCTTTTCCCAGCCCTAAACGGCTAAGGTTAGGCAGAGTCAGCGGCCCTTTACGGCCATGATCAGCCTGACCGTTGGCGCACTCCTGTGCGATATGGCCCAGTGTATCTGCACCCACATCACCAAATTTCACAGCATCTTCTGCTGCACCGATACCGAATGAGTCCAGCACCATTATAAAGGCACGTTTCATATATTCTGGCCTCTGTTTAGATAAGAGAGTCTACGCGAACGCGGCGATACACGGTCGGCGTGGCTGCCGGCGCGTCGCGTTCAATATGGATTGCAGTCTGTACGGCTTGTGCCGCACTCTGCCAGTCTGATTCTGTTCGTGCATGGATCATTGCCAGCGGGCGAGATGAGTCTACTGCATCTCCAAGGCGCAACACGTCGGTCACCCCGACGCTGTAATCAATCAGATCCGCTGCACTGCGGCGGCCTCCACCCATACCCACTACTGCCATACCCAATGCTCGGGTATCCATCGCAGCGATAAAACCGTTATTTAAAGCATAAACCGGTTTGATAATGGAAGCCTGTGGTAAATAAGTATTGTAGCGTTCGATAAAATCAATCGGCCCGCCAAGCTCGGCGATCATCCGGCCAAATACTTCGGCCGCTTTGCCTTTATCCAGCACTGCATTGAGTTTTGACTGTGCCTCGGCATCATCAGCGGCTAAGCCGGAAACCTGCAACATCTCTGAACACAGCGCCATCGTCACCGCATACAAACGCGGGTTACGGTAACGGCCGGTCAAAAACTCAACCGCCTCACGCACCTCCACCGCATTGCCTGCACTCGACGCCAGCACTTGGTTCATGTCAGTCAGCAGCGCAGTCGTTTTACACCCAGCACCGTTGGCCACACCGACAATAGATTGCGCCAGTGCCTCGGAAGCCTCATACGTTGGCATAAACGCACCCGAGCCCACTTTAACATCCATCACTAATGCATCTAAACCGGCCGCCAGTTTTTTTGATAAAATCGAGGCAGTAATCAGCGGAATCGAGTCAACCGTAGCGGTAATATCGCGCGTGGCATAAAAGCGCTTATCGGCCGGCGCAAGATCACCCGTTTGCCCAATAATTGCTACACCAACATCACGGGTAATTCGGCGAAAACGCGCATTATCAGGGTGAATGTCATAGCCGGGAATCGCTTCGAGTTTATCGAGCGTTCCACCGGTATGCCCAAGCCCGCGCCCCGAGATCATCGGCACATACCCACCGCACGCGGCAATCATCGGGCCAAGCATAAGTGAAGTCACATCGCCGACACCGCCGGTCGAGTGTTTATCCACAATCGGGCCGTTAAGGTGCAGATCAGCCCACTGTAACACCATACCGGAATCGCGCATCGCCATGGTGAGCGCCACCCGCTCATCCATGGTCATATCATTAAAATAGATAGCCATGGCCAGAGCGGCTATTTGCCCTTCTGTGATGCTGTTATTGGCAACACCCTGAATAAAAAAACGAATCTCTGCACTGCTCAGCGCAATGCCATCACGCTTTTTGCGGATAATTTCTTGCGGCAGGAACATGGTTCACTCCCAAAGATTGGCGGTAACAGACCGCCTCGCTCGACAACATCACCCCAACGCGTTAACACACTCTTGGCAAGCTGAAAAAACACACAGACAAGAGATCAAACGGGTTACAGCAGTAAACAACGGTGAATCAGTACTGGCTGTTGCTGGTGGCATCGTGGCCCAGCGTGTTGAGCAAGCTAGCCAACAGGCTTGATGCCCCAAAGCGGAAATGGCGTTTATCTGCCCACGTATCACCCAGAATCTCAGCCGCTAAAGCCAGATACTGCGCAGCGTCTTCTGCGGTACGCACACCACCAGCCGGTTTAAAACCAACGCGGTCAGCAACTTGCTTATCACGGATCACTTCCATCATAATGCGGGCAAAATCTAGCGTGGCATTGACAGGCACTTTACCGGTCGAGGTTTTAATAAAATCAGCGCCAGCATCAATAGCAATTTCAGAAGCCTGACGAATCAGTGCCTCCTCTTTTAGTTCACCGGTTTCAATAATCACTTTTAGCAGCACATGTGCGCCACAGGCATCTTTACACGCCTTCACCAGATCAAAACCAACTTGTGCATTACCGGCCATCAGCGCGCGATACGGAAAAACCACATCTACTTCATCAGCACCATATGCCACCGCAGCGCGTGTTTCGGCCACCGCAATGGCAATGTCATCATTACCGTGCGGAAAGTTGGTTACTGTAGCAATACTGATTTCTGGTGTGCCTTGCTCGCGCAAGGTTTTACGGGCGATAGGAATAAAACGCGGATAAATACAGACCGCCGCTGTTTGGCCGGCTGGGCTGTTAGCCTGCTGACACAGCGCAATGACTTTTTCATCGGTATCATTGTCATTTAGCGTGGTCAGATCCATCAAGCTCAGTGCACGTAATGCAGACATTTTGTTCTCAGTCATATAACTCTCCAACTCTACAAATCACTCAACATTTTGGGTATCGAACTTTTTTCGATCACTGCGAGCGTTGGCGAGCGGACTTGGTTCCCTGAAGACTTGTGCGGCATGCTGTATTCAACTTTATAAAGGAAAGCGAAGTACCGCAGCACTGCATCAATTGATATCCCTTTCACCGCACCCACCTGATAATCCTTCAGGTGTTAGGTTCCAGCGGTTTGCACGTACTTACCCACCAATTTCACAACACTGCTAACAGGGTTGCAATGAGAAGAAATTATAACATGAGCCGATTCACAAAATATCGTTCCGTAATCGATTACGTCATGTCATTTTTTTCCAAAAAAAATAACGCCACCGGATAAACGGTGGCGTTATTTTACAAATCAACCCTGTATTGCCTGTATTAAACACGCGATTCAATACAGGCAGTCAGTGCGCTTACAGTGCCAGGAAAAAACCAGCAATCGTTGCACTCATCAGGTTTGACAATGTACCGGCTACAACAGCCAGCAGACCTAAACGTGCGATATCGTGACGACGGCTTGGCGCCATGCTGCCCAATCCACCCAGC
Source organism: Plesiomonas sp. ISS29 (assembly GCF_056522795.1). Taxonomy (NCBI): domain Bacteria; kingdom Pseudomonadati; phylum Pseudomonadota; class Gammaproteobacteria; order Enterobacterales; family Enterobacteriaceae; genus Plesiomonas; species Plesiomonas sp. ISS29. The sequence goes on from NZ_JAWRZQ010000001.1 coordinate 2,969,148, forward strand.
AAAATTGCCACGGAAGAGAGGTTAGCAAAACCACACAGGGCAAACGAGATAATCGCTTTGGTCTGTACTGACAGCACTTGCAGACCGGCAGCCGCCACTTCAGCATCCGGCTTCAAGTATGGGGCAAAATTCAGGTAAGCCACAAACTCGTTCACGATCACTTTTTGACCGATGAATGAACCAGCAACCGTTGCTTCAGACCAAGGCACACCGATAACGAAAGCCAGAGGTGAGAACAGGTAACCCAGAATCAGCTCCAGTGACAGTTGTGGATAACCGAACCACCCACCCACTCCGGCAAAAATACCGTTAATCAGCGCAATCAGACCGATAAAGGCCAGCAGCATCGCACCTACGTTCAGCGCCAGTTGCATACCCGATGCCGCACCGGCAGCCGCCGCATCAATCACGTTGGCTGGTTTGTCTTCGCTGTTGGCAGTATCAATTTCGTTAGTATCACGCTCTTGCTCGGTTTCCGGCACAATCAGCTTTGCAAACAGCAGGCCACCTGGAGCTGCCATGAAAGATGCCGCAATCAGATACTCAAGCGGTACACCCATAGAGGCGTAACCAGCCAGCACTGAACCTGCCACTGATGCCAGACCACCACACATCACAGCAAACAGCTCAGATTTGGTCATCGTGCTGATATACGGGCGAACCACCAGCGGAGCTTCTGTCTGGCCAACAAAGATGTTTGCTGTTGCAGAGAGTGATTCAGTACGTGATGTACCCAGCGCTTTTTGCAAACCACCACCGAGGATCTTAATCACCCACTGCATGATGCCTAAGTAGTACAGCACCGCAATCAGTGAAGAGAAGAAAACGATAACTGGCAGAACACGCAGCGCAAAAACAAAACCGCCGCCGCCAAAAACTTCAAACATCTTGTCAGAGGTTAAACCACCGAACAGGAAGTTGATCCCCTCATTACCATAAGCAATCACATTCGCAACGGCTTCAGACATACCCAGCAGAACGGTACGGCCGGCCGGAACATACAGAACAAACGCACCAATACAGACTTGGATAGCAAAAGCGCCACCGACTGTACGTAATTTAATGGCTTTACGGTTGCTGGAAAGCAGAACTGCGATTCCAATCAATACCGCCATACCGACGAGGCTCATAATCAATTGCATGGAAGGAGATCCCTATGGTCTGGACGCTGCAAATAATCGTATCGAAATACTTCAGGTGAATAAAAAGTGTAAACCACCTTGAAAACGGGGCACATTATACATACGGGAGGGTCATCTTTCTTTACTCTCATCACAAAAGTTATGGTCTTCGAGAAACAATTATCATAAACACTAGATCTCGATCACACTTAATCTTGCGCGTTCCAGTGCTGACGCGCGGTTAATCGCTTGCGCTCACTGTGATTTCAAACAATTTTTCGCTGTTTTTATACACAGTTTCTGCTATTTCTTGCGGGCTTTCTGAGCGTAACCCACACAAGGCAGTAAAAATATAGGTTAAGTATTCAGGACGATTAGGTTCACCCTGCCGACCATTCACCGGCATATAAGGTGCATCCGTTTCCAGCACGAGGGCCGATAACGGTAATGCAGCTATTGCTGAACGGGTTTTATTGGCTCGTGGGTAAGTAATCACTCCGCCGACACCAATAGCATAACCGAGCCTTACAAAAGCTTGTGCCTGCTCACGCGAACCGGAAAACGCATGCAACACACCAGCACGCTCAACCGGATTCTGACGCAGCTCACGCAGCAACAAATCATGGGTTTGCCGTGAATGCAAAATGACCGGCAATTCAAACTGCTTTGCCAACTGCAACTGCTGGCGTAAAAGCAGATACTGCGCATCCATATCCTGATTCAGCACCACCGCATCCAAACCAATCTCTCCTAATGCCACCACCTTGCGTGGAATCGGCAACTCTGCCGCCAACAGCGATTGTTGCTGTAATAACTGCTGTAACTGCGCCAATGCCGTATCAAGATTTGATACCCGCGTATGCGGATGAATACCCAGCGCTGCATAAATATGCAAATTTCGCGTCAGTGCCAACACCGCAGAAAAATTGTCAGGTCCGGTACTCGGCACCACTATTTTACTGACACCCGCCGCCTGCGCCGATTGCCATGCCGCCACCGTATCAACCGCAAAAGGCGCGGCATCAAAGTGGCAATGCGTATCAAAAAAACGGGGACTGTATTGATGCGCACTGTGTTGATGCGGACTATGCTGATTAAGCAGGGTAATGTTATTTATCATGATATTGCTCTCCACCATCAACTAACCTGTTGCCTTGCTGCGGGTCTCTATACTGAATAGCGCATACTGACTTAATCGCTCACAACGCGTTAACCTAAGCGCCACCGATCACTTTTTTTAACCACTTTTCTCATCCCTTTCTCTTGGTGGTTTTGGCCGCCTGCTTTACTCTGTCAACAGCCGATTTATATGACGAAAGGATCGCCTATCATGTCAATCATCAATAAAGTACGCTGCGCGCTGACAATGGGTCAGGGTGTCGCGCTACCCGAGCACTCCCCCAAAGAGCAAGATAACCCTATCAACCTGTTTCACAAATGGTATAACGATGCCAAAGAAGCCGGCATTATTTTACCCGAATCAATGACACTCGCGACCGTAGATGCCTCAGGCCAGCCCTCTGCACGCATCGTTCTGATGAAAGATTTCACCGAGCAGGGCATCACTTTTTACACCAACTATGACAGCCGCAAAGGCCATGAGCTTGAGCAAAACCCAAAAGTTGCCTTGGTCTTTCACTGGAATATTCTGCAACGTCAGGTGCGCATTGAAGGCACAGTCGAGCGCGTCAGCACCGAAACCTCCAATGCCTATTTTCACAGCCGGGCACGCGGCAGCCAAATCGGTGCGTGGGCATCCCACCAATCCCAGCCGCTGACTAACCGCCAAGAGCTTGAAGCACGGGAAGCTGAATTTGCCCAAAAATTTGCCAACGGTGAAATCCCGCTGCCACCTTACTGGGGCGGTTTTTTAGTTCGCCCGCATGCCATTGAATTATGGCAGGGTAAAGCCAGCCGGCTGCACGACCGTATCCGCTTTGAACAGCATCAGGGTACATGGCAACCGCAGCGTCTTAACCCGTAAAACCGGCCCTGTATCACCGGCACTGTATTGTAGTAACAAGGCTCTGCTCTGTTGTTTTTCAACCAGCAAAAGCAAAGAAAAGAGCCTCTTTTTTGCAAGATGAGAACGGCTTTCCCAACCCAACTGCTTCACATATATCCTGTCTATACCCTATCGCGTAATGCCTCACACTCTATCTATGCTTAGATTGCATATATACATAAAACTGAATCGGCATAACCTGCATTCACGGTTTTTTATTACCACCGCTTATACTTAACCCGCGGCTGAAAATAAGAATAAATAATCACACTAAGCTACATATTTAGTGATTAAAGCCAAAAGTGTGATCAGTGACAGATGTTCATACATTAAGCGGTTGACAACTTTCCTTACAATGTGAAATATCAGATAACGGTGTCTGCATGTGAAATGCGTGGAATATCCATACCACACGTTAGCTCACGCACACCTTCCCGCGTATTTAATCGTTTATTAGGTAATCAAGGAGTAAGTCATGCAAGAGTCAACCCGAGCACGTGTCGCGGCCATTATCGGTGCGTCAGCGTGTAATAAACGGGTGTTATCTGTCTATGATTATCAAGCGGGCCGCTACAAAAACACCCAGGTAAAAATCAGTGAAGGGCGCATCAGCGGTTATGATCTGAATAGCCACAGTGGTTTTCAGACCCATAACAGTCGGGCAGGTAAACTCGATTTTTATGATGCACAAACCCACGCCAAAGTGCAGCTTGAACTCAGTGGTAATCGATTTAAGGGTTATGACTTCCATACCGGAAAGTATTTCCATGGCAGCATTAACGGGCGCAACATCGGTCTTTACGACACCGAAACCGGTCGCCAGCACCACTACTCTGCCCGCTAGACAGCAACACGTTCTCTGTTAAACCGAGAAAACAACCGATTTATCGGCCGGTTATTATCTGTTAACGATAAAATCCCGTACCGCCATAAAGATCAACCATAAAAAAAGCGCCTTTCGGCGCTTTTTCATTATTGGGCATATGAAAAATCAGTACTTCTGAGCATAAACCACAATAAATATACAAACATGCGTAAATTAATGCTCACGCGTTTTGCGGAACTGCACATCAGGGTAGCGCTCTTGGCTCAAGTTCAAATTGACCATCGTCGGCGCAATATAGGTCAAGTTATCACCGCCATCGAGTGCCAGATTGACTTCATTCTTACGCTGGAATTCATCAAACTTCTTCACATCAGCACACTCAACCCAACGAGCAGTTGATACGTTAACCGACTCATACAAGGCATCAACGTTGTACTCTGATTTCAGGCGAGCAACCACCACATCAAACTGCAACACTCCTACCGCACCCACAATCAGATCATTACTAATCAGTGGGCGGAATACCTGTACCGCACCCTCTTCAGACAACTGAACCAACCCTTTGAGCAGCTGCTTTTGCTTCAACGGATCACGCAGACGAATGCGGCGGAACAGCTCAGGCGCAAAGTTAGGGATACCGCTAAAACGCATATCCTCACCCTGTGTAAACGTATCACCAATCTGAATCGTGCCATGGTTATGCAGACCGATAATATCGCCCGCATACGCCACTTCTGCATGCTCACGATCACCGGCCATAAAGGTCAACGCATCAGAGATCACCACCTCTTTGCCCAGACGCACATGGCGCAGCTTCATGCCTTTTTCATATTTACCAGAAACAATACGCATAAAGGCCACACGGTCACGGTGCTTCGGATCCATATTCGCCTGGATCTTAAACACAAAACCGGTGAATTTCTCTTCTGTAGCAGCCACTTCACGGCTGTCTGTTTTACGCGGCATTGGTGTTGGTGCCCACTCAACCAAACCGTCGAGCATATGATCAACACCAAAGTTACCCAGTGCTGTACCAAAAAATACCGGCGTTAAGCTGCCATCTAAAAATGCCTGTTGATCAAACTCATTCGACGCACCCTGCACCAGCTCTAACTCTTCACGCAGTTGTGCCGCCAAATCTTCGCCGACTGCATTATCAAGCTCTGCCGTGTGCAACCCTTTGATAATGCGCACTTCCTGAATCGTATGGCCCATACCGGTTTGATACAGATACGCTTCATCTTTATACAGGTGATACACACCCTTAAATAACTTACCGCAGCCAATCGGCCAGGTAATCGGCGCACAGGCGATCTTCAGCTCGCTCTCAACTTCATCAAGCAGCTCAAGTGGATCACGAATATCACGGTCAAGTTTGTTCATAAACGTGAGGATCGGGGTATCACGCAGACGGGTCACTTCCATCAGCTTACGGGTACGATCTTCAACACCCTTTGCCGCATCAATCACCATCAGGCAGCAGTCTACTGCGGTCAAAGTACGGTAGGTATCTTCAGAGAAATCCTCATGCCCTGGAGTATCAAGCAAGTTTACCAGCATCTCTTTATACGGAAACTGCATCACCGACGTGGTAATTGAGATCCCGCGCTGCTTCTCCATCTCCATCCAGTCAGATTTTGCATGCTGGTTTGAACCGCGCCCTTTCACCGTACCGGCAGTTTGAATCGCCTGCCCGAATAACAGCACTTTTTCAGTGATGGTTGTTTTACCGGCATCCGGGTGAGAGATAATTGCAAACGTGCGGCGAGTCGCCACTTCCTCTAGATATGACATAAAACTTGGCAAATCCTGTGATCAATTTAAGGGATACAAAGCCGTTATCTCTTGCTGCACCCTTTCTATATAGGCAATAAACAGCCTCACCGCTGTGTGGTGATCTTCACACACAGCCATGACGCATATATCCGCATAGAGATTCAGTTCAGAGACAGCGCATCAGAAATAGCGCAGAGGCGTTTCACTTTAACAACGCAACACACCAAACGCTCAGAAGGGCGAAATTATAGCCGAAAAGCTGTGCGCCGTCAGCCTAATGGCAATGCCATAATCACCGCATTTTCACGGCCCTGCGCACACGGGTAGTAATTACGACGAATAGTCACCTCATTAAAGCCTTCTCGCTCATACAACGCACGAGCGCGCAGATTTGACTCGCGAACTTCCAACCACAATGTCACCACATCCTGAGTCGCTAATGATTCCCCCAAATGGCGCAATAGCTGCAAACCCAATCCTTGGCCTTGCCACTGTGGGGCTATCGCAATATTAAACAGCGTAGCTTCATCCAAAATAACCTGCGTGATGGCAAAACCCACCAGCTGGCCATCTTTTACCAACTTCACATTGACATAACGCTCGCCAAAATTATCTTGGAACGTCTTTTCACTCCACGGAAACGCATGTGCCGCCACTTCAATAGTATAGGCCTGCGGCCACTCATCGGCCTCTAACGTGGTAATCTGAACACTCATTTGGTTTATCCGTTACGGGTCATTATTTATGCCTGATAGCCAGACTTACGCAGAAGCCGATTGACGCTCATAGCCCACAATCTGCTGCCATAGCTGCTTTTTCGCCACATCGCTGGTCATCAGTGCAGACAACTCCGCTGAGTACAACTGCCGACAGCCACTCAACGGCACACCTTCACAGCCCATCAGCCACAGCCAGCATGCATGCTCTACATGCACAAAATCATACTGTTCAGGCCGTACATGGCAAACCTGCTCAGGGGCAACCTGCAGCGTCCGCAGTACATCTTCAAACACTTTGCCCGTCGGTAGCACGGTAGCCACTACAATCAGTTGAATCTGCGTATCAACACGCACGGCAGCATCACCTTGCAATGCCGCCGGCTGACTCAATTGCCACTGCGTGATCCCGATCTGTTGTAAGATCCAGTCGCGTCTTTCGCTCATACCGCCCTCTTACACACCCAATCGCAGTAATAATATGGTATCAGACCGACAGAAGCAGTCACAGCCACGTGAAGATCCTTTATAATCGCTTTTTATCTTATAACATTGAGAAAACGCCATGCTGTGCCCTGCCAGTGAAGTTTTGCTACGCCACGAAGATGAGTTTTCATCTCGCCACATTCTGTTTGCCGGAGATCTGCAAGATGAATACCCTTTGCAAATCAGTGCAGCACACGTGCAAGTGCACACCGCACACTTTGGCCGCTGGCTGACGTTACAACCGAAACTGGGTCAAGCAGCAACCTTTGGTCTGACGTTGGATTCAGAGCAACTGCGTGGTATTGATACCCTGATCTACTACTGGCCAAAAACCAAACAAGAAGCCCTGATGCAGATGACACAACTGCTCAGCGTACTGCCCATTGGTATTGATATTTTCGTAATTGGTGAAAACCGTAGCGGTGTTCGCTCGGCAGAAACACTGCTCGCCCCGTTTGGTGCGGTACATAAAATTGACTCTGCCCGTCGCTGTGGTTTATACCACTTCACTTTGCAACAACAAGCCCACTATTCACTGGCGGATTGGTGGCACACCTATACCCTCAACGATCTGCAAATCCACGCCCTTGCCGGTGTCTTTAGCAGCAATGAACTCGATGTCGGCTCGCGTATTTTATTGTCGTCCGTCACAACTCCAGTCAGCGGGAATGTGCTTGATCTCGGCTGCGGTGCCGGTGTCATTGGTACACAATTGGCGCGTAACAATCCTGATATCACACTGACATTTAGTGATATCAACGCTATGGCATTGGAATCCGCACGCATCACGGCAGAAAAAAACCAAATCAGCGCCACTGTCGTTGCCAGCGATGTTTTCTCTGCGTTTAGCACGCAAACTCAAGGTGCACAGCCACTGTTTGATCTGATTATCTCAAATCCACCGTTCCACGATGGCTTGAGCACCTCGTATCTCGCCACCGAAACACTGATCAAGCAAGCACCACAATATTTGCGTGAAGGTGGAGAGTTACGGATCGTTGCCAACGCATTTTTACCCTACCCTGATTTGCTCGATAGCGTATTTGGCAGCCATCAAGTTATTGCCCAAACCGGTAAGTTCAAAGTTTACCGTGCGGTAAAACAGACCAAACGTGGAAAGTGATGTATTTTCCAGCAAACGTGGCTTTATTTGTCTGTTTTAATAATTAATGATTGACGCAACGGGGGAAATCGCTAAAAATGCGCCCCCGTAGTTGATCTGATTTACAGATAAAGTTCAACTCGGCAAAGCAACAAAATCGCAGTGATAATAACGCGATAGCAGAATTAACATGCAGTATGCGAAGGTGGCGGAATCGGTAGACGCGCTAGCTTCAGGTGTTAGTGTCTTAACGGACGTGAGGGTTCAAGTCCCTCTCTTCGCACCACATCTTGTTATTCGGTTATCGATACTCGCTCGGTTTACAGCTTTGACAGTCAGTGAAAATGCAATGCGAAGGTGGCGGAATCGGTAGACGCGCTAGCTTCAGGTGTTAGTGTCCTAACGGACGTGAGGGTTCAAGTCCCTCTTTTCGCACCAAATTCCTGACAAATTTCTGATGATATATGCGAAGGTGGCGGAATCGGTAGACGCGCTAGCTTCAGGTGTTAGTGTCTTAACGGACGTGAGGGTTCAAGTCCCTCTCTTCGCACCACACATCAGAATTGTGCAATCAATACCGTTCAATAAATGGAACGGCAATCTGTGTATAGACGGCAATCTGTGTATAGATAGATAGATAAATAGATTGTGCAAAAGTAACAAGCAAGACCAAGCAACATACCAGTGCGAAGGTGGCGGAATCGGTAGACGCGCTAGCTTCAGGTGTTAGTGTCCTAACGGACGTGAGGGTTCAAGTCCCTCTCTTCGCACCAACAATTAACGGCGAGAGCCGTTTTTTTGTGCCTAAATTTCAGCAAACTAATCATTTCAGTGTCTTATTTACCTCTACACATCCAGCCAAATAGCCTATTGCCTCTCTACCTACGCATTAACACTCCCGTAAAAACCGTCAAATTATATACACAGTATAACTGCACTTTTCATGCTCTTTATTCACAATTTTTGCGCAGAGAAGCACACTATTTGGCCTCTTTGATTGCAGACATCTTGTCATTCACGTTAAAACAGCACATCCCTATTTTTCCGGATACGAGATAATTTAACGAGCAATGGCATTAAAATCCCTCTTTTATAAAAAACTACAGCCTAAGCTGATGTTGGCATTTTTGCTCATCGGTACGATCCCATTTAGCCTTACGGCATGGTTTTTATTAAAAGTGCATGCCACTGATCTGACCGAACAGACCAATAACTACCTCGTTGCCGTTCGTGATATTAAAAAAAACCAATTAAATGATTACTTTCACTCCCTTGAAGAGCAAGTTCTCGGTTTTGTAAATACCGAGCTTGCCTCGGCAGCCGGAGGGCGTTTCTATGGCCTCGTAAATGCCTTTCAAATGCTCGGTGATAATGATGAACAAGCCAGAATTAATGCTCAAAATCGTTACATTCCCGGCAGCGGCGATAAACCGAGCGCCCTACTGAGTGCTGAAACCCCACAAGGGTATGGGGCATATGTCGGCAGTGAGCGCTATCGGTTACTGCACAGCCGCTTTCACCCTTCATTTGTCGAAAAACTGCGTTTTTCTGATTTTTCAGATATTTTAATTGCCAATACACAGGGCGATATTGTCTATTCGGTGATGAAAAACCGTAACTTTGGCACCAACTTACTGCAAGGCCCGTGGAAAAACAGCGCGTTATCCGATGCCTTTAAGCGGACTCTTTTAGCCACTGAACAACACACTGCCCAAGCCAGTAAAGTGAAAAAAACACCGCTGATATTTATCGATTTTGCCGTAGACCCTATCAGCAAAGAGCATGTGGCCTACCTTGCCGCACCGGTTGAGCAAAATGGCTATTTACACTCTATTTTCATCTTCCAGTTAACAAAACGTAAATTAAACAGCATCTTAAGTGATGCTCAACTGCTCGGTAAAACCAGCTCTATTATTCTAGTCGGGCACGATAATATCGCCCGAGGCGTCACGCCGATGTATGCCCAGCAAACAGCACAACCTCAGCCGTTAACCAGCCCATTAATTCAACAGGTTACTGCGGGAAAAACCGGTAATGGCAACAGCACATCTATTAACGGCGCACCGGTGATCGCCGCCTTTACGCCACTCTCAGTCTTCGAACAATCATGGGGGCTGATTACCGAGACCAAAGCGGAAGAGGCATTTGCACGGATAGAGTCGGCCAAAAAGCTCTTTTTAGCCATTATGATGCTTACCCTCGCAGCTGTTATTTTGGTCTCTCACTGGTTATCGAACTCAATTACCGCCCCAATTAAACAGTTAATGGATGCCGCCAAAGAGGTTTCCGATGGCAATCTTGACCACCCAATTGCCGGGCAAAATCGTGATGACGAGCTCGGCAGTCTGGCCAAAAGCTTTGCCTTTATGCAGGCCTCTATCCGCGATCAGCTCGACTTGATTAAAGCGCAAAATGATGAATTAGCCCAAAAAGTGGCGGTCATTGAAATTCAAAACACCGAACTGCAGGCTGCCGATAAACTCAAAGATGAGTTTCTGGCCAATACCTCACATGAGCTTCGCACCCCTTTGCACGGCATGCTGGGTATTGCAGAATCTATGCTGGCCGGTGCTGTTGGCGTACTCACGCCACAGCAAGAGCATCAACTAGCCATGATAGCCAAAAGCGGCCACCGCCTCTCTAAACTGGTCAACGAACTGCTCGACTACCATAAAATGCGCTATGGCGATCTCTCACTGCACGTACAACCGGTTGATATCAGTGCCGCCGCCAGTGTCGTTATCGAGCTATCACAACATCTGTTAACAGATAAGCCGGTCAAAATTATTAACCGCATATCCGCACAAACCCCGCATGTTATTGCTGACGAACAGCGGCTAGAACAGATTTTGTATAATCTGCTCGGCAACGCCATCAAATTTACCAGCGAAGGTAAAATCATTCTCTCCGCCGAACAACACGATGACTCACTGGTCATATCGGTTCGTGATACCGGGCAGGGTATTCAGCCAGAGATGGTTCAGGCCATTTTCGAACCGCTGGTTCAAGCAAATCGGCAAAGTATCGGGTCAGGCCTCGGTCTTGGGCTGAGCATCAGCCGGCAATTGGTCGAACTCATGCAAGGTTCACTCAGCGTACAAACCGAGCCCATGATAGGCTCAACATTCCAATTTACCCTGCCCTTGTCCCACGCAGCATTATCGGAAAAACTGCCGCTAAATGCAGAAACTACGGCAGATTCAACCAACTCAGCAAACACCATGACCGAGCCTGCAGACATTACTGCAGTACGTTTAGCAGCTACACTACACACCGCAATAATTCCCACGCAGCTCACCACTCACCCCGTGAATGATCCGCTAGCACCACGTATCCTGATTGTTGATGACGAACCGATTAATATCCAGATCCTCTATAACTACCTTAGCTTGTCAGGTTTTAACCTGTGCAGTGTCACCCACGGGGAAGACGCTATTCGCTACTGCCTCGAGCACGAGCCCGATCTGGTATTGCTCGATGTCATGATGCCAGAGATCACCGGTTATGATGTCTGTAAAGCGCTACGCGAACACTTTGATCGCGTACAACTGCCGATTATTATGCTAACGGCTCTCAGTCAGCCGGAAGAGATAGTCCGAGGTTTCAGTGCCGGTGCCAATGATTACCTGACCAAGCCCTTCTGCCAAGATGAGTTGCTGGCTCGTATCCATACTCAGCTTGATACCCAGAAAATTGCCGGAATTCAGCAAGAAAATCGGCAACTGCAACAAACCCTCAAACAAGAACAGACACTGATCAGTAGCTTAAAAGGTCTACAGCAACGCCTGCTCACCCTGCTTGAACACAGCATAGAGCCTATTTTGCTGACCGATATCAACGGCAATATCAAACTGGCAAACAAAGCAGCACAACTGCTGCTGCACACTCCAGATAACGAGCTAACACAGCACTCACTCAATGATTGGCTTCACCAACCACTGTCGACACTCCTGCCCGCATCGCATGAGTTTTATCAGGGCGAAATTACCCTGACAATTAATGGTGAGCCACGGGAACATGCCATCCAGCTATCACGTTTACCGGCCAGTACCGAGCTCGGTTATCTGGTTATTTTCAAACACGGGGCAACCTTACCCAATCAGCGCGTACAAACTCTTGAGAATGCACTGGAGTCTTTGGCAACCTTTGCACACAACGGAAATCAGGCCGATCTTGAGCAACTGCGCGCCTTAGGCAGTGAGTTTGCAGAACTCGCCGAGCGTCTACAGGGCAGCGAAGAGCGTGATGCAAAATTGCGCGAAGTTATTGTCAATGCAATGAAAATAACCCTAACTTACTGGGAAGAGAGTAGCGGGAAAGGGAAATTTGATCTGGCCGAACAGAGCGGATTATGGCGGGTCTATATTGACCGTGGCACACTACAGACACGTACCCTAGATAAATACTTGCAAATTGAAACGCTGCCCAAAACACCGCGCTGGCGTACGGTCTTAAGTACCCTTGATTTTGTCTTACAGCACAGTAAAAAACGAAATGATAATCGAACGATACTTGAAAACCTGCGTCAGCAACTGCAACAGTTATTAAAATAGCGCACCTTTGTCGGCAGACCCCACGCTGCCGACACTTGGCTGTCCGCACAATAGTTACCCTACTGCCATTTAGTACTCTGGTAACTCAATAAAAACCAAGTCAGCTAAACGGTATATTACTCACCTAATTACTGCCCTAAATCCCCTTCAAAACTACGCTCTTATCCCAATGAATAGCGCTATAAACCGGTAATAATGGCTGATAAAACACACAGAGCACAACTAGATGACGGGATTGAGATACTAATCACACGATTTCACGCTGACAGTTTTTTACGCTAGCGAAAAAACAAATAGCATTTATTCGTTACATTAATTTACAATTTAAAATAAATTAATAACTATAAAATCAATATGTTAAGTAAAATGAATTGTATTAATAATTACATTTTTCAGTAATAAATTCGGAATTAAAATCACACATCGATGTGGGCATACTTCGGCCATCACAATATTTTTGCCGTTTTTAACGTAAAAACCACTAAGTTTTACGATATTAACGAAACCGCAGATTGACGCATTTAGCAAAGAAGCGTTTCCTTAGATTGCTGAAGCAGGAAATGCCATCGTTACTACGGGGAGAGAAATAGGAGATGTATAACGATGGCCGACAGCAAGTAAGACAGTTTAGTTTCACTTTTTTGATAACTTCTGTACTTACCACTGCATCAAAACTAATAAGCAAATAGTAAGGAACAGCTATGCTTAGGAAGACAAAAATTGCGGTAGCACTGTTAGCAGCGGTAACCTCTGGCCTCTCTGCAACTGCAACTGTTGCGGCAGAAAAATCAATGGTCACCATTGTCCCAGACTTCTTCACTGCATTTGTTAGAAACTTCAACCCGTACCTGAATACAGCTCTGCGTACTACCACTGACTTTATTTACGAGCCATTAGTGGTATTTAACGAAATGAAGGGTAACGAACCTGTTTTCCGTTTGGCAACAGGCTTCACTATGTCACCTGATCTGAAGAGCGTCACCTTTGACATCCGTGATGGTGTTAAGTGGTCTGATGGTCAACCATTCAGCGCCGATGACGTTGTTTTCTCATTCGATATGGTGAAAAAACACCCAGAGCTGGATACTGTCGGTATTTACAAATGGATTTCTAAAGCCGAGAAAGTAGGCACAAACCAAGTTAAATTTGATTTGGTTGAAGTCAACACTGCGGTTGCTAACGAAATCGTTAAAGTCCCTGTTGTTGCAAAACACGTATGGGAAAAAGTGAAAGACCCAGTCACTTTCACTAACGAAAATCCAGTCGGTAGCGGCCCGTATACCCAAATCGACACCTTCACACCACAACTGTACGTGCAGTGTGAAAACCCAAATTACTGGGAAAAAGACAAAGTCAAAGTTGACTGTCTACGTATGCCACAAATCGCAAACAACGATCAGCTACTGGCTAAAATCGTTAACAGCGAGCTGGACTGGACCTCTTCGTTCATTCCTGACATCGACCGTACTTATGCAGCAGCATCACCAACGCATAAATATTGGTACACCCCAGCAGGCTCTACTGCATTCCTGCTGAACTTCAAGAGCCCGAATGCGGCTACCAATGAAGCCGTTAACAACGTTGATTTCCGTCGTGCATTCTCAATGGCACTTGATCGCCAAGCTATCATTGATATCGCCGCATACGGTAACGGTGTCGTGAACGACTATGCATCTGGTATCGGTGCAGCATTCAAAAACTGGGCAAGCGAAGGTACACACAACAAATACAAGCCATTCATGACACATGATGTGAAAGGCGCGAAAGAGTTGTTGGCAAAAGCTGGCTTTAAAGACACTAACGGCGATGGCTTTGTTGAAACACCAACCGGTAAGAAACTTGAGCTGACCATTATCAGCCCGAACGGTTGGACTGACTTTAACAACGTCGTACAGCTGGGTGTTGAACAACTCGCTGATGTGGGTATCAAAGCGAAATCTGCAACACCTGAATTTGCCGTGCTGAACACAAAAATGGCAAAAGGTGACTACGATGCGGCCTTCACCAACTACTTCCACGGCCCAACACCGTTCAAATACTTTGATACTGCGTTTAACTCTAAGTATCAAGGTGGCGAACAATTCGGCCGTTTCGCCATGCACCACTACAAAGATGCTCAGCTAGACAAACTGTTGGACTCTTTCAACAAAACTGCAGATAAAAAAGAGCAGCACGAAATCATGAACCAGATCCAAGAGCGCGTTGCGTCTCAACAGATCACCGTTCCTGTATACAGTGGTGTTGAATTCTTCCAGTACAACACCAAGCGTTTCGACGGCTGGTTTAATGAGAAGAATCCGGTTGCTCGTCCACAAATTTGGGCCGGTTACCCAGAGCGTTTACTGCAAGTTCTGTCTTTAACACCGAAACAGTCTTAACAGACCTGAGGCCTGGGGTTGGCTCAGGCCTCCATTAATCTTCAACCCCCTGTATATCCGCCAAGCAAGCTGGCCGAACGGAGCCAGGGGGTTTTCTTTACCCTAATAATTATAAAAAGCGGTGCCTGACAAGGAATCCAAGGACACAAATTCTTAAGGAAAGGTGTGAGTTATGGGCTTTTTTATTAGACGTTTATCTTTTTATCTCGTCGCATTTATGGTCGCCGCGACGATTAATTTTGCACTGCCGCGTGCTATGCCCGGTGATCCCGTCACTATGATGTTTGCTTCGGCAACAGCACAAGTGACACCAGAAAAAATCGAAGCACTGAAAAAAATGTTCGGGTTTGTTGATGCCCCAATGTGGCAACAATATTTAACGTACATCAAAAGTATTTTCAGTGGCCAATTAGGGATATCTACTCAGTTCTTCCCTGCTACCGTCAATGATGTTTTAGCCTCCGCATTTGGCTGGTCACTGTTTCTTGCCGGTACTGCTATTATCGTCGCCTTTGCCATTGGTTCAGTGATGGGTATTTTTGCGGCATGGTTCCGCGGAAGCCGCTACGACTCCATCGCCTCCCCACTGATGATGGTCTTCCAAGCAGTTCCTCCGGTAGTCGTCGCTCTACTGGCACTATTTACCTTTGGTGTCGGTCTGCAATGGTTCCCTACCAGTTATGCATTCACCCCCGGTACAGAGCCTGCGTTTAGCTGGGAATTTATCAGTGATGTGCTGTATCACGCCATCATGCCAGTCGGTTGTGCTGCGCTGATTCAAGTCGGTGGTTTTTTGATCACCATGCGTAACAACATGATTAACCTACTAAACGAAGACTTTATCACCATGGCAAAAGCCAAAGGCTTGAGCCAAAACCGAGTGGTCTTTAACTACGCGGCCCGTAACGCCATTCTGCCAACCGTTACCGCACTCTCGATGGCATTAGGTACAGCAATTGGTGGTCAGTTAATTATCGAAATCGTCTTTAACTACCCAGGTCTTGGCACCGTACTTTATAAAGCAATTCTGGCGCGTGATTATCAGGTAATTCAAGGCCAGCTGCTGTTGATGTGTGTCTTTATGCTGACGTTCAACTTCATTGCTGACTTGCTGTATGTCGTTCTAGATCCACGTCTACGCAAGGGAGGGAAATAATCATGCGTATGCCTAGTTTTGTCAAAATTCTGCTCGGAAACCCCAAGGCGTTGGTGGGTTCAGGCATTATTGTTGCCTTTATTTTACTGGCACTGTCAGCCTCAATGGTCACCACCCATGTGCCTGATAAACGTGTTGGCCGCCCACATGAAGCACCGAGTGCAGAGCATGTAATGGGCACAACCCGTATGGGCCGTGATGTGATGAGCCAAGTTATTCATGGCGGGCGTATCTCACTAGCGGTTGGTTTTGGTGCCGGCATTATCGTCTGTACTTTAGCTGTCGCGATGGGCGTTACTGCCGGTTACTTCGGTGGCAAAATTGATGAAGTTCTGACCTTTTTCATGAACGTTATGTTGGTTATCCCACAACTCCCGCTGCTGTTTGTGCTAGCGGCATTCATAGGTCAAGCGAGCCCTCTAGTCATCACACTCATTATCGGCCTCACGTCATGGGCGTGGGGAGCAAGGGTTGTCAGAGCGCAAACAATGTCATTACGGGAAAAAGAGTTTGTTAAAGCAGCCGAACTACTGGGTGAACCCTCTTGGCGGATCATTTTAGTCGAGATCCTACCTAACCTAATGTCAATCATTGGTGCATCGTTTATCGGCTCTGTGATGTACGCCATCATGACTGAAGCAACACTTGAGTATCTGGGCTTAGGCGATCCAAACGTCGTTAGCTGGGGCATCATGCTCTACAACGTACAAACCTCATCTTCTATTTTGGTGGGTGCATGGTGGGAAGTTATCGCACCTTGTGTGGCACTGATGATTTTAGTCGTAGGCCTTGCTCTGCTGAACTTTGCTGTCGATGAAATTGCCAACCCACAACTACGCTCACACAAAGGCATGCAACGCTGGAAATTACTGTCCAATAAAAAACAACAGCCGGAGGGAACCGCATGAGTCAGGATATTCAGTTAGAAGTCCGTAACCTTTGTGTCGACTACATCACTGATGCTGGTGATATCCGTGCGGTAAATAACGTCAGTTTCGACATCAAAAAGGGTGAAATTTTTGGTCTGGCCGGAGAGTCTGGTTGCGGTAAAAGTACCGTCGCCTTCTCTGCCATGCGTCTGCATAAGCCGCCGGCATTCATCACCGGTGGCCAGATCCTGTTTGATGGCCGTGATATTTTAAAATTCAGCGAAAATGAAATGGCTAAATTTCGCTGGAGTAATATCAGCATGGTCTTCCAAAGTGCCATGAATGCGCTCAATCCGGTACTTACGCTCGAAGAGCAATTTTGTGATGTATTGATGGCACACACCAACATGACCCGTCAGCAGGCCGTACGCCGTGCTGAAGGTCTGCTGGAGATTGTCGATATTCATCCAAGTCGCCTCAATGACTATCCGCATCAGTTCTCAGGCGGGATGCGTCAGCGTTTAGTCATTGCCATTGCGCTGGCACTCAACCCTAAATTGATCATCATGGATGAACCTACTACCGCACTCGATGTGGTTGTTCAGCGCGAGATCCTGCAAAAGATCTATGCACTGAAAGAAGAGTTCGGCTTCTCTATTTTGTTCATCACCCATGACTTGAGCTTAATGGTCGAATTTACTGACCGTATCGGCATCATGTACGCCGGTGAGTTAGCAGAAGTTGCTCCATCAAAAGCCATTTTGACTTCACCGTATCACCCTTATACCGAAGGGCTGGCCAGCTCATTCCCACCAATGTTTGGGCCGAAAACCAAACTGGCGGGAATTCCCGGAAATCCACTCAATATGCTGGATATACCGGTGGGCTGTCGTTTCCAAGCTCGTTGCCCGAAAGCAACCTCGCAGTGCTTTACCGAGTACACCAAACTGCATGAAGTTGAATCACAGCGCTTTACTAACTGCCATCTGTTTACCCAGCAGGCAGAACAGAAGCTGGTTATCGGATAAGGAGTTAAGCCATGACCAATATTGTCGATCTACCAATTATTGAAGGAAAAGGGATAGTCAAAGACTTCCCGATTAATAGCCACGCACTGGCAAAGCCGATGATGCGGGCGCTCAATGATGTGTCATTTAAATTATACCGTGGCCGTGCGCTGGCCGTAGTAGGTGAATCGGGTTCAGGTAAAAGTACAACAGCCCGCATCATCTCAAAAATGTATACCCAAACAGCCGGTAAAATCACCTATAAAGGGCGTGATATTAAAGAGATTAAATCACGCTCCGAGATGCTTGAGTACCGAGCGGGTATTCAAATGGTATGGCAAGATCCGTTTGGATCACTAAACCCAACACACAACATTTACCACCATATTGCCCGCCCTTTGCTGCTACATAAAAAAGTGCATGGTGAGAAGGAGTGCCGTGAGCGTGTATACCAACTGCTCGAGCAAGTTGGGTTAGTGCCGGCAAAAGCCACTGCAGAGAAATACCCCCACCAGCTCTCTGGTGGGCAGCGTCAGCGGGTCAATATCGCCCGTAACCTTGCTGTCGAAGCCGATGTGGTTCTGGCTGATGAGCCAACCTCCATGCTCGATGTCTCCATTCGCGCCGGTGTTCTAAACCTGCTCGAAGAAATGAAACATGAAAATCAGATGGCCATGATGTACATCACCCACGATATCGCCACAGCCCGTTATTTGGCAGAGGATATCGCCGTTATGTATGTCGGCCATATGGTTGAATGGGGTGATACCGAAGAAGTGATCCATCATCCTCAACACCCATATACCCGATTGCTCATCTCTGCTGTGCCTGATCCGAGCAAGAGTATTCACGCCCAACTCGAAGGTGAGAAAGGCGAAATACCACTCTGGACGCCAGACAGCATCGGTTGCCCATTTGCCGCCCGCTGTACCCATGCAACAGCAAAATGTACAGATGCGTTGCCGGAAGTTACTCAACTTGGCACTAACCACTTTGTCCGTTGCCACCTTTTCGCATAAGGAATGTCCATGCTGCTAGTAAACCATCTCGGCTACGAGCGGCACGGCGCAAAACAGGCGGTGCTACAAGCACCGTCTGGTCTGCGCGGCCAGCAAGCCTGTCTTCACCGAGCTGAAGACAATGTTGTGGTATGTCAGGTCGCCATTGAACAGCAAGGCTCAGTTCAGGGGTGGAAAGATCGCTATTTCTATACCCTCAATTTCTCTGATTATCAGTGTAATGGGCATTTTTACCTGTCACTGGGATCGTTCAGATCACACACTTTTGAGATTGGTGAAGGCCTTTACCTGCAAAATACCCTGTCTGATGTGCTGAACTATTTTAAATCCCAGCGTTGCAGTGGGCGTTACGATCAGCAAGATCAACAGGCCGTTTTCTTTGATCATCCTGAAAAAGCCCCCGTTGATCTGCATGGTGGTTGGTACGATGCCTCTGGTGATGTTAGCAAGTATCTCAGCCACCTCTCTTTTGCTAACCACATGAATCCACAACAGATCCCTCTGGTTGCCTGGAACATGTTTCGTGCCGCAGAAATTGTGGCCGATGATAACCGCTTAAAAATTCAAAACCTGTATCACCGCATGCTTGATGAAGCCCTGTATGGCGCTGATTTTCTGGTCAGAATGCAAGCACCGGAAGGTTACTTCTACATGACACTGTTTGATCGCTGGAGTAAGCAACCGGAACAGCGCCACATTTGCAGTTACGCAACACAAGGCGGGCATAAATCAGATCAGTGGCAAGCCGGTTTCCGCCAAGGTGGTGGAATGGCGATTGCCGCACTGGCAGAAGCGGCACGGCAAACACGACACGGAGAATATGACCAGGGCACTTATCTACGTACCGCTTTGATCGGGTACTGGCATTTGCGTGAATACAATACCCGCTACCTTGATGATGGGCAGGAAAACATCATCGATGAGTATTGTGCACTGCTAGCGGCAACCGCACTCTACCGGGCAACAAGTGATCAACGCATCCAACAAGAGTGCCATTATTGGGCTGAACGTTTGTCAGCTCGGCAAAAAAACGATCATCTTCAGTCTCACTTTTGGTCTTCTGACGAACACGGCGAACGGCCGTTTTATCACGCGTCTGATGCAGGTCTGCCGGTTATTGCTCTCACTTACCATTTACAGCACAGCGCATTGCCAGCTCAAACCGTTCAGTTACAACAGGTGATCAAACAGGCAATACAGAGCGAACTGGCATTAACACAGCAAATTTTTAACCCATTTGGTTACCCGCGCCAATATGTAAAAGGGGTTCAGAGCGCCAAACGCAGCAGCTTTTTTATCCCACATGATAATGAAAGTGGCTATTGGTGGCAGGGCGAAAATGCCCGTTTAGGCTCATTAAGTTGTATGGCTATGCTCGCGCGGCCTTATCTCAATACTGAGAGCAACCCGCAACTGACGCATGCAATTAAACAGTATGCTACCCATGCATTAGATTGGATTTTAGGATTAAACCCTTTTGATATCTGTATGTTAGAGGGAGTTGGCCACAATAACCCAACCTATATCGATGCCTACCCGAGCGCCAAAGGTGGAATTTGTAACGGGATCACCGCAGGGTTTGATGACGAAGCAGATCTCGATTTTAAACCTGCCGCTTATGCTGACGATATCATGCAAAACTGGCGCTGGGGCGAGCAGTGGATCCCTCATGCCAGCTGGTATCTCTTTGCTATCACCGTAATGTTTAAGGAGTCTTCGCATGTCTGATATTTTGTTTGTCGGCGTAGATGGCGGCGGCACCAGTTGCCGCGCACGGATCCGTGATCAGCAGGGAAATACACTGGGCGAAGGTCATGCCGGCAGCGCCAATATTCTGCTGGGTGCTGAAATTGCAATGCAATCTGTTCAGCATGCCATTGGCGATGCCACCCAGCAAGCGGGGCTCTCTGTACGCGACTACCAACGTATGCACGTTTGCTTTGCGCTGGCAGGCGCAGAACATAAATCAGCACAAGACATCTTTAACCGCCTGCCAACCTCATACGCACGCCAAGTGCTGATTACCGATGCTCTGGCCGCCTGTTTAGGTGCTTGGGGTGGCAATGATGGTGCAGTGCTGATTGCCGGAACAGGCTCTTGTGGCTTGATTTATCAACACCACCAAATAACCACTCTCGGCGGACATGAGTTCCCCATCTCTGATCAGGGAAGTGGTGCACGTCTTGGTTTAGCCTGTATCCAACAAGCCCTGCTTTCGATTGAGGGAATTACCGCAGCCTCAACACTGGCCGAGGCTATTTTTAGCCAGTTTGATCTCGACATTGATAGCATCGTTAGCTGGTCAAAAACAGCTAGACCGCGTGACTATGCAGCATTCTCACCGATGATTTTCCAGTTTGCCGCACAAGGTGATTATCTGGCCCATCAACTGCTTAACAGTACAGCCCGTGATATTGAAATGTTACTCGATGCTTTGCGCAAAAAAGGGGCCGATAACGTGGCACTGATGGGCAGCATAGGTAAATACATTCAACCGTGGTTGCAATCAAGCTATCAGGCGCGCTTACAGACACCAAAACAAGATGCTATTGATGGTGCAATTCTGTATGCGCAGCAACATTTAGCGCAATCGGCAGTTATGTCGAACTAAGACGGTATTTATCATGAACTTACAACTTGAGCTTGCTACTGTTTACGTAAACCCGCCCTATTGCGGGTTTCGGGCGACTATTTTCAATCATTCAGAGCACCCTATAACGCATTGGAACTGCTGCTTTTCTATTTGCCGTTTAATCAACCCTGCTACCGTACAATATGGAAAGATCGAGCAAATCGGCAGCTTTTGTTGCTTTACCCCTAATGGTAATCCGACCCTAGCTGCCGGTGGAATGTTTAGTTTTGAATTTGAATTAGGTACAGCCCCACTTCACTACAGCAGTGATGGTTTTGGTGATGCCTACCTACAACTGACCCAAATAGATGACAAGATAGATGGCAAGATAGATGATAATAACGCTATCACGAAAACACGCTATCCCATCCACATTGGCGCATTTGATCTTGCACTCGCTGAAGCACCATTGGCTGATACACTACCAGAGGTAAATGCTAAACAAGGCATTATTCCCGCACCACAGCACTGCGTATCGGGACAGTCTACATTCATGCTGGGCGAGCTGAGCGCCATTGGGCAATCTGACACACTCGCTGACATAGCCATACAGTGGTTGCAAGAAGAGGTCTCCGCACGCTGCGGATTGCCTTTGCCGATAAAAACAGAAGGACAGATCGTTTTTCTGCGTGATATGACCCTGCCTGATGCCGCATACACTTTGATTGTTGAAGCATCAAGCATCACTCTGAGCGCAAACTCTGGTGCGGGCTTTATCCACGCTACGGCAAGCTTATTACAGTGCATTCCCGCTATGCCGGCGCACAGTAAGCAGCATGTTTACCCCGTCCACGCTGTTGAAATTCATGACCAGCCCCGCTTTGCATACCGCGGAATGATGCTTGATTGTGGCCGCCACTTTCACACTATTAGCACCATCAAACGCCTGATTAACCAGCTCGCTTATTACAAATTTAATACCTTTCACTGGCACTTAACTGATGATGAAGGCTGGCGAATTGAGATTAAAGCCTATCCGGAATTAACTAATATCGGTGCATGGCGTGGGCCAGATGAGATCATTGCCCCGCAATACACACAGCTATCTACCCGCCATGGCGGTTTTTATACCCAAGCAGAAATCCGCGATGTCATCGCCTATGCGCAGGCTCGTGGCATCATGATCATTCCAGAAATTGATATTCCTGGACACTGTCGGGCAGCTATTTTAGCGCTGCCTGAACTGCTGCGCGATCCAACAGACCACTCACAGTATCGCAGTATTCAATACTATAACGACAATATCCTCTCCCCAGCACTGCAAAGTACCTATACATTTTTAGATGCAGTCTTTGCTGAGGTATGTGATCTGTTTCCAGCCCCGTATGTTCATATCGGCGCTGATGAAGTGCCAGAAGGTGTGTGGACTAACAGCACGGCATGTCTAGCCATGATGCAACAACATAACTATCAATCCCCCAAAGAGTTACAAGGGCATCTGCTGCGTTACGTCGAACAGCAACTCAACGCGCATGGAAAACGCATGATGGGCTGGGAAGAGGCCACAGACGGTAACAAGGTCAGCAAGCAAACCATTATTTTTTCATGGCGTGGCGAAGCGGCCGGTGCTGAATGCATAACACAGGGGTATGACGTCATCATGCAACCTGCACCTTATACCTATCTTGACTTTGCACAGAGTAAAGACCCTTCTGAATCCGGAGTAGATTGGGCCGGCAATCTAAATTTGGAACAAGCTTATCATTATGAACCTCTGTCAGATCTTCCTTCTGACTCGCCATTACGTGAACATGTACTAGGCCTTCAAGCCGCTTTATGGTGCGAGCAAATTAATAATCAAAACCGCATCGATTACATGCTTTATCCACGGTTACTGGCTCTGTCCGAAGCGGCATGGAGTCAGAAACATATCCGTAACTGGCACGATTTTTTGCAACGACTACAAGCTCATCGGCCTTTGCTCGATAGACATGGCATTAATTACCGCCAATTTTAGGTGTGAGAGAACGTTACTTTAAAGGATGGTTTTTACATGAAATACGGTTACTTTGATAATGACAACAGGGAATATGTCATCACCCGTCCCGATGTGCCTGCACCGTGGACTAACTATCTAGGGGTGAACGATTTCTGTACGGTAATTTCTCACAATGCCGGTGGTTATTCTTTCTATAAATCACCTGAATATCACCGAGTCACCAAATTCCGCCCGAATGCAACCTTTGATCGTCCAGGCCACTATGTTTATCTGCGAGATGATCAGAGCGGTGATTATTGGTCTATTTCGTGGCAACCGGTAGGCAAAGACTTAGAACAAGCACAATATGAGTGCCGCCATGGTCTTTCCTATTCAAAGTTCTCTTGTCAATACAACGGGATTGATGCAAAAAAAACACTGTTTGTTCCGGTTCATGACAACGTTGAGTTGTGGGATATCACCCTTAAAAATACCGGTACAACACCGCGAACCCTAAGCGCATTCTCATTTGTCGAGTTCTCTTTTAGCCACATCACCTCTGATAATCAGAACCATCAAATGAGCCTCTATTCAGCAGGTACACGTTATGATTCCGGCGTGCTCGAGTACGATTTATTCTACAATCCAAGCAAAGAAACCGGTTATTACTTCTTTGCCTCTAGCTTTACCCCAGATAGCTTTGATGGGCTACGTGACAAATTCCTCGGTGCGTACCGTGATGAATCTAAACCGATTGCAGTAGAGCGCGGATATTGCTCTAACAGCTTTGAAAAAACCGGCAACCACTGTGGTTCACTACACAAAGCCTTTACTCTGCAACCAGGCGAAGAAGTACGCTTTGTCTATATGCTCGGTATCGGTGATATGGAAGCCGGCCAGCAATTGAAAGAGAAATACAGTAATTTAGCTAACGTTGATGCCGCTTTTGCCGAAATCAAACAACACTGGGCACAACGTGTCGAAAAATTCCAGTGTCAAACACCGCATGAAGGCCTTGATACCATGTTAAACACATGGACTCTCTATCAGGCTGAAACCTGTGTGGTATGGTCACGCTTTGCCTCATTCATAGAGGTCGGCGGGCGTACCGGATTAGGGTATCGTGATACCGCACAAGATGCGATGGCCGTTCCACACACTAACCCAGTCAAAACTAAACAACGCTTGATTGAGCTATTGCGCGGCCAAGTCAAAGAGGGTTACGGCCTGCACTTATTTGATCCGGCTTGGTTTGATCCCAATAAGAGCGATGCACCAGCGTATAAATCACCAACAGTTGTCCCGACCCCGAATGCCGATGACATGATCCACGGCTTAGAAGATACCTGTTCGGATGATGCCCTTTGGTTAGTTCCAACCGTTTGCCGTTATGTCATGGAAACCGGTGAAACCGCATTCTTTGATGAAGTGGTCAATTATGCTGATGGTGGCTCAGGTACTGTGTATGAACACCTCACTAAAATCCTTGATTTTTCAGCTAAATATGTCGGCAGCACCGGTATTTGTAAAGGCTTGCGCGCCGACTGGAATGATTGCCTAAACTTAGGTGGCGGTGAAAGTGCCATGGTATCGTTCCTGCATTACTGGGCACTTGATGCATTCATTGACGCAGCTAAATTCCTTGGCCGTGCAGGTGATGCAGAGCGTTACAGCCAAATGGCAGAAGATGTCCGAATTGCCTGCGAAGAAAATTTGTGGGATGGCGAATGGTATATTCGTGGTATCACCAAAACAGGTGAAAAGATCGGCACTCAAGAGCAAATAGAGGGTAAAGTACATCTAGAGTCCAATACTTGGGCGGTCGTTTCAGGTGTCGCGAACACTGAGCGTGCCACCAAAGCCATGGATGCCGTAGATGAGTACCTCTACTCCCCGTGGGGTTTACACCTAAATGCGCCCTCTTTTGCCACACCTAATGATGATATTGGCTTTGTCACCCGAGTTTATCAGGGCGTAAAAGAGAATGGCGCGATATTCTCACATCCAAACCCTTGGGCATGGGTTGCAGAAGCTAAACTTGGCCGCGGCGATCAAGCCATGAAATATTATGATGCCTTGTTGCCTTACAACCAAAACGATCAGATTGAAACTCGTATTGCCGAGCCTTACTCCTATGTCCAATTTGTCATGGGGAAAGATCACACATCACACGGTAAAGCCAATCATCCTTGGTTAACCGGTTCATCCGGCTGGGCCTATTTTGCTGCCACTAACTGGATTTTAGGTGTTCGTTTAAGCTTTGATGGCCTGATTATCGATCCATGCATTCCAACAAGCTGGCCTGAATTCCGTATTCAACGCCAGTGGCGAGGTGCGACCTTTAACATTCACGTTCAAAACCCAGAGCATGTCAGTAAAGGGATTAAATCAATCACACTCAACGGTAACAGCATCAACGGTGCAATTCCGGCACAAGCTGAAGGCTCAGTGCATGATGTCATTGTCATAATGGGATAATTTCAAGGGGTGATCATAAGGTCACCCCTTACTACTTTCACGGACAGAGGAGTACCATCATGATCCATTTTGGAACCGGTGGCTGGCGTGCATTTATTGGTGAAGAATTTACCAAAGCCAACGTTGAGCGGGTTAGTCAAGCGTTAGCAAATATGATTAAAGAGCAAGGCCAGCAAGATAAAGGCTTTGTTGTCGGTTTTGATCGTCGGTTTTTATCCGATAAAGCCTCAAAATGGATGGCGCAAGTTGTTGCGGCAAATGGCATCAAAGTCTATTTTGTCAAAAAATATGCGCCAACTCCAATGATCATGTTTGCAGCCAAACAACTTAAAACGGCGTTAAGTGCATGTATCACAGCAAGTCATAACCCAGCCGATTATAACGGTGTAAAAGTATTTGCTCTTGGCGGGCGTGATGCAAATGAAATAGAAACTCAACAAGTAGAACTGTTGGCCAATCAATTAACGGCTGATGATGTTCAAACCATTGATTTTGATGAAGCGGTGGCACAAGGCATCATTGAGTTATTTGACCCTACCAATGACTTTATTGACTCGATTATTAATGCCATTGATATGGAAGCTATCAAAAATAGCCATCTAAAAGTTCTGCTTGATCCCATGCATGGTGTTTCTAAAACCTGCTTACAAACGGTTCTCATCAGTGCCCGCTGTGATTTAGATGTCATCAATGATCGGCATGACACCCTTTTTGGTGGAAAACTGCCATCACCAAGTGCGCATACATTGAGCCGTTTAACCGAAATGGTTGTTGAACAAGGCTATGATATCGGTATCGGTACAGATGGAGATGCCGATAGACTCGGTATTATTGATGAGAAAGGCAATTTTATTCATCCTAATGAGATCCTAGCGCTCTTATATTACTACATGCTCAAATATAAAGGCTGGAAAGGGTCTGTGGTGCGTAACGTAGCAACTACCCACTTATTGGATAAAATAGCAGCAAGTTTTGGTGAGCAGTGTTATGAAGTCCCTGTAGGGTTTAAACATATCAGTGCCAAAATGGAAGAACAAGACTCTCTGATTGGCGGAGAAAGCAGTGGCGGCTTAACCATTCGGGGTCATATAAAAGGCAAGGATGGTATTTTTGCGGCAAGCCTTTTAGTTGAATTAATGAGTGTGAGCGGTAAAAAACTCTCTGAGTTACTCAGTGAGATTTACCATGAATACGGTTATTGCTATACCGCTGAAGGTGACTGTACATTCAAAGCTGCCGATAAACAGCGTTTATATACCAAAATCTATACCGATAAAGCGCTACCAGAGTTTAAATATGAGATAGATAAAGTCAGCTATGCTGATGGAGCAAAAGTTTACTTTAAAAATGGTGGTTGGATTATCGCCCGTTTCTCGGGTACAGAGCCGCTATTACGTATTTTTGCAGAAATGGATTGTAAAGAACGTGCAGAAGAAGTCCTCAATCAAATGAAAGACTTTTTACAGATCTAAACTGTTATTACAAACATTACAAATCATGTTATTAAATCCCTTAGCTTGCTGAGGGATTTTTTTATGCGATATAAACAATACTAAATATCTGTTTGAAATATTTAACAAGAATAGAATAACGTCAATGTGGATAAAACAGGTTATTTAGTTTGTTCAATAAATCCAAAATACCCAAACGCAACAA
>NZ_JAWRZQ010000002.1:0-5062 GCF_056522795.1 Plesiomonas sp. ISS29
CTTTCTCTTCGCTTTCGCAAAGACAAACAAACAATCTGTGTGAGCACTCAGCCAAAGGCTGGTATCGCAGGTAAGGAGGTGATCCAACCGCAGGTTCCCCTACGGTTACCTTGTTACGACTTCACCCCAGTCATGAATCACAAAGTGGTAAGCGCCCCCCGAAGGTTAAGCTACCTACTTCTTTTGCAACCCACTCCCATGGTGTGACGGGCGGTGTGTACAAGGCCCGGGAACGTATTCACCGTAGCATTCTGATCTACGATTACTAGCGATTCCGACTTCATGGAGTCGAGTTGCAGACTCCAATCCGGACTACGACATACTTTATGGGATTCGCTCACTATCGCTAGCTTGCCGCCCTTTGTATATGCCATTGTAGCACGTGTGTAGCCCTGACCCGTAAGGGCCATGATGACTTGACGTCATCCCCACCTTCCTCCGGTTTATCACCGGCAGTCTCCTTTGAGTTCCCGCCATCACGCGCTGGCAACAAAGGATAAGGGTTGCGCTCGTTGCGGGACTTAACCCAACATTTCACAACACGAGCTGACGACAGCCATGCAGCACCTGTCTCACAGTTCCCGAAGGCACCAATCCATCTCTGGAAAGTTCTGTGGATGTCAAGAGTAGGTAAGGTTCTTCGCGTTGCATCGAATTAAACCACATGCTCCACCGCTTGTGCGGGCCCCCGTCAATTCATTTGAGTTTTAACCTTGCGGCCGTACTCCCCAGGCGGTCGATTTAACGCGTTAGCTCCGGAAGCCACGCCTCAAGGGCACAACCTCCAAATCGACATCGTTTACAGCGTGGACTACCAGGGTATCTAATCCTGTTTGCTCCCCACGCTTTCGCACCTGAGCGTCAGTCTTTGTCCAGGGGGCCGCCTTCGCCACCGGTATTCCTCCAGATCTCTACGCATTTCACCGCTACACCTGGAATTCTACCCCCCTCTACAAGACTCTAGCTTGCCAGTTTCAAATGCAGTTCCCACGTTGAGCGCGGGGATTTCACATCTGACTTAACAAACCGCCTGCGTGCGCTTTACGCCCAGTAATTCCGATTAACGCTTGCACCCTCCGTATTACCGCGGCTGCTGGCACGGAGTTAGCCGGTGCTTCTTCTGCGAGTAACGTCATAGCAGCAGCGTATTAAGCTGCTCCCTTTCCTCCTCGCTGAAAGTGCTTTACAACCCGAAGGCCTTCTTCACACACGCGGCATGGCTGCATCAGGGTTTCCCCCATTGTGCAATATTCCCCACTGCTGCCTCCCGTAGGAGTCTGGACCGTGTCTCAGTTCCAGTGTGACTGGTCATTCTCTCAAACCAGTTAGAGATCGTCGCCTTGGTGAGCCATTACCCCACCAACTAGCTAATCCCACCTGGGTTCATCCGATAGCATGAGGTCCGAAGAGCCCCCACTTTGGTCCGTAGACATTATGCGGTATTAGCTACAGTTTCCCGTAGTTATCCCCCTCTATCGGGCAGATCCCCAGGCATTACTCACCCGTCCGCCGCTCGTCACCCAAGAAGCAAGCTTCTTTGTGCTACCGCTCGACTTGCATGTGTTAGGCCTGCCGCCAGCGTTCAATCTGAGCCATGATCAAACTCTTCAATTTAAAGTTTGTCGCTCGAAATAACTAGCAAATAAATTGTCAGTCACTCGTTTAACTAAGTATCTTTTGGATAGTCAGCGTCTTCAACGAGTGCCCACACAGATTGTCTGATTAATTTTTTAAAGAGCAGCGCAAAAAGCCCATCCTTTCGGATGGGCTTCTTACTTATTTGATGCCTGGCAGTTCCCTACTCTCGCATGGGGAGACCCCACACTACCATCGGCGCTACGGCGTTTCACTGCTGAGTTCGGCATGGGGTCAGGTGGGACCACCGCGCTATCGCCGCCAGGCAAATTCTTCTATTCTATTTACATAACCGCCATTTCATGGCCATTACGCTAAATCTGAAAACGCACTGATAAATTCTGTTTTGCTCTCAAAAACATCGTCTGAACTTCATCGTCCAACATAACTTTGGCGTTGTATGGTTAAGCCTCACGGGCAATTAGTACAGGTTAGCTCAACGTATCGCTACGCTTACACACCCTGCCTATCTACGTCGTAGTCTCCAACAACCCTTTAGGAGGCTCTAGGCCTCAGGGATGACTCATCTCGGGGCAAGTTTCGCGCTTAGATGCTTTCAGCGCTTATCTCTTCCGTATTTAGCTACCCGGCAATGCCACTGGCGTGACAACCGGAACACCAGAGATACGTCCACTCCGGTCCTCTCGTACTAGGAGCAGCCCCCCTCAATCATCCAACGCCCACGACAGATAGGGACCGAACTGTCTCACGACGTTCTAAACCCAGCTCGCGTACCACTTTAAATGGCGAACAGCCATACCCTTGGGACCAACTTCAGCCCCAGGATGTGATGAGCCGACATCGAGGTGCCAAACACCGCCGTCGATATGAACTCTTGGGCGGTATCAGCCTGTTATCCCCGGAGTACCTTTTATCCGTTGAGCGATGGCCCTTCCATGCAGAACCACCGGATCACTATGACCTACTTTCGTATCTGCTCGACCTGTCCGTCTCGCAGTTAAGCTGGCTTATGCCATTGCACTAACCTCCTGATGTCCGACCAGGATTAGCCAACCTTCGTGCTCCTCCGTTACTCTTTAGGAGGAGACCGCCCCAGTCAAACTACCCACCAGACACTGTCCGCATCCCGGATTACGGGACCACGTTAGAACATCAAACATTAAAGGGTGGTATTTCAAGGTCGGCTCCACGCAAACTGGCGTTCACGTTTCAATGCCTCCCACCTATCCTACACATCAAGGCTCAATATTCAGTGTCAAGCTATAGTAAAGGTTCACGGGGTCTTTCCGTCTTGCCGCGGGTACACTGCATCTTCACAGCGATTTCAATTTCACTGAGTCTCGGGTGGAGACAGCCTGGCCATCATTACGCCATTCGTGCAGGTCGGAACTTACCCGACAAGGAATTTCGCTACCTTAGGACCGTTATAGTTACGGCCGCCGTTTACCGGGGCTTCGATCAAGAGCTTCGCTTGCGCTAACCCCATCAATTAACCTTCCGGCACCGGGCAGGCGTCACACCGTATACGTCCACTTTCGTGTTTGCACAGTGCTGTGTTTTTAATAAACAGTTGCAGCCAGCTGGTATCTTCGACTGACTTCAGCTCCATCCGCAAGGGACTTCACCTACCGTCAGCGTGCCTTCTCCCGAAGTTACGGCACCATTTTGCCTAGTTCCTTCACCCGAGTTCTCTCAAGCGCCTGAGTATTCTCTACCTGACCACCTGTGTCGGTTTGGGGTACGATTTCTGGTGACCTGATGCTTAGAGGCTTTTCCTGGAAGCGTAGTATCAGCTACTTCAGCACCGTAGTGCTTCGTCATCACGCCTCAGTGTTATGCAGAAAACCGGATTTACCTAGTCTTCCCACCTTCACGCTTAAACCGGGACAACCGTCGCCCGGATAGCCTAACTTTCTCCGTCCCCCCTTCGCAGTCACCACAAGTACGGGAATATTAACCCGTTTCCCATCGACTACGCTTTTCAGCCTCGCCTTAGGGGTCGACTCACCCTGCTCCGATTAACGTTGAACAGGAACCCTTGGTCTTCCGGCGGGGGAGTTTTTCACTCCCCTTATCGTTACTTATGTCAGCATTCGCACTTCTGATACGTCCAGCATGCCTCACAGCACACCTTCTACCGCTTACAGAACGCTCCCCTACCCAATAACGCCTAAACGTCATTGCCGCAGCTTCGGTGCATGGTTTAGCCCCGTTAAATCTTCCGCGCAGGCCGACTCGACTAGTGAGCTATTACGCTTTCTTTAAATGATGGCTGCTTCTAAGCCAACATCCTAGCTGTCTGAGCCTTCCCACATCGTTTCCCACTTAACCATGACTTTGGGACCTTAGCTGGCGGTCTGGGTTGTTTCCCTCTTCACGACGGACGTTAGCACCCGCCGTGTGTCTCCCGGATAGTACTCTACGGTATTCGGAGTTTGCATGGGGTTGGTAAGTCGGGATGACCCCCTAGCCCAAACAGTGCTCTACCCCCGTAGGTATTCGTCCGAGGCGCTACCTAAATAGCTTTCGGGGAGAACCAGCTATCTCCCGGTTTGATTGGCCTTTCACCCCCAGCCACAAGTCATCCGCTAATTTTTCAACATTAGTCGGTTCGGTCCTCCAGTTAGTGTTACCCAACCTTCAACCTGCCCATGGCTAGATCACCGGGTTTCGGGTCTATACCCTGCAACTAAAGCGCCCTATTAAGACTCGGTTTCCCTACGGCTCCCCTATTCGGTTAACCTTGCTACAGAATATAAGTCGCTGACCCATTATACAAAAGGTACGCAGTCACACCACGAAGGTGCTCCTACTGCTTGTACGTACACGGTTTCAGGTTCTATTTCACTCCCCTCACAGGGGTTCTTTTCGCCTTTCCCTCACGGTACTGGTTCGCTATCGGTCAGTCAGGAGTATTTAGCCTTGGAGGATGGTCCCCCCATCTTCAAACAGGATACCACGTGTCCCGTCTTACTCATCGAGCTCACAACCAGTGCACTTTCATGTACGGGGCTATCACCCTGTATCGCCGGCCTTTCCAGGCCGTTCCATTAACACACTGGCTGATGTTGACTCTGGGCTGCTCCGCGTTCGCTCGCCGCTACTAACGGAATCTCGGTTGATTTCTTTTCCTCGGGGTACTTAGATGTTTCAGTTCTCCCGGTTCGCCTCGTTAAGCTATGTATTCACTTAACGATACCTAAGTTATCTTAGGTGGGTTTCCCCATTCGGACATGGTTGGTTAATAGCGCTTCATCCCAGCTCACCAACCCTTTTCGCAGGGTAGCACGTCCTTCATCGCCTCTGACTGCCAAGGCATCCACCGTGTACGCTTAGTCACTTAACCATACAACCCAAAATTATTTCAGATTGATGAAAGTACTAAACTGGTCATATGCCAGTTTCTCAAGACGCTTGTTCTTAAGAACTTCAGTTATTTATCAGCTTGTTTCCAAATTTTTAAAGA